>NZ_WKJD01000001.1 GCF_009674665.1 Agromyces kandeliae
GTCGATGTGGTGCGCTTCGACGTAGCCGATGTTCTGGCCGCAGGAGGCGCAGCCGCCGTCGCGCTCGCCGAGGGCGAGGCGCTGCGCCTTGGTGAACAGGCGGGCCGCGCGGCCGAGGTCGAGGGGCAGGCTGCCGCCCCCGAGTACGGCGGGGATGACTTCGGCGTCGGCGGCCATGCGACGGGCGGTGCCGGCCGAGATGGGCTGTTCGATGCCGTCGATGCGTGCGTGCCCGAGCCCCTCGACGAGCGCATCGAGGTCGACGCGAACGACGACCGTGGTCTTGGTGAGCGGAGCGAGGGTCTGGGCGCAGCCGAGGGTGTGGCGGGCGAGGGCGGCCAGCGCGTCGGCCTGGATCTGTGGGATGGTTCGGTGGTCGTCGATGACCGCGCCGTGAACACCGTCGCCGTGCGCGCCGTCGCCGGCCGGGCCGTCGGCGAGCGTGCGACCGCTGAGTGCGCGTCCGCCAGGTTCGCGCCGGCGCAGCGCGTCGCTCACGAGCGCCTCGATCGCCGCCTTCACCGGAGCCGCGCTCTCGGGGTCGAGTCGGGCGTGCAGGTGCACCACGCCGCGGCCGTCTTCTCTCATCGTCAGCGATCGCTCCATGCGGAGTTCGTCTTCACGCGGTTCGACGCCGTCGGGATCGAGTCGCGCCTCCGCCTCGCGCACGCCGCGCATGAGGGTCTCGAGCGGCACCCGCGCGGCAAGGTCGACGAGCGCACGCTCGACGACCTGAGCGCGATCGGGATCGGACCGCATCGACGCCCGGTCGAGCATCGTGGTGATCGCGGATGCCGCATCGACGCTGAGCGCGGCCGACTCGAGGGCCTCGGCGACGTGCCGATGGCGCGATGGGAGGCGTTCCCCGGTGAAGGCCTGCCGTTCCGCGGTGGCGATACCGACCGCGATCAGCCGGCGCGCCTCGCCACGCGAGCCTCCGGTGGCGGCGGCGATGAGGCGGGTCGAGTTGTGGAACCCCTGCGCCCTGGCCAAACCGGTATCGCCGAATTCCGGCCCGGACCGCTTCGACACCTCGGCCGCGACCCTCGTCAGCAGGGCGTCGACGTCGCGCCGGACCCGCGCCAGCGCACCGGTGACCTGCATGAGGCCGCCATCGCTCAGTTGCTCGACCTCGACCTGCGCGCCCGCGCGAACGGCGCCCCACGCCGCCGATCCGCCCGCCCACGCCTCACTCAGCGCGGCGACATCGCGCTGGAGCGCAGCAAGCGCGCCCAGCGGAAGGTTCCGGGTCGGGGGCTGTTCCATGCTTCGATCCTGCACCCACCCACCGACATCCGTTTGCACCGGAAATGCCGGTTGACCTGCTTGTTTTCCTGTGCAGAACTCCGCGCGGCGTGCTCCTGTGGAGGACGAGTCGTCGTGCAGCTTCCGAACCACGCTCGGCGGCGACGGCGGCGGTCGCCGACCCGTGGCGCGCGTGCGAATCGTGTCTACTCGGCCATCGGCGAGACATCCGTCACGATGTTCCCGAACCGGAACCCCTCGAAGGAGAACGTTCCGGTGCCGTCCCACGACTCGAGCGAGATGCCCGCGAAGGACGCCTGCGTGATCACGGTCCAAGCGAGCACGAAGACGACGATCCCGACCACCGCGCGATCGAGGCGACGGATGGCATCCGCCTGGTCGACGGCGCGACGCAGCACCCCGGTCATCGTCGTGAACACGACGATCGCGATCACCGCGTACGCGAAGCCCGACGGCTCGAGCGTCGCCGTGAGGCAGAGCGGCGCGGCATCCGTCGCCGGGCCGACCCCATCGAGATTCCCGCCGTCGCCCGTGAACCCGCCCGCGCACGTGCCCTTGCTCGCGCCGCCGATCAGGCTGTACGCGAAGCCGGTGCCGATCGCCCACCCGAGCAGCCGCCGCACCCGCCAGAGCACCGCCGCGCCGGGAAGGGTCGAGAGCGTCGCGCTCGGCGGCAGGGACACGGTGTCGGGCATGCGGGCCTCCGCGGTGGTAGGGGTGCGGCCATGCTGGCAGCGCCCGGGCGCGAGGCGCAATAGGCTGGGGCGGATGCTCCGGGGCCCCGCGCACCATCGGGTCGTGCGGCGCGTGCCGCACGTCCCGCGCGCGTCACCCCGACCGCGGCCCCGCGGCGTCCATGGCGGATGCCTCCGGCGCCCCTTCTGCCGCCGTCGCCCCAGCCTTCGCCGTCGCCCCAGCCTTCGCCGTCGCCCCTGGCGCCGCCGTCGCCCCAGCTCGCGCCGTCGCCCCAGCTCGCGCCTTCGCCCCAGTCGCCGCCTTCCGCCGCCCCGGCGCATTCGCCACGAATACTCCGACCACGAGCACCACCCCGCCGACCGTCTCCCACATGTTCGGCACCTGTCCGAGCAGCACCGCCGCCGACGCCATCGCGACGACCGGCGCGAGCAGCACCCACGGCACGACCGACGCCGACCGGTTCCGCGCGAGCAGCCCGTTGAAGATCGCGTAGCCGACGAGCGTGCAGAGCCCCGCGGTGTAGAGCGTCGAGAGCAGCGGGCGCCATCCGAACGCCGCGATTCCGGCGGCGATCGCGTCGGGCCCCTCGATGAGGGCCGACAGGCCGAGCGCGGGCAGCGGCACGACGAGCGACGACCACACGGTGAGCGACAGGGCGCCGAATCGCCGCGCGGGCGCGACCGGGCCGGCCTTCCGCGAGATGACGTTTCCGATCGCCCAGGACAGCGCGGCGAGCAGGCACAGCACGACCGCGAGCGCCGGCGCGTCGCCGCCGCGGCCGAGGGCGACGACGCCGAGCCCCACCGTCCCGAGCAGCACTCCCGCGACCTGCAGCCGCGTGGGCCGCTCGCGCAGCGCGAGCGCGGCGACGAGGATCGTGAGCACGACCTGCGCTTGCAGCAGCAGTGCGGCGATGCCGGGCTGGAGCCCGAGCGCGATCGACGTGTAGAGCAGGGCGAACTGGCCGAGGCTCATGAAGAGGCCGACGCCGACGACGGTCTTCCAACTCGCGAGCGGGCGCGGCACGAGGACGACCGCCACCGCGACGACCGCGAAGCGGATCGCGACGAAGAACAGCGGCGGGATGCCGTCCATGCCCCAGTCGATGACGACGAAGTTGAAGCCCCACATCGTCGCCACCAGCGCGGCCAGCAGCATGTCGCGTCTCGTCATGGGTCAAGGGTGGCCCGAGGCATCCGGAAACACCAGAGACCATTTCTGCTCCTGAATCGGTAGCATTGCTGCATGATCGATCTCGAAGCCGTGGTCGCGCTGCGCGCGGTGGCCACGAACGGCAGCGTCGCGGCGGCGGCGGATGCGCTGGGGTTCACGCCGTCGGCGGTGTCGCAGCAGATCAAGCGCCTCGAGCGCGGCACGCGGGTCGCGCTGCTCGAGCGCGCGGGTCGCGGTGTGGTGCTGACGGATGCCGCTCGCCAGCTGGTCACGTCCTCGGCGACGGTGCTCGCCGACCTGGAGCGCATCGAGGCCGACCTGCATCTCGCAGGCCGGGGGCCTGGGGCGGATGGCGCGGCCGCGCGCCGCATCACCGGCGAGGTGCGCATCGGCGCGTTCTCGACCGCGGTGCGGGGCCTGCTCGTCGACGTCCTGCCGCGGCTGCGCGACGAGCATCCCGAGCTGCGCGTACCGCTCCGCGAGAGCGAGCCGTGGGAGACGATCGCGCTCGTCGCGTCGGGTCAGCGCGACCTCGGCATCGTGCACCGATGGGGCGGCGTCGCGCTCGCGATGCCCGACCACCTGGTCGAGACGCCCCTGTTCACGGATGTCGCGGACGTGATCCTGCGCCGCGAGCATCCGCTCGCGCTCGCCGGGGCCGCGGCGCTCACGCCGCAGGACCTCGCCGACGAGGAGTGGGTCGCGACGTTCGACTCGACGATCTGCCGGCAGTGGCTGCGGCGCCTGTTCGACGGCGTCTCGAACGCCCCGCGCATCGTGCACGAGTCGATGGAGTTCGAGAACCACCTCGAGCTCGTGCGCGCCGGGCTCGGGGTGGCGTTGGTGCCGCGCCTCGGCCGGTCGCCGCTGCCCGACGACCTCGTGGCGATCCCGACGGTCGAGCCGGCGTCGGTGCGCGGCGTCGCGGCCGTGCACCGCCGCAGCCAGGCGGACTCGCCGGCGTTGCAGGCCGTGCTCGACGCGGTGCGTGTCGGGGCGACTGGTCTCGACGCCGCCTGAGGTCCTCGGAATCGGCGGGCGGGCGCCCGCCGGCCCGGCCTCGAACGGTGCGGCCTAGTTGGCGTCGTCCATTCCGGTGTAGTGCACGGCCGCCCCGTGGCATCCGGCCTGCGTCCAGTCGTAGGCGTCGCCGAGCGGTTGGTCTCGGGGTCCGTACATCGCCTCGTGCCATTCGGGGGTCCGGGAGTCGTTGAACTCGTCGAGTTCGTCGAGCACCGCCACCGTGTCGCCGTTCTCCCAGGTCTGCCAGATCGGGATGAACGCGGCCGTGAACCCCTTGCCGGCCATGCACGCCGCGTCGAGGTGGGCCTGCATCAGGATCGTCTCGACGTCGATCGCCCACTTCTCGACGAACTCCGCCGACGGCCTCGGGATCAGGTCGAGGTCGGAGGTCTCGTCGTACACGGTGTACCCGAGGATGGTGGCGATGCCGCCGGGAGCCGGTTCGGCGTCGCCGTCGACCGAGGCGGATGCCTCGCCAGAAGCGGATGCCGCCGCCGGGGACGTACTCGGCTCGGGGTCGGCCGTCGCGAGCGTCGGGTCCGTCGCCGAAGCGGTCGGGGCCGGCGAGACGTCCGACGCCGCGGCCGACAGTTGCTCGTATCGGTTGACCTCGGAGACGGCCGCTGCGGTGAGCGCCGCGGCGGTGCCGATGGCGATGACCGCCCCGACGGTACCGATGAGGAGTGCGGCGCGGCGCCGCGGCATCCGTCGGCCCTGTCGCGCTTCGTCGCGTCGACGCTCGTCATCGAGCAGGTCCTGCATGTTCATCGGGATTCCTCTCCGGTAGGGACGGATGCGGCAGATGTCGGGAGGCGGCGCGCCGGGCTCGCCCACTGGGCGGTGGCGGCGAGGCAGAGGACTGCGACGCCGGTGCCGATGGCCCAGGCGGCGGGTTCGAGCCACGTCACTCCGTTGATCACGAGGAGCGCGGTCGCGCTGATGTAGTACAGCGCCTCGACGCTCTGCGCGAAGATGAGGAGGCCGGTGACGGCGAGCACCGCCGCACCCCAGTGCCTCGTGCGTCGGTGCCGGAGCAGCGCGGTCGCGACGAGGGCGACCGCGCCGAGCGCGATGGTGAGCGCGACGGAGTTCGGGACCCAGCTGATGTCATCGATCAGCAGTGCACGCACCTGGCGGGCCGCGATGAACGCGCCGACCGCGACCTGCACGATGCCGATGACTGCCACCGCGGCGAGGAGCAGCCCGTCGGCGCGCGGCAGGCTGAACCGGATGCCCTCGCGGCCGGTGAGCTGCGCGCGCCGCCAGCCGAGGTCAGCCGGGATGCCGCGCAGCATCCGCGCTCGGATCGACCGCGCCGTGGCGCGCTGGCTGATGCCCGACTCGGTCGCCCAGGCCGTCTGCTCGTGCAGGTCGGAGAGGACCTCGTGCTGCCGGTCGGCCGCGACGAGGGGATCGAGGCCGCCCGTGTAGCGCAGCGTCCAGTGCAGCGTCGCCCGGGCGGCGCGCTCCACGGCTCGGTCGTTCCGGCCGGTCATGCGAGCGCCTCTCCGGTCACCGCGCCGCGCTGCTCGGCGCGGGCAGCCGCGCGAAACGCGGCCTCACCGGCTCCCGTGACCCGGTAGAGGCGGCGGCGCGGGCGTCCGTCGGCCTCGGCGAGCTCGGGTGCTTCCCACTCGGATTCGAGCAGCCCGGCGGCATCCATCCGGTTCAGGGCGCGGTAGAGCGTGCCGTGGGAGATCAGCGCGGACCCGTCGCGCTCGGCGAGCGTGCGCGCGAGCGCGAACCCGAAGAACGATCCCTCGCGCGGCTGGATGGTGAGCCCCGCATCGAGGATCGCGAGCTCGATCGGGAGGAGCACTCCCGGGCGTCGTCGTGGCATGGTCGCGACTATACGCACCTATGTGCGTATAAGACAAGGGTGTCCGTTCGAACCGTCGTTCCCGGTGCCAGACTGTCCTCGATGGCCCTGCACCATGATGAGATCCCGATCGACGCCGACCTCGCGGCATCCGTCATTCGACTCGAACGCCCCGAGTGGGCCGAGTTCCCGCTCGTCCGTGCCGGCGGCGGCACCGACAACGTCATGTTCCGCCTCGGCGATGAGCTGCTGGTGCGGATGCCGCGGACGCCCGGGCGCGTCGGCTCACTGCGGAAGGAGCGCGAGTGGATGCCGCGGCTCGCGCCTCGGCTCCCGGTGCGCATCCCCGAGCCGGTGCACGCCGGCGCGCCGTCGGACCGGTACCCGCTGGAGTGGTCGGTGTACCGGTGGATCGAGGGCGCCCCGCCGGCATCCGACACGGTCGACGACTGGGCGCGGTTCGGCGCCGACCTGGCGGAGTTCGTCCGCGACCTGCACGGCACCGAGCTGATGGGTGCGGTGCGGTCGGGGGAGTTGAGCTGGTATCGGGGCGGCAGCCTGCGCGAGCCGGTGTCGTGGGTGGAGCCCGCGTTCGCGGCATCCCGCGCCCTGGTCGGCGACGTGCTCGACGTCGACCGGCTCGAACGGTGGTGGCGCGACGCGCTCGTGCTGCCCGACTCGCCGGCGCCGCACGTGTGGCTGCACGGCGACCTGCGCCCGGGCAACCTGCTCGCCCGCGACGGACGGCTGTGCGCGGTCATCGACTTCGGCGCGCTCTCGGTGGGGGCACCCGACGCCGAGCACGCTGCGCTCTGGGACCTGCCGTCGGCCGCGCGCCGCGGCTACTGGGATGCGATCGACCTCGACGAGTCGACGTGGCTGCGCGCCCGCGGCTGGGCGATCGCGGTCGCCGTGAGCGGCATCCCGTACTACAGGGAGACGTTCCCGGAGTTCGTGGCGGAGTGCGTGGCGCGACTCGAGGCGATCCTCGCCGACGGCGAGCACTGACGCGTTTCGAAGGCGACCGGCCGCGATGTGCTGGAACAGCGCGCTGTGAGAGGCGCACGACGTTCGCATCCGTTCCGGCCGAGCGGATGTCGCATCCGACGTGGTATCACCGTGATACCTCGCTGTACCATGGTGGCCGACGGAAGGACCGTGCCCATGGCGATGACCCTGCGACTCGATGAGGCGCACGACGAACTCCTCGAGGCCCTGGCTGCAAGGCTCGGGCGTTCGAAGACCGAGGTCGTGCAGATCGCGCTCGACGATTTCGCGGAGCGAGCCGACAAGTCCGCCCGTACGCGCGCGGCCTTCGACCGCGTCCGTTCGCGCGACGCCGACCTGCTCGACCGTCTCGCCCGGTGACGGAAGATCGGGAGGTCGACTACCTCGACCCCGACGATGTCGAGGCGCTGCTCGACGATGAAGGGTTCCACTACAAGGACGGCGCCCGCGGTCGCAACCTGCTGCTGTCGGCGCTCGCCGCACCGATGCCGGTGTTCGGCGAGGAGGTGCACCCGACGCTCGACGAGAAGGCGGCGGCGCTGCTGCCCGCGGTGATGCGCAACCACCCGCTCGCCGACGGCAACAAGCGGCTGGCGTGGTTCGTGACCGTCGCGTTCCTCGAACTCAACGACCTCGATCTCGTCGTCGATGACGTGGCCGAAACCGATCGGTTCCTTCGCGAGGTCGCGGCGGGCGCGGTCGATCTCGACGGGATCGCCGCCTGGGTTCGCGCTCGCATCCGTCCGTTCGTGTGACTGTGCGGGATGGGCCCGCAGGACCAACGACCCCTCGACGCCGTCGCCCCCGCACGCAAGGCTGGGCGGTGACGACGAGAGAGCGGAGCACTCCGATGACGATCACGCAGTCCGACCGCAGCAGTGGTGACATCCTCGGGTTCGTCGTGTCCGGCGACGTGACGAAGGCCGATTACGACGTGATGACGCCCGCGGTCGAGGCCGCGGTCGAGGAGCACGGCACGGTGAAGCTGCTGCTCGACCTCACCGACTTCCGGTGGGAGAAGGTGGGCGCGTGGGGTTCCGACCTGCACTTCGGTCGTGAGTTCCATGAGAAGGTCGCGCGCATGGCGATCGTCGGCCACAAGAAGTGGGAGGAGCGCCTCGCCCACCTCGCCACCCCGTTCTACGCGCAGGAGGCGGCGTACTTCGAAGACCCGGATGCCGCCTGGGCCTGGCTCAGGAGCTGACGCCGCCCCGCCGCATTGCCGGGGTGCGTGCCAGTGACCGTCGGCAGTGGGGGTGGGTGCTGCCGAAAAGGGGAGCGCCCCATGAATGCATCCGACCGGCGTCATGCCGCGCGCACGTCGCGCAGCTCGAACTGCGCCCGCCCGCCGAGTCGTGGCACCTGCGCTGGGTCGATGTGCGGTGGCGGGACGAACCAGATCTCGGTGGGGCCGGGGCGGATCTGCCATCCGTCGCGGTGGATCATGTGGTGGCAGAAGCTGCAGAGCAGGACTCCGTTCGAGAGGTCGGTCGGGCCGGCGTCGCGTTCCCACCAGTCGATGTGGTGCGCTTCGACGTAGCCGATGTTCTGG
>NZ_WKJD01000010.1 GCF_009674665.1 Agromyces kandeliae
CGACGGCTTGATCACGAACAGGTCCGCACCCGGCACCCGGCCCGACACGTTCCCACCGGTCCAGACGACGAGCCCGTACCGGGTCAGCTCGCCGTGCAGCCGGGCGACGTCCGCACGCGTGCGGGCGATGGCGACCTCGATCTGCGGTCCGAACGTCGTCATGCGGCGACCGCCGATGCGGCCGGGGCGATGACGGATGCCGCGTGGCGCGCGGCGCGCGTTCCGGTGGCGTCGATCCCCGCCCGGGTCCCGGTCGATCCTGCGCCGCGCCGGGGGCTGGCCGGGCTGGTGGGCCGGCCGGGGGCGGTCGTGTCGATCACGCGGGACTCCTTCGTCGTGTGCTGCGCCGCCCCGAGGGGCGAGGGTGGAACGTCCTGCGATGTGACGCTCCATGTGACCGTTCACATCGCGAGACTCATGTTAGCCATACGTTTCGCGGATCTGTCAACTGCGGAACATCACGGAACGGTAACGCCGGTCGCGGACGCCGGCGCGCTCCGCGACGGACTCAGAATGCGGGCGCGCCCACCGAGTCCCGCACGATGAGCTCGGGCACGATCGTGCCGCGGTACTCGGGCGCGGCGTCGTCGAGGTCGCCGAGCAGCAGCGCGACGCAGCGCCTGCCGAGCTCGGCGAAGTCCTGCCGCACGGTCGTGAGCGGCGGCCAGAAGTGCGCGGCCTCCGGGATGTCGTCGAACCCGACGATCGACACGTCGCGCGGGACCTCGAGCCCCGCATCGCGCACGGCGTGCATGACCCCGAGCGCCATCTGGTCGTTCGAGGCGAAGATCGCCGTGAAGTCCCGCACCGTGAGCAGCTCCCGCCCGGCGTAGAAGCCGAAGTCGGCCGTCCAGTCGCCGAGGATCGGCGCCGTCGTCGGCACGTCCTGCGAGCCCATCTCGTCGAGGAACCCGCGCATGCGCGCCTCGGCCTCGATCCAGTCCTGCGGACCCGCGAGGTGGTAGATCGACCGGTGCCCGCGCTCGATCAGGTGCCGCGTGGCGAGGCGCGCGCCCGCGATCTGGTCGACCGAGAGCGTGTGCTCCGGGTCGCGCCCCGTCGACTGGAGCGTCACGTACGGCACGTCGATCGACAGCTGCGCGAGGGTGTCGAAGACGCGCATCTGCGGGGCGATCACGACGAGCCCCTCGATGCCCTGGGCGCGCAGGTGGGCCAGCCCGTCGGCGATCGACACCGCGTCGGAGGACTCGATGTTCGCGGTGCTCACCCAGTAGCCGGCGGCGCGGGCCGCGGACTCGATCGCGGCGATGCTGGAGGCCGGACCGTAGTGCGTGCTCGACGCCGAGAGGATGCCGAGGGTCCGGGACCGACTCGTGACGAGGGCCCGCGCGGCGCGGTTCGGCGTGTACTGCAGCTCGGCCATGACGTCGAGCACCCGCTGCTTGGTCTCCGGACGGATGCTCGGGTGGTGGTTGAGCACGCGCGACACCGTCTGGTGCGAGACGCCGGCGACGCGCGCGACATCCCGGATGCTCGGGGCGCGCCCCTTCGGCGGCTCCTGCGACGGCTCTGGCACGGTGACCTCGATCGATCTCGGCATGTTCACGGTCACACATGCCGGCGTGACCATTATGCACATCCCCGCGGGGAATGTGACCGTCACAATGTGACCGTCACATGAACTCTGCTCCCGCGTCGGCGCTCGCCACGAGGCGTATGCCGTTCGGCGCCCCTACTCCCCCGGCGCAGGCGCCGACGCCGACTCGCCGGCCGGCGACTCGGCTCCCGCGCCGCCCCGTCGCCACCCCTCGGGCGGGCGAACGCGCGTCGCGAGCAGCACGCCGACCACGGCGATCGCGGCCGTCACGGCGAACTCGGGGGCGAACGCACCGGCGGATGCCACGCTCGCCACGAGCGCGGTGACCGCGAGCGCCGCAGCGCCGCCGAGCGACTCGCCGATGGTCAGCGCCGCACTGTTGAAGCCCTGCACGGGCTGCGGCGACTGCTCGAGCACGGCCACGGAGAAGCGCGGGTACATGAAGCCCATCGCCGCGCCCGCGATCGTCCACGCGACGAACACCGCCACCGGCGGCCATGCGAAGAGCGCGATCGCGAGCACGCCGGCGAGGGCGATCGCGAGCGTCACCGCACCGATGCGCACGACCTCGGTGTTGGACAGCCGTGGATCCAGCCGCCCCTGCAGCCATGACGCCGCCGCCCACGACAGGCCGGCGCCCGTGAGCACGGCGCCGGCGAGGCCGGCGGGCAGGTCGTAGCGCTCGATGAGCATCTTCGGCAGGTAGATCTCCGCGCCGAAGAACGCGCCCGCGACGATCGCCCGCATGAGCACGGTCGCGGGGATCCCACGCACCGCGCGGAGCGTGCCGGCGGGGAGGAGCGGGCGCACGGCGACCACGGCGCCCGCGATCGACAGGACCGCGACCATCCACCGCCAGGGCTCGTCGAACTCGGCCGCGAGGCTGATCCCCAGCGCGGCGGCCGCGGCGAGCACCGACCAGCCGACCCGGCGGCCGCTCCACGGCACGTTCGGGTCGCCCTGCACGCGGTCGAGCACCCGCAGCAGGGGCGCGAGCATCATGAGCGCGGCGGGCAGCACGAGCGCGATCACGCCCAGGAACACCCAGCGCCAGTCGAGGTGCTCGGCGACGTACCCGGCGACGGTCGGCCCCACGATCGAGGGGATGACCCACGCCGCAGCGAAGCCCGCGAAGACGCGCGCCCGCACCGATTCGGGGTAGACGCGCGCCACGATCACGTAGAGCGGGACGATCACCGCCGCGCCCCCGATGCCGTGGACGAGCCGCCCGAGCACGAGCACCGGCATGGTGGGCGCGAGCCCCGCGATGACGAGGCCCACGACGAACAACCCTCCGGCCGCGAGGAGCGGCGGCAGCGGACCCGAACGGTCGCTCCAGTTGCCCGCCACGACCATGCCGACGACCCCGGCCGCGAGCGGCACCGAGAAGGCCAGCGCGTACAGGCCCTCGCCGTCGAGGTCGGCCGCGATGATCGGCATCGCCGTGGTCACCGCGAGCACCTCGAACGCGGCCAGGAAGATGAGCGCGAACATGCCGAGCGAGAGCCACCGCCACGACTTCGCGAACACGCCCCCGGCGGGGACGGCGTCGTCGGATGGAACGGGGGTGGAGCGGTCGGTCACCTGATCGAGCCTACGTCCGCCCACCGGCATCCGCTGCGCTCGAACCGGTCGTCGATCGGCGCGAAGCCGCCAGCGTGCGGGCAGGGCCGATCGCGGCCTACATCTCCTCGTGCGTGTCGGGGTCGGCGCCCCAGATGCGCCCGCGTTCGAGCCCGGAGATCGCCTCGACCTCGCCGGCCTCGAGCTCCAGGTCGAACACGTCGAGGTTCTCGCGCCGCCGCTCGGCATCCGCGGACTTCGGGATCGGCACGGCGCCGAGTGCGAGGTGCCAGGCGAGGACGACCTGGGCGGGCGTCGACCCGTGCCGCTCGGCGATCTCGACGATGACGGGCTCGGCGAGCAGCTCGGTGCGCTTCGCGAGCGGGCTCCAGCTCTCGGTGCGGATGGCGTGCTCGGCGTGGTAGGCGCGAAGTTCGGCCTGCGGGAAGTAGGGGTGCAGCTCGACCTGGTTCACGACGGGCATCAGCCCGGTCTCGGCGGAGAGGCGGTCGAGCATCGCCGGCGTGAAGTTCGAGACGCCGATCGAGCGGACGACGCCGCGCTCCTTGAGCTTGATCATCGAGCGCCAACTGTCGACGTACCGGTCGCGCTTCGGGTTCGGCCAGTGGATCAGGTAGAGGTCGACCCAGTCGAGGTCGAGGCGCTTGCGCGACTGCTCGAAGCTCGCGAGGGTCTCGTCGACGCCGTGATGGCGTCCGGGCAGCTTGGTCGTCACGAACAGGTCGCTGCGATCGACGTCCGCGCGGCGGATCGCCTCGGCGACGACCTCCTCGTTGCCGTAGTTGTACGCCGTGTCGATGAGCCGGTAGCCGTCGTGGATCGCCGAGGCGATCGCGTCGACGCCCGACTGGTCGTTCAACCCGTACGTTCCGAGCCCGATCGCGGGGATCGTGTTGCCGTCGGCGAGCGCGTACGCGTGGGCAGTCATGCGGACCATCCTCCCCCGGGACGGGCCGCACATGCCAGCCGAACTGCGGCATCCGCTCCGATTCGCAGGCGAACCGGAGCCGCCGGTCAGCCGGCGACCGCCTCGAGGCGCCGGCTCACGGCACGAGGTCGGCCTCGGCCGTGACGACGGGTGCTGCGGCATCCACCTCGACGCGGGGCGCGCGCCGCGCCCGCACCCGGCGCACGATCGTGACGACGACGGATGCCGCGGCCAGCACGATCGGCATGACCAGGTTCTGCCACGCGAGCAGGAGCAGGCCCGCCGTGAGCACCGTCGCGACGATCGCGAGCCACCAGCCGAGCGAGAACCGTCGGAGGATGAGCGTCGCGGCGAGCATGCCTGCGGCGTAGATCGCGACCATGTTGCTCGTGTGGATGAGGATGAAGCCCGTCAGGTCGAGTTCGTTCCAGAGCATCAGGACGAAGTAGACGACGATGAGCGCCCCGGTCAGGGCGAGCGCCCTGCGTGGCACGGCGCCGTCCTCGGCGCCCTTCGCGAAGTAGCGGGGCAGGTCGCCGTCGCGGCCGAGCGCCGCGCCGAGCTTGCCGAACGCGGGGAGGTAGGCGTTCAGGACGCCGACGGTGACGATCGCGGCGACGATCGCGACGAGGACCGACCCGATGCCCGGCGCCGTCGTCTCGACGAGGTCGAGGAGCGGGACCTGGCTCGCTCCCGCCCGGTCGCCGAGTACGGCGACGGTCGCGAACTGCAGCGCGAGGTAGCCGACGCCGACCACGGCGATGGCGATGCCGGTCGCGATGGGGATGATGCGGCGCGGGTCGCGGAACTCGCCGGCGATGTGCGTGCCGACCTCCCATCCGGCGAACGCCCAGACGAAGAGGCTGATGGCGACGCCGACCCCGCCCCATCCGTTCGGGAGGAACGGGGTGAAGTTCGCGGCGTCCGCCGCCGGGAAGGTGACGGCGACGACGCCCACGACGACCGCGAGCAGCAGGCCCGTGAGCACGAACTGCACCCAGCCGGCGACGCGCACCCCGAACCAGTTCGCGATGAGCGGCGGCAGGAAGACCGCGAATCCGATGATCGGCACGGCGGAGCGGTCGACGCCGAGCACGGCGACGACGTACTCGCCGCCGAGGATCGCGACGACGGGTGCGCCGACGCAGACCCCGAAGAAGAACCAGTACCCGGTCATGCGCGCCGCGGTGGGGCCGAGCACGCGCCGGACGTAGCTGGCGACCCCGCCCGGGTCGGGGAATCGCGAGGCCAGCGCGGCGAAGGTGCCGGCGAGCGGGATCGACAGCACGAGCACGGCCGCGACGGCGAGGATCGACGCGGGGCCGGCGACCTGCGCGGCGAGCCCCGGGAGGACGAGGATGCCGGTGCCGAGCACGCTCGCGACGTAGAGGGCCGTGCCCTGGACGAGGCCCAGCCGGCCGCGATGCGCTGCTGCGACGCCGACCGGGGGCGCGACATCCAGGGTTCTCGTGCTCACCAGATCATCGTGCCGGATGCCGCCGGCGCTCCGCGCTGGCAGGCATGACATCGTTCGATGAAATCCTGCCAGCGTCTCGGATGTCAGCGCACCACGCCGCGCTCGCGCGCCGCCGCCGCCGACTCCCGATCGATGAAGTCCGTGAGCTCGCCGATCGAGTTCATCAACGGCGCGGGCACGACCACGAGCGTGTTCTTGTCCACGCCGATGTCGACGAGCGTCTGCAGCGTGCGCAGCTGCACGGCGAGCGGATGCCGCATCATCGTGTCCGAGGCCTCGCCGAGCTTCGTCGCCGCGAGCGCCTCGCCCTCGGCGGCGATGATCTTCGCGCGCTTCACGCGCTCGGCCTCCGCCTGCTTCGCCATCGCGCGCTTCATGGAGTCGGGCAGCAGGATGTCCTTGAGCTCGACGAGCGTGACCTCCGCGCCCCACTCGGCCGTGAGCTCCTCGAGGATCTCGCGGATGTCGGCGTTGAGCTTCGCCGTCTCGGCGAGCGTCTCGTCGAGGTGGTGCTGGCCGACGACCTTCCGCAGCGTCGTCTGCGCGATCTGGTCGATCGCGGCATGCACGTTCTCGATCGCGATCACCGACTTCACGGGGTCGACGATCCGGAAGTACGCCACCGCCGAGACGCCGACGCTGACGTTGTCCCGCGTGATGATGCCCTGCGACTGGATGGGCAGCGTCACGATGCGGAGCGACACCTTGATCATCACGTCGACGATCGGGATGATGAACCGCAGGCCCGGATCGCGGACGCTGTGCAGGCGGCCGAAGCGGAGCACCACGCCGCGCTCGTACTGCTTCACGATGCGGATCGCCATGAAGAGCAGCACGAGGGCGACCACGCCGACGATCACCAAGGTGATGATGAGGCCCGTCATCGGGACCACCTCCCGGGGCGCCGACCGGACGCCGGGCGCCCACGGTTCCATTGTCCCACCGCTGCCGACCGTCGCGGCGGGATCACGGGCAGGCGCCCGGTCCGTCGGGGCGCTACACGCGCCCGAGCGCCCCGTCGATGTCGGCCAGCAGGTCGTCGACGTCCTCGATGCCGACCGAGAGGCGCACGATCGACTCCGGCACCTCGGCCTCGGTGCCCTTGACCGACGCGTGCGTCATCTCCGACGGGTAGTTCACGAGCGACTCGACGCCGCCGAGCGACTCGGCCAGCGTGAAGAGCTCGGTCGACTCCGCGAACCGGCGCGCGGCCGCGGCGCCGCCCGCGAGGTCGATCGACACCATGCCGCCGAAGCCCGACATCTGGCGGGCGGCGAGCGCGTGGCCGGGGTGCGACTCGAGGCCCGGGTAGAGCACGCGGTCGACGGCCGGATGCTCGTCGAGCCGGCGGGCGATCGCGAGCGCGTTCTGGCTGTGCCGCTGCATCCGCACGCCCAGGGTCTTGATGCCGCGCGTCGTCAGGAACGCGTCGAACGGACCCGAGACCGCGCCCGCGGCGAACTGCGTGAAGCCGACCCGCTCGGCGAGCTCCTCCTGGCCGGGCGCGAACACGAGCGCGCCGCCGACCACGTCGGAGTGGCCGCCCAGGTACTTCGTGGTCGAGTGGATGATCACGTGCGCGCCGAGCGACACCGGCTGCTGGAGCGCGGGGCTCGCGAACGTGTTGTCGACGACGACCGTCAGGCCCGCCTCGTCGCCGAGCTCGGCGAGCGCTGCGATGTCGGAGATCTTCATGAGCGGGTTCGACGGCGTCTCGACCCAGAGCACCTTCGTGGTGCCGAGCTCGATCGCGGCGCGCACGGCGTCGAGGTCGCTGGTGTCGACCGTCGAGTGGCGCACGCCCCAGTCGCCGAAGATGCGCCGGACGAGCCGGTGCGTGCCGCCGTACACGTCGTTGCCGATGACGACGTGGTCGCCGGGCTGCAGCACGGTGCGGAGCAGCGCGTCCTCCGCCGCGAGGCCCGACGCGAACGACAGGCCGCGGATGCCGCCCTCGATCGCCGCGAGCTGGGTCTCGAGCGCGGTGCGGGTCGGGTTGCCGCCGCGCGAGTACTCGTACCCGCCCCGGAGGCCCCCGATGCCGTCCTGCGCGTACGTCGAGGTCACGTGGACCGGCGGGATCACGGCCCCGGTCGTGGGATCGAACTCCTGGCCCGCGTGGATCGCCCGCGTGTCGAAGCCTGCGTCGTGGTGCATCGTTCCGGCCTTTCAGGAGGAGAGGTAGGTCAGCAGGTCGGTGCGCGTGATCACGCCGAGCGCCTTGCCGCCGTCGGTCACGAGCATCGCCGGCGCCTCGCCGAACGCCTGGCGCGCGGTCGCGACGGGCTCGTTGACGCCGATGAGCGGCAGCGGATCGCCCACCACCGCCGACACCTCGTCGGTGAGCTTCGCGCGGCCCGAGAACACCTGGTCCAGCAGCTCGTCCTCGTGCAGCGCGCCGACGACCTCGCCGAGCACGACGGGCGGCTCGGCCGAGAGCACGACCAGCTGCGAGACGCCGGCCTCGGTCATGCGGTCGATCGCCTCGCGCACGGTGTCGTTCGGGTGCACGTAGACGAACGGCGCGGTGCGGTCGGCCTTCGCCGCGAGGATGTCGCGGATCGTGTGGCCCGCCGGCGCGTTGCCGAAGCCGTAGGCGCGCAGCCACTTGTCGTTGAAGATCTTGCCGAGGTAGCCGCGCCCGGAATCGGGCAGCAGCACCACGAAGACGTCGTCGGGACCGGCGGATGCCGCGGCCTTCAGCGCCGCGACGACGGCCATGCCGCTCGACCCGCCTACGAGGATCCCCTCCTCGCGCGCGAGGCGCCGCGTCATCTCGATCGACTCGGCGTCGGTCACGGCGATGATCTCGTGCGGCACGCTCGGGTCGTACGCTGCCGGCCAAAAGTCCTCGCCGACGCCCTCGACGAAGTAGGGCCGCCCCGTCCCGCCCGAGTACACCGAGCCCTCGGGGTCGGCGCCGATGATCCGGACCGTGTCATCGGACACCTCCCGGAGGTAGCGGCCGGTCCCGGTGATCGTGCCGCCCGTGCCGACGCCCGCCACGAAGTGCGTGACCTTCCCGTCGGTGTCGCGCCAGATCTCGGGGCCGGTCGTCTCGTAGTGCGAGAGCGGCCCGTTCGGGTTGGAGTACTGGTCGGGCTTGAACGCACCCGGGATCTCGCGCGCGAGCCGGTCGGAGACGCCGTAGTACGACTCCGGGCTGTCGGGCGCGACCGCGGTCGGCGTCACGACGACCTCGGCGCCGTACGCCTTCAGCACGTTCCGCTTGTCCTCGGAGACCTTGTCGGGGCACACGAACACGCACCGGTAGCCGCGCTCCTGGGCGACGAGCGCGAGGCCGACGCCCGTGTTGCCCGACGTGGGCTCCACGATCGTGCCGCCGGGCTTCAGCCTGCCCTCGCGCTCGGCCGCATCGATGATGTTGCGCGCGATGCGGTCCTTGGAGGAGCCGCCCGGGTTCAGGTACTCGAGCTTGACCAGCACCGTGGCATCCGTCACGCCCTCGGTGACGTGGTTGAGCTTGACGAGCGGCGTGTTGCCGACGAGGTCGGTGATGTGGGCTGCGTACTTCATTCCGCTGATTCGTTCCTTGGTGTCGTGTGCGTCGAGGGGCGCCCGTTCGGCGCCCGACGCGAGGGAAGGGGTCGCGCGTTCAGCGACGACAACACCGGCACGAGAGGCTCACGCGGCCAGCCTAGCGAATGACGGATGCCTCGTGGCAGCCCCTCGGCGCCCACCCCGCTCGCACCGGCTCAACCGCCCGTCGTGTCCGCGCCCGTCCCCGCGCGCCGCCGCGCGGAGCCCCTCGGCGGCAGCAGCGTGTCCGACTCCTCGAGCGACATCCCGTTCGTCTCGGGGATCTTCACGAGCACGAAGAAGAAGGAGAGCGCGGCGAAGCTCGCGTACATGCCGTAGGTCAGCAGCAGCGACACGTTGGCGAGCAGCGGGAACGTGACCGTCACGACGAAGTTCGCGATCCACTGGGCCGCCGCGGCGAGGCCGAGCGCCCGGGCGCGGATGCGGTTCGGGAAGATCTCCCCGAGCAGCACCCACACGAGCGGGCCCCACGAGAAGCCGAAGAACACGACGAAGAGGTTCGCCGCCACGAGCGCGATCGGACCCCAGGCGCCCGGGAGGCTGATGTCCTCACCCGAGCCGATGGCGTTGCCGAACGCCAGCGCCATGGTGGCGAGCGAGATCGCCATGCCGGCCGACCCGACGAGCATCAGCGGACGACGGCCGACCCGGTCGACGAGCGCGATCGCGACGAAGGTCACCAGGATGTTCGTGATCGACGTGAACACGCTGATCGCGAAGGCGTTCGACTCGTCGAAGCCGACCGCGCTCCAGAGCGTCGTCGAGTAGTAGAAGATCACGTTGATGCCGACGAACTGCTGGAACACCGACAGCAGGATGCCGATCCAGACGATGCCTCGGAGGCCGAACACCGGCCCGCGCAACGCGCCCTTCGCCTGCTTGGCCTCGTCGTCCGCCTTCATGGTGTTCCGGATGTCGCGGACCGCGCGTTCCACCTCGCCGGGCTGGATGCGCTGGAGCACGACCCGCGCCTCGTCCTCCTTCCCGACGCGCATCAGGAAGCGCGGCGATTCGGGAAGGGAGAACGCGATGAGGCCGTACGCGACGCTCGGTACGATGCCCGCGAGGAACATCCAGCGCCAGGCGTCGAGGCCAAGCCAGAAGGGCTCGGCGGCGCCGCCGGCCGCCCACGCGAAGATCGCGTCGGAGAGCAGGGCGGTGAAGATGCCGAACACGATCGCGAGCTGCTGCAGCGACGCCAGCCGCCCGCGCGCGCGTCGCGGGGAGATCTCGGCGATGTAGGCCGGCGAGACGACCGACGCGATGCCGATGCCGACGCCGCCGATGACGCGCCAGACGATGAGGTCCCAGACGCCGAGCGCGAGGCCGGAGCCGATCGCCGAGATGAGGAACAGGCTCGCTCCGAGGATCATCACCGGGATGCGGCCGAACCGGTCCGCGAGCCGGCCGGCGAGCTCTGCGCCGAGCGCGCAGCCGAGCAGCGCGCTCGCGATCGCGAGGCCCGTGAGTCCTGCCGAGAGGTCGAACTCCTGCTCGATCGCATCGACCGCGCCGTTCACGACCGACGAGTCGAAGCCGAACAGGAAGCCGCCCACTGCGCCCGCGACGGCGAGCGCGACGACCCGCCGGTTCAGGCCGCTCCCGCGACCCGCGTCGGCCTCGTCGGGCGGCCCGTCGGCGGCATCGACCGCCGGACCCTCGATGTCCTCGCTCACGGGCCGACCTCCCCCGCCGACCTCCGACCCGGACCGGTCGATCGGTCCGCACGCAGTCGCCCCGCGCCGGCTCGTTCGCATGCTAGTCCCGTGGCCGTTCGCGTCGGCGACGACGCACAGGTGACGGCATTCTCCCAGCCCGATACGTTCGTATGGAGGTCCACGGATCCCCGCCGTTCCAACCCCCCGCACGAGGAAGGCCCCCGCGTGAGCGCGACCCAGCCCGGAAAGAAGCCCACCGTCAAGCAGCAGCGCGCCGCCGAACGCGAGCGCAAGCTCGAGGCGTACCGCAAGCGCGAAGCGAAGATGAAGCGGAACCGCCTCATCGCGATCTGGAGCTCGGTCGGCGTCGGCGTCGCGATCATCGCGCTCATCGTCACGTCGGTGGTGCTCACCCCGCGTGCGGCGAACTACACGGCGGGCGGCGACGGCACCGAGATCGAGGGCGTCCAGACGTTCGAGAACGCCTCCGAGCACGTGCAGGGCGTCGTCGACTACGCGCAGACGCCGCCGGCGGGCGGCCAGCACAACCCGGCGTGGCTGAACTGCGGTGTCTACGAGGAGCCCGTGCCCAGCGAGAACGCCGTGCACTCGCTCGAGCACGGCGCGATCTGGGTCACCTACGACGCCGAGGCCCTCTCCGACGACGACGTCTCGACGCTGCGGTCGAAGCTCCCGAGCACCTACGTCATCCTCTCCCCGTTCGAGGGCCTGCCGTCGCCGGTCGTGCTGAGCGGCTGGAACTCCCAGCTCCAGGTCGACGGCGTCGACGACCCGCGCATCGAGCAGTACCTCGAGGAGTACTGGCAGAGCCAGAACGTCCCGGAGCCCGGCGCGGCCTGCACCGGCGCCATCGACGGCCCGGGCAAGGTCGCGTGAGCGCGGAGCCCGACGAGCGGCCGCGCTCCGGCGTCGGCCGCTGGGCGGTCGTGCTCGCGGCATCCGTGGCCCTCATCGCCGTCGCCGGCGCGGCCTTCGCGATCGGGCGGCTCTCGACGCTCGGCGAGGAGACCCCGACGACCACGAGCGCCGAGGCGGGCTTCGCCCGCGACATGCAGGTGCACCACCAGCAGGGCGTCGAGCTCGCGATGATCGTGCGCGACGCCACCGACGACCCCGACGTGCGGCTGCTCGGCTACGACATCGCGACCGCGCAGGCGCAGCAGTCCGGGCAGATGTACGGCTGGCTCGCCGAGTGGGGCCTGCCGCAGGCGGGCTCCGAGCCGTCGATGACGTGGATGACCCGGCCCGCCGCCGACGGGAGCGCGCACGATGGGCACGACGCCGCCGACGGGTCGGGCGAGGCCGCGCACGTGCCGGGCGAGCCCATGCCCGGGCTGGCGACGCCGGAGCAGGTCGCCGAGCTCCGCGAGCTCGACGGCGTCGGGGCCGAGCGGAGGTTCCTCGAGCTCATGATCGCCCACCACGAGGGCGCGGTCGTGATGGCCGAGGCCGTCCTGGAGCGTTCGACCTACCCCGTCGTCGTCTCGCTGGCCGAGTCGATCATCCTGAGCCAGCAGGCCGAGATCGCGCTCATGGAGGACATGCTCGCCGAGCGCTCCTGACGCGGGTCAGCACGGCTCCGGAGCCGGTCAGGCGGTGGGCACCTCGGGCTGCTCGGCCTGCTGTCGGTAGAGCGAGGCGTACACGCCGCCCTGCGCGATCAGCTCGGCGTGCGTCCCGCGCTCGGCGATGCGGCCGGCGACGACCACGAAGATCACGTCGGCCGACACGACCGTCGAGAGCCGGTGCGCGATCGCGATCGTGGTGCGCCCTCGCGAGGCGTCGTCGAGCGCGGCCTGCACCACGCGCTCGCTGATCGTGTCGAGCGCGCTCGTCGCCTCGTCGAGCACGAGCACCGCCGGGTCCTTCAGCAGCACGCGCGCGATCGCGATGCGCTGCTTCTCGCCGCCGGAGAGGCGGTAGCCGCGCTCGCCCACGACCGTGTCGTAGCCGTCGGGGAACGACGCGATGGTCTCGTGGATGTTCGCGGCGCGCGCCGCGGCCTCGAGCTCCTCGTCGGTCGCGTCGGGCCTGGCGTACCGCAGGTTCTCGGCGATCGAGGCGTGGAAGAGGTAGGTCTCCTGGCTCACGATGCCGATGTTCGACACGAGCGACTCGTGCTCGAGGTCGCGCACGTCGACGCCCGCGAAGCGCACGGCACCGCCGGTCGCCTCGTAGAGCCGCGGCACGAGGTACGACACCGTGGTCTTGCCCGCACCGCTCGGCCCGACGAACGCCGCGTACTGCCCGGGCTCGATGGCGAACGACACGTCGTCGAGCGTCGGGCGGCCATCGTGGTCGGCGTCGGGGTACCGGAACGACACGTGGTCGAACTCGACGCGGCCGAGGAGCGAGCGTCCCGCGGCATCCGCCCCCGCCGGCACCGGGTGCGCGTCGGGCGAGTCGATGATCGCGGGTCGCAGGTCGAGGTACTCGAAGATGCGCGCGAACAGGGCGCCCGAGGTCTGCAGGTCGAGCGCGACGCGCATGAGCGCCATCAGGGGGAACAGCAGTCGCGCCTGCACCGTGGTGAACGCGACGATCGTGCCGGCCGAGATGTCGGTCGTGCCGCCCGTGATGAGCCAGCCGGAGGCGAGGTACACGATCGCCGGGATCGCCGACATGAAGATGCCGACCATGGCGAAGAACCACTGGCCGGTCATCTGCTGGCGGACCTGGAGGGCGATCTGGTTGTCGTTCTCGTCGCTGTAGCGGGCGATCTCGCTGCGCTGCCGCGTGAAGCTCTTCGAGAGGAGGATGCCGGACACCGACAGGGTCTCCTGCGTGATCGCCGTCATCTCCGAGAGGGACTCCTGCGTCTTCGCCGCGATGCGCGCGCGCACCTGGCCGACGCGGCGCTGCGCGATCACCATGACCGGCAGCAGCACGAGCGCGATCAGCGTCAGCTGCCAGTTGAGCAGCAGCATGGCCACGAACGCGGCGAGCACGGTGACGGTGTTGCCGAGGACGCTCGAGACCGTGTTCGTGAGCACGGATGCGACCCCGCCGACGTCGTTCTGCAGCCGCGACTGGATGACGCCCGTCTTGGTGCGCGTGAAGAAGCTCAGCTCCATGCGCTGCAGGTGCGTGAACATCCGCACCCGGAGCGCACCCATCACCCGGTTGCCGACGGTCGCCGTGAGCCAGGTCTGCCACACGCCGAGCAGCGACGACACGATGAACACGGCGAGCATCGCCACGACGATCGTGGTGAGGACCGGCAGGTTCGGCCCCATCACCTGCCCGTCGGCGCCGACCGGGAACAGCCCCTCGTCGAAGGCCCGCTCGGTGAGCAGCGGCGGGATGACGCTCAGCGCGGCGCTGACGAGCACCAGCACGATCGTGGCCGTGAGCGCCCCCTTGTGCGGGGCGAACAGCTCGGCGATGCGCCGCATGAGGTGCGGGATCTTCGGCGCCTCCGCGTTCTCGGCGCGCTGCGCGGACTCGTCGGCCGCGCTGATGCGGGTGCGGGGCTTGCCCATCCGCCCCGGCTGGCCGCCCGGGGAGCTCGCGTGCATGCTCATGCATCGAGCCTAGGCTGGCCCGCCGCCGGGTCGGCCGCCTGCCGCGGCGAGCAGGGCGCGCGTTCGCCGACGGCGTGACGACGGGGACGACGGGGATGACGGAACGATGCGGCGGGAGCCGGAGCCCCCACCGCATCGTTCGCGCCGCCGGCTATCCGCCGGTGACGATCAGGCAGGTCGCGACGAGCTTGCCCTGGCCCTCGGCCGACGGGTCGAGGTTCGGCAGGCCGACCCTCGACTCGGGACCGCGGCCGTCGCCGCTCGGGTCGGCGGCGTGGGCGCCCTGCGCCTGCCCGCCCTCGGCGGCGACGAAGTCGCTCGTCGCCTCGCCCCAGTTGCACTCCGGCGGTGCGGCCGCAGCCGGTGAGGCCATTCCGATCGCGAGTGCCACGGCGGCAGCTCCTGCGAGCATGATCCTCTTCATCGTCCGGTTCCCCTTCCCCCTTGACGGATACCGTACGTGCGCACGATATGAGGCCTGCTCACCTGCGTCAAGGTGCCCGCGTCCGCGCGACGGGGCGGATGCCGCAACATCCGCCCCGTCGTCGTGCGACGGATGCCTCGGCATCCGCGCCGTTCGATCAGCCCTTCGTGGCGCCCGCCAGGAGGCCCCGGACGAAGTACCTCTGGAGACTGAAGAACACGATGAGCGGAATCACGATCGAGATGAAGGCACCTGCCGTGAGGAGCTCCCACGCCTGGCCTCTCGTACCGGTCAACTCCGCCAATCGCTGGGTGAGTGGCGCCACGTCCTGTGTGCCGCCGGAGAAGATCAACGCGACGAGCAGGTCGTTCCACACCCAGATGAACTGGAAGATCGCGAACGACGCGATGGCCGGGGTGGCCAGCGGCAGCACGATCCGGAAGAAGATCTGCCCGTGCGTCGCGCCGTCGACGCGTGCCGCCTCGATGACGTCGCCCGGGATCTCCGCGATGAAGTTGTGCAGCAGGAAGATCGCCAACGGCATCGCGAACATCGCGTGCGCGAGCCACACCGGCGCGTAGTTCTGCTCCGGGATGATCGGGATGACGTCGTGGAGCCACGCCTGCATCGGCCGCAGCCAGGTCGAGAAGATCTGGAGCAGCGGCACGAGCGCCATCTGCAGCGGCACGATCTGGAGGGCGAACACGAAGATGAACAGCGCGTTCGCGCCCCGGAACTTGATCCAGGCGAACGCGTACGCGGCCATGGTCGCGAGCACGAGCGGGATCAGCGTGCCGAGCAGCGTGATCGCGATCGAGTTCACGATGTAGGCCCCGAGCTGGGGCGACGACGACGACGGCGAGAGCAGCACCTCGGCGTAGTTGTCGAACGTGAAGCCCGGGTTCTGGAAGATGGTCCACCACCCGGTCGTGCGGATCAGCTCCGCCGGCCGGAACGACGAGATGAACAGGCCGAACGTGGGGATCGTCCAGAGGATGGCGATGATCAGCGAGACGATCGTCGCCGTGCGCGAGGTCAGGCGCTGCTTCACGCGCGCCGTCTTCGGCTTCTGGCCGTACTCGGCCTCCTCGGCGGCTTCTATCGAGCCCTTGTCCTTGCTGACCGGGAGGTCGGCGGGTGCGACGCTGCTCATCGGATCTCCCTCTGCTTCCGGAGGATGTTGACGTTGTAGACGACGATCGGCAACACGAGGAGGAACAGGATCAGCGCCAGTGCCGAGCCTCGTCCGATCTCGCTCGCACGGAACGCCTGGGTGTACATCTCGTTCGCGATGACGCTGGTGTTGAAGTTTCCGGCGGTCATGGTGCGGACGATGTCGAAGACCTTCAGCGTGGCGATGGAGATCGTGGTGATCACGACGACCAGCGCGCCTCGGATGCCCGGCACCGTCACGTTGATGAAGCGCTGCCACGCGTTCGTGCCGTCGAGCTGCGCCGCCTCGATCTGCTCGGTCGGCACGCCCTTGATCGCCGCGCTCAGGAGGACCATCGCGAAGCCCGTCTGGATCCAGATCATGACGACGATCAGCAGGAACGTGTTGATCGGGTCGGTCTGCAGCCATTGCACGGGTTCGCCGCCGAACGCCACCACCATCGCGTTCAGCAGGCCGATCTGGTCGCGCTCGCCGGAGCGGTACTCGTACACGAAGCGCCAGATGATGCCGGCGCCGACGAACGAGATGGCGATCGGCATGAACAGGATCACCTTGTAGTACTTCTCGCCGCGCGACTTGTCGATGAAGATCGCGTAGGCGAGCCCGATCGCGGTCGAGATCGTCGGCACGAGCAGCACCCAGATGATCGTGTTGATCAGGGTGCGGATCGCCGCAGGCTGCGTGAAGGTCCAGATGAAGTTGTCGAAGGTCCAGGCGCCGCCGGAGTCCTGGAACGCGAGGATGGAGGTGCGGATCGCCGGGTACACGAGGCCCACGGCGAGGAAGAGCAGCGCCGGGGTGAGGAATCCCGCGAGCTGCCAGTAGTCACGGCCCCGTTTCGGTGCCTTGTCGATGAAGAAGATCAGGAGGCCGATGATCGCCGCGAAGATCGCGAGCCCCATCACCACCTGGAGGATCTTGCCGAGCAGGTCGCCCGTGGTCATCATGCCTCCCGGTTCGTCGTTGAATCTGGGGGTCCCGAGGGGCGGGGTGCCTCACCCCGCCCCTCGGTCATACCGCGTGCGACCCGAAGGACGCGCGCGGCGCGCTGGCGATCAGCTGCTGGGCCAGCTCGCCTCGATGGTGTCGAGCACCTGCTCGGTGCTGTCTCCGCTCACCCACGCCACGATGCCCTTCCAGAAGGAGTCGGCGCCGACGGCACCGGGCATCAGGTCGGAACCGTCGAACCGGAACGT
Source organism: Agromyces kandeliae (assembly GCF_009674665.1). Taxonomy (GTDB): domain Bacteria; phylum Actinomycetota; class Actinomycetes; order Actinomycetales; family Microbacteriaceae; genus Agromyces; species Agromyces kandeliae. The sequence continues at coordinate 17,106 of NZ_WKJD01000010.1, forward strand.
GGTCTCGGGGTCCTGCAGGATCTCGATGGACTGCACGAGCAGCTCGCTCGACGCGTTCTCGGGGTCGACGCCCTGGTTGGCGCTGATGACGCCGCCCAGGCTGACGCGGTTGTTCGCCCACGTGTCGCTCGACAGGAAGGTGCGCACCGCCTCGACCTCGTCGGCCTCGGTGAACGCGACGACGATCTCACCGCCACCGGTCACCGACAGCGGGTCGTCGGCGTCGGCGGGCGGGAGCAGGAAGCCGAACACGGTGCCGTCGGACGCCACGGTGTTCTCGTCGCCGCCCTCGGGGTTCCAGAACGTCTCATAGAAGGACGCCTGGTGGTGCAGCGAGCAGGAGCCGTCGAGGATCGGCAGGCCGGCGGTCTGGAACGCCTCGGTGATCTGCGTCGACACGTCGCCGATGCCGCCGTTGACCATGTCCTCGTTCTTCAGGTACTCGCCGACCGCGTCGAAGGCCTCGGCCACGCGCGGGTCGTTGAACGGGATCTCGTGCGTCACCCACTGGTCGTAGACGTCGGCGCCGTGCAGGCGCAGCATGTAGTCCTCGACCCAGTCGGTGCCGGGCCAGCCGGTGGCCTCACCGGACTCGAGACCCACGCACCAGGGCTTGTGGTCGCCCTCGTCCGCGATGGTCTGCGACAGTTCGCTGAGCTCGTCCAGGGTCTGCGGGATCTCGTAGCCCTTCTCCTCGAACTCCGCCGGCGAGTACCAGACGTAGCCCTTGATGCTCGCCATCAGCGGCGCGCCGTAGAAGGTGTCGTTGTACGTGCCGTAGCCCTTCCAGTCCTCCGACCACCATTCGTCGACGTTCGCCTCGACGCCCTCCGACGCCGGGATGAGCCATCCGCCGTCCGAGAGTCGCTGGACGAGGCCCGGCTGCGGGACGAAGCCGATGTCGGGCGCGTTGCCGCCCTCGGCGAGGACCGCGATCTGGGCCTCGAACTCGCTCGAGCCCTGGTAGTCGATCGAAATGCCGGTGCAGGTCGCGAAGTCGGACCAGGATTCGACGAGTCGGTCGGCCTCGAGGTCGAGGATCGTGCCCCCGATGGTGACCTCCGCGCCGTCGAACGTGCCGTACTCCTCGTAGTCCGAGCAGTCGACGTCTGCCGCGTCCTCGCTGGCGATGTCGCCGGTACAGGCGGTGAGCGCCAAGCCGGCCGCCGCGGCCACCGCGACGGGGGCCGCCCAACGGCGATGCCGTGTGAGTCTCATGTCATCTCCTCGTTGAGTGTGGTGCAGGGCGGAACCGGGAACCGGTTCCAGACCCCACGCTAGGCGACCGCGGCGGCGCTGGGCAAGGGTGGGCCGGGTCACGATCGCGTGACGGATGCCGCGGCTGTGGCACCGGTTCCACACCTCCGGCGATTCGCGTACACTCCGATCACGAGCCCGACGGAGGGAGCGTGATGACCGCGATCTCGGATGTCGCGCGCCTGGCCGGCGTCTCGAAGTCGACGGCCTCACGTGCGCTGTCGGGGCGCGGCTACGTCTCCGAGGCGACGCGGCGCCGCGTCGTCGAGGCCGCGGCCGACATCGGCTACATCGCCTCGCCGAACGCCGCGAGCCTCGTCACGGGCCGGACCAAGAACGTCGGCGTCGTCATCCCGTTCGTGAACCGCTGGTTCTTCGGCGAGGTCCTCGAGGGCATGGAGCGGACGCTCCTCGCCGCCGGGTACGACCTCACGCTGTACAACCTCGCGCTCGCCGGTCCCGAGCGCGACCGCGTCTTCGACTTCTTCCTGGCGCGCAAGCGGGTCGACGCGGTCATCGCGGTGGGCGTCGACCTCACCGAGCGCGAGGTCGAGGTCATCGAGGGTCGCGGCAAGCCCATCATCGCGCTCGGCGGCACCGGCCCGGGCGCACCCAGGCTCGCCATCGACGACCGCGGCGCCGCTCGACTCGCCACGGAGCACCTCCTCGACCTCGGACACGAGCGCATCGCGCACCTCGCCGGCGCCGGAGCCGGATCCGCGGCGCGCAGCGTGCAGGCGCTGCGCAGGGCCGGGTTCGCCGATGCCATGCGCGAGGCGGACCTGCGGCCCGTCGGCGAGTCGGACGGGATCGTCGAGGCGGAGATGACGGTCCCCGGCGGATACGATGCCGCGCTCCAGCTCCTCGGACACCCGGCGACCCGGCCGACCGCGATCTTCGCGGCGTCCGACGAGATCGCGTTCGGCGCGATGCGCGCGGCCGAGCGTCTGGGGATGGCGCTGCCCGGCGCCCTCTCGATCATCGGCTTCGACGGCCACGAGCATGCCGAGCTGTTCGGCCTGACCACGATCGAGCAGCTCCCACGCGTGCAGGGCCGCTACGCGGTCGACGCCGTCATGCGGCTCCTCGGCGAACCGACCGGCGACGCCGATCCGGTCACACCCGACGGGCTCCCCGACTTCGACCGGCCGCTCGAGACGCGGCTCGTCATCCGCAGCAGCACCACCGCGCCCTCGGCGCGGCCCCTCGTCGCGCGCTGAGCCGTCGCCGAGGGGTCGATCTCAGGGTCAGCCCGGTGACGACCCGAACCGGTCGTCCGTAGCGTCCGCAGGGTGGGCCGTCATCCGGCACCGAACGGATGGCGACGAGGCCCGGCTCGGATGAAGGAGGGCATGATGAGCACGGAAGGACTCATACTGCAGCGGCTGTCCCGCGGAGGCGGGTACGACGGCCCGAACGACGGAAGCCCCGGACCCAGTACGTGGCGGGCGCTCCAGCGACTCGCCGCGGGGTACGGGTACACCGGCCCGATCGACGGCGCACCCGGCGCGAACACGTGGCGGGCGCTCCAGCGCTTCGCGGCGCTCGGCGGCTACGCCGGGCCGATCGACGGCGTGATGGGCGTGCAGTCCTGGATGGGCGTGCAGCGGCTGCTCTCGCCGTTCAGCTACGTGACACCGGTCGACGGAGTCCCGGACGCGGACACCTACCGCGCGCTCCAGACCATGGGTCGGATCGGCGGGTACTTCGGGCCCTACGACGGCGTCATGGGGCCGAACTCCTGGCGAGGCATCCAGACGATCCTCGCCGGCGCCGGCTACACGGGACCCGTCGACGGCGTCCCGGGGCCGAACACCTGGCGCGGACTCCAGCGCATCGCCCAGCGAGGCGGGTACTCGGGACCCATCGACGGCGTCCCCGGCCCGAACACGTACGCCGGGCTCGAGGCGCTCCTCGTGCGGAGCGAGCACGACTGACTGCGGCGAGACGACGGATGCCCCGCGCCGAACGAATCGGCACGGGGCATCCGTGTGTTCAGGTGACGCAGGTCACCTCAAGGTCCGGCGCTCGAGCGAGCGCGCAGGATTACTTGAGGGTGACGGTCGCGCCGGCCTCCTCGAGCGAGGCCTTCGCCTTGTCGGCGGTCTCCTTGTTCGCGCCCTCGAGCACGGCCTTCGGAGCACCGTCGACGACGGCCTTCGCCTCGCCGAGGCCGAGCGAGGTGAGCTCGCGGACGACCTTGATGACCTGGATCTTCTTGTCGCCGGCAGCCTCGAGGATGACGTCGAACGAGTCCTTCTCCTCGACCTCCTCGGCAGCGGCGCCACCGCCGGCGGCGGCCGGGCCGGCAACGGCGACCGGGGCGGCCGCGGTGACCTCGAAGGTCTCCTCGAACGCCTTGACGAACTCCGAGAGCTCGATGAGGGTCAGGCCCTTGAACTGCTCGAGCAGCTCCTCAGTGGACAGCTTCGCCATGATTCTTCTCCTTAGATTTCCTGGTAACTCACCGCTTGAGAGGCTCGCGCCTACGCAGCGGACTCCTGCTTCTCACGCAGCGCGTCGACCGTGCGAACGGCCTTCGACAGCGGTGCGTTGAACAGATATGCGGCTCCGAACAGCGAGGCCTTGAAGGCGCCGGCGAGCTTCGCCAGGAGCACTTCGCGGGACTCGAGGTCGGCGAGCTTGCCTACCTCTTCGGCGGTCAGGGGCTTGCCATCGAAGTAGCCGCCCTTGACCACGAGGAGGGGGTTCGCCTTGGCGAAGTCGCGCAGAGCCTTCGCGACGGCGACCGGGTCACCGTGCACGAATGCGATCGCCGACGGACCGGCGAGCTCGTCGTCGAACGACGAGATGCCGGCGTTGTTCGCCGCGATCTTGGTCAGCGTGTTCTTCACCACGGCGTAGCTCGCGTCCTCACGGATGGACGTGCGCAGCTGCTTGAGCTGGGCAACCGTGAGGCCGCGGTATTCAGTCAGCAGAACGGCGGTCGAGCTCTCGAAGAGGTTCGTGAGTTCGGCAACCGAGGCTTCCTTGTTCGCCATGGCCACTCCTTGTGTCTCCAACGTGCACCGCGGTGGCGATGCACGGCCTCGGAGCGCTGGTGCAAACTCATGGGAAAGAAAAAGAGCTCCGGCGCAGACGCGCGGAGCTCGAACCATTCGGGAAGAGTGGAAAGTCTTCGTCACACCTGCGCGGGCACCTGTTCTCACAGGACTTCGGTCGAATTCGCACGCGAACACGACAACCAGCGGTCTTCGGCTCAGACCACCATAACGGATGCCTCGACCGCGGCCAAATCGCCGGCACGGCGGCGGGGAATAGTTGACCGAGATCCAAAGTTGACATTCTGCAACTATCTTTCTATGGTTGATCCCGATCAACTTTCTCGGAGGACGACACGCTCTTGTCAGCAGCAGCCATCACCGCCTCGGCCGAGGCACCCTCGCGCACGCCGCGCGAGGTCTTCATCGCCCTCTCGGGCCTCATCGTGACGATGTTCGTCGCGGTGCTCTCGGGCACGGTCGTCTCGACCTCGATGCCCCGCATCATCGCCGACCTCGGCGGCGACCAGGCCGCCTACACCTGGGTCATCACCGCGAGCCTCCTCGCGACGGCCGTCTCCACCCCCATCTGGGGCAAGCTCGCCGACCTCGTGGACCGCAAGGTGCTGCTCCAGCTCGCGATCGGCCTGTTCGTCGTCGGCACGGCGATCGCCGGGTTCGCACAGGACACGACCACGCTCATCGCCGTCCGCGTCATCCAGGGCCTCGGCGCCGGGGGCCTCATGTCCCTCGTCATGATCATCGTCGCGCTCATCATCTCCCCGCGCGAACGCGGCAAGTACATGGGCGTCGTCGGCGGCATCATGGCCGTCGCCACGATCGGCGGCCCGCTCCTCGGCGGCGTCGTCACCGACGCGTGGGGATGGCGCGCCAACTTCTTCCTGCCGCTGCCCCTCGCGATCATCGCGCTCGTGCTCATCCAGCTCACGCTGCACCTGCCGCAGCTGCCGAAGCGCGCCGTGAAGATCGACTACGCCGGCGCGATCCTGATGGCCGTCGGGGTCTCGCTGCTGCTCGTCTGGGTCACGCTCGGCGGCAACCAGTTCGAGTGGGACTCGGTGGCGAGCCTCGTCATGATCGGCATCGCCGCGGCATTCCTCATCGCCTTCGTCATCGTCGAGTTCTTCGTGGCCGAGCCGATCGTGCCCATGGCCCTGTTCAGGAACCGCACGTTCACGCTCGCGGTCGTCGCGTCGATCGCCATCGGCGTCGCGATGTTCGCGACGAGCGTCTTCCTCGCCCAGTACTTCCAGCTCGCACGCGGCGCGACCCCGACGGAGTCCGGGTTCATGACCATCCCGCTGATCGTGGGCCAGATGGGCGCCTCGATCCTCATCGGTGCCCTCATCAGCCGGTTCGGCAAGTGGAAGGGATTCATGGTCGTCGGCGCCGCGCTCATCGTCGCCGGCTCCTCGCTGATGACGACGCTCCGCTACGACACCGACTACGCGTGGGTGAGCGTCGCGATGGTCGTGCTCGGCGCCGGACTCGGCATGGTGATGCAGAACCTCACGCTCGTCGTGCAGAACGACACCCCGGTCTCGCAGCTCGGCGCGGCGTCGTCGAACGTCAACTTCTTCCGGTCCATCGCGGGCACCATCGGCGTGACCATCATGGGCTCGCTCCTCGCGACGCAGGTGCGGGAGCACGTCTCGACCGGCTTCGCGGACTTCGTGCCCTCGACGCCGGAGGAGGCGGAAGCGCTGCAGGGGCTCGCGGGCGGCGCCGTGCCCAACGTGCACGAGCTCCCGGACTCGATCCGCGTCGTCATCGAGTCGGCCTACGGCCACGGCATCGCCGACGTGTTCTGGATCGCCGTGCCGCTCGCGGTGCTCTCGCTCCTGGCGATCGCGTTCCTGCCGAACCGGTCGCTCTCGACGAAGACCGCGGCGGAGTCGCTCGCGGACGAGGCCGAGGACGCGGTCATCGACCTCGCTGAGGCCGAGATCGGCGCTGCGGTCCCGTCGGCCGAGTCCTTCGAGGCGGGCGCGCGCCGCGAGCTCGTCTCGACAGCGACCGGCTCGGTCGCCGCGGCGGATGGCACGGATGCCTCTGGGTCGCGTCGCTAACATGGCCGTCATGACCGCCGACCCCGAGCTCGACGCCGCGATCGCGGCCGTCGAGGACCAGTTCGGCATCGTCTTCAACCGCGCCCGGATCGTGTGGGCGGAGTCGGCGAAGCTCGTGCACCCGGAGCTCCAGCCCGCGGGCTACAAGCTGCTCAGCAGCATCGTGCGCGCCGGTTCGACGAACGCCCACGCGCTCGCCGAGCTCTACGACATGGACAAGAGCGCCATCAGCCGCCAGATCCGGCAGCTCGAGGAGCTCGGTCTCGTCGAGAGCCGTGCCGACGAGCGGGACGGACGTGCCAGGGTGCTCGTGCCGACGTCGACCGCCCGGGACCGGATCGCGCGCGTGCGCGCCGCGAACCAGGCGCGACTCCGCAACGCGCTGGCGGGACGCTCGGTCGAGGAGCTGCGCTCGCTGGCCGACGTGCTGCGCATCGTCGCGGCCGGCTGACGCCCCTCCCCTCCGCCCGCCGGCGAGGTGACGCGAAGCGTCGGCCGGAAGCCGGGATCCGACCGTTCGCGTCATCTCGCTGCCGCGCGGGAAGGGCGGCAGGGGCCGTCCGTCAGGCGGGGAGCTCGACGGCGAACTCCGTGCGGCCGGGCTCGCTCGCGACCTCGACGGTTCCGCGATGCGCGGTGACGACGGCCTTCACGATGGCCAGGCCGAGGCCGGTGCTCCCGGCCCGGCGCGAACGCGAGGCGTCACCGCGCGCGAACCGCTCGAACAGGCTCGCCCGCACCGCGGGGTCGATGCCGGGTCCGTCGTCGGTGACCGTCACCCGCACGCGGGCCGGTGCGGGCGACCCGGATGCCACGGGCACGCGGGCCACGCGGACGACGACCTCGGTGCCGTCGGGCGTGTGCACGCGCGCGTTCGCGAGGAGGTTCGCCACGACCTGGTGCAGGCGGCTGGCGTCGCCGGTCACGGTCACCTCGTCGTCGGGCACCTCGACGCGCCACTCGTGGTCGGGCGCCGCCACCTGGGCGTCGCCGACCGCGTCGATCACGAGCCGGGTGAGGTCGACCGGCTCCCGCCTGAGCTCGCGCCCCTCGTCGAGCCGCGCGAGCAGGAGCAGGTCCTCGACGAGCTCCGTCATCCGCAGCGATTCGGACTCGATGCGGCCAAGCGCGTGCACCACGTCGGGTGGCAACTCGCCGCCGTGCATGCGCGTGAGCTCGGAGTAGCCGCGGATCGAGGCCAGCGGCGTGCGGAGTTCGTGGCTGGCGTCCGCGACGAACCGGCGCACCTTGCGCTCGGACTGCTCGCGAGCCGACAACGATGCGGCGACGTGCCCGAGCATGCGGTTGAAGGATGTCGCGAGCCGCCCGACCTCGGTCCGCTCGTCGTCGACGGGGACCTCCTCGGGCAGTTCCACGTCGCCGCGCGCGAGCGGCAACTCGGAGACGAGCGTCGCGGTCTCGGTGACGCGGTCGAGCGGCACGAGCGCGCGCCGGACGATCACCGCGCCGAGCACGAGGGCGGCGGCGAGGCCGGCGATCGCGACCACGCCCACGGTGACCGCGAGCTGGGCCGTCGTCGCGTTCACCTCGGTGAGCGGGAAGGCGACGACGAACGAGAACCCGCCGTCGGTCGGCGCGGCGATCGCGCGGTACTCCCCGAGCTCGTCGAGCTCGACCGTGACGGGTGTCCGGTCGGCGGGCACCGAGGCGAGCACCGGTGCGATCGTCTCGGGCGGATCGACGAACTCGCCCTCCTCGTCGATCGCGCCGAACGTCACGACCGCACGATCGGTGACGAGCGCCGCGATCGCGCCGACGGGCTGGCCCGGGATGCGGAGCAGCGCCTCTGCGCCCTCGGGCGGGAGCGGCACGCGATCCTCGTGGTCCTCGCCCTCCTCGCGTTCCTCGCCCAGCGTCCGCGCCGCGCGGTCGGTCGCCTGGACGAGCTGCGCGTCCATGCGCGCCATGAGCTGGTTGTGCAGCGACGCGACACTGACGAGGCCGACGATCGCGCTGACGAGCACGACGAGCGCGGCGATGACGAAGAGCAGTCGGCGCCGGAGCGTCTGCGGCGCGCGTCGACGGCGCACGACGGCTCCGTCGCCGGCGCCGGCCGCCGACGAGTCGCCCCCGGCGACGGCGTCGCCCGCGGCATCCGTCGGCCGCGCCCGCTCGGACGCGGCACGCCGTGCGGCGGACGCGTACCCCGGAGCGCCCGGGTGCGTCATCCCGCGGCCTTCAGCATGTAGCCCGCACCGCGGACCGTGTGGATCATGGGGTCGCGGCCCGCGTCGATCTTCTTCCGCAGGTAGGAGATGTACAGCTCGACGACGGACTCCTTGCCGCCGAAGTCGTAGTTCCAGACGCGGTCGAGGATCTGCGCCTTCGAGAGCACGCGCCGGGGGTTCCGCATGAGGAATCGGAGCAGTTCGAACTCGGTCGCCGTGAGCTCGACCGGCGTGCCGTCGCGCTCGACCTCGTACGAGTCCTCGTCGAGCGAGAGGTCGCCGACGCGGAGCACCGGGTCCTTGGCCTGCGCGAGCGTCAGCGTCGATCGCCGGATCAGGCCGCGCAGCCGCGCCACGACCTCCTCGAGGCTGAACGGCTTGGTGACGTAGTCGTCGCCGCCGGCGGTGAGCCCCGCGATGCGGTCGTCGAGCGAGTCCTTCGCGGTGAGGAAGAGCACCGGCGTCTCGGTGCCGTCCGCGCGCACGCGTTGCAGCACCTCGAGCCCGTCGATGTCCGGGAGCATGATGTCGAGCACGATCGCGTCGGGGCGGAACTCCCGCGCAGCCCGGACGGCGCCGAGGCCGTCGGACGCGGTGCGCACCTCCCACCCCTCGTAGCGGAGCGCCATCTTCAGGAGGTCGGTGAGGGAGTTCTCGTCGTCGACGACGAGGACGCGCACGGCGCTGCCGTCCGCCTTCGCGATCTGCGGACGGTGCGCGGTTCCGGTGCCGGTCTCCATGCTCATGCCTTCCGAGTATGCGGGAAATCCTGTGCGCTTCCTATGACCCCAGCGGACGCGGCCTGTGACCTCGCAATGAACCATGGCCTCCGCCGGTTCATACGCGATCCATAGGGGCGGCAACGGTACGGCACAGCCCACGTTCGTAGCGTCCGAGTCGGGCCCGCGATCGCCGCGGGCCGAACGACCAGATGAGGACCCCGAATGTTCTTCACCTACCTCCGGCGCGAGCTCGCCGGGCGCCGCCGGCAGACCGCGATCATCGCGGTGGGGATGGCGCTCGCCATCGCGCTGGTCATGATCGTCGACGCCGTCTCGACCGGCGTGCGCGACGCGCAGGCCGCCGTGCTCGAGTCCGTCTACGGCGTCGGCACCGACCTCACGATCTCGCAGGCGGCCGGCCCGCCCGAGGAGGGCGAGGGCGGCGGACCCGGCGTGCGGTTCGAGTTCGGCACCGACGACGGCGAGACCACCGACGACGGCACCACGCTCAGCAACTCGCGCCTGACGGTCGATCGCGGCACCTCGACGTTCGACGCGTCCGTGCTCGACACGGTTCAGGGCGTGGACGGCGTGGCCGCGGCATCCGCCACCCTGAGCCTCACGAACGTCACCTTCGACGGCGACCTGCCCGAGCCGCCCACCGACCAGGCGGCGGGCGACCAGGCCGCAGCAGGCGATGGGACCATGCCCGCGCCCGGCGAGGGCGGAGGAGGGGGCTTCGGCGGCGGCGCGTTCGACGTGACGAGCGTGACCGTGACCGGCGTCGATCCCGCCGCCGACGCGATCGGGCCGCTCAGTGCCGTCGAGCTCGCCGACGGGCGCGGCCTCGACTCCGGCCACACGGGCGAGTACGTCGCCGTGCTGGACGCCGAGTACGCCACGACCGAGGGCGTCGCCGTCGGCGACACCATCGACCTCGGCGGCACCGGGTTCGAGGTCGTCGGCACCGTGGCTTCGACGTCGGCGGATGCCGCGACCGCGTCGAACGCCTACATCCCGCTCGACGTGGCCCAGTCGCTGTCCGGCATGGACGGCCTGGTCTCGGACATCTCGGTGCAGGCCGCGTCGGCGTCCGACATCCCGGCCGTGAAGGCCGACCTCGAGGAGGCCCTGCCCGACCAGACCGTGAGCACGCAGGAGGACCTCGCGGCCAGCGTCTCCGGGTCGCTCGGCAGTGCGTCGTCGCTCATCTCGAGCCTCGGCCTCTGGCTCTCGATCGCCGTGCTCGCGGCCGCGTTCCTCATCGCGATCCTGTTCACCATCCAGGGCGTCACGCGTCGTACCCGCGAGTTCGGCACCCTCAAGGCGATCGGCTGGTCGAACCGACGCATCGTCGGGCAGGTGGCCGGCGAGTCGCTGGTGCAGGGACTCATCGGCGGCGCGGCGGGCCTCGCGCTCGGCTTCATCGGCATCGCCGTGATCAACGCGATCTCGCCGAGCCTCGCGACCACGTCCGCACCGATGGCCGCCGGCCCCGGCGGCGAGGGCGGGTTCGGCGGGGGCGGACCGTTCGCCGCGACCCAGCAGTCGACCGAGGTCGTGCTGAGCGCCCCCGTGACGCTCTCCGTGGTCGCGATGGCGGTCGGCCTCGCCGTGCTCGGCGGCCTCCTCGCCGGCGCGATCGGCGGATGGCGCGCGAGCAGGCTCCGCCCCGCCGAGGCGCTGCGCAGCGTGGCCTGACGCGGCCGACGGGACCCACCGACCCCCGCGGCATCCGTCGCCGCACCACCGGACACCGGAGAGAAGGACCACCTCATGTACACGCTCGAGAACGTCTCGAAGACCTACCGCCAGAAGGAGCGCACGATCCACGCGCTGAAGGACGTGAGCCTGTCGATCCCGACCGGCCAGCTCGTCGCGATCCAGGGCCCGACGGGCGGCGGCAAGTCCACGCTGCTGCAGATGCTCGGCGCGCTCGACCGCCCGACGACGGGCCGGATCTCGCTCGGCGAGGCCGACCTGTCGGGCATGCCCGACGCGAAGCTCGGCCGCATGCGGGCGACCGAGATCGGCTTCGTCTTCCAGGGCTTCAACCTCATCCCCACCCTCACCGCCCAGGAGAACGTCGAGACGGCGCTCGAGCCACTCGGCGTCCCGGCCGAGGAGCGCCGTCGCCGGGCGACCGCGGCCCTCGAGTCGGTCGGGCTCGCCGACCGCGCGCACCATGTCCCGAGCGAGCTGTCGGGCGGCCAGCAGCAGCGCGTCGCGATCGCCCGCGCGCTCGTGAAGGAGCCCGACGTGCTCCTGGCAGACGAGCCCACCGGCAACCTCGACGAGCAGACGCGCGACGAGATCATGGACCTCCTCGAGGGCCTCCACCGCGACCGCGGGCTCACGCTCGTGATCGTGACCCACGACTCGGCCGTCGCGAGGCGCGCCGAACGTCGGCTGCACCTCGCGCACGGAACGGTGACCGAGCGGGCGTAGCCGACCGGGCGGATGCCGCGGCCCCGCCCTCCGGCCGCGGCATCCGCCCATTCCCGCGCGATGCGGCGAACTCAGATGAGCCCGGCGCGCATGGCCCAGGCCGCCGCGGCGGCTCGCGAGGGCACCCCGAGGCGGGAGCGGATGTTGGCGACGTGCCGGTGGACCGTGTGGACCGACAGCACGAGGTGCGCGGCGATCTCGGCATCGGTCTCGCCGCGGGCGACGAGCCGCAGCACCTCGCGCTCGCGGTCGGTGAGGTGGGGCGCTCCGCTCGCCGGCGCACCCGAGTCGCCGGGGGCGGACGCCTCGGCATCCCCGGCCGGCTCGACCCGGTCGCCGAGGAACCGACGCGTCTCGCGCACGATCGCGTCGGTGTCGCCCCGCCACGGGAAGTGGTCCTCGCCCTGGAGCGGCACGAACGCGGCGTGGGCGATCCGGTCCGCGACGTCCCGCCCGAGCGCGAACGCGATCGCGCGGTCGTCGCGTCGGTGCAGCACGAGCGTCGGCGCCCGGACCTCGCCGAGGTGCGCCGTCGAGTCCATCGCGTAGACCTCCGCGAGCGAGGCGAGGGCGGCCTCCGGCGTCGCGGCCCGACGCTGGAACTCGACGAACTCGTCGCGCTCCGCGGCCGTCGCGTCGGGTTCGAACAGGTCGGAGAGCACCCGCGAGCCGATCCCCCAGTGCTGCCGCACGACGGCGAGCAGGGCGTCGCGTGCGGCAGGAGGGGCGAGGTCGGCACCCCTGGCGTAGGTGCCGTAGAGCACGAGGCGGTCGACGGCGTCGGGATGCCGCGCCGCGAAGCGCGAGGCGACGCCGCCGCCCGACGAGGCGCCGAAGAGCGACACCCGCGCGACCCCGGCGGCGGCCAGCACCGACTCGAGCACGGCGAGCTCCTCGTCGAGGGTGCCCGGCGGCAACCGGCCCCGATCCGAGGCACCGGTTCCGGGCCGGTCGTACCTGATGATCGTGCGACCGCGAGCGAGACCGGACGCGAAGCGCCGGAACCGGGGCTGGCGCCAGTCGAGGTCGAGGTGGCTGCACCACCATCCCCCGAGCACCAGCGGAGGACCGTCGCCGATCGCGGACCACGCGATGGACGCGCCGTCGTGCTCGGCGTACCGGATGACCTGGTCTTCGGCCTCCACGGCCCCAGTCTAGGAAGACGAGGGATGCTCGGGCCAGTGCGCGGGGACTCGGGCCGGCCGGTCAGCGGCCGACGGCGAACATCCGCGCCCACAGGCGGTCGATGCCGCGGGACACGTGGTCCGCGGGATCCTCCGTCGCCGTCCAGAGCGTTCGGAGCACCTCGGGCAGCTCGTCGGCGTGCTCCGCGAACAGGCGTCGCGGCGCAGCGAGCGCGGCCGGGCCGTGCCCGTCGAGCAGCACCGGCACGAACTCGCCGGGCAGGTACACCTCGGCGGTCGCGGCGACGGGGCGCAGGAGGCCGAGTTCGAGCTGCTCGGCCAGCCAGCGGCGCGATTCCCCGAGGGAGACGCCCGCGAGCGCCGCGAACGCGGGCGCATCGACGGGGCCCGCCTCGAACAGCACGCGGTAGTGGCCCCGCGCGGTGCCGTGCGCGATCGAGGCGTACGCGAGCGCGGTCGTCGCGTCCGCCGCGGGCGTGGGCGGAGCCACCGTGTCGGCCGCGACGAGCGGAGGTGCCGCGACGGCGGAGGCGACGGGTGCAGGTGCGAAGGCGGTGGACATGATGACTCCTGGTTCTCCGGCCCCGAGCGGGGCCGATCGACGCTTCGAGTCCACTCCGTTCCGGCCCCGGGCGCATCGCGAGTCCGGGCCATCCGCACCTGGCCCTTCCGGGCCATCCGCACGGCGGCGGTCGCACTTCGCCCGCATAGCGGCGCCCGCCCACCGATGCAGTGGGCGGGCGCCGCGGGCCGTCGCCTCAGCGCAGCTGGATCGCCGGCGGGAGGTACTTGTCCTTCGCGATGTCGCTCTTCGGCACGACGCCGTAGACGCGCAGCATCACGTTGAACGCGCCGTCGCGCACCGGGAGCCAGTTCGCCTGGGGCACGCCGTCGGGCTGCGTCACCGCCAGGTAGATCGAGATCGAGCCGTCGGGGTTCGTCTCCAGGCCCTCCGTGTAGCTCGCCACGAGGTACTTGTCGATGTCGTTCGGGATCGGCTGGATCGCGTTCGGCGTGTACGCGGTGACCGACCAGAAGCGCTCCGCGTCCGGGATCGCATCGGCCGGGAAGGTCAGCACGTAGCCGGCCGGGTTCGACCCGTCGAGCGGCGCGCCGTTGCCGTCGTAGAACGCGTGGTAGTACGCGGCCGTCTCGATGGTGTTGCAGTACTGGCAGAACTCGGTGATCGACGCCCGGTCGAGGACGTTCTTCTTCCACGCGCCGATGTTGGTGAAGTGGGTCCAGTTCGTCGCACCCCGATGGTCGAGGTAATTGGCGATGAGGGCGTCGTGCGCCGCGCGGGCGCCCTCCGCGAACTGCGCGCGTTCGGCATCCGTGAGGCTCGACCCGTCGCCGAAGAGCGCGTCGAAGTCGTCGGAGAGCTTCTGCTCCTGCCGGTTCAGCGGCGGGGTCCAGCCGTCGTCGGCCACCGCGACCTGCGTCTGGCGCAGGAACTCGATCGGGGCGAGGCGGACGAGGTCGTCGGCGATCGTCTTCACCGGGACCCCGAACTCCTCGACGGGCTTGACGGCCGTCGGGACGCCGTTCGCGAGGATGCCCTTCCGGAACTCCTCCGCCTCGGTGGTCACGTCCTCCGTGCCGATGTGCTTGTCCACGCGGAAGATCATGATCATGTGGTCCAGCGGCAGCCGGACGACCTCGGCGCCCAGCAGGTCGTCCGAGGCGTCCGGTCCGATGAGGGCGTACTCGATGGTCTGGGTGCCCTCGCCCGCCTTCCGCGACGGGATGCCCGACGGGTAGACGTTGCCGTACGGGTCGACGAGCAGGACCGAGTAGGCGACCGGCGTGGCCGGCACGACGACGCCGACGGGGGCCCCGCTGACGTCGAGCGGCGTGCTCGCGTAGAGGGTGTCGTCGTTGATGGCGACGACCGCCTGGTACACCGGCGAGATCTTGGTCGGCCCGATGAAGTGGTTGACCGGCACCGGGAGCGCGGTGGTCTGGAAGTGCGTGAACCAGATCGGATAGAAGGTGGTGACGTAGTTCTCCGTCGTCGAGGCGATGTCCTTGCCCCCGTTGTTGCCCGAGGGCGGGGCGGCTGCGGCGGGCGCGACCGAGGTCAGGGCCACCGCGACGGCGGCGGAGGCGGCGAGTGCGGCGAGTCGGGTCAGCCTGGTGCGTACCCGGGCATGACGATGCATGGTGTTCCCCCTTGCCGGCGCCGGTTCGCCCGACCACGTGCCGAGCGGATCCGACGGCCGATTCCGCGCGGACGCTACCACGGGGCGAACGAGTGCCGTTGGGACCTGAGACCCTAGCCGCCGAGTCGGTCCGTGATGCCGCCGGAGACGAGGGCGGGCGAGCCGAGCAGCGCGACCACGCCGACGCCGAGCAGCACGTTGACGACGACGGTGGCCCAGAACGCCCGACGGAAGCTGCGCTTGCGCGTCTTGTGCCGGAAGAGCTGCTGGGCGACGAGCGCACCGGGCCATCCGCCCGCCGCATCGACGAGGTGCAGGGTCTGCTCGGCGACCCGCGGCGCCGCGCGCCGCGCCGCTGCCTTGTCGGCGCCGTACGCCGCGACGGCGACGAGGCTCGCCGCGCCGTACCAGGCGGCGAGCCACCACGGGACGACGTCGAGGATCAGGCCGAGGGCGAGCGCGGCCGCGAACGCCGAGAGCACGCCCCAGCTGAGCGCGGCGGGAAGCGGTCGCGAGAGATCGCGTCCCGGCTTCGCTCCTCGGCTCGATGGTCGGGTCGCGCCGCGCGGTGCGCGCCGCGAGGTCGTCGGTCCGGGTCGCATGAGCTCGATCGTACGTGCGCCCCGCGTGCCGGCGGACGCCCGCGACGTCCGGTGTGGCCCGTCTTGGGGGCATCGCGACACCCCGTGCCGGCGTAGTTTCGACCCGAGGATCCAAACCGGCATCGGCGACCCGAGCCCGCCGATCGCGGCGGTGACCTGCACGGCGAGTGCGCTCGAACGCATCGACGCCGTGGCTCCGCCCGGGCGTGATCGGAGGCGGACATGCGAGGAGGGCTGATCGCCGCCGGCGGGGCGATCGCAGTGGCGCTCGCCATCGCCACCGTGGTGCCCGCGCCGCTCACCTCGGCCCACGTCGCCGAAGCCGCCCCGACGGATCCGCCGGTTCCACCGCATGCGGCCGCACGGGAACCGCCCCCGAGGCCGGACGATCCCCCGTCGCACCCGGGCCCCCCGGACCTGCCCAGCACCGTGCTCGAGCAGATGGTCGCGACGACCTCGACCGACCGGTCCCTGGCAGCCGGAAGCCAGCAGGCACCGGCCGGCAATCGCGTCGTCGGCTCGGTCGTCGCCGCAGGCGGGGCGGACGTCCTCCCGGAACTCGCACTCTCGACGATCGCATCGGTGGCCGATCGCTCACCCGAACGATCCGCGGGACCGGACCGCTACCTCACGTCGGTCGCGCTCGCGCAGGACGTCCGACCGGGCGTGGGCGACGTCTGGGTCGCGACGGGCGAGGACTTCCCGGACGGCCTGGCGGCATCCGGCGTGGCCGGGGCCCGCGGCGGGCCCGTCCTGCTGACGCGGTCGACGAGACTGCCCGCGCCCGTCGCGGCGGAGTTGTCGCGCCTCGCTCCGGAGCGGGTGTGGGTCGTGGGCGGAACCCATGCCGTGTCGGAGGGCGTGCTCGACTCGA
The DNA here is from genome assembly GCF_009674665.1 of Agromyces kandeliae. Classification (GTDB taxonomy): domain Bacteria; phylum Actinomycetota; class Actinomycetes; order Actinomycetales; family Microbacteriaceae; genus Agromyces; species Agromyces kandeliae. The sequence goes on from NZ_WKJD01000010.1 coordinate 33,597, forward strand.
TTCGCGGGGTCCTGCCGGATGCCGAGATCGCGCGTATCGCCGGTGCCGATCGCTTCGGCACGGCGGCGGCGCTGGTCCGGCAGTTCTTCGGCGGCGCCCGCGCGGTGTTCGCCGCGACCGGGGCGAACTTCCCCGACGCCCTCGCCGCCGGACCCGCCGCCGCGGTGGAGGACGCTCCGACGTTGCTCGTGACGCGGACCACCGTGCCGTCCGCGAGCGAAGACCAGTTGCGTCGGCTCCACCCGGACGTGGTCCACATCGTCGGCGGGCCGGACGTGGTGGGCGACGAGGTCGCACTGCGCATCGCCGAGATCACCGGCGGACGTGTCGAGCGCGTTGCGGGAGACGATCGGTACGCCACCGCGGCCGCGGTCGCCGAACGGTTCTTCACGGCGACCACGTCCAGCCTGCTGCTCGCGACGGGCGCGACCTTCCCGGACAGCATCGCCGCCGGCGCGCTGGCGGGCAGTCGGCGCAGCCCGCTGCTCCTGGTCACCCCGGGCGCCGCGCCGCGAGCGACCGTCGATGCGGCCCGACGCGTGTCGTGGTGGTTGCCCGACTCGGGACGGGTGCTCCGCTATACGCTGATCGCGCACCCGGACGACGAGTTCGCGGCGTGGTCGATCTCGGGCGTACGCGACCCCCGCAGGTACGACGTGCTGGTCGTGCTCACGACCGGCGAATCCACGCGGTTCTGCGACGGTGAGCCGGTCGACAATCCCTGGATGTCACTCCAGTACCTCCCGCAGCCGCAGCCGACCGGCGTGCCGTACTCGGACCGCTGCAAGCAGCACCGGATGGACAGTTGGCGCGAGTTCGTGCACGCCGCCGGGCTCGGACAGGTCGGCGAGGCGGAACGGCTCACGGCCGGCCCGATCACGTTCGACGGCCGCGAGGTGCCCGTCCCGCTCAGCCGCGACGAGGCCGGAACCGTGGTCGTGGCCGACGGGTTCGAGGTCGCCGTCGGATCGGACGCTGCCGTCGTGGCATTCGACATGGGCGCCCTCACGGTCGATGAGGTCCTGTGGGCCATGCAGGTCGCGCGGGGCCTCGCCGACCGGTTCCCCACCCGAGTGGAGGGCGACGTGATCGGTGCCGGCTTCTTCAACGACGGAGCGACCGGCTACGAGAACCTGCATGCGGACCATCGCGCAGTGCACGAACTGCTCGGCGGCACCGACCTCGGCATGCCCGGGAGCCAGTACGCCACGGTCGGGCATGCCCAGTCGGCCCGGACCTTCGGTTCGTCCGTCGCCGACTACTGCGGGCACATGTGCCATCCGGCCGCCGAGCCTGCGTTCTCAACGGGAATGGGCGGGTTCCAGTTCGCCTACGGTTGGCTCGCCGACGGCTTCTGGCCGCCGGGTGACGTCGACTCCCCGTCCGGCTTCTCGCGCTACCAGTCGTTCGCGAAGTGGTACTGACCGCTCGAGACGGTCGGACGGTCAGGACGAGCGGCGGTCCGCGCCGACGCGCGCCTCCGCCCGCTACTGGTTCGAGAAGGCGGCGTCGAACGACGCGGTCGGGCGCGGCCAGATGAGCGAGCGCACGTACTCGAGCGCCTGCGGGCCGCCGTGCAGGCGGTCCATGCCGGCGTCCTCCCACTCGACCGAGATCGGGCCCGTGTAGCCGATCGCGTCGAGCGCGCGGAACGCGTCCTCCCACGGCACGTCGCCATGCCCGGTCGAGACGAAGTCCCAGCCGCGCCGCGGGTCGCCCCAGGGCAGGTGCGAGCCGAGGATGCCGGAGCGGCTGTTCGCCGTCCGGATCCGGGTGTCCTTGCAGTCGACGTGGTAGATCCGGTCCTGGAAGTCCCAGATGAAGCCGACCGGGTCGACGCCCTGCCACATCATGTGGCTCGGGTCCCAGTTGAAGCCGAACGCCGGGCGGCGGTCGATCGCCTCGAGCGTGCGCACGCTCGTCCAGTGGTCGTACGCGATCTCGGAGGGGTGCACCTCGTGCGCGAAGCGCACGCCCTCGTCGTCGAACACGTCGAGGATCGGGTTCCACCGGTTCGCGAAGTCCTCGTAGCCCGCGTCGATCACGTCGGCGGGCACGGGCGGGAACATCGCCACGTACTGCCAGATCTTCGAGCCCGTGAAGCCGACGACCGTGTCGACGCCGAGCTTGCGCGCGACCCGCGCGGTGCGCTTGAGGTCCTCCGCGGCCCGCTGCCGCACCCCCTCGGGGTCGCCGTCGCCCCACGTGTAGGGGCGCACGATCGCCTGGTGGCGGAAGTCGATCGGGTCGTCGCACACCGCCTGGCCGGTCAGGTGGTTCGAGATCGCGTAGACCTCGAGGCCGTAGCGCTTGAGGAGCTCCTGCTTCTCCTTCAGGTAGCCGGGCTCCTCGTCGGCGAGCTTCGTGTCGAGGTGGTCGCCGCCGATGCCGATCTCGAGGCCGTCGTAGCCCCACTCGGAGGCCAGGCGAGCGACCTCCTCGAACGGCAGGTCGGCCCACTGCCCGGTGAACAGGGTGACGGGGTGGGTGGCGGGAGTGTCGGTCATGCTCGGATCCTCTCTCGGGGTTCGGTGGTCATCTGGGCGCGACACGGTCGTGCCCGGCGGGCTGCGGCATCCGCTCGCCCAGTAGTCCCTGGTGGCGGAGCACGAGGTCGCGGACCGCGGTCGCGTGGACGCGGTCGCCGGCGCCGTCGAGGAAGGCCGGGTCGGAGCTCAGCAGCAGGGGGGTGTCGGCCGCCGAGTCGGGCAGCCGGCCGTGCGTGCCGAGCACGCACGACGGGTCGAGCGGCACCGTGCTCATCGCGTAGCGCAGCCCGAGCGCCTTCCGCGCGAGGTTGCCCGCCGCCTTGGCCTTCGCGAGGCGGTCGGCGGGGTCGAAGAACAGCTCGGCCGGGTCGTAGCCGGGCTTGCGGTGGATGTCGACGCCGCGCGCGTACTCGGGCGCGGCGGCGTCGTCGAGCCAGAAGTAGTAGGTGAACCATGCGCCCGGCGCGGCGACCGCGACGAGCTCGCCCGACCGGGCGTGGTCGAGTCCGTACCGGGCCTGCGCTGCGCGGTCGAGGACCTCGTCGACGCCGTCGAGGCCCTCGAGGATCGCGGCCACGCGCGGCACGTCGGCGGGGTCGGAGACGTAGACGTGCGCGACCTGGTGGTCGGCGACGGCGAACGCGCGGGAGGTCCACGGATCGAGCTGCTCGCGGCCGTCCTGTACGTACACCTCGAGCAGTCCCTCGCGGCGGAGTGCGCGGTTGACGTCGACCGGGCGATCGGCGGCGGCGATGCCGTACTCGGCGAGCGCGACGACGGTGACGCCCTGCGCGTCGGCCTGGTCGAGCAGCGGGGCCATCGCCCGGTCGAGGTCGGCGGCGGCTCGGGTCGCCTCGGGGGCGTGGGGGCCGTGTCGTTGCAGGTCGTAGTCGAGGTGCGGCAGGTACGCCATGGTCAGCTCGGGCGCATCGGGCCGATCGAGGACCCGTCGGGTGGCGTCCACGATCCACCGCGTCGAGCGGATGCTCGCGGTCGGTCCCCAGTACTGGAAGAGGGGGAACTCGCCGAGCGCGTCGCGCAGCTCGTCGTGCAGGGCGGGCGGGCGGGCGTAGAAGTCGGGCGACTTGCGGCCGTCGGCGTGGTAGATCGGGCGGGGCGTGACGGTGAGGTCGGTGCTCGCGCCCATGGCGTACCACCAGCCCAGGTTCGCGCTGGTGTACGCGCCCCCGGTCCGATGCCGGGCGGTCTCCCAGAGCTTCTCGCCGGCGACGAGACGGTTGTGCTGCCGCCACAGCAGCACGTCGCCGAGCTCGCGGAAGTACCATCCGTTGCCGACGACGCCGTGCCCGGACGGCATCCGCCCGGTCAGCACGGACGACTGCACCGAGCAGGTCACGGCGGGCAGCACCGTGCCGAGCTCGGCACGCGAACCGGCGGACGCCATCCGCGACAGGCGCGGCATGGACCGCAACGCGTCGGCGGTCAGCCCGACCACGTCGAGCAGCAGCACCTTCGCGGTCATGCCGGCTGCCCCTGCCGCTCGGCCAGGCGGGCCGACGCCCACCGCAGCTCGCCGGCGATGCCGTCCACCAGGTCGAGCGGATGCTCGGCATCGACGCCCGGGAGCACCGACCACGTGTACGTCTCGACGTCGACGTGGAGCTGGTCCACCGGCTGCACTGCGACGACCGCGTCGAGAGCGGCCTCGAGCACCTCGGTGGTCGCCCGCAGCGGCGGCTCCGGCTCGACGTGCAGCGGCACGTGGAAGTGCACCCGCCACGGCGCCGACGCGGGCAGCACCTCCAGCGCCTCGGGGAGGTCGTCGACGCGGATCGGACCGTTCGCCGCCCGCTCGCGCACCTGGTGAAGGTAGCGGTCCTCGGCGTACCCGGCGACCGCGGCGCGTGCGGCCGGGGCGCCCGGCCGATCCACGTGCAGCGCCGCGGACGCCTGCACCTTCACGACCCGGATGCCCGCCGACGCGATCCGCTCCACCTCGGTGCGCGGGTCGGCGAACGAGACCGCGAGGTGGCACGTGTCCAGGCAGATCCCGACGTGCTCGAGGTCGATCCGCTGGCGGTGCGCGTCCAGCCACGCGACCGTGTCGGCCACGTCGTCGAGCACGCAGCCCGGCTCCGGCTCGATGGCGAGGCGGATGACGCGTCCGGTCTCCGCACGGATGGCGCGGAGCTCGGCGCCGAGCGACACCAGGGCGGCCGTGGCTGCGCGGTCGGCCGCGGCATCCCACCCCTCGCGCCACCCCAGCGGCAGCGTGGAGATGCTGCCCTCGCCGCCCGGGGGCAGCAGTTCGGCGAGCACTCGCGCCGCGTCGATCGTGTAGTCCAGGCGGGCCGGATCCGTCCAGTCGGGTGAGTAGACCCCGAGCTTCACGACGTCGGCGTGGAACGCCTCGTACGGGAAGGCGTTCAGGGTGCGCACCTCCAGCCCCTCCTCCTCGAGCGCGGCGCGCAGGCGGGCCAGCGCGGCGGTCTCGTTCGCGAGCCGCGCCGCGAGCGGGGCGGGCAGCCACAGGCCGACCCCGAGGAGGTCGAGGCCGGCGGCGCGGCGGATCGGACCCGCCGCGGCGTGCAGCTGCGCGATCACCCCGTCGAGGTCCTCGGCCGGGTGCACGTTGGTGCAGTAGGAGAGGTGCATCCTCAGTCCGCCCCCGCCCCGGCGGGCACCGCGGCGGCACCGCGCAGGATCGAGTTGCCCTCGAAGAGCTCGGCCTCCCCGCCGAGCTCGAATCCGGGCAGGGGGGTCACGTCGAGCCGGCCGCTCTGCCCGTAGAACGCGACCGGATTGCCCCAGAGCACGGTGTCGACCTCGGCGTCGGTGAACCCCGCGTCGAGCATGGCCCGACCCGTCTTCGCCGTGAGCAACGGGTCGGAGCGACCCCAGTCCGCGGCGGAGTTCACGAGCATCCGCTCGGTTCCGAGCCGCTGGAGGATCGCGACCATGCGACCCGGGTCCATCTTGGTGTCGGGGTAGATCGAGAAGCCCATCCAGCAGCCGCGCTCGGCGACCAGGTCGACCGTGACCTCGTTCAGGTGGTCGAGCACGACGAGCTCGGGGGCGATGCCCGAGTTCGCGACCACGTCGAGGGTGCGCTGCGTGCCGTGCTTCTTGTCGCGGTGCGGCGTGTGCACGACGACGGGCAGGGCGTGGCGTATCGCGAGGTCGAGGTGCGCCTCGAGGACCTCGTCCTCCTCGGGCGTCATCGAGTCGTAGCCGGTCTCGCCGACCGCCACGACCGACTCGCGCCGGAGGTACCGGTCGAGTTCCGGCATGACCTCGCGGCAGCGCGGGTCGTTCGCCTCCTTCGGGTTCAGTGCGATGGCCGCGTGGTGGCGGATGCCGAACTGCGACGCGCGGAACCGCTCCCACCCCGTGATCGCATCGAAGTAGTCGAGGTAGCTCGAGACGCCCGTGCGCGGCTGGCCGAGCCAGAACGCCGGTTCGACGACCGCGCGCACGCCCGCGGCGTACATCGCCTCGTAGTCGTCGGTCGTCCTGGAGGTCATGTGGATGTGCGGGTCGAAGATGCGCATGTCAGCGTCCTGTCTCGAGGGATGCGTCGGCGGCCGCAGGGAGCAGCGCGCGGAGGTCGTCGGGGATGGCGCGACCGGCGGCCCCGCGTTCCTCCGCGAGGTCCGCGGCCATGCGGGCCAGCTCGTCGTCGGCCCGCTCGTCGAGCCGGGCGACGCCGGCGAGCGGCACCCCCATGAACACGAGCTTCACGACCCCGTGCCGCCAGTCGTGGTCGCCGAGGTGCCGACCGGCGAACGGGCCCATCGCGGCCGCGACGAGTCGCGGGTCGTTCGATCGGAGCGCGTCGCGCACCAGTTCGACGCCGACCGCGCGCACGAGGTCGGGTGCGGGCTGCTCCGCCACGATCCGGTCGAGCACGCCGAGCACGAGGATCCGCTCGTCGGTGTCGCCGCTCCGGTAGCGCGTCTCGAGCTCGTCGGCGACGACGATCGCCGGGGCGCCGGCCCGCGACAGCGTCGCCCCCGCACCCCCGCGCATCCCGGGCGCTCCGGCGCGGGGTCCCATCGATTCGTCCATGCGGTTCACCCGATCCCCTCCATGACCTCGATCAGCCGTGCCATGCTCTCGCGCGCCAGGCGCGGCGCCGCGTGCGAGTGGCGCGGCAGCTCGACGGCGGCGACCCCGCCGTACCCGAGCTCGGCGAGCGTGCGGAACGCGAGCTCGAGGTCGAGCGCTCCCGTTCCGAGTTCGAGGTGCTCGTGCGCGTGCGGCAGCATGTCGTCGACCTGCACGTTCACGAGCAGGTCGCCCGCGGCGCGGAGCGCGGCTTCGACCCCGCCGGGCTCGACCACCACGCAGTGGCCGAGGTCGACCGTGATGCCGAACTCCGGCGGATCGCCGAGCTCGGCCCGCAGCCGCAGCGCGTCGGCGACGGTCTCGACGAGCATGCCCGGCTCGGGCTCGAAGCCGAGCCGCACGCCGTGGTCCCGGGCTGCGACGACGAGCCGGGACATCCGCTCGACGAGCCGACGCCAGGCGCCCGCCGGGCCGACGCCGTCGGGCAGCACGCCCGACCAGAGCGAGACGCAGTCGGCGCCGAGGACCTCGGCGATCTCGATCGCGCGCACGAGGAAGGCCACGCGCTGCTCGGCCTCGACGTCGTCGTCGAGCAGGTTCGGGCGGTGCTTGCGGAAGGGGTCGAGCACGTAGCGCCCGCCGGTCTCGACGACCACCCGGAGGCCGCGCTCCCGGAGGTCGTCGCGGAGGAGCCGCGCGTCGTCGCGCCATCCGGCCGCGAACGGGTCGAGATGCGGATGCCCCAGGGTCAGCGCGACCGCGCCGTACCCGGTGCGCTGCACCACGTCGAGCGCCGCGCCGAGCGGGTGGTCGGCGAGCCCGTTCGTTCCGTAGCCCAGCACGGGCCGGACGAGCGTCGTGGACCCGGTCACGTGATCTCACGCCCCTTCGCGCCGCGCCGCGCGAGCAGGATGCCGAGCGCGTCGACCGCCAGGAGCACGACCGCGTCGATCGGGCGACCGGCGCGGGCCGTGAGCGCCGCCTGCAGCGGCACCATCGCGAGGATCCCCCGGCGCGTGGCGTCGCGGACGACGGGACCGGTCGGCGTGCCCACGGCGCCGGCCTGTACACGGAGGGTCGGGAGCGCGAACCGGGCGGCCGCGACCCACGACACGACGCCCGCGGCATCCGCCCTCGGCCGGACGGCGGCGGCGGCGGACCCGGCGGTGACGACCGCGGCGGCCGCCGCCACCGCGGCACTCGTGCCGTGCACCTCGCCGCGCGCGAGCGCCGTGACGCTCGCGGTGTGCCCGGCCATCACGAGCGCGGGGCGCGCGGCGACGCGAGCGCCGTCGGAGCCCGCGCCGAGCAGCACGTCGAGCCCGCGGCAGGCGCCCATGACGAACGGGCCGAGCACGTTCCGCTTGGCCGAGACATCGTACGCCCAGATGGAGCCGGCGAGCGGGAGGGCGACGGCGAGCGAGGACCGGCCGCCGGTGAGACCGGCGACGGCGATCCCCGCCGCGGTCAGCGCGCCGGCCGTGGCGAGGGCCGCGCGCCGCGTCACCCGGCCGGAGGGGATGGGCCGCTCGGGGCGCTCGACGCGGTCGAGTTCCGCGTCGGCCGCGTCGTTCAGCGCCATCCCGCCCCAGTAGAGCAGCACCGAGGCGACGGGCAGTCCGAGACGGGGAAGGATGCCGCGACGCCCGGTCGCGGCCATGCCCGCGGTCGCGTCGCCGAGCACCGTCAGGCCGGCGGGCGCGCGGACCAGCTGCAGGAACGCGGGTGCGTCCACGTCACGCCACCTGCGCCGCGGACCTCCGGACCGCCGTCCGGAGCGCCCACGAGACCAGCTCGTCGGCCTGACGGGCGAACGCGTGCTCGTCGCTCCCCCACGGGTCCTTGAAGAAGTAGCCGAGCTCGGCGACCGGGCCGGTGACGCCGGCGCCGTCGGCGAGCGAGAGCAGTCGCGCGAGGTCGATCACGAGCGGCGCGGCGAGCGTCGAGTCGTAGGCGCTCCAGGTGGTCTGCAGCGTGATCCGGGTGTCGAGGAAGCCCTCGGCGTGCACGTGGTCCCACGCCGTCTTCAGGTCGCCGAGGTCGGGGACGTTGTCGATGTGCAGCGGGGTCACGACGTCGTCGCCGAGCAGGTCGTTCAGTCCGCGGTTCTTCGAGACGAGCTTCGACTGCACCGCGGCGGGGTCGGCGAGCGTCGCGCCGTCGCCGCCGCCGAGGAGGTTGGCACCGGCCCAGGAGAGCACGCGCATGCCGCGCGACGCGAACATGGGCGCGAGCACCGTGCGGAGCAGCGTCTCACCGGTCTTGCCGTCCTGGCCGGCGATCGGCACGCCGGAGTCCGCCGCGAGGTCGCGGAGCGCCGGGATGCCGAGCGAGAGGGACGGCGTGAAGCACGCGTAGGGCGCGCCGGCGCCGGCGACGGCGGCGATCGCCGAGAGCGTGCTCGAGGGTAGCGACTCGGAGGCAGGGTCGTCGAGCGCCGCGTCGAGCGCGGCGCGGTCGTGGAACTCGGGTCGGTCGGCGGGGAGCGGTTCGGTCGAGGCGACGTCGATGACCACGACCCGGGCGAGGCCGTGGCGTTCCCGGAAGTCGCGGATGTCGGCGGCGCGGAGCTCGATCTCCTCGCGCTGGGTGCCGCGCGGGGTGCGGGCGAGCAGGCGGATGTCGGCATCGATGGCGTCGAGCCGGGCGCCGACGGCGTCGACGATCCGCGCGGGCAGCATTCCGCCCGCGGCGAGCGAGCGTGCGCGCTCGACGAGCGGGGTGTCGTCGACGTCGTGGCCTCCGACCACCAGGTCGCCGAACGCCGTGAGCGCGACGCCGTCGAACTCGGGCCCCGCGGTCGTCAGCCCCACCGGTGCCACGATCCCGTCTGCGAGGGCGGCGAGGCCCACGGTCGCGGTGGTCGCCACGCTCCCTCGAGCGCCCACGAACCAGATCCCGGTCCGTCCTTCGTTCATCGTCGAACTCCATTCCTGTGCACCGTTGCGCGTGGGCGCCGTGGCCCGATCTCGAAGCTAGCCGAGCTTGAATCCTCGGTCAATCAGAAGTTGCATTGCTTTGGCGATAACTCGCTCGTGTTCAGTTGAAAGTCAGGCCGAGCGGCCGGGCACGCTCCGGGCGAGCACCCCGAGGTACGCCTCGAGCTCCCCGGGAAGCCCGGCGCCGTCGAGCGCCGCCACCGCATCGGCCGCCCGACGGACGATGCAGGCGCGATGCCGTTCGAGCGCGCCGCTGTCGCGCATGACGGTGCGGACCCGCTCGACGCCCGCGTCGGACAGGTCCGCCCGACCGACGTCGCGGTCGAGGCTCGCCCGCTGCTGCTCCGACGAGCCGGCGTACGCGAGCTGGAGCAGGAACGTGCGCTTGCCCGACCGGATGTCGGAACTCGTCGACTTGCCGGTCCGCTCCGGGTCGCCGAACACCGCGAGCTCGTCGTCCATGAACTGGTACGCGACCCCGAGGTGCCGACCGAACTCCTCGAGCGCGGCGAGCGCCGAGGCATCCGCTCGCCCGGACGCCAGGGCGCCGAGACGGAGCGGCAGGGCGACGCTGTAGCCGGAGGTCTTGAGCTCCGCCGTGCGGGCGGGACGAGCCGCTTCGGGCGAGAGCCCCTCCCCGCGGACGTCCATGAGCTCGCCCGAGACCGCCCGCCCGAGGGCGGTCACGACCTCGAGCACGAGCGAGACCCGGATCCCGTCCTGCACCGGAACGCGGGCGAGGACTCCGATGCACTCCCCGATCGCGAGGTCGCCGGCGAGGACGGCGGCCGACGCCGCCCGGTGCTCGGCCGTCGATGCCGCGCCGATCGATCGCAGCGTCTCGCGCGTGACGCCGAACAGGTTCGGGCGACCGTGACGGCGGTCGTCGCCATCGATCAGGTCGTCGTGGACGCAGAGCCCGAGGTGCAGCAGCTGGACTGCCGCGGACAGCCCGTCGCAGGCCTTCGCGTCCGCGCCGCCCATGCCGAGGTAGGCCGCAGCGGCCAGCCTCGAACGGACGTACTTCCCCCCGCGCTGCGCGGCGAGCCCGTCGATGAGTTCCAGCAGCTCCGGCTGGTCGTCGGCGGATGCGGCGAGGGCGGCCCAGACGGTCGCCGTCGCGGCCGGCGCACGCGCGACGGCCGTCTCGACGCGACCGGCGAGCCCGGCCGCACCGTGCTCGGCCTCGTGCGCTCCACCGATCGCCCCATCGACCCCCTCGGCTCGCCGACCGGCCCGTTCGCCGAGCCGCACGGATCCGGTGGACGACATCCCGCACCTTCCCCTCGTTCGCGGACCCGGAGCCGATCGTGCCCGCGTCAGCCGGCCACCGGGGCCGGCTCGGCGACCCCCACCCACGCGCCCGTGGATGCGGCGCTCTCCTCGACCGCGTCGAGCACCCGCTGCACGTGGAGGCCGTCCGCGAAGGACGGACTCGGGTCGGCGCCCGTGGCGATCGCCTCGACGAAGTCCCTCGCCTGGTTCGCGAAGCCGTGCTCGTAGCCGAGGAGGTGGCCTGCCGGCCACCATGCCGAGACCCACGGGTGCTCGGGCTCGGTGACGATGATCGACGTGAATCCCTGCTCGCTCGCAGGCGACGTCGCGTCGTAGTACTCGATGCGGTTGAGGTGCTCGAGGTCGAATGCGATCGCGCCACGCGATCCCGACACCTCCACGCGCAGGGCGTTCTTGCGGCCGGTCGCCATGCGCGATGCCTCGAACGAACCCAGCGCGCCCGACGCGAAGCGCCCGTGGAAGAACGCGACGTCGTCGACGGTGACCTCCCCGACGCCGGTGGCGGAGGCGGTCGAGCCGCCCGAGATGCCTCCGGACGAGGAGCCGGCGATCGGCCGCTGTCGGACGAAGGTCTCGAGCAGCCCCGACACCTCGGCGACCCGGACCCCGGTGAGGTACTCGGCCATGTCGACCGCGTGCGCACCGATGTCACCGAGCGCACCCGATCCGGCCCGGTCCTTCTGCAACCGCCAGGTCATGGGCGACGCAGGATCGACGAGCCAGTCCTGCAGGTACGAGGCGCGCACGTGACGGATCTCGCCGATGCGCCCCTCGGCGATGAGGTGCCGCGCGAAGGCGGTCGCCGGGAGGCGCCGGTAGGTGAACCCCACCATCGAACGGATGCCGCGCGCCGCAGCGGCCTCGGCCGCCCGGGTCATCGCCTCGGCCTCGGCCGACGAATTCGCGAGCGGCTTCTCGCAGAGCACGTGCTTGCCCGCCTCGAGGGCGGCGATGGCGATCTCCGCGTGGCTGTCTCCCGGGGTGACGATGTCGACGACGTCGACGTCATCCCGCGTGACGACGTCGCGCCAGTCCGATGCGGACTCGCGCCAGCCCCACTTCTCGGCGGAGGCGGCGGCCCGATCCGGATCTCGGCCGACGAGGACGTCCATCGTCGGCTCGACCGTGAGGTCGAAGAACCTCGGGGCGACGCGCCATCCCTGCGAGTGGGCGGCCCCCATGAAACCGTTGCCCACCATCGCGACGCGGAGTCGTTCACGCATGCAGATCGAGCTGCCTTTCTGGGTAGGGGAGGCTGGGCGCCCCGAGGGGCGCCCAGCCTCGTGGTGTTCGGATCAGGACTCGAACGCGAACTGGATGTAGTCGTCCACGTTGTCCGAGGTCACGACCGGTGCGTCGAGCACGATCCGGTTGGCGACGCTCGGCGTGTACAGGTCGCTCATCGTCTTGCCCTGCGCGATCAGGCGGGCCAGCGCGATGCCGTCGGCCGCCTGCGTCGACGGGTAGATGACCGTCGCCTCGAGCACCGAGTCGCCCGACTGGATGGCGCGCATCGCGTTCGCGCTGCCCGCACCGCCGACCATGAAGAACTCGTCGCGCCCGGCGGCGTCGATGGCCGCGAGGACGCCGACGCCCTGGTCGTCGTCGTGGTTCCAGATCGCGTCGATCTCCGGCGCGGCCGAGAGCAGCTGCGAGGTCACGGCCTCGCCGCCCTGGATGGTGAAGTCCGCGGCGACGCGGTTGGTCACCTCGAGACCGCAGTCGGACAGGGCGTCGGCGAAGCCCGCCGAGCGGTCCTGGGTCAGCGGCAGCGAGTCGATGCCGGCGATCTCGGCGATGACCGCGTCGTCCTGCCCTTCGAGCCGTTCGCAGATGTACGTGCCGGCGCTGACGCCCATGCCGTAGTTGTCGCCCAGGATCGTCGCACGTGCGGCGAAGGGGCTCGAGAACTCGCGGTCGACGTTGATGACCGGGATGCCGGCCTCCATCGCCGCGGTCGCCGCCTCGGTGAGCGCGGCGCCGTCGGTGGGCAGCAGCACGATCGCGTCGACGCCGTCGTTGACGAACGTCTCGACCTGGCTGATCTGGAGGTTGGCGTCGTTCGTCCCCTCCGCGACGCGGAGCTCGACGTCGGGGTAGCTGTCGGCGGCGGCGATGGCCGCCGAGTTGATCGCTCCGAGCCAGCCGTGGTCGGCCGCGGGGCCCGAGAAGCCGATGACGACCGTGTCGCCGGCCTCGGCGTTCTCCTCGGCGGAGTTCTGGTTCTCCGTGATGTTCGACTCGGATCCGCCCGCCGTGCAGCCGGCCAGCAGGCCGGCGACCGCGAGGGATGCGCCCGCCATGACCAGCATGCGGGCTCGTGAAGTGCGGGTGACACTCATTCGTGTAGTCCTCTCCTTGGATGTGACGCAGCACCGCCAGATGGACCTCGTATCCATCCGGGTGCCACCACACCCAACGGAGTCCACGCTGACGTTTCGTGAGCGTAGCAGAAGGTAGCCGTATCTGCGCAACTTATGTTTGTGTCGCGTTATAAGTGGCCAGCCACTCATCCCGACGCCCGGCCGCGCGCGTCGGAGGATTCTCGACCGGATTCGGCGAAACCACTTGCGACATCGCGAGTTCCGGTTATGATTTTCGAGTGATCAAAGACGACCATCTTCCGGCATTACTCCGCATGAGCGGCATCTCGAAGAACTTCTCCGGCGTGCAGGCGCTGAAGAACGTCGACCTCGAGATCGTCGCGGGCGAGGTCCACTGCATCCTCGGGCAGAACGGCGCAGGCAAGTCGACGCTGATCAAGACGCTCGCCGGGGCGCACGTCCCCGACTCGGGGACGATCGAGTGGAACGGCGAGCAGGTCTCGCTGCACTCCCCCCAGGACGCGATCGAGCTCGGCATCGCCACGATGTACCAGGAGCTCGACGTCGTCGACGGGCTGACCATCTCCGAGAACATCTTCCTCGGGCACGAACTCTCCATGGGCGGCTTCCTCCGCGCGGGCGAGGCGAACGAGCGCACGAGGCGGCTGCTCGAACGACTGGGACACGGCGACCTTCCGCCGTCGCGCGAGGTCGGGACGCTGAGCGCGGCGAACAAGCAGATCGTCAGCATGGCCCGGGCGCTCTCGCACGACACGCGGCTCATCATCATGGACGAGCCGTCCGCCGTGCTCGACGGCGAGGAGGTGAAGAACCTCTTCCGGGTCGTCCGCGAGCTCACGAACGCGGGCATCGCGGTCGTGTACATCACGCATCGACTGGAGGAGATCCGGGAGATCGGAGACCGCATCACGGTCCTGAAGGACGGTCGCAGCACCGCGAACGGCCTGGACGTCTCCGAGACGCCGACCTCCGAGCTCATCCGGCGCATGACGGGCCGCGAGGTCGAGAACGTCTTCCCGCCGGCCACGCCGATCCCCGACGACGCGCCGCAGGCGCTCGAGGTCGATGGCCTCTCGCTCGAGGGCGTCTTCCATGACGTGGGCTTCACGGTCCGGGCCGGCGAGATCGTCGGACTCGCGGGCCTCGTCGGCTCCGGCCGATCGGAGATCCTCGAGACGATCTACGGCGCGCGGCGCGCGACCTCCGGCACCGTCCGGGCCAACGGCCGCGAGCTGCGCCGCGGCTCGGTCCGCGACGCGGTGCGAGCGGGGATCGGGCTCTCGCCGGAGGAGCGCAAGAGCCAGGGCCTCCTCCTCGACGAGCCCATCTTCCGGAACGTCACGCTGTCCTCGTTCGCGAGGTTCGCCCGCGGCGGGTTCGTCGACGAACGCCGCGAGCGCCGCATCGCCGCCGAGCAGATCGACGCGCTGGAGCTCCGCCCGGCCGATCCCGACCGTCCGGCTCGCACGCTCTCGGGCGGCAACCAGCAGAAGATCCTGCTGGCGCGCTGGCTCGTGAACCGCACGTCCGTGCTCCTCCTGGACGAGCCGACGCGCGGCGTGGACGTCGGCGCCCGCGCCGAGATCTACGCCCTCATCCGCGAGCTCGCGGCGAACGGCGACGCCGTCGTCGTCGTGTCGAGCGAGATCGAGGAAGTGCTCGGACTCGCCGACACCGTCCTCGTCGTCGGGGACGGCCGCATCCTGACGACAGTGAAGTCAGACCAGATCGACGAGCACCAGGTGCTCGACCTCGTCATGAAAGGAACCTCCGCGTGAGCGAGTCCCAGTCCCCGACCATCGCCCGGGCCGAATCCGGCCCCGTATCGCCGGAGCCGCAGCAGCGGCGCCGGTTCACCGCGCGGAGCCTGCTGAGCGGCTCCGTCGGCCGCAACCTCGGCCTGATCCTCGCCCTCGCCGCGCTCTTCGTCGTCGGCGCGATCACCGCGGGCGACCGCTTCACGAACATCGACAACATCCTCGTGATCGTCCGCCTCGCCTCGATCATCGGCGTCATCTCGGTCGGCATGACGTTCGTCATCATCGGCGGCGGCATCGACCTGTCGGTGGGCTCGGTGATGGGCCTCGCGTCGGTCGTCGCGACGCTGTCCGCGGTCCAGGCGCTCGCCGACAACTCGACCTGGCTCGTGATGGTCTTCACCGCCCTCGCGGTCGGCCTCGCAGCCGGCTTCCTCAACGGCTTCGTCATCGCCTACGGCAAGGTCGTCGCCTTCATGGCGACGCTGGCGATGCTCGTGGCCGCGCGCGGCCTCGCCGAGATCCTGGCGAACCGGACGACCCAGGTCGTGCGGATCCCCGAGTTCATCGAGTTCATGAACATGGACCTGCTCGGCATCGACATGCTGATCTGGATCTTCGTGCTCGTCGCGGTCGCCGGCTGGATCCTCCTCAACCGCACGACGTTCGGCCGCCGGACGGTCGCGATCGGAGGCAACCGCGAGGCGGCTCGCCTCGCGGGCCTCGCGGTCCGCCGCCACACGATGTACCTGTACGCGCTGGCCGGACTGACGGCGGGCATCGCCGCGGTCATGATCCTCGGCCGCACGACGGCGGGGACCTCGACGCACGGTCAGCTCTACGAGCTCGACGCGATCGCCGCGGTCGTGGTCGGCGGCACCCTCCTCGTCGGCGGACGCGGCACGATCACGGGCACGGTGTTCGGCGTGCTGATCTTCGCGACGCTGACGAACGTGTTCACGCAGAACAACCTCTCGACCTCCGTGCAGGCGGTCGCGAAGGGCGTGATCATCGTGGTGGCGGTGCTCCTGCAGCAGCGGTTCGCGGGGCAGGGCTCGAAGTCCCATTAGCCGCGCCCACGCGGCGCCGGGCGTATTCCGGTGGATGCATGTGCATGCGAGTTATGTCGAAGAGTATGGGAGAATCGACGGATGGTTGACGTAAGTGCGAACGCCGACGCGCGACCCCACGTGAACGCGCTGGGCTCGACCGCGATGAGCGATCTCTTCCAGATCCTGCGCGACGGTCAACCGCGCACTCGGAGCGAACTCGCCTCGATCACGGGCCTCGCCCGCACCACCGTGGCGATGCGCATCGACGCCCTCACCGACCTGGGCCTCGTGGGCCCCGTCGGCGAGGCCGCCTCGACCGGCGGGCGGCCGTCCTCGCTCTTCGCGATCACGGCGAGCGAGCGGTTCGTCGTCGGCGTCGACATCGGCGCCTCGCACATCCGGGTCGCACTGGCCGACATCACCGGCCGCATCATCGAGGAGGCCAACTCGGTCATCGCCGTGTCGGAGGGCCCGCGCGTCGTGCTCGACGCCGTCATCGCGGTCACGCGCGAGCTCATCGAGCACTCGGGCCGGCGCACGGGCGACCTCCTCGCGATCGGCGTCGGCGTCCCCGGGCCGGTCGAGTTCAGCACCGGTCGCCCGATCAACCCGCCGATCATGCCCGGGTGGGACCGCTTCGACATCGCCGGGTGGATCCGCCAGGAGATCGACGTTCCCGTGCTCGTCGACAACGACGTGAACATCATGGCGCTCGGCGAGCGCGAGAAGGCGTGGCCCGACACCGACCACCTGCTCTTCGTGAAGATCGCGACCGGCATCGGCGCGGGCGTCATCTCGGGCGGGTTCCTCCAGCGCGGCGCCCAGGGCACCGCGGGCGACATCGGCCACGTCTACGTCTCGCGCGGCGCCGAGATCGCCTGCAACTGCGGCAACTTCGGATGCCTCGAGGCGCTCGCCTCGGGAAGCGCGATCGCGAGGGCGCTCACGGCTGCCGGGATCCCCGCGACGAACTCGCGCGACGTCGTCGACCTGGTGAAGAACGGCAACGTGAACGCCATCCAGGCCGTCCGGCAGGCCGGCCGCGACATCGGCGAGGTGCTCACCACCTGCCTCAGCCTGATGAACCCGTCCGTCATCGTCCTCGGCGGGTCGATGGCAGAGGCGGGCGAGCACCTCATCGCCGGCGTGCGCGAGGTCGTCTACCGTCGCTCGATGCCGCTCGCGACCGAGTCGCTGCACATCACGCTGTCGCAGACGGGCGCGGATGCCGCGGTCCTGGGCGCGAGCATGCTCGCCATCCACCACTCGCTGTCCCCCGCGAACATCGAGGCGATGATCGCCCAGTCCGCGGGCGGTGCGCTCCGCGCGGTGAAGTAGCGCCGCGCGTCCGCCGCGCGCGTCGCCAGGGGGCGGCCGGGGGTACCGTGGTCGGGTGACCGACACCCCCTTCGCGCTGTTCGACCTCGAGTCGGTCGCACCCCGCGTCGCGTCGGCGCTGCGCCAGCCGCCGCTGCCGCACGAGACCCGCGTCGTCGCCGATTCGGGCGACCGGGTGGCGTGGCTCCGAGCGCGCGCACAGGGCGTGACGGCGACGGATGCCGCGAAGCTCGCGTCCGAGTCGTCCGTCCGCGCGGCGGCGAACGAGAAGCTCTACGACGGGCGCAGTCGCGGATTCGGCGGCAGTCGGTACACCGACCACGGCAGGGAACGCGAGCCGGTCATCGCCCGATGGGCCCGCGCCGAGCACGGCATCGCCCCGTCGAGCCTGCTCTTCCACGCCGAGTCCGACCGTCGGCACCTCGCCACGCCCGACGGGCTCAAGGTGCTCGGCGACGGCACGCTCGAGCTCTGCGAGATCAAGACCACGTCGAAGCCGTGGCGCGGCATCCCCCGCGGCTACCTCAGGCAGGTGTGGTGGCAGCAGTACGTGCTCGGCGCCGAGCGCACCCTCGTCGTGTGGGAGCAGCACGACGGCTTCGTGCCGGTCGGCGATCCGCAGTGCCGATGGGTCGACCGCGACGAGGACCAGATCGCGCAGCTCGTGCGCCTCGCGGGCATGCTGCTCGACGCGATGCGGCCGCAGGCCGGGCGCGCCGCGGCGGCCGGCGTCGGCACGGCGCCCGACCGCTCCTTCTACCGGCCGGGTCCGCTCGCCTGAACCGCAACCCGGGCCGCCGCCGCGGTCGCATCCTCGGCAGTGGCGGGCACCCCGACGGTGGGCGCATCCGTTCCGCTCGAGTCCGCGGTCCCAGGCTGCCCGTTGTGCCGCAGAATGGTCGGACGGGAGGCGAGCGGACGGGGGAATCGATGCGGGCTCTGGTGGTCGACGAGACGGGCGAGGGCGCGGTGTTCCGCATGGCGGACGTCCCGCAGCCGCTCCGCGTGCAGGACGAGGTGCTCGTGCGGGTGGTCGCCGCAGGCGTGAACCCCATCGATCGCAAGACCAAGCTCGGCCGCGGCGTCTCCGCCGCGATCCCGTCGTACCCGGCGATCCTCGGCCTCGACTTCGCGGGCGTCGTCGAGGAGGTCCCCTACGCCGCGCATCCCCTGAAGGTCGGCGATCGCGTCTACGGCATGGGCCGCGTCCCGCGGATGACGGGCACCTACGCCGAGGTCGTGAGCATCCCGTCGATGTCGGTCGCGCCGATGCCGATCGGGACGGGCTTCGTCGAGGCGGCCGGGATCCCCTGCGCCGCGCTGACGGCGTGGGGTGCGGTCGTCGACGTCGCGCGCGCCCACGACGGACAGCGCATGCTGATCCACGCGGGCGCCGGCGGGGTCGGCCACTTCGCGGTCCAGCTCGCGTCGTACTTCGGTGCGCAGGTGACGGCGACGGGGTCGCCGCGCAACGCCGACTTCCTCCGCTCGCTCGGCGCGCACCGGGTCATCGACCACACCTCGGAGCGCTTCGAGGAGGTCGCCGGCGAACAGGACGTCGTGATCGACCTCATCGGCAACGTCATCGACGACACCGGGACGCGCTCGCTCGACGTGGTCCGCCGCGGCGGACTCATCGTCAACGTGCCCACCAAGTCGTGGCCGACCATGGCAGAGGAGGCGGCTGCGCGCGGCGTCCGCGCGACCGGCTTCGTCGTCTCGCCCGACGCGCGCACGCTGTCGGTGATCTCGCGTCTGGTCGACGACGGCGCGATCCGCGTGCACGTCGACGAGGTCTTCCGGCTCGAGCAGGGCGAGACCGCCCACGCGCGCCTCGGCGGGGGCCACGTGCGCGGCAAGCTCGTGCTGCGCGTGGCCGACGATCCGACGTGACCGGCCCCGGACGATCGGTCCACGTGCCCGGTCACGACGCGGGCACCGCACCCTCGAGCAGCGCCGAGCCCAGTGCGCTGCGCAGGTAGAGGACGCTCCGGCCGTGACGCGTGCTCACGAGCAGGCCTGCGTCCCGGAGCGCGCGCAGGTGCTGGTTCACGGCACTCGGCGTGACGCCGAAGCGGACGCCGAGTTCGGTCGACGACGCCGGGTCGCCGAGCGCCGCGAGGAGCGAGGCCCTGGTGTCGCCGAGGATGCCGGCCAGCGCAGCCGGATTCGCGACGCGCTCCGCCTCCCACAGGGCCCCCTGCCCGCGTGCCGGGTACATGAGCATGGGCGGCCCGTCGCCGACGGGCGCCGAGGCCCGTCGGGTGAACATGGTCGGCACGAGCGTGAGGCCGGTGCCCACGATCGCCTGGGTGCGGTCGCGCGGGTCGCGAAGCCGCACCCGGAGCACGTCGCCGTCGAAGTCGACCGTCGCGGTGAGCCCGTTCAGCATCGCGCCGAGCCCCTGCTGCGCGATCTGCCGCCCGCGGTGCACGACGTCGGCCTCGAGCACCGCGCGCATGCGCGACCAGTACGGCGCGAAGCTCGCCGCCCAGAGTTCCTCGAGCGCCGCGACCATGCGGCCGATCGCCGCCCCCGGCGGACCCGCGAGCGCGTCGGGCACGCGGCCGTGCACCGCCACGAGGTCGGCGTGGAACCGCTCGGACGGCAGGTCGCGCAGTGCGGCGAACTCGTCGTCGAGCCGGGTGAGCGGGGACGACGGTCGTGGGTTGAGGAAGTCGGGTGTCCACATGCGGTCGTCGATGAGCGCGTCGAGCGCTTCGTGGTCGAGGTCGGCGCGCGCGGCCTCGGTGCGCCGGACCCACGGCAACTGCAACGGGAACCACTCGGGCGCGTGCACGGCGCGGAGCGACAGGCCGAGCTCGCACAGCGGGGAGATGCCGAAGCGGACGGCGGCGACGTCCTGCTCGTCGAGCACGTAGCGCAACATGTAGCACAACGCTACATCGATTCCTCGGCCGCGGCCCGCCTGCGACAACTGAGTGGTGACCACCGCTCCCGCACGACCGTCATCCGCCACCCGCCTGATGTCCTCGCTCACCGACCCGGTGCTGCGCGCTCTCGTCGTCGCGACCATGATCGGCCGCGTCGGACGCGGGATCTTCCTCACCGTCACCGTCCTGTACTTCACGTTCGTCGTCGGGCTTCCCGCGCACGAGGTCGCGCTGGTGCTGACGCTCGCCAGCGCGGCCGGGGTGCTCTCGTCGTTCGCCGGCGGATGGCTCGCCGACCGCGTGCGGGCCCGACGACTGCTCATCGGGCTCTCGATCGCCGACGGCGTCGGGCTCATCGCCTACGTCTTCGCCGGCGACGTCGCGACCGCCCTCGTCATCGCGGTGAGCGTCGGAGCGGTCGAGCAGGCCGCGAACTCGACACGCAGCGCCATCATCGCCCGGGCGTTCACCGGGGAGGCGCGCGTCGGCGCCCGCGCGGTGCTGCGCGCCGTCACCAACGTCTCGATCGCCGTGGGATCCGGCATCGGCGCCCTCGCCCTCGCGCTCGGCACCCCGGAGGCCTACCGCGCCACGATCGTGCTCGCCGGCGCCGCATCGCTCCTCGGCGTGACGCGACTCGTCAGGCTGCCACGCTCGGTCGACGCGCCGGCGCCGCGTGCGGCCGAGCCCGTGACCACGGCGACCGGGTCGACGGACGCCACGGCCTCCGTCCGCGCGGAGCGCATCGCGCTGCGCGCCCACTCCCCATGGCGCGACCCCCGCTACCTGCTGCTGACGCTGCTCAGCGCGGTGTTCGGCATGCAGTTCGCCGTCACGAACGTCGGAGTGCCGCTCTGGGTGGCGCATTCCACCGAGGCGCCCACGGTCGTCGTGTCCGCCGTGCTGATCCTCAACACCACGATCGTCGTGCTGTTCCAGGTGCCGCTCTCGCGGGGCACCCACGACCTGCGCGTCGCGGGTCGCGTCTCGGCGATCGCCGCCTGGCTGATGGCCGGCGCCTGCGTCGTCTACGCGCTCTCGGCGGGGCTGCCCGCCTGGGGCGCCGTGGCGGTCGTGCTCCTCGCGGCGCTCACCCACGCGTTCGCCGAGGTGCTCTCGCAGGCCGGCGGCTGGGGGCTCGGCTTCGAGCTCGCCGACCCCGTCCGCGCGGGCACCTACCAGGGCGTGTTCGGCATGGGCTACTCGATCGGCGCGATGTGCGCCCCGCTCGTCGTCACCGCGACCGCGCTCGAGCACGGGCTCGCCGGCTGGGCGGTGTTGGGCGCGATCTTCCTCGCCTCGGGTCTCGGCACCTGGGCCATCGCCCGGTCCGCGGCGCGTGGCGTGGACCGGATGCCCAGTCAACCCCCAGCGACGTCGAGGGAGGCCTCGGCTAGCGTCGGACCATGACCGCCGCGCCGTCGATCGTCTGGTTCCGCGACGACCTCCGCGTGGGCGACCATCCCGCGTTGCACGCGGCGGTCGAACGCGGTGAGCCGATCGTCGCGGTCTACGTGCTCGACGAGGAGTCGCGCGGCATCCGCCCCCTCGGCGGCGCCGCCAGATGGTGGCTGCACCACTCGCTCGCCTCGCTCGCGGACGATCTGCACGAGCGGGGCGTGCGGCTCGTGCTCCGACGCGGGGCGGCGGCGGCCGCCATCCGCACGCTCGTCGACGAGGTCGGCGCCGGCGCCGTCTTCTGGAACCGCCGCTACGGGGGCGCGGAGCGCGAGATCGACGCCCACCTGAAGTCCGGCCTCTCCGACGCCGGGCTCGAGGTGCGGAGCTTCGGCGCGTCGCTGCTGTTCGAGCCGTGGACGATCCGAACCGGATCGGGCACGCCGTTCTCGGTCTTCACCCCGTTCTGGAAGGCGTGCCTCGCGGCCGAGGAGCCGCGGCATCCGCTGCCCGCCCCGAGCGAGCTCGACGGCTACGGCGGACCGGACGGACGGGGCGGCCCGGCCGGCGACGACCTCGACGACTGGGACCTCCTGCCCACCCGCCCCGACTGGGCGGGCGGACTCCGCGAGACGTGGGAGCCCGGCGAACGTGCCGCGCACCGGCGCCTGCGCGCCTTCCTCGCCGACGACCTGGGCGACTACGCCACGGCGCGCGACCGACTCGACCGGGAGGCGACGAGCCGGCTCTCACCGCGCCTTCGCTGGGGCGAGCTCAGCCCGCACCAGGTCTGGCACGCGACCCGCGATCGCGCCGCGGGCACCGAGGGCGCGCGCAAGTTCCTCGCCGAGGTCGGCTGGCGCGAGTTCGCGTGGCACGTGCTCTTCCACTTCCCCGACCTCGCGACACGCAACTGGCGCGAGGAGTTCGACGCGTTCCCGTGGCCGCGACTGCACCCGACAGCGCTCACGGCGTGGGAACGCGGCCGGACGGGCGTGCCCGTCGTCGACGCCGCGATGCGCGAGCTCTGGCACACCGGGAGCATGCACAACCGCGCGCGCATGATCAGCGCGTCCTTCCTCACGAAGAACCTGCTCATCGACTGGCGGCGCGGCGAGCAGTGGTTCTGGGACACGCTGGTCGACGCCGACCACGCCTCGAACCCGTTCGGCTGGCAGTGGGTCGCGGGCTCGGGGGCGGATGCCGCGCCGTACTTCCGCGTGTTCAACCCCGAGCTGCAGCGCGCGAAGTTCGACCCCGACGACCGGTACGTCGGGCGCTGGCTGCCCGAGCTCGACTCCGACGGGTATCCCGAGCCGATCGTCGACCTGAAGGAGACGCGGGCGGCCGCACTCGCGGCGTACGAGCAAGTGAAGGCCGCGAAGTAGCGGCTACCGCAGGGCGCGTTCGAGCACGTGGTCGTGCTCGATCCGGCCACCGAGGCGGAACCCCTTCGTCCCCACCACCTCGAAGCCCTGCTTCTCGTAGAAGCGGATGGCGCGGCCGTTCTCCTGGTTCACTCCGAGCCACACGACGGCGGCACCCGTCGCCGCAGCGACCGCGAGGGTCTCTGCCATGAGCGAGCCGGCGATGCCGGCCCCGTGGGCGACCGGGTGCACGTACATCTTGCTGAGCTCGATCGCCGGACGCGTCGTGACGCTGGCCGCGGCATCCTCATCGCCCGGCACGCCGTCCTCGGCGGATACCAGCATCGACCAGCCGACCAGTCCGCCCGTGGCGGCGACCTCCTCGGCCTCGGCGAGCGCGATGCCCGCCCCGCTCGCGCGATCGGGTTCGGCGACGAGGATCGTCCGCTCGGGGTCGGCGAGGTATTCGGCGAAGCGCACCTCGCTGAGCTCCTCGGCGATGAACCAGGCGATCGAGTCGGCCGTCGTCGACGGCGGGCACGCGAGCGGGAAGGTGACGGCGGCCAGGCGCGCGAGGGCCTCGGCATCGCCCGCCGTCGCGGGCCGGATCGTGACGGTCACAGGCCTGACGCTACCCGGGCGCTCGCGATCCGGCCATCGATTCCGGGAGCGTCGCGTGTCGCGCCCCTGCCCGACGCGCCGACGGGGTGGCAGGATCGGCCCATGGACGTTCCCCTCGACCGCGTGACCGCCCGCTCCGACGACGGCCGTTCGTTCCACATCCCGGGCCCGGTCGACGGCTTCGTCGTCGGCGCGCTCGTCGTGTTCGACGACGGGGATCGCCGCCAGCTCGGGCTCGTCGAGCAGCGCGACGACGAGCACGGCCATCTGCGCGGTCGGCTGCTGGGCCTCATCGACGACGGCCTCCTCGAGACCCGCGCCACGCTGCCGTTCGTCGCGGCGAGCGTGGCCGCGGTCGACCCCGGGGCCGTCGACCTGCTGCATGCGGCGACCGGTGCGGCGCTCGAGGTCGGCACCGACCTGACGCCGCCGGGCGGTCCGGCGAAGCTGCTGCCGCACCGGTTCAACCGGCACACGTTCTGGTGCGGCCAGAGCGGCTCCGGCAAGACCTACGCGCTCGGCGTCGTGATCGAGCAGGTCATCGCGCACACCGCGCTGCCGATCGTCGTCTTCGACCCGAACTCCGACTTCGTGCGGCTCGGCGAGCTGAACCCGGGTGCGACCGGGCCGACCGCCGACGCGCTGCGCGAGCGCGACATCCGGGTGCTGCGGCCGAACGTGCCCGGGTCCGAGCCGCTGCGCGCCCGGTTCGTGGGGATGCCGATGGCCTCGAAGGCTGCGGTGCTGCAGCTGGATCCGGTCGTCGACCGGCAGGAGTACAACGCGCTCGTGCACCTGCGCGAGACGCTCGACACGACGGACCTGGGCGCGATCCTCCCGACGCTCGGTTCCTCCGACGACCCGGTCAAGCGCGAGCTGGCGCTGCGCATCGAGAACCTCGGGCTCATGGGGTGGGAGGTGTGGGCCGGCACCGGTCGCGCGGCGACCGACGTCATCGACGAGCGACCGGACGCGACGGTGCTCGACCTCGGCGGCTTCTCGACGCCCGAGCAGCAGCTCGTGGTCGCGCTCGCGGTGCTCGACGAGCTGTGGGCGCGGCGCGAGGAGCGCCGCCCGGTCCTGCTCGTGATCGACGAGGCCCACAACCTCTGCTCGCCGCAGCTCGACTCCCCCGTCGCGATCGCCGTGCGCGAGCGCCTCGTGCAGATCGCCGCCGAGGGCCGGAAGTTCGGCCTGTGGCTGCTGCTGTCGACGCAGCGGCCCTCGAAGGTGCATCCGGGGATCATCTCGCAGTGCGACAACCTCGCCCTCATGAAGATGAGCTCCCCGATCGACCTCGAGGGGCTCGCGACCTACTTCGGCTACGCCCCGACGGGCCTCATCGCCCGGTCGCCGTGGTTCCGGCAGGGCGAGGCGCTCTTCGCCGGCGGCTTCGTGCCCGCGCCCACGCTGCTGAAGATGAACTCGCGCGTCACGCCCGAGGGCGGCGTCGACGTTCCGGTCCCCCTCCGCTGACATGGCGAAGCGGATGCCGCGGGCTTCCCATCCCGCGGCATCCGCTCGTCGTGCGCTGACGCGCGACCCGGCCTAGAGGAACCGGGCGTACGCCCCGACGGTGAGGAACGTCGGGAACTCGGGCTCGAGCGCGACCGACCGGAACACCGAGATGGCGTCGTCGAAGCGGTCGCCCTCGAAGCGGGGCAGGTCGGCCACTGCGGCCGCCATGATCCGCACGATCGACGTCTGGTCGATGCGCGTGCCCTCGGCGGTGACCGTGTTGTCGTGCAGCCACTGCCACACCTGCGAGCGCGAGATCTCCGCGGTCGCGGCGTCCTCCATCAGGTTGTCGATCGCCGCGGCGCCGGTCCCTCGGAGCCACGACTCGATGTACCGGATGCAGATCGAGATGTTGTCGTACACGCCGGCCTCGGTGACCTCGCCGCCGATCGACGGGATGTCGAGCAGCTCCGCCGCCGTGACCTGCACGTCCTCGCGGAGGCGGTCGACCTGGTTGGGCCGGTCGCCCAGCACCGCGTCGAACTCGGCGCGGGCGGTCGGGATGAGGTCGGGGTGCGCGACCCACGTGCCGTCGAAGCCGTCGCCCGCCTCGCGCCGCTTGTCGGCCGTGACCGCGGCGAGCGCGCGCTCGGTCACCTCGGGGTCGCGACGGTTCGGGATGAACGCGCTCATGCCGCCGATGGCGTGGGCGCCGCGCTGGTGGCAGGTCGACACGAGCAGCTCGGTGTAGGCCCGCATGAACGGCACGGTCATGGTGATCGACTTGCGGTCGGGCATGACCCAGCGGCGTCCGCGCGAGCGGAACGTCTTCACGATCGAGAAGATGTAGTCCCAGCGGCCGGCGTTGAGGCCGGCGCAGTGGACGCGGAGCTCGTAGAGGATCTCGTCCATCTGGAACGCGGCCTGGATCGTCTCGATCAGCACGGTCGCCCGGATCGTGCCGTGCGGGATGCCGACCTCCTCCTCGGCGAAGGTGAAGATGTCGTTCCAGAGCTTGGCCTCGCGGTGCGACTCGAGCTTCGGCAGGTAGAAGTACGGGCCGCGGCCGCCCTCGATGAGGGCCTTGGCGTTGTGGAAGAAGTAGAGCCCGAAGTCGACCAGGGAGCCGGAGGCGTGCATCGCGCGCCCCGAGCGGTCGTGGAACTTCAGGTGCTTCTCGACCAGGTGCCAGCCGCGCGGCCGGAACACGATGGTCGGCGTCTCGGTGGCCGTGACGCGGTACTCCTTGCCCTCGGGGCTCGTGTACTCCAGTTCGCCGCGCAGGAAGTCGAACAGCGAGAGCTGTCCTTCGACGACGTTCGCCCACGTGGGGCTCGTCGCGTCCTCGTGGTCGGCGAGCCACACCTTCGCACCGGAGTTCAGCGCGTTGATCGCCATCTTCCGGTCGGTCGGACCGGTGATCTCGACGCGGCGGTCCTCGAGGCCGGGACCGGCGCCCGCGACGCGCCAGGTGCGGTCGTTCCGGATCCACTCGGTCTCGGGGAGGAACTTCGGGTCGCGGCCGTTCGCGGCGTCGACCCGAGTCTGCAGGCGGACGGCGAGCAGCTCGTGCCGAGTGTGCGCGAAGCGGTCGTGCAGCTTCGCGAGGAACGCGAGCGCGTCGGGCGTGAGGATCTCGTCGTAGCGCTCGCCGAGCGGTGCGGTGACCTCGAGGTGCGGCTGCACGGTCTGGAAGCTCCCCGTCGCCGGCTTCGGCTCGGGCGTGGACGTCTGCGTGCGCGCGGACGCCATGGCGTCCGGTCGCTCGATGGTGATGGTCATGATCTCGTCTCCTTCGCGGGCGTGCGCCCGTCGATCAGTGCTGGAACTGCTCTTCCTCGGTCGATCCGACGAGGGCGAGGGTCGCGCTGTTCGGGTTCAGCGCCGTGGCGATCTGGTCGAAGTAGCCGGTGCCGACCTCGCGCTGGTGGCGCGTGGCGGTGTAGCCGTCGGCCTCGGAGGCGAACTCGGCCTCCTGCAGCTCGACGTACGCGGACATGTGGCGCTCGTTGTAGTCCTTGGCGAGCGTGAACATGCCGTGGTTCAGGGAGTGGAAGCCCGCCAGGGTGATGAACTGGAACGCGTAGCCCATCGACGCGAGCTCACGCTGGAACTTCGCGATCTGGTCGTCGTCGAGGTGGCGCTTCCAGTTGAAGCTCGGCGAGCAGTTGTACGAGAGGCGCTTGCCCGGGAACTTCGCGTGCACGGCCTCGGCGAAGCGTCGGGCGAGCTCCAGGTCGGGCTCGGCCGACTCGACCCACAGCAGGTCGGCGTACTCGGCGTAGGCGAGGCCGCGGGCGATGACGGGCTCGATGCCGTTCTGCACGTTGTAGAAGCCCTCGGCGGTGCGCTCGCCCGTGACGAACGGCTGGTCGCGCTCGTCGTGATCGCTCGTGAGCAGGGTCGCGGCGAGTGCATCGGTGCGGGCGATGATGATGGACGGCACGCCGGCGACGTCCGCCGCCATGCGCGCCGCGTTGATGGTGCGGATGTGCTGGCCGGTGGGGACCAGCACCTTGCCGCCCATGTGGCCGCACTTCTTCTCGCTGGCGAGCTGGTCCTCCCAGTGCACGCCGGCCGCGCCGGCCTCGATCATCTGGTGCATGAGCTCGTAGGCGTTGAGGGGCCCGCCGAAGCCGGCCTCGGCGTCGGCGACGATCGGCGCCATCCAGTCGCGGTCGTCCGTTCCCTGCTCGACCTGGCCCGCGCGCAGCAGCGCGTTGTTGATGCGGCGGACGACGGCCGGGACCGAGTTGGCCGGGTAGAGCGACTGGTCGGGGTAGGTCTGGCCGGAGAGGTTGGCGTCGGCCGCGACCTGCCAGCCGGAGAGGTAGATGGCCTTGAGCCCGGCGCGCACCTGCTGCACGGCCTGGTTGCCGGTGAGGGCGCCGAGCGCGGCCGACCACTCCGGGTCCTCCATCGGCTCGAAGGCGGTGCCGGTGTTCTTCCGGATGTTCTCCCACAGCTTCTCGGCGCCGCGGCGGGCGAGCGTGCGCTCCTCGCGGACCGGGCCGCGGAGGGCGATGACGTCCTCGGCGGTGTAGTCGCGCTTGACGCCCTCCCAGCGGGGGTCGGCGTCCCACTCGAGCTGGAGCTCGGCGGCGGTCTGCGTCTGGTCGCCGGGGCGGTTCTGGGTGCTCATCGTGGTGCTCCTTCGGTGCAGCGGTGCGGATGTCTCGTGGTCCGTCCGGCTCCTCCTGCGGTGCCGTCCGGGGGTCTGTGGAACCATGCTGCGCGCCGCGCAACGGGGTCGGACGACGAATCGGGGGGTGAACTTTCCCGGTTCTTCCGCGTCGCGGAACAACCGCGGGGCGGGCGGATGCCTCGGCGCCGCCGGGGGCAGAATGAGGGCGTGACGCACGACGGCGGCACCACCGACGACGAGCGGCGCCTCGAGCGGCGACGGTCGCGGCTGGGCGTGCTCGGCATCGCGCTCTTCGTCGGCGGACCGGTGCTCGGCGCGGGGCTCGCGGTCGTCGGCGTGGTCGTCGGGCTCCGCGAGGATCCGCGCTGGGCGCTGCTGGCCGTCCTGGGCCTGGGCGTCGGCTTCGCGTCCACGTTCGCCGGCCTGCGCATGCTGACGCGCCTCGAACAGGCCCGGTCGGTCGGCACGTCGCCGACCGGCGACGCACCGTTCGGCGAGCCGTCGGAGCCGACTGATCCGATGGCCGGCGACGTCCCGCGGCCGGGCGCCGGCCCCGACCAGCCCGACTCGGCCTCGCCCGGCCGGACGGGTCCCGAGCCGTAGGCCGCGACGAGCGCCCGGACGGGCGGTCGCGGTCCCCCTCCCTCGGTGTCCGACGACACGTGACCCGCGCCGCGTTTCGCCCGCATGACGGTTCAGCTCGCCCTGTTTCGCCCGCGTGACGATCACCCGGACGATCTGTCTGGTGCCGGCGTCCCGGGCGGAGTTTCGTCCGGTTATCCACGTGTCCATTGCACACGCGTGCAACAGGGGTTTGAATGGCCGGACGCGACGCGGCGTCAGTGAACCGGAGGTGCCAACAGGTGACGACAGCGACCGAGGCGAGGACCGTCTCAGACCCTGACCAGCGCGATGCCGCAGCGGGCTCCGTCGAACTCCAGCAGGTCACCAAGCGCTACGGCGACGCGGTCGCCGTCGACGGCCTGTCGCTGTCGATCCAGCCGGGCGAGTTCATCTCGCTGCTCGGTCCGTCCGGCTGCGGCAAGACCACGACGCTGCGGATGATCGCCGGCTTCGAGCAGCCCGACGAGGGTGACATCCTCATATCCGGACGATCCGTCCTGGGTGCGCCGCCCTACCGCCGCGACGTGAACACCGTCTTCCAGGCGTACGCGCTCTTCCCGCACATGACGGTCGCCGAGAACGTCGCATACGGCCTCCAGCAGCGCCGCACGCCCAAGGCCGAGGTGCGCGAGCGGGTCGCCGAGGCCCTCGACCTCGTGCAGATGCGCCGCTTCGCCGACCGCAAGCCGACCCAGCTCTCCGGCGGGCAGCAGCAGCGCGTGGCGCTCGCCCGCGCACTCGTCAACCGCCCGTCGGTGCTCCTCCTCGACGAGCCGCTCGGCGCACTCGACCGCCAGCTCCGCGAGGAGATGCAGCTCGAGCTCAAGCTGCTGCAGTCCCGACTCGGCATCACGTTCGTGTTCGTCACGCACGACCAGGGCGAGGCGCTCTCGATGAGCGACCGCATCGCGATCATGCGCGACGGCCGCATCGAGCAGCTCGCCGACGCCGACACGATCTACGCCCGGCCGACGTCGGCATACGTCGCCGCGTTCGTCGGCCAGCAGAACTTCTTCCGCGGGACCGCGGCCGAGGGCGGCTCGGCGGTCGAGTCCGAGCACGGCCTCGTGCGCGGCATCCGCTCGGCCCGCCTCGCCCCGCTCGCCGACGGCACGCCGGTGCAGGCGGCGGTGCGCCCCGAGTTCGTTCGCATCGAGGCGGATGCCGCGGGCGGCGCCCCCACGACCGGGGCGAACCGCGTGCAGGGCACCCTGCTCGGCGTCTCCCACCTCGGCGAGACGATGCAGTACCTCGTCCGGCTCGGCGACGACCAGAGCCTCATCGCGCGTCGCCCCACGCCGGAGGCCCCCGACCTCGCGGTCGGGGCGGCGGTCTCGTGCACGTGGAGCGACACGAGCGTGCAGGTCTTCCCGTCCGACGACGCGGCCGCGGCCGGCGGCTACGTCGCTCCGCCCACGCACTGACACCGCGCCGACCGAACCGCACCACGCACCACCGAACCCAGCAATCCGCCCGACCCCCAAGGAGCGACATGGCCGAGAAGTCCACCCCGATCCGGATCCTCGCGAGCACCGAGCAGGTGCCGATCCTCCAGCGCGCGATCGACCGCCGCCGGTTCCTGAGCTTCGCCGCCGCCATGGGCGGCACGGCATTCCTCGCGGCCTGCTCGTCGCCCGGCGGCGGCACCTCGTCGGCGCCGGTCGCCACGGGCGGCGAGCTCGAGGGCTCGCTCAACATCTACACGTGGGGCGACTACGACTCGCCCGACGTCGTCGCGTCGTTCACGTCCGACTTCGGCCCGAAGGTCACGTTCGACTCCTACGGCTCGAACGAGGAGCTGATCTCGAAGCTCGTCGCCGCGAAGGGCACGTCGGGCTACGACATCATCGTCCCGACCGGCGCGTTCATCCCCCAGATGATCGAGAACGGCATCATCCAGCCGCTGAACAAGGACCTGCTGCCGAACATCGAGCACATGGACCCCGCGTTCCTCGGCCGGAGCTGGGACCCCGAGAACGAGTACACGGTCTGCAAGGCGTGGGGCACCACCGGCTTCGTCTACGACAGGACGGTCATCACGCGCGAGCTCAAGGACTGGAACGACTTCCTCGACGCCGCGCAGAACGAGGCCAGCGGCAGGACCAGCGTGCTCGACGACCCGGCCGAGGTCACCGGCCTCTACTACTGGGCGAACGGCATCGACTGGAACACCACCGACGAGGCCGACCTCGCCGCGTGCGAGGACTTCATCGTCAACACGCTCGCCCCGCACATCTCGGCGTTCGACTCCTACCCCGGCGGCCAGGCGATCCCGCAGGCCACCCAGGTGCTCATGCAGGCCTGGAACGGCGACGCCCGCATCGGCATCCAGGAGAGCCCCGACCCCGAGCGCTGGCAGTGGGTGCTCGGCTCGCCCGCGACCGAGCTCTGGATGGACAACTGGGCGATCCCCGTCGGCGCTCCCCACCCGGAGGCGGCGCACGCGTTCATCGACTGGACGATGGTCCCCGAGAACCAGCTCCTCCAGGTCGACTACATCGGCTACCACACCGGCGCCGCGGGCATCGAGGAGGCCGCGAACGAGGCCGGCCTCGAGATGCTCGACCTCGTGTTCTTCTCCGAGGAGCAGATCGCCACCATGCACGACGGCGAGGTCAACGAGGCCCAGCAGGTCAACGTCGACATCTGGAACAAGGCGAAGGCCGCCGCCGGTGCGTAGTCTCCGCCTGCCGAGCTTCGCCCTCGCGATTCCCGCGTGGACGTGGCTCGTCACCTTCTTCGTCGTACCGGTCGGCGCGGTGCTGTACTTCAGCTTCGGCTACAAGCCGGGCATCTTCGGCACCCACGCGACCGACGTGCTGTCGTTCGACCGGTACGCCGAGGCCCTCTCGCCGACCTTCTTCGAGGTGTTCATGAACACCCTGTGGGTCGGCATCGCGGGCACCCTGCTCTGCCTCGCCATCGGACTCCCGGTGGCCTACTGGATGGCCGTCAAGGCGCCCGCGCACCGCCGCGGTCTGCTCATCGCCCTCGTGATGGTGCCGTACTGGACGAACTTCCTCGTGCGCACGATCGGCTGGCAGATCATCCTCGCCCCCGAGGGGTGGATGTCGCAGCTGCTCCAGACCGTCGGCATCACCGACGGCCCGCTCGCGATCCTGTACACGCGCACCGCCGTGCTGATCGGCGTCGTCTACAACTACCTGCCGCTCATGATCCTGCCGCTGTTCGTCGCGTTCGACCGCGTGGGGCCCGCGCTCCGCGAGGCGTCGAAGGACCTCGGCGCGAATCGGGTGGGCACGTTCATCCGCGTGACCTTCCCGCTCGCCCGCCCGGGGATCATCGTCGGCCTGCTGCTCGTCTACATCCCGCTCATGGGCGACTACATCACGGCGACGGTGCTCGGCGGCGCGCAGGGGAACATGGTCGGCCAACTCGTGGCGAGCCAGTTCCAGGCCGCGCAGAACTGGGCGCTCGGCTCGGCGATGGCGGTGCTGCTCATCCTCGTGATCATGGTCTCGGCGGCCGCGATCGGGTTCCTGCTCTGGCTCGTGTCGCTGCCGTTCCGCGTCCGCAACCGCGTCGTCCTGGAGGCCACGGCATGACCACCACCGCACCCGAGGCGACGCTCACGGATGCCGCGCCCGGCGTCGCCGAGGCGACGGCGCCCCGCACGCCCCCCGCACCGGTCGCGCGCCGCGCGCGTCGTTCCCCGGTCGACATCGGCCTGACGGTGTGGAGCGTGCTCGTCTTCCTGTTCCTGTTCGCGCCGATCATCGTGATCCTCGTGTACTCGTTCAACAACGGGCGACTGCTCATCGCGTGGAACGAGTTCGGATTCGAGCCCTATCGTGCGCTCTGGGAGAAGCCCGCGGTGCGCGACGCCGTCGCGGTGTCGCTGCGGACCGGCGCGATCGCCGCCGTGCTCGCGACGCTGCTCGGCACGCTCGCCGGCATCGCCCTCGCCCGCAAGCCCGGCAAGTGGGCGCTCTGGTTCATCGGGCTGCTGCTGCTCGTGTCGGTCACGCCCGAGATCGTCGACGCCGTCGCGCTCCTGCCATGGCTCGTGTTCCTCGGCCAGGACGCCGGACTGTCGATCTTCAACGACGGCACCGTGCGCCTCGTCGTCGGCCACTCGCTGTTCTCGACCGCGGTCGTGACGTACATCGTGCGGGCCCGGCTCGTCGGCCTCGACGCGCAGCTCGAGGAGGCCTCGGCCGACCTGTACGCGCGGCCCCTCACGACGTTCCGGCGCGTGACGCTGCCGCTCGCGATGCCCGCGGTGCTCGCCGGCCTGCTGCTGTCGTTCACGCTGAGCCTCGACAACACCGTCGTGGCGGCCTTCGTGCAGGTCTCCGGTTCGACGCCGTGGCCCGTGTACGTGCTGAGCGCCCTGCGCGGCGGCCTCCGGCCCGAGATCGCCGCCGTGTCGACCGTGATGCTGCTGCTCACGCTCGCGGCACTCGCCCTCGTCGCGGTCGTGCTGAAGCGCGCCGGCGACTCGGCGACGCAGATCGCCCGAACCATGTCGGGCGGCTGAGCTCCGCGCGGCCGCGGTCCGACCCGAACGCCGCGGCCGCGCGGCATCCCGCCCGTGCCTCCCCGTCCCGTCCCGTCCCGTCCGCGATCCGAAGGAGCCCATCGCCATGACCCACGCCGACCTCGTCTTCACGGGCGGACCCGTCTTCACGGCGGACACGGTCCGCTCCCGAGCGACGGCGGTCGCCGTCCGCGCCGGCCGCATCGTCGCCGTCGGGACGGACGACGAGGTCCGCGACCTGGTCGGCGCCTCGACCGAGGTCGTCGACCTGCGCGGGCGGCTGCTCGTGCCCGGATTCCAGGACGCCCACGTCCACCCGGTGTGGGGCGGGCTCGACCTGATGCGCTGCGACCTCGCCGAGCTCTCGACGCAGGACGAGTACCTCTCCCGCATCGCGGAGTACTCGGCCGCGCACCCCGACGACGAGTGGGTGCTCGGCGGCGGATGGTCCATGTCCGCGTTCCCCGGCGGAACCCCGACCGCTGCGGCCCTCGACCGGGTCGTGCCCGACCGTCCGGCATTCCTGCCCAACCGCGACGGGCACGGCGCGTGGGTGAACTCGGCCGCGCTGCGGCTCGCGGGGATCGACCGCGACACGCCCGACCCGGCCGACGGGCGCATCGAGCGCGACGCCGACGGCCACCCCAGCGGCACGCTGCACGAGGGCGCGATGTCGCTCGTGAACCGCCTCCTCCCCGAGACGAGCCTCGAGACGCTCACCGAGGCCGTGCTCCTCGGCCAGCAGTACCTGCACTCCTACGGCGTCACCGCGTGGCAGGACGCGATCGTCGGCACGTACGGCGACGCCGGCGACCCCGGCCCCGCCTACGTCGCCGCCGCGAACGCGGGGAAGCTCACCGGCCGCGTCGTCGGCGCGATCTGGTGGGACCGCACGCGCGGCATCGAGCAGATC
This sequence comes from Agromyces kandeliae, assembly GCF_009674665.1. Lineage (GTDB taxonomy): Bacteria > Actinomycetota > Actinomycetes > Actinomycetales > Microbacteriaceae > Agromyces > Agromyces kandeliae. The sequence goes on from NZ_WKJD01000010.1 coordinate 67,763, forward strand.
CCCGACCTCGTCGCCAAGCGCGACGCGTATCGCGCGGGCCGGTTCGCCGCCACGAGCATCAAGATCATGCAGGACGGCGTCGCCGAGAACTTCACCGCTTCGATGCTCGAGCCGTACTGCGACGGCCACGGCCACTTCACCGACAACTCCGGCATCTCCTTCGTCGACCCCGCCGTGCTGAAGCCCGCCGCGGCAGAGCTCGACCGCCTCGGCTTCCAGCTCCACTTCCACGCCATCGGCGACCGGGCGGTCCGGGAGTGCCTCGACGCCGTCGAGCACACGATCGCCGCGAACGGCCGAAGCGACCACCGTCACCACATCGCGCACATCCAGGTCGTGCACCCCGAGGACATCCCGCGCTTCCGCGAACTCGGCGTCGCGGCGAACATGCAGTCGCTGTGGGCCGCCCTCGAGCCGCAGATGGTCGACCTCACGCTGCCGTTCCTCGGCGACCCGCGCAGCGCCTGGCAGTACCCGTTCGGCGACCTGCTGCGCTCCGGCGCCGTGCTGGCGGCGGGCAGCGACTGGTCGGTGTCGACGCCCGACCCGCTCGCCGCCATCCACACGGCGGTGAACCGGAAGTCGGCGCCCGCGTACGCCGAGGGCGACTACGAGGCGTTCCTGCCCGAGCAGGCGATCGACCTCGCGACCTCGCTCACCGCGTACACCGCCGGCTCGGCGTGGGTGAACCACCTCGACGACGTGACCGGCACGATCCAGGTCGGCAAGTACGCCGACCTCGTCGTGCTCGATCGCGACCCCTTCGCCGGGGCGGCCGACGAGATCGGTGCGACGCGCATCGAGCAGACGTTCGTCGACGGCGAGCGCGTGTACGCGGCCGATGACGCGGGGGCGCTGCGCGCGGCCTGAGACGGGCCGGCGGCCGGCGTCGTCAGGCGCCGAGCTGCGCTCGGACCACGGCGTCCGACCCCTCGACCTCGAGCGTCCACTCGGGACGCACGAAGGCCTCGCGCTCGAGCCGCAGGAGCACCTCGCGCTCGACGAGTTCGTTGCGCGTGACGACCCGCCTGACACCGTTCTCGACGTAGCCCAGGTGGCGCGAGACGCCGAGCGAGGCGTCGTTCCAGTCGAGCGCCCCCGATTCGGCGACCTCGGCACCGAGGTGGTCGAAGCAGAACGCGAGCACCGCCGCGCGCATCTCGATCCCCAGGCCGAGACCCTGGCGCGACGCCGTCAGCCAGGACCCGGTCGATATCGTCCGGAGCTTCGCGAACTCCAGCCCACGCACGTCCTGGATGCCGATCGGCACGCCGCCCTCCAGCACCGCGAACAGCAGGGTCCAGGCGTCCGGGGTCGTGCCGGCGCGCTCGCGCCAGACGTACCGCGCGAGCTCGCGCCGGAGGACCTCGGGCGGCTCGTCGCTCCACGGGTGCGCGAACGGCATGACGGCCGGGTCGTGGATGCCGCGGATCGCCGCCTCGGCGAGTCCGGCGAGGTCATCGTCGCGCACGGGTCGCAGTTCCAGCCGAGGGGTGCGGAGGGTGAGCCCGAAGAGGGGCCAGACGTCCACGAGGTCCATCGCACGACTGTAGCGGGATGGGTGGGCCTCGCATCGTCGCGACCCGGCGACGCGTGGTGTGCCGCCGGGCCGCGTCGGGCGCATCACGCAGCGGGTCGATCGCGAACGAGGTCGTCGAGCACCCGTTCGACCTCCGGCTGCCAGCCGATGGCTCGCGCACGCGCGCCGGATGCCACCTGGTCGAGCATGAGCGCGTCGGCGAACGCGGATCCGAGGCGCTCGCGTGTGACGTCCGGCGGTTCCGGCACGACGCGGCCGGGCCCGGCGATCGCCTCCGCGATCGCGCGGACGGTCGTGGGTGCGCCGTCGGAGGCGATCACGCGCCGCGGCGGTCGCTCGTGCTCGAGGACCATGAGGTAGAGCCGCGCGAGGTCGTCGACGTGCACGAGGCTCCAGTGCTGTCCGCCGTCCCCGATGAGCCGCATCGCCCCTCCCGGGGTGCGCGGACCGTCGGCGATCAGGCGGACGAGCCCTCGCCCGCGCCCGTAGACGACCCCTGGCTCGATGACGGCGGCGTCGACCCCCGAGTCCAGCAGGCGCTCCTCGATGGGCACGCGCCACGCGACGAGGTCAGGGGCCCGGTCGAGCGTGCCGTCCTCGTCGAGGTCGCGCCCCGATCCGCGGATCCACACCCCGCTGGTGAACACGAGCCGCGCCCGGCCGTCGCCGAACGCGCGGATCGCGGCGTCGACGACGGTCGCGTTCAGTTCGTCGGCGCCGTCCGCGGGCGCCGCCGCGTGCACCGCGCCGTCCATCGAGGCGAGTGCCGCCGACACCGCGTCGACGTCGCGCAGGTCGACCCACGCCGGCACGGCGCCCGCTGTCGCCACCCGGTGCGCGGCGCGCTCGCTGCGCACGACCGCATGCACGTCGTGTCCTGCCGCGACCAGCGCCTCGAGCACGGCCGAGCCGATGTATCCCGTTCCTCCGGTGAGCAATGTCTTCATGCTCGCGAAGGTAGGGGAATGCCCCCAGGTCACTTCAACGTTACTTCCGGCGAGGTCGACGTGGCCGTCGCGGTCGACCGACGAGACCACGCCCGACCGAAGCGAGCCAGCATGCCGACCGCACCGCGCGAATCGCACCGGACCCCGCAGCTCCCGTCCGACGTGCTCGATCCGGCATGCCCCAGCAGGGTCGCCTTCGGCCGGATCGGCGAACGGTGGTCGATGTTCGTGATCCTCGCCCTCGCAGACGGCGCGCTCCGGTTCAACGCGGTCCGCAGGCGCGTCGGCGCGGTCTCGACGAAGGTCCTCACCGAGACCCTCAGGGCGCTCGAGCACGACGGACTCGTCGAGCGGCGCGAGTCCCCCGGAGCGCCGCGCCGTGTCGAGTACTCGCTCACCGACCTGGGCGGTTCGCTGCTCGCGCCGATCGACGCCATGCGCACCTGGGCCGAGCAGCATGTCCCCGATATGCTCGCGTCGCGCGAACGGCACCTGATCGCCGAGGAGGACGCCCTGCTCGGCCCCGGTCGTGCGGCCGGGCGCACGGGGTGATGGAACGGAAACATCGCCATCCTTCATGGGCACGGACGCGATGGAGCAACGCGATCGAGGACGAACTGCACGGTTCGGCGTGAACATCGCAGGTTCTTCCGTTTGCACCATCCGGCCGCTCATGTGAGCATGAGGCATGGTCACCGTCGATCCCTCCCGCATCTCGGTCCCGCACTCCGCATACGCGGCCGTGCCCGTCCGAGGCGCCGGCGTGGTCGGCGCACCGACCGAACCGTCGCCCGACGAGGTCGACGCGCTGACGCTCGGCCGTCGCATCCGCGAACGCCGCCTGGCCGCCGGCATGACCCTCGGCCGACTCGCCGAGGCGATCGACCGGGCGCCCAGCCAGGTCTCCGCGATCGAGAACGGCAAGCGCGAACCCCGCCTGTCGATGCTCCGCACGATCGCGCTCGCGCTCGGCACCACGGCCGACGAGCTGCTGCGGCCGGATGCCCCGTCCGAACGCGCCGCACTCGAGATCGCCGTCGAACGCGCGCAACGCGGGCCGGTCTTCGCCGCGCTCGGCCTCGACCCGTTCCGCGTGGCGAAGACCATGAACGACCAGACGCTGCAGACCATCCTCGCGCTGCACAACGAGATCGACCGGCTGCACCGCGAGCGCGCGGCGACGCCCGAGGAGGCGCGCCGGGCGAACGCGCAGCTGCGCGCCGAGATGCGCGCCCGCGACAACTTCTACCCGGAGCTCGAGGCGAAGGCGGCCGAGCTCCTCGAGGCCGTCGGCCACGCCGGCGGCCCGGTCTCCCACCAGTTGGTCGCCGACATGGCGAGCCACCTCGGCTACTCGCTCCACTACGTCGGCGACCTGCCCCACTCGACGCGGTCGGTGACCGACAAGCGCAACGGGCGCATCTACCTGCCCACGCAGCAGTCGCCGTCGCGCGACTCGCGCTCGCCGATCCTGCAGGCGCTCGCCTCGCACCTGCTCGGCCACGAGGAGCCCGGCAACTACGGCGACTTCCTGCGCCAGCGCATCGAGACGAACTACCTCACGGCGGCGATCCTGCTCCCCGAGCAGGCGGCGGTCCGCTACCTGACCGAGGCGAAGAACCTGCGCCGCATCTCGATGGAGGAGCTCCGCGACCACTTCGCGGTGTCGTACGAGACGGCCGCGCACCGGTTCACGAACCTCGCGACCGCGCGCCTCGACATCCCGGTGCACTTCATGAAGGTGCACGAGTCGGGCACGATCATCAAGGCGTACGAGAACGACTCGGTGCGCTTCCCGTCCGACGCGCTCGGCGCGGTCGAGGGCACGACGGTGTGCCGGAACTGGACGGCTCGAACGGTGTTCGACGTCGAGGACCGCTTCAGCCCGTGGTACCAGTACACCGACACGTCGTCGGGCACGTTCTGGTGCACGTCGCGCATCGAGAAGGCCAAGGAGGGCGAGTACTCGGTCTCGGTCGGGGTGCCGTTCGAGCACGTGAAGTGGTTCCGCGGGCGGGAGACACCGCACCGTGCGGTGTCGCGTTGTCCCGACGAGTCGTGCTGCCGCCGCGCGCCCGACGAGCTCGCGGGCAAGTGGGCGGATGCCTCGTGGCCGGCCGCCCGCACGCCGACCTCGCTCCTCGCCGCGCTGCCGACGGGCACGTTCCCGGGCGTGGACCAGACCGAGGTGTACCAGTTCCTCGAGGCCCACGCGCCCCGCACCTGACCGCCGCGCGCGCGGGCTGGCCCGCCGCCTGCGTCAGGCGCCGGGCCCGCGTTCGGCGAGGTCTCGGAACCACGCGACGCCGGCGCGGTGCGCCGTGAGCCCGTAGTCGAGCGTCGCGCGCTGGTAGCGGAACACCTCGCGGTACTCATCGGGAACCGCGTCGGACTGCTCGTCCAGGGTCGCGGCGAACTCCTCGAGTCGCGCGAGCTCGCGCTCGACCTCCGCGACGATGTGGTCGAGGATGTCACGGCGCTCGCCGGCGTCGTCGACGAGCCCGAGCAGGAAGAGCCGGCTCAGCGCCGCCACCTCGAGGTCGCCGCCGGCGAGCGGCGATCGTATCCAGGCGTGGAACGCGGCCACGCCCTCGTCGGTGATCGTGTGGATCTTCTTGCTACGGCCGCCCTCGACGACCCCCTCGACGGTCACGTACCCCGACGCCACGAGGCCCCGCAACGCGCTCTGCAGGCTTCCGAAGCTCGCCCGGTAGAAGAGCGACGGTCCGCGCTGGAACTGCGCGTTCAGCGAGTACAGGGTCTGCGGCCCGAGCAGCATGAGCAATCCGAGGACCACGTTGCCCATCCGACGCTCCCTCCGCGACCACCGCCGATCACGTACCGCCTCTTGTCGGCGGCCGATCGGCGACGTATATTCCTCATCGTGATATCCCTACTCGTGATATCACGAACCGAGACGAGAGGATTCTCGCAGATGCGCCCCGCCGAGTCGTTCGCCACGCGCCTGGATCGACACCTCGCCCGCGCGACGCGGCGACGTGGCGAGCTCGGGCCGCCCCAGGTCGCGGTCAGGGCACCGGCGCTCGGCATCGACTACCGATTCGGGGACGCCGACGCCCGGTTCCACGTCGCGAGCGTCGGCAAGCTCGCCACGGCGACGCTCGTCGCGCAACTCGTCGAGCAGCGGGCGTTCGCGTTCGACACGCCCGCGGCGGACCTGCTTCCAGGGGACGAGGTCGCCGGTCTCTTCGAGACGACCTCGATGACGGATGCCGCGGGCGGCGCCACGGTCGACCACCTGCTGTCGCACACCGCCGGCGTGGCCGACTACTTCGACGGCCCGGTGACGAGCGGGCCGCGGATGCGCGACCTCGTCGTCTCGGAGCCCGACCGGCTGTGGACACCCGCGGACCTCCTCGCCGTGAGCCGGGACCGGCAACGGCCGGTGGGCCGCCCCGGCGAGCGCTTCCAGTACTCGGACACCGGATTCGTCCTCCTCGGCCGCATCGTGGAGGAGACGACCGGACGCGCGTTCCACGAGGTGCTTCACGAGCGCATCTTCGCCCCCGCCGGCATGCGCGACAGCGCACTGCTCTTCCACTCGGCTCCCGACCGCGACCGCGCGGCGGTCATCTCGGACGGCGGCACGCCGATCGGCGCCGGCGCCGGTGCCGGTGCCGGCGCCGAGATCCCACCGTCAGCGACCAGGCCGGAGATCGCGCCGTTGCGGATCGGCAGCGTCGAGGCGAGCGGGTTCACGAGCCTCAGCTGCGACTGGGCGGGCGGCGGGATCGTGAGCACGCCCGGCGACCTGCTCGCGTTCAGTCGTGCGCTGCACGGCGGCGAGCTCCTCGCCCCCGAGACGCTCGCGCACCTCGCCGCTCCGCGGAATCGCTTCCGGCCCGGCATCCGCTACGGCGCCGGGATGATGCAGGTCCGCTTCGGGGGCTTCTCGCCGTTCCTCGCGGGCCTGCCTCGCCCGACCGGCCACATCGGCGTGCTCGCCACGCACGTCTTCCACGATCCGGTGGACGACGCCGACATCGTGCTGAACTTCGCATCGACGCGCGAGATGCGCCGCAGCTTCATGACGCTCATCGAGATCGAGCGCGCACTGCAGCAGGCCGCGCGCCGGTGAGCCGCCGGTCGGGCGCGGCTCACTCGGCCCGATACCCCCGCACGGCGTGCACGGCGAACGACTCCGGGTAGTCCGCTGTCGCGGGCGCCTCGGGCGGGAACGCGTAGACGTTGAGCATGAGCTGCATCGGGTACTGCGGCGACTGCGCGACCCGCTTCCGCACGAGGCCGTCGATCGAGAAGACGACCTCGTCGGGGCGCCAGTCGACGGCGTAGCGATGCGGCTCGCGCACGTCGTCATGAAGGCGCACCTGCTCGAAGTCGTCGGTGATGGCGGGGTCGTTGAACGGGTGCACGCCCATGCCGACGAGCGCGCTGCCGTCGTCGGCGATGTCGCGCCCGAAGACCTCGAACACGCAGATCTCGGCGGACTGCCCGGGTTCCTCCTCGATTCCGATCATCCAGAGCGCGGCCAGGGCGTGCTCGTCGATGCCGTCGATGGCGGCCACGATCTCGACGCGGCCGAAGTGCGGCGTGAACAGCCGGCGATCGCCCTGGGCCTCGCGGACCACGAGCCCCTCGCGGAACGGATGCTGCCCCACGGTCGAGCCGACCGGCCCCGACCGCACGGCGGTCTGCAGGTTGGACACCTGGGTCGACCCGTCGTACTCGACCGACCATGCCGGCTGATCGGCATCGACCCGCAGTCGCAGCACGCCGTCGACCACGTCGTACCGTGCGCGCGTGCGCTCACGGCTCGACCACTGGGGCAGGTAGTGCGGGATCCACTGCTCGAGGTCGAGTTCGGGACCGGTCAGGTCGGCGTCGAACTCCAGCAGGTCGGGGGCGGGCGGCGGCACGGGAGGAGCGGGCGGCACTGCGGGCATGCGCTCGATCCTGCCCCACGCCGCCGACACGAGGGTCCTTCATCCACAGTCGCCCGGAACGTCGATGCAGGCTGTCCGATACCCGCGGGGCATCCCGACGCCCTGTCTATTGTCCATCTGTGCAATATGCGGCAGGATGGAAGCCACCAGACCGACTTGGAGTGATCCCACCCATGGGAACGACCGTCTTCGAACGCCGCCGCCCCGCGGCATCCGTCATCGACCGCAGCCTCGCCGACACCAGGGCGAGCGTGTTCTGGCTCGACGACCTCCCCGCCGACGCGAAGCGCGCACGGCCGCGCCTCGAGGGCACCATCGTCGCCGACCTCGCCGTCGTCGGCGGCGGGTACACGGGCCTCTGGACCGCGGTGCTCGCCAAGCGCGCGAACCCCGGCCTGCACGTCGTGCTCCTCGAGGCGAAGCGCATCGGCTGGGCCGCCTCGGGCCGCAACGGCGGCTTCTGCGAGGCGAGCCTCACGCACGGCCGCGAGAACGGCGTCAACCGCTGGCCCGATGAGATCGACGAGCTCGACCGGCTCGGCCTGGCCAACCTCGACGCGATCGAGGCCGCCGAGGCCGAGTTCGGCATGGACTTCGAGTTCGAGCGGAACGGCGCCCTCGACGTCGCGATCGAGCCGCACCAGGTCGAGTGGCTGCACGAGGCGGCCGCGGAAGCCGCGTCCCGCGGCGACGACGGCGTGAAGCTGCTCGACGAGCACCAGGTTCGCGAGGAGGTCGACTCGCCGACGTACCTCGGCGCGATCTGGAACACGCGGACGAGCGCCATCCTGCACCCGGCGAAGCTCGCCGCCGAGCTCGCACGCGTCGCCGAGGAGGCCGGCGTCGAGATCTTCGAGGGCTCGCCCGTGACAGGCCTCGACACCCCGGGCTCGACCGGCGCGGTGCAGCTCGTGACCGACCACGGCCGAGTCGACGCGACGCGCGCGGTGCTCGCGACCAACGTGTTCCCGTCGCTGCTCAAGCGCAACCGCCTCATGACCGTTCCGGTCTACGACTACGTGCTCATGACCGAACCGCTCTCCGACGAGCAGCGCGCCGCGATCGGCTGGGCGAACCGCCAGGGCATCGGCGACATGGCCAACCAGTTCCACTACTCGCGCATGACGCGCGACGGCCGGATCCTGTACGGCGGCTACGACGCGATCTACCACTTCGGCGGCCGCGTCCGCGACGCCTACGAGGACCGACCCGAGAGCTTCGAGAAGCTCGCGAGCCACTTCTTCACGACCTACCCGCAGCTCGAGGGCCTGCGCTTCAGCCACAAGTGGGCCGGCGCGATCGACACGTCGACGCAGTTCACCGCGTTCACCGGGCTCGCACGCGACGGTCGCGTCGCCTACGCCTCGGGCTTCACCGGCCTGGGCGTCGCCTCGACGCGCTTCATGGCCGAGACCATGCTCGACCTGCTCGCCGGTCGCGACACCGAGCGCACGCGCCTGAAGATGGTGCAGACGAGGCCGCTGCCGTTCCCGCCCGAGCCCGCGGCATCCCTCGGCATCAACGCGACGCGCTGGTCGCTCGACCGCGCCGACCACGACGGAGGACGACGCAACATGCTGTTGAAGACCCTGGACGCCCTCGGCCTCGGGTTCGACTCGTGAGCGCGCCCGAGCAGGCGTTCGCCCGCCTCGCCGCGGGTGCGATGACGGATGCCGCGACCCTGCCGCTCGCGCACGAGCCCGTGCCCGCCGAGCAGGTCGTCGCCGGCGCGCCCGAGACCGGCTACGTCCCGCTCGACGAACCCGCCGACGGCGACCGCGCCGGGGAGCTCGGCGTCTGGGAGATGACGCCGGGCGCGATGCGCGACGTCGAGGTCGACGAGGTGTTCCTCGTGATCGCGGGCCGGGCGACGGTCGAGTTCGTCGAGCCGGCGCTGCCTGCACTCGAGCTCCGACCCGGGTCGGTCGTGCGGCTCGACGCCGGCATGTCGACCGTCTGGACCGTGACCGAGACGCTGCGCAAGCTGTTCATCGCGCGCTGAGGCGACCGCGCCGCGCGGTACGCCGCGAAACCGATCAGAGCTCGCAGTCGAGCGCGATCGCCGCGTAGTCGAGCACCGCTCTCCGGCACACGGCGCGGTCGAGTCCGAGTCCGAGCAGCGGGTACATGTCGTACGAGTCCTCGAGTGCGACGAGGTTCCGCGCGATCGCGGCGACCGGCATGCGCGGCCGGAACGCGCCGAGCCCGGCTCCGACCTCGAGGGTCGCGCGGTACAGCATCACCTGGCGCTCGACGATCGATCGATGGAGGGGCCGGAGCTGCGGACGCTCGGGCAGCAGCGCGATGCTCTCGTACACGATCCGCAGGTCGTCGCTGATCTCGTCGGGAATGCCCGCCTCGATCATCGCCCGGAGCCGTTCGCGCGGGTCGGCGACCTCCTCGGCGATCCGGCGGCGGCGCTCGTAGAACTCCTCGAGCACGCCCTCGACGGCGGCCGCCACGAGGTCGTCGAACGTCGGGAAGTAGTAGAGCACGCTGCCCGCGCTGACCTCGGCCTCCGCGGCCACGGTTCGCACGTTCGCCTGGAGGATGCCGCGCTCCCCGGCGACGCGGCGCAGCGCCGCGACGAGTGCGTCGCGGCGCTGCGCCTGCTTGGTGGACTGCTTCACGTCACCGTTCCGGGGTCGTTTCGGCCTTGGACTCCGCCAGCGCGGCGTACTGCGCCGGGTTGCGGCGGCGGATGACCAGTCCCCACACGATACCGGCCGCGAACAGCACCGGGGTGGGCAGGATGAGCAGCGCGTTCGCCGCGGCGTCGAGCCCGGTCACGTACTCGAAGTTGAGGACGATGAGCAGGAACCCGCCGATGAGGCCCGCCGCGCCGATCACCGGAGCGACGACCACGCGGAACCGGCCGTAGCCGCGCCGATCGCGGGCGAAGAACCCGATGACCGAGACGGCCGCGACCGCCTGCGCGAACACGAGGCCCGCCACGCCGGCGCCGTACGACCAGATGCCGAGCTGCAGGATCGGGTCGGCTCCCGTCGCCCAGCCGATGAGGATCGCGAGCACGGCGATCACGGCGATCGTCGTGCTCGCCACGTGCGGGGCCCTGCTGGTCGGGTGCGTCCGGGCGAGCGGCTTCGGGAGCAGTCCCTCCCGGCTGAGCGAGTAGGCGTACCGGCTCGACGCGTTGTGGAAGGCGAGCAGGCAGGCGAGGAAGCTCGTGACGATGAGCACCTGCAGGACGGTGCCGGCCCAGGCGCCGAGGTACTGGTCGCCCGCGATGAACACGGTCGACTCGAAGTCGTCGCTCGAGACGAGCCCGATGACGCCCTCGATGCCGAACGCGACCGTGATCATCCAGAACGTGAAGGCGTAGAAGACGGCGAGGAAGCCGATGGCGATGTAGGTGGCGATCGGCACGGTGCGCGACGGGTTCTTCGCCTCCTCCGCGTAGATCGCGGTGCCCTCGAAGCCCATGTACGCGCCGAAGCCCATGACGAACAGGGCGGCGACGCCGGGGGCGAGGAAGACCGCCTCGGGCGAGAACGGCGCCGCGCTCCAGGGCTCGGGGCCGCCGTTCGCGAGCACCGCGATCGAGAGCACGAGCAGGATGCCGACCTCTGCCGTGAGCAGGACGGCGAGCACCTTGGCGCCGACGTCGACCTTGCGGTAGCCGAGGAACGCGACGCACGCAGCGGCGACGAGGGACCAGACCGGCCACGGCAGGTCGAGCCCGAACAGGTCTGCCATCGTCAGTTGGGCGAAGAATCCGAGGAAGCCGTAGAAGCTCACCGACAGCACGATGTAGGCGAACAGCGCCGCGAGCGCGGTGCCGATGCCGGCGGGCTTGCCGAGGCCGCGCGCGGCGTAGGCGTAGAAGGCGCCGGTGTTGCGGACGTGGCGGGACATGGCGGTGAAGCCGATCGCGAAGAAGATCAGGATCACGCCGCACACCAGCAGTGCGCCGGCCGCGCCGACGCCGCCGAGCCGCATGGCGGTGGGCGCGGCGCTCGCGACCACGGTCAGGGGGGCGGCCGCGGACACCACGAAGAACACGATGTCCCACACCCGCAGGCGGCCGCCGGCGAGCCGGCCCGGGGCGTCCCGCTCGGGCACCGGCGGCGAACCGGTGTCGATCGTCTCGGGGATCTGTTGCGTCATTGCAGGTCTCCTCACGCGCCACGGCGCTGGTCGGGGATCAGAACTTGAACACGCATTCAACTTCTGCTCGACGCATCCTGTCAAGCCTGTTATCGTCGGAAGACGAAAGAACTGAACGATTGTTCGAGTCCATGGAGTCGATGATGACCACCACGCCGCAGCATCCCACCCGCGCCCGCGATCTCGGCGTGCCGTTCGACGGCACGCCCGGTCGATGGAACGCGATCACGGACGTCCCCGGCGTCGAGGTCGGCTATTCGACGATCATCGAGGGCGCCCCCGGCGACGAGGTCGTCGCGCGCACCGGGGTGACGGCGATCCTGCCGCGCGGCCGCGAGGGAGCGGGCAGCCCGTGCGCCGCCGGCATCCACTCGCTGAACGGCAACGGCGAGCTGACCGGCCGCAGCTGGATCGAGGAGTCCGGCTCGCTCACGCTGCCGATCGGCATCACCAACAGCCACGCCGTCGGTGCGGTCCACTCCGGCATCGACCAGTGGACGCACCGCGAGCACCCCGAACTGGCCGCCGAGTGGATGCTCCCCGTCGTCGGCGAGACCTGGGACGGCTACCTCAACCAGATCAACGCCGGCCACGTGCGACCGGAGCACGCCATCCTCGCGATCGACTCCGCAGCGAGCGGCCCGGTCGCCGAGGGCAACGTCGGCGGCGGCACGGGCATGAACTGCTACGGGTTCAAGGGCGGATCGGGCACGGCGTCGCGCGTCGTGCGTCACGGCGACGAGACGCACACGGTCGGCGTCTTCCTCCAGGCCAACTTCGGCAGCCGCCACGAACTGCGGCTCGCGGGCGTGCCGCTCGGCCGGGAGACGTCCGCGCCGAACCCGTACGAGGACCTCGAGTGGTTCATCCGCGACGGTCGGCGGGCGCGCGTGCGCGCCGGCTCGGGGAGCGTCATCGGCATCGTGATCACCGATGCGCCGCTCCTGCCCGGCCAGTGCGAGGCGCTCGCCCGCCGCGTCCCGCTCGGCCTGGCGCGTACCGGCACGAGCGGCAGCCACTTCTCGGGCGACATCTTCCTCGCCTGCTCGACCGCCAACGCCGGGTCGTTCACGTCGAGCATCCCGACCTCCGAGGTCGGCGACGAACCGTACGAGACCGCTCGCTTCGTGCCGTGGGGCCGCATCGACCCCTACTTCGAGGCCGTCGTCCAGGCGACCGAGGAGGCCGTCGCGAACGCGCTCGTCGCCGCGCGCGACATGGTCGGCCGCGACGGGCACGCGAACGTCGCGCTGCCGCACGACGAGGTGCGCGCCGCGTTCCGGGGCCTGGTGGAGCACCCGGCGGCCTGAGCCGGCCGCGCGTCGCCGTCAGCCCGAGGTCACCCGCGCGCGTGGATCCGCCGGCACCCGCACGTCGGCGACCTGTTCGAGGTGCGGATGCCGCTGGTCGCCGTCGTCGACGACGCCCGTGTGCCACGTCAGCCGCAGCTCGTCGGGGCGATCGACGAGCATCGCGAGGTTGTTCGCGAACCACGGCCCCTTCACCGTGCGCCATCGGAACGGCGCGTCGGGCACCTTGGCCGAACGCGCGGCGAGCCGGCCGATCGGCGTCGCCGCGCCGTACGACATCACGACCGAGAACCAGCGCATGACGCGCGGCAGCGGGTTCCGGATGGGCGAGCACACCGCCTGGAGGATCCGCGAGCCCGGAACGTCGTCGCGGTCGACCTGGGCGAGGTAGGAGTAGTGCACGTCGCCCGCGAGGAACAGCACGTTCTGCGGGGCCGGCCCGCGCTCGCCTGCCGCGAGCTCCCCAACCATCCGCGCGACCTTCTGGAACGTGTCCTCCCAGGCCGCCCAGTGCTCGAGGTCGACGGCTTGCCGGAGCACCTCGCCCACGCCGGCCGCCCTCCGGCCCCAGGCGCCCTGCGAGATCGCCTCGTCCCACGCCTCGACGTTGTGCAGCCCCATCGGCAGCAGGAAGGGAAGGGAGGTCGCGATGAGCACGTGACGGAAGCCCCCTCGCAACTGCGCGTCGAACCAGTCGAGCTCGTCCGGGTCCAGCAGGGCCCGGTCATCCGGGTCGAGCCGGCGTGCGGCGCGGGAGTCGACGACGACGAGGCGGATGTCGTCGAAGTCGCGCGTGTAGCTCCACCGGACGCTCGTCGGCTCCTGGTCGGCGCGGTCGGCGAACGCGTCGACGTCATCGGTGAGGTCGAGCTCTTCGTCGCCGTCGTGCCGGGCGATCCGCTCCCAGAGCTCGTCGTCGGCCCGCTCCTCCGGAGTGAGGTTGCCGAGGTGCTGGTACACCCAGTACGAGCCGAGCCCGGCGACGATGCGGCCGTGCCACCAGCTGGTGGCCTCCATCTTCTGCTTCCAGTCGTGCGAGGCGTTCCAGTCGTCGCGCACGTCGTGGTCGTCGAAGATCATCGCGGTCGGCACGGTCGAGAGCAGCCAGCGGTTGGCCGGGTCCGACCAGGCGAGCCGGTACAGGTGGGCGTACTCCTCGTAGTCCTTCAGCTCCTCACCGGGCTCCTCGTCGATGTCGCGCTTGTTCCGGATGAACTCCTGCATCTCGTCCGAGGTGATGTCGGCGTAGACCTGGTCGCCGAGGAACATCATGAGGTCGGGGCGTTCGGCGTAGCCCGCGGCGAGCGCGAGCGCGAACGCGCGCATCGCGTCGACGCCGTGCGTCAGGTTGCCCTCGAGGTCGTGCGGCACGCTCGTACGGCACGACCCGTACGCGAGGCGCAGCCGCCTGCCCTGCTCCCAGGTCGCGACGACGGATGCCGGGAGCTCCGAGTCCGGCTCCGGCCATGCCGGCTCGCCGTCGACGTCCACCTCGTAGGGCAGCACGGAGCCAGGCTCCAGCCCGTCGAGCTCGACGAGCGCGTAGTGGTGGTCGTGCACGGCGAACGTGCGCGCCTGCCAGCCGCGTCCGTCGGCCCGCACGCGGACGGTCGCCGCGCCCTCGGTCTCGACCCAGATCGTCGCCGACGTCTCGTCGACGTGGCGGAGCATCGGACCGAGGATCAGCGGGGAGGTCATCACCTCGTTCTACCCCGCCTCCCTCCCCCGCGTCACGGGGTTGCGGCCCGAGCGCGAACGCAACAGGCGCCGGACGCCGCGGCGAGCGCACCGAGCGCCGCCGGTCAACCCCTCCCGGCCGCCGGAGGGTGCTGGGAGGATCGGCGACACCGAGGGGAGCCCGGATGCCGCAGTACGCCGTCCTCATCTACGCCGACGAATCGCTCCACGCGCAGCATGCGTCGGAAGCCGAGCTCGACGAGAACGACCGCCACGCGCGAGCGCTCGAGGCCTCCGGCTCGATGAGCCTCGCATACGCCCTGACGCCGCGCGCCGACGCGGTCTCCGTGCGCCGCGACGGGGAGCGACCCGGCCCGTTCGTCGCGGCCGACCAGTTCGTCGCGGGCTTCTACGTGCTCGATGCGCCCGACGTCGACGCGGCGATCGCGATCGCCCGCGAGAATCCCGCCGTGCGGACGGCGACGGGCGGGGTCGAGGTGCGCCCCGTGCACAGCGGCGGGATCACGGCGACCGGGCGGGACTGAGCCGACCCCCAGCCGGATCGGCGGGATCGACGAGCGGGTCAGGCGGCGGATGCCCCGAGCCCGCCGGCCGCGTCATCCGGCGGATCGGCGGGCTCGATGTGGAAGGTGCGCGCGAAGCGCGCCACCCCGTCGTCGTCGCCGGCGAGCACCGGGACGGTCGCGGCATCCGCTCGGCCTGCGATGAGGTCGCGGAGCTGCGAGGGCTCGAGCGCGAACTCGACGCTCGCGCCTGCGGCACCCGCCGGCTCGGAGGGCCTGGGCTGCGGCACCGCATCGGGTCCGATGGGCACGACGTCGAGGGTCGGTCCGTCCACGACGGCCGCGACCGAGGCGGGCCCCACGTGCAGCACGTACTCGGTCGCGGGCTCGCTCGCGGCGGCCTCGGGCCGGAACGCCGACCTCAGGGCGACGGCGAGCGCCTCGTGGCTCACGCGCTCCTCCTCGCCGGGGTCGCCGAGCACCGACCAGCCCCACCGTTCGAGCGCCAGGACGACGGGTTCGAGCTCGCGCCCGAGCGGCGTGAGCTCGTAGCCGCCGCGGACCGTCGGCACGCGTCGGACGACACCCGACTCCTGCAGCTCGCGCAGCCGGTCGGCGAGGATGTTCGTCGGGATCCGCGGCAGGCTCGCCTTCAGGTCGCCGTACCGGCGCGGGCCGACGAGCAGGTCGCGGACGATGAGCAGCGCCCACCGCTCCCCGACCCGCTCGATCGCGCGGGCCACGCCGCTGTACTGGCCGAACCCGCGGGCGCGTGCCGCCACGACGGAACCGTCAGGCGCCGGTCGCCGCGGCGCCGGCCCCCTGCTCGCTGAGGAACGCGTCGGGACCCTTCTCGACGGCGGCGGGCTCCATGAAGAAGAACTCGAGGATGTTGCCGTCGGGGTCCTCGATGTCGCGCGTGTACATGAACCCCAGGTCGGTGGCCGGTCGCGGCTCGCTTCCGCCGGCGTCCAGCCCCTTTGCGAGGATCGCGTCGACCTCCTCACGCGAGTCGCACGTGAGCGCGATGAGGGCCTGCGCGTGGGTCTTCGGCTCGGTCACCTGCTTGGCGGTGAACGTCTGGAAGAACTCCCTGGTCAGCACCATGAAGTAGACGTTCTCGTCGAGCACGACGCAGGCCGCGTTGTCGTCGGAGAACATCGGGTTGATGCTGTAGCCGAGGCCCTGGTAGAACGCCTTCGAGCGGTCGAGGTCGGACGTCGGGATGTTGACGAAGATGCTGGTGGCCATGGTCTCCCCCATGTTGGCTGGTCGTCTGGTCCGGCCGGTCGGCCGACATCCGTCAGCTTGCTCTTTGCAAGTGAACTTGTCAAGAGCAAGTAACGGATGATGCGAGCCGGCGCTCAGCGCACCCCGCTCCGCCGCACGAGCAATGCCAGGTGCAGCGCGGTGAGCGTCTCCCCGTCATCGAGGTCGGCCCCGAGCAGGTCCCCGATGAGCGCCAGCCGCTGGTAGAACACCGAGCGCGAGAGGTGGCTCGCCTGCGCCGCCGCCGTCCGGTTGCCCGGGTGGGCGAGCATCGCCGCGAGCACGTCGAGCAGGTCGCCGCCGCGCGCGAGGTCGTGCTCGATGAGCGGCGCCAGCATGCGCTCGCCCAGCTCCTGGAGCCGGTGGTCGTCGCGAAGCGCGGTCACCAGCCTGACGAGGGGCCGGTCCTGCGACCGACGCACGACCGGGCCACGCGTCCCACGCGGAACGGGCGTGCGCGAGAGGTCGAGCGCCTCCTGCACCGACACGAGCAGCCCGTCGAGGTCGCCGGCACTCGCGCCGATCGAGAGCACGACCCCCGAGGCATCCGTCGGCGCCCCCTCGGCGCGCGTCGCGAGCCGCCCCGCGAATCCCCGCGCCGCGTCGTCGTCGAACCGCGTACCGCCGGGGAGCGAGACGAGCAGCACCCGCGCCGATGCCGTTGCGCCCGCGCCGACCGGCCGCCCGTCGAGTGCGCGACCGCCGAGCCCCCGCGCCGCGGCATCTGCGTCGCCGTCGGCGCCGCGCCCCGTCAGGACCACGCCGTACAGGTCGGCGCCGCGAACCGGCAGGCCGGCCGCCTCGAGGCGCGCGACCGCGCCACCGGGCGCCGCGAACCGACCGCCCAGCAGGTGCTCGACGAGCCGCTGCCGCCCGATGCGGCCCCAGGCGTCGTCGTCCCCGTCGGCGAGGCGTCCGAGCGCGAGCGCGATCGCGCCCTGCTCGAGCACGCTCGTCCGCCCCGCCGGATGCGCCGGCCCGGGCAGCGCGATGAGGTGACCCCAGCGGATGCCGCGCGCCTCGACCGGCACGATGAGCCAGTCGTCGGAGCCGCGCGCACCGGCGGCGCCACGCGCCGAGCGACGGTGCGCGTCGCGCGAACGCAACTGCCAGCCGGCGAGCACCTCCTCCTCGGCCTCGGGCGGAAGGTCGGCGGCGACGACCTCGTGCGCGAGGTTCTCGAGCAAGACGGGCGCCGAGAGCGTCTGGGCGAGCTGCTGCACGATGTAGTCCGGCGGAGCGCCGCGAAGGGCGAGCGCCGTGAAGCGCTCCCGCACCTCGTCGCGCGCGTGCAGCGCCGCGTTCTGCTCCGAGATGATCCGCCGGTGCACGGCCTGCGTCAGGCCGACGAACTTCACCTCGCGGTGGAGGGCCGCGAGCGCCAGCCCGTGCTCGGCCGCGGCACGATGCACGACCGCCGGCACGTACCGGTAGTGGGCGCCGAGTTCGAGCACGAGACCGGAGACGCCGACCTCGACGAGCCCCGCGATGAACGAGCGCAGCTCGTCGGGCTCGGTCGGCCAGCCCGAACCGGTCGAGAGCAGCAGCTCGCCGCCGTCCAGCAGGCGCGCCACGCCCGCGCTGTCCGAGACGTGCACCCAGCGCACGCGTGCGTCGAGTGCCGCGTCGCCGACCAGCACCTCGGGTACGCCGGCCGCAACCGCGTCGAGCGCGAGGATCTCGCGGACCGTCGGCAGCGCGTCATCCGTGCCGTGGCCGTTCGGTGCGCCCGTCGCGCCACCCGGACGATCCGTTCGATCTGCTTCGTCTTCGCGACGCTCTGGCATCGGTTCGGCCTCTCTGCCTCTGTAAGACTGGGGAAACGCCAGCATAGACGACGCCGGTCGATCTGTCCGATCCCGGCGTCCGAGCACACATGCCACCGCGTGACGCGATGCCGAGGCATCCGTCGCCACGACCCACCGAAGGACCACAATGAGCCTCACCGAGACCGCCTCGTCGCCCGCCGCGACGACCGAACTGCCCCAGATCGGCCACTGGATCGACGGCGCTCCGAGCGTGTCCACGTCGGGTCGCACCGCGCCGGTGTTCAACCCCGCGACCGGTGCCGTCCGGGCCGAGGTCGCGTTGGCCGACCAGGCCGAGATCGATGCGGCGATCGCGTCGGCGCAGCGTGGGTTCGAGGTGTGGAGCGGGTACTCGATCGCGAAGCGG
>NZ_WKJD01000011.1 GCF_009674665.1 Agromyces kandeliae
GCGAAGGCGAAGGCGAAGGCGAAGGCGAAGGCGAAGGCGAAGGCGAAGGCGAAGGCGAAGGCGCGAGGGCCTCAGCGCGATCGCGCCGCGGCGGCCTGCTCGATGCGCTGCAGCAGTTCGGCGGCGACGCTCACCGCGATCGCGGCCGGCTCCTTCGAGCGGATGCCGTCGATGCCGATGGGTGTCTCGACGCGGGCGAGCGCATCGTCGTCGTGCCCCGCCGACGCGAGCTGCCCGCGGAAGCGCGCCCACTTCGAGCGCGAGCCGATGAGCCCGATCGAGTCGACGCCGGGCGTGCGAAGCGCGGCGTCGACGATCGCCAGGTCCTCCGCGTGGTCGTGCGTCATCACCAGCACGTGCGCGCCCGTCGGCAGCTCGGCGAGGGCCGCCTCCGGCACCGGCAGGTGGTGCACCCGGATGGTGGCGACCGCGTCGGTGAACGGACCGGAGCGGCCGAGCTCGCCCAGGCGGTCCGGCGAGAGCATGGCCTCGCGCGAGTCCACGAGGTCGAGCTCGAGCGGATGCCGCGCGAGGATCCGCGCCAGCTCGAGGCCGACGTGCCCGAGGCCGAAGATCGCGACGGCCGGCACGACCGGCAGGGGTTCGAGCAGCATCGTGACCTCTCCTCCGCAGCACTGCACGCCGTAGTCGACGACGGCCCGGTCGCTCAGCGTCAGCGTGAGCAGCTCGGGCTCCGCCGTGCCCGCCGCGAGCAGCTCGCGGGCGCGGGCGAGCGCGGTCTGCTCGAGGTTGCCGCCGCCCACGGTCCCGGTGACCTCGTCTGCGGCGACGACCATCTTCGCCCCGCCGTTGCGCGGTGCGTGACCGCGCACCATCGCGAGCGTGACGAGCACGGCCGGCGTGCGCGACGCCCGGAGGCGCTGCACGGCGTCGACCCAGTCCATGTGCGGCCGTCCGTCAGCGCTCGGCGGACACGCGCCCGGAGTGCGCGGCCAGGGACGCGGCATCCGTCGCACCGGCGTCGACCGCGACGCGCTCGGCATCCGTCGACCGCTCGGCATCCGTCGACGCGCTCCGGCTCGCCTCCCGTGCCGCCTCGATCGCCCAGAACACCGCCTCCGGCGTCGACGGCGCGGCGAGCTCGACCGAGTGCCCGGGCGGGCCGAAGGCCGCGACGGCCTCGCGGATCGCCTCGCGCACGCTGAAGGCGAGCATGAGCGGCGGCTCGCCGACGGCCTTCGAGCCGTAGATCGCGCCGTCCTCATGCGCGCGCTCGAGGAAGCGCACGTTGAGCTCGTCGGGCAGCTCCGAGAAGCTCGGCAGCTTGTAGGTGCTCGCCGAGGGCGTGAGCAGGCGCCCGCGGCCGGGGCCGTCGGTCTCGTCCCAGCGCAGCTCCTCGAGCGTGAGCCAGCCGACGCCCTGCATGAACCCGCCCTCGACCTGCCCGAGGTCGATGAGGGGCGAGAGCGAGTCGCCGACGTCGTGCACGATGTCGACACGCCGGAGCCGGGTCGCGCCCGTGAAGCCGTCGACCTCGACCTCGCTGGCGGCCACGCCGCAGGCGAAGTACTTGAACGGGGTCCCCGTCATCGTCGCCGGGTCCCAGCCGAGGCCCTCGGTGCGGTAGTAGCCGGCGGCGAAGAGCTGCACGCGCTCGGCGTACGCGGTCGCGGCGAGTTCGCCGAACAGCACGGAGACGGCAGGGTCGCCGCCATGCACGCGGCCGTCCTCGAACCGCACGTCGGCCTCGTCGACGCCCAGCACGTTCGCCGCGACGGGCCGGAGCCGGGAGATGATCTGGTCGCACGCGTCCTTCACGGCCGCGCCGTTGAGGTCGGCGCCCGAAGAGGCCGCGGTCGCCGACGTGTTCGGCACCTTGTCGGTGCGGGTGGGCGCGAGCCGCACCTGCGCGAGCGGGACCCCGAGCGCGGTGGCCGCGACCTGGAGCATCTTCGTGTGCAGCCCCTGGCCGAGCTCGGTGCCGCCGTGGTTCACGAGCACCGAGCCGTCGCGGTAGACGTGCACGAGCGCGCCAGCCTGGTTGTACGCGGTGAACGTGAACGAGATGCCGAACTTCACGGGCGTGATCGCGAGGCCGCGCTTCACGTCGGGGTCGGCGGCGTTCGCGGCGGCGATCTCGTCGCGACGGCGGGCGAACCCGGACTCCTCGAGCACCTGCGACCAGGCGGCTCCGAGCCGCTCGGCGTGCCGCACCTCCATGCCGTACGGCGTCGTCTGCCCCGGCCGGTACAGGTTGCGCTCGCGGAGCACCGCCGGGTCGATGCCGAGGCGAGGCGCGACGCGGCCCAGGATGTCCTCGATCACGAACATGCCCTGCGGGCCGCCGAAGCCGCGGAACGCGGTCTGCGAGGTGACGTTCGTGCGCGCGATGCGCCCGTGCACCTCGATGTCGGGGATCCAGTAGCCGTTGTCGACGTGGCAGAGCGCGCGCCCGAGCACGGGGTCCGAGAGGTCGAGGCTCCAGCCGCCGTTCGAGGTGAGCGTCGCCTCGAGCGCGAGGATCCGGCCGTCGTCGGCGAAGCCCGCCCGCCACGTGGCGTGGAACGGGTGCCGCTTGCCGGTCATCGTCATGTCCTGGGCGCGCGTGAGGCGGAGTCGCACGGGGCGCCCGGTGCGCACGGCGCCGAGGGCCGCGACGGCGGCGAGTCCGTGCGGCTGCATCTCCTTGCCGCCGAAGCCGCCCCCGAGCCGGAGCGACTGCACCGTCACGCGATGGTTCGGCACGCCGAGCACGTGCGCGACGATCTCCTGCGTCTCGCTCGGGTGCTGCGTGCTCGACTCGACGAACACCTGCCCCTCGGAATCGACGTGCGCGAACGACGCGTGCGTCTCGAGGTAGAAGTGCTCCTGGCCGCCGACGACGCTGACGCCCTCGAAGACGTGCGGCGCCGAGGCGAGGGCGGATGCCGCGTCGCCGCGCCGCACGGTCGGCGCGATGCCCTGGAAGGACCCGGCGGCGATCGCCTCCTCGACGGTCACGATCGAGGGCAGTTCCTCGGCGTCGACGGCCACCGCGGCGGCGCCCAGCCGTGCGGCCTCGGCCGTCTCGCCGAGCACCCACGCGAGCGCGTGCCCGTGGTACTGCGCCTCGTCGGGGAACAGCGGCTCGTCGCCCTTCGCGCCGCCGTCGTTGACGCCCGTCACGTCGTCGGCGGTCAGCACGTGCACGACGCCGGGCACCTCGAGCGCCGGCGCGACGTCGAGCCGCACGCGCGCGTGCGCGTGCGCCGAGGTCACCGGCCACGCGGTGAGCACGTCGCGGCGGGTGGCCGTGAGGTCGTCGGTGTACACGGCGGTGCCGGTCGCGTGCAGCCGGGCGCTCTCGTGCGCGATCGGCCTGCCGGCGACCGCGCCGTCGGGACGGTCGGAGAGCTCGCTCATGCGGGCACCCCCTCGCGCGCGGTCCGTCGATGCAGCTGCAGGAGCGACTGCGCGAGCATCGCCGATCGGTACTCGGCGCTCGCCCGGTGGTCCGACATGGGCGTGCCCTCCTCGCCGAGCACGGATGCCGCCTCCCGGACGGCGTCGGCGGTCCATTCGCGTCCGACGAGCGCGGCCTCCGTCGCGCGTGCCCGGATCGGCGTCGCGGCGACGCCGCCGAGTCCGATGCGAGCGGATGCCACGGTGCCGCGCTCCTCGTCGAGGTCGATCGCGAACGCGACGGCGACGCTCGAGATGTCGTCGTAGCGGCGCTTGGCGACCTTGTGGAATGCGGTGAGGCCGGCCGTCGGTCGCGGGATCCGGACGGTGCGGATCAGCTCACCCGGCCGGCGGACGGTCTCGCGGTACCCCGTGAAGTAGTCGGCGAGGTCGACCTCGCGCTCGCCGTCGGGCGAGGCGAGGACGAGCCGTGCCTCGAGTGCGAGCAGCGCGGGCGGCGCGTCGCCGATGGGGGAGGCGGTGCCGAGGTTGCCGCCGAGCGTGGCCCGGTTGCGGATGAGCGGCGACGCGAACTGGGGGAAGAGCGCCGAGAGCAGCGGCACGCGCCCGGCGAGTCGGTGCTCGACCTCGGTGAGGGTGAGCGCGGCACCGAGGTCGATGCCGGCGTCGTCCTCCTCGAACGTGCGCAGCTCGTCGAGCCGCTCGATCGCGACCGTGAGCGGAGCACGGCGGCCGCGGAGGTTCGCCTCGACGCCCCAGTCGGTGCACCCCGCGATCGCGACGGCCTCGGGCTCGACGTGCAGGAGCGCCAGCGCCTCGTCGAGCGACTCGGGCCGCACGAAGCGACCGCCCTCGCCCGCGAGGCGGGTCGCACGGGCAGCGGGTGCCGGCCGCGTGCGTCGCTCGGCCAGCGGGTCGTCGGCCCCGGGCGTCGCCTCGATGCCGAGCGCCGCGTCGCGGATGGGCCGGTATCCCGTGCACCGGCAGAGGTTGCCGCTCAGGGCGTGCAGGTCGAAGCCGTCGTCCGCCGACTGCCCGGACGCAGCGGGGCCCGCCGAGGACGTGGCGCCCGTGGCATCCGCTCCGCCCCGCGCCCGGTAGAACTCGGCCGCCATGCTGCACGCGAAGCCGGGCGTGCAGTACCCGCACTGCGAGCCGCCCGCCTCGGCGAGCGCCGACTGCACCGGATGCATGCGCTCGGGCGTGCCGAGCCCCTCCGCGGTCACGACTTCCTGGCCGTCGAGCGCCGCGGCCGGCGTCAGGCACGCATTCACGGCGGTCCACTGCGTTCCGTCGGCGTCTGCGGGGGTCGCGACGAGCACCGCGCAGGCCCCGCACTCGCCCTCGGCGCAGCCCTCCTTCGCGCCGGTCAGCCCGATCGACCTGAGCCAGTCGAGCGCGGTCGTGTGGGCCGCGATCCCCGAGGCATCTCGCGGCCGGCCGTTGACGGTGACGAAGATGTCCATGTCTGGCTCCCTCTGCTCGGAGTCTACGCCGCGCGCATGCGCCGGCTCCCGTTCCGCGCATGCGTGCGCGATGGTTCCGACCCGTGCGCCTTTGCGCGAAGATGAGGGCGAGGCCTGGAGCACCACCCCGAACGGGCGATGGAGGGAGCGGCAGCCGCATGACCATCGAGATCGTGAGTGCAGATCGAGCCGACGACGACGAGATCCTCACCGGTGAGGCGCTCGCGTTCGTCGAGGAGCTGCACCACCGGTTCGACGCGCGACGGCGCGAACTGCTCGCCGCCCGCGCGGAGCGCCGCCGGCGCATCGCGCGCGGCGAGCCACTGGACTTCCTCGCCGAGACCCGCGACGTGCGCGAATCGGAGTGGCGGGTGCCGCCGCCGCCGGAGGCGCTCGCCGACCGCCGGGTCGAGATCACCGGCCCCGCGATGCCGGCGAAGATGGCGATCAACGCGCTCAACTCGGGTGCCAGGGTCTGGCTCGCCGACCTGGAGGACGCCTCCAGCCCCACGTGGGAGAACGTCGTCGGGAGCGTGCGCAACCTGCGAGACGCCGCGCGCGGCACGCTCGCGTGGACCTCGCCCGAGGGCAAGGAGTACGCGCTCCGCGACGACATCCGCCGGCCGACCGTGGTCACGCGCCCGCGCGGCTGGCACCTGCCCGAGAAGCACGTGCTCGTCGACGGTGAGCGCGCGTCGGGCTCGCTCGTCGACTTCGGGCTGCATCTCCACCACACCGCGCGCCTCCTCATCGAGGGCGGCGCCGGCCCCTTCTACTACCTGCCGAAGCTCGAGGGCCATCTCGAGGCGCGACTCTGGAACGACGTGTTCGCCTTCTCGGAGGAGCGGATGGCGCTGCCGGCCGGCAGCATCCGGGCGACGGTGCTCATCGAGACCATCCCGGCCGCGTTCGAGATGGACGAGATCCTCTACGAGCTCCGCGACCACGCGTCGGGCCTCAACGCCGGCCGCTGGGACTACCTCTTCAGCATCATCAAGGTGTTCCGCGACGCGGGGCCGGAGTTCATCGTGCCCGACCGCGCGTCGGTGTCGATGACCGCGCCGTTCATGCGCGCCTACACCGAGCTGCTCGTGAAGACGTGCCACCGCCGCGGCGCGGTCGCCATGGGCGGCATGGCCGCGTTCGTGCCGAACCGCGCCGACCCCGAGGCCACCGCGGTCGCGTTCGAGAAGGTCCGTGCCGACAAGACCCGCGAGGCGGGCGACGGATTCGACGGCTCGTGGGTCGCGCACCCCGACCTCGTGCCGGTCTGCCGTGAGGTCTTCGACGACGTGCTCGGCGAGCGGCCCAACCAGCTCGACCGGCAGCGGCCGGAGGTCGAGGTCACGGCCGCCGAGCTCCTCGACGTCGCGTCGACCGGCGGCGCGGTCACCGAGGCGGGCCTCCGCACGAACCTCTCGGTCGGCGTGGCGTACACCGCGGCCTGGCTGGCGGGCAGCGGCGCGGTCGCCCTGCACAGCCTGATGGAGGATGCCGCGACCGCCGAGATCTCGCGCTCGCAGGTGTGGCAGCAGCTGCAGCACGACGTGGTGCTCGCCGACACGGGCAGGGCCATGACGCCCGGACTCGTGCGCGAGGTGCTCGACGAGGAGGTGGCGCTGCTCGCCGCGGACGTGCCGCCCGACCGGTTCTCGCAGTACTACGAGCCCGCCGCGCGCCTCGTCGCCGACCTCGTCCTCGCCGACGACTACGTCGACTTCCTCACGCTGCCCGCGTACGAGCTGCTGGCCTGAGCCGTGCGCACCGCGCTCCCCGCCACCGTGAAGGCGTCCATCGACGACCGGCTCGCCGAGACGGACCGCCTGCTCGCGACCGCCTATCCGGGCGACGACGGGTCGCGGCAACCGGTCCACACGGTGTACGTGCGGGGCGACACGGTCACGCCCGACCTGCCATCGGCATGGGGGGACGCGGCGCTCGCAGCGGCCGAGTCGGCCGGGGGACTCGAGGCGCTCGCATTGGACGTCGGGGTCCGACCCGACGTCGCCGCGGCGATCGCGCCGCTCGTCGAGGAGAAGCTCTCCCGCGAGCCGATGGAGGACCTCCGGATCGATTTCGAGGACGGCTACGGCGACCGGGGCGACGATGCCGAGGACGCCGACGTCGTGCGGGCCGCCGAGCACGTCGCGGCCGCGACGGCCGAGGGCACCGCGCCGCCGTTCATCGGCATCCGGTTCAAATCGTTCGAGGCGGCGACACGCGCCCGCGGCATCCGCTCGCTCGACCTGTTCGTGACCGCCCTCGTCGATCGCGGCGGCCTGCCCGACGGCCTCGCCCTCACCCTGCCGAAGGTCTCGACGCTCGCGCAGGTCGAGGCGATGGCGGATGCCGCGACCGCCCTCGAACGCGCGCTCGGGCTGCCCGACGGTCGGCTCCGGTTCGAGGTGCAGGTCGAGACGCCGCAGCTCGTGCTCGGCGCCGATGGCGTCGCCACGGTCGCGCGCATCGCGCATGTCGCCCCGGGGCGCATCGCCGGGCTGCACTTCGGCACCTACGACTACAGCGCGGCGCTCGGCATCGCCGCGCCGCACCAGTCGCTCGAGCACCCGGCCGCAGACCACGCGAAGCAGGTGATGCAGGTCGCCGTCGCCGGCACCGGCATCCGCCTCTCCGACGGCTCGTCGAACGTGCTGCCGATCGGCGACGGCGCGGCCGAGGCGTGGCGCCTCCACGCGCGGCTCGTGCGCCGATCGCTGGAGCGCGGCTTCCCCCAGGGCTGGGACCTGCACCCGGCGCAGCTGCCCACGCGATTCATCGCGACCTACGCGTACTACCGCGACGGCTGGGCGGAGGCCTCCGGGCGGCTTCGGCACGTGCACGACCGCACGGCGGGGGCGGTGCTCGACGAGCCCGCGACGGTGCGCGCGCTCGCGGGCTTCGTGCTCCGCGGCGTGCAGTGCGGGGCGATCACCGCCGGCGAGGCGGCCCGCGACACCGGCCTCGACCTGCAGACGCTCGCGAGGCTCGCGAACCCGAGGCGCACGCACGAGGAGACCCCATGAGCTACTACACCCCGCCCGGCGGGCTGCCCGCGCAGGCCGAGCTGCTCACCGACCGCGCGATCGTGACCGAGGCCTACACGGTCATCCCGAAGGGCGTGCTGCGCGACATCGTGACGAGCAACCTGCCCGGGTTCACCGGCACGAGGTCGTGGATCATCGCCCGTCCGATCGCCGGCTTCGCCACCACGTTCGCCCAGCTCATCGTCGAGATCGAGCCGGGCGGCGGGGCGGTCCGGCCCGAGGCCGAGCCAGGCGTGGAGGCGGTGCTCTTCGTGACGGCGGGCGAGCTCGCGCTCGACCTCGGCGGCGCCCGGCACGCGCTCCGGCCGGGCGGCTACGCGTACATCACGGCAGGGGAGGCCTGGTCGATCGCGAACGAGGGTGACGCGCCGACCTCGTTCCACTGGATCCGCAAGGCGTACGAGCCGGTACCGGGCATCGCCGCGCCCGCATCGTTCGTCACGAGCGACGCCGAGGTCGAGCCGCAGCCGATGCCCGACACCGACGGCGCCTGGGCGACGACCCGCTTCGTCGACCCCGACGACCTCGCGCACGACATGCACGTCAACATCGTCACGTTCGCCCCCGGCGGCAGCATCCCGTTCGCCGAGACGCACGTCATGGAGCACGGGCTCTTCGTGCTCGAGGGCAAGGGCGTGTATCGCCTGAACGGCGACTGGGTCGAGGTCGAGGCGGGCGACTTCATGTGGCTCCGGGCGTTCTGCCCGCAGGCCTGCTATGCGGGCGGTCCGGGACCGTTCCGGTACCTGCTGTACAAGGACGTCAACCGGCAGGTGCGCCTGACCGGTCCGGGGGAGTGAGCGAGCGGATGGCGCGGGCCCACGAACCGTCGAGCGGTGCCGGCGAGGCATCCGCCTCCTTCGACCTCGTGCTCGCAGGCGAGCGGGTGCTCGTCGACGGGGCGTTCGCGCCCGCCGAGATCGGGGTGATCGACGGGCGCATCGCGCGGATCGCCGGGCCGGGTGCCGGACTCCGGGCGGCGCATCGCAGGCGTCTCGCCGACGACGAGGTGCTCGTCCCGGGGCTCGTCGACACGCACGTCCACGTCAACGAGCCCGGCCGCACCGACTGGGAGGGGTTCGAGACCGCCACCCGCGCCGCCGCGGCCGGCGGCGTCACGACGATCGTCGACATGCCGCTGAACAGCATCCCGGCGACGACCTCGGTCGCCGCCCTGACCGTGAAGCGGGCGAGGGCGAGCGGGCGCGTGTTCGTCGACGTCGGGTTCTGGGGCGGCATCGTGCCCGGAAACGAGCCCGACCTGCTGCCGCTCGCCGCGGAGGGCGTGTTCGGGTTCAAGTGCTTCCTCGTCGATTCCGGCGTGCCCGAGTTCCCGCCCGTCTCGGCCGATGAGATGGAGCGGGCGATGGCCGTGGTCGCGGGCGCCGGTTCCGGTGCCGACCCGCTCGTCATCGTGCACGCCGAGGACGCCGCGGTGATCGACGCGGCGCCGCACCCGCACAGCCGCGAGTACGCCGACTTCCTCGCGTCCCGGCCCGATGCCGCCGAGGGAGCGGCGATCGCGGCCGTGATCGAGGCCGCCCGCCGCACGGGGGCGCGCGCACACATCCTGCACCTCAGCTCGGCCGCGTCGCTCGACGCGATCGCCCGCGCGCGGGCCGAGGGCGTGCGGCTCACCGTCGAGACCTGCCCGCACTACCTCGCGCTGACGGCGGAGGAGGTGCCTGCGGGAGCCGCGGCGTTCAAGTGCTGCCCGCCGATCCGCGGGGCCGCGAACCGCGACGCGCTCTGGCGTGCGCTCGAGGAAGGCGTCATCGACACGGTCGTCTCCGACCACTCGCCGGCTCCGGCCGCGGTGAAGTTCGCCGGCGACGGCGACTTCGCCGTCGCGTGGGGCGGCATCGCGTCCCTCCAGCTCGGCCTTGCCGTCGTCTGGACCGAGGCGCGCCGCCGCGGCATCCGCCTCGAACGGGTCGTCGAGTGGATGGCGGCGGCGCCCGCGCGACTCGTCGGCCTCGACGGGAAGGGCGCCATCGTGGAGGGCGCCGACGCCGACCTCGTGGTCGTCGCGCCCGACGAGGCGTTCACCGTGGATGCCGCGGCACTGCGGCACCGGCATCCGATCACGCCCTACGACGGACGCGAGCTGGTCGGCGCGGTCCGCGCGACCTACCTCGCGGGGCGCGAGGTCGACGGCTCGGTCGCCCGCGGCCGACTGCTGCGCGCGGCGCGATCGGAGAACGGAGCGGGCGATGACGCTTGACGCATTCAACGGGGCCGATCGCGACGATGCCCTCGAGCTGCTGCGATCGTGCCTCGACGTGGACCGGTGGTGCGCGGAGCTCGCCGACGGACGACCCTACGCCTCCGTCGACGACCTGCTCGCGCGCGCCGAGACCGCGGCATCGCCGCTCACGCCGGCCGAGGTCGACGGGGCGCTCGCGCACCACCCGCGCATCGGCGAGCGGCCGGCGGGGCCCGGAGCGCAGGCTGCGATGTCGCGGGCGGAACAGGCCGGAGTGGATCCGACCGATGCTGCGGTCGCGGCGGCGCTCGCCGAGGGCAACCGGGCGTACGAGGAGAAGTTCGGCCGGGTCTTCCTGATCCGCGCCGCCGGCCGCTCGTCGCGCGAGATCCTCGACGCGCTCACGATGCGCCTGGGACATACGCCCGACCAGGAGGCGCCCGTCGTCGCCGACCAGCTCCGCCAGATCGCGGTCCTCCGACTGAAGGGACTCCTCGCATGAGCAACCAGGGCACCGCGCCGCAGCGGTCGCGCATCACGACCCACGTGCTCGACGCGACCTCCGGCCGCCCAGCCGAGGGCGTCGCCGTCGAACTCTCCGCGCGAGGGGACGACGGATGGCGCGCGCTCGACGACGCCGTCACCGACGCCGACGGCCGGATCTCGCGCATCGGCCCCGATACGCCGCCGGCGGGCGACTACCGGCTGCGCTTCGACACCGCGGCCTACTTCGCCGCGCTCGGCGTCGAGTCGTTCTACCCCGAGGTGGTGTTGACGTTCCACGTCGCCGACGACGGCCGGCACGTGCACGCGCCACTGCTCCTCAGCCCGTTCGCCTACTCCACCTATCGAGGGAGCTGACCATGTCCGAACCAGCCATCGTGCTCGGCGCGAACCAGTACGGCAAGGCCGAGGTCCGCGTCGTCAAGGTCGCGCGCGAGAGCGCGCGTCACGAGATCGACGACCTGAACGTGACCTCGCAGCTACGCGGCGACTTCGCCGCGGCCCATCTCGTGGGCGACAACGCGCACGTGGTGCCGACCGACACCCAGAAGAACACGATCTACGCGTTCGCTCGCGACGGCATCGGCTCGCCGGAGGCGTTCCTGCTGCGACTGGCCGATCACTTCGTCTCGTCGTTCGAATGGGTCACCGGCGGCCGCTGGGCGGCGGAGCGGTTCGCCTGGCAGCGCATCATGGTCGGCGGCGCCCCGCACGACCACGCGTTCGTGCGGTCGGGTCACGAGGTGCGCACCGCCGTCGTCGTGGCCGACGGCGCCGAACGGCACGTCATCGCCGGGCTCCGGGATCTCACGGTCATGAAGTCCACCGGCTCGGGGTTCGAGGCCTATCCGCACGACCGCTACACCACGCTCCAGGAGACCCACGACCGCATCCTGGCGACGGATGTCTCGGCCCGCTGGCGCTACGCGCGCACCGACGTGGACTTCGACGCGCGGTACGAGAGCGTGCGTGCGCTGCTGCTCGAAGCCTTCGCCGAGGGGTATTCGCCGGGGTTGCAGGCGACGCTCTACGGCATGGGGCGGCGCGTGCTCGAGGAGCACGACGACATCGCGGAGATCCGCTTCTCGATGCCGAACAACCACCACTTCGCGGTCGACCTCTCGCCCTTCGGGCTCGACAACCCGAACGAGGTCTTCTACGCCGCCGACCGGCCGTACGGCCTGATCGAGGCCGCCGTGGTGCGCGAGGGCGTGGCGAGCCCGGCGGCCGCCTGGGAGGGCATCGCCGGCTTCTGCTGACGGATGCCACGGTCGGCCGACGCCGGCGCCGGCGCGCTCCGGCCCGTCCTGGCGCGCCCTCGCCCGGTCCTGGCGCGCCCTCGCCCGCCCGTCGGCCTGCCGCCGCCCGCCGCCCGCCACCCGCCACCCCCAGCCCGCCACCCGCCACGCGTCCGCCATCCGTCGGGAGGAACTTCCGGCCACCGGTCGGCGTGTCGCATGGCGACACGCGGCAGTCCGGTCGAATCCTCCTCCCGTGAGAGCACGACCGTTCGCAACTGCTCCTCCCGAACCCGTCCGTCGGGCCGGCCCTCCCCGGATCCGGCCGGCCGGCCCGGGCTCACGCCTCGGTTTCGCGAGGCTTCCGGCATGCCCGGACTGTTCGACGAGCTCTCCCGGCTCGGCCATGTGGCTCGCGCCAGCACCCTGATCGCCCGCGGCGTCGACCGGAGGCAGATCTCGCGCGCCGTCGCGCGTGGTGCCGTGACTCGCCCCAGGCGCGGATGGCTCGCCGCGCCGTCGGCCGACCGCGAGCAGCTGGCGGCGGTTGCAGCCGGCGCGGCCATCGGCTGCGTCTCGGCCCTGCGAAGGCTCGGGGTCTGGGCCGGCGAGGACGACGTGCTGCACCTGCATGCATCGCCGTCCGCGGGGCACGTCCATCCCGGGGCCCGGCCGGACGGACCGGACGCGGCCGGGGTGTGGCATCCGCTCGCACCGCACCGGAGACGGCCGACCGGAGTCCGCTCCGCGTTGCAGGGCGTTCCGCGGGTCCACTGGGCTGCCGACCCCGCCCCGGAGCGAGCCTTCGACTGGATCGTTTCGCCTGAGGCCGCGCTCGCACGCGCAGCACGATGCCTGCCCGCGGAGCACGCGCGTGCGGCGATCGACTCCGTGCTGCACGAGCGGGTCCTGACGCGACTCGGCGTCGAGGCCGTACTCGACGGCGTGGCGACGACCCGCGTGCTCGTGGACGAGTTCACCGGACGGCTCGAGTCGGGGGTCGAGAGCCTCTTCGTCAGGCGGATCGCCGACGCGGGATTCTCGGTCGTGCCGCAGGTGCGGTTCGCGGGCTTCGGGCGATTCGACGGGCTCATCGACGGCGTGGTCCTCTTCGAGGTCGACGGGCGCGAGCATCACTCCGGTCCGGAGCAGTTCCACCGGGACCGGGATCGGACCTTGGTCGGTCACGCGTTCGGCGTTCCCGTGGTCCGACCGAGTGCTCGGCACGTGCTCGAGGACTGGCCGACCGTGATCGCGGCAGTCACACGCGCAGTGGCGGATGCCACGACGCTCCGCGCTGCGCGCGGCCTGCCGCCGGCGTTCGGCTGATCCGGTGGTCCTTGCCTCATCCCCGTCGTCGTCTTCGCGTCCTGCCGTGGTTCATCGGTGTCCGCCGGACTCGTTCGGGAGGAAGAACGCCGGGACACGCCGTTGCGACGACTGCGACACGCCGCACCTGAACGGGAAGTTCCTCCCGAAGGAGTCGGCAGCTACCGGGGCGACGATGCGCGCCCGAGCAATTATCCAACTGGACAATTGAGTGGATCGCGGCTAGCGTACCCAGCATGCGAATCCTCCTCATCGGTGCGGGGGGCGTGGGCGATGCCATCGCCAAGATCGCCGCCCGCCGCGACTTCTACGAGCTCATCGTCGTGAGCGACTACGACGAGTCCCGCGCCCGCCGCACGGTCGACTGGATCGCCGCGAAGCACGGCCAGGACGTGGCGGCCCGGTTCGCCACCGCACAGGTCGACGCGAGCGATCCCGAGGTCGTGGCATCCGTCGCCCGCGCCCACGGCGCCACCCACGTGATGAACGCCGTCGAGCCGAAGTTCGTGCCCTCGATCTTCCGTGGCGCGCTCGCCGCCGGCGCCGACTACCTCGACATGGCGATGAGCCTGTCGGAACCGCACCCGACCGACCCGTACGCCGAGACCGGCGTGAAGCTCGGCGACGACCAGTTCGCGCAGGCCGACGACTGGGAGACGGCAGGGCGCCTCGCACTCGTGGGCATGGGCGTCGAGCCCGGCCTCTCCGACGTGTTCGCGCGCTACGCGGCCGACCACCTCTTCAGCGAGATCGACGAGCTCGGCACGCGCGACGGCGCGAACCTCGTCGTGCGCGACGAGGCGGGCAACGAGATCTTCGCCCCGTCGTTCTCGATCTGGACCACGATCGAGGAGTGCCTCAACCCGCCCGTCGTGTGGGAGAAGGACCGGGGCTGGTTCACGACCCCGCCGTTCAGCGAGCCCGAGGTGTTCGAGTTCCCCGAGGGCATCGGCCCGGTGGAGTGCGTGAACGTCGAGCACGAGGAGGTCCTCCTCATGCCGCGCTGGGTCGACGCGAAGCGCGTGACCTTCAAGTACGGCCTCGGCGACGAGTTCATCAACGTGCTGAAGACGCTGCACCTGCTCGGTCTCGACGCGACGACGCCGATCCGCGTGCGGAGCGCGAACGGCCCCGTCGAGGTGGCTCCGCGCGACGTCGTGGCCGCGGCGCTGCCCGACCCTGCGACGATCGGCCCGAGGATGACCGGCAAGACCTGCGCGGGCCTCTGGGTGACCGGTCGCGGCACCGACGGCGAGCCGCGCGAGGTGTACCTCTACCACGTGAGCGACAACGAGTGGACGATGCGCGAGTACGAGGCGCAGTGCGTCGTCTGGCAGACCGCGCTCAACCCGGTCGTCGCGCTCGAGCTCCTGGCGACCGGCGTCTGGTCGGGCCGCG
Organism: Agromyces kandeliae; assembly: GCF_009674665.1. Lineage (GTDB taxonomy): Bacteria > Actinomycetota > Actinomycetes > Actinomycetales > Microbacteriaceae > Agromyces > Agromyces kandeliae. Next base: position 14,549 of record NZ_WKJD01000011.1, read on the forward strand.
GCGTCCTCGGGCCCGAGGCGTTCGACGCGAAGGCGTTCCTCGACCTGATGGCCCGATCCGAGGCCGACGGCGGCTACGGGCAGCCCTGGGGCATGGAGGACCGCCTGGCCCGCTGACGTAGCCGGGGGTGGCCTGCGCGGTCGGCCCTGCCGCGAGCCTGCGGCGGGTCCCCGCGGCGCGGTAGGGTCCGAACCATGACGGATGCCGCGATCCTCGCCCGCGCGCATGGGCTCGCCGACGAGGAGGATCGGCGTGCGGGCGTCGTCACTCGCGAGGCGCGGCCCGACGAACTCGCCGGCGCGCTCGCGCGCTTCGACGCGACCTGGGGCGTCGGCCGCACGGTCGACCTGGCGTCGCTGAAGGCCATCGCGCACGCGGGCAACACCGTGCTCGTCGCGGTTCCCGCACCGACGGGCGGGGATGCCGCGGGCCCGGGCGCCGACTCCGACGCCACCGCCAACCCGCCGCTCGGCGCCGCGCTCGGATTCCTCGGCTGGGACGGCGGCATCCACGTGCACTCGCACATGAACGCCGTCGACCCCGCGGCACGCGGGCGCGGGATCGGCGTCGCCCTGAAGCTCCGCCAACGCGCGATCTGCCTCGACCACGGCGTCGACGAGGTCCGCTGGACCTACGATCCGCTCATCCGCCGCAACGCGCGCATGAACCTCGTTCGTCTCGGCGCGGAGGTCGCGGCGTACCACGCCGACTTCTACGGCGAGCTCCGCGATGCGATCTCCGGCGGCGACCGAAGCGACCGCTTCGAGGTGCGGTGGCGACTGGCGTCACCGCGGGTGGCACGCGCGCTCGAGCGCATGCCGCAGCCGCCATGGCGTGCCGAGGGCGGCCTCCGGCTCGTCGCCGACTTCGAGGCGGTCCGCTCCACGGACCGCGAGACCGCCGGCGCGCTCCGCGCCGCATCCCGCGCCGCGTTCGCCGCGCTCGCCGACGGCCGCCTCCGGCCCGAGCTGGATGCCGCCGGCGACTACGTGTTCACCGCAGACGACCCCGACCGGGAGGCATGATGTCCGAGACCGCCGCATCCACGCGGAGCGCCGAGCGCGCTCCGAGGATCGAGTCCATCGAGCTGCACCGGCTCGAGGTGCCGCTCGTCCGACCGTTCGAGACGTCGTTCGGCCGCGAGGCGGCGCGCGAGGTGCTGCTCGTGCACGTCCGCACCGACCGCGGTGACGGGTGGGGCGAGTGCGTCGCGGGTCGGGACCCGTTCTATTCGGGCGAGTACGTCGACGGCGCGGCATCCGTCATCGAGCGCTACCTCGCGCCCGCGCTGCTGCGCGCCCCCGCGCCGCACCTCGTCGACGACGGGCACGTCAGCGGCGTGCTCATCGAGGACCCCGCGCACGCGACCGGCATCTGGGTCGACGATCGCGAGCAGGGCGTCCCCGCCGCGGGCACGGCGGGCACGGCGGGTGCGAGCAGCGGTGCGGCGGCGTCGATCGCGAGCGTGCCGCTCGCGGCATCCGTCGCCCCGACCCTGTCGTTCGTCGCGGGGCACCGCATGGCGAAGGGCGCACTCGAGGCCGCCGTCCTCGACGCCGAGCTCCGCGCGCAGGGGCGCTCGATGGCCGAGTGCTTCGGCGCGGTGCGCGACTGGGTCGACTGCGGGGTCTCGGTGGGCATCGCGCCGACCCTCGAGGAGCTGCTCGACGAGGTGACCGGCTACCTCGAGGCGGGCTACCGCCGCATCAAGCTGAAGATCAAGCCCGGCTGGGACCTGGTGCCGGTCGCCGCGGTGCGGGAGCTCATCGGCCGCGACGCGATGCTCCAGGTCGACGCGAACACGGCATACACCGCCGACGACATCCCCCTGCTCGCGAGCCTCGACCCGTTCGACCTGCTGCTCATCGAGCAGCCGTTCGCCGAGGAGGACCTGGCGACGCACGTCCGCCTCGCGCAGGCGGCCGAGACCCCCGTGTGCCTCGACGAGTCGATCCTCGACGTCACGACCGCGGTCGACGCGATCGAGCGCGGCGCGACGAGCATCGTGAACATCAAGCCCGGACGCATGGGCGGGTTCCTCGAGGCGCTGCGCGTGCACGACGCGTGCCGTGCGCGCGAGGTCCCGGTGTGGTGCGGCGGGATGCTCGAGACGGGAGTCGGCCGTGCGGCGAACGTCGCGATCGCCGCGCTCCCCGGCTTCGTCCTGCCCGGGGACACCTCGGCGTCGGGCCGCTACTTCGCCGAGGACCTCACGGAACCGTTCGTGCTCGGCTCGGGCGAGCACCGCGGCCAGATGCGCGTGCCGGATGCCGCGGGCACGGGCGTGACGGTGCGTGACGAGCTGGTCCGCGACTGGGCATCCCGTGCGGCGGTGACCATCGGCGCGTGACGGTCGGGGCGGTGCCGTTCCGCGCGAGCGACGCGGGTCGGCCGTCCGCTCACGCCGTGCCGGCCGTCGCCCGCTCCGGCTTGGGCGCCAGCACCGGCAGGGCGAGCCCGCCGAGCGCGGAGCCGACCCCGCCCCACACCAGGTCGCCGATCGTGTCGCGGTAGTCGACGTAGATGTCGTCGTCGATGAAGTTCTTGCCGAACCACTCGAACACCTCCCAGACCACCGCCAGTCCGAGCCCGAACGCCGTGGTGACCAGGACGGCCGCGAGCACCGGCCGGGGGAGACGCTGCGGGTCGGCGATGAGCCTGAGGCGCGCGAACAGCAGGACGGCGATGACGGCGGCGAGGCCGTTCATGAGGAAGTGCATCGGGATGTCCCACCAGCGGACGCTCACGTAGAGGTCGGTCACGCTGCTCCAGACCGAGACGAGCGCGATGACGCCGAAGGCGATGTCGAGCGCAGGCCGGACGTGGAGGAGCCGTGGGATGACCATGGCCGCGGCGACGAACGCGAGGCTGACGAGCCCGAGCGGGCCCCAGCCGATGCCCGCGAGCGGGATGCAGGCGAGCGCGATGAGCCGGAGCACGTCGGCCGCGATCTCGCCCGGGCCCACGGCACGTCGGGTCAGCCCGCTCCAGATGCTCCGCATCAGCCTGCCTCCTCGCGGCCGCCGGCCGCCTCGTCGTTCGACCGGTGCCGGAGCACCGCCTGGACGGGTTCGTGGTCGGATGCCGCGCGCCCTTCGAACCTCGCCGCGTTGATGCCGGCGTGCGTGACCTCGGCGGCGCCACCGACGAGGATCAGGTCGATGCGGCGACCGCCGCGTCGTCGCGGGCCGTAGTTCGAGAACGTGCCCCACTCGGGCGTGAGCTGTTCGACCGTGGCGTCCCATGCGTCGCGGAGGACGCCGTCGCCCGTCAGCCTGCGGTGCACGGCGGACCGTTCATCGGCGTTGAAGTCGCCCGTGACGACGATCGCGGCCTCGGGCTCGTCGAGGTGGGCGGCATGGGCGAGCCCGGCGATCATGAGCGCCGACTGCAGCCGCGAGCGGCGCGAGAGGTGGTCGAGGTGGGTGTTGAAGACGCGCAGGCGCCCCCCGGTCGCTCGGTCGGTGAACTCCGCTGAGACCACGACGCGGCGCGTGAGGTTGCCCCAGGATCGGGAGCCGTGCTCGTTCGGCGTGGCGGAGAGCGCGAGTTGCCGCCAGTCGGTGAGTTCGAGGCGAGCGTCGTCGTAGTAGACGGGGCAGGCCTCGCCGTGCCCGCCGGGATCACGTCCCCTGCCGACCCATCGGTGGCTGCCGCCGAGCGCGTCGGCCACGACCTCGACCTGTTCGTCGAGCGCCTCCTGCACGCCGAGGACCGTGGGTCGCTCGGCCGTCAGGAGGCGGCGCACCAGCGGCTTCCGGGTCGCCCACCGGTCGGGGCTGCCCGGGCGGTTCCGCGGCACGCGTCGCCGGATGTTGAACGACATCACGTGCAGGTCGGGGGCCTCGACCGGTCCGATGAGCGGCTCGTCCGTCATCATGCGCCCAGCGTAACGCCCGGCCCGCACTCGATCGGGTCGTTCAGCCCAGCAGCTGCCGACGTGCCTCGGGGTAGCCGAGCACGTTCGGCTCGGTCTCGACGGCCGAGCGGGAGACCAGGTCGGTGGGGCACCATCCGGTCACCGCGCCGATCGCGAGGAACGTCGCGCAGATGCCTGCGGGGATCGCGCACCAGAGGTTCTCGACGTTGGATGCCGCGAACGCGGCGAGGAACACCGCGATGACGCCGCGGAGCACCCGTTCACCGCGGCTCACCGCGCAGGAGCGCGAGGTGAGCGCGCGGACGACGCGGTTCACGCCTGTGCGGCGGCGGCGGCCTGCTGCTCGGCGAGCTGGCGGCGCACGTCGTCCATGTCGAGCGCCTTGGTGCCCTCGATGACCTGCTCGAGCTGGGCGCCGTTCAGCGCGCCCGGCTGCGCGAAGACGATGATGCCCTCGCGGAACACGACGAGCGTGGGGATCGAGGTGATGCGGAAGCCCGCGGCGAGGGCCTGCTCGGCCTCGGTGTCGACCTTGCCGAAGACGACGTCGGCGTGCTGCTCCGACGCCGACTCGAAGATCGGGGCGAACATGCGGCACGGGCCGCACCATTCCGCCCAGAAGTCGAGGAGCACGATGTCGTTGTCCTTGATCGTCGACTCGATGGTGTCGTGGGTGATGTTCACGGAAGCCATGCCCCGATTCTAGCACGAGATACCCCTGGGGTATTATTCACTCCATGCAGACCACGATCACCCGCTCATCGGGCGCCCCGGCGCCCCGCTCCGCCCCCTCCACCCGCCGCGCTCGCGGCCTGCGCGCCGGCCTGGTCGCCGTCGCCGGCGCGACCGCGCTCGCCCTCGGCGGCTGCGCGTCGCCCGAGCCCATCGAGCTCGGCGCCGACACCGTCGTCGTCGACGTCCGCACCCCCGCCGAGTACGCCGCCGGCCACCTCGACGGTGCCGTCAACCTCGACCTCACCTCGGGGGAGCTCGCCGCAGAGATCCCGGCACTCGACGCCGAGGGCGACTACGTCGTCTACTGCAAGTCGGGCAACCGCTCGGCCCAGGCCGCCTCGCTCATGGAGGACGCCGGCCTCGACGTGACCGACGCCGGTTCGATGCAGCAGGCGGCGGATGCCACGGGGCTGCCGATCGTCCAGTAGGGCGGAGGCCGCCTCAGACGGCGAGTCCCGCGGCCGCCTCTCCGATGCGCTCCGCCGTCGCGGCGCGCTCGGGACGGCCGTCGAGCTCGAACCAGGTGGACGAGAGCGCGCTCCACGCCACGAGCCAGTCGCGGAGGCGCCGGGCCTCGAAGCCCGTCGCCTCCACCGCGACCGCGAACTGACGTGGCAGCCGCCCAGGGACGAGCGCGCGCTCGTGCGACGGGTTGCAGAGCAGGTTGCACACGTCGAACTCGGCATCGCCGAGGAGCCCCTTCGGGTCGATCGCGAGCCAGCCGCGCTCTCCGAAGTCCAGCACGTTGCCGTGGTGCAGGTCGCCGTGCAGCACTGCCGGCTCCCGCCCGTCGTCGAATCGGCGCCGCGCGAGGTCTGCCCCCGCGCGGTGCAGCGGGCCGAGCCGGTCGGCGTGGGCGAAGAGCTGGCCGAACCAGGTCTCGAGCGGGACGAGCGCCGGCGGATCGGGGAGGGCGAGCACGCGGTCGGTCTCGGCGCGCAGGCGGCCGGCGACCGCGCAGAGGATGCGCGTCGCCTCGTCGTCGTCGCCCGCGCGGACCATCGCGACGAGGTCGCCGGGTCCCGTGGCCCGCTCCATCAGCAGGGCGTCGTGGTCGCGCCGGATGACCGGCACGGCACCGCGCCCGTCGAGCGCCGCGAGGAGGGCGGCGCCGCGTGCCTCCTCCGGTTCGTGCGCGATCTTCAGCATCGCCGCGGCGCCGTCCTCGGTGCGGACGGGGATGAGGCGGCTCGTCGTGGTGGTCGCGGCATCGCCGTCCGGCCTGAGCCGCCACCGCCGCAGCCACGCGGCCTCGTCGGCTCTCCCGGGATCGACGGGACCGAGATCGCTCACGAGCCCAGTATCCCGGCGCGACCACAGGTGCGCCGTTAGGATCGGGCCCATGTCGGAGGACGCGGTGAGGCGGGCACAGGAGGCGGCGGACGCCGCGGCGGCAGCGGCGGCGGCGCTGCAGGCGCAGGCCGCGGAGGCGATCCGCAAGGCGGAGGAGGCGGCCGCGCTCGCGAAGGCGGCCGCCGAGGCGGCGTCGGATGCCGAGGCGGCCCCGTCGGACGCGCAGGCCGCTCCCGCGCCTCCGGCTGCGCCCGCGGCATCCGCCACGTCCGCAACCGACGGCCCGCTCGATGCGGACGAGGTCGAGCGCATCCGCGCCGGGTACGCATTCGAGGGGCCGGCGCTCGAGATGGGTGCGCTCGTGAACGGCGACGCGCTTCCCGACGTGCCGGTCCGCATCCCGCTCGCGATGACCAACCGGCACGGCCTGGTCGCCGGCGCGACCGGCACGGGCAAGACCCGCACGCTCCAGCTCCTCGCCGAGCAGCTCTCGGCGGCCGGCGTCGCCGTGTTCGCGGCCGACATCAAGGGCGACCTGTCGGGGGTCGCGACGCCGGGCACGAGCAGCGAGAAGCTCCTGAAGCGCACCGACGGCATCGGGCAGGCGTGGGAGGCGGCGAGCTTCCCGACCGAGTTCTTCTCGCTCGGGGGCGTCGGCCGCGGCGTGCCGATCCGCGCGACCGTCTCCGGCTTCGGACCGCTGCTGCTGGGCAAGGTGCTCGGGCTCAACGAGACGCAGGAGTCCAGCCTGGGGCTCGTCTTCCACTACGCCAACCGGAACGGGCTCGCGCTCCTCGACCTCGACGACCTGCGCGCCGTGCTCGCCTACCTCGTGAGCGACGAGGGCAAGGGCGAGCTGGACGGGCTCGGCGGGCTGTCCAAGGCGACGGTCGGCGTCATCCTGCGTCAGCTGATCACGTTCGCCGACCAGGGTGCAGACGCCTTCTTCGGCGAGCCCGAGATCGACACGGCCGATTTCCTGCGCACCGCCGCCGACGGCCGCGGGGTCGTCAGCCTGCTCGAGGTGCCGGGCGTGGCCGACGAGCCGGCCCTCTACTCGACCTTCCTCATGTGGCTGCTCGCGGACCTCTACGGCGGCCTGCCCGAGGTCGGCGACCTCGACCGGCCCAAGCTGGTGTTCTTCTTCGACGAGGCGCACCTGCTGTTCCGCGACGCGTCGAAGGAGTTCCTCGCGCAGGTCGTGCAGACCGTGCGGCTCATCCGCTCCAAGGGCGTGGGCGTCTTCTTCGTCACGCAGACCCCGAAGGACGTGCCGGGCGACGTGCTCGCCCAGCTCGGCTCGCGCGTCCAGCACCAGCTGCGCGCGTTCACGCCCGACGACGCGAAGGCGCTGCGCGCGACCGTCTCGACGTACCCGAACTCGGGATACGACCTCGAGGAGACCCTCACGGTGCTCGGCACGGGCGAGGCGGTCGTGACCGTCATGAACGAGAAGGGCGCCCCGAGCCCGGTCGCCTGGACGCGCCTGCGCGCGCCCCAGGCGTCGATGTCGCCGAGTGCGGATGCCGCGATCGACGCCTCGGTCGCGGCATCCCCCCTCATGGCCACGTACGGCACCGCGATCGACCGGGAGTCCGCGCACGAGCTGCTGACCACGCGCATGGCGGATGCCGCGGCCGCGGCCGACGCGGCAGAAGCCGCCGAGGCGCAGGCGAAGGCCGATGCCGAGTACGCGAAGATGCAGGCGAAGATCGAGGCCGACCGCGAGAAGGCCGAGAAGAAGGCGCAGGCCGAGTACGACCGGCTCATGAAGCAGACCTCGTCGCGGGCGCGTTCGCGGACCCGGCAGCGATCGGCGCTCGAGGAGGTGCTCGGCTCGAAGAGCACGCAGAAGGTGATCACGCAGGTGCTGACGGGTCTCTTCGGCATGGCGAAGCGCAAGTGAACGGGGCCGGAACCGGCTCGGGGGAGCCGGTCATCCGCCGCTATCGCGCGGCTGATCGGGCCGCCGTCGCGGCGGTGTGCCTGAAGACCGCGGCCTCGGGCGGCGACGCGACGGGCGTGTACTCGGACGACGCGCTCATGCCCGAGGTCTACGCGCTGCCGTACGTCGAGTACGCACCCGACCTCGCGTTCGTCGTCGAGGTCGACGGCCGGGTCGCCGGCTACGTGCTCGGCATCGCCGACACCGAGGAGTTCATCGACTGGTATGCACGCGTCTGGGCGCCGGCGTTCCGCGAGCGGCATCCGGTCGCCGGCCCGCCGACCGCGCATCGACCCGCGTACACCGAGGCGCAGCTGGTCGCCGACGGCGGCGACTCCGAGCGCATGCGGATCCCGGAACTCGACGACTACCCCGCGCACCTGCACATCGACCTGCTGCCCGAGCTGCAGGGCCGCGGACTCGGCCGGCGCCTGATCGACGCGCTCCGGGCGACGCTGGCCGAACGCGGCGTGCGCGCGCTGCACCTCGGGTTCGACGCGGCGAACGTCGGCGCGCGGGCGTTCTACGAGCGCCTCGGATTCCACGAGTTGCCGTCGAGCCGGCCCGGCGCACCGCGCTTCGGGATCTCGACGCGGTGATCGCCGGGACGAGCCGGCCGCAGGCGGCGGCGGCTCAGGCGCGAAGGCCGCGGCCCTCGAACCAGTAGAGCAGGCACGGGTCCGTTGCGCGAAGCTCGGCCAGCGTCACCGGCTCGGTGCGCACGGTCTCCTCGAGGTCGAGGATCTCGGCGATCGCGTCGAGCGACCGATCGTCCCAGAACGTGCCGCGCATGCGGAACAGGCAGCGACCGGCGGCATCGACGACGAACAACTGCTGCACCGTCTCGAGCGTGTCGCCCCGGTAGGTCTCGATGCGCAGGACGCCGGCCATCTCGCGACGCGCGACGCTGTGGATGCGACCGAGGAACCCGCGTTCGACGATGCCGTGCGGACTCACCACGACCTCCGTGCGCTGGTAGCCGATGTACGCGGCGACGCCGAGCGCCGCGAGGGCGACGACGACCGCGGCGGTGAGGCCGACCGCGGCGCTCCCGAGCGGGGAGACGAGCCAGGCGACGGTGAGCAGTACGGGCACCAGCAGGGCCATCACCGGAAGCCCGACGGCCCTCGTCAGGGAGCGACGGGGTCTCAGGGTGATCACCCTGAGACCCCCGCCCCCTGCCCGGCCGGTGCGGGAGTCCCCTGCGTCCCCGTATCCCGTTCTCACCGTTGCCACTGACATCGGGATCCATGTTGCGCCGATGCGAGGGCGCGCGCCATTCGGCATTAAGGGGGACTTGCGCCCGGCACCTCGGTCGTACTCATGCGAGCAGCGACGACCGCATCACCCCAGGATCGGGAGGACGGCTGCGCAGAAGTCGTCCGTACGTCCGGTCGATTCCTTCACGAGGCCGAGGAAGTCGATGAACTGGTCGTCGGACGGGTCCTCCGGCGTGCCGTTGTGGTCGATGAGGAGTTCGTACCGCACCTGGCCGGGGTTGCGCGCGATCGCCGTGCCCGACTCGTCGGAGACCGTGGTGTTGCCCGTTGCGAGGACGAGGATCGTCAGTGTCCCGTCGCCGTTGTCGGTGATCGCGAGGTCCTTGTCGACCAGCCGCGTGAGCTCCGTGACGCTGTCCCCCGCGACGTTCGTGTAGACGACCGTCTCCCAGACGTTCGCGGTCCAGTAGGGCGCGGTGCCGGGCTTGCGGCTGTTGAACAGGAAGCGCACCTCCTGGGTCGCCTCGACCTCGACGGCGATTCCCGCGTCGCAGAAGTTCTCGTCGGTGAACGAGAACCCGTCGACGAAGGTGCCGCGTTCAAGCGGGCGTGCCGTTGCGGGCGGCGCGGCGACGACCGTGGCGGCGAACGCGACGGCGGCCGCAGCGGCCAGGATGCCGCGACGATGGATCGATCCGGACATGGTTCCCCCCTCCCGCGCGACGAGCGGCTGAGTCGCTCCGGCGCGGTTCGTTCCGGGTCGGGCACATCATGACGGATCCTCATGTCGGCGGCGACACCCGTTCGGGGGAGAACTGCGGAATTCTCGGATCGGCGCCGGACCTGTCCCGAGACGAAGATGAGCGCCGCGCCCCACGGGCGCGGCGCTCATCCGATGCGGAGGATGGGGGATTCGAACCCCCGAGGGCTTTCACCCAACACGCTTTCCAAGCGTGCGCCATAGGCCACTAGGCGAATCCTCCTGGGACCCCTCACGCACCCGCCAGAGCCCGGTTACCCTTGCTGCGTTTCCGCCCTGGGGGAGTTGGCCTGGATGGCGCCACGTGAGGAGCCTCGGACAGTCTACCCGAGCGAACGCGTGCGTCGAACCGCGAGGTACTCGTCGAACGCCTCGCGGCTGGTCCGCTCGGGCGAGTAGCCGAGCACGCGCTTGAGGCGCGTGTTGTCGAGGACGGGCCGGTAGCGGAGGAAGCCGACGCGCTCCGGGCCGTGCACGGTGAGTCGAAGCGCGTGTCCGATGCGCAGCACTCCGGTCAGGAGCCTCGGCGAGACGGTCACGGTCGGCTTGCCGAGCGCGGCCGCGATCTCGGTCACGGTCACGCGCCCGTCGCCGGCGACGTTGAAGGCGCCGGTGACCTCGCCGGTCGCGCCCCGCACGATGGCGCCGACGACGTCGTCGACCCACACGAAGACGAACGGGCTCTCCGACCCGGCGACCCGCAGGATGCGCTTCGCCTCCCACAGTGCCGTGATCTGGTTCGCGACGGTCGGTCCCAGGATGGTGCCGATGCGCAGCACCACCTGCCCGAGCTCGGGGTGACGCGTGCGGTAGTCGGCGAGCAGCTCCTCGACGAGCCGTTTGTGGCGGGAGTAGCTGAACTCCGGGTTGCCGCGGAGCGGGTCGTCCTCGGTGAGCCACTCCGGGTTGTCCGGGTGGTAGCCGTAGGCGGCGCCGGACGAGGAGACGACGATGCGCGTGACGCCGCCGGCGACGGCCGCCTCGAGCACGTTCCTGGTCCCCTCGACGTCGACGCGGTACTCGATCTCCTCGCTGAGCCCGCCGGGGTTCACGATGGCGGCCAGGTGCACGATCGTGTCGACGCCGTGACGCGCCACGACGGCGGCGACCGCCGCGGCATCCGTCACGTCGCAGGGCTCGACCACGACGCCATCGGGCACGGATGCCGCGGGCGGACGAACGTCGCCCGAGACGACGAGCTCGACGTCCGGGTCCCACGCCAGCGCGCGGACCGCGTTCGAGCCGAGGAACCCGCTGCCGCCGGTGACGAGGATGCGGCGGCTCACGACGCCGCCCCCGGGTCGGCGGGCGTGGCGGCCGACGTGTCCTCATCGCTCGGATCCGCCGTCGCGGCATCCGCCCGCTTCGTGCGTCGCGCCCAGATCGTCGCGAGCGCGAGCCCCGCGATGATGTCCCAGATGCCCCACCAGCCGGCCACGATCGCCATGCCGCCGATCCCGCCGAAGAACGAGAACACGAGGCCGAGTCCGAGGCCCGCGTTGCGGATCCCGACCTCGAACGTGATCGCCTTGCGGTCGCGCACCCCGAGGCCGCCGATGCGGGCGCTCGCGTAGCCGAGTCCGAGCGCGATCGCGTCGTGGAGGAACACGGCGAGGAGCACCACACCGATGTAGGCCATGAAGATCGCCCAGTTGCCGACGAGCGCGGCGACGATGAAGCCGACCAGCGCGAGCAGGCTGATCCAGCGCGCGTAGGGCTGCACGCGGGCGGCGAAGCGCGGCCACACGGCGCGGATGGCGAAGCCGACGATGAACGGCAGGCCGATGATGAGGAAGATGTCGAGCAGCATCTGCCAGCCGTCGAGGCTCACTGCGCGCACCAGCTCCGACGCCTTCGGGTGGATGCTGCCCCAGAAGGCGATGCTGAGCGGCAGCACGAAGATGTAGGCGACGTTCGCGACCGCCGTCATCGACACCGAGAGGGCGACGTTGCCGCGGGCGCGGTAGGTGAGCACCTGCGAGATGTTCCCCGGCGGGCACGCGGCGACGAGCAGCATGCCGAGCGCGACGGAGGCCTGCACGTCGAGCAGCAGCGTGAGCCCGAACGTGACGGCCGGGAGGAGCACGATCTGCGCGAGCAGCGCGATGATCATCGCCTTCGGGGCGCGCGCCACGGCGCGGAAGTCCGACGGCGAGGTGTCGAGCGCGATGCCGAACATGATGAACCCGAGCACGACGTTCAGGGCGATCATCGAGCCCGGCGCGAAGTTGAGGACGACGTCGTCGATGTTCATGCGCGGGTGCCCGCCTTCGGTGCACCGCTCTCCGCGTCGCGCACGGGATCGGGAGCCGAGGTCGCAGGCGCGACGGATGCCGCGGGCGTCGGCAGCGTCCGGAGCATGCGCTTCACCGTCCGCCGGTACGCGTCCTTGTTGACGTAGTACGACATGCGATCGAGGCCGAGGTAGCGGTACCCGCCCGAGAGGTCGGGCCAGGGCTTCGCGGCCGCATCACGGAAGCGGGACGCGGCATCCGGCTCGGTCCGCGCGGCGGCGAGGTAGGCGGCGATGAGTTCGGCCTGCTCGTACCGGCCCTGCCAGCCGATGCCAGAGGCCTCGATCATGCCGAGCACGAACAGGCCGTTGAAGTTCGGCGGGAAGACGTTCAGGTAGAGCTCGGGCGCCGCCGACGTCCAGTTGAGGTGGGCGCGCTCGACGAACGGGTAGTCGAGCTTGTAGCCGGTCGCGAGGACGACGAGGTCGTAGTCCGCGGCGCTGCCGTCGGCGAAGTGCACCGCCCGGCCGTCGAACCGGTCGATGTCGCCGACCACGCGCAGGTCGCCCTGCCCGAGGTGGTTCAGGATCAGCGTGTTCACGATCGGGTGCGACTCGTAGATGCGGTAGTCGGGCTTCGGGAAGCCGAATCGCACTGGGTCGCCCGTGAACGCCCGCAGCACGCGGGTGTCGACGAACTGCTTGATGCGCGCGGGCAGCGGCCTGCCCTGGTTGAGCGTGTCGCTCGGGCGACCGAACAGGTAGCGGGGCACGAAGTAGTAGCCCCGCCGCACCGACAGGTCGACGGATGCCGCGTGGTGCACCGCGTCGACCGCGATGTCGCAGCCGGAGTTGCCGGCGCCGATGATGAGCACGCGCTTGCCCTCGAAGACCTTGGGCGACGTGTACGCGCTCGTGTGCATGAGTTCGCCCGAGAACTCGCCTCGGAAGCCCGGGACGTTCGGCTCGGCGAGCGTGCCGTTGGCGAGGACCACGGCCGAGTGCTCGGTCGTGGTCGTCCCTCCGTCCGGGCCGGCAGCGGTGACGCGCCATCCGCTCGCCCCGGTCGCGTCGCCGTCGACCGGCTCGACCGCGGTGACCCTGGTGTCGAACCGGAAGTGCTCGCGCAGTCCGTAGGCGTCGGCGTACTCCCGGAAGTAGCGGTGCAGTTCGCGATGGCCGGGGTAGTCCGCGGTCGAGTCCATCGGGAACTCGGCGAACTCGGTCGTGGTCCGCGACGAGATCAGGTGTGCGGACTCGTACATCGTCGAGCGCGGGTTGTCGATGTTCCAGAGGCCGCCCACGTCGGGGCCGGCCTCGAAGCCGATGAAGGGGATGCCGGCGCGGCTGAGCGCGCGGGCACCGGCGAGACCGGACGGGCCCGCTCCGATGAGGGCGATGGGGTTCACTGGTGGTTCCTGTGCGTGGGCGGCGTCGTCGGGGCCGACGCCGGGTCGGGTCCGAACAGCATAGGCGAACGGCGCTCGGGTTCCGGAACCGGGGACGGGGCGCCTGCGTGCGCGGCAGCCGCCTCGATAGGCTTTCGGGGTGGCGCACAGCATCTACATCTGCTCCGCCGAGGGGAACACCGGGAAGTCGACGGTGGCGCTCGGGACGTTGGACACGCTGAGCCGGCGAGCGACCCGAGTGGGGGTCTTCCGCCCGATCGCGCGTTCCACGGAGGAGCGCGACTACGTGCTCGAGCTGCTGCTCGCGCACGACGGCGTCATCGACCTCGGCTACGACGAGGCGATCGGCGTCACCTACGAGGACGTGCACGGCGATCCCGACGCCGCGCTGGCCACGATCGTCCGTCGGTTCAAGGCCGTCGAAGCGCGGTGCGACGTCGTGGTGGTGATCGGTTCCGACTACACGGATGTCGGCAGCCCGACCGAACTGGCGTTCAACGCCCGTATCGCCGCGAACCTCGGTGCACCGGTGCTCCTCGTCGTCGGCGGGCGCGTGACGCAGGGGCGGGGCGCGAGCGAGCGGCTCGGCTACACGGACGCCAGGACGCCCGACGAGCTGGCCCAGCTCACGGAGCTCGCGGTCGAGGAACTCGTGCGCGAGCACGCGACGCTGCTCGGCGTCGTCGCCAACCGCGCCGACCCCGACCGGCTCGACGATGTCGTCGATGCCCTGCGATCCGCGTCGGGCGCGGCCGGCGGCCACGACGCATCCGTCTCGGTCTGGGCGATCCCCGAGGACCAGTACCTCGTCGCGCCCTCCATGCGCTCGGTCATGCGCGCCGTCGGCGGGGAGCTGTACGCGGGCGATCCCGAGCTGCTCGAGCGCGAGGCGCTCGGCGTGGTGGTCGCCGCGATGTCGATGGAGAACGTGCTCGCCTGGCTCACGGAGGGCGCCGTCGTCGTCGTGCCCGGCGATCGGAGCGAGGTGCTGCTCGGGGTCCTCACCGCGCACGCCTCGGCGACGTTCCCGTCGATCGCCGGCATCGTGCTGAACGGCGGGTTCCCGGTCTCCGAGACGGTCGAACGCCTGGTCGAGGGGCTGAAGTCGGGCCTGCCGATCATCCGCACCCAGCTGAGCAGCTACGACACCGCGCTGGCGATCACGCAGACGCGCGGCAAGCTCGCCGCGGAGTCGCAGCGCAAGCGCGACACGGCGTTGGCGCTCTTCGAGAAGCACGTCGACGGGGTCGAGCTGCTGGACCGCCTCGACGTGGCACGGACCGACGTCGTCACGCCGCTCATGTTCGAGTACGGCCTGCTCGCCCGGGCGCGCGACGCGCGCAAGCACATCGTGCTTCCCGAGGGCTACGACGACCGCATCCTGCGCGCCGCCGCGACACTGCTCGCGCGCGACGTCGCCGACCTCACGATCCTCGGCGAGGAGATCGAGGTCCGTTCGCGCGCGATCGGGCTCGGCCTCGACATCTCGAGGGCGACCGTGCTCTCGAACCACGACCACGTGCTCGTCTACCGATTCGCCGACGAGTACCAGCGGCGCCGCGCGCACAAGGGCGTGACGCTCGAGCAGGCCCGCGACAGCGTGCAGGACGTCTCGTACTTCGGCACCATGATGGTCGAGCTCGGGCTCGCCGACGGCATGGTCTCCGGAGCGATGCACACGACGGCGCACACCATCCGCCCCGCCTTCGAGATCATCAAGACTCGACCCGAGGTCGACGTCGTCTCGAGCGTGTTCCTGATGGCGCTCGCCGACCGCGTGCTCGTCTACGGCGACTGCGCGGTCGTGCCCGACCCGACGGCGGAGCAGCTGGCCGACATCGCGATCTCGTCGGCGCAGACCGCGGCGCAGTTCGGCATCGAGCCCCGCGTGGCCATGCTGTCGTACTCGACCGGCGAGTCGGGGTCGGGGGCCGACGTCGACAAGGTGCGCCGCGCGACCGAGCTCGTCCGCGAGCGCGCGCCGGAGCTCCCGGTCGAGGGGCCGATCCAGTACGACGCGGCCGCCGACGCGGCGGTGGCGCGGACCAAGATGCCGGGCTCGTCGGTCGCCGGACGCGCGACGGTGTTCGTCTTCCCCGACCTGAACACGGGCAACAACACGTACAAGGCGGTGCAGCGCTCGGCCGGCGCCGTCGCCATCGGGCCCGTGCTCCAGGGGCTCAACAAGCCGGTGAACGACCTCTCCCGGGGCGCGCTCGTCCAGGACATCGTGAACACGGTCGCGATCACGGCGATCCAGGCGGCGTCGTGAGCGGGGCGGATGCCGCCGGCTCGGGTGACGTCCCGGGCGCAGGTCGCGTCGTCCTCGTCGTCAATTCCGGATCGTCGTCGCTGAAGTACCAGCTCGTCGACGTCGCGGCGGAGGAGGCGCTCGCGTCGGGACTCGTCGAGCGCATCGGCGCGGGCGTCGGTCGTGCCACGCACGCGGATGCCTCGGGTGACGTCGTCCGCGAGGAGGTCTCGGTCGCCGACCACCACGCGGCCTTCGCGTGGATGCTGCGGGCGTTCGCCGAGCACGGGCCGTCGCTCGAAGGGCACGCACCGGTCGCGGTCGGGCACCGCGTCGTGCAGGGCGGCGCGCGCTTCTTCGAGCCGACCGTGATCACCGAGCTCGTGAGGATCAACATCGACGAGCTCTCGGTGCTCGCGCCGCTGCACAATCCCGCGAACCTCGCCGGCATCGTGGCGGCCGAGCGCGCCTTCCCGTCGGTGCCGCACGTGGCCGTCTTCGACACCGCGTTCCACCAGACCATGCCGCCCGAGGCGTACCTGTACGCGCTCGATCGCGACGTCGCCGAGCGCCATCGCATCCGTCGCTACGGCTTCCACGGCACGTCGCACCGATACGTCTCGCGTGCCGCGGCGGCGTTCCTGGGCCGAACGGTCGAGGAGCTGAAGCTCATCGTGCTGCACCTCGGCAACGGCGCCTCCGCGTGCGCGGTCGACGGGGGGCGTTCCGTCGAGACGAGCATGGGGATGACCCCGCTCGAGGGCCTCGCGATGGGCACGCGCTCGGGCGACCTCGACCCGGCGGTGGTGCTGCACCTGCAACGGCGTGCGGGCCTCGGGGTCGACGAGGTCGACGACCTGCTGAACAAGCGGAGCGGCATGCTCGGCCTCGGGGGGCACGGCGACATGCGCGACCTGACCGAGGCGGCGGGGTCGGGCGACGAGCGCGCGCGGACCGCGCTCGGGGTGTACGCGCACCGGATCCGCTCGTACGTCGGCGCGTATGCGGCGCAGCTGGGTCGTGTCGACGCGATCGTGTTCACCGCCGGCGTGGGAGAGAACTCGGCCGACGTGCGCGCGATGTCGCTCTCCGGGCTCGAGGGGTTCGGCGTCGAGGTCGATGCCGTGCGCAACGCCGAGCGCTCGGGGGAGGCGCGGAGGATCTCGACCGACGACTCGCGGACCGCCGTGCTCGTCGTGCCGACGAACGAGGAGCTCGAGATCGCGCGGCAGACCCTCGAGGTCGTCGCGGGCTGACGTCGGAACGCCGGCCGGGCCGGTCCGGGCCGGTCGTCGCGACCGCATCGCAATTTCCACAAGAAACCTTGTACAACAGATCTTGTGGATCTAGGCTGATCCCATGGCCGACCCCGGACGACCGCCCGCCGACTCCAGCGTGCACCTGCACGACCCCGGCCCGATGCGCGCGATGGCGCACCCGACGCGACTGCGGCTCATCGGCATCCTGCGCATGGACGGGCCCGCCACCGTCGGCATGCTCGCGCAGCAGACGGGGGAGTCCGCCGGCTCCGTGAGCTACCACGTGTCGACGCTCGCGAAGCACGGATTCGTGGAGGAGGCGCCCGAGCTCGCCCGCGACCGTCGCGAGCGCTGGTGGCGCGCCGCGCACGAGATGACGAGCTGGGACACCGTCGAGTTCCTCGAGGACCCGGCGCGCCACGCGGCATCCGAGGCCCTGCGGCGCACCGTGCTCGAGAGCTACCACCGCGAACTGCTCGCCGCGCTCGACGCCGAGGCGGGGCTCGAGCCCGAGTGGATCGCGCCGACCGACTCGTCGGACGGGGCCGCGCACCTCACGCTCGAGGAGTTCAGGGAGCTCTCGGCCGACCTCGCCGCGGTGCGCGACAAGTGGTGGGCGCGTCGGCGCGAGCCGGCGGAGGGGACGCGTCTCGTGCGGTGGATGACGCACGTCTTCCCGAGGCCCGAGGCGTGAGCTCGGCATCCGAGGCGGCCGCACCGACGGTGACGGGGCGCCGCCGGCGCCTCCCGCTCGTCGCGCTGTACGCCGCACAGCTCTTCTCGCTCGGCGGCAACGCGATCGCGATCGTGGCGGTGCCGCTCATCGTCCTCCAGCAGACCGGCTCGCCGCTCGCGGCCGGCGTCGCGGGCATCTTCGCGACCGTGCCGCTCGTGATCGGCGGCGCCCTGGGCGGTGTGCTCGTCGATCGCTTCGGCTACCGGGCGTCGAGCATCGCGGCGGATGTCGCGAGCGGCGTCACCGTGCTCGCGATCCCGCTCCTCGACGCGGCGGGCGTGCTCTCGTTCGGGCTGCTCCTCGCGCTCGTGTTCCTCGGGGGCCTCCTCGACCCACCCGGCGACACGGCGAAGACGGTCCTCATGCCCGAGCTCGCGGCACTCGCGCACACGCCCCTCGCCCGCGCGGCGGGCGCCCAGTCGGCCGTGCAGCGCACCGCGACGATGGTCGGCGCCGGCACCGCCGGAGCGCTCGTCGCGCTGGCCGGGCCCATGACGGCGCTGCTGGCGGATGCCGCCGGCTTCGCCGTGTCGGCGATCCTCGTCGCGCTGCTCGTGCCCTCGCGTGCGCGCCTCGCGGCCACCGTGCCGGACGCCGCCCCGGAGGGCGGTGGAGCCGAGCCGCGCCGTGCGAGCGCCGCCGAGAGCGCGGCGGGCTTCGTCGCCGGCATCCGCTTCATCGCGAAGACGCCGCTCGCGCTCGCCGTGGTGCTGCTCGTGACCCTCACGAACGCCATCGACGCGGCGGGCATGACCGTGCTGAAGCCCGTGTACGCCTCGCAGGTGCTCGGCGACCCCGCGTCGCTCGGATTCATGATCGGCTGCTTCGCCGCCGGCGCGCTGACGGGTTCGGCCGTGTTCGGGCTCGTCGGCCATCGCGCCTCGGGGCGCGTCATGTTCGCCGCGTGCTTCATGCTCGCGGGCGCTCCGCCGTACGCGGCGATGGCGCTCGGCGTGCCGGTCGAGGTGCTGTTCG
Organism: Agromyces kandeliae; assembly: GCF_009674665.1. Lineage (GTDB taxonomy): Bacteria > Actinomycetota > Actinomycetes > Actinomycetales > Microbacteriaceae > Agromyces > Agromyces kandeliae. The sequence goes on from NZ_WKJD01000011.1 coordinate 33,245, forward strand.
TCGTGCTCGCACTGTCCGGCCTCGCGGCCGGCGCGCTCAACCCGATGATCTCGACGGCCCTGTTCGGCGTCGTGCCCGACGGCATGCGCGCGCGTGTGTTCGGCGCGATCACCTCGGGGGTCGCGGCGTCGATGCCGATCGGGGCGTTCGCGGCAGGTGCCGCGGTCGACGCGTTCGGGTTCGTGCCGGTCGTTGCGGGTGCGGCCGTGCTCTACGCGGTGCTCGGCGCGAGCCCGCTCGTGCTGCGCGCGTTCGACGGGCTCTCGGGCGCTCGGAGCGGTGGCGCCACGGTGGAGTCGGGCGACGAGGCATCCGTCGCGGACCTCGACGCCGTGGTCGAGCCCGGCCGCTGAGCTGCCGTCAGCGGACGAGGCGTGCGCAGTCGATGCAGAGCGTCGCGGTCGGCCGCGCCTCGAGCCGCGCGACGGTGATCCTGTTGCCGCAGCGCTCGCAGACGCCGTAGGTCCCGTCGTCGATGCGAGCGAGCGCCCGGTCGACGTCGGTGAGCTCGTGCTCGACGTCGTGCAGCACCGCGGTGCGCTGCGACCACTCCTGGCTCATGGTGGGGCCGTCGGGGTCGTGCTCGTCATCGACCGACGTGTCGGATCTGGCCTCGCGGACCGCGGTGATCCCCTCGCTCTGCTCGGCGAGGCGCTCCTCGGCCTCGCGTCGTTCCGCGAGCAGGAGCTCTCGGAACCGCTCGAGCTGCTCGGCTGTGCGGACCCCCGTCGTCACGTGACCACCTCCGTCGTCGTGCACCGGGCGGTGGGATGGCTCGTCCGCTCCGATGCGGTCCACCGATCCTATGCCAGCCGACCGACGTCGCGGCCGGGTCGAACGGCCCGGCGCGCCTGAAGCGGCCGGGCGACGGGCCCATTCCCACGCGATCGCGGCCACGGCGAACGTGTCGGATGCCACGACTACCATTGACGCGTGGTCACCGCCCTCTATCGCCGCTACCGGCCCGAGACCTTCGCCGAGATGATCGGCCAATCACAGGTCACCGAGCCGCTCATGACGGCGCTCCGCACCGACCGGGTGAACCACGCGTACCTCTTCTCCGGCCCCCGTGGCTGCGGCAAGACGACCTCGGCACGAATCCTGGCGCGCTGCCTGAACTGCGCCGAGGGACCGACCGACACCCCGTGCGGCGTGTGCCCGAGCTGCGTCGAACTGTCGCGTGCGGGCGGCGGGTCGCTCGACGTGGTCGAGATCGACGCGGCATCCCACAACGGCGTCGACGACGCCCGCGACCTGCGCGAGCGCGCGGTGTTCGCACCCGCCCGCGACCGGTACAAGATCTTCATCCTCGACGAGGCGCACATGGTCACGCCGCAGGGCTTCAACGCGCTGCTGAAGCTCGTCGAAGAGCCGCCCGAGCACGTGAAGTTCATCTTCGCGACGACCGAACCCGACAAGGTGCTCGGCACCATCCGCTCGCGCACCCACCACTATCCGTTCCGGCTCGTCCCGCCGGCGCCGATGCTCGACTACGTGCAGAAGCTGTGCGACGAAGAGGGAGTGCAGGTCGAACCGGGCGTGCTCTCGCTCGTCGTTCGCGCCGGCGGCGGCTCGCCGCGAGACACGCTGTCGCTGCTCGACCAGCTCATCGCGGGTTCCGAGGGGACCACGGTCGGGTACGAGCGGGCGGTCGCGCTGCTCGGTTACACGCACGGCGCGCTCCTCGACGACGTCGTCGAGGCGATCGGGGCCGCCGACGCGGCGCGCGCCTTCGCCGCGGCCGACCGGGTCATGCAGACCGGGCAGGACCCGCGCCGGTTCGTGGAAGACCTGCTCGAGCGGCTCCGCGACCTCATCGTCGTGGCCGCGACGACCCCCGAAGCGGCGGCCGCCGTGCTGCGCGGCGTGCCCGCCGACGAGCTCGCGCGCATGGCGACCCAGGCGTCCGTGTTCGGCGCCGCCGAACTCTCCCGAGTGGCCGACCTCGTCAACCAGACCCTCACCGAGATGACGGGTGCGACCTCGCCGCGCCTCCACCTCGAGCTCATGCTCGCGCGCGTGCTCGTCCCGTCGATCGACGAGACCGAGCGTGGCGCGCTCGCGCGAGTCGAGCGGCTCGAGCGCCGCGTCGGGGTGACGGATGCCTCGGGCGGACAGCCCGTGGCGGCCGCGACCGGAGCCCCTGCCCCCGCTCCCGCACCGGCGCCTGCACCGGCCGCGAAGGCCGCTCCCGTCGAGCAGCAGACGCCCGCCGAGACGCCTGCGGAGCGGGTCGCGCCCGCGGCGCCGCCGAAGTGGGAGACGCCCGCGACCGAGCCCGAGGCGGCGGCTCCGGCGGCTCCGGTCGAGGCCCCGGCTCCGGCGAAGTCCGCGCGCCCGGTCGGGCCGGTGACCGTCGAGCAGATGCGCGACGCCTGGCCGGAGGTGCTCTCGACCCTCCAGCGCACCAAGCGCAGCGCGTGGATGGTCGCGTTCACCGCCCAGGTCCTCGAGTACCGCGACGACGACGTGCTCGTCCTCGGCTTCCCCAGCGAGTCCGACATGGGCAGCTTCCGCTCCGGCCCGCCCGGCCAGAGCGTCGGCGACCTCCTGCGCGGTGCCATCGCCGAGATCCTCGGCGTGCGGGTCAAGTTCCTCGCACGCGTCGTCTCCGCCGGCGGGGGAGCCGACCGCGGGCCTGCGGCACCGCCGTCGCCGGCGCGTGACGGCGGGCGAACCGCTGATGCGCCGGCATCCGAGGCGCCCGGAACCGCACCGCGCGCCGGCGCGGCGGCCCGCGTTCCCGCGTCCGCACCCGACTCCTCCGGCTCCGACGCAGGCCGGGCCGCCCGGCCGGCCGGCCCGAGCCCAGCCGCTTCGAGCGGACCGGTCGACTCCTGGGCGACCGTCGCCATTCCGAGCTCCGATCCGACGGCGGCCGCGCCCTCGGACTCCGCCGCATCGGCATCCGCCCCCGCCGCCCGATCGACCTCGCGAACCGCCGTCGCCGAACGGCCCGCGCCCGTCGCGCAGGCCCCTGCGCCGACCGACGACGACGTGCCCCCGCTCGACGACGCCGACGCGCCGCCGCTCGAGCCCGAGCCCGAGTACGCGCCCGACCCCGGGCCGCCGGTCGGCCAGACCCCATCCGCAACCTCGTCCGCGCGCCCCGGCGCGCCGAAGCCGGCATCACGCCCCACGCGGGGCGCACCGGCCGGCTCCGCCCCCGCCATCCAGCGATACGGCGAAGCCGTCGTGCGCGACCTGCTCGGCGCGACCTTCCTCGAAGAGGTCGAGGCGCCGCAGGCTCGATTCGGCGAGCGGGGGTAGCGCGTGTACGAGGGCATCGTCCAGGAGCTCATCGACGAACTCGGCCGCCTCCCCGGAATCGGGCCGAAGTCGGCGCAGCGCATCGCCTTCCACATCGTGCAGACCGAGCAGTTCGACGTCTCGCGCCTCGCCGAGATCCTCGTCGAGGTCCGCGACAAGGTGAAGTTCTGCGAGATCTGCGGCAACGTCGCCGAGCAGTCGACGTGCTCCATCTGCCGCGACCCGCGCCGCGACCCGAGCCTCATCTGCGTGGTCGAAGAGGCGAAGGACGTCGTCGCCATCGAGCGCACCCGCGAGTTCCGCGGCCTCTACCACGTACTCGGCGGTGCGATCAGCCCGATCGACGGCATCGGACCCGACGAACTCCGCATCCGCCAGCTCATGCAGCGGCTCGCCGACGGCACCGTCTCGGAGGTCATCATCGCGACCGACCCCAACCTCGAGGGCGAGGCGACCGCGACCTACCTCAGCCGGCTGCTGACGACCCTCGAGATCCGCGTCACGCGCCTGGCCTCCGGCCTTCCCGTCGGCGGCGACCTCGAGTACGCCGACGAGGTCACGCTCGGCCGCGCGTTCGAGGGCCGCCGCGTCGTCGGCTGACGCACGGAACGCCGGCCCGCGCCATCCGTTGACGCACGCGCAGCGCACCAGTAGAACGGAGCCCATGAGCGCAGGGACCGAATGGGTCACCGGATACGTCCGGGCATGGGAATCCAACGACGCCGACGACATCGCGGCCCTCTTCACGGACGACGCGGTGTACGAGTTCAGCCCGGACGACCCAGACGCGCTGCGCGGCCGCGAGGCCATCATCGCCGGGTGGCTCGATTCCCGCGACGAACCCGGCGACTGGCACTTCGACTGGGAGGTGCTGACCGAGACCGACGACCTCGTCATCGTCCAGGGCCGCACCGACTACCCGGCCGCGAAGCTCTACGACAACCTCTGGGTGATCCGCCTCGCGCCCGACGGCCGCGCCACCCGCTTCACGGAGTGGTACATGGAGCGCGACCGCTAGGCGCCGTCACATGGCCGGGCGCGTATGCGCGTCGCCGTATGATGGACCTTCCGGCGCCGGGTGAACGTTTCCCCGGCCCAGACACCCCCGGGAGCGCCCACGTGAGCTTGATCGTGCAGAAATACGGCGGATCGTCCGTCGCCGACGCGGAGAGCATCAAGCGGGTCGCCAAGCGCATCGTCGAGACCCGCAAGGCCGGCAACGACGTCGTCGTCGCGGTCTCCGCGATGGGCGACACCACCGACGAGCTCATGGACCTCGCCGACGAGGTCACGCCGATCCAGGCCCCCCGCGAGCTCGACATGCTGCTCAGCTCGGGCGAGCGCATCTCGATGGCGCTCCTCGCCATGGCGATCAAGGCGCTCGGCCACGACGCCCGCTCGTTCACGGGCAGCCAGGCGGGCATGATCACCGACTCCACGCACGGCGCGGCACGCATCGTCGATGTCACGCCCGTGCGCCTGCGCGAGGCGCTCGACGAGGGCGCCGTCGTCATCGTCGCCGGGTTCCAGGGCTTCAGCCGCGAGTCGCGCGACATCACCACGCTCGGCCGCGGTGGCAGCGACACCACGGCCGTCGCGCTCGCAGCGGCGCTCGAGGCCGACGTGTGCGAGATCTACACCGACGTCGACGGCGTGTTCACGTCCGACCCCCGCGTCGTCAAGCGGGCGCACAAGCTCGACCGGATCACGAGCGAGGAGATGCTCGAGCTCGCCGGCTCGGGCGCCAAGGTGCTGCACATCCGCGCGGTCGAGTACGCGCGTCGCCACGGCGTGACGCTGCACGTGCGCTCGTCGTTCAACAACAGCGAGGGGACGATCGTCTACGACCCCGAGCGTCTTCCCGAAGGAGAAGCTGTGGAAGAGTCCGTCATCGCCGGCGTCGCGGTCGACCTGTCGCAGGTCAAGATCACGGTCGTGGGAGTCCCCGACGTTCCGGGCGCCGCCGCCAAGATCTTCAAGATCGTCGCCGGCACCAACGCCAACGTCGACATGATCGTGCAGAACGTCTCGGCGGCCGCGACCGGTCGCACCGACATCTCGTTCACGGTCCCGAAGTCCGACGGCGAGAAGGCCGTGCAGGCGCTCTCGGCCGCGCAGGAGACCCTCGGCTTCCAGTCGCTGCAGTACGACGACCAGATCGGCAAGCTCTCGCTCGTCGGCGCCGCGATGCGCTCGGCCGCGGGCATCTCGGCGCGGCTGTTCGAAGCGCTGTACGAGGCCGGCATCAACATCGAGATGATCTCGACCAGCGAGATCCGCATCTCGGTCGTCACCCGGGCCGACAGCGTCAACGCCGCCGCCCGTGCCGTGCACACCGCATTCGACCTCGACGGCGACGACGACGCGGTCGTCTACGCCGGCACCGGTCGCTGACCCGCCGGGGCGACCGGATGCCGCGCCGCGACGCGGCACGCGGCATCCGTCGACCGACTGCCGGATCACCGCGGATCCCTGCCAATGCCGGACGTTCGGCCGGCTCGGGTCCTGCGCACCGCAGGACCTCCTGAATACTTGATGGATGCCACGAGAGGAAGCACCATGGCACACGGAGTGAACATCGGCGTCGTCGGCGCCACCGGACAGGTCGGCGCGGTCGTGCGTCGCCTCCTCGAGGAGCGCGACTTCCCGGTCGCGTCGATCCGCTACTTCGCCTCGGCGCGGTCGGCCGGGTCGACCCTTCCGTGGAAGGGCGAGGAGATCGTCATCGAGGACGCCTCGACGGCGGACCCGACCGGTCTCGACATCGCGATCTTCTCCGCGGGAGCGACGCTCTCGAAGGCGCAGGCGCCGCGGTTCGCCGCGGCGGGCGTCACCGTCATCGACAACTCGAGCGGTTGGCGCATGGACCCGGAGGTCCCGCTCGTCGTCAGCGAGGTCAACCCGCACGCCATCGACGAGGCGAAAAAGGGCATCATCGCGAACCCGAACTGCACCACCATGGCCGCCATGCCGGTGCTCAAGGTGCTGCACGACGAGGCCGGCCTCGAGCGACTCATGGTCTCGACGTACCAGGCCGTCTCGGGTGCGGGCCTCGCAGGCGGCGAGGAGCTCCTCGAGCAGGCGCGCGCCGCGGTCGCGCAGGATGCGATCGGACTCGTGCACGACGGCGCCGCGGTGACGATGCCGGACCCCGTGAAGTTCCCGCGCCCGATCGCCTTCGACGTCGTCCCGCTGGCGGGCTCGATCGTCGACGACGGCGACCTCGAGACCGACGAGGAGAAGAAGCTCCGCAACGAGAGCCGCAAGATCCTCGAGCTGCCGGGCCTGCGCGTCGCGGGCACGTGCGTGCGCGTGCCCGTCTTCACCGGGCACTCGCTCTCGATCCACGCCGAGTTCGCCAACGCGATCACGCCCGAGCGCGCGACCGAGCTGCTGGCGGATGCCCCGGGCGTCGCGCTCAGCGACATCCCCACCCCGCTGCAGGCCGCCGGCACCGACCCGAGCTACGTCGGTCGCATCCGGCAGGACCAGTCGGCCCCCGAGGGCAAGGGGCTCGTGCTCTTCGTCTCGAACGACAACCTGCGCAAGGGCGCCGCGCTGAACGCGGTGCAGATCGCGGAGCTCGTCGCGGCGAAGCTGCCCGCGTCGGTCTGATCCGATTCCCGAGACCCGGTCGCCGTCACGGTGACCGGGTCTCGTGCTGCCCGGGCGCGCGGCGGCAGCGACGAGCCGGACCGGTGCTCAACCACCGAGATCGAGCCGGGCCGCGACATCCTGATGCGCGAGGCGTCGCAGCGCGAGGATGACGGGCTCGTACAGCGCGGTGCCGAGCACCGTGTACTCGACCGCGGCGCGCGGCTCCGCGGGCATCCGCTGGAGGTCGTAGGCCGCGAGCTCGCGGAGCGAGCGTCCGTAGGCGAGCAGGCGCTCGGGGCTGATCGGGAGCCCGGCGTCCTCGGCGGCGGCCAAGGCGGTCTCGAGCTGCGCGACCGCGGGGAACCTCGGGTCGAAGACCTGCCCCAGGGCCTCGAGCGCGGCGCGGGCGCGAGGGTACGGGTCGGGGTCCCCGGCCGGCGTCGGCGACGTGGCCGGAGGGAGTGCGCCGACCGCGCGGCCGAGCGTCGCGTAGAGGTCGTCGCCGGGGTCGTCGACGAGGGTGAGGATGGCGCGCGCCTGCTGCACGCTGAGTCCCACCGGCCCGGTGAGGGCCCGGATCAGCCGGAGGCGGCGCACGTGGGAGTCGTCGTAGGTCGCCTGGGTCGCCGAGGTCGCGACCCCCGGATGCAGGAGCCCCTCGCGCAGGTAGTACTTGATGGTCGCGACGGAGACGCCCGAGGTGTCGGCGAGGCCAGAGATGCGCATTCGGACTCCTTGCATTGGATACTTTCACTCTCTAATATTGGAGAGTCACACTATCCAAGCATGCCATCGAACCCCGGAGGGCCGCGCCATGCCGTCGCCGATCGACACCATCCTCATCGGAGCGCTCCTGCTCGCACTCGTCACGGTCGAGAGCGGCGGGTGGTTCCTCACCCGCGTCTCGCGCGGCCTCGCGCCGGCCAATCCGCTCCAGCAGTCCTTCTTCCGCGCCGGGCACGCCCACGCCGGCGTCCTCATCGTCCTCTCGGTCGCGATCCTCGCGGTGTTGTCGGATTCGGCGCTCGACGGCGGATGGCTCTGGGTCGCGCGGCTCGGCGTGCCGATCGCCGCGATCCTCATGCCGGCGGGCTTCTTCCTCTCGGTGCTCGGGCGCGATCCCGAGCGGCCGAGCCGCGCCATCCTGCTGCTCTGGCTCGGCGCGGCCTCGCTCACCATCGGGCTCGTCACCGCCGGCGTCGGGCTGCTCGCCGGCGGCATCAGAGCGCTCTGACCAGGAGACCGCGCTGGTCAGCGCGTACATCGGCGGAAGACCCGCTGGTCATCGCGTCCATCCGCGCGCCCATACACTGGAACCCGTGAATTCCGAGGAAACCGTCGACGTCGTCCTGATCGGCGGGGGCATCATGAGCGCCACGCTCGGCTCCCTGATCTCGAGGCTGCAGCCCGACTGGAGCATCCGCCTCTACGAGCGCCTCGGTCGCGTCGCGCAGGAGTCCTCGAACCCGTGGAACAACGCGGGCACCGGGCACGCCGCGCTCTGCGAGCTGAACTACATGCCCGAGGCCGCCGACGGCAGCGTGAGCGCCGCGAAGGCCGTCTCCATCAACGAGCAGTTCCAGGTCAGCCGCCAGTACTGGGCCCACCTCGTCGAGTCCGGCGCACTGCCCGAGCCGAACAGCTTCATCAACTCCACGCCGCACATGACCTTCGTGCGCGGCAAGTCGAACATCGAGTACCTGAAGAAGCGTGTCGACGCGCTCGCCGGCGAACCGCTGTTCGCCGGCATGGAGTACTCCGACGACCTCGACACCATCGCCGAGTGGGCGCCGCTCCTCGCCAAGAAGCGCAACCCGAAGGCGAAGATCGCCGCGACGCGCATCGAGTCGGGCACCGACGTCGACTACGGCGCGCTCACGCTCCAGATGCTCCGCGACATCGAGTCGCGCGGCGCCGAGATCCGCACCGACCACCAGGTCACGTGGCTCAAGCGCCAGAAGGACGGCACCTGGAAGCTGCGCATCCGGAACCTCGTCGGCAACACCCCCGAGACGGTGCGCGCGCGATTCGTGTTCGTCGGGGCGGGCGGCGGCGCGCTCTCGCTCCTCCAGCACTCCGGCATCCCCGAGATCCGGGGGTACGGCGGCTTCCCGATCTCCGGCCAGTTCCTGCGGACCACGAACCCCAAGGTCGTCGCCCAGCACCAGGCGAAGGTCTACGGCAAGGCCGCCGTCGGCGCTCCGCCGATGTCGGTGCCGCACCTCGACACGCGCGTCGTCGACGGCGAGACCTCGCTGCTCTTCGGGCCGTACGCAGGGTTCACCCCGAAGTTCCTGAAGTCGAGCACGTGGTTCGACCTCCCCTTCTCGATCCGCCCTCACAACCTCATCCCGATGCTGCAGGTGGGCCTCCGCAACTTCGACCTCGTGCGCTACCTCGTCTCCGAGCTGCTCGCCTCGCGCGACAAGAAGATGAAGGCGCTCCGCGAGTTCATGCCGACCGCGAAGTCGGAGGACTGGGAGCTCATCACCGCCGGCCAGCGCGTGCAGGTCATGAAGAAGGACCCGGAGAAGGGCGGCGTGCTGCAGTTCGGCACCGAGGTGATCTCCGGCGCCGACGGCTCGATCGCCGGGCTGCTCGGTGCCTCGCCGGGCGCGTCGACCGCCGTTCCGATCATGCTCGAGGTCATGCAGAAATGCTTCCCCGAGCGCATGGCCGACTGGGAGCCGAAGATCCGCGAGATGATCCCGTCGTACGGCACCACGCTGTCCGACGACCCGGACGCGGCGGCGGCCTCGCTCGCCCGGACCGCGGCCGCGCTGCAGATCAGCGCCTGAACACGAGGGGCGGATGCCGCGGCATCCGCTCTTCCCCTGCGTCTCGTCGTCTGCTACTGTCGACGGCGCTATGAAGTGAGTACATCCCACCGTCCCGCGCCCGAGGCGCCGTCGACACCGGGGTGTGCGCTCCAGCACTGTTCGCGACCGTGTTCGCGCGCGCCTCGACGACGGCACATGCCCGGCGGGATCCATCATCCGCTCCCGGGCCGTCGTGTCGCCGCTCTCGCGCGACGACCGCTCGGTCGACGCGTCGTCCGTGCTCGCCGAAGCGCGCGGGCGCCGGTCGACGGCTCGGGGGCATCTCGCGAAGGGATCCCTTCCGCATGCCGGTCATCCACTCCCATTCCTCCCACCTCCGCGTCGACGGGCTCTCCGTCGCGTTCGGCGATCGGCGCGTCTTCGCCGATCTCGGCTTCGCCGTGGCGCCTGGGCATCGCCTCGGGCTCATCGGCGAGAACGGCGCGGGCAAGTCCACGCTGCTGCGGCTCATCGCCGGTGCCTCCCTCGGGGGCGCCGTCGTGCACGGGCGCCTCGTGCGTCCCGCGCGCACCGGGCTGCTCCTGCAGGAACCGCCGTTCGCGTCGTCCGACCGCATCGACGACGTGCTCGAGTCGGCCGTCGAGGAGGTGCGTGCGGTCGAGCGCGAACTCGACGCGGCCGCCGTCGCCCTCGGCGCCGTCGCCTCGGACCGACCGGCGGCGGACGACGGCCCGGCCGAACGGTACGCCCGAGCGCTCGATGCCGCCGAACTCGCCGACGTCTGGTCCGTCGATCGTCGGCGCGACGAACTGCTCGACGGCCTCGGCCTGGCCGGCCTCGGACGAGGCCGGCGCGTCGACGAGCTCTCCGGTGGGCAACGGAGCAGGTTCGCGCTCGCCGCCCTCCTCCTCTCGTCGCCGGAGGCCCTCCTGCTCGACGAACCGACCAACCACCTCGACGACGACGCCGCGGCCTTCCTCGAGGAGCGACTTCGCGCCTGGCGCGGGCCGGTCGTGTTCGCGAGCCACGACCGCGAGTTCCTCGACCGCGTGGCGACGGGACTCCTCGACCTCGATCCCGGTCGCACGGGCGCGACGGCACTGGCGCGATCGGGCGATGCTCCGTCGAACGCGAACGGTCGCGAGGTGGTGCTCGCGGCATCCGTCGGGACGGTGTTCGGGGGGTCGTTCAGCGACTACCTCGGCCGCCGCGACGACGAACGCGCACGCTGGCGGCGGCAGTACGAGGACGAGCAGGGCGAGCTGAGGCGGCTCCGCCGCTCGGTCGCGGAGACGGCCCGCGCGGTCGCGCACGGCCGCGGGCCGACCGACAACGACAAGTTCCTCAAGCATTTCAAGCGCGGGAACGTCGAGGCCGCCGTGTCGAGGCGGGTCCGCAACGCCGAGGCCCGGCTCGACGACCTCGAGCGGACGCAGGTCGCCCGCCCGCCGGCGCCGATGGCGTTCGCGGGCATCCCGGGCGGCTCGCACGCGCCGTCGGACGCGGCGGGCCTCCTGGTGCACGTCTCCGACCTCGCCGTCGCCGGGCGCCTCGACCTCCGGGCGCTGCGGGTCGCCTCGACGACCAGGCTGCTGGTGACGGGCGCGAACGGCGCCGGCAAGTCGACGCTCCTCGCGGTGCTCGCCGGTCGACTCGCCCCGGACCGGGGCACGGTGCACCGTCGACGGGGCCTGCGGGTCGGCCTGCTGGAACAGGACGTGCGCTTCGCCGACCCGGATGCCACGCCGCGCGCGATCTACGAGCGGGTGCTGGGGGAGCGGCGCGCCGAGCGCGTGCCCCTCGCGGGTCTCGGACTCGTCGCGCCGCGCGACCTCGATCGGGCCGTCGGGCGGCTCTCGGTCGGACAGCAGCGACGGCTCGCGCTCGCGTTGGTCATCGCCGCGCCCCCGCACGTGTTCCTGCTCGACGAGCCGACCAACCACCTCTCGCTGGCCCTCGCCGGCGAGCTCGAGGACGCGCTCGGCGGATTCCCGGGAGCGGTGATCGTCGCCAGCCACGACCGCTGGCTCCGTCGCCGATGGGCGGGCGCGGAACTGGCCCTCCCGGCGCGGTCGGCCGCCGAGGCATCCGTCGTCACGCCCCCGGATCGCGAGATGGCGGGCGCCGTGCCGCGAGGACCACGATGAGTGCGCCGATGCCCGCGCCGATCCCGTTCGCGACGACGTCGCGCAGGTCGAACGTGCGCCCGGGGAGGTAGCGCCCCTGCACGATCTCCGCGGCCAGGCTCGCCGCGGACGCCAGCGCGGTCGCGGAGATCACCAGGTGCAGGCGTTGACGCCGGAACCACGCCGCCCAGAGTGCGCCGAACGGGAGGAAGAGGACCGCGTTCAGGCCTGCCTGCACGAGCGGGTAGCGGATCCCGGCGGGCATCCCCATCCGCCCGAGGAGGTCGATGATCCCGTCGACCCTGATGAGGCCGCCCTCGCCGTCCACGTGCACGGGCCAGAAGAGCACGATCCAGAGGCCGATGCCGTACGCGACGCCGACGATCGCGAGGACCACGCGTCGCCACGCGAGCGCGCGCCGACCGGGCCCCGCGGGCGCCGGGCGTCGGTCGGGATACGGCGTCCGGGACATCGACACAGCGTAGCCCGGTGATGTTGCGTCGAGGTGTCGCCGGTGCGCGCGCCGGCTTGCGGACCTGATCGAACGTATGTTCGAATGAGCGCATGCGATGGAACGGCCAGGAACTCGATGTCGAGCAGCAGGGGACGCTGCCCGGCCTGGCCCGATTGAGCAACCTCGTGAGGTCCGTCCGGACACCCGAGTTCGCGGGCCTGACCTTCCACGAGGTGCTCGCCAAGTCGGCGCTCAACAGGGTTCCGGGCCAGTCGTACGTGCCCTTCGGATGGACCATCAATCCGTACAGGGGGTGCAGCCACGCCTGCGTCTACTGCTTCGCGCGACCGACCCACGAGTACCTCGACCTCGGCCCGGGCGACGACTTCGACCGGCAGCTGATCGTCAAGGTGAACGTCGCCGACGTGCTGCGTCGTGAGCTCGCACGGCCGTCCTGGCGGCACGACCCGGTGGCGCTCGGCACGAACACCGACCCGTACCAGCGCGCCGAGGGTCGGTACGCACTGATGCCCGGGATCATCGAGGCGCTCGCGGGCAGCGGCACGCCGTTCAGCGTGCTCACGAAGGGCACGCTGCTCCGTCGCGACCTCCCCCTGCTCGCGAGTGCGAGCGAGCACGTGCCCATCGACCTCGCGATGTCGATCGCGGTGTACGACGACGAACTGCAGCGTTCGATCGAGCCCGGCACTCCGACCACGACCGCCAGGCTCGCGGGCGTCACCGCAATACGCGAGGCGGGCTTCGACTGCACCGTGTTCCTGATGCCGATCCTCCCGTACCTGACCGACACGCGGGCGCACCTCGACGATGCGCTCGGTCGGGTGAAGGCGGCCGGCGCGACGAGCGTCGTGTACTCCGCGCTGCACCTGCGCGGGTCCGTCAAGCCATGGTTCTTCGCCTGGCTCTCCCGGGAGCATCCCGAACTCGTGCCGAAGTACCGCGCGATGTTCCCCGGAGCGGCGGCGTATGCGCCGAAGGAGTACCGAACGTGGCTCGCGGCGCGCGTCGCGCCGTTGCTTCGGGCGCACCGCCTCGATCGCGGTCGGGAGGACGTCGTGACCGGTGGCGTGCGCTCGCGCGTCGCCGATCGGTCCTCTCCGCCTCCGGTTCTCGACGCCGCGGCGCCGGCGATGCTGTTCTGACGCCGCGGTGCCGCGAGTGGGGCGATCGGCCGCCGAACTGAGATAATCCGGCCAGTGCCTCTTCCCCCGCGGCCGGATCGGAGCAACCATGACCCTCGGCCTGCCCGAGCACCTCGCGAAGGCGTCCCTGAGCCGGGCGCTCGCGAGCGCCGGGCATGCTGCGGGTGCGGTCTGCCTCGCGTCGGCCATGGTCATCGCGGTCGCGTCGATCGTCGTCGATCCCGTCGGCGAGATCGGTCCCGACCGGCAGGCGGCGATCGCGGCGTTCGCGCTGATCGGCGTGCAGGCCGCGCTCTTCGCGCTCGTGGCATTCCATCCGAGCGTCACCCTCACGGTCGTGTACCTCCTCGGAGGCACTGCCGTCGTGTACGGGCTGACCGTGCTCGTGATGGCCCAGGGCAACGGCTTCGAGACGACGAACAACGCGCTGCTCGCCATGCCGCGCACCGCCCTGCTCCTCCTCGGCGGCGCAGGGATCGGCTCTCGGATCGCGATCACCTGGGCGACGCTCGGCTGGGGACTCGGTGAGGCGGCGGCGTTCCTCGGTGCGATGGCCGCAGGCGCCGCGTGGGCGCCCAACGCCGCGGCTGCCGCCGCACTCGGCATCGTCGTGATCACGCGGGTCTTCGACGCCGTGACGCGCAGCGACGCCCGACGCGAGACGGCGCTGCATCGCGCCAGCCAGCAGACTCGTGAGCTCGTCATCCGCCACGACTACGAACTCCGCGCCATCGCGCGCCTCCACGACACCGCGCTCAGTCACCTCGTCGCGATCGCCGCATCCGGTTCGGGGCCCGTCGACGAGCGGCTTCGCACCGCGATCCGCCACGACCTCTCCCTCATCGTCGGGCGGGACTGGGCGACAGAGCACTCGGAGGACGGCGAGGCGGCCGCGGTCAGGACCGGAACGGGGGGCGCGACGTCGACCGCCCTCCGTGCCGCCGAGTCCCGCGATGCATCCGAGGCGTCGGGCCGGGATCGGACCGGCGCGAGCCGAGCGGGCGCGATGTCCACCATCGCAGCCGAGGAGGCCCCCGCGCCGCTCTCCGAAGCGTTCGGCGTCGCGCGCGACGCCGGGCTGGAGGTGAACGTGTCCGGCCCCCCGGACGTCCTCGCCGCCGTGGGTCCTCGGCGTCGCTCGGCGATCGAGTCCGCCGTCGCGCAGTGCCTGATGAACGTCGCCCGGCACGCCGGCGTCGATGACGTGGAAGTCGTGCTGGGGCGTGCGGACGGCGAGGTCACCGTCGTCGTCGTGGACGATGGACGGGGATTCGACCCGGAACACGTCCCCGACGATCGCATCGGGCTCCGCACGTCCATCAGGGGTCGGATCGAGCAGGAGGGCGGTCGCGCACGAGTCTGGTCGCGGCCCGGCGTCGGCACCACCGTGCTGCTCGCCGTCCCGGAGGGTGGCGAATGAGCACCGCACTCCGCCTCACCCAGCAGGAGGTCGACCCGATCGGCGGCGTCGCGGCGGCCCCGCTGGTGCTCATCGGCTCGATCCTCGGAGCGGCGACCTCGATCGCGCTGACGGCGTGGCACTGGGACGAGGTCGGATCGGTGCTCGCCGCGATCGCAGGCATCCTGCTCGTCGCCGCGGCGGGCGCGGTGGCGACCGTGTCGGCCCTTCCGTCACGTGCGCCGTTCACCGTGGAACGGCTCTGGTTCGCGGTCGCGCTCGCCGTCGGAGGCGCGATCGCCGAGTACGTCAGCACGGTGGGCGCGGATCGCTACCTGTACGACAACTACGGTCCGCTCGTCGTCGGCATCCTGATCCTCTCCCTCGCGCCCTTCAGCACCTGGGTCTCGCTGCTCGCGGCCGGCGCGGTCGCAGCCGCCGTGCTCGCGATCCTCGCCGTCGGCTCGTCGGGTGCGAGCGCGTTGCAGGCCAACGCCGCCGCGCTCGTCGCCGTCAACTCGGTCGCGGTGCTCGCCCTCTCCGCGGCGGGGGCGGCGTACTCGGCGACCATCGTCCGGGAGAGCCTGGCGTGGCAGCGGGAGGCGAATGCGATCGCGCTCGAACGCGATGGCGGCGTGCGCGCCGGGATCGTCCGCTCGGTGCAGCAGGGCCGCGTCTCGGTGCTCAGCAGGGAGGTGCTGCCGTTCCTCGCCGGCGTCATGAACGCCGAGCGGATCAGCGTCGCCGACGCCGATCGCGCGCGCGAACTCGCGGAGATGCTCCGTCGCGCGCTGAAGGCGGGCATCGAATCGACGTGGCTCGACGACCTGGCCTCGTCGATCGCGGCCGCACGCCGGATCCCCATCACGGTGGACGATCCCGGAGCCACCGCGGCGCGTCTCCGCAGCGACCAGCGGCCCCCGTTGACCGCGCTGCTGTCCTGGCTGAGCAGCGCCGAGCGCTCGGACGCGATCCGGATCCGGGTGGCGGCGGAGGGCAGCGGCTCGATCGTCCGCGTCGAGGCGCGCGTGGCCGCGGCCGGCGGTTCGGCGCCGGCACGGCGAGAGGTCGAGCGGTTCCTCGCGGTCGCTCGCGCCGTGGGGGTGCGCGCCGATCTCGAGATGGCGCGAGAGAATATCCGGGTGGAGTTCCGATATGACGCCTGAGCCCGACGCCGACGAAGTCGTCAGGGTCGCGATCCTCGACGACCACGCCGTCATCGTCGACGGCATCGCGAGCTGGATCGCGGAGCACGCCCCCGACCTCCGTGTCGTCATCCGCACGACCATGTGGCTTGACCTGATCCGCCACCCCGACTTCCCGGTCGACCTCGTGCTCATGGACCTCCAGCTCGGCGACACTGTCTCCATCGAGTCGCGGATCCGCGCGTGTCGGGCCGCGGGGGCGATCGTCGTCGTGGTGACCGCGCTCGACGACGACGCATCGCGTGAGCGCTGCCTCGCGGCCGGCGCGGATGCCTTCGTGTCGAAGACGTTCCCGGTGGAGGACGTCGTGGCGGCGGCCCGGCGTGCGCTCCGCGGCGAACGGGCGCCCGCGGCGCCGAAGGGGCCGGACGGCTCTGGCGCATCGGACGACGGAGCGCTCGAGGTCTCCGCCCCGCCGGAGGCCGCGCTCAGCGCGGCGGAGCGGCGGGCCGTCGGCCTCTACGTGCAGGGGATGTCGACGGCCGACGTCGCCGCGAGCATGGACGTCGGGTACGAGACCGCGAAGACCTACCTCCGGCGGGCGCGCGACAAGTACGCCAAGGTCGGCAGGCCGGCAGGCCGCCGCGCCGAACTGATCCGCCGAGCGGCGGAGGACGGGATGCTCGAGTAGTGGCCAAGCTCTACTTCCGGTACGGCGCGATGAACTCGGGCAAGTCCACCGCGTTGCTGCAGGCCGCGTTCAACTACGAGGAGCGCGGGCATCGGGTGCTGCTCGCGAAGCCGGCGGTCGACACCAAGGGCGATCGCGACATCGTCTCGAGGCTCGGCGTCGTCCGCGAGGTCGACTTCACGATCGCGCCCGACGACCAGGTGCTCGAGGTGTTCCAGCGTCACCGCACGCCCGTCATCGAGGCCCACGGCCGCGACGTGAGCTGCCTGCTCGTCGACGAGGCGCAGTTCCTCACGGGCGATCAGGTCGACGACCTGCTGCGGATCGCACTGCTCGACGACATCCCCGTCCTCGCCTACGGGATCCGCACCGACTTCCAGACCGTCGCCTTCGCCGGCAGCGGTCGCCTCCTCGAGGTCGCCCACAGCCTCGAGGAACTGAAGACGATCTGCCGATGCGGCAGGAAGGCGATCTTCAACGGCCGGCGCGTCGGCGGTCGATTCATCTTCGACGGCGACCAGGTCGCGATCGACGGTGTCGAGGTGACCTACGAGTCGCTCTGCGGGGTCTGCTACCTGGAGGAGAGCGGCGGCCGGCTTCGCGGACGCCACGGCTGATCCTCGGGGGGCTGCCCCAGTTCGGGGGCCACTTCCACCCTGTCCTCACATCGGAGGACAACGGCACGTTAACCTGTCTCTGTCCGCCGACCCGAACGGCGGACGCTCGGGGGCCGTCATCGGGGCCCGAGCCACTGCGGCGGAGGTGATGGATGACCCTCGCACGGCACGCGACCGAGACGAGTCCTTCCGAGACGGTCGAGGAGTGGCAGCGCGCCTACGCGCGGCGACTGCTCGTGACCGACCTCATCGTCATCGTCTTCGCCGTGTACGGATCGCAGTTCATCAGGTTCGGGACGACCGGCACCTCGCTCCGCATTCCCGGACTCGGCGACGCCGAGTACCTGCTCAGCTACGCGCTGGTCTCCGCACTCCTCGCCGCGGGCTGGTTCGCCTCGCTCGCGATCTTCGCCACCCGCGACCGCACGATCATCGGCGCGGGCACCGCCGAGTACCGACGGATCGCGGATGCGAGCATCCGGGTCTTCGCGGTGCTCGCGATCGGCGCGTTCCTGTTGCGTTCCGAGGTTGGTCGCGCCTACGTGCTGGTGGCACTCCCGCTCGGCCTCGTGCTGCTGATGACCGCGCGATGGGCGTGGCGGAAGTGGCTGCTGCGGCAGCGGGCGGCCGGCCGGTTCCTGCATCGCGCCATCCTCATGGGAGAGCGCCAGAAGTCGCTCCACGTCGCCGAGCAGATCGCGCGCGACGGCGTCTCCGGCATCCTGATCGTGGGCGCGCTCACCGAGCACGGCGAGTCGTCCCGTGAACTCGCGCCCGGGATCCCGGTCCTCGGCGCCTACGACGCGATCGACGAGGCGCTGCGCGTCGCCAGCGCCGACACGGTCGTCTTCACGGGGGCCGACACCATCGACCCGCGCGGCATGCGCGAGCTCGGCTGGCAGCTCGAGGCGACCGCGACGAACCTCGTGGTGGCTCCGGCGCTGACGGACGTCGCGGGCCCTCGCATCCATGCGCGGCCGGTCGCCGGGCTTCCGCTCATCCAGGTGGACTACCCCGAGTTCACGGGCCGCAAGTACGCGGCGAAGCGCGCGTTCGACCTCGTCGTCGCCACCGTCGCGCTCATCATCCTCAGTCCGGTGTTCCTCACGATCGCCGTGCTCGTCCGACGTGACAGCCCGGGCCCGGCGCTCTACTCCCAGGAGCGGGTCGGGCTCAACGGCCGGCGGTTCCGCATGCTGAAGTTCCGCTCGATGGTGGTCGACGCGGAGGCGCAGCTCCCGACGCTCCTCGACCGGACCGACGGCAACGGGGTGCTCTTCAAGATGCGCTCCGATCCTCGCGTCACGCGCATCGGCGCGATCCTGCGCCGGTACAGCCTCGACGAGCTGCCTCAGTTCGTCAACGTGCTGCGCGGCGAGATGTCCCTCGTCGGTCCCCGGCCGCCGCTCGCAGCTGAGGTCGAACGGTACGACGAGTGGGCACGCCGACGGCTGCTCGTCCGTCCCGGCATCACGGGCCTCTGGCAGACGCAGGGCCGCTCCGACCTCTCGTGGGACGACAGCGTCCGCCTCGACCTCTACTACGTCGAGAACTGGTCGCTGACCGGCGACGTCATCATCCTCTACCGCACGGCGCGTGCCGTCCTCCAGGCGCAGGGCGCCTACTGATGCCGTGTCGTGATCGTGATCCGGCGCCCGGTCGGATCACGGCATCCCGCGTCTACGATTGGTCATCGTGACGACCCCCGAGTTCCTGCTCGCCCCGGAGCGGCAGCACCGCAGCTCCGGCAGCAGCAGCCGGCGCAGGAAGCGCCGTCGTCGGATCATCTTCCACTCCATCTTCTGGCCGCTGCTCGCGCTGCTCATCATCGGGAGCGGCCTCGCGGCATGGTGGCTCGCGGCCAGCGCGCTCGCCGTGCGCGACGACCTCGAGGTCGCTCGTGCCCAGGTCGTCGCGTTCCAGAAGGCGGCCGACGAGCGCCGATTCGAGGAACTGCAGCCGATCGCCGACGAGCTGGACGCGGCAGCATCGAGTGCCGCGGCGCCGACGGCGAACCCGGTCTGGCGGATGGCGGAGCTGGTCCCGGGCGTGGGGGAGAACGTGCGTGCCGTCCGCATCATCGCGGAGGGCGTCGACGACGTCTCCCAGCAGGTCGTCCAGCCCGCGAGCGGACTGGTCGGCGAGTTCGGCATCTCACGCGACGAGAGCGGAGCGCTCGACCTCGAACCGCTTCGCACGGCCACCGACATCGCCGCCGACGCCCAGGCCATCCTCGACGGTCTCGAGGCCGACCTCGCCGGGATCGACACCGACGCGACGATCGCGCCGGTCTCCGACGCGGTGACGCAGTTCGGCGACGTCGTCGAGAGCGCGCAGGGGACGCTGCCCGGGATCAACGCCGCGCTCGCCGGCGCGGGTGCGATGCTCGGGATCGACGGCCCGCAGACGGTGCTCCTCGCGTTCGAGAACAACGCCGAGGCGACCGCGCTCGGCGGCGGGCCCGCCGCGCAGACGCTGCTGAGCGTCGACGACGGGACCGTCAAGATCGACCGGCAGGTCTCCAGCACCGAACTCGACACCCAGGCGCCGATCGGCACCGAGATCGACGAGAGCGCCGACCAGCTCTACAACGACATCCTGCGCACCGAGATCAACGCGACGACCAGCCGACCGGACTTCCCGACCGCGGCGGCCCTGCTCCGTTCGCGCTGGGACCGCGACCTCGGCATCACGCCGAACACGGTCGTCATGACCGATCCGATCGCCGTGTCCCGCATCCTCGAGGTGACGGGCCCGGTCAGCCTGCCCGGCGGCGAACAGCTCACGAGCGACAACGTCGTGTCGAAGCTCCTGAACGAGATCTACTTCAGGTACCCCGAGGGCGGGGCCGAGTCCGACGCCTACTTCGCTGCGGCATCCGCGGCGATGTTCGACAAGATGATGGCCGGCGACTACGACGTCTGGCAGATGGCGCAGGCGCTCATCGACGTCACCAACTCGGGCAGCCTGATGATGTGGACCGAGAACGAACCGACTCAGGAGCTCTTCGCGGGCTCGCGACTGGACGGCACGCTTCCTCACACGAACCTCGGCGCGACCGTGCTCGGCGTGTACTTCCGCGACCGCTCGATCTCGAAGATCGACTACTACCTGCACACGGGCGCCAAGGTCACGGTCGACACCTGCACGCCGGAGGCTCCGACCTACACGGTCGAGGTCACGCTCCGCATGGACATCCCGGCCGACCTCCAGTTCTCCCTGCCGGAGTACATCGACTCACGGGAGCCGGGCGCGTACCGGACCGAGGTGTTCCTCTACGGCCCGGCCGGCGGTTCGACGACCGAGGTCGCCGTGCCGAACCCCGCCAACGGTGCGACGACGGGCCCGTCGGTGATCGACCTCGGGCGTCCGGCGGAGAAGTTCACGGTCGACATGGTCAACGGCCAGACCGCCGTCGTCCGCGCGACGTTCGCGGGCACGCCCGACGATGCGCCGGTCGAGGTGCGCACCACCCCGATGATCAACCGCACGGGAGTCGAGGTCGTCGAGGCGACCTGCGGCTGAGCATGCGCGTCCGGCCGCGCACCCTCGACGCAGGCGGCAGCGACTATCCTGTGACTGCACTCGATGTCGCCGCCCGGGCCGTCGAGTGCCTGCACGACACCCTCGCGCTCCCCGAGCGGCGCTTCGCCACGGGCGCGACCCCCACCGGAAGGACCCCATGAAGATCTCGGTCATCGGCTGCGGCTACCTCGGCGCAGTGCACGCGTCGGCGATGGCGGAACTCGGCCACGAGGTGATCGGCATCGACGTCGACGAGCGCAAGATCGGCGAGCTCGCCGCCGCGCGTCCGCCGTTCTTCGAGCCGGGCCTTCCGGAGATCCTGACGTCCGCGACCGCTTCCGGCCGCCTGCGCTTCAGCACCGACATGGCGGATGCCGCGGGCGCCGAGGTGCACTTCCTGGCGGTCGGCACGCCGCAGACGGCGGGCAGCCACGCCGCCGACCTCCGCTTCGTCGACGCGGCGTTCGAGGACCTCCTCCCGCACCTCGCCGAGGGAGCCCTCGTGGTCGGCAAGAGCACGGTCCCGGTGGGCACCGCCACCCGCCTCGCGGAGCGCCTCGCCGAGGTCGCGCCGCACGCGACGCTCGCATGGAACCCCGAGTTCCTCCGCGAGGGATTCGCGGTGAAGGACACGATCGAGCCCGACCGCCTCGTCTACGGCGTGGCCGACGACGCGGCCGCGGCGACGCTCGACGAGATCTACCGCGCCGCGCTCGACGCCGGCACGCCGCGCATCGTCACGGACTACGCGACGGCCGAGCTCGTGAAGGTCGCGGCGAACGCCTTCCTCGCGACGAAGATCAGCTTCATCAACGCGATGGCCGAGATCGCCGAGGCGACGGGGGCGGATGTCACGCAGCTCGCCGACGCGATCGGCCACGACGCGCGCATCGGCCGCCGGTTCCTCAACGCCGGCGTCGGCTTCGGCGGCGGGTGCCTCCCGAAGGACATCCGCGCGTTCTCCGCCCGTGCGGAGGAACTCGGCCGAGGCGACGCCGTCGCCTTCCTCAAGGAGGTCGACTCGATCAACCTCCGGCGCCGCCAGCGCGTCGTCGACCTCGCCGTGGAGGCACTGGGCGGCTCGGTCAACGAGCGTCGCGTCGCCGTCCTCGGCGTCACCTTCAAGCCCGACTCCGACGACGTGCGCGACTCGCCCGCCCTCGACGTCGCGGTGCAGCTCAAGGGACTCGGGGCCGAGGTCGTGGCCACCGATCCGGAGGGTCTGGAGAACGCGCGACTGCGGCATCCGCAGCTCGCCTACGAGGCATCGACCACCGAGGCGCTCCGCGACGCCGACCTCGTCGTCCTCGTGACCGAGTGGGGCGAGTACCGGGGCCTCGACCCGGCCGACGTGCGCGACCTCGTCGCGAACCCGACGGTGATCGACGGTCGCAACGTGCTCGACCCCGCGTCCTGGCGTGCCGCCGGCTGGACCTACCGCGGCCTCGGCCGTCCCTGACGAGGCGCTGGTCGGCCCGCATGCCGGAGGACGTCGGATCCCGCATCGAGGCCCGACGGCGTCCGGCGTCGCGCATCACCGGCGTCGATGCCGCGCGCGGTATCGCGCTCCTCGGCATGTTCGTGGCGCACGTGGCGCCCGCCGTGGAATCCGCTCAGGTTGCGGAGCTCATCGCGATCGCCGATGAGCGACCTCGCCTGCTGTTCGCGCTGACCGCGGGCGTCGGCCTGGGGCTGCTCACAGGCGCCACGCGCCCGCGCACGGCCGACCGCGGCGAGCTGCGGCGCCAGGTCGCGATCCGCGCGGTGATCCTCATCCTCATCGGCCTGATCGTGATCGCGGAGTTGCGGCCACTCGTGATCGTGATCCTCGACGTCTACGGCATCGCCTTCCTCGCGATGCTGCCGCTGCTGTTCCTGTCCGCTCGCGTGGCGCTCGCGGCCGGGGCGGTGTCGCTGGCCGTCACGCCGGCGGTCGCCGCCCTCGCCGAGCGCGATCCGGCGGTGCGGGCCGCGGCATCCGGCGACGCGGGAATCGTCGTCGAGTGGTTCATCACCGGAGCCTACCCCGTCATCATCTGGGTGCCGGTCATGCTCATCGGACTCGGCTTGGCGCGCCTCGACGTCGCGGCGTCGGCCACCGTCCGCTGGTACGCCCTGGTCGGGGTGCTCGCTGCCGCCGTGTGCCTGCCGATCACCGCCTCGATGCCCGAGAACCAGGTGCTCGGGGCCGACACTGCGGCCGACTGGGTGATCCCCGTGCGCGCGTCACTGGAGACGGTCGGGAACGTCGGCGCCGGACTCGGGGTGCTCGCCGGTGCGGTCGCCGTCACCGCGCTCGCGGTGGCGCCCGTCCGTCGTGCGGCATCGACGCTGCTCTCGCCGATCACCGCGATGGGGGCGATGCCGCTGACGATCTACACCGGCCAACTCGTCGTGCTCTCACTGTCGAAGCGGGTCGGCCCCGGCGGCGTCGCGACGGATGACTCGTGGGGCCTGCTCATCGGCCTGATCGTCGGTTCGATGGCCTTCGCCTGGCTGTGGCGCCGCTACGTCGGCAGGGGGCCGCTCGAGGTACTGCTGAGGGCCGCGAGCGGGCGGGATCGGCAGGACGGGGCCGGCGGCGCTGCAGATGGCACGCGCGGCCGCCAGAAGGGCCGCGGCGACACCTGACGCGATCGCGTCCCATCCGCTCGCGAGCGACGCGGCACATCCGCTCGCCTGGAGAGGTCGATCGCAGGTCGTGGAGACGACGGAAGCCCCTCCCGAAGGAGGGGCTTCCGGATGGTCGGGGTGACAGGATTTGAACCTGCGACCTCTTCGTCCCGAACGAAGCGCGCTACCAAGCTGCGCCACACCCCGGTGGCCCGTGGGCCTCAACAAGAATAGCGGATATTTCCGGCGCCGCTGACCACCTGTGGGCCGCGCCGGCGGTGGGCGGAGGCGCTCAGCGCGCCGCGGTCAGCGTGAGCAGCGTCGCCTCCGGGGGGCACGCGAAGCGCACCGGAGCGTAGATCGACGTGCCGAGACCGGCCGACACGTTGAGGAACGCCGAGCGCAGGCCGTGGCGCCACACGCTCAGGCCGCTCGCCTGCGCGCGGGGGATGTCGCAGTTGGCGACGAGCGCTCCGTAGCCGGGCATGCAGACCTGGCCGCCGTGCGTGTGGCCCGCGAGGATGAGCTGCGCGCCGTGGGTGACGAACGAGTTCAGCACCCGCTGGTAGGGCGCGTGCGTCACCCCGACCGTGACGGTCGGCCTGGGCGCGGCCGCGTTCGGTCGGTCGGGCCACTCCTCGTCGCCCAGCGGATCCTCCGAGCGGAGGTCGTCGATCGCGGCCGTGATGAGGTCGAGGCGGTCGTACCCGCGGTGCGGGTCGTCGACGCCGAAGAACTCGAGGTGCGTGCCGCGCAGGTCGAGACTGGTCGCCGCGTTGTCGATGTCGGTCCAGCCGAGGTCGGCGAAGAAGTCGTGGAGCGCGCGCGTGTCGAGTCGCTTCGCACGGGTCACATGTCCGGACGGGCCGCCGAAGTAGCTGAACGGATTCTTCACCACCGGGCCGAAGTAGTCGTTCGAGCCGTTGACGAACACGCCGGGGACGCCCCGGAACGGCGCGAAGGCCCGGCGGAGGCCCTCGATGCCGCGTTCATGCCCGAGGTTGTCGCCCGTGTTGACGACGAGATCGGGCTGGAGCGCAGCGAGCGAGGCGACCCATTCCTGCTTCGAGGTCTGCCACGGCGCCATGTGCAGGTCGGAGACGTGCAGGACTCGGATCGGTGCGGACCCGGGCGGGAGCACCGGGACCTCGACACGACGGAGCGTCCAACGCGTCCGCTCGACGAGGCTTCCCCACGCCAGAGCGGCGAGCGCCGCCACGCCGACCGCCGAGGCGATCCGCGTGGCGGCGCTCGAGGTTCGGGGACTCACCCCTCGTTGCTCCCGTCGTTGCCGCCGCCGGGTGGCGTCCCGCCCCCGACGGAGAGCTTGCCGACCACGATCGTGACGCGATCACCGGACTTCGCCGATGCACCCGCGTCGGGCGACTGGGAGATCACGACGCCGTCCTGGTTCGGATCGGTGGTGTCCTCCTCGCGGACCTGGACCTTGAAGCCGGCGTCCTTCAGCGTGGACTCGGCGGAGTCGCGGTCCATGCCCCTGACGTCGGGCACGCCGGACACGTTGCCGTTGCTGATGAGCACGCGGATCAGCGAGCCGCGGCCGGCCTGACCGGACGGATCGGTGCCCGCCACCATGCCCTTGGGCTGGTCGCTGTCGACCTCGGGGCCCTGCTCGAACTGGAAGCCCGCGGCCTCGATCGCCTGCTTCGCCGCGTCGACGCTCAGGCCGGTGACGTTGGGGATGTCGACGAGGACCTGCTTGAAGAACTCCGCCTTCGGCTCGGTGAATGCGCCGCCGCCGTACTTGTTGTCGGCGACGGTCATGATCGCGCTCCAGATGCGGTGACGCGCCGACGCGCCGTAGCCGCTCGCGAAGTCGATCGAGCGGAGGCTCGTGCGGTTGTCGCCGCCGGTGACGTTGCCGACCCAGACCGCCGTGGCGACCTCCTTGCTGGCGCCGTTCATCCAGGTGTCGAAGGCGTAGTCGGTGGTACCCGTCTTGCCGATGTGCGGCACGCCGCTGTAGGTCTCCGACTGCGATGCCGTGCCGCCCGCGAAGGTCTGCTGCATCGCGTACTGCATCGCGTACGCGACATCCGCCGGCACGGACTGGGTGCAGGTCGACTTCGGCGGGGCGATCTCCTCGCCGTCGGAGGCGACGATCTTGTCGATCGCGATCGGCGTGCACGTCTTGCCGTCGTTCGCGATGCCCGCGAAGCCCGCGACCATCGTGAGCGGTGCGATCTCCTGCGTGCCGAGCACGTCGGACGGGTTCATCTGCAGTTCGCCGCCGTCGGCGCGGTGCATGCCGAAGGCCTGGGCGGTCTTCTTGATGTTGCAGAGGTCCATCTGCTGGGCCATCGCCATGAAGCTCGAGTTCACGGACCACTTCGTCGCCTCGACGGCGTTGTTCGCCCGTGTCGAGTCGTCGTTGTTCGGCTCGTACGAGCCGACGAAGTCGCCGTCGCACGAGTTCGTGAACTGGGTGAAGGCGCGCTTCGAGCCGTTGAAGGTCTCGAGCAGCGAGTGGCCCTCGTTCAGCCACTCGGCGAGGGTCCACACCTTGTACGTCGAACCCGGCTGGAAGCCGCTCGAGCCGCCGTAGTCGTAGTCGGTGCTGTAGTTGACGGCCGAGTACTCGTTGCTGGTCTCGAGCACCTCGGGGTCGGCCGAGTACTTCTTGTTCTGGGCCATCGCGAGGATGCGCCCGGTGCCGGGCTCGACGCTCACGGCCACCGATCCCACGTCGAACCGAGGGTCGCTGAAGGGGATGTTCTCGGCGATGGCCGTCTCCGCGCGGTTCTGGAGGTCCAGGTCGAGCGTGGTGTAGATCTTGAGCCCGCGCTGCTGGAGCAGCACGGAGCCCTCGTTGACGTCCTCGGTCTCGGGGTCGTCGTACTCGCTGCGGATCACGTTCGCGACGTAGTCGCAGAAGTACGCGGATCCGCCGGCGGTCTGGCAGCCGGTGCTCGGTTCGGTGATCGAGGGAGCGACCGGCTCGGCGATGGCCGCGTCGTGCTCCTCCTGCGTGATCTTCCCGTACTCGAGCATCTCGTCGATGATGTAGTCGCGCCGCTGCTTGTTGGCGGCGTACGGAACGGTCTCGCCGTCGACGACCGTGCCGGCGCCGTTCTCCTCGCTGTCCGGACGGTCGAGGCGGAACTTCTCGGGGTGGTTGACGATCGCGATGAGGCTGGCCGCCTGGGAGAGGGTGAGGTCCTTCGCGCTGGTGTCGAAGTAGTACGACGCGGCGGACTCGATGCCGTAGACGCGACCGCCGAAGGCGGCGATGTTGAGGTAGCCGAGGAGGATCTCGTCCTTCGAGGACTCCTTCTCGAGCGCGATCGCGTAGCGCATCTCCTTGAGCTTGCGCTCCGCGGAGACCTCGGTGGCCTCGGCGTAGGCCGCGTCCTTCTCCTCCTCGGTCTGCGCCGCGTTGACGCCGTTGTTGATCAGCACGTTCTTGACGTACTGCTGCGTGATCGAGGATCCGCCCTGGACGTCGCGGCCGGTCACGGTGCTCACCGCGCCGCGCACCGTGCCCTGGATGTCGATGCCGCCGTGCTCGTAGAACCGCGGGTCCTCACCGGCGACCGCGGCATCCTTCGCGTACTGGCTGATCGCGTCCCACGCGACCTCTTCGCGGTTCTCGTCGAAGAAGGACGCGAGCAGGGCCTCCGAGCCGTCGGAGCGCGTCGCGTAGATGTCGGTCTTCTCGGAGAGCGCGCCGATACGGAGGTAGGCCGGCAGGTTCTCGAACATGTTGATGCTGTTGTTCGCGGCCATGCCCGTGACGGCGAGCGCAGGGGTGACCGCGGCGGTGACCAGCACGCCGGCGAGTGCGCTCATGCCGACGAAGCCGAGGATTCCCGCGGCGGCATCGCTCATCGTTCGATTTTGGGCAGACATAGAGTGGAGCCTAACTGAGGAAGGCTGGCAAAATCCGGCATGCCGCAGGGCCGCAGCGCCCACGGCCGGCTCGAACCTCAGGATAGCCGCCCGTTCCGACACCGAGGAGTCGCCATGCCCGCATGGGAGTACATCACCACCCCGCTGCTGATCCACAACACCGCCGCCATCCTGAACAACTGGGGGTCCGAGGGATGGGAGCTCGTGCAGGTCGTGCAGGGTCCCGAGGGAGGGCTCGTGGCGTACCTGAAGCGTCCCGTCGGGGGCGAGTCGTCGACCGCGGCATCCGCCGGCCAGGCCGCCGCCGCGCAGGCCGCCAAGCAGTTCGAGGGCGACGCCTGATGGGCGCCGTCGGGGACCGGCTGGCCGAGCTCGGCGTCGAGCTGCCCGCCGTGGCGGCTCCGGTCGCCGCCTACGTGCCCGCCGTCGTGACGGGGAACCTGCTCTTCACCTCCGGCCAGCTGCCGTTCGTGGCGGGTTCCCTGCCCGCGACCGGCAAGGTCGGCGACGGCCACGGCCTCGTGCCCGCCGGCGACGCGAAGGAGTACGCGCGGCTGTGCGCCCTGAACGCCCTCGCGGCGATCGAGGCCGAGCTGGGCTCGCTCGAGCGGGTGACCCGCGTGGTCAAGGTCGTCGGCTTCGTGGCATCCGACCCGGCCTTCACGGGCCAGCCCGGCGTCGTCAACGGCGCGTCGGAGTTCATCGGCGACGTCTTCGGCGATGCCGGCCGCCACGCGCGTTCGGCGGTCGGCGTCGCGGTGCTTCCGCTCGACGCGCCCGTCGAGGTCGAGCTCGTCGTCGAGTTCGCGTAGCGCCGCGGGGCGCGACACCCCGCGACGACGGATGCCGCGGCCGGAACCCCCGGCCGCGGCATCCGCTGTTCGGACGGTTCAGCGCAGCTGCGCGCTGATGACCTCCATGATCGAGGTGTCGGCGAGCGTGGTCGTGTCGCCGACCTCACGGCCTTCGGCGAGGTCGCGCAGCAGGCGTCGCATGATCTTGCCGGAGCGCGTCTTCGGCAGCTCGTTCACGATGAACACCTGTCGCGGGCGTGCGATCGCGCCGATCTGCGTCGCGACGTGCCGGCGCAGCTCCTCGCTGGCCTCCATCGGGTCGTTCACGTGCGAGACCTGGCTGGCCTTCAGGATCACGAACGCGACGACCGCCTGGCCCGTGGTCTCGTCCGACGCACCGACCACGGCGGCCTCGGCCGTCCACGGGTGGGCGACGAGCGAGGACTCGATCTCGGCGGTCGACAGGCGATGGCCCGAGACGTTCATGACGTCGTCGACGCGACCGAGCAGCCAGATGTCGCCGTCCTCGTCGCGCCGCGCGCCGTCGCCGGCGAAGTACTTGTCGCCGAACTTCTCCCAGTAGGTCTCCTTGAACCGCTCCGGGTCGCCCCAGATGCCGCGGAGCATCGACGGCCACGGCTCGGTGGCGACGAGCAGGCCCCCGCCCTCGCCTTCGACGGCGGTGCCGTCGTCGTCGAGGATGTCGATCGAGATGCCGGGGACGGGCACCTGCGCCGAGCCCGGCTTCAGGTCGGTGACGCCCGGGAGCGCCGAGATCATGATCGCGCCGGTCTCGGTCTGCCACCACGTGTCGACCACGGGGATCGAGCCGCCGCCGATGACGTGGCGGTACCAGATCCAGGCCTCGGGGTTGATCGGCTCGCCCACCGAGCCGAGCAGGCGGAGCGTCCGCAGGTTGAACTCGTGCGGGATCTGCCGCCCGAGCTTCATGAAGGACCGGATGGCGGTCGGCGCCGTGTAGAGGATCGTGACGCCGTACTTCTCGACGATCTCCCACCAGCGGCCGGGGTGCGGCGTGTCGGGCGTGCCCTCGTAGAGCACCTGCGTGGCGCCGTTCGCGAGCGGGCCGTAGACGACGTACGAGTGGCCGGTGATCCAGCCGACGTCGGCCGTGCACCAGTAGACGTCGCGTTCCGGGTGCAGGTCGAACACGTTCCGGTGCGTGAAGGCCGCCTGCGTGAGGTAGCCGCCCGAGGTGTGCAGGATGCCCTTGGGCTTCCCGGTGGTGCCGGAGGTGTAGAGGATGAAGAGCGGATGCTCCGCCTCGAACGCCCGCGCCTCGTGCTCGTTCGACGCGGTTGCGACGCTCTCGTGCCACCACACGTCGCGGTCGGCGTTCCAGTCGACCTCGTTCTCGCCGCGACGGACGACGAGCACGTTCCGGACGCTGCCGGCCGACTTCTCGAGCGCCTCGTCGACGACCGGCTTCAACGGGAACACGCGGCCCTTGCGGTAGCCGCCGTCGGCGGTGATGACGACGGATGCCTCGGCGTCGTCGATGCGCGACGCGAGGCTGTCGGCGCTGAACCCGCCGAACACGACGGAGTGGATCGCGCCGAGGCGCGCCACCGCGAGCATCGACACGACGGCCTCGGGGATCATCGGCAGGTAGATGGCGACGCGGTCGCCCTCGCGGACGCCGAGGTCGATGAGCGTGTTGGCGGCGCGCTTGACCTCGTCGGTGAGCTCGGCGTACGTGATGTCGCGGGAGTCGCCCGGCTCGCCCTCCCAGTGGAGCGCGACGCGGTCGCCGAGGCCGGCATCGACATGGCGGTCGAGGCAGTTGACGGCGACGTTGAGCTCGCCGTCGTCGAACCACTTGGCGAACGGCGGGTTCGACCAGTCGAGCGTGCGGGTGAAGGGCTTCTCCCACTGGAGCAGCGTGCGGGCCTGGTCGGCCCAGAACTCGAGCCGGTCTGTGCGAGCGGCGTCGTAGAGGCCCTCGTCGGCGACGGCCTGGGCGGCGAACTCGGGACTCGGGCGGAAGCGCCGGATCTCCTCGAGCGCGTGATCGATCTGCGCGTTCATAGTGGTGCGATCGCTCCTTCGCGAAGTGTTCAGATGACGGGTCGCCTGCCCCACACAGCACCCTAGCGGCAGCCGCCCGATGTTTGGCTGCGTGTGTCGCGCGCGGGGGCGGCCCCGCCGGGCGTACGCTGGGCTCGCGCGAAGGGGGCGCGGTGCGGGCGACGTCCGGGCCGGTCGAGCCGCCCCGGTCCCGCGTTGGACGCGATCAGGTGCGGAAACCGTTGTCGGCGGTCCGCTTCACCATCGAATTCCGTCGAGATCCGACCAGTGACTGGAGGATCTCGAAGAGATTTCTGTGCGTCCGCACAAATGAGGACAAAAAGTACTTGCGCATGGATCCCCAGCCCATACACTGATGTACGCCCGAACAAATTCGATTCGAGGCCTGCAGCGCTCGCGATTCCCCCCAATCCGTGCGCTGCCGAGGCGGCACCTGTTCCCCCCAATGGGTGCCGCCCCCTTCTTTTAACGCGGCGTCCCGAATGCCGACAGCACGAGCTCTCCTCCACAACGGCGTGGTGGGGAGCTCGTCTCGTCTCGGGCTTCCGTGGTTCGGGCACGGTCCGCCGCGCGGCCCTAGCGTCGTCCCCATGCCCGCCCCGTTCGTCCCCGTCCCCTCATGGGAGCGCGAGGCCGCGCCGCAATGGGCGCCGCCCGGCCCGGTGGAGAGCGCTTCGGGTGCGGTGGACGGGGCGGGGGCTCCGGTCGTGCGCGACACGACCTCGCAGGTCGTGCCCGATGTCACGGCGCTCGGGCCGCTCGCGCCGTTCGCCGCCGACGTCGGCGTGACCGATCTCTTCGTGAACGGAGCGCGTGGCCTCTGGATCGATCGGGGCGCAGGACCCGAGCATCACGCCGCGTGGCGCGCCGACGAGGACGAGGTGCGCTCCCTCGCGGTGCACCTCATCGCGCGGGGCGGCCGGCACGTCGACGAGGCGACGCCCGCGGTCGACGTCCGACTCGGTTGCGGCATCCGCGTGCATGCGGTCCTCCCGCCGCTCTCGGCCTCCGGCACGCTCCTGTCGGTGCGGGTGCCCCGCGCAGCGGGGGCGAGCCTCGGCGCGCTCGCCCGGTCCGGCATGTTCGATGCGGAGCAGGAGCGCCGGCTGCGCGACGCGGTGCGGGATCGTCGCAACATCCTCGTCACCGGCGCAGGCGGTACGGGCAAGACGACCCTGCTCGGGGCGCTGCTCGCCGAGGCCCCGCCCGGCGAACGCATCGTGCTGCTCGAAGACGTGGCGGAGCTCCGGCCCGCGCATCCGCACGTGGTGTCGCTCGAGGCGAGGCAGGCGAACCTCGAGGGCACGGGGCGCATCGGGCTCGACGTTCTCCTGCGAGAGGCGCTGCGCATGCGCCCCGACCGGCTGGTCGTGGGGGAGTGCCGCGGCCCGGAGCTGCGCGATCTCCTCGCGGCGCTGAACACCGGCCACGACGGCGGCGCGGGGACGCTCCACGCGAACTCGCTCGCCGACGTCCCGGCGCGGCTCGAGGCGCTCGGCGCAACGGCGGGGATGTCCGTGCAGGCGGTCGCCCGGCAGGCGGTGAGTGCATTCGACGTCGTCGTGCACCTCGAGCGAGTCGACGGCCGACGCCGAGTCTCCGGGATCGGCGGGCTCCGGGTCGATGGCGACCGCCTGGAGGTGGAGGCGTGCTGACGCTGCGGATGCCGCCGGACCTCGTACGGATCGTCCGGCGCGACCGCGCCGACGAGTCTGCCGGTCCCGACCGGGTCGCCGGGATCGCCGAGCGGATGGCCGCGCTGCTCACGGCCGGGCTCGCTCCGGCGACCGCGTGGGCCGCGCTCGCCGCGCCGACGGACGGCGGCGACCGACCGACACGGCCGGATCCGGGCCGCGACGCCGACTCGGCCCTGGTCGCTCACGCGGCACGGGCGGCGTCCGACGGCGCGTCCGTCGCCGACGCCGTCGACGCGGCACGAGCTTCGAACGGTGCGGCAGCGCCCGCGTGGGCGGTGCTCGCCGCGGCATGGGCGGTCGCGGATGCCTCGGGCGCGCCGCTCGCGCGCTGCCTGACGATGCTCGCCGCGACCCTGCGCGACGAGGCCCAGCTCCGTCGTGAGGCCGCGGCCCTCCTCGCCGGACCGGCGGCGAGCGCGCGCCTCGTGGCGGCGCTGCCGCTGATCGCCGTCGCGTTCGGCGCCCTGCTCGGGTTCGACACGCTCGGCGTGCTCCTCGGCGGGCCGATCGGGCTCGCCTGCCTGCTCGTCGGGTCCACGCTGCTCTGGTGCGGGGCGCGGTGGAACCGGGCGCTCATCCGGAGGGCCGCCGTCGCGCACCCCGCCGCCGGGTTGGAACTCGAACTGCTCGCGATGGCGCTCTCGAGCGGCGCATCGGTCGCGCGGGCCCGGCAGATCGTCGAGCACGCGATGGCTCGACACCTGCCCGGATCCGCGGCGCCCGGCGAGGCGGCATCCGTCGTCGGGCTCGCCGAGCGCGCCGGCTCGCCCGTGGCCGACCTGCTCCGTGCGGAGGCGAACCGCATCCGTGGTGCGGCGCGTGCCGAGGGCGCCGCGCGCGCTGCGACGCTCGGGGTGCGGCTGATGCTCCCACTCGGCTGCTGCGTGCTCCCGGCGTTCGTGCTGCTCGGCGTCGCCCCGCTCATGATCTCCGTCGTCACGGGCACGCTCGGCGGTGCCGTGTGACGACGTCCGGACTCGTGCCACCGTCGCCGCCGTGCGCGGCAGAGAGAAGGAGAACCGAATGCACCAGGCACCGTCGATCGATCGGCCGGCCCGGGAGGAACCCGCACGGTGGGCGCGCGCTCGCCGTGGCCTCATGGCGGTCATGCGTCGATTGGCACGAGAACGCGGCGCCGCCACCGCCGAGTACGCGGTCGCGACGATGGCGGCGGTCGGCTTCGCCGGGCTTCTCGTGGTCATC
Source organism: Agromyces kandeliae (assembly GCF_009674665.1). Classification (GTDB taxonomy): domain Bacteria; phylum Actinomycetota; class Actinomycetes; order Actinomycetales; family Microbacteriaceae; genus Agromyces; species Agromyces kandeliae. The sequence goes on from NZ_WKJD01000011.1 coordinate 66,238, forward strand.
CTCCGCGGAGACGAGGTCCGCGGGATCCTCACCGACCTCGTGCGGAATGCGCTCACGGTCGGCTGACCACGAGCGGGGCAGCGTGACGGCGGAGTTCGCCGTCGCGCTGCCCGCGATCGCCCTGGTGCTCGCTGCGACCCTCGCCTCGGTGCACGCCGTCGCGCTGCAGGTCCGACTCGCCGATGCGGCGGCGGACGCCGCTCGGGCGCTGGGCCGCGGGGATTCGGTCGACGCGGCGGCCGGCATCGCGGGTCGGCAGGTGGAGGGCGCGAGTCTCACTGTCGTCGACGACGGGGAGTTCGTCTGCGCGACCCTGTCGTCGCATCCCGGCGGCGTGCTCGCGGCGCTCGAGCTCCGCTCGGAGTCGTGCGCGATGCGGGGCGGGTTGTGAGGGGCGAGTCCGCGGTCGACGCACGCCGCGCCGGCAGGTTCGCCGACGACCAGGGGGCGGCGACGGTCGTCGCCGTCGCGATCCTCGGTGCCGTGGTGGCGCTCGGCGTCGCGGTGGTGGGCGTGCTCGGCGCCTCCGTCGCGGCGCAGTCCGCCGCGAACGCCGCGGACGCCTCGGCGCTCGCCGCGGCCGACGCCGTCAGCGGCGCCGTGGCCGGCGAGCCGTGCACGTTGGCGGGCGACCTCGCGCGCCGCAACGGTGCGACGCTCCTCGAGTGCCGGATCGAGGGGTCCGCCGCCGTCGTCTCGGTCGCGCTCGCGCTCGGCCCCGTACGCGCGACGGCGTCGGCGCGTGCGGGGCCACCGGGCTGGGGCGGGTGAGGAGCGCCGGGCCGGTCGAACGTCGCGACCGAGCGATCGGCCGGTCGGTGCCGTGCGGTGCGTGCGGTGCGTCAGCCTCGCTTGGCGATGTAGTCGACCAGTGCCTGCACGGTCGTGAGGTCACGGTAGTCGTCCTCGGGCGTCGAGACGCCCGTCGAACCGGCGAGGACCTCCAACAGCCGGAGGAAGTCGAGCGAATCGAGCTCGAGGTCCTGACGCAGCCGGGCGCTCGGGTCGAGGTCGTCCGGCTCGACGTCGGGGGCGATCTCGTGGAGCGCGGCGAACACGGCCGCCCGGGCATCCGACTCGTTCACAGCTCCTCCGGTCTCTGCAGCAGTTCGTCGACGCGGGCCAGGAAGCGCCCGCCCCGCAGCCCGTCGCTCACGCGGTGGTCCGCGGAGAGCGTCGCCGTGACGACCGGGCGGACGCCGAGGAGCCCGTCCCTCGCCCACGGCCGCTCGATCACGCGGCCGAACCCGACGAGCGCGACCTGCGGCGGGTAGATCACGCCGAAGACGGTCTCGACGCCGAGCTCGCCGAGGTTCGTGACCGTGATCGTCGGATCGGCCATCTCGGCGCGATGGAGGCGCCCGGCCCGGGCCCGCGCGACGAGGTCGCGCAGCGACGCCATCACCTCGTCGGGTGTCAGCCGGTCGGCGTCGTGGATGGCGGGAGCCACGAGCCCGCCCCCGCGCAGCGCGATCGCGACGCCGAGGTGCACGGCGGAGCTCTGCCGGAACTCGCCGTCCACGAAGAAGCCGTTCACCTCGGGCACGTCGCGCGCGGCTCGGGCGCTCGCGGCCAGGAGGAGCGCCGCCGGAACCAGCCGCTCGGCGAGCGGGCGCCCGGCATTGGCTCGCCGCATCCACTCGAGTGCCGGTCCCAGGTCGATCGTCGTGCTGAGGTAGTAGTGCGGGATCTCGCGCTTCGAACGGGCCATCAACGAGCCGATCGCCCGGCGCAGGCTCGCGACGCGGTCGGACACCGAGGGTCCGCTCGCCCGCGCTCGGTCCCGGGCCTCGGCATCCTCGCCGCCGGGCCGCGAATGCGATCGCCGGTCACGGCCACGATGCGTCGTCGCCGGAGCGGCGGCGGTCGTCGCTTCCGGACGCTCGCGCGGCTCCGTCGCACGGCGCACGTCGGCCTCGGTCACCGCCCCGCCCGGAGCCGTCCCGGCGACCGTCGAGAGGTCGAGGCCGAGATCTGCGGCGAGCCGCCTCGCCCGCGGCGACGAGCGCACGCGTCCTGTCCCCTCGGCGGAGGAGGCGGGAGCCCGGGCGACCGGCGGCGCGACCGGCGCGGAGTCGCGGGACGGCGAGCCCGCGACGCGGGCGGGTGCGCCCTCCGCGGACGTGTCCGGGCCGACCGGGCCGCTCGCGGCGGCATCCGCGGCGGCGGCCTCGACATCGGCCCTCGTCACGGCTCCGCGGCGCCCCGTTCCCGTCAGGCGCGTCACGTCGACCCCGAGTCGGTGAGCGAGACTGCGGATGGGCGGGGCGATCGCCGGGACCTCGACTGCGTCCTCCGCCGATCCGGGTACGGCTGCGCCGGGCGACGATGCCTGGATCGCGCCATCCGCCGGTGTCCCGGTCACTCGAGCGATCGGCGTGCCGACCGGCACGGTCTCGCCGAGCTCGACCAGGTACTCGGCGACGACGCCCTCCTCGAACGACTCGATCTCCATGACGGTCTTCTCGGTGTCGACCTCGGCGACCAGGTCGCCGCGGTGCACGTAGTCGCCGGGCTTCACGAGCCACTCGACGACCTTGCCGTGCTCCATGTCCGCGCCGAGCGACGGCATGAGCAGCTCAGGCATGCCCGGCCACCGCTTCGACCTGGCCGACCGTCGCACGTGCCGCCGAGATCACCCGCGCGACGGACGGGAGCGCCGCCTCTTCGAGGTGCTTCGCATACGGCACCGGCACCTCCTCGCTGCAGACCCGCGCGACCGGCGCGTCGAGCTCGTAGAACGCCGACTCGGTGATGCGGGCGCTGACCTCGGCGGAGAGGCTCCCGCTGCGCCATCCCTCGTCGACGACGACCGCGCGGTGCGTCTTCGCGACGGTCGCGAGGATCGCGTCGTCGTCGAGCGGCCGGAGCGTGCGCAGGTCGATCACCTCGGCGTCGATGCCCTCGGCGGAGAGGGAGTCGGCCGCCGCCAGCACCATCGGCAGCGTGCCCCCGTACGTGATGATCGAGACATCCGCGCCGGCGCGGCGGACCGCGGCCCGGTCGATGTCGACCGGCCCGGCGTCATCCGCCAGCTCACCGGCCACGTTGTACAGCGACCCGTGCTCGAAGATGAGCACCGGGTCGGGGTCCTCGAGCGCGGTCCACAGCATGCCGCGCGCGTCTTCGAGCGTCGCCGGCGCGAGGATGCGCAGGCCCGGGATGTGCGCGAGCCAGCCCTCGAGGCTGTGCGAGTGCTGCGCCGCGAGCTGGCGCCCGCCGCCGGTCGTCATCCGGACCACGAGCGGCACGTTGAACTGGCCGCCCGACATGTGCAGCAGCGTCGCGGCGTTGTTCACGATCTGGTCGAGCGCGAGCAGGCTGAAGTTGACGGTCATGACCTCGACGATGGGCCGCATGCCGCCGAGCGCGGCGCCGATTCCGGCCCCCACGAACCCGGCCTCGGACAGCGGCGTGTCGCGGACGCGCTGCGGCCCGAACTCCTCGAGCAGGCCGAGGCTCACCGCGAAGCCGCCGCCGTAGCGTCCGACGTCCTCGCCCATGAGGAACACCCGCTCGTCGCGCTGCATCGCGTCGCGCATCGCCGCGCGCATGGCTTCGCGGAACGTCGTCTTCATGCGGTGCTCCGCTCGCTGTGGACGTGCCGTGCGAGGTCGGCGAGGGGTTCGAGCGTGCCCGACTCGGCGAACTCGACGGCCGCGTCGACCTCGGCGTCCACGTCACGGGTGATCGAGGCCCAGCCGTCGGCGTCGAGCAGGCCGGATGCCTCGAGCTCGCCGCGCAGCGACGCGATCGGGTCGCGCTCCATCCAGTGCTCGACCTCGGCCTTCTCGCGATACCGCTCGGGGTCGAACATGGAGTGGGCTCGGAACCGGTAGGTGCGGAACTCGAGGAAGTGCGGCCCGCCTCCCGAGCGCACGGCCTCGACCGCCCGCCGGGCCGACTCCTCGACGGCGAGCACGTCCATGCCGTCGACCGCCCACGATGCGACCTCGTACGACGCGGCCTTGAGCGCCAGGTCGGTCTGCGATTCCGACCGCTCGAGCGCGGTGCCCATGGCGTAGAGGTTGTTCTCGCAGCAGAACAGCACGGGCAGGTCCCAGAGGGCCGCCAGGTTGAGGCTCTCGTGGAACTCGCCCTCGGCCATCGCGCCCTCGCCGAAGAAGCAGGCCGTCACGCGGTCGCGCCCCTGCATCCGGTCGGCGAGCGCCAGGCCGACCGCGAGCGGCAACCCGCCCGCGACGATGGCGTTGCCGCCGTAGAAGCGCGTGTCGGCGTCGAACAGGTGCATCGAACCGCCGCGTCCGCGGCAGCATCCCTCGGCGTGCCCGAACATCTCGGCCATGATCGCGGTCGCCGGCACGCCTCGGAGCAGCGCATGGCCGTGCTCGCGGTACGTGGCCACGACCGCGTCATCCGGCCGAAGCGCCGACATCACCCCCGCCGCGACCGCCTCCTCGCCGATGTAGACGTGCAGGAACCCGCGGATCTTCGATGCCGAGTAGAGCTCGACGCAGCGCTCCTCGAGGCGCCGCACGCGCAGCATCTGCCGCAGCAGTTCGCGCGCCTGATCGGGCCGGGCGGTGATCAGCGCAGCGCGTTCCTCGGCGGTCATCGGCGGGGTCATCGTCCGGCCTCCAGTGTGGACGTGTCGCCCTCGGGCAGGCCGAGCTCGCGGGCCTTCAGCAGCCGCCGGAGGATCTTGCCGCTGCGCGTCTTGGGCAGCGCGGGCGCGAAGTCGAGCAGGCGCGGGGCCACGGCGGGCCCGAGCCGCTTGCGCGTGAAGCCGATGAGCTCGAGCCGCAGCGCATCGGATGCCTCGTGGCCCGGCTTCAGCTCGACGAACGCCTTGACGACCTCTCCGGCCACCTCGTCGGGCACGCCGATCACGGCGGCCTCTGCGACCGCCTCGTGCTCCAGGAGGCAGCTCTCGACCTCGAACGGGCCGATGAGGTGCCCCGACGACTTGATGACGTCATCGCCGCGCCCGACGAACCAGAAGTAGCCGTCGGCGTCGCGGCGGGCGAGGTCTCCGGTCAGGTACCAGCCCCCGGCGAAGCACTTCCGATAGCGCTCCTCCTCGTGGAGGTAGCCGCGGAACATCGACGGCCAGCCCGGCCGCAGGGCGAGCTCGCCGGTGGCATCCGGCTCGCACAGCACCGCCTCGCCGTCGCGGACGACGGGCGCGCCCGTCTCGTCCCGCGCCACGACGCCCGCCTCGATGCCGGGCAGGGGCCGGCCCATCGAGCCGGGCCTGATGTCCATCGCCGGGTAGTTCGAGATCATGATTCCGCCGGTCTCGGTCTGCCACCAGTTGTCGTGCACCGGGCGGCCGAACGCCTCCTGTCCCCACACGACGACCTCGGGGTTCAGGGGTTCGCCCACGCTCGCGACGAATCGCAGCGCGGACAGGTCGTGGTCCGCCACGCGTTCGGCGCCCGCCTTCATGAGCATCCGCAGCGCGGTCGGTGCGGTGTACCAGACCGTGACCCGGTGGTCCGCGAGGATCCGGTACCAGCGTTCGGCATCCATCTCCTCCTCATCGACGATCGCGGTCACGCCGTGCACGAGCGGAGCGATGATGCCGTACGACGTGCCGGTCACCCAGCCGGGGTCGGCGGTGCACCAGTACACGTCGTCGGGGTGGAGGTCGAGTGCGAACCGGCCCGTCGCGTAGTGGGCGACGACGGCGTCGTGCACGTGGATCGCGCCCTTCGGGCGGCCCGTCGTGCCGCTCGTGAAGTGCAGCAGCGCCATGTCCTCCGGGCCGGTCGACGCGGTCGGGCCGTAGTCGGTCGCCCCGGCGAGCAGCGGGGCGAGGTCGAGCGTGCCCGGCTCGGGCGCGGCATCCGTCGGACCGCCGTCGTCGACGAGGAGGACGTGCCGGAGCTCTGGCAGCTCGTCGCGGATGGGCGCGACCTTCCGGCGGTAGAGCGCCCGCGTGGTCACGAGCACGCGTCCAGAGCCGATCTCCATGCGCTGCCGGACCGGCTCGGGTCCGAACGCCGAGAACAGCGGGCAGAAGACCGCACCGTGCTTCAGCGTGCCGAGCACGGCGGCGTAGAGCTCGGGGCGCCGGCCGAGCAGCGAGTACACGCGCTCGCCGCGTTCGACGCCGAGCTCGCGCAGCACGCTCGCGAACCGGCCGGCCTCGTTCGCGAGCTGCGCATATGTCAGCGCCCGGACCGAGCCGTCCGCTCGGATGAAGCGCAGCGCCTCGCGGTCGGCGAGCGGTCCGGCGGCGTGGCGGTCGACGGCCTCGTGGGCGATGTTGGTCCCGCCGCCCGGCAGGCCGGACAGCGCGCGCCTCGCGTCGGACCAGTCGAAGCTCGCCCGGGCCTCGTCGTAGTCGACGAGGTTCGGGCGCACGGCCAGCTCCGCGGCGTCCTTCCGGATCACGGGCCAGTGGATCGATGACGGCGTCGTCGCCTCCATGCCCCGAGCCTAGGCAGGGCGGATGGCGCGGGGGCGGGGTCCTTCGTCCCGCGGCGTCCGTCGGCCGAAACCAGCCCTCCGCCGGTGGATCAGCGCCCGAGCGCGGCCTCGAGCGCGCTGAGCACGGAGGGGTCCTCGATGGTCGCGGGCACCTTGTACGGCTCGCCGTCGGCGATCTGTCGCATGGTCTTCCGCAGGATCTTGCCCGAGCGCGTCTTCGGGAGACGGTCGAGCACGGTGACGTCGCGGAACGCCGCGACCGGGCCGACCGTCTCGCGCACGAGCGCGACGAGTTCCTTCACGAGCACGTCGTGCTCGATCACCGTGCCGTGCTTGAGCGTCACGAACCCCGCGGCACGCTGGCCCTTGAGCTCGTCCCTGATCCCGATGACGGCGACCTCGGCGATCGCAGGATGGTGGTTCAGCGCCTCCTCGAGCCCGCCCGTCGAGAGGCGGTGGCCGGCCACGTTGATGACGTCGTCGGTGCGGCCCATGACGTAGACGTAGCCGTCGTCGTCGACGTACCCGGAATCGCCGGTGGCGTAGTGCCCGGTGAACGCCGTGAGGTACGAGGCGACGTACTTCTCGTCGCCGCCCCACAGGGTGGGCAGGCTGCCCGGCGGCAGCGGCAGCTCGAGCACGATGTTGCCCTCGACGCCGGTCGCGACGGGCCGGCCCTTCCCATCGACGATGCCCACTCGGTAGCCGGGCACCGGGACGGTGGGGGAGCCGGGCTTGACGGGCAGCGGTTCGATGCCGCGCGGGTTGGCGGCGATCGCCCAGCCGGTCTCGGTCTGCCACCAGTGGTCGATCACCGGGCAGTGCAGGGCCTCGTCGATCCAGTGGTACGTCTCGGTGTCGAGGCGTTCGCCCGCCAGGAAGAGGGCCTGGAGGCTCGACGTGTCGTAGCCCGAGAGGTGCTCGAGCGCCGGGTCCTCGCGACGGATGGCGCGCACCGCGGTGGGCGCCGAGAACAGCACCTTGACGCGGTACTCCTCGACCATCCGCCAGAACGCGCCCGCGTCGGGCGTGCCGATGGGCTTGCCCTCGTACAGCAAGGTCGTCGCGCCCGCGAGGAGCGGGCCATAGACGATGTAGCTGTGGCCGACGACCCAGCCCACGTCGGATGCGGTCCACATCACGTCACCCGCACGGATGTCGTAGATGTTCCGCATCGACCACGCCAGCGCGACGGCGTAGCCGCCGTTGTCGCGCACGACGCCCTTGGGCGTCCCCGTCGTGCCCGACGTGTAGAGGATGTACAGCGGGTCCGTCGCCACGAGCTCGACCGGCGCGACCGGCTGGGCGTGCGCGAGCTCGTCCTCCCAGTCGAGCCAGCGGACGCCCACGCGTCCGTCGAACGCCGCGGCATCCCCGGGCACCGCCTCGCGATTGCGCACGATCACGGCCTCGACGCTCAGCTCGTCCTCCGAGACCACGGTGATCGAGCTCGTCGGCGTGCCCGCGACGGATCGGTCGCCGACGATCATCGCGAGCGCCTTCTCGACGATCGGGAGGTACTCGACGACGCGTCCGGGCTCGAGGCCGCCGGAGGAGGTGACGATGAGCTTCGGCGCCGCGTCCTGGATGCGCACGGCCAGCTCGTTCGCGGCGAACCCGCCGAAGATCACCGAGTGGACGGCGCCGATGCGGGCGCACGCGAGCATCGCGATGACGGCCTCGGGCGTCATCGGCAGGTAGATCGCGACGCGATCGCCCTGCGAGACGCCGTTGCGCCGGAGCACGCCCGCGAACAGCTCGACCTCGTGGAGCAGTTCCGAGTAGGTGAAGCTGCGCTTCGAGCCTGTCATCGCGGAGTCGTACGCGAGTGCGACCTGGTCGCCGCGCCCGGCCGCGACCCAGCGGTCGAGCGCGTTGGCGCTGACGTTCAGGGTGCCGTCCGGGAACCAGCGGTAGAGCGGTGCGGCGCCGGCGTCGAGCGCGCGGGCGGGAGTGCGCATCCAGTCGATGAGGCCGGCCGCGTCCAGCCAGAACCCCTCGGGGTCCTCCATGCTGCGGCGGTACTCGTCGGCGTAGCTCGTCGTCGTGCTCATCGCGGTTCCTCCCTCGAGGGCGGCACCGGTGCGGGCCCCCGGGACGTGCGGTCCTGCCCGTGCCGGCTCTGGAACGGGCTTGCGCTCAATGTATACACGAAACATCAGTTCGTCGAGAGCGCTCGGCCGATTCGCAGGAATATCGCCGAAGATTGCGGCATCAGCGGCATCCGTGTATACATGAGTCGTCGCCGACGAAGACGGGAGGAACGCATGCGAGCAGGTGAGCGGGCGTACGACACCCTCCGCGGCGAGATCCTCGACGGCGTGCTGGGCCCGGGCACGGTGCTCCAGGAGGTCGAGCAGTCGGTCCGCCTCGGCGTCAGTCGCACGCCGGTGCGCGAGGCGCTCCGTCGCCTCGCCGCCGACGGCCTCGTCGAGCCGACCGCACGCGGCACCATCGTGACCGCGATCTCTCGCGCCGACATCGTCGCGCTCTACGAGCTCCGCGAGGCGCTCGAGGCCCGCGCGGCCGGCCTCGCGGCGAGACGGCGAGCGGATGCCCCGTTCCTCGCGATCCGCGACCGGCTGCGCGATGCGCCCCGACTCCTCGCCGAGGGCGAGGCCGGGCTCACGCGCTACTTCGAGATCGTCGACGACCTCGACCGTGCCATCGACGAGGCGGCCGCGAACCCGTTCCTCGGCGGAGCGCTGCGCAGCGTCCAGCTGCACTCTGCGCGCATCCGCCGCCTGTCCCGGCACAACCCCGACCGCCTCCGGGCGGCCGCGGGGGAGCACGAGCTCATCGTCGACGCGATCCTCGCGGGCGACGCCGAGCTCGCGTCGCACGCGACCCACGTCCACCTCCACCGGAGCCTCACCAACGCGCTCGCGAGCGCCCCCGTCGACGAGGTCGCTGAACCGGCCGACGTCGACGACGGGCCGCGCGTCGCGTGAGCGAGGCATCCGCTCGCCCCCACGACCGCCCGATCGCCACCGGCCGGCCCCGCCGGCTCGGACCGGGCCCGAAGACCACTCGAACGACCGAAGCGAACACCGAACCGAAAGGCCGAACCGTGCAGCTCCACCACGTGCGCGTCCACCGCAGCGAGGAGAACCTCGCCCGCCCCGACCAGCTCGCCTGGAAGATCGCCGAGGTCGCCGCCGACCCCGTCGAGGTGACCGACGAGGTCGCCGAGATGGTCGTCAACCGCGTCATCGACAACGCCTCGGTCGCCGCGGCGTCGCTCACGCGCGCCCCGATCATCGCGGCCCGCTCGCAGGCGACCGCGCACCCGGTGTCGGTCGGCGGCGAGGGTGCGACCGTGTTCGGACTCGAGCCGGCACGCCGCACGAGCCCCGAGTGGGCGGCGTGGGCGAACGGGGTCGCGGTCCGCGAGCTCGACTTCCACGACACGTTCCTCGCGGCCGAGTACTCGCACCCCGGCGACAACATCCCCGCGATCGTCGCGGTCGCGCAGCACCTCGCGTCGCAGCGGGGCCTCACGGGCCGCGAGGTCGTGCGCGGCATCGCGACGGGCTACGAGATCCAGGTCGACCTCGTGAAGGCCATCTCGCTGCACAAGCACAAGATCGACCACGTCGCCCACCTCGGCCCGTCGGCCGCGGCGGGCATCGGCACGCTCCTCGGCCTCGACCCCGAGACGATCTTCCAGGCCGTCGGCCAGGCGCTGCACACCACGACCGCGACGCGGCAGTCGCGCAAGGGCGAGATCTCGACGTGGAAGGCGCACGCGCCCGCCTTCGCCGGGAAGATGGCGGTCGAGGCCGTGGACCGCGCCATGCGCGGGCAGACGAGCCCGGTGCCGATCTACGAGGGCGAGGACGGCGTGATCGCGTGGCTCCTCGACGGGCCCGACGCCTCGTACGAGGTGCCGCTGCCCGAGGCGGGCGAGGCCAAGCGCGCCATCCTCGACACCTACACGAAGGAGCACTCGGCCGAGTACCAGGCGCAGGCGTGGATCGACCTCGCCCGCAAGCTGAACCGCGAGCACCCCGAGCTCGTCGCCGACCCGTCGCGCATCGCGAGCGTCGTCATCCACACGTCGCACCACACGCACTACGTGATCGGGTCCGGCGCGAACGACCCGCAGAAGTACGATCCGGATGCCTCGCGCGAGACGCTCGACCACTCGATC
>NZ_WKJD01000012.1 GCF_009674665.1 Agromyces kandeliae
TGGGTCGGGCTGGCCCGGCGTCGCCGATCGCGCTGAGCGCCGCCGCCGACCGCCTCGCACCCCACCCCGCCCCACCGCGCCCCACCCCACCGCACCCACCCCACCGCACCCACCGCGGCGCACCCACCGCGTGCTGCCCGCGCTCGGGAGGAACTTCCGGCCGACACGCCGGCAGCTCCGGGTGCCGAGCCCGCGTGTCCTCGGGAACTTCCTCCCGAGGGATGGTGAGCCCGACTTCCGCGGCACGGCGGTCGGCGGTGATGGGCACCGGCCGCAGCGCAACGGGGGCGGATGCCGGGCCGTGGGCCCGAGGCATCCGCCCCCGTCGTGCCGGCGACGAGGTCGTGGGCAGGCGGTCCCACCCCGTCGCAGTCGTGTCCGGCGGCCGCCGCTCCCCCATCCCGGGCGGCCGCCGGAGTCTCTAGTGGCTTACCGCCTTCTCGGCGCCGAGGCCGGTGAGCGAGCGGACCTCCATCTCGGCCTGCTTCTCGGGGCTCTCGACCGTCTTGTCCATGACGCTCACGATCCACCCGAGGAGGAAGGCCAGGGGGATCGAGACGATGCCCGGGTTCGACAGCGGGAAGATCGCGAAGTCGATCGCCTCGGTCTTCAGCATCGACGTCTCGGAGCCCGAGACCACCGGCGAGAAGACGATGAGCACGATCGCCGAGATCAGGCCGCCGTACATGCTCCAGAGGGCGCCCTTGGTGGTGAACCCCTTCCAGAACAGCGAGTAGACGATCGTCGGCAGGTTCGCCGACGCGGCCACCGCGAACGCGAGCGCCACGAGGAACGCGACGTTCTGGCCGTTCGCGCCGATACCGCCGATGATCGCGACGACGCCGATGATGACGACCGTGCGACGGGCCACCTTCACCTCGGCGCCCGGCTCGGGCTTGCCCTTCTTCACGACCGACGCGTAGATGTCGTGCGCGAACGACGCGGCGGCCGTGATGGTGAGGCCCGCCACGACCGCGAGGATCGTCGCGAACGCGATCGCGGAGATCAGGCCGAGGAGCACCGGGCCGCCGAGCGCGAAGGCGAGCAGCGGGGCCGCCGAGTTCGGGCCGCCCGGGGCGCCGGCGATGACGGCGGGACCCACGAGGGCGGCAGCGCCGTAGCCGAGCACGAGCGTGAACACGTAGAAGATGCCGATGAGCCAGATCGCCCAGACGACCGACTTGCGGGCTTCCTTGGCCGTGGGCACCGTGTAGAACCGCATGAGCACGTGCGGGAGCGCGGCGGTGCCGAGCACGAGCGCGAGGCCGAGCGACATGAAGTCGACCTTGCTGATCTCGGAGACGCCGTACTTCAGGCCCGGGTCGAGGATCGCCGGGTTCTCCGCCACGGCGACGGCCTTGTCGAGCAGCGCCGAGAAGTCGAAGCCGTTGAGCGCGAGCACCCAGACCGTCATGACACCGGCGCCCGCGATGAGCAGCACCGCCTTGATGATCTGCACCCACGTGGTGCCCTTCATGCCGCCGACGAGCACGTAGAGGATCATCAGCGCGCCGACCACCGTGATGACGACGGCCTGGCCGACCTGGTCGCCCACGCCGAGCAGCAGCGACACCAGGCCGCCGGCGCCCGCCATCTGCGCGAGCAGGTAGAAGAAGCACACCACGAGCGTGGTCGTCGCCGCGGCGATCCGGACGGGCCGCTGCTTCAGACGGAACGAGAGCACGTCGGCCATCGTGAACTTGCCGGTGTTGCGGAGCAGCTCGGCGACGAGCAGCAGGGCGACGAGCCACGCGACGAGGAAGCCGATCGAGTAGAGGAACCCGTCGTAGCCGTTCAGGGCGATCGCGCCGACGATGCCGAGGAACGACGCCGCCGACAGGTAGTCGCCCGCGATGGCCGAGCCGTTCTGGCCGCCGGTGAACGAGCGTCCGGCCGCGTAGTAGTCGGCCGCGGTCTTGTTGTTCCGGCTGGCGCGGAACACGATGACCATCGTCACCGCGACGAACGCGCCGAAGATGCCGATGTTGAGCCAGGGGTTGCCGGGCGAGCTGGTCGCCGCTTCGAACGCGATCATCAGCGCACCGCCTTCTCGGTCTCGAAGTCGCCGGACTCGATCTCGGTGCGGATCCGCTCCGACTGCGGGTCGAGCCGCTTGTTGGCGTAGTGGACGTACCACATCGTCACGGCGAAGGTGGTGACCACCTGTGCCAGCCCGAGCACCATCGCCACGTTCACGCTGCCGAACACGCGCGTCGACATGAAGTCGACCGCGTAGACGGCGAGGAGGACGTAGGCGAAGTACCAGACGAGGCACGCCGAGAGGACGGGGAAGACGAAACTGCGGTGGGTCTTGCGGAGTTCCTGGAACTCCGGGGATTGCTGCACGGCGGGGTAGTCGACGTGACTCAGGTCGACTTCCGCACTCAGGGCGTCGTTGCCCATGGCGTCTCTCCTTCGAGGGGATGCGGCCGGGGCAGGCCCCGCGCCGCTGCGGTCGCAATGCGTCCATGCTGACCGCGCGGATGCCTCGCATGGGGCCCGGACCGCTCGTCGTCGGTGAGCGGCGCCGACCGTGCGACGAACGGCGCGGGGCGGCGACGAACGACGGCTACAGTGACGTGCATGCCCGAGTCGATGCTGCTCGCCGCCGCTGCCGGCGTCGTCGCGGGCGCGCTCGCGGTGGGCGTCGTGGTGCTGCTCCGGCGCCTCGCCGTGCAGTCGAAGGACCTCGGCACCGACGCCGAGCGGGCCACGTACGAGACGCTGCACCTGGCCTCCCGCGCCGCGAAGCACCTGCGGGGCGACATGACCGGGACGGATGCCGCGCGCGCCGCGCGGCACCTCAAGGCGATGCTCGGCGCCGACACGCTCGCGCTCGTCATGACGGGCGGTCCGGTCGCGGTCGACGGCGACGAGACGCTGGTCTCCGCCGCGGAGCGGCTCGCCGACGAGGCCGTCGAGACCGGCCGGTCGCAGGTCGAGCGGCGCGTGCCGTCGCCGTCCGGCGAGACGGATGCCGCGGCCGCGCCGATCGTCGCCGACGGCGTCGCGGTCGGTGCGGTGGTCGCGTTCGCAGGGCGCGTCCGCGCGGGCCTCGTGCGTGCCACGGGGGAGGTCGCCGAGTGGGTCGCCGCGCAGGTCGAGCTCGGCGAGCTCGACGCCTCGCGTGCGGCGCTCGCCGAACTCGAGGTGCGTGCGCTCCGCGCGCAGATCAGCCCGCACTTCATCTACAACTCGCTGAACGCGATCGCGTCGTTCATCAACACCGACCCGGCGAAGGCGCGCGAGCTCGTGCTCGAGTTCGCAGACTTCACGCGCTACTCGTTCCGCCGGCACGGCGACTTCACGACCGTCGCCGAGGAGCTGCGCTCGATCGACTCGTACCTGAAGCTCGAGCGCGCACGGTTCGGCGACCGGCTGAAGGTGACCCTCCAGGTCGCGCCCGAAGTGCTCTCGACCGTCATCCCGTTCCTGTCGATCCAGCCGCTCGTCGAGAACGCCGTGCGGCACGGCCTCGAGGCGAAGGAGGGCGGCGGAAGAATCACGATCACGGCCGAGGACCGCGGCGCCGTCGCCGAGATCACCGTGGAGGACGACGGCGTCGGCATCGACCCCGAGGTCGCCGCGCAGGTGCTCGCGGGCGGCACGCCGGGCGAGCACGTCGGGCTGCGCAACGTCGACGCGCGGATGCGGCAGGTGTACGGCGACGAGCACGGGCTCGTCGTCGAGACGAACGTGGGCGCGGGCACCCTGGTGCGGATGAGCGTGCCGAAGTCGCAGCCCGGTCGCTCCGCGGCATCCGTCGACGTTCGCCCAGGCCGGCCCGCCGAACCCGATGGGAGACTGGTGCCGTGATCTCGGTCCTCATCGCCGACGACGAGCAGCCCGCCGTGGACGAGCTCGCGTTCCTGCTCGGCCAGGACCCGCGGATCGGGACCATCCACCGCGCGACCTCGGGCGCCGAGGCCATCCGCATCCTCACGCGCGAGCCCGTCGACGCCGCCTTCCTCGACATCCACATGCCCGGGTTGTCGGGCTTCGACCTCGCCCGCGCACTGCAGCGCTTCGAGCACAGGCCGGCCTTCGTGTTCGTCACGGCCGACGAGGAGGGTGCGCTCGAGGCGTTCGACCTCGCCGCGGTCGACTACCTGCTGAAGCCCGTGCGCACCGAGCGACTGCACCGGTCGATCACGCGGGTCGTCGAGTCGATGGGCCAGGCGCAGGCGACGGATGCCGCGCCCGCGCGCCCCGAGATGGTCGCCGTCACGCTCGGCGGCACGACCCGCATGATCCGCCGCGACGACGTGCGCTACGTCCAGGCGCAGGGCGACTACGCCCGCCTGCACACCGACGAGGCGAGCTACCTCGTCCGCGTGCCCATGTCCGACCTCGAACGGCAGTGGGCGGAGGCCGGCTTCGTGCGCGTGCACCGGTCGTACCTCGTCGCGCTCCCCCATGTCACGCGGGTCCGGCTGGGCGGCGATCGGCCGACGATCGTGGTCGGGCAGGCGGAACTGCCGGTGAGCCGGCGGCTGCTGCCCGGGCTCCGCGAACGACTCGAGGCGGCGACGCCGCGGGCCAGGCCGTGAGCGGGGGAGCGCCGGGCGGCGACGAGCACGCACCGGCGGCGCCGCCGCCCCGGGTGCGGGTGACCGCTCCGCGGAACGGCGGCCGCGCGGCATCCGACCGCCGACCCGCGGCGCGGGGGCGCAGGCCCGGGACCGACACCGGCCCGACCGACATCCACTCGGTCTACGTGCGCTCGCTGATCCGGTCGCAGCTCCGTCTCGCGCTGATCTGCGCCGGCGGGTTCGTGCTCGCGACCGTCGTGTTCGTCCTCGCCGTCGTGGCGCCCGCGCTCGACGGCGCGTTCGTCGCCGGCGTGCCCGTCTCGTGGCTGCTCCTCGGCTTCGGGGTGTACCCGCTCGCGATCACCGTCGCCGCGCTGTACGTGCGCGCCGCATCGCGCAACGAGGCCCGGTACCGCTCCCTCGCGGAGGAGGAGTGAGCCCCGCGGTCGGCTACGCGGCGATCGTCGCCGTGGCCCTCGTGTCGGTGCTGATCGGGTTCTACGGGCTGCGGATCTCGCGCACGACGAGCGACTTCTACGTCGCGAGCCGCACGGTGCGGCCGTGGTGGAACGCGTCGGCCATCGGCGGCGAGTACCTCTCGGCGGCGTCGTTCCTCGGCATCGCGGGGCTGATCCTGCTCACCGGCGCCGGGGGCATGTGGTTCCCGATCGGCTACACGGCCGGGTACCTCATGCTGCTGCTCTTCGTCGCCGCCCCCCTCCGGCGATCGGGCGCGTACACGATCCCCGACTTCACCGAGGCCCGGCTCGAGTCGGTCGCCGTGCGGCGCGTCACGAGCGTGCTCGTCGTGGTCATCGGATGGCTCTACATCGTGCCGCAGCTCCAGGGCGCGGCACTCACGGTCCGGATCACCACCGGGCTGCCGAGCTGGGTCGGCTCGGTCGCCGTCGCGGCGCTCGTCGCGGTCGTCGTCGCGTCGGGCGGCATGCGCTCGATCACGTTCGTGCAGGCGTTCCAGTTCTGGCTGAAGCTCGCGGCCATCGCGGTGCCGGTCGTCGCCCTGCTCCTCGTCACGGGCGCCGTCGAACCCGAGCTCGCGCCGCCGCAGGCCTTCCCGGCCTCCGACGGACCCGGCGCGCTCGACGTGTACCGCACGGTCTCGCTCATGGTCGCGCTGCTCCTCGGCACGCTTGGCCTCCCCCACGTCCTGGTGCGGTTCTACACGAACCCCGACGGGCCCGCGGCCCGCCGCACGACCGTCATCGTGCTCGTGCTGCTCTCGGTGTTCTACGCGTTCCCGACCCTGTTCGGGCTGCTCGGCCGGGCGTTCGCCCCCGATCTCGCGACACCGGGCGACGCCGACGCCCTCGTGCTCGTGCTGCCCGACCGCCTGCTCCCGGGCGTCTGGGGCGACCTGCTCACCGCGCTCGTGATCGGCGGCGCGTTCGCGGCGTTCCTCTCGACGTCATCGGGCCTCGTGGTCTCGGTCGCGGGCGTCATCTCGCAGGACCTCCTCGGCGGGAGCGTCCGCGGCTTCCGCATCGCGGCGTTCGCCTCGACCGCGGTGCCGCTCGTCGTCGCGTTCGCGACCGAACCGGCAGGGCTCGCGGGCAGCGTGGGCCTCGTGTTCGCGTTCACGGCGTCGACGCTCTGCCCGGTGCTGCTGCTCGGCATCTGGTGGCGCGGGCTGACCGCGCGCGGCGCGATCGCGGGCATGGCCACCGGTGCGACCCTGTCGGGCGCGGCGATCCTCGGCGGCGCCCTCATCACGGCGGCGGCTCCCGCCATCCGCCCGCTCATCGAGCAGCCCGCGGCCTGGACGGTGCCCATCGCCGTGCTCGTGACCGTGCTCGTCTCGCGAGCCGACCGTCGACGGATGCCGCGCGGCACCGACGCGTTCCTCGCGCGGTTGCACCTGCCGGAGCGCGATCGGAGCTGAGGCGGTCGCGCCGCGGTGTCCACGCATGCCGCGGCCCCGCCCGCGGCGGCGGACGGGGCCCGGCACCCCCGGCCTAGTGGTGGACGGTGATGTTGCCGCGAAGCAGGTCGACCGCCGGGTCCATGCTCCAGACGACCGCTCCCGTGTCATCCATGATGACGATCGAGATGGTGTCGGGCGCACCCTTCTTGGCCGCGTTGCCGTTGCGGTTGTCGACGACGGTCACCTCGAACGAGTAGCCGTCCTCGCCGTTGAAGCGCCCGTCGCCCGACCAGGTCGCCTCGCTGCCGCTCGTGGAGAACGCGAGCACGTCGTACCCGTGGAACCGGTCGCCCGTGCGGTGGTCGTTCACCTGCAGGTTGCCCCGCATGCCCTGCTCGTCGTGGATCACGGTCGTCCCGAAGGTCACCGTGCCATCGGCGAGGTCGACGCGTCCGCCGCCGGTCACCTTGCCGCTGCCCGCGGGCGGCGTGATCGAGAGCGAGCCGGCCTCGATGAAGACCGCGCTGTCGAGGATCCGATCGCTCGCGTCGGCGATCGCCAGCTTCATGTGGTTCGTGATGTTCGGGTCGACCGGCGCCATGCAGGTCAGCGGGATCGTGAGCCCGTCGAGCTCGGTCGGGTACGGGTTCGGGCTGGCCGTGTTGTCCTTGAACAGGGCGCCGTTCACGCCCGAGTTGATCGAGTTGACCGTCACCGGCAGCGTGCCGCCCGGCACGTTCGGGTCCGGTACGACGGCGCAGTTCACGCCGTTCACGAAGAAGGCGAAGGCATCGTTGTACGGGCTCCCGACCCACTCGTTGTACTCCTCCGACCCGAAGGCGTACCGGAAGTAGATGGTCGTCGCCCCGGCCGGGACCGTGAAGTCGAACTCCATCACGGCGGCGTCGTAGGTGGTGAATCCGGAGAGCGCATCCAGGTCGGCGTCTCCGCCGGCACCGGTCTGCGTCCCGGTGCCGCCGGCATCGTTGGTCGGGCCGACGGTGTCGGCGATGTCACCGCTGCCGAGCGTGACTCCCGAGTCGAATCCGACGGAGGCCGCGCCGCCGCTGAACGATCCGGCGCTGACCGGATCGCCGACGTAGGTCACGTTCGAGATCCCCACTCCTGCCCCCACCAGCGTCTGGGCGAGCGCAGCCGGATCGACGGGATCGACGTAGGTGGTCGCGCCGATCGCGACCGCCGGCGTCGCGCCCCCGATGAGCGCGGCGATCGAGAATCCGGCGACCGCGATGGTCGCCGTTGTCGTGCGTTGCATGTTCGTGCCTTTCGACGTCGAACGGGCATGCGGATGCCGCCGGCATCCGCATCGCGAGCGTTCCCCCGAGCGCTCGCCCCCCGTGTCCGATGCCAGAGAGTCCCCCCTGACACGGACTGCCTACTCCCGGCGATCCGGGGCGGCAATGCGGAGCGGAGCATTTCCCCCGTTCTGGGGGCGCGACCTCGGACGGCCCGGCCGGTGGGGCTACTCGGAGCCGTTCGCACCGGCGAGGGTCATTGGTCGATCCCCCCACGCCGCGAGCCGCGCCTCGAGGCCGGCGCGCACGGCGGGCCACTCGTCGACGAGGATCGCGTACACCGCGGTGTCGCGCCACGTGCCGTCGGGGCGACGCATCGCGCGGCGGTGGACGCCCTCGAAGCTCGCCCCGAGCTTCAGGATGGCGGCGCGCGAGCGCGAGTTCACGGCATCCGCCTGCAGCTTCACCCGGCCGAAGCCGTGGTCGAACGCGAGCCCGAGCATGAGCAGCTTGACCTCCGGGTTCACCACGGTGCCCCACACGCGCGGGTCGAAGCCCGTCCAGCCGATGTGGGCGGACTCGTTCGGCAGGTCGAGGTCGCCGAGCTTGGTCGCGCCCACGAGGGCGCCGTCGTCGGGCCCGCCGCGCAGCCGCACCCCGAACGGGATCGCGTCGGCGGCGGGGGTGTAGGACGCGCGGGCGAAGGCCTCGAACGCCGCGTCATCGGCGGGCAGCCCGGACGGGCCGCCGCCGAACCCGCCGGCGAACACCTCGGGGCGTCCGATCGCCGTGCGCAGGGACGGGAAGTCGTGCTCGGTGATCGGCGTCAGCGCGAGGTAGCGGCCTTCGAGGGTGTGGACGAGCGGACGACTGGCGGGCACCCGGCAAGTCTGGCACGCGCCGACGCGGGGGGTCGGCCCCGCAGCACTCGGCGATCCACGACCCGCTCGCCTCGGCATCTCCGGGCGCGGCTCGCTCCGATTCGCAGGATGACGCGTGCCATGCCCACGCGCATTCCGCGGCCCGATCGGGCACCGCATGCGGCCGCGCATGCCCGTTCGGCCCTACCCTCGGCCGCGAGGGGGTCGTACTGTCGAGCCGTGCGCGGTTCCCGGCCGGCGCGAGCCGATGCAGAAGCCATGGCCGCCGCCGACGGCATCCGGAGGCGGCCTCCGACTCCCGTCACGCCTCACGCGACACCGAGCGGAACCGACCTGCCCACGACGTCGGCGTCCACGTTGATGCGTCTGCAGCGAACCGCCGGCAACACCGCCGTGACCGCTCACATGCAACGCGACGACGGAGCAGCCCCGGCGGTCGCACCGGCGGCGCCCGTCGCAGCCCCCGTTCCCGCCACGGCGCCACCGAGGATCGACTACGTGTTCCTGATGGGGAGTTCGAGGCGGGACTCGTTCTACGCGGCGGCCGACCTGTACTTCCGTCAGCACGAGCCGGGCGCCCAGATCAATCGCGACAAGCGCACGCTCGCGGACGTCATCGCCCACGTGAACGCCGGTGCGGCACCGGCGCTCAGGATCATCATCGTGTCCCACGCCAACGAGGAGGGAAACCTCGGATTCTCAGTCGACGCCGCCGACCTGCGGCGGGACACCCGTCGAGGCGACCGGAAGCCGAGGATCGAGTTCAAGGAGCTCCGGGATGCCGTCGCCGGAGGCGCGTTGCCGATCGCGGATGTCGCGAAGATCGACGGCTCTACGAGGGTCGAGATCCGCGGCTGCAATATCGGACGCTCCACGCGGATGCTGGACGCCCTCGATCAGGCATTCGGCGGCGCCACGCAGGTCACGGCTCCGACGCACAAGCAGGAGTACTCCGCACGAAGCGGCGGCCGGGGCAGGCCGAGGGTCACCGATGAAGCCCTCTTCCAGTACTCGATCGAGGACCCCGGGCACCCGACGGTGAGTTCCGCCGACCGAGGGGCGCGCTTCCGGGCGAAGTACCCCGATGTACCGGCACGGCTGTGGCCGGCCCTGCTCGCCGCCGCCAGGGAGAGGCACGTGAAGCGGAAGGCCTACGAGTGGACCGGCGTGAACCCCCCGGCCGACGACGCGGCCTCCGTATTCGCGCGGCTCGGCACCAATCGGATGTTCCCGGCCCGGCGTGGTTGGGTCGTCACCTACAAGGGACGGACGACGGTCGGAGACAACTGGCGTTTCGAGGTGCAGGCCGACCGCGTGACGTCGACCGCCTCCGAAACGAGGACGAGCTTCGTCCAGACGGCCATCCCTCCCGACGGTGCAGTGCTGAGGGAGCGGGAGATGGCGGACTCGGGCCGACCCGATGCCGCCGACTGGACCGTCGTGGACCGCATCGTCGGCAGGAGGCTCGTGCGAACGGTGTATGCGGAGCACACCGAGTGGGTCATCAATCGACGGATCGTCGGGGCATCGGGTACGGCGCACCCGCCGATGACGGACCCCACCTTCTTCGGGCAGTCGACCTTCACCCCGACGGTGGCGCCGAACCCTCCATCGCCGTGATCCCCGACTGACGTCCGCCGTCGACGCACGCATCGGCCGGCCCGCGCCCGGCCGCGATCCACACGGACCGTGGCGTCGGCGCCGGCTAGTCGAGCAGGTCGTGCAGCTGCACGATCTCCTCGCGGCCGGGGCCGACGCCGATCGCCGAGAAGCGCGCGCCCGACATCGCCTCGAGCTCGCGCACGTAGCTCTGGGCGTTCGCGGGCAGGTCCTCGAACGAGCGCGCTCCCGAGATGTCCTCGGTCCAGCCGGGGAACTCCTCGTACACCGGCTTGGCGTGGTGGAAGTCGGACTGCGAGACCGGGACCTCCTCCATGATCACGCCGTCGACGTCGTAGGCGACCGCGACGGGGATCCGGTCGATGCCGGTGAGCACGTCGAGCTTGGTCAGGACGAAGTCGGTCACGCCGTTGACGCGAGCCGTGTATCGGGCGATGGGCGCGTCGTACCAGCCCGTGCGACGACGACGCCCCGTCGTGGTGCCGAACTCGTGGCCCTTCTCGGCGAGGAACTCGCCCCATTCGTCGAAGAGCTCGGTCGGGAACGGACCCGAGCCGACGCGGGTCGTGTACGCCTTCACGATCCCGATGACGCGGTCGATGCGGTTCGGCGCGATGCCCGAGCCCGTGACCGCGCCGCCCGACGTCGCATTGGACGAGGTCACGAACGGGTACGTGCCGTGGTCGACGTCGAGCATGGTCGCCTGGCCGCCCTCGAACAGCACGGTCTGGCCGGCCTCGAGCGCGCGGTGCAGCAGCAGCGAGGTGTCGGTCACCATGGGGCGAAGGCGCTCGACGTAGCCGAGCAGGTCGTCGACGATCTCGTCGACGCCGATGGCGCGGCGGTTGTAGACCTTGACGAGCAGGTGGTTCTTCTGGTCGAGGGCCCCCTCGACCTTCTGCCGCAGGATGTTCTCGTCGAAGAGGTCCTGCATGCGGATGCCGACGCGATTGATCTTGTCGGCGTAGCTCGGGCCGATGCCGCGGCCCGTCGTGCCGATCTGGCGCTTGCCGAGGAAGCGCTCGGTGACCTTGTCGAGCGTGCGGTGGTACTGCGTGATCACGTGCGCGTTCGCCGAGATCTTCAGCTGCGACGTGTCGACGCCGCGCGACTCGAGTCCCTCGATCTCCTCGAAGAGCACCTCGATGTCGACGACGACGCCGTTCGCGATCACGGGCGTGACGCCCGCCGTGAGGATGCCGGAGGGCAGCAGGTGCAGGGCGTACTTCTCGTCGCCGACGACGACCGTGTGCCCGGCGTTGTTGCCGCCGTTGAACTTGACGACGTAGTCCAGGCGCGAGGAGAGCAGGTCGGTCGCCTTGCCCTTGCCCTCATCGCCCCACTGTGCTCCGATCAGCACGACTGCGGGCATGTCAGTCCTCTCGTGCCGCACCCGGCGCGGCGGATTCGTCGGACGGGTCGCCGTCCGTCGCCTCGGGCGACGGCAGGGGCGGCAGGGGATCCGTGATGACGCTGATGACCTGCGTGGGCGTGAACTCGGAGGCGATGCGCGCGGGCGCCTCGGCGTCGGCGGCCTCGAGGTCGGAGGCGGCGCGCGCGGCGCGCTCGTCGAGCCCGAGCCGCGCTGCGGCCCTGCGCTCGGCGTCGAGGGCGCGGAGGTACGCCCGGTTCGGCTCCTCGGACCACGAGACGGGCGAGCCCGGCTCCCAACCGGATGCCTCGAGCGAGCCGCGCGCGAGGTCGACGGCGACGACGGCGTACGCGAACGCGTCGAGCGCACGGCCCTCGGAGTCGGCGAGGTCGGCCAGTTCCGCCCAGGCGAGGGGCGATGACGGATGGTCGGCGACGACCCCGGCGACCGACGCCCGGTCGGCTTCGCTCAGTGCCCGCCTGACCTCGGGTTCGTCGGCGAGCACCGCCTCGGCCTCCGATGGGGTCTGTTCCTGAGTCACACTCAACCGTAACGCATGGGGTTCCGGCGGCCCGGGAGCGCGGCGCGGTCGTGCGCGCGCCTCAGGGCCTGCGCCGCACGACCGGCGTCACCTCGGCCAGCGCGGGCCCGAGCCCGAGGTCGACGAGGACGACCCGGCCGGCGAGCGCGGCGGCGGGGTCGAGCAGCAGGCCCGCCTTCACGGCGCCCATGGTCACGGTCACGTCGGCGGGCAGCACCGTCGGGTCGGGCACGCGGCCGTCGTCGGGCGAGATCCCGCTCGGCAGGTCGACTGCGACGACGAGCGGATGCCGCGTGCCGCGCCCCGCACGCGCGACCCATCCGGTGCCGAGCGTCGCGCGCACGCGCGCCACGACCTCGCGCGCCCTCCCCCGCAGCGCGGGGCTCGCGGCGGCGCCGATGCCGAGGATGCCGTCGATGAGCACGTCGGCCGCCGCGACGACCTCGGAGAAGGTCACCGGGTCCGTGTCCGGGTCGAGGTCGCGGGCCCCCGCGGCGTGCGCGGCCTCGGCGCCGCCGTCGTGCAGGCGCGAGCCGATCGCCGCGATCCGGACGTCGGCGCCGCGTGCGGCGAGGTGCGCGCCCGCGAAGAGCGCGTCGCCGCCGTTGTCTCCGGACCCGGCGAGCACGAGGACCAGCGGTCGCGCTGCGGCATCCGTCCCTCGGTCGCTGGTGATGCCGTTCGCGCCGAGGAGCCCGGAGACCTCGTCGGCGAGCGCCTCGGCCGCGCGCCGCATGAGGGGCTCGCCCGCCTCGAGCAGCGGTCGCTCAGCCGCGCGGACCTGCTCGGCCGTGTAGCCGTCGCGCGGCGACGGGGCGGCGGAGCGGGCATCGGCGTCCATGCGCCCGAGCCTACGCCGAGGCATCCGCATCGCCACCGGTTCGTGAGCTCGCGGGCCCGCGCACGCGAGAGGGGCCGGGCCGGTCGGCCCGACCCCTCACGGTCGATCGCTCAGCGCGTCACTGGACGACGTTGAACGCGTTGACGTTGCCGGCTCCGTAGAAGCCGTTGCGCTCGCCGCCGGTGCAGGTCGCCGGGTAGCCGGGACGCGGCTCGTAGACGCCCTCCGGGCACTCGAGTGCGGTGGCGGTGCGCTCGAGGAACGATGCGAGCTGGCCGACCTTCATGTCGGGGTGCGCCGAGATCGCCAGCGCCGCGACGCCGGCCGCGTGCGGCCCCGCCATCGACGTGCCCTGCGACCAGCCCCAGCCGCCCGGGACGGTCGAGAGCACGGCGTCCGTGATGGTGGACGACGCGCCACCGGTGCGGAAGCGCGTGTCACCGCCGGGTGCCGTCACGTCGACGACGCCCTGGCCGTACGAGGAGTAGTAGCTCTTCTGCTCGGTCGGGCCGACGGCCGACACGGTCACGACGCCGGGCGCCTCGGCGGGCAGGTCGCGGCACGCGCCGTTGACGGTGCGCTCCTCGACCGGGCCGCTGCCGTCGTTCGGGCTGCCGTCGTCGATGAACTTGTGCTGCAGGTCGACGTTGCTGTTGCCGGCCGAGGCGATCGTCAGGGTGCCCTTCGACTGCGAGTAGCTCAGTGCGCGCTGCACCGCCTGCCAGACCGGACGCTGGCGCGGGTCGTTCACGCAGTTGAACTCCCACGGGTCGATGTAATAGCTGTTGTTCGTGATCGGCATGCCGTGGTCGGCCGCCCAGAGGTACGCGCAGACCGCGGCCTCGGGGAAGATGTAGCCGTCGTCGTTCACGACCTTCACCGAGGCGACCTTCACGCCGGGCGCGACGCCCGCGATGCCCACGCCGTTGATCGCCGCGGCGATCGTGCCGGCGACGTGCGTGCCGTGCGACGACGTCGTGTTCTTCCACGCGGCCGGGTCGGTGTCGACGACGCCGCCGAGGCACGAGGCGCTCTGGTCGAACGCGACCTGCGACGCGAGGTCGGGGTGCGTGTAGTCGATGCCCGAGTCGAGCACGCCGACGACGACCGACGGGTCGCCCGTGGTCACCGCGTGCGCCTCGGGCACGTCGATCTGCTCCATGTCCCACTGGTAGCTCCAGTAGGGCTCTGCCGTCGGGTCGCCGGTCGCCTCGAGGGCGGACTCGTCGAGCACCTCGATGGTCTCGTCGTCGATCAGCGTGGTGCCGAGCCCGTCGGTCGAGGCGACGGACTGCACGCCCGCCCCGACGACCGAGGTCTCGAACGACGTGTTCGTCGACGACGCGACGAGCACGCCGATCTGGTCGTAGCTGGCGACGACGGTGCCGCCGGCCGCCGCGACGCGCTTCGCGGCGGCCTTCGTGTTCGCGCCCTGCGGCGCGAGCACGAGGTAGGTGCTCTCCGGGCCGACCGCGGCGGCGGGCACGGCGGCCGCCGTCCCGACCAGGCCCACGGCCAGGGCGACGGCGGATGCCGCGCCGATCACCTTGTGGTTCCTCATCCTGTCTCCGTTCGATGTGCGTGGAGTGGTGCACCGACGGCAGCTTGGGCCGTCGGACCGGCGTGTCCAGTGGATGCGACGATCGGCGGCGTCGGTGTAGGGCCGCGCGGCCGGTTCGGCGAGCCTATCGGCGCGCCCCCCGTCCGGGGGATAGCCGGTGCCGTCGGCGCGTCGTCTCGCGCGCATGCGCGCAAGTAGGCTTGACGGCATGTCGAAAGTCCTCTCGAGCCTTCCCGTCGGCGAGCGCGTCGGCATCGCCTTCTCCGGGGGTCTCGACACCTCCGTGGCGGTCGCCTGGATGCGCGAGAAGGGCGCCGTGCCCTGCACGTACACCGCCGACCTCGGCCAGCCCGACGAGCCCGACGTCGAGGCCGTTCCCGGCCGGGCGGTCGAGTACGGCGCCGAGATCAGCCGACTCGTCGACGTGAAGACCGCGCTCGTCGAGGAAGGCCTCGTCGCGCTGCAGTGCGGTGCGTTCCACATCCGCTCGGGCGGGAAGACGTACTTCAACACCACGCCCCTCGGACGCGCGGTCACGGGCACCATGCTCGTGCGCGCCATGATGGAGGACGGCGTCGACATCTGGGGCGACGGCTCCACCTACAAGGGCAACGACATCGAGCGGTTCTACCGCTACGGCCTCATGGCCAACCCCCGGCTGCGCATCTACAAGCCCTGGCTCGACAGCGCGTTCGTCACCGAGCTCGGCGGACGCAAGGAGATGAGCGAGTGGATGCAGGCCCGTGACCTGCCCTACCGCGCCTCCGTCGAGAAGGCGTACTCGACCGACGCCAACATCTGGGGTGCCACGCACGAGGCGAAGAAGCTCGAGGACCTCGACGCGGGGGTCACGATCGTCGAGCCGATCATGGGCGTCCGCTTCTGGGACGAGGCCGTCGCGATCCCGACCGAGGACGTCTCGGTCCGCTACGACCAGGGCCGCCCGGTCGCGCTCAACGGCGTCGAGTTCGACGACCCGGTCGAGCTCGTGCTCGAGGCGAACCGCATCGGCGGACGCCACGGCCTCGGCATGAGCGACCAGATCGAGAACCGCATCATCGAGGCGAAGTCCCGCGGCATCTACGAGGCGCCGGGCATGGCGCTGCTGCACATCACCTACGAGCGGCTCCTCAACGCCGTGCACAACGAGGACACCGTCGCGAACTACCACAACGAGGGCCGCCGCCTCGGGCGTCTCATGTACGAGGGCCGCTGGCTCGACCCGCAGTCCCTCATGCTGCGCGAGTCCATCCAGCGCTGGGTCGGCTCGGCCGTGACCGGCGAGGTCACGCTCCGCCTCCGCCGCGGCGACGACTACACGATCCTGAACACCACGGGCCCCGCGCTCAGCTACCACCCCGACAAGCTCTCGATGGAGCGCGTGGGCGACCAGGCGTTCGGCCCCGAGGACCGAATCGGCCAGCTGACCATGCGCAACCTCGACATCGCCGACTCGCGTGCGCGCCTCGAGCAGTACGCGACGCTCGGCATCGTCGGCGGCGCGACCGCGCAGCTCGTCGGCGAGATCGCGGCGGGGCAGGCCGCGCAGATCGCGGCGGGCGAGGTCGAGACCGCGCTCGACGCCGCGACGGATGCCGCGAACGAGGCGGCCGCGTTCGACCTCGGCACCGACTGAGGTCGCCCGACCCTCGCGCGCACGCCCGATCGGGTGGGATACTCGGGCGACATCCGCTGCCCCGCGCCGGGGCCGCGTGATCGCGACCGCTCGGGAGGCTGCGATGGACGACCGATTCGACCGACGGGGTGGCCGGGCGTGAGCGGCGGGGAGTGGTCGGCGCTCATCGGCGGCATCGTGATCGTCGCCGACTGGGTGATCCGCATCGCGGCGCTCATCATCATCCCCCGGGAGCGGAAGCCGACGGCGGCGATGGCGTGGCTGCTTGCCATCTTCCTGATCCCCTTCATCGGCATCCTGCTCTACCTCCTCATCGGCAACATCCGCCTGCCGAAGCGACGGATGGAGCGCCAGGAGGAGGCCGACCGCATGATCGCGGAGCGGACCGCGAACGTCGACCTCGTCGCCGACCACGACGCCTGGCCGGCGTGGTTCGACTCGGCGGTCGCGCAGAACACCCGGCTGACCGGCCTCCCCGCGACGTCCGGCAACCGCGCGACCCTCATCGACGACTACCAGGGCTCGATCGACGCGATGGCGGCGGACATCGCGACCGCGACGCGCTTCGTGCACGTCGAGTTCTTCATCGTCGCGCTCGACGACACGACCCGGGGCTTCTTCGCGGCCATGGAGGACGCGGTGCGGCGCGGCGTGACGGTCCGGCTGCTCATGGACCACATCTCCTCGGCGAAGGTGCCGGTCCACAAGGAGACGATCGCCGAGCTCGACCGGATCGGGGTCGAGTGGCACTACCTGCTCCCGGTGCGGCCGTTCAAGGGCGAGTGGCAGCGGCCCGACCTGCGCAACCACCGCAAGATCGTGGTCGTCGACGGCCTGGTCGGGCACATGGGGTCGCAGAACCTCATCGACCGCAGCTACGACTCGCCGAAGAACCTCAAACGCGGCCTGAAGTGGCAGGAGCTGGTCGCCCGGGTCACCGGTCCGGCCGTGGTCGAGCTCAACGCGGTCTTCCGCTCCGACTGGTTCGCGGAGACGGGCGTCGTGCTCGGCGACGAGGCCAACACCCGGGTGGAGGAACTGGCGATCGACACCTCGCCCGAGGCGCTCGATTGCCAGGTGGTCCCGAGCGGTCCGGCGTTCGAGGCCGAGAACAACCTCCGCCAGTTCCTCACGCTCGTGAATTCGGCCCAGGAGCGCGTCATCATCACCAGCCCCTACTTCGTGCCCGACGAGGCGATGCTGTACGCGATCACGTCCGCGCGGCTGCGGGGGCTCGACGTCGAGCTGTTCGTCTCGGAGATCGGCGATCAGGGCGGGGTCTGGCACGCCCAGCGCTCGTACTACCGCGCCCTGCTGACCGCCGGCGTGCGGATCTGGCTGTACCCGGGCCCGTTCATCCTGCACGCGAAGCACCTGTCGATCGACGAGGACGTCGCGGTGATCGGCTCGAGCAACATGGACATCCGGTCGTTCGCGCTGAACTTCGAGGTCACGATGCTCGTGCGCGGGGCGTCGTTCGTGGCCGGCATGCGCGACGTCGAGGCGCGCTATCGAGAGCTCGGCCGCGAGCTCACGCTCGAGGAGTGGAACCGCCAGCCCGCATCCGCGACCTTCCTCGACGGCATCGCGCGGCTCACCTCGGCGCTGCAGTAGGTCGTCGCCGATGCCGTGACGGATGCCGCTACGCCGGCGTCTGCTGGTGCGCGGCCACGTGCCACGCGCCGTCGGCGTAGAGGTAGGTCGTCGACATCCTGAGGTCGGCGACGTCGTCGCCGCGCCGCGCGACCGCTCGGTAGGCGAGGATGCCGGCGCGGTCGCCGAGTCGGACGATCGCCGGCTCGCGGATCTCGTAGGCGTCCCACGGCGGGGCGCTCCGGAATGCGGCGATGACGTCGTCGCGGCCGAGGACCGCGCCCTCGACGATCATGAGCGCGTCACGGGTCATGGCGCGGGCGTAGTGCTCGCCGCCGTGGCCGTCGAGGATGGCGCGCCATCCGGCGTGCTCCTCGTGCAGGAGTCGGGCGGGCAGATCGTCGGTGATCTCGGTCATGGCAGCCACGCTACGCCCACATCCGCTCGCGGCGCTCGGAGATCGCGGAACGCGCCGCGGCGAGCACGGCTCCGTCCGCGTGTGCGGCGCCGCGGAGCGCCGCGATCGGTCAGTGCGTGACGGCCCAGCGGCTCCGGTCCGGCGTGGCGCGCGAGCGGACGAGCATGCCCGGCTCGAGCCCGAGCCGCTCCTCGGCGGTACGGAAGGCGATGCGGTCGGACTCCTCCTCGTCGATGAGTCCGAGCGCGTGGTGCTGCACGGCGAGGCCGTCGATGAGGGCCGTGAGCGTGCGTGCGTCGGCGTCCGGGTCCGCGCTCGTGCCGTCGCCGGCGGCGACGATGCGACGGATGATCCCCGCCAGGCGCAGGTCCGACTCGCGGTGGTGGCGCGTGAGCGAGGCGTGCAGCTCCGGGTTGCGCGGTGCCTCGCTCCACGCGTCGATCCAGACGAAGTAGTGGTCGCGCGGGGTCGTCGAGAGCCAGTCGGCGAGCGCGGGGATCGGCTCGAGCCGCGTCGCGAGTTCCTCGTCCTCGGCGGCCTCGGCGAGCACGGCCGCGTCGAACGCCGCGGCGACGAGCTGCTCGCGCGTGGCGAAGTAGTGGCGGATGAGGCCGTGGACGACCCCCACCTCGGCGGCGACGTCGCGGAGGGTGACGCGCGCGAAGCCGTCGCGGGCGACCAGGCGGAGCGTCGCGGCGATGATCTGCTCGCGGCGCTCGGCGGGGTCCAGTCGGGTGGCCATCCTCCGATGGTAGGCCGCTCTTGTCCGCGCGGCCAATCACTCCCGCGTCACGGGCGTGCGTGCCGCCTCGCCCATTCGTGCATGACGATCGCCGCCGCCGCGCTCGCGTTGATGGATCGGGTCGACCCGTACTGCGTGATCTCGACCACGCGATCGGCGGCGGCCAGCGCCTCCTCGCTCAGGCCGGGACCCTCCTGCCCGAAGAGCAGCATGCACCGCTCCGGCAGCTCCACGAGATCGACGGGCTGCGAGCCCTCGACGTTGTCGACGGCGATGATCGGCAGCCCCTCGGCCTCCGCCCACGCGGTGAAGTCGGAGACGTCCGGATGGTGCATGAGGTGCTGGTACCGATCGGTGACCATCGCCCCGCGTCGGTTCCACCGGCGACGGCCGATGATGTGCACGGTCTCGGCGGCGAAGGCGTTCGCCGTCCGCACGATGGAGCCGATGTTGAGGTCGTGCTGCCAGTTCTCGATCGCGACGTGGAAGGGGTGCCGCCGGGTGTCGAGGTCTGCGACGATCGCCTCCAGCGACCAGTAGCGGTAGCGGTCCACGACGTTCCGGCGGTCGCCGTGCTCGAGCAGTTCGGGGTCGTAGCGCGGATCGTCGGGCCAGGCCGCGCGACCGCCGGCCCAGGGGCCGACCCCGTGCAGCGGCAGTTGGGGCTCCTCGCGCGGCGCCTCGTCGTCCGCGCCGGGCGCGCCGGGCGCGGCAGCGCCATCCGCTCGCTCTTCGACCACGCGACCACGCTAGCCGCAGGCGCACCCGAGCGCCGTGGCGCGTGAGCCCGAGGTGCTTTCGGGTCACCGAAAAGACGCTACGATTTCGGTATGCCGAAACGTGTCGCCGTCGCCACGACCCTGACCGCCGCCGCCCTCGCGCTGAGCGGGTGCTCCGGCCTGCCGGCGAACGGCGAGGACGACGGTCGACCCGTCGTGCTCACGACGTTCACGGTGCTCGCCGACATCGCCGACGAGGTGGCCGGCGGCCACCTGCGCGTCGAGTCCATCACCAAGGTCGGCGCCGAGATCCACGGCTACGAGCCGACGCCCGGCGACCTGCGACGCGCATCCCGGGCCGACCTCATCCTCGACAACGGGCTGAACCTCGAGGCGTGGTTCGAACGGTTCGTCGCAGACCTCGACGTGCCGCACGTGGTCGTCAGCGAGGGCGTCGAGGTCATGTCGATCGCCGACGGCGAGGCCGAGGGCCTGCCCAATCCCCACGCCTGGATGTCGGCGCTCAACACCCAGGTCTACGTCGACAACATGGTCGACGCCTTCTCCGAGCTCGACCCCGCGCACGCGGCGGACTTCGCCGCCAACGGCGAGGCCTACCGGGCGGAGCTCCAGACCGTGCACGACGAGATGATCGCCGAGCTCTCGGCGCTGCCGCCGAACGAGCGCGCGCTCGTGACCTGCGAGGGCGCCTTCTCCTACCTCGCACGAGACGCCGGACTCACCGAGCAATACCTCTGGGCCGTGAACGCCGAGCAGCAGGCGACGCCGCAGCAGGTCGCCGCGACGATCGAGTTCATCGACGACCAGGGCGTCCCCGCGGTGTTCTGCGAGTCGACCGTCTCCGACGAGGCCATGCAGCAGGTGGTCGAGGCGACGGATGCCGCGTTCGGCGGCGTCCTCTACGTGGACTCGCTCTCGGAGCCCGACGGCCCGGTGCCCACCTACCTCGACCTGCTCCGCCACGACGCGGACGTCATCACCGAGGCGCTCACCGGGGGCGCGCGATGAGCGGCCCCGCGACATCCGCCCGCCGCCCGGAGACGGGCGAGGCCGCGCTCGACGTGCACGGGATCACCGTGCACTACGGCGACGTGCTCGCACTCGACGACGTGAGCCTGACGCTCCGCCGCGGCACGATCTGCGGACTCGTCGGCATGAACGGCTCCGGCAAGTCGACGCTCTTCAAGGCGATCATGGGCAACGTCCGCCCCGACCGCGGGACCGTCTCGATCGGCGGGAGGCCGCCGCGCCAGGCGCGGAGGGCGGGCGTCGTCGGCTACGTGCCGCAGAGCGAGGACGTCGACTGGTCGTTCCCACTCAGCGTGCACGACGTCGTGATGATGGGCCGGTACGGGTTCCAGGGGTTCACGAGGCGGCCCCGGCGCGCCGACCGCGAGGCCGTCGCCGAGGCGCTCGATCGCGTCGAGCTCGCCGACCTGGCCGACCGCCGCATCGGCGCGCTCTCCGGCGGGCAGCGCAAGCGCGCCTTCGTCGCCCGCGGCCTCGCGCAGGGGGCCGACCTGCTCCTGCTCGACGAGCCGTTCGCGGGCGTCGACAAGCGCAGCGAGGCGACCATCACCGACCTGCTGCGCGAGCTCGCGGACGGTGGCGCGACCGTGCTCGTGTCCTCCCACGACCTCGAGGCGCTGCCCCGCCTCGCCGACGAGGCGATCCTCCTCCTGCGACGCGTGCTGCTCCACGGCACGCCGGCCGAGGCGCTGCAGCCGGAGCAGCTCGCCCGCGCGTTCGGGCTCGACCTCGCGACGCGACGACCGACCGACGGAGGCGACTGAGATGCTGCTCGACCTGCTGCTCGAGCCGCTCGGCTACGACTTCATGCAGCGCGCCTTCCTCGTCACGATCACCGCCGCGATCGTGTGCGGCGTGCTCAGCTGCTGGCTCGTGCTCATCGGGTGGTCGCTCATGGGCGACGCGGTCTCGCACGCGGTCCTGCCCGGCGTCGTGATCGCCTACCTGCTGGGCACGCCCTTCGCGGTCGGCGCGCTCGTGTTCGGCCTCGGGGCGGTCGCGCTGATCTTCCTCGTCCGCTCGACGAGCCGCGTCAAGGAGGACGCCGCGATCGGCGTCGTGTTCACGACGCTCTTCGCGCTCGGCCTGGTGCTCATCTCGGTCGTGCCGAGCCAGACCGACCTCGGGCACATCCTGTTCGGCAACCTGCTCGGGGTGAGCGCGGCCGACCTGGTGCAGGTGCTCGTGCTCGGCGCGTTCACGCTCGTCGTCCTCGTGCTCAAGCGCCGCGACCTCACGCTGTACGCGTTCGACCCGACGCACGCCCACGCGATCGGGCTCAACCCGAAGGTCCTCGGCGCGCTGCTGCTCGGGCTCCTCGCACTCACGGTCGTGGTGGCGCTGCAGGCCGTCGGCGTCGTGCTCGTCGTCGCCATGGTCATCATCCCGGGGGCGACGGCGTACCTGCTCACCGACCGCTTCGCACGGATGCTCGTGATCTCGCCGGCCATCGCCGCGGCGTGCGCGATCATCGGCATCTACGCCAGCTACTACCTCGACGCGGCGTCCGGCGGCATGGTCGTGCTGACGATGGGGGTCGTGTTCGCGCTCGTCTACCTCTTCGCACCGCGGCACGGCGTCATCGGCCGGAGCCTGGCCGCCGCCCGCCGCCGACGGGCGAGCGCGGCGAGGACCGCCCAGGCCGAGCGCCAGCCCGCCTGACGCGCCGAGCCGACGCGGGTAGGGTTGGGGCCGATGCCCGCGACCAGCAGCCCTGCCGTCGAGGATTACCTCAAGACGATCTACGGCCACACCGAGTGGCAGCCCGACGCGATCACGCCGTCCGGGCTCGCGGCGGCGCTCGGCATCGCCCCCTCGTCCGTCACCGAGATGGTGAAGAAGATGGCCGCGCAGGGCCTCGTGCAGCACGTGCCCTACGGCGCCATCCGCCTCACCGACGACGGCCGCGCCCGGGCGCTCGCCGTGGTCCGCCGCCACCGCCTCATCGAGACCTGGCTCGTCCGCGAGATGGGCTACGCGTGGGACGAGGTGCACGACGAGGCCGAGGTGCTCGAGCACGCGGTCTCCGACCGGCTCCTCGAGGCGATCGACGCCCGGCTCGGCCGGCCCGAGCGCGATCCGCACGGCGACGCCATTCCCCGCGCCGACGGCACGCTCGTGAGCGAGCCCGCCGTGCGCCTCGACGAGGCGGCCACGGGACACGCGGGCCGGGTCATCCGCATCAGCGATCGCGACCCGGCTGTGCTTCGCGAACTCGAGACGGCCGGGGTCGGCCCGGGCAGCGAACTCCGGGTGACGGATGCCTCGGCACCCGCCGCCGTCGGCGTCGCGCTCGACGGGGTCGACCACGCCATCCCGCGCACTGCGGCGGCCGGCATCTGGATCACCGCCTGAGCAGTCGCTGAACCCCCTCCCGCACGCGCCTTCCGTCGGCGAGGATGGGGGGATGGGCGGTGCCGGCGAGAAGATCACCCCGGAACTCACTGACGCGCAGTGGTCGCGACTCAGACGCTACGGCGTGCCGCAGGACGTCGCCGAGGGCGACGTCCTCTTCGCGGCCGGCGACCGGTCGTACGACCTGATCCTCGTCGAGACCGGCGAGGTGGAGGTCGTCCGCGAGGCGCTGTGGTGGACCGAGGAGACGCAGCTCGCGCGCCTCGGCCCCCGCACGTTCGTCGGCGAGCTCGGCCTGCTGAACGGGCAGCGCGCGTTCCTCACCGCGCGCGTCATCGAGCCCGGGCGGGTGCTTCGCATCGACCACGACGCGCTGCAGAGGATGATGGCCGAGGACGACGAGCTCTGCGACCTCATGCTTCGGACGCTCTGGGCCCGCCGCGAGCTGCTCCGGCACGGCCCGGCAGCGTGGACGCTGAAGCTCGTCGGCTCCCAGTCGCAGGAATCGCAGGCCCTCCGCCGCTACGCCGAGCGGCTCGAACTCGTGCACACGTGGATCGACGTCGACGACCCCGAGCTCTCCCACGACATCTGGTCGCACGGCTACACGCGCGACGACCTGCCCGTCGCCATCGTGCAGGGCGAGATCGTCCGCAACGCCACGCCGGGCCAGGTCGCCGAGATGCTGGGACTCGCCTACGCCTCGGAGGACGACACGGAGTTCGACCTCGCGGTCGTCGGCGCCGGGCCCGCGGGCCTCGCCGCGGCGATCTACGGCGCCTCGGAGGGGCTCCGCACCGTGCTGCTCGACGCCGTCGCGCCGGGCGGCCAGTCGGCGACGACGTCGCGCATCGAGAACTACCTCGGCTTCCCGTTCGGCGTGAGCGGCGACGCGCTGACCTCGCAGGCCTCGCTCCAGGCGTTCAAGTTCGGCGTGCGCATCGCGGCGCCGTGCCCGGTCGTGAAGCTCGATGCCGAGGCCGGCGTGCACCGACTGCTGCTCGCCGACGGCGCGATCGTCCGGGCACGGGCGGTCGTGGTCACCACCGGCGTCGCGTACCGCGGCCTCCCGATCGCCCGATGGGACGAGTTCGAGGGGGCGGGCATCCACCACGCTGCGACGGCGCTCGAGGTCCGGCAGGCCTCCGGGTCCGACGTCGTGGTCGTCGGCGGCGCGAACTCGGCCGGGCAGGCCGCGCTCGCGCTGGCGCAGGGCGGATGCCGCGTGCGGCTCGTGGTGCGCTCCGGCGAGCTCGGCGACCGGATGTCGAGCTACCTCGTCGATCGGATCCGCGAGGACCCGCGCATCGACGTGCACACGGGCACGCAGGTGTCCGCGCTCGACGGCGACGAGACGCTCGCGCGCGTGACGCTCACCGGCGCCGTCGACGAGACGGTCGACTGCCGGGCGCTGTTCTGCTTCATCGGCGCGGTCCCCGCCACCGACTGGCTCGCCGACCTCGAGCGCGACGACGACGGCTTCGTCCGCACCGGTGCCGACGTGCTCGCCCTCGGCGACGCGTGGCGCACGGCGGGGCGGATGCCGCTGCCGTTCGAGACCTCGGTGCCACGCGTCTTCGCGGCCGGCGACGTGCGCCGCGGGTCGATGAAACGCGTCGCCGCCGCGGTCGGCGAGGGCTCGAGCGCGGTAGCGTCGGTCCATCGGGCGCTCGCCACGGCGGAGGTGTACGCATGAGCCACACGGAGCACGGCGACGGTCGCGGCAGCGACGCCGAGGTGACCGCCGACCCGGCGCCCGAGCTCGCGCCCGCGCCATCGGGCACGGGCTGCACCGAGTGCCTCGACCTCGGGGGCTGGTGGTGGCACCTGCGGCGCTGCGTCGAATGCGGGCACATCGGGTGCTGCGACGCCTCACCCGGGCAGCACGCGCGCCGGCACGCCGAGGAGACGGGACACGTCGTCGCGGCGTCCTTCGAACCCGGCGAGGAGTGGTTCTGGGACTACGCGGCCGAGCGCGGGGCGCGGCACGTGCCCCTCGCCCCGCCGCGCTGGCGGCCGGAGGACCAGGCCTGCCCCGGTCCGAACGGCAGCGTCCCCGAGAACTGGCAGGAACTGCTCCACCCGTGACCCCAGCCCCGTCGAGCGTCGCGCACGCGGCATCCGCCGTTCATCGCGCTGTGATGCGCGCGGCCTAGGCTGTGCCCATGGCGAAACGCGAAGAGGTCGAGGCCTGGCTCACCGACATGGACGGCGTGCTGGTGCATGAGAACCACGCCCTCCCCGGTGCGGCGGACCTGCTGCAGCAGTGGGAGGACTCCGGCACGCCCTACCTCGTGCTCACCAACAACTCCATCTTCACGGCACGCGACCTGTCCGCGCGCCTGCGCTCGTCGGGGCTGCACGTGCCGGAGCACCGCATCTGGACGTCGGCGCTCGCGACGGCGGACTTCCTCAAGCAGCAGGTGCCCGGTGGATCCGCGTTCGTCATCGGGGAGGCCGGCATCCTCACCGCGCTGCACGAGGCCGGCTTCATCATGACCGAGACCGACCCCGACTTCGTCGTCGTCGGCGAGACCCGCAACTACTCGTTCGATGCGATCACGAAGGCCATCCGGCTGATCGGCGCGGGCGCCCGGTTCATCGTGACGAACCCGGATGCCACGGGGCCGAGCGCCGACGGGCCGCTGCCCGCGACCGGCGCGATCGCCGCGCTCATCACCAAGGCGACCGGACGGGAGCCGTACGTCGTCGGCAAGCCCAACCCGATGATGTTCCGCTCGGCGCTGAACAAGATCGGCGCGCACTCCGAGCACACCGCGATGATCGGCGACCGCATGGACACCGACATCGTGGCGGGCATCGAGGCGGGGCTGCACACCGTCCTCGTGCTCACCGGCATCAGCGACCAGCGCGAGATCGAGAAGTACCCGTTCCGGCCCGACGAGATCCTCGACGGCGTGTTCGAGCTCGTCGCAAGCGAGCCCGTCGAGTCCGACCTGTAGGCGGTCAGGCGAGGTCGATCTCGCGGCGACGGTCCCACGGCTCGGTCCACGCGAGCGCCTCGAACATCACGTCGAGCACCATCGCCGTGAAGCCCCAGACCAGCCGGTCGGCGCCGCCCGACGTGACGAGGAAGCCGGGCCCGCGCCACTCCTCGCCGTCGCGGCGGAGCACCGTCGTCCGCCGGTTCTCCGGGTCGAGCAGGTCGGCGACCGGGGTCCGGAACACGGCCGACGACTCGGCGACGTCGACGGCGTGCACCGGGCTCGGCTGCGCCCACCACCCGAGCACCGGGGTCACCAGGTGGCGCGAGTAGGCGAGCGGGATGGGATCCAACTCGCCGAGCACCTCGACCCCCGTCGGGTCGAGCCCCGTCTCCTCGCGCGCCTCGCGGAGCGCCGCGGCGACGATGTCGGCGTCGCCGGGCTCCACGCGTCCGCCGGGGAACGCGATCTGCCCCGCATGGGAGCGCAGCGTGTCGGCGCGCGCGAGCAGCAGCACGTCGAGGTCGCGGGAGACGGCCGCGGCCTGCGCCTCGTGGTCGCTCGGCAGGCCGTCGAGCACGCCGAAGAGCACCAGGACCGCCGCCGCACGGGCGGCCTCGGGGTCGAGCGGCGGCCGAGCCGACCGCCAGAGCTCGCGCAGCTCCTCGTCGCCGACGAGCGCGGTCAGCTGCGTGCGCGCCGATCGGATCGCGCCGTCGCGAGAGGTCACCCGACGAGCGTAGCCCGGGTCGTCGTGGTCAGCGCGACCGGTCGTCGTCGGCCGACCCGTTCGGGGGCGGATCGGACGGCGGATCGCCGGGGGAGTCGTCGCCCGACGCCTCCGCGTCGACCTGCTCCTCGTCGCGCGGCCGGCGCGACCACCGGCTCTCGTGGAAGAAGACCTGCGTCACGATCACGAGCCCGACGATGACGATGCCGGCCACCCAGAACGTCCAGTCCATGCGCGCCCCCTCAGGCCAACCGTGCCACGGCGGCCTCGACGCCCGCCCAGAACCGCTCGACGTCGATCCCGACGGCGACGAACGCATTCGGTTCGCGTCCGAGCATGCCGTCGAGGTCGACGCTCGTCGCGCCGACCGTCTCGGACCCGATCAGCTCGACGTCGAGTCGCGTGCGCGCGACCTCCACCGAACCGGGATCGGCGAGCACGGCGACCGCGACCGGGTCGTGCAGGGGACCGTCGGGCATGCCGAAGACCTCGTCGTTGGTCCGGCAGAAGAACTCGAGCAGCTCGTCGCCGAACGCCGCCGTGCGAGTGCCGATCGCCGCGAGGCGCTCGCGCACGCCCGCCGTGACGAGCGCGCGGTGCGTGACGTTGAGTCCCACCATCGTGAACCGGATGCCGCTCTGCAGGACCAGGTCGAGCGCCTCGGGGTCGACCCACGCGTTGAACTCGGCGTAGGGCGTCGCGTTGCCCCGTTCGGTCGAGCCGCCCATCCACACGACCTCGCGGATCCGCGGGACGAGGTCGGGCCGTTCGCGAAGCAGCACGGCCACGTTGGTGATCGGTCCGGTCGCGATGATCGCGACGGGCTCGGATGCCGCGGCGAGCGTGTCGGCGATGAGCTCGGTCGCGCCGCGCGGATCGAGCGGGACCGGCGACGCGCCCGCGTCGGGATCGGGCAGGTCGGGTCCGCCGAGGCCGTTCTCGCCGTGGATCCACTCGGCCGTCGACAGCTCGCGGGCGAGCGGGCCGGGAGCGCCGGCCGCGACGGGCACGTCGGTCACGCCGGCGACCGAGAGCGCGATGCGCGCGTTGCGACTCGTGTGCTCGAGCGGCACGTTGCCGCCGACGGTGGTCACGGCGAGCAGGTCGAGCGCGGGGTGCCCCGCGGCCAGCCAGAGCGCCATGACGTCGTCGTGGCCCGGGTCGCAGTCCACGATCACGGGCACGGTCATCGGAGCTCCGTCCGGTCGGCGAGGGCGAGGACGTCGGCACGCCCCGCATACGAGTCCACGGTGCCGCGGGACTGCACGGCGATGGCGCCGGCGGCGACCGCGATCCGGACGGCCTCGGGCAACGACCTGCCCTCCGCGAGCATCGCGGCGAGCGCCCCGGTCGCGGCATCCCCCGCACCCGTCGTGTCGACGGCCTCGACCTCGGGCGCCGCCACGACCCACGAACCGTCGGCGTCGGCCGCGACCGCGCCGCGCGCGCCGAGGGTCACCACGATCGATCGCGCCAGGTCGCCGACGACGGATGCCGCGGCATCCCGCCACGCCTCGGCCGGCGCCTCGTCGGACAGGGCCGCACCGATGCCCACCGCGCGTGCCTCGTGGACGTTGACGACGAGCGGATCCGCGATCGCGACGGCCGCGGCCGCCACCCCGACGGGGGGCGCGAGGTTCAGCGCGAACCGGGTGCCCGCCGCCCGGCACGCGGCGGCCAGCGACTCGATCGTCGGCACGGGCAGCTCGCCCTGCGTGAGGACGAGGTCGGCGGCGGCGATGCGCTCGTGCTCGGCGGCGATCAGGTCGGCTCCGATCGCGGCGTTCGCGCCCGCCGTGACCACGATCGTGTTCTCTCCCGACGCGGCCACGGTGATCTGGGCCACCCCGGTCGGCGTTCCGGGCACGGTCGCGACGGCCCCCGCCGGAAGCCCGAAGCGGGCGAACGCCGCACGGGCCACGTCGGCCGCGGCGTCGTCGCCGAGGCGCGCGAGGAACTCGACGTCGGCCGAGCAGAGGTGCGCCGCGATGGCCTGGTTCGCGCCCTTGCCGCCGAGCGCGATGCGGTGGCCGTGCGAGTGGATCGTCTCGCCGGGCTGCGGGAAGGCGTCGACGTAGCTCGTCGCGTCGATGTTCACCGACCCGACGACGACCAGCCGGCTCACGGCGCGGCGGGTCCGGCGCCGGCGAGGCTGACCGTGAGCGGCTCGCCGCTCACCTGCTCGACGAAGCAGTAGTAGCTCCGCTGGCCCGCATCCCACTGCTCGGCGGTCACCGGGAACGCGGTGAGCATCTGCAGCTCGCCGACTCCGCCGGCCGCGGCCGGATCGATGACGCCCTCGGCGGCGCAGAGCTCCTGCGACTGCGTCGCCAGCGCCTCCTCACCCGGGAACTCGGTCGCCTCGTCACCTGCGAAGGTGCCGCGGTAGGCGAGTTGCGCCGTGTGCGGGCTCGCGCAGTCGACGACGGTGAACTCCTCGGCCCACGCCGAGTCGAAGGGCTCGAGGCACTCGGTGCCGTACAGCGCCTGCCACGAATGCACGCCGGCCGGCTGCGGCGCCGTCGGAGCCGCGACGGGCTCCTCGGTCGCCACGGGTGCGGCCGTGCCGGCATCGCCGGGCGCGAGGAATCGCGTGCCGAACGCCACCACGGCGACGATGAGCACCACGAGGGCGAGCGCACCGGCCGCCCACGTCAGGATCCTGACGGGAGACCGGTCGCGACCGGCGTCGTCGGTGCGTGCGGCCGGGGTCGCGCGGTATCCCCCGCGGTCGTCGTCGCCGGCTCGAGGCCGCGCCGCGCGTGCATCACCGGAGTCGTCCCAGCCGCCGCGCTCGTCGCGCGCGAACGGATCGTCGGCGACGGCCCCGTAGCCGTACCCCGTCTCGCGGGCGTGCGGCCGATCGTATTCGGTCTCGACGGCGGATGCGTCGACCACCGACATGGGCCCCGTCGCTCCGAAGCCCGCGCCGCCGAAGAGCGCTGCGAGACCGTCGTCGCGCGTTCCGTCCGCCTCGGTCCCGGGGCGACCCTGGACTTCGGTCGTGCGCTCGTCGACGTCGTACGCGGCCCAGGGGTCGTCGAAGGCCGGCCGACCGGCGTCGGCGGCTCGCTCGTCTCGGGCGCCGAGGCCGAACGGGTCGTCACCCGGGTCGTCGGCGGCGACCGGAGCACCGGCGCCGCGACGCGGGCCGGGCGCCTGCTCGTCGTCCGCCGCCTCCTCGGTCGGGACCTTCGGGTCACGACCGGCGGGGTCCGGGGTCAGGTTCCAGAGAAAGCCCGCCTGCGCGAACTCGCGCGCGCGGGGCGACTCGTCGGCGTTCCACGGGTCGTCCCCGGACGGCGCGTCGGCGGACGGCCGGTCGGACGCGGGGCCGCCTCGCCGGTCGTCGAGGTCGTCGGCGTACCAGCGCACGTCGTCGGCCGGATCAGCGGCCGGCCGGCCGACATCCTCGCGCCAGTCCGTCGGCTCGTCGGACCAGGTCCCGTCCGACTGCGCACCGCCGCCCTGGCGCCACAGCTCGCGCAGGTCGTATCCGTCGTCGTGCGCCGAGGCCTCGTCGTGCGCGCCGAACTGCTCCTCGCCGAACGCCCCGGTGTCCGCGTAGGCGTCCGGGCCGAACCCGTCCTCGTCGAGGGGGCCGTTCGCGTCGCCACCCTCGTCGTACCCGTACGCGCGACCGTCGTAGCCGCCGTTCTCGTCGTAGGCGGGGGCATCGTAGGCCTGCCGGGCATACCCCTGTCGGTCGTATCCGTCGCGGTCGTAGCCGTCCTGGTCGTACCCGTCGCGGTCGTAGCCCTGGCGGTCGAAGCCCTGGCGGTCGAACCCGTCGCCGTATCCGCGGTCGCCGCCGC
The DNA here is from genome assembly GCF_009674665.1 of Agromyces kandeliae. Taxonomy (GTDB): domain Bacteria; phylum Actinomycetota; class Actinomycetes; order Actinomycetales; family Microbacteriaceae; genus Agromyces; species Agromyces kandeliae. The sequence continues at coordinate 30,490 of NZ_WKJD01000012.1, forward strand.
GGCCGGCATCGCCGTCGTGCCCGCCCCCGCGCGCGGCGAAGTCCTGGACGTACCCGGCCGGTCCGACGCCGGCCGAGCCGGTGCCCACCGCCTCGCCCGGGCCGACGGGGTCGGCGAAGCCGGCGCCATCCGTCCAGCCGGGCGCGTAGCCGCCCTGCTCGTACCCGCCTCGGTCGTGGCCGCCCTGCTCGTAGGCGCGCTGTTCCGCATAGGCGCCCTGCTCGGCGTACGCCGCGCGGTCGTCGAACGCCTGCTGGTCGGCGTACCCGTCGAGGTCGTGTCCGACCGACTCCTGCTCGGTTCCTGCGGGCTGGTCGTCCTCGTGCAGCGCCGACCAGAGCTCCTCCGCGAAGTCGTCCGGCGCACCCGGCGCAGCGGACGGCGACACGGGCGTGAAGGAGCGACGTGCGACCGGCGGCGGCGCGAATCCGGCGAACGGCGATTCGTCCCCGTACTGCTCCGGTCCCGGCCCGGAGTTCGGATCGGGCTGTCGGGCGGGCGGGGTGTTCGAGGGGTCGGCGAGCCGGCGGAAGGCCGCGCGCAGCCCCTCCTCGGTGTCGAGCGGCTGCTGCTCCTGCTGCTCGCCCCAGGTCAGGGCGAAGTTCGCGGGCGGGGTGACCGGCCCGGGCGGAGCAGGCGGGGGCTCGGGCTGTCGCGTGAACGCGGGCGGCACGGTGCCGCCGACGGGCGGCTCGACGGAGGTGAGGCGATCGTCGGCCGGCGGCTCGGCGGGAGCGCTGCTCCACGCGGGCGCATTCCACGACGGCTGGTTCCAGGCGGGCGCCGCGGGCGGCTCGGCGGGGGCGGGCGCGGTGCGCTCGATCGGCTCGCCCACGACGGGCAGCGCCCGGGTCGGCGCGTCGTCGACCGGTGCGGGTTCGGCCACCGAGAACCAGTCGAGCGACTCCTCGCTGCGACGGCGGGGACGTGACTGGGGCGCCGGCTCCGCCCGCGGTGGCTCGGGAGCGGGTGCGACGGGCGGCTGCGTGGCCTGACGGCCCTCGAGGTCGGGTCGACGACCGCTGCCGAGCTGGCTCATGAGCCAGTCGGTGTCGTCGTCGAATCCGTTCGCGTCGTAGCGTCCGTCGCGTTCCGTCATGACAATCCCAGATCCTTCAAGCCGATGGCCGCGAGGTAGGGGACTCCCGCGGCTTCGATGACCTCGCGTGCGCCCGTGTCGCGGTCGACGACCACCGCGACGGCGGCGATCTCGGCACCGACGGCGCGGAGCGCCTCGATGGCCTTGAGCGGCGAACCGCCCGTCGTCGACGTGTCCTCGAGCACGATGACGCGCTTGCCTGCGACGTCCGGCCCCTCGACCTGCTTGCCGCGGCCGTGGTCCTTCGGCTCCTTGCGCACGACGAACGCGTCGTAGGCGAGGCCGCGCGCGGCGCCCTGGTGGAGCACGGCGGTCGCGATGGGGTCGGCACCCATCGTCATGCCGCCGACGGCGACCACGTCGGGGACCTCGGCGATGAGGTCGATCATCACCTGGCCGATGAGCGGCGCGACGCGGTGGTCGAGGCTCACCTTGCGGAGGTCGACGTAGTACGAGGCCTTCTTGCCGCTGGTCAGCGTGAAGTCGCCGTGGAACACCGCCTCGTTCGAGATGTGCTCGATGAGCTGTCGGCGGGCCTCGGCGGACTGGGGATTCCGGGACGTCACCCGAATACTCTAAGTCTCCACCGCCTGAGAGGAACGTGCGGATGTCCCGGTGGACGCTCCGGCGCCCTCGACCGGGCGCGTCCGCGACCGCCTCGGCGCGCTCAGGCGTCCGGGTCGCGCCGCGGCGGCGTCGGCGCGGCGTCGGTGTCGCGCCGGGGCGGCTTCGGCGCGGCGTCCGTGATCCGCGAGAGCACCGAGTCCTCCGACGGGCCCAGCACGGACGGGAGGTCGATGTGGAACTCGGCGATCCCCGCCGCGCTGCGTCGGATGAACCGGTAGATCGCCGAGCCGATGAAGACGCCGAGCGCGATCGACATCACCGTGACGAAGGCGGCGGCGACGTCGTCGATGCCCGCCGACTCCTCGACGGCGCCCTCCGTCAGCCCGATGAGCCCGGCGGCTCCGGGCACGAGCACCCAGAACGCGGGCAGGAAGGTGATCTGCGACGGCACGCCCCGAGGCAGGTCCTCGATCCAGAGCACGAACGGCGTGACCACGAGCGCACCGAAGAAGCCGCTGACGGGCGCGCCGAGCAGGAACACGCCGAGCTGCTGCGCGCCGTACGCGACGACGAGCGCGAGGATCACCCAGCCGTACGATCGCCCGGGGGCGGCGAAGTGCAGGTACACGCCGATGCCGTAGAGCACGAGCCCGATCCCGGCGATCCACCAGGGCAGCGTCTGCTGCACCTCGCGCGGCACGTACTCGTCGTCTCCGATCCCCACGACGGTGCCGGCCGCGAGGATGCCGAACGCGAGCAGGGCGAGCTGGACGATGCCCGCGCCGAGTCGCGACGTCCCGGCGACCATCTGCCCGGCCGCGAGCTCGCGCACGCCGGTGGTGAGGAGGGCCCCCGGGAGGAAGGTCGCGAGCGGCGCGATCAGCACCCGCAGCGGATCGCCGATCTGGACGACGGGCGCGAGCAGGAACACGATCACGGCGCAGGCGAACGAGGCCGCGACCGGCAGCACGAGCGAGAGCGTCTGGGAACGCGTCAGCTTCGCGACGCCGATGAGGACGCCGAGCCCGAAGCCCACGACGACGCCCTGCCAGCTGGGAGCGAGGAGCAGCGCCAGGCCGGCGGTGAGGAGGGCGTGGCCCAGGGTGCGCATGAACCAGTGCCGGGTCGGCGGCATGGCGCCGATCTCGTTGAGGCGGCGGATGCCGTCCGCCGGGCTGATCCCGGCCGATCGCGCGGATCGGACGAGGGCCGCCATGGCGGCGATCTGGTCGAACCGGAACGACGCCCGGACGGAGGTCAACGAGATGCGCCCGGTCTCGCCCTGGCCCGTCTGCACGAGCGCGATCGTCGGGAGCACGACGACGTCGACCTCGTCGACCCCGTACGCGTGCGCGACGTCGACGATCTCGGCGCGGATGCGGTCGGTGGACTCGGCCGAGGCCGTGAGGCCCTCCGCGAGGCCGAGCAGGAAGGTCCGGATCAGGGTCCGGTCGCCGGGCGGGGGTTCGGTCTCGCGGGACTCGGGCGGCGTCGGGGTCGTCGGCATCCGTTCGCTCCTCGGTTCGCGTCGGAGCGCGGTGCAGGGCGGGCGCCGCGGCGCCCCGGCGGTGCGGTCACGCTATCCCCGGACGCGATCGGATGTCGAGGGCCGACGCGACGCGCGGCGAAGCCCGAGGTGCGGCCGGAGGGACATGCGAAGGGCCGCCCTGCGGGGTGTCCCTCCCCCGCACGGCGGCCCTGCTCGGAGCCTCCGGCTCCGCGACGCGCGACCTAGACGGTGCGTGCGAAGGTCTCGCGCGGCTGGCGACGGTATCCGTCGCGCGCGGTGACGACGATGGAGCTGACGATGCCGGCGATCGAGGCGGCGGCGAGCATGGCGAAGACGGTGAACACGGCGGTTCCTTTCGAGGAGTTCGTTGGAATGTCGGGCGACCGGGTGCGCCCTTGCACGTGTCCGACATCACCTATTGTGCCCTCGAAAACCGTTCAGCACAATTCCACAGAACTACATGAACAATGTAGCATCACTACATGGATGTGCGCCGACTCGACCTCCTCCGCGAACTCGCCGAACGCGGCAGCGTGACCGCGGTCGCCGAGGCGACCGGGCGGACCCCGTCCGCCGTCTCACAGCAGCTCAAGGTGCTCGAGCGCGAGGCCGGGATGCCGCTCACCGAACGGAGCGGTCGCGGGGTCGTGCTGACGAGCGCCGGGCACGCGCTCGCACGCAGTGCGACCGAGGTCGCCATCGCACTGGAGCGCGCCTCGTCGCTCTGGGACCAGTTCCGCAACCACCCGAGTGGCGAGGTCACGCTGCTGACCTTCCCCACGATCGGCGCGACGCTGCTGCCGCAGGTGCTCGCCGACCTCCGCTCGGTCGCGGGACTCGTCGTGCGCGCCACCGACCTCGATCCCGAACTCGCCGAGTTCCCCGACCTCACGAACGAGTACGACATCGTGCTCGCCCACACCATGCCCGGCGAGCTCCCGTGGGGCGGGCGGGGCCTCCGCGCCCTCCCCCTGCTGACCGAGCCCCTCGACATCGGACTGCCCGCCGATCACCGACTCGCGTCGCGCTCGCACGTGACCCCCGCCGACCTGGTCGAGGAGACCTGGCTCGGCGTGCCGGCGGGCTTCCCCTTCGAGCGGATCCTGCACGCGATCGAGCAGGCCGGCGGCCGGCGCGTCGAGGTGAGCCAGCGCTTCAGCGACATGCGCATCGTCGAGGCGTTCATCGGCGCCGCCCTCGGCATCGCGTTCGTGCCCCGCTACACGTCGGGCGTCCTCCCCGAGAACATCGTGCTGAAGCCCCTGCGGGGCGTCGCGTCCGTGCGCCAGATCTTCGCGCTCGTGCGGCCGGATGTCGCGGAGCGGCTCGCCGTGCGGACGGTGCTCGAGGTCCTGGTGGACCGGGCCGCGCGTCTCCAGGAGTCCCACGAGACCGCCGCGCGCGACCTGGCCGCGGCGGCCTCCTCCTGACCCTCCGTCAGGAACCCGACGCCAGCGCCTTCGCCTTCAGCGCGTCGAACTCCGCCTGGGTGATCGTCCCCGCGTCCAGCGATGCCGCGACGGCCGGCGAGTAGCATCCGATCATGCCCGACGACGTGATCCTGTTCGATGTGCGCGACGGCCTCGCGCACGTGACGCTGAACCGCCCGGCCCGGCTCAACGCGGTCGACCCCGAGGCCATCGCGAGGTGGCAGGAGCTGGCGCACGAGATCGCCGGGCGCGACGACATCGGCGCAGTGCTCTTCGATGCGGCGGGTCGCGCGTTCTGCGCGGGCGGCGACGTGGTCGCGATGTCGCGGCTCGCGGAGTCCGGCGCCGGCGGGGCGAGCCCGGCCGAGGTCGTCCGCGGGCTCGCCGACCGGATCCACGACGGGCACCGCGCGCTGCGCGAGAGCACGAAGCCCATCGTCGCCGCCGTGCAGGGGCCCGTCGCCGGTGGCGGCCTCGGGTTCATGCTCGTGGCCGACCTGGTGATCGCGTCGGAGCGCGCGACCTTCGCGAGCCGCTACAGCGACATCGGGCTCACGCCGGACTGCGGCGTGAGCACGCTGCTTCCCGAGGCGGTCGGGGTGCGCCGCGCGCTCGAGCTCACGCTCACCTCGCGCACGCTCTCCGCGACCGAGGCCCTCGACTGGGGCCTCGTCGCCGAGGTCGTCGCACCCGAGGCGCTCGAGGCGCGGGCGCGCGAGATCGCGGACGGATGGCTCGCCGGCGCGACGCACGCGTTCGGCCAGGCCAAGCGGCTCGTGCACGCCGGCGGGGCACGGTCGTTCCAGGCGTCGCTCGACGACGAGGCCGCGACGATCGGGGCGGCGATCGAGACGGCGGACGCCCGCACCGCGATCGCTCGGTTCGCCGCCGGCTCGGCCTCCCGCTGACCACGCGCCGGCGCGGCGGGCCGACGGTGCTGTCGGCCCGCCGTGCCCCGGCGGTCGGCTCAGGGTGCGACGGACTCCGGCACCTCGCCGAACCCGTCGGCGAGCAGCCGTCGCAGCGCATCGACCGCCGTGGCGGCGTCGGGCCCGCTGCCGTCGAACCTCACCGCGTGACCCTGCTTCGCGCCGAGCGACATCAACCCGATCATGCTCCTCGCGGGCACCGGTCCGGTGCCCGTCGTGAGGTTCGTCACGTCGACGACGGCGTCGAACCCGCCGACCGCCTGGACCAGGAGCGCCGCCGGCCGGGCGTGCAGCCCCTCGGGATTGACCACCACCTCGTCCGCCGTCCGCGGCTCGATCGGCTCGGCGGGCGCCTCGGCGGGCACCGGATCGGCCTGCTCCGCGGGCGGCGCCGCGGGCGCCGGAGCGACCTGTTCCCGCTTCGCGTCGAGCGCCGCCGCGGACTCGCGGGCGACCTCGTCGAGCGGTGCGCCCGTCGCGGCCAGCACCAGGCCCGCGGTGATGCCTTCCACGAACGGACCCGCACCGACCACGACCTCCGTCGACGACTCCCTGAGGTCGAGGGCGAGCCCGGCGCTCAGCACGGCCGAGCCGAGGTCGGTGACGACGAGCACGCCCGGGACTCCCTGCCCGGCGAGATCGTCGATCGCCGCGGCGACCGCGGTCGCATCCGTGCCGAAGCGGCCGTCGGAACCGGCGGCGATGCGCACGGGCGGCGCATCGCCGTGCACCATCTGCAGGCCCAGGTCGACCGCGGCCTCGGCGAGCGCCGGGCTGTGCGAGACCACGACGAGCCCGATCATCCGACGCGCTCCGATCGCGCGTCGGCGAGGGCCTGGACGAGGATCGCGGCCGAGGTCGCGCCGGGATCGAGGTGATCGGCGCTCCGCTCGCCGAGGTAGCTCGCCCGCCCCTTGCGGGCGACGAGCGGGATGGTCGCGTCGCGCCCGACGGCCGCGGCGGCGGCCGCGGCGCGGAGCGACTCGAGGAGCGGGCGACCGCCGGCCGCGGCGACGCTCAGCGCCTCGGCGGCCGGCTGGAGCGCGTCGACCATGGTCTTGTCGCCGGGCTCGGCCCGGCCGCGGGCCACGACCCCGGCCACGCCGGCGCGGAACGCGTCGGCGAGGACGGCGGTGTCGAGCTCCGGAGCCGGTCCGACGGACTTGGCCATCTCGAGGAACAGCGTGCCGTAGAGCGACCCGCTCGCACCCCCGACGGTCGACACGAGCGCCATTCCGGAGGACTTCAGCAGCGCGCCGGCGTCGCCGGGCGGTGCGTCCGCGAGACGCCGGCGCACCGCCCCGGTGCCACGGGCGATGTTGGTGCCGTGATCGGCGTCGCCGATGGCGGAGTCCAGCTCGGTCAGGTGCTCGGCCTCGGCGGCGATCCGCTCGTCGAAGCGGAGCATCCACGCCGTGAGGTCGTCGACCGTCAGGCGGCCGTCCTCGGTTCCCGTCATGGCTACGCTCCCCACCGGAGCGCCGCGGTGCTCACGGGAGCGTCCCAGAGCCGCAGCATCTCGTCATCCGCGCGCAGCAGGGTGAGGGAGCATCCGGCCATGTCGAGGCTCGTGATGTAGTCGCCCACGAGCACCCGGGCGACCGTGATCCCGCGCTGCTCGAGCAGGGAGGCGACGGCGCCGTACACCAGGTAGAGCTCGATGAGCGGCGTGCCGCCGAGTCCGCTGAGCATCGCGATCACGGGCGCCCCGGTGAAGTCGTGGTCGGCCAGGATCGCCGAGACGAGCGTGTCGGCGATCTCCGAAGCCGGGGCCAACGGGGCGCGCGTGCGTCCGGGTTCGCCGTGGATGCCCACGCCCATCTCGATCTCGTCCTCGGGGAGGTCGAAGCTCGGCTTGCCCACCGACGGCAGCGTCGCGCTCGTGAGCGCCACGCCCATCGACCGGCCGTTCTCCGCGACGCGCGTCGCGACGGCGTGCACGGCGTCGAGGTCGGCGCCCTCCTCCGCGGCGGCGCCGGCGATCTTCTCGACGAGCACGGTCGTGCCGACGCCGCGACGGCCGGCGGTCCAGGTCGAGTCCTCGACGGCGACGTCGTCGGCGACGAGCACGGTCTTGACCGCGATGCCCTCCGCGTCGGCGAGTTCGGCGGCCATCTCGAAGTTGAGCACGTCGCCCGTGTAGTTCTTGACGATGAACAGCGCCCCGGCGCCGGTGCTCACCGTCTGCGCGGCGGCGAGCATCTGATCGGGCGTCGGCGAGGTGAAGACCTCGCCGGCGCAGGCGGCGTCGAGCATCCCGGGGCCGACGAAGCCGCTGTGGAGCGGTTCGTGGCCCGAGCCGCCGCCCGAGATCAGGGCGACCTTGCCGGGCTTCGGCGTCGCTCGCGCGACCACCCGAGCGGCGAAGTCGACGGCGAGTTCGGGATGGGCCGCCGCGACGCCCTTCAGTGCGTCGGCGAGCACCTCCGACGGTGCATCGATGAGCTTCTTCATGCGCGTGCCTCCTCTTCGACGAGCGCTTCGGTCAGGGTGGTGCGGTCGGCCCGGGTCCGGGAGACCAGGCCGAAGGCGAGGCCGGCGAGGACGCCGCCCGCGAGTTCGGCGATGACGTAGACCGGCCACTGCTCCCACTGCACGGTGCCCCCCAGGAGCTGCTGCACGAGCATCGGTCCGGTGGTGCGGGCGGGGTTGATGGACGCGCCGGTCGCGGGCGCCACGGGGATGATCGCGGCGAACACCACGAGGCCGATGACGAGCCCGGCGAAACCGGGAGCGGCCTTGCGGTGGATCACGCCGAAGACGGTGAAGACGAGCAGGAACGTGCCGAGGAACTCGGCCGTGAACGCCTGCCAGATCGGGATGTCGCCGTAGGAGGCGACGCCGAGTCCGAGCTCGCTCGCCCGCGGGCCGAGGGCCCCGACGATCGCGAACGCCCCGACGGTCGCGCCCAGGAGCTGCGCGATCACGTACCCGGGCACGTCGCGCCAGGCGAACTTGCCGGTCACCGCGAGGGCGAGGGTCACCGCCGGGTTGATGTGGTTGCCCGAGATGTAGCCGAACACGTACACCGTCGCGATGACGATGGTGCCGAAGGCGAGCGAGATGAAGCCGAGATCGGCGGGGGCGAAGGGCGCGTCGCCCCTCACCAGAGCGAAGGCCGGCACGGAGCCGACGCCGACGAACACGAGGAAGGCGGTACCGAGGAACTCGGCGGCGAGCCGCTGCCAAGTCCGGTTGTCATCCATGATCTGCGTTCTCCCTTGAACGAGGTTGCCACCAGACGATTCGGTATTATCGAATGGCTTTCGGTAATACTGAATGTTGGACCACCCGTCCCGCGCTGTCAAGAACCAGACAGAATGGGGATGCACCGTGGGCGCGATGACGGAGGGGGAGTCGGTGATCCAGTCGATCGACCGCGCGGCGAAGATCCTCGCGCTGTTGCAGGGCTCGCGCCGCATGGGCATCTCCGAGCTCGCCGCCGCGCTCGACCTGCCGCCCTCGACCGTGCACGGCATCGTGAAGTCGCTCCAGGCGCACGGGCTCGTGGCCCAGCAGCCGAGCGGGAACCGCTACGTGCTGGGGCCGGCGCTCCTGAAGCTGTCGAGCGTCTACCTCGACACCCTGGACGTCCGTGCGCGCGCGATGCGCTGGATGCACGAGCTCTCCAGCCGCACCGGGTTCGCGACCCGCCTCGGCGCGGAGCTGTTCGGCGAGGTCATCGTCATCCACCACGACCGCCGCCCGGACGGCACGGAGCAGATGCCCGAGACGGGCCTGACGATCCCGAGCCATGCATCGGCGCTCGGGAAGGTGCTGCTCGCGTACGACGCGGCGCACGCGACGGACGCCCTCTCGCGCCCGCTCGCGGCGCTGACCGCGGACACCGTCACGGACCCCGACCGCGTCCGGGAGGGTCTCGAGGAGGTCAGGCGGCAGGCGCTCGGCTTCGAGAACGAGGAGGCCGTCATCGGCGAGTCATCCGTCGCCGCACCGATCTGCGCGGAGGACGGCGAGGTCGTCGCCGCCGTCGCCGTCGTCATGCCCTCGAACGAGTGGCCGCCCACGGACGCCGTCGTCGGCGCGCTCCGCGACGCCGCACGGAGCATCTCGCGCGACCTCGGCGCGCCGACCTGGCCGCCGCGCCCGCCCGCTCCGGCGGGCTGACGCGGCGGAGCGCGCCGACAGCCGGTCAGTCGTGCTGCGGGAAGCCCAGGTTCAGCCCGCCATGGCTGGGGTCGAGCCAGCGCGACGTAATCGCCTTCTCCTGCGTGAAGAAGTCGAAGCCGCGCGGGCCGTACGCCTTGGCGTCGCCGAAGAGCGAGTCCTTCCACCCGCCGAACGAGTGGTAGGCCACGGGCACGGGGATCGGCACGTTGATGCCGACCATGCCGACCGTCACCTCGCGCTGGAAGCGCCGCGCGGCGCCGCCGTCGTTCGTGAAGATCGCCGTGCCGTTGCCGTAGCGCGACGAGTTGATCAGCTCGAGGCCGTCCTCGTAGCCGTCGACGCGCACGACCGAGAGCACCGGCCCGAAGATCTCGTCGCGGTACACGGCCGACGACGTCGGCACCCTGTCGATGAGCGTCGGGCCCATCCAGAACCCGTCGGGCTCGCCGTTCACCTCGGGGTCGCGGCCGTCCACGACGACGGATGCCCCGTCCTCGCCGGCCACGTCGAGGTACCCGGCGACCTTGTCGCGGTGCTCGCGCGTGATGAGCGGACCCATGTCGCAGCCGCGGGTGCCGTCGCCCGTGACGAGCCGCGACATCCGCTCGCTGATCTTCGCGACGAGCTCGTCGGCGATCGAGTCGACCGCGACGACCGCCGAGATGGCCATGCAACGCTCGCCGGCCGAGCCGAAGCCCGCGTTGACCGCGGCATCGGCCGCGAGGTCGAGGTCGGCGTCGGGCAGCACGAGCATGTGGTTCTTCGCGCCGCCGAGCGCCTGGACCCGCTTGCCGTTCGCCGTGGCCGTCGCATAGATGTACTGCGCGATCGGGGTCGAGCCCACGAACGAGATCGACCGGACGGTCGGGTGCTCGAGCAGCGCGCCGACCGCGACCTTGTCGCCGTGCACGACGTTGAAGACGCCGTCGGGCAGCCCCGCCTCCTGGAACAGCCGTGCGAGCCAGACGGAGGCCGACGGGTCCTTCTCCGACGGCTTCAGCACGACCGTGTTGCCCGTCGCGATCGCGAGCGGGAAGAACCACAGCGGCACCATCGCCGGGAAGTTGAACGGGCTGATGATGCCCACGACGCCGAGCGGCTGGCGCAGCGAGTAGACGTCGATGCCGGTCGAGACGTTCTCGGAGTACTCGCCCTTCGTGTAGGCGGGCATCGCGCAGGCGAGCTCGACGACCTCGAGGCCGCGGGCGATCTCGCCGAGCGCGTCGGCCGTCACCTTGCCGTGCTCGCTGGTGAGGATCGCGGCGAGCTCCTCCGTCCGCGACGCGAGCAGCTCGCGGAAGCGGAACATGACCTGCTGGCGCTTGGCGATCGACGCGTCGCGCCAGGCCGGGAACGCGCGCGCGGCGGCCTGCACCGCGACGTCCACGTCGTCGGTCGAGGCGAAGCGCACGCGTCGCTGCTCGACGCCGTGCGCGGGGTTGTACACGGGGCCGGTGCGGTCGGAGTCGCCCGCGGCCGGCGCGCCGTCGATCCAGTGCTCGACGAGCTCGGCGGTCGCGGTGCCCCCGGCGCTGGGGGCGGTCTGTGTGTCGGTCATGGTCTCGTTCCTTCCGAATCGAGGTGTCCGGGTCGTTTCGTAGGGTGCGGCTGCCGCGGCGCCCCGGACGGAGGCCGCGGCATCCGGCTCACACGGCGACGGTGCCGAGCACCTCGTCGTAGATCTGGGTCGCCTGCTCGACCTCCTCGGCCGTGACCACGCAGGGCGGCACGACGTGGATCCGGTTCTCGGCGACGAACGGCAGCAGGCCGCGCTCGACGAGCGCGCCCTTGATGCGACCGACCTCGGCGGCGGGCAGCGGCGCACGAGACTCGGGGTCGGCGACGAGGTCGAGCGCCCAGAAGACGCCCTCGCCGCGCACCTCGCCGATCACGGCGTGCTTCTCGGCGAGTTCGGTGAGCGCGGGCGCGATCGACTCGGCTCCGACGCGGCGCGCATGGTCGACGATGCCCTCGGACTCCATCGCGTCGAGCGCGCCGACGATCGAGGCCATCGCGAGCGGGTGGCCCGAGTAGGTGAGCCCGCCCGGGAAGATCCGCTCGTCGAAGTCGGCGGCGATCTCGTCGGAGATGACGACGCCGCCGACGGGCACGTAGCCCGAGTTGACGCCCTTCGCGAAGCTGATGAGGTCGGGCCGCACGTCGTAGCCGTCGAACGCGAACCAGCGCCCGGTGCGCCCGAAGCCGCACATCACCTCGTCGAGGATGAGCAGGATGCCGTGGCGGTCGCACAGTTCGCGGACGCCGGCCAGGTAGCCGGGCGGCGGCACGAGCACGCCGGCCGTGCCGGGCACGGTCTCGAGCAGCACGGCCGCGATCGTCGCGGGGCCCTCGGACTCGATGACGCGGCGCAGGTGCTGCAGCGCGCGCGCCGACTCCTCCTCGGGCGTCGTCGCCCAGAACTCGGAGCGGTACAGGAAGGGGCCGAAGAAGTGCACGTGTCCGCGTGCGAACTCGTTCGGGATGCGCCGCCAGTCGCCGGTCGAGACGATCGCGGCACCGGTGTTGCCGTGGTACGACCGGTACGTCGAGAGCACCTTGTCGCGGCCGGTGTGCAGGCGTGCCATCCGGATCGCGTTCTCGTTCGCGTCGGCGCCGCCGTTGGTGAAGAACACCTTGGACATGCCGCTCGGGGCATGCGACACGATCCGCTTCGCGGCCTCGCCGCGGGCGAGGTTCACGGTCGGCGGGCCGATGGTGGTGAGGAGCTCGGCCTGCTCCCGGATCGCCGAGACGACGGCGGGGTGCTGGTGGCCGATGTTGACGTTGACGAGCTGGCTCGAGAAGTCGAGGTACTCGCGGCCGGAGTGGTCCCAGACGCGGGTCCCGCGGCCGCTCGCCACGACGAGCTGCGGCGGGCTCCCCTGCGCCGACCAGGAGTGGAAGACGTGTGCTGCGTCGAGGTCGCGCGCGAGCGCGTCGAGGTCGGCGGTGAGGTTCTCGGTCATGGGCGTCGTCGCCTTTCGTGGGGTGGATGCCGCGGGGCGGGGCGTGCGGGCCGCGCCCCGCGGCATCCGTCGGTCAGTTGCCGCCCTCGGTGAGGGTGACCTCGATGGGCTCGTAGTCCTCGCCCTGGATGTCGACGCCGTCGGCCTCGAGGTTCGCGAGGGCCTCGTCGACGTACTCGTTGGTGTACGAACCGTCCGGCGGGTCGGTCGTGATGACCTGCGCGCCGTCCTGGTTCTTCGTCATGAGGGCCATCTCGACCGTGGCGTCCCACTGGTCCTCGTTGATGTGGCCGATGCCGCTGGTCGAGGGCCAGATGAGCTTGTTGATCTCGTTGGCCATCCACAGCTGGTGGCTCGTGCCGAGCGTCGACCCGGCGGCGGTGACCGCGTCGGCCGCGGCCTGCGGGTCGTCGCGCTGGTCGATCCAGCCGAGGATCGCGCCCTGGATCAGCTTGACCGCGGTCTCGGCGTACTCGGGGTCGGACTCGAGCCGCTCGCTGTTGGCCCAGATCGCGTCCTGGAGCATGGCCGTGCCGACCTCGTTCCAGTCGATGACCGAGAAGTCCTCGGGCTGGTAGAGCTCGCCCGTCTCGGGGTTCACGGCCTCGAGCAGCTGCGCGTACTCGTTGTAGGTCATCGCCTGCGCGGCGTCGATCTCCTTGTTGAGCAGCGCGTTCATGTCGAAGTTCTGCTGCACGATCGTGTAGCCCGACGCGTCGACCTCGGTGAGGCCCGCGAAGAGCTCCCACTCGTTGCCGAAGCCCCAGCTGCCGATCTGCTTGTCCGAGAGGTCCTCCGGCCCCTCGATGCCGCTGTCGGCCCACGCGACCTGCAACGTGCCGCTGCGCTCGAAGATCTGCGCGATGTTCGTGATGTTCGCGCCGGCCTCGATCGAGGCGAGCGCCTTCGGCACCCACGCGATCGCGAAGTCGACGTCGCCGGCGGCGAGCACGTCCTGGGGGACGATGTCGACCGCGCCCGGGATGATCTCGACGTCGAGGCCGAGCTCCTCCCAGTAGCCGTTCGCCTCGGCGAGGTAGTAGCCGCCGAACTGGGCCTGCGTGAGCCACTGCAGCTGCAGGGTCACGGGTGTGAGCTCGCCGTCGGCGGTGTCGCCGCCGTCGCCCGAGTCGCTGCTCCCGCTGGAGCAGCCGGCGAGCACGAGCGCGGTCGCGGCTGCTGCCGCCGCGCCCGCGAGGATCCGGTTGCGCTTCATGTGCATTCCTCTCTTGGTGGTGGTGCTCGTGGTGCGGGTTCCGACCGGCGATGCCGGTGGCTGGGGCCGGACGGCGTCGGCCGGCGGGGTCGGGGTCCCGGGTTCGGCCGGGGTCGGGGTCATCGGTGACGCGAGGCGATCCTCTCGATCAGGCTGGTGAGGACGAAGAAGACGAGGCCGAGCAGGATGGCGCCGATGACGAACGCCCACGCACGGGCGTACGCGCTCGATGCGGCGGCGGTCGTGATCGCCGAGCCGAGGCCCTGGCGCGGCCCGCCGAAGTACTCGGCGACGAGGGCGGAGATGACCGCGAGCGACGAGGCGATGCGGAGACCCGTGAAGAAGTGCGGCAGCGCCGACGGGATCGTGACGAGCCGGGTCAGCTGCGACGGCGTCGCCGCGTACGACCGCATGAGGTCGCGATGCACGGGCCGCACCTGACGGAGTCCGCGCAGCGTATTCAGGAACACGGGCACGAACGCGGCGATCGACGCGATCAGGATGCGCGCGACCTCCGACGTCGAGCCGAACAGCGTGTAGAACACCGGGGCGAGCGCCACGATCGGCACGACCGCGACCGCGGCGACGACGGGGGCGAGCATGCCGTCGATCGGCCTGGCGACGGATGCCGCGATCGCGAGCAGCACCCCGATGATCGCGCCGATCAGGAGGCCGATGAGGGCGTTCAGGCCGGTCGCGAGGGTCGCCGCGAGCACCTGCGGGGCGTACTGCACGAGCTGGTCGAAGATCGCGGAGGGGCTGGCGAGCACGAACGGCGGGATGCCCGCGGCGACCACGACGAGCTCGACGAGCACCACGAGCACCACGAAGAGGGCGATCGGCGGCAGGACGAGCTTCGCGAAGGTCGCGAGCGGCCCGTCGCCGACGGGGCGACGGCGGCGCGGCGGGGCGGATGCCTCGAGCCCGGGCATCGCGACCGTCGGGTCCGCCTGCGACGGCGCGGCCTCGACGCGCTCCGGCGCTGCGCTCGTCATCGCACGTCCACCCCCCGGGCCGCACCGGCGGCGGGCGTCGCCTCCGGGCCGTGCAGCGCCTCGCGCACGGCGGTCACGCCGGCGAAGAACGCCGCGTCCTCGCGAAGGTCCTCCCCGCGCTCCGCCGCGCCGCCGAGGCGCACGTCGATCTCATCGGTGATGCGGCCGGGGCGGGGCGACATCACGACGACGCGGTCGGAGAGGTAGACCGCCTCGGGGATCGAGTGCGTCACGAACACGACCGCGGCGCCGGTCTCGGCGCGGATCTTCAGGAGCTCGGTCTGCATGCGCTCGCGGGTCATCTCGTCGAGCGCGCCGAACGGCTCGTCCATGAGGAGCAGCCGGGGCTGCTCGGCGAGCGAGCGGGCGATCGCGACGCGCTGCTGCATGCCGCCCGAGAGCTGGTCGGGGTAGTGCTTGGCGAAGTCGGCGAGGCCCACGAGCTCGAGCAGCTCGGCGACACGTGCGCGGCGGGTCGAGGCATCCGCCCCGTGCAGTTGGAGCGGCAGCTCGATGTTCGCCGCGACGGTTCGCCACGGCAGGAGGCCGGCCTGCTGGAACGCGATGCCGTACGACTGGTCGATGCGGGCCTGGCGGGAGGTCTTGCCGAAGACCCGGATCTCGCCCGCGGTCGGTTCGTCGAGGTCGGCGATGAGCCGGAGCAGGGTCGACTTGCCGCAGCCGGACGGGCCGATGAGCGACACGAACTCGCCGTCGTGCACCGTGAGCTCGATGCCCGTGAGCGCGGTCACCTCGGCGCCCTTGGCGCCCGTGAAGACGCGCTCGACGCCCCGGGCGACGACGGCCTCGGTCGCGTCGGCGGTGGCCGTCGTCGCGCCGCCGGAGGCCGAGGGATGGGGGGCGGGCGTGCTCGGGTTCGGGGTGCTCATGCGACGGTCTCCTGTCGGCGGAACGGGCTGAGGAAGGCGGCGAGGAGGGCGACGAACCCGGCTGCGACGAGGCCGAGCAGCACCGCGCCGAGGATCGGGGCCCAGGGCTTCGCCGGGTCGCTCGACGCGGCGACCGCGGTCTCGAGGATGAGCCGGCCGATGCCGCCCGTGAACCCGACCGAGATCTCGGCGACGACGGTGCCGACGACGGCGTTGGCGGCGGCGAGCCGCAGCGCCGGGATGAGGAACGGGACGCTCGCGGGCAGGCGGAGCCGGAACAGCGTCGTCCACCACCCCGCCGCATAGCTGCGCATGAGGTCGAGGTGCGCGGCATCCGGCGACTGCAGGCCCCGCAGGGCGCCGACGGCGACCGGGAAGAACGCGAGGTAGCTCGCGATGATCACGACCGACATCCAGCTCTCCCACGAGAACGCGCCGAACTCGAGGCGCGAGCCCCAGTTGCGGATGAGGGGCGCGAGCGCGATGAGCGGAACGGTCTGGCTGAGGATGACGAAGGGGAGCACCGCGCGCTCCGCGATGCGGAAGCCGAGCATCAGCAGCGCGAGCACGAAGCCGACGACGACGCCCACGAGCCAGCCGAGCGCGGCGACGCCGAGGCTCGTGAGCGCCGCGAGCAACACGACCACGCCGAGCGGCAGCGCGCCCGACGCCCGGGTCACGGGCTCGACGATGCGCGCGAACATCTCCCAGATGTGCGGCATCGCCAGGTCGCTCGTGCGCGGCAGCAGGCGGATGCCGCTGCCCGTCACGCCCTCCTGCGCGCCGACCAGCCACCCGTCGGCTGGGCCGACGAGCTTGTACAGCTCCCAGAGCGCGGCGAGCGCGATGACGCCGACCACGCCCCAGGCCACCGCGCGCCAGCGGTGCGCGCGCCTGGCCCGGGGGGTCGTCGCGGTCGTCGTCATGCCTTCGCCGTGAGGTGCTCGGTCATGGCGGGGATCACGGTCTCGCCGTACACCCGCATCGTCTCCTCCTTGTTGTCGTGCTGGAGGTAGCCGGCGAACTGGTCGACGCCGAGCTCGGCGAGCTGCTTGAGCTTCTCGATGTGCTCCTCGGCGGTGCCGAGGACGCAGAAGCGCTCGACGATCTCGTCGGGCACGAAGTCGACGTGGTCGTTGTCGGCCTTGCCGTGGGTGTTGTAGTCGTAGCCCTCGCGACCGCGGATGTACTCGGTGAGCGCGTCGGGCACGCTGCCGTGCTCGCCGTACTTGGCCACGATGTCGGCCACGTGATTGCCGACCATGCCGCCGAACCAGCGCGACTGGTCGAGCATGTGCGCGCGGTCCTCGCCGATGTAGAACGGCGCGGCCACGCAGAACTTGATCGACATCGGGTCGCGCCCGACGGCCTCCGCGGCGTCCCGCACGGTCTTGATCATCCACGCGGCGATGTCGACGTCGGCGAGCTGCAGGATGAAGCCGTCGCCGACCTCGCCGGTGAGCTTCAGGGCCATCGGGCCGTACGCGGCGACCCAGACCTCGAGCTCGGAACCCGTCGACCACGGGAACCGCAGCGTCGAGCCCTTGTACTCGACGGCCCGCGAGTTCGCGAGCTCGCGGATGACGTGGATCGACTCGCGCAGCTCGCGCATCGTCACCGGCTTGCCGTTGGTGACGCGCACGGCCGAGTCGCCGCGGCCGATGCCGCAGACGGTGCGGTTGCCGTACATCTCGTTGAGCGTCGCGAACGTCGACGCGGTGACGGTCCAGTCGCGCGTGGCCGGGTTGGTCACGAACGGGCCGACGGTCACGCGCCGCGTCTCGGCGAGGATCTGCGAGTGGATGACGTACGGCTCCTCCCACAGCAGGTGCGAGTCGAAGGTCCAGACGTGGCTGAACCCGAACTGCTCCGCGAGCTTGGCGAGGTGGACCGCCCGCGAGGCGGGCGGGTTGGTCTGCAGGACGACTCCGAAGTCCATGGCGGGGTTCCTCTCCCGATCAGATGAGGTATTGGCTCAGGCCGCGCTTGAGGTAGCGCCCGTCGCCCTTGGCGCCGACGTAGGCGTCGCCATCGACGACGACCTTGCCCCGGCTCATGACCGTGTCGACCTTGCCGTCGATCTCGTAGCCCTCCCACGCGGAGTAGTCCATGTTCATGTGGTGGGTCTTGTCGAGCCCGATCGACGTGTGGCCGTTGGGGTCGTAGACGACGATGTCGGCGTCGGCGCCGGGCTGGATGACGCCCTTGGTGCCGTACAGGCCGAACATGCGCGCCGGCGTCGTGCTCGTGAGCTCGACCCAGCGCTCGAGCGTGATCTCGCCGGTCACGACGCCCTGGTACATGAGGTCCATGCGGTGCTCGATCGAGCCGATGCCGTTCGGGATCTTCCGGAAGTCGCCGAGGCCGAGCTCCTTCTGGTCCTTCATGCAGAAGGGGCAGTGGTCGGTCGAGACCATCTGCAGGTCGTTCGTGCGGAGGGCCTGCCACATCGAGTCCTGGTGGCCCTCGGCGCGCGAGCGGAGCGGCGTCGAGCAGACCCACTTCGCGCCCTCGAAGGCGCCCCACTGGTCGCTCCGTGCACCGAGCTGGTCCTCCAGCGAGAGGTACAGGTACTGCGGGCACGTCTCGCCGTAGACGTTCTGGCCCTTGTCGCGAGCCCAGGCGAGCTGCTCGACGGCCTGCTTCGCCGACACGTGCACGACGTAGAGGGGCGCGCCCGTGAGCTTCGCGAGCATGATCGCGCGGTGCGTCGCCTCCTCCTCCATCTCCCAGGCCCGGGCGATGCCGTGGTAGTACGGGTCGGTCTTGCCCTGGTCCACCAGCTGCTGGGCGAGCACGTCGATGGCGGGACCGTTCTCGGCGTGCATCATCGTGAGCATGCCGGTGTCGCGCGAGACCTGCATGGCCTTCAGGATCTGCGCGTCGTCGGAGTAGAAGACGCCCGGGTAGGCCATGAACATCTTGAAGCTCGTGACGCCCTCGTCGGGCAGCTTCTTCATCGCCTCGAGCGACGCCTCGTTGACGTCGCCGACGATCTGGTGGAACCCGTAGTCGATCGCGCAGTTGCCGCCGGCCTTCTCGTGCCAGGCGGCCAACCCGTCTTCGAGTCGCTGGCCGAACGTCTGCACGGCGAAGTCGATGATCGAGGTCGTGCCGCCGTGGGCGGCGGCGATCGTGCCCGACTCGAAGGTGTCGGACGCCTCGGTGCCGCCGAACGGGAGCTGCATGTGGGTGTGGGCGTCGATGCCGCCGGGGATGACGTACTTGCCGGTGGCGTCGACGACGCGGTCGACGGATGCCGCGACATCCGTGCCGAACAGCTCGCTGCCGGGCTGCAGGACGGCGACGATCTTCTCGCCGTCGACGAGCACGTCGGCCGCGGAACGGCCGGTGGCGCTGACGACGGTGCCGCCGGAGATGAGGGTGGTGGCCATGGACTTCGCTCCTTCGCGTCTCGTCGGCTACGGCTTCGGGATGGACGTGTACGACTCGGGCCGGCGGTCGCGGTAGAACTGCCACGCGTTGCGGACCTGGCGGATCATGTCCATGTCGAGGTCGCGGACCACGACCTCCTCATCGGTCTCCGATCCGTACTCGCCGACGATGTTGCCCTGCGGGTCGACGAACTGGCTCTTGCCGTAGAAGTTCACGGCGAGGTCGCCGTACTCGTTGTCCTCGAGGCCGACGCGGTTCGCGGCGCCGATGAAGTAGCCGTTCGCGGCGGCCGCCGCCGGCTGCTCGATCTCCCAGAGGCGGTTCGAGAGGCCCGGCTTGGTCGCGTTGGGGTTGAACACGATCTGCGCGCCGTTCAGGCCGAGCTCGCGCCATCCCTCGGGGAAGTGCCGGTCGTAGCAGATGTAGACGCCGATGGGGCCGACGGCGGTCTGGAAGACCGGGTAGCCGAGGTTGCCGGGCCGGAAGTAGAACTTCTCCCAGAACTTGTCGAGGTTCGGGATGTGGTGCTTGCGGTACGAGCCGAGGATCGTGCCGTCGGCGTCGACGACGACCGCGGTGTTGTAGTAGACGCCGGGCTGCTCCTCCTCGTAGATGGGCAGCACCATGACCATCTCGAGCTCCTTGGCGAGGGCCGCGAAGCGCTGGACGATCGGGCCATCGGCGGGCTCGGCGTAGTCGTAGTACTTCACGTCCTCCGTGATGCCGAAGTAGGGCCCGTAGAAGAGCTCCTGGAAGCAGATCACCTGGGCGCCCTGCTCCTTCGCCTGGCGCGCGAACTGCTCGTGCTTGTCGAGCATCGACTCCTTGTCACCCGTCCACGTGGTCTGGGTGATGGCCGCTCGAACGATCGTCATGGTGCCTCCTGAGTCGGTCGGCGTCGTTGCCGCCAGCGGTGCAGGCGTGGAGCTCAGTGCCTGCCGTGCGCGCGGTGACGCCGAGCAGTGGTGCCGAGAATCGACGCCGGGTGGGGACCGGCGGCGGGTGCCAGATCGGGGTTGCGACCCGTTCTGTTATTCTTCGGCGTGAACATTTCCCTTTTGTTTCACTCTGTGACGTGGTGGTTAAACATCCTGTCCCTTGCTTCGTGAGGAGGCAATGGTGCGATCAGGTATTCGAGTGGATGTCTCCGAGCTGACCTCGCTCGCGCCCTTCGCCGACACGACCCCGCGCGGCATCGCCGCCGACCTCGCGCGGCTCGTGAACAACGGGGAACTCGAGGCGGGAGTCCGCCTGCCCACGGTGCGAGAACTCGCCTCGTCGCTCGGCGTGAGCCCCGCCACCATCAGCCAGGCGTGGCAGGCGCTCGCGCGGGCCGGGCTCATCGAGTCGCGCGGCCGGGCGGGCAGCTTCGTACGACGGGACGCCTCGGCCGGCCCCGCGATGCGCATGCGCGGCATGGCCCCGCCCGACGACCCCGTGCGGCTCGACCTCTCGCGCGGCACGCCCGACCCGCTGCTGCTGCCGGCGCTCGGCCCCGCACTCTCGCGCGTGTCGGCACGGGCCGACGTCGGGAGCTACCAGGCCGAACCCGTGATCCCCGCGCTCGCGGCGGTCCTGCGCCGGTCCTGGCCCAGCGAGGCCGAGTCGATCGTCGTCGTCGACGGTGCGCTCGACGCCATCTCGCGCACGCTCGACCAGGTCGTGCGATTCGGCGACCGCGTCGTCGTCGAGCACCCCGGCTTCCCACCGTTCCTCGACCTCCTCGACCTGCTCGGCGCCGAGGCCGTGCCGGTCGCGATCGACGAGCAGGGCATGTCTCCGGAGGGGCTCGCCGTCGCGCTGCGTCGCCGGCCCGCGGCCATCCTGCTGCAACCTCGCGCCCAGAACCCGACGGGCGCGTCGATGACGCCGGCCCGTGCCGCGGCGCTCGCGGGAGTCATCCGCTCGGCCGTCGACGAGCACGGCCTCGACCTCGTCGTCGTCGAGGACGACCACTCGGGACTCATCTCGACCGAGGGCGACGTCACGCTCGGCACGCACCTGCCCGACCGCGTCGTGCACGTGCGCAGCTTCTCGAAGTCGCACGGCCCCGACCTGCGCATCGCCGCCGTCGGCGGCCCGCGCGACCTCATCGGCCGGATCATGGCGCGGCGCATGCTCGGCCCGGGGTGGACGAGCCGGATGCTCCAGTCGATCCTGCTCGACCTGCTGACCGACGGCGCGGCCATCGACGCCGTCGCCGAGGCGCGCCGCGCGTACTACACGCGCCAGCGCGCGCTCGGGGACGCGCTGCGGTCGCGCGGCATCCCGGTGATGCACGCCGACGGCATCAACCTGTGGATGCCCGTGCTCTCGGAGCGGTCGACGCTCGTGCAGCTCGCGGCGGCCGGCATCCGCGTGGCGGGCGGGACCCCGTTCCTCGCGGCGGCCAACGGTGCACCCGTCGCCGGCGCCTCCCGCCGGAACGGCCACGAGTTCGTGCGCGTGACGGTGGGCGCGGTGCGCGAGGACGCCGCGGCGGTCGCGGACGCCCTCGCCGTCGCAGGGCAGCACCTGGCGGCGGGCGGGTACTAGCCCCCGGCCCCGATCACGCGCGCGCCGCGCTCGGCGCCTTCGCGTAGTGGTCGGGCGTGATCGTCAGCTCGGCCTGGCCGGCCGTGATCGATCGGAGGTCGAGCACGTACCGCGTGAGCTCGGCCTCGGGCACGTGCGCCACGACCCGCGCACGGCCGTCGCTCGCCGCCTCGGTCGCGCTCACGCGACCTCGACGCCCCGACAGGTCGGTGAGCACGGCGCCCTGCAGGTCGTTCGGCACGGTCACGGTCACGCTCGAGACCGGTTCGAGCAGCACCGTCCCGGCCTCGGCGAGCGCCGCCTTGACGCCGATCGACGCAGCGGTGCGGAACGCCATGTCCGACGAGTCGACCGAATGCGACTTGCCGTCGGTGAGCTCGACCCTCACGTCGACGACCGGGTGCCCCTGCGGGCCGCCCGAGGCGAGCGCATCGCGCGCGCCCTTCTCCACCGCGCTGATGTACTGCCGCGGCACCGCGCCGCCCGTGACCGAGTCCACGAACTCGAACCCCTCGCCGGGCGGAAGCGGCGAGACGTTCAACTGCACGACCGCGAACTGGCCGTGCCCGCCCGACTGCTTCTTGAGCTTCCCCTCGACCGAGGCCGACCCCGCGATCGTCTCCCGGAACGCCACCGGCGCCGGCGCGGTCTCGACGTGCACGCCGAACACGCGCGCGAGCCGTTCGACCGCGACCGCGACGTGCGTGTCGCCGAGCCCGCGGAGCACCGTGTACTCGCCAGCCCGGTCGACGACGAGCGTCGGATCCTCGGCGGTGAGCCGCGCGAGCGCGACCGGCAGCTTCTCGTCGTCGGACTGCGACGCCGGCTCGAGCGCGACCGCGTAGACGGGCGGGCGGGGCGGCATCGCCGCCGGTCGGGCCGTGCCCGACGACCGCGTCCAGAGCAGCGAGCCCGACGGCGACCCCGTGAGCTTCGCCACCGCACCGACCTCGCCCGCGGCGAGCGTCCCGGCGGTCACGTGCTCCGCCCCCCGGAGCCGGAACAGTCCGTGGATCCGCTCGTCGGCGCCGGTCGTCGCGTTCCGCAGCTTGTCGCCGGTGCGGAGCGTGCCGGAGAGCACCTTGAGCATCGAAACCTGGCCGACGAACGGGTCGGCGACCGTCCGGAAGACGTGCACGAGCGTGTCCCCGTCCTCCTTGGGCGCGACCTTCAGCTCCGACCCGCCCGACCCCTCCCCGACGAGGATGCGCCCGTCGCGTTCGGTCGCGGCGGGCGTCAGTTCGCAGACGAGGTCCGCGACCCGGTCGACGCCCGTCCCGCTGGCCCCCGAGCACACGAGCACCGGCACCGCCTCGCCCTCGGCGACCTCGCGCGCGAACGTCCGCTCGAGCTCCGCGGCCGACGGCTCCTCGCCCTCGAGGTACGCCTCGAGCTGCGCGTCGTCGTGCGAGACGATGTCCTCCGTCACCTCGACGTGCATCGCGTGCTCCTCGGCCTCGGCCTCGGGCGGGAGCGGCTCGTCGTGGTGCGTCCCGTCGCCGTCGTAGACGTGCGCCTCCTCGCTCAGCACGTCCGCGATCGCCCGGAACGCCGCCTCCTCGCCGATCGGCAGCTCGAGCGCCCAGAGGTGCTCGCCGAACTCCGAGCGGAGCTGCGCGAGCGCGCCGCGGAAGTCCGCCCGCGCCTTGTCCTCCTGCGTGACGACGACGACGCGCGGCACGCCCGCGGCCTCGGCGGCGTCCCACGCCGAACGCGTCCCGGCGACGACGCCGTCGACCGCGCTGACCGCGATGAGCGCGACGTCCGCCACCGACAGCGCCGCGTCGACGGCGCCCACGAAGTCCGGGTGCCCGGGGGTGTCGGCGAGGGTCACCGTGTACGCGGTGCCGTCGGGACCCGTCCAGTCGAGGTGGGCGAGCGAGAGCCCGAGGCTCGTATGGCGGGCGATCTCCTCGGGCTCGTGGTCGCAGACGGTGTTCCCCTGTTCGACGGATCCCGTCCGCGGGATCGCGCCGGCGCGATGCAGGAGCGCCTCAGCGAGTGTGGTCTTCCCCGAGCCCGAAGCGCCCACGAGGGCGACGGTCCGGTGGGTCTGGGGCGATGCCGAGTTCATGGGGCCTCCCGCGCCGGTGCGGTTCCGTGCGTCCATCGTTGCGCGCCGAGGCCGCGAGGTCCAGAGGGCGGAGGTCCCGATCGCGGTGGATGCCGGATTCCGCGCGCGGTTCAGCCCGCCGCGGCCCGCCGTTCGGCGACGATCGCCCGGGTCTCCGGGGCGATCCGGGCCCCGAGCTCCTCGATGAGCGCCTCGTCGTCGCCGACGACGACGAACGTGTCCACGCCGTGCCGGGTCGCCAGCTCGGCGAGCGTCTCCGGGTCGGTGGTGCGAGGCCCGACGTTGAGCAGGCGACGGATGCTCCGGGGCTCGCGTCCCGCGGCGCGCGCCGCGCCGTCGATGACCTCGTGCCCCGCATCGAGGGAGTCCGCGCCGTGCTCGAGGCGCCCGAGCGACGGCAACCACCCGTCGGCAGCGCTCCCGAGGAGCCGGAGGCCCTTCGGCCGGAGCACGCCGAGCCAGATCGGCATGGGCCGCTGCACGGGGGCGGGCCCGCGCTTGGCGCCGCGGATCGGATAGTGCTCGTTGTGCAGGAACACGCCGCCCGAGGCATCCGTGTCCTGCAGTTCGCGGATGACGGTGATCGCCTCGCCCAGCGCGCCGACCTGCTCGGCGGGCGTGCGGCTCGGCGCGCCCATCGCGACCGCGGCCGGTGCGAACCCGCCCGCGCCGAGGCCGAGCACGACGCGACCGCCCGTGAGCAGGTCGAGGGATGCCGCGGCGCGGGCGAGCACGGCCGGCGGCCTGAGCAGCAGGTTGTGCACGTTCGCGGAGATGCGGATGCGACTCGTCCGTGCGCCGACCCAGCTCATGAGCGTCCAGGTGTCGAGGAACCGCGGCTGGTACGGGTGGTCCTGGAACGTGACGAACTCGAGCCCGGCCCGCTCGCTCGCGAGCGCGAGCTCGACCGTGTGCTCGGGCTCGAGGGCCGAGGGCGTGATGAACGTTCCGAACTCGATCGGGCGGCCGTAGTCGGGCATGCGGCCACGCTACGCGAGACCCGACCGACGCGCCCGGGCCGCCTCGAGGAGCGCGAGGACCTCCTCGTCGGTCGTTTGCCGGAAGTCGGCGTAGGCCTGCCCGACCGCCATGAACCAGTCCGGGACCTCGACCGCGACGAGGGCGTCGGCCGACGGCACGCGGGACGCGGCATCCTTCGGCGCCACCGGGACCGCGAGCACGACGCGACGGGCGCCGCGGGCGCGGGCCACCTCGCACGCGGCCTCGGCGGTCGCACCGGTGGCGAGGCCGTCGTCGACGACGAGCGCCGTGCGGCCCGCGAGCGGCTCGGGTTCGCGGCCGCCCCGCAGCTGCGCGACGCGGCGGTCGAGGGTCCGCTGCTCCTCGCGCTCGACATCGGCGAACCGCCGATCCGACACGCGCGCGCGCCGCACGAGGCCGTCGTCGACGACCCGCACGCCACCCTCGCCGATGGCCCCCATCGCCACCTCGGACTGCCCCGGGATGCCGAGCTTCCGGACGACGATCACGTCGAGCGGCGCGTCGAGGCCCTCGGCGACCGCGGCGGCGACCGGCACGCCCCCGCGCGGCAGCCCGAGGACCACGACGTCCTCGTCGCGGAACGCCTCGAGCCGCTCCAGCAGGGCGGCCGCCGCGTCGGCGCGGTCACGGAACATGCCTCCAGCATGCGCGCCCGTCGCCGCGGACGCGAGGCCGTTGGTCCTCGCCATCGAGCCGGTCCGGGCGGATGCCGCGGGGTGACCTTCGTCCCCGACGCGCGCCGCCGTCCGGCGCACGCTGGCAGTCGAGGCGACGGGCGACGGCCCGACCGCCGCCCGAGCCGGGAGGGGGACCGGGAGATGGATGCCTGGACGACGTACGGCGACGGACGGCTGATGCCCTCGACGCTGCCCGAACCGGAGCCCCTCGGGGACGAGCTCGTCGTCGAGGTCACCGCGTGCGGCGTCTGCCGCACCGACCTGCACGTGATCGACGGCGAGCTCGAGGCGCATCGGAGCCCGGTCGTCCCGGGGCATCAGGTCGTCGGCCGGGTGGTCGCGACCGGACCCGGCGTGCGGCGCAGTGCGGTCGGCGACCTCGTCGGGATCGCCTGGCTGCGCGGGACGTGCGGTGCGTGCCGGTGGTGCCGGTCGGGCCGGGAGAACCTCTGCCCCGACGCGCGGTTCACGGGATGGGACGCCGACGGCGGCTATGCGCGGTTCGCCACCGTGCCCGAGGCGTTCGCGTACGCGTTGCCGTCCGACGCGGACCCCGTCGCCGTCGCCCCGCTGCTCTGCGCGGGCATCATCGGCTACCGCGCGCTCCGCCGCGCGAACCTGCCGCCCGGCGGTCGACTCGGGCTCTACGGCTTCGGGTCGAGCGCGCACCTGACCGCGCGGCTCGCGATGGCAGCGGGAGCCGACGTGGTCGCGATGACCCGCGGCGAGGCGAACCGACGGCTCGCGCACGAGCTGGGCCTCGGGTTCGTGGGCGACGAGCGGGATGCTCCGCCCGAACCGCTTGACGCGGCGATCGTGTTCGCGCCGGCGGGCGACCTGGTCCCGGTCGCCCTCGAGGCGACGACGCGCGGCGGCACGGTGGTGCTCGCGGGCATCCACATGACCGACGTCCCGTCGATGACCTACGCCGACCACCTCTTCCTCGAGCGCGACCTGCGGACGGTCACCGCGAACACGCGGGCCGACGGCGACGAGTTCCTGCGGCTCGCGCTGCGACTCGGCATCGGGCCCACGGCGACGCCGTACGGGTTCGAGCGGGCGGATGCCGCGGTCGACGACCTCCGCTCCGGGCGCGCGTCGGGCTCGCTGGTGCTGGTTCGCGACGCCTGAGCCGCGCCCGCCGGCGCTAGCGTGGAACGGTGAAGATCACGGTGCTCGCGGGCGGGGTCGGTGGAGCGCGGTTCGTCCGCGGGGTTCGCGAGGAGTGCGCACGACGGTGGCCGGCGGAGGCAGGCGCCGAACCCGCCGCCGACGGCACGGCGGCGACCTCGGCCGACGTGACCGTCGTGGTGAACACCGGCGACGACCTGTGGCTCTCGGGCGTGCGCCTCATGCCCGACTTCGACTCGCTGCTCTACGCGCTCGCGGGCGTCAACGACGCCGAACGGGGCTGGGGTCGCGCGGGCGAGTCCGAGCGGGTCGCCGCGGAGCTGCGCGAATGGGGCGTCGGCTGGCCCTGGTTCACCCTCGGCGACCTCGACCTCGGCACGCACCTCGCGCGCACGTCGTGGCTGCGGGACGGGCTCACCCCCTCGCAGGTCGCCGAGCGCCTTCAGCGACGCTGGCGACTCGGCGTCCGGCTGGTCCCCGCGACCGACGCCGAGGTCGACACGCAGGTGCGCATCGACCCCGGCCACCCCGATGCCGGCGGGCGCGCCGAACTCCACTTCCAGGAGTGGTGGACGCGCTACCGCGCCTCCATCCCGGCGCTCGGCTTCGCGCAGCGCGACCTCGCCGACGCCCGGCCGGCACCCGGCGTCGAGGCCGCGATCGCCGAGGCCGACGTCGTACTCCTCGCCCCGTCGAACCCGGTCGTCTCGATCGGCACGATCCTCGCGATCCCGGGCGTCCGCGGGGCGCTCGCCGCGACGCGCGCGCCCGTCGTCGGCGTCTCCCCCATCATCGGCGGACGCGTCGTGCGCGGCATGGCCGACGCCTGCCTGTCGGCGATCGGCGTCGAGACGGATGCCGCGGCGGTCGCGCGGCACTACGGGGCCCGCACGGCGGGCGGCGTGCTCGACGCGTGGCTCGTCGACGAGGCGGATGCCGCGGCGGTGCCGGGGCTCGTCGCCGACGGGTTCGCCGCGGCATCCGCCCCGCTCTGGATGCGCGACACGGACACCTCGGCCGCGCTCGCGGGTGCGGCGCTCGACCTGGCCGTGGAGGCCGCGGCCGGCACCGCACCCGAGGGTCGCGACTGACTCAGCCGCCGCTCCGCGGCAGCGGGATCACCGGGCACTCGAAGTACCGGAGCACCCCGCCCACGGCGAGGTCGCCCGCGTCGGCCGCCGCCCACAGCTCCTCGTCGGAGTCGAGCACGCCGTCGCCGTCGAGGTCGCCGGAGGCGAGCGCCGCCGGATAGCCGTTCGGCAGCAGCACCTCGGTGACGACCCAGCGCCCGCCGCGGTACCCCGGGTCGCCCGGCGCGGCCGTCGCGACGTTGGTCTGCGTCCCCTCCGGGAAGGCGTAGATCGGCTGGAAGGATCCGGCGGGCGCGCCGGTTCCCGAGAAGTCGGTCGGCGTGCCGACCGTGCGGTACTGGGTGCCGTCGACCCAGAACGACGCCCCGCCCACGCCCGCGGCGTTCGCGGCCGGGGCCGCGGCCAGGACCCCTCCGACGGTGAGGGCGGCAGCGGCCGCCGCACCGAGCAGCTGGCGGATCCGAGTGGTGTGCATGAGGTTCCCCTTCCGTTCGACCGCCGGTTCCGACGGCCTTCCAGCAGTCAATGCCCGACCGGTCGCGGCGGCGACGGGGAAGCGGTGACGGTGCGCTTACCGTCCGCTTACGCGCGGATTACGGCGATCGCCGGGGCCGCCGTGCCCGATCGGCGGGTTCAGGGGATGTAGTCGACGAGCCCCTGCGGTGCGACGGCGGCACGGTAGCGCTCGACGAGCTCGCGCCATCCGAAGCCCTCGGTGTACTCGTGCTCGTAGACGGCCTCGGTGAAGTGCCACAGGAGGTACGGGTGCGCGCCGAGCGAGTACAGCGCCCCGAAGTCGCGCGCGGCGAACGCGGCGCGCTCGGCCTCGGTGAGCACCCGGTCGTCGGTCGGCCCGGCGGGCGTCCCGCCGCCCGCGAGCCAGCGTTCGACGAACGCGGGCGGATCGGCGACGTACTCGGCGACGGTCGCGTCGCCGAGCTCGACCGCCCGGATGAACTTGTCGACCATGTACCTGCTCATCAGTGGGTGCTCCAGAGGAAGAACGGGCTCGTGGAGAAGCGCGACTCGGGCACGTCGACGACATCGGCGGCGCGGCCGCCCATCGCCGCGAGCGCCGCGACCGCGTTCAGGAACTGCGAGGTCATGCTGCCGGCCTCCGTCAGGCGGTCGACCTCGCTGCACACTCGGATCGCGCCGTCGAGGTCGCCGTCGCGCATCCATCCGGCGGCGAGCGCGTCGAACGCGGGGTCCGGTGACCCGGCGAACGTGCGCGGGCCGCCCACGTCGTTCGCCATGTGTCCGGACGTGAGGATCCCGACCCGCGCATCCGAGTCCCACTCGTCGATCGCGCGTCGCAGGTGCTCCCCCAACGCGACGAACCGGCGCACCGACGGCACGGGCGGCATCGACGCGTTCGCATGGATGGGCACGACCGGGATGTCGAGTTCCGGCCGCACGTACTGCAGCGGGATGACGAACGCGTGGTCGAGGCGCCACTCCAGGCTCACCGAGAAGTCGATCGCGTCGGGCTGCACGCTGCGCCCCGCGATCCGATCCGCGAGCTCGCGGTGGCCGGTCAGCTCGGCGTACTCCATGCCGAACGTGCGCACCTCGTTCTCCCAGGTGCCGTGGTAGGCGTCGGCCTTCCCGATGGCGAAGGCGGGGGAGTTGTCGTAGAAGAACTGCCGGAGATGGTCGGTGCCGATGACGACGAGCACGTCGATCTCGTGCGAGACGACCGCCTCGCGGATGCGGGCGAAGTTCGCCGCGATCGGCTGCAGGTCGTCGGGCACGGGATCGGTCATGGCCCGCCAGAGGAGCGGGTTGTGCGGCGTAACCGCAGCGAGCACGAGCTCGGCCATCGGGTTCCTTTCCTCGGTCGCGGGGTCGGGTCTCAGATCCCGAACAGCCCGCGGGCGTTGTCCAGCAGGATCTTCCGCCGCGACTCGTCCTTGAAGGGCAGCTCGGCGAACTCGTCCATCCAACGATCGGCGGTCATCACGGGCCAGTCCGAGCCGAACAGGACGCGGTCGGTGATGAGCGAGTCGGCGTAGCGCACGACCTCGGGCGGCAGGTACTTCGGCGCCCAACCGGACAGGTCGAGGTAGACGTTCGACTTGTGCCACACCATCGCGAGGTTCTCGAGGTGCCACGGCCAGGCCGGGTGCGCGCTGATGATCTTCAGCTCGGGGAACTCGGCGGCCACGTCGTCGATGTAGGGCACGGGCCTGGCGTTCTCGAGCCGGTAGCCGCCACCGCCCGGAGTGCCGGCGCCAGCGCCCGGGAAGCCCGAGTGGAACATGACGACGAGCCCGAGCTCGGCGCAGGCCTCCCAGATCGGGAAGAACCGCGCATCGTTCGCGAGGAACTTCTGCCGCGACGGGTTGAGCTCGCCGACGCCCTTGATGCCGTACTCGTCGTGCATGCGCCGGATCTCGGCGATCGCCGCCTCGCCCTTCCACGGGTCGATGCCCGCGAACGCGAGGAACACGTCGGGGTGATCGGCCTGCGCGCGCCCGAGCAGGTCGTTGGGCGCTCCCTTGATGCCCGACGTGGTCTCGGAGTCCGAATTCACGATGACGGCCATCATGCGCCGCTCGCGGTACTGATCGGCCTGCTCGGCGAACGAGACCACGGGCCGCTCACGCCCGAAGTGCTTCGCCATCTGCTGGTGGCGCTTGCCCATCGCGGCGAGGAACTCCTCGGTCTGCGGGTGGGTGTGCACGTCGATGGCGACGAGGTCGTCGGGGCTGGTCATGCGCGGGTCCCTTCCGGTGCGAGGTCGTGGGCGGGGGCGACGGATGTCGCCCCGCGGGCGAGCGAATCGGCGTCGCCCGCGCCGAGCATCGGCGCCGCCCGCAGCGCGGGCCGTCCGCTGACGTGGAACACGGTGCTCGGTGCGGGAACGCGCAGCGGCGCGCCATCCGGCCCCTCGATCTCCTCGACGAGGCCCATCGAGGCGATCTGCGGGTCGTCGAACAGGTCGGCGACGGTGTTCAGCGGCCCGTGCGGGATGTCGTGCGCGGCGAGCCGGTCGAGCCAGTGCTGCCGCGGCATCCGCTCGGTGATCGCCTTGAGCTCGGCGTCGAGCTCGTCGTAGTTGCGAACGCGGGCCTCGCGCGTCGCGAAGCGCGGGTCGTGCGCCAGTTCGGGTCGTTCGAGCACGTCGAGGAGGCCCGTCCAGAACTTCTCGGGCACCGACATGTGGATGACGAACGCCTTGCCGTCGGAGCCGACGCAGGCATACGCCTGGGCGCGTCGCGGGCGCGAGTCCGGCCCGGCGACCTGCCCGGTCTCGAGGTAGGTCGACGCGGCCTCGGTGAGGAAGTCGATGAGCGAGCCGACCATCGACACCTCGACGTGCTCGCCCCCGCCGCCCGGGCGCCGCCCGCGGGCGTGGAGCGCCGCGAGGATCGCCTGCGACGCGGAGAGACCCGAGAGCAGGTCGGAGAACGCCGGGCCGAGCGGGCGGAGCGTGTCGGCCGGCACGACCTGGCTGTACATCGCGCCGACGGCCGAGATGACCGTGTCGTACGCGGGCCGCGCGGCGTAGGGCCCGTCGGGGCCGAAGCCCGTGATCGAGCAGGTGATGATGCTCGGGTTCAGCTCGCGCAGCGCGTCGGGGCCGAATCCGAGCCGGTCGGCGACGCCGGGACGGAAGTTCTCGATGAGCACGTCCGCCCCGCCCGCGAGCTCGCGCAGTGCGGCGAGCCCCTCGTCGCTCTTCAGGTCGAGCGACACCGCGCGCTTGCCGCGGTTGTACGCGGCGAACTGCGGGCTCATCGCCCCGCGACCCTCCCAGCGCCGCATGGGGTCGCCGTCCGGCGACTCGACCTTCACCACGTCGGCGCCGAGGTCGGCGAGGAGCTTGGCCGCGTAGGGCCCGGAGATGTACTGGCCGAGTTCGATGACGCGGATGCCCGCCAGCGGGCCCGCGCCGTTCACCCCGTCGCCGGTGTCGTGATCGCGATTCATCGGGCCTGCTCCTCTCGGTGCTCGTTCCTGAGGTCGTCGGGGCGGGTGTCGAGCACCGTCCAGCCGCGCTGGACGAGCACGAGGTGCAGCGGCACGGCCTTCGACACGAGCGACGTCGTCGGGCACCGCCGCGCCGCCTCGCGCAGCAGCGCAACGGCCTGCTCGGGCGGAGCGTCGTCGTCGATGCGGAGCTCGACCACGAACCAGAGCGGATGCGCCGGCGCGCCCTCGACGAGGTGCTCGCCCCGGAGGTCGAGGCACGTCCGCACCTCGGCCTCGAGCGAGCGCACCGCGACATCCGCCGCCGCCCAGGTCTTCGCCGCCCAGCCGAGCATGCAGAACGCGATCGAGCTGAGGAGGTACCGCATCGGACTCGGTGCGGAGTCGTGCCCGCCGCGCTCGGCGGACTCGTCGGATCGGAACGAGTAGTGCGTGCCGTACTGCTCGAACTCGGAGATCGACGCGACGTCGCCCTCGAGTCGCGCGGCGACCCAGGGGCGCATGCGGGCGGATGCCGCGTCGGCGCGGGTGCGCTCGGAGATGCGCTGCAGCGAGGCGCGCAGTCGCGGTCGGTCGATGAGGTCAGCGGACATCGAGGATCACCTTGCCGGGGGTCGTGGTCGGGAACTCGCGGTACGCGCGCCGGACGTCGTCGAGTGGGTACCGGGCCCCGATGCGCGGTCGGACGGCCCCGGCGCGCACGAGGTCGAGCGCGCGGCGCACCTGGTCGAGGTCGGCGCTCGCGACGCCTGCGAGGCGCTTGCGGGCGAGGTAGAACTCGCGCGCGTCGATCGAGAGACGCGTGTCGACGGATGCCGCGCAGAAGGCCGCGCGACCGCCCCACCCGAGCGCGGCGATCGCCTGGCCGAGGAGCGCGGCACTGCCGCTCACGTCGACGACCGCGTCGAAGCCGTCGGCGGGAGCCAGCGCTCCGGTCAGGTCGGCGTCGGGTCCGGTGACGAGCACCCGCACCCCGTCGGGCGCGTCGTCGAGCGGATGCCGCGTGGCCGCGGTGACCTCGGCGCCGAGGTGTACGGCGTACTCGAGGGCGGCCCGGCCCAACACGCCGCCCGCGCCCGTGACCAGGAGGCGATCACCGGCGCGGACGGCGGCGGCGTCGAACGCGTTGACGACGATGGGGAGGCTGTGCACGGTCGCCGTGGCGACCTCGGCGGGGAGCCCCGTGCGGTCGAATGCGACCTCGGCCGGGACGGTGACGAACTCGGCCGCGCCGCCGTCGCGATGCACGCCGACCACGCGCTGGGCCGGGCAGGTCGACTCGCGGCCCTCGGCGCAGGCGTCGCAGCGACCGCAGGGGATGTTCGGCTTGACGACCACCGCTTCCCCCACGCGGTCGCCCGCCACGCCGTCGCCGACGGCGACGATCACGCCGGCGGGGTCGATCCCGAGCACGCGCGGGAGCGTGGCGGCTGCGCCGGGCCCGTGGCCCGCGATGACGTTGAGGTCGAGCTGGTTCACGCCGACGGACTCGACCCGGATGAGCACCTCGCCCGCGCCAGGCTCGGGCACGTCGACTCGCGCGACGTCGAGTCCGTCGAGGCCATGGGCCTGGAGGAGGGCTGCACGCACGGTTCGCCTCGTTTCCGGTCGGTCGCGGCATCCGCGCCGCTTTGGATACCGTATCCAAAAATGGCCGAGTTCGTCCAGACCGATGTCGCTCCCATCGTCCTCCGAAGACGAACGTCAGGAAACCGTGGACAGCAGCGCGCGTTTTGGATACGGTATCCACCAATTCGCGAGAGGCTCCGCTCTCCGCGGGACGCCGACCGCGAGTCAACCCGCCAAGAATGGAGAGTCATGCGCAGATCCATCCCTCGCTCCGGCCTCGCAGCGGCCGCCGGCATCGCAGTGTTCGCACTGCTCACCGGCTGTGCCGCGGGCGCGCCCGCAGCAGACAACGACACCGAACCGGTCGAACTCGCCGACGGCGAGCCCGGCGCGGCCGAGGACACCGACATCACGGTGGCCATCCCCTTCCCCGACATCACCATGTACTCGATGTACGTGCTCGCCACCGACCTCGGCTACTACGAGGAGGAGGGACTCGAGGTCGAGGTGATCACCGCCGACAACGTCACCGCGGCCGTGGCATCCGGCAGCGCCGACATCGGCGTGGAATCGACCGGAACCGTCATCGAGGCCGTGCGCGGCGGCGTCGAGGTCGACCTCGTCTCGGGCCACTACTGCCGGCAGAACTTCGACTTCGCGGTGCAGCCCGACATCGACTCGGCCGAGGACCTCGAGGGCACCTCGATCGTGCTCGCCGGCACCCCAGGCGACCCCGCCGAGTTCCAACGGGCCCGCGTGCTCGCAGAGGAGGGCTGGGACCTCGAGGGCGTGAACGTCGAGGTCGTCTACCCCGGACCCGGCTCGGAGTCGTGGACGGAGTTCTTCGTGAACGACCGGATCACCCTCCAGCCGTTCTACGGCGACGACCGTCCGGCGCTCGAGGAGGCCGGTGCGGAGTTCCCCGTGGAGGCGCTGCGCAACTGGGCGAACGACCTGATGGTCGCCGGCAGCGGCTACGTCGAGGAGAACCCGAACACGCTCGTGCGGTTCCTGCGGGCGACGCTGAAGGCGGTCGACTTCGTCACCGCCCCGGCGCCCGGTGAGTTCCCCGAGAACGTCGACGAGGTGCTCGACATCTACGAGGCGAACGACTTCGACGTCGAGGCGCTCCGCGGCTCCGACAGTCCCTGGGTCCTCGACGGTCACCTGGCATGCCAGAACCTGTACTTCGACGCCGAGGCCTGGGACACGACCGTCGAGACGCAGAGCCTCGAACCGATCGAGTTCGACGAGTCCCAGCTCGTCTACCTCGAGAAGGCGCAGGAACTCCTCGGGCTCGACAACGCCGGCCCGGAGACGCTCCCCTACCCCTGACCCCGACACCTCACGATGCCCACGCGGCATCACGACGGGCCCCGCCGCAGCGCATGACGGCGGGGCCCGTCGCGTGTCCCGTGCCCCGTGGTGCGTGCGACGATCCCTCAGTGCGAGCGGAACCTGGAAGGGTCGTGCATGGTCACCCGGGGGCGGAATCGCTCATCATGACCGGGATCCCGCATCGTCGGAGGCGTGCCTCGATCGCACGGCGCAATTCAGTTCGATCGAGCGCCCCGCCGGTCGACCACGCGGGCGCGAACGGACCGCCGGCTCGCGCCGATATCGAGAGCTCGAAGCAGCGGTCGTGGGCGAAAAGCACCACGCCGACCGCGTTGCCGAACCGCCTGAGCGCGACCGCGTCGATCTCCTTCGCACGCCACCTGCCGAGCAGCGATCCGCGGCGATCGAACGCCACGATGCATTCCTCCGTGACGAACAGGTACGTCCCGGCGAACGGCGTTGCACCCATGACGAACAGATCGCCGCCGTTCTCGGCCGCGATGATCCGCAGTCGTCCATGCAGGTTGGGGAGGAGCGCGAGCACGGCTCCCGCCACCAGACCGACGCTCAGCATGAGAAGGCCCGGAGCGGGTGTGCCGACGATGAGGAGGACTTCGCCGTCGGACAGCGCGAACCAGAGGGAGACGGCCATCGCGACGATGAACAACGCGGCCCAGAACACCCCGATGCAGTAGCGCCAACCCAGACCGGTTCTCGCGAACGGGCGATCCGGGTCGATCCGATATCGGGAATCTGCGCTGACCATCTCGCAGGATCCAGCGACCATGGCGGAGACGGCGTCAACGCTCACCATCTCTCACCGGCTCCGCGGGGATATGCCACCACTGGACCCTACTTCGAGACCAGCCCCACCTGCGCCGTCGCACTTCGGTCATCCGCGTGCCGAACGCGGCAGCCCAGCCCTACGCCGATCCTCTTGCGCAACGTCATGGGCTGGCTGCCTTGGGCCCTTGCGTAGCAACGGCGTCGACAACGCTTGTCCGCCTGCATCTCGTCTCGCGCGTTCCGCAGGAGCTGCTCGACTCGCTCGCGGGGCAACCGCAACTGCAGCAGGTGCACGTGAAGTGGGGCCCGTACCGTGACGTGACCGCCCTCGGCCGCCACGATCAACTCCGCGCGCTGGGGCTCGGCGGGGCGACGAGCCTGGTCAGCTTGGCACCGCTCACCGCCCTGGAGAACCTGACTGATCTGAGCGTCGAGGCCGCACACCGACTCGACGATCCGACCTCGCTCGGCGCGTTCACGCGACTCGCCGCGCTCGAGTTCGGCAACGGACACCCCGGATCAGACACGAGCGTCACCCTGCCCGACCTCGGATGGGTCAGATCCCTCACCCGCCTTCGGACACTGGCACTGCCCGGCATCCGCCTGCTCGACGCCGATCTCTCACCCCTCCTCGACCTGCCCGAGCTCGAACACCTCCGACTGCCGCTGCGGCGGCAATACCGAAAGCAGGTGTTCGACCTCGCCGACAGCAGCGACGTCTTCGCCGACATCGCAGCGCAATACGAAGCCCTCGACAGCTGGCGCGCCAGTCTGCCAAACGCCCGGTAGCCGGTCGCTCAGAGCGGCCCCGCCTGCTGCCACGCTGCCGCGCCGCAGCGAGACCAGGTGGGACCGACCGTGAGCGCGGATCGGCGGCGGCGGTCGTCGTCAGTTTCGGTGGGTCCAACGGGATTCACACCCGCCGATGGTGACGTCGTTCCCACCCGGCAGCGGAGCCCGGAAGCCGGTCCCAGAGACGAGAGCCGAGCGGTGACGGGCGAACGCCGGCAGCCGGCCCCCGTCATCGCGCATGAGACGAGGGCCGGCAGTCTTGGGGGCGGGCGGATGCCGCGTCAGCCGCCCGACGCGCGGGCGGGCGCAACGACCGCCGCCGCGGCATCCGCCCGCGACGGCACCGCCGCGATCGCCTCGATCTCGAAGCGGTACTCGGGGCCGGCGAAGCCGGCGACCTGCACGAGCGTCGACACCGGGAAGTCGTGCGTGAAGTACCGCGCGCGGATCTCGCGCACGTCGTCGCGGACGAGGCGGAAGTCGTCGCGGACGAACACGTTCACCTTGACGACATCGGATGGCGTCGCGCCCGCGGCATCCAGCACCGCGGCCAGGTTGGCGAACGCGAGCTCGACCTGCTCGCGGGCGGCGGCGGGCATCGTGCCATCCGGTCGCATGCCGATGATCCCGCTCACGAAGACGAGGTCGCCGCCCGAGACGCGGATGGCCTGGCTGAAGTCGGCCGTCGGCGGGTAGACCCCGACGGGCTCCACGATCTGCTTCTCCATACGTGCTCCTACGACGCCCCGACGATCTTGCGATCGTCGTACCAGGGGGCGAGTCGGCGCCGCAGCGCCGAGATCAGCCACAGCGTGAGGTTGGCGATGATGACCATGACGATCACCATCGCGATCGCCTCGGCCATCATGAACTGGTACGCCGCGAACTCGAGCAGGTGCCCGAGACCGCCCGTGCCGCCCAGGAACTCGCCGAGCACCTCGCCCGTGAAGCCGAGCGCGGCACCGCGCTGGATGCCCGACAGGCTGTACGGCAGCGTCGCCGGGAAGATCACCTTCCAGCCCAGGTACACGCCGTTCACGCCGAAGACCCGGCCGGCGTTGACGAGCGACGGGCTCACCGTGACGGCGCCCT
This sequence comes from Agromyces kandeliae, assembly GCF_009674665.1. Lineage (GTDB taxonomy): Bacteria > Actinomycetota > Actinomycetes > Actinomycetales > Microbacteriaceae > Agromyces > Agromyces kandeliae. Next base: position 67,642 of record NZ_WKJD01000012.1, read on the forward strand.
CCATCGTGTTGAGGATGATCGGGAACACCGCGAGCAGGAACACCAGCGCGATCTTCGACTCGTTGCCGAGCCCGAGGACGAGGATGAACAGCGGCGCGAGTGCCACCTTCGGCGTCGAGTACAGCAGCCACAGGAACGGCGCGACCGTGAACCGGAGCACCGGCGACCAGCCGACCGCGAGGCCGACCACCACGCCGACCACGATCGCCATCGCGAGGCCGATCAGCACGTTGGTCATGCTGTAGGCGAACGCCGCCCAGAACTCGGGCTCGCCGAGCAGGCGCACGAACGCGACGATGATCTCCGACGGCGGTGGCAGGAACGCGGCGGGCACCAGCTGGAACCAGCTGACCGCCGCCTCCCAGACGAGCACGATGCCGGCCACCACTGCGAACAGCAGCAGGCCCCACTTGGCCTCGCCCGTGCGCACCACGCGCCGCGGACGGACGATCCGGTTGGTCCCGGTCGCTGACGTGACGCTCATCGTCGGCCCTTCCTCGTCCACGGTGCGACCCAGCGTTCGATGAGGGTCACCACCTGGGTCATGCCGACGCTCCACACCACGACGACTGCGATCGCCGCGAACGCCTGGTCGGTCTGGTACGTGTTGGCGGCGCGGATGATGAGCGCCCCCATGCCCGACGACGACCCGGCCAGCTCGGCGACGACCATGCCGATCGTCGCCAGCACGACCGCCTGCCGGAGCCCCGCGAACAGGAACGGCACGGTCGACGGCAGGAACACCGAACGGTACAGCTGCAACCGGTTCGCTCCGTAGACGCGGCCGGCGTTGATGATCGACTGGTTCGTCGTGCGCATGCCCGCGGCGATGTTGAGCAGGATCGGGAACAGCGCGCTGATCGTCACGAGGAAGATCACCGGGCCGATGCCGAACCCGAACCACGCCTTCGCGAGCGGCTGGTACGCGATCGTCGGGGTCGCGTAGATCGTCCACGCGATCGGGCCGACGATCCGGTCGACCGGGAGCACCGACCCCATCAGCAGGCCCACGGGGATGCCGATGACGACCGCGATCGCGAAGCCCGTGAGCCACGCCTGGATCGACACCGTCAGGTTCGCGGCGAGCGCGCCGCTCTGGACGAGCTCGACGAAGCCCTGCGCGACGGCCGACGGCGGCGGGAAGAACACCGGGTTGATCCAGCCGAACACGCCGACGACGAGTTCCCACACGACGAGCATCACGACGACCTCGCCCGCCAGGACGAGCGCCTTGCCGCGCCCGCTGAGCCCGGCGAGCCACGCCGCGATGCCGCCCCGTCCGAGGTTCGGCCCCGAGGCGAGGAACGTGCTCACTTCGACACCGCCGCTGCGGCCGCCTCACCCTGCAGGGCGTCCCAGAGGTGATCGCGGAGCTCGAGGAAGCGCGGGTCGCTCTGGATGCTGCGCTCGGAGCGCGGGCGATCGAGTCCGGTCTCGATGACCTCCTTGATCGCACCCGGGTGGCTCTTGAACACCACGATCCGGTCGCCGAGCAGGATCGCCTCCTCGATGGAGTGCGTGATGAACAGGACCGTCTTCCCCGTGGCCGCGATCAGCTTCTCGATCTCGGCCCGCATGACCTCGCGCGTCAGCGCGTCGACCGCGCCGAGCGGCTCGTCCATGAGCAGGATCCGCGGCTGCGCCACGATCGCGCGGGCGAGTCCCACGCGCTGCTGCATGCCGCCGGAGAGCTCGCGCGGGTAGGAGTGCTCGAACCCGCTGAGGCCGACGAGCTCGATCGCCTCCTGCACGCGGTCGCGCCATCCGCCGCCCCGCAGGCTCTTCTGCATCTCGAGCCCGAACTTCACGTTGTCGAAGACCGTGCGCCACGGCAGCAGCGCGTAGTCCTGGAACACGACCGCCCGGTCGGGGCCGGGGCCCGTGACCGGTTCCCCGGCCACGAGCACCTGCCCCGCGGTGGGCTTCACGAGCCCCGCGATCACGTTCATGAAGGTCGTCTTGCCGCAGCCCGACGGGCCGAGCACGGTCACGAACTCGCCCTCGCGCACGTCGAGGTCGACGCCCTCGATCGCGATGAGCTTCGATCCGGTGCGTGCCACGTCGTAGCTCACCGTCAGGTCGCGCACCGATATCAGCGGGGCAGCGGATGCCTCGCCTCCGGCCGGCTCGATGGTCGTCGTCGTCATCGCAATACCCTCTTCCACGCTCACGGGAGCTCCCATCGCCTACGTCAGGGCCGGCTCGGCCGCGTGCTCGCGCATCTTCGGCAGCACCTCCGTGCCGAGCAGCTCGATCTGCTCGAAGAAGCGGTCGAACTTGAACCGGAAGTCGAAGACGACGTGCTCGGTGCCGATCGCCTCGAACTTCCTGAGCTCCTCGACGGCCTCGTCGGGGTTGCCGACGATGAGCTGGCCCGACAGGTCCTCGACGGTCTCGAACGTACCCGAGGGCGGGCGGACTGCGAACTTCGCCTTGTTCGCCCAGGCCAGCAGGCCCGGGATGTTCACGTGCTTCAGCGCCTCCTCGCGGGTCTCCTCGATGGAGGTCGGCGGAATGACGGCGACGGTCGGCAGCGGGCGGCCCGAGGCATCCGTCATGTCGCGCATCGTCGCGATGCGCTTCTCCATCGTCGCCAGCGAGATGCGGCCGGGCATCCAACCGTCGGCGTACTCCGCCGCGAGGCGCGCCGACCGCGGCGTCGCACCGCAGTACCAGAACGGCACGCGTCCGCCGACGGGCTTGGGCTCGATCGTGACGTTCTCGAACGAGAAGATCCCGTCGTCGTAGGTCACGTCGTTCTCGGTGAAGACGCGCTTCAGGATCTCGGCGTTCGAGCGCACGGCCTCGACCCGGTCGAGGTCGCCCCATCCGATCGCCTCGAACTCGTGGTCGAACGTTCCGGCGCCGAAGCCGAGGATCAGCCGCGGTCCGACGAGCTGCGTGATCGTGCCGGCCATGAGCGCCGTGACGAGCGGATGCCGGAACGGGATGAGCGAGCCCGTGCCGAGCTCGATCCGATCGGTGACGGCGCCGATCGCGGTGAGGGTCGTGAGCGCGTCGTAGAAGGTGCGGTTGGGCTTCTCCATCTCACCGTGCGGCTCGAAGACGAGGTGGTCGCGCACCCACACCGAGTCGAAGCCCATCCGCTCGGCGAGCTTGGAGCCCTCGAGCAGCTTCTCGCGGCTCGCCTCCTCGCCGAAGTGGGGCAGCAGCAGTCCGAACTTCATCGCCATGGTCAGTTCCCTTCCGTTCCGGCCGTCTCGGCCGCGAGTTCGGCCGGAGCGGCCGCGAGCTTCCCGTACCCGGGTTCGCCGACGACGGCGCCGTCGGCGTAGACGTCCCGGCCGCGCACGAGGGTGCGCTCGATCCGGGTGCTGATGGTGCGGCCGTCGTACGGCGTCCAGCCGATCTTCGAGAGCACGTCGTCGTTCGTGATCGTCCACTCGTGCTGCATGTCGGCGATCACGATGTCGGCGTCCGCGCCGACCTCGAGCGCACCCTTGACGCCCGCCAGGCCGAACTTCTCGGCCGGGATGCGGGCGACCATGTCGACCGCGCGCTCGAGGGTCAGCTCGCCTCGGTTGACGGCGTCGAGCATGAGCTCGTAGTAGAACTGGATGCCCGGCGTGCCGGTGTGCGCGCTCCACATCTCGGTCCAGCCGATCTCCTTCTCCTCGCGCGTGTGCGGCGCGTGGTCGGAGCTGGCGATGTCGATCGTGCCGTCGCGCATGCCCTCCCAGATCGCCGCGCGGTTCTCGTCGGGCACCCAGTACGACAGCGCGTACGGACCGAGCGTCTCGACGTCGCCCCACGTGGAGAGGAACGGCGCCCAGTGGTTCACCTCGCAGGTCACGTCGACGCCGGCGGCCTTCGCGCGACGGACCGCCTCGATCGAGCGGCGCGTCTGGATGTGCGCGATGTGCACGGGGCATCCGGATGCCTCGGCCAGGCGCAGCACGACATCGATCGCCGTGTCCCAGATGACGCCCTCGCGCGCGGCGTACGCCGACGCGTAGCCCTGCGGAGTGTTCTCGCCGCGCGCCAGCACCTCGCCCTCGATGTAGTCCATGAGCGCCTGGTCATGCGGGTGGACGATGAACCGCTTGCCGGTGCCGGCGATGCGGTCCATGATCTGCAGCAGGTGGCCGTGGTCGTGGATGCCAGTGCCCGCCGGGTGCGGGTAGGTGCGACCGGTGTCGACGACCATGTAGATCTTGTAGGCGTTGATGCCCATCTTGGCCATCGGCACGATGTCGTCGAACTTCGTCGGCGCCGGGTTGTGGTTCCAGTCCACGATCGAGGTCGACGCGTAGCGCTCGAAGACGTCGGTGAGCGTCTCGACGTCGACCGTCGGGGGGTTGAGGTTGGGCATGCCGAAGATCGTCGTCACGCCGCCCGCGGCGGCCTGCCGGGTGGTGGTGAGGATGTCGTCCTTGTGCTCGTAGCCCGGTTCGCGGGTGTGCACGTGGACGTCGACCATGCCGGGCAGCACGAGCCGTCCGGTCGCGTCGATGGTGCGGGCGGCGTCGACGGCGACGCCCGGCGCGACGAGGCCGGCGATCCGGCCGTCGTCGACGAGCAGGTCTGCGGTGGTCGGGCCGGACGGCGTCACGACGACGCCTCCGGCGATCCTGAGGTCGATGGTCACTGCGGTGCCTCCATGCGCTGGATCGACTCGCCCTCGCCGGGCGAGCGGGTGGTGCGGACGTCGACGTGGCTCGGTCGCACGTGGCGGTCGAGCCAGTCGACGATCAGCGGGGTGGTCTGCTCCCAGTAGCGGTCGTACGCGGCGTAGTGGGTGGTGTGCCGCTGCATGACGAGCTGCTTGGGGCCTCGCGCGGCGGCGTAGAGCCGCTCGGCGTGGTCGGTGGGGGTGGTCGCGTCGCCCTCAACGCCGATGACGAGCAGCGGCGTCGTGAGTCGGGCCGCCGCGTCGATCGGCCGGTAGCCGAGGATCTCCTCGGCGCACGAGAGCGGGATGGCGGACGGGATGCGATCGTCGACGTCGGCCTTGATCGTGGTCGCGCGCCGCTCGGGAGTCGGCACCATGATCTCCTCGCGGGGATGCACGAGCCGGCCCGTGCCGGTCGTGACGCGCTGTCGGCGGTCTGCGTCGAGCCCGGCCAGGAAGGCCAGCCACTCGTGCTCCTGCCGCATCCGGTGCAGCCAGTCGGTGCCGTCGGCGACGGGCACCTGGCTGACGGCGGCCTTGACGCGCGGGTCGGCATCGGCGAGGAGCACGGCGTTGCCGCCGCCGGTGCCTCCGGTGCCGAACACGCCGATCGCGTCCGCGACGACGTCGTCGCGCGTGGTCAGGTACGTGACCGCGTTCACGAGGTCCTGCAACTGCCGCGCCGGTGAGAGGATGCCTCGGTCGCCGCCCGAGTCGCCGAAGCCGCGGTAGTCGAACACGAGCACCCCGAATCCGGCGGCGACGAGCGCCTCGTGGTAGCGCACGTAGAGCCTGGCGTCCTTGAGCCCGAGCCATCCGGGGCCCTGGACGATGGCCCGGTGCGGGCCGGGGCCGTCGGGGGTGCGCCAGAGCCCGGCGAGGCGGTCTCCCTCGCTGTGGAACTCGACCGGTGTCGTCTGCATGGATGCGACGTCCTTCCGTTGAACGCTGCGACGCGTGGTTCGGGTGCATTCCGTCACCCGTGTTCTGGATCATGCCCTATTTTGGATCCAGAATCCAGTATTGAATCCCTTTCGATCGCGTGGAATGATGACGAGTGACCGCCGGCTCGGATTGGCCGGTCGGGCCGGCCCGGGATTGGGCCGCGAGTCGCCGACGTTCGTCGGATCACGCACGCACGCCATCCCGGAGGTCCCATGCACACGTCCACCCGACACCGAACCCGCACCGCGCTCGTCATCGCGCCGCTCGCAGCCGCGGCATCCGTCGCCCTGCTCGCCGGTTGCGCCCAGACGGCGAACGCCGGCGGTGCCGCCGAGGCGGAGCCCGCCGCCTCCGGCTTCCCCGTCATCGTCGACAACTGCGGCACCGAGGTCACCTTCGAGTCCGCCCCCGAGCGCGTGATCACGGTCAAGTCGTCGACGCTCGAGCTCCTCCTCGCGCTCGGCCTCGAGGAGCGCGTCGTCGGCGCCGCGTTCACCGACGGTCCCGTCCCCGACGAGTACGCCGACGCGGCCGCGGGCATCGAGATCCTCTCCGACAAGGTGCCGTCGCAGGAGGCGACGCTCGCCGCCGAGCCCGACCTCGTCTTCGCCGGCTGGGAGTCGAACCTCACCGCCGAGGGCGCGGGCGACCGCGACACGCTCGAGCAGCTCGGCGTGCACACCTACGTCGCGCCCGCCGCCTGCAAGGAGGAGGGCTACATGCCCGACCCGCTGACCTTCGACGGAGTGTTCGCCGACTTCGAGGAGGCCGGCGCGATCTTCGGAGCGACGGATGCCGCCGCCGACCTCGTCGCGGAGCAGCGCGCGGCGCTCGAGGCGATCGAGCCGAACGACGAGGACCTCACCGCGCTCTGGTACTCCTCCGGCGACGACCAGCCGTTCGTCGGCGCCGGCATCGGCGCGCCGCAGATGATCATGGATGCCGCAGGGCTGACGAACGTCGTCGCCGACGTGCACGACACCTGGACCTCGCTCTCCTGGGAGGCGGTCGTCGACGCGAACCCCGACGTGATCGTGCTGGTGGATGCCGCATGGAACACCGCCGAGTCGAAGATCGAACGGCTCGAGGCCAACCCCGCGACGGCCGCGATGCCCGCGGTGCAGGCCGGTCGCTACGTGATCGTGGACTTCCCCTCCACCGAGGCGGGCGTCCGCAACGTCGACGCGGTCGCCGCGATCGTGGAGCAGCTCGGAGCGCGCTGATGGCGATGCAGGTGGGCAGGGCGACGGCTGGCGCGACGCGGCCGTCCGGCGACCCCGCCCGCCGGTCGCCGTCTCCGTCGGGCCGGTCGTCGGCCCCTCGGCGCACCGGGACGGCGACCGCGTTCGGCGTCGGGGTCGCGCTGGTCGCGCTGCTCGCGGCATCCGTCGTGCTCGCCGTGACCATCGGGCCGGCCGGCCTGGCCCCCACCGACGTGCTCGCCTCGATCGCCGCGCATCTCGGGCTCGGCGAACCGACGCTGACGCCGCTCCGCGACGCGATCGTGTGGGAGCTGCGCATGCCGCGCGTGCTCACCGCCGCGGCCGTCGGCGCCGGGCTCGCGATCTGCGGCGTCGTCATGCAGGCGCTCACGCGCAATCCGCTCGCCGACCCGTACCTGCTCGGCCTCTCCTCGGGTGCGTCCGTCGGCGCGGTCGTCGTCCTCGTGCTCGGCATGGCCGTCGCCCTGCCCGTCGCCGCCTTCGCCGGCGCCCTCGCAGCCCTCGCCGCGACGCTCGGCCTCGCCCGCGCCGCGGGCGGCCTCAGCCCGACCACGACCGTGCTCGCCGGACTCGCGGTCTCGGCGGTGTTCGGCGCCGTGACGAGCCTCGTCATCTTCTGGAGCGCCACGACCGACAGCTACCGCGAGATCCTCAACTGGCTGCTCGGCTCCCTCTCCGGGGCGGACTGGCCCGCCGCGGCACTCGCGGGCGCCGCGATCGCGGTCGTCGGACTGCCGCTGCTCGCGACCGGGCGCACGCTCGACGCGTTCGCGTTCGGCGACACCGCGGCATCCGCCCTCGGGGTGCACGTGACGCGCACGCGCGCGCTGCTGCTCGTCGCGACCGCGCTGCTCACGGGCGCCCTCGTCGCGGTGAGCGGGGCGATCGGGTTCGTCGGGCTGATCCTGCCGCACGCCGTGCGGCTCGTCGTCGGCTCCCGTCACCGGGCGCTGCTGCCCCTCTCGGCGCTCGCGGGTGCGGTCTTCCTGGTCTGGGTGGACACGGGCGCACGGACGCTGTTCGACCCGCGCGAGCTGCCGGTCGGGATCCTCACGGCGCTCGTTGGCGGCCCGGTGTTCGCCGCGCTGCTGCTGCGCGCCCGGAGGGCCTCGTGAGCGCCGGGGCCCAGCCGGGATCGGCCCAGCCGGGTGCGGGCCGGGCGGGCGACGGGCTCGAGGGCTCGCGCGTCTCGTTCGCGCGCGGATCGCGGCTCGTCGTCGACGGGGTCGACATCACCGTGCCGCGCGGCGCCGTCGGCGCACTCCTCGGACCCAACGGTGCCGGAAAGTCGACCCTGCTCCACCTCGTCGCGGGCGTCGAGCAGCCCGAGGTCGCGGCGCTCACGCTCGACGGCGACGACCTCGTCTCGCTGCGGCGGCGCGACCGGGCGCGGCGCATGGCGCTCGTCGAACAGGACGCGCAGGCGCCCGACGGCCTCGACGTCGAGCACGTCGTGGGCCTCGGGCGCATCCCGCACCAGTCGGCGTGGGGCGGCGACTCGGCCCGCGATCGCGAGGTCGTGGCACGTGCGCTCGCCGCCGCCGACGCGGCCGCGTTCGTCGGCCGGCGCTACGACGAGCTGTCGGGCGGCGAGCGCCAGCGCGTGAACCTGGCGCGGGCGCTCGCGCAGGAGCCCGAGCTGCTGCTGCTCGACGAGCCCACGAACCACCTGGACATCCGGTCCCAGCTCGCGACGCTCGGGCTGCTCCGCCGGCTGGCCGACGATGGGCTCAGCGTGCTCGCCGCCCTGCACGACCTCTCGCTCGCGGCGTCCTACGCCGACCACGTCGTCGTGCTCGCGAACGGCGTGGTCGTCGCGGCCGGCGAACCGTCCGACGTGCTCACCCCGCCCCTCATCCGCGCGGTCTGGGGCGTCGAGGCGAGCGTGCTGCGCCATCCGTCGACCGGACGGCCGCTGCTCGCGTTCGCGCCGGCCGGCGCGGATGCGCCCCCAGCCCCAGGGGCGGGCGGCGCGGATGCGCCCCCAGCCCGAGGGGCGGACGAGCCGGCCCGACCCCTCGGTTCGGCCTCCGCTCCCGCCTGATCCGGCCCTCCGCCCGCCGGGCCGGCTCTGCCCTGCTGCTGCGCTGGCCCGATCCCGCGCCTGCCCGGCCCGGCCTGCCAGGGCCGCCTGCCAGGGCCCGGCGCTCCGTGGCCCGCCCGCTCGGTCTGCGCCACATCCCGTTCGGGAGGAACTTCTCCACCGTGCCCGGCGTGTCGCGGTCGGACACGCCGCCGAGTGTTCGGAAGTTCCTCCCGAACGAACGGCGGGCGCGGCAGGTGGCGGAGCGCGGGGCGAGCGCGGCGGGCAGGGGCGAGCGCGGCCGAAGGCCGGCCGGCCGGCGGGCGCGACGGATGCCACGGGCGCGCGCATCGGCGTAGCGTGTCCGCCATGGCACAGGTGACGGAGGACCGCCGAGCGCTGCTCGAGTCGGTCGCGGAGGAGTTCCTGCACAACTCGTGGCGCGGGAGGCGCCTCGTGGCGGTCGAGGGCGCCTCGGAGGCGCCGGCAGCTCGATTCGCCGACGCCCTCGCCGCGACCCTCGTCGAGCGCGGGCAGCGCGCCGTGCGGGTCTCGGTGGGCGACATCGACGAGGCCACGCTCCGCTCCGCGACCGTCGAGCCGTTCCGCGCCGGCACGCTCGCGGGCGCCGAGGACGACGACGCCGTCCTCGTCATCGACGGCCGACGACTCCTCAACGACGGCGTCCGCGGCATCTGGCACTTCACGGTGTGGACGCTCGCGGCCGACGAGCTCCCCCACGCCGCGACCAACGTCATCATCGACCTCACCGACGAGGCGGCGCCCACCCGGTACTTCTACGACCTCTGCAGGCTCCCGCCGAGCATCGGCGAACGGCGGGCCGAGGCCGGCTGAGGAACCCGGCCGCGCCGGGTGCAGGATGGGAGCCATGAGCGAACGCGGCATCCCCGTGACCAGTGCCGGAGAGCTCGAGGAGATCCTCGGCGCCCCGACGAAGGCGGCGGCCGAGAAGGTCCGTGACCGCCTGGACGAGATCGATCGGGAGTGGCTGGCCGCGGCATCCCTCGCCTTCGTCGCGACGAGCGACGAGCACGGAGACCTCGACGTCTCGCCGAAGGGCGACCCGGCCGGGTTCGTGCACGTGCTCGACGACACGAGCATCGCGATCCCCGAACGGCCGGGGAACCGGCGCGCCGACGGCTTCCACAACGTGCTGCGGAACCCGCACGTCGGACTCGTCTTCATCGTGCCGGGGCGCGGCGACACGCTCCGCATCAACGGGCGCGCCACGATCGTGCGCGATGCGCCGTTCCTCGACGGCATGGTCGTGAAGGGCCATCGCCCTGCGCTCGCACTCGTCGTCGACATCGACGAGGTGTTCTTCCACTGCTCGAAGGCGTTCCTGCGATCGCAGGCCTGGAGGCCCGAGACCTGGGCGCCCGACGCCGTCCGACGGCGGGCGCTCATCGCCAAGGCCCTCGAACGACCCGAGGCGGATGTCGCCGAGCTCGACGAGTACTACGGGCCGTCGTACGCCGAGCGCATCTACGGGTAGCGCGCGGGCGCGCCATCCGTCGCCCCGACCGCGCTACGACAGGATGTCGCGCGTCGCGAACCGCCAGGCCGCGAGCCCGCCGAACACCGCGATCCACGCGGCCTGCAGCAGCGCGTTGTCGCCGAAGGACTCCCACGACGGGGGTGAGCGCAGCAGGTCGTCGAAGTCGAACCAGCGGTCGGAGAACAGGAAGGGGTGCACCCACTCCAGCTGCGGGATCGCGCCCACGATCTGCGCGACGACGGCGAGGATCGCGGTCGCGGCCATCGCGCCCACCGGCACGACGGTGAGCGTCGAGGCGAGCAGCCCGATCGCCGAGAGGCCGAGCATCGACACCGCGACGTACGCGCCGATCGCGAGCAGGCGGAGCAGCCCCTCGCCGACCGGGATCTGCCCGCCGGAGAGCAGCGTCACCGGGCCGATCGGGAACAGCGCCCAGCCGATGAGCGTACCGACGACGATCACGGTCAGGGCCGCGGCGAGGCAGAACACGGCCGCGACCGCGTACTTGACCGCGAGCAGTCGCAGCCGGCCCGCCGGGGCGATGAGCAGGTAGCGCAGCGTTCCATGGCTCGCCTCGCCGGCGATGGCGTCACCCGAGACGACCGCGATCGTGAGCGGGAGGAACAGCGGGGTGGCGACCACCAGCGCGGTCATCCCCACGAAGAGGCCGTTGCCGGCGACCTGGTCGAGGAACGCCGGACCGCGGCCGGGGCCGGACGGGCCGGCGATGCGGATCGCGATCGCGATGAGGATCGGGATGAGCCCGAGCGACGCGAGCATCGCCCACGTCCGCCATCGGCGGAAGAGCGTCGCCGTCTCGGACGCGAAGAGCGAGGCCATGCCGCCTCGTCGCAGCCGTCGGACCGCCGGCGGGACGGGGGGTTCGGACGCCGCAGCGTCGCCGGCACCCAGCGCGCCGACGGTGGCGGATGCCTCAGCCGACGACATCGAAGCCCTCCCCCGTCAGCTCGACGAAGCGCTGCTCGAGGCTCGTGCGCCGGATCGCGAAGCCGCGCACGCGGACGCCGTCGCGCACGAGCGCGGCGACGACGGCCTCGGCCGCGGGCTGGTCGGCGGCCGGGTCGTCGGCGGCACGGCCGCCGGGAGCTCGGTCATCGGACAGCGCGGCGGTGACGAGCGCGTCCCCGTCCCCGGCAGACGCCGCCGCCTCCACCGGGGCGGCCGCCGCGGCATCCGTCACCAGGCCGATCCGGGCCAGGACGGCGCGCGCCGCGTCGGGATCGGGCGTCAGCACCTCGACGCGCGACGCGCCCGAGCGGCGGAACTCGTCGAGCGTGCCCTGGGCGACGAGCCGCCCCGCGCTCATCACGCCGACGTGCGTGCAGAGCTGCTCGACCTCCGCGAGCAGGTGGCTCGAGACGAACACCGTGGTGCCGTCGGCCGCGAACGAGCGGATCAGGGATCGCACCTCGCGCGTGCCCTGCGGATCGAGTCCGTTCGTCGGCTCGTCGAGCACGAGCAGGTCGCGCGGCATGAGCAGCGCGTTCGCGAGCCCGAGGCGCTGCTTCATGCCGAGCGAGTACGCGCCGGCCTTCTTGCGGGCGGCGTGCGAGAGGCCGACCCGGTCGAGGGCCTCGGCGACCCGGCGGCCGCGCGTGGACGGCGAGGCGTGCCGGTCGGCGGCGTCGAACCGCGCGAGGTTCGCCGCACCCGAGAGGAACGGCGCGAACGCGGGCCCCTCGACGAGCGCGCCGACCCGGGGCAGCACGTCGTCGAGCCCCTTCGGCATGTCCGTGCCGAGCACGCGGGCGGTGCCGGCGGTCGCGCCGACGAGCCCGAGCAGCATGCGGATGGTCGTCGTCTTCCCCGACCCGTTCGGCCCGAGGAACCCGAACACCGACCCGCGCGGCACGGCGAGGTCGATGCCGTCGACCGCGACCTGGGCGCGGAAGCGCTTGGTGAGCCCGTGCGTCTGGATCGCGAGGTCGCTCACCGGCGGCCCGTCAACGACCCGACTCGGCGTACGCGACGAGGGCGTCGACCGGAACCGACCCGGCGAACACGCGGCCGTCGTCGGTGAACAGCACCGACATGAGCGACGTCTGGAGTGCCCGGCCGCCGTCGACGGGGGTCGTGAGCGCGCCGAGCAGGTCGAGCGCCTCGCCCTCGGCGAAGGGCGGCTCGGTGGCGGGCGCGACCGAATCCGCGCCGTCGGCGTCCGCGGAGTCGCCGCCCCCGGCTCGGTGCCCGGCCGTCATCTCCGCGACCGTCGCGGCATCGAGCTCGACCACCGTCGCCCAGCCCTGGCCGTGCACGATCGGTCGCGGCAGGTCGGCCGTGGCATCCGCCTCGGACTCGGCCCGCGCCTGCGCGTCGGCGATCCACTGCCTGAGCTCGTCGACCGTCGGCAGCGGCAGCGCCTCCTCCTCGACCGCGAACGCGTCGCTCGGCTCGAACGCGAACACCGCCGGGTCGGGCGCCGCGAACGAGACGTCGGTGAACCCGGTCTCGAACGCCGGTGCGTCGGCACCGCGCGCGGTGACGGATGCCGCGAGCGCCGCCCCGTTCTCCCCGTCGATCGCGACGCGGATCTCGCCGACGAGCGTCTCGTCGGTTCGCGGCTCGAGCACGAGCTCGTACGCGTCGCGGCCCGCGACGCGCCCGTCGGTCCCGACGGAGACCGCCGTGGTCTCGTCGAGCCGATCGAGCGCGCGGTCGAGCAGTTGCTGGGGGGTGGGCAACTGCTCGCCGTCGGGCAGTCCGGCCTCGGCCTCGGCCCTCGCCTCGTCGGCGAGGCGATCGAGCTCGGCCTCCAGCCCCTCGACGTCGGCGTCGTCCGCGACGCCCAGCCGGGTGGCGGTCTGCGTCTCGGAGTCGACGAACCATGCTTCGCCGGGGCTCAGGTACACGTTGCGCTCGGCCATCCGGTCGAGCACCTGCAGGCGTGCGTGGTCGCTGTCGAGGTAGACGTTCGCGTCGAAGCTCCCGGTCGCGAGGGACACCAGCTCTCCGAGCGTGTCGGATGCCGCGGCATCCGCCTCGGAGTCGTTCGCGCCGCTCGCGCCGCCGCCCATGAGCGTGCCGAGGTCGGGCAGGCCCAGCTCGGAGCGCTGCTCGATCGTGCCGGACAGCGCGTCGACGTCGCCGGCCTTCGCGAACGCGACGAGCTCCTCGGGAGTCTTGTCGGGCAGGTCGACCGACGCGTTCGCCTGCATCGGGACGAGGATGGCGAGCGCGATCGCGACGGGCACCCCGATGGCGGGAACGACGGTGCGGGCTCGGAAGCGGGACGGCCCGGTGCGGCGTGGGCTCATGTCCTCAGGCTACGCCCGCGCCGCCCGGCTCCGCCCGCTGCGGAGCGAACTGACAGGATGCCGACGAGCGTTCGGGAGGAACTTCCTGCCGGGGCCCGGCGTGTCGCGACGGGACACGCCGGGCGCCGGGCAGAACTTCCTCCCGAGGCCGTGCGGCTCAGGCGCCCGGGAGCGCCCGCAGCCGCGGCGCGAGGTCGCGCTCGAACAGCTGCAGGAAGCGACGCTGGTCATGGCCGGGCGCATGGAACACCAGGTGGTCGAAGCCCCAGTCGACGTACTGCCCGACCTGCGCGACCACCTCATCGGGGTCGGTGCCCACGATCCAGCGCTTCGCGATCTGCTCGATCGGCAGCGCGTCGGCGGCCCGCTCCATCTCGACGGGGTCGGTGATGTCGTGCTTCTGCTCCTTCGAGAGCGACAGCGGCGACCAGAACCGGGTGTTCTCGAGCGCGGCGTCCTCGCTCTCCTCGTACGAGAGCTTGATCTCGATCATCCGGTCGTACTGCTCGAAGGTGCGGCCGTCTGATCGGGCCGAGAGCCCCTCCTTCACGGCTGGCATGAGCTGGTCGGCGTAGAGCTCGGCCCCCTTGCCCGACGTGCAGATGAACCCGTCGCCGGCCCGGCCGGCGTATTTCGCGACCTGCGGCCCTCCGGCGGCGATGTAGATCGGCACGCCGCCGTCCGGACGGTCGTAGATCGACGCGTCGTGCGTCGAGTAGTACTCGCCCTCGAAGCTGACCTGGTCCTCGCCGCTCCAGAGGGCTCGCATGAGCCGGACCGCCTCGCGGAGGCGTGCGTAGCGCTCGCGGAACTCCGGCCACTCCTGCGCTCCGGCGCCCTGGAAGCCCGTCGCGATCTCGTTGAGCGCCTCGCCGGTGCCGAACCCGGCGATGACGCGGTCGGGGTACAGCACGCCGAGCGAGGCGAACGCCTGGGCGAGCACCGCGGGGTTGTACCTGAAGGTCGGCGTCATCACGCTCGTGCCGATCCTCACGTTCGAGGTGCGCTCGCCGACGGCCGCCATCCACGTGAGCGAGAACGGGGCGTGCCCGCCCGTGTGCCGCCACGGCTGGAAGTGGTCGCTCGTCCACACCGACTCCATGCCGTGCGCCTCCGCGGCGACGGCGATCTCGACGAGCTCGCGCGGGTCGAACTGCTCGGCGCTGGCCTTGTATCCGAGGGTGAGGGTCACGATGCTGCCTTCCTGTCTGCGCCGTGGGGCGCGATTGCGGCGCCCGTGGGCGCGGTCGGTGGGTCGAGCGGATGCCGCGGGCCGCGGCCGTCGTCGGGGCTGAGGCGCTCGGCGAGACCGCGGACCACCGCTGCGGTCCGGGCGCGGACGCCGAGCCCGATCGCCTCGCGCAGTTCGTCCCCGGTGTCGACGTCGCGTCGGAGCCCCGGCGCGATCGACGTGGGCTGTTCGGCGACGAGGTCGGCGAAGCCGGCCGCGCGGTGGAGTGCCGCCGAGTCGGGGCCGAAGTGCGCCGTCATCGGCACGTCGGCGAGCGCGGTCGCGAGCGTGGTGCCCGTCCCATCGGCGTCCGCCACGAACGCGAGCGGATGCCGCGCGGCCGCCTCGAGCGCCGCATCGAGGTCCCGGGCGCCGACGCCTGGCAGGTCCCCGAGCAGCACCGCGACTGCTCCCGCCCGTCCCGCGCCGCGGGCGACGGCGACGCCATGCGAGATCGCGGCGGCGAGACCGCGCGGACCGAACTCGGGCACGACGTCGACGCCCGGGACGCCGCGCAGCTCGTGCTCGACGACCGGCTCATCGGACACGACCACCACGCGCTCCACGGCGCGCGCCGCACGCGCGGCGTCGATCGTGTCGAGCGCGAACGCGCGAGCGAGCGCCGCCCGCTCCGCGGGCCCGAGCTCCGGCGCGAGCCGCGTCTTCGCGGCCGTGAGCGACTTGACCGGCACGACGACCGTCCAGCCGGGCGCTTCGCCTCGTCGGGTCATCGGTGCACCCGCTCCCGCTCGGTCGCGGCGAGCGCCGCGGCGAAGCCCTCGGCGAAGCCGATCGAGCGGCCCGCGGAGTACCCGGCGGTGCGGCCGGCCACCGCGCCCTGCGCCATGGCCTCATCCGTGCCCAGGCGGAACAGGTCGCGTTCGGCGGGCCTCGCGATGGACCGAGCGCCCGGCAGGTCGAGCGGTCCGACGAGATGGCCGAGTCCCGAGACGACGGCGACGGGACATCCCCTCGCCTTGCCCTTCACGAGGTCGCCGGCTGCGGCGAGCTCGTCGGCGACGCACGGCATGGTGACCGAGAGGGGCTTGCCCGCGGCATCCGTCGTGCCCCTGAGGTCGTCGAAGACGTGCACGCCGGCGGCGCCGATCGCGATGTCGGTCTGTCCCTCGCGCCACGGCCGGCCGAGGGTGTCGCTGAGGATCACCCCGACCCGGTGACCGGTTCGCGACCGCAGGCCCTCGGCGATCGAGCGGGCGGATGCGTCGGGGTCGGCCGGGAGCAGGAGCACGGTGCCGTCCTCGGTGTTGCTGGCATCGACGCCCGCCGCGGCGGCGACGATGCCGAGGCGGTTCTCGACGATGCGCGTGACCCCGCCCTCGTGCGCCCGGGTCGCCACGACTCGCACCGTCTCGTCGGTGATGGCCTGCTCCCGGTCGGCCGCACGCACGATCCGCCCTTCGGCCTTCGAGACCACCTTCGAGGTGACGACGAGGATGTCCCCCTCGGCGAGCGTCTCGCCGGCGGACGCGAGGATGACCTCCACGAGGTCGTCACCGGGGCGGACCTCGCCGATGCCCTCGAGCACGCGTACGGCGAGCGCCGGGGCTGCCGGCCTCATGCGCGCAGCCCCGGCAGGACCTCGCGGCCGAAGACCTCGAGGAACTGCTCCTGGTTGCGGCCGACGTTGTGCAGGTAGATCCGGTCGAATCCGAGATCGAGGTGGCGCTGGAGGTGCGCGCGATGCGCGTCGGGGTCGGAGGATACGAGCATCCGCCCCTGGAAGTCCTCGGGCCGCACGGTTCGGGCAAGCTGCTCGAACTCGAAGGGCGAGCGGATGTCGCTGCGGGAGAATCGCATGCCGCCGATCGGCCACTCGGTCAGGGCGTTCCGCATCGCCTCGGCGTCGGTCTCGGCCCACGACACGTGCAGTTGCAGGACGCGGGGCATCGTGCTCGCGTCGCGGCCCGACTCGCGCGCACCCTCGGCGAACCTGGCGATGAGCGCGGCGAGTCGGTCGTACGGCCCGCCGGTCGTGATGAGCCCGTCTGCGATCTTGCCGGCTCGCCGGGCCGTGACCGGACCTGCAGTTGCGACGAGCACCTTGGGTGCCACCGGCGGCATGGTCCAGAGTCGCGTCGTCTCCATGCGGAAGTGCGGGCCGTGGTGACGGACCTCGCGCCCGGCGATCGACGCGGCGAAGAGCTTCCGGATGACCTCGACCGCCTCGAACATGCGTGCGATGCGCTCGTGCGCCTCGGGCCAGTACTCACCCACCACGTGCTCGTTGAGGGCCTCGCCCGAGCCGATCCCCAGCCAGTGGCGACCCGGGTACATCGAGGCGAGCGTGGCACTGGCCTGCGCGACCACCGCGGGGTGCGTGCGGAAGGTCGGCGTCGTCACCCCCGGGCCGAAGTCGCCGCTGGTGCGTGCACCGATCGCGCCCAGCACGCTCCAGACATGCGCGGACTGACCTTGCTGCGGCAACCAGGGCTGGAAGTGGTCGGTCGCCATGACGCCGGAGAACCCGTGCCGCTCCGCCAGTTCCGCGTACGCGACCGCGTCGGATGGAGGGAACTGCTCGAGCATCGCGGCGTAGCCGATGTGCACTGACACCCCTCCATCCTGACGCGTCGTCGCAGTGGTGTCATTCGGGGCCGGTCGGCCCGAACGGCGGGTCCACTCCCACATTCTCATTATTCCGGATACTGGATCCAGAATGCAACCACAAGTCGTCAAGGGCGTGCGATCGCTCGCATCAGCTCCGCGATCGCCGCCGGGTCGGCGCCGCCTTCGCGAGCGACTCCGCCTCGAGCATGTCGAGCACTCCGTCGCGCACGCCCTCGAGGTGATGGCGCAGCAGCGCCACGGCCTGCTCGACATCGCCGGCCGCGACGGCGTCGGTCAGTTCGTCGTGCGAGTGATGGTGCGTGTCGTCTCCGACCAGCCGCCATCCGAGCATGTACCTGCCGACCTTGAGGCGGAGCTGCTCGATGAGCTCCCACTGGATCGGTCGCCGAGCTGCGTCGTAGAGCTCCGCGTAGAACGCGGTCCTGGCGTCGACGAAGTCCCCGCCCTCCTGCTTCGCGTCAGCGGTTCGCCCGAGTTCGCGCAGGCGGGCCAGGCGCTGGTCGGTCATGTCGGCCATCGAGTGGCGCAGCGCCTCGGTCTCCAGCAGGATCCGGAGCTGGTAGACCTCACGGGCCTGCTCGGACGACAGCGACTTGACGACGGCACCCCGTCGATCATGGAACTCGACCAGTCCGTCGGACTCGAGTTGGATGAGCGCGGACCGGACGGGCAGCCTCGAGACCCCGATCAGCTCGGCGAGCGTCTCCTGTCGCAGCTTGTGCCCGGGAGGGAGCGTCCCGTCGAGGATGGCCTCGCGGATGATGTCGTAGGCCATGACCCCCACCGACCGATAGCCGGCGGCGTGGCGGCCGGCGAGCCTCGCGAGGGCGGATTCCGGATCGCGCGGCGCTTCGGTCCCGATGAGCTCGTCCGCTCCGTTGCTTTCGCCTGCCGTCATGGGTCCCGAATGTATCGGAAAGATCACGACGAAGTCTGCATCTTGGATCCAGAAATCTCGGGGCGCGATGAACGGGCACGCGCCACCAGCGTCACTCCGGGCGCAGCGGCCCCTCGGCCTGCGCCTCGTCGAAGCCGGCGCGATACCCCTCGTCGTACGCCTCCTCGGCCCCCTGGCGGAACATGTCGCGGTCCGCGGGCCGGACGATCGACCGCGCACCGGGCAGGTCGAGGTCGCCGACGAGGTGGCCGAGCCCGCGGACGATCGCCACCGGCACCCCCGCGGACTTTCCCTTCACGAGTTCGGCCGCTCCGGCGAGCTCGTCGGCCACGCACGGCATCGTCACCGCGAGGGGCTTGCCCGAGGCATCCGCCTGCCCCCGCAGGTCGTCGAAGACGTGCACGCCCGCAGCGCCGATCGCGATGTCGGTCTGACCCTCGCGCCACGGCCGGCCGAGCGTGTCCGAGAGCAGCACGCCCACCCGGGCGCCGGTGAGCGAGCGGATGCCGGTGGCCAACGCCCGCGCTGACGCGTCGGGATCGACGGGCAGGAGCAGGACGGTCCCCTCGGGGGCGTTCGACGCGTCGACGCCCGCGGCGGCGCCGATGATGCCGAGCCGGTTCTCGACGATCCGGGTCGTGTACTCACCCGTCTGGCGGGTCGCGACGACGCGGACGGTCTCGTCGGTGATGGCCTGCTCGCGATCATCGGCGCGGACGACGCGCCCCTCAGCCTTCGACACGATCTTCGACGTCACGACGAGGATGTCGCCGTCGGCGAGCGGCTCGTCGACCGCGCCGACGATGAGCGCCGCCAGGTCCACGCCGGCGCCGACCTCCGGCAGCCCGCCGACGCCCTCGATGCTGTACCTCACGCTCCGCCCTCCGCTCGACCGTCCTCACATCTTGGCAGCAGCCCCGGCCGCTGCCAGACTTCGGGTGTGCGTGCGGGGGCGCGCCGTAGGGGGGTCGGATGTCCGAGGTCGTCGCCGCGCCGGCGAAGCGGCCCGTGATCGTGTGGGACCTGGTGCTCACCATCGTGCTCCTCGTGGTCATGGCCGGGCTGGCGTTCGTGCTGCTCTTCTTCTCGTTCTTCCTCGCGTTCGCGGGCGACTCGTGCGGGGCTTCCTCGGTCTGCGATGTCGACCGCATCGGCACGGGGATGCTCGTCGCGATGATCCTGCCGATCGTCGTCGCCGTGCTCGCGCTCGTCGCCGCGGTCGTCGTGCTGGTCGTCAAGCGCCTCGCCTTCTGGATCCCGCTCGTCGGGATGGTGCTCATGGTCGGCGCTTTCGCGCTCGGCGCGGCCATCACCGCGTCGGGCGTGCAACCGGCGTAGCATCCGGCCATGCCCTCTCACGCGATGGACGGCGCGGACCGCACGACCGCCGCCGAAGAGCGCCACGAGACCGAGGCGGAACGCCAGGACCGGAAGTTCAACGACATCCTCCAGGAGCTCCGCGTCGTCATGACGGGCACGCAGCTCATCACGGGGTTCCTGCTGGCGGTCGCGTTCCAGCCGAAGTTCGCCGAACTCGAGGCGCAGGAGGTGGTGCTCTACCTCGCGCTGGTCGTGCTCGCGACGACGGCGACGATGCTGGGGCTCGCGCCCGTCATCCTGCACCGGCAGCTCAGCGGCAAGAAGCAGAAGGACCGGGTCGTGCGCATCGCGAACACGCTGCTGCTCATCCTGCTCGTCGTCGTGTCGCTGGTGGCCTCGGGCGTCGCGATGCTCATCTTCGACGTGACCGTGAACCGACAGGCGGGCTACATCGCCGGCGGGGTCGCGCTCCTGCTGCTGCTGGCGTTCTGGACCGTGGTGCCGCGCATCGGCGAACGCGAGCCGCGGAGGGGCTGAAGCGCGCGCCGAATGCGCCTCGAGCGGGGGTGTGGCGCACCGGATCGTCGGCCGCATAGCATGTGGCCGAGGGGCCGCCCGAGCCCCGAAACCCTACGACCCTGAAAGGGATCCGACGATGGTCTCTGCCGCCCCCACGGGGCTGCGACACGCTTCCGTGTTCGCTGCAATCCTCATCCTCGCCGGCGCCGGCGCACTGCCCGCGCATGCCGCCGAACCCGACCGCCCGCTGGCGCAGTCACACGCCGCGGAGGCCGAGCAATCGCCCACCGACCCGCTCGCACCGCGCGACGGCCGATCGCTCGGCGTCTCCGCCACGACCGCCGCTGCCGGATCCCCGGATGCGTCGATGAGCCTCCGCGCCGCGGGGACGGGTTCGATCTCGGGGACGATCGGGGAGCTGATCGACTACAACACGGCGGCGCCGCTGGACGGCGCGACGGTGACGGCGTTCACCTACGACGACGTGACGGACACCCTCTCCGCCCCGGTCGCGAGCGGAACGAGCGCCTCCGACGGGTCCTACTCGATCGCCGGACTGGAGACCGGCGAGTACGTCGTGCTGGTGGAGGACGGTACGGCCGGCTCGAAGCTGCTGCCCGACTTCTACCCCAACCAGGCGTTCGCCGCCTATGCGACGCCGGTCGCCGTGACCGACGGCCAGGACTCCCCCGGCATCGACGAAGTACTCGCGCCGATGCTGAGCGACTACATCGCCGGCGCCACCCGGTACGAGACCTCTGCGGCGATCTCGGCGGAGTTCCCGTCGGGGGTGGACTGCGTGTACGTCGCGTCGGGACAGAACTTCCCCGACGCGCTCAGCGCGGCACCGGCGGCGGCAACCTGCGGCGGCCCGCTCCTGCTCGTGCAGCCGACCGCGGTCCCCACCGCCATCGCAGACGAGCTCACTCGCCTCAGCCCCGAGACGATCTACATCGCCGGCGGGACGGTCGCCGTCTCGGCGGGCGTGCAGTCCACGCTCGCGGGCCTCGTCCCGGGCGCCGACGTGGTGCGGTACGCAGGTGCCGACCGCTTCGCCACCTCGCGCATGATCGTCGACGGCGCGTTCGGCTCGACCACGTTCGTCTGGATCGCGACCGGCCTCAACTTCCCTGATGCGCTCGCCGCGAGCAACGCCGCGGCGGCGTACCGCGAGCCCGTGCTGATCGTCCCGGGCACTGCGGCATCGCTCAACGCCGCGACGATGACGACCATCGCGAACCGTTCCCCTGAGGCCATCGCCATCGCGGGCGGCACCGCCGTGGTGTCCACGGGCATCGAGAACCAGCTGTGGGCGCTGTACGGGATGATCCGCCTCGCCGGCGCGGACCGGTACGCCACGTCGGTGGCGATCAACGAATGGGCCTGGAGCGTGCCCGACGGGGCGTACTCGGTGTTCGCGTTCGTCACGAACGGCACCAAGTTCCCCGATGCGCTCTCGGGGGCGGCACTCGCCGGCGGCCTGGCGTATGCGCCGATGTACACGGTTCCGCCGCGGTGCGTGCCCGACGCCGTGCAGGACCACATCGCCGCCCTCGGCGTCTACGAGACGTACCTGCTGGGCTACTTCTCCGAGATCTCGTTCGAGGAGCCGCTCAAGCGCTGCTGACCCGCTGCGCCGACGTGGAGGGGGTGCCGACGGCTCGGCGCCCCCTCCCTCCGTCGGACGCCCCGTCGATCGGCGCGGTCGGCCCGGCGAGCGCGGTCGGCGGCCGACCATAGGCTTGCATCCATGCGCATCGCCACCTGGAACGTCAACTCGATCCGCACCCGATACGGCCGTGTCGTCGACTGGATGGTGCGCGAGGACGTCGACGTGCTCGCGATGCAGGAGATCAAGTGCAAGCCCGAGCAGTTCCCGCACGAGGCGTTCGAGCAGGCCGGCTACGAGCTCGCCCTCCACGGCCTGAACCAGTGGAACGGGGTCGCGATCGCCAGCCGCCTGCCGATCGCCGACGTCGAGACCGAGTTCCCCGGAATGCCCGGCTTCCTCAAGGGCCATGAGGGTCCCGACCTGCCGAAGGAGGCGCGCGCGATCGGCGCGACGGTCGACGGCATCCGACTCTGGAGCCTCTACGTTCCCAACGGCCGCTCGCTCGGCGACCCGCACTACACGTACAAGCTCGACTGGCTCGCGGCGCTCGCCGACCTCGCGCGCGCCGAGACGTCGGCGCACCCCGGGCGCCCGTTCGCACTCATGGGCGACTTCAACATCGCCCCGCTCGACGAGGACAACGGCGACCCGACCGTCATCGAGGGCGTCACCACGCACGTCTCCCCGCCCGAGCGGGCGGCGTTCCGCGCCCTCGAGGACGCGGGGATGACCGACGTCGTCCGGCCCATCGTCCCGACGGGCTACACGTACTGGGACTACAAGCAGCTCCGCTTCCCGCGCAACGAGGGCCTGCGGATCGACTTCGTGCTCGGCTCGACGGCGTTCGCCGACCGGGTGACGGATGCCTCGATCCACCGCAACGAGCGCAAGGGCGACGGGCCGAGCGACCACGTGCCCGTGCTCGTGGAGCTCGCGCACGAGGAGGCCGGCGACGACGACGACCTGCCGATGATCTTCGGCTGAACGACTGGGCCGCCGGTTCGCAACCCCGGACGGACATCCAGCGCGAGGGGTTACCCTTCGTCAGATGGACTCCCCCACGGAACAGGTCGCGAACTCGGCGACCGACCCGGTCCTCGGCTCGACGCTCGCCGACCGGTACCGCGTCGACGGCCTCATCGGGCGCGGCGGCATGGCCGCCGTGTACCGCGCCGACGACCTCGCACTCGGCCGGCGCGTCGCCGTGAAGGTCTTCACGGCCTCGACCGAGGGCATCGACGACGCCGACCGCCGTCGTTCCGAGACGGCGCTCCTCGCGAGCCTCACCCACCCGGCCCTCGTCACGCTCTACGACGCGGCCAAGGATCCGGCGAGCCGCCGCGAGTTCCTCGTGATGGAACTCGTGGAGGGCGAGGACCTCAGGAAGGTGCTCGAGCGCGGCCCGGTCTCCCGGCGCGACGCGGCGCGGATGCTCGCGGACCTCGCCGAGGGGCTGCACGTGATCCACGCGCGGGGCATCGTGCACCGCGACGTGAAGCCCGCGAACGTGCTGCTCGCGCCCGCGCACCTGCCGACCCGGCGCTGGAACGCGAAGCTCGCGGACTTCGGCATCGCGCGGCTGCTCGACGAGTCGCGGCTGACCGCGACGGGGCGCATCATCGGCACCCCCGGCTACCTCAGCCCGGAGCAGGTCCGAGGCGAACCGGTCGGCAGCAGTGCCGACGTGTACGCGCTCGGACTCCTCATGCTCGAGTCCCTCACCGGCGCCCAGCCGTTCCCCGGTCCGGCGCTGGAGTCGGCGAGTGCACGCCTCGTGCGCGATCCGGCCATCCCGTCCGAGCTCCCGCGCGACTGGCGCGACCTCCTGGCCGCGATGACGGCTCGGAATCCCGCGGATCGGCCGACCGCGCTCGACGTTGCGCTCGCGACGGAGTCGCTCGGGGTCGACGACGGCGCGCAGACTCGTGGAGATGAGCCGACCGTCGCCCTCACCCACGCCCCGGCGACGGAGGACGACACGCGCGTCCTCCCGGCGACCCGGGTCGTCCCCGCGGCATCCGACGACGCCACGGCGGCCACGCGCGTCATGACCGGGGTCGCCGCGCCGACGCCCGCCGCCGACCGAGCCGAGGACCCTGCCGGACGCAGGCGCCTGCCGCGGCGCATGATCCTCGCACTCGCCTCCGCGGCGGTGCTCATCGGTGCGCTCGTGGTCGTGCCGATCACCGTCGGCGCGCTCACGGGGGGCGATGCCGGAACCGGCCCCACCCCGTCCGAAGCCCCGATGCCGAGCGTCGACGGAGACCTCGGAACCCATCTCGACCAACTGGAGGAGGCGGTCTCGCCATGACGATCCGACTGCGCCGCGCGCTGTCCGCGGCATCCGTCACGGTCGCGCTGGCCGTCGGCCTCGCCGGCTGCGCTGCCGGGCCGGGGAGTTCTGCGGGCGACGCGAGCGGGTTCCGGGCACAGGTCGTCTCGATCGCCGAGTCGTCCTCGACCGGCGACTTCGCAGACGCCCTCGCACGCCTCGACGCGCTGCAGGCCGAGGTCGACGCGGCAGCCGCCGACGGTGGCCTCGATGCCGACCGCGCGGCGAGCATCGCCGAGGCGATCGCGCTCGTGCGAGCCGACCTCGAGGCGGCGATCGCCGCGGCCACGCCGAGCCCCGAGCCGTCCCCGACGCCGACCGAGACCTCGGACGACGGGGATTCGGACAACAGCGGACCGGGCAACTCGGAGGACAACGGCGGCGAGGGCAACGGCGACGACAAGCCCGGCAAGGGCAAGGGTCGCGACAAGGGCGGCGACTGAGTCGGCTCAGTCGCGCCCCGTGAACCGCTCCATCGAGCGGTAGACGCCGAAGCCGTCGCCGACGACGCGGTCGAACACTCGGGTCGGAAGGATGCCGCGCAGCCCGCGGGAGAGCCGGACGCTCGCCGGCAGTTCCACCAACGGGCGCCCGGCGAGCATCGCGCGCCAGACGCGATCCACGACGACGTCGGGCTCGAGCACGGGCGCGAGCAACGGGCCGCGCGCGCCGCGGAACATGCCCGTCGAGATGTACGAGGGCGTCACGGTGGTGACGGTCACGTGCCGGTGACCCGCCTGCTCGAGCTCGAGCCGCAGCGAGTCGCTCCAGCCGTTGAGCGCGGCCTTCGACGCGGCGTAGACGGCCATGCGCGGGTTCGCGAGCGTTCCCGCGGCGCTGCCGACGTTGACGATCCGCGCCGGCCGCCCCCGCGCGATCATCGCCGGCAGGAACTCGCGCGTGACGTACATCGGCGCGAGCGCGTTGACGAGCATGGTCGGACGCACGTCCTCGCCGCTGTCGGTCTCCCAGAAGTAGGCGTTCCCCCGGACGATGCCGGCGTTGTTCACGAGCACGTCGGGCGTGCCGAGCTCCCGCCGGACCCGGTGCGCGGCCTTCGCGATCGCACCCGACTCGGCGACGTCGACCACGTAGGAGCGCACCCGGGTGCGGCCCTTCGCCTGCCGGCCGAGTTCGTCCGCGGTCCGCGCGAGCGATGCGGCGGCACGGTCCCAGAGCACGACGGATGCCGCGCCCTCCGCGACGGCCCGCTCGGCGTACATGCGCCCCATGCCGCCCGCCGCGCCGGTGATCAGGAGGTTCGCGCCCCGAACGGTTCTCGCCATGGGGTTCATTCTCGCAAGGCCGGCGGGCCGAGTCGCATCGCGGGGGAGTCGGCACGGCAGAATCCACCGTATGGATGACCCCGAGGTGCGACTCGTCCGGATGACCGACGCAGAGGTCGCCGCGTGGCTGCCCGGCGCGATGGCGCACTACGAGCAGGCGCGTCGCGAGGCCGGCGACACCCCCGAGCAGGCGGCGGCGGGCCGGAGGGCGTCCGAGGAGCGGTTCTTCCCCGGGGGCCGGCCGGTCGAGGGGCAGCTGCTGCACTCGATCCGACTCGGCGACGAGGACGCCGGGTGGCTCTGGCTCGGTCCGTGGGACGAGCACGGCGAGCTGTGGTGGGTCTGGGACCTCGAGGTGCATCCGTCGTTCCGTCGGCGCGGCGTCGCCCGCCGGGCGATGCTCGCGGGTGAGGAGGTCGCCCGGGAGCACGGCGCGTCCCGGCTCGGGCTGAACGTGTTCGGCTACAACGACGGTGCGATCGCGTTGTACCGCGACCTCGGCTACGAGGTCGCCTCGCTGCACATGGCGAAGGCGCTCCGAACCGACCGGTGAGCCGCCCCGTGCGACGCCGCGTGTGACGCCGCGTGTCGTGCGGTGTTACGTCGTGCTTCACGCGCACGACGGCGGAGAGCGCGTTCCGGTTAGCGTCGAGCATCCACCCGCCTCGACCAGGAGCTGAGATGACGCCCGCACCCGCCGCACCCGCCGGAGCAGCGACCGCCGCACCCGCGGCGCCCGTCGCGCTGCGCGGTGTCGGCCGGGCGTTCACCGCACCCGACGGAGGCACGCGCGACGTCCTCCGCGACGTCGACCTCGACGTCGACGCGGGCGAGATCGTCGCGATCCTCGGTCCGAGCGGATGCGGCAAGTCGACCCTCCTGCGTATCGTCGCGGGCCTCGATCACCCGACGGCCGGCGAGGTCGCGATCGACGACGACGCGGTGCGCCCGTACGACGTGCGTTGCGCGGTCGGCTTCCAGGAGCCGCGCCTGCTGCCGTGGCGGAGCATCGAGCGGAACGTCGCCCTGGGCCTGCCGCGCGGCACCGGTCGCCGCGACGGCCGTGCGCAGGTCGCGCGCCTGCTCGAGCTCGTCGGCCTCGCCGAGTTCGCCGGGCACCGCCCGCACGAGGTCTCCGGCGGCATGGCGCAGCGTGCATCCCTCGCCCGCGCACTCGCGCGCAACCCCGAGGTCCTGCTGCTCGACGAGCCCTTCGGCGCCCTCGACGCCCTCACCCGCCTGAAGATGCAGGACCTCCTGCTCGACGTCCACTCGGCCGAGCCGACCACCGTGCTGCTCGTCACGCACGACGTCGACGAGGCGCTCCAGCTGGCCGACCGGATCGTCCTGCTCGGTGCCGACGGCGACGCGCCGGGGGCTGGCGTCCGCCAGACCGTCGTCGTGCCGGGCCACCGGCCCCGCGACCGCGGCTCCGCCGAGCTCGCGGAGCTCCGCGGCCGCCTGCTCGACGGACTCGGCATCGACCGGCACGGCGCCGCGCGCGGCATCCAGGCCACCACGACCATCCCGCACTACCCGTACTGACCGGCGACGACGGCTCGACCACAGCACCGCCGTCGACGTCGCACCCCACCCACCGAGAAGGAGCCACCCGTGTCCCGCACCACCGTCTTCCGAACCGCGCTCGTCGCGGGCGCCGCAGCCACCGCGCTGCTGCTGTCCGGCTGCGTCGCCGGCGAGAACCAGCCGGCCGAGGCCGTCGCCGAGGGCGACTCGCTCGAGGGCCAGGCGCTGAACATCGACTTCGCGACCTACAACCCGCTGAGCCTCATCATCAAGGACCAGGGCTGGCTCGAGGACGAGGGCCTCGAGGTCACCTGGGTCCAGTCGGCAGGCTCGAACAAGGCCAACGAGGCGCTCCGCGCGGGCGCGATCGACGTCGGCTCGACCGCCGGCTCGGCGGCGCTCCTCGCCCGCGCGAACGGCTCGCCGATCAAGACCATCGACATCTACTCGCAGCCCGAGTGGTCGGCCATCGTCGTCGGCCCCGACAGCGACATCGACGAGGTCGCCGACCTGACGGGCAGGACGATCGCCGCGACCAAGGGCACGGACCCGTACTTCTTCCTCCTGCAGACCCTCGAGGCCGAGGGCCTCGAGCCGGGCGACATCACCGTCGAGAACCTGCAGCACGCCGACGGCTGGGCCGCGCTCCAGAACGACGCGGTGGACGCGTGGGCGGGCCTCGACCCGATCATGGCCGGCGCCGAGGAGGCGGGCGCGACCCTCGTCTACCGCAACGTCGACTTCAACAGCTACGGCTTCCTGAACGCGACCGAGTCGTTCCTCGAGGAGAAGCCCGCGCTCGCGCAGCTCGTGATCGACGCGTACGAGCGGGCACGCGTCTGGGCGGCCGAGAACCCCGAGGAGACCGCCGCGATCCTCGCCGAGGTCGCCGGCCTCGACGAGTCCATCGCCTCGAAGGTGATCCTCGAGCGCTCGAACCTCGACGTCGACCCGGTCCCCGGCGACGCCCAGGTCGCGCTGCTCGAGAAGATCGGCCCCGTGTTCGTCGAGCTCGGCGACGTGGCCTCGCAGGACCAGGTCGACGACGCGCTCGCGACCCTCATCGACGACTCGTTCGTCACGCAGGCGGACCCCGAGCGGTTCGCGAAGTAACCGGGAGCAGACCATGACGACGGATGCCGCGAAGACGACGGACACGGAACGCTCGGGCCTGCCCGACGGCTCGGTCGGGTCGGGCTTCGCGGCACCCGTCGCGGTCGGCGGCCGGGCGGTGGCCGCGGCGGATGCCACGGGGCCGGCCGGCGCCGACCCACGCCCGCCGGGCCGCGAGGAGCGCGGCGCCGCGGCATCCGTCGCCCGGCGCCCGCGCCGCCCCGCGCGCCCGGGCGGTTCCGCCGGGAGCGACGGCGGCGATCGGCGGCCGCTCAGCTCGAGACGCTGGTTCCGGATCGTCGGCGGGGCGCTCATCCCGCTCGCGCTGCTCGCCGCGTGGCAGGTCGTCTCGACCACGGGCGCGGTCCCCGTGTCCCAGCTGCCGAGCCCCGAGATGGTGTGGCTCGCCGCGGTCGACCTCGCCGAGCGGGGCCTGCTCGGGCTCTACATCGCGATCTCGACCCAGCGCGTGTTCATCGGCTTCGCGTTCGGCGCGCTGTTCGGCCTGCTCGCGGGCGCCGTCGTCGGGCTCTCGCGCCTCGGCGACGTGCTGTTCTCGCCGACGCTCGGCGCGGTCCGCGCGGTTCCGTCGCTCGCCTGGGTGCCGCTGCTCATCCTGTGGTTCGGCATCGGCGAGGACTCGAAGGTCATCCTCATCTCGATCGGCGCGTTCTTCCCCGTCTACACCATCGTCGCCGCGTCACTCCGGCACGTGGATCGGCGCCTCCTCGAGGCCGGCCGCGCGTTCGGCCTCCGCGGCGCGACCCTGTTCGCGACCGTGCAGCTGCCCGCGGTCGTGCCGTCGGTGATCGCGGCGCTCCGCCTCGCGCTCGCGCAGGCGTGGCTCTTCCTCGTCGCCGCGGAGCTCATCGCCTCGTCGATGGGCCTCGGGTTCCTCCTCAGCGACTCGGGCAACACGGGCCGCATCGACCGGATCTTCCTCGCGATCATCCTGCTCGCGGTGCTCGGCAAGCTGAGCGATGCGCTCGTCGGGTTGCTCGAGCGGTGGGCCGTGCGCCGCTGGGCGTGAGCCCGGCACGGCGGAGCGCGCCGCGAGCTCAGTCGACGAGCGGGACCGCCTCGACCCGGTCGCCGGGCCCGACGAGCACCAGCACCCGTTCCGCGGTCACCCCCTCGAGTGCGGCGAGGACGACCGCGGCATCCGGCCCTGGGGCCTCGACGTCGACGCCGTCCTCGCGGCCGCCGTCGCGACGCCGCCACACGACCACGCGGGCACCCGTCGCCGCCGCGATCGCGCGCTCCGCGGCCTCGGTGTCGCCTGAGGCGACGAGCACGATGCGCCCGATGCGGCGCTCGGCCGAGACCCCGGTCTCCGAGATCATCGCGCGGTCCCGACGCCAGACGGCGAAGTGGTAGGCGAACACCAGGGCGGTGGCGACGAGCAGGCCGAGCGGTGCACGGATCCGGTCGACGAGCGCGAAGCCGGTCCCGGGATCGAGCACGAATTCGAACACGCGGTAGCCGACGACGAGGAGCGTGATGATCGCGACGACGGCGCTCGCGCCGAACACGGCGACCAGGTAGACCCGCCGGCCGACGTCGACGGCCTCCGCCGGGTCGGGCCGATGCGCGGGACGCCAGTTCAGCCACCAGATCGGCCCGCCGACCACGATCGCGCTGAGGCCGCCGAGCAGCAGAGCACGGTTGCCGGACGAGGCGAGCGGGGACGAGAGCTCGGCGAGCAGCGCGTTGACGACGACCCCGATGCCCGATGCCGCGGCGATGAGGCCGAGGCCCGACATCACGAGCACCGCGGCGCGGCGCGTGCCTTCGGAGTGCGCGGCGGCGATGCGGGCGTGCAGGAGCCACACGAGCGAGCCCACGCCGGCGGCGGCGATCGCCGTGCCGAGCGGGATGAGGATGGCGCTCGCAGGCTCGCTCGGGTCGAAGGCGAGCCGGAGCCCGACGAAGACGACGGTGCCGATCCCGCCGAGCATCGCCGCCCCACCGCCGAGGACGCCGACGACGACGAGCGCGACCGCGGCGAACCCGGTCGGGATGCGTCGGACGCCGTCGCGGAACCAGTGCCACCACCACACGGCGAAGCCGATCGCGGCCCAGACCAGCGCGTCCACGGCCGCCTGCGCCCACGAGTCCCGGCCGACCAGCACCGTCTCGGAGGCACCGCGGATCGCCGCGTCGAACACCGCGGCGAGCGCGGAGACCGCTCCGCTCGCGCCGACCACGAGGCCGTATGCCGCCCCGATGACGAGCGGCACCGTCGACATGCGCGTCGGCCCCTTCGCCGGATGCCGCAGCATCCATCGATGCCACAGCCAGACGAGTGCCCAGACGAGGCCGATCGCGAGTCCGCCGGCCGACCACCGGCCGTCGACGAGGGTCGCGATGCTCACCGCGATCGACGTGGTCGCGACGATCAGCGAGACCGTCGTCATGGCCGCGAGGTAGAGCGGCCAGGCGATCGAGCCCCGCTCGCCGGGCGCGTCGAGACGGCGCCAGGCGCCCCACCAGAGGAGGGCCGCAAGCGGGCCGGCGATGAGTGCGAACGCGAGCTGGAGCGCGAGCTCGGCGGTGCCGCTGCCCGCGAGGGTGCGGTCGACGTCGAACGCGCGATCGAGCAGGCCGCTCACGCCCACCGCGGCGATGGTCACGAGCACGAACAGCAGGATGAAGACGATGAGCCGGCGCACCGCGCCCTGCGCCGAACCGCCCGACGCGGCGCTCATCCCCTGACCACCGTCGGGTCGCAGATCGTCAGCGGCCAGGGCGCCGACTCGATGCGCCACTCGCCGTCGACGCGGACGAGGTCGAACACCCCGCGTTCCTCGTACTCCGACGATCCGAAGGGTCCGTCGCCGTAGGTGGTGACGATCAGCACGTCGACGTCGGCGGTGTCGTCGCGCACGGTCGTGTCGACCAGGGTGACCCGGATGCCCGCGGGTTCGGCGGCCGGCATCCTCGTGCAGTCCTCGGCGAGCTCGGGGACGAGCAGCTCCATCGCGGCCGCCTCGTCGCCGTCGATGACGGCGGCGGAGTACTGCTGGACCACCCCCTCCGGGGTGTCGGCATCGAGCTGCTCGGGCTCTCCTCGCGTGAAGACGGCGACGAGCGCCAGGACGACGAGCGCCCCGAGCACCGCGAGGATGACGACGAGCGTTCGATCGGGTCTCGGGCGTTGGGCCTCCATGCACGTATCCTCGTGCGGCGCGACCATCGATGTCGGACCGAAGGTCACCCCACGTGGGCATGCGGTCACGGCGACCCGCCGACGGCACGGGCCCCGCCGAACGGGCGGCCGCGGGCTCCCCCGCGTCCGCCCGCCGTCGGCGGGCGCGGCCGTGGGCCGTGGTTCGAGCGGTCGACGCCCGTCCGCCTAGTCGGTCGCGCCCATCGCCTCGGCGAGACGCGCGAGCCGTTCCCCCTGCAGGTGCGCGGACGCCGATGCTCCGCCGAGCGCTGCCGCGTACGCGGTGAGGCGCTCACCCTGCGCCGTGCTCGCGCCGGTGCCGTCGCTCGCCGAGGACGCGGCCTCGGCGTACGCGGCGAGGCGATCGCCCTGCGCGGCCGCGGCGTCGCCGAAGTCGGCCGACGCGGCGCGCAACGCCGCCGAATCGGCCCGCGCGCGGTCGTCCCCGACCGTCGCCTGCGATGCGCACGCTCCGAGTGCGCCGACCACGCCCGCTGCGAGCGCGACGGCGACGACGTGCTTCCGGATCTCCATGATGGCCCCCCATTCATCGGACTCGAACAGGGCGAAGGTAGGACCGGTGCGGGCGCGCCGCATCGGGAGCCGACCCTCAGATCACGGGCGTGCACTCCTCATGTTCCCGGGGGGAGTCAGCGCGGCCCGTGGCTCACGAGTACGCCGCGCCCCGGCAGTGCGCCGCCGAACTGGTCCGCGACGCTCACCAGCGCGAAGCCCCTCGATCGGAGTCGGTCGATGATCGACGGGACCGCGTCGATCGTGTCCTGGTGGGTGTCGTGCAGGAGCACGATACTGCCGGGCGCCGCGCCGCCGGCCGCCCGATCGACCACGACGTCGACACCGGGATCCTGCCAGTCGCGCGTGTCGATGTCCCACACCACGAAGGGCAGCGCGACGAGCTCGCGCACCTTGGCGTTCGACGCGCCGTAGGGCGGACGCAGGCTCGTCGCCCTCACGCCGGTGGCGGCCGCGATCGCGTCCTGCGTGCGGCGCACCTCGTCGCGCACCTGCTCGTCCGTCAGCTTGGTCAGGTTCGGATGGGCCCACGTGTGGTTCGCGATCTCGTGCCCCGCGGCGACGATGCGGGCCGCCGTCCCGGGGTTCCGCGCGACCGAGGAGCCCTGGACGTAGAACGTCGCCGCGGCACGCTCGCGATCCAGGACGTCGAGCAACGACGGGGTGAGCGACGTCGGTCCGTCGTCGAACGTCAGGGAGGCGCACGGCAGGAGCGTGCAGTCGACCGGGTCGTCGCCTCCGGGCGCGGACGGGGGCTCGTACGGGTCGCCGGAGACCGCGGCGGACCGCACGGTCGCGCCCGGCTCCGAGAGGAAGGGTTCGAGCAGGCGCCACGGCATGTGGACCGAGGTCGGGCGCGACCGCTCCGTGCCCGGCACGGCGAGGGTCACGACGACGCCGGCACCCCCCGCCGCCGAGTCGACGAGCAGCGCCCGTGCGGCCTCGGGCGCCGTGCCCGCGAACGGGTCCTCACCCGTGTCGACGCGACCGGCGGCTCGGAGCGCCTCGGCGACGAGGGCGAGCACGCGCTTCTCGCTGCCGGCCGCGTAGAGCCCCGCCCCGTCGTGAACGCCGCCGTCCGCGCCGTCCGCGTACCAGACCTCGCGCGCGGGCTGCGCCGCTCCGTCGGGACCGATCTCGGCGATGACGAGTCGCTCGCCGATCACGGTTCCCGATGCGACGACGATCGAGCAGTCGATGGACAGTCGTGTCGGCGTCACCGCGAATGCGCTGCCGCCGGAGCACGGAGTGCTCGCGCCTCCCGCCACGAGGTCGACCCCCGGCGTCCAGCCCGCCCCGTTCGCGTCGGCGAACCCGCGCACCGCCGCGGCGACCCGGGCGGTCAGCGCCTCCCCGAACGCGGTCGTGCCGGGCGGCACGGTCCATCGCGCGGAGACGACGAAGCCATCCGTGCGCATCGCCGCGAGGCGAGGGACCAGTCCCGCGACGCGGTCGCCGCCGAGTGCCACCGGGCCCGGGACGACGCGCGGCCCGCGGTCCGCGACGACCGGCGGGGCTCCTTCCGACCCGGGGGCTGCCGGCGCGCTGGACGGCGGAGCGGTCGGCGGAGCCGATTCGCCGGAGAACGGCGGCACGAGCGCCGAATCGCAGGCGGACAGCGACGCGGCGATCGCGATCGCTGCCGCGACCGCGGTCCGCGTTCGTCGGCGTCGCTCCGTCGCCGCCCCCATGCCTTCAGGCTACGCGCGACCCCCGGCGCCGGCGCCGCGCCCGGCCGCCCTCCAGGTGAGACCTCGTGCGACCGGGCCGCGTCGCAGGAAGCGCGCGTCGGACCGTGGTTCCACGCAATATTCCCGCGCCGGGCCGCAATCAATCGCGGAGGCCGCGAACGTAGCCTTGGACTGGGCGCGGATTCGCCGCGCCGCTGGATGCCGCGTCGAGCGGCCCGACCCATGAGGAACGGAGGTTTCCGATGTCACAGAGCACCATTGAGACGATCGTTGGCGAACCCGAGGTCCTCGAGGACGGGGCCCGCATCCGCATCACGCCCGAGCTCATCGCCCTGGCCGACGGCGTCGAGTCCGACCCCGCCTGGGTCCGGCTGAAGGAGTCGGCCACGAGGCTGCAGGCGCTCCAGGTCAAGGACGGCTCGATCGCCGAGGAGTCCGACCGGCCGGAGGCATCCGCCCTCGTCGACGCCATCGTCGAGTCGGTCGCCGCCCTCGCGCCCCGCTTCCCGCACGAGGCGGCCTACCTCGAGGCCCTCCGGGCCGACTTCCGCAACTGGCAGGCCGGCGGGCTCGGCGTGCCCGACTTCCTCGACTCGCTCGTCGAGTTCCAGCCGCAGCTGCACCGCGTCGACGGCATCCGCCACCTCGTCGTGTTCCCCATGTACACCCAGAACGGCTCGACCGACCGGCACGTCGAGGCGCTCGTCGTCGAGACGATCTGGCCGGAGTTCATCGCGCACCTCGAGGCGGGCGACTACGGCAACAAGCTCTTCGTGAGCCTGCGCCTGGTCGACTTCACGCCGGGCTACGACACCAACTCGGCCGTGCTGTTCCCCGAGACCGTCGCGATGCGCGAGATCCCGCCGTTCACGTGGGGGGCGATCTTCCAGGACCGCGAGGCCGCCCGGTACCGCCGGGTCGTCCGCGCGGCATCCGAGATCACCAAGCTCGAACTGCCGGACGACGCGGCGAGCCTGCTGGAGGACCAGGACCTCGCCGAGCGCACGTTCGTGATGTGGGACATCATCCACGACCGCACGCACATGCGGGGCGACCTGCCGTTCGACCCGTTCATGATCAAGCAGCGCATGCCGTTCTTCCTCTACTCGCTGGAGGAGCTCCGCTGCGACCTGACCGCCTTCCGCGAGTCGGTGAGGATCGAGCGCGGGCTGCGTGCGCGCGTGGCGGAGGGCGATGAGCTCGACGCCGTCGACGCGCAGCTGCTCGAGCACGCGAAGCTCGTCCAGTACGCCGTGATCTTCGACCGGATCTTCCGGTTCGCGATCACCGGCTCGCGCGTGCGCAACTACGACGGGCTCGGCGGGCAGCTGCTCTTCGCGTGGCTGCACCAGAAGCACGTGCTCGACTGGACCGACGTGAAGCTCACGTTCGACTGGGACGCGGTGCCCGACGCGGTCGTGGAGCTCGGCGACGCGATCGACGAGCTGTACTGGAAGTCGATCGACCGGCCGAAGACGTCGCACTGGCTCGCCGCCTACGAGCTGGTCCGCGGCGTGCTCACCCCGAACCCGGCGTCCGTCTGGGCCGAGGGCCTGCCGCGCGAGGTGCTCGCCGGCCCACCCAAGGGCTACACCGACCTCGTGATGGACGACGAGTTCCCGCTGTCGATGTTCTACGAGGCGCTCGACAAGAAGATGAAGCCCGTCATCGAGTCGACGGTGGGCATCACCGCCGCCGACGCCTGACACCCTGCCGCCTCGCCCCCGGAGGCACCCGAGTCACCCCGGACGACCGACCTGACATGTCAGCACGTTGTCCGGGGTGGCTCGCGGCATGAGAGGATGCCCTACCGTGAACACCCTGCAGGACAAGGTCGTCGTCATCGCCGGCGCAACGAGCGCCTCCGGTCGTGCCGTGGCGCGCACCCTCGTCGAGAACGGCGCGAAGGTCGTCGTCGTCGGCACGCACCAGGGCCGCCTCGACGAGCTCGAGGTCGAGATCCCCGGCGTCGTCGGCGAGCGCGCCGACCTCACCGACGGCGACGACGTGCTCGAGCTCGCGATGCGCGTCCACGCGAAGCTCGGCGACGTCGACGGCGTCGTCCACCTCGTCGGCGGTTGGCGCGGCGGAGGCGGCATCCCCGGCCAGACCGAGGAGGACTACCGCCTGCTCGAGCGCTCCCTCACCGCACTGCGGTACGCCAGCCGGGTCTTCTGGGAGGATCTCGTGGCCTCGGACGCCGGACGTGTCGCGATCGTCTCGTCGACGACGGTCGAGAAGCCGACCGCGGGCGGCGCGAACTACACGGCGATCAAGGCCGCGAGCGAGTCGTGGATGCGCTCGCTCGCCGACGGCTTCGCGAAGGCCGACTCGCCCGGCGCGGCCGTCACCTTCCGGGTGAAGGCGCTGGCCGGGCTCGAGCAGCGGCTCGCCGACGAGGTCGTCGCGCTGTGGTCGACGGATGCCCCCGCCTCCGACCTCAACGGGCGGGTGACGACGCTCCAGGCGTGACGTCCCGGCCGTCGTCGACGGACTCGGCGGCCGAATCGTCGCGCGCGGCATCCGCGACGTCGTCGACGTCCCGCATCTCGTCCAGGTCGTCCAGGTCGCCGAAGTCGTCGGCGTGGTCCGCTTCGGTCGTGACCGACGCGGCCGTCTCGAACCGCGGCGCGAACGCACGGATGCTGCCCGTGATCGCGATCGTCGCGAGCGAGACGATGACGGCGAGGATGCCGGCCGTGAGGACCGCGGCGGCGACCACCACGCGCGACTGCCCGCCGTACACGTCCGCGGCAGTGCCCTCCGGGCTGTTCAGCGCGGAGACGAGCGCGTCGTTCTCCGCGATCGTCATCGCGATGCCGATCACGAGCACGACGACCGACGCGACGAGCGCGACCGGTGGGATGACGAGTGCGGCGAGGGAGATGGAACGGCGGGATGCGGGCATGGAGACCTCGGTTTCTTCGGGCGACGCGACGCGTCGGTTCGGACCCGTCCGACCATACGGCCGCCGCTTATGCGCAGGCTGTGCATCGCCGATGAGCGCTCGACGGCGCTCGCCGTGCGCGACCTCGAGGACCACCCGCTCGCCTGGCCGGATGCGCCCCGGTAGGGTGCATCCACACGACCCGGAAGGGGGCGGAGCGTGGTGGACCTCATCGCATCCGACGGCACCCGGCTGAACTACCTCGAGTACGGCGATCCGGCCGGTCGGCCGGTGGTGCTGATCGCCGGCTTCGCGGCGCCGGCGACGAGCTGGCGGTACCAGGTGAAGCCGCTGGCCCGAGCCGGGTATCGCGTCCTCGCGCTCGACCGACGCGGGCACGGGACGTCGGAGCCCGGCGACGGCGAACCGACGATGGAGCGGCACGGAGGCGACATCGGCGACCTGCTCGAGGCGCTCGACCTCACCGACGCCACCCTGGTCGGCCAGTCGATGGGCGGAGACGCGATCTGGGCGCTCGTCGCAGGGCACGGCACCGGACGCATCCGCGACATCGTGATCGTCGACCAGACGCCGTGCATGCTCAACTCCGACGACTGGCCCCACGGGTTCTACGACTACGACGACGCCAACCGCGACACGTTCTTCGCGACCGGCATCCCAGACCCCGGGCGCTTCCCGGCGAAGTCGAAGGGGCTCGTGCGCATCGCGCGGCTGCTCACGTCCCTCGAGGTGCCGCGTGGCGGGGCACCCGCGTTCTCCGAGGCCCAGCTCGCGCTCCTGGACGACCACGCGAAGCGCGACTGGCGGCCGGTCGTGGCCGGGTGCGACGTCCCGATCCTCTTCGTCGCCGGTGCCGAGAGCGAGTTCTGGCCGGCCGAGCACGCCGCGGCCGCGGCCGCGCTCAACCCGCTCGCGGACTCGGTCGTGATCGCGCGCGACGGGCACGCGGCCAACATCGAGCAGCCGCTCATGTTCAACCGGATCCTGCTCGACCGGCTGCAGGGGGTCGACGCGGGCCGGGCTGGGGGCTAGGGCGCGGTCTCACGCCGGGAACGCCTTGCCCGGGTTCAGCACTCCCTCCGGGTCGAGGGCGAGCTTGATCGCCCGGTGGAGCTCCACCACGCGCGGGCTGAGTTCGTGGACCGCGCCCGGCAGCTTCAGCAGCCCCACGCCGTGCTCGCCCGTCACGGTGCCGCCGAGGGCCCGGCAGTCGTCGACGATGCGATCGAACGCGAGCTTCGCCCGCGCCTTCGCGGCGCCGTCGCCCTCGGGCGCGATGATCAGCGGGTGCAGGTTCCCGTCACCCGCGTGGGCGATGTTCGCGATGACGACGTCGTGGTCGCGTGCGCTCGCCTGGATCCGAGCCAGCATCTCGGGCACGCGTCCGCGCGGCACGCAGATGTCCTCGGTGAGCACCGGGCCGAGGCGCTCGAGCGAGGGGTACGCGAGCCTCCGCGCCAGGAAGAGCCGGTCCGCCTCCTCGGTCGATGCGCCCCGCTCGACCGTCAGGGCGTCGGCCCGTGCCATCCGCTCTGCCATCGCACCGGCGAGCGCCTCCCCCGCCGCTCCGACCTCGTCGACCCGGGCGAGCAGCATGGCCTCGACGCCGTGCGGCAGTCCGAGGGACTGCCAGGCGTCGACCGCCTCGATGCAGTTCCGATCGATGAGCTCGAGCGCCGACGGCACGATGCCCGCCGAGGAGATGGCGGCGACCGCCTTGCCCGCCGCCTCGAGCGAGTCGAACGAGCCGACGATCGCACGGTCCTCGCGGCCGCCGAGCGGCAGCAGCTTCAGCGTGAGCTCCACGATGATGCCGAGCGTGCCCTCCGATCCGACCATGAGCGCCGTGAGGTCGTAGCCGGTGACCCCCTTCGCCGTCCTGCGACCGAGTCGCACGACGTCGCCGTCGGCGAGGACGACCGTCATGCCGAGCACGTAGTCGCGCGTCACGCCGTACTTCACGCAGCAGATGCCGCCCGCGTTCGTGGTCGCGTTGCCGCCGATCGTCGAGATCCGGTGGCTCGCCGGGTCGGGCGGATACCAGAGCCCGTGCGCGGCGACCGCCTGCCGCAGGTCGTCGTTGAGGACCCCGGCCTCGGCGACCACGAGTCGCTCGTCCGCGTCGACCTCGAGGATGCGGGTCATGCGCTCGAGGGAGACGACGATCGAGTCCGCCATCGCGTTGGCCCCACCCGAGAGCCCCGTTCCCGCACCCCTGGCCACGACGTGCAGGCCGGATGCCGCGGCCGCGCGCACCGCGACGGCGACGTCGTCGACGGTCTCCGCGAGGACCACGGCGAGCGGGTCGGTGAAGTCGGCCCACTCGGCGTCGTCGTGCGCATAGCGCGCGAGATCGGCCGGCTCGGTGAGCACGCGGTCGGGCGCGAGGTCCCGTCGGAGGCGGGCGACGGCGTCGGTGGGCGACGAGTTCGGGTGGGGCATCGAGCGGGGCTCCTCGGGCGGCGGCGGGTCGGGTCAGGTCGTGGGCGGCAGCGTGGCATCCGCCGCCGGACCGTCGCCGGCGTCGCCATCGCCGGCCGCCGGCTCGGCGGCATCGCCCTCGCCTGCGGCGACCTGTCGCGCGGTGTCGGCCGGATCGTGCTCGGCGCGGCTGAGCAGCACGAACGGGGCGGCGAGCAGCTGCACCGCACCGCTGCAGAGCAGCGAGAAGCCGTACCCGCCGAGGTCGGCCGCGCGACCCATCGCGGGCTGGATCACCGCGCCGCCGGCACTGCCGAGGAGCGAGTCGAACGAGAGCACGGTGGCGCGCTGCTTCGACGGGATCATGTCGTTGAGGTAGGCGCGGTGCACCGGGTCGTCGATCGACGACGCGATGCCCCAGAGTGCGATGAGCACGACCGCGAGCCAGAAGTCCGCGACGAGCCCGAGCGCGAGCAGCACGAGCGTGCTGAGGACGGTGGCGAGGAGGATCACCGAGGTCCGCTTGCGGAAGCGGCGGCGGACGATCGGTGCGAGCAGGCCGCCCACGATTCCGGCCCCCGAGAGCAGGGCCGCGGCCAGGCCCGCGATCGAGTAGGCGCCCTCGTCGCCCCACAGCTCGAGCAGGTACGGCTGGAGCGCGTAGAACGCGTAGAAGCCGACGCCCGTCGTGAAGGGCGTCGTGAACATGAGCCACCGCACCGGCCTGCGGCCCAATCCGTACTTCACCGAGGCGCGGAAGACGTCGCCGGTCGCCTTGACCGGACCAGCTCCGCGCTCCGGCGTGAAGCCGAGGTCGTGCATGAGCATCGCGGCGACCGCGAACATCACGATGAGGATGCCGGCGCGGATGAGGAAGGGCACCCCGAGGTTCGTCAACTGGGCGATCACTCCGCCGAGGACCGAGCCGCCGAGCATCGCGACGTTGCCGACGACCAACGCACGGCCGAACACCGCCTCGAGGCTGCCGCGGTAGCCGGTCGCCTGCAGCGCGTCGACGAGCCATGCATCGATGGCGCCGGAGAAGAACGTGAAGCCGAGCCCGAGCAGCACCGAGACGATCGCCCAGGCCCAGAACGGGGACTGCCACACCCAGAGCATCCAGTACATCGCGGTCGTGGCCGCGAGGGTCAGGGTGCCGAGCAGGTACGACGCCCGGCGGCCGACCGTGTCGGCGACGACGCCGGTCGGGATCTCGAAGACGAACATGCCGACGCTGAAGAACGCGTTCGCTGCGAACGCCTCGAGGTTCGTCAGTCCCGCGTCCAGCAGGAACAGGGTGTTGATGCCCCAGATGAACGAGGCGGCGAGGGTGTTCCCGAGCGTCAGCGTGTAGTACGTGCCCTGCACCCGGCGCGCCGCGCGGTCGCCGTCATCGCCCGAACCGGCGGCGGCCCCGGCCGAACGCCTCGGACTCCACACGCGCTCCATCATGCCCGCAGGGAACCCGGCCCGCCAGCATTCGGCGTTCACCCACCGGGCACCCCCCGTTCGCGGTTCTTTTGCCGTAGAACGTGAAAAGCCGCGCGTCACGCGAATTCTTTTGCTTGACCGCAGAGAGACAAATGCCGTAGTGTCCGAAAAAGTTCGTGGACGCCAACTCACGAGCAACGGTGCGAAGAGTGGCTACGGTCGACCTCCGCATTCGGCGCGGTCCCGCCGCGTCACGGGCGTTCCAGCCCGATCTCAGGAAAACGGTTCAGTGCAAGGGAGCATCATGGATGAACTGACGGAACAGGCCGAGCACGACGCGCGGCTCCTCGGGACCAGGCTCGGTCTCACGCGCCGACAGCTGCTCGCCGCCACGACGGGCATGGCCGCCGCTGCTGCGGTCGGCCTGGCCGGCGGCCACACGCACGCCCACGCCGCCCAGGCGGCGACGGGCGGCAACGGGGTGCTCGTCCCGCCCGGCAAGCGGGGCATCATCCTCTACACGGTCCGCGACGCGATCGGCCGCAACCCGCTGACGAACCCGGGGCTCCCCTCGGGCTTCAAGCAGGTGTTCGAGGAGCTCGCGCGACAGGGCTACAAGCAGATCGAGTTCGCCGGGTACAACCAGAACTCGAACTCCGAGGGCGGCAACGTCAACAACGTCGCCGGTGCGCAGCTGCTGCGGACGTGGCTGGACGACAACGGGCTCGAGGCCGAGGGCAACCACGGCT
Source organism: Agromyces kandeliae (assembly GCF_009674665.1). GTDB lineage: Bacteria > Actinomycetota > Actinomycetes > Actinomycetales > Microbacteriaceae > Agromyces > Agromyces kandeliae. The sequence goes on from NZ_WKJD01000012.1 coordinate 108,590, forward strand.
CGATCCCGAGCGCCGTCACCGACGCCACGCTGGCGCAGTTCGACCAGCAGTGCGAGATCGCGAACATCCTGGGCTTCGGCCACATCGGCACGGGCAACGACCCGACCCGGAGCTCGTACCTCGCCGACTGGGAGACGGCCGCAGAGGTCTGGAACACCTTCGGAGAGCGCGCCGCCTCGCACGGGCTGAAGCTGTACACGCACAACCACGACCAGGCGTACAGCTTCCTGCTCGACAGCGGCCCGCTCGACGCGGCCGGCAACCCCACCCGCTCGAGCGGCCTGCGTCGCCTCGAGTGGTTCCTGCAGAACACCGACCCGAACTACGTCTACCTGGAGATGGACATCTACTGGGCGCACGTCGCCCAGCACCGCTACCAGAGCTACACGGCTCCGGACGGCAGCGTCGTGGAGGACTGGTTCGACCCCGCCGGGCTCGTCTCCGAGCAGACCACCCGGTTCCCGCTCTTCCACGCGAAGGACGGCGCGAAGAACGACAGCGCCGCGGGCTACTCGATCGTGCCGTTCGGCGCCGGCGACATCGACTTCACCACGTTCTTCCAGCGGATCGGGGCGAAGGGCTACCACAACGCGATGTACGAGCAGGACAACGCCTCGAGCGTGCCCATGTCCTCGCCGACCATGTCGCTCGAGAACGCCGCATCCTCCTACACCAACCTGGCCGCGCTCCGCGGCTGACCGCACCACCCGGCCGCTCCCGGCCGGCGCACGACCCCGGGCCGCGTGGGTGACCAGAACCCCCCGCGCGGCCCGGAAACCACATGGATCCCGCCGAACCTCCTTCCATTCGTTGACTGGAGCACATCCATGCATCTCACACGTTCACGCCTCACGGCGCTCGTGGTCGGAGCCGCCGTCGCGGCATCCGTCCTCGTCGCGGGGCCCGCTGTCGCCCATGACGGCGAAGACCACGGCGACGAGGTCTCGGCCACGACCTGGGCCAACTACGAGCGCGTCCGGCTCGCGGGAACCCAGGGCGTCGGCGAGCCGATCGACCTCGCCGTCCTCCCGGACCTGCGGGTCCTGCACACGACCCGCAACGGGCAGGTCCGCCTCACGGACCCGGCCCAGGGCACGACGACGGTCGTCAACCAGCTCGACGTCTACTCGAACTCCGAGGACGGGCTGCAGACGATCACGCTCGACCCGGACTTCGAGGAGAACGGCTGGGTCTACCTCTACTACGCACCCCGTGTCATGGAGGCGCCCTACCCCGAGACGACCCCGGTCGGCTCGGCGCCGCGCGAGCTCCCGGCAGGCGAAGACGCCTCGTACTGGGACATCTGGAAGGGCTACAACCAGCTCAGCCGGTTCCAGTGGGATGCCGAGTCCAACTCGCTCGACGTCGCGTCGGAGCAGGTCATCATCAAGGTCGAGGTCCAGCGCGGGCAGTGCTGCCACGTCGCCGGCGACGTCGCCTTCGACAACGACGGCAACGTGCTGCTCTCGACGGGTGACAACACGCCGGCGAGCACGCCCGGCGCCAGCGGCTACGCCCCGAACAACGACCGTTCGGGATGGAACCCCGGGTTCGACGCGCGTCGCGGCGCCGGCAACACCAACGACCTCCGCGGTGCGATCCTCAGGATCTCGGTCCAGGAGGACGGCAGCTACACGATCCCCGAGGGCAACCTGTTCGCGCCGGGCACGGCCGACACGCGTCCCGAGATCTTCGTGATGGGCCTCCGCAACCCGTTCCGCATGGACTACGACACCGAGACCGGCGCCGTCACGTGGGGCGACTACGGTCCCGACGCCGGAACGGCGAACGAGCTCCGCGGGCCGATGGGCTACGTCGAGTGGCAGTCGACCACCGGGCCGATCAACGGCGGATGGCCGTACTGCCACGGCCCGAACGCGAACTACAACGACTGGGACTTCGAGACGGCGACCCAGGGCGAGTGGTTCGACTGCGAGGGCACGCTTCTCAACACGAGCACGTACAACACCGGGCTCGACCAGCTCCCGACGGCGACCGCACCGCAGATCTGGTACGGCGACCGCCCCGAGCACCAGCCGTGGCCGGAGTTCGGCTCGGGCGGCCAGGCGCCGATGGGCGGCCCGACCTACCGCTACGACGCGGAGAACCCGTCGGAGACGAAGTTCCCGGCGTACTGGGACGGCAAGGCGTTCATGGCCGAGTTCTCACGCGACCGCGTCTTCGTCTTCTCACAGGACGACCCGGACGGGCCCGTCACGAAGATCGAGGACTTCCTGCCCAACGCGTCGCTGAACGCGGCCGGGATGCCGCCGTGGGACAACGTGATCGACTTCGAGTTCGGTCCCGACGGCTCGCTCTACGTGCTGGACTACGGCGACGGCTTCTTCCGCCCGAACCCCGACGCCGGCCTCTACCGGGTCGACTACGTCGAGGGCACGAAGGGCCCGCGCGTCATCCTCGACGCCTCGCCCACGTCGGGTGAGGGACCGCTCGAGGTCGACTTCGACGCATCCGAGTCGACCCACCCCGACGGGCTCGCACTGAGCTACGCGTGGGACTTCGAGGGCACCGGCACCTTCGAGGAGGGTGACGCGACCGCGTCGCACACCTTCACCGAGGACGGCCAGTACCAGGCCCGGGTGCGGGTCACTGACGAGGGCGGGCGCGTGAGCCTCGCCTCGGTCGCGATCACGGTCGGCAACACGGCGCCCGTCGTCGAGATCGTCACGCCGGCGAACGGCTCGTTCGCCGACTGGGGCGACGAGATCGAGTTCGAGGTCCGCGTGACCGACCCCGACGAGGAGATCGACTGCGAGCGCGTGCTGTGGAGCTACGGCCTCGGCCACGACAACACGCACACGCACCCGCTGTTCACGGGCAACGGCTGCACGGCGACCGTCGAGATGGCGCTCGAGGCCGGGCACGGCGAGACCGAGAACATCTACGCGCAGATCGGCGCCTCGTACACCGACCTCGGCACCGACACGGCGCCCGCGCTGACCGGTGACGACGTCACGCTGCTCAACCCGCGCGCACTGCAGGCCGAGCACAACGACGCCCGCAGCGGCGACCTGACGGTCGTCGACGACGAGTCGGCCGAGGGCCTCCGCCACCTGGCGGGCCTGGACGCCGACGAGTGGATCGCCTACACGCCGGTCGAGTTCGGCGGCATCACGGGTGCCACCGTCCGCGCCTCGGGTGAGGGCGAGGTGTCGCTGCACTGGGGTGACGCGGACGCCGACGCCTTCGCGACCTTCGCGGTCGACTCCGAGGGCTGGGCGGATGTCTCGGTGCCGCTCGTGACCGTGCCGGAGGGCACCGGCCGCGTGGTCGTGACGTCGACGGGCGGGGTGGTGCTCGACCAGTTCGTGTTCACGACGTCGGTCGACGACATCCGGGCGCTCCTCGCGGCGCTGAAGGCCGACGGGAGCATCACGCGAGGCGTCGAGGCCTCGTTCGGCGATGTCCTCGCCGAGGTCGACGCGGCCCTCGCGGCGGACGACACGGCGACCGCGATCTCCCGCCTCGAGTTCATCGCGACGCAGGTCCCGAACCGGATCCGCACGGACGCCGACGCGGCCGCGCTCGTGATCCGCGCGGTCGAGGCGGTGATCGCCGAACTCGGGTAGCACGCTCGCGGCGGCGGGGCTCGTCCCCGCCGCCGCGCACCAGGCCGGTGCGGTCGGGAACACGACCTTGGCGGGATCCGCCGGCCGCACCAAGAACGGATCGGGCCGTGTCCTCAGGGGGCACGGCCCGTTCCCATGCGCGCGGCAGGCCGATCGGCTCTGTCCCGGGACCCGCGCGCGGCGCTAGCCTTCGCTCATGATCCGCTTCCTGATCAACATCGCGATCTCGCTCGTCACGGCGGCCATCGGCCTGCTGGTCACGTCCTGGATCCTCCCGGACTTCCACCTCGACGCGGCCGGCTTCATCGTGGCGGTGCTCGTGTTCACGATCGCGCAGGCGATCCTCGCGCCGTTCATCTTCAACATGGCGCGCCAGTACGCGTCGGCGATCCTCGGCGGCATCGGGCTCGTCTCGACCTTCGTGGCGCTCCTCATCGCGTCGCTGTTCCCCGACGGCATCCGCGTCGACGGCATCGTGACCTGGATCCTCGCGACCCTCATCATGTGGATCATCACGGCGCTCGGGACCTGGCTGCTCGGCCTCTGGTGGCTGAAGGGCCGCGTCGAGGAGCGCCGCGCGAGCTCCTGAGCCGCTGAACCCCTGAGCTCAGCGCTCCGGGCGGTACGCGAGCACCGGACCGACGACGGAGACCCGGACCTCGGTGCCGCGCGGCACGAACTCGGAGGCGGTGACCCGGGCGCGCAGCCGCACGCCGTCGGCGAGCGCGAGGGCCAGCATCGCATCGTGCCCGGTGTACTCGACGTCGGTCACGACCCCGTCGAGGCCCTCGGCGTCGCCGTCCAACGCGTCGGCGGCGCGGGCGCGGGCCGGGTCGGCGGCGGATGCCGCGTCCGCGCGCACCACGCGCAGTTCCTCAGGGCGCACCAGCACGGTCGCGTCGGCGCCGTCCTCGGGCACGAGGCCAGCGGCATCCGCCACCGGCACCGCCCGCAGCCGGCCGATCGACGTCGCGACCTCGTCGCCGTGGAGCACGCCGGGCAGGAAGACGGCGTCGCCGACGAAGCCGGCGACCCACGGCGTCGCGGGCGTGCGGTAGACCTCCTCTGGCGTGCCGAGCTGCAGCACCTCGCCGCGGCGCATGACGGCCACGCGGTCGGCGACCGAGAGCGCCTCCGCCTGGTCGTGCGTGACGAGGATGCCCGTGACGCCCTCGGCGCGCAGCAGCTCGCGCACCGCCGTGCGGAGGTCGGCGCGCAGCATCGGGTCGAGCGCGCCGAACGGCTCGTCGAGGAGCACGAGCTCGGGTCCCGCGGCGAGCGCGCGGGCGAGCGCGACGCGCTGAGCCTGCCCGCCGGAGAGCTGGCCCGGCGCGCGTGCCGCGAGCGGGGCGAGGTCGACGAGGTCGAGGAGGCGCCGGACCTCGTCGGACTTCGCCGCCCGACGAGCGGCGCGCGACGATCCGCGGCCCGCGAGCATGCCGAACGCGACGTTCTCGGCGACCGTGAGGTGCGGGAAGAGGGCCGCGTCCTGCGGCACCCAGCCGATGCGGCGCTTCTCGGGCGCGAGGTGGATGCCGTGCGTCGTCACCATGCGATGCCCGATCCGGATCTCGCCGGACTGCGCGCGGAGCAGGCCCGCGATGGTGCGCAGCAGCGTCGTCTTGCCGCACCCGCTCGGCCCCACGATCGCGAGCAGCTCGCCGTGCGGGACCTCGACGTCGACGGCGTGCAGCACCGGCCCGCCCTCGTAGCCGACCGTCAGGTCGCGCACCTCCAACCGGCTCACGCGATCGCCTCCCGGGTCGCCTCACGTCCGGCGCGCGCGTCGGAGAGCAGGAACGCGGGCACCGCGGCGACCAGCAGCAGTGCGACCGCGTAGGGCGCGGCGGCGCCGTAGGCGGAGATGTCGGTGCGCTGCCAGAGCTCGACGGCGAGCGTGTCGGTGCCCGTCGGCCGCAGCATGAGCGTCGCGGGCAGCTCCTTCATCGCCGAGACCGCGGCGAGGAGCGCGGCCGCGAAGATGCCGGGGCGCGCGAGGCGCGCGGTGACCGACCACCACGTGCGGGCGCGCGAGGCGCCGAGCGTGCGCGAGACGTCCTCGAGGGAGGTCGGCACCTGGCCGGTCGCCGCACGGATCGACCCGATGGCCTTCGGCATGAACAGGATGCCGTAGCCGAACGCGAGCACGAGCGCCGTCTGGTACAGGGCCGGGACGACGCTCAGCGAGAAGAAGACGAGGGAGAGCCCCACGACGATCCCGGGCAGTCCGAGCGCGAGGTAGCCCGCCGACTCGATGCCCCGTACGAGCCGACCGCGGTGGCGGGCGGCGAGCACGCCGATCGGCAGGGCGAGCGCGACGGCCACGATCGCGCCGCCCGCGGAGAGCAGCACGGTGTTCCCGATCGCGCGCGCGAGGTTCGCCCCGTCGAACGCCTGCAGCGTCTCGGCCGTGAGCACGCGGCCGAGGAGCACCGACACCGGCACGACGACCGCCACGACGGGAACGAGGGCCAGCAGGAGGATGCCAGGGGCGGTCCACGGCCCGAGTCGCGTCATCCGTCGCCGACCTGCCGCGGGCGCGGCCTGGATGCGACGTGCGGCGCGCCCGCGGGCGACCTGCTCCCCGATCACGACGAGCAGTGCGAGCCCGACGAGCAGCACCGCCAGGACCGCGGCCTCGTCACGGCTGAAGCTCGCCGAGTAGGCCTGCTGGATCGCGGTCGTGAGCACGGGGAAGCGGAACAGGGCGACGCCGCCGAAGTCGCTCAGCGTGTACAGGCAGACGAGCAGCGCGCCGGCCAGCACGGCCGGACGGATCTGCGGCCACGTTCCGAGCATGAACGAGCCGAACGGCCCGCGGCCGAGGGTGCGGGCGACGTCGTCGAGTCCGGTGCTGCCGATCCGCATGGCCGCGGCGACCGGCAGCGTGACGTAGGGCACCGAGACGAAGCTCAGCACGAGCCACGCGGCCCAGAAGCCCTTCATCGACGGCTGCCACGCGAGCCATCCGTAGGCCGCGAGGTACGACGGCATCGCGAGCGGGAGCGCCGCCAGCACGGCCCACGCGCCACGCCAGCGCACCCGGGCGCGCGCGAGCAGGAACGCGCTCGGTACGCCGAGCGCGACCGCGGTCAGGGTGACGGATGCTGCGAGCAGCACCGAGTTGCCCACGAGCAGGGGGATGCGCGGCCGGTCGAAGACCGCGGCGAGTTCGGCCGGGTCGGCCGAGGCCACCCGCACCACGAGGTGGATGACCGGGATCGCGGCGAGGGCGACCGCGACGAGGGATGCCGCGATGAGCCCCCACGGGCGGCGGGGGCTCGGTGTCGCGACTCGATCGGTCATGTCAGGTCCAGCGTAGGCGTGCGGGGCTGCGTTCCCGCCGGGTCTCCGGCCGCGGCATCCGCTCGCTCGACGGGCTCAGATGAGGCCGTCGTCGGCGAGGAGCTGCTGCGACTCGCCGACCGAGTCGAGGTCGCTGAGGTCGAGGCCCGGGTTCAGGAGCGTGTCGATCGCGGGCAGTCCCTCGGGGGCGTCGACGCCCGGCAGCAGCGGGTACTCGAAGGTCTCCTCGACGAAGTACCGCTGCGCCTCCTCGGAGACGAGGAACTCGACGAAGGCGCGCGCGGCGTCGTCGTCGGCGGCTCCGTTCAGGATGGCGGCGCCCGTGACGTTCACGATGCCGCCGGGGTCGCCGGGCAGGAACTTCAGCTGCGCGCGCATGTTCTCGGCGCCCACCTCCGCGGCCTGGCGGAACCAGTAGTAGTGGTTGATGAGGCCGAGTTGCGCCTGCCCGGTGTTCACGAGGTCGAGCGAGGCGAGGTTGTTCTCGGTGAGCTCGGGGTCGTTCGCGGCCATCCCGCCGACCCAGGCGGCCGCGGCCTCCTCGCCCTCGAGCACGCGCAGGGCGGTGATGAACGACTGGAAGCTCGCGTTGCCGGGTGCGAACGCCACCTCGCCCGACCACTCCTCGCCGGTGAGGTCGTCGACGGTGTCGGGCACCTCGTCCTCCGCGAGCTGCTCGCCGTCGTATGCGATGACGCGGGCGCGGCCGGTCACGCCGATCCACGAGTCGTCCTGCGAGGTGAAGCCGTCGGGGATCTGGTCGGCGAGCTCCGCCGGGATCTCGGCGACGAGGCCGGCGTCGGCGAGCGCGCCGAGCGCGCCGGCGTCCTGCGACAGGAACACCTCGGCGGGGCTGCGGTCGCCCTCCTCGAGGAGCAGCGCCGTGAGTTCGGGGGTCGCGGCGTAGCGCGCCTCGACGCGGATGCCGGTCTCCTCCTCGAACTGCTCGATGAGCGGCCCGACGAGGCCCTCGTCGCGACCGACGTAGACCGTGAGCGTCTCGGCGTCGTCGGCCGGCGCGGTGCATCCGGTCAGGGCGAGGGCCGCGGCCGCGAGGCCGGCTCCGGCGAGGACGATTCGGCGTCGTGCGCGCATGGGCGTAGTGGCTCCAACGATCGATGAGAAGGTGAGGGCCCGTCGAATGCGGGTGAACTTAGCTTAGCCTCACCTGCGTTCGGACTCGACCTCGGGCGTCATCCGCGCCCCGGGCCGCCTCGCTCCCACCCGCACGTTCCGCGACTCGCGTTCGACTCGAGACGGCGGACCGGGCCCGTCCGCTCGTCTGGGAGAATCGTCCGGTGACCCCTGAGTTCCAGCCCCTGCACGACACCGCGTTCCGCGGCTTCGCCTCCGACAACTACTCCGGCGTGCACCCCGAGGTGCTCGCCGCGATCGCCGGGGCGAACGGCGGGCACCAGGTCGCCTACGGCGACGACGACTACACCGGCCACCTCCACGAGGTGTTCGCCCGCCGGTTCGGCGACCCGGTCGAGGTGTACCCGGTGTTCAACGGCACGGGCGCGAACGTCACGGCGCTGCAGTCGATGCTGCCTCGCTGGGGCGCGGTGATCGCGGCATCCACCGCCCACATCAACGTCGACGAGGGCGGTGCGCCCGAGCGCGTCGGCGGCATCAAGCTCCTGACGGTGCCGACGGACGACGGCAAGCTCACTCCCGAGCTCGTCGACCGCGAGGCGTGGGGCTGGGGCGACGAGCACCGCGCGCAGCCGCTCGTCGTGTCGATCACGCAGACCACCGAGCTCGGCACCGCGTACTCCGTCGACGAGGTCCGGGCGCTCGCCGACCACGCGCACGAGCGCGGGATGACGCTGCACATGGACGGTGCTCGGATCTCGAACGCGGCGGCATCCCTCGACCTGCCCCTGCGCGCGTTCACGCGCGATGCGGGCGTCGACGTGCTGAGCTTCGGCGGCACCAAGAACGGGGCGCTGCTCGGCGAGGCCATCGTGGTGCTGAACCCCGCGGCATCCGAGGGCCTCAAGTACCTGCGCAAGCTGAACATGCAGCTCTCGTCGAAGATGCGGTTCGTCTCGGCGCAGCTCATCGCGCTGCTCGACGGCGACCTGTACCTCCGCAACGCGTCGCACTCGAACGCGATGGCCCGCCGCCTCCGCGACGCGCTCGACGCCGGCATCGCCGCGGGCGAGCTGCCCGGGCTCGCGTTCACGCAGCAGACCCAGTCGAACGGCGTGTTCGCGGTGCTGCCGGCCGGCGTGGCCGACCGGCTCCGCGAGCGGGGGTTCAAGTTCTACGACTGGGATGCCTCGCGGAACGAGGTGCGCTGGATGTGCTCGTTCGACACGACCGAGGACGACGTGGACGCCTTCGTGGCGGGCATCCGCGAGGAGCTCGCGCGCGCCGCGGCCTGACCGGCCGGACGCCCGTCGGCGGCGCGTGGGGAATGTTCCGAGGATCCATGCGTTGTAATGCACTGGGACGACGGTGTCCCGGCAGAAGCATCGGAACCACTCGGAAGGCACCGTCACCATGACCCTCGTCGACACCGCGTCACGTCACGCCCCCACCGACGCCCCGCTCATCGCGCCCCTCGTGGAGCGCTGGAGCCCGCGCGCGTACGACCCCACGGCCGAGCTCTCGGACGACACCATCCGGACGCTCCTCGAGGCCGCGCGCTGGGCGCCGTCGGCCAACAACGTGCAGCCCTGGCGCTTCATCGTCGCCCGCCGCGGCACGCCGGCCTTCGCCGCCGTCCACGACGCCCTCATGGGCTTCAACCAGGCCTGGGCGGACTCCGCCGCGGCGCTCATCGTGAACGTCGCCGAGACCGTCGACGAGACCGGTGCTCCCCGCCGCTGGGCGACCTACGACCTCGGCCAGGCGGTCGCCTACATGTCGCTGCAGGCCCAGCACGACGGGCTGCACACGCACCAGATGGGCGGCTTCGACGCCGACCGGCTCGCCGAGGCGTTCGGCCTCGGCGCGGGCCTCGAGGTGATCTCCGTGAGCGCCGTCGGCAAGCTCGGCGACGCCGCGGCCCTGCCCGAGCCGCTCCGCGAGCGCGAGGTCGCCCCGCGCAGCCGCAAGCCGCTCGACGAGCTCCTCATCGCGGCGGCCTGAGCCTCGGCTCCCCGGGAACGGGGCGGAGGTCGCGAGCCGCGGCATCCGCCCCGTTCGCGTCGTCCCGGAACCCGCCCGAGACGACCGTGACGAGCCGTGCGAGATCGGCCTGCCGGTGCACGCCCGTCTTCTCGAAGACGTGCTGCAGGTGCACGCGCAGTGTCGACAGCGACACCCCGAGCCCCTCGGCCACGCGATCGAGACCGCCGCCGGCGTGCTCCGCGGTCACGGCCGCGGCGACGATCGCCTCGGCCGGCGTCAGGCCGAACACCGCACGCAGCACGTCAGGCGGGACGCCGCGCCCCCCGACCGGGTCGGTCACGACGACGAGCGCCGCCCAGTCGCGACCGGCGGCGACGCCGAACGGGATGACGTGCACGTAGCACGGCAGGCCGTCGGTGCGGTGGGCCCGCATCCGCCCGCCGACCCGCGTGCCGGAGGCGTCGGGCCGAGCCGCCCTCCGGAGCAGGCGCCGGAGTCCGTCCTGCTCCGCTGCGACGGACAGCAGCAGGCGACCGCCCCGGTCGACGTGCACGGCCGTGCCGCGGCCGAGGAGGTCGGCGGCGGCCGGGTTCGCGTGCCGCACCCGTCCGTCGGCGTCGACGGCGAGCACGGCGGCGCCGAGCAGGTCGATCGTGGCGATCGCGCCGGCGCACCACCCCGTCCCCGCCTCGCGGTCGAGCCGCCGCTCGACGGCCACGGCCCGCTCGAGGTGCGGGAGGAACGGGCGCAGCAGGTCCGCGGGATCCTCCGAGCGCTCACGCCGGGGCGCGCTCCCCGCGATCACGACCCAGGTCAGCATCTCGCCGGCGCGGTCGACGACCCCGCAGACGCAGTGGTCCAGCCCGTTCGGCCGCGCCCAGTCAGCGAAGAACTCGCTGCGGCGCTTCTCCGCGGCGGTGACGACGTCGTCGCCATCGATCGCGACGCGTTCCGTCGTCGCCCGCATCGCCCGGACGACGGGGTCGATGCGGGCGTAGCGCTCGCCGTACGCCCGCATCGCGACCTCGTCGAGCGCGATGTTCGCCGGGGTGAAGCGCCCCTCGGCAGGTCCGGAGACGAGCACTGCGGCGACGTCGCCGCCGACCACCGAGGCCAGGCCTCGCATGGCGTCCGTCCACGCGCCGGGCACCGTGGCTCCGGCGTAGATGAGGTCGACGACGTCCGCGTACTGTTCGGGGTCCACGGTCCGGCCCTCCCGGCCTGAAAGTGAGCAAGATTCATGGTATGCCCGATCGGATGTTCATACGATGCGCTTGACACGAGACCCCGGTTGACTCTCGGGCGTGTCCGGGCGACCCGCGGACACGCCCACGAGAGATCGGAGCACCCATGAGGTACGCACGCATCGCGGCCGCCGCGGCGGCCTCCGCCGCACTCGTCCTGGCCGGCGCGCCGGCGCAGGCCGCACCGAACCCGCCGTTCCACGAGAACTGGAGCGAGCAGGAATCGCACATCGAGCAGGACGCGCATCCGGACTTCTGCCCGGGCATCGAGGACGACATCCTCTTCGAGGCCGACCTCTCCGGCACGTTCACGGCGGTCTGGCGCGGCGGCGAGCTCGCGTATGCGACCGCCACGTTCAACGTCACGGAGTCCTACACGAACCTGGCCACCGGGAAGAGCTTCACCGGTCACGTCCACGGCGTGGACCACGACCTGGGCGTCGTGGACAACGGCGACGGCACGCTCACGGTCACGACCACCACCCAGCAGTCCGTCCGCTACGTGACCGACGACGGCCGGACGGTGTTCGTCGATGCCGGCCACTTCGAGTACCGGCTGCTCATCGACCACAACGGCACCCCGGGCGACCCGTCCGACGACGAGGTCATCGACTTCCTCGGCGAGGACGCCGCACACGGCCACTTCGACACGCAGGGCCGCGACTTCTGCGAGGACCTGGAGCTGTTCACGGGCTGAGCGACGATCCGCGGCTCATGCGTCCGGCATGACGGACCGCGGCGTCCGAACGGGAGGAACTTCCGGGCGACACGCCGTCGCGCTGCGGCCGACACGCCGCGTGCCGTCCGGAAGTTCCTCCCGAACCCCCGCGACCGCCGCCTCCGATGGCCTACGGCCGGAGCAGCACCTTGATCGCCCGACGCTCGTCCATCGCGGCGTACGCCTCCGCAGCGTCGGCGAGCGGCAGCTCGAGGTCGAAGACCCGGCCGGGGCGGATGGCGCTCGAGCGCACGTCCGGCAGCAGCTCCTCGATGTAGCCGCGCACCGGCGCGACGCCGCCGTTGACGCCGACGTTCCGGTTGAACATCGGCCGAACCGGAAGCTCGGGGCCGCCGTTCGGTGCGCCGACGTACCCGACCATGCCGCCGGGCCGGGTCGAGCGCAGCGCCTGGTCCATCGACTCCTTGGTGCCGACGCACTCGAGCACGCGGTCGGCGCCGATGCCGCCCGTGAGCTCCTTCACGCGCGCGACGCCCTCGTCGCCGCGCTCCTCGACGATGTGCGTCGCGCCGAACTCGCGCGCGAGCGCCTGCCGGTCGGCGTGCCGCGACATCGCGATGATCGTGGTCGCGCCGAGGCGCTCCGCCGCGATGATCGCGCACAGTCCGACGGCGCCGTCGCCGACGACGGCGACCGAGTCGCCGGGGCCCACGCCCGCCGACACCGCGGCGTGGTGGCCCGTGCCCATGACGTCGCTGAGCGCGAGCAGGCCGGGCACCTCGTCATCGGACACCGGATCCGGCACGACCACGAGGGTGCCGTCGGCGAGGGGCACGCGCACGCGCTCGCCCTGACCCCCGTCGGCCGTGCCGCCGACGCGGTCCTCGCCGCCCCACCAGCTGCCCGAGAGGCACGAGGTGCTCACGCCGTTGCGGCAGTTCGCGCACGTGCCGTCGCACACGTAGAACGGCGCGATCACGAAGTCGCCCGCCTTCACCTGCGAGACCTCCGGCCCGACCGACTCCACGACGCCGACGAACTCGTGGCCGATCCGGTGCGGCGCGTGCGTGGGCGTCACGCCGCGGTACGGCCACAGGTCGGATCCGCACACGCAGGCGGCGACGACGCGGACGATCGCGTCTCCACCGGTCGAGAGCGCGGGGTCGGGGACGTCCTCGACGCGGATGTCACGGGCGGCGTGGATGACGGTGGCGAGCATGATTCCGAGCCTACGTGCCGCACCCGGCGGCGCGGCATCCGTCATCGCCGGTCACACGTGCGGGACGAACTCCTGCCACGCCCGCCGCTTCTTCCGGCGCGGGTCCTCGATCACCCGGTCGACGCGGTCGAGCACGAGCGTGCGTCGATGCGCCTCGTCGTACCGCGGCCAGTCGTCGCCGGGCGCACCGGATGCCGCGAAGCCGGTCCAGTGGGCCTGCATCCGCCGCCCCACCGCCCGGAACATGCGCCGGCCGCCGAGCAACGTGAGCCCGGCGCCCACCGGGGTGTCGAACTTCTCGAACAGGGCGAAGAGCTCCAGCCCGTGGGTCGCGTCGAGGCCGAGCAGCCGCGCCGCGCGCGGCGCGGCGTCGAATCGGTAGCACCACGTCGGCGCCCACCGGGAGTGCCGCTCGGCGACCTTCACGGTCGGGAACCAGAACGTGAAGTCGCCCGCGAAGTCGGCCGCGGCGCGCCGCTCGGGCAGCCCCGGGTAGCGCGCCGTGATCGCCTTCCGCGCGCGCTTGGGCGTGTTCGCGAAGATCGCGCGGATGCGCGGCTTCGTGGTGGGAAGGATGTCGATGCGCCCCTCGAACAGCGACCCCTCGCGGTCGTTCGTGCCCACGATGAGCGGCACGCGGTGCGCGAGCCCGTCCCGGACGGCATCGAGCGGCCGCCGCGGCAGGAACTCGCCATCGATCACGGGGGCGAGCGCGATGGTGCCGGGATGCTCGTCCGGCGTCCGGACGGTGAGCTCGGTCGTCGCGTCGGCGAGGCGCATCGGATCCGCGGCGCGGAGCATGGCCGCGGCATCCTCGGGCGCCTCGCTGTCGAGGTCGTCGTCGTCGACGAGCCGAGCGAGGATCCGCACGTACTCCGCCGCCCAGCGCTGCGCGACCGCGGGCGGATAGACGGCGTTCGCCGGCGAGCTCTGCGCGATCGCGCTCGAGAACAGGCCCTCGGCGGCGGGCACCGCGAGGAGGGTCGTCACGGAGTTGCCGCCCGACGACTCGCCGAACAGCGTCACCCGATCCGGGTCGCCGCCGAAGGCCCGGATGTTGCGCCGGACCCACTCGAGCGCGGCGACCTGGTCGCGCAGCCCGAGGTTCACCTCGAACGGATGCTCCGGGCGGGAGTAGGCGCGCAGGTCGAGCCAGCCGAGCGCCCCGAGGCGGTAGTCGATGCCGACGTAGACGACGCCGTGCTCGCGCACGAGGCGCTCGCCCTGGCGCGGGTACTCCGCCGCCGAGCCGACGCTGTACGCGCCGCCGTGCACGAACACCATGACCGGACGGAGGCCGCCGCCGTGATCGACGTCGGGCGCGGTGACGTTCAGGCGCAGGCAGTCCTCGCTCCGGGCGAGGTGCTCGGCGGCGCCGAGGAACTGTCCCCGGCGATGCTGGGGGGCCACGGGACCGAAGGCCGCCGCGTCGCGGACCCCGCCCCACGGCTCCGGCCCACGTGGCGCGCGGAACCGGAGGGCGCCGGCCGGCGCCGATGCATAGGGGATGCCGCGCCACTGCCTCGTGCCTCGGCGGCGTCGCCCTCGCACCGCCCCCGCATCCGTCTCCACGACCTGCGGGTCCATCGCCCGCTCCACCCCCCGCATGCGGCGACCCTAGGCGGCGCGGGTGAACCCCGGGTGACCGGGAACTCCGAGCGGCGGTTGTCGCCGGCGTCGGGCAGACTGCACGGGCGACCGGCATGAAGGGCCATGTTCATCGGCTACGGCCAGATGGAGGCGGGGTTCCCGGCCTTCGCCCGGCAGGTCTCGGAGGTCTCGACGCGCGTCGTGGGGTTCTCGTTTCGCCGTCAACACGGCCGTGATCGTGCTCCTGCAGTTCACGGTGCTCAAGCTCATCGCCGGCCACCGGCGCACCCGGGTGATGCAGGTGATGACGCTCGTGTGGGGCGGCTTCGCGGCTGATCCTCGGCGCGACGGGTCTCCGGCCCGGCTCGATCACCGCGGCGATCGGCGTCCTCGCGTTCATGGGCGTGTTCGCGTTCGGCGAGACGATGCTCCAGCCCACGATCCCCGCGATGTACAACGACCTGGCGAGCGACCGCAACCGCGGCCGGGTGAACATGGTGAACGCCGCCGCCGTCCAGGGCGGCGCGATCACGGGACCGATCGTGGCGGGCCTCCTGCTCGACCAGGGCCGGCATGCCGGCGACATCGCGACGATGGTCGTCGGATGCGGCGTGATCGCCGTGCTCGCCATCGCGCTCGAGCGCCGCCTCCCCGCTGCGGCGAACGGGGTGCCGGAGCCGTCGCCGACGGCGTCCCGGCACCCGAAGCGCCCTGACGCCCGGCTCGGGCTCGGAGGCTCCCGCGCTACTCCTCCACGATCTCCGCGTCGATCACGTCGTGGTCGCCGCCCTCGGGCACGTCGCCCGGCTCGGGCGCCCGCGTCACCGTGAGGTGGTCGCCGTCGGGCGCGAGGCCCACCACGACGGTGTCGCCGTCGCGGATCTCGCCGGCCAGCAGCGCACGCGCCAGGCGGTCGGCCACCTCGGTCTGGATGAGCCGGCGCAGCGGCCGCGCGCCGAACAGCGGGTCGTACCCGCGCTCGGAGAGCCACGTGCGCGCGTCGGGCGTCACGCCGAGCTCGAGCCGCCGCTCGTGGAGTCGCGCGGTGAGCCGGTCGATGGAGAGGTTCACGATCTCGCCGAGCTCCTCCTGCGTGAGCGCCGAGAAGACGACGAGGTCGTCGAGGCGGTTCACGAACTCGGGCTTGAACGCCTGGCGGACGGCCGCCATCACGGCGCCCTCCTTCTCCTCCCACGACAGCGTCGGGTCGATGAGGAACTGCGAACCGAGGTTGGAGGTGAGGACGAGGATCACGTTGCGGAAGTCGACCGTGCGGCCCTGGCCATCCGTGAGCCGCCCGTCGTCGAGCACCTGCAGCAGCACGTCGAACACCTCGGGGTGCGCCTTCTCGACCTCGTCGAAGAGGATCACCGAGTACGGGCGGCGACGAACGGCCTCGGTGAGCTGACCGCCCTGCTCGTAGCCGATGTACCCGGGAGGTGCGCCGACGAGCCGCGCGACCGAGTGCTTCTCGCCGTACTCCGACATGTCGATGCGCACCATGGCGTGCTCGTCGTCGAAGAGCACCGACGCGAGCGCCTTGGCGAGCTCGGTCTTGCCGACACCGGTCGGTCCGAGGAACAGGAACGAACCGGTCGGGCGGTCGGGGTCGGAGACGCCGGCCCGTGCGCGGCGGACCGCGTCGGCGACCGCCTCGACCGCACGGCGCTGGCCGATGACCCGGCGGCCGAGCTCCTGCTCGAGGTGGAGCAGCTTCTCGGTCTCGCCCTGCATGAGCCGGCCGACGGGGATGCCGGTCCACTGCGCGATGACCGCGGCGATGTCCTCCTCGGTGACCTGCTCGTTGACCATGCGCGGCTCGTCGGGCGCCTGCTCGGCCTGCTCGGCTGCCTCGAGGTCGCGCTGGAGCTGCGCGATGGTCTCGTACTCGAGCTTCGATGCCTTCGCGTAGTCGGCCTCGCGCATCGCGCGGTCGCGCTCGGTCATCGCCTCGTCGAGGCGCTTCTTCAGCTCGCCGACGCGGTTCAGCGACATCCGCTCGCGCGACCAGCGCTCCTCGAGCGCGGCGAGCTCGCGCTCGTTCTCGAGGAGCGTCTCGTGCAGGCGCTCGAGCCGCTCCTTCGACGCGTCGTCCTTCTCCTTCTTCAGGGCGAGTTCCTCGAGCCGCATCCGGTCGACCTGGCGCTTGAGCTGGTCGATCTCGACGGGGCTCGAGTCGATCTCCATCTTGAGGCGCGACATCGCCTCGTCGATGAGGTCGATGGCCTTGTCGGGCAGTTGCCGCGCGGAGATGTACCGGTTCGAGAGCGCGGCGGCGGCCACGAGGGCGGCGTCGGTGATGGTCACGCCGTGGTGGGCCTCGTACCGGCCCTTGAGCCCGCGCAGGATGGCGACGGTGTCCTCGACGCTCGGCTCGCCGACGAAGACCTGCTGGAAGCGGCGCTCGAGCGCGGCGTCCTTCTCGATGTACTCGCGGTACTCGTCGAGCGTGGTCGCGCCGATGAGCCGCAGCTCGCCGCGGGCGAGCATGGGCTTGAGCATGTTGGAGGCCGCGACCGACCCCTCGCCGCCGCCCGCCCCCATGAGCAGGTGCAGCTCGTCGACGAACGTGATGATGCGGCCCTCGGCCTCGTTGATCTCCTTGAGCACGGCCTTGAGCCGCTCCTCGAACTGGCCGCGGTACATGGCGCCCGCGACGAGTGCGGAGATGTCGAGCGCGACGAGCTGCTTGTCCTTCAGCGAGTCGGCGACGTCGCCGGCCACGATGCGCTGCGCGAGCCCCTCGACGACGGCGGTCTTGCCGACGCCGGGCTCGCCGATGAGCACCGGGTTGTTCTTGGTTCGCCGTGTGAGCACCTGGCTGACGCGGCGGATCTCGGCGTCGCGACCGATCACGGGGTCGAGCTTGCCCTGCTTCGCGATCTCGGTGAGGTTGACGCCGTACTGTTCGAGCGCCGACTTCTGCTCCTCCTGCGAGCTCGGCGCGCCCTGCATGTTGGCCACGGGGCTCCTTTCGACAAAGTTGAGTCTACTACGCTCAACTTGCGGACCGTGAGCGGTATTCCGGATGCCGTGCCGAACGCGTACCCGAGCACGGCACCGGGACGCTCGGGAATTGCAGCGCGGATGTCCGCGTTACCGTGGAGCGACACCCGAACAAGGAGGAACGGATGCCGCTCGAGGGCGACTA
Organism: Agromyces kandeliae; assembly: GCF_009674665.1. Lineage (GTDB taxonomy): Bacteria > Actinomycetota > Actinomycetes > Actinomycetales > Microbacteriaceae > Agromyces > Agromyces kandeliae. The sequence goes on from NZ_WKJD01000012.1 coordinate 126,450, forward strand.
CGCACCCAGCACGGCCAAGTGGGCACGCGACCAGGCCGAGACCTACGAGGCGACGGGAGGGCGCGAGGCGAACTCCCTGCGCGGGAAGCCCGTCATCGTGCTGACGACGGTCGGCGCGAAGAGCGGAAAGCTCCGCAAGACCGCGCTCATGCGCGTCGAGCACGACGGCGAGTACGCCGTCGTCGCGTCGACCGGGGGCGACCCGAAGCATCCGGCGTGGTACTTCAACCTGAAGGAGGAGCCGCGCGTCGAACTCCAGGACCGCGACGTCAAGCGCGACTACCTGGCCCGCGAGGTCACGGGCGCCGAGAAGGAGCTGTGGTGGGGGCGCGCGACGGAGGTCTGGCCCGACTACGACGGGTACCAGGCGAAGACCGACCGCGAGATCCCGATCTTCGTGCTCACCCCGCTCGAGGCCGAGGCGACCGCCGTCGACGCAGCCGACTCGGTCGAGGCCGAGGACGACGGCGCCGCCGCCTGACGGGCCGCGAGACTCAGAGATCCGCTTCCGCGAGCGCCCTGATGTTCTCGGCGCTCCGCGTCATGCGTGCACGGATGAGGTCGGCGTCGACCGAGTCCGGGACGCTCACGAGGATCGTGATGCGCGTCGCGCCGGGTCCCTCCGCTGCGAACTCCGCACGCGCGGGCATCTCGAAGCCCCCCTCGGTGATCAGCACGCCGAACGACCGGGGCGGCTCGTACTCGACGACCTCCATCGTGCCCTCGACCGGCTCGCCGTAGCGCGTGTTCCGCCGCCGGAACACGGTGCCCACGCCCGTCGGCTCGTCCGACGTGCGTTCGAGCGAGACGTCGGGGTCCCAGCGGGGGTGGTTCTCGGCGTGGGCGCCGGCGTACCAGGCGAAGACCGCATCGAGCGGCCGTTCGATGCGCAGTGAATTCTCGACCCACATGAGGTCCTCCTGCCCGAGGTGCGCGGCGACGTCGCCTCGCACCCTCGACGTGGCGTAGGTCGAGTCAAGCACCGGCCGATACCCGCGGCAAGCGTCGCGACCCTCCGGGCCCTCAGAGCCACTGCATGGTGAACGCCCGCCCGAGGAATCCCCGAAGCCCCGGCAGGCCGAGCACGCGCACCGCCGCATTGCGGGTCCGCAGCCGCAGGCCCGTCGCGGGCGCGCCCATGCGCATGTTGAACGCGGCCTGCCGGGTCGCGCGCAGCGCGGCCGCGCGGCGCGAACGGTCGTAGGCGGCGAACACGTCGATCGGGGCGGCCGCGGCGAGCGCGCCGGCGAGCTCCCGGTCGAGGTGCACGGCGTCGCTCCATCCGAGGTTCATGCCCTGACCGCCGATCGGGCTGATCTCGTGCGCGGCGTCGCCGACGAGCACCACGCGGCCCGAGGCCATCGGGTGGGCGACGTGCTGCGCCGCCACGAACGCGGTGGGCGTGGTCGCGGCATCCGTGTCGAACGACGAGCCGGTGCGGGACTCGACCACGGTCGCGATCGCGGCGGCGTCGAGCTCGGTGGGTTCGCGTCGGACCCGCGCGACCCACCGCCGTCGGCCGCCCGGCAACGGGAACGACTCGACGACGCCCGCCGGCTCGAAGTGCAGCAGCGCGGTCTCGGGCGCCCCCGTGTCGTCGCGCGTGTCGCACATGACGTACGAGGCGCGGCCGCGACGCGGCTTCCAGTCGGCGCCGATGAGCGAGCGGATGCCGCTGCGCACGCCGTCGGCGCCGACGGCGTAGCGCGCCGGCAGGTCCACCTTCGACTCCCCGTCGACCGCGTGCACGACGAGGTGCGTCCCACGGTCGGTGACGCCGGTGACCTCGACGCCGCGCCGGATGGAGACGGTCCGGGCGCCGTCGATCCGCTCCTCGAGCAGGGCCTCGACCTCGAGCTGCGGCAGGGAGTGCACCAGCCCGGAACGGGGGAACTTCAGCCGGCCGAGGGTCCGTCCGTCGCACGTGACGCGGCCGTCGCGGATGACGACGGCCCGCCGCCGCACCTCGTCGCCGATCCCCGCGGCGGCGAGGGCGCGGAGCCCGGGCGGGTGGATGCCGATGGCGCGCGAGGGCGTGGCGGCCGGGTCGGGTGCGTGACGCCGCTCGAGGACCACGGCGTCGAGGCCCCGGCGCGCGAGCAGGCACGCGAGCAGGAGGCCCACTGCACCCCCGCCGACGACGACCACGTCGTGCATCGGCCGCGCGCCCGACTCCGCCTCACTCATCCGGGATCTCGCTGCCCCACACGAGTTCGAGCCGCGACGGGAACCCGCGCTTGACGCGCCAGCCGCGGGGGATGGCGCGCGCCAGCTCGGGCGCCGTGTGGCTGCGCCGGATCGAGGTGAGCCCGTCGGGGCGGATGAACGAGCCCGCGAGCACGTTCCAGGCGAACGGCAGCGTCGCCGCCCAGAACCCCAGGTACGCCCCACGGCTGCGCTCGATGTCGCCGTGCACCCCGATGCCGCCCGGCGCGACGAGCCGTTCGGTGTCGGCGAGCAGCGCACCGAGCTCCGCGGCGCCGAGGTGGTGCAGCACGTGGTTCGACCAGACCACGTCGAACGTCTCGCCCTCGGCGACGAGATCGGCGGTCGTCGCCACCCGGGTACGGAAGCCCGACGTCGCGAAGCGCGACGCGGCCGAGACGGCACGGTCGTCGGGGTCGATCGCCACGACCTCGAGCCGCAACCCGTCGCGCTCGGCGAGCTGGAGGATCCGATGCGGGAGGTCGCCGCCGCCCACGCCGATGTCGAGCAGGCGAGCCCGATGCGTGGTCGCGAGCCGCGGCCGCACCCACTCCTCGTACACGGCCGCGGGCCGCGACACGATGCGGTTCACGACTCCGAACCGGTGGAAGGTGCGTTCGAGTGCCTCGGGGTCGGCGGCCGGGTCGTCCATCAGCTCTCGCGCGTCCACGTCCCTGTGGTCGAGCGTGGCGAGCGCGTGCAGCAGCCCCGGCCCGCCGGCGTCAGCTCCCGGCATCCGTCACCCCTTCACCGTCAACAGGGCGGACTCGACGGTGAGTCCCGGCCCGAACGCCATCGCCGCGACGCGGTCGCCGTCCTCCGACGACGCGCGGTCGAGGATGTTCCGGAGCACGAACAGCACGGTGGCGCTCGACATGTTCCCGAAGTCGCGGAGCGTCTCACGCGCGGGCTCGAGCTGCGGCTCGGTGAGCTTCAACCGCGACTCGACCTTGTCGAGGATGCTCCGGCCACCCGGGTGGATGGCCCAGTGCGCGACGCGCTCGCCCGCGGCATCCGTCGCCAGGCCTTCGGCGAGGTCGTCCTCGGCGGCGAACAGCGGCTCGAGCGCCCCCGTGATGTGGTCGTCGATGATGGCGGGCACCGCGTTGGAGAGCACCATCTCGAAGCCGTGGTCGCCGATCTTCCATGCCATGTCGCCCTCGCCCACGGGCGTGATGCGGGTCTCGAACCGGTCCAGCGCGAACGCGCGCTCGCCCTCCTCGAGCGGGCGCGCCGTGACCACGCCGGCACCGGCGCCGTCGGCGAACAGCGACGACGCGACGATCGTGTCGGGGTCGTTCGAGGAGCGCAGGTGCAGCGTGCAGAGTTCGACGCTGACGACGAGCACGACCGCGTCGGGGTCGGCGACGCAGAACTGGGCGGCGGTCCGCAGCGCGGGCATCGAGGCGTAGCAGCCCATGAAGCCGAGGTGGTAGCGCTGCACCGCGGGCCCGAGCCCGAGGTCGCGCACGAGCATGTAGTCGGGACCCGGCGCGTAGAAGCCCGTGCACGAGACCGTGACGACGTGCGTGATGTCGGATGCCTCGATGCCGGGTGTCGCGTCGATGGCGCGACGACCCGCCTCGAGGTACATCTTCGTCGCCTCGACCGCGTAGATCTCGTTGCGCGCCTTCGTTCCCGGCAGCAGGAGGTCGCCCGTCGTCCGATCGAAGAACACCGGTTCGTCGTCGCGTTCGTCGAAGGTGAGCTCCTCGAGCACGCTGTAGCGTCGTTCGATCCCCGACACGTCGAACGACGTCGTGATGATCCGCTGCGCGAGCCGATTGAGGCCCGGCTGCGCGGAGAAGACATCGCGGACCGCCGACTGCGGGAGCACGGTCTCGGGCACGGCGGTCGAGAGACCCCTCAGGTGCACCCCCGCGCTCATGCCGTCGGCCTCGGATCGGTTCGTCGCTGCGGCATGGGTGCCCCCTCTCCCCGCTTGCAGACTAGCCGCGCGGGCCGTCGTCGATCCAGCATCGCGCGCGCATCCACGGCTCGCGTTCAGCCGGATCGCCCGGCGGGGCGTGGGCTCAGGCGCGTTCATCCGATGCGGGCTCCGGCGAGGGTGCCGCCGCGCCCGTGGTCGCCCCCGGGGGCGGCGCCTGGACCGCCGCGTTCCCCGAGAGCCAGCGCAGCCACCCGTTCCCGTCGCCGAGCAGCGCCTCGCGTGCCGCGAGGGTGAGCGGGATCGACAGGATCGCGCCCAGCGGGCCGATCACGAACGTCCAGAACACGACCGAGAAGAAGCTCAGCGTGAGCGAGAGGTCGACCGCATCGCTCACGAACTTCGGCTGGACGAGCACCTGCAGCACGACGTTGACGACGGAGTAGACGGCGATCACGACGAGGAGGAGCGGCACTCCTCCGACGACGAACGCGAGGATCGCGGGCGGGACGAGCCCGAGCACGAACCCGATGTTCGGGATGAAGTTCGTCACGAACGCGAGGATCGCCCACACCGCCGGGATCGGGATGCCGAGGGCCCACAGCGCGAGCCCATCGATCACCGCGACGATCGCGCCGAACGACGCGTTCACGACGTAGTAGCGGCGGATGGACGAGTTGAGCGCGCGGATGCGATCCACGCGGGGCCGGATGCCGGCGCCGAAGGCGCGCTCGGCACGTCGGTAGCGGGCGGCGTCGGCTGCCATGAAGATCACGTAGGCGAGCACGAAGAACGCGGCCGTGAGGAATCCGAGCAGCCATCCGCCGAGACCCTGCGCGAGGTCGAGCAGCGCCGACGGGTCGAGCGCCGAGGCCGTCGCATCCGCCAACTGGTCGCCGAGCCCGACCGATTCGAGCCAGGCGGCGACGGATGCCACGGCCGCCTGCAGCTCGTCGACGACGTCGACCACGAGGTCGGCGAACTCGACGCCGGCGAAGACGAGCAGCGCCGCGAGCACCGCGAGGATCAGGTACACGACCGCGATCACCACGGTCGTCGCCGCCCACGCGGGCCACCCGCGGCGCTCGAGCGGATGCCGGATCGGATGCGCGATCACGACGAGCACGAGGGCGAGTGCGAGCGGAGCGACGAGCTCGCGCCCGAACCAGAGCGCGACGAGCACGAGCAGGGCGGCGATGACGGTGACGCCGCCGCGCAGGCTGGGCGCGCCGGTGGCGCCCGTGCGGCCGGACTCGGGGAGGGGAGGCGCCTGATCGGTCACGGACCCCACGATAGGCGGCGCCTCCCCTCCCGTCGTCACGGCAGGACGATGTCGAACGACGGGTCGCCGGGCTGCAGCACCGACATCAGCCGGTCGAGCACGTCGGTGTCGCCGCCGCGCTCGATGCCCGCGCTCTCGCGGTCGCCCCCGAGGAGTGCGAGCATGCGCGGCTTCGCCAGGGCCACCGTCGCCTGCGCGCTCGCCTCGTCGGCCGGCTTCTCGACGTAGACGAGCACTCCGTTGCGCAGCGTGACGCGGAAGTTCCGCCCGACGTCGGTGAACGTCAGGTCGAGCACGAGGTCGAGGTCCCATGCACGGGGTCCGTCGACGGTGATCGCGATCGCGTCGAGCAGTTGCTCCGGAGTCAGCTGGGCGAGGATCTCGGGCGCCGCCGTCGAAGTCGGCGTGCCGAAGTTCTCGCCGCGCAGTTCCGTGGCGCCCGAGAGGAAGAAGTTCCGCCACGGCCCGTTCTCGGCGCCGTAGGCGAGCTGCTCGAGCGTGTCGGCGTAGAGCGTTCGCGCCGCCGCATGGTCGGCATCGGCGAACACGGCGTGGTCGAGCAGGGTCGCCGCCCACCGGAAGTCGCCCTCGTCGTACGCCTGCTGCGCGAGCTCGACGACCCGGTCGACGCCGCCGATCGCCGCGACGTACCGCTCGGCGAGCGGCTTCGGCGGGTGCGGCCACAGCCGCGCGGGGTTGCCGTCGAACCAGCCCATGTAGCGCTGGTAGATCGCCTTCACGTTGTGGCTCACCGAGCCGTAGTAGCCGCGCGCGTGCCAGGCGTTCTCGATCGCCGGCGGCAGTCGGATCTCCTCGGCGATCTCGGCGCCGGTCATGCCCTGGTTCAGCATGCGCAGCGTCTGGTCGTGCAGGTAGGCGTAGAGGTCGCGCTGCAACCCGAGGAACTCCCGGATCTCGTCGGCGCCCCACGTCGGCCAGTGATGCGAGGCGAACACCACGTCGACCCGGTCGCCGAAGCGCTCGATCGCCTCGGTGAGGTAGCGCGACCAGACGTGGGGGTCGCGCACGAGCGCCCCACGCAGCGTCAGGAGGTTGTGCAGGGTGTGCGTCGCGTTCTCCGCCATGCACAGCGCCCGCTTCTGCGGGAACAGGAAGTGCATCTCGGCCGGCGCCTCGGTGCCGGGCGCCATCTGGAACTCGATCTCGACGCCGTCGATCACGTGCGTCTCGCCCGTGCGCCGGATCTCGAGCGTCGGGACGAGGATCCCGGCGTGCCCCGTGGACGTGGACTGGCCGAGGCCCGCGCCGACGGCGCCCTTCGGCCCGCGCTCGAGCGCGGCGCCGTACATGTAGCCGGCGCGACGACCCATCGCGGTTCCCGCGTACACGTTCTCTGCGACGGCCTCGCCGACGATCCCGATCGGGGCGATGACCTGCACGCCGCCGGGCCGCACGTCCTCGGGGTCCACGACGCCGAGCACGCCGCCGAAGTGGTCGATGTGGCTGTGCGTGAAGATGACGGCCGTGACCGGGCGGTCGCCCCGGTGCTCGCGGTAGAGCGCGAGCGCCGCCGCCGCGGTCTCCTTCGAGATGAGCGGGTCGATGACGATGACCCCCGTGTCGCCCTCCACGAAGCTGACGTTCGACAGGTCGAGCCCGCGCACCTGGTGGATGCCGTCGGCGACCTCGAACAACCCCTGCTTCGCCACCAGCGTCGACTGCCGCCAGAGGCTCGGGTTGACGGTGTCGGGCGCGTCGCCCGTGATGAACGCGAACTCGTTCGCGTCCCAGACGACCTTCCCGTCGGCGTCGTGGATCTCGCCTGGCTCGAGGGCCGCGACGAACCCCCGGTCGACGGCGTCGACGTCGCGGCGATCGCCGAACGGCAGGTTCGACGCGAGCTCGCGCTGTCGCGCGCGGATGGCCTCGGTCGCGTCCTTCTGGTGCATGGCTCCCTCTCCGGTTCTCCGACGGTCGGATCCGTCGCGGTCGATGCGGCGTCGCTGCTCGGCGCCTGGCTCAGAAGTTGCCGACGCCCTTGCCGATCAGCACCACGCCGATCACGAGCAGGAGCACGGCCATGACGGTCGCGTTGTTGTGCACGAGCCATCCGCGCAGCCGCTCGAGCGGTGCGGCCATGCGCTCCGATGCCGCCAGGTAGGCGATCACCGGAACGGCGACGGATGCCGCGGCGACGACCGTGAAGACGAGGAGCACCACCGCGGTCGGGCCCGCGCCGAGCTCGGCCGAGCCGATCGCCAGGCCCGCGCCGGCCCCGAGGAGGAGGTTCTTCGGGTTCACGGCGGCGAGCAGGAAGCCCAGTCCCAACGCCCTGCCCGCGGTCATCGAGTCGATCCCCGCCATCCACTTCGGCAACGGCGGCTCCACGCCGGGGGCCGGGCGGCTGCGCCACTGGCGGAGGGCCAGGAAGAGCAGGCCCGCCCCGAGCACGAGCTGCATGACCGCCGTGATCGGCTTCGGGTCATCCGCTCCGCCCTGCGGCAGCACCGCCGAGAGCAGCGTGAACACGGTCGCCGCGACCGCGATGCCGAGGACCCAGCCGCCGAGGAAGCCGACGCTCGTCGTCCTGGCCCGCGGCGAGAGCAGCATCAGGATCGCGGCGATGATCGGGACCGGACTGATCGCGATGCCGACCGCCAGGGGCAGGGTGTCACCGATGGCCGAGCCCATGGGCGGCCTCCTCGTCTGCGACCTCGGTCGCGTCCGGGACCCGAACCGGGTCCGCGCTGTCGATGGGTCCGGGGCGCGCCACGGAGATCAGATCCGTATCGGGAACGTCGTCAGGATGACCACCCCGACGATCGCGACGACCCCGGCCAGGCCGAGCAGGGTTCGCGCCATCCACGGAACGATCTCGCGTTGGGACATCGCCGTGAGGAAGAGCACGAGCGCGAAGAGGACGGTGAGCAGCGAGTAGTTGTCGCCGCGCTGGTTGTTCTCGAGGGCCGCGGCGAACTTCTCGTCGGCGCGCGCGTTCAGTTCCTCGGCCTCGTACGTGCCCTCGGGAACGTATTCCTCGCGCGCGAAGGGCGCCCGCTCGATCTGGCCGTCGCGGACCCAGGCGTCGTACGCCACCTCGAACTCGGGCGTGAACCGCTGGCGGATGTAGTCCGCCAGCTCATCCTCGCCGCGACCGACCGCCTCCACGTACGAGGCGTAGATCGTGAGGTCGAACGTCCGCGCCGACCTCGCCTCGCCCTCGGCCGATGCGGCCTGGATCCGGGCACTCGAAGCCTGGCTGAAGGCGATCGACATCTCGCCGCCCCACTTCGAGGCCTGGAACCCGCACCACGCCGTCAGCACCGCCACGACCGACAGCAGGAAGACGCCGATGATCTCAGTGGCGCGCTTCCAACGGTCGCGCGTCTCGCCTTCGGTCATCGGGGCGCCGTCAGCCGAGCAGCTTGGCCTTCGCCGCGGCGAACTCGGCGTCGCTCAGGATGCCCTGCTCCTTCAGCGTCGCGAGCTTCTGCAGTTCGGCGACGACGTCGACGCCGGCGGCTGCAGGGGCTGCGGGCGGCGGCGGCGCCTGCATCGCCGCCTGCTGCGCGGCCGCCTGCTGGGCCTGGTACTGCTCGGCCTCCCACTGCTGCTGGGCGGCTGCGCCCTCCTGCGCCTGCTGCTCCGCGTACCTGCCCTGCTGTCGACGTGCGACGCGACCGCTCACGGCGGTCGCGGTTCCGGCGACGACCGCGGTGCGCGCGGCCATCCCGATCAGGCCGGGTCGACCCATCCTTCGAATCGGCATGACGTTCCCCCTACTCCTCGTCGCTCGCCTCGGCGAGCACCTCGTTCACGACCGTGGCCGGGATGCGCTCCACCTGCAGCACCTCGCCGCCGGATGCGGCGAACGCCGACGCGATCTTCTTCGCCCACAGCAGCTCGATCGCCATGATCGCGCCCGACGTTCCGGGCGGGATCGTGTCGGCGAGCTCGTCGATGTCCTCGTCGCCGATGACGCCGGACGCCTCGAGCTCGACCACCGTGAAGCCGGCCTCGTCCCGGAACTCCTCGTACTCGCGAACCGTGACCTCGCCGTCGTCGTCGCGCGAGACGATCAGCAGGTCGAGCAGCCGGATCTCGTCGCCGACCATCAGCTCACCCAGTGCCGTCGCCGTCGCCTCGTCGAGGCGATCGCCCTCGAAGCTCACGACGTAGACGTCGACCGGACCGTATTCGAAATCAGCCATCGATTCCCCCCTTGGAGAGCAGACTAGGCGCGCGCCGCACGGCAACGCCAGTCCCGATTCCAGTGCACCTCGCGGCGCGCCGACGTGCCCAAGGTCCTCCCGCACAGAGCCCCCGCGCCGCTAGTGTGACGCTCGGGGGCGGCATCCGGCGTCCCCGTCAACGACTGGAAAGGCCCAACCCCGTGGACTTCGCGAGCAACTTCTGGAACTTCGTCTGGATCTTCTTCTGGAGCTTCGCCTTCATCGCGTACCTCTTCGCGCTGTTCGCGATCATCGGCGACCTCTTCCGCGACCACCAGCTGAACGGCTGGTGGAAGGCCGTCTGGATCATCTTCCTGATGTTCGTGCCGTTCCTCACGGCCCTGATCTACCTCATCGCCCGCGGCAACGGCATGGCGGAGCGTTCCGCCGCTGCGGCCTCCGACGCCCAGGCCGCGACCGAGGCCTACATCCGCCAGACCGCAGGCGCATCGGCGAGCCCGTCCGACGAGATCGCGAAGGCCAAGGCGCTGCTCGACGCCGGCACCATCTCCGCGCAGGAGTACGAGGCCATCAAGGCCAAGGCGCTGAGCGCCTGACGCACGACGACGACGGCCGGGCACCCGCGGGGCCCGGCCGTCCGTCGTCGCGGCGACCTCCCGCGTCAGGCGGTGACCGCCACCACCCGACGGGCCCCGACCGACCCGGTGTTGCGCAGGAACAGGATGATCCAGCTGAAGATCAGCAGGCCCGCGACGAGCTCGACCGCGGTCAGGTTGTAGTACCCGATCGCGAAGAACACCCCGAGCACCACGATCACCCCGACGTACACCCAGCCGAGGATCACGAAGACCCGCGGCATCGAGGGCAGGAAGCGCGGGAGCCCGATCACGATCACCGCGTAGACGACGGCCATGCCCGAGGCGACGGTGTTGTGCAGGAGGAAGAAGTCGTCGACCGGGAAGATGCCGACGCACGCGAGCAGGACCCCGATGAGGACCAGCCCGTACCGGACGAAGTCCCTGCCGCGCCGGTCGCGGTCCGTCGTCACCGGCAGGCCGGCGGTCGCGTACCGGGCGACGATCGTGACGATGGCGCCGGCGATCACGAGCGTCAGGTTGAACGCCAGTGCCGAGAGGTCGTCGGTCATGCCGAGCGCGCTGAGGTTCATCTGCCACCAGTGGGGATCGGTCGAACTGAGCATCGCGGTCACGACGCCCACCACGAGGAACACGGCGAGCACGATCGACAGCAGCATCGGGGTCATCCGCACCGACGAGAGGAAGCACACGTACGCGGTGAGCGTGAGCGCGACCCCGAAGAGCACGGCTGCCGGCAGCGGGTAGACGGGGGCGCCGATGAAGCTCTGCTCGAGGACGTCGGCGAGGGCGACCCAACCGAGCATGGCGATCACGGCATGCGCGATCGACAGGGCGACGACGTCGAACCACCGCAGCCGCGGCGCCTCCGCACCGCGCGGCCCGGTCGCGCTGCGTGTCGCCGCGGCATCCTCGACCGACGGATCGTCGGGCTTCGGCCCGAACCGCCTGCGCTGGAGGAGGCGGCCTGCGACGAACGCCACGGCCGCGGCGATCGCCGAGCCGAGCGCGATGTACATGCCGAGGGAGTCCCGGCCCGAGATCGCGAGGTCGCGACCCCAGAATGCGAGCAGCCCGATCGGCGTCGCGAGGACGAAGACGATCGCGCCGAGGATCAGCGCCGACGACTCGGTCGACTCGGTCGTGCGCGTGGGCTCGCGCAGGATCCCCACGATCGAGGACGGCTGGGACATCGTTCCTCCGCTCAGCGCCGCCCGTCGCGCCGTCGACCGGCGCAGGCGCCGGGCCCGCGGCACCAGACTGCCAGCAGCGTGGGCGCGATCGCCAGCGCCGGTCCGTGGGATCGCCTCGATACGCGCGGCCGGAGGATCAGCGCCTCGCGGCGAGCTCCTTGCCGTGCACCGTGAGCGCGTAGATCACGAACACGTCGACCGCGATCACGATCGCCGACCACCAGGGCTGCAGCGGGAGCACCATGAGGTTCGCCAGGACGCTGAAGGCCGCGAGGACGATCGCGACGACCCTCGCCCACGAGGCGCCGGCGAGCAGGGCGACGCCCACGAGCACGAGGAAGAGCCCGAGGAACAAGTGCAGCCAGCCCCAGCCCGTGGCGTTCAGGATCAGCAGCTCGCCGTCGGACGGCTTCAGGAAGTAGGTGTTGTTCGGCAGCAGGATCGCGATGAGTCCGTAGATGGCGCCGATCGCGCCGGAGATGATGATCATCACACCGGCGAACCAGCCCCAGCCGACCCAGCCGGTGACGTTCGTGTCTGACATGGCGCGCCTCCATCCGGCACGCCCCCCGATGGGCGCGCCCACGCGCATCGTCCTACGATCCCCGATCGCGACCTCGGGACCTTCGGCCCGTCACCGCCCGATCGGGTCGAGCACCTCGAGCATCGAGCCCTGCACGATGCCCGCCCATTCGTAGGCGGCGCGCAGGTAGTCGTCGCGCTCGTCGTCGGCGGGTTCCGCCTCGTCGGGGTCGGTCACGCCGACGCGCTCGGCGAGGATCAGCCGCAGGTCGGTGAGGAACGTCAGCCATCCCCAGGCCTGCGCCTGGTCGAGCTCGATCTCGACCAGGCCCGCGTCGCGCTCGGTGGCCGTGGCGTCGCGGACGGATTGGGCGGCCTGGCGCTTGCCGTCGACGAGGCTGTCGCGCGTGTAGCGCGTGAAGTCGCGCGCGGCCTCGCGGTCCTCGGGGTACGCGGACGGGAAGAGGCGCCCCAGCGCCGGGTCGTCGTCGCCGCCGAGCAGCAGGACCGAGTCGACCTGGTCGGCGAGCTCCGACAAGAGCATCGCCTCCTCCGTCTCCAGCACGATCCGCACGCCGTCGGCGCCGCCCTCGCGTCCGGCGACGATCACGGCTCGGCCTTCGAGACGGTCGCCTGCAGCCCGTAGCCGTGCATGGCGTGGACGTGTCGCTCCATGGCCTCGCGATTGCCGGATGCCACGACCGCGCGCCCCTCATGGTGCACCTGCAGCATGAGTCGCTCGGCCTCCTCTCGCGGGTAGCCGAAGTAGCTGCGGAACACGTACGTGACGTAGGTCATGAGGTTGACGGGATCGTCCCACACGATCGTCTGCCAGGGCAGGTCGGGCCGGACGGCCTCGTCGGTGACGAGGTCGGCGTCGAGCTGCTCGATGGTGGACGTCACGATCCCAGACTGACACGGTCGCGGCCCGCTCGCACGTCCCCATCGAGGGATCCCGCCGACGCCCCCGGTCAGCCGCCGTCCGTCGGCACCGGCCGCCCGAGCGCGTACTCGACGGCCTGCGCCAGGTCCATGGCCATGCCCGCCCGGTAGAGCGGCTCGAGGTCGTCGCGGCTCGGGTCGATCTCCTCGATCGAGAGACCGCGGATCCGCGTGATCTCGTGGTCGACGATCTTCGCGCCCGACGAGTTCCTGAGACCGCGCACGGCGCCCGCGAGCCGGGCCGCCCGCTCCTCGTCGTCGGCCGCCTGCGCGAGCGCCGCGGCCAGCGACAGGAAGAGCACGACGGCCGAGACGTCGCGGTGCGGTGCGAAGAGCTCGAGCCCCTCCTCGAGGTAGTCCCACGCCGTGGCGATGTCACCGAGCCTCGCGGAGAAGATCGCGACCTCGAACATGCCCCACCCCATGCCGAACTCGTTGCCGGCGGCCCGATAGTGGTCGATGCTGCGATGGAAGAGCTCGAGCGACTGCTGGACGTCGTCATCGAGGTCGGACACGGCGAGGCCCCTGCCCCACGTGATGTTCCCGAGCCCGTTCTCATCGCCCAGGCTCCGGAAGATCTTCTCCCCCTCGTCGTAGAGCGCGTAGACCTCGGTGCGCACCTCGTCGGTGATGCCGGTGGTCACGGCGGCCACGGCCTGCCCGATCGCCACGTTGTAGATCGCGTTCGCGATCTCGGCGGGCTCTCCGAGTTCGCGTTGGATCGCGAGCGCCTCGCGGTAGGGCGGCACGCATCGCTCGATCTCACCCTGCCACCAGTACACCCCGCCGAGCGCCTCGAGGGCGCGGGCACGGTTGAGCGGTTCGCCGCCGGGGAGCGAGACCACGGTCTCCAGCCGGCTCCGACCCTCGTGCAGGTGGCCGCGCGACTGCCAGAAGCGCCACGATGCGGCGGCGAGCCGGAGCGCGAGGTCGGTCTCCCCGTGCACGGCGGCCCAGTCGAGCGCGGTTCGGACGTTGTCGTGGTCGGCGTCGAACCGGTCCAGCCAGGCGGATCGGTCCTCTCCCAGGACGTGCGCGGCGACCTCCTCCGCCCAGGCGACGTACGCCTCGAGGTGGCGCCGGTGCACGGCCTCGCCGGTTCCGCTCGCCTCGAGCTTCAGCAGCGCGACCTCGCGGATCACGTGCAGCGTGCGGAAGCGCGCCCGGCCGCCCGGTGCTGCGACCTGCCGGAGCAGCCCCTGGTCGACGAGCTCGGCGAGGCCGCCCAGCAGGTCGACGTCGATGTCGTCGCACACCCGCTCGATCTGCTCGAGGTCCGCGCCGCCGGCGAAGACCCCGAGGCGTGCGAAGAGGTCCTGCACGGGCGGGTCGAGCAGGTCGTGGCTCCACTCGATCGCGCCCTCGATGGTCCGCTGCCGCTCCGGGAGGTCGATCGTCCCGGTGCCGGGCCGGGCCGGGTCGAGCCTGGCGAGGATCTCGGGCACCGGCAGCAGCCGCACGCGCGACGCGACGAGCTCGATCGCGAGCGGGAGACCGTCGAGCCCGCGCACCAGCTCCGAGACCGCGGCAGCGTTCTCCGGCGTCACCGTGAAATCGGGTCGGACCGCCATGGCGCGGTCGACGAACAGCGCGACGGCGTCGGTGTCGGTCGCCCGGCTCACGTCGCGCCGGTCGGGGAGGTCCATGGGCTCGAGGGGCATCTCCTGCTCGGCGGCGATCCGGAGGGGCCCACGGGACGTGACGAGGAAGCGGGACCTCGGCGCGACCGAGACGAGGTCGGCGACGATCGGCGCCGCGGGGATGAGCTGCTCGAAGTTGTCGAGGATGAGCAGCACCTCGAGGTCGCCCATCCGCTCGAGCAGGGCGTCCCGCGGCGGCCGGTTCCCGGGCGACGAGTCCTCGCCGAGGGCGCGGAGGATCTGCGACGGCACGACCTCCGGATCGTCGACCGGTGCGAGGTCGACGAAGAACACCCCGTCGCGGAACTGCCCGCCGACCTCGGAGCCGACCTGGAGGGCGAGCCGGGTCTTGCCCGTTCCGCCCGTGCCGGTGACGGTCACGACGTGCGAGGACTCGAGCAGCTCGCGGACCCGGGCGCGTTCGCGTCGTCGCCCGACGAAGTGGGTGACCTGCGCCGGGAGGTTGTTCGGCACGGCCTCGAGCGACCGCAGGGCGGGGAATCGGGCGTCGAGCCCGGTGATGTCGAGCTGGAAGATGCCCTCGGCCTGCGACAGGTCCCTCAGGTGGTGCCGGCCGAGGTCGTGGAGCACGACGTCGACCGGCAGCTCGTGCTCCACGAGCGCCGCGGTCGACGCGGACAGCACGACCTGCCCGCCGTGCGCGGCGGCCATGATCCGAGCGGCGCGATGGACGTCGAGCCCGATGTAGTCGTCTCCGCCGAGCAGCCCCAGCCCGGTGTGCAGTCCCATGCGGACCTTCGGCGCGAGCCCCTCGGGCCAGTCGTGACCGGCGATCCCCCGTTGGGCCGCCACCGCCGCGGTCACGGCGTCGATCGCCGAGGCGAAGGCCGCGAAGAACCCGTCGCCCTCGGTCTTGACCACGGTGCCCCCGCTGCCCGTGATGGCCTCGCGGACCAGTGCGTCGTGCTCCGCGAGCAGCGTCGGCCACCGCTCACCGGCAGCCTCGACGAGGCGGGTCGATCCTTCGACATCCGTGAACAGGAAGGTGACCGTCCCCGTCGGGAGACGACGACGGCTCGTGGCAGCCGTGGTGGTCACACTCCGAGCCTGACAGGTTCGCGCCGAGACCGCACGCCCCAGTTCGCGGCGTGTCCGCTCGGACGGCGCACGAGCGCGCGCTCAGCGTCGCGTCGAGGCCGTGACCGTGAACTTCGGGTTGCGTGCGATCTCCCGGGTCGGACCGACGATGCGCTCCAGCATCGGTCGGTAGCGCAGGTGCGAGTTCCACACGCACCAGAGCTCGCCGCCGGGCGCGAGCACCCGCGCGGCCTCGCCGAACAGGTGCGTCGCGATGCCCGTGTGCACGGCGGCCTCGGAGTGGAACGGCGGGTTCAGCACCACGAGCCGCTCGCTCGCGTCGGGGAGGTGCTCGAGGCCGTCGGCGCGCGCGACGTCGACGCGGTCGGCGACGCCGTTCGCGGCCGCGGTGAGCGGGGCGGATGCCGCGGCCGCGGCGCTCCGGTCGGAGGCGCGCACCACGAGCCCGGGGCGCTCGCGCGCGAGCCAGGCGGCGACGACGCCCGAGCCGCAGGCGAGGTCCACGGCGGTCCCGGCGTCGGGCACCGCGCCGCCGAGCACGCCGAGCAGGAACCGGGTGCCGATGTCGACGGTCGTACCGGCGAACACCCCGCCGTGCGCCACGACCTCGAGCCCGAGGGCGGCGTCGCGCGCACTGCGCGGCCAGGGCGTCGAACGGGACGGATCCGGCCGCGGGGCGGTCGCGACGAGCACGCGCGACTTCTGCCGGGCGTGCGTCACGTCGAGATGTGCGAACCACCGGTCGAGCACGTCGTTCATGGCGAGCGACATGTGCTTGATGCGGCCGCCGGCGAACACCCGCACGTCGGGTGCGGCGTGCCCCGCGATGAGCCCGGCGACCTCGTCGAGCCGGTCGAGCGCGCGCGGGAGCCGCATCAGCACGACTCGGGCATCGGCGACGAGCTCGGGCTCGAACGGAAGGCTCGTCGGGCGCTCGTCGGCGGGCAGGCCCAGCCGCTCGGCGTTCTCGCGAAGCGCGCGCTCACCCGTGATCGGGTCCTGGTGCACGCGGACGCCGCGCGCACCGGCCGCGACCGCGCCGAGCGCGAGCGCCCCGTACGCGTCGTCGATCACGACGACCGAACCCTGCACCGGCGCCGCTTCGGCGAGCGCGGTCGCCGACTCGTCGAGGATCAGCCGGTCCGCGGCATCCGCCGCGGCCAGCCCCGGCGCCTCGAGGTCGGGATGCCGTCGGAGCGCATCGAAGTCCACCCCGGAACCCTACCCGCGCAGCATCCGCCGAATCTCCCCCGAACGGGGCGCACGGCGCCACCCGCCACAGGACTATCGTCACGGCCAAGCCTGGATGGGGGGAGCCATGGCCGCCGTCGTCGAACGTGCCTCGGCATCGTCCGTGGCAGGGCGGGCCCGCGCCGCCGACGAGCTGAAGCGGTGGGTCAAGTCCCGGCGGCCGCGCACGATGCGCGCCATCGTCGCGGTCACGGTGGCGCTCGCCGCGATCATCTCGCTCGCCGAGATCGACCGGCTCATCGCCGGCGCGCTGAGCGCCACCGGACGCAGCGCGTCGCTGAACGGCACGATCGGGCCGCTCGCACTGCTCTCCCGGGAGAGCTGGTCCGAATGGGCGTCGAGCGCGAGCCGCGGTTCGATCGGCGGATGGATCATCGCGTCGATCCTCATCGACCTGGCCCTCATCGTCGCCTACTTCTGGATGGCGAAGCGCATCATCGCCCGGATGGGCGACGAGGATCCGCGGCGGTACGCGCACACGACCCTCATCGTGCTGCTCGGCGTCGAGGCGGCCGAGTTCGTCGTGCTGCTCGCGGCAGCGCTGCTCCTCGTGTTCGGCGGGGCGCCGGTCCCGGCCGACCAGGCGGGCCTCCTGGCGCCGCTCGGTCCGATCGCGATCACCGAGGCCGCGCTCGGCACCCTCAAGTGCGCGCTCATCCTGCTGCTGGCCGTCTTCGTCGTGCGCGACGCCCTCGCTCGGCGGATCATCTGGACCGCCGTCCGCCGGCTCGCGCAGGCGCTCTGGCTGCACCGGCTGTCGGCCGTGCTGGTCCTCGCCCTCGCGGTCCTCACGTGCATCCCCACCGAAGGCGTGCTCGACCAGCTTCCGGACCTGCAGCGCCGGTGGGCGGCGTTCGACGGCGCGGCCGGTCGGCACATGGCCCTCGCCCTCGTGGCGATCGCGATCGCCGTGCTCTGCGCCTGGTCGCTCGGCCGGGCGCGCACTCGCGCACTCGCCTCGGGGGTCCGGGGGTTCGACGTGACCGAGGTGACGCCCCGCCGCGTGCACGCGCTGTGGTGGCTCGCCCCGATGATCGTCTGGCTCGTGCTCTGGGTGGTGACGGGGTCGCTGACCGGCGCTTGGGTGCCCGGATGGTCGGCCATCGTGTTCCTCGTCGTGCCAGCGCTCGTCATGCTGACCTGGCTGCGCTGGCCGGATGCCGCGTGGAAGATCACTCCTCGGATCGACCGCCTCGACCGCGCGCGCTGGGCGTGGCTCACGGGCGACGCCGTCGCCGTCGCCATCCCGGTCATCGCGGGACTCGGGCTCGTGCGCTCGTTCACCGCGCCCGTGTTCGCCGGGCGGCTGCCGAACGACGCCGCGGAGCGGTATCCGCTCTCCATCGTCCTGCTCCTGCTCGGGCTCGCGATGGCGGTCGCCTCGCCGTGGCTGCTGCGGTGGAAGTGGCACGTGCCGGTGCTGCTCGACCCGACCGTCCGCGTGGACGCGGACGCCGGGGCGCCGCGGCGACGGCGGATCCACGTCATCGTCATCGTGCTCGGGTTCGCCGCCGGGCTCCTGCTGCTCGCGTGGATCGGCCTCCTGCCTGTGCAGACCGCCGCGCTCTTCGGGGCACCGGCGCTCGCGGTGCTGCTCCTCACCGCGTGGGGTGCGGTGCTCGGTGCCTTCACGGTCGTGCTGCAGGACCACCCGCCCGCGCCCGTCTTCCGGTTCCTGCGGCTCCGTGCGGATCCCGTCCTCACGCTCGCCATCACGATCCCGCTCATCTGGGCGATCATCGCGCCGGTGGTCGGTGCGGACGACGTCGGCCTGCACGGCGTCCGCACGGGGGCGGTCGCGTCGAAGGGCGATCCGGTCGCGGCGCGCAACGCCGACGACTCGTTCGAGGACCAGGTGGACGATCGGTTGGGCACGCTCGCCCGCGCCGGCTGCACGGCCACCGTCGGCGATGCGGAGTTCACTCCGGCGCTCGTGGTCGCCGCCGAGGGCGGCGGCATCCGCGCCGCGTACTGGACCGCGCGGGCGCTCGACCAGCTCCGCGGTCGCGTCGACGAGCCGGACTGCATCGCCGCCTCCGTACTGCTGTCGAGCGGCGTCAGCGGCGGGTCCGTGGGACTCGCCGTCGCCGCCGCCGGTGAATCGGACGAGGTCCGTGCAGCGACGGAGCTCAAGCGGCTCGCGGGACCGGACGCCGTCGGCACCGGCGCCGCGTCGCTCATGGTGGGCGATCTCGTCGCCTCGGTGACCGGGCTGCGCCTCCCGTCGAACGTCGCCGGCGAATGGGCGTGGCGCGACCGCGCGGCCCTCATCGAGGACGTGTGGGTTGACGCCGTGAACGGACTCGAGGCCACGGTCGCGCTCGAGGCGAACGACCGCGTCGGCATCCCGGTGCTGAACTCCACCGACATCCGCTCGAAGTGCAAGGTGCTCGTCTCGAACGGGCTCACGACCGAGGCCGGGCCG
The DNA here is from genome assembly GCF_009674665.1 of Agromyces kandeliae. Lineage (GTDB taxonomy): Bacteria > Actinomycetota > Actinomycetes > Actinomycetales > Microbacteriaceae > Agromyces > Agromyces kandeliae. Next base: position 145,607 of record NZ_WKJD01000012.1, read on the forward strand.
ACACCCGCGCCGCCGACGACGTCCGGCGCCGGCGGTGCGGCGCCCGACGACGACCCGGACGCCGCCGCCGCCGCGGTCGAGGCCGACCCGAGCATCGGATGCGAGACGCCCGCGACGGCTCCCGCGGCGAGCCTGCCCGTCGCGTCCGCGTGCTTCTCCGACATGGATTGGGCGACCGCGGCGATGCTCTCCGCGCGCTTCGCCGTGATCACGCCGGCCGCGCGCATGCCGGGCGAGAGCGTCTGCGGCAACGCGAGCATGCAACTCGTCGACGGCGGCTACGCGGAACCGTCGGGCCTCGGCACCGCCGCCGACCTGGCGCCGGTCATCGCCGACCGCATCGCGGCGTGGAACCGCGAACACCCGACCGCGGATCCGATCGTGCCGATCCTCGTGTACCTGAAGAACTCCGCCGGGTACGACCTCCGACGCAACCTCGAGGACGTGACCGCCGAGCCCCTCGTCCCGCTCGTGGGGTATCCGGCCCTGACGAAGGCCGCCACCGAGCAGGCGCTGCGACAGCGGGTGACCGCGGCGTTCGTGACGATCGGCGAGGTCGACGAAGGCGACGCCACGACGGCGGACGCGGAGCCGACGGCCTCGAACGAGGGCTCCGAGAAGGCGGCTCGCGCGATCGAGGAAGTGCAGGACTGCGCGAACCCACGATGCCTGCCGGGCCTCGAGGTCATCGTCGCGCCGTCCACCGTGCCCGCGGTGATGCCGCCGCTCGGCTGGGCGCTGAGCGGCTTCAGCATCGGGAGCCTCGACCGCGCCATGCTGGTGCAGACGGAGAAGTCGACGACGGACGTGCCGAACCTCCGCACGCTGCGCTCGCTCACCGAGGACTGACGCGCCCGTCCGGGAACGCGTCGGATCGTCGCGCGGAACCCGATGGCGGCGATCAGCCGCGTTTGGTAGGTTCGGCCCCCGAATGCGAGACACGGCAGGTCCACCGGGGGAGCGCCGCGCGGCGAGGGGATCGACCACGCGGCGTCCGTCGTCGGCGCCGTCGGGGCGCCGGGTCGCACCGACCGCGTCGCCCGGTCGGGACGCGGCGTCCGCTCGCCGGGTTCCAGCGCCGCAGCGCCGTCGTGCGGCGTCCGTCCGCCCACGTCGCCGGCGGCTCGGGAATGCACTCGCGGCGACCGCCGCGGTCGCCGGCATCCTCGCGACGCTCGCCCTCGCACCGCTCCCGCGCGCGAGCGCGCCGATCGCGGAGGCGTCCGTCACGACCGTCTCGCCGTTCTCCGGCGCCGTGCAGGAGGTCGAGGTCGATGGCGACGTCGCGCCCGCGAGCGTGTCGCGCGAGGGCTACTCGACGACGACCGGGCCGGAGACCCTCGTCGACTCGGGCACGAACTACGACTGGGCGAGGCTCGTGCTCGTGTTCGGCGACTGGCCGCTCACCGACGAGAACGTGCGGCTCATGGTCGAGTGGATGCGCGAGGAGAACGGCCCCGACAACTGGTGGAACCGCAACAACCCGCTGAACAACGGGTACGGCTCCGGCGGCGGCAGCGGTCTCGGGAGCTACGACACGCTCGTGACCGCGGCCGAGTACGCGGCCTCGAACCTGAAGAAGCGCTCGTTCTACGCCGGCATCGTCGCGGGACTCGAGGCCGGCACCTCGGCGGATGCCACGGCTCGCGCGATCTGGGCCTCGCCGTGGGCGTCGAGCCACTACGGGAACGGTGCGTGGTGGTCGACGGCGCCCGTGCCGGTCGTCGCCGCACCCGCGTCGGCCTGGGGGCGCTAGCCGTCGGCGAGGAGCTGCGACATCCGGTCGAGCGCGCCCGGCACCAGCTTGTAGTACGCCCACGTGCCGCGCTTGCTGCGCTCGAGGAACCCGGCCGTGGCCAGGATCTTGAGGTGGTGCGAGACGGTCGGCTGGCTGAGGCCGACGGGCTCGATGAGGTCGCACACGCACGCCTCCTCGCCTTCGGACTTCGCGACGATCGACAGCAGCCGCAGTCGCGTCGGGTCGGCCAGCGCCTTGAACGACGATGCGAGCTGCTCGGCGCGCGCGGCATCCATCGGCTCGGTCACGAGCGGGCTGCAGCACGCCGCACCGGTGTCGGCGGACCCGACGCCGACCGGCGTGAGTTCGAAGGTCGTCATGCGACCGATCCTACCTCGAATATTGACAAACTTCGATGTACAGGTCGACACTGATATCGAAGAACTTCGATATCCCCAGGAAGGCCCGCCATGACCCTGCTCGACCTCACCCGCCCCGCGACGCGCTCCGAGCGCCTCGACACCCTCCCCGTCGCGGTGATCGGCGCCGGCCCGATCGGCCTGGCGGCCGCGGCCAACCTGCTCGAGCGGGGCATCGACGTCGTGGTCTACGAGGCCGGCGACCGGGTCGGCGCGAGCATCCGCGAGTGGGGCCACGTCCGCCTGTTCTCACCGTGGCGCGTCCTCGTCGACCCCGCGTCGCGCCGCCTGCTCGAGGCGGCCGGATGGAAGCACCCCGACGAGGATCGACTGCCCACCGGCGCCGAGCTCGTCGAGCAGTACCTCGAGCCGCTCGCCGCCCTCGAGCCGCTCGCGTCGCGCATCCGCCTCGGCGTGGACGTCACCGCCGTCGCCCGCGAGGGCATGGACCGGACCCGCACGGCCGGGCGCGCGGCGACGCCGTTCCTGCTGCGCGTGCACGAGGCATCCGGCGAGGTGGAGGACGTCGCGGCGCGTGCCGTCATCGATGCGTCGGGCACCTGGCGCACGCCCAACCGGCTCGGCTCGAACGGCCTGGACCCCCTCGGACTCGACGAGGTCGCGGACTCGGTGACGCACGCGCTGCCCGACGTGCTCGGGCGCGACCGCGCCCGCTTCGCCGGTCGCCGCGTGACGGTCGTCGGTGCGGGGCACTCGGCCGCGAACACGCTGCTCGCACTCGCCGCGCTCGCACGCGAGGAGCCGGAGACCAGCATCACCTGGGCGATCCGCAACGCCTCCGCCGTCCGCGTCACGACCTCCGACGACGACGGGCTCCCCGCCCGCGCCTCGATCGGGCGCCGTGTCGACGACCTCGTGCACGCCGGACGCATCGAGGTGCTCGACCGGTTCGAGATCGTGCGCCTCGGCCGCGCCGCCGACGGCGGCGTGCGCATCGTCGGCTCGCGCCGCGGCGAGCTCGTCGACCACGAGGCCGACGTCGTCGTGAACGCGACCGGCTTCCGCCCCGACCTCGACCTGCTGCGCGAGATCCGGCTCGAGCTCGACGACGTGGTCGAGGCGCCGAAGCGACTGGCGCCGCTCATCGACCCGAACGTGCACTCATGCGGCACGGTCGAGCCGCACGGCTTCGCCGAGCTCCGGCAACCCGAGGACGGCTTCTTCCTCGTCGGCATGAAGAGCTACGGGCGGGCCCCGACGTTCCTGCTCGCGACCGGCTACGAGCAGGTGCGCTCGATCGCGTCCTGGCTCGCGGGCGATGCCGCCGGCGCCGCGAAGGTGCAGCTCGAGCTGCCGGCGACCGGCGTCTGCTCGACGAGCCTCGACGGGTCGAACGGCTGCTGCTGAGCCCGGCGGGCCGGCAGCGGCGTCCGCCGCATTGCATAGACTTGCGTCTATGCACAAGGGTGGGGCGGATGCCGCGGCCGGCGGCCTGGCGCTGATCGCCGACCCCACGCGGGCGCGCATGCTCTCGCTCATCCTCACGAGCCCGGACGGCCGCGCGACCGTGACGGCGCTCGCGGACGAGCTCGGCCTCCGGCAGCCGACGGTCTCGCACCACGCGAAGGCGCTGCTCGACGACGGCGTGCTCGTGCGCGAGCCGGACGGGCGCCGGGCGTGGTACTCGGTCGCGCCCGATCACCTCGATCGCGTGACCGAGCTGCTCGACATGCCGGCGGCCGAGTCCCGCCCCGACGACGAGGCCGCGATCGTGCGCGTCGTCGACGATCTCGCGACGCGGTTCGCGGGCACGTTCGGCCGCGAGACGGTCGAGCGCTACGTCCGCGAGAGCCGGGACCTCCTCGCCGAGCGGAGCGGCGTCTCGAAGCGGTTCACGTCTCGCGCAGCGGCGTTCGCCGCCGAACGTCTCGCGGCCCTCGCCGCCCAGGCACCCGAGTCGGGCGGCGCCGCGCCCGAGGTGCTCTTCGTGTGCGTGCAGAACGCCGGTCGCTCGCAGATGGCCGCCGCGATCCTGCGGCATCTCGCGGGCGACCGGGTGCACGTGCGCACCGCCGGGTCGGAACCCGCCGACGCCGTGTCGCCCGCCGTCGTCGGGGTGCTCGACGAGATCGGCGTGCCCGTCGGCGGCGCCTACCCGAAGCCGCTGACCGACGAGGTCGTCCGCGCGGCCGACGTCGTGATCACGATGGGGTGCGGCGACGCGTGCCCCGTGTATCCCGGCAAGCGCTACGAGGACTGGGAGCTCGACGACCCGGTCGGCCGGCCGCTCGGCGACGTCCGCGGCATCCGCGACGACATCGATCGGCGGGTGCGCGAGCTCATCGCGAACCTCGCCTGAGTCGGCCCGGACTCCGCGGTCGGCGGCGCCCGCCGCCGATCCGGGCCCGAACCGGCCGCCGCGGCATCCGCTCGACATTACATAGATCACAATCTATGCTTTAGGCGTCCCGAGCGAAACGAGGTCCCGATGTCCGACAAGCCCACCGTCCTGTTCGTCTGCGTGCACAACGCCGGACGATCCCAGATGGCCGCCGGCTACCTGCGCGAGCTCGGCGGCGACCGCGTCGAGGTGCTCTCGGCGGGCTCCGCCCCGAAGGACGAGATCAACCCGGTCGCCGTCCAGGCGATGGCCGAGGAGGGCATCGACATCGCCGGCAACACCCCGAAGGTGCTCACCACCGAGGCCGTGCGCGAATCCGACGTCGTGATCACCATGGGCTGCGGCGACGCGTGCCCGATCTTCCCCGGCAAGCGCTACGAGGACTGGGAGCTCGACGACCCGGCCGGGCAGGGCATCGACGCCGTCCGCCCCATCCGCGACGAGATCCGCCGCCGCATCGAGGAACTGCTCGGCGAGATCGCGCCGGTCCCGGCCTCTCGAGACTGACCGTCAGGCCGTCGGCGGACGCTCGGACGAACCGGACTCGGTCGCCGTCGCGGCATCCGCACTTGGCAGCACCGGCTTCGGCACGATCCGGAACTCGGGCGCCCTCGAGACGAGCAACCACGCGGGCAGGATGACCACGCAGAGCCACGGGAGGAGCGCCAGGTCGCCCGCGACCGCGGCGGCGACGAAGAGCGCGAGCCATCCGTCCCTCGCGACCACCAGCAGGATGCCGATCAGCGCGCTCGCCACGCACAACGCGATCGGCAGGGACGGGATCAGGGTGTGCGCGAGGATGCCGAGCGCGGCGCCGATGAAGGCCGCGGGGAACACCCGGCCGCCGCGGAACGCGGCACTCGCCGCCACGATGAGCGCGACCATCTTCACCAGGACGATCACGACGAGCTGGCCGGCGTCGTAGGCATCGGGATCCTCGAACAGCTCGGCCATCTGGTCGAGGCCCTTGAACAGGGTGATCGGGCCGCCGATGAGCCCGAGCAGCCCGAGGACGAGACCGCCCGCAGTCGCGATGAGCAGCGGCTGCCGGAGCGAGTGGAAGAGCCGGTGCACGACCGGGAAGGCGTATGCGCCCACGAGGCCCAGCACGACCGCGACGCACGCGATGACGATGCCCGCGAGGAGGAGCATCGGCGTCGTGGGCGCCGTCGGCAGCGTGAACTGGAGCGGCGGGGCGCCCAGCACGTGCATCGTGCCCGCGGCGGCGGCCGCGGCGGCGAGCGGCAGGAACAGCTTGTCCCACAGGGCGCCGCCGCCGCGCACCGCGGCGAGCGTGCCCGTGAAGAGCAGCGCAGCGGCGACCGGCGAGCCGAAGAGCGCGCCGATCGTGCCGGCCGCGGCCATCAGCATCCCGAGACGCGCGCCGACGCGCGGCATCATCCGGCCGAGGAGCGCGACGGTCAGGGCCACGTTGATGGCGATGATCGGGTTCTCGGGGCCGAGGCTCACCCCGCCCGCGAGCGCGAGCCCGGTGACGATGGCGAGCCCGGGCAGCGTGCGGAGCTTCAGCGGCTCCGAGACGAGTTCGGTCGTGGCGGAATCCGGTCCGCCATGGCCCGGCAGGAACTGGAGCCCGAGGCCCACCGCGAACCCGGTCGCGGTGAGCACCACGACGATCCACCAGCCGTCGGGATCGACGCCCAGCGCGTCGGGCAGGGTCGTCCAGAGCACGCCCTGCAGTGCGCCGGCCGCGACCTCGAGCGCACGCAGCACCAGCGCGCAGAGCGCGCCGATGACGATCGCCGGGATGAGGAGGAGCAGGAGCTGTCGCGGCGTGGGCGGCGGCAGCGGCGCCACGTCCGAGTCATCCGTCATCGTCGCCTCCCCCGAAACGCGCTCGCGCCCGGTGCCGCCGGGGCGCTAGGCACAGCCTCGCACAGGGGCCCGGTCGGTGGCGAGCGTCACGCGGAGCGGATGCGCCGGGAGCTCAGCCGCGCTCGAGCGGCCGCCAGACGACCACCGCGTTCTCGCGCCGGACGCGCGTGCCCGTGCGCAGCGTGACGACCTCGCCCTCGGAGCCGGCCGCGAACACGCGGCGCCCCGGGCGGTTCAGCATCTCGTCGGCGAGCGCGCGCTCGAGCTCGCGCACGCGCTGGCGCAGCTCGTTCACCTCGTTCTCGAGCCCGAGCACCCGGCGGATGCCCTCGAGGCTCACGCCCTCGCTCGAGAGCTGCTGGATCTCGCGCAGCTGCGCGACGTCCCGCATCGAGTAGCGGCGCGACTTGCCCGCGGTCCGCTTCGGCGAGACGAGCCCCATGCGGTCGTACTGGCGGAGCGTCTGGGGGTGCATGCCCGCCAGCTCGGCCGCGACCGAGATGACGAACAGCGGGCTCTCGCCGTCGACCTGCATCAGGCGCTCCGGGCCTTGGCGAGGAGGTCCTCGCGTGGGTCTTCATCGGGCAGCTGCGCGGCGAAGTCGCGGAGCTTCTCCTCGGCGTCCTTCGACAGGTGCGCCGGCACCGCGACCTGGACGACCGCGAGCAGGTCTCCGGTGCCCTTCTTCGTCTCGACTCCGCGGCCCTTCACCCGCAGCACCCGCCCGCTCGGCGTGCCGGGCGCGACGCGCAGCTTGACGGGGTCGCCGCCGAGGGTCGGAACCTGGATGGTGGCGCCGAGCGCGGCCTCGGCGTACGTGACCGGCACGGTGACGCGCAGGTTCAGGCCGTCGCGCTCGAACACCGGGTGCTTGCGCACCTTCACGGTGAGCACGATGTCGCCGGCCTCGCCGCCGTCGGGCGACGGGTGGCCCTTGCCGCGGAGCCGGATCTTCTGTCCGTCGGCCACTCCTGCGGGAACGTTGACGCTGATCTCCCGCCCTTCGGCGGTCTGCAGCGTGATCCGGTCGCCCTTGGTCGCCGTGACGAAGTCGAGCGTGGTCGACGCGGTCACGTCGCGGCCCTTCGTGGGGCCGCCGTACCCGCGGTAGCCGCCGGTGGGCTGACCGAATCGCCCGCCGCCGAACAGCCCGCCGAGCAGGTCGTCGTAGTCGCCGCCTCCGCCGCCCTGGCGGAAGGTGTAGCGCGTTCCGCCGGCGCCCTGCTGGCCGAACATGCCGCCGAAGACGTCCTCGAAGCCTCCTGCGCCGGCACCGCCCGGAGCGGTGAAGCGCGCGCCGCCGCCCATCGCCCGGACCGCGTCGTACTCCTTGCGCTCCTCCGGGTCGGAGAGCACGGAGTTCGCCTCGCTGATCTCCTTGAACTTCGCCTCGGCCGCAGCATCCCCGGGGTTCTGGTCGGGGTGGTACTTGCGCGCGAGCTTGCGGTACGCCTTCTTGATGTCGGCGTCGCTCGCGTCCTTCGAGACGCCGAGCGTGGCGTAGAAGTCCTTGTCGAACCAATCCTGGCTGGCCATCGGCGCCTCCTTCCTGCTGAATCTACTGGGAACCGTTGAGGGCCGGCCCGCGGCATCCGTTGCTGATCACGGATGCCGCGAACCGGCCCGAGTGGGTCACGCGGGCGTCTTGACGACGACCTTCGCGGCGCGCAGCAGCGTGCCGCCGAGCAGGTACCCGGTCTCGACGACGTCGGCGACCGTGTCGACCTCGACCTCGTCGGAGTGCTGCTGGAAGATCGCCTCGTGGCGCTGCGGGTCGAACGGCTCGCCGACCTCGCCGAACTTCGCGAGGCCGAGCTTCTCGACCGACGCGCGCAGCTTCGCCGCGATCGTGACGAACGGGGTGTCGCCCTCGAGGTCGCCGTGCTTCTCGGCCCGGTCGAGGTCGTCGAGCACGGGCAGGAGCACCGCGACCGTGGCGCCGATCGCGCGCTCGCGCTCGACCTCGCGGTTCGCCTCGGTGCGCTTGCGGTAGTTGGCGTACTCCGCGGTGACCCGCTTGAGGTCGGCGAGGTGCTCCGCCGACGGGTCCTCGACCTCGGCCTGGGCCGCGTTGAGGATGTCGTCGACGGTCAGCTCCTCGTCGGCCTCGGCGACGGTGTCGGCGTCGGCGGCCTCCGCGTCGGTGGCCTCCGGGGAGGCGGATGCCGCGGCATCCGCCCCCTCGGCCTGCGGCTGGCGAACCTCACCCGTCTCCGGGTCGATCCGCCGCTTGTCGCGGATGATCGGCTCGTCCTGGTTCTGGTTCTCGTCCGTCATGGCTACTTCTTCTCGTCCTCGTCATCGATGACCTCGGCGTCGACGACGTCCTCGTCGGAGGACTCGGCGCCCTGCTCACCCGAGGCGTTGGCGTCCTCGCCGGGGTTCGCGCCGGCGGCGGACGCATCCGCCTGCTGGCCCTGCGCGTAGATCGCCTCGCCGAGCTTGCCCTGCGACTGCGAGAGCTTCTCGAACGCGGACTTCACCGCGTCGTCGTCGTCGCCCGCGAGGGCCGACTTCAGCGCGTCGACGTCACCCTGGACCTCCGACTTCACGTCGGCGGGCAGCTTGTCGTCGTTCTCCTTGATCAGCTTCTCGACCGAGTAGGCGAGCTGCTCGGCCTGGTTGCGCGTCTCGGCGGACTCGCGGCGCTTCTTGTCCTCGGCCGCGTGCTCCTCGGCGTCGCGGACCATGCGCTCGACGTCCTCCTTCGGCAGCGCCGAGCCGCCCGAGATGGTCATCGACTGCTCCTTGCCCGTGCCCTTGTCCTTTGCGGACACGTGCACGATGCCGTTCGCGTCGATGTCGAAGGTGACCTCGATCTGCGGGATGCCGCGGGGCGCCGGGGCGATGCCCGTCAGCTCGAACGTGCCGAGCGGCTTGTTGTCGCGCGTGAACTCGCGCTCGCCCTGGAAGACCTGGATCGCGACCGACGGCTGGTTGTCGTCGGCGGTCGTGAAGGTCTCGCTGCGCTTGGTCGGGATGGCCGTGTTGCGCTCGATGAGCTTGGTCATGATGCCGCCCTTGGTCTCGATGCCGAGGCTCAGGGGGGTGACGTCGATGAGCAGCACGTCCTTGCGCTCGCCCTTGAGGACGCCGGCCTGCAGGGCGGCGCCCACGGCGACGACCTCGTCGGGGTTCACGCCCTTGTTGGGCTCCTTGCCGGTCTCCTTCTTGACGAGCTCGGAGACCGCGGGCATGCGGGTCGACCCGCCGACGAGCACGACGTGCGCGATGTCGGACAGCTTGATGCCGGCCTCGCGGATGACGTCCTCGAACGGCTTCTTGGTGCGGTCGAGCAGGTCGGACGTCATGTTCTCGAACTGCGCGCGGGTGAGCGTCTCGTCGAGGTTGGCCGGGCCCGACTCGGTGAGCGAGAGGTAGGGCAGCTGGATGCTGGTGCTCATCGAGGAGCTGAGCTCCTTCTTGGCCTGCTCCGCGGCCTCCTTGAGGCGCTGGAGGGCGATCTTGTCCTTCGAGACGTCGACGCCCGTGGTGTCCTTGAAGCGCTTGATCAGGTGCTCGACGATGCGCTGGTCCCAGTCGTCGCCGCCGAGGCGGTTGTCGCCGGCGGTCGCGCGGACCTGGATCGTCGAGAAGTCGTCGTCCTTGCCCACCTCGAGCAGCGAGACGTCGAACGTGCCGCCACCGAGGTCGAAGACGAGGATGAGCTCGTCCTCCTTGCCCTTGTCGAGGCCGTAGGCGAGCGCCGCGGCGGTGGGCTCGTTGATGATGCGCAGCACGTTCAGGCCCGCGATCTCTCCGGCCTCCTTGGTGGCCTGGCGCTCGGCGTCGTTGAAGTACGCCGGGACGGTGATGACCGCGTCGGTGACGGTGTCGCCGAGGTACTGCTCGGCGTCGCGCTTGAGCTTCTGGAGGATGCGCGCCGAGATCTCCTGCGGCGTGTACTCCTTGCCGTCGATCGCGGGCGACTTCCAGTCGGTGCCCATGTGGCGCTTGACCGACGAGATGGTGCGGTCGACGTTGGTCACGGCCTGGCGCTTGGCGGTCTCGCCGACGAGCACCTCGCCGTCCTTGGTGAATGCGACCACCGAGGGGGTGGTGCGGAAGCCCTCGGCGTTCGCGATGACGACGGGCTCGCCGCCCTCCAGGACGCTCACGACCGAGTTGGTGGTGCCGAGGTCGATTCCGACTGCACGTGACATGTGTGTATCTCCTTCTGCCGCGGGGCTCGCATTGGTGGCCCCCGGCGATCGGCCCGGCGTTCCCCGCCCGCGGCCGAAGTCAGTGTTCGGCGAGACTTGAGCCTCGCCGACTCAAGTGTCGGACCCGCCCGAATCGATGTCAAGTCGAGCTCACCGAACTTGAGCCTACTCGACTCAACTCTCGGCGCTCTCCCAGTATTCCTGCCCGCTCGTGCCCTCCCTGGCCTTCCCCCTCCCCCCTTCTTCCCCACCCCTCTCCCCCTCCTTCCCCAGCTCTGCGCTTCTCCTCTGCACGGATTGCCGATCGTGCCGGGAATGGGGCGGGAGTTCCCGGCGCAAGTGGCACCGCACCGCGGCGTCGGCGGCGTGGCGGGGCGGGGAGCGCTCCTCCACACCGAAGTCCGCGAGCGCGAGTTCCATCGAGGCGAGCGGATGGCGCGCGCGGCCCGCCCCCGCGGGCTGGGGTTGCGGCATGAGACCACCCGCTCCGCTCCCGGACGAGCTCAGGTCGCGGCCGTTCCACGTGCGGCGGGCCGCCGAACTCGGGGTCACCCGCGGCCGCCTCGGGGCTCGCGACCTGTCCGCCCCGTTCCGCGGGGTTCGTGCCGTCGCCCGCCCCGCGGGCCTGCTCGACCTCTGTCGCGCGTACGCCGAGCGGATGCCGGAGCGCCATGTCTTCGGCCACGAGACGGCGGCAGGGCTGTGGGGCCTGCCATTGCCGAGCCGGGCACCGCTGCCGCTCCACGTGTCCGCACCGGCGCCGCTCCGCCAGCCCCGCGTGTCGGGGGTCGTCGGACATCGACTCGGCAGCGGCATCCGCACGACGCACCTCGCCGGACTTCCGCTCGTCGCCGCTGCCGACGCATGGTGCCAACTCGCCGCGGCCCTCGGCCACGACGACCTCGTGTCGGCGGGCGACCGGCTCGTGGGATGGCGCTCACCCCTCGTGGCGCTCGACGAGATCGATGCCGCGATCGAGCGGTTCGGGCCGCGTCACGGGGCCAAGCGGCTGCGCGCGGCGCGCGGCGACATCCGCCCGGGATCGGCGTCGCGACGCGAGACGCGCCTACGGCTGCGGGTACTGCGCGCGGGGTTCCCCGAGCCCGAGCTGAATGCGCCGATCCGGCTCGGGGCGGGATGGACTGCGCACGGCGACCTCGTCTTCCGGCAGTACGGCGTGCTGCTCGAGTACGACGGCGAGCAGCACCGGGAGGACGAGGTGCAGTTCCACCGCGATGTCGAGCGGCTCAACGACTTGGCCGCCGACGGATGGATCGTGATCCGCGTCGGCCGTCGGCTGCCACCCGCCCGGGCGCTCGACCAGCTCGAGCGCGCCCTGCGAGCCCGCGGATGGCACGGCATCCGCGTGCGGTGACCGCCGCGTTGCCACTTCCGCCGGGAATCTTCGCGGGGCACCCGGCGGAAACGGCACGCCGACACCCGCCGGCCCGAACGGCGGGGGACGACAACGAGGCGTATCGGCGCAACGGGCCTCCCCCGAGAGTTCGATCACGAGTGCGAAGGAGAGGACGTCTCTGGCGCGGACCTCGACGCGTTCTTCCACACCTGGCTCTACGAACAGCAGAAGCCGCCGGCCACCTGGACCACGCCGTGGCGACGGCTCCCGGGCGGGTCGCTGTGCAGAACGACCCGCCCGGGCACCCCGCCCGCCCTACGCTGACCGCATGACCCGACTCGTCCACCCGCGCATCGTCGCGCCGGTCCTCGCCGCCCTCCTCGCGATCGGAGTGGCGGGATGCACCGCCGCGACGACGCCATCGTCGTCCGAACCGAATCCCTCGACCTCCGCCCCCGACGACTCGGCGAGCGCGGACCCGGCACCCGACGCGACGACGATCGGTGCGACCTGCGAGACCCTGCTCGCGCCCGACGCATACGTCGAACTCGAAGCCGGAGGACTCGAAGCGCGAGCCCCGACGCTCTTCGACCCGATCGCCGCCGAGATCGCCGACGAGGGCGGCCTCGTCTGCTCGTGGGGCAGGCCGAACACCGACAACGTCGTCGACGTCGCACAGCTCGCGATCGGCGACGACGAGTCGAGGTGGATGTCGGCACTCGCCGAGGCCGGCTACGAGCAGGACGACGACCCGGTGCCGGGCGGCTACCGCGGACGGCCCGACGCGGCGAACGGCATCAGCCCGGTCGTGGTCATCGAGACCGGCACGCTGACCTACGTCAGCACGCCGACGTACGCGGCGTTCCTCCGTCCCGCGAGCTGACCGGTTCCCGCGCCCGGCGTCCAGCCGATGCCCGGACGTCGACGCGTACCCTTGGACCATGCCGACCGACGCGCCCGAGAGCACCACGCCCGCCGATGGGGGCCGGTCGACCCCGCCGCGCTCGACCGGGATCCGACAGGTCCGCCCGAAGACCGAGGGCTGGAAGCAGGCCAAGGGGCCCGACGGGCGCCCGCTGCTGCAGTTCGCGTCGCCGAAGCGCGGCAAGCCGCCCGCCCACCTCGCGGACCTCGCGCCCGAGGAGTGGAAGGGGAGGGCCGAAGAGCTCGGCGTCCCGGCGTTCCGCCTGAAGCAGGTCGCGCGCCACTGGTTCACACGGTGGACGAGCGACCCTGCCGAGATGACCGACCTGCCCGCCGACGGTCGCGAGGAACTCATCGCGGGCCTGCTGCCCCCGCTCCTCACCGAGGTGAAGCGGCTCGAGACCGACCGCGGCGACACGATCAAGTTCCTCTGGAAGCTGCACGACGGCGCCCTCGTCGAGTCGGTGCTCATGCGCTACCCCGGCCGCATCACGCTGTGCGTGTCGAGCCAGGCCGGCTGCGGCATGAACTGCCCGTTCTGCGCCACCGGGCAGGCGGGCCTCACCCGCAACATGTCGGCGGCCGAGATCCTCGCGCAGGTCGTCGAGGCGAACCGCGTGATCGCGTCGGGCGCACTGCACGGCAAGCGCGCCGACGACGGCACCCCCGAGCGCGTCTCGAACATCGTGTTCATGGGCATGGGCGAGCCGCTGGCGAACTACGCCCGGCTCATGCGCGCGGTCCGCACGATGGCGGCGCCCGCGCCGACCGGCCTCGGCATGTCGGCCCGCAACATCACCGTCTCGACGGTCGGGCTCGTGCCCGCCATCCGCAAGCTCGCCGACGAGCACGTGCCCGTCACCTTCGCGCTCAGCCTCCACGCGCCCGACGACGGCCTGCGCGACGAGCTCATCCCCGTGAACTCGAGGTGGAAGGTCGACGAGGCGCTCGACGCGGCGCGCGAGTACTTCGAGAAGACCGGCCGACGCGTGTCGATCGAGTACGCGCTCATCAAGGACATGAACGACCACGGATGGCGCGCCGACCTGCTCGCGGAGAAGCTCAACGAGCGCGGGCGAGGCTGGGTGCACGTCAACCCGATCCCGCTGAACCCGACGCCCGGCTCGATCTGGACGGCCTCCGAGGTCGACGTGCAGCGGGAGTTCGTGCGCCGCCTCTCCGACGCCGGCATCCCGACCACGATCCGCGACACGCGCGGCAAGGAGATCGACGGCGCCTGCGGGCAGCTCGTCGCGACCGAGGACGACGAGGCCGCCGCGGCGCGAGCCTGAGTCGCGGCACCGGCCGCGGAGGAGGAGGAGAACCACCATGGCCGAACCCATCGAGGTCGGAATCGTCCCGTACACCCTGTCGGCGGACGTCTACGAACGCGTCGGCGCCGACTTCGACACGGAGGCCGTGGACGACGCCATCCTCGCGCGGCTCAACCAGCTTGTCCCCGCCGGGATCGTCGTGCATCGGAACGGCAAGGCGTTCGCCGATCCGGACGTCGCGGACATCGCGCGCGGGATCGACTGGCAGCACCTGCTCTCCCGGATCGACGTCGACCAGATCCTCGCCGACCACAGCCGATAGCGCCGGCGGCTGAGGACCCTTTACGGATGCCACGGAGCGGGCGTATGCTCAGGCGGGCCGCGCCACGCGGCATCCGTCGCCCGTTCGGGGCGACCCACGACGCCCGAAGCGGGCCGAGACCGGAAGGAGTGGGAGCGATGAACACCGTCCTTGTCGCGCGTATCGCAGACACCCTTCCCTGCGAGGCCGCCCGCTAGCATCCGCGACGGTGGCCTCCACGATCTCGGAGACACCACCGTGAACATGCTGTCGTCACTCGACGATTCCGCCGCGCGATCGCGCGCGGCATCCGCTGCACCCTTCGGTGCGGCATCCGCCTCACTCGCCTTCTCGGACGTCGAGCCGGGCGAGGACCAACGCTGGTCGACCTGGCCGGCGACCCAGCCCAGCGAGCGCGGGCCTCAGCCGCGGCCCGGCTGGCTCGTCACCTCTGCCGCGGCGATCGACACCGAGCTCGGCGTCGTGAAGACCGGCAAGGAGGCCGACCTGTGGCTGATCGAGCGCGCCGTGCCCGGCGCGCCGGCCGACGTGCCCGGCAACGCCGTACTGCTCGCCGCGAAGCGGTACCGCGGCGCGGAGAACCGGCTCTTCCATCGCTCGGCGGTCTACACCGAGGGGCGCGGCACGCGCCGCTCCCGCGACGTGCGCGCCGTGCAGCGCTCGTCGTCGTACGGGCGCGAGGTCGCGCGCGTCGAGTGGGCCTACGCCGAGTTCGCCGCGCTGTCTCGCCTCACCGAACTCGGCGCAGCGGTGCCGTATCCGGTCCAGGTGAGCGAGACCGAGGTGCTCATGGAGTTCATCGGCGACGGGCGGGTCGCCGCCCCGCGGCTCGCCCAGGTTCGGACGACGCCCGAGGGACTGCGCGACCTCTTCCAGCAGGTCGCCGCGTTCATGCGCACGCTCGCGCACGCCGGCCTCGCGCACGGCGACCTCTCGCCGTACAACCTGCTCGTCGACCGAGACCGGGTCGTCGCCATCGACCTGCCGCAGGTCGTCGACGTCGTGGCGAACCCGAACGGGTTCGACCTGCTCCACCGCGACTGCGTGAACGTGTGCGAGTGGTTCACCCGGCAGCGACTGGAGTGCGACGCCGAGGAGCTCTTCGCCGAGCTCGTCGGCGACGTGACACGTTGACGCGAGGGCCGATCGGGCACCGAGGATCGCGCCCGATCGGCCTGATCGACCGCGCATTGGGCCTCCGACCAGCCCGGGGATGAGAGACTGTGGGAGTTTTGGTGAACGACCCTGGGGAGATCATGACCGACACCGGACCCGACCTGAGCGGCGACTGGGACCTCGACCCGGCGCACACGCGCATCGGCTTCTCGGCCAAGCACGCGATGGTGGCCAACGTCCGCGGCGCCTTCAACGACGTCACCGGCGCGCTGCACGTCGACTTCGACGACCCCGACGAGTCGAAGGCCGAGATCGTGCTCAAGGTCGCGAGCGTCGACACGCGCAACACGCAGCGCGACGAGCACCTGAAGAGCGCCGACTTCTTCGACGCGGAGAAGTTCCCCGACATCACGTTCCGCAGCACGCGGATCGAGGAGGTCGCGGACAACGCACTCGTGGTGTCCGGGGACCTGACGATCCGCGACGTCACGAAGCCGATCACCATCCCGATCGAGTTCACGGGCGTGGAGACCGACGCGTTCGGCGCCCTCCGAGCCGGCTTCGAGGGCACGCGGCGCATCGACCGTCGGGAATTCGGCCTCGAGTGGAACATGGCGCTCGACTCGGGCGGATGGCTCGTGTCGGAGAAGATCACGCTCGAGTTCGAGCTGTCGGCGATCAAGCGCGAGAGCGCCGCCGAATCGGCCGCCTGAGGCGAGCTTCCGGGGGAACCGGCGGCGCGACGGCATCCGGCTATCGCGCACCGAGCCGGAGGCGTTAGCCTGCACGGGATCGGCGCGGATCGGCCCTGACCGGGCGCGCCGTCACCGCCCGTTCACCCCACGTCGGAAGACTTCGCCCATGACCGACCAGCCCCAGTCGCCCGAACCTCCGCACCCGACTCGCCCCGGCGCCGTCACGCCCCCGCTCTCGACCGCGGAACTGCGCGCCGTCACGGGCCTCGAGCTGCAGGGTGAGCGCGTCGTCCCGAAGCGGCAGGTGTGGTCGTGGGCGCTCTGGGACTGGGCGACGCAACCGTTCAATTCCGTCATCCTCACGTTCGTCTTCACGGCGCTGTACCTCACGAGCGACTGGTTCCTCGACCCCGCGGTCGCGGCCCTCGGCGAGGACGACCCCGCCTACGAGCGCGGGCTCGCCGACCTCGCGAGCGGCCTCGGCTGGGCGATCACGATCGCCGGCATCCTCATCGCCGTGCTGGCGCCCGTGCTCGGTCAACGAGCGGATGTCGCGGGCCGCCGCAAGCTCTGGCTCGGCGGCGCGACGGCTGCACTCGTCGCGTGCATGTTCGGCCTCTTCTTCGTGCAGGGGACGGCGTCGTACTTCGTGCTCGGCGTCTCGCTCATCGCGGCGGGCACGGTGTTCGGCGAGATCGCGGGCGTGAACTACAACGCGATGCTCGTGCAGGTGTCGACGCCGAAGACGGTCGGCAAGGTGTCGGGCCTCGGATGGGGCCTCGGCTACCTCGGCGGGATCGTCGCACTGGTGCTCGTGGTGGTCGCGACGGCATTCGACTGGTGGGGGATGCCGACCGACGACGGGCTCGTCTACCGGGTCATCGCGGTCGGCTGCGCCGTGTGGACGCTCGTGTTCGCCTGGCCGGTGCTCGTGTACGTGCCCGAGGCGCCGCCGGCGCCGGGTCGCGCCCGGGTCGGCTTCTTCCGCAGCTACGGCGTGCTGGTGCAGGACATCGTCCGGCTCTGGCGCGAGTCGCGGCCGACGTTCTGGTTCCTGCTCGCGAGCGCGGTGTTCCGCGACGGGCTCGCGGGGGTCTTCGCGTTCGGCGCCGTGATCGCGGCGGTGGCGTTCCGCTTCACGTCGAACGAGGTCATGATCTTCGGCATCGCCGCGAACCTGCTCGCGGGCGTCTCGACGATCGTCGCGGGCCGGTTCGACGACCGCTTCGGCCCGCGGGCGGTCATCCTCACCGCGCTCGGCGGACTCGTGGGCGCCGGGCTCATCGTGTTCTTCCTGCACGATGCCGGCAAGTTGCCGTTCTGGATCTTCGGCCTGATCCTCACGCTGTTCGTCGGCCCCGCCCAGGCGGCCTCGCGCTCGTTCCTCGCGCGGGTCACGCCGGCCGGCCGTGAGAGCGAGATCTTCGGGCTCTACGCCACGACGGGCCGCGCCGCGAGCTTCCTGTCGCCGATGCTCTGGTCGGCGTTCATCGTGATCTTCGGCGCGACCTACTGGGGCGTGCTCGGCATCGTGCTCGTGCTCGCCGCGGGGCTCGTGCTGATGCTGTTCGTCCGCGTGCCGCAGCGGGCGGATGCCGCGGCCTCGGGTCCCACGTCGGGCGCGTAGCCGACGGCTCCGGGCGAACTGCCCGGACACGGCGACGGCGCGTCGCCCCGGGGAGGGGAGCGACGCGCCGTCGGGCTTGCGCAGGCGGGACTACGGTCCGACCGTGACGGTCACCTCCTGCGTGGTGGTGTTGCCGCTCGGGTCGGTCGCCTCGAACAGGAACGTGTACACGGCGCCCTGGCGGGCGAGCACGCGCGCCTCGGTCGTGGAGACGACCTCGACGTCGGCCTTGTGCCCCTCGGCCGTGGCCTCGACCAGTTCGACCTCGACCTCGCCGGAGTCGTCCGACGCGTCGATGTCGAAGGTCACGGTCTGCCACTTGGCGTTCGGCGGGAAGACCAGCTCCGGGTCGACCGTCACCGAGAGCTCGGGCGCGATGAAGTCGAACCCGACGATCACCGGGTCGTGGTCGCTCGAGCGGTACGGGTCGGGTGCGAAGATCGCATCCTGCGCGTCCTTCTTGAATCCCATGAGGTAGTCGATCAGGTCGGGCTCGTCCGCGTTGATCGACCACGTGGAAGCGCCGGTCACCTTCGGCGCGAGCGCCGAACCCACGAGGGCGTAGTCCAGGTATCCGAGCTGGCCGTCGAACACGTACGAGTACGCATCCTCGCCCTGCTCCTGGAGGAGCAGGTCGGTGTAGCCGCCCGCGACCAGCGCATCGATCGGGTCCTCCTTGTCGTAGGAGTTGAGGTCGCCGATGATGAGCTCCCGCCCGGCCGGCGCGCCGGTCGGCTCGCTCGCGAGCCAGTCGACGAGCGCCTCGGCGGCGGCCTCGCGCGTCAGGTTGCAGTTCCCCTGCCCGTCGCCGACGTCGGGGTCGCCGATGTCGTCGCAGTCGCTGCCCTTCGACTTGAAGTGGTTCACGACGACCGTGACCACGTCACCGGTGTCGAGGTCGGCGAACGTCTGCGCGAGGGCGGGACGGTTCTTGTCGTCATCGAACCGCGCGTCGACCGAGCTGTCGAGGATCGCGAAGTCCCCGGCCGGCTCGACGGCCGACGGCTTGTAGATAAACGCCGTCGTGATCTCGTCCGTCCCGACCACCCCGGTGTCGATCGCGACATAGCGATCCTCGCCGATCTCGTCGTTGAGCGCATCGACGAGGGTCTGCACGGCCTCGCCGTTGTTCTCGATCTCGATGAGTCCGAAGACGTCGGCGTCGATCTCGGCGAGCGCGGCGACGATCTTCGACTCCTGGCGATCGAACTCCTCGGCGGTCGCCGCTCCGCGTGAGCCGAGCGTGGTGAAGTAGTTCAGCACGTTGAAGCTCGCGACGCTGAAGTTCCCGCCGACGTCGGGCACGTCCGTCCTCGGGTTGGTCGCGGTGTAGTCGGCACCCTGGGTGGGCTGCACGCGCCAGAGACCGAACCGGTAGTCGAGCACGCCGGTGGCGTTCGTCACGAGGTCGCCGCCGCGGAACGTGTTCTCGAGCGTGAACTCCTCGCCGTTCGGGTGGATCGCCGGGTCGGGGTTCTGCACGCTGCGCCCGTCGTCGAGCGTGATGCGGTTCACCTGGTTGCCCGCGGCCAGTTGCGCGGCCTCGGGCGAGCCGGGCTCGTACACGGCCGTCGGCTGCATCTGGCGCTCGGTGCCGAGCACGATCTCGCCGAAGCGGTCGAAGTTGAAGTACTCGATGATGCTGAGCTCCTGCGGGAGCGTCACGCGCATGCCCTCGAGCGCCTCGTAGGTCGTGTCATCGCGGGGGAGCGTCAACTCGGTGGCCGCGGGCAGCGCGAGTCCGCTGTCGCACGTGGAGACGACCGTCGCGGTGATCTCGGTCAGTCCGTTGAACTCGCTGACGGTGCCGAGCACGTGCACGAGGTCGCCCTCGTCCACTGCGGCGCCACCGGGTGCGAAGACGAAGATGCCATCGGAGGTCGCAGGGTCGCCATCGCCCTCGTCCTGCACGTAGTACCCGTTGAATCCGCCGGCCTGGAAGTCGCCGACGACCACTCCCTCGATCTCGACGGTGGAGCCGGCCAACGGCGACGCGCTGCCGGAGCCCTGGACCTGTCCGATCGCGAGGAAGTCGGCGTCGCAGTCAGCGACCGGAGGCGGCGGCGGGGTGCCGTCGCAGTCGACGGCGTGCGAGCCGAGGCCGTCGAAGGTGTTCAGGGCGAATCCGGTCCACTCGATCGCCGGGTCGAACACGTCGTCCACGATGGTGTCGCCGGCGCAGACGTTCGCGTTGCGTCGGATCGTGTTGTCCTGGGTCGACGTGAGGCCGGCACCCCACTCGCTGCCCGGGTCGAATCCGACTTGGCCGAGCGAGTCGACGACGGCTCCGTCGTGCTTCAGGACGATCGCGTCGTCGCCGTTCCACAGGCTGCTCGCCGTGACCTGGTCCGCAAACGCGGCGAGGTCCTCGTCGGCGAAGACGAAGGCGTCGCCGGCGGCGACGGTGCCCGTCAGTGCGAAGGTGCCGCCGGACGTCGCGGTCGCGCTGCCGTTGAAGTAGACCTCGAGGGAGTAGCCCGCGAGCGGCACGTCGGCGTCGGTCGGGTTGTAGAGCTCGACCGCCTTGTTGAAGGACGACCCTTCGACGTACTCGCTGATGATGAGGTCGGTCGGGCCTCCCTCTGCGGCGATCGCGGCACCGGCCGGCACCGCGATTCCCACCCCCATCAGGGCAGCCGCGGTGAGCCCCACGGTCAGGCGTTGGACGGGTCGTTGCATCTCGGCACCTCCGGCACACGCCAGGGGGCCACCCTGACCCCCGGACGGCGTCAGCCTATGGAGGTCCCGGTCGATCGGGAACCCCTGTCACGAGACGTTCACGCAGCGCCCGCAAATGTGCAGATGCCGGCCACTGGCCTGCTCACATGAGCACGGTCAGGAGTGCGGTGGATGCGCCCGACGAAGGCCGTCCGCGAACCGGCCCAGCAAGTCCGCGAATCGCGCCCGATCCTCGTCGCTGAAGCCCTCGAGTGCCGACTCGATCGCGCGACGCCGAGTCGAGTTCGCCGCGTGCACCGCCTCGCGACCCTCCTCGGTGATGCGGATGCGGGTACGACGAGCATCCTCGGGGTCGGCCTCGCGGACCACGAGCCCCTCCTCGACGGCCGCCTGCACGAGTCGGCTCGCCCGGGGCTGGTCGACGCCGATCGCACCGGCGAGTTCGGTCACCGACATCGGCCGGTCCGCCGCGTCGAGCATCGCCAGGAGGCGGGCTCGGGCGACCGGGCCGACGCGGAACTCCCAGGGCCCGCGCGGGCCGCCGCGACCGCCGGGGCCGCCCCGACCGAACGGACCGCCGTGCCGGTGCGGCTCATCCGGGCCGTGAGCGTGGCCGCCGCCGTGCCCGTGCGGTACGCCGCCCCACGACGGACGGCCGCCCCTCCTGAGCGACGCCAGCGCCTGCTCGATGCGGTCGACCGCGTCGCCCCGACCGTTCGCGCCGTCCTCTTCGCCCATGCATCCAGATTACATGTCACTTGACATGTGATGTGACTGCATGTCATAGTGCATATCCATGTCATGCAACATGCACCGACGGTGAGGATCACCGTCGCCACGAGAGGATTCCCATGGACACCCACGACAGCTACGAAGACCACGACCACCACGACCGGCCCGGCGAGGCCGACGACGCCGACGGCGCGCGCGACGCGCACGAGCCGCCGGCCGCCGGCGTCCGCCCCCTCGGCTACTGGCTGAAGGTCGTCGAGCGGCGCATCGCCGCCGAGGTCGATGCCGCCCTCGCCGACGAGGGCGTGAGCCTGCGCGACTGGCGCCGGCTCAACCTCGTCGCCGGCGAGGTCCGCGGCGAGCGACTCGCCGAACGACTGGCCGCCCGGCCGCACAAGCTCGACGACCTCGTCGAGCGCGGCTGGATCGTCGGCGAGCCGGGCGAATGGACGCTGACCGACGCCGGCCGCGACGTGCTCGACGCGCTCACCGAGCGAGTGCGGGCCGTCCGCGACCGCGTGCGCTCGAGCGTCTCCGAGGAGGAGTACGCGACCATGACCGCCTCGCTCGAGGCGATCGCCCGCGAGCTCGGCTGGGACGAGTCGACGCCCGAGCCGCGTCGCCGTCGAGGCGGGCCCGGCTTCCGCCGAGGTTTCGGCGGCCGGCCGTGGATGCGGCGCGGCGCGACCGGATGGGGCGCGCCGCCCTGGGCGGTGGCGGCGCCCCACGGCGGACCGATGCGGCATCCGTCGGCGTTTGACCACCGTCCGGGCGACGACGCCGATGCCTGCGAGCACGGCCACGACGCGCACCGGCGCGGACGGGGGCACGGGCACGCGCACGGACGTGGACGGCGTCGCGACGACGTCCACGTGCACGTCCACGTGCACCACGACGGCGATCCTCACCACGATGATCGCGGTTCCGGTCGCGCTCGGGGTCGCGGCGGCCGCGACCGCCACGACACCTGACTCCGTCGCCGCACCACCGCCGTGGCGCGGCCGGGCCTACCGCTCGGTCGCGCCGCGCGCGTTGTAGACGACCGCGTCCGACGCGCCGAACGCGCGGAACACCTCGATCGCCTCGTCGCGACGCACCCCCGAATGCACGCGGATCCCGCGCCGCTCGAACTCGCCCTTCCAGTCGGCGGGCATGGGCCCCTCGTCGAACCCGGTGAGCCGTTCGCACTCCTCGCCGTCGCCGGCGATGACGAGGCGGCGCACGCCCGACCACATGGTCGCGCCGTAGCACATCACGCACGGGGCCCAGTTGACGACGAGCTCGAGTCCGGCGCCTCCGGCGCCGAGGTCCCACCGGCCGAGCCGCCGCTGCGCGAGCGAGAGCGCCGTCACCTCGGCGTGCAGCGAGCTCAACCCGTTCGAGAGCACGAGGTTCACCCCGGCCGAGACGAGTTCGCCGGATGCCGCGTCGACGACCAGCGCGGCGAACGGACCGCCGCTGCCCGCGCGCCAGTTCCGGTCGGCGAGCTCGATCGCGAGCGACATCCGCGCTGCGTCGTCGCCCAGCGGTTCGGCCGCGAGCCGCGGCAGGTCGTCGACCAGCCACTCGGGCAGCGATGCGGAGAATGACGACGTCGGCGTGGCATCCATGCGCCCATTCTCCACCCGGGCGGAGGCGGAGCGTGGGGGCCGCGGCTCCGCCCCCGCGGTCAGCGGCGCTGCTGCTCGTCGCCCGACAGCCGCTGCGCGAGCCAGATCGGGATGATCGACACGAGCACCAGCACGACCGCGATGACCGACACGATCGGCGCCTGGTTCGGCCGGAACATGTTGTTCAGGATGAAGATCGGGAGCGTGGTCACCCCGGACCCGGCGGTGAACGTGGTCACGATGATCTCGTCGAACGACAGCGCGAACGCGAGCAGGCCGCCCGCCAGCAGCGCCGACCGGAGCTGCGGGAAGGTCACGAGCCTGAAGGTGGTCCAGACCCCCGCACCGAGGTCGGCCGACGCCTCCTCGAGCTTCGTCCCGGTGCGGCGGAGTCGCGCGATCACGTTGTTGAACACGGTCACGATGCAGAACGTGGCGTGCGCGATGATCACCGTCCAGATCGACAGCGGCACGCCCATGATCGTGCGGAAGAAGTTGTTCAGGGCGATACCGGTGATGATGCCGGGCAGCGCGATCGGCAGGATCACGAGCAGGTTCACGGTGTGGCGGCCGAAGAAGTCGAACCGCTGCAGCGCGAACGAGATGAGCGTGCCGAGCACGAGCGCGATCGCGGTCGCGATGATCGCGACGAACACGCTCGTGCCGACGGCCTCCATCGCGCCCGCGGACTGGAACGCCCGCTGCCACCACTCGAACGTGAAGCCGGGGGGCGGCCAGCTGAGCGACGTCGAGGTCGAGAACGAGTTCACGAGCACGACGCCGAGCGGCACGTACACGATCACCAGGATGAGGCCGGCCACGACGGCGAGCGTCGTGCGCGAGAGTCGGGAGAGTCGCATCCGTCGCCCCTTAGAGGTTGTCGAGGGCGCCCGTGCGACGCACGAGCGCGAGGTAGCCGAAGATGATCGCGATCGGGATGAGCGCGATCGCCGACGCGAGCGGCAGGTTGTTCGCCGCGCCGACGTTCGTGTAGACGAGGTTTCCGAGCATCTGGCTCGCACCGCCCACGATGTTGACGGTGATGTAGTCGCCGAGCGAGAGCGAGAAGCTGAAGATCGTGCCGGCGATGATCGCGGGCAGCGCCATGGGGAAGACGACGTGGCGGATGGTCGGCCAGGTCTTGCCGCCCAGGTCGGCGGATGCCTCGAGCAGCGAGTCGGGGACCCGCTCGAGCCCCGCGAAGATCGGCAGGATCACGTACGGCAGCCACAGGTACGAGAGCGTGATGACCGTGGCCGGCAGCCCGTAGCCCGGCGTGTGCAGGCCGAAGGGCGCGAGGACCCACTCGAGGATGCCGTCCTGGGAGAGCACCGAGCGCCAGGCGTACGCCTTCACGAGGTAGCTCGCCCAGAGCGGCATGAGCACGGCGATCACGAGGATGCGGCGGGCACGCGGCGACGCGACCTTCGCCATGTAGAACGCGATCGGCAGGGCCAGCGCGACGTCGATGATCGTGACGAGGAGCGCGACGCCGATCGTGCGGAAGGTCACCGTCTGGTAGAGCGAGCCGGTGAGCACCGTGATGACGTTGTCGAGCGTCCACTCGGTCGTGATCTCGCCCGTGAAGCTGTTCACCGACCAGAACGCGGTGACGAGCAGGGCGGCC
Organism: Agromyces kandeliae; assembly: GCF_009674665.1. Lineage (GTDB taxonomy): Bacteria > Actinomycetota > Actinomycetes > Actinomycetales > Microbacteriaceae > Agromyces > Agromyces kandeliae. The sequence continues at coordinate 170,088 of NZ_WKJD01000012.1, forward strand.
AGGGCGACGACGTAGACGAGCCCGAGCCAGAAGAGCGGTGCCGCGAGCAGGAACCCGAGGCGCACCCGGGGGTGCGCGCTGAGGAAGACCGACCCACGGCGGGCCGGTGTCGACTTCGGCCTCGGGATGCCGCGCTTGGGCGCTCCGCCGGTGGCGGAGCCGGCCGGGTCGGGATCGGGCGGTCCGGATGCCTCGCCGCGAGCGGATGCCGGTGCCGTCGCGTTCATCGTCATGCTGCTTCCTGTCGGGTGGTGCTCGGGGGGAAACGGGGGTGTGCGGGCCGGGGAGACGGCTCCCCGGCCCGCGCGGGCCTACTGGCTCAGCCCTTGATCTCCTGCCACGCAGCAGTCCACTGCGCGTAGTCGACGCACTCGACGTCGGTGCGACCGTCGACGCACTCGGCGATCGGGGTCGTCCAGTACCAGATCTGCGAGGCGTACTCCTCGTCACCTGCGTGGTAGGCCTCGCAGTCCTCGCGGTACTCGCAGGCCTCCTGGCTCGACGGCGCCTCGCCGAAGTAGGACGTCGCGGTCGCGTTCGCCTCGGGGCTGGCGATGTAGTCGAGCCACATGTACGCGCAGTTCACGTTGGCTGCGTCGGAGGCGACCATCCAGGTGTCCGACCAGCCGGTCGCGCCCTCTTCGGGGAGCACGACGTCGGTCGACGCGCCCGAGCCGGCGAGCACGTTCTGGATGACCTGCCAGGTCGTGCCGACGACCGAGTCGCCGGTCTCGAAGGCCTGGATCTCCTTGAGGTAGTCCGACCAGTACTCGCCGACCGACTCGCGCTGCACCTTCAGCAGGTCGACCGCGGCCTGGAACTGCTCCTCGTCGAGGGCGTAGGGGTTCTCGATGCCGAGCTCGGGCTGGTGCGCCATGAGGTAGACGGCGGCGTCGGCGATGTAGATCGGCGAGTCGTAGGCGGTCACCTTGCCGGCGTTCTCGCTGGCCTTGTCGAACACGACGTCCCACGAGGTCGGGGCCTCGGCGAAGGTCTCCGTGTTGTACATGAGCAGGTTGGCGCCGTAGCCGTGCGGGACGCCGTAGCTCTGCCCGTCGACCGAGTTCCACTCCTTCTCCTTGAGGAAGTCGAAGACGCCCTCGTAGTTCGGGATGAGGTCGGTGTTGACCGCTGCCACGTCACCGCCGGCGATCAGGCGGAGCGTCGCGTCGCCGGAGGCGGCGACGACGTCGTACTCGCCCGTCTTCATGAGGTTGACGGCCTCGTCGGAGGTGCCGTACGTCTTGGAGGTCACCTCGCAGCCGGTCTCGTCCTCGAAGGGCGTGACCCAGTCGACGGTCGGGTCGTTCGAGCCGTCCTCGACGTAGCCGGGCCACGCGAGGATCGAGACCTGGCCCTCGGCCTCGCCGAGCTCGGTGAGCGCGTCGCCGGTCGATGCGGAGTCGCCCGAGGTGGTGCCGCAGGCGGTGAGGGTGAGCAGGGCGATCGAGCCGATCGCCACGCCGACGGTCGCGCCGCGGCGCGCCGTGCGCGGGGTGCGCATCATGGTTCTCTCCTGGTTCTGTGTGTGGTGGTGTGGTGCAGGTTCAGGCAGCGGGTTCGGATGCGACATCCGCCCCGCCGAGCGCGACGACGTCGTCGTCGTGCCAGCTGACGACGACGCGGTCACCGCGCTCGTCGTCGTGGACCCGGTTGCGGTCGTTCTGCTCGAGCACGCTGACGCGAACGCCGGCGTCGAGGTCGACGACGAGGCGGATGCCGCTGCCGAGGTAGATCGTCTCGACGACGGTGCCGGGGGCGTTGCGCACGTCGGCCGCGGTCTCGCCGGAGCCGACGGCCATCTTCTCGGGGCGGACGGAGTGCACGCCGCCGCGACCGAGGAGCGCACGCGAGACGGCGTCGTCGAAGAGGTTCGACGTGCCGACGAAATCCGCGACGAAGCGCGACGAGGGTCGCTCGTAGAGCTCGGCCGGCGTGCCGAGCTGCTCGATGCGCCCGTCGTTGAAGACGGCGACGCGGTCGGAGAGCGTCAGCGCCTCCTCCTGGTCGTGCGTGACGAAGATGAAGGTGATGCCGAGTTCGCGCTGGATCTCCTTCAGCTCGACCTGCATCTGCTCGCGGAGCTTCAGGTCGAGCGCGCCGAGCGGCTCGTCGAGCAGCAGCACCTTGGGCTGGACGACGGTCGCGCGGGCGAGCGCGACCCGCTGCCGCTGGCCGCCGGACAACTGCGACGGCTTGCGGTCGCCCATCTGCTCGAGGCGCACCGACGCGAGGGCGCGGCGGGCGCGCTCGATGCGCTCCCTCCGCCCGATGCCGCGGACGCGGAGGCCGTAGGCGACGTTCTCGAGCACGCTCATGTGCGGGAACAGCGCGTAGTCCTGGAAGACCGTGTTCACGTCGCGGTCGAACGGCGCGCGCTTCGTGACGTCGTCGCCGAAGAGCTCGATCGTGCCGTTCGTGGGCTGCTCGAAGCCGGCGATGAGCCGGAGGACGGTGGTCTTGCCGGAGCCCGAGGGGCCCAGCATGGAGAAGAACTCCCCCGCGGCGATCTCGAGATCGACGTGGTCGACGGCGGTGACGGCTCCGAACTCCTTGGTGAGTCCGGTGAGCCGGATGGCCGGCTGCGGGTCGGTCATGGGCCTCTCCTTCGATGGCGTGGTTCCTAATCCTATGAATCCATATGTCATAGTCCAGAGGTTCGTGTTACGGTCGCATCACGGATTCGCCGGCGACCGTCCCCAGTCCGGGGGGTGAGGGGATCCGCGGGCGCACGATCGAGGAGGACGGATGCCGCACGCCACCGCGCGCGCCGACGCCGCCCGCGCCGTCGTCTTCTCGCCGCTCGAGGGTGCCGGACGAGCCGAGCTGGTCGAGCAGCGCCTGACCGACGCGATCGCCTCCGGCGTGCTCCGCGACGGCGAACGCCTCCCCAGCGAGGCCGACCTCGCCAAGCTCCTCGGCGTCGCCCCGGTCACCGCGCGCGAGGCGCTCGTCGCCCTCCGGCACAAGGGACTCGTCCGCACGCGGCGCGGCCGCGACGGCGGCAGCTTCGTGACCTACGACGACGACGTCTCCCTCCGACTCACCGAGGAGCGCGTCCGCGCGCTCAGCCGCATCGAACTGCGCGACCTCTCGCTGCACTACGCCGCCATCGCCGGCATGGCCGCCGAGGTCGCGGCCGATCGCGCGAGCGACGACGACCTGCAGAGCCTGGTGGAGATCGACGCGCGAGCCGACCTGGCCACCCCCGGCGGGGCCCGCCGGGCGGTCGGACGGTTCCAGCTCGAGGTCGCCGCCATCAGCCAGTCGCCGCGCCTCGTCCACGAGGAACTGCGCCTGCAGGCCGAGACGGGAGCCCTCCTCTGGATGTGCCTGCGCGAACAGGAGTACCGTGACCGCACGAGGGAGCACCGCCTCGAGGTGATCGCCGCGATCCGGGCGGCGGACGGCGCATCCGCCCGCCGATCGACCACGACGCACATCGGCTCGGCGGTGGAATGGCTCATCGACGAGAAGGTGCGGCTCGAAGCCGCATCCGCACCGCCCATCGCGCACGAGGAAGGGAGCGCGTCATGACACAGGCACTCGCCACGGGCGCCGCCGCGATCGCCCGACGGATCGCCGACGTGATCGACCCGGTGTTCGCCCTCATCGACGGCTGGCAGCAGGGGCTGCAGGCGCGGCTCGCGTCCGAGCCCGAACCCCGGGCCGCCGACCTCGACCCCGCCGTCGCGGCGACCGTCGCCGCCGAGCTCGATCGCCCCGGCACGCTCATCACGGGCGCCGGCTTCGTCGCCGCACCGGGCTACCTCGTCGACGCGCCCTGGCACCTCGCCTGGTGGCTGAGCGACGGCAACCCCTTCCGCGGGGTGCCGGCACGCGGCATCCGCCGCCTCGACGCGGTGAGCGACCCGGACGCCGAGTCGTTCCGCGACTACACGACGCTCGAGTGGTGGCGCGTGCCCGAACGCACCGGCACGAGGCACCTGACCGGGCCGTACGTCGACTACCTCTGCACCGACGACTACACGGTGACCGTGACCACCCCGGTCACGATCGACGGCGACATGATCGGCCTGGTCGGCGCCGACATGTACGTGGCGCGCCTCGAGCAGGCGCTCGCGCCCGTGCTGCGCGACGCCGATCGCACCCTCACCGTCGTCAACGCGTCGGGTCGCATCGTCGCCTCGACCGATCCGCATCGCGCGACGGGCGCGCTGCTGCGCCTCGAGGGCCTCCCCGACGCGCTCGCGCCGCTGCGCGAGGCCGAGGCCGAGGGGCGGGTCGGCGGCGCCGTCCGCCTGCCGAGCGGTGCCGACGTCGTGCCGTGCGGCGACACCTCGCTCGCGCTCGTCGCCGAGTAGCGGAGCGCTCGCCGGCCCGGGCGGCAACCCCGATGGAGCGCGCCCGAAACACGCGCCCGCTAGGGTGAGGGCCAGCGGAACGGGGTGCGCACGCGCCAGCGCGTGCGACTGACGAGAGGCCGGCGCTCGGCTCGTGACGACCATCAAGCAGAAGCAGGCACGCAGACGGCGGGGACGCGCCGTCGCGTACGGCGGCGTGTCCGCGGCCTGGGCGCTGACCGTCTGGCTCAGCGCCGTCCTCAGCCCGCCCGACTGGCTGCACGGCCTCGCCCTGTTCGTCCACCTCGCGTCGCTCGTCGTCGGGCTCGGCGCCGTGCTCATGATCGAGTGGCACGCACTCCTCTGGGCGACCGGCTGGAGCACCGTGCGCGAGCTCCGCCAGGCCGACCGCACCATGATCCTGCCCGTCTGGGCCGGGCTCGGCGGGCTGCTCGTGAGCGGCGCGCTGCTCGAGCCCGACCTCACGTCCACGGCGACGCAGGTCAAGCTGGCCGCCGTGCTCGTGCTCAGCCTCAACGGCGTCGCGCTGACGCGCTGGACGTCGGACCTCGCGCGCCTGCCGCCGACCGCGCGGTTCCGGGCGCTGCCGCGCGGCGTCCGGGCGTGGTTCGTCCTGAGCGCGCTCGTGTCGCAGGCGGCGTGGTGGACGGCCGTCGTCATCGGCCTCATGAACGCGACCGGCTGAACGGCATCGGACGTGCGCGGACGTTCCCTGCGACGTCGCAGCCTGCTGAGCTAGGCTCACGATCGAGCCAGCCGTCGCCCGACTGGAGGAACGATGTCCGACGCACCGAGCCATGTTCCGTCCCGACGCGATCGCAGCGAGCTGCGCGAAGAGCGGCGGCGACGTCGTCAGCGCGGCATCTGGACGGCCGTCGGCGCGGGGGTCGTCGTGCTCCTGCTCATCGGCGGGGCCGTCACCGCGATGGTCCTCGGGAACCAGGGCGGCGGGCCTGCGGCCGCGCCGAGCGAGGCGGCCGAGCCGGAGCCCATCGTGTTCCCCGACGACGAGCCCGCGGCGGAACCCGGCGCCGAGCCGTGCACGATCGTGTCGGTGCTGTCGTCCTTCGAGAACGCCGAGATGGTCGAACGCCTCGCCGAGGGGTACAACGCCGAGCCGCGCGACGTCGACGGCTCGTGCGTCACGGTCGTCACCGCGAGGGACAAGTCCGGCATCGCGGCGGAGGAGGCCGCCGTCGGCTTCACCGAGACCCCTGAGGACGAGCGGCCCGACGTGTGGATCCCCGACGCCCGCTCCTGGCTCGGCGTCGCGCGCGAAGCGGGCGGGAGCGCGAACGTGCCGGCGGAGGGACCGAGCATCGGCTCGTCCGACATCGTGCTCGCCATGCCCGAACCGCTCGCCGCCGCGATCGGCTGGGACGAGGAGCCGCCCACCTGGGCGGAGGTCTTCGAGACCGCCGACGACGCCGCCGTCTGGACCGACCTCGACCATCCCGAATGGGGCGAGTTCAAGCTGGGCAAGACCAGCCCGGTCATCGCGAGCTCGGGCGAGGCCGCCATGCTCGCGTCGTACGGGGCGGCGGCGGGATCGGTCGCCGACCTGACGGCCGCCGACATCGCCGACGACGAGATCACCGACGAGGTCAAGCAGCACGAGCTCGCGACGAGCCACTACATGGCCACGCCCGAGCACTTCCTCTGGCACGCTCGGCAGTCGGCCGACACCGGCGGGTCCGCGGCCGGCTTCCTCTCGGCCGTGATCGTCGACGAGAAGTCGGTCTGGGACTACAACCGGGGCATCACCAGCCGCGACGGCGTCACGCGCATCGAGGCCGACCCGCCCGCCGAGCAGCTCGTGCCGATCTACCCCGCCGACGGCTACTACGTCGCCGACAACCCCGCCGTCGTGCTCACCGGCTCCTGGGTCGACGAGGCCGAGACCGCCGCCGCCGAGGACTTCCTGCGCTTCACGGGCACGAAGGAGGGCCAGGCCATCGTGCGCGAGGCCGGCTACCGCGACCTGAACGGCGAGCTCGATCCCGAGGTCGAGGAGGTCGGCGCGCTCGCCGAGTCGACCGATGCCGGACTCCCCTTCCCGGAGCCGCAGGTGGTCGTGGCGATGCACGAGGCGTTCCCCGACGTCCGCAAGCGCGCCAACGTCCTCTTCCTGCTCGACGTCTCCGGGTCGATGGGCGACCCCATCGAGACCGGCGAGACGAAGCTCGAGGCCGCCAAGCACGCCGTCGAGCTGTCCCTCGACCACTTCTCCGACGGCGACAACGTCGGACTCGCGGCGTTCTCCGAGGTCGACGCCCAGGCGCTCGCCCCCGGTGAGGTGAGCGCCGTCGCCGACATCGCCGACACGCGCGACCGGTTCGAGTCGGCGCTGGGCGGCCTGAAGCCGATCGAGTGGACGCCGCTCTACGAGGCGGTCGACACGTTCGCGAAGCAGCAGGCGACGGACTACGACCCCGACCGCATCAACGCGATCGTGCTGCTCAGCGACGGGCGCAACGAGACCGAGGCACCGAGCACGTCGTCGCAGCAGATGCTCGACACGCTCGAGGAGCTGCACCACTCGACGCCGGTGCTCGTCTTCACGCTCGCCTATGGCGCCGATGCCGACGTCGACACGCTCCGGGCGATCTCCGGGGCGACCGGTGCGCACTACTACGACGCGACCGACCCGACCGAGGTCGACGAGGTCCTCGGCGACCTCGTGACGAGCTTCTGAGCGCCGGCCGTCGCTCGGTCGGCGCGTCATCCGGCGTGACAGGCGCGCGCCTCGCGCGCGAGGGTGCCAGCATGGGCGGATGACGCCTCGACGCCCGCCCGCGCTCGTCGCCGTGTCGCACGGCACCTCCTCGCCCGAGGGTCGCGCCGCCGTGCGCGGCCTCTACGACGCCGTGGTCGCGGCGGTCGCCGAGCGGTGGCCGGATGCCGCGCCCGAGACGCGCCTCTGCCACGTCGACGTCGAGCAGCCCGACGTGCCGGCCGCGCTCGGAACGCTCCCGGACGGCGAGCCCGCGGTGATCGTGCCCCTGCTGCTGTCGGCCGGGTACCACGTGCACGTGGACCTCGCCGAGGCGGCGACCGAGGCCCGCGACGGCGGTCGCGAGGTCGTCGTCGCCGACGCCCTCGGCCCCGACGACCGGCTCGTCGCCGTGCTGCGCCGGCGGCTCGCCGAGGCCGGCGCAGACGACGATGCTCCGGTCGTGCTCGTCGTGGCGGGATCCAGCGACGTGCGCGCCGTCGAGGCGTGCGCGCGCGTGCGCGATGCGCTGGCCGAGGCATCCGTCGCCGAGGTCTCGATCGGGTTCCTCTCGGCGGCCGAGCCGCGGTTGCCCGACGCGATCGCCGCGGCCCGCGTCGCGCACGGCCCCGACGTGCGCATCGCGGCGGCGAGCTACCTGCTCGCGCCCGGGTACTTCCAGGACCTCGCGGCGAGCGCCGGGCCCGACGTGCTCGCCGAGCCGCTGCTGCTCCCCGACGACGCGCCCGGCGAGCTCGTCCAGGTCGTGCTCGACCGCTACGCGGCATCCGTCACGGCCCTCGCCGGCTGACCCGCGGGTCCACCCCGTCGGACGTCATATTTCGCCGTGCGACGCCTCGTGACATGGGGTGACCGTGCGTGACGGGGCCGGGTTCCGGCATCCGCCCGACCCCCGTACGGTCGTCGGCACGTGCCCCGAACGGGGTGCGGACGAGGAGGGGAACCGTGACGATCGAGACGACGGATGCCGCGACGCGCGCGCCGAGCGCCGAGCGCGCCGCGCGCCCCGCGAGCGCCGACCGGCCGGCACGCGACATCCGCCCGCCGCGCCCGTCGACCCGCCCGAACGGGCAGTGGAAGGTCGACGGCACCGCGCCGCTGAACGCCAACGAGGAGTGGAAGCAGGAGGACGGCGGACTCGCCGTGCGCGAGCGCATCGAGCGGATCTACGCCGACGGCGGCTTCGCGTCGATCGACCCGACCGACCTGCACGGCAGGTTCCGCTGGTGGGGCCTGTACACGCAGCGCAAGCCCGGCATCGACGGCGGCCGCACGGCCACGCTCGAGCCGCACGAGCTCGAGGACGAGTTCTTCATGCTCCGCGTCCGCATCGACGGCGGACAGCTGACTACCGAGCAGCTGCGCGTCATCGGCGGCATCTCGACCGAGTTCGGCCGCGACACCGCCGACCTCACCGACCGCCAGAACATCCAGCTCCACTGGATCCGCGTCGAGGACGTGCCCGAGATCTGGCGCCGCCTCGAGTCGGTCGGCCTCGGCACGACCGAGGCGTGCGGCGACGTGCCGCGCGTCGTCCTCGGCTCGCCCGTCGCGGGCATCGCCGCCGACGAGCTCATCGACCCGACCCCGCAGATCGACGAGATCACGAGCCGGTTCATCGGCGACGAGTCGCTCGCGAACCTGCCGCGCAAGTTCAAGTCGGCGATCACCGGCCACCCCAGCCAGGACGTCGTGCACGAGATCAACGACGTCGCGTTCGTCGCGGTCGAGCACCCCGAGCTCGGCGTCGGGTACGACCTGTGGGTCGGCGGCGGGCTCTCGACGGCGCCGCGGCTCGCCGAGCGGCTCGGCGTGTTCGTCGCCCCCGCGCAGGTGGCCGACGCCTGGCACGGGGTCGCGCAGATCTTCCGCGACTACGGCTACCGGCGGCTGAGGAACAAGGCGCGCCTGAAGTTCCTGCTCGCCGACTGGGGCACCGAGAAGTTCCGCGAGGTGCTCGAGACCGAGTACCTCGGGCACGCGCTGCCGGACGGCCCGGCGGCGCCGACTCCGGTCACGACCGGCGACCACGTGGGTGTGCACCGGCAGAAGGACGGCCGGTTCTACGTCGGTGCGACGCCCATCGTCGGACGCGTCTCCGGACCGACGCTCACGAAGCTCGCCGACCTCGTCGAGGCGCACGGCTCGAGCCGGCTCCGGACGACGCCGCACCAGAAGGTCGTCATCCTCGACATCCCCGAGGACCGCGTCGAGTCGCTCGTCGCCGGCCTCGACGAGCTCGGACTCCAGGCGCGGCCCAGCCTGATCCGCCGCGGCACGATCGCGTGCACCGGCATCGAGTTCTGCAAGCTCGCGATCGTCGAGACCAAGGCGTTCGCGACGGCCGCCGTGCTCGAGCTCGAGGAGCGCCTCGACGCGTTCGACCTGCCGCACCCGATCAGCCTGCACGTGAACGGATGCCCCAACTCGTGCGCGCGGATCCAGACGGCGGACATCGGGCTGAAGGGCCAGCTCGTCACGATCGACGGCGAGCAGGTGCCCGGCTACCAGGTCCACCTCGGCGGCGGCCTGGCCTCGCAGGACCGCGACGAGGCCGGCCTCGGACGCACGGTGCGCGGCCTGAAGGTCACGGCCGATGGCATCGCCGACTACGTCTCCCGCGTGGTCACGCGGTTCATCGACGAGCGCGACGCGGGGGCCGACGAGACGTTCGCCCAGTGGGCGCACCGCGCCGACGAGGAGGCGCTGCGATGAGTGCGCGCAACCTCGGGACGGGGGCCGTCCCGACCGCGGGTCGCCGTCCGGCCGACGAGCTGCACGCCCTCGCGGTGGCCGGCAACGCCGAGCTCGGCAGCCTGACCGACCACGAGGCATCCGCCGCCGAGGTCGTCGCCTGGGTCGCCGCGAACTTCGAGACGGATGCCGCGGCCGTCGCCTGCTCGATGGCCGACGCCGCGCTGCCGCACCTGGTGGCCCGGCAGCTGCCCGGCGTCGACGTCCTGTTCCTCGACACCGGGTACCACTTCGCCGAGACGCGCGTCACCCGTGACAAGGTCGCCCGGCAGCTCGACGTGCGCGTGGTCGACGTGCTGCCCCGGCAGACCGTCGCCGAGCAGGACGCGGAGTTCGGCGCGGAGCTGTTCGCGCGCGACCCCGCCCTGTGCTGCGCGCGCCGCAAGGTCGAGCCGCTGCAGCGCGTGCTCGGCGGCTACGAGGTGTGGTTCACGGGCGTGCGCCGCGACGAGGCGCCGACGCGGACGCGGACGCCGCTCGTGACGTACGACGAACGGAATGGACTCGTGAAGGTCAATCCGGTCGCGGCATGGAGCTTCGACGACCTCCTCGACTACGCGGGCGAGCACCAGGTGCCCGTGAACCTCCTGATGTCCCACGGCTACCCCTCGATCGGCTGCGAGCCGTGCACGAAGCCCGTCGCCGCGGGCGAGGACCCGAGGTCCGGCCGCTGGGCCGGCCTCGCCAAGACGGAATGCGGGTTGCACCTATGACCGAGAACCTGACGACGGATGCCGCGGCATCCTCTGCGCGCCTCGCCGACCCGGGCGATGCGGCCGGCGCAGCCCCCGCGCTCGACGCCCTCGACGCGCTGGAGGCCGAGGCGATCCACGTGATCCGCGAGGTCGTGGCCGAGTTCGAGCGGCCCGTGCTGCTGTTCTCCGGCGGCAAGGACTCCGTCGTGGTGCTGCACCTGGCGACCAAGGCGTTCTGGCCGGCGAAGGTGCCGTTCCCCGTGCTGCACGTCGACACGGGTCACAACTTCCCGGAGGTGCTGCGGTTCCGCGACGAGACCGTCGCGCGCCTCGGCATCCGCCTCGAGGTCGCGTCGGTGCAGGACTACCTCGACGACGGCCGCCTCCAGGAGCGCGCCGACGGCACGCGCAACCCGCTGCAGACCCAGCCGCTGCTCGACGCCATCGCCGCCGGCCGGCACGATGCGGTGTTCGGCGGCGCGCGACGCGACGAGGACAAGGCCCGCGCCAAGGAGCGCATCATCTCGCTGCGCGACGAGTTCGGGCAGTGGGACCCGCGCAACCAGCGCCCCGAGCTCTGGACGCTCTACAACGGCCGGCACACCGTCGGCCAGCACGTCCGCGCGTTCCCGATCTCGAACTGGACCGAGCTCGACGTCTGGCGCTACATCGAGCGCGAGGGCATCGCCCTCCCACCGCTCTACTTCGCGCATGAGCGCGACGTCTATGCGCGGGACGGCATGTGGCTCGCGGTCAGCGACGTCTCCGCTCCGCGTGCGGGCGAGGCGGTCGAGCGGCGAACCGTGCGCTACCGCACCGTCGGCGACCTGAGCTGCACGGGCGCGGTCGTCTCGGAAGCCGCGACGGTGTCGGACATCGTCCGCGAGGTCGCGGCATCCACCCTCACCGAGCGCGGCGCGACGCGCGCCGACGACCGCCTCTCCGAGGCGGCCATGGAGGACCGGAAGAAGGACGGGTACTTCTGATGAGCACGACGACGCCCACGACGACCGGCACCGCGGCGACGGACGGCGCGGCCGCGCCGGCGACCGGGTCGCTGTTCCGGTTCGCGACCGCCGGATCGGTCGACGACGGCAAGTCGACGCTCGTCGGTCGACTGCTGCACGACTCGAAGGCGATCCTCGCCGACCAGCTCGAGTCGGTCGCCCGCACGTCCGCCGAGCGCGGCTTCGGCGGCAAGCCGGGTGCGATCGACTTCGCGCTCCTCACCGACGGCCTGCGCGCCGAGCGCGAACAGGGCATCACGATCGACGTCGCCTACCGCTACTTCACGACGGGCCGCCGGTCGTTCATCCTCGCCGACTGCCCCGGCCACGTGCAGTACACGCGCAACATGGTCACCGGCTCGGCGACCGCCGATGCGGTCGTCGTGCTCGTCGACGTGCGCAACGGCGTGCTCGAGCAGACGCGTCGGCACCTCGCGGTGGTGCAGCTGCTCCGCGTTCCGCACGTCATCGTCGCCGTCAACAAGATCGACCTCGTCGGCTACGACCGCGCCGCGTTCGAGTCGGTGGCCGCGGACGTCGCCGCCCTCGCACGCGACCTCGGCCTGCCCGACACGCACACGGTGCCGGTCTCGGCGCTCGCGGGCGACAACGTGGTCGAGCGGTCGGCGAACACGCCCTGGTACGACGGCCCGAGCCTGCTCGGACTGCTCGAGGGGCTCTCGACGATCGACGAGCTCGAGACCGACCTCGAGGCGCTGCGCCTGCCCGTGCAGCTCGTGATCCGCCCGCAGGGCGGGCTCTCGCCCGAGTTGGCGGATGCCGCGGCCGACGCGTTCCGCGACCACCGCGCGTTCGCCGGGCGCATCGAGTCGGGCACGGTGCGGGTCGGCGACCAGGTCGAGGTGTTCCCCGCCGGAGTGCGGACGACCGTCACGGGCATCCGCCGGGGGCCCGAGGCGCTGGGCGAGGCATCCGCCCCGCTCTCGGTCGCGCTCGAGCTCGCCGACCCGGTCGACGCCGCACGCGGCGCGGTCATCGCCGCCGCCGGGTCGCTGCCCGCGCCGCGCCGTGAACTCGACGCCGACGTCTTCCAGCTCGACGGCCGACCGCTCACGACCGGCGCGCGGGTCCTCGTCAAGCACGGCACGACGACCGTGCAGGCGATCGTCACCGACATCCGCGGCCGCCTCGACCTCGACACCCTCGACACGACGCCCGCGACGGCGCTCACGACGAACGACATCGGACTCGTCCGCCTGAAGCTCGCCACCGACCTCGCGGTCGCGCCCTACGCCGCGCACCGTCGCGCCGGCGCGTTCCTCGTCATCCACCCGCAGGACGGCGCGACGCTCGCCGCCGGCATCGTCGTGGAGGCTCCGGCGTGACGCGCCGCGGGCTCGGTGGTCAGCTCGGCGAACTCGTCGCCGGCGTCGCGGTCGCCGCGGCGATCGTCATCGTGCCCGTGGTGATCGGATCCGTCGGTCGTGCCGCCGCCGAGGGGCCCGGCGGGGCCGGGGCGACGGAGGCCTCGGCGCTCCGCCTCGGCTACTTCGCGAACGTGACGCACCTGCCCGCGCTCGTCGGCCTCGAGACCGGTGTCCTCGCCGACGAGCTCGACGACGTCGGGACCTCGCTCGAGCCGCAGGCGTTCGCCGCCGGCCCGGCCGCCGTCGAGGCGCTGAGCGCCGGGGCGATCGACGCCGCCTACCTCGGCCCGAGCCCGGCGATCAACAGCTTCGTGCAGTCGGGCGGCGCGTCGCTCCGGATCGTGGCGGGCGCGGTCGGCGGCGGCGCCGCGCTCGTCGTGCGCGACGGGATCGACGACGCCGACGACCTGCACGGCACGACCCTCGCCACGCCGCAGCTCGGCAACACGCAGGACGTGGCGCTGCGCACGTGGCTCGCCGACCACGGCCTCGAGAGCTCGCCGACGGGAGCGGGGGACGTCGACATCGTTCCGACCGACAACGCGCGCACGCTGCAGCTCTTCGCGACCGGAGCGCTCGACGGCGCCTGGCTGCCCGAGCCGTGGGCGTCACGGCTCGTGCTCGAGGCGGGCGCGAGCGTACTCGTCGACGAGGCGGAGCTCTGGCCCGACGGCGAGTACCCGACGACGCTGCTCGTCGTGCGCACCGCCTACCTCGAGGCCCACCCCGACGCGGTCGCCGCGCTCGTGGCCGGCCACGCGGCATCCGTCGACTGGATCTCGGCGCACGCCGACGCGGTGCCCGCGATCGTCAACGCGCGTCTCGAGGATGACGCGGGCGCTCCGCTGCCCGACGCCGTCCTCGAGCGCGCGCTCGCCCACGTCACGCCGACCGTCGACCCGTTCGCGGCGACGCTGCCGGTCCTGCAGCATCGGGCCGTCTCGGCCGGAACCTCGAACGGCGGCGACCTCACCGGGATCGTCGACCTCGCCCCGCTCGCCGCGCTGCGGGCCGCGGCGGGGCTCGACCCCATCGACGGCGCCGGGCTCGACGGCGCCGGACAGGACGGCGGGTCGCGATGAGCACGACCTCCGCCATCCGCCTCACCGGCGTCGGCAAGCGGTACGCCGCCGACGGCCCGGTCGTGCTCGACGGCATCGACCTCGCGGTCGCGCCCGGCGAGTTCGCGTGCCTCCTCGGGGCGTCCGGATGCGGCAAGTCGACGCTCCTCGGGCTGATCGCCGGCCTCGAGCAGCCGAGCACCGGCACGATCGACGTCGACGGCCGCGCCGCGGTGATGTTCCAGGAGGCGTCGCTGCTGCCGTGGCTGAGCGCCCGCCGCAACGTCGAACTCGCGCTGCGCTTCGGCGACGGTGGACTGCCGCGCGCCGCGCGCCGCGCCCGCGCGCTCGAGCTGCTCGACGTGGTGCACCTCGCGGACGCCGCGGAGAAGCGCCCGCACGAGCTCTCCGGCGGCATGCGGCAGCGGGTCGCGCTCGCGCGCGCGCTCGCGCAGGACCGCTCGGTGCTGCTGATGGACGAGCCGTTCGCCGCGCTCGACGCCATCACGCGCGACCTGCTGCACGAGGAACTCCAGCGCGTCTGGCGCGAGACCGGCCGCACGATCGTGTTCGTCACGCACAACGTGCGCGAGGCCGCACGGCTCGGGCAGCGGGTGCTGCTCATGTCGAGCCGCCCGGGGCGGATCGTGAACGAGTGGCGCATCGCCGACGACGGTCCGCGCCGCATCGAGTCGCCCACCGTGTCCGAGCTCTCGGTGGAGATCACCGAGCACCTGCGAAGGGAGATCCGTCGCAATGCCGCATGACCTGCTGCCTTCTGCCACCGCCGCGCCCGCCCCGGACCGCGGGTTGCCAGTTGCGCCGGGAACGACCCGCGAGAACCCGCCACATGCGGCAACCCGATCGCGTTCGGGCGGCGACGACGACCTCCGCACGCTCGAGGCGGGGCTCGACCGGCTCCAGACGACCGCCGAGCGCCGCATCCCCTGGTGGCGCCGCGCGATCGACGGCGTGCTGCCGCCCGTCCTGCTGCTCGCCGTGCTGATCGCCGCCTGGCAGGCGTACACGGTCATCGCGCAGCCGCGGCCCGACCTCGCGCCCGGCCCGCTCGACGTCGCCGCCGCGCTCGGCGCCGCATGGGAGGACGGCCGCCTGCAGCTCGCCGTGACGACGAGCCTCGAGCGGGGCGTCCTCGGGTTCCTCATCGCGGTCGCCGTCGGCACGCCGCTCGGCCTGCTGCTCGCCGAGTGGGCGCCGCTGCGCCGTGCGCTCGGCCCGCTCATCTCGGGCCTGCAGGTGCTGCCGTCGGTGGCCTGGGTCCCCGCCGCGATCCTCTGGTTCGGCCTGTCGGATGCCACGGTGTACTTCGTCGTGCTCATGGGCGCGATCCCGTCGATCGTCAACGGGCTCGTCGCCGGGGTCGCCCAGGTGCCCCCGCAGCTGCGCCGGGTCGGGACCGTGCTCGGCGCGTCGCGACTCCAGCTCGCGGCATCCGTCGTGCTGCCGGCCGCCCTGCCCGGCTACCTCGCCGGCCTCAAGCAGGGCTGGGCGTTCTCGTGGCGCTCGCTCATGGCCGCCGAGATCATCGCGTTCGGCGGGTCGATCGGCTTCGGCGTCGGCTCGCTGCTGCAGCAGGGCCGCGACCTGGCCGACCTCGCGAGCGTGCTCGGCACGATCCTCGTGATCCTCGCCATCGGCGTCGTGATCGAGCTGCTCGTCTTCGCCCCGGTCGAGCGCGGGATGCTGCGCCGCCGCGGACTCACGGGAGGAACCCCATGACCGAGAACGCGTTCGAGAACCGGGCGACGGATGCCACGGGGCGCGCGCCGCGCGCCGACGACACCGGGCGCGGCCACGTCGCACTCGTCGGTGCGGGCCCGGGCGACCCCGGGCTGCTGACGCTCCGCGGCCTCCGCGCCCTCGAGGCGGCCGACGTGGTCGTCGCCGACCGGCTCGGCGCCCGCACCGTGCTCGACGGCCTCGCCGCCGAGGGCGTGGAGCTCGCCGCCGAGGTCGTCGACGTCGGCAAGCTGCCCGGCCACCACGCGGTGCCGCAGGACGCCATCAACGAGCTGCTCGTCACGCTCGCCCGGGGCGGCAAGCGGGTCGTCCGGCTCAAGGGCGGCGACCCCTACGTCTTCGGCCGCGGCGGCGAGGAACTCGCATACTGCCGCGAGCGCGGCGTCGACGTCGTGGTCGTCCCGGGCATCACGAGCGCCGTCTCGGTGCCCGCGATCGCCGGCATCCCGCTCACGCACCGCGGGCTCGCGACGACGTTCACGGTCGTCACGGGCCACGACCAGATCCAGGCGCTCGGCGGCGCCCGCGACCACACCGTCGTGCTGCTGATGGGCGTCGGCACGCTCGCGAACTCCGCGATCACGCTCGCCCGCGGCGAGCGCGGTGCCGAGTGCCCCGTCGCGATCGTGGAGGATGGGTACGGCCCTCGCCAACGAGTGACGATCGGCACGCTCGGCACGATCGCGCATCAGGCGGCGGTGCGGGGCGTGCGGTCGCCCGCGGTCGTGGTGGTCGGCGACGTGGTGCGGCTCAGCCCGTACGCGCCCGCCGAGCTCGCGGCATCCGCCTTCGCAGCGCCACCCGCCATCGACTGATCCGCCCAGACCCTTCCCGCATTCCTCCTGCACTCCTCCGAAAGGCCATGCCCTCATGACCCTCTCCCTCCGTGTCGCGATCGTCGGCGCCGGCCCCGCCGGCATCTACGCGGGCAACATCCTCCGCCGCCAGGTCGACGAGGCCGGCGGCGAGGTCGCGATCGACCTGTTCGAGTCGCTGCCCGCGCCGTACGGCCTGATCCGCTACGGCGTCGCGCCCGACCACCCGCGCATCAAGGGCATCGTGAACTCCCTGCACGAGATGCTCGACGAGGGCACGATCCGCCTCATCGGCAACGTCGAGGTCGGGCGGGACGTCACGGTCGACGAGCTGCGCGAGCGATACGACGCCGTGATCTTCGCGACCGGCGCCCTGAAGGACGCCCCGCTCGACATCCCCGGCATCGACCTGCCCGGCTCGTTCGGCGCGGCCGACCTCGTGGCCTGGTACGACGGCCACCCCGACGTGCCGCGCGACTGGCCGCTCGAGGCCGAGTCGATCGCGGTCATCGGCAACGGCAACGTGGCGCTCGACGTGGCGCGCGTGCTCGCGAAGCACCCGGCCGACCTGCTCACGACCGACATCCCGGCGAACGTGCACGCAGGGCTCCTCGCCTCGCCCGTGACCGACGTGCACGTCTTCGGCCGTCGCGGGCCGTCGCAGGTGAAGTTCACGCCCATCGAGCTGCGCGAGCTCGGCGAGGTGCCCGACGTCGACATCGTCGTGTACGACGACGACTTCGCGCGGGCCGAGGGCGACGAGCACGCCGCGCACCTGCTGGCGACGAACAACCAGGTCAAGGTCATGACGCGGACCCTGAACGGATGGCGCCGCGCCGACGACCGGCCGTACACGGCGTCGCGCCGCCTGCACCTGCACTTCTTCCACTCGCCGGTCGAGGTGCTCGGCACCGACGCCGTGGAGGGCGTGCGCTTCGAGCGGACCCGCCCGGTCGGCGACGGCTCGGTCGCCGGCACGGGCGAGTTCGTCGACGTGCCCGTGCAGGCCGTGTACCGCGCGGTCGGCTACGCGAGCTCGCCGATCTCGGGCGTGCCGTTCGACGAGTCGGCGCGCGTGATCCCCAACGACGGCGGGCGGGTGACGGATGCCTCCGGCGCCCCCGTCGCGGGCGTCTACGCGACCGGCTGGATCAAGCGCGGCCCCGTCGGGCTCATCGGCCACACGAAGGGCGACGCGCTCGAGACGATCACGAACCTGGTGGCCGACGCGCAGGCGGGCGTGCTCGCCGCACCCGGGGTCGCGCCGGTCGTCGAGGCCGAGGGCGGCGACGAGGTGCTCGAGCTGCTCGAGGCCCGTGGCATCCGCTTCACGACCTGGAACGGATGGCTCGCGCTCGACGCGCACGAGCGCTCGCTCGGCGAGGCGTTCGAGGGGCCGGTCGCGCGCGAGCGCGTGAAGGTCGTGCCCCGCGACGAGCAGGTCGACCTCTCGCGCGCGGGTTCCCTCGTCGCCGGCTGACGTCGCGCCCCCACCTCGTGACGACCGTCGTTGCGGGTCCGGCGCCGTCCGGACCCGCAACGGGTGTCCAGACGATCGCGTGCGCCCGTCAGTCGTCGGAGACGGCGGCGAACGCGTCGACGGCGACGGGGTCGGCTCCGGCGGCGCGCAGGCGTGCGGCGATGCCGCGCCGGGCACGCGCGTACGAGGCGTTCGTGCCGTGCATGACCGAGTCGCGGTTGGCGAGGTCGAGCAGGGCGGTGAACTCGAAGGTGAGCTGCTCGGGGTCGTCGAGGGCGAGCAGCTCGCCGCCGTCGCGCGCGTAGCCGAGCGAGACCGCGAGGTACCCGTTCCACTCGAGGAGCGATCGATCGATCGCGTCGTGCACCTCGCCCGGCTTGGCATCGAAGTCGGCCGCGGCCTCGGCGAAGAAGCAGCCGCCCGGGAACACCCGGTCGCGCGAGTACGCGATCCATCCGTCGAGGAGCGCGATCACGCGGCCGAGGCCGCGCGGGCGCTCGCGGGCGGGCGTGATGACCGATTCGACGAACCGCTGCCGCGCGGCCTCGACGGTCGCGAGCTGCAGCCGTTCCTTGCTGCCGAACAGCGTGGCGACGCCGCTCTTGCTGACGGATGCCGCGTCGGCGATGCGGCCGATCGACAGCTGGTCGAGCCCCTCGATCGAGGCGAGGTCGACGGCGGCGGCGAGCACCTGTCGCCGCGACGCGTCGCCCCTGACGCGCCGGCCGTCCATGACTCCGCTGGAAGTTTCCACGCTCACCCTCTCGATTTTACGCACGAACGTTCGTATACTCAACGCACGACCGTTCGTATTCATTGATCGGAGAGCCCCGTGCCCACCATCGCCGAGACCGCCGTCACCACCGCGCTCGCGACCCGCGTCGCCGCCATCCGCGCGGCCGAACTCGTCTCCCCCGAGGCATCCGCCGCGGCCGCCCTGCCGCTCTTCATGCACGTCGGCGGGCGCCTGCCGGTGCGGCCCGCCGACCGCGCGGTCCACGACGCCGCCACGCGCTCGACCATCCGCGTGCGCGGGCGCGACCTCGCCGCCTACGAGTGGGGCTCCGGGCCCGACACGATCCTGCTGGTGCACGGATGGCGCGGCCGCGCCTCGCAGTTCGCGCCGATCGTGCGCGAGCTCCGCGCCGAGGGCTTCCGCCTGCTCGCGTTCGAGGCGCCCGCCAACGGCGAATCTGCGGGTCGGCGGACCGACATCCGCGACTGGCTCGCCGCGATCGACGCCCTCCAGGCCCGCGAGGGTCGCTTCCACACGATCATCGGGCACTCGTTCGGCGCGATGGCCGCACGTGCCGCCCTCGCCGACGGCGTCGCGGCCGGCGGGCTCGTCGCGATCGCCGGCCCCTCGCGTGCACGCTTCCTGATCGACGTGTTCACCGAGCGGATCGGCGCGCGCCCGTCCACCGCCGACGCGCTCGCCGCGCGCTTCGCTCGCCGCATCCTGCCCGAGCTCGCCGACCCGTGGCCGCGGTTCGACGGCGCCGCGAACCCACTGCCCGAGCGGATGCCGCTGCTCGTCGTCCACGACCGGGGCGACCGCGAGGTCCCCGCGAGCGAGGGCATCCGGCTGCACGCCGCGCACGGCGACCGCTCGCGCCTCGTGCTCACGGACGGCGCCGGGCACAACCGCGTGCTCGGCGCGGACGCGACGCTCGACGCCGTCACCGCGTTCGTCACGGGCGGTCCGGACGGCGTGGACCGGACGGCGATCGCCGTCGCGACCACCACCTCGGCTTCGGCGACCGCGTAGGCCGCGTCGCGGTCACGCGCCGCCGGCACCCGTCACGACAGGCCGTGCGGGTGCGCCGGCCGCCGCACCCGCACCCACTGTCCACAGCGGGCTCGAGAGCGCGTCGCGGTCAGGCGCGAGCCCGAGCGGCGAGCACGCGCTCGTACACGTCGAGGTGCGCGCGGGCGACCGCAGCGTCGTCGAGCAGGCCCGGCGTCGAGGCGGCCGCGCCGGCGAGGCGTGCTCGCAGCTCGGGGTCCGCGTCGAGCCGGCGGAGTGCTCCGGCGAGCGCGTCGACGTCGCGCGGGGGCACGAGCAGGCCGTTGACGTCGTCGGCGACCCACTCCAGGGGCCCGCCCTCGCCGGCCGCGACGACCACGCGGCCCGCGGCGAGGTACTGCAGCACGTTCTGGCCGAGCGGCTCGGGGCGCGTCGAGTACTGCACGGCGACGTCCCATCCCTCCAGCAGCCGGGGCACGTCGTCGACGTGCCCGAGCAGGTCGACCTGCGCACCGAGGCCCAGCTCGTCGGCCCGGCGCCGCAGTTCGGCGAGGTATCCCTCGTGGCCGAACGGCGCGCCGCCGGCGAACTGCAGGCGGATGTCGCGCCCGGCGAACGCCCGCGCGAAGGCCTCGAGGAGCTCGGCCTGGCCCTTCCACGGATCGATCCGCGCGAGCATGCCGACCCTCCGGAGCGGCGCGTCCGCTGCGAGGGGCCGGTCCGCCCCGACGACGAGCCCCGACGCACTCGGCACGACCTCGGCGACCGCATCGCCGCTGAGGTGGGGCCGTGCGGAGTCCAGGGTCGCGCGCGAATTGGCGATGACGCCGTCGGCGCGGGGCAGCACCACCCGGGTCATGATCGCGTGGCCCGCAGCGCCGAGCGCCTCGGGCTCGACGAGATCGCGCAGGTGCACGACGAGCGGGACGCCGGAGAGCCGAGCCGCGAGCGCACCGTACGCCGCCGCCCGGGCGGTGTTCGCGTCGACGAGGTCGGCGGACCGGAACGCCGCGGACGTGCGCACCGCGAGCGCCTGCACCGCGAGCCGTGCGCCGAAGCCGAGCACGGCGAGCGGTCCGCCCGAGCTCGCGCCCGCGGGCTGGCGGATGCCGGCGGCCCGTCGCGGCACCTCGGGCGGCACGGCGTCCCACACGTTCGGATCGGACTCGAGCGGAGGCGTCTGCAGCACGGCCGCCCAGCCCGGCCCGGCCCGGAGCATCCGCACGAGCGCGAGCTCGGCACCGCCGGCCGCGCCGGTGTGGTCGAGGTGCAGCACGCGCACCCGGCGCCCCGCAGCGCTCACGCGTCGCGCCTGCGGAACCAGCGGCGACGACGCCGGGACTCGGACCCCGACGACCCGGCGGCGTCGCCGGATGCGGACCTGCCGAGCCCCTCGAACGGGAACGCGTCGGCGGCCGTGACCGTGGCGACGATCGCATCGACCTCGGCGCCGGGCATCCCGAAGAGCGCCGCGCCGATGCTCGCGAGCGGCGGCACCTCCTCGCGCGCCATGTCGCGATAGGCCTCGTCGTCGCGTCCCTGCGGGTCGGTGATGTCGCCGTCGGCGGACGCGCCGAGCGATCGGCGATCGGCGAACGCGACCGCTCGGGCCCGCAGTTCCGCGATCGACGTCGGCGGCGCCGCGGGCCCGAGGCCCTCGGCGATCCCGCCGGCCTCGCGGATCGTGAACGTCGACCGCAGCTTCGACGGAACCAGGCCGAGCACGCCGTCGCGATGCGCGACATCCGCCGTAAGCACCAGGTCGGCGGCCCGGATCGCCGCCTCGTCGATCTGCACCGCGCGGTGCCCGCGGCCGTCCGCGCCGAGCGCCTCGACGATGGCGCGCGTGCGGCGGCGCATGGGCTGGCCGACGGGCGCAGCGAGACCGGCGCTCGTGACGACGACGCGCGCCGCGGCATCCGCCGGCACGTACCAGGCGACCCAGCTGCGCAGGAGGGCCGCAGCCAGTGCGGACCGGTTGATGTTGCCGGTGCAGACCACGAGCACCCGGAACTCGTCGGAATCCATGCGCGATCACCCCAGCTCGCCACGACCGGGGAGCGGGGCCCCGGATAAGGTTTCTGCAAGGAGTCTAGAGGGGGTGCGGTGCGCGTACTCAGGGTCTCGCACAGCGCCGTCGTCGACGAGTGGCGTGGGCGCGAGCGCGCGCTCACCGCGCTCGGCGTCGACGTCGAACTGTGCTGCGCCCGCCGGTGGCATGCCGGCGGTGCGCCCGTGACCCTGCACGCCCGCCCTGACGAGCACGTGCAGGGAGTCCGCACGCTCGGGCGGCACCCCGCCCTCTTCGTCTACGACCCGCTGCCGCTGTGGCGCGCGCTCGGCCGCGACGTCGACGTCATCGACGTGCACGAGGAGCCGTTCGCGCTCGCGACGGCCGAGATCCTGCTGCTGCGCGCGCTGCGCGGGCGGTCGCGGCGCACGCCCGTCGTGCTCTACACGGCCCAGAACCTGCGCAAGCGCTACCCGGTCCCGTTCCGCTGGCTCGAGCGGTGGGCGCTGCGCGCCGCGTCGGGGATCTCGGCGTGCAACACCGAGGCCGCCCGCATCGCCGAGGACAAGGGGTTCGCGGGGCGCGCGCACGTGATCCCGCTGGGGGTCGACCTCGAGCAGTTCAGGCCGGCGGATGCCCCGGGCACGACCGGCGGGTCGGGCGACGCGGATGCCGCGGAGCGGCCGGACGCCGGCACAGGCGAGCCGCACGACCCGTCCGACCCGATCACCGTGGGCTTCATCGGCCGGCTCGTGCCCGAGAAGGGCCTGGTCCTGCTGCTCGACGCGCTCGCGCGCGACCCTCGCCTGCGCCTGCGGGTGGTCGGCACCGGCCCGCTCGCGTCCGAACTGCGCGAGCGCGCGGCATCCGTCGGCGTCGCCGATCGCGTCGAGCTCGTCGGCGCGGTCGAGCCGGCCGGGATCCCCGACGTGCTCCGATCGTTCGACGTGCTCGCCGTGCCGTCACTGCCGACCGCATCGTGGACCGAGCAGTTCGGCCGTGTCGCCGTCGAGGCGATGGCGTGCGGGGTTCCGGTCGTGTCGAGCGACGCGGGTGCGCTGCCCGACGTCGTGGGGGGCGCCGGGTTGGTCGTCCCCACCGGAGACGCGGCCGCACTCGCGGAGGCGCTCGCCGCGGCGTCCGGCCCGCGCGCCGACGAGCTGCGCGCCGCCGGGTTCGTCCGCGCCGAGGAGTGCAGCTGGGGTGCGGTGGGCCGCGACTACCTCGACCTGTACCGTTCGATCGTGCACGAGGCATCCCCCGCCCCCGAACCCACCCCGACGCTCGAGGTCGTCGTCGTCGCGTACGGTTCGCCCGAGCTGCTCCGTCGCGCGCTCGAGCCGGTCGCGGGCCTGCCGGTCACGGTGGTCGACAACTCCTCGCTGCCGGCCATCCGCGAGCTCTGCGACGAGCTCGGCGTGCGCTACCTCGATCCCGGGCGCAACGACGGCTTCGCCGCGGGCGTCAACCACGGCCTCGCGAATCGGATCGCGCCCGGGTCCGACGTGCTGCTGCTGAACCCCGACGCCGAGATCACGGCCGACGACGTCGAACGGCTGCACGCGGCGCTCCGCGCGCGGCCCGACCTCGGGAGCGTGGGACCCGGCCAGGTCGACGAGCACGGCCACGAGGCCCGCGTCGAGTGGTGGCTGCCGTCGCCGTCCGGCACGTGGCTCGAGGCGCTCGGCCTCGCGCGGCTCCGCCGCGACCCGACGTACGTGATCGGCTCGGTCCTGCTGCTGCGCGCCGAGGCGCTCGAGCAGGTCGGATGGTTCGACGAGCGCTTCTTCCTCTACGCCGAGGAGGCCGACTGGTCGTATCGCGCGCATCGGCTCGGCTGGCGGCACGCGGCCGTGCCGTCGGTGCAGGCCGTGCACGTCGGGGCCGGCACCGGCGGCGACCCGCGCCGACGAGAGGCCCACTTCCACGCCTCGCAGGAGCGCTATCTGCGCAAGCACTTCGGCGCCGCGGGATGGCAGTGGGCGCGCACCGGCCAGTGGCTCGGCGCGACCGCGCGGTCGATCGTGCTCCCCGGCGAGCGCGGCCGTGCCGCGCGGCGGCGCGCGGCGATCACGCGACTGGGGCCGGTCCGAGTCGAGGCGCGATTCGCCGCGGCGACCTCGATCCCGGCTCGGAGCACCGTCGCGACCCCGGCGACCCAGACCACCGACACCCCCGCGGAGGCCCCGGCATGACCCGGATCGTGCAGATCGTCCCCTTCATCGGCCCGGGAACGGGCGTCGCGGGCGTCGCCTGGCACCTCGAGCAGGAGCTTCGCGCGCTCGGCGCGACGGTCGAGCAGTTCACGTTCGACTCCGCCCGCCGGAGGCGGATGGTCCCTTGGCCGCGCAACACGATCCTCGCGCGGATCCGCGGCGGCTGGCGCATGATCTGGTTCAGCATGGTGGGCACGCGCCGCGCGAAGCGCTTCCTCGCCGAGCGGCCGGACGCGATCTCGATCTGCCACAACAACGTCGTCGCCGGCGACGTGTACGTCAACCACGGGGTGCTGCTCGCCTCGATGCGCGCGCGGGGCCGATCCCCGTGGCGCATCTACCGCAACCCGGTGCACCTCTTCATCTACCTGCGCGACCGCATCCGCTACCGCGGGCACGCCCATCGCGTCGCGGTCTGCCTGTCCGAGGGCGACGCCGACGACCTGCGAGCGACCTACGGCCCGATCGGTCCGCGGATCGAGGTCATCCCGAACGGCGTCGACCTGGACCGCTTCCGCCCGCCGACGGCGAAGGAACGGACGTCCGCGCGCGCCGAGTTCGGACTCGGGGGCGACGAACGGGTCGGCGTCTTCGTCGGGCACGAGTTCTCGCGGAAGGGCCTCTCCTTCGCCATCCGGGGGCTGGCGACGGCTCCGAGCACGCTGCTGATGGTGATCGGCGGGAACGACGACATCATCGCGGAGTCGCATGCCGAGGCGATCGAGCACGGCGTCGGCGACCGCGTCCTGTTCCTCGGTCCGCGCGCCAACCTGCCGGACCTGCTCGCGGCGTGCGACTACTTCGTCTTCCCCAGCGCCTACGAGGCGAACGCGCTCGTCGTGCTCGAGGCGCTCGCCGCCGGCCTGCCCGTCATCGCGACGCCCGTCGGCTTCGCGCCGGAGATCGTGCGCGACGGCGTGAACGGCTACCTGGTCGAGCGGGACCCCGAGGCGGTCGGCGAGCGGATGGAGGAGCTCGCCACGATCGACGACGAGGCGTTCGCCGCCCTGAGCCGTGGTGCCCGGGCGTCGGCCGAGCCGTACGGTTGGCGCGAGGTGGCGCGCCGATACCTCGCGCTCGCCGAGCAGCTGCTGGCCGAGCGCAGCACCGCACCCGCCGACCGGGCGACCGGATGACCCGCATCGTCCAGATCGCACCGTCGATCGAGCCCGGCAGCGGCGTCGCCGGGGTCGCGTACGCGCTCGAGCAGGAGTTCCGCGCTGCGGGCGTCCCGGTCGAGCGGTTCACGGCCGCCGACGCCGGCCGCACGCTCGCCCGACCGCATCGCACGACGTTCGGCCTGCACCTCGCTCGCGCCGGCAACGTGGTCTGGTTCAGCACGATCGGCACCCGTCGCGCGAAGCGCTTCCTCGCCGAGCGGCCCGATGCGGTCTCGTTCACGCACAACGACGTGATGGCCGGCGACGTCTACGTCAACCACGGCCTGCTCCAGGCCGCGATGCGCGCGCGCGGCAACTACGCATGGCGGATGGTGCGCAATCCGGTGCACCTGTTCACCGCCTTCCGCGACCGCATCCGCTACCGCGGTCGCACGCACCGCGCCGTGGTCGCCCTGACCGGCGGGGAGGCGCGCCTGCTGACCGAGGTGTACGGTCGCGTGCGGCCGCCGATCACGGTCATCCCGAACGGCGTCGACGTCGAGCGGTTCAGCCCGGGGGATGCCGCGGAGCGCGCCGCCGCCCGTCGCGACCTCGGCATCGCGGACGACGCGACGGTCGCGGTCTTCATCGGGCACGAGTTCGAGCGCAAGGGCCTGCACCTCGCGATCGAGGCGCTCCGCATGGCGCCCGGCGTCGTGCTGCTCGTCATCGGCGGCACCGCCGACATGATCAGGCGGGCCGGCGCGCAGGCCCGACGCGTCGGCGTCTCGGAGCGCGTGGTGTTCGCGGGCGAACGGTCCGACCCGGTCCCGCTGCTCCGCGCGTCCGACGTGCTCGTGCTGCCGAGCGCCTACGAGGCGAACGCCCTGGTCGTGCTGGAGGCGCTGGCGTGCGGCGTGCCCGTCGTGTCGACGCGGGTGGGCTTCGCGCCTGACATCGTCGTCGACGGCGAGAACGGCTTCCTCGTCGAGCGCGAGGCCGCGGCGGTCGGTGCCCGCCTCGCGGAGCTCGACGGACTCGAGCCCGAGGCGCGCGACGCGTGGCGCGCGCGGGCGCGCGCCACCGCCGAGCAGCATTCCTGGAGCGAGGTCGCGGCACGCTACCTCGAGCTCGCCCGCTCGATCGAGGCGCAGCGGGAGCCGGCGCGCGGCCGGGCGGCGGGCAACCCGTGAGCACGCCCCTCCGCATCCTGCACGCGATCCGCTCGGACGGCTTCTCGGGTGTCGAGCAGTTCGTCCTCCGCCTCGCCCGAACCCAGGCCGCCGACGGGCACGCGGTGCACGTCATCGGCGGCGATCCGCCGCGCATGCGTCCGGGTCTCGACGAGGCGGGGGTCGCGCACACGCCCGCGGCCCGGACGATCGAGGTGCTGCGAGCCGTCCGCGGGCTCGCCGGCGACGTCGACGTCGTGAACACCCACATGACCGCGGCGGATGTCGGTGCCGTCGCCGCACTCGCGACGCGTTCCCGCGCCCGCCGTCCCGCGGTCGTCGCGACGTGCCACTTCGCGAGGCGTCGCGGCCGCGTCGGCCCCGTTCCGATCGAGGCGCTCGTGCGAGGCGGGATCGACGCGCAGATCTCGATCTCGTCGGCGGTCGCCATGGCGATCGACGGTCCGAGCACGGTCGTCCACACGGGCATCGACCCCCGCCCGGCGGTCGACCCGTCGACGCGGGACCGCACGGTCCTGATGGCCCAGCGCCTGCAGCCGGAGAAGCGCACCGACGTCGGGGTCCGTGCGTTCGCGGCATCCGGGCTCGCGGGTGAGGGCTGGACGCTCGACATCGCGGGCATCGGCCCGGAGCGGGAGCCGCTCGAGCGGCTCGTCGCGGAACTCGGCCTCGCGGCATCCGTTCGCTTCAGCGGCTACCGCACCGACCTGCCCGAGCTCCTCTCGCGCGCGGGGCTCCTGCTCGCGCCGTGCCCGGTCGAGGGGCTCGGGCTCACGCTCCTCGAGGCGATGGCGTCGGGCCTGCCGCCGGTCGCGGCCGACGCCGCCGGACACGTCGAGCTGCTCGCCGGCCTCGACGAGCGAGCGCGCTTCGCCGCGGGCGACCCGGATGCCGCGGGCGAGCGACTGCGTTCCCTGGCCGCCGACCCGGCCGCGCGTGCCGCGCTGGGCGTCGCAGCCCGCGAGCGACAGCAGCGCGACTTCTCGCTCCGCGCGCAGGCCGACGGCACGGAGGCGGCCTATGGCGCGGCGATCGCTCGGAAGGGGCGCCGATGACCGATCTCGTGGTGCTCTCGCTCGAACGCTGGGACCGCGTCTGGAGGCGCAACCAGCACCTCGTCGCCGGACTGCTTCGCACCGACGCGTCGCTGCGCGTGCTGTTCGTCGAGCCGGCGGCGGATCCGACGCACGACGTCGCGTCGCGCCGCGTGCCGTCGGTCGGCCGGGGCGTGAGCGAGGTGGGCGAGCCCGCTCCCGGGCGACTGTGGACCGTCCGCCCGACCAAGTGGCTGCCGCGGCGGATCGATCCGCGCACCGACGATCGGCTCGCCTCGACCGTCATGCGCGCGGCGTCCTCGGTCGGCATGCGGCATCCGCTGCTCTGGATCAACGATCCCGGTGCGGTCGGGCTCGCCGAACGCAGCGGCTGGCCCACGCTCTACGACATCACCGACGACTGGCTCGCGGCCGACCGTGCGGAGGGTGAGCGTTCCCGCGCGGCGGCGAACGAGGCCCGGCTGCTCGACGTCGCCCGCGAGGTCGTCGTGTGCTCGCCCGAGCTGGAGCGCCGGAAGGGCGCCGCGCGACCGGTCACGCTCATCCCGAACGGCGTCGACGCGGAGGCCTACCGCCAACCGGCCGGCCGGCCGGCCGACCTGCCCGAGGGGCGCACCGCGCTCTACCTCGGCACCGCGCACCCGGATCGCATCGACGTCGACCTGTGCGAGGCGACCGCGCGCGCGCTGGGCGCCCGGGGCACGGTCGTGCTCGTCGGCCCGAACCTGATCGGCACCGACGCGACCCTGCGCCTCCAGCGTGCCGGGGTCGTCCTGCTCGGACCGCGGGCCCGCGAGCACGTCATCGGCTACCTGCAGCACGCGGACGTGCTCCTCGTGCCGCACGTCGTGACCCCGTTCACCGACAGCCTCGACCCGATCAAGCTGTACGAGTACCAGGCCGTCGGCCGCCCGGTCGTCTCGACGCCCGTCGCCGGGTTCCGGGACGTGACCGACGCGCGCGTCACGATCGCCGACGCCGCGTCGTTCCCGGGCGCGGTCGTCGCTGCCGTCGCGGCGTCGCGGCCGTTCCCGCATGGCGCGGACGGGCCGACGAGCGACTGGAGCGAGCGGGTCGCGGCGATGCGCGCGGTGCTGACCCGGCTGGCCGACACCGCCTGAGATGGTGCTGGGGGAGCGCCGCGGCAGCAGCGCACCCCCAGTGGTGTCGTCGCCCCTAGGTCGCCGGCCCCTCCTGGTAGAACGGCGGGTCGCAGCTGGGCGCGCCCGTCGGGAACGGCACGTTGCTCGAGCACGGCGGGAACGCGTCGACCGTGAACGAGGGGATGAAGATCGGCGCGTGGTCGGTGTCGGCGCAGTCGTGGCCCCACGGGATCGTGATCGCGAGGTCGACCGACGTGTTCGCGCTGTTGTCGGAGTTCGCGTAGACGATGACCTTGACCGACGCCCCTGGCGCGATCGCCGTGCAGTACGTGGGGATGATGCCCACGACGGTGAACGGCAGCCCCGACGAGATGATCGAGATCGACGGCTTCAGGACGATGCTCTTCGAGGTGTTGTTGGTGATCAGCAGCGGGATCGCGTACGCCTTGCTCGTGTCGAGACCCGGAAGCTGCGCGAAGATGTCGGCGCACTTCTGGTTGACGCTGTTGCCGGGCAGCTTGCAGGCGACGCCGACCAGCACGTCCGGCGGCGGGCCGGACGCGGCGTAGGCGGGCGCCGGAACGGCGAGCGCGACGGCCGGAACGGACCACGCCATGGCCTTCGCGACCGTGCGTCGGGAGACGCCGGACTTCTTCGGCTCTTCGAGATCACTCATCTGGATCCTCCTTCGCAGCCTCCTCGATCGGGTCGATCTGCGGTCAAGGCCGTTCAGGCCGCAACCTAGCGCGTTCGCCGGGCGGCCACCAGAGTCCGAGCACCCCCCCGAACGGAGGGTCCCTCAGAGTACGTCGAGGACCGACCGGAGGTTGGACCAGGCCCACGTCCAGTCGTGCGCCATGGCATGCGTTCGCGATGCCTCCGCACGGCGGATCCGCTCCGCGGGGTCGTCGGCGAGGCGGCCGATCGCCGTGGCGAGCGCATCGGGGTCGTCCGGGGGAACGAGGATGCCGGCGTCGCCGACGACCTCGGGCAGCCCGCCGATCCTGCTTGCGATCACCGGCACGCCTGACGCCATGCCCTCTCCTGCGGTCAGCGGACACGGGTCGGGCCAGCGCGACGGCACCACGAACACGTCGAGCTCGCGGAGCAGGCGGGGCAGGGCCTCGCGGTCGACGAAGGGCTCGAAGCGCACGCGGGCGCCGCTCTCCTCGGCCAGCCTGCGAAGCTCCTGCTCGTAGCCGGACAGGACGGCGTCCCGCGCGAACCCGTGGCTGCCGACCACGACGAACTCCACGTCGGGTCGGGCGAGCCGCCTCGCTGCGCGGAGCAGCACATCCGGACCCTTCTCGCGGATCACGCGCCCGACGAAGGCGACGCGCAGCGGGCGAGCCGTGTCGGGCCCGCTCCGTCCGTCGGGGTCGCCGTCGGGGTGGAACCGCTCCACGTCGACGCCGTTCCCGACCACGTGGATGCGCTCCGCGAGGCTCGAGGGGAGCGAGTCCCGCAGCTGCGCCGCGAGCGCGTGGCTCACGCTGATGATGCCGGCCACGTCGCCGAGCGCCCGGCGCGCCTCGCGACGGGTGTAGCTGCGGAGCACGTCGTTGTGCGCGTAGAGCACGACGCGGTGCGGGGTGTCGCGCAGCAGTCCGGGGAGGACTGGGGCGTTGTGGGCGAGCACGAAGGACGGCTCGATCTCACGCAGCACGTCGGCGGAGGAGCCGTGGAATCTCGCGCTCGCGGCCCTCGTGAGACCGAGGCGGCCGCGCACGAGGTCGCGCGCGCGATCGTTGCGGCGGAGCCACGGGCCGCGGTCGTACTCGATGGCGGCGGCGCTGTCGTAGCGCGGCGTCATGGTCGAGCGGTCGATGAGGACCGACTGCGGGACCGGATCCGGATCACGCGCGGCGGCGCCGGCCAGCCCGTGCACGACGGTGGGGATCGCCGACCCCGTGCGCGGCGAGAAGTGGTCGCCCGGTGTGATGGCGTGGATGACGGGCCTCACCCGGGTGACTCCTTCGACGTCGTCGGCGTACGGCGGGAACGGAAGAGGGTGCGCTGCCGGAGCAGCGCACCCTCGAATCCGTGTCGCCGGACTACTGGTAGAACGGCGGGTCGCAGCTCGGCGAGCCCGTCGGGAACGGGACCTTGCTCGAGCACGGCGGGAACGCGTCGACCGTGAACGAGGGGATGAAGATCGGCGGGTGGTCGTTGTCGGCGCAGTCGTGACCCCACGGGATCGTCAGGGCCAGGTCGACCGACGTGTTCGCGCTGTTGTCGGAGTTCGCGTACACGATGACCTTGACCGACTCACCCGGCGCGATCGGCGTGCAGTAGTCGGGGATGATGCCCACGACGCTGAACGGCAGCCCCGACGAGAGGATCGAGATCGACGGCTTGAGGACGATGTCCTTCGACGTGTTGTTCGTGATCAGCAGCGGGATGGCGTAGGCCTTGCTGGTGTCGAGACCCGGAAGCTGCGCGAAGATGTCGGCGCACTTCTGGTTGATGCTGTTGCCGGGCAGCTTACAGGCGACGCCGACCAGCACCTCGGGGGGCGGGCCGGACGCGGCGTAGGCGGGAGCGGGGACGGCGAGGGCGACGGCAGGAACCGACCACGCCATGGCCTTCGCGACCGTGCGTCGGGAGACGCCGGACTTCTTCGGCTCTTCGAGGTCGCTCATTGTGATCCTCCTGGATGGTTGCTGTGGTAGGACGACCCTCTGCCGAAGCTGTCGGGTCACGTTCTCGGGTTGTGGTGCACGGTACGGGCTGTGCGGGTACCAGCGAACATTATCTGGTTTTCACAGCCAACTCTAGGGGTCGAGGCTTCCTCGTTCGGCACCGATGCACCCCACCTTCGGGTGACATATCCTGCGGTCGGCCGACGGATTCCGGTCTGCAACCGCTCTCCCGGAGGCAACCTCGATGCGTCCGCATACGACTGGCACCCGCTCCGCCGGGGTGACTAGATTCGGACGCATCGGCCGCCGGCCCGGCGGGGCGATACCCAGCCGGAGGGACCCGCCGAACATGACGCCCCGTGACGCCCCTCGCCTGACGATCGCCACCATCGCGACCGACACCCCGATGGGAGCCCAGGCGTACCAGGAGCAGGTCGCCGGCCGCGCGGCATCCGCCCTCTCGGCCGTGGACGAGCGCGACTGGCGCTACCGGCGGCTCGTGCTCCGATCGCTGCGCTCCGGCCTCGCCGGCAACCGGCGGCTGCCCCTCGGCCGCATCGCCCGTGCTTCGGCGTCGCAGCGGCGCGCCGTCGGACGCCTGCTCTACGCCGGCGACTCAGTCGTGCATCGGATGGCGCTCGAGCTGCCGCCCGCCCCGCACGCCGACGTCATCACGGTGCACGACGTCGTGGCGTGGCGCTTCCCCGACGAGTCGGCCCCGGTGCCTGCGGCGATCGAGGAGGCCCGCCGTGCCGCCGCCGTCATCTGCGTATCCGAGTTCAGCGCACGCGAGGCGGTCGAGCTGCTCGGCATCCGCGAACCCCACGTCGTGCACAACGGCGTCGACACGAGGTTCTTCGACGCGGCACCGCTCGACTCCGCGGCGAAGCACGCCCACGGGCTGCCCGAGCGCTACGTGCTGCACGCAGGCGGCGCCACCCGACGCAAGAACCTCGAGGCCCTCGCCGAGGCCTGGCCCCTCGTCCACCGGGAGCGGCCCGAGCTCGAGCTCGTGCTCGCCGGGCCCGCCCATCCGCGGCGCACCGCGCTCTTCGACGGGATGCCCGGGACGCGCCTCGTGGGCAGGCTGCCCGACGCCGTGATGCCCGGCCTCGTCGCCGGCGCGGAGGTCGTGGTCGTCCCGTCGCTCTACGAGGGCTTCGGCCTGCCAGCGCTCGAGGCCATGGCCGCGAACGTCCCCGTCGTCGCGGCCGCGACGAGCTCGCTGCCCGAGGTCGTCGGCGACGCCGGCATCCTCGTCGAGCCGACCGGTCCGGCGATCGCCGCCGGCCTGCTGGATGCCACGGGCGGGTCGCGGCTCGACGCGATGATCGACGCAGGTCGAGCCCGCGCGGGCGAGTTCACCTGGGAACGCTGCGCCGAGGCGCACGCCCGCGTCTGGGCGTCGCTGGCCTGAGCCGGCAACCCTCGGGCCCGTGCTCCCGCCGCGTCGCCGCTACCCGCGGCCGGCGAGCACGCCGACGGCACCGAAGGGGAAGCGCGGCAACCCCGGGACGACGTCGCCCAGCCGCGCGATGGAGCGCTCGAGGTCGTCGGACGCTCGCTCGACGGTCTCCCGCGGGGCGACGCCCGCCGCGTCGAGCATGCCCCGGAGTCCGGCCGCCTCGTCGAACGGCGCGAACCGCGTGGACCCCGGGGTGATCACCGATTCGTAGTCGTGGAACTTGAACGGCCCACCGCTGAGCGCTGGCTCGAGCATCGTCCAGGTCGCCGGGATCCCGTACGCGTCCGCGGTCACGAGTCCGTGCAACGAGGTCGTGACGACCGCGTCGGCGGCGGCGATCTCGCGCACGACCCGCGCCGCCGGCTGGTGCACGTCGACGACGTGGACTCGCAGCCCCGCGGCATCCGCCATCGACATGAACGGCTCGTGCTTCCGGTGATGCCCGTGCGGCACGAGCGCGACGTCCCAGCGCACGCGCGCGCGGTCGACGCGACGCGAGACGAGGATGCCCGGGTCGCCGAGCGCGACGTCGTCGGGTGCGCCGATCAGCTCGCGCGTGAGGTGGCCGCGCACTGCCAGCACCTTCGCATGAGGCAGCGGGTGCCGACGCCCGTACATCAGTCCGCTGCCCCACACGGCGCCCGCGAAGTCCCCGGGCAGGAACTCGAGGATGCTGCCGACGCCGGACAGGCGTGCCCGGCCCGCCACGCGGTGCACCGGCGCCACGCCGTACGCGGGCAGCAGCCACGGCGTGAGGTCGTCGCCGAAGTTCGGGTGGCCGTCCCACCAGGTCGCGGGCACGACGACGCCCCCGCGCCACATCGCCGGGTGCGTCGCCGCTGCGGCGAGCCGGCGCAGTTGGCGAACGCGCCGGCGCACGGGGTTCGTGTACGTCACCGGGCCGCCCCCTTCATCGCCCCCGGGCCGTCTCGGCGCCCATCGGCGATCGCCTCGTACCGGTCCTCGTACGCGCGGGCGACCCGTGCCCACGTGAACTCCGGCACCCGCTGCCGTCCTGCGGCGACCAGCGCGGCGCGCAGCCGCTCATCGCCGACGACGCGGACGATCGCCGCGCGCAGCGCCGCGCCGTCCAGCGGATCGACCAGGATGCCGTCCACGCCGTCCCTGACGAAGCCGGGTGCCCCGCCGCGGTCGGTCATGACGAGCGGTGCGCCGCTCCGCCAGGCCTCGAGGGCGACGATGCCGAACGCCTCCATCCGGCTCGGCACGACGACCGAGAGCGCACCGGCCATCGCGTCCGCGACCGCGGCCGGGGCGAGGCGGCCCGCGAACTCGACGCGCTCCGCGGGGCCGCGATCGGCGACGAGCGCCTCGAGAACGCCCTGCTCCGGGCCGTCGCCGACGACCACCAGCCGGACGTCGGCGTCGAGGTCGATGCCGTCCATGGCCTCGACGAGCAGGTCGAAGCCCTTCACCCGACCGAGCCTGCCCACCGCGAGCACGTAGCGCCCGTCGAACGGGCTGCGGTCGGCATCGCCGACCAGCGACAGGTCGACGCCATTGGGCACCACTTCCCCGTCGACGAGCCCGAAGTCGCTGCGCAGCTCATCGAGCACGAACGACGACGGCGCCGTCACGGCCGACGCCCGGCGCAGCGCACGGCGCAGCGCGGTCCGCAGGACGGCGGAACGCTGGAACACGGCGTGGTCGTCGGCCACCGTCTCGCCGTGCGAGGTGACGACGAGCGGCAGGCGGAACCGTCGGCTGAGCGCGAGGGCGTAGACGCCGTTGGGTCCGAAGCAGTGGACGTGGATCACGCTCGGCCGGAAGTCGCGGGTCGCCCGCCGCCAGCGCCGCCACGCATCGGGAAGGGCACGAAGGAATCGCCCCACCCCGCCGATCGACCCCGAGGGCAGCGGCGTCGGCAGGTAGCGCACGGTCACGCCCTCGACATCCCGCACGACGGGTCCCGTGCCCCGGTCGACGGACCAGACCTCGACCGCGCAGCCGTTCGACTGCAGCTCGTGCGCGACCTGGCGCACGTGCTCCTCGACGCCGCCGACATGGGGCGCATACGACGAGCTCACGAGGGCGACCCGCGGGCGACGAGCGACGGTTGCCGCGCGTGGCGCGCCGTCGGACTGCGGTCCGGTCACGCGTCAGTCGCGAGCGCCGCGCTCGTCGGCCGGCGGCTCCGTCACGAGCTCGGCGTCCTTCGCGGCGTTCCGCTTGTGCCCGCGCCGCTTCGGTGTCGCCTTCGGCGTCTCGCCCGCGCCCTCCTCGGGCTGGGCCTCCGGGCCGGACGACGACGTGTAGTCGCGCCGGTACTCGTACGAGTAGGTCGCGGCATCGGCGCCCCGGATCGGCGCCTTGTTCAGGACGATGCCGAGCGCTCGACCGCGCGCCTTGCGGAGGGTGTCGAGCGCCTTGTCGAGGAGGTCGTAGGTGGTCTTGCCGAGCGTCACGACGACGAGCGCACCGTCGGCCTGGTGGGCCAGCACCGCGCCGTCGGTGACGGGCAGGAGCGGGGGGGCATCGATGATCACCGTCGCGTGCTTCGTGAGGTCGGCGATGAGGGTGTGCATGCGCTCGGAGCCCAGCACCTCGCTGGGGTTCGGGGGCACGCTGCCCGCGGCCAGCACGAGGAGGTTGTTCGACTTCGGCGTGCGCTGCAGCACCTCGGACAGCGCAGCACGGCCGGCCAGGACGTCGCTGAGTCCGGCACCGCTCGGCAGGCCCATCGTCTTCGCGACCATCGAACGGCGCAGGTCGCCGTCGACGAGCACGACCGTCGTACCGGCGGCGGCGAGCGTCAGCGCGAGGTTGCAGGCGATGGTCGACTTGCCGTCGCCGGGGAGCGGGCTGGTGACCACGATCGTCTTCGGCGGGTGGTCGACGTCCATGAACTGCAGGTTCGTGCGCAACGAACGGAGCGACTCGGAGACCGCGAAGGTGCCCGACCTGCCGGTGCGGTTCGCCGCGGACGTGTCGACCAGCCGCTCACCCGAGTCGAACCCGGCGACCCACGGGATGGTGCCGACGACGGCCACGCCGGTCTTGGACTCGGTGTCCTCGGCGGAGCGGATGCGGCGGTCGGCGGCCGTGCGGATCATCGCGAAGGCGACGCCGAAGCCGAGGCCGAGCACGCCGCCCACGATCAACGCGGTCTGGACGTCCGGGAAGGCGGGACTGGAGGGCAGCGAGGCCGATTCGCGGGTGACGACCTGGACGGGCGCCGCACCGGTCGGGCTGCTCTCGATCTCGACCTCCTCGACGACCGTGCCGAGCGACGTGAGCCACGCCTCGGCCAATCGCCGCGCATCCTCGGCTGTCGACGCCTCCGCGGTCACGCTGAGGATGACCGTGCCGCTGGGGTTGTCGACGGTGACGCGCTGGATCAGGGCCTCCGGCGTGGTGGTGAGCTCGAGGTCGTCGATGACGCCCTGTGCGACGTCGGTCCACCCGGCCATCACCAGGTACGACGGGACGCGCGAGCGCGCGACGCTGTCACCGAGCGACGCATTGACGACGTCGCCCTCGCCGGTCGACTGCACGATGCCGCTCGTGCTCGCGACGTACACGGGCGTCTGGAGCACCGTCCAGCCGTACCCGGCGCCGACGCCGACGAGCGTCAGCAGGACGATCGCCACCCAGTGCCGGCGCAGCCCGCGGAGGTAGTCGCGCAGTTCCATGGACACCTCCGGGTCGTGCCACCGATTCCATCCGCGGTGCGGTGAACCATGAGCGAGTAGGGTCCATGGTATGTCAACCGCCTTCGACGTGCGTGTCCTCGACTCCGTGGTCCGCGTGGACTTCGACGCCTCGGTGCCCGACGACGTCCGTGACCGGATCCGCGGCCACTGGATCGACCTCGTGGAGGACCGGGCCGAACCGACGATCACACTGACCGCCAACATGGGCAACGGCAGGCTGTCGAACGACCCGGAGCACCGCGTCGTCTCCGCGCATTCGGCGGAGCAGCTCGCCTCGCGGATCGTCTCCGAGGCGACGCTCGCCGGCATCGCCGGCCTCAGCGGCTCGGCCCTGATGCTGCACGCAGGAGCGGTCGCGCTCGACGACGGGCGCGTGATCGCGCTCGTCGGCCCCTCGGGTCGCGGAAAGACGACCGCCTCGCGCGCACTCGGGCGCCACTTCGGCTACGTGACCGACGAGACGCTCGCCGTGTATCCCGACGGCGAGGTCGTCCCGTACCGCAAGCCGCTCTCGATCGGCACGGACCCCGATGCGAAGACGCCGCTCCCCGCATCCGCGGAAGGCCTGCTCGGCCTGCCCGACGCACCGCTCGTCCTCGGCGCGATCGTCGTGCTCGACCGGCGCGACGACGTCGAGGCGCCCTACGTCGAGACCGTCCCGGTGCTCGAGGCGCTCGAGGAGCTCGTGCCGCAGACGAGCTTCCTCGCGTCGCTGCCCAACCCGATTCGGACGCTGATCTCGACGATCGTGTCCACGGGCGGGGTGCGACGACTGGTGTACTCCGAGGCGGAGACCCTCGCCGGCCTCATCGACGAGGTCCTCGCCGCGGGCACGGACGAGTCGCCCCACCTGGTCGACGTCGGCGTCTCCACGAACGACTGCGACTGCGGCGCCAAGCTCGGCGAGGAGGAGGTCGTCGTCGAGGCCGCCCCGGGCACCGTCTACCGACGCGGCCAGTACCGCGATGCGCTCAGCGTCGACGATGCCCTCGTCGTGTTCCGCACCAACCTGGTGACCGTGCTCGACGGACTCGGCCCGGTCCTCTGGTTCGCCGCCTCCGATTCGACCGCGGCGGAGCTCACCCAGGCGGCGCTGCGCGAGATGCCGGCGCCGCCGGCGAACATCGACCCGTCGACGGTGGTCGACGCGACGCTCGACGAGCTGGTCGCCGCAGACCTGCTCGTGCGCGCCTAGCGGCCGCCGCGCGAGACCGGTCCGGAGAGGGCCCGCCCCGGCGGGCCCAGCGCCTCCGCCTCATCGCGACGTTGCTCACGGTCCATCGCGCCGAGGCAGATCCCCGCGATGACGAACGGGATGGAGACCTGCGCGGCCACCCAGAACAGGTCGAACTGGGCCTGCACCAGGCGTGAGAGCACCGCGGCGACGGCCAGCGTGCCGAAGCGCGGATCGATGTGCCACAGCACCAGCAGGATGCCGATCCACATCACGGCGAAGGCCAGGAGGCCGACGATGCCGGCGCTGGCGAGCACCTCGAGCTCGCCCTGCGGAGGTTGGTAGCCGAGGCTCCCGGGCTGGTACCAGTACCTCAGCCCGTGGCCGAACAGCGGCGCCTCACGCCAGAAGAGGTAGACCTCCCGGAACCAGTCCAGGCGCTGGAACACCGAGTTGTGCTCGTTCTGCGACTGGACCTGCTCCGCGACCATCGAGATGATCAACCACGCCGCGGGCACCAGGAGGAGCAGGATCAGGATGCGCGAGCGTCGCGACGTGCTCCGGCGGATCACCGCGATCATCACCGCGGCCATCAGCCCGATCAGGGCCTGCCGCGACTGGGACGCCACGACCGCGGCGACGCAGAGCCAGAACGCCAGCCTCGACCACCCCTTGGTCCAGCCGACCCAGTCCGGGTTCAGGTAGGCCACGACCGCCGCGAAGGCGCAGACCGTTCCGACGAAGTTCTTGTGCATCGGGATCGGCCACGCGGGCGCTGCCGGTCCGAGGTTGCCCACCGCGTACTGCGAGAGCGCCTGGATCAGGGTGATGCCCGCCAGGATGCAGGCGGTGAACACGATCAGCGAGAGCGCGAGGCGGGCGTACCCCGCCGCGCCGAGGGCCCACCCGACGATCAGGGCACCGGAGACCAGCATCCAGGCGTGCACCCACTCGATGGTGTTCGCGAGGTAGGGGTTCGCGAGCACGGTGAGCAGCGTGGCGAACTGGTAGACGAGGTTCAGCATGAGCAGCCGTCGGAGCGGCACGCTGTACGGCCTCTGCCCGAGGAGGAGCGCCGTGCCGAACGCCGCGGCGAGCGCGGCATCCGACACCGACAGGTCGCCGCCGCCGATGCCGATCCGCTGCGGGATCATCAGGCCCGGGACGGCGAAGAGGGCGATCGCGAGCGGCTTGGACCCGGTGAGCGATGCGGCGACGACGAGCGCGGCGAGCACCACGGCCAGCACGGCCCCGCCCTGGGCGCCGCGATCGAGCAGGAGGTAGACGACCACGACCGCGCCGAACGCCATGACGACCCAGCGCCATGCGCCCGCCCACCATTCGGCGATCCGGAGATGCCGGATCGCCCGGCGCTCCTTGGTCGAACTCATGGCCCCGGTCCTTCGGTGAGATTCGCTCCAGTATCGCAGGCGCCCCCGCTCGTCGTGGACGGCACCGTACGCCCGGCCCGGCATCGCCGCTAGCATGACCGCGTGCAGGATCGAGAGGCGGATGCCGCGGCGCCGACGTTCGCGCTGGTCGTGCCCACGCACCAGCGGCCCGACTTCGTACGCCAGGCGGTCGCGAGCGCCATGCGGCAGCGCCGCCCGTTCGACCAGGTGATCGTGGTGGCGGACGGGCTCGACGACCCCGCGGGCGACGCCCTGCGCGACCTGCCGGTCGAGTTCCGGCCGATCGAGAAGGCCGGGGTCGCGGCGGCCCGGAACGCGGGGGTCGCGGCCGCTCGGACGGACTGGGTCTGCTTCCTCGACGACGACGACCTCCTGCACCCCGAGTACCTGGCGCGCATCGAGGCCGAGGTGATCGCCTCGCCGGAGATCGGCGCCATGAACGCGGCCTACTGGAGCTTCGCCGCCGAGGCCGGTCCCGACGACGAGTTCTCCGCGGACACGCTCGACGACTGCCTCGAGGCGATCCGGACGGCCGTGCCGACGAGGGACCTGTCGTACCTCGAGATCGAGGGACGCAGCTTCGACCTTCTGCTCGAGCGCATGCGGGGGTCGATGAGCACGACGGCCGTCCGCCGCGACCTGCTGCTGCGAGCCGGCGCGTTCCCGCACGGCATGGTCACCGCGCAGGACTGGGTCATGTACGTCAACGTCGCCCGGCTCACCGAGTGGCGGCTCATCCGCGACCGCCTCGCCTTCTTCCGCGACCTGCCGAACTCGATCACGCGCACCGGGTCGCCGCTCAAGGGACTCACCGCGCTGCGCGCCATCCGGTCGTTCTGGCAGCCCACCGACCTCCCGACGCCGGCTCATCGACCGCTCGACGCCTACCGCACGAACTACCGCTTCGTGCTCGGCTGGGCGCTGCGCGCGTGCCGGCGGGCGAGGGACCTGCGCTCGTACCGGGAAGCGCTCGCGATCGCGCGGGACATCCTTCCCCGTCGGTCCGATCGGGTGCGCGCCGCCGCACCGCGGTGGGTGCAGGCGTCGGTTCGGCGCATCACCGGCGTCGGCGGGCCCCGTCGGGCCTGATCAGGCCGAGGCGTCCGCCGGCGCCCCGAGCGTCGCGCGGAGTTCGCGGCCGAGCGCGTCGTCCCGACGCGGGGGCAGCGGATGCCACGACGCGGACCGCAGTGCCGCGAACCACCCCCAGCCCACCCCGACCACCGTGACCGCGAGCCGCTTCAGTCGAGCGCCGAGGCCGCCCGCCCGCCCGATCGCCCGGAACTGCACCCGCACCCACCTGCGCAGCATCGGCGATCGGATGCCGTCGTAGCGGGCGAGCAGCACCATGTGGTTGCGTCGGCCGTAGAGCTTGTAGCGGGTGTCGAACCGCGCACCGCGCACGTGGGGTGCGGGCAGGTGGTCCACCGCGGCATCGGGCGCGAAGACCGCCCGGCCGCCGAGGGCGCGGATGCGCAGGAAGATGTCCGTGTCCTCGCGGAGCGCCGTGCCGGGGTAGTCGTCGCGGAAGCCGCCGAGGTCCGCGAGCACCGAGCGGCGGAACGACATGTTCGCGCCGATGCCGTGGTCGACGGCCTGCGGTGCGTCCGGCGACGAGGCGAAGCCGTCGGTCAGGGTGCCGTCCTCGAGCAGGCGGCCGATCGGCTTCGCGTAGTGCTCCTCGCCGGGGAGGCCGTTGCACGTGCGGCCGGAGACGGCTGCCACCGCCGGATCGGCGAACGCGTCGAGCAGGGCGCGCTCCCACCCGGGTCGGAGCACGACGTCGTCGTCGAGGAAGCTCACGATCGCGCCGTGCACGTGCCGGAGCGCCTCGTTGCGCGAGCGCGTCATCCACCCGGCGAGCTGCGGCGCATGCACGTACACGACCGGGTGGTCGAACTCGTCGGCGATGTCGCGGCGGTCCTCCGCCGAGGCATCCACCACGACGATCTCGGTCTCCGGCGCGAGGCCCCGGGCCAGCGAGCCCAGGCATCGCCTGAGGAACTCGGGGCGCTCGTAGGTGACGATGCACACGCTCAGCTCGGGTGAGTCGCCCATGGTCTCCCGTTCGTCGGCCGGTACCGGGCCGATTCTATCCACGGGGGTCGCGCCCTATGCTTTCGCCATGGCCCCGGATGACCCTGTCGCGACCCCTGCGCGGCCCCCGGTCCGAGCGGCCTACGTGGTGCTCAGCCATGCCGACCCGGCTCAGGTCGAACGACTGGTGCGCGCCATCCTCGCGTCGAGCCCCGGGGCCTTCGTCCTCGTCGCACACGACGCGCGACGCAC
This sequence comes from Agromyces kandeliae, assembly GCF_009674665.1. Taxonomy (GTDB): domain Bacteria; phylum Actinomycetota; class Actinomycetes; order Actinomycetales; family Microbacteriaceae; genus Agromyces; species Agromyces kandeliae. Next base: position 211,189 of record NZ_WKJD01000012.1, read on the forward strand.
CCGCCCCCCGAGCGACGGCGGCGACCCCCGCGTGCGGGTCGTCGAGCACGGCCTCGCCACCGACTGGGGCTCGTGGGAGCTCGTCGAGGCGACACTGCGGTCGTTCGCGATCGTGCGCGACCTCGTGGATCCCGCGCTCGTCGCGCTCGTCTCCGGTCAGGACTACCCCGTGCGCCGGCTCGACGAGTGGGAGGAGGAGGTGCTCGCGGCGGAGACGTGGGTCGGACAGGCCCACGCCATCCGGTACCGCCCACGGTGGGGTCGCCGTCGCGGCGAGGGAGACGACGAGCTCACCCGCTACGCGTACCGCTGGTTCCAGACTCCGCCTGCGCGTCGGCGCGTCCGCGTCGGCGGCCGGCTCGGAGCCGGGCTGCGCCGGGTCCGCGGCGCCGTCGCGCTCCGCCTCGAGCCGCTCGCGAGCGTGCGGGTCGTCACCCGCGGTCGCGGCGTCTTCTGGGGCATCCGCCGACGCACCCCGTTCTCCGCCGAGCACCCCTGCCATCTCGGCAGCCAATGGCTCGCCCTCCCGAGACCGCTGCTCGACGCGCTCCTCGACGAGGATCTCGCGACGGGCTCGAGGCTCCGCCGGTTCTACCGCCGCACGATCATCCCCGACGAGTCGGCGCTCGTCACGCCGCTCTCGTGGCGGTCCGAGCCGGCAGCACTGCCTCCGGTCACGCACGTCACCTGGGACGTCGCGCTCGACCAGCCGACCGTCGTCCGCCTCGACGACCTCGAGGAGCTCGTCGCGTCGGGCTCGGCCTTCTGCCGCAAGGTCGACCCGGCAGCGAGCGCGGAGCTGATGGACGAGCTCGATCGGCGCATCAGGGCGACCACCTGATCGATCCCGGCGATCCGCCCGTCGTCCCGACCTCGGCTAGGTTGGCACGGTGCTCGCCTTCATCACGTCGCTTCGGCATCCGCGCAACAGCGCCGACTACGCCGGCGTGGAGCAGCTCCTCATGGACTCGCTGCGGTCGGTGCTGCGCCAGGAGCACGACGCCTTCAGCGTCTGGGTCGTCGGGAACCGCCGGCCGGAGCGGCTCCCGGATCCGGTCAACTGGGTCGGGGTGGACTTCCCTCCTCCGAGCGACGTGCGAGGCCCCATCACCGGTCGGGACGCGGTCCTCCTCGACAAGGGCACGAAGCTCGCGGTCGGCCTGCTCGCGGCACGAGCGACCGCCCCAGACCACGTGATGCTGTTCGACGCGGACGACATGGTCTCGAACCGGCTCGCGTCCCTGTCGGCAGCCGACCCCGGCGCCGACGGATGGCGCATCGTCGACGGATGGCGGTGGTCGAACGAACGGCGGGCCATCCGGCGTCAGGCCGAGTTCCACCGCCACTGCGGCACCGCGTTCATCGTCCGGCCGGAGCTGTACTCGCTCCCCGAGGGCGTCGGTCCCGACGCCGGGCAGGACGAGCTGCGCGACGCGTTCGGCGAGCGCCTGTTCCGCCACATCGGATCCCACCGCCACCTGAGCCAGGACCTCGCCGCCGCGGGGCGACCGCTCGAACCGATCGGGTTCCCGGCCGCGCTGTACCGGGTCGGCACCGGCGAGAACCATTCGGGCGTGTCCCTCGGCGGCTTCGGCCGGCCCATCGGGCGCGGGGTCGCCGCGGAGTTCGGCGTGCCCCCCACCCGGCTCACGCCGGCCGGCCTGGCACGATCCGTGCTGCCGGGCCGGCGCGCACTGGAGCGCGTCCGGGTGCTCCGTCCGATCCTGACCCGGCTGCCCGGGAGCCGGGGCCCTGCCCCGCGCACCTGAGCGGTCGCGTCAGTCGAGCTCGCCGAGCTCCACGAGCCGCGCGAAGTCCGGGCTGGCCGCGCGGACCTCGTCGAACGTGCCCTCCGCCTCGACGTGCCCGTCCTTCAGGAACACGAGGGTGTCGGAGTGCCGCACGGTCGACAGGCGGTGCGCGACGATGACGATCGTCATCATGCCCTGCAGCGCGCCCAGCGTGTTCGCGATCTCGTGCTCGGTGACGTTGTCCAGCGCGGACGTCGCCTCGTCGAGCACGAGTACGCGCGGCCTCCGGTACAGCGCCCGAGCGAGGCCGATGCGCTGGCGCTGGCCGCCCGAGAGCCGGACACCGCGCTCGCCGACGATCGTGTCCAGGCCGTCCGGCAGGTCGGCGACGAGGTCGTCGAGCTGCGCCATCCGGATCACGTCGCGCACGCGGGCCAGGTCGACCGCGTCGCGCGCGACGCCGAACGCGATGTTCGTCGTCAGGGTGTCGTTGAGCAGGAAGACGTCCTGCGGCACCACGCCCAGGCCGGAGTACCAGGTGGCGAGGTCATCGGCGATCGATCGGCCGCCGACGAGGACCTCGCCCTCGGTCGGCCCCAGGAGTCCCAGCACGATGTCGAGCAGCGTGCTCTTGCCCGCCCCGCTCGAGCCGACGAACGCCGTCGTGCGGTTCTCACGGATGTCCAGCGTGATGCCGCGGAGCACGTACTCCTCTGAATCGGGGTAGTGGAAGCCGAGTCCCCGGAGCTCGATGTCGCCGGTGAACGACTCGGAGCTGCGCGGGCGTTCGTCGTGCACGCCGCCCGCGGCGAGGTCGTCGACGGCCTTCGAGACGATCTCCAGTCCGGCTCGCCCGGTGCGGATCGTCGCGAGGTTGGCCGCCACCCGGTTGAGGCCGGGGAGGGCGCGGAGGGAGGCCGCGGCGAACACGCCGAGCACGGTGAGCGCTTCAGCGGGAGTCCCGGTGGTGAACAGGATCACCGAGATGCCGAGGATCGCGACGACGAACCCGATCTCGAGCAGGTACCGCGGCGCGTCGGACAGGATGCCCATGACCCTCGAGGCCCGTGCGCGCCGCATCCTGGCCTCGCGGAATCCGTCGATGAACGTGTTGGCGCTCGACGTCAGCCTGGCCTCGCGGAATCCGTCGAGCCCCGGGAGCAGGAACTGCCACGCCTCGAGCCCCGCGGCCGCGAGCTCCTCGCCGATGCGGTACTGCCGGCGTCGGAGCAGCATCTGCACCCCGAACACCAGCACGCCGAACAGGCCGACGGCGAACAGCGTCACCGACACGGAGGTCAGCAGCAGCACCACGATGATGCCGCCGAGCACGACCACGTCGGAGGCGAGGCTCACGACCCCGAGCAGCACGCTGGCGGACTGGCCCGTCGCGTCGTTGATGTTCCGGTAGATCTCGCTGATCCGACGCGATCGGTGGTCGGCGTACGGCGCGAGCGCGTACCGACGCGCGAGCTCGGCCGACGAGAGGGCGGAGATCCGAGTCGTGCGTCCGAGCAGCGACCACCGGAAGGCGATCGCTCCGACGCTCTTCACGAGGAACACGAGGGTGATGAACGCCGCGACCACCGGGATGAGGGTCGAGAGCTCCTCGGTGCCGAGGGCGCCTGAGATCCACTGGACGAACCAGTTGGAGGTGTCGCCGGTGAAGAGCTGCGTCAGGGGGACCATCGCAGCGACGCCGATCGTGTCGAGCGCGGCCAGTGCCAGGGACGCACCCACCGTGCTGAACACCCAGCGCTTCGGGTCGGCGCCGGCCATGTCGAGCATCATGCGCAGCTGAGACGTCAGGCTCCGCTCGCGAGCGATTCGTGCCATTCGGTTCCCTCCGCACCTCGCCCTCGGGTGGGAGCGGGCGGGCCTCCCGGAATCATAGCCGCGCCTCGGAGCCGGGCGCCGCTCGGGTGGGTCAGGACACCTCGCGGACCAGCAGGCCGCGCTCGACGAGGTCGCCGACGAAGCCCTCGACGTGCGCCCGGATCTCCTCGGGGTCGACCGCGGTCAACTCGGCGACGCGCTCGACGAGCGTGGTCGCGGGGCCGTCGCAGGCTTCGAGGAGGATCAGTCCCGCGACGCCGGACAGCACGGCGATCGGACCACCGGGGAGCGTCGCCACGTAGACGACGTCCTCGTGCTCGACGACGCCCGCGGCATCCGCCAGCCGATAGCCGGCCATCAGCGCACCACCCTTCGCGGCCCGAACCTGCGGTAGAGCGAACGGACGCCCTCGCCGACTCCGCTGAGCGGACGCCGCAGGAACTCGACGGCGATGTCCCAGCGCGACGGCGTGCGCCCGAGGCGGTGCGCGAGGTGCTCGACGTTCACCCGCGGAGCGCGCGCGACGAGACGCAGGCGATCGCGGGCGCTGGGCGCGGCCCTGATGCGAGCCCACCACTCGGCCGCACGCGAACCGCCCTCGGACACCACCTTCCAGAGCGGGTACTCGCGATCGTCCCGGAATCGCTCGAGGCCGCCCGCCGCCGCCGCGAACGCGACCTCGGCGTGCAGGCGTCCCACGAGCTCCGTGATCTCCTCCCGGCGCTCGTCGTCCGCGTCGCTCCACACGGTGAGCACGTCGGCGCGATCGCCCTTCGCGGAGCGCGCCGCGTTGAGCACGAGGATGACCGCCTGCGCCGCCGGGCTCGGCACGCGGCACGAGGTCCCGGCGAGCTCGATCCGATGCAGGTCCTCCCACAGCAGCTCGAACGCGCGCTCCGGCTCGAGCCGGATGCCCGGGAAGTACCGGTGGATGTCGAGGTAGCCCCAGGACTCGTGGAGGTACGTCTGCGCGTGGCCGAACGGCGAGCCGTGCTCGAACGTGCTGTAGAGGGTCCAGCCGCCCGCTCGGAGGGCCCGGTCGATCGCGGCGACGTGGGCCGGACGGACGAGCACGTCGACGTCGCTGCCGGCGTACCCGGTCGGCCGCAGTTCGGGATCGACCGCGACCCCCTTGATGTGGAGGACGTCGAGCCCGGCGGTGTTGGCGACCTGCTGCACCGCTGCGTGCCCGAATCGCAGGCGCACCGGAAGCGGCACCGTCACCTCGGATTCGCTCACGCTCGCCGCACCGCCTCGTCGATCAGGCTACTGAGCCGGTCGACGTGGGCATCGCGCCGGAACGCGAGTCCCCATTCCCGGACGTCGGAGGGATCCGCGGTCCGGGCGACGCGGATCGCCTCCGCGAGGTCGGCCACCGTGGCGGATGCCGCGTGCGCGCCGCTCACCCCGGGCCGGACCGTCTCGAGGTACCCGCCCGCCGCGACCGTGGCCGCAGGCGTGCCCTCGAGCGCGGCCTCGAGCACCGTGAGCCCGAAGTCCTCGCGGCCGGCGCCGACCACCACCGCGGCATGTCGGTACACCCAGCAGAGCTCGTCGTCGCTCACGCGACCGAGTCCGTGAACGCCCGCACCCGGGTCGTCGAGGGACTCGGATCCGGCCCCGACGACGGCGATCGCGAGGCCCGCCTCACGCGCGGCGTCGACGGCGAGCGGAACGTTCTTGTAGCCGCGATCGCGTGCGACGACCACCGCGAACGCGTCGGGGAGGTCGCGTGCGGGCGGCGTCGAGCGGTCCGAGACCGGCTGCACCGGCGGGTGCACGACCGTCGACTCGAGGCCGTACGCCGACCGGATCCGCTCGCGGGTGACCTCCGAGTTGGCGACGATCGCCGCGGCGCGCGCCATCGCCTCGCGGTCGCCGGAACGCAGGATCGGCGTGCTGACCGTCAACCCGGCGCGACGCACCGCGCTCAGCCGCATCCGGTAGTCGTCGGCCGCGTAGAGCCAGCGGGCCGGGCTGTGCACGTAGACGACGTGCGGGATCTCGAAGCGGAACCGATGCGCCCACCCGCTCGACGAGACGAGTGCGACGTCGCCTCCGGCGACCGTGGTGCGCGCCGCGATCGCCGGCAGCGCCGGGAGCATCCGCTCGACCTGACCGGCGAGGCCGGCGGGAATGGAGGCGCGAACGTCGACCCGGCGGAAGGCGTCGAAGGTCGTCTCCGGGCGATACGCGAGGGTGACGACGCGCTTCGAGCCGAACCCCTCGACCCAGTCGGCGACGACGCGCTCGGCGCCGCCGACCTGCACGAGGTAGTCGTGCGCGAGGACGAGGTCGGTCACGTTCGGTCCCTCCGCGAGCGCACGAGGCGCGCCGCACTCCGCACGGTCGACCGGGCTGCGCGGCGCGCGGCCCTCACGCTCGCCCGACCGCGGGCCGCCGCGCGCCACGCCCTCGGAATCCCCACGCGCTCGTCGTACAGCTGCACGGCCCCGCGCGTGCTCGGCTGCGATCTCGGCTCGAGCATCCGATCGAGTGCCTCGCGGAGGAACTCCTCCCGCCATCGCGGATCGTCCGGGACGTCGAAGACGCTCCGGTAGTGGTCGAGGGCCCCGAGCAGGTCGAGCGTCAGGATCGTCCGCCGGCACTTCCAGCACGTCGAGCAGTTCGTGCCGTCGACCGATTCTGTGCAGACGTCGAGCCGGCCGTAGGAGTGCGGCACCTGCGCGACGAGCGCGGTCTTCTGCGCCCGATCCAGGTCGGCCCCCGATGGACGGAGGGACAGCGCTCCGGCCGACAGCGCCGGAAGCAGCACCGGATCGGCGTACGAGAGGTCGTACATCGCCGTCGTCGAGACCTCCTCGTACGGCACCGAGGATGCGTACAGGAAGAGGCGGACGCCGCTGGCGAGGAGGTGGGCGACGGCGGCGTTGCGCATCGTGTGGGTCTGCTGGAAGCCGAGCCCCGACGCCGAGTACAGGTCGTCGAGGTTCGAGTCCACGTCGAAGAGTGGCAGGCCCATCGTGGCCGCTCCGGCGCGGATCGGTTCCAGGCGACGTCGGTAGAGCTCTCGCCCGCGGTCGCCCCGACCATGCGAACCGACGTTGTTGTAGAGGAGGTGCGTGACGCGCAGCGAGTCCGGCGTGTCGGGCGCGAAGTGGTGTCGGGCCAGTGCGGCGTACGAGTCCACCCCGGCGGAGTACGCGGTGACGACCGCCTGCCCCGCCGCGCCGATCGGACGCGCGGCGTCGCGCGCGTCGATGGCGATGCCCGAGAGCTCCGGCCGCACGCCCCGCAGTATCACCGGGACGTCGTGCCCGAGGTTCCAGACGAGCTCGTCCGTGACCGTGCCCTCGACGACGAGGTCGCGCCGCTGCCGCATCGCGGGCATGAGCAGCGCCAGCACCGCGGCATCCGCCCTGGGATTCACGAACCCCGACGCCGACTCCGGCAGGGAGAACCAGAGGCGTTCGACGCCCTCGACGCCGTGGAGACCGACCTCGTAGGTGATCCGGCCGCCGCCGGCCCCCACGACCGGCGTCCCGATGACGATCGTCATCCGCGCTAGCTCCCGGCAGCGCCGGCGTCGGTCACCCCGACATCCGCCCTGCTGAAGTTCTGGAACGACCGCGACGCCGTCGGACCGCGCTGCCCCTGGTAGCGCGACGAGTACTCGGCCGATCCGTAGGGGCGCTCGCTCGGCGAGGAGAGGCGGAAGAAGCAGAGCTGGCCGATCTTCATGCCGGGCCAGAGCTTGATCGGGAGCGTCGCGACGTTGCTCAGCTCGAGCGTGACGTGCCCGGTGAAGCCCGGGTCGATGAAGCCGGCCGTCGAATGCGTGAGCAGGCCGAGCCGGCCGAGCGAGCTCTTGCCCTCGAGGCGCGCCGCGACGTCGTCGGGCAGGGTGACCGCCTCGAAGGTCGACGCGAGCACGAACTCGCCGGGATGCAGCACGAACGCCTCGTCGGGGCGCACGTCGATCAGGTGCGTGAGCTCGGGCTGGTCCTCCGCGGGATCGATGAACGGGTACTTGTGGTTGTCGAACAGCCGGAAGTACCGATCGAGGCGGACATCGATCGAGGACGGCTGGATCATCGCGGGGTCGTAGGGCTCGAGCCGGATGCGCTCGCGATCGAGCTCGGCCCTGATGTCGCGATCCGAGAGCAGCATGCCCTCAGCGTAGCGAGGCGTCAGAGGTTCTCGACGAGGTATGCCGTCGCCCGCGCGCGTTCCGCCTCGAGCACCCGGTTGACGTGCGACCAGTCCGGCGTGAAGACCCGGTCGTCGATGCCGTCGGCGGATGCTCCGGCGCGATGGTGCTCGAGGCCGAAGACGCCGAGCAGCGAGTCGAACCGCGCCGCTCCGCGCCGCGCGTTCGCGTGCACGACGAACGGCCGGTTGAACAGGATCGAGAAGACGCAGCCGTGGTAGGAATCGGTCACCACGAAGTCGGCGGACGCGATGCTCGCCAGCCACCGCTCGACCGATGGGCGGTCGAACCGGGCGCGATCGGCGGCGTACTCGCCGTACGAGCCCGGCGAGGCCGTCGGCAGGAGCTCCATCGCGGGAGCCCCGACCCGTTCGGCGATCGCGCGCTCCGCGCGGAGCATGTCGTCGGTCGCGTCGAGCCGGTAGACGAGGGTGCGGCCGGCGGCGGGCGTTGGGTCGGTTCGGGCGCGGGCGACGAGCCCGCGGTAGTGCCCGGGTGTGAGCAGCATGGTCGGATCGAGGTGCCGCTCGGCGTGGACCCCGAACGCGTCGGCGCAGATGCCGATGCCCGACTCCTCGCGCACCGAGACCGCGTCGAACCTCCGGATCAGCTCGGTCGCCCGCGCACGCTCGGCCTCGCTGTACTCGTCGATGTCGTCGCGGCCGAACGATGCCGCGTAGGAGACCCGTCGCGGCCGGGGGCCGTGGAACTCCTCGATCACCTCGAGGAACTGCTCCGGGATCTCCGCGTACGCCGCCCGCCAGACCTGGTCGCTGCCGACGACGAACGTGTCGAACCGCCTCGCGAGGCGGGCGCGCCCGCGGCGCGTGTCCGCCCGCTCCACCGCCGACGCCCTCGAGAGGTGGCGACGGACGAAGGACTGCTGCGGCGCCAGGACCTCGCGCGACGCGCGCCAGTCCCAGTCGACGCGCGCGGGCAGGAGCATCCGCACCGCCCGGCGCACCGCCCAGGCGCGGTGCAGCACGCGGCGGCGCAGGCTGATGGGGTCGCCGGTGTCGACGACGGCCCGATGGCCGAGGTCGCGGATGGCGCGCTGCAGGGCGTACGCCTGGACGATGCCGCCGTAGTTGGTGTGGAGGGGCAGCGTCTTGATCAGTACCCTGCGGGACACGGGTCGACGGTATCAGCGCGGCCCGCCGACACGGAGGGTCGCATGACGCACGGCATCGAACAGGTCGTCGAACGAGGCATGTGCATCGGGTGCGGCGCCTGTTCGGTCCGGACCTCGGGCGCCATCCCGGTCACCATCGGACGCCACGGCGTCTACGAGGCCCGGCTCGACGCGGTCGACCAGGCTGCGGTACGCGCCGCCAGCCGCGTCTGCCCGTTCTCCGACGATGCGAAGAACGAGGACGAGCTCGCCCGCGAGCGATTCCCCGACCTGCCGAAGGACGACCGGATCGGCGCCCACCTCGAGATCGTCGCCGGACGCCGGACCTCCGAGCAGGAGATCGTCGGCAGCAGTTCGGGCGGCCTGACCTCGCTGCTGCTCGAGGAACTGCTGCGCGCCGGACTCGTCGACGGCGTGCTGCACGTCGGCCGTTCGGCCGGCGACCCGCGGTTCTCGTACACCGTCTCGACCGCGCCGGAGGAGATCGAGCAGAACCGCAAGTCGATGTACTCGGCGACGACGCTCGCCGACGCGGTCGCCGGGATCCGCGGCGACGGGCGGACCTACGCCGTGGTCGGCGTGCCGTGCTTCATCACGGCCCTCCGCCTGCTCGCGGACGAGATCCCCGAACTCGGCTCGCAGTTCGGGGTCTACGTCGGCCTCGTCTGCGGGCACCTCAAGTCGACGTTCTTCGCCGAATCGCTCGCGTGGCAGGCCGGCGTCCCGCCGACGGAGCTCGACCGCATCGACTTCCGGGTCAAGAACTCAGGTCGCTACGCGTGGGATTACGACTTCGACGCCGTGAGCACCGACGGCGCCCACCACGTGCGCCGCTCGGCCGACACGATCGACGGCGGCTGGGGGTTCGGCGCGTTCCAGCCCGAGGCCTGCAACTTCTGCGACGACGTCTTCGCCGAGGGGGCGGATGTCGCCTTCGCCGATGCCTGGCTCCAGAGGTACGCCGCCGACTGGCGCGGCACCAATGCGGTGGTCATCCGCGACGAGCGGGTGCGTCGCCTGCTGCGGGCGGCCGCGGAGCGCGGCGACGTGGAGCTCGAACCGCTGTCGGTGGAGGACGCCGCCGGGTCTCAGGCGGGCGGGTTCCGCCATCGCCGCGCCGGACTGTCCCTCCGGCTGGCAGACGATACGGCCGACGGGCTCAGCGTGCCCATGAAGCGCGTGCTCCCCGACCGCACCGCGGTTTCCCGACGTCGCGCCGCCGTGCTGCGACAGCGGCGCCGCATCTCGCGGCTCTCGCTCGTCGCGTTCGCCGACGCCCGCGAGGCGGACGACTTCGACCGCTACGCGACACCGATGCGGCGAGCCATCCGTCGGTATCGACTGCTCGACGCGTGGTCGCAGGGAGCGAAGGCGCTGGCTCGCCACGTCGCACGCCCGGCCGTCCATCGAGTGCGACGGATGCTTCAGCGGTAGTCGCGTCGCCGCTTGCCTCGACCGTGCGGACCGGGTGGTCGCGCTTGCTATGCTGACTGCGTCGCACCCGGCGTCATCGGCGCCGCGGATGCCACGCGCCGATGTAGTTCAATGGTAGAACTTCTGCTTCCCAAGCAGACAGCGCGGGTTCGATTCCCGTCATCGGCTCTGAAGAAATTCCCCGGTCAGACGGACTTTCCATACTCCTGTGGCAGGCGCCGCCAGCTGACCTCCGTCGGCTGACGCTGCTGGGGGGGCGGCGGTCCGAGGGAGCCGGGCGACATCGGTCATCACTGCGCTCGGAGGCTGCGGCGTCGGGCGATCCGCGCGATGATCGCGCGTCGGGCACGGTGGAGCCACGGCATGATGCCGTAGATCACGATCGGCACCGCGATGGTGGCAAGGATCAGGGTGCGGAGGACGCTCGGCGTGCCGTCGAGCACAGGTCCGAGGAACAGGTTCAGTGCAGTGAGGGTCGGGAAGACGGCGACCCAGATCATGAGCGCCAGTTGGTGCGTGCTCGGCGGCGGCAGCTGGGGGGCGATCGTGGCGGCGGATTCGGTTGCGGACATGGTGCGCTCCTTGGTCGATCGGTACTGCGGACTGGGCTGGACGGCGTGAGGTCAGCCGTCGAAGCGGGTTGAGAGGGCGTGTTCGAGGTCGTCCTCGACGAGTTCGGCGTTGATGTCGATCGCCGCGGCGGAGCCTTGACCTGCGGCGGTGATCACCTGGACCCTGGGGTCGGCGGCATTGCCGGCAACGCGTACGCCGGGCACCGAGGTGCGGCCGAGTGCGTCGTGTTCGACCCACCCGTTCCGGTCGATACGGCAGCCGAGCTGGAAGAGCAGATCGCCGTTCGGCACGAATCGAGGTCGCACGAACACGGCGGCTCGGGTGACGATGCCGCCGTCGGCGAGCTCGATGCCGCGCACGCGATCGTCGCGGACGACGATCCGGGCGACGACGCCCTCGACGAGACGGATGCCGCGGGCGGCGAGGAGGGCCCGGTGTGCGTCACTCGGGTTGTCGGTGTGCGTGAAGAGCGTGACGTCATCCGACCATTGCCTGATCAGCAGTGCATGCTGGACGGCTTCGGCGTTCCCGCCGAGCACACCGAGGGGCTCGCCGCGGACTTCGTGGCCGTGGCAGTACGGGCAGTGGAGCACGTCGCGTCCCCACCGCTCGTGGATCCCGGGGATGTCGGGCACGTCGTCGGTGAGTCCGGTCGCGACCAGGAGCCTCCGCGCGCCGAGTTCCCGGCCGCCGGCGAGGTGCACGCGGAAGCCCGGCGCGGCGTTCGTCACCGTGTCGTCGATCAGCACGCCCCCGTACTGCTCGACCTCGTCGCGGCCGGCGCCGATCAGTTCACGCGGGGCCATTCCGTCGCGCGAGAGGAACCCGTGCATCGCCGTCGCCGGCGCGTTGCGGGGCGCGCCCGCGTCGACCACGGCGACGGTTCTCCGGGCGCGGAGGAGGACGACCGCGGCGGTCAGGCCCGCGGCGCCGCCGCCGATGATCACGACATCGAACTCGTTCATGGTCCAACCATGAGGTTGAAGCTCCCGTACAGCAACGTTTGTTGCTGGAACTGGGATCGATGCAGTGAGATGAGGGCATGGATGACACGACGCTCATCGACGCGGCCCTCGACGCTGTCGGTCCGCGACTCAAGCGACTGCGCTCCAAGCTCGGCGTCACGCTCAGCGAGCTGTCGGAACGGACCGGCGTCTCGAAGAGCACGCTGTCTCGACTCGAGACCGGCCAGCGCAAGCCGAGCCTGGAGCTGCTGCTCCCACTTGCCCAGGCGTATCGCGTCCCGCTGGACGAACTGGTCGGCGCCCCGGACGTCGCCGACCCGCGGGTCCGGCTGAAGCCCCGGCGTGTGCACGGTCGCACGGTCATCCCCCTGACTCCGAACCCCGGCGGCGTGCAGGCATGGAAGATCCTGATCCCCGCCAGCCAGAACCAGCCCGACCTGAAGAGCCATGAGGGGTACGAGTGGATCTACGTCCTCTCCGGGAGGATGCGACTCATCCTCGGCGAGCACGACCTGGTGATGGCGGTGGGCGAAGTGGCCGAGTTCGATACCCGGCTGCCGCATTGGTTCGGGAGCGCCGACGGCGAGCCGGCCGAAGTGCTCAGCCTCTTCGGAAGGCAGGGCGAGCGCGTGCACGTCCGCGCCAGGTCCGCATCCCGCGGCGCTGCCGACATCACCTGAATCGGGCCGAGGCTCCAATCGACGGCCGCGGGACGCCACCGGTGGGCGGGAATGCGTCACCGGCTCAATCGCTCCCTCACGCACCGGGCGGTGGCCGTCGAGGGGCTGACCGAGCTGGCCGAAGTCGTCCGAGGGGTTCCCGCGACCTTCGCCGACGTATCCCGCGCCTACCGCGGGTGGGCCCTGGCCCACCCCCACCTGTACCGCCTCCTCAACACGCGCCCCGTGGACCGCAGCCGCGTGCCGCCGGAAGTGGAGGACCGCGCCGCCGAGCCGCTCATCCTCGCCACCGGCGGCGATCTCGACCTCGCCCGCGCGGCGTGGGCGACGATCAACGGCCTGGTCGACCTCGAACTGGCCCGACGATTCCCGCCCGATACCGACATCGAGGCGGTCTACTCTGCCGCTGCCCGGGCGTTCGATGCGGCTCGGGCCCACGGACCCGGGCAGTCGCAGAAGCCCGTGGCCTGACGAGCTCGATACGTTCGCGATCAGCCTGATCGCCCTGCGTGCTGGCAAGCACACGGCGACGCCCTCTAGACTTCGAAGTCCAAGGGGAGTACTCCGGCACGGTCGCTCGTCACTACGGATGCACGTCGCATCCCGGGCCATCGGTTCCCGATCGGGGATGGAGAAGACCTTGGCGTCGATTCCGTTCACGCCAGGTTTGGAGCTTCCCGTGAATGTCACCCCGCTCGTCTGGGTCATCACCATCGCGGTCACGATCGCCTTCTTCGTCTGGGAGTTCTTCGCCCACGTGCGCAAGCCGCATGAGCCGACGATCGGGGAGTCGGCGCGATGGTCGGCGTTCTACATCGCTCTCGCCTCGGTGTTCGGCGTCGGCATCGGCGTCGTCTCCGGCTGGACGTTCGGCGGCGAGTACTTCGCGGGCTACCTGACCGAGAAGGCGCTGTCGATCGACAACCTGTTCGTCTTCCTCATCGTGATGACCAGCTTCGCCGTGCCGAAGATCTACCAGCAGAAGGTGCTGATGATCGGGATCGTCATCGCGCTGATCCTGCGCGGCATCTTCATCGCCGTCGGCGCCGCACTGATCGAGAACTTCACATGGGTCTTCTACCTGTTCGGTGCGTTGCTGCTGGTGCTCGCGTACCAGCAGGCGTTCACGCACGACGGGTCGAACCCCGCCGACGGCAGGTTCATGCGCTTCGTCCGCCGCCACCTCCCGGTGACGGACGAGTACCACGGGGACCGGCTCACGGTGCGAAGGGGCGGCCGACGATGGGTGACGCCGATGCTGCTGACGATCATCGCCATCGGCTTCGTCGACCTCATCTTCGCCGTCGACTCGATCCCGGCGATCTACGGGCTGACCGAGGAGGCCTACATCGTCTTCACGGCGAACGTGTTCGCCCTGATGGGGCTACGGCAGCTCTTCTTCCTCATCGGCGGCCTGCTCGAGAGGTTGGTCTACCTCGCGCAGGGACTCGGCGTCATCCTCGCCTTCATCGGCGTGAAGCTGCTCATCCACGCCCTGCACAAGAACGAGCTGCCGTTCATCAACGGCGGCGAGCCGATCACGGTGATCCCCGAGATCCCGATCTGGCTGTCACTGCTGTTCATCGCGGGCACGATCGCCGTGGCGACCGTCGCGAGCCTCGTCAAGACTCGCCGCGTCCGCGCGTCCGACCTTCCACCCGCCCCTTGATTCGCCGTCGCGACAGGCGCACAGTGGAACCAGCGAGGGAGGTTCCCATGCGAGGCGCAGAATTCCGTCCGGACGTCGTGCCGATCCTCTCACCGGGCCGGCACCGCTCACCGCGTCGCGGCGCATGCTTCATGGAGTTCGCGTCCTTCCTCGCCGGCGAACCCTGGAGCGACCATCCCGCGTGCACGCACGGCACCCTCGCGCACCTCGCCCGGCTGGTCAACGACCGGACGAGCGAGGCCGGCCGCGCACGCCTCGCCGCGCTCATCCCGTCGGTCGTCGGCCTGACGAGCGACGACCCGATGCTCGACGTGCTCCTCGCCGTGCGGGCGGCGCATGCGGCCCTTCCGGTCGCCGCCGAGGAACGCCAGCGGTCGCAGGCGGTCGGTCTCCGCGCAGCGATGGTCGCGCTCGCCGGCCGCGACGACGACGTCTCCGCGGCGGCCCGAGAACTCGCGGAGTCGGCCCTGCGCTCCGCCCCGGGCGCCGACGCGTGGGCCATGCGGTTCATCGACGAGGTCGGTCGGGGCCGCCCGCGCACGTCGGTGAAGCAGTGCCGGCATGTCATCACCGGGGCGGTCGACGGAATCGCGACGGCCGCCGTCGGGGATCGCGACGATCGGCTCGTCGCGCTGCTCGCCGCGGCGGTGTCGGACACCGAACGCTTCGTCGGCGGGCGCGCCGAGCCGACGGACGACGTCCGCGAGCCGGCCGCAGCGCACGTCGCAACCTAGTCGCCTCGGCGCTCGATCGGTTGCGCACCGCGATGGGACCCGTCACGATGGACGGGACCGGCCACTGGAGACGCGATGACCGACTCGACCGAGCACGCCTCGCCTCAGCCGGTCGAGCCCGTGTCGGGTCGTGCGGTCCCTCCGGGCCCGACGGCGGAGCCGGCGCGGCGGTTCGCCTCGCTCGGCGTCCGACCGGTCAGCCCGGTCCGCACGGGCTTCGCGGTCACGATCGGGGTGGTCCTGGCGGTCGGCCTGTCGGTCGCGCTCGCGTCGATGTCCTCGGTCCTGATGTCGATCACCCTCGCCCTGTTCCTCGCATTGGGCATGGATCCCGCCGTCCGCGCGCTGGCGCGCCGCGGTCTCTCGCGGGCGTGGGCCATCACGATCGTCGCCGTCGGGTTCCTCGTGCTGGTCGTCCTGGCCGTCCTGGTCGTGGTGCCCACCGTGATCGGGCAGGTCGTCGAGCTCGTCGAGTCCGCTCCGGCAGCCATCGCCGCCATCCAGGACAGCGCCTGGTTCCGATCGCTCGACGAGCGCACCGTCATCGACCTGGCCCGCGCACTCGAGGCCGCATGGGACTCGCTGCTGAGCGTGTCCACGTTCGTGGCCATCGCCGGCGGCGTCGCCCAGGCCGGAGCCGGCGTGATCGGCGCGATCTCGAACAGCGTCATCGTGGTCGTGCTCACCCTCTACTTCGTCGCAGCGCTGCCCGCGATGAAGCACGCCGCGGCCGAACTGCTCCCGGCGTACCGGCGGGCGCGGTTCACGACCCTCACGGACGAGATCACCGCGTCCGTCGGCGGCGTGGTCTCCGGCGGCATCCTGCTCGCCGCGATCAACGCGGCCGTCGTCCTGGCCCTGCAACTCGCCGTCGGGTCGCCGATCGCCGTGCTGCTCGCGATCGGCGCGTTCTTGCTCACCCTCGTCCCCCTCATCGGATCCCTGCTCTTCCTGGTCGTCGGCACCATCGCGGCACTGTTCATCAGCCCGACCGCCGCGCTCGTGTTCGGGATCGGCTACCTCCTCTACATCCAGTTCGAGGCGTACTGGGTCACCCCCCGCGTGATGGGACGCGCGGTCGCCGTCCCCGGCGTCCTCGTCATCATCGGCGCGATGGTCGGCGCGACCCTGTTCGGGCTCCTCGGCGCACTGGTCGCGATCCCGGTCACCGCATCCATCCTGATCGTGCTCCGCCGCGTCGTGATCCCCGCACAGAACGTCCGGGTCGCACCCGAGGAGGGCGATCCGGACGACGGACGCGCATGACGACCGAGACCGGAACGATGACGGCCGAGGCGCCCGATGACCGCTGATCCCGGCGGGCCGCGCCGACTCGTGACCGGGACCGACGTCGGCCGGGTCGCGGCCGTGGGCCGCTACGAGCTCCGGATGCTCGCACTGGCAGCGCCGTTCGTCGGACGCACGGCCGACCGCTTCCGGGCGCACCGCTCGATCCAGCCGACGTCGATGGTCCTGCTCGTCCTCTCGGCGGTGAGCCTCGCCTTCGCGCGGCCAACCGCGAGCGAACCGGAATGCAGCGTGCACGCCCCGCCTCGTGGCTCCCGGACGGCGCGGCCCGCCCGTGCCATGATCCCCGCATGGCGAAGCCGCGGAGCGAGCTGAAGAGCACCGGGTACGAGATCTTCGTCGGTGCGCTGTCGGTGCTCTCGATCGTCAACCTCGTCCTCATGTACGCGCTCGTCGACGACGCGGCGCTCGACACCGTGCTCGCCGTCATGAACGCGGTCTTCAGTGCCGTCTTCCTCGTCGACTTCGCCTATCGGCTCGCGACCGCCCCCCAGCGCGTGGCCTACTTCTTCCGCCACTACGGGTGGGCGGACCTCCTGGCGAGCCTGCCGTTCGCCCAGCTCAAGATCCTGCGCCTGTTCCGGATCATCCGGGTCGTCCGCCTGTTCCGAGAACTCGGGGCGCGCAGGATCTGGCGGACCCTCGTGAGGGACCGGGCCGGCAGCGCCCTGTACGCGCTGCTCCTGATGGGCGTGCTGGTGCTGCAGTTCGGGAGCCTGACGATGCTCTCCCTGGAGCAGCACGCTCCGGGCGCGAACATCACGACGGCGTCGGATGCGCTCTGGTACACGGTCGTCACCATCTCGACCGTCGGGTACGGCGACGAGTACCCGGTCACGAATGCGGGCCGGTTCGCGGGAGCCATCATGATCGTGGTCGGCGTCGGCATCTTCGGCACGTTCACCGGCTACCTCGCGAACCTCTTCCTCTCACCGCGGAGGGGCGACCGCGACGAGGCCGGCGCCGAGGAACCGCCGGCGGCCTGAGGGCGTCCCCGCTGCCTCGCGGTGAGGCGACGGGCACCGATCGGGCGACCTGCGCCCCCGGACGGAGAGCCGGGAGCGCGTCCTCGAGTCCCCCCGGACTCTCGACACCCCCGACCCACCGGAGAATGGCGGCGGCGGATCCGTCCCCAGACCGTCCGCCTCGCCGCTTCGAGTCTGATCGACACGTTGCAGGACGCCGAATCCTCGGCCGAGGCTTGACTCAGGGCGCAGAAGGTGGGATGGTGCCGTCGCCGTCCTCGGTCCCGCCGTTCAGGCCCGGGAACTGCCGACGATGCCGCGGCAGCTTCGTGGGCACCGACTCCCCCGCGGTCGAGTCGATCGGCGTGTGCGTGTCGTACCACCGGTGGTAGACCTCGACGAGCGGCGCCGAGGTGAGGCCGTGCAGGGTGATGCTGAGTGCCACGGTGACGACCACCGTGGTGAGCACCGTCTCGCCCTCCGGCACCCCGCTCTCGGCCGCGAGCAGGGCGAACACCAGCGAGGCGAGGCCGCGCGGTCCGAACCATCCGATGAAGGCCACCGTCGGGCGCCTCGCGCCGCTGCCCGCGAGCGCGATCGCGACCGGCACCATCCGCACGACGGTGAGGCTGAGCACCGCGTAGACGACGACCTGCCAGGTCACGTACGGCAGGGCGAGCGTGAGCGCGAGCGCCCCGAACGCGATCCAGGTCACCGCCGCGAGCAGGTCGCCCGCGGCCTCGGAGAGCACGGTGACCTTCGATCGGCTGGGCCCCGCGAGCCGGCCGAACGCGATGCCGCCGACGAACGCCGCGATGAATCCGCTGCCGCCGAGGTCCTGGGCGATGGCGTAGGCG
This sequence comes from Agromyces kandeliae, assembly GCF_009674665.1. Classification (GTDB taxonomy): domain Bacteria; phylum Actinomycetota; class Actinomycetes; order Actinomycetales; family Microbacteriaceae; genus Agromyces; species Agromyces kandeliae. Next base: position 229,264 of record NZ_WKJD01000012.1, read on the forward strand.
AGCAGTGCGACGGCGAGCGGCAGGATCTGACGCCATTCGCGTGCGATCCAGCCACGGCGATCGGCCGCCCGGAAGAGCAGGCCGCCCGGAACGCCGGCGGCGAGGCCGGCCGTCAGTCCCCAGCCGATCTGGGCGGCCATGCTGCCGGCCACCATGCCCGTGACCCCGGCCTCGAACTCGGCGTTCGCGATCGAGAGCGCCACGAGGAAGAGCGGGACGGCCAGTCCGTCGTTGAGCCCGCTCTCGACGTCGAGCGCCTGGCGCACGCGCGCGGGCACGCGCCGGTCCGCGACCACCTTCTGGCCGAGCGCCGCGTCGGTCGGGGCGAGCATGATCGCGAGGAGGAATGCGGACGCCAGCGCCATGCTGGGGAACACGAGCGCCGCGATCCCGGTCCCGGCGAGGATCGTCAGCGGCAGGCCGACGAGCAGCAGCCGGCTGGGCCATCCGAGCTGGTGGCGCAGCACGCGGAGGTCGATGCGCGTCGCGTCGCTGAACAGCAGCAGCACGAGGGCGATCTCGGCGATGCGCTCGGCGACGACCGACTCGAGCGACACGTCGAGGATGCCCGGCGAGATCGCGCTCAGCCCGAAGCCGACGACCATGAGGAAGAGCGCCGGCGTGACGCCACGGCGGTCCAGCGGGCCCGACAGTGCGCTCCAGAGGATGATGACCGCCATCACCACCGTCACCGCCAGCATGCCGACCCCGTCCCCGATCGCCCACGCGACCGCCCGAGGCGGCCCACGGACATCGTACGGATGCCGCGGCGGCGCCCACCAGCCGCCGCGCCCGATCGCCCACGCCGCGGTGACACCCCCAACGGGGGACTTCCGGCCACCGCTCCGCCCTCATTAGCGTGAGCTCACCTCGCCGAGCTTCGCGGCGAGGCGCGGCATTCTCCGGGGGGGATGGCGGCACACGACGCGGGCGGGGTTCGGCCGGGGAGGTCGGGCCCCGCTCGTCATGCGGGACCCCAGTCGGGTCGGTTCAGGATGCCGCGACCGCGGCCAGCGCGTCGAGCCCGCCCGCTCGGTAGCTCTCCCAGTCGCGGCTGCCGCCGCCGGGCGCGGTGCGGCCACGCCACTGCTCGGCGAGCGACGCGGCCAGCGCGACGATCGTCGACCCCGGGGCATCCGCCGGGCAGGCTCGGAGCAGCTCGCCGAGCGCGGCGGTGCGACCCTCGTGGAACTTCCCGGCGGGGTGCGACCGCCCGTCCTTGGCGAGCGCGCACGACGTGGCATCCCCCATCGCGGAGGCCCATGCCTCGGCGGCCCGGGCACGCAGCTCGCGGACGTCCTCGCGAACGAGGACGGGCCGAACGGGAGGAAGTTCCCGCGCCGGGGCGGCGTGTCGGGGGGTGACACGCCGGCCCGCGGTCGGGAACTCCTCCCGTTCGGCCCGTGGGGCTCGGCGGAACCGGCTCAGCGGCCATCGGCTCAGCGGCATCGGCTCAGGGTCGGCTCGGCGGAACGCCCGCGGCTCAGCGGCCGAAGAGCTTCGCGAAGAAGCCGGTCGACGGCTCGTCCTCGTGGCCCGCGCAGCGCTGGGTGCGCGGCACGCCGCGCATGACCTGGTCGACGTGCTGGCCGCATCCGGCCCAGGTGGTCTTGCCGCACTTGCGGCAGGTGACGGCTCGGCACATGGTGGTTCTCCTCGGAGGGTGGGGGACCCGGTCGCGGTCGGCGACCGGGTCCGGGTCGGGGTCGGGTGGTGGGGCGGATGCCGCGGCTCAGCGGGCGCCGTGGTCGCCGTCGCACCAGCGGTCGGCCGGGACGACGTCCTTCACCGAGTCGATGTGCTGGCCGCAGCCCGACCAGGTGGTCTTGCCGCAGGAACAGGTGACGGGGCTGCACATGGTGGTCTCCTCAGGTTCGAATGTGCGTGGGTGGTCTGGTGGACGGGCCGCGTCAGGCGGCGACCGCGGTCTCGCGGGTCTCGGCGTGGGCGCGGGCGGACTCGCCGGCCTGCCACGTGAGGTACCCGCCGTCGAGGTTCACGGCGTCCCGGCCGAGCTGTGCGAGCAGGCGCACCGCGGTGTGGCCGCGCTGGCCGACCTTGCAGTGCACGACGAGGCGCCCGGCGGGCAGTTCGTCGACGCGCGACCGGATCTCGTCGAGCGGGAGGTTGATCGAGCCCGGGATCGCCCCGGCCGCGACCTCGCCCGGCGTGCGGACGTCGACGAGCACGGCGCCCGCCTCCATCGCTGCATCGAGCTCGTGCCACTGGATCGACGGGGTGAGCCCCTCGGCGGCGTTCAGCGCGACGTAGCCGAGCATGTTCACCGGGTCCTTCGCGGACGAGAACTGCGGCGCATACGCCAGCTCGAGGTCAGCGAGGTCGGAGGCGGTGAGGCCGCCGGACATCGCGGTCGCGATGACGTCGATGCGCTTGTCGACCCCGTCGCCGCCGATGCCCTGTGCGCCGAGGATCTCGTCGGTCTCGGCGTCGACGACCAGCTTCAGCGCCATCTGCTCGGCGCCGGGGTAGTACCCGGTGTGCGAGGCGGGGTGGGTGTGGATGACGCGCACCTCGCGCCCGACGCGGCGGAGCAGCTTCTCGGGCCATCCGGTCGTGGCGATCGTGAGGCCCATGAGCCCGACGACCGCGGTGCCGAGGGCGTCGCGCACCCGGATGTCGCGGCCCGCGATCGCGTCGGCGGCGAGCCGTCCGTGGCGGTTGGCCAGGCCCGCGAGGGCGACGAGTCGCTGCTCGCCGCTGATCGCGTCGACCTTCTCGACGGCGTCGCCGATCGCCCAGATGTGCGGGTCGCTCGTGCGCAGGTCGTCGCCGACGCGGATGCCTCCGCGCTCGCCGACCTCGAGCCCGGCCGCGGCGGCCAGCCTCGTGTCGGGGCGGACGCCGATCGAGCCGAGCACGAACTCGGCCGGCACGGTCGTGCCGTCGCTGAGCTGTGCGGTGGTGGCATGGAGCTCGGTCACCTGGGTGCCGAGGCGCACGTCGACGCCGGCGTCGCGGAGGCGGTCGGCGACCGGCGCGGCCATCTCGGGGTCGAGCGGCGGGAGGACCTGGTCGCCCAGCTCGACGAGCGTGACGTCGAGGCCGCGGTGCACCAGGTTCTCGACCATCTCGAGGCCGATGAAGCCGGCGCCGATGACGAGCGCAGTACGCGGGGCGACCTCGAGCTCGGACATGGCGCGGTCGACGTCGTCGATGTCGCGGAGGGTGAGCATGCGGTCGCCGCCCGGCATGGGCGGGCGCACCGGGGTCGCGCCGGGCGAGAGCACGAGGGCGTCGTACGCCTCGATGGCCTCCTCCCCCGTGACGAGGTCGCGCACGAGCACGGTCTTCGCGTCGCGGTCGATGGCGACGGCCTCGGTGCGCACGCGCACGTCGAGGCCGAACCGGCTGCCGAGCGAGGCGGGGGTCTGCAGGAGGAGGCTGGAGCGCTCCTCGATGACGCCGCCGAGGTAGTACGGCAGGCCGCAGTTGGCGAACGAGACGTGGCCGCCGCGCTCGAGCACGATGATGTCGGCGTGCTCGTCGAGGCGACGGAGGCGGGTGGCTGCGGACATTCCGCCCGCGACGCCGCCGATGATGAGGTACCGCTTCGAGGTCATGGCACGAGCGTAACAATACCCCTGGGGTATTGTCAAAATACCCTTCAGGTATCGCTCAGGCAGGTCGGCGGACGCCCGCGCGGACGACGACGGGCCCCCGCCGAGATCGGCGAGGGCCCGTCGAGGACCGGTCGGAGGGGGTCGGTCAGTCACCGGCGCCGTCTGGCCCGGGGCGATCGCCGGCCTGCGAGCCCGCGTCGTCCGCCTGGGAGCCCGCGTCCTCCGGCTGGGAGCCGGGATCGTCGGCTGCATCGCCCGCGCCCTCCGGCGCGGCGCCGTCGGACGCCTCCTCGCCGGTGCCGATCCCGGAGCCCGCGTTCTCCTCGGCGGTCTCGAGGCCGAACTCGGCGTTCTCGTCGGCGTGCTCCACCGCGATCTCGAGGCCCGAACCGGCCTGCTCCTCGGCGTGCTCGAGCCCGGCGCCGTCGACGCCCGCGTCCTCGGCCTCCGTCGCACCATCGAGCCCGGCCGAGTCGCCCGCGCGATCGATGCCGTGCTCCGTGCCGGCCATCTCGTCGAACACGACCTGCGCGGGCTCGGGCAGCATGCCGACGGCCCCGGCCGCTCCGGCACCTGTCGCGCCGACGGCCACCGCGGCGACCGCGCCCATCGAGATCTTCGCCGCGAGCCCCAGGCCCGCGAACCACTCCATCACCACTCGTCTCCTCGCCGACGGCGCGCGCGCAGGTGCGGGCGCCGCCACGCCCGGGTCTGCATCGGGGACGAACTCGACCTCGGACCGATGGCCGAGGTCGAGTCGGGAGGCCACCGCGGCGCTCGGCCGCGGCGGCCTCCCGGATGACGATGCCCGGAAGCCGGCGATCGCATCGGCGAGGGGGGAGAGCTCGTCACGGCCGCGGGGGGAACGGCCGTGCAGCAGCGCCTCTGCGTCGTGGTCGGTGATCCGGTGCCTCGTCATCTCACTCCCTGCCATCGCCGAATGCCCGTGCAGGGGTACGGCCGGTCGCGATCTTCTTCCGCATCGATTCCAGGGCCCGCCGCTGGAGCGCCTTCACGGCACCCGGGCGCTTGCCCAGCACGACCGCGACCTGGTCGACGGTGAGGTCGCCCAGGATCCGGAGCACCATGACGTCGCGCTGGTCCGGTACGAGCGCGTCGATGAGCTCGCGGGCGGATCGATCGCCCAACCGGCCGAGAGCCTCGTCCTCGGCGCTCGGGGCCCGCCGCGAGTCCAGCTCCTGCTGCCACTCCTCGTGCTCTCCGCGACGCCGGCGACGGCGCAGCTCGTCGGTGAGCCGGCGGTACGCGATCGTGAACACGAAGGCGCGGAAGTCGGCCTCGCCGCCCCGGAACGCGCCCAGCCGGTCGAACACCGCGAGGAACACCTCGCTCGTGAGGTCGTCGGGCTCGCGCGAGCCGCGCGCCCTGAGGAAGGCGGCCACGGCCGGCGCGTACTCGTTCCAGAGCTCGGAGTTCGCCCAGCGGGCCCCCGCCTGCGCGGCGAGGAGGACGGCCTGGAACGGCTCCGCGCCGATCGACGGCCGAGCGCGCGATACACGCTCGGCTCGCATCGGGGGGTGCGCGAGTGCGCCGTCGGGGTCGGCCACCCGCCGAGCATAGGGCACCCCGCACGGGGGACGACAGTCCCCGTTTCCACAGCCCTCAGCGCCGGCGCCGCGACCCCGTCCGGCGCATCGTCCACGCGAGGTAGCCGCCCAGCGACCCGATCACGCCGAGCCCCGTGCCGAGCATCACGCCCTCCCACGAACGCCACCGCCGCTCGCTCGCGACCAGGCTGCCGACGCCGGTGATGAACGCGGCGCTGATCATCCCGGCGACCAGGCGGTTGCCGATGCGCTCGGCCCGGCCGACCAACGGCTCGAGCTCGGCGGCCCGCAGGTGGACCTGGATCCCGCCCTCATCGGCGTGCTCGAGCAGTCGACGCAGGGTCCCCGGCATGTCGAGCGCGAGCTCGCCGAGGTCGGCGGTCGCCCGCGCGATGCGCTTGGCGAGCACGGTCGCGCTGAGCCGTTCGCGCGCCAGCCTCTGCGCGTACGGACGCAGCGTCTCGCCCAGGCGGAACTCCGGATCGAGCCGAAGTGCGAGGCCCTCGATGACGAGGAGCGCCTTGAACAGGAGCGCCATCTCCCGCGGCAGCCGCAGCCGGTGCCGGCGCAGGATGCCGAACAGCTCGGCGATCATGCGCGCGAACGGCGTCTCGCGGAGCGAGTCGAGCCGGTATCGCGAGAGGAAGTCGGCGAGGTCGTCCTGCAGCAGTTCGCGATCCGCCCCTGCGGAGGTCGGCGACAGGTCGATGAGAGCCGAGGCGAGCCGCTCGGGGTCGCCGCGCACCAGCGCGACGAAGAGTGCGCCCAACTGGTCGCGCAGCGACTCGTCGATCTCGCCCACCATGCCGAAGTCGATGAGGGCGATCGTGCCGTCGGGCTGGACGAACAGGTTGCCCGGATGCGGGTCGGCGTGGAAGAACCGGTCCTCGAACGTCATCTTGAGGACGATCTCGGCGCCGCGACGGGCCACCCGCTTGCGATCGACGCCGGCCGCGTCGAGCGCGGCCGCATCGCCGACGTTGAGTCCCGTCATGCGCTCGAGGGTCAGCACGCGCGAGGTCGTGTAGTCCCAGAAGACGCGCGGGATCGCGACATCCGCCTCGAACTCGAAGTCCTCGGCGAAGCGCTCGGCGTTGCGCCCCTCCTGCAGGTAGTCGAGTTCGGCGAGCAGGGTCTGCGCGAACTCCTCCGCGAGCCCGCGGGCGTCGTGGTCGCGCGCGAGGTTCCACGTCCGGCTCGCCCGGTCGGCGAGGTTGCGCATGATCTCGAGGTCCTGCTGCACCTGCGCGACGGCGCCCGGGCGACGGACCTTCACGACGACCTCCGTGCCGTCGTCGAGCACCGCCGCGTGCGCCTGTCCGATCGAGGCGGATGCCAGCGGCTCGTCCTCGAACTCCGCGAACAGCTCGTCGGCGTCGGCGCCGAGTTCGCTGCGGATCACGGCGCGGACCTGCTCGACCGGGACGGGCGGAGCGGCGTCCTGCAGCTTCGCGAGCTCGTCCGAGTAGGCGGGCGGCACGAGGTCGGAGCGCGTGGAGAGGAGCTGCCCGAACTTGATGAAGGTCGGTCCCAGCTCCTCGAGGGCGAGGCGGAGGTGCTCCGGTCCGATCGCGGCCAGCGCGTCCGCGGTTCCGTCGTCCGGCGCGCCGCGCCGGAACGGGACGCGTCGGCCCGCGCCGACCAGACCGGCGAGGAAACCGAAGCTGTGACGGCGCAGCACCGCCGCGATCTCGCGGTACCGCGCCCGGTGCCGCGCGTCGGTCGACCCGCTGCTCAGAACTTCGACCCCAGCGCCTTCGCCTTGATCGCCTCGAACTCGCCGTCGCTGATGACGCCCTGGTCACGCAGCGCCTGCGCCTTGGCGATCTCCTCGGACGGGCTCGCGAACGAGATCTGGCGGTACTCCTCGGCCGTGTGCGTCTCGTACTCGACCTGCTTCCTCGCCGAGCGCTCGGCCATTCCGCGGCCGCGCGCGATGAGGTAGACGAGACCCGTGAGCCACGGCAGGAACACCAGGAAGACGATCCAGACCGCCTTGAGCCAGCCGTTCAGCGACTGGTCGCGGAAGATGTCGATCACGATGTAGATGAGCGCCATCAGGTACGCGACGTAGGCGAAGATCCAGAAGACGAACCAGAACCACTGCCACAGATCCACGGGGAGTTCCTTTCGACGGCTGCGCTGACGAGTCACACGGTACTCGTGAGCAACCCGGACGGGCGGCCTTTGGTCCCGGTGCTGCGTGTCGCACCCGCCGCCGCCGTCGGGCGTCCCGGGCCCTCAGGCGACGCGGATCGCGCCCATCATCCCGAGGTCCTCGTGATCGAGGATGTGGCAGTGGTACACCGTTCGACCCGTGATGCCCTCGAACGCGATGCGTACGACCACCCGGCCGCCGGCCGGCACCGGCACGACGTCGCGCCGGTCCACCTCCGAGACCGGCGCACCGTCGACCTCGACCAGCTGCATCGGCCAGACGTGCAGGTGGAACGGATGGTCCATGGTGCTGGTGTTCTCGATCGTCCACTCCTCGATCGCCCCTGCCCGGGGTTCGAGGTCCGTCCGTCCCTCGGCGAACGTCCGTCCGTCGATCGTGAACGCCATGCCCTGGCCCATGCCGCCGCCCATGCCTCCCATCGCGAGGGTGAGGGTCCGGCGTCCGGTCACCTCCTCGTCGCGGAGGTCGCGAGGTGCGGCGGATGCCGCGCGCAGTGGTGCGACGGATGCCGCGGCATCCCCCTGGACGACGAACCGCGCCAGGTCGGCACCGGTCGTCGCGCTCCGCGGCGCGCCCATCGCGCCCATGCTGCCGCGATCGAACGGCAGGGTCTGCAGCACGGCCTCGCCCGCCGCCGCGTCCACGAGGACGTCGGCGCGATTGCCCGGCAGCAGGACGATCTCGTCGACGTCGCGAGGCTCGGCGAAGCGACCGGCATCGATGCCGAGCAGCCGCATCCGCTGCCCGTCGAGGCGCAGCCGGAGGTACCGCGACGTGCAGGCGTTCACGATCCGCCACCGCTCGCGCTCCCCCGGCGCCGCGGCCATCGTCGGCAGGAGCAGTCCGTTCACGAGCACGAGGTCGCCCTCGCGACCGAGCATCCGCTCGAACCTGGTCGCGGTCGCGACGTCGCCGCTCGCGTCGAACGAGATGTCGGCGATCACGAGCACCCGCTCGCGGTCGACCTCGAGCGGATCCGGCTCCTCGACGATGATCGCGCCGTACAGGCCCGCGAACAGCTGCTCGGCGGTCGTGCCGTGGTGGTGCGGGTGGTACCAGAACACCCCCGGCGGGTGGTCGTCGCCGAGCTCGTAGGCGTAGTCGAAGGTGCCGCCGGCCGGGATCATGACGAAGACGTTGTCCGAGTTCCCCTCCGGGGAGACCTCCAGGCCGTGCGTGTGCAGGTTGGTCGTCGCGCCGAGCTCGTTCCGGAACCGGAGGGAGATCCGGTCGCCGGCGCGGACCCGCAGCGTGGGTCCGGGTATCCCGCCCTCGAACCCGAGGACGCGCACCTGCCGCCCGTCGATCGACACGGTCGTCGCGGCCGCGGCGAGCTCGAGGTCGAGCCGGCCGCCGGAGCTCGAGCGCACCTCCGGTTCGCGGAACGTCTCCCCCGCGGAGCCGTCGGCCGGGGACCCGGACGCGTCCGTCCCGTCGGTCGCCCCGGGTGCGACCGGGTCCGTCCCGGTGACCTGCGATGCGGTCCACCAGGCGAGTCCGCTCGCGCCGACCGCGATGGCGCCGACGGCGGCCGCGCCGATCGCGAGGACGCTGCGGCGGCTGGGTCCGGGAGTGGGCTCGCTCAATCGCCGAGGGCCGCGAAGAGCTCGTAGACCATGAACGCCGGCCAGAAGAGGCCTTGGAAGATCGCCCAGACGTACTCCCAGAACGCGTCGGCCTGCTGCCAGAAGTACACCCATGCCCCGAAGATCCCGAGACCGTAGATCGCGCCGCCTCCGGCGAGACCCGCGTTCGACCCGTTGCTCATCCCGCACCTCCCGACTCCGAGGCTAGGCGGCGGCCCGGATGACCCGTGGGTCGAACGACCCGCGCGGGCCGCGGGCCGCCGGGGAGGCTCGAAGCGGGGCCGGATCCCGGACCCGCGCGCCGGAGGACGGCGCGACATCCGCAACGAAGCTGGAGCAGCCATGCCACGCACGTACGTCGTCACCGGATCCGCGAGCGGCATCGGCCGTGCGACCGCCGACCTCCTGACCGAACGCGGCCACCGCGTCATCGGGGTCGACCTGCGCGACGCCGACGTGAACGTCGACCTGACGACCGCGCAGGGCCGGACCGACCTCGTCACCGGCGTCGCCGACGCCGCCGACGGGCGCATCGACGCGATCATCGCCAACGCCGGCCTCGCCACCCCGATCGCGAAGGCCGCCGCGGTCAACTACTTCGGCACGATCGCGACGCTCGAGGGCCTTCGGCCGCTGCTCGCGGGGTCGGACGCCCCCCGTGCGGTCGCGACCGCCTCGATGGCGTCCCTGTATCCGCCGGACGACGCCCTGCTCGACGCGTTCCTCGCGGGCGACGAGCCGGCGGCGCTCGCTCGGGCTGCGGAGCTCGAGGCGGGTGCGCCCGAGGAGGCGAACCTGATCTACGGCACGAGCAAGCGCGCGCTCGCGCGGTGGATCCGGCGCAACGCGGCCGGGCCGGACTGGGCGGGCGCCGGCATCCCGCTGAACGCGATCGCGCCCGGCGTCGTCGTCACGCCCATGACCGAGGCGTACACGAGCACCGAGGAGGCCCGGGCGTCGATCCTCGAGATGGTGCCCATGCCGCTGAACGGCATCTTCCAGCCGCGCGACGTGGCGTACCTGCTCGCGTGGCTCACCGGCGAGGAGAACGCGCACCTGTGCGGCCAGGTCGTGTTCATCGACGGAGGCTCCGACGCGGTGATCCGCGGCGACTCGACCTGGTGAGCGTCACCGGTCGGGCTGCGGGGGGCGGCCAGGATGCTCCGGCCCGTCGGGGCCCGACGGGCCCTCCCGGTCGTCGGGACGGTCCGCGTCCCACTTCGTGCCCTCGAGGTCGCCCCGCAGCGTGCCGGTGATCTCGTCGACGGCGGCGCCGACCGTCGGCGCGAACCGGTCCGGCGTGAAGCGGTCCGCGAGCCCGTACCGGCGCAGCACGTCGACGACCGGGTCCTTCATCTCGGCGATGACGAGGCGGATGCCGCGGTTCGCGAGCCAGTCGTCGAGCTCGACGAACTCGTCCACCGCGGTCGTGTCGATGTCGGTGATGGGCTCCGCGGCGAGGATCACGGTGCGGACGTCCGCCCCGGCCGCCTCGACGCGCGAGCGCACGAAGTCGTCGAACAGGCCGCCGTTGGCGAAGAACAACGGCGCGTCGAACCGCACGATCACGACGCCCGGGATCCGCTCGCCCTCGGGGTTGCGCGACAGGTCGTGGTAACCGCGGAGTCCGGTGACCCTGCCGAGCTCGGCCCGGTACGGTCGCCATGAGTGGTACACGAACGCCAGCAGCGACAGCCCGATCGTGACGGCGATGCCCTCGATGACGCCGAACACGAACACCCCGACGAACGCGGCCGCCGAGAGCGCGGCATCCACCCGGTCCATGCCGACCAGCCGGACGAAGCCGCGCACGTCGATGAGTCGCGCCGCCGCCGTCACCACGACCGCCGCGAGCGTCGCCGACGGCAGGAACTCCGTGACGCCCGGCGCGAGGACGATGAACAGGACCAGGAGCACCGCGCCCACGACGCCCGTGAGCTGGGACTTCGAGCCCGCCTGCTCGGCGACGGGCGTCCGCGACGACGACGCCGAGATCGGGAAGCCGCCGAACAGGCCCGAGGCCACGTTGGCCGAGCCGATCGCCGCCATCTCGGCGCTCCCGCTCACCGTCTCACCGCGGCGCGCTGCGAGCGAACGCGAGAACACCGCCGTGTCGGTGAAGGCGACGAGGGCGATGCCCGCAGCGGGGAGCGCGAGGCCGGCGACATCCGCCCATTCGAGCCCGCCGAGCGCGGGAGCGGGCAGGCCGGCCGGCAGCGCGCCCACCACGGGCAGCCGTTCCCCGAGACCGAGGATCCAGGTGAGGAGCGTCGCCGCGACGACCGCGACGAGCACGCCCGGCACGGGCGACCGGAGCAGCGTCAGGCCGACGATCACCACGAGCGAGCCGAGCCCGAACGCGACCGCGATCGGATCGGCCTCGCCGCCGACGAGGGCCGACCAGATCGCGACGACCTCGGCGACGGGCGAGTCCCCGTCGACCGAGAAGCCGAGCAGCGCCGGGACCTGCGAGATGAGCACGAGCAGGGCGATCGCGTTCAGGTACCCGACGCGGATCGGCTTGGAGAGCAGGTCGGTGACGAAGCCGAGACGCAGCACGCCGCCGAGGAGCAGGATCGCGCCGACCATGATCGCGAGCAACCCGGCGAGCGCGACCGCCCGCTCGTCGTCGCCGACCGCGAGCGGCAGGATCGCCGCCGCGATGATCGGCGCGAGCGCCGAGTCCGGCCCGAGGACGAGGATGCGGCTCGGCCCGAAGAGGGCGTAGGCGAGGAGCGGCACGATCGTCGCGTAGAGGCCGGTCTCGGGCGGCAGCCCGGCGACGCGCGCATACCCCATGCCGGCCGGGATGAGCAGGGCCGTGACGACGATCCCCGCGCGAAGGTCGGGCACGAGCCAGTCGCGGCGGTAGTGACGCGCGACCTCGACGCCGGGCGGCACCCAGCGCGGCATCCGTCGCCGCCCCTGCTCGTCGCTCGCTGCCATTCGGCCCCCGTTCCGATACTGGCGGATGCCCCGGCGGCGCGTCAGGCGTTCGCCGACGTGTCGGCCGACCGCCACACCGGTCGATGCGGCAATCGGTTCTCGCGGTACAGGCGGTACGCGAACGGCGCCCACACGACCAGCGCCGAGCCGAGCCCGACGAGCGCGCCGCCGATCGTGTCGCTCAACCAGTGCGCGCCGAGGTACATGCGGCTGAGCATCATGAGCACGGTCCACGCGATGCCCGCGACCCACACCCACGTGCGCATGAAGATCAGTCCGAGCGCGGTCGCGATGAGCGCCGCCGCCGAGCTGTGCCCCGACGGGAAGGAGCCGAAGTCGGGGTGGACGAGGATGTCCTCGGGGCGGACCCGGCCGACCAGCACCTTCACGAGCCGCGTCACGCCCGCGCTCGCCAGCGCGGCGAGGCCGAAGTAGAGCGCCGCCCACGGCCGGCGCCAGACGAGCAGGCCGGCCACGATGAGGATCGGGAAGACGACGTTCGAGAGCGCGCCGCCGCCGAGCACGTCGAGCACGAGGGCGCCGGAGGTGACGGCCGGGGTGCGGGCGGCGGAGAGCCCGGTCATCAGGTCGACCTCGAAGCCGAAGGGCCGGCGCTCGGAGTACACGATCACGGTGCCGACGAGCGCGACGGCGATCAGGGCGATGATCCCCGCCGCGAGCCACGGGCGGCGGCTGACCCGGAGCGGCGCCGGAGCGTGGGCGCGACGTCCCGTGGGCGCAGTCCCTGGGGGCGACGCGTCCGGACCGGTGCCGGTGCCGTCAGCTCCGCTCATCGCGCCCCCATGCCTCCGGTCGCCGGTCGGACTCCTCGATCTGCTCGGCCGTGCCCACGCGGACCGTGCGCCAGGTGTCGACGGCGATCACGAGGCCGAGGACGACGAGCGAGAGGAAGATCGAGCCGAGCGCGTCGGTCGCCCAGTGGTACCCGAGGTAGATCCGGCACGCCGCCGTGAGGAGCACCACGGCCGCGGCCGCGACGAACGCCAACGCCGTCACGACGGGCCGACGGTGCCGCGAGAACACGAGGTAGGTTCCGATGAAGAGGAAGTCGGCGACGCCCATGACATGCCCGGAGGGGAACGAGGAGGTCGGGTCGTAGCCGAAGAGCATCTCGTCGGCGGGCGGCCGGTCGCGCGCGATGAGCGGTGCGAGCAGCTGCACGACGATCACGCCGAGGATCATCCCGCCCGCGAGGAGCAGCGGCCGCCATGCGTGCTTCGCGAACACGCCCCAGGCCACCGTCGTGACGAGGATGATGATCGGCATCGCGACGGGGCCGAACCCCACGGCGAGCACGATCATGAACGTCGTCAGCCATGCGGTGCGTCCCGAGTCGAACCACGCCTCGATCGGCGCGTCGATGTAGGAGAGGTCGTCGGACTCGAGGATCGAGTCGAGCACCACGAAGAAGCCGACGAGCCCCACGGCCACGAGCGCCGCGGCCACGACGTACAGGTTGCGGCGCGCCCTGGCCGACAGGTACCGCTCCTCGACGATGAACCGCTCGTGGAACCGCTGCCATCGGCCGCGGTCGTCGCGCTGCGATCGGGCGTCCCCCGACCCCGTGCTCGTCGGCGCGCCCTCCCGCGCTTCGCCGTCCTGCGTGCCGGCCCCGGGTTCGGCCACGGCGTACCTCCTCTCGGCCTCCGCGCCGGCGGAGGTTCCCACAGTATGCCGCGAGCCGCCGCGACGGCTCAGGGGGTTGCGCCCCCGCCGACTACGTGTCCCGCTCGACCGGGCCGATGTCCTCGCGGTGGTCGTCCACCCCGCCCGGCGGGAAGTCGTGCCGATCCGGCTTCCGGCTCAGCGCGAGCACGCTCACCGTGAATCCGCCCCACACGAGCACGATCGCGAGGACGAGGAAGAAGATCGCGGTCCCGGTCATGAGCGGCCACCCTCCGTCGACGTGGCGGCATCGACGCGCTGCGTCGGCTCGGGCAACGGCGGCCACGGCCGGAACGCGTCAGGACTGCGTCGCCATCGGATGCCGGTCAGCACGAGCGCCGCCACGACGAAGAACGCGACCGTGCCCCACCCCATGAGGGCGAGGTACCAGTCCGGGTATCCGGCGTAGCCCTCCACGACGAGCGAGACGATGCGCTGGATGAGCATGTAGCCGAGGATGATCGGGGCGAGCACGCCCGCCAGCAGCGTCCACACCCCGCCGACCCGGAAGGTCGAGACCGCGTTCAGGTGGTAGCGGAGCTCGGGGCCCTTGCGGAGCACCCAGAACGCGAAGATCCCGGCGAGCACCGCGGAGAGGACGATCCCGATGTTGTTCGCCCAGTTGTCGACCGTGTCGAGCGCGATGAGTCCCGTCGTCGTCGAGAAGAGGAGCACCGAGAGGACCATCGAGACGACGCCGACCCGCGTGGCCGCCTGGCGGGGCGTGAGCCCGAACTTCTCCTGGAACCCCGCCGACACGACCTGGAGCACCGAGAGCAGCGACGTGAACCCCGCCATCGCGAGCGAGCCGAAGAAGAGGATGCCGAAGATCGGCCCGCCCGGCATCTGCGAGACGATCGCGGGGAAGGTGATGAACGAGAGCCCGACGCCCGTGAGGCCCTCGAGCTCGGCGACGTCGACCCCCTGCTCGAACGCGAAGAAGCCGAGCGTTGCGAACACCCCGATGCCGGCGAGGATCTCGAACGACGAGTTGGCGAACGCGACCACGAGGCCGGGCGTCGTCAGGTTCGAGCGGCGCCGACGGTACGACGCGTAGGTGATCATGATGCCGAATGCGATCGAGAGCGAGAAGAAGATCTGGCTGTACGCGGCGATCCAGACGTTCGGGTCGGCCAGGGCCGAGAAGTCGGGCGTGAACAGCGCGTTGAGCCCGTCGCCGGCGCCGTCCAGGAACAGCGACCGCACCACGAGCGCGGCGAAGGCCACGACCAGCAGCGGCAGGAAGATCACGTTGATGCGCTGGACGCCGCGCGCGACGCCGAACGCCAGGACCACGATCGCGGCGACCCAGATGATCACGAGCGGGATGAGGACCGCGGGCACGAAGGTGAACGAGAAGCCCGGGTCGCCGACCTGCAGGTAGTCGCCGACCAGGAACCCGGCCGTGTCGTCGCCCCAGCGGAGGTCGAACGAGAACACGAAGTAGCTCGCCGCCCACGCGATCACGACCGTGTAGTACAGCGCGATCACGAAGCAGATCATCACCTGGAACCAGCCGAGGCTCTCGAGCCACTTCAGGCGTCCGCCGCCGAGTCGTCGGAACGCGGTCGGCGCCGCACCGCGGAAGCGGTGCCCGAGCGCGTAGTCGAGGAACAGGATCGGGATGCCCGCGGTGACGAGCGCCACGAGGTACGGGATGAGGAACGCACCGCCGCCGTTCTCGTAGGCCACCCCCGGGAACCGCCAGATGTTGCCGAGCCCGACGGCCGATCCGATCGCCGAGAGGATGAAGCCGACCTGGCCCGTCCACATCTCGCGCGGCTGCGCCGCCCCGTGCTCGCCTGCGGTTGCCGACATTCGCGCCTCCCCTGGCCGTCGCCGCGTGGCCGCCGCATCCTCGCGCGCAGCCGAACCCTTGCACGCTACCAAGGCGGGGGCGGATGCCGCAGCCCCTCGCCGGCCGAGCTCACTCCGTGTCGGCGGCCACCAACCGGCCGGACGCGACGGCGCGCGCGAACGCGTCGTAGTCGCGCTCGTTCTGGTCCGCGTAGTCGGCGGCGAACGCGGCGATCGCGACGTCGAAGCGGTCGGACCCGCCGAGGTACGCCGCGATCGCGACCCGGTCGCCCGCGCGGGCGTGGGCCCGGGCCAACGTGGCACCGCACATCTGCGCGTACAGGAGGCCCGCCTTCGGCGTCATGAGCTCGACGTCCGCCGCGCCCTTGCCGTCGGCGAGCTGACGGAGGTAGAAGTCCCGTCGCACCCCGTCGATGCCCGTGACGCGCTGCCACCCCAGGAAGAGGTCGCTCGCGGCCTGCATCAGGCGCTGGCCCCGCACCACTCGCTCGCCGTGGTTCTCGTACGGACTCGGCGGCAGGAAGCGCTCGAGCACCGACGGCTGCGCCTCCTTCGCCTGCAGCATGAGCGGGTCGCGGTCGTCGCGACCGCGCATCAGGATGACCCAGGCCCGCGTGCCGACGCTGCCGACGCCGACGACCTTGCGCGCCATGTGCACGTAGTCGAACTCGGCGATGGGGTGGCGCTCGAGCGGCAGGGTCGTCCGGTAGTCCTGCAGCAGGCTCCGCATGATGCGCTCCTCGTCGGCGCGCGACATCTCGTCCGCCACGAGCTCCTCGATCGGCACGATGAGCGGCGGATCGGCGGCGATGCGCATCACGCCGCCCTCGCTCCGGACGAGCTTGGTGAACGCACGGACGCTGTCCCGGCGACGCGCCTTGGCGAGCGTCGCCTCGCTCCGCTTCAGCTGCTTCCGGCCGATCCGGCTCGCCGCTCGCTCGCGCTCGAACCACTCGCGCAGCGCAGCGGCGTCGAGGTGGTCGTACCACGCGTCCAGCACGCGGGCCTTCGCCGCCAGGCGCATCTGCTCGCGATAGGCCGCCACGCAGGTCAGGACGATCCGCCGCCGGTCGTGGTCGTCGAAGCCGCGGTAGCGTGCCGCGATCTCGAAGCTCGCCGCGAGGCGCTTGACGTCCCATTCCCACGGGCCCGGCAGCGTCTCGTCGAAGTCGTTCACGTCGAAGACCTGGTCCCGTTCGGGCGACGAGAACAGCCCGAAGTTCGACAGGTGGGCGTCGCCGCAGATCTGCGCGACGATCCCCGAGGCCGGAGTGCCCGAGAGGTCGGACGCCATGATGAGCGCCGCCCCGCGGTAGAAGGTGAACGGCGACACGAGCATGCGCGCGTAGCGGATGGGCACGAGCTCCGGGACGCGCGTCGTCGCCTGTTCCTCGAGCAGCGACACCGGGTCGGGCCGGTCCGCGGGCGGCGACCAGCCGGCGTGCGATCGGCGCGGGGCGTTCACGCGGGCTGCGCGCCCCGCTGCGGCGCGCCCCGCGAAGTCGTGTCGCGGCGCCGGGTCGGGGATGCCGGACGAGGCGGGCCGCGGCGCGGCCTCCGATGCGGTGGGGCGGGCGTCGAACGCGGGTGCGGTCATGGTCGTTCCTCGATCTCCTCGGGCACCTTCGCGTTCCGTCCGCCGCGCGATGGCGGCGCGCGCCCCTCGACCTCGTCGGGGATGCCGCGCGAGAGCAGCAGGGCCAGCAGCGCGATGGCGATCAGCCCGACGAACGCCACCTGGAGCGCCTGCAGCTGCGCGTCGCCGTACACGCGCGTCAGCTCGGCGGCGTCGTCGTCGGACAGGCCGGCGTCGGTGCCGATCTCGGCGACGGTCGACGCGGGCACGAGTTCGACGCCGTCGTCCGTGGCCTCGGCGACGGCGGTGCGCACGTCGCCGGGCAGGTCGCTCGAGGCGACCCCGCCCGCGAACGACGTCGCGAGCGCGCTGATCAGCATCGAGCCGATGAGCGCCGTCCCGAGCGACGAGCCGAGGTTCTGGAACACGCCCTGCATGCCGCCGACCTCGCTCGACTTCTCCGGGCCGACGCTCGACATGTTCACGTTGCCGAGCTGCGACGCCAGGAGGCCGAGTGCGGCACCCGCGATGAACATCCCGACGCTGAACGCCACCTGCCTGAGCTCCTGGTCGACCGACGCCAGCAGCAGCAGTCCGGCCGCCGCGAGCACGACCTGCCCGACGACGACGATGCGCTTGGGCGACCAGCGGGTGGACAGGCGCGTGCCCGCGAAGGAGAACAGGATCAGCGAGATCGACAGCGGGAAGATGCGCAACCCGGTCTGCAGCGCGTCGAGCCCGAGCGTCATCTGCAGGTACACGGGGACCATGAAGAACAGGCCGGCGGTCACGGCGTACTGCGCGCCGAGCGACGACAGCCCGCTCCGCAGGCGGGCGATGCGCAGGAGCGAGACGTCGAGGAACGGCTCCCGGCCCGAGTCGATGAGACGGCGCTGGCGCAGTGCGAACCAGGCGAGCAGCCCGACGCCGACCATGATCAGCCAGGCCGTGAGCGAGACCCCGAGCGGGGCGATCTCGACGCCGCCGATCTCCGGCGACTGCAGCGGGATGATCCAGCCCCAGGTCTTGCTCTGCAGCATCCCGAGCACGACGGCGATGAGCCCGGCGGAGGAGAGCAGCACGCTGAGCACGTCGATGCGGAGCCGCACCGGCTCGTGCCGGTCCGCGATCCGCCGCGCGAAGAGCACCACGACCGCCATGACGACGACCTCGCCGATGAAGACGTACCGCCACGAGGCGTAAGTCGTCAGGAATCCGCCGATGAGCGGTCCGGCGGCGACGGCCGCGCCCGATGCGGCGCCGATCATCGCGTACGCCGTCACGCGCCGTCGCCCCTCGTAGTTGTCCGCGATGAGCGCCGCGATCGCCGGGATGACGAGCACCGCGCCGACGCCCTCGACGACCGACCAGCCCGTGAAGAGGACGGCGATGTTCGGGCTCAGCGCGGTCGTGAGCGATCCGAGCGCGTAGATGATCGCGCCGATCACGAACGCGCGCAGCCGCCCCCACAGGTCGCCGAGCTTCGCGCCCACGAGCATGAGCGCGGCCATCGTCAGCGTGTAGAAGGTGATCGCGGCCTGCATCGCGGAGACGGTCGTGTCGAGGTCCTCGACGACCTGGGAGATCGACACGTTCATGACCGTGCTGTCGAGGACCATCACGAACTGCGCGGCGGAGAGCGCCGCGACGACGACCCACGAGGTCGGGGCCGGTGCACCCTCCGACGTCGCGCCCGCCGAAGCCGCAGTCGAGGCCGGAGGCTCAGGCTGCGCTTCGGAAGGGCTCATGGTGGTATCCCTCTCGGTCGAGGATGGCGATGGTGGACTCCGGAACCTCGGTGAAGAGCCCCGGCAGGTCGTTGAGCGGCTCGGACACGACGACGTGGGCGTGCTCGCCGAACTGGCTCAGCCGCTCGGCATCCGGGTACATGCTTCGGATGGTCGGGATGTCGGCCGAGTGGAAGAGCGTGCGCGACCGGCCCTGCGTGGAGTAGCGCAGCGCCCAGATCGTCGCGCCGTCGGCGACCGCGACCGTGCCCTGCATCGGGAACATGACGCCGTGGTCGCGGCCGACGCGTTCGACGAGGTCGACGGTGGCGCGCAGTGCCGCCACCGGATCGTCGGCGAGCCCGTTCGTGATCGCCAGGTGGAACAGCACCTCGGAGTCCGTGGTGCCCATCACGTGCGGGTACAGGGAGGGGTCGACGGCGAAGGTGAGCTCCCGCTTCACCTCCGCGAACTCCGAGAGGGACCCGTTGTGCATGAACAGCCAGTTCTCCCACTTGAACGGATGGCAGTTGGTGCGCTGGATCGGCGGCCCGGCCGCCGCGCGCACGTGGCTGAAGAACAGCGGGCTCTCGACGGCTCGCGCGAGCTCCCGGACGTTGTCGTCGTTCCACGCCGGCTCGATGCTGTGGAACGCCGCCGGGATGCTCCCCGCGACGGACCCGATCGGATACCACCCGATGCCGAAGCCGTCGCCGTTCACCGTCTCCGCGCCGAGCGGGGAGTCGAGCGACTGCGCGACGAGCGAGTGCGTGGCATCGAGCAGGACCGTCGAGGTCCTGAGCGGCTCACCCGAGTACGCCAGCCATCGGCACATGCGAACGCCTCCCCCCTGCCGGAGCCCGCTGCCCGTCGGCGCCATTCTGGACCCGCGATCGTCCCGCCGCAGGGTCCAAGGTCTCATCCCTCGGCGTCGGCCGGGAGGGGGCAGGGCGCGGCATCCGTCATGCGCTGCGTCGCCTGCTCGAGGGACCATGGCAGCTCGACGAGCGGCCGGTCGCGCCCCTCGGCGGGCGACGCCTTGGAGGCGATCGAGGCGAGCGCGAACGCCGCCTCGCGGACGAGCGTCTCGCCGCCGGTCGAGTTGTTCAGCGCGAGCACGACCGTGAGGCCGGTCTCGGGATCCGTGAACATCGCGGAGAGCGCTCCGATGGACTCGCCGGCGACCCCGCGCAGCGGCCCGAACTGCTGCGCGCCGATGCCCTGCGCCTGCCAGCCGGGCGCGTCGCCGCCGAACGGCGTGAGCGTCCAGACGTCGCGCGCGGTCGCCTCCTGGAACATCGCGCCGGTCGCGAACGACTCGCTGATGGCCTTCGCGTCCGTGAGCGTCGTGCGCGCGCCGGAGGCGGTGCCGCCGATCGAGCTGGATCGCTTCGAGACGTCGACGATCGCGTCGCACGCCGGCTTGCCGTCGGCGTACGTCGCCGCGTAGCCGCCGAGTGCGTCGGCGTACGACGTGTCGGAGGCCGCGGGGAGGTCGGTCCCCTCGAGCTCCAGCGGGTCGAGCACGTACTGCTCCGCGAGGTCCGACCAGGACCGTCCGGTGCGTTCCTCGAGCGCCGCGGTGAGGAGCAGGATGCCGGTGCGGGACTCGACCCAGGTCGTCCCCGGGTCACCCTTCCGACCGGCCGCGAGCCCGCTCGCGAGCAGCTCGTTCGCGGGCCAGATCCGCTCGGGGTTCTTGACGAAGTGCGCGCGGAGCGGCCCGTAGTAGTC
Source organism: Agromyces kandeliae (assembly GCF_009674665.1). Classification (GTDB taxonomy): domain Bacteria; phylum Actinomycetota; class Actinomycetes; order Actinomycetales; family Microbacteriaceae; genus Agromyces; species Agromyces kandeliae. The sequence goes on from NZ_WKJD01000012.1 coordinate 249,665, forward strand.
GGCGATGCCCGAGCGATTGCGGCAGAGCTGCTCCAGGGTGATGCCCTCGAGGCCGGGGATGCCGTTCACCATCTCGGACACCCGGTCGTCGAGTTCGACGACGCCCGCGTCCACGAGTCGCAGCATCACCGCGCAGGTCAGCTCGCCCGTCCCGTCGGCGAGTTGGAACCGCGTCGCCGACGTCACCCGATCGGCACCGTCCGTGAGGTCGACCGTGCCCGTTCCCACGGTCCAGCTGCCCGCCCAGGGCGCCCAGACCCCGGCGACCGCACCGCTCGACCCGCTCAACCTGACGGCCTCGGCGAGGGTCGCGTCGAGCTGCTCGACCACCTCTGGCGCGAAGGCGCCCTCGACCTGGTCGAAGTCGGCAGCCGGTCGGTCGGGCGAGGTGCACGCGGCGAACATCGCGACGACGACGGCAGACGCCATCGTCGCTGCGACCAACCGACGCAACCGCCCTGTCCGTGCAGCCACCGTGCCCCCCGCCGTGTGTCCGCTGCGATTGTAACCCGATCGGCGCGGCCGACCGCACCCGGCTCCGCCGCGACCCCGGGGTGGCTGCCGCGCTCCCGGGGGCCGTGTCCCCCGATCGGAGGACCGCCCGATCCAATCCGGTCCCCACGGCGCGTCGAACCCCTACCAGCACGGCGCCCGCCGCGCGACGACAAGGAGGCATCGCCATGAAGAACTCACCCAACCGCATCGCCGCGACCGTGTTCGGCGCGGTCTACGTCCTCGTCGGCCTGCTCGGCTTCGCCGTGACGGGCGGAGTGGACTTCATCGCCACCGAGGGCGGCCTGCTCCTCGGCGTGTTCGCCGTGAACCCGCTCCACAACATCGCCCACCTCGCGATCGGCGCCGCGCTCCTCATCGCGGGCCTGTCGAACGTCGCCGCAGCGAAGACCGTCAACACGATCATCGGCGCGGCCTACCTGCTGCTCGGCGTGGTCGGCTTCTTCATCGCCGGCACGCCGGCCAACATCCTCGCGCTCAACACGCCCGACCACTTCCTGCACCTGGCCAGCGCGATCGTGCTGCTCGGCGTGGGACTCGGCGCCGAGCGCACCGCACGCGTGGCGACGGCCTAGGGAGCCCGCCATGCACGCACCGGCGACGATGACCCGGGCCTGGCCGATGCTCGCCGGACTCGGCGGCGGCCTGGTCCTCACGGCACTCGCCGCCGGTGCGGGGGGAGCACCGCAGGTCGCCCTGGCCGGGCTCGGCGTCGCCGCGCTCGGCTGGGGCGTCCTGTCCCTCCGCGCGAGCCGCCCGCTCGCCCCGCGAGCGGTGCTCGCGACATCGGTCGCGGCGCTCCTCACGGCGGGAACCGCCGTCGCATCAGGTGCGCTGGCGGATGTCCCCGGCCTCCCGCTCGCGGCGGCCGGCGTGTTCCTCGCCGTCGTGGCGCTGTCGGTCGCCCGCGCCGCGCGCGGTCGGCGTGCCGATCACCGTGGGCCGGACGCATCCGCACGCAGGTCGCCCGCGACGCGGACCGCGACCGGGTCGGAGGCCCGCCGCTCGCTCGTCGGCCTCGCGATCGGGGCCGTGCTGGTCTCGGCGCTCGCGACGCCGGCCCTCGCCGCCACCGAAGCCGGTCGCTCCGCCGTGCCGCACGGAGAGCACGGCACGCGTTCCGGCGACGCGCCCTCGGATCGGGCGCACCACCACTGACCTCCCAGACCGCGGCCGGGGGCGCGTGGCGATGACGCCCCCGGTCGCACCTTCGTCCGCGACACGAGAACCGGGCGCCCGCCCGACGCGCCGGATCAGCCGTGCGCGGCGGACTCCGCGGCGAACAGGTTGAGCACGAGCACGCCGGCCACGATGAGCCCGATCCCGACGAGCTTCGGCACCGAGATCGACTCGCCGAGGAACAGGACGCCGATCGCGACGATCGCAGCGGTGCCGACGCCCGACCAGATCGCGTAGACGATGCCGATCTCCAGCTCGCGGACCGTGAGCGCGAGCATCCAGAACGAGAACCCGTACCCTGCGAGCACGACGACGGTCCACCACAGCCGGGTGAAGCCCGCCGTGAACCCGATCAGGCTCGTCGCGGCGACCTCGGCCGCGATCGCCAGTGCGAGGAACACCCATGCCATGAGGGCGAGTCTCCCAGATCGGCGGGCGCGTTCGGGACGGCGCTCAGGCGGGCGGCTCGCCGGCCGACCCGAGCTCGCGGGTCGCGCCCGACATGAACCGCTCGACGTCGCGGTCGACGATGATGTCGCGCGGCACGAGCGGACGCGCGAGGTAGAGCCCGTCGAGGCTCGTCAGTCGCGAGAGGGCGACGTAGGTCTGTCCGGGGCTGAAGACGCGCGAGCCGAGGTCGACGATCGCGGCGTCGTAGCTCGCGCCCTGCGACTTGTGGATGGTGACCGCCCACGCCAGGCGGAGCGGGAACTGCGTGAACTCGGCCACGATCTCGCGCTCGAGCTTCTTGGCGACCGGGTCCCACGAGTACCGGTACTTCTCCCACGTCGCCGGCTCGACCTCGTGCTCCTCGCCGTCGATCTCGACGCGCACCTCGCGCTCGAGCGACGTGACCGTGCCGATCGTGCCGTTCACCCAGCGCGGAGCCTCGCCCCAGCCCGCGGTGTCGTTGCGCAGGAACATGACCTGCGCGCCGACCTTGAGCTCCAGCCGCTCGTCGGCGGGATACCCGCGGCCGCCGAACTCGCCGTTCACGTCGGCCTCGTTCGCGATCGAGTGCCCGGGGAGCCGGTGGAGCGCCGCCCGGTTGATCCGGTTCACGGTCTCGTTCGTCGTCGCGAGCGTGATCGCGCCCTGCTCGGGAAGCGGCCGCCGCGCGCCCGTGTCGTTCAGGACCTCGGCGATCTCGGCCGTGACCATCCCGTGGCGGACCGCGTTCAGCATGTGCTTGAAGGCGTCGTCGTGCTGCCGGTGGATCTCGCCGAGCTCGTAGATGCGCAGGTCGGCCTCATCCCAGACCTTGGCGTCGAAGAACCACATCGAGCGGTACGTGTCGGCGAAGTACCGGCGCTCGTCGCCCGACCCCGGCACCGGTGCGAGTTGGTAGGGGTCGCCGAACAGCACGACCTGCACTCCCCCGAACGGCTCGTGCGGGCGCTGGCGCGCCTGCCGGAGCGAGCGGTCCATCGCGTCCATCAGGTCGGCGTTGACCATCGAGACCTCGTCGATCACGAGCGTGTCCATGGCGTTCAGGATCTTGCGGACCGCGTCGTTCTGGTCGATGTCGTGGTCGGCGACCACGCCGATCGGCAGGCGGAACAGCGAGTGGATGGTCTGGCCGCCGACGTTGAGCGCCGCGACCCCCGTTGGCGCGCAGATGACGATCTGCTTCGAGGTGTTCCAGTTCAGGTGGTTCAGCAGCGTCGACTTGCCCGTGCCCGCCCGACCGGTGACGAACACGTGCTCGCGCGTGTGCTCGATCGCCCGGAACACCGCCTGCTGCTCGGCGGTCAGGGTCACGTGCTGCAACGGTCGGCCTTCGGTCTCGCTGGGTTCGACGGGGTTCTGGTGCGCCGCTGCGCGCTCCCGGGTCGTGGGGCGGATGCCGCGGGCGGGCGTCTTCACTGTAGACCGAGCTCGTCGCCCCGAGGCCCCGGCCGGGGCATCCGTCGACCCGTCACGCGACGTTGTGGAGAAACAGGTCCGTCACACGGCCCTGTCTAGACTTGCCGGGTGGGGAGCTCGGGCCGACGTGAGGGACGCCTGTCGCCGGTCGCGATCGTCGGGTGGACAGGCCTCGCCGTCATGCTCGTCGCCGGGTTCCTCGCCGCCCTCGGCGGGCTGAACCAGAGCCTCTACGGCGCGCCCGCCTTCGTCGAACGCTACCTCGACGCCATCGCGCGCGACGACATCGTGAACGCCGCCGCGACGCCGGGCGTCCGGCTCGATGAGGGCGACCTGGCCGGCGCGGGGCTCCCCGCCGACATCTCCACCGCGATGCTGCGCTCGAACGTCGTGGAGTCCGGTCCCGAGGACGTCCGCGTCGTCTCCGACGAGGCCCATGACGACGGGCGGCACACGGTGACCGTGAGCTATCGGCTCGACGCGTCGATCGTGCAGACGGCGTTCGTCGTGAGCCCGATCGAACCGCTCTACGGCCTGCTGCACCGCTGGGAGTTCGCGACGAGCCCGCTCGCGGTGATCGAGGTCACGGCGGCCCAGAGCCCGCTGTTCACGGTCGGGTCGCTGACGCTCGACGCACGCGCTGCGAAGACGGGCGACGATCTCGCCGCGTTCACGCAGACCACGCAGTACCTCGCGATCGCTCCCGCCGTGTACGAGTTCGGATACCAGTCGACGCTCCTCGAGGCCGCCCCGGTCCAGGTCATCGCCGAGCCGGGGGCGAGGGCCGCCGTCACGGTCGACTCCCTCCCCACGGCGGCGTTCCTGGAACGCGTCCAGGTCAAGGTCGACGAGTACCTCGTGGACCAGTGCGCGAGCCAGCCCGTGCTCCAGCCGGCCGGATGCCCGTTCGGCGTCGTGATCGACGACCGCGTGGTGGGCGATCCCGTGTGGAGCATCGTCGAGTCCCCGGCCGTCACGCTCGTGCCGAGCGAGTCGAGGTTCGAGATGCCGCCCACCCCGGGGCTCGCGCACATCTCGGTCGACGTGCAGTCGCTGTTCGACGGCGCGTTCTCGACGCTCGAACAGGACGAGTCCTTCACGCTCGCGCTCGAGGCGACCGTGCGGCCCGACGGGTCGATCTCGATCCAGTTGCGCTGATCCGCTCAGTCCGCTCAGCGCGACCGGACGAGCTCAGCGCACCCCGTCGCGCTCGGCGAGGGCCGCGAGCCTCGCGTTGTACTCCTCGAGCTCGGCATCGCCCGTGCGGTCGGCGTGCCGGTCGCGACGCTTCGACTCCTTCGCGTCGGTGCGCGACCACTGCACGGCCACGGTGATGGCGAGCGCCACCGTCGGGATCTCGCCGATCGACCAGGCGATGCCGCCTCCCAGCTGCTGGTCGGCGAGCGCATCGGTGCCCCACCCCATCGCGCCGTACCAGTCGGCGAGCAGCAGCCCCGTGCCCATCATGATCGCCAGGCCGAAGAACGCGTGGAACGCCATCGTGCCGAGCAGCAGGAGCAGCCGGAACGCGTACGGAAGGCGGTACGGCACCGGGTCGATCCCGATGAGCGACTGGACGAAGAGGTACCCGGTGATGAGGAAGTGGGTGATCATCCACTCGTGCCCGATGTGGTCCTCCATCGACCACCGGAACAGCGGCGAGTAGTAGAAGACCCAGAGCGAGCCCGCGAAGAGCACCGCCGCGACGATGGGGTTCGCGATGATCGACGCGAACCTCGAGTGCACGGCGAGCAGGATCCACTCGCGCCCACCCCGGCTGCCGTCCTTCCGCGGGCGGATGGCTCGAGCCGCGAGCGTCACCGGCGCGCCGGGCACCAGCAGCACCGGCACCGCCATCGTCAGCATCATGTGCCCGAGCATGTGGGCGGAGAAGAGGTAGTTCTCGTACGCCGCGACGCCGCCGCTCGTGACCCACGCGAGGAGCAGCAGGCCCGCGACCCAGAGCACGGTGCGGTAGATCGGCCAGCGGTCGCCGCGACGTCGCAGCCGGAGCACGCCCGCGACGTAGAAGAAGATGCCGAACCCGCACGCGATGAGCCAGAGCAGGTCGGGGCTCCACTGGGTGAAGTAGGCCGTCGCGTCGGGAGCGGGAGGCAGGGGCTCGCCCGTGAGGATCTCGGCAGGCGTTCGCGCGAGCCCACCCGAGACGTCCTCGTCGATGGGCGTCGCCGTCCGGGCGAGTGCTGCGGCCACGCCCGAGGCGATGCCCATGAAGGCGAGCTCGATGACGACGAGCAGCCAGAAGGTCCGGTTCGCGGATCCGCCGGCTGCGCCGCGATCGGTGCGCGCGGCGTCGGCCCGCAGCATCCGGTCGATCAGCACGCGCCGCTGCGTGGCGCCGAACAGGCCGAGGGCCACGAGCGCGGCCACCTTCATCACGACCAGCACGCCGTACTGCGTGGCGAGCTGGTCCCAGGTCCCGATCCGGAGGGCGGCGCTCGCGTAGCCGGACACGGCGACGACGATGAACGCGATGAGCGCGACCGTCGAGTAGCGCGTGAGCACGACCCCGAGCCGATCGCCGTCGAGCGCGGGCTTCAGCAGCACGATCGTGAGGAGTCCGCCGAGCCAGGCCGCCGCGAAGGCGAGGTGCAGCCCGAGCGCCGTGACCGCCTCGTCGTGGCCGGACGCACCGGCCGCGTGGCCCTGCTGCGCCATGGGCACGAGGGCGACGACCGCCAGCACGGCGACGAAGACGAGCGCGGTGTGGTTCCGCACGGCGAAGCACAGCACGGTGACCGCGGCCGCGATCAGGGTCGTCGCGAGCCACGCCTGGCCGAGCTCGATCGACGTCACGAACTGGCCGAGCTGCTGGCCGAAGCGGTCCCCGAGCGAGAACTCCGCGCCCGTCACGAGCATGAAGGTCAGCACGCCGGTCGCGGCGCTCGCGACGGTGAGCACGGCGGCGGATGCCGCGGCCACGTCGAGCGCGAGGTCGAACTCGCGTCGCTTCGGGCTCAACGCCCAGACGGCCAGCACGAGTGCGCCGATCATCCCCGCGGCGCCGAGGTTCACGAGCAGCTTCGCGACGGGGACGCCCCACCGCGCGATCGGGCCCGGGTCCTGGATCGGGTACGGCTCCGCGCCGCCGCCGTAGACGAGCGCGGCGGTCATCGCGGCGAGCGCGACGGCGACGAGGGCGGCTGGGCCCAGCACGCGGGCGGAACGGATCACCGTACGAGCCTAGGCGAGCCGGCTGGGAGCGATCGCCCCGGGCACGACGAAGGGGCGCCCGGGAGTACCGGGCGCCCCTTCGGGAGTCGCGGAATGCGTCTGAGGACGCGCGCGGGTTACTTCGCGGCGGCCTTGAGCTTGGAGCCCGCGGTCACCTTGACCGAGTTGCCGGCGGCGATCTGGATGGTCTCGCCGGTCTGCGGGTTGCGGCCCGTGCGGGCGGCGCGGTGGGTGCGCTCGACGGCGAGCCAGCCCGGGATGGACACCTTGGTGCCCGAGCCGACCGACTCGGCGAGGGTGTCGAAGAAGCCGTTGAGCACGGCGTCGACGGCCGTCTGGCTCTGGCCCGTCGACGCGGCGATCTTGGCAACGAGCTCCGACTTGTTGAGCGACTTGTCAGCCATTGAATGTCCTCCTCGGACCTTCGCTGTTGGTACAGCTGTCGTGTGGAAACACGGAGAACGGATCGCATCGATCGCCCCCGTAGCCGTTCAGGCCGCCTCGAATGTAGCAGAGTCCCGCGGAAACACGCGGATTTCCGGTCCGTTCGGGCAGGTTCGCCGGGGGCTTGACGGATGCCGTGTCATCCGTCGGGCCCGGCCGCCGGAGCACTGCGCGGGAACGACGAGAGGGGCGCCCCGGAGACCGGGACGCCCCTCTCGGGAAGCGGGTGGAGTTACCAGCTCGACTTCGTGATGCCGGGCAGCTCACCGCGGTGAGCCATGTCACGGAAGCGGACGCGCGAGACGCCGAACTTCGTGAGCACGCCACGGGGGCGGCCGTCGATGGCATCGCGCGAGCGCACGCGCACCGGCGAGGCGTTGCGGGGCAGCTTCTGCAGGCCGATGCGGGCGGCCTCACGGGCCTCGTCGGTCGCGTTCGCGTCGACGAGCGTCTTCTTCAGCTCGGCACGCTTCGCGGCGTAGCGGTCGACGACCACCTTGCGCTGCTCGTTGCGCGCGATCTTGCTCTTCTTGGCCATGTCTTAGCGCTCCTCTCGGAAGTCGACGTGCTTGCGCACCACGGGGTCGTACTTCTTGAGCACGAGACGGTCAGGGTTGTTGCGACGGTTCTTGCGGGTCACGTAGGTGTACCCGGTGCCGGCCGTCGAACGGAGCTTGATGATCGGACGGATGTCCTGCTGCTTCGCCATTAGAGCTTCACCCCACGAGCCTGGATGTCCTTGATGACGGCCTCGATGCCACGGGCGTCGATCACCTTGATGCCCTTGGCAGACACGTTCAGGGTGACGTTACGACGCAGCGACGGCACGTAGTAGGTCTTCTTCTGCACGTTCGGGTCGAAGCGGCGCTTCGTCCGGCGGTGCGAGTGCGAGATGTTGTGGCCGAAGCCGGGGACGGCTCCGGTCACCTGGCACACTGCTGCCATTGGTCTTTCCTCCAATACCGAGGGGCCGGACGGCCCCTCCCAAGGTCTCTTGTCTGCAGGCGAGCCCCTCCGCTCGCGCGGTAGATACAGGTGGTTCGTCCACGGTCTGAGCGGTGGAAGCGCCCAGCCAAAGGGAAAGCCTAGCAGATCAGGGCATCGAGCCCGAACCCGCCGACGGCCACGCCGCCGTCGCGTCGCCCGGCGAGTCCGCGCCGTCGACGCGCGTCGGCCCGTCCCTCGTCGGCTCGCCGCGGTCGACCCAACGACGCGACAGCAGCGCAGCGAGCAGGAAGCACAGCGCGCCGAGCAGGGTCCCGAGGTTCGCCCAGAGGAGGTTCAGGAGCGTCCCCGTCTCCGGGATCACGTAGGCGCCGATCGCGGAGAGCCCGAAGAACACCGAGCCGAGCATGCCCAGCCACGTGCCGTGCCAGGTGCGCGCGTCCGTGTCCCACAGCTCGCCTCGGTGCGTCGTCGCGACCATCGCGAACGCGCTCGCGGCGAGGAACGCGAGCGAACCCCACGCGTCCGGCTTCCAGCCCGCCCCCACGTAGTCGGGCGCCGCGATCGCGGCCAGCAGGGCCAGCGTGGTGCTCAGGTTGAACAGCAGCGTACCGACGAACTGCACCGCGGCCGCCCACCAGTCCCACCAGTCGGCCCGGTTGGTCACGCGTCGGCGCGGCAGGTGCCGGCCGCTCAGGCTCAACTGGACGAACGCGGCCAGCGTGAAGAACACGGAGCCGACCACGAACGTGATGTTCACTCCGACCGACCCGAGCCATTCCGCGTAGAACGGGAAGGCCGCGACGAGGAAGCACAGCGACCCGATCGCGAAGCCCCACGCCTCGCGACGCAGCCGACGCACCCTGCCGACCCTGCGCGCCGCCATCCCGTTCCCGCTCCCGTCCGCTCAGTGGTGGAATGCCTGGACGAGGCCCTCGTGCGGCATCGGCGCGTCGAGGCCGTCGAGGAACTCCGTCTCCTCGCGGATGTCGCGCAACAGGTCCTCGGCGAGGTCGTGGCTGAGGCCGTTGCGGCAGACGATGCGCATGACGGTCTGGTCGGACTGGCCGCCGGAGAGCGGGTAGGCCGGCACGAGCCATCCCTTGATCCGCAGCCGTTCGGCGAGGTGGTACAGCGTCCACTTGTCGGTGTGCCCGGGCGTCTGCCGCCATGCGAAGACCGGGATGTCGGTGCCGTCGGTCAGCAGTTCGTACGCATCGAGCTTGCCGATCTCGCCCGAGAGGAACACGGCGACGTCCTGCGACGCCTGCTGGATCGCGGTGTACCCGAGCCGGCCGAGCCGCAGGAACCGGTAGTACTGCAGGAGCACCTGCGCTCCGGGGCGGGAGAAGTTGATGGCGAACGTCGGCATCGACCCCCCGAGGTAGCTCACCCGGAACACGAGGTCCTCGGGCAGCGCGGCGGTGTTCCGCCAGACGACCCAGCCGACGCCGGGGTAGACCAGTCCGTACTTGTGGCCGGACGTGTTGATGGACTGCACCCGCTCGACGCGGAAGTCCCACTCGAGGTCGGGCTGAAGGAACGGCGCGACCATCGCACCGGAGGCGCCGTCGACGTGGATCGGGATGTCCAGGCCGGTCGCCGCCTGGATCTCGTCGAGCTTCGCGGCGACCTTCGTCACGGGCTCGTATGAGCCCGTGTAGGTGACGCCCATGATCACGACGACGCCGATCGTGTTCTCGTCGACCACGTCCTCGAGCCCGGTGCCGTCCATGAGCGGGTGCTCGTCGCTCGTGTCGATGAAGCGCATCTCGATGTCGAAGAAGTTGCAGAACTTCTCCCAGCAGACCTGCACCGCGCTCGACATGATGAGGTTCGGCGTCTCGGTCGACTTCCCCGCCGCGCGGCGGGCGTGCTGCCAGCGGCGCTTCAGCGCGAGCCCGCCCAGCATGCACGCCTCCGACGAGCCGATGGTCGACGTGCCGATCGCGTCGTCGGGGTCGGGCGCATTCCAGAGGCCGGCGAGGATCCGCCAGCAGTACTCCTCGATCGCCGCCGTGGCCGGGTACTCGTCCTTGTCGATCATGTTCTTGTCGAAGGCGTCGTGGTACAGCCGATCGCCGTGCTCGTCCATCCACGTCGTCACGAACGTCGCGAGGTTCAGGCGCGCGTTGCCGTCGAGCATCGACTCGTCGTGGATGATGCGGTACGCGGTCTCCGGCAGCATCGGCAGCTCCGGGATCCGCGTGTGCCGCGCGGTCGTCGCCTCCCCCGCCCGCGTGAACGTCGGCTCGAGCTCGTCGTCGTGGCGCATGGTTCCCCCTCCATCGCGTCGGCCGTCGGCGGCCGCACCGATGCGGACGATAGTCCCCGCCGATCGGCGTCTCAAGGGCCGAAAGCACGACGAAGCGGATGCCTCGGGCACGACGTGCGCCCGCGGCATCCGCTTCTCGGCTCATCGCGCCGTCACGGCGCGACCCGACCTCAGGAGGTCAGGGAGTCGACGTACTCCTGGTTGTCGGCGATCCACTGCTCCACGACGGGGCCGTAGTCGTCGGTGTCGTTCTCGTTGAACATGGCGTTCTCGAGGGAGTACAGCAGCTCGCTGTCCATCGAGAAGTCCTGCAGCCAGCCCGCGAGGGTCGGGTGGGTCTCCTCGAGGCTCGCGCTGCCGAACGAGTGGATGCCCTCGGCGTCGCCCAGCGTGCCCTCGGGGTCCTCGAGGTCCTTGAGCGGGAACGCGTCGTAGGCCCAGTGCGGACGCCACAGCGTGACGGCGATGTTCTCACCGGCGTCGGTCGCCGCGGTCAGCTCGGCGAGCATCGCGGGCGTCGAGGACGTGAGGTAGTCGATGCCGTCGAGGCCGTAGGTCGGGATGACGCTGTCGGTCGTGACGCGGTTCAGGCCCGAGCCCGGCTCGATGCCGACGAGGCGGTTGTCGAACGCGTCGGCGTTGGCGGCGAGGTCGGCGAGCGAGTCGACGGGGGCGTCCTCGTTCACGGCGATCGTGAGCTTGGCGTCCTCGTTCCAGGCGCCGAGGTCGACGATGTCGTCGCCGTACTGCTCGATGTAGTCCGCGTGCGTGACGGGCAGCCACGTGTCGAGCGTGACGTCGTAGTCGCCGTCGCTGAGACCCTGGAAGACCGGGGCGGCGTCGGCGTACTCGAGCTCGACGTCGTAGCCCTGCTCCTCGAGCACGGTCTTCCAGAGCTCGCTCGCGGCGATGCCCTCGTCCCAGCCGTTGAACACGGCGATGGTGAGGTCCTTCTGGTCGCCGTTGTCGAGGGTCTCGGCCTCGGCGCTCGCGGCGCAGCCGGACAGGGCGAGCGCGGCGGCACCGCCGAGGGCGATGGTGGAGATCAGGTGACGCTTGGTCATGTGGAGGGTGTTCCTTTCCTCCCGTGTGCTGTGGCACGGGTGTCGGGGATGGTTCCGCGCGGGTCCGCGCGGGGGTCCTGGAGGCGGCGGATGCCGCGTCCGGGGGCATGCCGGACGCCGCCGTGCCGCAGGGCGGCCGTGCGGTGACCGGATGGTCTGGTTACGTGGTGGACGCGAGCTCGGGGTCGCGCTCGGCCGGCTCGGCCGGCCCGTCGGTGCGACGAGCCGGTGCGGCATCCGCTCGCTTCGTGCGCCGGGGACGTCGATCGCCGGAGCCGAACGCTCCGGTGATCCGGTCGAGCACGATCGCGAGGATCACGACCGACAGTCCCGCCTCGAAGCCGAGGCCAACGTCGATGCGCGTCAGCGACTGCACGACGTCGCCGCCGAGCCCGCCCGCGCCGACCATGCCGGCGATGACGACCATCGAGAGCGAGAGCATGATCACCTGGTTGACGCCGGCCATGATGCTCGGCATCGCGAGCGGCAGTTGGATCTGCCGGAGGATGCGCCAGGGCGACGAGCCGAACGCCTGGCCCGCCTCGACGACCTCGCGGTCGACGCCGCGGATGCCGAGCTCGGTGAGCCGCACGCCGGGGGCCATCGCGAACACGATGGTCGCGACGATGCCCGGCACGACGCCGACCCGGAACAGGATCAGCGCGGGGATCAGGTACACGAACGCCGGCATCGTCTGCATGAAGTCGAGGATCGGGCGGATGACGCGGCTCGCCACGTCGTTCCGGGCGGCCAGGATCCCGAGCGGGATCGCGACGACCACCGCGATCGCGCTGGACACGAGCACGAGCGCGAGGGTGTCCATCGCGTTCTCCCACTGGTCCACGCCGACGATCACGACGAGGCCGGCCACGGTGCCCACCGCGAGCTTCCAGCCCTTGGCGAACCAGGCGAGCGCGGCGATCACGACGATCACGGCCCAGAACGGCGGCGTCGAGAGGACGAGGTCGACGAGGTCGTAGAACCCCGCGAAGATCGCGCGGATCACGTCGAACAGGCCGTCGAGGACGTCGGTGAGGACGTCGATGGCGCCCTCGGCGATCTCGCCGAGCGGAAGGCGGAACTCGTTCATGCGCGGCTCCCTTCGATCGGGGCGACGGCATCCGTCGCGAGCGCCTCCTCGAGGCCCGGCGCGGGGTCGGCCCCGACCTCCTCCGTCGAGCGCAGCGTCTCGGTGATCACGTCGACGGGCACCGTGGCGGGCGCGGTGATCGCGGGCAGCTCGCCGGTGGTGGCCGGGACGTTGCCGAGCGCGGCGAGGAGGGTGACGCGCGGCACGGCGCCGAGCAGGCGGTGCCGGTCGTCCACGACCGCGAGCGGCAGCTCGTGCTCGACCGCGCTGCCGAGCAGCTCGGAGAGGGGCACGTCGTCGGCGACGGTCGCGATGTCGTCGCGGATGGCCGCGTCGAGCGTGCGCTCGCCGCGCTGGACGAGCCGGAGCACCTCGCGGTCGTGCGCGACGCCGAGCAGGCGCCGGCCCGGCGCGACCACGAACACGGTCGAGGTCTGCAGGTCGCGCATGGTCCGGAGCGCGGCACGCGGTCCGGCCGACGAGGACACGATCGCGCGCGGCGCCTCCATGACGTTGCCGGCGGTGAGCACGCGCGCCCGGTCGACGTCCTGCACGAACTGCGCGACGTAGTCGTCGGCCGGGTCCGTGAGGATCTCCTCGGCCGTGCCGAGCTGCACGATGCGGCCGTCGCGCATCACGGCGATCCGGTCGCCGAGGAACATCGCCTCGTTCAGGTCGTGCGTGATGAAGACGATGGTCTTGCCGAGCTCCTGCTGGAGCTCGACGAGCTGCTCCTGCATCTCGCGGCGGATGAGCGGGTCGAGCGCCGAGAAGGCCTCGTCCATGAGCAGGATGTCGGTGTCGGCGGCGAGGGCGCGGGCGAGCCCGACGCGCTGCTGCATGCCGCCCGAGAGCTCGGACGGCATCTTGTCGCCCCATCCGGCGAGGCCGACGCGGTCGAGGATCCGCGAGGCGCGCTCGCGACGCTCGTCGGCGCCCACGCCCTGGATCTCGAGGCCGTAGGCCGCGTTGTCGAGCACCGTGCGGTGCGGCAGCAGGGCGAAGTGCTGGAAGACCATCGAGACGTGGTCGCGGCGGATGGCACGCAGGCGCTTCGGGGAGACGCCGGTGATCCGCTCCCCCATGACCTCCACCGATCCGGCGGTCGGCTCGAGGAGGCCGTTGAGCATGCGGATGAGCGTCGACTTGCCGGAGCCGGAGAGGCCCATGACGACGAAGATCTCGCCGCGGCGGACGTCGAACTCGGCGTCGACGACGGCCGCGGTACCGAGGTGGGCGATGTCGTCCCGGGTCGCGCCGTCGGCGAGGCGCTGGAGCGCTTCGCCGGGCTTGCGGCCGAAGAACCTGGTGAGTCCGCGGACCTCGAGGGCGGGCGGGGCGTGGCGGGCCGCGGCCGCGGTCACGGCCGCATCGGCGTCGGGGATGGGGTGGGGAGTCGTGCCGGGCGGCGCGGCGACCTCGTGGGTCGCGACGCCGTCCTTCTCGGGGGCGGATGATTCGAGCATGTGTGCAGGCGCTCCGAAGCGCGCTCGTCGCGCCGGCCATGGTGCGCTGCGGCCGGCGGGCAGGAGCGTGCTCAGGGTCACGGCCGGGTTCCGCGCGATCCGGGAGACGGGCTCGAGCCGCGGTGGTGCTGTGCACCGGGCGAGCACCGAGTCCAGCGCGCCCGGCCATAGGAGCCGGACACCACGCAGGGAACCGTACGACCCCGGTGGGCACTCGGAGGAATGCCTGGCGACCGGGGGCGCGGACTGGGTGTGTGGTCCACGTGGACCGTCGTCAACCGTATCCACGTCACGGGTCGGTTCCCAAATCGAGCGAGGCGATTCCGCGCTGACCTGCGATTTCCGATCTCGGCCGGGTGCACTGCGGGTCAGCCGGGCGACGGGACCTCGGTCCCGAGGAATACCCCAGGGGTATTGCTAGCATCGAACTGCGGCCGGATCCCCCGAGCCGCGGAACCCGGACCCCCATCGGCCCGTCCCGGAAAGGCGCACACCATGCCCACCCGCAGGAGCACGCTCATCAGCACCGTCGCCGCGATCGCCCTCGCGGGCTCGATCCTGTCGCTCGCGGCCTGCACGCCATCGCCGACCGGCGCCACGTCCGAACCGACCGCGGCCACGTCGGCCGAGCCGACGACCCCTGCCCCCGAGGCATCCGCCGGGCCGGCTCAGGAGGACGCCTTCGACACGGCAGCCGCGCTCCGCTACCTGATCGAGGAGGAGAAGCTGGCGCACGACGTCTACGTGGTGCTCGGCGACCTCTGGGGCGCGCAGGTCTTCACCAACATCACCGCGAGCGAGACGACACACCAGGACCTCGTCGCACCGCTGCTCGCGGCGCGCGGCATCGAGGACCCGCGCTCGGGAGAGGTCGGCGTCTTCACGGATCCGGACCTGCAGGCGCTCTACGACGAACTCGTCGCGCGCGGGTCGACCAGCCTCGACGAGGCGATCCAGGTCGGCATCGCGATCGAGGAGAAGGACCTCGCCGACCTCGGGGCGGTGATCGACGCCGAGGACGAGGCCGACGTGACCAGCGTGCTCGAGCGGCTCTACGCCGGCTCGGAGAACCACCTCGCCTCGTTCGAGCGCCTCGCCTGAGTGCGCGGCCGCGGCCGGCTCAGGCGCGCGCGCCCTCCACGGCCTGCCGCGAGCACTCCGCGCAGAGCCCGAACACGTCGACGACGTGCGCCGGCGCCGTGAAGCCCTGCTCCGCCGCGACGCGCTGCGCCCACGTCTCGACCTCGTCTGCCGCGATCTCGACGGTCAGGCCGCAGTTCCGGCAGATGAGGTGGTGGTGGTGGCCGGTGCTGCACGCGCGGTAGATCGCCTCGCCCTCGGGCGACTGCAGGCAGTCGGCGTCGCCGCTCGCCGCGAGGTCGCCGAGCGCCCGGTACACGGTCGCGAGCCCGATGGGCGAGCCGCTCGCATGCAACGCGGAGTGCAGGGCCTGCGCGCTGATGAAGCCCTCGGTGCCGTCGAGCGCATCGCGCACCGCCTCGCGCTGCCAGGTGTTCCGTTTCATGCGATCCGTGCGTCCTCCGCGGTCTCCACCGGTATCGGAGCCCGCCTCGAGGGTAGTCGCCGCAGCTGTGAGCCGCCGAGCGCGACGAGGAAGAACGCCGTCGCCGCGAGCGCGATCGCCGGCCCGGCGGCGACCGCCAGTGCGCGCGAGGCGAGCACCCCGATCACGCCGGACGCCGCGCCGATGACGGGGGCCGCGAGCAGCACGCCGCGATAGGTCGACACGACGGCGCGTGCGGCCGCCGCGGGCGCCGCGATGAGCGCGATCGCGAGGATCGCGCCGACGGCCGGCAACGAGCTGACGACGGATGCCGCGGTGAGCCCGAGCACGAGCAGCTCGACCGGCCACTCCCGGAACCCGGCGGCCCGGAAGCCGCCCGGGTCGAACGTCGAGAAGGCGATGCGCGGACCGAAGGCCGTCACCAGTGCGACCGCGCCGACGAGCACCGCGGCCGCGAGGGCGATGTCGGCGTCGCCGACCGTCAGGATCGAGCCGACGAGGAGCGTCTCGGGGCGGACCGGGATCCCCGGGATGAGGGCCTGCAGGAGCGCACCGGCCGCGAAGCCCCCCGTGAGCACGATGCCCGCGGCGACCTGCGCCCCCTGGTGCCTGACTCGCGCGATCGCGACCACGATCGCGACGATCGCGACGGAGGCCACGGCGGCACCGAACGGAACGCTGAGCCCGAGCGCCGCCGCGGCGACGGCCCCCGGGTAGGTGGCGTGCGTGAGCGCCTGGGCGAAGAACGTGCGCCGTCGGAGCACGACGAGCGCGCCGACGAAGCCCGCGCCGGCGCCGATGACGACGGCGGCGAGGAGCGCGCGCTCGAAGTAGCCCATCAGCGCTCCCCCGCCGCTCCGGCTCGGGCACGCGGGCGCGACGCGGCGGGCGCCGCCGGCGAGCGGGGCATCCGGTCTCGGACGAGCCGGTACCCCAGCATCAACGCGTACACCACGACGAAGACGGCGACGACCGTGCTGCCGGCGGGGAGGTCGATGCCTGCGCCGACCGACGCGCCGAATCCGACGGCGAGTCCGAGCCAGGCGCTGACGGCGCCGACCGCCGCCGCGATCGGGAAGAGCCGCCACAGGTGCACGGTCGCGAGTCGGGCGGATGCGCCGGGGACGATGAGCAGCGCGAGCACGAGGAGGGTTCCCACCGTGCTGGCCCCGGCGACGACGACGAGCGCGATCGACGCGTTGAGGACCAGGTCGAGCGCGAGCCCGCGGTCCCCCGCGGCGCGACTGCCGTGTGGATCGAACGCCCGGAAGACCTGCTGCTTCAGGGTCGCCCCGACGGCGACGGCTGCCGCGAGCGACACGACGACGAGCGGCGCGACGTCCTCGGGCGCGATCGTCAGCACGCGGCCGAACAGCAGCGCCTCGAGTTCGCCCGCGTAGTCGTCGCTCCGCGAGACCACGATCACGCCGACGCTGAACGTGGCCGTGAGCACGACGGCGACCGCGGCGTCGGAGGTCACCCCCGCACGGACGAAGAGCGTGAGCAGGACCGCGCCGATGAGCGCCGCGATCGCGGCGCCGGGCACGAGCCCGGCGCTGCCGCCGACGGCGAGGCCGATGGCGAGCCCCGGGAAGACCGCGTGGGTGAGCCCGTCGCTGATGAACTCGAGCCCACGCAGGTTGACGAGCACCCCGACGATGCCGGCCACGATCGAGAGCACGAGCAGCACGAGCAGCGCGCGGCCCATGAACGGCAGCGCGAACGCACCGAAGAGCACGTCGCCCAGGCTCATCGCGAACCACTCCCCCGGTCGCATGCCCGAGTCTGCATCAATGACCCTCGTGCCCCGGGACGACCACGGTGTGCTCGTCGATCTCGACGCCGACGCCCTCGAAGCACTCCTGCACGTTCTCGAGGGTCAGCACGTCGTCGACCGGGCCGCATCCGACCTGGCCGCCGTTCAGCAGGAGCACGGTGTCGCAGACCTGCCGGGCGAGTTCGAGGTCGTGCGTCGACACGACGATGGCGACCCCGCGTCGCTTCAGGGTCCGGATGGTCTCGATGAGCGCATCGCGGTTCGCCTGGTCGAGGCCGTTGAACGGCTCGTCCAGGAGCAGGAGCACGGGCTCGGATGCCAGTGCGCGCGCCAGCATCCCACGCTGGCGCTGGCCTCCCGAGAGCTCGCCGAATCGCAGGCGGGCGCGGTCCGCGAGCCCCACCGTCTCCAGGGCGCGGCGCACGACCTCCCGGTCGCGACGGCCGGGCCAGCGCAGCAGGCCGAGCCGCCGATAGCGTCCCTGCATCACGACCTGCTCGAGGCTGATCGGGAAGTCGGGGTCGAGGTCCGAGGACTGCGGCAGGAAGCCGACCATGCCGTCGGGAGCATGTTCGGAACCGCCGACGCGCATGCTGCCTCCGACGAGCGGGACGAGGCCGAGGATGCCCCGGAGGAGCGTCGACTTCCCCGCGCCGTTCGGCCCGATGACCGCGACGGCCTCGCCGGGCGCGACCGACAGGCGCAAGCCTGCGACGCCGGCCCCTCCGGGGTGCCGGAACGCGGCGTCCCGGAGGACGAGGACGGGTCCCGACTCGCTCATGCGGTCATCCTCCCAGCACCGACGGCGACGGGGAAGGCGTCACGCCCCACGACTCGAGGATCAGGCGCACGTTGTGCAGCTGGCTGCCGAGGTACGTCTCGCCCTCGGTCCCCGGCTGTCCGAGCGAATCGCCGTAGAGCGCGTCCTCGCCGGAGTAGACCACGACCCCCGCCTCGTCGGCGATCGTCTCGGCCGCCTTGGGCGAGATCGACGCCTCGGAGAAGACCGCCTGCACGCCGGTCTCCGCGATCCGCTCGACCAGCGCGTCGATCTCGGCGGCGCTCGGCTCGGCGTTGTCGTCGAAGCCCGGGATCACGCTGCCGACGAAGGTGATGTCGTACGCGTGGAGGAAGTAGGTGAACGCGTCGTGGTTCGTCACGAGGAGTCGCTCCTCGACGGGCACGGTCGCGACGTTCTCGTCGATCCACGCGTCGAGCGCCTGGAGTCTGGCGGTGTAGTCGTCGGCGTTGGTCCCGACGGCGTCGGCGTCGATGCCGGGGACGTCGGCGAGTCCGTCGGCGATGTTCGCCACCATCCGCTCCGCGAGCACGGGGTCCGTCCAGACGTGCGGGTTCCCGCCACCGTCGTCGTGGCCGTCGTCCTCGGCTTCGTGGTCATGGTCGTGGTCGTCCTCGGTGGCCTCGAGCCGGATGCCCGTGCTGGCGTCGACGAGGACGCCGTCGAACCCCGACGCCTCGACCGCATCGTCGATCCACGACTCGAGCCCGGCGCCGTTCACGACGAGCGCGTCGGCCGATCCGAGCGCGAGCAGCTGTGCCGCGGACGGGTCGAACGAGTGCGCGCTCTGCCCGGGCTCGAGCAGGCCGGTCACCTCGGCGGCCTCCCCCGCGACCTCGCGTGCGAAGTCCGCGACCTGCGTGGTCGTCGCGACCACCTGCACGCCGTCCGATTCCGACGCGCCCGGCGTCGCGCACCCCGCGAGCACCGTGACGGCTGCCGCCCCGAGGGCGAGTGCGGACCAGCGGGTTCGACGAGGGAGATCGATCGGCATGCATCGAGCGTAGGCGTTATTGATAATGATTGTCAAAACCATCTGTCCGGCATGCGCGTGTTCGCGTGACGTTCTGTGCACGGGGGCTGTCGCTCGTCGGTCGTCCGTGCGAGAGTGTCAGCCGTGGAAACCGCCACGAGACCCATCACCCTGCACCCGTTCACCCCTTCCGACGCCGAGCGCCTGCTCGAGGGCCATGTCGACCCGGTCGACGGCTGGGAGGGCGGCTACTCGTTCACCGACGAACCCGAGCTTCTCGCCGACTACGTCCGCGCAACGCAGCGCGACGGCGACCCGGCGCCCTACGGCCCCTATCTCGTCCGGCGCCTCGGCGCCGACGGGGAGGCCGGCGCCGCCGTCGGCGGCGTCAACCTCTTCGGCCCTCCGGACGAACGCGGCGCGGTCGAGTTCGCGTTCGGACTCGTGCCCGCCGCCCGCGGTACCGGACTCTCCCCGTACGTCGTCGACGCCGCACTCGACGTGCTCCGCGAGGCGGGCGCACTCATCGCCCGCGCCGAATGCGAGATCGCGAACCTCCCCGCCCGACGCGTGCTCGAGCAGGCCGGCCTGGGCGAGGTGGGTCGGTCCGACGGCGTCGTCGCCTTCGAGATCCGCCTCTGAGACGGCGCGGCGCGGGCCGTCGGCACGACGCGCCCGCTACTCGAGCAGGAGCGCCGGTTCCTCGATGATCGACGCCACGTCCGCGAGGAAGCGGCTGGCGACGTCGCCGTCGACGACCCGGTGATCGAACGACCCGCCGATCGTCGTCACGAACCGGGGCCGGACCTCGCCGTCGACCACCCACGGCTTCTGCCGGATGGTGCCCAGTGCGACGATCGCCACCTCGCCGGTGTTGAGGATCGGCGTGCCGGTGTCCATGCCGAAGACGCCGATGTTGGTGATCGTGATCGTGCCGCCCTGCATCTCCGCGGGCTGCGTCTTGCCCTCGCGCGCGGTCAGCGTGAGCTGCTCGAGCGCGGTGGCGAGCTCGACCATCGTCATGGCCTGCGCCTCCTTGACGTTCGGGACGATCAGCCCGCGAGGGGTCGCCGCCGCGACGCCGAGGTTCACGTAGTGCTTGACGATGATCTCGTCATCGGTCCACTGCGCGTTGACGGTCGGATTCCGGCGTGCGGCCCAGATCATCGCCTTCGCCATGATGAGCAGCGGCGACACCCTGACCCCGGCGAAATCGGGGGACGCCTTCAGCCGCTTGACGTACTCCATGGTTCGCGTCGCGTCCACGTCGACGAAGACCGATACATGCGGCGCGGAGTATGCACTCTGCACCATCGTCTGCGCGATCGCCTTCCGCACGCCCTTCACGGGGATGCGCGTCTCCCGGTCGGCCGGGAGCTCCGGCGTCTGGATGTTGCGGAACACGCTCGCCTGGCTGGCCTCGCGGATGACGTCGTCGCGCGTGATGTCGCCGATCGGACCGGTGGGCGCCACGCGCGACAGGTCGACGCCGAGGTCCTTCGCGAGCTTGCGGATGGGGGGCTTCGCGATCACCGGAACCCCGTCGTCGTGCCGCTCCGCCGGACGGACCGGCTCGGCCGGCGCGGACGCCGGCGCCGCGGGACGCGCTGACGGCGCCGGCGCGGAGACGACGGGCGGCGCGGGCGGGGGAGCGAGGTGCTCGTGCGCGCCGCCCGGCGCCGGATGCCGGCGGCGACGGCTCTGGCTCGGCCCGGTGCTGCCGTGGCCGACGAGCACGGCGCCGCCGGCATCCGGCGATTCCGAGGTGCTCGGCGCGGGTGCGGCGGGAGCCGCCACGGGTGCCTCGGCCGGTGCGGGTGCGCCGTCGGGCGATGACATGCCGTCGGCGGCATCCGTCTGGATGACCAGGATCGGCGTCCCCACGTCGACCGTCCGGCCCTCCTCGACGAGCAGCTCCGTCACCGTGCCCTCGAAGGCGCTCGGGAGTTCGACGAGCGACTTCGCCGTCTCGATCTCGACGAAGACCTGGTCGAGCGAGATGCGCTCGCCGGGCGCGACGCGCCACTGCACGATCTCGGCCTCGGTCAGGCCCTCGCCCACGTCGGGAAGCGGGAATCGGATCTCGCTCATCGTGCTCCTCAGGTTCGAACGTGCGGGGTCGTGGTGCGACCCCCGGGTCAGTAGGACAGCGACCGGTCGACGGCCTCGAGCACCCGGTCGGCGCTCGGCAGGTACTCGGTCTCGAGCGCGGCAGGCGGGAACGGTGTGTCGAAGCTTGAGACCCGCAGCACCGGCGCCTCGAGCGAGTAGAATGCCCGCTCGGCGACCGTCGCGGCGATCTCGGACCCGACGCTCACGAACCCGTACGCCTCCTGCGCGACCACGAGGCGCCCGGTGCGCTGCACCGAGTCGACGATCGGGCCGAAGTCGATGGGGGAGAGCGAGCGCAGGTCCACGACCTCGAGGCTCCGGCCCTCTTCGGCGGCGATGTCGGCCGCCTGCAGCAGCGTCGCGATCATTGCGCCATGCCCGACGAGGGTGACGTCGTCGCCGCGTCGGACGACCCGGCTCGCGTGCAGGGGCAGCCCGGCGTGGTCGTGGTCGACCGGACCCTTCGGCCAGTAGCGGCTCTTGGGCTCGAAGAAGAGGACCGGGTCGTTCGACGCGATCGCCTCCTGGATCATCCAGTACGCGTCGTGCGGCGACGACGGACTCACCACGCGAAGGCCCGGCGTGTGCGCGAAGTACGCCTCCGGGCTCTCCTGGTGGTGCTCGATCGAGCCGATGTGGCCGCCGTAGGGCACGCGGATGACGACCGGCATCGGCATTCCGCCGTCGTGGCGGAGGTTCATGCGCGCCAGCTGGGTGGTGATCTGGTCGAACGCGGGGAAGATGAACCCGTCGAACTGGATCTCGAGCACCGGGCGGTAGCCGCGCATGGCCATGCCGATCGCGGTGCCCACGATGCCCGACTCGGCCAGCGGGCTGTCGAGCACCCGGCGTTCCCCGAACTCGGCCACGAGGCCCTCGGTCACGCGGAACACCCCGCCGAGCGGCCCGATGTCCTCGCCCATGAGCAGGACCTTCGGGTCGTTGCGCATCGCCTCCCGGAGTCCGGCATTGATGGCCTTCGCCATCGACAGCGTGTGCACGCCCCGGAGTTCGGGCGCCTCGGCCGACGTGTCGGCGATCGTCTCGACCGTCATGCCTGGTCTCCTTCGAACGAGTTCTCGTACTCCTCGAGCCATGCGGCCTGCGCCTCCATCAGGGGGTGGGCCTCGGCGTAGACGTGGGCGAAGATGTCGCTGCGCGGGGGAGCGGTGACGTCGAGCGCGCGCGTCCTGACGCCGGCCGCGACGTCCGCCGCCTCCTCGTCGACGCGGTCGAAGTACTCGGCCGACGCTCCGCGGCCCTCGAGCCACGTGCGGAAGCGCGTGATCGGATCGCGTGCGGTCCAGTACGCGACCTCGTCATCGGTCCGGTACTTCGTCGGGTCGTCGGCGGTGGTGTGCGCGCCCATGCGGTAGGTCACCGCCTCGATGAACGACGGTCCCTCGCCCGCGCGGGCCTCCTCGAGCGCGCGGCGGGTCACGGCGTAGCTCGCGAGCACGTCGTTGCCGTCGACCCGGATGCCCGGCATGCCGAAGCCGCCGCCGCGCAGGGAGAGCGGGCTGCGCGACTGACGCGAGACCGGGACCGAGATCGCCCACTGGTTGTTCTGCACGAAGAACACCTGGGGGGTGGCGTAGCTCGATGCGAACACGAGCGCCTCGCTCGCGTCGCCCTGCGACGTCGAACCGTCGCCGTAGTAGACGAGCACCGCGGCATCCGACTCGGGGTCGCCCGTCGCGGTCGCACCGTCGAACTGCAGGCCCATCGCGTAGCCGGTCGCGTGCAGCGTCTGCGAGGCCAGCACGAGCGTGTAGAGGTGGAAGTTGCCGTTCTCCTCGGGCGTCCAGCCGCCGAGGGTGGCGCCGCGGAAAAGCTTCAGGATGGCGACCGGGTCGAGGCCGCGGATCATGCCGACGATGTGCTCGCGGTACGACGGGAAGATGTGGTCCTGCGGGCGCGCGGCGCGCGCGGAGCCGACCTGGGCGGCCTCCTGGCCGTGGCTGGGGACCCACAGCGCGAGCTGGCCCTGGCGCTGGAGGTTCGCGCCCATGACGTCGACCCGACGCGAGATCACCATGTCGCGGTAGAACTGCTCGAGCGCGGCATCGGGCAGCGCCTCGACCAGCGGCAGGTACTCCTCCGCCTCGGGCGACGGACGAAGTTCGCCCTCGGGCGTCAGGAGCTGGACCGTCGGAGCGGTGAAGTCGCGTGAGGGGGCTGCCACCGTTCCACGGTACCCGCTCGATGTGGGGCCCTTCTTGTGGAGGTCAGACAAGCTCCCCGAGAAGCCTTAGGAGTACGTCCACAGACTCGCGCTCGCCGACCGACACCCGGATGCCGTCGCCGGGGAACGCCCGCGCGACGATCCCGCCGTCGAACAGCGCCTCGGCGACCTCCATCGTGCGATCGCCCGTGGGCAGCCACACGAAATTGCCCTGCGCCACCGGGATCTCCCAGCCCTGCGCGATGAGCGCGTCGCGCAGGGCGTCGCGGCGCTCGGCGAGCGCGTCGACTCGGCCCAGCAGCTCCTCCTCGTTGGCCGGCTCGAGCGCGGCGAGCGCACCCGCCGTGGCGACGGCGGTCACGCCGAGGGGGATCGCCGTCGCACGAGCGGCGTCGAGGATCGGCACCGGGCCGATCGCGTAGCCGACGCGCACGCCGGCGAGCCCGTACGCCTTGGAGAAGGTCCGGAGCACGACGAGGTTGGGGTAGCGCCCGATGAGCGAACTGCCGTCGACGGATGCCTCGTCCCGCACGAACTCCGCGTACGCCTCGTCGAGCAGCACGAGCCGGTCGGCCGGAACGCGCGCCATGAAGCGCTCGAACTCGTCCGCGGTGACCGGGACCCCCGTCGGGTTGTTGGGGGAGCACACGATCACCACGCGCGTGCGGTCGGTCACCGCGTCCGCCATCGCATCGAGGTCGTGTCCGTGGTCGGGGCGGTTCGGGACCTGCACGCTCGTCGCGCCGGCGACGGTGACCAGCCCGGGGTACGCCTCGAACGAGCGCCACGAGTAGACGACCTCGTCGCCCGGGCCCGCCGCGGCGAGCACGAACTGCGCGATCAGCGACACCGATCCGGCACCGACGAGCACCTCGTCGACGCTCACGCCGTAGCGCTCGGCCAGCCGCTCGCGGAGCGTCAGCGCGGTGGCGTCCGGATACCGGTGGACCTCCGTCGCGGCGGCTGCGATCGCGGACGCGACGGCCTCGACGGGCGGCCAGGGGTTCTCGTTGCTCGACAGCTTGAAGCCGTCCGCCGGGGCCGGCCGGCCCTGACGATACGGGGGAAGCGCGGCGATCTCCGGGCGCAGGCGCACCTGCGGGGGCGTGGGCTCCGATGCGGTCACGGCATCCACCGTACCCCTTCGCTCGCGGGCCCCCCGCTGCCATAGTTGGGGGATGCGCTTCCTCCTGAAGGTCATCGTCGTCGCGTTCGCACTCTGGCTCACGACCCTCATCGTCTCCGGCGTGAGCGTCGTCCCCTATGAGGACACGGAGTTCGCGACCGTGCTCACCTACCTGCTGATCGCCGCCATCTTCGGCATCGTCAACGCGACGATCGGCACGTTCGTGCGCATCGTCGGGTTCCCGCTCTACGTGCTGACGCTGGGGCTCATCTCGTTCATCGTCAACGGGCTGCTCCTGCTGCTCGTCGACTGGATCAGCAGCCTGATGGGCTTCGGACTCGTGGTCGACGGATTCTGGTGGGGCGTGCTCGGTGCGCTCGTGCTCGGCCTCATCAGCTGGCTGATCGGACTGGTCGTCCGGCCGACCGACTGAGCTCGGCCGATCGAGCTCGGTCGCCCGTCGGGCGGATGCCCCCATCCGGCCGTTCACTCCCGCACCCGCTCGCTGCGCCAGTACGTGACGGCGGCGGGCGCGCCCCCCTCGGTGAACTCCGTCAGCAGTTCGCGGAACTCCGCGAGCCTCGGGTCGTCGTCGCGATCGATCAGGCGGGCGGTCTCGCGGTAGCGCTCCATCGCGTGCGCGGGGACCGCATCGCCCGGCCCGGGATCGAGCGTGCCGAGACTGCGCCCCACCTCGATCCGACCGCCGGCCGCGACGCCCGATCCCGCCGTGGCCGGCACGAGGTCCTCGCGGTGCGTCACCGACAGCAGTGGCGTGTCGCCGGTCGCCACCTGGGCGACCGGGCCGCCGAAGCTGACCGCGGCCGCGACGGCGAGGTCGGGGTCGGCGGCCGCATTCGCCGCCACCATGCCGCCGGCAGAATGGCCGACCACGATCACGGGGTCGCCGCTCCGCACCCCGGCCTCGGCCATCGACGCGCGGAGCGTCCGTTCGGACGCCGCAGCTTCCGACGGCAGGCCGACGAGCTCCTCCACGACGGATGCCCCGGCGACCGCGTGCACGTTCGCGGTCATGTCGTACGGCTCCGTCGCCGGCGTCGTCGAGAAGTCGGCGGTGCCCGCCGAGTAGACGATCCAGCGGGGTCCGTCGGCGGAGTCGTAGCGCTCGATCCGGACCTGGGGCCCACCCGTCGCGGAGGGAGGGATCCGATCGGCGAGATCGGCGATGCCCTGCACCGGGGAGGGCGCTCCGCCGGCGCCGCTCAGTGGCCCCGGCGCGGGCACCGGGTCGGTGACCGCCGTCTCGCGGAGGCTGCGCGAGCCCGTCATGAGGCCCACGACACCCGCCGCGGCCAGGACGACTCCCGCGTTTTCCGGGGCGTCGAGCACGGAGCCGATGGCGAACACTCCCTGCGCGCGGAAGAGGCCCGCCAGGAACTCGTCCGCCTGATCGGCGGCGGCGCGGACGAGCCCGACGAACGCCGGATCGGACAGGACCGGCAGGCCGTGCTCCGCGAGGACGGCCTGGACGGCCTCGTCGTAGCCGTCCGGATCCGCGATGTGGGCGAGGATGCTGCCCGCCGCGATCGGCCCCAGCGCGATCGCGGCGGCGGAGGCGGCCGGGAGCACCGTGGCCGACACGGCGACGCCGAGCAGCCCGGCGGCCACCCGGCGCCCGGCCTCGGCGAGGCCCGCGACCAGGCCCTCCGCCATCACGTACCGTGTCGCGCTCAGCCCCAGCGATGTCGAGAGCACGGATGCCGCCCGGCACGCCGAGCCGAAACCGGCATGTGCGGTGTCGAGGTCGATCGCAGCGCTCCACGCACGGTCGGCGGGATCGGGTCCCGCGACCGTCTCCGCCTCCACACGCAACGCGGCGGCCCGGGCGGCCCACCCGTCGACCAGGTGCGCCACGGCGGACAGGCGCACGGCCTCGGCGATGAGCGACTCCGTCTCGACCGAGTGCGGCCCGCCGCTGCGGACCTCGAGTCCGCTCACCAGACTCCGCCCGCGCCGGACACCGGACGATCCGGTGTCGTGATCGAACGGGCTGCGGCGTCGGCCTCGCGCGCCCGCTCGCGCTCGACCACGAGCCGATCCTCGGCATCGAGCAGCGAGCGTTCGGCGCCGGCGAGCGCGAAGCGGAGTTCGCGAGCACGATCGGCGTAGAGGTCGGCCGCGTCGTCGTGCCATCCGTCGAGTCGTTCGAGCACGAGCCCCGGCCGGACCTGCTCGACCTCGACGCGAAGCCGTCGCAGGGCGATGAGCGCTCGGTCGATCGCCCCGAGTCGGAGCTCGGCCGCGGCGGGGGAGAGGGACATCGGCGGGATCACCCCGCGATACTCGCCCTCGCCCGGGACCCGCGGGTGCGCGAACCCCGATCGCGTGCGCTGCTCGATCGGAGCCCGGCTGGGGAGGACGACACGACCGCATCCGGCGTCGCGGCACGACCGGACCGGACCCCGGCGGGCCGAACGCACGGAAGTGCCTCAGTCGAGGCGCACCTGCTCCAACGCGGACGACGCGACCGTCCCGAACGGTCCCGACGGCCCGGCGCGGTCGACGACCGCCGAAGCGATGACGAGCGCCCACCCGCGGGCCCGGGCCCAGGTCGCCTCGTCGACACCGCGTCGCTCCTCGAGCTCGGCTCGGAAGCGCCGCCGAGCGCTCGGACCGAAGGTCAGCCACGCCGTCGCCAGGTCGGTCGCCGGGTCGCCGGCCGTGACGTCGCCGAAGTCGACGACGGCGACGAGCGCGCCGGATGGTGCGAGCAGGAGGTTGTGCGGGTGCAGGTCGCCGTGCAGCCACACGGGCGGTCCCGACCATCCGGATGCCGCGAGCGCGCGGTCCCACACGGGCACCAGCCCCGCGGCACCGGGGATCCGTCCCCTCGCCAGTCGTGACCGCACGTCGTCGTCGCGGTGCGCGAGCGGGACGCCGCGCCAGGCGTTGCGAGGCGCGTCCGCCGGTGCCGGGGTCGCGCCGAGCTCGGCGACGAACGAGGCGAGGGCGTTCACGGCGACGTCGCGCGTGGCGACGTCGAATGCGAGCCCGCTCGCCCCGCGGAACCACGGCACGATGCTCCACGGGGCGTCGTAGCCGAGCTCGGGCGCCGGGCGCCCGTTCCGCACCGGCGCGGGCACCGCGACCGGCAGGCGTGGGGCGAGCTCGGGGAGCCAGCGCTGCTCGTGCACCATGAGGTCGAGCGCCTCGCGCCGCCGAGGCATCCGGATCGCGAGGTCGTCACCGAGCCGGAACATCGCGTTGTCCCAGCCGTTCGCGACGAACCGCACCTCGTCGGCGAGGTCGGGATGCTGGGCGTCGACGAGCCGCGCGGCGAGCGCCTCGTCGACATCGAAGTCGGGCGGCGGGGCATCCGTCACGGGGCGCCTCCCTTCGATGCAGCGCAACCGCAGGGTGCCGGCGCGGCGTCGGCGCGATACCCGCACCCGATCCCGCTCTGTTCCAACCCCCGGATTCGGTCCAGAATAGGGTTCCATGACGCCTGCGGAGCCCGCCGGGGAATCCGCGCAGCGCTTCCGAGTCTCGTTCGTATGCACCGGCAACATCTGCCGGTCCCCGATGGCGGAGGTCGTGCTGCGCGCCCTCGCCGAACGCGCCGGCATCTCCGATCGGCTCGACATCGTGTCCGCGGCGACCGGTGACTGGCACGTGGGCGAGCAGGCGGACCATCGCACGCTCGAGGCGCTGGAGCGCGCCGGGTACGACGGCAGCCGTCATCGGGCCCGCCAGTTCGACCCCGAGGACTTCCCGGCGCTCGACCTCGTGGTCGCGTTCGACCGCGGCCAGTCGCGGGTGCTCCGGAACTGGGCGCGCACCCCGGTCGACGCGCACAAGGTGCGCCTGCTGCTCGAGTTCGATCCGGAGCTGGCCCCGCTGCAGGACGTTCCCGACCCCTACTACAGCGACGATGCGACCTTCGACCGGGTTCTTGGGATGATAGAGCGGTCGACTCAGGCGCTCTTCCGGCAACTCGCGCCGGCTCTCAGACAAGGAAACCGATGACTTCGCTGCCTCCCCAGCCGCTCAGCCCGCTCGACGGGCGCTACCGCGCCGCCGTCGGCGAACTCGGCGAGCACCTGTCCGAGGCCGGCCTGAACCGGGCGCGCGTGCACGTCGAGATCGAGTGGCTGATCGCGCAGACCGATCGCGGCTTCTTCGGCACGAGCCCGCTGGCGGATGACGCGAAGCGGGCGCTCCGCGCGGTCGTCGCCGACTTCGGCCAGGCCGACATCGACGAGCTCGCTCGCGTCGAGGCGACGACGCGGCACGACGTCAAGGCCGTGGAGTACTTCGTCCGGGGCAAGCTCGACGAGCTCGGCCTCTCGAACCTCGCGGAGCTCACGCACTTCGCGTGCACCAGCGAGGACATCAACAACCTCTCCTATGCGCTCACCGTGCGCGACGCCGTCGCGCAGGTGTGGCTGCCGAAGTACCGCGCGGTCATCGCCAAGCTGATCGGGCTGGCCGAGGAGCACCGCGACGCCGCGATGCTCTCGCGCACGCACGGGCAGCCCGCGACCCCCACGACCATGGGCAAGGAGCTCGCGGTCGTCGCGTACCGTCTCGATCGCATCCTCCGCCAGGTCGAGACGACCGAGTACCTCGGCAAGTTCTCCGGCGCGACCGGCACGTTCTCGGCGCACGTCGTCGCCGCGCCCGGCGTCGACTGGCCCACGGTCTCGCGCGAGTTCGTCGAGTCGCTCGGGCTCACCTGGAACCCGCTCACCACGCAGATCGAGTCGCACGACTGGCAGGCCGAGCTCTACGGCCGCATCTCGCACGCGAACCGCGTGCTGCACAACCTCGCGACCGACATCTGGACCTACATCTCGCTCGGCTACTTCCGCCAGATCCCCGCCGCCGGCGCGACGGGCTCGTCGACGATGCCGCACAAGGTCAACCCGATCCGCTTCGAGAACGCCGAGGCGAACCTCGAGCTCTCGAGCGCGATCCTCGACTCGCTCGCCGCAACGCTCGTCACGAGCCGCCTGCAGCGCGACCTCACCGATTCGAGCTCGCAGCGCAACATCGGCGTCGGGGTCGGCCACTCGGTGCTCGCCCTCGACAACATCCTCCGCGGCCTCGGTGAGATCGACCTCGACCGCGCGCTGCTGCTCGCGGACCTCGACGGCAACTGGGAGGTGCTCGGCGAGGCGATCCAGACCGTGATCCGCGCCGAGGTGGCCGCGGGCCGGTCGTCGATCGCCGACCCGTACGCCCTGCTCAAGGAGCTCACTCGCGGCAAGCGCGTCGGCGCGCCGGAGCTCGCCGCGTTCGTCGGCGGCCTCGACATCTCCGACGACGCGAAGGGGCGCCTGCTCGCGCTGACGCCCGCCACCTACACGGGCATCGCCGACGACCTCGTCGACCGCCTGCGGGGCTAGGCGCGCCCGCGCCCGCGCTCCGGCCGCTCACGCCCGCTTCACGTTCACGGACGATCTCTGGGGTGGAGCGCCGCTTCAAACGGCACTCCACCCCAGAAATCGCACTCTAACCGTGCACGGGCGCGGCGCTCAGTGCGCCGAGTCGCCGCCCTGCCGGCGCTCGGGGTCGCCGCCTGCGCCGTCGCCGTGCTCGCTCGAGTTGGGCTTGACCGCCATCGAGAGCAGCGCGAGCACCATCAGCACGATGATGAAGACGCCGCCGAGCGTGATGAGCGTGAGCGTCCAGTCGCGCGTGCCGAAGAGCACGATGACGGCGGTGAAGACGGCGGCGATCGCGGCGCCGCCGACGTACTCGACCGGGCGCAGCACGTCTCGCCGGCTCGGCCGGTAGCCGCCGTCGGGGGAGTTGGTCACGATCGCTCCGATCCGGATGCCGCGTCGCCGGAGCCGCTCGGCTCGGTCGCGGCCCACTTCAACGACAACCCGCCGATCACGAGCAGCACGCCTGCCACGACGAGGTAGGCGCCGAAGAGGCCCACCGCGGTGACGGGATCGAGCGGGAGGAGGACGAAGGCGAGGGCCAGCGCGGCGGTGAGCCCGCCGACGGCCAGCCAGTCGCGCGCCGCGGCGACGCGGCCGCGCGCACGGATCCCGGCGAAGAGCTCGAGGATCCCGGTGACGGCAGCCCAGACCGCCACCGTGAAGGTGAACGTGGCGACACCGGCAGAGGGGGTTCCGGCCAGCTGGACGGCGACGAGGCCCGCGGCGGCCGTGATCACGCCGTTCGCCACGAAGGTCAGGCGAGCCGTGCGGTCGGCCACGAGTCGACCCGAGAGCGCGCCCACAACGACGCCCGCGACGAGCGCCCACCAGCCGAAGACCGTGAGGCCGAGCGCGGCAGAGTGGTCCTGCGAGAACGTGATGACCACCGATGGGATGATGGCGAGCGCCCCGCGGGTCACCGGGAGCAGCCAGGCGCCTGCGCGCTCGGGCGCGGCATCGCGGGCATCGGCCACGGCGACCTCTTTCGACTGGGGAACCGTTCAATCCTACGCGGGACGTCGCCCGGAGGATGCTGGGCGCCGAACGCCCGATGGCGGATGCCGCGACGCGAGCCGCGGCATCCGTCACCCCCTCAGCCGGTCACCGACCGGCCGACGGCGTCAGAGGGACTTCAGGATGTCCTCGACCCGCTCCTTCGCATCGCCGAAGAGCATCTGGGCGTTGTCGCGGAAGAACAGCGGGTTCTGCACCCCGGCGTAGCCGGTCGACATCGAGCGCTTGAACACGATGACGTTGTCGGCCTCCCAGACGCGCAGCACCGGCATGCCCGCGATGGGGCTGCCCGGATCCTCGGCCGCGGCCGGGTTCACCGTGTCGTTCGCGCCGATGACGAGCACGACCGAGGTCGCCGCCAGGTCGTCGTTGATCTCGTCCATCTCCTCGACGATGTCGTACGGCACCTTCGCCTCGGCGAGCAGCACGTTCATGTGCCCGGGCAGTCGGCCGGCGACGGGGTGGATGCCGAAGCGCACGTCGATGCCGCGCTCGCGCAGCTTCGCCGTCAGCTCCGCGACCGGGTACTGGGCCTGCGCGACCGCCATGCCGTAGCCCGGCGTGATGATCACGCTGCTCGCGCCCTTCAGCATCTCCGCGGCGTCCACCGCCTGGATCTCGCTGTACTCCCCGAGGTCGGCGTCGGCCTTGGCGGGTGCCTCGATGCCGAAGCCACCGGCGATCACCGAGATGAACGAGCGGTTCATCGCCTTGCACATGATGTACGACAGGTAGGCACCCGACGAGCCCACGAGCGCGCCGGTCACGATGAGCAGGTCGTTGTTCAGGAGGAAGCCCGCCGCGGCCGCCGCCCAGCCCGAGTAGCTGTTGAGCATCGAGATCACGACGGGCATGTCGCCGCCCCCGATCGACGCGACGAGGTGCCAGCCGAGTGCGAACGCGAGCGCCGTCACGAGCACCAGCAGCCAGAGCTGCGAGTCCATCACGTACCAGACGGTCAGGCCCAGGAACACGACGATCGCGCCCAGGTTGAGCGCGTTCTTGCCCGGCAGCACGAGCGGTGCCGACTTCATGCGCGCCGAGAGCTTCAGGAACGCGACGATCGAGCCCGTGAAGGTCACGCCGCCGATGAAGATGCCGATGAAGACCTCGGCGTGGTGGATGTCGGCCAGCGAGCCCTCCAGTGCGGGCGGGTCGAGGTGGCCGTTCCATCCGACGATCACGGCCGCCAGGCCGACGAAGCTGTGCAGCAGCGCGATCAGCTCGGGCATGCCCGTCATCTCGACGATGCGAGCACGCCACAGGCCGATGGATCCGCCGATGAGCACCGTGACGACGAGCAGGCCGAGGCCGAGCATGGTGCCTGGCCGGTCCCACGCGCCCTGGAAGGTCACCCAGATCGTGGCGACCAGGGCGATGGTCATGCCGGCGATGCCGTATCCGACACCGGCCCGGGCGGTCTCATGGCGGCTCAGCCCGGCGAGGCTGAGGATGAAGAGCAGGGCCGCGACGATGTACGCGGCACCGGCGATCGATTCGGGGGTCAGGGACTCAGGCAACAGGGGGCTCCTCGATGACGTCTTCGGTCGGTCCGCGGCTCAGCTGCTCGCCCGGTCGCCCTTGGCGAACATGGAGAGCATTCGCCGAGTCACCGCGAACCCGCCGAAGACGTTGATGCTGGCGATCAGGATGGCGATCGACGCCAGGACCTGCACCGCGACGACCTCGCTGGTGACCTGCACGATCGCGCCGACGATGATGATGCCCGAGATCGCATTGGTCACGCTCATGAGCGGCGTGTGCAGCGCGTGGGCGACCTTGCTGATCACGTAGAAGCCCGCCACGACCGCGAGCACGAACACCGTGATGTGCTGCGGGAGCGGCTGCGGTGCGAAGGCGTTGAGCAGGAACAGGCCCGCGATCCCGACGCCGATCAGTGCGGCGCGACCGGCGGCGGTGAGCTGCCGCTTCGGCTTCGGGCCTGCGGCGGATGCCGCGGCATCCGCCGCACTCGGCGTCGCGGCCGCCGGGGCGGCCGACACCTGCACCGGCGGCGGCGGCCACGTCGTCTCGCCGTCGCGCACGACCGTCACCGCGCGCTGGACGACGTCGTCGAAGTCGATGACGAGCTCGCCGTCCTTGCCGGGCGTCAGGAGCTTGACGAGGTTCACGAGGTTCGTGCCGTACAGCTGCGAGGCCTGCGCGGGCAACCGCGAGGCGAGGTCGGTGTAGCCGAGGATCGTCACGCCGTTCGGCGTCACGATCCGCTCGCCCGCGACCGAGCCCTCGACGTTGCCGCCCTGGCCGGCGGCCATGTCGACGATGACGCTGCCGGGCTTCATGCTCGCGACGTCCGCCGCCGTGATCAGGCGCGGCGCGGGCCGACCCGGGATCAGCGCCGTCGTGATGACGATGTCGACGTCGCGCGCCTGCTCGGAGTAGATCTCGGCGGCACGCCGGTCGTAGGCCTCGCTCGTCGCCTTCGCATATCCGTCGGTGGACTGCTCCACCTCGACCTCGACCTTCAGGTACTCGCCGCCGATCGACTTGACCTGGTCGGCGACCTCGGGTCGCGGATCGGTCGCGCGCACGATGGCGCCGAGGCTGGATGCCGCCCCGATCGCCGCGAGCCCGGCGACGCCCGCACCGGCGACCAGCACCTTCGCGGGCGGCACCTTGCCCGCCGCCGTCACCTGCCCCGTGAAGAAGCGGCCGAACTCGTGCGCGGCCTCGACGACCGCGCGGTAGCCGGCGATGTTCGCCATCGAGCTCAGCACGTCCATCGACTGGGCGCGCGAGATGCGCGGCACCGCGTCGAGCGCGAGTGCCGTGACGCCTCGTTCGGCGAGCGCCTCGACGAGATCGGGTCGCAGCGCCGGGCTCAGCAGGCCGATGAGCGTGGTGCCGGGGGAGAGCGCGGCGATCTCGTCGGGGGCCGGCTGGTTCACCTTGAGGACGATGTCGCTCGCGAACGCGGCCTCGCGCGTGACGAGTCCGGCGCCCGCCGCGACGTACGCGTCGTCCGGGAACGACGAGCGCTCGCCTGCTCCCGCTTCGACGACGACCTCGTAGCCCAGGCCGACCAACTGCTTCACGGTCGCCGGCGTGGCGGCGACCCGGGTCTCCGAGCCCTGCTCGGTGACGACGCCGATGCGCGTCATGCGTACTCCCTCTCATCGCCCGACCGCAGGTCGGTGCGATGCGGCACCTCGTGGACGGGTCCGTGCGAGCACGTCGTCCGGTGGGGGCCGGAGCGGCGACGGTGCTGCACGCGATCACTTTAGGTCCCCGCATGGCGCCGACTCCATGTTTCGCGCCCGATGACAGGGAAAGACCGCGCATTCTTTCGCGAATCGGAAAGAGCCGGTGCGAGCCGACCGCCTCAGGCGAACTCGGCGCGGAAGAGGTGCATCGCCCCCGGCACGCCCTTGAGCTCCGCGGGCCCGACGTCGCGGAAGCTGATGCCCTCCTCGTCGCCGGCATCGGCGACCGCCTGGGTGACGAGGACCTCGCCCGGTCGTGCGTAGTCGGCGATGCGCGAGGCGAGGTTCACCGTCTGCCCGAAGTAGTCGCCCTGCTGGTACAGCACGGGTCCGGTGTGGAGGCCGACGTGGGCCGGCGGCAACCCGGCCGTCGTCAGCTCGTCCACCATCTCGAGGCCGGCCCGCACCGCGGGACCGGGGTCCCGGAAGTGGAACATCACGCCGTCGCCCAGCCACTTGATGGGCTTGCCTCCGTGGCGCACGGAGCCGCGCTGCACGAGCCGTGCGAGCGTCGCGGCCAGGTCGGCGGCGGCCTCGTCGCCGCGCTCCTGCGTGAGCCGCGTGTACCCGGTGATGTCGAAGAAGCAGATCGCCGGCGGCCGTTCGAGGTGGCTGTGGATGCCGGCCTTGGCCATGAGCACCTCGAACCCCTCGATGATGTTGGACGTCCACGCGCGCGCCTGCTGCGCGTGGTAGAGGCCGAGCATCGCCCGTTCCGCGAGGGGGGCGCTCCGATCGGCGAACTCGGGATCGGCGATCTCATCCGCCGAGAGGCCCGCGGCGATGGCCGGCTCGATGACCTCGGAGTTCCACCACGCCCCTTCGGCCTCCGCCATGCGTCGCGTGCTGTCACCCTGGACGCGGAGCAGTCGCTCGACGGCCGCCGGCCGGAACCCTTCGGCGACCTGCAGTTCGAGGAACGGCACGACGGCCATCTCGTCCTCGCGCATCGGGTCGTCGGGTGACGGCAGCGGCGATCCGATGGCCTCTCGGATCGTGGTGAGGAGTTCGAGCGGCACGCCGGTGCGCTCGCTGACCTGCTGGAACGTCTCGCCCGTGAGCGGTGCGAACCGCTCGTACGCCTCCGCGTCGAAGAACCCGAGCGAGAGCGCGCCGTGCTCGAGCGCCGTGGCGAGCCGCTCGAGGGGGACGGCGGCCTCCTCGAGCGAACGCGCCATCAGCATCCGGCGCACGTCGCCCGCCGAGAAGCGATCGCCCGCCTCAGGCGCGACGATGCCGAGGCGCACCAGGCGGTCGACGTACGGTACGTCGACGCCGGCGCGTTCGGCCGCCTCTCCGCGTGAGAAGCCGCTCACGCCGGCCAGCCTACTCGCGTCGCGCGACCCGCTGTTCGGATTTCGCGCAACGCGTTCTACTATCGACCGAGTGCCCGCGTGCATCCGGCTCGGGCAGCGACGAGACGGAGGACCGACGTGGACGCAGCCAAGCCCACCGCGGCGGCCGGATCGCAGACGCTGAGCCGGGGCATCCGCGTGCTCGAGGTGCTCGCCGACGCCGACCGCAACCTGACGATCGACGAGGTCGCCGCGGCCCTGGGCGTGCACCGGTCGGTCGCCTACCGGCTCGTGCGGACCCTGGAGGAGCACACCCTCGTCACCCGCGACGCTGCCGGCCGGCTCGCGCTCGGCACCGGGCTCGCGGCCCTCGCCGCAGGCGTGGCTCGCGACCTGCAGCAGGTCGCGCTGCCCGAGCTCACCGAGGTCGCGAACGAGCTCGGCATGACCTGCCTCATCGCGGTGCTCGCCGACAACGAGGAGGCCGTCACGCTGCTGAGCGCCGCGCCGCGGCAGACCATGACGGTGGTCTCGTACCGCCCGGGCCACCGGCATCCGATCACGCGCGGCGGACCGGGCAAGGCGATCCTGCTCGCGATGCCCGAGAGCGCCTGGCCGGTCGACGTGCCCGAGGACCTGCGGGCCGAGATCACCGAGAGCCGCGCCCGCGGCTACGCGCTGAGCCATGACGAGGTCGTGCCGTCGCTGCGATCGGTCGCCGTTCCGCTCACGCTGCCGGGGCAGCCGCCCGCGGCCATCGCGGTCATCCACGTGTCGATGCCGCGGCCCGAGGGCGAGATCGCCGATCGGCTCGCCGCCGCGGCGCGCGCGGTGTCCCGCAGCTACGGGGCCTGAGCGCGCCGCGGGCGGTCGCGGTCCGTCAGCGGGTCCGCGACCGACTGACGGTCAGCGGCTGACCAGGTCGCGTTCGACGGTCGCGTCGGCCGAGGCATCCGCCACCGCCCGCTGCGGCAGCAGGTGCTGCTCGAAGAACGCCGCGAGCTCGTCGGTCGCCGTCAGGGGCAGGACGTGCGCGACGTACTGGTCGGGGCGCACCACGACGACGGCGCCCTCGCGTGAGATGCCCCGCTCGTCGAAGATGTCGGTGGGGCACCACGTGCTCGGCCCGGCCGCGAACACCTTCTCCCAGTCCATGAGCGCGAACGGCCCGGTCCTCGGTCGGAACACCTCCGGCGCGGCCATGATCTCGACGTCCTCGTGCGGCTGCTGGTAGACCACCTTGACGTCGAACACGGCGTCGACGTCGACGCCGTCCGGCGTGTGCCGCGCCAACGGGGCGTCGGGCGACGACATCCACTCGGCCCAGTCGGTGAGAGCGGATGCCTCGCCGGCGGCGGGCGCGTCGGCGAACGCGTAGATCCGCCACCGTCCGTCGGCCCTCGCGTGGTGGCCCAGGTGCACGACGTTCCCGTCGCATACGAGCGACACCGGCGACGACTTGAAGCGCATGCCGATCGGGAACCCGGTGGCGAGCGCCTGGTGCTCCGCGTCGCCGGTGATCATCGACGGGCCGTAGTGCGTCATGAACCCCGACGGGAACTCGGCGGTGCCGAGGTAGTGCTTCGCCAGTTCCTGCGGGTCCGAGATCTCCTCCGGCTTGCGCGCCATGAGCGAGGACCATTCGCGGTCGAAGTCGATCAGCTGCTGCGCGACCGGCTGCCGCTCCGACGAGTAGGTCGCGAGCAGGTCGGCGGGTGCCAGGCCGGTGACGACCGAGCCAAGCTTCCACCCCAGGTTGAACCCGTCCTGCATCGAGACGTTCATGCCCTGCCCGGCCTTCGCGCTGTGCGTGTGGCACGCGTCACCGGTGAGGAACACCCGCGGAGCGACATCCGCCCCCTCGTCGCGGTCGTCGAAGTGATCGGTGACCCGGTGACCGACCTCGTACACGCTGGACCAGGCGACGTTGCGCACGTCGAGCGTGTACGGGTTCAGGATGTCGTTCGCCTTGGCGATGATCGTCTCGATCGGCGTCTTGCGCACCTCGTGGTGGTCGTCGTCGGCCACCTCGCCGAGGTCGATGTACATGCGGCAGAGGTACCCGCCCTCGCGTGGGATGTGCAGGATGTTGCCCGCTGCGGAGTTGATCGCGCACTTCGTGCGCCAGTCGGGGAAGTCGGTGTTCACGACCACGTCCATGACGCCCCACGCGTGCGCCGAGATGCCTCCGATGTGCTTGCGGCCGATCGCCTCGCGGACTCCGCTGCGGGCGCCGTCGCTGCCCACGACGTACTTGGCGCGCACGGTGCGCTCCTCGCCCTCGCGCTCGCCGGCGGTGTAGCGCACGCGCACTTCTACGGGGTACTCGCCCGCGGCGTCGGAGCCCTCGTCGTGCACGGTGAGCCCGGTGAACTCGATGCCGTAGTCGGGCACGATCCGCCCCGGCCCGTTGGCGGCGGCTTCGGCGAAGTAGTCGAGCACGCGCGCCTGGTTGACGATGAGGTGCGGGAATTCGCTGATCTTGTATCCGTAGTCCTCGGTGCGGGAGGTGCGGATGATCTTCTCCGGTTCGGCCGGGTCGGGGCCCCAGAAGTTCATGTAGCCGATGTTGTAGGCCTCGGCGATGATGCGTTCGGCGAACCCGAACGCCTGGAACGTCTCGACGCTGCGCGGCTGGATGCCGTCGGCCTGGCCGAGCACGAGTCGCCCGTCACGGCGTTCGATGACGCGGGTGACGACATCGGGGTACTGCGAGAGCTGCGCGCCGAGCAGCATGCCGGCCGGGCCCGAGCCGACGACGAGGACGTCGACCTCGTCCGGCAGGTCCTCGGGGCGGTCGATGCCGACGCCGGCAGCGGGCTTCACCCGGGGATCGCCGGACACGTATCCGTGGTGGTGGAACTGCACGTGTGCTCCTCACGTCGTCGTGATGCGATGTCGTTGCGTTCGATAATAGAATGTGGCTTTCGATTATCGCGCGTGGATATGGTAGGCCGTGATCCGCCCGGACACAAGCGGGCCGGTTCGCCGCGGGCTCTGGATGCTCCGGGGCGCGTGCGTTAGCGTCGCGTCATGTCGCTCGCCGAATCCTCCCGCCGGCCGTCCGGCCTCGCCGATGACGCGTTCTGGTCCGATGTCGACCGCCACCTCGTCCGGTACGGCGGCGGCTTCACCCCCGAGGTCATCGTCCGCGCCGAGGGGAGCTGGGTCGAGACCGAGGGCGGGCGGCGCCTGCTCGACTTCACGTCGGGGCAGATGAGCTCCATCCTCGGCCACGCGCACCCCGACATCGTGGCGACCGTGAGCCGGCAGGTGGCCACCCTCGACCACCTGTTCAGCGGCATGCTCTCGCGCCCGGTCGTCGACCTCGCCCGTCGACTCGCCGACTCCCTGCCCGAACCGCTCGAGAAGGTGCTCCTGCTCACCACCGGCGCAGAGTCGAACGAGGCGGCGATCCGGATGGCGAAGCTCGTCACCGGCCGGCACGAGATCGTCTCCTTCGCCGGATCGTGGCACGGCATGACGGCGGCCGCCGCGGGTGCCACCTACAGCTCGGGCCGCAAGGGCTACGGGCCGACGGCGCCCGGCAACTTCGCCATCCCCACCCCCAACGCCTACCGCCCGGACTTCACGACGCCCGACGGCGCGTTCGACTGGAGGAAGCAGCTCGACCACGCCTTCGCCCTCGTCGACGCCCAGTCGGTCGGCAGCCTCGCGGCCTGCATCGTCGAGCCCGTCCTGAGCTCGGGCGGCATCATCGAGCCGCCGCTCGGGTACCTCGCGGCCCTGCAGCAGAAGTGCCGTGAACGCGGGATGCTGCTGATCCTCGACGAGGCGCAGACGGGCATGTGCCGGACGGGCACGTGGTACGCGTTCGAGCGCGACGGCGTCGTGCCCGACATCCTCACGCTGTCGAAGACGCTCGGCGCCGGGCTGCCCCTCGCGGCCGTCGTCACGAGCGCCGAGATCGAGGCCGAGGCGGCCGAGCGCGGGTTCCTCTTCTTCACGACGCACGTGTCCGACCCGCTCGTCGCAGCCGTCGGCAACACCGTGCTCGACGTACTCGAACGCGATCGGATGGACGATCGCGCGAGCGCGCTCGGCGACCGGCTCCGGACCGGACTCCTGGAGCTGCAGGATCGCCACCGGGTCATCGGCGACGTGCGCGGGCGAGGGCTGCTGCAGGGCGTCGAGCTCGTGCTCGACCGCGAGACGAAGGAGGGATCGGACGAGCTCGGCGCCGGCGTCACTCGCAGGTGCCTCGAACTCGGCCTGCACATGAACGTCGTGCAGCTGCGTGGCATGGGCGGGACGTTCCGCATCGCACCGCCGCTCACCTCGAGCGAGGCGGAGATCGACCTCGGCGTCGAGATCCTCGACCGAGCGATCGGCGAGGTCTCGCGGGAGCTGCTCGGCTGAGCGGGCGGCGGAGACGGGGCCGGTGGACGTGAGCGGGTCGGACGAGACCGACGTCGTCGTCGTCGGCGCCGGCCTCGCGGGCCTGCGCTGCGCGGCCCGCGTCGCCGCATCCGGCCTCGGCGTCGCCGTGCTCGAGGCGGCCGACGAGGTCGGCGGCCGTCAACGGACCGACGAGGTCGACGGGTTCCGCCTCGACCGCGGCTTCCAGGTCCTGAACCCCGCCTACCCGGCGGTGCGTCGCTGGGTGGACGTCGACGCCCTCGACCTGCGGAGGTTCCCGGTCGGCGTCGAGGTGCGGCGAGCGGCCGGGGCGGATGTCGCGGTGCTCGCGCACCCGCTCAGGCATCCCGCCGCACTCCCGGCCACCCTCCGAAGCGGCCTGCTGGCGCCCCGCGACCTCGCCGCGCTGGTGCGGTGGCTCGCGCCGGCGATGGTGCGGCCGCGCTCGGTGATCGCCGGACCAGACGGGCCGCTCGCCGAGGCCTGGGACCGTGTCGGCCTCCGCGGCCCGCTTCGCACCGAGGTCCTCGAGCCGTTCCTCGCCGGCGTCCTCGCCGACGACCGCGGCGAGACCTCCGACACGTTCGCGCGCCTGCTCGTGCGCATGTTCGCACTCGGCCGACCCGGGCTGCCGGCCGCGGGCATCGGCGCGCTCCCGACGCAGCTCGCAACGGCGGCGCGCGTCGCGGGAGCCGAGGTGCGCACGGGGACGGTCGTCGAGCGGATCGGACGGCGCGGGCCGGCGGGCCGGGTGCACGTCGACCTCGCCGACGGCTCGCGTGTCGCGGCATCCGCGGTCGTCGTCGCCGTCGGCCCAGAGGCCGTCGCGAGCCTCGTCGACGTGCCGGCTCCGCAGACGCGCGGCCTGCAGACCTGGTGGTTCGCGGCCACGGAGCCGCCCACGGCGTCCGCCATGCTCGCCGTCGACGGGCGCCGAGGCGGCCCGATCGTGAACGCGGTCGTGCTCTCGCACACCGTCCCCGCCTCGGCACCCAGCGGGATGCACCTCGTCGCGGCGACGAACCTGCTCCCGCGGGCCGCACGCACCGACCCCGCTGCGGCACCCGCGGAGGCGGACGTGCGCCGCCACCTCGGCGAGATCTGGGCGACGGATGCCTCCGCCTGGCGCCTGCTCCGCCGCGACGACCTGCACGACGCCCTCCCCGCCCAACTCCCCCCGCTCCGCACGCGGCGCCCCGCACGGCTGGGCGACGGGCTCTACGTCGCCGGCGACCACCGCGACACCGCATCGATCCAGGGCGCGCTCGTCTCCGGCGACCGCATCGGTCGCGCCGTGGTCCGCGACCTGCTCGGCCCGATCGGCGATACGCCATCGTGAGCGAGCTCGCGTCGTGCCGAGCGCTGCCTGCGGGGTCGATGCCTGTTCACCGCCCGTGTCTGGCCGCGTGGCGCGAACGCGCGTAGCGTCGGGCGCATGGGCAAGCTCATCGAGAACCTGGCGGAATCGGTCCCCTCGTGGGGCGCACGCGTGGCGTACGGCGAGAAGACCACGGTCGACGGACAGGAGGCGGTGCCGGTCGCATTCGTCGGCTTCGGCTTCGGCGCGGGCGAGGGCTCCGGCGACATGCCGGAGGGCGGCAAGGCCGTGGCCGGGCACGGCGAGGGCAGCGGGGGCGGGGGCGGCGGGTTCTCCGTTCCGATCGGTGCCTACATCAACGGCCCGGACGGCCTGCGCTTCCGGCCGAACACGATCGCCCTCGCGGTCGCCGCGGTGCCGCTCGTCTCGGCGATCGGCGGGGCACTGGCGTTGATCGTCGGGGCTGCGCGCTTCCGCGGCGTCCGCTGACGCGCGCGGCCCGTCGGGGACGGGCCGCGCGCAGTGGGGGCAGCCCGGCTACACCTGCACCATGTCGGCGAACCGCGAGAAGTGGCCGTGGAACGCCACGGTCACGGTGCGGGTCGGTCCGTTGCGGTGCTTGGCGACGATGAGGTCGGCTTCGCCCGCGCGCGGGCTGTCGCGCTCGTACGCCGACTCGCGGTGGAGCAGGATGACCATGTCGGCGTCCTGCTCGATCGATCCCGATTCGCGCAGGTCGGAGAGGGCCGGCATCTTGTCGGCGCGCTGCTCCGGACCACGGTTCAGCTGCGACAGTGCGAGCACCGGCACCTGGAGCTCCTTCGCGAGCAGCTTCAGCGCACGCGAGAACTCGGAGACCTCTTGCTGCCTGCTCTCGACGCGCTTGCCGCTCGTCATGAGCTGCAGGTAGTCGATGACGACCATCTTCAGGCCGACGCGCTGCTTCAGGCGGCGGCACTTGGCGCGGATCTCGACGAGCGTCATGTTGGGGGAGTCGTCGATGTAGAGCGGGGCGTCGTTGATGCGGCCGCGGGTCGACGCGATCGTGGTCCAGTCGCGCGTGTCGACGGTGCCCTTGCGCATGTTCTGCAAGGGCACGGATGCCTCGGCGGAGAGCAGGCGCATCGCGATCTCGCTTCGCCCCATCTCGAGCGAGAAGAAGATCGTGGGCAGGTCGTGCGTGATCGCCGCGGACCGCGCGAAGTCGAGCGCGAGCGTCGACTTTCCCATCGCGGGACGCGCGGCGACGATGATCATCTGACCGGGGTGGAAGCCGTTCGTGAGGTCGTCGAGGTCGGCGAAGCCGGTCGGCACGCCGGTCATCTTGCCGTCGGTGTGCTTGGCCGCCTCGATCTCGTCGATCGCGGTGCCGATCGCGTCGGTCAGCGGGACGTAGTCCTCGCTCTCGACCGAGCCCGTGACCGAGTAGATCTCGGCCTGGGCGTTGTTCACGAGCTCGACGACCTCGCCCTCGCCCGCGTAGCCCATCTGCACGATGCGCGTGCCGGCCTCGACGAGGCGGCGCAGCAGCGCGCGCTCGGCGACGATCGAGGCGTAGTACCCGGCGTTCGCCGCCGTCGGCACGAGGCTCGTGAGCGTGTGCAGGTACTCGACGCCGCCGGCCCGCTGCAGTTCGCCGTTCTTCGTGAGCTC
This sequence comes from Agromyces kandeliae, assembly GCF_009674665.1. Taxonomy (GTDB): domain Bacteria; phylum Actinomycetota; class Actinomycetes; order Actinomycetales; family Microbacteriaceae; genus Agromyces; species Agromyces kandeliae. The sequence goes on from NZ_WKJD01000012.1 coordinate 292,494, forward strand.
ATCGGTGACCGCGATGACGTCGGTGGGCTCGCCGTGCGAGTACAGGGCGAGGATGGCGTTGAAGACCACCTCGTGCTTCGGGACGTAGAAGTCGATGCCGCGGAGCGTCTCGATGACGTCGGCGACCGCGTCCTTCGAGAGCATCATGCCGCCGAGCGCGCTCTGCTCCGCGAGGAGATCGTGCGGAGGCGTCCGCTCGCCGCGACGGGTCTCGGCCTCGTCGACCGGTTCCGCGATCCCGAGATGCGCGATCGACAATTCCTACCTCCGCTCGCCCGCCGGGCATGTGCCATCGCCCCGCGACCAGTCTCGCCGGACCCCCCGACACCTCGTCGAACGGCTCTGGCGGGGCCCGTTCACGGCGTCATTCCGAAGGAGACTGACTCACCATAAGGAAGGGGTTCCCACAGCACAAGCCGCCCTGTGGATAACTCTGTGGAGGACGTGGGCGAAACGCCGTGGAACATGTGCACAGGTCCTGTGGACAACTGTGGAAATCTTGTGAATGACACGGCGTGAATTCGCTTCTGACCTGGGTATTCTCGAATCCACACCTGTGGGGGGAAAATTCTTCCGTTTTCCCTCCGCCGCATTCGCCCTCCTGTGTACAAACCTGAGGACAGCACCCCGAAATGCGGACTTGCGGCGGCCCGACCGACGGGTGTAATACAGCCGCGAACGGCGTGCAGCACGACGACGCGGCGGGGGCCTCAGCCCACCGCCGCGTCGTGCGTTGCGTCGGAAGCGACTACTTCGCCGCGACCACCTGGAGGGTGACCGTCGCGGTGACTTCGTCGCGCAGCTTGACGGTGACCTCGTGGTCGCCGACCGACTTCACCGGTGCGGTGAACTCCACCTTGCGCTTGTCGATCTCGCCGAGGCCGGCGTCGGCGACGGCCGACGCGACATCCGCCGGCTTGACCGAGCCGAACAGGCGGCCGCCGAGGCCGGCCTTGACGGCCAGCTTGACCTTCGCCGACTCGAGCTTGGCCTTGAGGGCCTGCGCGTCCTCGAGGGAGTGCAGCTCGCGCGCGGCGCGCGCGGCCTTGATCTGGTCGACCTGCTTCTGGCCGCCACGGGTCCACGGGGTCGCGAAGCCCTGGGGGACGAGGTAGTTGCGGGCGTACCCGTTCTTGACCTCGACCACGTCGCCGGCCTCGCCGAGACCGGAGACCTCGTGCGTGAGGATGATCTTTGCCATTTCCGTGCTCCTTAGCGGCCGGAGCCCGAGTAGGGCAGGAGCGCCATCTCGCGCGCGTTCTTCACTGCGCGGGCGATGAGGCGCTGCTCCTGCACGGAGACACCGGTGATGCGACGGGCGCGGATCTTGCCGCGCTCCGAGATGAACTTCCGAAGGGTCGCGACATCCTTGTAGTCGATGACGCCGACCTTGACGGACTTCGCGGGGGCGGCGTTCTTCGCGCCCTTGCCGCCGCGAGGCTTGCGGCGGTCGCCGCTGCTCTTTCCAGCCATGGTTCTTTCCTAATCGTGTGTGAGTTCCTGGTGCGAGCGGATGCCACGTGGCATCCGTCGCCGGCCTGACGGCCTAGAAGGGCGTCTCGTCGCCGTAGTTGGTGCCCGGGGTGTTCCAGACGTCGCCGCCGCCCGAGGAGGACTGCGCGGGTGCGCTGGGCGCCCACGCGTCGTCGGAGGACTGCTGGCCGCCCCCGAAGGAGCCGCCTCCGCCGACGCCGCGGTTGGACTGGGCGCGCGTCACGGACGCGGTGGCGTAGCGCAGGCTCGGGCCGATCTCGTCGATCTCGAGCTCGATGCTGGTGCGCTTCTCGCCTTCCTTCGTCTCGTAGGAGCGCTGCTTGAGACGTCCGGAAGCGATGACCCGGGTTCCCTTGGTGAGCGACCCCGCGACGTGCTCGGCGAATTCACGCCAGCAGCTCGCACGCAGGAAGAGGGCCTCGCCGTCCTTCCACTCGTTCGCCTGACGGTCGAACGTGCGGGGCGTCGACGCGATCGTGAAGTTCGCGACAGCCAGTCCGCTCTGCGTGTAGCGCAGCTCGGGGTCGGCGGTGAGGTTGCCCACCACGGTGATGACGGTCTCGCCGGCCATGGGGACTAGGCGTCCTTCTTGGCGGTGGCCTTCGCGGCGGCGGCGGCCTTCTTCGCGGCCTTCGCCTCCTCGGCCTTCTTCACGGCGGCGACCTGGGCGATCGCCTCCTCGGCGCGGAGCACCTTCGTGCGCATGACGGCCTCGCTGAGGTTCAGCTGGCGGTCGAGCTCGTTGGTGGTCGCGGACTCGGCCGTGAAGTCGACGACGGCGTAGATGCCCTCGGACTTCTTGTCGATCTCGTAGGCCAGGCGACGCTTGCCCCAGATGTCGACGTTGTCGACGGTGCCGCCATCCTTGCGGATGACGTTGAGGAACTTGTCGAGGCTCGGAGCAACGGTGCGCTCGTCGATCGACGGATCGAGGATGACCATCAGCTCGTACTGGTGCATGACAGACCCACCTCCTTCGGACTCAGCGGTCGCAGACGTTCTGCGACAGGAGGGTGTACATGCGTCGTACCGCGGAGGCCCGGACTCGGGCACGCAGACAACCTGTCAAGTGTAACGGATGCCTCGGACCCGCGCACATCGGCCCGGCGCCCGCGCACCCTGACCCGCCCCGGTCAGGCCTCGCCGCGGGCGGCCCACCAGGCGAGCAGGCGCTCGCGCGCGGCATCCGGCCCGATCGGGCCCTCGTCGAGGCGCACCTCGAGCAGGTGCCGGTACGCCTCGCCGACGACCGGACCCGGGCGGATGCCGAGGATCTCCATGATCTGCTGTCCGTCGAGCTCGGGACGCACGGCCGCGAGCTCCTCCTCCTCGGCGAGCCGGGCGACGCGTTCCTCGAGGTCGTCGTACGCGAACCCGAGGCGGTCGGCCTTGCGGCGGTTGCGGGTCGTGACATCCGCCCGCGTGAGGATGTGGAGGCGCTCGAGCTGGTCGCCCGCGTCGCGCACGTACCGCCGCACGGCAGAGTCGGACCACGCGCCATCCGTGTACCCGAAGAAGCGCAGGTGCAGCTCGATGAGCCGCGACACCGCCTTGATCGTGTCGTTGTCGAAGCGCAGCGCGCGCAGGCGCTTGCGCGCGAGCTTCGCGCCGACCATGTCGTGGTGGTGGAACGACACGGCGCCGCCCGACTCGAGCCGCCGCGTCGCGGGCTTGCCGATGTCGTGCAGCAGCGCCGCGAGGCGCACCACCAGGTCGGGGGAGTCGAGCACGCCCCGCGAGACCTCGTAGTCGACGGCCTGGTCGAGCACGGTCAGGCTGTGCTCGTAGACGTCCTTGTGGTGGTGGTGCTCGTCGATCTCGAGGCGGAGCGCCGGGACCTCGGGCAGCACGCGCGCCGCGATCCCGCTGTCGACGAGCAGGCGGATGCCCCGGCTCGCAGCGCCCGTGCACAGCAGCTTCGACAGCTCGTCGCGCACCCGCTCGGCGGAGATCCGGTCGATCTCGGGCGCGAGCGCCCCCATCGCGGCGAGCGTGCCCGGCTCGACCTCGAAGCCGAGCTGGGCCGCGAAGCGCGCGGCGCGCATCATCCGCAGCGGGTCGTCGCCGAACGAGACCTCGGGTGCGGAGGGCGTGCGAAGCACCCGCGCGATGAGGTCCTCCACCCCGCCCGACGGGTCGACCAGCGTGCGCTCGGGCAGGCGGAGCGCGAGTGCGTTGACGGTGAAGTCGCGGCGCACGAGATCGTCCTCGAGCGACGTGCCGAACACGACCTCCGGCTTGCGCGAGGACCCGTCGTAGGCGTCGGCCCGGTAGGTCGTGATCTCGACCGTGTGGCCGTGGACGATCGCGCCGATCGTGCCGAACGCGCGTCCGATGTCCCAGTGCGCCTCGGCGACGGGCTTGACCACGGCGAGGATCTCGTCGGGCGTGGCATCCGTCGTGAAGTCGAGGTCGTTCGTCGCTCGGCCGAGGAACGCGTCGCGGACGGGCCCGCCGACGAGGGCGAGCTCGAATCCGGCCGCCCGGAAGGCGTCGGCGAGCGTGGCGACCGTCGGCGAGGCCGCCAGACCCGCGAGCCGGTCGAGGGCCTCCGCGACACTCTGCATTGCTCCATGTTAGGCAGGGCGCCCGCGGCACGGCGCGCGCGGCGGGCGGCGCAGCCCGGCGACGCCCCACGACCTCCCGGGAGCGGTCCCCGTAGAATCGCCTCCATGCCGGCCGAGTCGACCCCTCCTCGACGCCTGCGCCGACTCCTCGCCCTCCTGTCCGCCGGGGCCGCGACCGCGGCCCTCGGGATCGCCGGCGCGGTCGCGCCGATCGACGGCCCGACCGGCCCGTCGGCCGCCCGCGCGGCCGAGCCCGTCGACGGAGTCCGCGTGAGCGTCGCCCCCGCCGACGGCACGTCCGTGGCCGCCGGCGCCCCGTTCGACGTGGTCGTCGAGATCGTGAACGGCGGAGACGGCGCCATCGCGGCGGGGACGCTCTCGATCGGCGTCGCCGCATCGGGCCTCGACGACACCGCCGACCTCGACGCATGGACGAGCGACGGCGGCCTGCCGGCATCCGCCCGCACCGTCGCAGAGCGCGCCACCGCCGCCCTTCCCGTGGGCGCGGTCACGACCCTGGAGTTCACGATCCCCGGCGAGGCGACCGGCGCCGCAGACCCGGCGATCGGGCTCGCCGCATCGCTCGAGTCGGGCGGGGCGGATGTCGCGGGCGCCACCACGGCCGTCGCGAACACGCTCGTGACCGACGACGATCGCCCCGCGCTCTCGCTCGTCTCCCCCCTCACGGTCCCGGCGGGCGAGGGCGGCATCCTCCCCGCGGATCGCCTGGCGTCGTGGACCGGCCCGACCGGGCTGCTCACCCGCCAACTCGAGGCCGTCTCCGGCGCCGGGGTCGCGGTGGGCATCGACCCGCGCATCCCGGTGTCGATCCGCGCCCTCGGCTCCGCGGCACCGGAGTCGGCCGTGGCCTGGCTCGAGGCGCTCGCCGAGATGCCCAACGAGGTCTTCCCGCTCGCCTACGCCGACGCCGACCTCGCCGCGCAGTCGCAGGCCGGGCTCGACGCCCCGCTCGAGCCGATCGGCTTCGCCGACGTCGTCGACCCCGCCGACTTCTCCGAACCCCAGGGCCCAGCGGGCGCGACGACGGCGCCCGGCGAGGCGCCGACCGATGCCGAGCTGTTCGACTGGGACTTCACGCGGACCGACCTCGCCTGGCCGGCCGACGACACCGTGGCATCCGGCGACCTCGACCGCTTCGCGGCCGGAGGGCTGACGACCGCGATCCTGGCACCCGGGAACGTCGAGCCGATCGGTGGGTCGGCGAATGCGGGCGCGACCATCGACGGTCGCGGTGCGGTCGTCGCCGACGAGCGGCTGCAGGGCCCGCTCCGCCGCGCCGCGGCGGCCCAGACCGACGCCGAGTGGCGCAGCGCCGCGTCGAGCCTGCTCGCCGAACTGGCGCTCGGGCCCGGCGACGCAGCGACGACCCTCGTCGGCACGTTCGCCCGGTCCGCCGGAGCCGACGCGGACCGCGTCGGCGAGACGCTCGCCGTGCTCGACGGATCCAGCTGGTCGCGCCCCGCGACGCTCGCCGAGGCCGTCGGGGCGCCGCCGGTCGCGCGCACGCTCGTGTCGCTGCCCGAGGACACGCAGCGCCTCGGGAACGTCGATCGCCTCCTCGGCGCGGAGCTCGCCGTCGAGGAGTTCTCGGACGTGCTCGACGATCCGACGCTGCTCACCGCGCCGACGCGGCGCGACCTGCTCGCGCTCCTGGCGGTCGGATGGCTCGACGTGCCGACCGAATGGACCGAGGCCGTCGGCCGATGGCTGATCGACCAGCGCGCGGTCACGGACTCGGTCTCCACCGTCCCCACGAGCAGCGTCCTCGTGGTCGCCAGCGAGACCGGCATCCCCGTCACGGTCGAGAACGACCTCCCGTACCCGGTGAACGTGGTCGTCACGGTCGACCCGTCCAACGGCCGGCTGCTCGTCGAGGACACGGTCGAGGCGACCGTCGAGGGCGAGAGCCGTCGGACGGTCCAGGTCCCCGTCGCGGCCGGGGTCGGCAGCGGCGAGGTCACCCTCGAGGTCTCGCTCGCGTCGCCCGGCGGCACGCCGCTCGGCTCGATCGTCCGGATCCCGGCGAACGTGCACGCCGACTGGGAGGGCGTCGGTGCGACCGTGCTCGCCGTGCTCGCGGTGGTCGTCTTCGGCGCCGGCATCCTGCGCACGATCCTGCGTCGCCGCCGCCAGCGCGCGGCTGCGGCGACCGCGGCGACCGCGGCGGCCGAGGCCGAGACCGAACCCGAGCCGGAGCCGGAGACCGAGGCCGAGGCCGAGGCCGCACCCGAGCCCGCCCGACCGGAGGACCCCTCGCATGGCTGACGACCGCATCGCCCGGGCGAGCCTGTTCCTCGCGTCGGGCACGATCGTCTCGCGCATCCTCGGGTTCCTGAAGGCGATCGTCCTCGCCGCGACCATCGGCGTCGTGGGCTCGGCGAGCGCCGACGCGTTCGCCGTGGCGAACGGACTGCCGAACACGGTCTACGTGATCGTCGCGGGCGGCGTGCTCTCCGCCGTGCTCGTGCCGCAGATCGTGCGCGCGGCCGCCCACGCCGACGGCGGCAGCGCCTACATCAACAAGCTCGTCACGCTGGCGCTCGTCGTGATCGGCGCGGCGACGGTGGTCGCGACCGCGCTCGCGCCGGTGCTGGCCTGGCTCTACGGCGGCGGGTTCGCGCCGGACACCCTCGCGCTCGCCACCGCGTTCGCGTTCTGGTGCCTGCCCCAGATCTTCTTCTACGGGCTCTACACGCTGCTCGGGGAGGTGCTGAACGCACGCCGCAGCTTCGGACCGTTCACGTGGGTTCCGGTCCTGAACAACGTCGTCGCGCTCATCGGCCTCGTGGCGTTCGGCCTGCTGTTCGGCTTCGATCCGGCAGGCACCCGGTCCGCCGCCGACTGGACGCCGGGCATGATCGCGCTGCTCGCCGGCTCGGCGACGCTCGGCATCGCGGCGCAGGCGCTCGTGCTGTTCTGGTTCTGGCGTCGGATCGGCCTGCACTACCGGCCCGACTTCCACTGGCGCGGCGTCGGCCTGCGCTCCGCCGGCCGCATGGCGGGATGGACGTTCGGGATGCTGCTGCTGACGACGTTCGCCGGCATCGTCCAGACGCGGGTCGTGAGCACGGCATCCGAGCAGGGGGCGTCGGTCGCCGCGATCGAGAACGCCTGGCTGATCTTCATGCTGCCGCACTCGGTGATCACGGTCTCGATCGCGACCGCCTACTTCACGCGCATGAGCGAGCACGCACGCGACGGCGAACTCGACCGGGTGCGCTCCGACCTCTCGGGCGCCGTGCGCGCCGTCGGCCTCATCCTCATGCTCGCCTCGGCCGTGCTCGTCGTGGTCGCCTACCCGTTCGCCGCGGTCTTCCAGCCGGGGAACTTCGCCAACGCGTCCGCGCTCGGCAACGTGATCATCGCGTTCGCCGTCGGGCTCGTCGGCTTCAGCATCCTCTTCGTCGTGCAGCGGACGTTCTACGCGCTCGGCGACACCCGGACGCCCTTCATGTTCACCCTGGTCCAGGTGGTCGTCTTCACGGCGGCGGCGCTGTCGTGCCTGCTCCTGCCCGTGGAGTGGATCGCCGTCGGCGTGGCCCTGTCGACGACGGTGGCGGGCACCATCCAGCTCGGTCTGGCCGTCCTCCTGCTGCGGCCGAAGCTCGCGCGACTCGACGCGACGCGCGTGCTCACGAGCCTCGCGCGGGACTTCGCCGCGGTGATCGTCCCGGTGGTCGCCGGCGCGGCGATCGTCTGGGCCTTCGGCGGGTTCGCCGAGGGCGGGTTCGCGATCGCCGACCGCTGGGGTGCGATCCTCGTCATGGCGATCACGGGAACGGCGATGGCCCTGCTCTACGGCGGCATCCTCTGGCTGCTGCGCTCTCCCGAACTGCGCGGCTTCGCCGAGCCCGTGGTGGCACGGCTCCGGCGCCGATGACGACGGATGACGCGGGGCGCGAGCCCGCGACATCCGCTCGGCCGCTGCCCAGCCTGTGACCCGCCCGTGAGCGCCATCGGGCCCGGAATAGGCGCCGCCTAGACTGTGTTCACCATGTCGTGGCATCCGGAACGTAGGATGCCGCTGGCATCGCACGGAACGACAGGAGCGGGTTTGCGCGACATCATCATCATCGGGTCTGGACCGGCAGGATTCACCGCCGCCATCTACGCGGCCCGCGCAGAGCTGAAGCCGCTGCTCATCGCCAGTTCCGTCGAGATCGGCGGCGAGCTCATGAACACCACCGAGGTCGAGAACTTCCCGGGCTTCCCCGAGGGGATCATGGGGCCCGACCTCATGGGCAAGATGCAGGCCCAGGCGGAGCGCTTCGGAACCGAGGTCGTCTACGACGACGTCGTCGAGCTCGACGTCGAGGGTCCGGTCAAGCGCGTGAAGCTCGGCAACGGGGGTGGGCACGAGGCGAAGTCGCTGATCTTCGCGACGGGCTCGGCCTACCGCAAGCTCGGCCTGCCCGAGGAGGAGCGCCTCTCGGGCCACGGCCTCTCGTGGTGCGCCACGTGCGACGGATTCTTCTTCCGCGAGAAGACGATCGCGGTCGTGGGCGGCGGCGACTCGGCGATGGAGGAGGCGACCTTCCTCACGCGCTTCGCCGACAAGGTCTACGTGATCCACCGCCGCGACCAGCTCAAGGCCTCGAAGATCATGCAGCAGCGCGCGTTCGACAACCCGAAGATCGAGTTCGTCTGGAACGCCGAGGTGTCCGCGATCCACGGTGACACCGCCGTGACCGGTGTCACCCTGCGCGACACCGTCTCGGGCGATGTGAGCGCACTCGACCTCGACGGCCTGTTCGTCGCGATCGGCAACGACCCGCGCACGCACCTCGTGCACGGCAAGCTCGACCTGACCGCCGAGGGAACGATCGCCGTCGACGGCCGTTCGTCCCGGACCTCCGTGCCCGGCGTGTTCGCCGCGGGCGACGTGATCGACCCGACGTACCGCCAGGCGGTCACCGCGGCAGGGTCCGGCACGGTCGCCGCGTTGGACGCCGAGCACTACCTCGCGGCCCTCGAGGACACGGACGGCGAGCCGGCCGCAGCCTCCGCGGAGGCGGCCGAGGTCGACGAGCTCGTCGCGGTCGACCTCGCGGACGCCACTCGCTGACCCACCCTCCGGGGGCGGATGCCGGCATCGACATATGCCCGAGCGCCGCCCCGGACCATCGCATCCACCAAAGGAGATATCCAATGACTGCACGTGCAGTGTCCGAGGCCACCTTCGACCAGGAGGTGCTGCAGAACGACAAGGCCGTCCTCGTCGACTTCTGGGCCGAGTGGTGCGGTCCGTGTCGCGCGGTGAGCCCGATCCTCGACCAGATCGCGACGGAGCACTCCGACAAGCTCGACATCGTCAAGCTCAACGTCGACGAGAACCCCGGTCTCGCCATGAAGTACCAGATCACGGCCATCCCGGCGATGAAGGTCTTCAAGGGCGGCGAGGTCGTCCGCACGGTGATCGGCGCGAAGCCGAAGCCCATCCTCGAGCAGGACCTCGCCGAGTTCATCGGCTGATCCGGGCACGGAGCCTCACGAAGGGCTGCAACCGCGTATGGCGGTTGCGGCCCTTCGTCGTCGCGGCTGGTCCGCCGGGCGTCACGCAGCGGCATCCGGTCCGGGCTGCTCCGTCCGGCTGGCTAGCATGGAATGCCTGAGCAGAACGGAATCAGCAGTGACCTCTGACGGAGTGCCCCAGCGGGCCGGCAACAACCTCGATCCGTGGTACGCGAACTACGCCGACCGAGCCGCCGGCTTCGCCGCCTCCGAGGTGCGGGCGCTGTTCGCCGTCGCCTCGCGTCCCGAGGTCGTCTCGCTCGCAGGCGGCATGCCGTACGTGTCCGCCCTCCCGCAGGAACTCATCACCGCCGCATTCGAGCGGACCATGCGCGAACAGGGACCGGTGGCGCTGCAGTACGGCTCGGGCCAGGGCATCCCTGCGCTCCGCGAGCACATCCTCGAGGTCATGTCGCTCGAGGGCATCCGCGCATCGGTCGACAACGTCGTGACCTCGACCGGATCGCAGCAGGCGCTCGACTTCGTGGCCAAGCTCTTCCTCGACCCGGGCGACGTCGTGCTCGCGGAGGCGCCGTCCTACGTCGGCGCGATGGGCGTCTTCCGGTCCTACCAGGCTTCGGTCGTCCACGTGGCGATGGACGACGAGGGCCTCATCCCCGAGGCGCTGCGCGAGACGATCGCGCACCTCCGCGGGCAGGGTCGGCGCATCAAGTTCCTCTACACGATCCCGAACTTCCACAACCCCGCCGGCGTCACCCTCTCCGCCGCACGTCGTCCCGAGATCCTCGAGATCTGCCGTGCGAACGAGATCCTGGTGCTCGAGGACAACCCGTACGGGCTCCTGCACTTCGACGAGCCCGCACCCGATGCCCTGCGATCGATGGACCCCGAGGGCGTCATCTACCTGGGATCGTTCTCGAAGACGCTCGCGCCGGGATTCCGCGTCGGCTGGGCGCTCGCCCCCCACGCCATCCGCGAGAAGCTCATCCTCGCCGCCGAGTCGGCGATCCTGTCGCCGTCCTCCTTCAGCCAGCTCGTCGTGTCCGAGTACCTCTCGCAGGCCGACTGGCGCGGGCAGATCGACGCGTTCCGTGGTGTCTACCGCGAACGGAAGGACGCGATGATCGAGGCGCTGGGGGAGTACCTGCCCCAGCTCTCGTGGACGAACCCCAACGGCGGGTTCTACGTCTGGGTGACGCTGCCCGACGTGCTCGACTCGAAGCAGATGCTGCCGCGTGCGGTCCGCGAACTCGTCGCCTACACGCCCGGCACCGCGTTCTTCGCCGACGGGCGCGGGCGGCACGCGATGCGACTCTCGTTCTGCTACCCGACGCCCGATGCCATCCGCCTGGGCATCCGACGACTCGCGACCGTCGTCAACGGCGAGCTGGACCTGCTCGACACCTTCGCCGGGACCGGTACGCTCCAGGTCCCCGATCGACCCGGCATCGAACTTGCACCGCCCACCGACCTGAAGTAGTGGAGAACCCCTGATCATGAGCGATTCCACCGGGCTTTCCGTCGTCGTGCTCGCCGGGGGCATCTCGCACGAACGCGATGTCTCGCTCCGCTCCGGGCGGCGCGTCGCCGACGCCCTCGCCGAGGCCGGACACCGTGTCGAACTCCGCGATCCCGATGCCGGACTGCTGCCGTACCTCGCCGAGCATCGGCCCGACGTGGTGTTCCCGGCGCTGCACGGCTCGAGCGGCGAGGACGGCACCCTGCTCGAACTGCTGGCTGCGCTGCGCATCCCCACCGTCGGCTCCACCGGCTCGGCCGCACGCCGGGCATGGTCGAAGCCGGTCGCGAGCTCGCTCATCGCGGCCGCCGGCGGTGCGGTGCCGGAGTCGATCGTGCTCTCGCACGAGGCGTTCCGCGAACTCGGTGCGGCGAGCGTGCTCGAGGTGGTGCGCGATGCGCTCCCGGGAGACCTCGTGGTGAAGCCCGGCTCGGGCGGGTCCGCACAGGGCGTCACCATCGTCGAGGCGCCGGCCGATCTCCCTCGCGCGATGGTCGACGCGTTCACGTACGCCGACGTCGCGGTCGTGGAGCGTCGCGTCCTCGGTACCGAGCTCGCCATCGCGGTCGTCGAGACGGATGGCGCGCCGCGCGCGCTCACGGCGGTCGAGATCGTCCCGTCGGCCGGGGTCTACTCGTTCCAGGCGCGCTACAACGCAGGGGAGACCACCTTCTTCTCGCCGTGTCGGCTGTCCGAGGAGGCGGTCGAGCGGGCCACCGCTGCGGCGCTGGCCGCGCATCGCGCGCTCGGACTCCGGGATCTCTCTCGCGTCGACCTCATCGTCGACGACGAGGGCACGCCATGGTTCCTCGAGGCGAACGTGCTCCCCGGTCTCACCGAGACCTCGCTCGTCCCGCTCGCGATCGAGGCGTCCGACACGGATGCCGCGACCGTCTACGACGGACTGGTTCGAACCGCCGCGCGCCGCGGAGCCTGAAGCCCGCCCTCGGGTCGATCAGAGCCCGTCGAGGTTCTCGCCGAGCTCCGACAGGATGCGACGCAGATCCTGGACTGTGGCGAAATCGATGTTGATCTGGCCTTTTCGGGCGCCGAGCGAGATCTTGACGCGCGTGTCGAGTCGATCGCCGAGTCGTGTCGACAGGTCGTCGAGGAACTCCTGCCGCTTCCCGGCGGCGGGCTTCACGCGTGCCGCCTTCGGTGCCGACGCGACGATCGCCTCGGCGGCGCGCACCGAGAGGTCCTCGTTGATGATCTTGTCCGCGAGGCGCTGCATGGCGTCGGGATCGCCCGCAGCGAGGATCGCCCTGGCGTGGCCTGCCGTCAGCACGCCCGCGGCCACGCGGATCTGAACGGGCTCGGGAAGCTTCAGCAGCCTGAGCGTGTTCGAGATCTGCGGGCGCGATCGACCGATCCTCGACGCGAGCTCCTCCTGGGTGATGCCGAAGTCGGCGAGCAGTTGCTGGTAGGCGGATGCCTCCTCGAGCGGGTTGAGCTGCGAACGATGGAGGTTCTCGAGGAGCGCGTCGCGAAGCATCGCCTCGTTCGCCGTCTCCTTGACCACGGCCGGAATCGAGTCGAGCCCGGCGGCCTTGGTCGCGCGAAGGCGACGCTCTCCCATGACGAGCTCGTACTTACCGGGCTCGTCGGGGTGCGGCCGGACGACGATCGGCTGGAGGACGCCGAACTCCCGGACCGAGTGCACGAGCTCCTCGAGGTCCTCGGGGTCGAACACCGATCTCGGCTGTTGCGCGTTCGGAACGATGTCATCGGGGTTCAGCCGGGCGAGGTGCGCTCCGGGCACCGTGACGAGATTGGCCTCGACCGCGTTCTCGACCGCGGCCACCGCGGTCGTGGGGGCTTCGCTTTCGGGGAAGAAGACATCGACGGGACGCGTGACCCTGGGCGGTGCGTCCTCGGTGGTCGGGATGAGTGCGCCGATCCCGCGGCCGAGACCAGTGCGCTTGGTCGCCATCAGTGGGACTCCTTCTGTTCGGACGCGTCCTGCGCCCCGCGCCACGCGATCTCCGCCGCGGCCTCACGGTAGGAGAGGGAACCGGTCGACCCGAAGTCGTAGCTGATCACGCTCTGGCCGTAGCTCGGTGCCTCGGAGACCCGGACCGAGCGAGGGATGATCGTGTCGAGGGTCTGGGTGGGGAAGTGGTCGCGAACCTCCTGCGCCACCTGCTGGGCGAGGTTCGTGCGCGAGTCGTACATCGTCAGGAGGATCGTCGTCAGGCGAAGCTCGGGATTCAGGTGACGCTCGATGAGCTCGATATTGCTCAGCAGCTGGGACAGGCCCTCGAGCGCGTAGTACTCGCACTGGATCGGAATCAGCACCTCCCGCGCGGCGACGAAGGCGTTGATCGTGAGCAGTCCGAGCGAGGGCGGGCAGTCGATGAACACGTAGTCGTACGGGCGCTCCATGGCCGCGAGGTGGGCATCGAGCGCTCGACGGAGCCGCTGCTCGCGCGCGACCAGGGAGACCAGCTCGATCTCGGCCCCGGCGAGGTGGATCGTGGCCGGCACGCAGTCGAGGTTCGCGTGCTCGGTCGAGGGCTGCACGACGTCGGCGATCGGGAGGTCGGACACGAGCACCTCGTAGACGCTCTGCAGTTCGGATCGGTGGTCGACGCCGAGCGCGGTCGACGCGTTGCCCTGCGGGTCGAGGTCGACCACGAGGACATGCGCTCCCGCACGCGCGAGCGCGGCAGCCAGATTCACGGCGGACGTCGTCTTCCCGACGCCGCCCTTCTGGTTCGAGATCGTGAAGATCCGCGTGGTGCCGGGAATGGGCAGCACGGCCTGGTCGAGCGCGAGTCGGCGCCGGGTCTCGTCGGCAAGCTGATCGGCCAGGGGGGTTCCTCCGTATGATTCCGATGTTTCACGTGAAACCGACCCCTGGGGGCCGGCGACGACGGCGTGACTCGTCGTGGCGGCGTATGGGTGGTGGGACGGAGCTCCGCGATCGGTGTCCACGGCTCCGAGATCCGCCGGCGGCGCCTCGTCACCCGCCCCGACAGCATACGGCTCCGCCGGCCCGGATGCCGCCTCGAGCGTCCCCTCGGGCGCCGCCTCGGGCGCATCGACGTCGCTCTGTGGACGGCTCTCGTCCGCTGTACTCGCTTCGGGCTGCCGATGGGACTCCGGGGTCCGCGCGAGCCGCGCCTCCGGTACCGACGCTGGGGGAGCACTCGGCTCACCGGGAGACCCGTGCGGGGGAGCGACCTGCGGTCGAGTCTGGAGGCTCGAGACCGTCTCGGCGGTCGCGTCGCCGACGATCTCGCGGATGATGTCCTCGAGCAGCTTGTCCGGGTCGCCGTGGGGAAGCGGATGACTCGATGGACCCGCCGCCGGCGCAGACTCCTCGGAGAGCGCGGCGGCGGTTGCGGCATCCCAGTCGTACCGCCCGGTCGCCTGGGGAACGCTCGCGCCTCCGCCATCGGGAGCCTGAGCGCCCGTCCGTGGCGTCCGCTCGCGATCCGGGTTCCCCGTTCCCGCAGAGGAGCGAGCGGCGGCGGCGTCCGATCCGGAGACCGCATCCTTCTGCGAGGTCTCGGTGCCGGCGGGCGTCCCGGCCTGGCCTCGCCAGGCCTCCGCCGGCGGCGCCCATCGTTGGTCGGGGTCGTCATCGGTTCCCGAATCCGGCGGCACGGACTGGTCGTGGAACGCGACCGAGGGAGTTTCCGGCGAGCCCGACTGGGCCGGCGGTCCGGGACGGACGTCCTCAGCGGCGGGGCGGAGCAGCGAGTCGAAGTCAGGACGGCCCGCCTCCGCCGCAGCTTCAGCGCGGCGCTCCGCTTCGTACGCCTCGATCCGCGTGAGCTCCGGCTCCCTCGGTTCCGGCGTCGGCGAGACGGCGTCGGACTGCGGCTTCCTGCGCTGGAACCAGCCGCGCCCACCGTTCGCCATGCCGCACTCCTGCCCCTCCGAGATCGCTCGCCGTGCCCCGCGATCACTCCGAGACCCAAGCCTAATCGCCGCCACGGATACGAAAGCGGCGTCGCCGCCGTGGAACGGTGAACTTGTTCCACGCACCCGTGGGTGACGTCCGGTCAGGTGCGTTTCACGTGAAACGCACCAACGGACGTCCGTGCTGGATGATGCTCCGAAGCGACCCGACGATCCCCGGCTCGACGGCCGATCCGGGCGCACCCCGCTGTGGGCTGGGTCGGTCACGGCGGACGGGGAGCGATCGGGTCGCCTCGCCGAAGGGCCGGTCCGAGACTGCACGCCGGGAAGGCTCCCCGGCACCGACCGTTCGCCACGCTCGGCGCTACTCCCTGCCGCGTAGGACGCACCAGATCGACCTGCTCACCCTGCCGTTGCCCTCGACCGGCGAGACGGCAATCCAGCATCTGCATCGGATGCCCCCGCCCACCCGGATCGCCACCGGATCCGGTCGGCAGGTCGGCGGTTCACCGTCGAGAATCGAAAGCCCATCGCGTGACCGGTGCGGCCGCGGCTCGATGGCCGTCCCTCGTCGACTGCCGACCGTCCCTCAGTCCGCATGCTCCGGCGCACTACGCCGTTCCACGTGAAACGGTGGCGCCCGACATGGTGTGTCCGAACCGGGGTGGAAATCCGACCTGCGCGTCCGTCCACCTGCGGGCGCACCTCGATGTGCGGGCGATCCGAGGCGAGTGCCTATCCCTGGTCGGGCCGCCGCGTCTCGCCGCGCGCGGCACGCCGGGCACGCGGCCTCGCACGCCGACGCCCGTCGCCACGAGTCGCCGGTCCGCCGAGGTCGACCGATCAGCGGACAGACCGCGCCGTCGAGAATGCGATCGTGCCCACCCTGTGACCCGATCTCCACTGTCGTGTCGAGTGCCCGGCCACCGCAACGGCCGACGGAGTCCAGCCACGCCGGCGGCGGGCCGTCGGCAGGCTGCGGCAGGGGAGTGGGCGGCCCTCTCCACTGTCCGTTTGTTCGAAGTCATCGGTTCCGGCGACATGTCGGGGGCCGTGATGAGCGGGGGCGTCCAGGACTCCTGCGACTGGTGCTTCGGCGCGTTGACTCGGCGGGCACGCGACGAGGTCGCGCGGCTGGGGCCGGCAGCCGAGGATGCCCGGGCATGTTCGAACTGCCCGGAGGCCGGTCGGTATCGCCCTTCCTCCTGACGGTCGGATCGGTCCCGAGAACGCGTGGCGGGCACGCGACGATGTCGCGGGCGTGGATCCTCGACCCGCGATCGTCCACGCGCCGAGTGCAGTGCCTCGCGGCCCGGGCGCCGTCGAAGATCGGGGGTTCCACACGCGACTGGGGGTCACGCGGTCGGACGCTCTCCAGACCCCCGGCCCATCGGAACACGGTCGACGTGGAGCCGCGAGGTCGCCGCCATTCGAACGTCGACCGTCCTCGCCGGCTCGCGGAGCCCTCTCCGCGCGATTCGGCACACGCACCGTTCCACGTGAAACATCAGGTGGCGTGGGCACCGCCGATCGCAGGTCACACCAGGCCCTCACTGCGGACACCGCACCGAGGGGACGATGATCGAGTACTTCAGAAGCGACGTCCGGTCCATGCCAAGCACGGCCGGACAAGGCGAGCGCGGTCGCTGGCTCGCCCCACGGGGCCCGACTCGACGACTGTCCCGCGCAGCCTCCGCGCTCGATTGGAGCTCAGCCTGAGCGCCGGGACGCGGCTCACTGGCGAGGGGTGCCCGGTCGAGTGACTCCCGGTCGAATCCCGTCGCGATATTCGGGTCGCGAACGGTACCGACCACCTCTCCGGGTCCGCCTCCACGCCCGTTTCGCCGAGGTCACCACCTCGAACGCCGAGGGACCTGAACGTCACTGAAGCGGAGCGCCGACAGCAACTGTTCCTGCAGCCGCAGCTCCTGCTGCGGTGGCTGCGAGTCGGCGAGCAGAATCAGGCTGGGCGTCCGACCCCGCCGCGTCCTGCGGACGTCCGGTTGGTCGACACCTCATCGACGCACTCCTCGCCAGCGTCCGGCAGGAAGGTCCCGATTCGGATGCCGATCGCGCGGCGTCGCGATCCGACCGGGCGCAGAACAGCTGCGCGGCGACAGCCATGCGGCTCGGGTCGGCGCGAGCCTGGGGCGGCCCCGCGTTTCACGTGAAACATGAGCTCGGCGGCAGCGGATCAGCCCGCGCTGCCGTAGTCCGCGGTCACGGATCCTCGCGCCGGATCGAGGGAGACCTCGCCGCCGTACGGCAGGATCCACTGCGGTCGGGTGTGTCCGAACGGCGGGCCGACGCACACCACCGCATCCGGGTTGTAGCGCTCGATCATCTCGACCACCGCGTCGCGCTGGGCCGCTCGATAGGCGACGCGGTCCTCCGAAGACGGCATCACCTCGAGGGAACTGGCAGGCGGGCGGGCGGCGACCACGCCGGCGAGCGACTCCAGCAGACCACGCTCACCCATGGCGCGGAGCACTCGCGCCACCCAGTCGGCCGGCGGCAGGAGTTCACTGGTCTCGAGCAGCAGGATCGCACCCTCCAGCACCGTCGGTGCGAAGGGGAAGCGGTCGGCGATGAGCAGTTGGTCGATCACCTCGAGACATCCGCCCCACGTCCTTCCAGTCACCACACCGGTGCCGCCGGCCCAGGTCCATGGTTCGGTGCGCTCGCGCACACCGAACTCGGACAGCGATCGCGGTTCGGTCCAGGGCGCGCCGAAGTCCTCGGACTCGCCGGGCTCGACGACGTCGATCACCCCGCCGTCCAGCAACGCGGCGCGCAGCGACCGGGCGTGCACGTCGTCGACCCGCGGGCCGGAGCCGAGGTGGACCTGCGTGCTGCCGCCGTAGAAGCTCGCGACCCCGTTCGTCCACAGCCAGTGATGGAGGTTCGTGTTGTCGCTGTAGCCGACGAACGGCTTCGGGTCGTGACGGACCGCGGCGGGTTCGAGGTGAGGAATCACGAGGATCTGATCATCGCCACCGATCGTGGCCAGGATGGCCCGGATCGACGGATCGGAGAACGCCGACATCAGGTCCGCTGCCCGGTCGGACGGACTGGCGTCCGGCCTGCGCGTCGTCGGGTACTCCACCGGCACGAGTCCGGTCAGGTCCACGAGCCTCCGCATCGCCTGCTCGTGGATCGCCGGGAAGTGCGCTGGCGCGGCCCAGGCGGGGGAGAGCACGGCGACGCGATCGCCTGCTCGTGCCTTGGGCGGCTGGGTCAGGTGGTGCGCACGCATATCGCGATCATCTCGCACTCCGCGACGAGGAGACATACGGGGCTGAGACGGATCGGAGCCGCAGCGGGAACTTCTTCGACCCACTGCGCCCGACGCACCGGACTGCCGTCAGTCCGACGGAACGCGCGCCCGGAACACCCGGGTCACGTCGTCGACGACACCCTCGCCGAGGACGACCACCTCGACGTCGCTCAACCGATACTTGCGGATCGCCTTCTCCGCTGCGCCGATCTCACCGTCCACTCCGCTGCCCTTCATGAGGACGAGCTCACCCCCGGGTCGAAGCAGGGGAGCCGTGATCGGGATCAGCGTCCGGAGCGCACTGACGGCGCGGGCCGTGACCTGGTCGAGTCGACCCTTGAGCTTGACGTCCTCGGCTCGAGCCCGCACCACGTCGACGTTGTCGAGTCCGAGCTCGGCGACCTGACGATCGAGCCAGGCCACCCGACGTTCCATCGGCTCGATGAGGGTCAGGTGCACGTCGGGGCGGGCGATCGCCAGCACTAGTCCCGGGAGACCGGCGCCGGACCCCACGTCCCCGACACGACCCGGACGAAGGAGGGGAGCGACCAGGCCCGAGTTGACCACATGACGCGTCCAGAGCCGCGGCAGCTCGAGTGGGCCGATCAGTCCGAGCTCCTCGCCGTGCTCGCCCAAGCTCTCGGTGAAGGCGCGCGCGACATCGAGGCGGTCACCGAACACCACTGCCGCGGACGAGGGCTCGGCTTCGAGGCCGGGCTGTCGGTCGGGGGACTGGTCAGTCATGTTTCACGTGAAACGGACGTCGGCGGTCAGCCGACTCGCGTGATGACGGTGTGACGCTCCGCACCCTCGCCACGGGACTCTGAGTGAAGGCCCCGCTCCGCGACGAGGTCGTGCACGAGCTTCCGCTCGTACGACGACATCGGCGGGAGCGCCGCCTCGGACGCACCGGCCTCGAGCCGCTCCGCCGCGCGGGCGACCAGTCGACCGAGTTCGTCGCGGCGCGCATCGCGCGATCC
Source organism: Agromyces kandeliae (assembly GCF_009674665.1). Lineage (GTDB taxonomy): Bacteria > Actinomycetota > Actinomycetes > Actinomycetales > Microbacteriaceae > Agromyces > Agromyces kandeliae. The sequence goes on from NZ_WKJD01000012.1 coordinate 311,694, forward strand.
GCCGACATCGAGGATGAGCCGCGAGAACGCACCGGTCTTGGTCTGCACCGCCAGCCGGGTCAGCTCCTGGAGCGCGGTCACCGTCTCGGGCCGGGAGAGCACCGCGAGGTCGGCCGGCTCGGAGGCGTGCACGGAGACATAGGCGCGACCGTTGCGCGCGTCGATGTCGATGTCGCCGTCGAGGTCGCAGATGTCGAGGAGTTCCTCGATGTAGTCGGCGGCGATATCGCCCTCCTCCTCGAGTTGCTCGAGGGATCGGGTCGCGGCGTCGTGCTGGACGTCCGTCATCGAGGTCACTTCCTGTTCTGCTTCTTCGCGCGGTTCTTGCCCATGGGCTGCTGGCGCTGCGTCGTGGTCGGCTTCTGCGGCTCTGCCTCGTCGGCGTCCGACTTGGTCTCGACGACGAGCTTGCCCTTGCGGGCGAGGCGTGCCTCGCGGGCCTTCGCCGCGTCGCTGCCGGGCGTGGGCATGTTGCGGATGACGATGAACTGCTGTCCCATCGTCCAGAAGTTCGAGACGAGCCAGTAGAACATGACGCCGAGCGGGAACGCCACGCCCGAGAACGCGAAGACCAGCGGGAGCAGGTAGAGGAGGATCCGCTGCTGGCGGAACATCGGGCTCGCCTTGGTCTCGGGCGACATGTTCTTCGAGACGATCTGGAGCTGCGTGATGAACTGCGAGGCGGTCATCAGGATGATCATGGTGACGGCCACGAACATGGTCGAGGCGCTGAACGGGTCGCCCGCCATCATCGCGTTCCACTCGCCGATGAAGGTCGAGTTCAGCGGAGCGCCGAGGAAGGTCGCGTTCGAGAAGGACTCGGCGAGCGTCGGGGTCAGAACGCCGACGCCTCCGCGATCCGCGTGGATCGACGCGTCGTTCAGAACGGAGAACAGGCCGAAGAAGATCGGCATCTGGAGCAGGAGCGGCAGGCACGACGAGAGCGGGTTCGTGCCCGTGCGCTTGTAGAGCTCCATGGTCTCGCGCGACATCGCCTCGCGAGAGAACTGGTCCTTCTTGCCCTTGTACTTGTCCTGGATCTTCTTCAACTGAGGTGCGACCTCGAGCATCCGCCGCTGGCTCTTGATCTGCCGGACGAAGATCGGGATGAGGGCCGCGCGCACCACGACGACGAGGCCGACGATCGCGAGGACCCAGGTGATGCCCGCGTTGGGGTCCATCCCGAGGAACGTCCAGAGCGAGTGGAACGCGACGAGGATCAGCTCGATGGCCCATTTGATGGGCCAGAGCAGAGTGCCGAAGATGTCCATGGGGGTGGGTCAGTCCTTCCGGGACGTGATGGGGGAGCGTTCGGGTGCGGCGCTGCGCGACGAGGCGGATGCCACGGTGTGGGCGTTCGGGGTGTGGTCGTGGTGTCCGGCGTGCGGATCCGGTGATGCGGCCGGCGCAGACGCGCCGATGCGCCGGCGTCCGCTGCGGTCCGCGTGGCGACCTCTCGGGCCAGGGGAACCGGCCCAGTCGGCCGGGATCACGATTCCGACTCGCGTGACGTGGAATCGGCGGACCCGAGGCAGGGGCACGTCATCGATGCCGCCGGCCGACCAGGGGTTGCACCGGACGATGCGCCAGGCGGTGAGCACCGACCCGAGGACCAGGCCGCGGTGCTGCACCGCGCCGAGGCCGTAGGCCGAGCAGGAGGGGTAGTACCGGCAGACATCGCCGTAGAGCGGTGAGATCACTGCCCGGTAGGCGCGGATGAGCAGCACGCCCGCATTGCGGGGCAGGAGCCAGACGAACCAGGCGAGGTTCTTCACGTCAGAGGTCTTCCGCTGAGGCGACGGTCGGCGCCGAGCCCACCGTCGACGAGGATGTCGCCACGCGGGGAGCCGCTTCGACCGGGCGCCGCCGAGCGCCGCGTGATGCCAGCGCGGCACCGAGCTCGTCCCGGAGTTCGGCGTAATCGGCGTCGGAGGAGGCCGGGAGCGCACGTACGACGACGTCGACGGCGGTCGCCCCGCCGTCGACGAACTCGCGGCCGGCCGCCTTCAGCCGCCGACGAACGAGGTTCCGGCGGACGGCGGTGCCGACCTTCTTGGACACGATGAAGCCGAAGCGCGCGTCGGAGCCCGCCTCCCGCGAGCGGATGTAGCTCACGGTGTGGGCACCGGCGACCTTCGCACCACGGCGCACGATGAACCGGTAGTCATCGGCGCTCGTGATGCGGTTGGCTTTGGCGAGCACCGAGGAACTTACGCGGAGAGCTCGGTGCGACCCTTGGAGCGGCGGGCCGAGAGGATCGCGCGGCCGGCACGCGTGCGCATGCGAGCGCGGAAGCCGTGCTTCTTGGCGCGACGACGGTTGTTGGGCTGGAACGTACGCTTGCTCATCTTCTTCTCCGGCTGGGAAATTCCGCGCACGGACGCGTCACAGGTGCGCCGGCGGGGAGAACTCGGTGCCCGAAAGGGCTGCGGTCAACTGATTAAAACTACGGCTTGCGGATGCCGCGGTCAAACCGAGCGCACAGCTGAACCGACATTCTGCACCGATCCACAGGTTCACCGGGGGACCGACACGCCGGGAGTGTCCGGGATCCCCCAGCGGGCATTTGTCGCAGCAGGCCCGATTCGCTAGCGTGTGACACCAGTTATCCCCAGCCTGTACGGCGGAATCCCGCGGTTCTCGCAAGTCTGCTCACAGGTGGTGGAGAACGTTGTGAACAGACGCCTTCGGGCCGCTCCACCGAATCGCTCGGGGGAGCGACGAGCGGCCGCCGAACGGTGCGACAGATTGCGGGGAGCGATGACGGAACAGCCCATCAGCGAGACGTGGGCGACGGTCCTCGAACGACTCTCCGACGACGCGGCGATCACTCCGATGCTGCAGGGCTTCCTGAACCTGGTCGAGCCGAAGGGCATCGCGGCGGGCACGTTCTACCTCGAGGTTCCGAACGACTTCACCGCGAGCATGCTGAACCAGCGCATGCGGGTCTCGCTCCTCTCGGCGATGAGCGCGATCGAGGCCCCGTCGCCGGTCACCTCCTTCTACGTCGTCGTGAACCCCGAACTCGAGGAGCTTCGCCCAGCCGAACCCGCCGCGAACGGACCGATGGGGGGCCCGGCATCCGTCGGCACCGGACCCGGGATGGGCGGCGCGGGCATGGCCGCCCAGGCGATGGGGCTCGACGAACCCCAGGTGGGCCCGCAGCCCATCTTCGACAGCGGCAGCGGCAGCATCGACCGACCTCGCGACGCGCGGCTGAATCCGAAGTACTCGTTCGACAGCTTCGTCATCGGCCAGTCCAACCGGTTCGCGCACGCCGCGGCCGTGGCCGTGGCCGAGGCGCCGGCGAAGGCGTACAACCCGCTGTTCATCTACGGCGACTCGGGCCTGGGCAAGACGCACCTCCTGCACGCCATCGGCCACTACGCGATGAGCCTGTATCCCGGCATCCGCGTTCGCTACGTGAGTTCCGAGGAGTTCACGAACGACTTCATCAACTCGATCGCGAACAATCGCGGCTCGCTCTTCCAGCAGCGCTACCGCAACATCGACATCCTGCTGATCGACGACATCCAGTTCCTCCAGGGCAAGGCGGAGACGCAAGAGGCGTTCTTCCACACCTTCAACACGCTGCACGACCACAACAAGCAGGTCGTGATCACGAGCGACGTGCCGCCGAAGCACCTGACCGGCTTCGAGGACCGCATGCGCAGCCGATTCGAGTGGGGCCTCATCACCGACGTCCAGGCGCCGGACCTCGAGACCCGCATCGCGATCCTCCGCAAGAAGGCGCAGAACGAGCACCTCCAGGTGCCCGACGACATCCTCGAGTACATGGCGTCGAAGGTGTCGAGCAACATCCGCGAGCTCGAGGGCACGCTCATCCGGGTGACCGCCTTCGCGAGCCTGAACCGCACGCCGGTCGACATGCCGCTCGTGCAGACGGTCCTGAAGGACCTGATCACGGATGACACGGACAACGTCGTCGCGCCGGTCGACATCATCACGGCGACCGCGGACTACTTCAAGCTCACGGTCGACGACCTCTACGGGTCGAGCCGATCGCAGGCGGTCGCGACCGCGCGTCAGATCGCGATGTACCTGTGCCGTGAGCTGACCAGCCTCAGCCTGCCGAAGATCGGCCAGCTCTTCGGCAATCGCGACCACACGACCGTCATGTACGCCAACAAGAAGATCTCGGAGCTCATGAAGGAGCGCCGTTCGATCTACAACCAGGTGACCGAACTCACCGCCCGCATCAAGCAGACCGCCCGCTACCGCTGAGTCGCGACGACGGATGCCGCGCTCGCGCGGTCCCTCGGCGCGCCCTCGACACGGTGCTCGGGTGCCGGTCATCGCGATTCCGCACAGGTGTGGAAAATCTGTGGATTGTTAACGAGCAACCGCGCCACGACTGTTGAGACGCCGACCGGGCCTGTGCACAACTCCGAACACCGGTCGTCGACGACGGATGCCGCTCACGTCGGTTTCCACACACCGTGCACAGAGCCGGGGGCCTCGCATCGGCGCCATCACGCGGATCTCCGAACGCCATCCACAGTTTCCACACCGGTTAACACCGTTAAGAGATACCTGGATTAACACACGGCGTTCGGCAACCTGGGATCGGGCGGGTCGGACGAGCCCCGGCCGCGCATCGGGGCAGGGGAAATCCCCGCCCCGGAAACAGGCGTCCGGATAGCATGGGAGCCATCCAGCACCTCCACGACGGGAGAACCGTGAAGTTCCAGGTCAATCGCGACGTCTTCAGTGAGGCCGTGTCGTTCGCCGTCAAGCTGCTGCCGCAGCGCACGACCCTTCCGATCCTCTCCGGCGTGCTGATCCAGGCGGAGGGCGACGGACTCGTCCTCTCGTCCTTTGACTACGAGGTCTCCTCGAGGACCGAGATCCAGGCCGACGTCGACGAGCCGGGCACCGTGCTCGTGTCCGGCCGGCTCCTCGCCGAGATCGCGGGCCGCCTCCCGAACGCGCCCGTGCGCGTGTCGACCGAGGAATCGCGGATCTCCGTGACGTGCGGGTCCGCGAGCTTCACGCTGCTGTCGATGCCCGTCGAGGAGTACCCGTCGATTCCCGAGATCGGCGAGCAGACCGGCGTCGTGCCCGCCGAGGAGTTCGCATCGGCCGTCGCGCAGGTCGCGGTCGCGGCATCCCGCGACGACGTCACCCCCGTCATCACCGGCGTGCAGCTCGAGGTTCGCGAGACGAACCTGAGTCTGGTCGCCACCGACCGCTACCGGGTCGCGATCCGCGAGATCGACTGGGACGGCGGCGGCGTGGCCGGCGACACCGAGGCGACGACGGCCCTGGTCCCCGCGCGCACGCTGCAGGAGGTCGGCAAGACGTTCGGCCACTCGGGCACCATCTCGGTCGCGATCACGAGTCGCGACGACCGCGAGCTCATCGCGTTCTCGGCCGATCGGAAGACGGTCACCAGCCTGCTCATCAAGGGCAACTTCCCGCCCGTGCGCCGGCTGTTCCCCGAGACGGTCGACAACTACGCGGTGATGAACACCGCCGAGCTCATCGAGGCGACCCGTCGCGTGGCGCTGGTGCTCGAGCGCGAGGCCGCGCTCCGCTACTCGTTCACGGCAGACGGACTCACGCTCGAGGCCATCGGCAGCGAGCAGGCCCAGGCGTCCGAGTCCATCGATGCGATCCTCACCGGCGACGACACGGTCGTCTCCCTGAAGCCGCAGTTCCTCCTCGACGGCCTGCAGGCCGTGCCCAGCGAGTTCGTGCGCATCTCCTTCACCAAGACCGAGAACCCCAACAAGCCGGGGCCCGTGCTCATCACGAGCCAGACGTCGCGCGAACAGGCGGGCGCCGACAGCTACCGCTACCTGCTGCAGCCGAACCTGCTGCTGCGATAGCCCGGCACCCCGCGCCGCGATGTCGGCGCGGGCGGGTACCGTGGGGGTTCGCAGGAAGGGAGCCGCACCGTGCACGTCGCGAGGCTCTCGCTCACCGATTTCCGCAACTACCGATCGGCCGAGTTGTCGTTCGAGCGGGGCGCGACGGTCATCGTGGGCCGCAACGGCCAGGGCAAGACCAACCTCGTCGAGGCGATCGGCTACCTCGCGACGCTCGGCTCGCATCGCGTCTCGAGCGACCAGGCGCTGATCCGGTCCGGCGCGGACGCCGCGATCATCCGCGCGCTGCTCTCGGCGGAAGGTCGCGAGGTCCTGCTCGAATTGCAGCTCAACCGGCAGGGAGCGAACCGAGCGCAGGTCAACCGGGGAGCGGCCAAGCCTCGCGACCTGCCCCGATATGCGCACACGGTGCTCTTCGCGCCGGAGGACCTCGCGATCGTGCGGGGCGAGCCGTCGGTTCGCCGTCGGATGCTCGACGGGCTGCTCGTCCAGCGCATCCCGCGCCTCGCCGGCGTCATGGCCGACTACGACCGCGTGCTCAAGCAGCGCAACTCGCTCCTGAAGAGCGCCCGCGCGCGTGGTCTCGCCGCGTCGCAGCTGACGACCCTCGACATCTGGGATGAACGGCTCGTCGAGCTCGGTGCCGAACTCGTCGATCGCCGCGCGGAGCTCGTGGCCGAGCTCCGCGAACCCCTCGCGGCCGCGTACCGCTCGATCGTCGACGACGACCACCGTCCGGAACTGCAGTCGGTCCTCTCGATCGATGGAGCCGACCCCGACGACGAGCCGACGGATGCCGCGTCCGCGACCGGAGGGGACGTCTCCGACCCCGAGACATCCGGCCGGGCGCCGACGACCGAACGCTTCGCGTCCGCGCTCCGGTCACTCCGTCGCCGGGAGCTCGAGCGGGGCGTCACCCTTGCCGGCCCGCACCGCGACGACGTGCGGCTGCTGCTGAACGACCTGCCCGCGAAGGGCTACGCCAGCCACGGCGAGTCATGGTCGTTCGCGCTCGCGCTTCGGCTCGCGTCGGCCGAGCTGCTCCGCCGCGACTCGACGACCGGCGACCCCGTGCTCCTGCTCGACGACGTGTTCGCCGAACTCGACCGCATGCGGAGGGAGCGGCTCGCCGCCGCGGTCGGCGACTTCGAGCAGGTGCTCATCACCGCGGCCGTCCTCGAAGACGTGCCGGAGCCGCTCGCGGGCCGCGTCATCCGGATCGCGGCCGGCGCGGTCGTCGACGAGCTCGCACCGCTCCGCGACGCCGAGTCGTCCGAGGCGCACATGCCGTCGGAGGCATCCGGTGTCTGAGGCCGCACGCACGTACCAGCACTTCCGCGAGATCTTCGGCGGCGAGCCGAGGGGCCGACCCGGGCGCGCACGTGTGCGCACGCGCGAGGTGGAGGGGAGCGAGCCGTTCACCCCGGGCCGCGACCCGAAGCCGCTCGGTGCCGCGATCGACGCACTCACGGCCCAGCTCGGGTGGACCGGCGCACTCTCGCAGCAGGAACTGCTGTCCGCGTGGCCCGAGATCGCCGGAGAGGACATCGCCCGGCACTCCGAGCCCATCGCGATCGAGGGCGGCGTGCTCCAGGTCCGATGCGAGTCCACGGCGTGGGCGACGCAGCTCCGGATGATGCGCGAGGAGCTCATCCGGGCGATCCTCGAACGCCATCCCCGCGCGGGCGTCGACACCATCCGTTTCCAAGGCCCGGATGCCCCCACCTGGAAAAGGGGTCCCAGATCGGTTCCAGGGCGCGGTCCGCGCGACACCTACGGCTGAGAAGGCAAAATCGGTCACTTCACCTCTCTCGAGGCCGCAGATCGGCGCGGAGCGCTTCGGGCGACCACCGGAGTTGATAGGATCGAGAGTCGCCAGAACGACGGTTTGGAGCCCGATTCACCCATGACAGCGGAACCGACGAAGGCCCAGGGTGCGCCTGAATACGGCGCCGACGCGATCCAGGTTCTCGAGGGCCTCGAAGCGGTTCGGAAGCGCCCCGGCATGTACATCGGCTCGACCGGGCCACGCGGACTCCACCACCTCGTCTACGAGATCGTCGACAACTCGGTCGACGAGGCGCTCGCCGGCTACGCCGACGACATCGACGTGACGATCCTGCCCGACGGCGGGGTCAGGGTCGTCGACAACGGTCGCGGCATCCCCGTCGACATGCACAAGACCGAGGGGCGCTCCACGGTCGAGGTCGTGCTCACGGTGCTCCACGCCGGCGGCAAGTTCGGCGGCGGCGGGTACGCGGTGTCGGGCGGCCTGCACGGGGTCGGCTCATCCGTCGTGAACGCGCTGTCGAGTCGGCTCGAGGTGGAGGTCAAGCGGCAGAGCCACGTCTGGCGCCAGTCGTTCTCCGTCGGCGTTCCGGTCGCACCGCTCTCGCAGGACGAGGCGATCCCCGAGTCCGAGACGGGGACCACGATCACGTTCTGGCCGAGCGCCGACATCTTCGAGACGGTCGAGTTCGACTACGAGACGCTCCGCACCCGGTTCCAGCAGATGGCGTTCCTCAACAAGGGCCTCCGCATCACGCTGACCGACATGCGCGCCGGTCACGTCGAGATCGACCCGGAGGACACCCCGACGACGGGTGCCATCACGATCCCGGTGCAGCGCACCGACACGTTCCTCTACGAGCGCGGGCTCGTCGACTACGTCGAGTACCTCAACAGGTCGAAGAAGGTGGAGCTCGTCAACGACGAGATCATCTCGTTCGAGGCGGAGGACACCGACCGCCACATCGCCCTCGAGGTGGCCATGCAGTGGACGACCGCGTACACGGAGTCGGTCCACACCTACGCGAACACGATCAACACCCACGAGGGCGGCACGCACGAGGAGGGGTTCCGTGCCGCGCTGACGAGCCTCGTCAACCGGTATGCGCGAGAGAAGGGCATCCTCAAGGAGAAGGACGACAACCTCTCGGGCGACGACGTGCGCGAGGGCCTCACCGCGGTGATCTCGGTCAAGCTGTCCGAGCCGCAGTTCGAGGGCCAGACCAAGACCAAGCTCGGCAACACCGAGGCGAAGTCGTTCGTGCAGCGCGTCGTCGGAGAGCAGCTCGGCGACTGGTTCGACCGCAACCCGAACCAGGCCCGCGACGTCATCCGCAAGGCGCAGCAGGCCGCCACCGCCCGCATCGCGGCGCGCAAGGCCCGCGAGGCGACCCGACGGAAGGGCTTCCTCGAGTCCAGCGGCATGCCCGGCAAGCTCAGCGACTGCACGAGCAAGGACCCGACCGTGTCGGAGATCTTCCTCGTCGAGGGCGACTCGGCCGGCGGATCGGCGAAGACCGGGCGGAACCCCGAGACCCAGGCCATCCTGCCCCTGCGCGGGAAGATCCTGAACGTCGAGAAGGCGCGCCTCGACCGCGCGCTCGGCAACGCCGAGATCCAAGCGATGATCACGGCCTTCGGCACGGGCATCGGTGAGGACTTCAACCCCGACAAGGCCAGGTACCACAAGATCGTCCTGATGGCCGACGCCGACGTCGACGGACAGCACATCACGACGCTGCTGCTCACCCTCCTCTTCCGGTACATGCGACCGCTGATCGAGATGGGCTACGTCTACCTCGCGCAGCCGCCGCTGTACCGCATCAAGTGGTCGAACGCCGACCACGACTACGTGTACTCCGATCGCGAGCGCGACGCGATCATCGTCGACGGCCAGGCCGCCGGCCGCCGGCTCCCCAAGGAGAACGGCGTGCAGCGCTACAAGGGCCTCGGCGAGATGAACCACCAGGAGCTGTGGGACACGACGATGAACCCCGAGACCCGCACCCTGCTGCAGGTCACGATGGACGACGCCGCGGCGGCCGACGAGATCTTCTCGACGCTCATGGGCGACGACGTCGAGTCGCGCCGTGCATTCATCCAGAAGAACGCGAAGGACGTGCGTTTCCTTGACATCTGACATCATCGAGCCCGGCGTTCCCGACGACGGCGGCTTCGGCGTCCACGGTCGCATCGACCAGGTCGACCTGCACCTCGAGATGCAGCGCTCGTACCTCGACTACGCGATGAGCGTGATCATCGGCCGTGCGCTGCCCGACGTCCGCGATGGGCTCAAGCCCGTGCACCGCCGCGTCATCTACACGATGTACGACGGCGGCTACCGCCCGGATCGCGCGTTCTCGAAGTGCACGCGCGTGATCGGCGACGTGATGGGCCAGTTCCACCCGCACGGCGACAGTGCCGTCTACGACTCGCTCGTCCGGCTCGTCCAGCCGTGGTCGATGCGCTACCCGCTCGCGCTCGGCCAGGGCAACTTCGGCTCCCCTGGCAACGACGGGGCCGCTGCGCACCGGTACACCGAGACGAAGATGTCGCCGCTCGCCATGGAGATGGTGCGCGACATCGAGGAAGAGACCGTCGACTTCCAGGACAACTACGACGGCCGCACGCAGGAGCCGACGGTCCTGCCCAGCCGGTTCCCGAACCTGCTCGTCAACGGTTCGGTGGGCATCGCGGTCGGCATGGCGACCAACATCCCGCCCCACAACCTGCGCGAGGTCGCCGACGGCGCCCTGTGGGCGCTCGAGCACCCGGATGCCACGCGCGAGGAGCTCCAGGACGCGCTCATCCAGCGCATCAAGGGCCCCGACTTCCCGACCGCAGCGCAGATCCTCGGAGTGAAGGGCATCCACGACGCCTACCGCACCGGCCGCGGATCGATCACGATGCGCGCGGTCGTCAACGTCGAGGAGATCCAGGGCCGCACCTGCCTCGTCGTCACCGAGCTCCCCTACCAGGTGAACCCCGACAACCTCGCGATCAAGATCGCCGACCTGGTGAAGGACGGCAAGCTCGCCGGCATCGCCGACATCCGCGACGAGTCGTCGGGACGCACGGGCCAGCGTCTCGTGATCGTGCTGAAGCGCGACGCCGTCGCCAAGGTCGTGCTGAACAACCTGTACAAGCACACGCAGCTGCAGGACAACTTCGGCGCGAACATGCTCGCGATCGTCGACGGCGTGCCGCGCACGCTCTCGATCGACGGGTTCATCTCGCACTGGGTCGACCACCAGGTCGACGTGATCGTGCGCCGCACGGCGTTCCGCCTCCGCAAGGCCGAGGAGCGGATGCACATCCTGCGCGGCTACCTCAAGGCGCTCGACGCGCTGGACGAGGTCATCGCGCTCATCCGTCGCTCGGCGACCGCGGAAGACGCGCGCGACGGACTGACGAAGCTGCTCGACATCGACGAGCTCCAGGCCCGCGCCATCCTCGAACTCCAGCTTCGTCGTCTCGCCGCGCTGGAGCGCCAGAAGATCATGGACGAGGCCGCCGAGCTCGAGCGCCAGATCGCCGACTACCGCGACATCCTCGCGACCCCGCTGCGACAGCGCACCATCATCGCCGACGAGCTCCGCGAGATCGTGGACAAGTTCGGAGACGAGCGCCGCACCCACATCGTCCCCGGGTTCGACGGCGACATGTCGGTCGAGGACCTGATCCCCGAGGAGGAGATGGTCGTCACCGTCACGCGCGGCGGGTACATCAAGCGCACGCGCAGCGACAACTACCGTTCGCAGCACCGCGGCGGCAAGGGCGTGAAGGGCGCGCAGCTGCGCGCCGACGACGTCGTCGACCACTTCTTCGTCACCACGACGCACCACTGGCTCCTGTTCTTCACGAACATGGGCCGCGTGTACCGGGCCAAGGCGTACGAGATCCAGGAGGCCGGCCGCGACGCGAAGGGACAGCACGTCGCGAACCTCCTCGAGCTGCAGCCCGACGAGGAGATCGCGCAGATCCTCGACATCCGCGACTACTCGGTCGCGACCTACCTCGTGCTGGCCACGCGCGACGGCCTGGTCAAGAAGACCGAGCTCACGGCCTACGACACCAACCGCTCCCGCGGCGTCATCGCGATCAACCTGCGCGAGGGCGACGAGCTCGTCTCGGCGATGCTCGTCGACGAGCACGACGAGATCCTCCTCGTCTCGAGGAAGGGCATGTCGCTCCGCTTCGAGGCGACGGATGACGCGCTCCGCCCCATGGGGCGCTCGACCTCGGGCGTGAAGGGCATGAGCTTCCGCTCGGGCGACGAGCTGCTCGCGGCATCCGTCGTGCCCCACTCGAACGGCGACGACGTGGCCGATGCGCCGGCGGATGACTCCGGGCAGAAGCAGAGCGCGGCGAACACGTACGTCTTCGTCGTGACCGAGGGCGGGTACGCCAAGCGAACGCGGATCGAGGAGTACCGCAAGCAGCAGCGCGGCGGGCTCGGCATCAAGGTGGCAAAGCTGAGCGACGATCGCGGCGACCTCGCGGGCGCGCTGACGGTCGCACGCGAGGACGAGGTCCTCGTGGTTCTTGCCAGCGGCAAGGTGGTACGCTCTGACGTCGCCGAGGTCCCCGCCAAGGGCAGGGACACGATGGGCGTCGTGTTCGCGAAGTTCGTCGCGGACGATCGCATCATCGCGATCGCGAAGAATTCCGAGCGGAACCTGGTGGAAGAGGCCGCGGAGTCCGAAGCGGCGGAGACCGCGGGAGAGGAGTGAGCGTCATGAGCAGTGTCGCCGAGAAACTTGCCGGCAAGTCCAACCGGAAGCCCCCGGCCAAGCAGGTGCGCCTGCGCCTGGTGTACATCGACTTCTGGTCGGCGGTGAAGCTGTCCTTCCTCGTGGCGGTGTGCCTCTCCGTGGTGAACATCGTCGCGACGTTCCTCGTCTTCACGATCGTCCAGTCGACCGGACTGTTCGAGAACCTGAACAGCCTGGTCCAGGACGTGGCCGGCGCGGGCACCGACCTGCGCTCGATCCTGTCGGTCGGGAACGTCATGGGCTTCGCCGTCGTGGCATCGCTCCTGAACCTCGTCGTGACGACCGCGCTCGGCGCCGTCGTGGCCGTGCTGTACAACCTCAGCGTCAAGATCACGGGCGGCATCCTCGTCGGATTCACCAACAACTGACGCCGTCCTCGGCTCGATTTCACGATCCCGAACCCTTCGGGTAGTCTTTCCTTCGGCCGAAATTCGGGGATATAGCTCAGGCGGTTAGAGCGCTTCGCTGATAACGAAGAGGTCCGAGGTTCAAGTCCTCGTATCCCCACTCCGATAACTCCACACCCGGATGCCCCAGGGCATCCGCCACGGGGCCTTAGCTCAGTTGGTAGAGCGCCTGCTTTGCAAGCAGGATGTCAGGAGTTCGAATCTCCTAGGCTCCACAGTCCCATCGCCTCACGCCGCGCCGGCTCCCTGCACCAGACTGGGGGAGTGGCAGCCCGTCCAGATCATCGGATCGACGAGATCGCATCGCGCCTCCGGGGCTCCGGCAGCGTCTTCGCCGAGGACGAGGCGGCGATCCTCGTCGCGGCGGCCGCGGATGACGCCGAGCTCGAGCAGCTCGTGCGCCGCCGAACCGCAGGCGAGCCGATCGAGCCGCTCGTCGGGTGGGTTCGCTTCGGATCGATCCGACTGGCCGTCGGCCCCGGCGTCTTCGTCCCGCGGCAGCGGAGCCTTCGCCTCGCGCGACTCGCGGTGCGGCGCGTCCGTGCGGCGCGTGCACCGGTGATGCTCGAGGCCTACTGCGGCGTGGCGCCGATCGCCGCCGCGGTCGCGGCATCCGCACCCGCTGCCGAGGTGCACGCGGCCGATCTCGACCCGGCCGCCCTGGCGTTCGCCCGGGCGAACCTGCCGGAGCCCGCTCACGTCCACCTCGCCGATGCGCTCGACGGGCTTCCACCGCGGCTTCGAGGGAGGCTGACGACGATCGCGGCGGTGCCGCCGTACGTGCCCGAGGCGGAACTCGCCCTCATGCCGCGCGAGGCGCGTGACCACGAGCCGGCTACTGCGCTCGTGGGCGGCGGTGCCGACGGGCTCGGCCACGTGCGTCGGCTGGTCCGCGACGCCCGCCCGTGGCTGGCGACGGGTGGGCACCTGCTCCTCGAACTGCACGCCGCGCAGCTGCCGGTGGCGGCGGGCGAGGGACGCGCCGTCGGCTGGCTGACGAGGCTGCACCCGCCGACCGCATCGCGGACGGGAGTGCTCGAGCTCATCGCCGGGTAATACAGTGGCGGGATGGACATCCGCATCGCCGCGTACGGGGTCATCATCCGGGACGGCGAGATCCTGCTCTCCCACTGGAACGAGCACGGCCGGTCCGCGTGGACGCTGCCGGGCGGCGGGATCGAGGGCGCCGAGCATCCGCTGGAGGCGGCCACCCGCGAGATCCGCGAGGAGACCGGCTACGACGCCGAGATCGACCGGCTGCTCGGCATCGACACCATGGTCGTGCCGGCGGCGAAGCGCCACCACGGTTCGGCGCCGTTGTACGCGATGCGGATCGTGTACCGCGCGCACGTCGTGGGCGGACGATTGGCGAACGAGATCGGGGGATCGAGCGACGAGGCGCGTTGGTTCCCGTTGGGTGAGGTCGCCTCGCTCACCAGGGTGAGCCTGCTCGACATCGCGCTGCGCATGAACGCGGAGGAGCCGGCGGACGGCGCGCCGTCGCGGGCCTGAGGGACGCCGGCGCCGGAGACGGGCGACGGTCCCGCCCGGCGAGCGGACGGGACCGTCGTGATCGGTCCGGATGCGGCGTTCATGGTGATCAGAGCGTCCGGGCCACGAGCGCGAGGGCGCTGAAGTTCTCCTCGCGGAGTCGGTCGGCCTCGCGCTGGAGTCCGGCCGTGCGCGCGAGGACGTCGGCGCGAGCCAGCTCGTTGCGTGCACGACGGGCCTCGGCGGCGCGGCTCCAGGCGAGCAGCGCGAGACCGGCTCGGCGGGCGAGCCGCTCCTGCAGGCGGCCGCTTCCGGCCGCCACCTGTTGCGCGGTCGAACGCGGTGCGGTGAGTGTGGTGTTCACGGTGTGTTCCTTCATCGGATGGGACGGTGACGCGCGCGGGTGCGACGCGCCGGGAGGTGACGGGTGCGGGCTCCCGGGACGCAGGCCGCGGCATCCGTCGCCCGGTGGCGGGCGTCGCGACGCGATGGCACGAGTGGCGGGAGAGGCTCGGCGATCTGCACGCGTCCGGACGGGACGCGGATCCTTCGGATCGATGCCGGGGGACGGACGTCGCCCGCGATGCGGGCGTGCCTCGTCAGGCGGTGGACCTGCGGTGAGCGGTCAGCGCGGGAACGCGCGTGCTAGCAGGCCGCGAACGGAGCGCCGAGGAAGGCGACCGCGCGGACGGGCGACTGGATTCGCTGCATCATCATGGGGTCTCGCCTCCTCTCCTGGGCCGTGGTGGCCGACCGTGGTGGTCGAACCGAGTCACGACCATAGCGCCGTTCGCTCCTCACACGCAAGGGGATTCCGGGAATCCGTCCGAAATCATCGTGAGCACTGAGCGGGCTGGGTGGTCGCAGACGGCGACGGCCCCCGGTCCACGAGTGGACGGGGGCCGTCGGGAAACCGTGGGGTCAGATGACGGGCGACGGTGCGGCACCCGAGTCGGATGCCGTGGCCGGCTCCTCGTCGGCGACCCAGAGCTCGTCATCGGCACGGAACGTCTGCCAGACCGCGTACGCGACGCCGGCCGCCGCGATGACGCCGGCACCGATCGCGAGGTACGTGCCCACGCCCGGGCCCTGCTTGCGCTTCACCTCGGCCGCGGCACGCGGCGAGACGCGCTCGAGCGCCCGGCGGACGCGCGTGTCGTTGGCGATGTCGCCGATCGACAGCAACGAGCCGAGCGCGCTGCCGAGCGACCGCTCGACCTGGTCGCCCGCGGTCCGTGCATAGCTCCGCGCCTGGTCGAAGCCCGGCCGGACATAGCTCTGGTAGCCCGTGCGCACCCGCGGAACGACCTCCTCCTGCGTGAGCAGGTTGATCTGGCGGCTCGCCTCCCGGGCGACCTTGCTCGCGTGATCCAGCACGTCCTGCTGGTTCCCCCACAGATCCTCTGCACTGCTGCGCAGCCGCTTGAGTTCCTTCCGGCGCTTGCGTGACAGGCTCATCTCGACCTCCATCGTTGTGCAGCGAACTCCTCCATCCTGCCACCGAACCGGCCGGATGTGGGGCGGAAAGGGCGGGGGTTGCCAGCCTCGTGCCGAATCGTGCATGAGAGAATCGTCGGTATGCCGAATCCCACCGCAGTCGCGACGATCACCACCAACCACGGCGACATCAAGGTCGACCTCTACGGGAACCACGCACCGAAGACGGTGAAGAACTTCGTCGGCCTCGCGACCGGCGAGATCGAGTGGACCCACCCGGCGACGGGCCAGACCACCACCGACCCCCTGTACGACGGCGTGGTGTTCCACCGCATCATCCCCGGCTTCATGATCCAGGGCGGCGACCCGCTCGGTCAGGGCATCGGCGGACCGGGCTACCGTTTCGACGACGAGATCCACCCCGAGCTCGACTTCACGGAGCCCTACGTCCTCGCCATGGCCAACGCCGGCATCCAGGGTGGGAAGGGCACCAACGGGTCGCAGTTCTTCATCACGGTCGGCCCGACCACGTGGCTGCAGGGCAAGCACACGATCTTCGGCAAGGTGACGGATGCCGCGAGCCAGGCGGTCGTCGAGAAGCTCGCCTCGGTTCCGACCGACGGCCGGGACCGACCGCTCGACGACGTCGTGATCGAGAAGATCACCGTCGAGCAGGCCTGAGTCCGACCCCGGTGAGCGACCCGGCGCCCGAGCGCGCGAGCACCTGCTATCGGCACCCCGACCGGCAGAGCTTCGTGCTGTGCCAGCGCTGCGGTCGCACCATCTGCGGGGAGTGCCAGACCCCCGCACCGGTCGGCGTCATCTGCCCCGAATGCATGCGCGAGCAGCGCGCGTCGGCACCGCGGACGAAGCCCGCAGTGCTGACGCGCGCCCGCTCGGCCGCTGGTCGCGGCGCACCGGTGGTGACGTATTCCATCATCGGCATCACCTTCGCGGTCTACCTCCTGCAGCTCATCCCCGGGCTCGCGATCACCGACCGCCTCCTCTACGCCGGTGTCTACTCGCTGCCGTTCAACTTCGAGCCGTGGCGCATGATCACGTCGATGCTGGTGCACTCGACGGCACTGATCTTCCACGTCGCGCTCAACATGTACACGCTCTGGATCTTCGGCCAGCTGCTCGAGAACGTGCTCGGGCGCTGGCGGTTCCTCTCGCTCTACCTCATCTCCGGCCTGGGCGGGTCGGTCGCCGTGCTCTGGCTCTCCGACCCCCGGACCGGCGTCGTCGGCGCGTCGGGTGCGATCTTCGGCCTCATGGGCGCCTTCCTCGTGATCCAACGCAGGCTCGGCGGCAACGCCACGCAACTGCTGATCCTCGTCGGCATCAACCTCGTGATCGGGTTCGTCCCGGGCTTCAACATCGCCTGGCAGGCGCACCTGGGCGGTCTCGTCGTGGGCGCGCTCGTCGGCCTGATCTACGTCGAGACCCGCAAGCGCGACCAACGCACACTGCAGGTGGTCCTGCTCGCGGCGCTCGTCCTGGTGCTGCTGATCCTCAGCCTGAGGTACTTCTTCTTCCCGGTCTTCTGAGCCTGCCGCGCATCCGCGGTCGTCGACTCGGGCGGCTGCTGTGAGCGACGGCCCACGGTTATCCACAACGCTGTCCACAGTTGGGGAGAGTTACACCGGTGTGATTCCACACGATGTCCGGAATTCCGGGCTTTCCACCTCTCCACAGGGTGTGGACGGTGTGGAGAAACCTGTGGAAGGTGTGGATAACACTGTGCAGAGATGGGGAAAGCGGGGCGGATGCCGCAGCATCCGCCCCGCTTCGAGGTCATTCGAGCCGGCGTCAGCGCCAGCGAGTGGTCATGAGGAAGCCGATGAAGGCGATGCCGAATCCGACGAGGATGTTCCACGAACCGAGCGCGGCCACCGGCAGCGCACCCTGGCTCACGTAGAAGAGGATGATCCAGACCAGGCCGAGCAGCATGAAGCCGAACATGACGGGCTTGAACCAGACGGGATTCGGCGCGTCCTCGCCGCTCGGCTGCTCCGCGCGCGCGGGCTTCGAAGAATTGGTGCGTGCCATGCCGGAGATTCTACTGCACCCGCTTCGGGCCTCCGATCCGAGGAGCGTCGGCAGGTCCGCCCGACGAGATCGCGGCGGCCGTCGCGGAATGGGGCGATGAGCGTGGACCCGGCCTTGTGGCGTATCCTGCCGGGACCGGTCTGGTTTCGCGTCATCCTCGTGCTGGCCATCCTCGCCGGCGTGATCTTCGTCCTCTCCACCCGGGTCTTCCCCTGGGTGGATGGGATCGTGAACCCAATCGACGTCACGGTGGAGCAATGACCCGGATCCTCGTCATCGACAACTACGACAGCTTCGTGTACACCCTCAACGGGTACCTGCAGGAGCTCGGCGCCGAGACCGAGGTCGTCCGCAACGACGACATCGCGGTCGACGACGTCGCCGACCGCATCGCGGAGTACGACGCGGTGCTCATCTCTCCCGGCCCGGGGAAGCCCGCCGATGCGGGCGTCTCGATCCCCGTCGTCGAGGCCGCGCTCGCCTCGGGTCAGCCGATCCTCGGGGTGTGCCTCGGCCACCAGGCGATCGCCGAGGCCTTCGGCGCCGTCGTGACCAACGCCGAGGAGCTCATGCACGGCAAGACGTCGAAGGTCGTGCACGACGACAGCCCCTTCTACGAGGGCGTCCCGCAGCACTTCACCGCGACGCGGTACCACTCCCTCGCGGTCGTGGACGGCACCGTGCCCGACGACCTCGTCGTCACCAGCCGCACCGACGGCGGGGTCATCATGGGGCTCCGGCACGCGACCGCACCGATCCTCGGCGTGCAGTTCCACCCGGAGTCCGTGCTCACCGAGGGCGGCTACCGGATGCTCGGCAACTGGCTGGCGATCGCAGGACTGCCTGAGGCGCGCGAGCGCGCGCAGTCGCTCAACCCGCTCGTGCGCGCGAGCTGAACGCTCAACCCGCGCAGTACACGAGCTCGACCGCCGACTTCTGCGGCACGTCACCCGGAGCGGGCGACTGCCGGATGATCGGCGACCCCGGCTGCGACGCGCAGCTGCCGTCGGGCACGGGCGTCGGCGTCAGCTGCAGGGACGACGTTCCGAGGTACGAGGACGCCGCCTGGAGCGATTGCCCGGTCAGGTCGGGCAGCGTCACGTTGCCCGACGAGATCGTGAAGTTCACGGTGCTGCCCTGATCCACCGACGACCCGCCCTCCGGGTCGGTCGAGATGACGATCCCGGCGCCCACGGTGGGGGAGTTCTGCCGCGTCTCGGATCCGGGCGCGAGTCCCGCATCGGTGATCGTGGTCTTCGCCTGGTCGAGCTGCATGTTGACGACGTCGGGAACCGAGACCGCCTCGCGACCGGTGGACACGAACACGCTGACCGGCGTCCCGGTGTCGACGATCTCGCCGGCGGCCGGTTCCGTCTCGATCACCTGCCCGGCGGGCACGGTGTCGCTCACGCGATCCATCCGGGTGGGCGGCAGGGTGAGCGCCTGCAGTTCGTTCGCCGCCTCCTCCCACGTCGATCCGCTCAGCTGGGGGACCTCGCGTGCGTTGGACGGCAGCGTATCGCTCGGCTGGAGGTTGAACGCCCAGTACATGACGGCGACGACGATGACGACGACGGCGATGATGCCGGACCAGATCCAGATCGCCGGCGGACGACGCTGCGTTCGCGTCATGGTGTCGTCCTCGGTGAGTTGGCGGAGCGCCAGTTCGGACGTGGACAACGAACCCGTGGGCGTCCCGAAGAACAGCGCCGTCTCGTCGGTCTTCTTCGGGACGGGGATCCGACCGGATGCCGCGGCCTCGACGTCGGCGCGGAACTCGGCAGCGGTCTGGTACCGGGTCGTGCGGTCCTTCGCGAGGGCGTGCATCACCACCGCGTCGAGGGCGGGCGAGACCTTCGGGTTGATCACGCTCGGCTTGACCGGCCGCTCGCTGACGTGCTGGTAGGCCACCGCGACCGGGGTGTCGCCTCGGAACGGCGGGCGACCCGTCAGCAGCTCGAACAGGACCACGCCAGTGCTGTACAGGTCGGTGCGCGCATCGACGGTCTCGCCCTTCGCCTGCTCCGGCGAGAAGTAGGACGCGGTGCCGAGGATCGCCGTGGTCTGCGCGACGGTCGTCGCCGAGTCGGACACGGCCCGCGCGATCCCGAAGTCCATGACCTTCACCTGGCCGCCGGTCGTGATCATGATGTTGCCCGGCTTGATGTCGCGGTGCACGACACCGGCGCGATGCGAGTACTCGAGCGCCGTCAGCACCCCGTCGATCACCCGGGCGGCGGCCGCCGGATCGAGCGGACCGTCGTGGATGATGTCCTTCAGCAGGCGGCCCTCGACGTACTCCATCACGATGAAGGGCAGCTGCACCTCGTGGCCGGACGAGTCGAGCACGGTCTCCTCGCCGGCGTCGAAGACGCGGACGATCGTCGGGTGCGCCATCCTCGCCGCCGACTGGGCCTCCTGGCGGAACCGCATGCGGAACGCCGGATCGGTGGCGAGCTGCGGCTTGAGGAGCTTGATGGCCACCTGACGGCCGAGTCGGCTGTCGGTGCCCACGTGGACGTCGGACATGCCACCGCGCCCGATGAGCGCACCCACGCGGTACCGACCCGCGAGCATGCGATCTTCATCGTTCACGGTGTCTCCGTTCGTGTAGGGCTCGTTCCGGGAGGCTAGGGCTGGATGGTCACGGGGGCGGCGGGAGAGAACGGCGAGTCGAGCTGGCCGCAGAAGTACCGGTACGTGACCTCGAAGTCCTGGCTGCCGGCCTGCACGTTGACGTTCGTCGTCCCGGCACCCACCGGGCTCGGCGCGGTCGCGTCGTTCGTGACCGCCACCTCGTAGCCGCTGAGCTGCTGACCGGAGGGACAGGATGCCGCGGGCCAGCTCACCTGGACGATCCCGCCGGATGCGACGTCCGCCGGGTTCACCGTGGGCGCGTTCGCGGGCGCGGTGGGCGTCTCGGGCGTGCCCAGGTAGGTGACCGTGATGGTGGTGCCGATCTCGACGGGACCACTCGGGTTGACGTCGGAGACGGTGTTCGCCTGGTCGGGGGTCGTGGCCGGCGCGCCCTCCTGGGTGTTCACGGGGAAACCGAGGCCCTCGAGCTCCGCACGGACGTCGTCGACGCTCCGGCCGATGTAGGCGGAACGGTCGATCTGCACCGTCGTCGGGGCGGCGGTGGTGGTCTCGGGCGGCGGCGCACTCGAGGAGGTCGGCGGTGCGGACGACGACGACGGCGGACCGCTCGACGTCGACGCCGCCGGGCGGTTGCCGCTGTTCAGCGCGAGCGCGATCAGCGTGCCGATGAGCACGAGCGCGAGCAGGATGATGAGTACGATGAGCGGCCACGTCCACGGGCTGCGCTTGCGCTCGGCGGGCGGCTCCTCCTCGCCGTCGGGCACGCCTGCACCGGCGGCCAGCACGGTCGTCGCGGCGGTATTCGCACCGGCCTGGGGCATGAGCATGGTGGCTGCCGTCATGCCGGCCGCGGCGCCGAGGATCGCCGGAACGGCCGCGGCCGCCGCCTGGACGTCGCCGCGGCGCAGGGCGGTGGCTGCTCGCGCGAGGTGCGCCGCCGTCTGCGGGCGGTCGGCGGGGTTCTTCGCGATGCACGAGTAGACGAGGTTCCGAACGGGCTCGGAGACCGTGACGGGCAGGTCGGGCGGGGTCTCGTTGATCTGCGCCATCGCGATCGCGACCTGCGACTCGCCCGTGAACGGACGGCGACCCGCGAGGCACTCGTAGGCGACGATGCCGAGCGAGTAGATGTCGGTCGTGGGCGACGCCGGGTGTCCCGACGCCTGCTCGGGGGAGAGGTACTGCACGGTTCCCATGACCTGGCCGGTCGCGGTGAGCGGGACCTGGTCGGCGATCCGCGCGATGCCGAAGTCGGTGATCTTCACGCGGCCGTCGGGCGTGATGAGGAGGTTGCCCGGCTTGATGTCGCGGTGCACGAGGCCCGCCGCATGCGCGGCCTGCAGGGCCGCCGCGGTCTGGGCGACGATGTCGAGGACCTTGTCGGTCGAGAGCACGTGCTCGCGCTCGAGGATCGTGGAGAGCGCCTCGCCGGGCACGAGCTCCATCACGAGGTAGGCGCTGCCCTCCTCCTCGCCGTAGTCGAAGACGTTGGCGATGCCCTCGTGGTTCACGAGCGCGGCGTGACGCGCCTCGGCACGGAAGCGCTCGAGGAAGCCGGGGTCGCCGAGGTATTCGTCCTTGAGGATCTTCAGCGCCACCTGACGGCCGATGACCAGGTCGGTGGCCTGCCACACCTCGCCCATGCCGCCGATGGCGATCCGGGACTGCAGCTCGTACCGTCCACCGAAGGTGAGCCCAGCACTCGGTCTCATTTGTTCAGCACCGCCTCTAGTACCTGTTTCGCCAATGGCGCGGCAATCAGATTGCCGAACCCCTCCTGACCAAGCCCTCCGCCGTCTTCCACGAGCACCGTGATCGCATACTGAGGGTCGTCGGCGGGGGCAAAACCCGTGAACCACAAGGTGTAGGGATCGTCCTCGCCGTTCTCTGCTGTACCCGTCTTACCGGCCACGCTGACGCCGTCTATTCTTGCATTACTCGCAGCACCGTTCTCGACGCCGTTGACCATCATCTCGGTCATCGTCCGGGCCGTCGACTCGCTGATCGCACGGCCGAACTGCGTGGCGTCGAACTCCTCGATCGGGCGGAAGTCGGGCGCCGTGATCGACTCGACGAGGTCGGGATCCATCACGATCCCGCCGTTCGCGATCGCGGCGGAGACCATCGCCATCTGCATCGGGGTCGCCCGGACGTCGCCCTGGCCGAAGCCGCTCAGCGCGGTCTGCGGCGCGTCGGGGTTCGCCGGGTACGTGCTCGTCTCGGTGGGGTTCGGGATCGTGAAGTTCGAGTTGAAGCCGAACTTCTCCGCCTGCGCGCGGATCGCGTCGTCGCCGAGTTCCAGCGCGAGCTCGGCGAACGGGATGTTGCACGACAGCCGCAGGGCGGTCGCGAGCGTGACCTCGGAGCCGCTGCCGCACGTGCCTCCGCTCGAGTTGCGCACGACCGAACTCGTCTCGGGCAGCGTGAACTCGGCGGGGTTCGGGAACGTGCTGTCCGGCGTGTACTGGCCGGACTCGAGAGCTGCGGCGGTCATGACGAGCTTGAACACCGACCCGGGAGGGTTCATGTCGCCGCCGGTGGCACGGTTGAAGAGCGGGTCGCCCGGATCCTCCACGAGGTTCTGGTACGTCTGCTCGACCTCCTCGCCGTTGTGCACGGCGAGGCTGTTGGGATCGTAGGTGGGCTTCGTGACCATCGCGATGACGCGTCCGCTGCTCGGCTGCGTCACGATGATCGCGCCCGTGTAGTCGCCGAGCGCGTCCCACGCGGCCTGCTGGGCGACCGGGTCGATCGTCACCTCCACCGAGGCCCCCATCGGGTCCTGACCGGAGATGAGGCGGTTCAGCGAGTCGAAGAACTGCGACTCGGACGTGCCGCTGAGTTCCGCGTTCAGCGAGCCCTCGAGACCCGTCGCCTCGCCGTTCACCGGGATGAACCCAGTGACGGGCGCGTAGAGCGGGCCGTTCGCGTAGACCCGCTGGAACTTGTAGTCGTCGTCGGACGGCTCGGAGAACGCGATCGGATCGCCGCCGACGAGGATCGGCCCCCGCTCGACGGAGTAGCTCTGGTAGAGGGTCCGCGCGTTGCGCGGGTCGGCGGCGAGGTTGTCGGCCTGCACGTACTGGATCACCGTCGAGGCGACGAAGAGCGTGAGGAACATGAGGAGGGAGACGATCGTCACCCGCTTGAGTTCGCGGTTCATCCGTCGATCACCAGCCTCGGGTGGTTCCGGACCGTGTCGGAGAGCCGCAGCAGCAGCGCGACGATGATCCAGTTCGCGACGAGCGAGGAACCACCGGCCGCGAGGAAGGGCGTCGTGAGCCCGGTGAGGGGGATGACCCGGGTGACGCCGCCGACGACGATGAAGACCTGGAGGGCCACGACGAACGAGAGGCCGACGCCGAGGAGCTTGCCGAAGTCGTCCTGTCCGGCGAAGCCGATGCGGAAGCCCCTGGCGACGAAGAGGACGTAGAGGGCGAGGATGGCGAAGAGGCCGGCGAGGCCGAGTTCCTCGCCGAGGCTCGCGATGATGTAGTCGGACTGGGGCACCGGCGTGAGGTCGGGGCGGCCCTGACCCAGGCCCGTCCCGATGAGACCGCCGTTCGCGAGGCCGAACAGGCCCTGGACGAGCTGGAACGAGCCGCCCTGCGCGTCGTACACGGCGGGGTCGAATGCGTTGAGCCAGTTCTGGAAGCGTCCGTTGACGTAGTCGAGCGTCTGGCTGGCGATGATGGCGCCGGCGAGGAACAGGCTGAGGCCGAGGACGACCCACGAGAGCCGGCTGGTGGCGACGTAGAGCATGACGAGGAACAGGCCGAAGTACAGCAGGGCGGTGCCGAGGTCGCGCTGGAAGACGATGACCGCCATCGACAGCGCCCACACCACGAGCAGCGGCCCGAGGTCGCGTCCGCGCGGGAATCGCATGCCGAGGAAGGTGCGACCCACCATCGACAGCGAGTCTCGGTTGCGGACCAGGTAGCCCGCGAAGAACACGGCGAGGGCGATCTTCGCGATCTCACCGGGCTGGAACGTGACGAGGTCGCCGATGCCGACCCAGACGCGGGCCCCTCCGCGGGTCTGTCCGAGACCGGGTACCAGCGGCAGCAGCAGGAGGACGATCGCGATGAGTCCGGAGAGGTAGGTGTAGCGGAACAGCGTGCGGTGGTTCCGGATCAGCAGGATCGTCGCGAGCGCGGCGACGATCGCGATGACGCTCCAGACGATTTGCCGGACCGCTGCGCTGTCCCACCCAGCGTCGCCGTAGGCGATGTCGATGCGGTAGATCATCGCGATGCCCAGCCCGTTCAGCACCGTCGCCACGGGGAGGAGGAACGGGTCGGCGTCGCGTGCGACGAAGCGCATGGCGATGTGCAGCCCGAACACGAGTGCGGACAGGCCCGCGCCGAGCAGGACGAGCTGCGTGTCGATCCTCCCGAGCGCGCCGAGCTGGACGAGCACGATGGCACCCGCGTTGATCACGCAGGCGACGATGAGCAGCCCGAGTTCGAGGTTCCGCAGCTTCTGGGGCATGCGGATGCGACGCACGCTCCCCGTCGCGGGGGCGCGCTCGGCTGCGCGGGCCGCGGAACGGTCAGTCAACGGACTCCTCCAATCGGTCCACGATGCGCATGGCCTCCTCGAGCGTCCCAGCGGTGATCGTCTGCTCGACGCGCTGCTGGTCGTACGCCTTCAGGTCGGCGATGTCGACGGGCGTCTCGGAGTGGAGGCGATGGAGCGAGATCGGGCCGAGGTCCTGCTGGATGCCCTGGTAGATCGCGACGCGGCCGTTGTACTCGCCGACGTAGTACCTGGTCTGGGTCCACTGGTACCCGAGGGCGGTCACGGTGACGATCGCGCCGACGAGCAATGCGATCCACACGCCCCACATGATGCGCCGCCGGCGGCGTCGGCGCTCGTCCTCCTCGATGAGCTCGTCGAAGAACTCCTCCGAGTCGGGCTCGAAGTGCGTCTCCTGCACGGGGTGCGGGCGGAAGGGCGTGAGGCGGATGCCGGGTCGACGCGCCGGCTCGGGAGCGGTGCCGAACGCGAGCGGAGCGGCGGCCGAGCCGACGATCAGCGGGGGCGTGTCGGGCGCGGGCGGGTCGCCGATGTCGACGACGACCACCGTCACGTTGTCGGGGGCGCCGCCGTCGAGCGAGGCCTTGACGAGTCGGTCCGCGACCTGCTTCGCACCGGCGTCCGCCGCGAGCATCTCGTGGATGTCGTCGAACGAGACGACGCCCGAGAGTCCGTCCGAGCACAGCATCCACCGGTCGCCCGGGTGGGTGTCGATGACCATCGTGTCGATCTCGGGGGATGCCTCGACATCGCCCAGGACGCGCATGAGCACCGACCGCCGGGGGTGGACCATGGCCTCCTCGGCCGTGATGCGCCCGGCGTCGACGAGTCGCTGGACGAACGTGTGGTCGGTCGACACCTGGCTGAGTTCGCCTGAGCGGAAGAGGTAGACGCGCGAATCGCCGATGTGCGCGATGACGACGCGGTCCTGCTGGACGAGCATCGCACTCGTCGTGGTGCCCATGCCGGTGAGCTCGGAGTGCTCGGCGACCGTCTCCTCGAGGTTCCGGTTCGCCGAGAGGAGGGCCGACTCGAGGGCCGCGGCGGCGTCCGCCGACGAGTCGTAGTCGGCGTCGGCGTCGGCGATGCGACGGGTCGCGATCGCGCTCGCGACGTCACCGCCCGCGTGCCCGCCCATGCCGTCGGCGACGAGGAAGAGCCGGCGTCCGGCGTAGCCGGAGTCCTGGTTGCTCGCGCGGACCCGACCGACGTGCGAGACCGCCGCGCTCGCCTTGACGCTGGCCATCGGCTACCGCCGCAGCTCGAATGTCGTGGCTCCGACCTTGACGGTGGCTCCCAGCGGGATGGGCGTGGGCACGGTGACTCGGGAGCCGTTGAGGAACGTGCCGTTGGTGGAGTCGAGGTCCTGGATCATCCAGCGGCCGTTCCACAGCATCAGGCGGGCGTGGTGCGTCGAGGTGTAGTCGTCGCGGATGATGATCGCGGAGTCGCTCGAGCGGCCGATCGTGATCTCGTCGCGGCCGAGCGGGAACTCGGCGCCCGACTTCGCCCCGGACGTGATGACGAGGCGCGAGGCGTTCTCGGAGGTGGCGTCGCCCCCGCCGCCCGTGGGCGCCGGGGCCGGCTTCGAGACCGCGGCGGTCGGAGCGGTCGCGCTGGCCGACGGGGCGGCGCCTGCGGAGGCGGCCGCGGCATCCGGCTGCAGCTTCCGGACGCGCTGGCCGAACAGGTCGCTGCGCAGCGCGTAGACGATGGCGAACACGAACACCCACAGCAGCAGCAGGAAGCCGAGCTGCAGGACGAGCAGCGTGAGTTCACTCATCGATCGGGCCCCCAGAATCCGCCGTCGTCGCGGCGCGGGGCAGCCGGATCGACGCGGGAGGCCGCGGTGTCGGTCGGGTCGGCTTGGGCGAGCACCCGGAACACGATACGCGAGCGACCGATCGTGATGACCGAGTCGGGCTCGAGCACCGACTCCTTGACCGCGCGGCCGTCGAGCTGCGTGCCGTTCGTGGAGCCGAGGTCGCGCACGCGGGCGCGCTGGCCGTCCCACTGCACCTCGGCGTGGCGGCGCGATGCGCCCGAGTCGTCGAGCGTCAGGTCGGCCTCGCTGCCGCGGCCGATGACCGTGCGGCCCTTGAGGATCGGATGCCGCCGGCCGTCGACGTCGAGCACGGGGGTCCAGGCCACGCGGCCCTTCACGTTCTGCGACTCGACCTGCACCATGCCCTCCGACAGGCCCGGGTCGGCGTGGAGCACGATCGCGATCCCCCCGGCGAACTGGAAGCGCTGGTTCGCAGCGTGCTTCTGCACCAGGTCGGTGAGCTCGTCGATGAGTGCCGGGCCGAGCGAGTCCATGCGCTGGTGGTCGGCGGGAGACATCCGCACGATGAAGCGGTTCGGCACGAGGACCCGGTCGCGGGAGACGACGGCCGCCTTCGTGTCGATCTCGCGCTTCAGTGCCGCCGTGATCTCCACGGGCTGCAGCCCCGAGCGGAAGGTCTTGGCGAACGCGCCGTTGACCGCGCGCTCGAGACCCTTCTCGAAGTTGTCCAGTAGGCCCACAGGTCTCCCGTCCGGTGCGTTTTCGACTCACATGCTAACCGCAGGCCGTGCCAATGCGCCGGGGCCCGGCGCGAACGATGCGGTTCCGAGAGCTTCGACTCAGTCGAAGGCCGCGGCCTGTTCCTCCTCGTCCATGTCGAGCGACAGCGTCGGGATCGACGCCGTGAGCAGCGTGCCGTCGGCACGCCGTGCACCGCGGACGTTCTGCATCGTCGGGGCACCGACGCGCCGCGCGCCGTGGCCGTCGAGGCGCACCGTCACGGGCGTGTCGGCGGTCACGACGACCTCCTCTCCGCGGACCTCGAGCAGCAGCGAGGCGTTCGGCCCGCCCGTCTCGAGCTGGAACCGGATGGCCTCCTCGGTCAGGTCGACCCTCACCCGCGCCCCGCGGATGGTGAGCCGGAACGAGAGCCGCTCCCAGCCGTCGGGGAGCCGCGGGTCGAACGTGAACCGGCCGTTGTGGTCGCGGAAGCCGCCGAAACCGGACACCAGTCCCGCCCAGACGCCGCCCGTGGAGGCGACGTGCACGCCGTCGGCCGCGTTGTGGTGCAGGTCGGCGAGGTCGACGAACAGCGCCGAGCGGAAGTAGCGCAGCGCCAGCTCGTGGTAGCCGACCTCGGACGCGATGATCGACTGGACCACCGCCGACAGCGTCGAGTCGCCCGTGGTGAGCGGGTCGTAGTACTCGAAGTCGGCCAGCTTCTCCTCGGTCGTGAAGCGGTCGCCCTGGAGGTAGAGGGCGAGCACGACGTCGGCCTGCTTCAGCACCTGGAAGCGGTAGATGACGAGCGGGTGGTAGTGCAGCAGCAGGGGGAGCCGGTTGTCGGGCGTGTGCTCGAGGTCCCACAGCTCCTTCTCGAGGAATGCCGCGTCCTGTGGATGCACTCCGAGCATCTCGTCGAACGGGATGTGCATGTACGCCGCGGCGCGGCGCCAGCCGGCGACCTCGGCGGGCGTCACGCCGAGCCGCTCGACGAGGCGCTTGTGCGCGTGCGGGTCGAGCACCTGGAGGTTGTCGACCGCCCCGGCCGCGGCAGCGAGGTTCGCGCGCGCCATGACGTTCGTGTAGAGGTTGTCGTTCACGACGGTCGTGTACTCGTCGGGGCCGGTGACCCCGTGGATGTGGAAGACGTCGTCGGTGTTCGTGCGCCAGAAGCCGAGGTCCTCCCACATGCGGGCCGTCTCGACGAGGATGTCGATCGCGCCGCGCGCGAGGAAGTCCTCGTCGCCCGTCGCGGCCACGTACTGGCAGAGCGCATACGAGATGTCGGCGTCGATGTGGTACTGCGCGGTGCCGGCCGCGTAGTACGCGCTCGACTCCTGGCCGTTGATGGTGCGCCACGGGAACAGGGCCCCGTGCTGGTTCATCTCGAGCGCGCGGGCGCGGGCGGGCTCGAGCATCCGCTGCCGGAAGCGCAGCACGTTCCGCGCCACGATGGGCGCGGTGTAGCTGAGGAACGGCATGACGTAGATCTCGGAGTCCCAGAAGTAGTGGCCGCCGTAGCCGGAGCCCGACACGCCCTTCGCGGCGACGCCGCCGCCGTCGGTGCGCGCCGTGGCCTGGACGAGCTGGAACAGGTTCCATCGCGTCGCCTGCTGGAGTTCGGGCTGCCCGGCGATCTCGACGTCGGAGCGGGCCCAGAAGTCCTCGAGCCAGGAGCGCTGCTGCGCGAACAGCTCGGCCACGCCGATCTCGACTCCCCGGTCGAGCGTGCGCTCGGAGCGGTCGACGAGTTCGCGCGCCGGGACCTTCCTGGCCGTGTGGTAGCTGACGAGCTTCGTGATGCGGATCGGCACGCCCTGCCGCGCGCGGACGCGGTAGATGTGCTTGGCCAGGTCGTCGCCGATCGAGCTGCTCTCGCTGAACTCGTTGTCGGTCGTGATCGAGTGCTGCGCGCCGACCGCGATGGCCATCTTCGAGTTCGTCGTCTGGTAGCCGAGGACGTAGCGGCCGTCCTCCGACTTCTTCTGCACGCGCGGCTGCAGCACGCGCTCGGTGAAGGTCTCGGCCTTGCGCGGGTCGAACGCGCCGGGCGCCTCCGTCACGCCGCCCCGGTACTCGTCGCGTCCGTCCTGGCGGTTCAGGATCTGGCTGGAGATCGTCACCGCCGCGTCGGCGTCGAGGAGCTCGACCTCGTAGTCGATGACGCCGAGGTGGCGGTCGGTGAAGCTCACCATCCGGCGGCTCGTGATGAGCACGCGCTTGCCCGACGGCGTGCGCCACTCGATCCGGCGGCTCAGGACGCCGAGTCGGAAGTCGAGCCGGCGCTCGTACCCCATGATCTCGGCCTCGGTGAGGACGAGCGGCTCGTCGTCCACGTAGAGGCGGAGGACCTTGGCATCCGGCGCGTTCACGATCGTCTGCCCGACGCGCGCGAACCCGAACGCCTCCTCGGCGTGCCGGATCGGCCACGTCTCGTGGAAGCCGTTGATGAACGTGCCGTGCACGTGGCCGTCCCGGCCCTCCTCGACGTTGCCGCGGAGGCCCAGGTAGCCGTTGCCGACTGCGAAGAGGGTCTCGGTGCGACCCATGTCGTCGACGCCGAACTCGGTCTCGACGAGCGCCCACTCGTCGACCGGGAAGATCGTGCGGTTCAGCGGATCGGTGTCGGCGAACCTCATGCGCGGTCCTCCTGTTCTGGTGCGGCTGGTGCTGCGGCAGTCGGGGTCTGCGGGTCGGCTGCGTCGTTGAGGATGGCGGATGTCTCGCCCGCGCGGTCGAGGGCCGGGATGAGCTCGTCGAGCTCGTCGACGATCACGTCGGCCCCGAGCTCGGTGAGCGCCTCGCGTCCGACCCCGCGGTCGACGCCGACGACGAGCGCGAACGGACCGCTCGCGCCGGCCTTGACGCCGGATTCCGCGTCTTCGATCACGGCGCACTCCTCGGGCGCGAGGCCCAGGAGCTCGGCGGCGCGCTCGAACATGTCGGGCGCCGGCTTGCCGACGATGCCCTCGCGGGCTGCGACCGCGCCGTCGACCACGACCTCGAAGCGCTCGGCGAGTCCCGCCGCATCGAGCACCGCGGGCGCGTTCTTGGAGCTCGACACGACCGCGACGTCGCCGCCGGCGCGCTCGATCGCGTCGAGCAGCGCGACGCTCGCCGGATACGGCTCGACGCCCTCCTCGGCGAGGGTCGCGTTGAAGGCCTCGTTCTTCCGATTGCCGAGCCCGTGCACGGTCTCCTCGGTCGGCGCGTCCGACACCTCGCCCTCGGGCAGGCGGATGCCGCGGCTCTCCAGCAGCGACCGGACGCCGTCGTAGCGCGGCTTGCCGTCGATGTAGGCGAAGTAGTCGGCGTCGCGGTACGGCTCGGCCCCGTGCTGCTCGAGGAACGGCGCGAACAGGCGCGCCCACGCGTGCATGTGCACGACCGCGGTCGGCGTCAGCACCCCGTCGAGGTCGAACAACCAGCCGCGGATGCCGCCGAGGTCGACGTCGTGGGGATCGACGGGCGCGTGCGCGTCGCGGGGGTGGGTCACGGGCGATCCTTTCGATCGGGGGCGGGTCGGGCGCCGGTGCCGTGGTGCAAGGCTAAGCCCGCAGTCGTCGGCGGCGCGAGATGCGGTCCCACTTCCGAGCGGATGCCAAGGGACTCCGGTGGCCGCTCGAGCCCCGTCGCTCGCGGCATCCGGACGATTCGGGCGCGTCGAGGACCTGTGTTAGTCTCGGTTGGCTGGTTCGCACCTCGTGCGAAGCGGTATGCGCAAGTGGCGGAATAGGCAGACGCGCACGGTTCAGGTCCGTGTGCCCGTGAGGGCGTGGGGGTTCAACTCCCCCCTTGCGCACCACCGAGGAACGGCTCGATCCATATGGGATCGGGCCGTTTTCGCGTTCCCGTCGCGACCGGGTGGCACGCCGTCTCGGGCGAGCACCGTCCGCCGGCTAGCCCGCCCGCTGCTCGTGGATTCCCGTGCTGAAGCTCGACCCGTTGAGCTCGAGGTACGCATGCCGCTCAGTGATCGAGATGGTCATCGCGTTCCGGCGCTCCAGCACCCCCGCGACATCGTCGACGAATCCCGGATCGAAGCTGACCAGCGGGATCTCCTCGGCGCGATGGATCCGCTTCCCCGCCCATGCCGCGGCGACCTTCGATGGATCGCGGTGCGTGTACACCGCTGCGCGGTCGGCGAGCTTGGCCCCGCGGTGGAGCCGTTCGGCGTCCGGCGCGCCGACCTCGATCCACGCGACCATGCGCCCGGTGTCGTCGCGCACGAGCACCGCGGGCTCGTCGGTGGCGGCGATCCCCTCGCTGAACGCGATGCCCGGCTCGTACTCGAGGCAGTAGGCGAGCAGGCGGGTCACCATGAACGCGTCCGTCTCGGAGGGGTGCCGTGCCACGCGGAGGGTCAGGCTCTCGTAGCGGCCGCGGTCGACATCCGCCAGCTGCACATCGAACGTGTGGATCGTCGCACCGAGGGCCATGGTCCCCGAGCCTACGGGCGCGGCAGGGGAATCCTTCCGCCGCGCGATTATGCTGCGGGCATGCGCCCGTTCCTCCGCTCGTTCGTGCTGCCGGCGCTCGGAGCGATCGCGGTCCTCGCGGCGGCCGGTCGGGCAGTGCGGCGCATCGGTGGCGTCGACCCCGTCGAGGACCGGGCGGTGCGCGCACTCCAGGCGAGGTCCGGCCACCGGCCGGACGACGCCGACCCCGAGGCGCGGGTCGAGCCGCCGGGGCCCCGTGAGCCGCTCGATCGGGTCACGCGCCCACTCTCGTGGTACTCGGGGGTGCCGCAGACGATCGCGAACGGCGCGATCTGGTGCGGCGTGACCTGGCTGCTCACGCGCGATCGGCGCTCCGCCGTCGCCCCCGGCGCCGCGCTCGCGCTCGAGACCGCCTGCTTCGTGGCATCCGCCGCCCTCGTCGGGAGGCCGCGACCCCGGGCCGTGTGGCGCCCCGAGCAGCCGCACGCCACGTCGTCGTTCCCATCCGGACACACCGCGGCATCCGTCGCGCTGCACACCACGCTCGCCGACCTGCTCGACCGGTACGGAGTCCGGGGCGCCCGCGTCCTCGGACCCCTGCTCCGGTACGGGATCCCCGGTGCCGTCGCGTTCTCGCGCGTGCACCGCGGGCAGCACCACATCACCGACACGGTCGCGGGCGCCGTGCTCGGGCGGTGGAGCGCAGGAGTCGTGCGGCGGGCGCTGCTCTGACGTCTCGGCCGGCGCGAGCGTCCCGACCGTGATGCGATCGATATTCGCGCGACCTACCCTGTTCACATGGCACCCGTTCCGCGGCGCACGGCCGCTCGACCCGCGATCACGTCGACGACTCGCCGGGGGGTTCGCGGCGGGCTCGCGGTGGCCGTCGTCGCCGCGATGACGGTGACCCTGAGCGCGTGCACCTTCGGCCAGGACGACGTCGACCGCGGCCCGATCGACGGCGGCGACTTCGCCGACGACGGCTGCACGAGCCTCGTCGTCGCGACCTCGTCGGAGAAGGTGAACATGCTCGACGCCCTGGCCGCGGCGTTCAAGGAATCGCCGGAGCACGCGGCGCTCGACGAGTGCGCGACGGTGCGGCCGGTCAACGTGTCGTCGGGCGACGCGACCCGGTTCCTCACCGCGGGCGGCGACTGGCCCGAGGAGGACACGCGTCGTTGGCCGACCCTGTGGTCGCCCGCGTCCACGGTCTGGACCGAGCGGGTCGCGGCCGCGTCATCCGCCTCGCTCGTCGGCGACCCGGTGTCGTTCACCCACACGCCGATCATCTTCGCGATGCCCGAGACGATGGCGAAGGCACTCGGCTGGCCGGACGCCGAGATCGGCATCTCGGACTTCGAGCGACTGTGCTCCGACCCCGCCGGCTGGAGCAGCGCGGGCAAGCCGATCTGGGGTTCGTTCAAGATCTCGAAGACCAACCCGAACACGTCGACCACGGGCCTCTCGGCGATCCTGATGCAGTCGTACGAGGCGACCGGCAAGACGGCCGACCTCACCGCGGGCGACGTCGCGGCCGCCGAGGAGTTCTCGCGGGTGTTCGAGGAGTGCGTCATCCACTACGGCGACACCACCGGCAAGGTGCTGACGACGCTCTACGACGAGACGCAGAACGGCGCCGGCGGTTCCGGCTACGTCTCGGCCGTGGCGCTCGAGGAGACCTCGATGCTCAACTACAACCAGGGCAACCCGGACTCGCACACCGTCCAACCCGGGGAGACGCTGACGCCGCCGAAGGAGAAGCTCGTCGCGATCTACCCGTCGGGCGGGTCGATGTGGTCGGACAACCCCATCACCGTGCTCGGCGCCGACTGGGTGACCGAGGTGCAGCGCACGGCGGGGGAGGCGTTCGTCGACTTCCTCGACACCGAGCCGGCCCAGCGCATCCTGCCGGAGTACGGATTCCGTCCGCTCGACGAGTCGGTGCCGCTCGGCGACCTGTTCACCGAGCAGTACGGCGTCGATCCCGCGGGGCCCGCGATCACGCTGCCGCGTCCGGCCGTCGACGTCGTGTCGGCGGCGCTCGACCAGTGGACGCAGATCCGCAAGCCGTCGTCCGTGCTCGAGCTGATCGACGTCTCAGGATCTATGGACGACGGGATCGGGGACGGCCGGTCGAAGCTCGACGGCGCGATCGACGGCGCCCAGACGACGCTGGGCCACTTCCGCTCGACCGACGAGGTCGGCATGTGGGCGTTCACCACCGGCGTGGACTCCACGGCGGGCGAGAACCTGATCGTGCTGCGGGACGTCTCGGCGCTCGGGTCCGATCGCGAGACCTTGAGCGCGTCGATCGACGACCTGCGCTACGCGAATCGCGAGGGCACGCCGCTGTACGACGCGATCGCCGTCGCCTACGACGAGATGACAGCGCGCGCCGAGCCGGGTCGCATCAACGCGATCGTCGTGCTCTCGGACGGACAGGACACCGACTCGTCGATCTCGATCGACTCGCTGATCGCGAAGATCGGCGGATCCTCGCGGGAGGGCGGCGACGCGGCCCCGGTGCGGATCTTCCCGATCGCGTACGGCGAGGGCGCGGACACGGGCTCGCTGCAGCGGATCGCCGAGGCGACCGGCGGCCAGTGGTTCGACGCCTCGGATGCCGCGAAGATCGACCTCGTGTTCGCCTCGGTCATCAACAACTTCTAGGGGCGGCCGATGGATGCCCGGTTCTTCGCCGCCGCCGACGGATACGTCGACGACGCATCCGACGCGCTGCAGACGTCGCCGGTCTACGTCTCGACCGAGGTGGGCGGTGCGTCGGCCCTTCGGGACGCGCTGCTGGCGCAGGTCGGGGACGACTCGATCGGGGTCGCGGTGTTCTCCGACAACGCCGCGCTCGAGGCACCCGGGCCCGAGATCCTGACCCGCCTCGCCGAGACGACGGAGTACGACACGATCATCGTCGCGGTCGGCGACGACCTGTCGGCGGGTTCGTACGTGCTCGACGAGGGCGAGGCGATGCAGATCGCCAACCAGGCGGAGTCCGGGGCCGACAGCCTCGAGGTCGCGCTCGCCGAGACCGTTCAGGGCGTGCAGGCCGCTGCCGAGCCCGCCCCCCTGGTCGGCGGCGGAGACGGCGGCGGTGGGATCGTCCTGGGGCTCGTGCTCGGCGCGGCCGTACTCGTCGCGGGTGCCGGAGCGGCGATCGGGGCGATCCGTGCACGCCGGCGCCGCGCCCGCGGTGCCGGCGACGGGCGGCTCCCCGATCCGATCCGACGGCATGTGGCGACCCTGCGGTCGCTCGCCGCCGAGTACGCGCAGGTCGGTGCGCGCGGCAACGCCGGCGCGGCGCAGACCGCGAACGACGTCGCGAGGATCGCCGTCAACGTCGAGGAGCTGTTCGCGAGGCTCGACCGCGCGGGCGGCGGCCAGCGCGGGATCGCCGCCATCGAGTACGACGACAAGCTCCGCAAGCTCACCGCTGCGCTCGACCGCGACTACCTGCTCGACATCCTCACCCA
This sequence comes from Agromyces kandeliae, assembly GCF_009674665.1. GTDB lineage: Bacteria > Actinomycetota > Actinomycetes > Actinomycetales > Microbacteriaceae > Agromyces > Agromyces kandeliae. Next base: position 347,066 of record NZ_WKJD01000012.1, read on the forward strand.
CCCGCACCTCTGGGACGACCCCGACGAGCGCGTGCGGGAGGTGCGCGACGCGGTCGTCGCCGTCTCGGACGAGCTCGTGCAGAACATCAAGCAGGTCAACGCCCGGCGCGGGCTGCACTTCCAGGTGTCGCTCGACGGCCTCATCGGCGGGCGCAAGGAGTTGCGGGAGTGGGAGCGCGCATTCGAGCGTGCGGCGGGCGAGCGCGCGGCTGGCGACGGCGAGGGTCCCCCGCCGGGGGCGTCCCGCTGAGGCGCCCGCAGGCACGGGTGGCCGGACGGCGTCGGCGGTCATCGACCGGGCCGCAGGTCATGTAGGCTCGACCAGCCGGGCGCGAGCGCGGCACCGGAGCGGCGGAGCCGCCCCATGCGGATGTAGCGCAGTTGGTAGCGCGTCACCTTGCCAAGGTGAAGGTCGCGGGTTCGAACCCCGTCATCCGCTCCACGTCGATGCCCCGCCCGATCGTCGTCGTTCGCGACGCCGCGGAGCCCGTTCGTCGATCGCGCCGTCTAGTCTGGGGCGGGTCGACACGCCCGCGAACTGGGAACGAGGTGCGCATGGGACGGATCAGCCGGATGATCGGCGTCGGCCTGCTCGCCGGGGCGAGCCTCGGGCTGGCCGCCTGCTCGGAATCCCCGGCGCCTCCGACGGCGAGCGACCCCGCGACATCCGCCGCCGACATGGCCGAGGCCGCCGCGTACTGCGAGCAGGAGGGCGGCGAGGTGCAGCAGCGCCAGCCGGCCTGGCGGACGAACCTGGATGAGGACGACTGGGTGCCCCTCGGCGACCCGATCGCGGTCTGCCGCTTCCAGACGCTCGAGGACGAGGCCGACTCGAGGATCTACGTCGACCTCGTCACGATCTCCTCGGACGAGCCCACGCTCGCCGCGCTCGCCTACCTGTCGCGGACCGGGATCCCCGACGATCCGCCCGGCAACCCCGCCTCCGCGCTCTGCTCCTCCCTCGGCGGGACCACGAGCTTCGGCCCGAGCGCCGGCGGCGGGGGACTCACGGCGGCGGACGACCCCGACGATCCCGTCGTGGCGCCGTGCACGTTCGCCGACGGGTCGTTCATCGACGAGTGGGGCATCGCGTACTACGCCGAGGGGACCGTGCGCGGCATCGACCTCTCCAGCGTGTTCCGCTTCGACGGGTCGACGCTGCCGGAGGTGTTCCGAACCCCGTCGCGCTAGGCCTGCGCCAGCGACAGCACTTCCGCACGCGGGAGGCCGGCGAGGAACGGACCGGGCACGAGCAGCTTCGACCCGCGTATGCCGCTGCCGACGATCAGGCGCTCGTGCGTCGCGACCGTCTCGTCGACGAGGATCGACCAGTCGGCGGGCAGGCCGATCGGCGTGATCCCGCCGTACTCCTGCTCGCAGAACGCCGCCGTGTCGGCCAGGCCCGGATCGATGTCGGCGACGAGCACGTCGGCGGCCGCGGCATCCGTCGCCTGCAGGGTCGCCAGCGTCGGCGGGGCGAGCAGGTCGGGCGCGTCGAGGGCGGGTCCGAATTCGAGCGTGCCGAAGCGCATGGTGCTCAGGCTACGACGGATGCCGGGCCGAACGACCCTGTGCCACGGGACGCGATGCGGTTGGCTGGGAGCACGTGCCGGCTCGTGGAAGTCGGATGTCGATGGGGAGGTGGCGTCGATGATGTGGGACTACGGCTTCGGCGGATGGTGGATGTGGCTCCCGGGCCTGCTCTTCGGCGCGCTCGTCATCGGCGGGATCGTCGTCCTCATCGTGCTGCTGGTGCGGGCCGCCGGGTCGGGCGGGAGCGCGTCGGCCGGCGGTGCCGGCGTCGCCGCCGGGTCGCACCCGGATCGGGCGAAGCAGATCCTCGAGGAGCGGCTCGCCCGCGGCGAGATCACGCCGAACGAGTTCCGTGACGTGATGGCGACCCTCGACGAGGCACGCGGCGGAGGTCATCAGGGGTAGCACGCGGCCTGCGCCGTTGCGACGGATCGACCTACCATCGATGCACCGGCCGGATCGGACGGAGGCGACGGCAGATGGTGGACGATCCGCGACGCGACGCGTGGCACTACCGCCTCGAGCGCTGGGAGCGCGAGGCGGCGCGTGCGCGAGGCGAGACCGCCGACGAGGCGGCCTCCGGTGCCGAACCGGCGGATGCCCCGGGGCCGGCGGAGTCCGTCGAGCCGAAGTCGGAGCGTCCCGCCGACCGGTCGACGGCCGGGTCCCTCGCCGCGGAGCGTGCGGCCTACGTCGAGGTCGTGATCCAGCAGGCGATCCGGCGCGGCGAGTTCGACGACCTGCCCGGGGCGGGCAAGCCCCTCGAAGGGCTGGGTCGCCACGACCCCGACTGGTGGATCCGCCGCAAGATCGAGACCGAGCGACTGACCGGGCTCGGGCCGCCCGCGCTCACGCTCCGCGTCGAGTCGGCCGAGTTGCACGACCGCGTCGACCGCATGCATCGCGAGCAGGACGTGCGCGACGCGCTCGCGGAGTTCAACGCACGCGTGGTCGAGGCGCGTCGCCAGTTGCTCGGCGGCCCGCCGGTCGTCACGCCGACGCGCGACGTGGACGCCGAGGTCGAGGCGTGGCGCGCCCGCCGCGAGCAGCGGCATCGGCTGGCCGCCCGGGAGGCGGAGCGGCGGCGGGTCGAGGAGGACGCCGAACGGCGGGCGCGCCGGCGCTGGTGGCGGCGCGGCTGAAGCGCAGCCGGGAGCCGGGCGGCCCCGAGGCTGCTGCCGCGCTCAGTCGAGGGCGTCGAGTCGGAGGGTCACCCCGCGGACGTCCTCGCCGAGCACGGTCGCCGTGACGTGCGCTGCGTGGTGCGGGCCGTACTTCCGCGTGTACTCGGCGTCGAGCGCCTGGTGCAGGGCGGTGTCATCGGCCGGCACCGGGACGAAGGCGACGTCGCGGATCACCCCGGCCGACTTGATGCGACCGACTCCGGCCTCCTTGGCGCGTTTGTACCATCCGTTCTCCGGCCCGTAGGCGGAGCGGATGAAGAGCTCGTCGCCGACGCGGGCGATCCACACGGTCGTGAACGGGCGAAGCGATCCGTCGTCGCGCACCGAGGCGACCTCGAGTTGGTCGGCGGCGCCCACGCGGTCGAGTTGGTCGTCGGTCCAGTCGTTCATGTTCGGTCCTCTCTCTTACGGGAGCGGGCGGCTGAGCTCACCGCAGCGTCGGCTCGCCGCCGAGCGGCTCGATGAGCGTCGGGTCCTGCGGGTCGATGCGGCGGTGGTTGTTCACGCGGGGGTCGACCTCGTGCTCGGAGATCGTCGGCGCGACGCGATCGGACTGCGCGATGAGGAAGTCGACCATCGCCGACGCGTCGGCGGGGGAGAGCTTCTCGGGATCGAGGTAGCGGTCGATCGCATCGAGCGGGAGGTACACGGGCATCCGGTCGTGCACCTCGCCGGAGGCGTCGCGCGCCTCACGCGTGATGATCGACGTCGACACCTCCCAGGTGCCGTCGTCGAGCCTGCGCGCGGTCGAGATGCCCGCTGCGGCGAGCAGTTCGCCCGGGCCGTGCAGGTAGTGCGCGCGCTTCTTCCCGGGCTCGCCCGTCCACTCGAAGTAGCCGCGCATCGGCACGATGCACCGCCCCGAGGCGAACGCGCCCTTCCAGAGCCCGTTCGTCGCAACGGTCTCGAGGCGGCTGTTGAACTGCGGCCGCTTCGACTCCTTCATGAAGGCGGGGTGGAAGTCCCACCGGGCGGGCTCCAGCCGCCGGACGAACTCGCCCGTGTCGGAGCGGGCGCGCTCGCGCACGATGGGCACCGTGTCGGTCGGCGCGAGGCTGTACGACGGTCGCCAGTCGGTGAAGTCGTTCTCGGCGTCGAAGACCGCGGTGAGGTCGTCGGCCTGCTGCGACACCACGAAGCGTCCGCACATGTGGATCCCTCCCGATCCGGATGGATCGAGCCTACGTGGGCCCGACGACGGCGTGAACCCGGCTCCGGTTCGGATCGGGCCGATCGGCCCCCGAAAACGAATCCTGTTCTAAATGCGTTCGCATCGGTAGCGTGAGAGCAGAGATCGGCCCGTCCGGGCCGGCGAGCCGCACGACGACGTGCGGCTCGTCCTTCGGAGGGTGCCGTTCATGCATGTGAAGCACGATTCGTGAAGCGAAGAGAGAGGGCACCACCGATGAGATCCTCACCCAGACCCGTGCCGTGGCGCAGACGAGCGCTCGCGGCATCCGGAGCACTGCTGCTCGGGGCGTCGCTGATGACGGCCACCGCTGCAGCAGCCGGAGACGACCCGCGCGAGGGCCTCGGCGGGGGCCTGTACGACGCCGAGATCGCCGCGAGCGGTGTCGAGCTCCTGGAAAGCCTGCCCATCCCGGCGGGCTTCGTCATCAACTCCGACCTGGCGTTCACCGGCGACAAGGCCGTCGTCGGCAGCTTCTCCGGCTTCCAGGTCTTCGACATCTCGGATCCGGCCGCGCCGGTGCTCGAGACGGCATTCGTGTGTCCCGGCGGACAGGGCGACGTGTCGATCCACGGCGACCTGATGTTCATGTCGGTCGAGGCGAGCAACGGCCGCATCGACTGCGGAACGCAGGGCACCTCCGGCTCCGTGGACCCCGATCGCTTCCGCGGGGTCCGCATCTTCGACATCAGCGACCTCTCGAACCCGGTGCAGCTGCCGGGCGTGCAGACGTGTCGCGGGTCGCACACGCACACGATCGTGACCGACCCGGATGACGCGGAGAACGTGTACATCTACAACTCGGGCACCTCCGGCGTTCGTTCGCCCCTCGAACTCGAGGGCTGCGAGAACGCGGCGCTGACCACCGACCCGGTCACCGAGGGCAACCCCACGCAGTGGCGCATCGACGTCATCCAGGTGCCGCTCGCGGCGCCCGAGACGGCGGCGATCGTCAGCCAGCCGCGCATCTTCACCGATGTCGAGACCGGCGCGTACAACGGACTGCAGAACACCCTGCCGGGCACGGAGCTGCACCCGAGCGGGAGCTTCTACGGCCCGACGCCGAACACCAACACGTGCCACGACGTGACGGCGTTCCCCGAGATCGGGCTCCTCGCGGGCGCCTGCCAGGGCAACGGCATCCTCGTCGACATCAGCGACCCGGTGAACCCGGTTCGCATCGACGCGGTCGCGGACCCGAACTTCTCGTACTGGCACTCGGCGACGTTCAGCAACGACGGCTCGAAGGTGATCTTCACCGACGAGTGGGGCGGCGGCACCGGAGCCCGATGCCTCGCCGAGCACGAGCCGTCCTGGGGTGCGAACGCGCTGTTCGACATCGTCGACGGCGAGCTCGAGTTCGCGAGCTACTACAAGCTCCCGGCCGCGCAGACGACCGCCGAGAACTGCGTCGCGCACAACGGCTCGATCATCCCGGTCCCCGGCCGAGACGTCATGGTCCAGGCCTGGTACCAGGGCGGTGTGTCGATCTTCGACTTCACCGACACGGCGAACCCGGTCGAGATCGCGTACCTCGACCGAGGCCCGATCAACCCGAACCAGCTCGCGCTCGGCGGCTACTGGTCGACCTACTGGTACAACGGCAACGTGCTCGGCAGTGAGATCGCACGCGGCTTCGACTCCCTGGCACTCGCGGAGACCGGCATGATGTCGGCCAACGAGATCGCCGCAGCGGGCGAGATCGAGCTCGACGTGTTCAACGCGCAGACGCAGGCGATGCTCGTCCACGCGCCGAGCTTCGCGGTCGCCGGGTCGTACGTCGACCAGGCGGAACGGTCGGGCGACCTCGACGCCAAGCAGCTCGAACAGGTCCGCAAGCACCTGGCCGAGGCTGCCGCGCTCGAGGCCGACGGATCGAGCAGCAAGGCCGTGGCCGCGCAGCTCGACAACGCCGTCAAGAAGTCGGGCGCCTCGTCCGACTCGGCGGTCGTGCAGGCGATCCTCGCCCTGAAGGCGACCCTCAGTTGATCCCGGTGGAGGGGAGGCCGGACGGGCTCCCCTCCACCGCAACGATGCCCGGCGGTCTCGAGGGACCGCCGGGCATCGTCGTGCGTCGTGGGCGGCAACGCCGGGCCGTGGTGCGCTACGAGTCCAGTGCGGCGAGCATCTGCTGCATCCGGGCGATCTCGATGCCCTGGTCGCCCTCGACGTCGTTGGCGAACCGGCCCATCGAGATCTCCATCGCACCGCCGGCCGCGCGGAGGTCGGCGACCATCTCGAGCGCGCCGTTGTGGTGCTGGATCATGTACTCCAGGAACAGTCGCTCGAAGTCCTCGCCGGTCGCACCCTCGAGCTCCGCGAGCTGGTCCTCGGTGAGCATGCCGGGCATCGACCCGGCCGCATGGCTCATGTGATCGCCCTCGAGCGGCGTGCCGCGGTCACGCAGCCAGTTCGCCATCAGCTCGATCTCGTCCTCCTGGCCGACCCGCATCCGCTCGGCCAACAGCCGCAGATCGCGATCGCTCGTGCGTTCGTCGACCCACTCGGTCATCGTGATGGCCTGATCGTGGTGCACGATCATCATCTGCATGAACGCGATGTCGGCGTCCGTGTGCTCCGGCTGCTCGATGTCGGCCGCCTCCTCGGGCGACAGCGTGCGGTTCTCCTCGCCCGGCGCGCCGAGCTGGACCACCGGGCTGGTCGGCGCGGGGGTGTCGTCGCCCGGCGTGCAGGCCGTCAGGCCGAGCGCGAGCAGGAGTGCTGCCGCAACACCGTAGGACCGAGCCGAAGCCGTCATCCGAGTACCTCATCCACGTCGAAGGGAACGTCACGCGTGCGGCAGGGGCGCCCCGCCGCGCTGCGGGTCACGTCAGGCTAACCCGGAACTCCGGCGCACGCGACCGGCGGGTCCGAGGCCATTCGCCCGCAGTCGCTCGCACGACCGTTGTCGATTCGAGACTTGACCAGAACTGCGTTCTGTATACAAAATACTGAGTGCCGGGATGCTCCCGGCGATCAACGATGACGGAAGAGGTGGGGCGCCATGCGCCGTGCGAACTCAATGACGAGACGTCTGCTCGCGGTCGGAGCGGCCGGCGCGATGACGGTGGGCCTCGCGGCCTGCAGCGGTGGCGGGGGAGGCGCCGACGAGGACACCGTCGTGTGGTCGACCTGGGGCACCCCAGAGGAACTCACGCGCTTCGAGGAGTTCAACGAGGAGTTCATGCAGCGGCACCCGGACATCACGGTCGAGCTGCAGCCGGTGGCCAGCTACGGCGACTACCACTCGAAGCTGCTCGCTCAGCTCACGAGCGGCACGGCACCCGACGTCTTCTACATCGGCGACGACAAGATCGGCCAGTTCGTCGACGCCGGCGTGCTCCTCCCGCTCACGGACCTCATGGAGTCCGACGCGAGCCTGACCGACCCCGACGACTTCTTCCCCGGGCTCTTCGGCGCCGCCGAGACCGACGGCGAGATCTACGCCGCTCCGAACGACTCCAACCCCGACGTCCTCTGGTACGACATGCAGGCCCTCGAGGCTGCGGGCATCACCGAGGACCCGGCGACACTCGCAGAGAACGGCGAGTGGACCACCGAGAAGTACCTCGAGATGAACGACGCGCTCGCCGAGGCGGGTCTCGTCGGTTCGATGTTCTGGAACTACTGGGCCACGCACTACAGCTGGATCTCCGCGCAGGGCGGCACGGCGTACGACGAGTCCGGCACGTTCGTCGGCAACGACGATACGGCGACGGTCGACGCGGTCGAGACGCTCGGCGACTACTTCCAGGACGGCACCTTCGTCGTCGCCGACACCATGCCGGAGGGCGCCGGCGCCGACAGCGTCTTCGTGACGCACGAGGCCGGATTCTTCGCCCAGGGCCGCTACACGATCGGCACCGTCTCGAGCGCGGGCGAGCAGGACAGCTACGACATCGTGCGCTGGCCGACGCCCGACGGCCAGGCCGCGCCCACCGGCGTCGCCACGTCGTACCTCGCCATCAACGGCAAGACGGATGCCCCGGACGCCGCATTCACGTTCTGGACCGAGTTCCTCTCGGCCGAGGGACAGGTCTTCCGCCTCTCCGGCGGCGGGAACGCCGTGCCGTCCATCGCCGGCGCCGACGAGGTCGTCCTCGAGGACGGCTACCCCGCCCACGCGCAGACCTTCCTCGACATGCGCGACATCGGGTTCGAGGACTACGCGCCCGAGGCCCGCATCCCCGGCCTCTCCACGGACATCAGCGACCTGTTCCTGAAGCTCTACGAGGGCAAGTCCGACGCGCAGTCCACCCTCGACGAGGTCGCAGCCCTCGTCGCGGAGAAGACCGCGGAGTGAGCTCACCCATGGTGATCACCTCGGGCGGCGCGACCGGGACCCCGGTCGCGCCACCCGCGCCCTCGGCGGAACGCGGGGCTCCGCTGGGAGCTCCGCCCCGCCGTGCTGCGCCCCTCGGTCCCCGCCGCGAGGCCGCCTGGCGACGTCGCGACCGCCGATGGGGCTACGTCTTCGTCGGGCCGCAGCTGATCGGCATGGCGGTGTTCGTGCTGCTGCCGTTCGTGGCGAGCCTGGTGCTCGCGTTCGCGTCGTGGGACGGCCTCACCGAGCTCGAGTGGGTCGGCTTCGCCAACTTCACCGCGCAGCTGCAGGACGAGCTGCTGCTGCGCTCGATCGTGAACACCCTGCTCATCGCGCTCATCACGGTGCCGGTCGGGCTCGGCCTCGCGGTCGTCGTCGCCGTCGCGCTCGAGAAGCTGCGCACCCGCACGCTCTACCTGATCCTGTTCTTCGCGCCGGTCGTGACGAGCACCGTCGCCGTCGCCATGATCTGGCAGCAGCTGTTCCGCGCCGACGGCGTGCTGAGCGGCGCGATCGCGAACGTCGTCGGCATCGACCCTCCGGACTGGCTCGGCGACCCCCGCCTCGCGCTCATCGCCGTGTGCATCGTCTCGATCTGGTCGTCGCTCGGCCTCAACGTGATCATCTTCCTGGCCGGCCTGCAGAACATCTCGCCGTCGGTCATCGAGGCGGCGCGCATCGACGGCGCGGGCGCGTGGCGGCTCTTCCGCAGCATCCGCCTGCCGCTGCTCTCGCCGATCGTGTTCTTCTCCTCGATCGTCGCCTTCATCTCGTCGCTGCAGACGTTCGACACCGTATTCGTGCTCACCGCGAACGCCGGCCCGGACAACGCGACGCGGACGATCGTCTACCACATCTACGACCTGGGCTTCGGGCGGTTCGAGTTCGGACCCTCCAGCGCCGCCTCCGTGATCCTGCTGCTGCTGACGCTCGTCATCACCGCGATCCAGTTCGGCGCGCAGAAGAAGTTCGTGCACTACGAGGACGCCGACGCATGACCGCCGCAGACATCGAGACGACGCTCGTCGGCCGCCCCGACCTGGAGCGCCCGCGTCGCGGGCCCGCCGCCGGTCGCAGCAGGCGCGCAGTCGGCCGGGTCGCCATCCACGTCGCCCTCGTCGTCGCGGGCCTCGCGATGGTGTTCCCGTTCCTGTGGATGCTGCTGACCTCGTTCAAGACGCTGCCGCAGCTGCTGCAGGACCCCCTGAGCTTCTGGCCCGACCCGTGGACGATCGACAAGTACGTCGACGCGTGGAACGCCGTGCCCTTCGGCCAGGCCTACCTGAACAGCATCTACATCTGCGTGCTGGCCGTCGTCGGCACACTCGTCACCGCGGCCATGGCCGGGTACGCGTTCGCGCGCATCCGCTTCCGCGGCAGCCGGGTGCTGTTCATCCTGTTCCTCGCGACGCAGATGATCCCGAAGCAGGTCACGCTCATCCCCTTCTACCTGCTCATGGCGAAGTTCGGGTGGGTCGACTCGCACCTCTCGCTCATCGTCCCGGCGATGCTGGTGAACCCGTTCGCGGTCTTCCTCATGCGGCAGTTCGTGCTCAGCCTGCCGAAGGAGCTCGAGGAGGCGGCGCTCGTCGACGGCGCGGGTCGCTGGCGGACGTTCTGGAGCATCATCCTGCCCAACCTTAAGCCGGGCCTCGGCGCGCTCAGCATCATCGTGGCGCTCGACGTCTGGAACAGCTTCCTGTTCCCGCTCGTGCTGCTGAACTCGCCCGACCTGTTCACGGTGCCGCTCCTGCTCGCGAGCTTCAGGGGACAGTTCGGCTCGGTCGACTACGGCCTGGTGATGGCGGCGTCGGCGCTCGCCACCATCCCGATGCTGGTCGCGTTCGTCATCGGGCAGCGTCGCATCCTCAACAGCATGGCCGCGTCCGGCCTGGGCGGCCGATGAGCGGGGCGGATGCCGCGGTGCTCGCCGACCTCGCGGGGGAGCACCTCGACCTGGTCCGGGCGCCGTTCACGCTGCCGCGTTCGCGCCTGATGGCGTTCCGCGCGGCGGCCGGGCCGGACGGCGCGCTCCGCGTGCACACGTCCGAGTACGAGCGGGGCCTCGAGGAGTGCCGCGTGCTCGACGCGCTGCTCGTGCGCGGGTCGGACGGCGAGGTCCTGCCGGTGACGCGGGTGCGGCCGCACGAGATCGTGCTCGCCGACGGGGCCGCGGGCGTCACCTTCGCCGGCACCGATGCACTCGCCGTGGGCGTCGCGCCCGGCGTCGAGGCGAGCGTCGAGTGGGACGCGGGGCAGGGGCCGCAGTCGCTCCGGGTCGGCGGGCGGCACGCGGCATCCGTCGTCTTCGACGTGGACGCCGACCGCACGGTCGAGTTCGCACGGTCGGCCGAGTACGCGTCCTTCCGAAGCGCGACCGAGTCGACCTGGCTCGACTGGTTCGATCGCTGCCCGGTCGTGCGCGACGACCTGCAGGCGATGGCGGCGTTCTGCTGGTGGGTGCTCGGCGCGAACATCGTCGAGCTCCCGCAGCTCGGCGACGCGCGCGCCGTCGTGCCCTCGAAGATCGGGTACGTCGGGCTCTGGCAGTGGGACGCGTACTTCATCGCCGTGGGGCTGCGGCATGGCGACCCCGCGCTCGCGCGGGAGCAGCTCGACCTCGCGCTCCGGTTCCCGACCGCCGACGGCCAGCTGCCCGACGTCGTGCACGAGCTCGGCGTGCTCGCCTCGAGCGACGACCTGCCCGCATCGGATCGCGAGACGCTTCGCCGCGCCGGCTCGGCGGTCGCCGACCCGGCCGCGCCCGTGCCGCTCACCAAGCCCCCGCTCACGGCATGGGCCCTGCGCAAGGTGCTCGAGGCCGAGCCCGCCGACGACTGGGCACGCGGGCACCTCGAGGTCGTCCGACGCTCGCAGGACTGGTGGTTCGCCCACTCCGACCTCGACGGCGACGGGCTGCCCGAGTACGGGCACCCCTACTCGTCGGGACTCGACGACAGCCCCGTCTTCGACGGACCGCTCCCGACGACCTCGCCCGACCTCGCCGCGTTCCTCGTGCGCCAGGACCTCGAGCTCGCCGACCTGGTCGAGCGGCTCGAGGGCGACGCAGCGGCCGCGGCGCGTCACCGCGAGCGTGCCGCGCGCACGCTCGACCTGCTGCTCGGCCTGTGGGACGACGAGCGCGGACTCTTCCGCGCGCGGGCGGCCGGCGAGCCCGTCGCGAGCGACACGATCGTCGGGCTCATGCCGCTGCTGACCGGCGGACTGCCCGACCGGATCAGGGACCGCCTCGTCGGGGCGCTCGACGAGCCCGATCGGTTCGCGACGCCATGGGCGATCCCCACGGTCGCCGTCGGCGACCCCGCCTTCTCGCCCGCGCGGATGTGGCGCGGACCCGTCTGGGTCAACGCGAATGCGCTCGTGGCCGAGGGCCTCGCGGCATCCGGACGCCCCGATCGCGCCCGCGACCTCGCCGAGGCGACCGTGCGGCTCGTGCAGCACGGCGGCGGCCCCCATGAGTACTTCGACCCGTTCACGGGCCAGCGCGCTCCGACCGCGACGACCGCGTTCGGCTGGTCGGCGGCGCTGTTCATCGACCTCGCGGTCGCGCTCTCGCGGGGCGACCGCGCCTGAGGACGGAGGCCGCGCATGACGGTCCGTTCGGTTCCGGCCGGGTCAGGCGCTGAAGTAGGGGCTCGACGCGTTGTCGAGGATCCGGCGCATGCCGTTCATCCAGTTCGCCTTCAGGGCCACGGATGCCGCCGGCACGTCGCCGTCGGCGAGGTGGCGGGCGATCTCGGCGTGCTCCGCCGCGACGCGCTCGACCATGACGTCGTTCGGGACGAGCAGCGACTCGTACCGGTGGAACGCGCCCCTGGTGCTCTCGATGACGTCGAGCAGCCGGCGGTTGGGGCAGGCGGAGAGCATGATCGCGTGCCACTCGTCGTCCTTCGTGACGACGAGCGCGTGCTCGACGACCTCCTGGTGGAACTCGGCCGAGATCCGGGTGAGCCGGCGACCGATCTCCCGGAGCTCGTCGCGCGGGCTCAGCTCGAGCGCGAGCGACTCGAGGGCGGCCATGACGGGCGCGAGCTCCTCGAACTCCGTCGCGGAGAGGGGCACGAACCTGAAGCCCTTCCCGTTCTCGCTGGTGATCTGCCCCTCGCTCTCGAGGGCGATCAGCGCTTCGCGGAGCGGCGTGCGGCTCACGCCGAGCTCCGCGGCGAGCTGGACCTCGTTGATGCCCTCGCCCGGGCTCACGAGCCCGGAGCGCATCCGGGCGAGCAGTTCCTCGCGGACTTGGGAACGCAGGTTCTTGCGCTCGATCGCCATCCATCCTCCAGCCGGTCGGCCGACGCCGTAAGCCTAGGGCTTGACCCCGTTCGACTTGCGGCTTAGCGTGTCTGTATACAGAATACAGTGCGCAGGCAGACCTGTACAGAGCCCCGACGGAGAGGACACGACGTGACGGACGCGACCCGGAGGCACCTCCGCCTCGACGCGCTCGCCTACGGCGGCGACTACAACCCCGATCAGTGGCCGGAGGCGGTCTGGCACGACGACGTGCGCCTCATGCGCGAGGCCGGCGTCAACCTCGTCAGCCTCCCCGTGTTCTCGTGGCCGCAGCTCGAGGTCTCGCCCGGCGCGTACGACTGGGCCTGGCTCGACCGGGTCATCGAGGTCCTCTGGGCCGGAGGCATCCGCATCGATCTCGCGACGGCCACCGCGACGCCGCCCGCCTGGCTCGTGCGCCGGCACCCCGAGATGCTCCCGTGGGACGCCGACGGCCGCCGTCTCGAGTTCGGATCCCGCCAGGCGTACTGCCCGAGCTCGCCCGTGTGGCGCGAGCACGTCGCCCGCATGGCGCGCGCCATGGCCGAGCGCTACGGCGAGCACCCGGCGGTCGTGCTCTGGCACGTCTCGAACGAGTACGGCGACCACGTGGCACGCTGCTGGTGCCCCGAGTCGGCCGCGCACTTCCGCCGCTGGCTCGAGGGGCGCTACGGCGACCTCGACGGGCTCAACGAGGCCTGGGGCGTGAACGTCTGGGGCCAGCGCTACACCGCGTGGGACGAGGTCGAGCCGCCCCGCCGAGCGACCGGCCCGGTCAACCCCACGCAGCTGCTCGACTTCGAGCGCTTCTCCTCCGACGCCCTGCTCGAGCTGTTCCGCATCGAGGTCGACGTGCTCCGCGAGGTCACGCCCGACCTGCCGGTGACCACGAACTTCATGAGCCTGTTCCGCGAGCTCGACTACTGGCGCTTCGCCGAGGTCGAGGACCTCGTCACCGACGACGCCTACCCCGACCCGGCCGACCCGCGCGCCCACGTGCCCGCCGCGCTCAACTACGGCCTCATGCGCTCCCTGAAGGGCGGGCAGCCGTGGCTGCTGCTCGAGCAGGCCGCCAGCGCGGTGAGCTGGCGCGACGTCAACGTGCCGAAGGCGCCCGGGCGCATGCGCATCGACAGCCTCCAGGCGATCGCGCACGGTTCCGACGGGGCGATGTTCTTCCAGTGGCGCCAGGCCCGGTACGGCCAGGAGAAGTTCCACTCCGCGATGCTCGGCCATCGGGGCGAGCACTCGCGCACGTTCCGCGAGACGGCAGCCCTCGGCCGCGAGCTCCGGCGGCTCGCGCCCGTGAAGGACACGCGCGTCCGCAGCCGGGTCGCGCTCGTCGTCGACTGGGACGCCTGGTGGGGTTCGACCGCGACCGAGTCGATGCCCTCGCAGTGCCTCGACTGGCTCGCGCAGGCGCGGGCCTGGCACGCGGCGCTGCACGCACTCGGGCACGCGGTGGACACGGTGCGCGCCACCGGCCCGTTCGACGCGTACGACCTCGTGGTCGTCCCGAACCTCTACGTCGCGGATGCCGCGCAGGCGGCCGCGCTCGCCGGGTTCGCCGCCGACGGCGGCACCGTGGTCGTCGGCCCGTTCTCCGGCGTGGTCGACGCGACCGAGAAGGTCCACCCCGGCGGCGCACCCGGCCCCCTGCGACACCTCCTCGGCATCGAGGTCGACGAACCGTGGCCCGTGCCCGACGGGGCGCACGAGCGGGTCGAGCTCGACGGGCGGGCCTACGACGCACCCGTGTGGACGGAGTGGATCGAGCCGGGCGCCGAGGCATCCGTCGTCGCGCGCTTCGCCTCGGGCGCGCTCGCCGGTCGCGCCGCCGTCACGCGACGCGGGCATGGCGACGGCAGCGCCTGGTACGTCGGCACCGCGCTCGCCGAGGACGGCCTCCTCGCCGTCATGCGCCTCGCGCTCGCCGATGCCGGGCTCCCGGCCCGCGAGCGGATCGTCCCCGACGTCGAGGCCGTCACCCGCTCGAGCGCCGACGTCGACTACACGTTCGTGCTGAACCACGGCGCCGCCGTCGCGGTCGTCGACGTTCCGGCGGGCGCCGAGGACCTGCTCGGCGACCCCGGAACGCGCACGGGTCCGCGCCTCGTCGTCCCCGCCCTCGGCGTCGCCGTGCTCGCGACGCCGCGGGCCGACGAGCCGCCCTTCATCACCCTGTCCGAGACCACCGAGTGAGGCACCACCCATGACCGACCCCCACGTGCATCCGTACATCCCCAACACCGCGCCGGAGGTGCGGGCCGAGATGCTCGCCGCCGTCGGCGCGGCGTCCGTCGACGAGTTCTACGCCGACGTGCCCGACGGCCTGCGCCTCGGCCGCGCCCTCGACCTGCCCGAGCCGTTCGCCGCCGAGCAGGACCTCGAGCGGCACGTCTCCGGCCTCCTCGCGCGGAACGTGCCGACCACCGAGCGCCTGAGCTTCCTCGGCCAGGGCACCTACCAGCACGCGGTCCCGGCCGTCGTCGACGAGGTGATCGGGCGCAGCGAGTTCCTCACCGCCTACGCGGGCGAACCGTACGAGGACCACGGCCGCTTCCAGGCGCTGTTCCAGTACCAGTCGCTCATGGGCGAGCTGCTCTCGATGGACGTCGTGAACGTGCCGACGTACGACGGCTTCCAGGCGACGGGGACCGCGCTCGCGATGGCGGGGCGGATGACCGGGCGCCGGCGCGTGCTCGTCGCGAGCGACGTGCTGCCCGCCAAGCTCTCCAAGGTCCGCGACTACGTGCGCGTGCACCTCGACCTCGAGCCGGTCGTCCCGGTCGACGGCACGGCGGATGTCGCGGCCGTGACCGAGCGGCTGGGTGACGACGTCGCCGCGGTCTGGGTCGAGACGCCGAGCCGGACCGGTGCGATCGAGCACCGGCTGCAGGCCCTCGCCGACGCGGCGCACGCCGCGGGAGCCGTCCTCGTCGTCGGCACCGACCCCGTCGGGTACGGCGTGCTCACGCCGCCGGCCGAGCAGGGCGCCGACATCGTCTGCGGCGACATCCAGTCGCTCGGCCTGCACCAGTGGTACGGGGGCGCGCACGCCGGATTCATCGCCGTGCACGACGACCCGCGCTTCGTCATGGAGATGCCCTCGCGGCTCTTCGGCCTCGCCACGACCGACGTGCCCGGCGAGGTCGGCTTCGGCGACGTCGCGTACGACCGCACCTCGTTCGCGCACCGCGAGGAGGGCAAGGAGTGGGTCGGCACCGCAGCCGCGCTCTGGGGCATCGCCGCCGGCGTGCACCTCGCGCTCATGGGCCCGCAGGGCATGCGCGACCTCGGCGAGGTGCTCCTCGCCCGGACCGCGTACGCGCAGCGCGCGCTCGCCGCCATCCCCGGCATCCGCCTCACCGACGGCGCCGCGCACCTGCGCGAGTTCGCGATCGACGTCGCCGGCGCCGGGCTCACCGCGAACGGCATCGTCGACGCCCTCCGGGCCGAGGGCATCGAGCCCGGCGTGCCCGCGGGCGAGCACGAGCTCGTCGTGTGCGTCACCGAGATGACCTCGCAGCGCGACATCGACCGACTCGCCGCCGCCATCACCGGACTCGTCGCGGCCTCGGCCGCCGAGTCCGCCGACACCCTCGACACCGTCGCCATCCCCGAGGAGCACCGCGCATGAGCCTGCCCATCGCCCCCAAGCCCGCCATCCGCCGCTTCCACCAGGCCCGCTGGGACGAGCCGGTGATCTTCGAACTGTCGACGCCGGGGGAGCGCGGCGTCCTCGTCACGCCGATCGAGCCCGGCGTCCGGGACGCCGTCGGCGACGTCGTCGCCGACCTGCCCGAGGGACTCGCGCGACGCACGCCGCCGGCACTGCCCGAGATGGGGCAGATGCGCGTGCTGAAGCACTACCTGCGCCTCTCGCAGGAGAACCTGGGCGCCGACCTCAACGTCGACGTCGGCCAGGGCACGTGCACCATGAAGTACGCCCCGAAGGTCAACGAGCGCATCATCACGACGCCGAAGCTGGCCGCGATGCATCCGCTGCAGGACCCCGCCGACGCGCAGGGCGCGCTCGAGATCATCTGGCGCACCGAGCGGATGATGGCCGAGATCTCCGGCATGGACGAGGTCTCGCTGCACACGCAGGGCGGCTCGGCCGCGATCTGGGCGAACATCGCCATGATCCGCGCCTTCCACGAGGCCAACGGCGAGGGCGAGCAGCGCCGCGAGGTCGTCACGACGATCTTCAGCCACCCGTCGAACGCCGCCGCCGCGAAGGCCGCCGGCTACGACGTGATCACGCTGCACCCCGACGCCGACGGCTACCCCGACCTCGCCGCGCTGAAGCGCGTGCTCTCGTCGCGCACCGCGGCGATCATGGTCACCAACCCGGAGGACACCGGCATCTACAACCCGGCGATCCGCGAGTGGGTGGATGCCGCGCACGGCGTCGGCGCCCTGGCCTCGTACGACCAGGCGAACGCCAACGGCATCCTCGGCATCACGCGGGCGCGCGACGCGGGCTTCGACGTCTGCCACTTCAACGTGCACAAGACGTTCGGCACGCCGCACGGCTCGGGCGGGCCCGGGACGGGCGCGAACGCCGTCAGCGCCGCGCTCGCGCCGTTCCTGCCCGGCCCCCGGGTCGTGCGGGAGGGCGACCGGTACTCCGTCCGGGAGGCCGGGCCGCTGTCGATCGGCGCCATCGGGCCGTTCCACGGCGTCGTGCCGAACATCGTGCGTGCCTACGCGTGGATCATGGCGCTCGGTGCCGACGGCCTGCGCGCGGTCGCCGAGACCGCGGTGCTGAACAACAACTACCTGATGAAGCGGATCCTCGAGATCCCCGGCGCCTCCGCGCCCTACGCCACCGGCCGGCGCCGGATCGAGCAGGTGCGGTACTCCTGGCAGGAGCTGTTCGAGCAGACCGGCGTGGGCTCCGAGGAGATCGGCGTGCGGGCGAGCGACTTCGGCATGCACTACTGGACGAGCCACCACCCGTACGTCGTGCCGCAGCCCTTCACGCTCGAGCCGACCGAGTCCTACTCGAAGGCCGAACTCGACGAGTACGCCGACGTGCTCGCCGAGATCGCGCGCGAGGCGCGCGAGACGCCCGAGGTCGTGCGCACGGCGCCGCACAACCAGACCGTGCACCACACGCACCACGACGACCTCGACGACCCCGACCGGTGGGCGATCACGTGGCGCGCCTACCGCCGGAAGTACCCGGACGCCGTCGGGGCCTGACGTGATCGGCCTCATCGTGAACCCCGTCGCGGGGATCGGCGGCCCGGCGGGGCTCGCCGGCAGCGACGGCGCGGACGTGCAGCGTCGGGCCGCGGAGCGCGGCGCGCGCTCGCGCGCCGCCGAGCGGGCCGAGCGGGCCCTCGCCGTCGTCGCCGCCGGCAGGCCCGACGAGCACGTGGTGACCGCGGCCGGTCCGATGGGGGAGGACGCAGTGCGATCGGCCGGGCTCCGGCCCATCGTCGTGTGGCATCCGCGCGACCCGAGTTCGTCGTCCGACACCACGGATGCGGCGCGGGCGCTCGCGGATGTCGGCGTCGAGCTCGTGCTGTTCGCCGGCGGCGACGGCACCGCCCGGGACGTCGCGGCCGGACTCCCCGAGGCGGCCGTCGCGCTCGGCATCCCCGCGGGCGTCAAGATGTACTCGCCGGTCTTCGCGGTCGGTCCAGGTGCTGCCGGCGCGCTCGCCGCGGCCTGGCTGGACGAGCGCGGCCTGCCGACGGCCGAACGGGAGGTGCTCGACGTCGACGAGGAGCAGTTGCGCCGTGCTCGCGTCGAACCGCGACTCCACGGCACGCTCCGCGTGCCCTATCGGGCCGGTCGCACCCAGGCGCGCAAGGCGGCGACGCCGTCCGACGAGCAGGCCGCGGTCCGGACCGCGGCCAGGGGCGCGGCGTCGCGACTGCGGCCCGGCGTCCGCTACCTGCTCGGACCCGGCGGCACCATGGCCGAGGTCGCGCGCGAACTCGGCGTCGAGAAGACGCCGTTGGGCGTCGACGTCGTGCTCGACGGCAGGGTCGTCGTCGCCGGCGCCTCCGAGCGCGAACTGCTCGACGAGGTCGCGAACGGGCCGGCGCAGGCCGTGGTCTCCATCATCGGCGGGCAGGGGTTCCTCCTCGGCCGAGGCAACCAACAGCTCTCGGCGCGCGTCGTCGAGGCGATCGGCGACGACCCCGTGATGGTCGTCGCCCCCGAGCAGAAGCTCATCGACCTCGGGGGGCGTCCGCTCCTCGTCGACACCGGAGACGCGGCGGTCGACGCGCGGCTCACCGGGTTCGCGAGCGTCGTCACCGGACCGACGACCACGAGCATCTATCCGGTCCATGCACCAGAGAACGAAGGAGCAGTCCATGCGACTTGAGCACAAGCAGGCCATCGTCACCGGAGGAGCGGGCGGCATCGGCCGTGCGACCGCGAAGGCCCTCGCAGCCGAGGGCGCCGCGGTCGCGGTCGTCGACCTGAACGGCGAGGCAGCCGAGGCGGTGGCCGCGGAGATCCGCGACGCGGGGTTCACTGCGATCGCCGTGCAGGCCGACGTCTCGAGCGAGGCGGACATCGAGCGGGTGGTCGAGACGACCGCGGCCGCGTTCGGCGGCGTGAACGTCGTCTTCAACAACGCGGGCATCATCCGTCGAACCACCGCGATCGAGACCTCCGTGGAGGAGTGGGATCGCGTCTTCGGCGTGAACGTCCGCTCGATCTTCCTCATGGCCAAGCACGTCGTGCCGGTCATGGCCGCCGCCGGCGGCGGCTCGATCGTCAACACCGGGTCTGGCTGGGGGCTGAAGGGCGGTGGGCAGGCGATCTCGTACTGCGCCTCGAAGGGGGCGGTCGTCAACATGACGCGCGCGCTCGCCATCGACCACGGTCCGCAGGGCATCCGCGTGAACTCGGTCAACCCGGGCGACGTGAACACCGGCATGCTCCGGGACGAGGCGAGCCAACTCGGCCAGGACGCCGACGCGTTCCTCGCCGAGGCGGCCGACCGGCCGCTGCGCCGCATGGGCGAGCCGCGCGAGATCGCCTCGGCCGTGGTGTGGCTCGCCAGCGACGAGTCGAGCTACGTCACCGGGTCCGCGCTCGTCGTCGACGGCGGCGGGATCGCGTAGCCGTCGACGGGCTTCGACGGGTGCTCGGGGGCTACGCGCCCCGGGCGCCCGCGGACGCTCAGCGCCCCCCGAAGTCCTCCTCGTCGTCCTCGGGGTCGGCGACCTCCTCCATCACGAACTCGACGTCGTCCTCGCCGACGCCCTCCGCCTCGAGCTCCTCCTCGTATTCGACCTCGGCCTCCTGGCCCCGGCTGAACGGGCCCTCGAGCGGATCGACGAAGCTGGTCATGGCATCCCCCTTCGGCTGGCCCTCCCGGTGGTCGGGTGGCCGCGTGCCCTCAGGCTAGACCCGGGACCCTGTGCTGCGGAACGGGGTCGCAGGAACCTCGCACGTCACCGGCGCGGGAGTGCGAGGATCCGCTCGAACGCGGCATCCGTCACCCGGTCGACGACCTGCAGTCCGGGGTGCGCGTCGTGGAACTCGACGATGCGCCGAGCGCCCTCGTCGAACGTGATCGTCGTGCGGAACTCGGGCACGAGCGCCTTCACCTTCGCGTTGTCGAAGACCATCGAGTGCGCCTTGTCCCCGAGGAGACCGGGCCCCCAGTCGGGGTGCAGGGCGGCGATGGTGTCGGACGCCACGTGCACGAGCTCGGCGTCGGGTGCACCCGACGCATCGGCGAGCCAGCGGTAGATCTGGTTCCACGTCGGCGCGTGGTCGCCCGTGATGTGGAACGCGTCGCCGACGGCCATCGGGTTGCCGAGGAGCCCGACGAACGCGACCGCGAAGTCGTCGTGGTGGGTGATCGTCCAGAGGCTCGTGCCGTCGCCGTGGACGACCACGGGTCGCCCGGCGCGCATGCGCGCGAGGTCGGTCCAGTGCCCGAGCGTGGGGATCAGCGTCGCGTCGTACGTGTGCGATGGGCGCACGATCGTCGCGGGGACGCCGCGTTGGCGCACGGCGTCGACGAGCAACTGCTCGCACGCGATCTTGTCGCGCGAGTACTGCCATTCGGGATTCACGAGCGGCGTGGACTCGGTGACCGGCAGGCGGCTCGGCGGCGTCTGGTAGGCCGACGCCGAGCTGATGAAGACGTACTGGCCGATCCGCCCCTCGAAGAGGTCGAGGTCGGCCTGCACGTGCTCGGGCGTGAAGGCGAGGAACTCGCAGACGACGTCGAACTCGAGCGGGTCGGCCGTGCCGCGGCCCAGCGCCGCGCGCACGGTGTCGGGGCGACGGATGTCTCCGACGACCTGCCGCACGTCGGCCGGGAGCGGCCGCAGGCTCGACGAGCCGCCCCGGTTCAGCACGGTCACGTCGTGGCCCACCTCGACCGCGCGTCTCACGCAGGCGGAACTGATGACGCCGCTGCCGCCGATGAACAGGATCCGCTTCGCGCTCATGGCCCCATGGTGTCACCGCACCTCGGGGTCGCGCACGACGGGTGCGGCGCCGGAGCGGGGGTGTCGCCCCGCTCCGGCGCCGCGGTCCGGGTCGCGGCGCTCGGCCGCTGCCGGGTCAGGCAGCCGACCAGCCGCCGTCCGACGCCAGCACGACGCCGTTGATGTTCACGCCGTCGTCGGAGAGCAGGAAGGTGATCGACGCGGCGAGGGCCTCGGCCTCGGCGGCATCCGGAAGCACCGCCATGGCCTGGCGCACGCGCTGCGCGCCGAGCGGCGATGCGAACGTCGCCTCGATGTTCGTGATGGTGGGGCCGGGTGCGACGGCGTTCACGCGGAGGCCGCTCGGGCCGTACATGAACGCGGTCGACTTGGTGAGGCCGACCACGGCGTGCTTCGAGGCGGTGTAGGCGACGCCCGCCGCGGAGCCGCGGAGGGCCGCCTCGGACGCGGTGTTGACGATCGAGCCGTAGCCCTGTGCGAGCATGCCGGGCACGACGGCGCGCATGAGCTTCATGGTGCCGTCGACGTTCACGCGCATGACGCGCTCCCACACGGCGTCGGTGAGCTCGCCGATCGGGGTCATGTCGTCCATGATTCCGGCGATGTTGGCGAGGCCGTCGATGCGGTCGCCTGCGGCGGCGAGGATCTCGGCGATCTTCGCGTCGTCGGTGATGTCGGCGACGAGCGTCACGACGTCGGCGCCGTCGTGCTCGGCCGCGAACTCGTCCAGGCGCTCCTGCGAGACGTCGATGGCGACGACCTTGCCGCCCTCGCGCACGATGCGCGAGGCGGTGGCCCGGCCGATGCCCGAACCGGCGCCGGTGACGATGACGGTCTTGCCGGTGAAGCGGCCCTGGTCGATGCGCTCGACCCACTCGGGGCGCTCGACGGCGTCGTCTGCGGCGTCTCCGGGCTCCGCAGTGTCGGTCGCCTCGGTCGCGGGGGCGGATGCCGCGGGCGCGCCGGCCGGGACGTCGCCCGCAGCGGCGCGCGCGACGAGCTGGTCGACCATCTCCTGCGAGAAGGACCCCTTGCTGAGCTTGATGAGGCGCTTGAGCGCGAGGCGGTGCACCGGACGGAGGACGTCGGGGTCCTGCCCGGCCTGCGAGAGGAGGTCGCGGATGATGGGGCCGCCGACGGGGTCCTCGAGCCAGGTCTTGATCGAGGAGTCGCCGGTGAGGGGCTTGCTGGGGCTCATGAGGGGTTCCTTCTGTTTCTCTCGGTCCGTGTCCGCGGAGGACACCGGACAGCTCTGTCCGGTAGTAATCTAGCACCCATGTCCGAGAGTCCACAGGGAGAAGGTCCCAGGCCGCGCAAGCCGAACCTCGGCCCGAGCGCGGGGCCCGCCAACCGTCGCGCCCTGCTCGCCGCCGCGCGCGAGATCTTCGCCGCCGACGGCCTCTCCGCACCCTTCAGCGCGATCGCCAAGCGCGCCGGCGTCGGGCAGGGCAGCCTCTACCGGCACTTCCCCGACCGCCTCTCGCTCGCGGTCGCCGTCTACGAGGAGAACCTCGACGAGCTCGAGGCCGCGGTCGCCCCGCCCGACGCCGGACTCGACGCACTCCTCCAGGGCGTGATCGCGCAGGCCATCGTGTCGACGGCGCTGATCGACCTCATCACCGCCCACCCGCACGACCCGCGCGTCGAGCGGCTCGGGGGCCGCGTCCGCGACATCGCGGTCGCCGCCGTCGAGCACGAGCGGGCTGCAGGCAGGTTCGGCGAGCACGTCGACGTCGAGGACGTGCTCCTCGCGATCTCGATGCTCGCCGGCCTCGTCGCACGGACCGAGCCGGCCGAGCGCGCCGCAACCGCCGACCGGGCGTGGGAGCTGCTGCACGCGGCGTTCGTGCCGCGCACGGCCTAGGCGCCGGCTCCCTCCGACGCGGCGTCGCCTGCGGGACCGACCCGCCCGCCTCGATCGGGCCCGTCGGAGCCGCCCGGCCACCGCCCGGCCCACGGGTCGTAGTCGGCGAGCAGCGGGCCCTGCTCGGGACGCTGCGCCTCGGGCACGTGCTGGAGGTTCACCCGCACGCGATACCAGAGCGAGCTCGACCCGCGCATGCCGTCGACGAGCACGTCGGCGGGCGCGAGGTGCGCCACGACGACGGGATTCGCCGCCTTCCAGCGTTCGAGCGCATCGAGCGCCTCGGGCTTCGTCTCGGTGCGGGCGACCTCGATGAGCGGCATCGTCGAGACCCGGCGGCCCGATCCGTCGCCGCGCGATGCGCCACGCGGGGCCTTCTCCGCGGGGCCGAGCTCCTCCGCCAGGCGGAGCAGCCCCTCGAGCGACCCGACCGCGTCGTCGATCCCATCGTGCGGGTCGCCGCGCTCGCCGAAGCGCTGGAGCACCGTCGAGACCGTGAACTCCTCTGGTCGCCTCGAGCGCACCTCGTCCCAGTCGAGCGGCGTCGAGACCCGAGCGTCGGGCAGCGGGCGAACCGAGTAGGCGGATGCCACGGTGCGGTCCTTCGCGTTCTGGTTGAAGTCGACGAACACGCTCTCGCCGCGCTCCTCCTTCCACCACCGGGCCGACGCGAGCCCGGGCGCCCGCCGTTCGACCTCGCGCGCGAGCGCCTCGGCGGCGAGCCGCACCTCGCGGAAGTCCCAGCGGGGCTCGATGCGCACGAGCAGGTGGATCCCGCGCGAGCCGGACGTCTTCGGCCAGCCGACGAGCCCGTGGTCTTCGAGCACGTCGCGCGCGACCATCGCGACGTCGACGATCTGCGACCAGTCGACGCCGGGCATCGGGTCGAGGTCCACGCGGAGCTCGTCGGGGTGGTCGAGGTCCTCGGCCCGCACGGGGTGCGGGTTGAGGTCGAGGCATCCGAGGTTCACGACCCAGGCCAGGCCGGCGGCATCCCGCACGACGGCCTCCTCGGCCGAGGTGCCGCGCGCGTACTGCAGCGTGGCGGTGTCGATGAAGCCGGGGTGGTTCTCCGGCACGCGCTTCTGGAAGAACGGCTCGGCGTCGATGCCCTTCACGAACCGCTTGAGCACCATCGGCCGGCCGCCGGCGCCGCGGAGCGCGCCGTCCGCCACGGCGAGGTAGTACTCCACGAGGTCGAGCTTGGTCAGGCCGGGCTCGGGGAAGACGACCCGGCCGGGATGGCTGACGCGGACCTCGTGGCCCCCGACCTCGAGGACCACGGCGTCGTCGCTGCGCGCAGGCATGACACCACGCTAGGGGGTGACGGCCGTCGGGGCGCCCTCCGGTCCGCCGGAGTCCGCGCCCGAGTCGCCGGCCCGGGGCGGGTCCACCCGGTCGCCCGGTTCGTCGTCGTCACGTGCCGAGGCGGTGTCGTCGTCGCGCACCGGGGCGCGTCGCAGCTGCAGGAGGATCGCGGCGGCGAGGCAGGATGCCCCGACGAGCGCGAGCAGCGAGCCGACCGACGAGACGTCGCCGTCGACGGCCGCGAACGCGTCGGCGAGGTTCAGCCCGATCGCGAACCCGGCCCACCAGAGGAAGAACGTCGTCGCGTGGATGAGGAGCAGCCCGACCGTGACCACGTCGTGCGTCGTCACGAGCCCGCGCCGCGAACCCTGGATCGCGACGATCGACCCCGCCACGGTCGCGAGCGTGGCGCCGAGTGCCCAGACGAACGGCCCGCCGTCGATCACCCCGTACTGCTCGACCAGGATCCCGTAGATCTGCGCGAGCGAGAGTTCGGGCACGGCCGCCATCGGATTCCAGACGAGGAGGTGCAACGTGCCGAGCGCGATCACCGCGAGCTCGGCGGCCGCGAGGACCGCGACCGCGATCGCCACGCGATCGGTGCGGCTCGGATCGCCCCGGCGCTCGGACAGGCCGAGCGCGATGATCGCGTAGCCGCCCACGGCGGCCGCGAGGGCGAGCAGGATCAGGAACGGCGAGTCGCCGACGCCGGTGAACTGCACCGCGATGGGAGCTGCGACGGCCGCGACGACGGCGGTCCACCGCCGCCATGCCCGCGGCTCGCCGGCGGTGATGAGCAGCAGCAGGCCGAGCGGGAGCGCGCCCCACACCGCGACGACCTCGATCACGTCGGACAGCGTGCCGACGATGGTGCGCTGGGCCGCCGAGGCGAACCCCGGCACGGCGAGGTCGACCGACACGCTCGTCGCCGCCATCACGACCGCGACCGCGAGGAACGATGCACCGGCGCGGGCGCGCCGTCCGGCGAACACTCCGTTCCGCGGCATCCGGGTCATGACGACCTCATCTCGTGTCCGGCAGCAGGTGCTCCCGTCCCCACCATGGCACGGATCACGGGGCGGCGGAAGCGCCGCGGACGCGCTCAGGTCGAGCGTGCGGTGCCGGCCTCCGGGGCGTGGTCGCGATGCACGCTCGCGTGCGCCCACGGGTGCAGGATGTCGAGTTGCACCATGGTCGCCGCGAGCTCGACGAGCCCCAGGCCGAAGTACACCGCCTGCAGCGGACTGAACGGGATGAACACCATCTGCACGAAGACCCAGACGACCATCCCGAAGCCGGCGACGGCGCACGCGATCATGGCCCAGCGCATGCGCCGCGAGAGCATCACGAACGCGACGACGTGCGTGCCGCCGACCACGATCGCGAGCACCAGCCCGGGGACGAGGAACGACGAGAACGGCGAGCCCTCGAGGTACTCCGGCGGGATGGCGATCACGGTGCCGCCGAAGTCGATCACCCCGCCGAGCACCAACGCCGCGCCGCCGAACACGCTCGTGATGCCCACGAAGATCTGGATCGTGAGCAGCACGCGGCGCGCGATGCCCTGCGTCGTCATCGTCGCCACCCCCTTCGACGTGGGCAGGATCGGCACCAGCCTGCCCGTCCCCCGGCCCGCACGACGGGGCCGAAGGTCATGCGGATGCCTCGGGCCCCCGCCGTCAATAGCCCGCCGCAGCGGGCGGGACCGACCTGGGCGGGGGGTCGGGCGCACCGTCGTCGCCCGGATCGGTCGCACGTGCGAGCGCCTGCTCCAGGTCGCGCGCGAGGTCGTCGACGTGCTCGAGTCCGACCGAGAGGCGGATGAGGCCCTCCGGGATGGTCTGCGCCTCGGCCGGCCAGCGCCGACGGCGTTCGAGCTGCGACTCGACGCCGCCGAGGCTCGTCGAGTGCACCCACACCCGGGTCGACGTGGCGACGCGCTCGGCGGCATCCGCGCCGCCCCCGATCACGATCGAGACGATCGTGCCGAAGCCGGGGTAGCGGACCTCCTCGAGCGCGGGGTGGTCCGCGAAGCGGGCGGCGAGCTCGCGCGCATTCGCCTGCGCGCGTTCGAGTCGCACGGGCAGGGTGCGCAGGCCGCGCAGCGCGAGGAACGCGTCCAGCGGGCCGGGGATCGCGCCGCCGAGGCTCCGGCGGGTCGCGATGCGGTCGCGCAGGTCGTCGTCGCGCGCGATCACCGCGCCCATGACGACGTCGCTGTGGCCCGAGATCGACTTCGTCGCCGAGTGGACGACGAGGTCGGCGCCCGACTCGAGCGGGCGCTGCAGCAGGGGCGTCGCGAACGTGTTGTCGACCGCGAACAGCGCGCCGGCCTCGCGTGCGGCCCGACCGATCGCGTCGAGGTCGGCCACCTCGAGCGCGGGGTTGGTCGGCGACTCGACCCAGACGAGGTCCGCGCCCCTCGCGGCATCCGCCACCGCCTCGGCGTCGCGGACGTCGACGAAGCGCACCGAGACGTCGCGGGTCAGGGCGAGGTCGTCGAGCAGCCCGATCGTGCCCGTGTACGAGTGCCGCGGGGCGACCACGACACCGCCGGTCGGGACGAGCGCGAGGACCGCCGAGATCGCGCCCATGCCCGACGCGAACGCCACGCATCCACCGCCCTCGAGGGCGCCGAGCGCCTCCTCGAACGCGGTCCAGGACGGGTTGCCGTAGCGGCCGTAGGCGGTCGGTCCGCCCTCGTGGAACGTCGACGCGAGGTGCACGGGGGTGCTCATCGGGCCGTCCGGCTCGCGGGACGGCCGACCGGCGTGCACCGCGACGGTCTCCGGGTGCATCCGGTCGTGCGGATCCTCGCCCGTCGGGCGTGCCTGCGGTCGGTCGTGCATGGTGGTCCCTCCTCGACGCTCCATGTCGATCCTCGCTCATCGGCGGCGGCGGTGACGACCTCGCGCACGCCCGTCGCGGGCCCCCGGACGCGGCGTCAATCCCGCTCGACGACGGGATGCACCACGGCGTCGGTGACGTCCACCTCGACCCCGACGAACGAGGGCACCTCCGACTCGAGCGCGTCGCGGAGCGCGGAGACCGGGGGGATCCGGCCGCCGGGCGCCTGCACCGAGATGCGTGCGACGAGGCTCTTCCAGGTGACGCCGTCGACCTCGCCCTCACCGTCGGACAGCCAGTCGTTCGCGGTGGACTGGATGCGCGCCGTCCAGGTCGCCTGGGCGACGATCACGAGGGTGTTCAGTCCGAGGGGGATCAGGGTCAGCACGGTGAGCACCGTCACGATCGTGTACGCGCGCCGACGTCGGCTGGGCAGGGCGAGCGCGTCGCGCGAGTAGCCGGCGAGCGTGAACACGATCGCCCCGGCGATGATGAGCGCGACGACGTTCGAGAAGAACAGCAGGAACGCGCCGAACGCCCCGTCGAGGTCGCCCTGGCCGAGCGTGACGCCGACGACCGCGAGCGGCGGGACCAGCGAGATCGCGATGGCGACGCCCGGCAGGACCGCGCTGAGGTCCTTCCGGCTCATCGCGAAGGCTCCGGCGACGCCCGTGGCGAGCGCCGCGACGAGGTCCATCAGCTGCGGCGACGTGCGGCCGCTGATCTGGGAGTTGCCGCCGAGGTTGGTGCCGGTGGGGAGCACGATCGAGAACGCCGCGCCGATGAGGATCACCGCGGCCACGGCGCCCGAGACCCAGACGACGGATGCCACGACCATTCGCGCCCGTCCGGTCACGATCCCCGCGGCGATGCCGAGGATCGGCGTTCCGAGCGGGGCGATGATCATCGCCCCGATCACGGTGGCCGTCGAGTCGAGGAGCACCCCGGCTGCGGCGATGATGCCCGACAGCACGAGCATGATCACGAAGCCGCTCCGCTTGCCCACCCGATCGCCCGACCCGAGGTCGAGCTGGTCGAGCAGGTCGGTGAGCGGGTTGCGCTGCAGCGTCGGAAGCAGCAGCGCGGTCAACTTCGCCACACCCGGATGATCCCACCGGGCGCGCCCCGCGACAACCGTCCGCGCCGCGGAGGCGGCGCCGATCGGGCGGAGACGGTGGCGGGGCGCACACTGGAGGGGTGAGTCCCGACCACGCGCTCGACTGGCGCGCCCCGCACGAGACCGACGTCGCGCAGACGATCGGCGTGCTGCGGAGGGGTCCCGGCGACCCGACCTTCACGCGCACGCCCGACGGCGCGGTCTGGCGTGCGACGCTGACCGACGCCGGGCCGGCGACGCTGCGGATCGTGCAGCGCGATGTCGACCTGGTCCGCGTCGAGGCATGGGGACCCGGCGCCGGCGCCGCCGTCGACCTCGCCCCCTCGATGCTCGGGGAGCGCGACGACACCACGGGCTTCCGCACGGGCGTCGAGGAGCTCGACGCGGCGCACCGGCGCAACCCGGGGCTGCGCGTTCCGCGCACCGCCCGCGTGATGGAGTCGCTCGTGCCCGCGATCCTCGAGCAGAAGGTGATCACGGTGCAGGCGCACGCGTCCTGGCGCCGGCTGGTGCTCGCGTTCGGCGAGGCGGCGCCCGGCCCCGTGCCCCGCCCCATGCGGGTCGCGCCCTCGGCCGACGGATGGCGCGCCATCCCGGTCTGGGAATGGCACCGGGCCGGCGTCGATCCGAAGCGCGCGGCGGCGATCCAGCGCGCGGCCGCCCGTGCACCCCGCATCGAGGAGGCGGCCGACCTCGCGCTCGCCGATGCCGCCGCCCGACTGACCGTGTTCCCGGGCGTGGGAGCGTGGACGGCCGCGGAGGTCGCGCAGCGCGCGTTCGGCGACGCCGACGCGGTGTCGGTCGGCGACTACCACCTGGCGAACTACGTCGGGCACGCGCTGTTCGGGCGCGACATGACCGACGACGAGATGCTCGAGGCGCTCGCGCCGTGGGCCGGCCAGCGATACCGCGTGATCCGGCTGATGATGGCGGCGGGACTGCGCGGGCGACCGCGGCGAGGGCCGCGGATGTCGTTCGTCGACCACCGCGGGCGGTGAGCGGTGAGCGACGCGCGGCGAGCGCCGGTCAGCGGCGGCCACCGCCCGAGTGACCTTGGGCCCGACGGGGGCGACCGCCCTCCGGGAGGCTGGGTGCAGGCCGTCGGAGTACGGGCACGAAGGGGTGATCGGACGTGTTCACGCAGATCGTCGTCGGATGGGACGGGTCCCCGAACGCGGAGGCAGCGCTGGAGTGGGCGGCGGCACGCGACGACGCGGCACCCCTGCTGATCGTGCACACCGTGCCGGGCGCGGACACGTCGAGCGAGTACCTGCGAGCCACCGGGGACCTTCCCGAGGCGAGGGTCGAGCTGATCGACCGGGCCGAGCGGCTTCGCGTCGAGCATCCCGGACGCACGGTCGACACGCTCACGGTGCACGGCCGCCCCGACAAGGAGCTCGCCACGTACCTCGACGGCAGCTCACTCGTCGTGGTGGGCGGGTCGCAGAGCGGGCACGAGACCGCGTGGACCCTCGGCGCCCGGCTCGCCGGTCGTCGCGGACGCGGTGCCGTCGCCGTCGTCCCGCCCGACTGGGAGGCCGTGGAGCGCCGCGCGGTGGTGGTCGGCGTCGACGGGTCGGATGAGGCGCGGGCGGCGATCCGCGTCGGAGTCGACGAGGCCGCTCGTTCCGGGCGACCGCTCGAGCTCGTCCACGCGTGGGTCGTGCCGACCAGCTGGAACTCGGCCTACGTGGAGTACCTCGGCGACGTCGCCCTCATGGAGGAGATGCGACGCGACGTGCTCGACGAGGCCGTGGAGTTCGCCCGTTCGCTCGGCGGTGCTCCGTCCGGGCGCCTCGAGCGCGGGTCGGCCGCGGCGGTGCTCTCCGAGTACAGCGACACCGCCGGCGTCGTGGTCGTGGGCAGCCACGCGGCGGGCGGCATGGCCCGCTTCCTCCTGGGCTCGGTGAGCCACGACCTGCTGCTGAGCGCCGCCGGTCCGGTCATCGTGGTCAGCGACGTCGGATAGGCCATGGGCCTGCGGAGCATCCGGTTCCTCGGTGCGGCCGACACCGTCACCGGGTCGCGCCACCTCGTCGAGTGCGACGGCGCGCGCGTGCTCGTGGACTGCGGGCTGTTCCAGGGCTACAAGGTGCTCCGCGCGCGCAATCGGCAGCCGTTCCCCGTCGATCCCGCGACGATCGACGCGGTGGTGCTGACGCACGCGCACCTGGACCACTCCGGGTACCTGCCCGCGCTCGTGCGCGACGGGTTCGCCGGTCGCATCCTCGCGAGCCCCGGCACCATCGAGCTCGCCGAGATCATGCTGGCCGACAGCGCGTACCTCATGGAGGAGGAGGCCCGCCACGCGGCATCCCGCCACTGGTCGCGGCACGCCGACCCCCGTCCGCTCTACACGTCGGAGGACGTCCGCCGGACGATGCCTCGGTTCGAACCGCTCGACTTCCACGAGTCGCGCCGCGTCGCCCCCGGGGTCGACGTGCGACTCGTGCACGCCGGGCACATCCTCGGTGCGGCGCAGGTGCGGCTGGAAGTCGACGGGGCGACCGTCCACTTCACCGGCGACCTGGGCCGCCCCGACGACCCGCTCATGCGGCCTCCGGAGCCGCTGGAGTCGACCGACGTGCTCGTCGCGGAGTCGACCTACGGCGACCGGGTGCATTCGGCAGGCGATCCCGAGCGTGCGCTCGGCGACGTCATCCGCCGCGTGACGCGGCGCGGCGGGGTGGTGCTCATCCCCGCCTTCGCGGTCGGCCGCACCGAGAGCGTGCTCCTGCACCTGTCGCGCCTCGCGGATCGCGGCGAGCTGCCCGACGTCCCGATCTACCTGAACAGCCCCATGGCGGTCGACGCCGTCGAGATCTACGAACGGCACCCCGAGGAGCATCGGCTCGGCCCGGACGAACTGCGCCGCATGTACGGCCTCGCGAGGCGGGTCACGTCGGTCGACGATTCCAAGCTGCTGAACCTGCGAGGGGGTCCGCTCGTGATCCTGTCGGCGAGCGGGATGCTGACCGGCGGGCGGATCCTGCACCATCTCGACGCGTACGGCTCCGACCCGCACAACGCGATCGTGCTGACCGGCTTCCAGGCCGGCGGCACGCGCGGGGCCGCGCTCCAGGCGGGTGAGCGCTCGCTCCGCCTGTTCGGCAAGGACCTCCCGATCCGTGCCGAGGTCGTGTCGATCGAGTCGATGTCGGCGCACGCCGACGCGGAGCAGATCCTCGGCTGGATGCGCGCGACGCCCGAACCGCCGGGCATGACGTGGGTCGTCCACGGCGAGGCGCACGCGGCCGACACGTTGCGTGCGCGGATCAGGCGCGAACTCGGGCGGGCGGCCCGCGTGCCCGACCACCACCAGGCCGCCGAGATCGTCCCGAGGTCGGCGCGTGCGGCGCCGATCGACGCGGTCGCGGCGATCGACGCGTCGATCTGACCGAGGCTCGCCGCCGCGATACGCTCCCGACCACCGGACGACACAGGAAAGGAAGGCCCATGGACGAACAGGACGACACGCGTCCCCCCACGCGGCACCTCAGCGAGGAGGAGTGCTGGTCGCGGATCGAGGCCGCGCCGTTCGGGCGCATCGCGGTGTTCGCCGCGGGCGAGGTCGACATCTTCCCGGTGAACCACATGGTCGACCACGACGGCGCCGATGCTCCGGCGATCGTGTTCCGCACGGCGGCCGGGACGAAGCTGCTCGAGCTCACCATCCACTCGCACGTCGCGTTCGAGGTCGACGGCTACACCGACGAGGACGCGTTCAGCGTCGTCGCCAAGGGCGAGGCGCGCCAGCTCGAGCGGCAGAGCGAGATCGAGCACGCCGAGACGCTCGGGGTGCACCCGTGGGCGCCGGAGTCGAAGGACCGGTGGGTGCGGATCCAGCCGACCGACGTGCGCGGGCGCGAGTTCCGGCGCTGAGGCGCTGCGCCTTCGGACGAGGCGGATGCCGCGGCATCCGCCTCGGGTCGGCGCAACCTCAGCCGACGAGCGGCTCGAGGGTCGGGTGCAGGTGCCGGGTCACCAGGACGGATGCCGCGTGCTGCGCGCCGACCTCCAGGGCGGCGTCGACGTCGGCCCCGCCGAGCATCGCGTGGAGCACGCCCGACATGAAGGCGTCGCCCGCGCCGTTGGCGTCGCGCACGTCGACGGGCACGGCGTCGACGCGGTGCTCGGTGACGGCACCGTCCTCCGAGGCCAGCGCCACGGCCCCCTCCGCGCCGAGCGTGCACACCGCGAGCCGTGCGCCGTCGTCGATCACGCGCCGCAGGAACGGCAGGGGGTCGCCGCCGAGCCGGTCGGCGTTGAGGAAGACCGCGTCGGCCGCATCGAGGAACGGGCGGTGGAACTCGCTCGTGCCGTCGTAGTCGTGCAGGTCGATCCAGATCGGCCGCCCCGAGGCGCGCGCGTCGGGGATGAGCCGGCGCGACCGCTCCGAGAGGTCGAGCACGATCGCCGCGGCGTCCTCCATCGCGGCGGTCAGTCGGTCGTCCTCGGGTGAGTCCCGGTCGTCGGGGGTCGAGAGGTAGATCGAGACGCGCTCGCCGAGCGGCGTCATGAGGTTGAGGTGCCGTTCGGTGCGCGCGCCGTCCACCACGTCGAGGTCGAGTCCGTCGACGCGATCGAGGATGCCGCGCAGGCGCTCGCCGTCGGGATCCGACCCGATCAGGGTGAACAGGGTGACCGGCCGTCCGAAGGCGGCGAGCCCGAGCGCTTTGCCCGCCGACGTGCCGCCGACCGTCTCGTGGTCGGCCAGCGCGAACTGCATGTGCGGCACGGGGGCGGGCAGATGCTCGACGTGCACGATCCGGTTCCACGACGCCGGCCCCGAGACCACGACCCTGCCGCTCACGCGCTGCTCCCGTCCGGCCGCGACCATCGCGACGATCGGTCCCATCCTGCCGTCGTCGCCGATCGTCCGCGAGCCGATGCTGCGACGGGTCAGGTGGACAGCGCGAAGTCGTATCGGATGACGCCGGACCGACCGGGGATGACGGACATCGGGGGCGGTGCGGGGGACGGCGGTCGGTCGCTCCGGACGAGCCGATCCGGGTCCGCGATCCTCGTGGAGAGCTCGTCGAGCAACTCCGCCTTCGGGATCTTCGTGAACCTGCCGTGCCGGGTCACCGAGATCGCCGCCCACACGTCGTCGCGGCCATCGGCGTTCAGCACGTCGTCGACGAACCTCACCGGGGTGGCGTTGTGGCTCCCGTGGTGACCCACCTTGTAGAACGTCGTCCGCGCCAGGAGGTCCCTCCGCACGTCATCGTCGAGGTTGACCTTCCACGTTCCCCACTGCGCGTCGCCCGGGAAGAGCAGCACGGCCTCGCCGACCTCGAACACGAGCATCAGGCTCGTGTTGTTGACGGCGCTCTCGAGCGCGACCGCGCCCATCAGCAGCGATCGCCGTGCGATCTCCCGGAGACGCTCCTCGACCCCGATCGGAAGCAGGTCGGGACGTGGTGCCGGGATCGGTTCGAACGGCAGGAGGTCCGACGCGTCGAGATCGGGTCCGCCGCCGTCGGCGACGTGGAGGAAGCTCTCGCCGGAGGGCGGGTTCATGTCCCGGATGACGTCTTCGTCGCGCGACGGGCCGAGGACGTGCACCTTGACCCCGGGCAGGACGTCCGCGGTGTCGAGCGTCCCCGGCGCGCGCTCCAGGAAGCGCCGCACCGCACCGCTCGATCCGCCCGCGAAGCCGCGATGCACCGTCGACATCGCCGCCTCGTTCGAGAGCGCGAGGGTGTTCTCGATGACGTGGTCGACCAGCTCGGTCTCGGCGGCCGACATCGCCGCGAAGCGCCCGGCATCCCGGTCGACGTGCAACGACTCGGCGAACGACGCCATCGTCTGGAGGATGTCGCGTGCGATCGGGTCGTCCGGATCCTCGGTCCAGGGCAGCCACACCTCGGACACGGCGACGCGCCGCCAGAGCTCGCTCGCGAAGCCCGACACGTGATCGCGGTGACGGTGCGTGATCACGACGACGTCGATCGAGGGCCCCGATCCGTCGTCGACGTCGGCGATGATCTGCTCGACGACGTCGTCGATGCTCCCCGCCGAACCTCGCTTGATCGAGCCGCAGTCGATCAGGACCTTCCGTTCTCCACCGACGGCGGGGATGCGGAGCAGGAAGCAGTCGCCGAAGCCGACGTTGTACATCGAGACCGTGACCTCATCCACGATCGGCTCCTCCCTCATCGGGCCGGTCGTCGCCCCGGCGAACGCTCCCCGACCTGTCGGGCCGGCGAACCGGCGCCATCTGGTGCACCAACGCGAAGTCGAACCGCTCCTGCATCCGGAGGGCGAAGCCCTCGTCGTCGCCGAACCAGGCCGACCGGGGGTCGCGTTGGTCGCATTGGTCGATGAACTCGGCGATCTCGGCCAGCCGCCCGGTCGGGGCTCCCTGATCGTCGACGCCGCCGGTGAGCGGCTTGGCGACGACGTAGCGAGGGGATCCGTCGCCCGAGAACACCACCGTGGTCCCGGCGCGGACGTCGAGTCCGCCGACCGGGTCCATCGAGTCGGCACCGCCGGCCTGCACGAACTGCGCGATCGCCTCGGTGAGCGGAAGGCCGTCGCCGCCGACCCTGAACACGAGGTCGAGGCCGTCCACCTGAATCGGCCGGTCCGTCGAGTCCGGCTCGAGCCCGAGCAGCGCGTGATGGCGCTGCCCGTAGGCGCGCACCTCGCGTTCGAGGGCGTCCCGCTCGTCATGCCGGCGTTCGAGGCGCTTCTTGATGCGCGCCGACGTGTCCGGGTCCTCGCCGGCCGGTGCCGCACCCCATTCGGCGACCTCGAAGGCGGCGAGCCTGTCGAGGACGGACGGGGCGAGCGGTTCCGGCGGATCACCGGCCGGGCTCGCGAGTCCCGGCCACAGCAGGGACTCCTCGTTCGCCGAGAACACGTCCTTCGGATGGATGCCGCGGGCCAGGAACGCGTCCACGAGGTTGGCGCGGAGGTCGTAGGGATCGCTGGGGTTGAGTTCGCGGTCCGCGGTGACCAGGGCCCGCAGGTAATCGCTGAACGTGATGTCGAGCGGGGGCAGGTAGTCGAAGGCCCGGATGCACAGGTCGAGGACGCGCTGCGCGGTGTCGCCGGCTTCGTCCGTGATCCGCTCGACCAATTCGGCGCC
The DNA here is from genome assembly GCF_009674665.1 of Agromyces kandeliae. Taxonomy (GTDB): domain Bacteria; phylum Actinomycetota; class Actinomycetes; order Actinomycetales; family Microbacteriaceae; genus Agromyces; species Agromyces kandeliae. The sequence goes on from NZ_WKJD01000012.1 coordinate 382,262, forward strand.
GAGGAAGCCCTCGCCCAGCAGCCCGGTTCCGCCGGTCGCGATCCGGATGAGGTCCTCGACCCGCGCGGAGTAGGTCGCGAAGAAGGCGTCGAACACCGCACGGACGAGCACGGCGCCGCGATCGTGCGGCTCGAAGGTGTCCTCGTAGGTGGCGATCTCGTCGATCCGGTCCCGCGCGCTCCGCAGCGCGCGGCCCGCGCCGGTCGAGTGACCGAACTGAGCCGCCAGCTCGAGCAGCGGTCCCGGCCGCGACAGGTCGGTGCGACCCGCCTGGACGGCGTCCGCGAGCACGCCGGGGAATCCGAAGTGCTGGAAGATCGCGACGATGTCGGCGATGGCCTCGTGGAACGCGTAGACGTCCTTGTTGGTGGCCTCGCGGAACCGCGGTCGCAGGTTGTGGACGATCGCGTGCGTGACCTCGTGGGCGATGATGTCGTGGGACAGGCACGTGAAGATCCACTGGTTGGGCAGGTTGCCGCCGGGGTCGTCGGGATCGGCCCGGAAGTACCCGAAGTAGATGGCGTTCGTGGCGGGGTCGAAGAACGCGTTGCGTCCACGGAATGCATGGGGGATGAGCGCGACGGGCTCTCGGAACTGCACCCGGCGCCCGAGGGCCCGCTCGAAGTTCGAGACCACCTTCATGGCGACGGCGTAGACCATCTGCTGGTGGAACTTCGGGTCGTCGACGGTCGGCGGCAGCCCGCCGCCTGCGACGAGGCTCGGGTTCTCGAGGTCGACCACTTCGTAGTACTGCTCGCGGGCGGCGTCGTAGTCGACCACGTCGAACAGCCGGCCGCGAAGCCGGACGTCGACCCCGAGGTGCTGGTCCACCTGGAGCGACTCGTGGGGGATCTCCAGCGAGATCCGGAACCGCCGCCGCCTTCCGAGTTGGGGATCGAACGCGTAGATCTGGAGCTGCCGGGACGCCAGCGTGCCGTGCCCGCGAGCGGTCGGCCGCGACGATCCGACGTCGCGGGGCATCTCCGGCGACCCGTACTGCTCGGATGGGACGGACGAGAACTTCGAGACGGATCGCATGATCGACTCCTTCCCCCGATGAGGTCGAGCGTATGGAGTCGGGCGACGATCCTCCACCGTTTCCGAGCGACTGCCGGGACCGAGCCCCATTCCGGATCGCATCGACGCGGTCGGGGCGCGTCGTCGAGACGATCGGGCGACCGGCGGCACCGATGCTGCGCCGTCGGACCGGGCTGTGGTGGGATGACCGGGTGGGCACCGGGGAGAGGGCCATCGACGAGCGCACCGACGGACTGAGCGCGGGCGAGGTCGCCGAGCGCGTCGCCCGCGGGGAGACCAACGCGTTCGAGAGCCCGACGAGCCGGAGCGCCTGGAGCATCGTCAAGGCGAACGTCTTCACGCTCTTCAACGGCATCATCGCGGCGTGCTTCGTCGCGCTGCTGCTCATCGGCCGCTGGCAGGACGCGCTCTTCGGCTTCAGCGCGATCGCGAACACGATCATCGGCTCGTGGCAGGAGTTCAACGCCAAGCGCGCCCTCGACCGGCTCGCGCTGCTGCACGCGCCGAGCGCCCGCGTCCGGCGCGACGGGCGCGAGCACGACGTGGCGCTCGCCGACGTGGTCCTCGACGACCGGCTCGTGCTGCGTGCGGGCGACCAGGTCCCGGCGGATGCGAAGGTCGTGGCATCCGAGCGCCTGCAGCTCGACGAGTCGATGCTGACGGGGGAGTCCGACCCGGTCGACAAGCAGCCGGGCGACGAGGTGCTGTCGGGCTCGATCGTGATCGGGGGCGCGGGGTCCGCGGTGGTCGACCGGGTGGGCGCCGACGCCTTCGCGAACAAGCTCTCGAGCGAGGCCAAGCAGTTCTCGCTCGTCGCATCGGAGCTTCGGTCGTCGCTGAACCGTCTGCTCGGATGGATCGCCTGGATCATCGGCCCCGTCAGCCTGCTCGTGCTCAACGCGCAGATGGTCGCGCAGGGCGGCTGGGCCGAGGCGATCGAGGCGGGACTGTGGGACGAGGCGGTCGTCGCCACCGTGGCGGCCGTCGTCGCGATGATCCCGCTCGGCCTCGTGCTGATGACGAGCATCGCGTTCGCCGTCGGCGCGGTGCGCCTCGCGAGCCGCAAGGTGCTCGTCCAGGAACTGCCGGCGGTCGAGGGCCTCGCACGGGTCGACCTGATCTGCCTCGACAAGACCGGCACCCTCACCGAGGGCGACATCGTCTTCGACGCGGCGCACCCGGTCGCGCTCGCGCCGCCCGACGGCTGGACCGACGTCCTCGCGTGGTACGGCGCCGACCCCGAGGCGAACGCGACCGCGCGGTGCCTCGTGGAGCCGTACCCGGTGCGGCGCGCGCTCGAGCCGCAGGCGCGCATCGCCTTCGCGTCGTCGCGCAAGTGGAGCGCGGTCGGCTTCCCGGGTGGGGGCACGTGGGTGCTGGGCGGGCCCGAGATGGTCTTCCCCGCGACGGATGCCGCCGGCGCGCCCGGCACCGAGGGGCTGCGCGACCGTGCGGCCGGGCTCGCCGCCAGCGGGCGCCGGACGCTGGTGCTCGCGCACAGCCCCGACGAGCTGACCGCCGAGCGCGCCGAGGCCGAACGCCTGCCGCGATCCCTGATGCCGGTCGTCCTGCTCACGTTCCGCGAGAACGTGCGCGGCGACGCGCGGGAGACCCTCGAGTACTTCGCCGAGCAGGGCGTGGCGGTGCGGATCATCTCGGGCGACAACCCGCAGACGGTCGCCGCGATCGCCCGCGAGGTGGGCGTGGACGCGCCGCACGGGATCGACGCCCGCACCCTGCCCGACGACCTCGACGAGCTCGGCGAGCTTATCGAGCGCGAGGTGGTCTTCGGCCGCGTGACGCCGACGCAGAAGCGCGACATCGTCACGGCGCTGCGCCGCCGCGGTCACACCGTGGCCATGACCGGCGACGGCGTGAACGACGCGCTGGCGATCAAGGAGGCCGACATCGGCATCGCCATGGAGTCGGGTTCCTCGGCCACCAAGGCGGTCGCGCGGCTGGTGCTCCTCGACGGACGGTTCTCGCACCTGCCGGGGGTGGTCGCCGAGGGTCGCCGGGTCGCGGCGAACATCGAGCGCGTGTCGATGCTGTTCCTCACCAAGACCGCCTACGCGACCGGGCTCGCCGTGCTGTTCGGGGTCATGCTGCTGCCCTTCCCGTTCCTGCCGCGGCAGCTCTCGGTCACCGACGCGCTCACGATCGGCTTCCCCGCGTTCTTCCTCGCGCTGATGCCGAACGCGCGACGCTACGTTCCCGGGTTCCTCCGTCGGTCGCTGAGCTTCGCGATCCCCGCCGGCATCGTCATCGCGCTCGTCCTCGCCCTCTACAGCCGCATGGCGACCGACGCCGGGATCCCGGAGGACGAGCTCCGGAGCGGCTCGACGCTGGTCCTCGGCATCGTCGGGCTCTGGGTGCTCATCGTGCTCTCGCGCCCCATCGACGGGTGGAAGATCGTCATCATCGGCGGGATGGCGATCGGGCTCGTCGCGATCTACGCGATCCCGCTCACCGCGGACTTCCTCGAACTCGTCGAGTTGAGCGAGATCACCGCGGTGCTGGCGCTCGCCGGGTCGCTCGTCGCGATCGCGGGCATCGAGGTGGTCCGGTTCGTGCACCGGCGGGCCGTCGCCCGGATGGCCCCGACGGTGCCGGCGGCGCTCGTCGCGGCGGTCAGGCAGACGGCTCCGGGCGTGCCGAGCGGGCCTCGCGGAAGTACCGAGCCCCCCGACCGGTCCAGAGCACGAGGATGACGGCGATCGGCACGAGCGCGCCGATGAGGGTCGACCCGATCGCGTCGGCGTCGCGCACGATGTCGAGCGTCGTCGTCGTCAGCGAGAGGGCCATGAGGACCGTGACGAAGATCCGCGCGGAGCGGCGCGCTCGGGTGAGCCCCGAGGCCATCGCGATGGTGAGCAGGCCGATCAGGATGAGCGCCGCGCCGAGCAGGGTGACCGGGAGCTGCTCGCCCTCCCGCTGGACCTCGGCGTCGTAGCGCGCGAGGACGAGCAGGACGCCGAGGGCGATGTCGAGGAGGCCGGCGAGGTAGGTGAGCACCACCACGGCGATGATGCGCTTGGGCGGGCGCGGCGTCGACCGCGTCTCGTCGCTCATGTCGGCCTCCCCGGTGCCCGCGATGGTCGTCAGCCTACGGGTACGCTGACGACCACCCCGGCCGCCACTCAGCGAGGAGACCCGCATGCCCTTCTTCGACCTGCCCGCCGCCGAGCTCCGGGCGTTCCGGCCCGAGGTGGCCGAGCCCGAGGACTTCGACGCGTTCTGGGCCGACACGCTCGCCGCGTCACGCGCCGTCGCGGAGCCGCCCCGGCTGACGCGGGTCGACTCGCCGCTCGCGCTCGTCGACGTCTACGACGTCGAGTTCTCGGGCTTCGGGGGCGACCCCGTGAAGGCGTGGTTCCTGGTGCCGGCGGATGCGTCGGGGCCCCTGCCCGCGGTCGTCGAGTACAACGGCTACGGCGGCGGCCGGGGCCTCCCGCACGAGCGGCTGCAGTGGGCGGCATCCGGGTACGCGCACTTCTTCATGGACACCCGAGGGCAGGGCAGCGCGTGGGGCACCGGCGGCGGCACGCCCGACCCGCACGGCACCGGGCCGTCGTTCCCGGGGTTCATGACCCGGGGCATCCACGACCCGGCCGAGTACTACTACCGGCGCGTCTTCACCGACGCGGTGCTCGCCATCGACGCCGTGCGCTCGCTCGACGCGGTCGACGCCGACCGGGTCGCCGTCACGGGCGGCTCGCAGGGCGGAGGCATCGTGCTCGCCGCGGCCGGGCTCGCCGAGGGGCTCGTGGGCGCGATGCCCGACGTGCCGTTCCTCTGCTGCTTCGAGCGGTCGGTGGGCCTGACCGATCGCGATCCGTACCAGGAGATCGTCCGGTACCTCTCGATCCACCGGGATGCCGCGCCGACCGTCTTCCGCACGCTCTCGTACTTCGACGGCGTGAACTTCGCCAAGCGCGCGAGCGCGCCCGCGCTGGTGTCCGTGGCGCTCATGGACCCCGTGTGCCCGCCGTCGACCGTCTATGCCGCGGTCAACCACCACGCCGTCGGCGCCGAGGTCGTCGAGTACGCGTTCAACGAGCACGAGGGCGGGCAGGGCCTGCACTGGCAGCGGCAGGCGGAGTGGCTCGCCGGCGTGCTGGCGGCGGGCTCGCCGGGCTGATCCCGGCGACGCCGATCAGAGTTCGCGCGCGACGTACCGCTCGATCTCCGCGTCGGATGCCGTGATCCCGGCGTCCGCCAGGCGGAGGCGGAGCTCGGCCTCCTCGTCGCGCGCGTGGCCGAGGCGCAGGTCGCTCCGCACCTGTTCGAGGATGCCGGCGATGCGGTCGGCGCGACTCGCGTCGCCCGCGCCCTCCTCGATCGGCTCGTCCTGGGTGTGCGGGGTCTCGGCCATGGTCCCTCCATCCGGCGACGCGAAGGCCGCCTTCCACGATGCTCGTCGCGAGCGCGGCATCCGTCGAGGCATTGACAGCTCACGTCACGGTGATCAGGGTGCGCTGCCAGCCCGTCGAGCCGTCCGGCGCGATCGGGGCGCGCTCCTCGACCTGGGTGCGCCCGTTCCGGTCGACGGCCCGAACCGTCGCGTAGTGCGTTCCGGGCGCGGCGTCCCAGTCGACCATCCACTGCACCCACGTGTCGGCGTTGATCGGCGTCGACAGCGTCGCCGTGCGCCACTCGCCGTCGTCGATGCGCACCTCGACGCGCTCGATGCCGACCGTCTGCGCCCAGGCCACCCCCGCGATCACGCCGGGTCCGGCCGGGACGGGGCGGCCCGGCTTGGGCGTGTCGATGCGGGAGGACATCTTGATCGGCGCCTCGGCGCTGTACCCGCGGGGCGTCCAGTACGCCTCGTCGTCGGCGAAGGTCGTGACCTGCAACCGGGTGACCCACTTCGTCGCCGAGACGTAGCCGTACAGCCCCGGCACCACCATCCGCACCGGGAAGCCGTGCTCGAGGGGCAGCGGCTCCCCGTTCATGCCGACGGCCAGGATCGCGTCCCTGTCGTCGTCGGTCAGCGCCTCGAGCGGCGTCGAGGCGGTGAAGCCGTCGACGCTGCGGGAGAGGACCATGTCGGCACCCGGCCGCGGACCGGCGAGGCGCAGGATGTCGCGCACGGGCACGCCGAGCCAGATCGCGGTGCCGACGAGGTCGCCGCCGACCTCGTTCGACACGCACGTGAGCGTGACGCCGTACTCGTCGAGCCCCATCGCCACGAGGTCGTCGAAGCCGAGCTCGATGGGCCGGTCCACCATGCCGTCGACGACGAGCCGCCAGGTCGACGGGTCCACCTCGGGAACGGTCAGGGCGGTGTCGACCCGGTAGAAGTCCGCGTTCGGCGTGATCAGCGGGCTGAGGCCCGGCACGTCGAGCTCGGCGCCGGCCGGCACGTCGACCACCGAGCGCGGCCCCGGGAGACGCAGCGCCTCGCGGATCGCCGCGATGGACGACGAGGCGGCGGTCGCCAGCCGGGCCCCGAGGCCGACGACGACGGCGGATGCCGCGGCGATGCCCGTCAGCGCGAGGAAGCCCCGTCGGTCGAGCCGGGGGTCCCGGTCGTCGCCCGCCGCATCGGTCGCGGTCGCGCCGTCGCGCCAGGTGCGGAGCCGGATGACGGCGGCGCGCAGCAGCAGGACGCCCGCGACCGCCCCGGCGACGGCGGGCAGCCACGACCAGCCCGACGCGCCGGCTCGCGTCGTGGTCGCGGCGACGGACGCCGCCCCGGCGAGCCCCAACGCCACCAGCCCGAGCGGCGGTCCGACGAGCTGCAGGACCCCGGCCGCCGCGCTCGCGACGACCACCGCGACGCCGAGACCGGCGAGCAGGATCGGCTTGTCGGCCTCGCCGAACGTCGAGATCGCGAACTCCTTCAGCGGTTGCGGCACGACGTCGATGACGAACGCGCCGACCGCGAGCACCGGGCTCGCCTCGCGAGCGACGAGCAGCGCGACGAGTTCGGCGACCGCGAGGAACGCGGCACCGGCGGCGATCCCGGCCACGCCGGCCCAGGCGACCCATCGCAGGCGGGCGCCGCGCCTCCGCGTCCTCGTGCGCGTCATGGTCCCCTCCGCAGCCGCGGGGAATCGGAAGCCCGCGTGGGAGTGGTTCGTCGCGGGCGGTGATCCGGTTGGGGTGACGTCGTGCGCCGCGGTGCGCCGGGCCGAGCGGAGGCCGGCCCGGTGTCGGCGGCGCGTGGTGTGCTGGACGCATGGGCTTCGATGCGCGGTTCCTGGGGGTCGAGGCGCCGATGCCGTCGGTTCCCGAGGCGGATGCCGCGGCATCCGTCGCCCTCGACCACCTGCACTTCACGATCGTGCTCGACACGCGCCGTCGGTTCGCGCGCATGACCGGCGTCAACGTCGACGGCGCCGCGCTCGTCGAGGTCGAACGGCGCGACGACTGGGAGTACGACGCCCGCATCCCGGAGGACTGGCAGGCCGGGCCCGAGGTGTACGCGCGCAACGACCTCGATCGGGGGCATCTCGTCCGCCGCCGCGACCCGGTCTGGGGTCCGCCCGAGGTCGCGGCGCGCGCGAACGCCGAGACCTTCCGCTACCCGAACGCGGCGCCGCAGCAGGCCGAGTTCAACCAGTCGCTCGAGCTGTGGAACGGGCTGGAGGACCACGTGCTCGCGTTCGCCCGCGTGCACGCGCAGCGGCTCAGCGTGTTCACCGCACCCGTGCTCGCGGTCGACGACCCGCCCTACCGCGGCATCCAGGTGCCGCTGCGGTTCGTGAAGGTCGTCGCCTGGCGTTCAGGCGACGAGCTCGCCACGGCCGGTTTCCTGCTCGACCAGGCTCCCGTCGTCGACCTCGACGATCCGATGCGGAGCAGGGCGGGCATCGCCGCGCGCGAGCGAGCGCGCGTCGCCGCCGGCGCGGCCGAGGTGCCCGACCTCGGCCCGTTCCGCACGTTCCAGGTGGCCGTCGCCGACATCGCGGCGATCACCGGGGTCGAGATGCCCCTGCTCGTCGCCGCCGACCGCATGACTCCGGCGCTCGCCGCCGACGGCCCGCGCGAGCTCACGCAGCCGGAGGACCTGCGGCTCGGCGCGCCGTAGTCGCGACGTCCTCCAGCACCTGCAGTCCCTCCGGCCATTCGCCGAGCCCGCTCGCGGCGTTCACGTGCCCGCGCGCCCCGAGGTCGACGAAGCCGGCGCCCCACGCCGCCGCGAACTCCGCGCTCCGCGCGAGTTCCGCGTAGGGGTCGTCCGTCGAGGCGAGCACGGTGGCCGGGAGGCCGAGCGGCGCGCTCGGGAGCGTGAACCCGCCGGTCACCGCCGCACGAGGGAAGGCAGGGCCCGACGGGTCGGGGGGAGCGACCAGGAAGGCGCCCGCCGTGCGCGCGGACGCGGCATCCGCCTCGATCGTCCAGTGCGCGACCGCGAGGCAGCCCAGGCTGTGCGCGACGAGCAGCGGCGGGGCCGGGCTCGCCGCGACCGCGCGGTCGATCGCCGCGACCCAGTCGCCGACCTCGGGCTCGTCCCACGACGCCGGGGCGATCCGGAGGGCCCCGGGCAGCGCGGCCTCCCAGCGCGACTGCCAGTGCTCCGGACCGGAGCCACCGATGCCGGGGACGATGACGAGGGGGTGGGTCACGGCGACAGCATGGCATCCCGGGCCGCGCCGGGCCGACGCATTCCGTCATCGATCGGGCGGTGACAGGCTGGGAGCATGGCGGAACCCGAGATCCTCCGCACCGACGTGCTCGTCGTGGGCGCGGGGCCGAGCGGGCTCATGGCCGCGGTGGTCCTCGCCCGCCGCGGCGTCGACGCGATCGTCGTGGACGGCAAGGACGGCCCCACGCACGAGTCGCGCGCACTGCTCGTGCAGGCGCGCTCGATGGAGCTGTACGACCAGCTCGGGCTCGCCGACCGGGTCCTCGCCGGTCGGGCCGAGGCGAGCGGCGCGGTGCTCGGGTTCCGGCATCGAGAGCTCGGGCGGATCCCGCTGCGACGGTTCGGCGAGGGGCTCACGCCCTTCCCCGACCTGACGGTCTTCGAGCAGAGCCGCAACGAGCGCCTGCTCGTCGATGCCCTCGCCGAGTCCGGGCGCGAGGTGCGCTGGCGCCACCGACTCGTCGCACTGCGGTCGCAGACCTCGCTCGTCTCCGCGACCCTCGACGGCCCCGACGGCGCCCTCATCGTCGAGGCGCGGCACGTCATCGGCGCCGACGGCGCGCACTCGGCCGTGCGCGAGCTGCACGGCATCCCCTTCGAGGGCGTGACGAACCAGCACACGTTCTTCGTGGCGGACGCGATCGGCGTCAGCGGCCTCGTCGAGGGCTGGGTGAACGTCCGCTTCGCGCCCGATGACCTGCTGCTGTCGTTCCCGATGGGCGGGGAGGGGCACCACCGCATCCTGGGCGTCGTGCGCGACACCGAACTCGAGGGTGCCGACGAGCTGTCCGAGAAGCTCCTGCGTTCGCGCCTCGCGCGCGGGTTCACGGTGGGCTACCGCTCGTCGACCTGGTTCGCGACGTACCGCCTGCACCACCGGGTGGCGGCCCGGTTCCGCGACGGGCGGTGCTTCCTCGTCGGCGACGCCGCGCACATCCACTCCCCCGTGGGAGGCCAGGGCATGAACACGGGCCTCCAGGACGCGCACAACCTCGCGAACGCGCTGGGCGACGTGCTCGTCGGCGGGATGCCGCCGACGCGCCTCGACCGGTACGAGGCGGAGCGCCGCCCGGTCGCGCTGAAGCTCGTCGCCACGACGGACCGACTGTTCGGGAACGTGACGTCGGAGTCGCGCCTGGCGCACGCCGTCCGCGGACGCATGGTCCCGACGGTCGGACGCCTGCTCGCGCCCGTGCTGCCGCGGATCCTCGGTGGAGACCGCGTGTTCGGCCTCATCTCGCAGATCCGCATCAGGTACCGGATGTCCGACCGGACGCCCTCGCGCTCGCAGGTGCGCGACGACGTCGTGGGCAAGCGGCTGCCGTACACCGGGGGCGACCCGTCGAACTTCGATGCGCTGCGCTCGTTCCGGTGGCAGGTGCACGGGTACGGCGCGCCGGCCGAGCTCGTCCGCGGCGTCGCCGCATCGCTCGGCCTCGAGCACCACGTCCTCCCGCCCGCGGCGGGACGGCTCCGCTCGGACCGGCTCTACCTCGTGCGCCCCGACGGGTTCGTGGCGGCCGAGGCGAGCACCACCGCCGGGCGTCGGGCGCGTCGAGGCGCGGTGCCGGCGAGCTTCCTCGAGCAGCTCGACGGCTGAGCGCGCGCGGCCCGACGGTTCAGCCCCCGGCCGGCGCCTCCTCCGAGGCGGCGACGGGCACCGGCGCGACGCGCGCGGTCCAGGCCGCCGCGTCGCGCGACATCGTCCAGGGCTCGGTGCGGCGCAGGCCGTGGCATCCGAGCACGACCTTCGCGACGCCATCGGCCAGGTCGCGCGACGACGGCGGGTTGATGCGGTTCAGCTCGTCGAGGCTGAACGCGTCGACCGCGATCGGCTCGATGCCTCCGGCCGTGTACAGCAGCAGGTCCCACGACTCGACGTCGTCGGTCACGACGACCCGCCGCAGCTCGACCCGCCCCGCGTGCTGCACCTCGTCGTCGGTCAGGCTTCCGAATGGCTTCGTCATCGTGCACCCCTGATCCCAGCCAACCGCAGCGCGGGTCGGCCGCGCGACAGGCGCGGGGGCGAGTCGCGCACCGCGTATCGTCGTCCCGTGACGCACGAGACCGACCCGGTGCCCGTCGGGGCACCCTCCGGCGCAGCCCTGGCTCGCCGTCGGTTCGCCGGAGCCGCGACGCAGCTCGGCACGGAGGTGTCGATCAACTTCGGCTCGTCGCTCGCCGGACTCGTCATCCCGGTCGTCGGTGCGTTCGTCGTCGTCGCGGTCCGCCAGCTGGTCATGGCTGCCGCGGTGCTCCCGTTCTACCGTCCGAAGCGCGCGAGCCTCACGTGGCGCCGGCTCCGCCCGGCGATCGCCCTCGGCGTCGTGCTCGCCGTCATGAACGTCTCGTTCTACGTCTCCATCGACCTGCTCGGTCTCGGCGTCGCCGCGACGATCGAGTTCCTCGGCCCGCTCGCGATCGCGCTGTTCGCCTCGCGCCGTGTGCTCGACGTCGGCTGCGCCGTCGCCGCCGGCGCCGGCGTCGTGCTGCTGATCGCACCGGGCATCGGGGCGGATGCCGCGGGCGGGCCGTCGGCGGCGGAGGCGGGCGTCGACCCCGTCGGCGTGCTGCTCGCGCTGACGGCCGCCGCCAGCTGGGCCGCCTACATCCTCCTCACGCGCCGCGTGGCGACGCGCCTTCCGGGGCTCGAGGGCCTCACGGTCGCGAGCCTCGTCAGCCTCGTGCTGCTGCTGCCCGTCGCGGCCTGGACGTTCGACCCGGCCGTCGTCGACTGGCGCGTCGCCGGACTGCTCCTCGGCGTCGGCGTGCTCAGCTCGGCGCTGCCCTACAGCCTGGACACCTACATCCTCCGTCGCATCACGCCGCGCCTCTACGCGATCATCACGAGCTTCGGGCCGGTGATCGCGGCGGTCTTCGGCGTGCTGGTCCTCGAGGAGTCGTTCACGCCGGTCGAGGCGATCGCGATCGTCGTCGTGTGCGGGGCCGCCGCCCTGGCGCTGGCCACGCAGCGGGATCGCCGGGTCAGCGACCTCGAGGCCACCGCCCAGACGATCCCCTGAGCCGACGCGGGACGAGCGACCCGTGCGCGCGCGTGCGCCGCGTCGTAGCGTGGGGAGCAGGTGCGGCAGCGGAGCCGTCCCCGACGTCGAGGAGGACGCGATGGCCGTGATCGGGTGGATCGGGCTCGGGCACATGGGCGGGCCGATGGCCGCCCATCTCGTCGAGGCGGGACACGAGGTCGTCGGCTTCGACGTCGATCCGGGCATGGCCGAGCGCGCGGCGGCCACGGGCGTGCGGGTCGTGACGGATGCCGCGACCGCGGCACGCGACGCCGACGCCGTGTTCACCTCGCTGCCGAGGTCCGAGCACTCGCGCGAGGTGCTCATCGGGGGAGCGGGCGGGCGGGTCGGCGTCTTCGACGTCGTGCGTCCCGACACCCTCGTGCTCGACACGTCGACCGTGGACGTCGCCACGTCGCGCGCGAGCCACGACGCGGCGTTCGTGCGTCGCCTCCGCTTCGTCGACGCGCCCGTGTCGGGCGGGATCGCCGGCGCCCACGCCGGGACGCTCACGTTCATGCTCGGCGGCGAGGAGGCCGGGACGGGCGAGGCCGCTCGGCTCGTCGAGCCCATGGCGGGGCACGTGTTCGTCGTCGGCGGGCCGACGTCGGGCATCGCGGCCAAGCTCGCCAACAACCTGATGCTCTTCATCACGCTGCAGGCCTCGTCGGAGGGCGCCCGGCTGGCGGAGGCGCTCGGGCTCGACCCGACCGTGTTCCACGACATCGCGACCGTGTCGTCGGGCGACTCGTGGCCGCTTCGCACGTGGTACCCGGTGCCCGGCGTCGTGCCGACGAGCCCGGCGAACCGCAACTTCGACGCGACGTTCACGACCCGACTCGCCGAGAAGGACCTGTCGTACGCGCTCGAGGCCGGCGAGGCCGCCGGGCTCGACCTCGCGGCGGGCCGGCTCGCCATGGAGCGGTTCAGCCGCCTCATCGACGAGGGCTACGGCGACCTGGACTGCAGCCTGGTCGTCAAGTACGTCGGCCGAGACGGCCGCACCCCGGGGTTCGATCCGGACGCGTAGGGCCGGCCGGCGCGACATCCGCCAACTCGATCCTGTCGAGTTCTTGCGCTCGTTCGCGTAGCATTGCCGCCGTGTCGAGGAGGCTGGCGGACGTCGCGCGCAAGGTCGGCGTGAGCGAGGCGACGGTCAGTCGCGTCCTGAACGGCAAGCCCGGCGTCTCGGCGTCGACGCGCGACGCGGTGCTCACGGCGCTCGACGTGCTCGGCTACGAGCGGCCGACGAAGCTGCGCGGCGAGCGGGCGAGGCTCGTCGGGCTGATGATGCCCGAGTTGCAGAACCCGATCTTCCCGGCGCTCGCCGAGGTCATCGGCGGCGGCCTCGCCCAGAACGGGTTCACGCCCGTGCTCTGCATCCAGACCGCGGGCGGGGTCTCCGAGTCCGACTACGTCGAGCTGCTGCTGCACCAGCAGGTCTCGGGCGTGATCTTCACGGGCGGCGCGTACACGCAGGCCGAGGCGAACCACGACCACTACGAGCGACTGCGCGAGCTGAAGCTGCCCACGGTGCTCGTGAGCGCCCCCGTCGACGGACTCGGGTTCTCGACGGTGTCGTGCGACGACGTCGTCTCGATGGAGCAGGCGTTCGGCCACTTGCTGCAGCTGGGGCACGAGCGCATCGGCATCCTCCTGGGGCCGCGCGACCACGTGCCGTCCCAGCGCAAGCACGCCGCGGCGATCGCCATGGCCGAGCGCCACGGCGTCGAGCTGCCCGACGAGTTCGTGGTGCACTCGCTCTACTCGCTGGAGTCGGGGCAGACGGCCGCGGCGAAGCTCCTCGCGGCCGGCGTCACGGGCATCGTGTGCGCGAGCGACCCCATGGCGCTCGGCGCGGTGCGGGCGGTTCGCCGCGCGGGCCTGCGCGTGCCCGAGGACGTGTCGGTCATCGGCTACGACGACTCGGCGCTGATGAACTGCACCGAGCCGCCGCTGACGACCGTGCGCCAGCCGATCGAGTCGATGGGCAAGATGATCATCGAGCTGCTGATGCGGCAGATGACGAGCGACGGCGTCACGGGCGACGAGGTGTTCTTCGCGCCCGAGCTCGTGGTGCGCGCCTCGACGGCGCCCGCCAGGCGCTGACCAGACCGGCGACCGGCGACCCGCGACCGGCGCCCCCGAGCCCCACGTGCGGTCGTCGGTGCTCGCCCTGCCGGATCCGGCGTTCGGTCGCGTCGTGCTGCCGACGCGCAAGCGAGCACCGCAATCGCGCGCAAGTCGTCGCAAACTTTTGGTCTGATGTTGAAAAGTTGCATCATCCTGTTGCTCTCATTACGTTGACGGGCATCGACGCCGTGGTCCACCTGACGCGGCGCGCCGACCGCCCACGACAGGAGCACGAACGCCGTGACCACGCCGCTCACCGAGGCCGCCGCCGCCGACGTCACCGTTCCCGCGGCCGCGCCCGCGCCGACCCCCGCGGCGCTCACGGCCGATCCGCTCTGGTGGCGGAGCGCCGTGATCTACCAGGTCTACGTCCGCAGCTTCGCGGACTCCGACGGCGACGGCACCGGCGACCTCCGCGGAGTCCTCGCGCACCTCGACCACCTGCAGGAACTCGGCGTCGACGCGCTCTGGTTCAACCCCTGGTACCCGAGCCCGCTCGCCGACGGCGGCTACGACGTCGCGGACTACCGTGACATCCACCCGGCGTTCGGCACGCTCGGCGATGCCGAGGAGCTCATCGGCGCGGCGCTCGAGCGCGGCATCCGCACCATCATCGACATCGTCCCCAACCACGTCTCCCACGAGCACCCCTGGTTCCGGGCGGCGCTCGCCGCGGAGCCGGGGAGCCCCGAGCGGGAGCGCTTCTGGTTCCACCCCGGGAAGGGTCCGAACGGCGACGAGCCGCCGACCGGCTGGGTGTCGAACTTCCAGGGCGGCACGTGGACGCGCACGACGAACCCCGACGGCACGCCGGGGGAGTGGTACCTGCACCTGTTCGCCCCCGAGCAGCCCGACCTCAACTGGAACCACCCCGACGTCCGCGCCGAGCACGAGGACATCCTCCGATTCTGGTTCGACCGCGGCGTGGCGGGCGTGCGCATCGACTCGGCCGGCCTGCTCATCAAGGACCCGGGGCTTCCCGAGGTGCCCGCCCTCGTCGAGCCCGGCGGACACCCGACCGAGGACCGCGACGAGGTCCACGACGTCTACCGCGCGTGGCGGCGCGTCGCCGACTCGTACGAGGGCACGCGCGTGCTCGTCGGCGAGGTCTGGGTGCCGGATGCCGCCCGCTTCGCGGCCTACCTGCGCCCCGACGAGATGCACACGGCCTTCAACTTCGACTTCATGGCCCGCCCGTGGGATGCCGCGGAGCTACGCGCCTCGATCGACCTCATGCTCGACGCGCACGCCCCGGTCGGTGCACCGAGCACGTGGGTGCTCTCGAACCACGACGTGACCCGTCCGGTCACGCGCTACGGACGCGAGGACTCCGGCTTCGCGTTCGCGCGAAAGCGCTTCGGCACGCCGACCGACCTCGACCTCGGAACCCGGCGCGCCCGCGCCGCGGCCCTCCTCACCGCCGCCCTGCCCGGCTCGCTGTACCTCTACCAGGGCGACGAGCTCGGCCTGCCCGAGGTCGACCTGCCTCGCGACGTCCTCGAGGACCCGATGCACTTCCGCTCGGGCGGAGTCGACCCGGGCCGCGACGGATGCCGCGTGCCGCTGCCGTGGCGCGGCACCGCCTCGCCCTTCGGCTTCAGCCCAGACGGCGCGCGTGCCGCACCGTGGCTCCCGCAGCCCGCCGAGTGGGCGGCGCTCAGCGTGCAGGCGCAGGAGGCCGACGCCGGCTCGATGCTTCGGCTCTACCGCGACGCGCTGCGCATCCGTCGACGCGAGCCCGGCTTCGGCGACGGCCCCATGGCGTGGCTCGACCTCGGGCCAGACGTGCTCGCGTTCTCCCGCGGCGACGACCTCGTCTCGGTCACCAACCTCGGCCGCACGCCGGTCGAGCTCCCCGATCACGAGCGGATCCTGCTCGCGAGCGCCCCGCTCGCGGGCGGCCTGCTCGCATCCGACTCGACGGCCTGGCTCCGCGTGCGGACCGGGACGGAGAGCCCGCGGGCCACCGCGGAACGCACCCACCTCCGCACCACCACCTGAACACAGCACCGAAAGGACCACGACAATGAAGTCATCACGCAGAATCGCGATCGCGGGCGTCACCGCGCTGGCGGTCGCGGGCGCCCTCGCCGGATGCACGTCTGGAAGCGGCTCGGAGGACGGCACGCTCGAGCTCCGCGTCGCGACCTTCCCGCCCGGAGCCGACCAGGCGGCGTACGACGCCTTCACCGAGCAGGAGGCGCAGTTCGAGGAGGCGAACCCCGACATCGACATCGTCGGGGTCGAGTACGAGTGGACGGCGCCGACGTTCGCGGCCCAGCTCGCCGGCGGCAGCCTCCCCGACGTCTTCACGGTCCCGTTCACCGACTCGAAGACGCTGCTCGAGAACGGCCAGCTCGCCGACGTCACCGACGAGGTCGAGGAGCTCGGCTACGCCGACAAGTTCAACCCGATCATCCTCGAGGAGGTCACCGACGCCGACGGACGGGTCTTCGGCTTCCCGCGGCAGGCGTACGCCAACGGCCTCCACTACAACCGCGCCCTCTTCGAGCAGGCCGGACTCGACCCCGACAGCCCGCCGACCACGTGGGACGAGGTCCGCGAGGCTGCGAAGCAGATCTCGGAGGCGACCGGCAAGGCCGGGTACGCGACCATGGCGACCGGCAACACCGGCGGATGGCAGCTCTCGGTGCAGGCCGACTCGCGCGGCGCGTCCCTGCAGACCGCGAACGGCGACGGCACCTATACGTCGACGATCGACGACGACGCCACGCGGGCGACGCTGCAGTTCCTGCACGACCTGCGCTGGGAGGACGACTCGATGGGCGCGACGTTCGACCTCGACTGGGGCACGATCAACCAGGAGTTCGCCGCCGGCAACGTCGGCATGTACACCTCCGGGTCCGACGTCTACACGGCGCTCGTGCGCGACTTCGGCATGGCCCCCGACGACTACGGCCTGACGGTCATCCCCACCGAGGACGGCGGCGGCGTGCTCGGCGGCGGCGACATCGCCGTGATGCCGCCGAACCTCGACGACGCCACGACGGCGGCCGCCGTGAAGTGGATCGACTGGTACTACATGCAGAAGCTGCTCGACGAGGATGCCGCGGTGGCCGATGCGAAGGCCCTCTCCGACGCGGGCCAGGCGGTCGGGACCCCGGTGCTGCCCGTGCTCGACCAGGCCACCTACGAGGAGTCGCTCACCTGGATCGAGCCGTATGTGAACGTGCCGCTCGACCAGATGGCGGGCTTCACCGAGGGCATCTTCGAGCAGACGCCGATCGGCGAGTTCAAGGGGCAGACGCAGCCGATCTACGCGCTCATGGACAACCTCGTGCAGGCCGTGCTCACCGACGAGAACGCCGACATCGACGCGCTCCTCGCGCAGGTCGACGCCGACGCGCAGGCGCTGCTCGACCAGTAGCCCCGCGAGGATGCCGCGGCCGCGACCTCCCCGCGCGGCCGCGGCATCCGCCCCCCACCCTCGCCGCCGCCCCGCGGCATCCGCCCCCCGCCCGAGCCAGGAGCACCGATGACGATGACCCGAGACCCGGAGGTCGCCGACGCGGCCGCCGACCGGCCGCCCCGGCCGCCGTCGGACGTGCCGGCCCACCGGAAGCGGCGTCGCACGCCGATGACCTGGCTCCGCGGCGGCGGACTGTCGAACCTCGCGTTCGTCGCGCCGATGCTCGTCGTCTTCGCCGTCTTCAGCTGGGGGCCGATCGTCCAGGCGGTCGTGATGAGCTTCCAGAAGACGAACCTCGTCTCGCCGCCGGTGTTCGTCGGCATCGACAACTTCGTGCGCGTGCTCTCCGACCCGAACCTCGGCACGGCCGTCGTGAACACGCTGTACTTCGCACTGCTCGCGCTGCTGTTCGGCTTCCCGCTGCCGCTGCTGCTCGCGGTGATGATGAGCGAGGTGCGCCGCGGCAAGGGGCTGTACAGCGCGCTCGCCTACCTGCCGGTCGTCATCCCGCCGGTCGTCGCGGTGCTGCTGTGGAAGGTGTTCTACAACGCCAGCCCCGACGGCGTGTTCAACACGATCCTCGGCTGGGTGGGCATCCCGCCGCAGCCGTGGCTGCAGTCGTCGGCCACCGTCATGCCCTCGCTCGTGCTCGAGGCGACGTGGGCCGCCGCCGGCGGCGCGATCATCATCTACCTCGCCGCGCTCATCGCCGTGCCGCCGGAGCTGTACGACGCCGCCGAGGTCGACGGCGCCGGCATCTGGCGCAAGATCTGGCACGTCACGCTGCCGCAGCTGCGCGGCGTGCTCTTCATCATGCTGATCCTGCAGGTCATCGCGACGAGCCAGGTGTTCCTCGAGCCGTTCCTCTTCACGGGCGGGGGGCCGAACAACGCGACCCTCACCATCCTGCTGCTCATCTACCGGTACGCATTCCAGAACAGCCTCGGCGGGGCGTACGGCGAGGCGACCGCGCTCAGCCTCATGCTCGCGATCTTCCTGGCGCTCCTCAGCTGGGCGTACTTCAAGCTCACCGAACGTTGGAGCACGAATTGACCGGCGCACCCGACCAGCCCCTGCTCGACCGCCCGCACGGCGCGGCCCCGCGTCCGCGCCTCCTCGGCCTCGCACGCCGCGGTCGCGCCGCATCGACCGACGAGCAGGGCGACCGCGGCGTGCTCTCGACCGCCGACCGCCGCCGCGGCAGCGTCCGCGCGTCGATGACGTTCGTGCACGGCTTCCTCTTCGTCGGGCTGGTCGTCGCGGGGCTCGGGCCGCTGCTGTGGCTCGCGAAGGCCGCGGTGACGCCCACGCAGGACACGCTCTCGCAGCCGTTCGCGCTCTGGCCGAACGGCGTCGACTGGGCGAACCTCGAGAGCGCGTGGAACGACATCCACATCGACCAGTACTTCCTCAACACGATCTGGGTCGCGGCGGGCTCCTGGTTCTTCCAGCTGCTCATCGCGACGACCGCGGGCTACGCGCTCTCGGTGCTGCGGCCCAAGTACGCGCCGATCCTCAACGCGCTCGTGCTCGCGACGCTGTTCATCCCCGCGGTGGTGCTGCTCGTGCCCCTCTACCTGACGATCCTGAACCCGCCCGTGATCGGCACGTCGCTGCTGAACACGTACTGGGCGGTGTGGCTCCCGGCGGCGGCGAACGCGTTCAATATCCTGCTCGTCAAGCGCTTCTTCGACGGCCTGCCGCGCGAGGTCTTCGAAGCGGCGAAGACGGATGGCGCGGGGCCCTTCCGGGTGTTCTGGTCGATCGTGCTGCCGATGTCGAAGCCCATCCTCGGCGTGGTGTCGGTGTTCGCGGTCATCGCGGCGTGGAAGGACTTCCTCTGGCCGTTGCTCGTGCTGCCGGACCCCGCCGTGCAGCCGCTGTCGGTGAGGCTGCCCGCGGTGCAGTCGCAGACCGAGCTCGACGTGTTCCTCGCGGCGCTCGCCATCTCGACGCTGATCCCGGTCGTCCTGTTCCTCCTGTTCCAGCGGCTCTTCCTCCGCGGGGCGGGCCTCGGGGGCGCGGTCAAGGGCTGAGGCGGGCCGCCGACCGGGTGCCGACGGCCGCGAGCTCGCGGCATCCGTTCACCTTGACCTCGGTACCCTCGAAGGGGCGACGCGAGGAGGTGCGGATGGGGGGATTCCCGTGGCCGTGGAGTCGACGCGGCCGGGTCAAGATGGCGCCGTTCGACCGCTCGCGGCTGCCCGAGGCGCGCCTCGCCACCTTCGACGAGATGCTCGAGGAGGGCATGCTCATGGCCGAGTCGGCCGGGCGGATGGCATTGAAGAACCGGCTGATCGTCCACGCGCTCCGCACCGACGAGCCGTTCTCAGACGAGCACGCCGCATCCGAGGCGCGAGCAGTGCTGTACGAACTCGTGCAGGAGGCCGATGAGGCCGCCGAGCACGTCGCCGACGAGCGCACCGCCGCGGGCAAGCGCGAGGGCCGCTCGCAGCACCAGCACGACTACCACCGGGACGACCTGCTCAACCTCCGCCGGCGTGAGAAGGTCTACGCCTCGGTCGCGAAGGAGCTCTGGAGCAAGCGGTCGGATGACGCCTACGTCGCGCACTTCGTCGAGCGCGCCCGCGAGGACGCCTGGCAGGAACTCGGCGCCGCGATCGAGCAGGAACTCGATCGCCGCTGGCCGCGCTACGACGAGGAGCCCGACTACGCCGAGCATCGCGCCGAGCGCATGTCCGACGTGGGCGGCGACCTCATGCGCGACCTCGCGCGGCGCGCGGCGCAGCGGGCCGTCGAGGCGATCCCCGAGTACTGACGCGCCCCCGCGGCATCCGTCGGCCGACCGGCCCGGACCGGCACACTGGGCGCATGACCCGTCACTGGACCCCGCTCGCCGTCGTCTACCTCGTGGCCGCCGTCGCGGGCCTCGTCGGCACCTGGACGTACAACGCGATCGCGATCGCCGAGCGGAACGACTTCGTCGGCGACCTGGTCTCGAGCGGCCCGGCGGTGTCGTCGATCACGACCGACCTGCTCGTGGTCGCGGTGGCCGGGAGCATCCTGATCGTCGTCGAGTCGCGCCGACTCGGGATGCGCTTCGCATGGGCGTACATCGTCGGATCGGCGTTGACGGCGTTCGCGTTCACGTTCCCGCTCTGGCTCGCGATGCGCGAGCGGCGGCTCGCGACGCTCCGGGACGCGCAGGCGGCGACGCCCGGGGCGCCGCGACCGTAGCGTCAGCGGCGCTCGAGCGCGGCGACCATGCGGGTCACGTCGCGGCGGACCCGGTCGCGGACGTCGACGCCCGTCAGGGACGGGCGGAGGCCGGCGGGCGCCTGCAGCCAGGCCGCGACCGCTCCCGTCACGCGTACGAGGAGCTCGGCGGGGGAGTCGTCGGCCGGGAGCGCCCCCTCGCGCTGCGCACGTCGGAGGGCATCGAGCTTCTCGCCGTAGAGCTCGAGCTCGCGTGGCGTCGGCTCGTGGGCCTCGAGGTTTCGGCGGGCCTGGAACCGCACGACCTCCGGATGGCTCAGGGCGTAGTCGAAGAGCGCGACGGCGTAGCCGGGGAGGTCGTCGGGCGTGAAGGGGACCTCGACGTGCACGCGCTCGATGACCTCGTCGGCGACCGCGTCGTACAGCCCCTCCTTGCTCCCGAAGTAGGCGTAGATCATGCGCTGGTTCGCCGACGCGGCATCCGCGATGCCGGCGATGCGCGCACCGGCGAAGCCGCCCTCGGCGAACTCGGCGAGGGCGGCATCGAGGATGCGGCGGCGTGTCTGTGCGGCGTCCCTGGCCACGCGGTTCCCCTTCCGTGGGTGCCGCGGACGGTGCGCGCGGCACAAGTAAGTAAGTGCTTGTTGACATTCTAGCCCACCGTGTCGTACCGTTGGTAAGCAAGCAGTTACTTATTCGGAGGATCACCATGGTCAAGACCGCTCTCGTCACCGGCGCCTCATCCGGCATGGGTCGTGAGATCGCGCTGCGACTCGCCGCCGACGGCTACACCGTGTACGGCGCCGCGCGCCGCGTCGAGCGCATGCGCGACCTGGCGGAGTCCGGCGTGCGCGTGATCGGCATGGACGTGACGATCGACGACCAGGTCGTCGCCGCGGTCGACCGCATCATCGCCGAGACCGGGCGCATCGACGTGCTCGTGAACAACGCCGGCTTCGGGCTGTACGGCGCCGTCGAGGACACCACGATGGAGGACGTCCGCTACCAGTTCGACGTCAACTTCTTCGGCGTGGCCCGCCTGACCCAGCTCGTGCTGCCGCACATGCGTGCGCAGAAGTCGGGTCGAATCGTCAACATCTCCTCGGTCGGAGGCGAGATCTACACCCCGCTCGGGGCCTACTACCACGCGACCAAGCACGCACTCGAGGCGTGGTCCGATGCGCTCCGGTTCGAGGTCGCGCAGTTCGGAATCGAGGTGGTGATCGTCCGACCCGGACTGATCGACACCGAGTGGTCGGCGATCATGGCCGCGCCGATACTGGAGCGGAGCGGGGACGGCGCGTACGCGCGCCTCGCCCACGTCGTCGTCTCCCGCAGTGGCGGTGAACTCGGCGGGTCGTCGCCGTCCGTGATCGCCGATGCCGTCTCGAAGGCCGCTTCCGCTCGCCGGCCCCGCACACGATATTCGGTCGGCCGTCTGGCCAAGCCGCTGATCGCGGCGCGACGAGTGCTCACCGACCGAGGGTTCGACCGCCTGCTCGCCGTCGCCGGTCGCTGACGAACGGGACTAGCGTTGGTCGCATGACCGACGCAGCTTCGGAGGGCCCCGCCGCCCCGTGGGATGCGGGACGCTGGACCCGCGATCCCGTCGCGGTCCGCGCGGACGGCGAGGGGATCGTCGTCGAGGCCGCGGAGGGGAGCGACTTCTGGCGGACGACCCAGTACGGCTTCGTGCACGACGACGGCCATGCGCTGCTCGGCCCGTGGCCGGCGGACGCCGCCGTCGAGGTCGCCGTCGACACGTCGACGCTCACCGGCCTGTACGACCAGGCCGGACTCTTCCTCCGCGGCGGCGACGAGCTCTGGATCAAGGCGGGCCTCGAGGTGACCGACGGCGTCCTCCACGTGGGGGCGGTCGTCACGAATCGCGTGTCCGATTGGTCGCTCGCCCCGGTCCCCGAGTGGGCGGGCGAGATCGTGACCGTGCGGGCGAGCCGGTCCGGGGTCGACGGCGACGCGGTGACGCTTCGCGCGCGTGCGGGCGACGGCCCGTGGCGCACCATCCGGGTCGCCCCGTTCGATGCGGATGCCGCGACCGCCGGACCGATGGCCTGCGCGCCGACGCGCGACGGCCTGAAGGTGCGCTTCACGGGGTGGGCGTTCGTGCCGGCCGACGTCGACCTGCACGAGGATCCTCCGGTCGCCTGACCGTCGCCGGGACGCGCGACCGGACGGGACCACGGTCCCGGTCCGCCTGGGCCGTCCCGCCTACGCTGGCCGCGCATGGACGAGCCGCGCGTCACGGAGCCCGCGGCATCGGGGCTGAGCAGCGCGGATGCCGCGGCGCGGCGCGCCCGAGACGGCGCGAACGTGCTGCCCGGCGCGAAGCGTCCGTCGGTGCTGCGCCGGCTCGTCGGAGAGCTCACGCACTTCTTCGCGCTGCTCCTGTGGGGCGCCGCGGTGCTCGCGTTCGTCGCCGGTCTGCCCGAGCTCGGCGTGGCGATCATCGCGGTGATCGTCGTGAACGCGATCTTCGCGATCGTGCAGCAGGCTCGCGCCGACCGCGCCGCCGACCGGCTCCAGGAGATGCTCCCCGCACGCGTCACGGTCCGTCGTGACGGACGTCGCCGGCAGGTCGACGCGGTGGACGTCGTCGAGGGCGACGTGCTCCTCCTCGAGAGCGGCGACCGGATCCCGGCCGACGCGGAGGCGGTCGCGGCGAACCGGCTGCTGGTCGACACGTCCATGCTCACGGGGGAGAGCGTCGCGGCGAGCGTGGAGCCGGGCGCCACGCTCTTCGCGGGCACGTTCGTGGTCGAGGGCGAGGCCCGGGCCCGCGTGACGGCGACCGGCGCACGGACCCGCCTGGCCGGCATCGCCCGCATGACGACCACGGCGACGCCGGACACGCCGCTCACGCGGGGCCTGCGCGGGGTCGTCCGCCTGACCGCCTCCATCGCGATCGGTGCGGGGCTGCTGTTCCTCGTGATCTCGATGCTCGTCGGCAACCCGCTGCAGGACGCCTTCGTCTTCGCGATCGGCGTCACCGTGGCGCTCGTCCCGGAGGCGCTGCTGCCGACCGTCACGCTCTCGCTCGCCCTCGGTTCCGAGCGGATGGCGCGACGCTCCATCCTCGTGCGCAACCTCGAGGCGGTCGAGACCCTCGGGTCGACGACCTTCATCTGCACCGACAAGACGGGCACGCTCACGCGCAACGAGATGACCGTCGTGCACGCGTGGACGCCGTCCGGTGAGCTCGCCGTGGAGGGAGGCGGGTACGGGCCGGAGGCCGTGCTCTCGTGGGTCCCGCCCGGCGCGGCCCCGCCTGTCCGGGAACTCGCCGTGGCCGCGATGCGCTGTTCGACGGGCTACGCCGAGGAGATCGCAGGCGGGTGGCGTCCGCACGGCGACCCGATGGAAGCCGCGTTCGACGCGCTCGCCCGACGGCTCGGCGTCGACACCGATGCCGACCGGCGCGCGACGCCCCCGGAGCTCCGGTTCCCCTTCGACCCGCAGCTCCGGCGCATGGCGGTCGTCCTGGCCGACGAGGTGATCGTGAAGGGAGCGCCGGATGCGGTGCTGCCGCGGTGCTCGGACGCCGATGGGACCGCCGGCGCGGCGCCCGCCGACGTCGCGGCCGTCGTCGACGACCTCACGGGTCGCGGGCTGCGCGTCATCGCCGTGGCGGCGGCCCCGCGCGCAGGCCGCACGCCGACGACGCAGCTCGAGGCGGAGGAGGGCCTGCGGCTGCTCGGCCTGCTCGCGTTGCAGGATCCGCCGCGCGACGGCATCGCGGACTCGCTGCGCGCGTGCCGTCAGGCGGGAGTCCGCGTCGCGATGATCACGGGCGACCACCCCGCCACCGCGCGGGCGATCGCCGACGAGGTGGGGTTGCGCTCGCACGACGCGCCCGTGCTCACGGGCGCCGACCTGCCCGCCGACGACCAGCACCTGGGTGCCGTGCTCGACCACGACGGCGTGGTGGTCGCACGCGTGTCACCCGAGGACAAGCTGCGCATCGCGCGCGCCCTCCGCGCGAGGGGTCACGTCGTGGCGATGACCGGCGACGGCGTGAACGACGCCCCGGCGCTGCACGAGGCGGACATCGGGGTGGCCATGGGGAAGGGTGGCACGGACGTCGCCCGAGAGGCGGCCGACCTCGTGCTCCTCGACGACTCGTTCGCCGGGATCGTGGCGGGCATCGAGCAGGGGCGCGCGACCTACGTGAACATCCGCCGGTTCCTCACGTATCACCTCACCGACAACGTCGCCGAGCTCACCCCATTCGTCGTCTGGGCGCTCTCCGGCGGACAGTTCCCGCTCGCGCTCGGGGTGCTCCAGATCATCGCCCTCGACCTCGGCACCGACACGCTATCTGCTGTGGCCCTCGGCGCCGAGAAGCCCGCGAAGCACCTGCTCGAGGGCCCGCCCGTGGGTGGACGACTCATGAACGCCACCGTGCTCCGCCGCGCATTCGGCGTGCTCGGCCCGCTCGAGGCGCTGCTCACGATGACGGCGTTCGTGGTGTCCCTCGTCGCGCTCGGATGGCGTCCGGGCGAGTCCTTCCCGTCCGGACCCGACCTGATGGCGGCCTCGGGTGCGGCGTTCATGACCGTGGTCCTCGCGCAGACCGCGAACGCGTTCGCGTGCCGCTCCTCGACGAGGTGGCCCGGGGCACTCGGATGGCTCACCAACCGGCTGCTCGTCGTCGGCGTGCTCGTGGAGCTCGCGTTCTCGCTCGTGGTGCTGTTCCAGCCCACGGTCGCCGGGATCCTCGGACAGGCGAATCCGCCGTTCGCGGGGTGGGCGGTCGCGCTCGCGTCGGTGCCGATCCTGATCGCGGTGGACGCGGCGGACAAGCACCTCCGTGCCCGGCACGTGCATCCGCACGCGGCATCGGCGGCGAGCGGCCCGCCGACCGCGCCCGAGCTCGGCGCGCCCTCGTCTACGGCGTGATGTGATGGCTCGCGCGGAACACGTCGCGGGGGTCGACCTCGCGCTTGACCGCGCGCAGGCGCTCCAGCGTCTCGGGCGGGAAGATCTCGGTCACGATGTCGGCGCCGAACTCGGGCGTGAAGTTCGAGTAGCGACCGTTCGTGAAGGCCATCGCGGCGTCGATGCCCTCGTGCGCCGCGGCGACCGCCTCGGGGGCCGCGTCGGCCGGTACCAGCCGGTTCACCGCGACGAGCGCCTGCCCGTCGCGTTGGGCGACGGCCGTGGCATCCGCCGGCACGCGCGAGAAGGCCCCACCGAGCGCCCTGAGCAGCAGCATCGTGTGGATCTCGTGGTCGAGCGTCGCGGCGAACGCATCGAGCGCGGCGTCGGAGAGGTCGGGCACGAAGCCGTTGCCGCCGACGAGCTCGAACGGCGGCTCGCCGGGCGGGGCGTCCTCGAGGAGGTCGCCGTAGCCCACCGGTGCCAGCGAGACGTGCGTGACGGACGGCAACGAGAGCAGGGGGCGAAGCAGGTGCCGGAGTTCCTCCTCGGAGCCCTGCAGCGCGACCACGAGCTGCGGACCGGCAGGCATCTCGGGCATGAGCGGCGGCATGACCATGAGCGTCGAGTTGAGCTCGTCGGGGCCGTCGCGCATGACGTCGCGCCAGGCTCCCAGCACCGCGCGCGCGTCGGACTGGTCGAACATCACCCGACCGCCGACGAGGCCCTCGACGTGCGCCGCCTGGTAGGTGAACCGCGTCGCGACGCCGAAGTTGCCGCCGCCGCCGCGCACCGCCCAGAAGAGGTCGGGGTGCGACTCGGCGTCGACCTCGAGCACCTCGCCCGCGGCGGTCACGAACTCGACCCGGCGGAGGATGTCGATCGTCAGGCCGTGCGTGCGGACCAGCCAGCCGATGCCGCCGCCGAGCGTGAGACCGCCGACGCCGACGTCGCGCGTGTCGCCGGAGGTCACGCCGAGGCCGTGAGGAGCGAGCGTCGCCGCGACGTCGCCCCAGTGGGCGCCGGCGCCCACGTGGACGAGCCCGTCGCCCGCGACCTCGATCGAGGAGAGCGCGGACAGGTCGATCATGACGCCGCCCGCTGCGGCAGGCGGGGAGCCGTGCCCGCCCGAGCGGACGGTCAGGGGCACGTCCGCCGCCACGGCGGAGCGGACGGCTTCGGCGACCTCGGTCGCGGAGGTCGGGCGCACGACCGCGTCGGGCGTGCCCTGGCCGGCGAAGACGTGGGCGCCGGCCTCGTACTCGGGGGTGCCGGGCGCGTGCACGCGCTGGGGCATCCGCTCACTCAGTTCGGTGACGAACGACATGACGGTCAGTCTGGGCCGGGCCGCCGACATCCGCGACCCCTGTTCAGGCGCCGCGCGTCGAGATCCTGCCGATCTCGGCGCGGTCCGTCCGGCTGGAGTGCGGTTTCTGGGGTGGAGGCCAGTCTCACACCGCACTCCACCCCAGAAAACGCACTCCAGCCGGACGGCGGCCGGCGTGAGCGGATGCCCCGGCTACTCCCCGCTCGGGTGTGCCCCCGCCGCATCGATGATCCAGGCGTTCGCGAACGCGCGCTCGCGCCAGGCCGCGTAGCGGCCCGAGACGCCGCCGTGGCCGGCCGCCATCTCGATCTTGAGCAGCGGATCGGCGCCCACCTCTCGGAGCCGCGCGACCCACTTCGCCGGTTCGACGTAGAGCACGCGCGTGTCGTTCAGGCTCGTGATCGCGAGGATGTCCGGGTACGTCACCTCGTGCACGTTCTCGACCGGCGCGTACGACTTCATGTACGCGTACACCTCCGGGTCGTCGAGCGGGTTGCCCCACTCATCCCACTCGATGACGGTCAGCGGCAGCGACGGGTCGAGGATCGAGGTCAGCGGGTCCACGAACGGCACCTCGGCGACGATCCCCGCGAAGAGGCGAGGGGCGAGGTTCGCGACGGCGCCCATGAGCAGCCCGCCCGCGGAGCCGCCCTGCGCGACGAGGTGGTCGGGCGTCGTCACGTCGCGGTCGATCAGGTGCTCGGCCGCGGCGATGAAGTCGGTGAACGTGTGCTTCTTGTGCAGCTTCTTGCCGTGCTCGTACCAGAGCCGGCCCATCTCGCCGCCGCCGCGCACGTGCGCGATCGCGAACACCATGCCGCGGTCGAGGAGCGACAGCCGCGGGATGCCGAAGCCCGGGTCGATCGCGTGCTCGTACGAGCCGTAGCCGTAGAGGAGCGTCGGCGCCGGCTCTCCGAGCGTGACGAGGTCGTGCCGGTAGACGAGCGAGATCGGCACCCTCGTGCCATCCGGCGCCGTCGCCCATTCGCGCTTCTGCGAATACCGCTCGGGGTGGTAGTCGCCGAGCACCGGCTGCTGCTTCCGCACCGTGCGGGTGCCGGATGCCACGTCGACGTCGATCACCATCGACGGCGTGACGAAGCTCCCGTAGCCGATCCGCAGCGACGGCTGCGTCCAGTCGGGGTTCGCGCCGACGCCGGCAGAGAAGAGCTCCTCGTCGAAGGCGAGCTCGTGCAGGGTGTCGTCGACCGTCACGTCGGCGGGGATGCCCTGCGGCGGCACCTTCGCGATCGCGACGCGGGGAAGCCCGTCGCGGCGGTACTCGAGCGCGACGAAGTCGCGGAAGCCGTGCGCGGCCTCGATGCGCATGCGCGGATCGTGGGGGAGGAGCATCCGCCGTTCGCCCTGCGGGTCGTCGGCCGCCACGCTCACGAGCTCGAAGTTCACCGCGTCGCCCTCGTTGTGGATGACGAGCAGGCGGTCCTTCCCCCCAGCGACGACGTGCTCGACGTCGTACTCGACGCCGTCGCGGCGCGGCCACACCACGCGGAACTCGCCCGTCGGGTCGTCGGCGTCGAGCAGCCACGACTCGCTCGTGACGTGCGAGCCGGCCTCGAGCACGAGGTAGCGGCGGCTGCGGGTGAGGCCGACGCCGAGCCAGAAGCGCTCGTCGGGCTCGTGGAAGACCTTCACGTCGGCGGAGGCGGGCGTGCCGACCTCGTGCCGCCAGACCGTGTCGGGCCGCCAGGCGTCGTCGACGGTCGTGTAGAAGACGTACCGCCCGCTCTGGTCGAAGAGGGCGCCCGCGGCCGTGCCGGGGATCTCGTCGTCGAACTCGCGGCCCGAGCCGGTGAGGTCGCGCAGGCGGATCGTGTACCGCTCGTCGCCCTCGACGTCGACGCCGAAGAGCAGCGTGGTGCCGTCGGCGGTCACGTCGAAGCTGCCGAGTGAGAAGAACTCGTGGCCCTCGGCCTCGACGTTGTCGTCGAGGAGCACCTGCTCGCCGGGGAGCGGCGAGCCGTCCTCGGGGACGGCGGGCGGCTCCCAGTCGTCGGCCGCGCGCGCGGCGACGCGGCAGTGGATGCCGTACTGCAGGCCCTCGACGGTGCGCGAGTAGTACCACCAGTCGCCCTCGCGCGTCGGCACGCTGAGGTCGGTCTCCTTGGTGCGGTCCTTGATCTCCTCGAACACCTGCTCCTGGAGGAGGGACAGGTGCCTGGTCTTCGCCTTCGTGTAGGCGTTCTCCTCCTCGAGGTGGGCGATGACCGCCGGGTCGTCCTTGTCGCGGAGCCATTCGTAGTGGTCGATCACCACGTCGCCGTGGTGGGTGCGTTCGGTCGGTCGCTTCTCGGTCACCGGAGGAGTCAGCACGGGGTCAACCGTACGCCGACCGGTCGCGCCGCGGCATCCGTCTTCGGTCGCGGGGGTTGCGGAGCATGACGTCCGTGTTGGCATCGGGGCGAAGTAAGGTTAGCCTAATCTCACTTCCACCGACCACGAACCAGAGGACCACCGTGCTCGCCACCTACCTGATCGGACTCCGCGAAGGCCTCGAGGCCGGGCTCATCGTCGGCATCCTCGTCGCGTACCTCGGCAAGCTCGGCCGGCGCGACCTGCTCGGCCGCATGTGGGTGGGCGTCGGCGTCGCGGTCGCCGTGGCGCTCGCGGTCGGCGCGGTGCTCACCTGGGGCCCGTACGCGCTCACCTTCGAGGCGCAGGAGATCCTCGGCGGCGCACTCTCGATCGTCGCGGTCGCGATGGTGACCTGGATGATCTTCTGGATGGCCACGCACGGCGCGGGCCTGTCGAAGGAGCTCCGCGGCCAGGTCGACGCGGCCATGGACCGGTCGTGGTTCGCGTTCGTGCTGATCGGTGCGCTCGCAGTCGGTCGCGAGGGCGTCGAGACGGCGCTGTTCGTGTGGGCGAACGTCGCCGGCGGCAGCGACCCCCTGCTCGGCACGCTCGGCGCCGTGCTCGGCATCCTGACCGCGGTGGGCATCTCCTGGGGCATCGCGCGCGGGCTCGTGCGCATCAACCTCTCGCGGTTCTTCACCTGGACCGGCGTCTTCCTCGTGATCGTCGCCGCTGGCGTGCTCGCCTACGGCATCGGCGACCTGCAGGAGGCCGGAGTGATCGCGGGTGGCGCCCCTGCATACGACCTCGTCGGGCTCGTGCCTCCGGGCTCCTGGTACGGCGCGCTGCTCACCGGCATCTTCAACTTCTCGCCCGAGCCGACCTGGGCGCAGGTGGTCGGATGGGTGCTGTACGTCGGCATCGTGCTCCCGCTGTACCTGCGCGTCATGCGGCACCGCCAGACGCCGAAGCCGGTCGGGGCGACGGATGGCGCGGCGCCCGCGCCGAACGCCGTGCGACCCTCCGCGTCCGCACGGGCCGTCCCCGCGTCCTGACCCGTCCGGGCCGTCACCGCGGCCGGACCGCGAACCACCACCATCACCACGACCAGGAGGTCGAATGACTCCCCGCGCCCTTGCGGCATCCGCCATCACCGTCGTCGCCGCACTCGCCCTGACGGGCTGCGTCGCCAAGGCCGACCTCGCCGCGGCGATCCCGGTGGCGATCACCGACGACGCGTGCGGCGTCGAGGTCGCGACCGCCGAGGCCGGCGCCCTCACCTTCCGCCTGACGAACAGCGGTTCGGAGGTGAACGAGTTCGAGGTGCTGGCTGACGACAAGCTGCGCATCGTCGGCGAGAAGGAGAACGTGGCGCCGGGGCAGACCGTCGACTTCACCGCCCACCTCGAGCCCGGCACCTACTACACGGCGTGCAAGTTCCAGCAGGTCGGCGCCCCCGTCGGCCTCGCCGAGTTCACGGTCACCGGCGAGGCGGGCGCGCTCTCCGAGGACCGCCAGGTGCTCGCGGACCAGGCCGTGACCGAGTACCTCGCCTACGTGCGTTCGCAGGCGGCCGAGCTGCTGCCCGCCGTCGAGGAGTTCGCGGCCGCCTACGCCGCGGGCGACGACGAGGCGGCACGTTCGCTCTACGCGACGACCCGCATCCCGTACGAGCGCATCGAGCCGACCGCCGAGGCGTTCGGCGACCTCGACCCCCAGATCGACTTCCGTGAGGTCGACGCCGTGGCCGACGGGCTCGAGTGGACCGGCTTCCACCGCATCGAGAAGGACCTGTGGCCGCCGGCCGCCGGCGACCTGAACTCCGACGGCCGGGACGCGTCGGCCGACTGGGCGCCGTCGACGCCCGAGGAGCGCCGGGCGTTCGCCGACCAGCTCGTCGCGGATGTCGCGGAGCTGCACGACCTCGTCACC
Organism: Agromyces kandeliae; assembly: GCF_009674665.1. Taxonomy (GTDB): domain Bacteria; phylum Actinomycetota; class Actinomycetes; order Actinomycetales; family Microbacteriaceae; genus Agromyces; species Agromyces kandeliae. Next base: position 413,128 of record NZ_WKJD01000012.1, read on the forward strand.
GCCGAGGACTTCTCCGTGTCGCTCGACGCCATCTCGAACGGCGCCATCGCGCTCCTCGACGAGGTCGCCGCGGGCAAGATCACGGGCGAGGAGGACTGGTGGTCGGGCACCGACCTGTCGGACTTCGCGGCGAACGTGCAGGGGGCCGGCGTCGCGTTCGGCGCCGTGCGGGCGCTCGCCGAGACGACCGACGCGGGCGCCGAGCTCGCGGCCGGGATCGACGCGCGCTTCGACGACCTCGAGGCGGCGCTCGCCACGTACGGCTCGCTCGACGACGGGTTCGTCGACTACGCCACGCTGACCGACGCGCAGAAGAAGGGGCTCAGCGACGCCGTGAACGCGCTCGCAGAGCCGCTCTCGCAGCTGACCGCGACGGTCCTGGGGGCCTGATGGCCGAGCAGGCGCCCGCGCCCGGGTCCCGCGACGGGATCAGCCGCCGCGGCATCCTCGGCCTGTTCGGCGCCGGCGCGGCGGGCGCGGTCGTCGGGGCCGCGGGCGGAGCCGGGACCGCGGTGGCGGTCACGGGCGCGTTCGGCGGGCCCGAGGCATCCGCCGCCTACGACTTCCACGGAACTCACCAGGCGGGCATCACGACGCCGGCGCAGGACCGCCTGCACTTCGCCGCGTTCGACGTGAGCGACTCGCTCGACCGCGCAGGCCTCGTCGGACTGCTCGCCGACTGGACCGACGCGGCCGCCCGGCTCACGCAGGGACTCGAGGTCGAGGAGGGCGGCGCCGTCGGCGGGAGCGACCATGCGCCCCCGGCCGACACGGGCGAGGCGCTCGGGCTGCCTGCCGCGGGCCTCACGATCACCTTCGGGTTCGGCCCGACGCTGTTCGAGGACGCCGCGGGCGTCGACCGCTTCGGCATCGCCGCGCGCAGACCGCCCGCGCTTCAAGCGCTCCCGCGGTTCCAGGGCGACGCGCTGAAGGCGGAGTGGACCGGCGGCGACCTCTGCATCCAGGCGTGCGCCGACGACCCGCAGGTCGCCGTGCACGCGATCCGCAACCTCAGCCGCATCGCCTTCGGGCGCGCGAGCCTGCGCTGGTCGCAGCTCGGGTTCGGCCGCACGTCGTCGACGTCGACCTCGCAGTCGACGCCCCGCAACCTGTTCGGCTTCAAGGACGGCACCGCCAACGTGAAGGCCGAGGATGGCGAGGCGCTCGCCGAGCACGTCTGGGTCGACGCGGCCGACGAGCCCGCGTGGCTCGCGGGCGGGTCGTACCTCGTGGCGCGCAAGATCCGCATGGTCATCGAGAACTGGGACCGCGTGCAGCTCGGCGAGCAGGAGCAGCTCGTGGGCCGTTCGAAGGGCGAGGGCGCGCCGCTGTCGGGCGGGACCGAGTTCGCGGAGCCCGACTTCGAGGCGACCGGCGCCACCGGCGCGCCGCTCATGGCCGCGACCTCGCACGTGCGCCTCGCCCACGCGGCGTCGAACGGCGGCGTGAGGATGCTGCGCCGCGGCTACAACTTCGTCGACGGCAACGACCAGCTCGGCCGCCTCGATGCGGGGCTGTTCTTCCTGTCGTTCCAGCGCTCGCCCGAGCAGTTCGTCACGGTGCAGCGGAGCCTCGCCTCGGACGGGCTGAACGAGTACCTGAAGCACGTCGGTTCGGCGATCTTCGCGGTGCCGGGTGGCATCCGGCCAGGTGAGCACGTGGGGCAGCCGCTCTTCGCCTGACCCGCCGACGCCCGGCGCGGGCGTCAGACGGGTGCCTCGAGGGCGGCGCGCACGCGCGCGAGCGCGTCGGCGAGCCGCGAGTCGGGCGGCGAGGCGTAGCCGAGCACGATCCCCGACGGGCCGGCGCCCGGCACGGCCGAGTACTCGGAGAGCGGTGCCACGAGGACCCCGTCGTCGGCGAGCCGGGTGACGACCCGCGCGGCGACCTCGGGCGACGGCAACCCGACGACGGCGTGCAGCCCGCCGTCGAGGCCGGAGAGCGGGGCGCCGTCGATGCCGCCGAGGGCCTCGACCACGAGCGTGCGGCGGTGCGCGTAGTCGCGCTTCGCCGCCGCGATGTGCCGTCGCACGGCGCCGGTCGCGAGCAGCTCGGTCATCGCCGCCTGCGCGATGCCGGGCACGGGGCACGTCTCGTCGTCGCGGGCGGCGGCGACGGCGTCGCGCAGGCCGGGGTTCGCGGGCAGCACGAGGTAGCCGAGCCGCAGCCACGGCGTGAGCACCTTCGAGAAGCTGCCGATGAGCACCGCATGCCCCGAGCGGTCGAGCGAGGCGAGCGCGGGGAGCGGCGGCCCGACGTGGCGGAACTCGCTGTCGTAGTCGTCCTCGAGGACCAGTGCGTCGGATGCCTCGGCCCACTCGAGCAGCGCGAGCCGCGACGCGACCGGCAGCCGTCCGCCGAGCGGGTACTGGTGGCTCGGCGTCACGAGCACGGCATGGGGTGCGGGGCGGATGCCGCGGAGCGCGTCGACCTCGATGCCGTCGCGGTCGACCGGCACCGCGACCGTCTCGAGCGCGCCGCGGCGGACGAGCACGCGCCGCGCCGAGGGGTAGCCGGGATGCTCGACGGCGACGCGCGGGGTCCCCTCGACGAGGATCCGCAGCGCGGTCGCGAGGAGCGCCACGGCGTCGCTGGTGCCTGCGGTGACGACGATGTCGTCGGGCGAGCAGGTCACGCCTCGGGCGTGCCGCAGGTGCTCGGCGATCTCGGCGCGGAGGCGCGGTGCGCCGAAGTCGGGTTCGGTGTCGTCGGGCACGGCGTCGCGCGCGGCGGCGCGCCATGCCGCGCGCCACGCGCGCTCGTCGAGCCTCGCCGTCGACGGCCGGCCGGGCCGGAGGTCGAGCGCCGCACCGCGCTCGGTGATGGTGGTCCCCGCGGGTCCGGCGGCCTCCCGGACCGCAGCGACCGTCGACACGGGGGCCTCGACCGCGGGGGTGGGCGCCGCCGTCGGGGGTGTCGCGAGCGGTGCGACGCGGGTCGGCGCGCCCTGGCGCACCTCGAGGTAGCCCTCGCCGGCGAGCTGGTCGTAGGCGGCGACGACCGAGCTGCGGGCGACGCCGAGCTCGGCTGCGAGCGACCTCGTGGAGGGCAGCGGGTCGCCGGTCCGCAGCAGCCCGGTGAGGATGCCGCGGCGGAGCCCGTCGACGAGCTGCACGCCGAGCGGACGCGCGTCGTCGCGGTCGATGGTGAGCAGCGGTCCGTCCATCGCATCCTCCACTGGACTGCTCGAATGAACGAGAACTGGTCTGCTCACCATACCAGCTTCGCGCGCACACTGGTCGCATGACCAGCACCCCGAACCCCTCCGCCGGCCCCGCAGCTCCGGTCCGCCGCATCCGCCGCCTGCCCGACCGCGAGACCGTCGACCGGTTCGCACTCCACGAGCTCCTCGACGCCGAACTCGTCGGACACCTCGCGGTCGTCGCGGGGGGAGTGCCGGTCGTGGTCCCGATGGGCTACGCGCGCGTCGGCGAGCACGTCGTGCTGCACGGCTCGACCGGGGGAGGGTTCGCGCTCCGCGCGGCATCCACCCGCACGCCGGTCGCCTTCGCCGTGACCTCCCTCGACGGCCTCGTCTACGCGCGATCGCTGTTCGACAGCTCGATGAACTACCGCAGTGCGACCGTGCAGGGCGTGCTCGAGCCGGTGCCTGACGACGAGGCGGATGCCGCGCTGCTCGCGCTGTCCGAGCGGCTCATGCCGGGGCGCGCGGCGGAGGTGCGCGGCATGCGGCGCAAGGAGGTCGCCGCGACGCGCGTGCTCCGGCTCGCGCTCGACGACGTCGTCATGAAGCAGCGCTCGGGCGGGCCCTCCGAGGAGCCCGACGACGGCGAGGACCATGCGGCCTGGGCCGGCGTCGTGCCGCTCGTACGCCGATGGGCCGCGCCGATCGCCTCAGGGCTCACGCCTCCGGGCACGCCCGTGCCCGAATCGGTGCGCGCGCTGACGACGGCGCAATCGCCTCCGGCCACGCTCGACGAGGCGTCGGAGCCGGCCGCCTGAGGGCACCGGGCCGGAACCTCGGCCCCGAATACGCAGAACTGCCGATGGGCGAGGGATGGCTCAGGGAGCACCATCGTCGCATCGGATGGGTGCGGCCCGGACACCAGGACCACATCGAGACCCCAAGGAAGACACGGAAGGAGGTGCGTGATGTTCGCAGCGATGCTCATGCTCGGGCTCGTCACGGCATGGGCCGTGACCGCGTCGGTGATCCAGTTCCGCAAGGACGGATACCACCGCATGCCCACCCTGTCGCACTGAGGTCGGATCGACCCGGACATCCGCATCCGACCGAGCGGGGCCCTGAGGCCACCTCAGCGGCCCCGCACCACGGAAATAGGGACATCTCCCGATGAACCCGGGCCACCTCAGGGAGGAGTCTCGGACCATCACCCAGACCAGGAGGAGACCATGGACTACTCAGCGGGATTCGTCGCACAGCAGGTGCACGAGGTGAACCTGCTCGGCGCCGAGCAGCGGATCGCGCACGCGCGGGCCGCGGCCGAGCGCGAGGCCGAGTCGCCCGTCGTGGGTCGCAGCGCCCGCCGCGTCCGTGCGCCGCACCGCCGCTTCCACCTGCCGCAGTTCGCGCGGTGATCCCGATCACCCAGCGCGGCGCGGCGGAGCGATCGGCGGGCGCCGCCGGATCCGCGGACACCACGTCACGGCGTCGGCCCGACGGGGCCGGCGCCGTTGTCGTGGGTGCGTGGGACGATATGAGTGTGACCAGCTCTTCGTCGAGCCCCACGATGATCGCCCGCGACGCCGAGCTCGAGTGGCTCAACAGTCTCCTCGATGCCGTGCGCGTCGGCACGCCCGCGACGGCGGTGATCGGCGGCGAGGCCGGCATCGGCAAGTCCCGTCTCGTGTCCGAGTTCATGGCGGGGCTCGGGCCCGATGTCCGACTCGTGCTCGGGCAGTGCGTCGACCTCGGCGACGTCGCAGCGCCCTATGCGCCGGTGAAGGGTGCACTCCGGCAGCTCGTCGCCCAGGTCGGCGCGGAGGGCGCGCTCGACGCCGTCGGCCCGGGTCGTGCGGCGCTCATCGCGCTGCTGCCCGAGCTCGCGGCATCCGACGCCGTGACGTCGGGCGAGATCGTGATCACGCCCGGCGGTGCCGGGAGCGGCCAGCTCCACGAGGCCGTCGCGGTGCTGCTCGAGACCCTGTCGCGCGACCTCCCGATCGTCCTCGTCATCGAGGACCTGCACTGGGCGGATGCCGCGACGCTGGCGCTGCTGCGCTTCCTGCTCCGCTCGCTGGGCTCGGGTCGCCTGCTCATGCTGCTGACCTATCGCACCGACGACGTCACCCGGGGGCATCCGCTCCGCCTGTTCCTCTCCGAGGCCGAGCGCGACCGGTGGGTCGAGCGGCGGGAACTCGAGCGACTGAACGAGAGCGAGGTCCGTGCACTGGTCGCCACGCTCATCGACGACGAGGCGCCGAGCGACCGCGTGCTCGAGACCGTGTTCCGCCGCAGCGACGGCGTGCCGTTCTTCGTCGAGGAACTCGTGGGCATCGACGGGTGCCGCGACGAGGGCTTCGTGCCCGGGACGCTCCGCGACCTGCTGCTCGCCCGCTACGAGCGGCTCTCCGACGACGCGCAGGAACTGCTGCGGCTGCTCTCGACCGGCGGCGTGCGCGTGCCGCACGCCCTGCTCGCCGCGGTGTACCGGGGCGGCGACGAGGAGCTCGAGGCGGCCGCCCGTGAGGCCGTCACCTACGGCGTCCTCGTCATCGACGGCGACGACTACGCGTTCCGCCACGCGCTCGTCCGCGAGGCGATCCTCGCCGACCTCCTCCCGGGCGAGCGCGCCCGGTTCCACGCACGCTATGCCGAGGCGTACGAGGCGCAGGCCGCGGCCGCCGCGGGCGGGCGCCGCCTCGCCGCCGAGATCTCGTACCACTGGCTGGGCGCGCGCGACCCGGTCCGGGCCTTCCCCGCGACGATCCAGGCCATGCGCGAGGCGCGGGCCGCGGTCGCCTACGCGACGTCCGCGCAGCTCGGCGAGCGCGCCCTCGAGCTGTGGGAGACGGTCCCCGACGCCGAGCGGATCGCGGGGATGACCAAGCTCGAGCTGATGGGCCGAACCGCGTCGCAGCTCCGCCACGCCGGCGAGGGCGAACGCAGCCTCGCCCTGGTGAAGCTGGCGCTCGCCGAGTGCCCGCGAAGCGACCCGCAGTACCCGAGGCTGCTGCGCGACAAGGCGCTCTACCAGGCGAACATGGGCCGCGGCGGCTCCATCGCCATGCTCGAGGAGGCGCTCGCCGCGATCCCCGACGAGGGCGCCGACGAGGTCCGTGCGACGGTGATGACCGGGCTCGCCGGGCGGCTCATGATCGAGGCGCGCATCGACGAGTCCGTCGAGATGGCCGACGCCGCGTACGAGCTCGCCAGCGCCATCGGGTCGGCACGCTACGCCTCCGTCGCCATGAACATCAGCGCGGTCAGCCGCGCCTCGCGCGGCGAGGTCGACCGGGCGCTCGTCGACATCGAGCGGGCGCGAGAGCTCGCCGACGGAGACGGTGCCGCGCTGCTCCGGTACTGGGTCAACGCGTCCGACCTCCGCTACCTCGTCGGCGACTTCCCCGAGGCCGTCCGGCTCGCCGAGGAGGGGCTCGCGCGTGCCCGCGCGCAGGGCGTCGAGCGCAGTTCGGGCGTGATCCTCGCCTCGAACGCGGTCGACCCGCTGTTCGCGCTCGGCGAGTGGGAGCGCGCCGACGCCCTCATCGAGCGCGCGCTCGCGCTCGACCCGCCCGGGCCGGTCCGCACCTACCTCGAGCGTGCGAAGCTCTGGGCGCTGGTCTGGCGCGGCGATGCGGAGCACGCTGCCGAGGCCTTCCGCCGGCTCCGCCCCGCGATGGGGCCCGTGATGCAGGTCGAGATGCAGACCCGGCTGGCGGTCGGTCGCGTGGCCGTCGAGATCGGGCTCGCGGTCGGCGACCTGTCGCAGGCCTGGCGCGACGGGCGCGGCGTGCTGCACGAGGAGGTGCTGCCGCTCGCCGGCTACGCCGAGCCTCTGCTGTGGGCGCTCGCGCGGGTGATCGCCGCGGTGCGCGCCGACCCGGCACTGGTCTCCGAGGCCGAGGCCGCCGAGATCGTCGGCGCCGAGTCCGACGTGCGAGCGCTCATGGCGCGGCTGTCGTTCTGGCCGACGCATCCGATCTGGAAGGCCTTCGTCGACGCCGAGCTGACCCCGACCGAAGCGGCGTGGCGGGAGGCCGCGGAGCGCGCCACGGCCGAGACCGCCCCCAGGTTCCTCAGGCCGTACGCCCTGCTCCGCCTGGGCGAGGCGCTCCTCGATGCGGGCGATCGCCAGGCCGCGCGCGACATGCTCAAGGAGGCGTTCGACGGTGCGGTCGACGGCGGCGTCACGGCCGTGCAGACGCGCACCGCCCGCGTCGCGATGCAGGCGGGCCTCGCGCTCGACGGAGCGACGCACCGCGACACCCGGCAGGGTGCGGCGGGCGTCGCCGGAGCGGACGAACCGGCCGACGCGGTCGCCGAGCTGACCGCGCGCGAACGCCAGGTGCTCGACCTCATCGCCGAGGGCCTCAGCAACCGGCAGATCGGCGAACGGCTCTACATCAGCGGGAAGACGGCGAGCGTGCACGTCTCGGCGATCCTGCGCAAGCTCGGCGCGTCGAGTCGCACCGAGGCGGTCTACCTGGCGCGCGCGACCCGCTGACGCGGCGTCGGCTCGCCGGGCGGGTCGCGACTACGAGGCGGTTCCCAGCGCCCGGCGATAGCGTGGAGGCACCGAACCGAGGAGCAGCGACGCATGACCGAGCTCGAGACGATCCCGTTCCGCACGATGTCCGGCGAGACCCGCACGCTGGGCGACTGGGCCGGCCAGGTCAGGCTCGTCGTGAACGTCGCCTCGCGCTGCGGGCTCGCCCCGCAGTACGAGCAGCTCGAGGAGCTCCAGCGCACCTACGCCGACCGCGGCTTCACGGTGCTCGGCTTCCCGAGCAACCAGTTCCTGCAGGAGCTCTCCTCCAACGACGCGATCAGCGAGTACTGCCGGTCCACGTGGGGCATCACCTTCCCGATCCTCGACCGGGTGAGGGTCAACGGCCGCAGCGAGCACCCGCTCTACACCGAGCTGAAGCAGACGGCGGATGCCTCCGGCAGGGCCGGCCGCGTCGTGTGGAACTTCGAGAAGTTCCTCGTGCTCCCCGACGGCGAGGTCCGTCGGTTCCGTCCGACCACGGTGCCCGACGACCCGGCGATCATCGCCGCGATCGAGGCCGCCCTTCCCGACGGCGCGAGCCGCGGCCGCGGGCCGAACGCCGAGGCCGGCCGGACCGCGGCCGACTGACCGGGCGCATCATGACCGCCGATCGTCCGGCGCCAGGATCCGCCGCTCCCGGTGACCCGTTCGCGCCCGACGAGCGACTGTTCGGGCCCCAGGCGTTCGCGTTCTACGCCGAGCTCGAAGCGCACAACTCGCGCGACTGGTGGCAGGCGCATCGCTCCGACTACGAGCGTCACGTCCGGCTGCCGCTCGAACGGCTCGCCGCGATCGCGGGAGAACGCTACGGTCCGGCGAAGGTGTTCCGGCCGAACCGCGACGTCCGCTTCAGCGCCGACAAGTCCCCATACAAGCTGAACGGCGCGATGACCGCGGGCCGGGTCGGCGGCGTCTACGTGTCCATCTCCGCGGAGGGGTTGCACGCCGGGGGCGGGCTCTACGAACCGTCCCGCGCCCAGTTGCAGCGCGCACGCGAGGCGATCGCCGCCGACGGTCCGGCCGCGGTCGAGCTCGACGCGATCGTCCGGTCGCTCGGGGAGCGCGGGCTCGAGCTCGCCGGCCCGTTCCTCAAGACCGCGCCGCGCGGGTTCGATCGCGAGCACCCGCGCATCGAGCTGCTGCGGATGACGCACTTCGCCGGTCTCGGCACCCTCCCGCCCGAGGCGGTCATGGGCGACGTCGATCGCATCTGGCACGCGGTCGAGCCGCTGCTCGACTGGGTCGGGACGCACGCCGAGCCCGCGGTCTGAGGCCGACGGGGCGGTCGTCTCCGTGGCATCCGTCAGTCGACCGGAGTGAACCCCTTCGCGACGTCGATGATCAGGCGCGCGCCGTAGCCCGTCGCGCCCTTCGAGCGCCAGGCGTCGTCGCTCTCGGCGCTCATGGTCCCGGCGATGTCGAGGTGCGCCCACGGAGTGTCGCCGACGAACTCGGCGAGGAACAGCGCGGCCGTGGTGGCTCCGGCGTTCGTGCCGCCGATGTTCGCGATGTCGGCGACGTCGGAGTCCATGAGCTTGCGGTACTTGCGCACGAGGGGGAACTGCCACGTGGCCTCCGCGGTCGCGTCGCCCGCCTCGACCAGGCGGTCGACCAGCGGCTGGCTCGTGCCGAGCACGACCGAGTGCGTCTCACCGAGCGCGCGGAGCGCGCTGCCCGTGAGGGTCGCGATGTCGACGATCGCGTCGACGCCCTCCTCGGTCGCGAGGACGAGGCCGTCCATCATGACGAGCCGACCCTCGGCGTCGGTGTTCTTCACCTCGACGGTCGTCCCGCCCCTGGCGGTGAGGACGTCGCCGAGCTTGTAGGCGGACCCCGACGGCATGTTGTCGGTGCACATCAGCCAGCCCGTCACGCGCGCGGTGGCGCCGAGGTCGCGGAGCGCCGTGAAGGCGCCCAGCACCGCCGCGGCGCCGCCCATGTCCATCTTCATGAGCAGGTGCATCGGGTCGCTCGGCTTGAGGCTGATGCCGCCCGAGTCGTACATGATGCCCTTGCCCACGAGTCCGAGGTGCCCCGTCGCGTTCCCCTCGGGCAGGAAGTTCAGGACGATCATGCGCGGCTCCTCCGCGCTCGCCGCGTTGACGCCGAGGATGCCGCCGCAGCCGAGTTCGATGAGCTGCTCGCGGTCGAACACCTCGACGTCGAACCCGAAGCGTCCGCCCAGCAGCTCGGCGACCTCGCCGAGGTCGGTGGCCGTGAGGTGGCTGGGCGGCGTATTGGCCAGGTCGCGTGCGATCGCCGTCGCGCGGGCCGTGACGACGCCCTCGGCGATGCCGGCGGATGCCGCCTCCGCGTCCACGCCGTCCAGACGGAGCTCCAGGCGCTCGAGTGCGGGCTCGCGCGCCTCGGCCTTGAGCGCGTCGTAGCGGTACCGGCCGAGCAGCACGCCCTCGGTGAGCGCGCGCGCCGCGGCCGCGGCATCCGTCGACCCGATCGAGGGCACGCGCAGCCCGACCGTCGTCGCCTTCTTGACGGCCCGGACGAAGGCCGCGCCTGCGTCGCGGAGCACGGCATCCGTCGCCTCGGGCTCGGGGCCGCCGCCGACGACGATGATCAGGCTGTGGCCGGGCTGCGGAAGCATCAGGGTCTGCCCGGCCTTCGCCTCGAACCCGGCCCGGCCGAGCGCGTCGCGGTCGAGGCCGATGCCCTCGGGCAGATCGCCCTCGTCGAAGACGAGGACGCCGATCACGTCGAGTTCGGCGCCGCCCGTGCCGCCGCCGAACTCGTCGACCGCCGACACCCGCACGGCGTCGTAGGCCTCCAGCGACGGGACGGGCGAGAAGCCCTCGGAGATGAGCTTGACCGGGTTCCGCGTCATGATGATCCCTCCACAGGTTCGGGACCGACAGTATCGGCGGCGGGCCCGGCTCGGAAGGGATCGCGACGATAGACTCGGGGCGTACCCACGACCGCGACGTCCGGGCGGCGGTCGCCGCCCCCGGCGGTCGACGACGGCGACAGGCGGTGCGGTGGAGATCTTCGAGGGCTGGCCCCTTCCGGCGGCGATCGCCGTGCTGTTCCTGATCGTGCTGCTGCGCGCGGGCGGCACCTACGCCCTCGGTCGGGGCTCGCGCGCGGGGGTCAAGCGCCTGATCGAACGGCGCGGGCGGATGGCGCCGCAGCTCGCTCGCGCCGAGGCCGTGATCGAGCGGTTCGGGGCCCCGGTCGTGGCCCTGTCGTTCCTCACCGTCGGCTTCCAGACCGCGGTGAACCTCGCCGCCGGCGTGCTGCGGATGCCGCTCGTCAAGTACCTCCCCGCGCTCGTCGTCGGCGGGGCGATGTGGGCGACGCTCTACGGGGTCCTCGGGCTCGCGACGGTCAACGCGATCATCCAGGCCGCGCAGCGCGACCCGGTCGCAGCGCTCCTCAGCGTGTTCGCGGTCGCCGCGCTCCTCGTCCTGATCGAGCTCGCGACGCGGAAGGCGCGCGCCATCTCCGCTCGGCACGCCGACGCGGTCGAGCCGATCCTGCCCGACGACGCCGGCCGGGCGGAGTAGCGGTCAGCCCGCCGAGCACTGGTTGTAGTTCTGGCTGTTCCCGTCGCGGCGCTTCGTGACGAAACCGACGTTGTCGCCGTCGACGATAACCCCGGTGATGGCGGTGACGGTGGCGGTCACCGTGCCCGTCTGGTCCTTGCCGAGGCTGAAGGTGATCGTGAACTGCCCCGTGAACGTCGCCCCTGTGCCCGTGACGAGGTACGTCGTGCCGTTCTGGCTGGTCGGTACGAAGTTCGGGCTCGCCGTGAAGCCGCCCTGCCCCGAGTGGGAGAGCACGATCTGCACCTGCGACCCGGCCGGAAGGTCCGGCAGGGTGACGTCGATCCTGCCGGTCGCGCCGCTTCCGGCACAGCTGCCCACCACCGAGGCCAGTGTCGTTCCGCCGCTCGCGGCATAGGCCGGAGCCGGTGCCGCGATGAGGATGGCGGGCACGCTCCAGGCGGCCGCCTTCGTCACGGTTCGGCGGCTGATGCCGGGCGCACCGCCGGTCGTCGTCTGGGTGTCCAGGTCTTCCACGTTCGTCCCCCACTCGTCGTGACACGCGAAGTGGGAGTCTAGCCTCCGGAAGGGACCTCGGGGGAAGGGGTTGCACTGCCCGGCTTGCTCAGTCCTGCGTTCCGGCACCTCGTCCCGGGCCGGAGACGCCGGACGACTTCGCGCTCGTGCCGCCGGTCGATCCGGATCCGCCCGCCGTCACCGAGGTCGAGCTGTATCCGATCGTCAGGCCGTTGACAGAGCCGCGTACGGCGAAGTTCGCGGTGCCCGTGCCGTCCAGGACGCCCTGGATCAGGACGCTCCCGTCATCGAAGATGGTGAATTCCGCACCCGCTGGGCCGGTGACGGTGAGCGGCCGCCAGCCGGCGTCTCCAGGCTCGCCGACCGTGAACGACAGTCCGGCGGAGGGCTTGGCGGGGTCGGCGATCGGGGTGCTCACGCCGTCCCCGGGCGGCGGCGCCGGCGGGCTCCCCGGTTCCGGCTGGGGCGGGGTTGATGGGTCCCCGCCGGTCGTCGGGTCGTCGACGCTCGGGGCCGCCGCGCCGTCCGGCGACGAGGAACCGTCGGGCGCCGCGGCGTCCGGTGAGGCGTCGGTCGGCGGGGTCGTCGCTCCGCCGCCGTCCGGCGTCGGGCGCGGTTCGGCAGGGAGGTCCGTCGAGACGATCTCGGGGGGAGCCACGCCGGGCGGTGCCGCCGAGATGTCGGCCGCACCGCCATCGGCGCCGACGGCGGAGTCGAGCGAGCCGAGACCCGGCGTCCCACCGGAGATCGCGGCGACCACCACGACCGCCGCAGCTGCCGCCGCCAGCGTCGCCGACGTGGCGAGGAGGGCGCTGCGCGGCACGCGCGCGACGGAACGGGCGAGCTGTGCGACGCCGGTCCCGAATCCGCTCGACGCGGCACTCGCGGGTGATGCGCCGGACGTCGCGGCGGCCGTGGTTCCGGCGATCGCCCCCGCGGTCATCGCGGCGAGAACGGTGCGGCGGTCCTCGAGCGCCGGGATCGGCGCCACCACGGCCGCCGACGAGCCCGCGCGCGTCGCCTCGAGGAACGCGACGCCCGAGGCGCCGCCGAGCACGAGGAGCGGGACGAGCCCGACCAGCCGGTGGGCGAGCTCCGCCGCGGGCAGCGCCGCGGCGCGGCATCCGTCGCAGGTCCCGACGTGCGCCCGGACCCGACCCGGAATCCGCCGACCCGGAGCACCCGGGGCGCCGAGTTCCGCGAGCGCGCCGTCGCAGTCGCCGCCGGCGGGGACTGCGGCAGCGCGCTGTCGGATCCAGGCGTCGCGGATGCCCGCGTGGGTGGTGGCGACGAGCGCCTCCGTCTCGGCGGGCGTCAGCGCGAGTTCGGCGGCGAGTTCGACCGGCGGGAGCCCGTCGATCTCGGTGAGCCACAGCGCCTCCTGCGCAGCCGTGCCGAGCGACGTGAAGGCGACCGCGACGGCCTCGCCGTCGTCGAGGCCGGCCGGGAGGTCTGCCGCGTACCACTCCGCCGGAGCCACCAGCGCGGGCACGTGATCGAGGGTCGTCCCGCCCCGGCCGTCGGCGGCGGCGGCGGCCTCGCGCACCGCCGCGAGGACGTGCGGTCGCATCGCGCCGACGGGCGCGGCGGGGGCCAGGATCCAGGCGGAGAAGCGCGCCGCCGCGGCCTCGACGACGAACTCGACGTCGGCCGAACCCGGCGTCGCGCCGGCGGCGGCCGCCGCCGCAGGCTCGTGCCGATGCCAGAGCCGCGTCACCGCGAAGCCGTCGCCCGCTCTCGCCGACGCGATCAACCGGTCGTCGGTGGGGGTGGCGACGACGGGAAGCGCGAGTGGCGAGGTGGCCGGATGACCGCCGGCGGCATCGGGCACTGCCACTCCTCTCGTCGCACCGTTCGCGCGGGTCGGCGCGCGGCGTCCGACGCGGGTCTCGTGGTGCGCGCCGGGGGACTCGGCTCGCTTCCGGCGTGGCATGGTGCCGAGATCGGAGTTCTCTGGGGCGGAGCGCCGATCGGGGGTGCGCACCGTGCCGATGTCGCCATCAGCGGTTGGGGCGAGTCTACGACCCCGCCCCGGCACGCACGCAAGACCCCAGTTCGGCCGGTCAGCTCCCGAGCTCAGGAGACGGCGACCCGGTGCGGAGCAGCGCGCCCTCGTGGCGGACGGTTGCGGCGGCGATCGTCATCGCCTCGTCGAGTGCCGCCTGCCAGGCCTCCCGATCGGCCGGCATCCCGTCTCGGGCGACGTGGTGGACGATCGCCGCGAGCGTCGCATCCCCTGCACCCATCGTGTCGACGACCCGACCCGGAAGGTCCACGATGTCGACGTGGACGTCGATGTCGTCGTGGTGGACGTCGGCTCCCCGTCGACCGGCCGTGGCGAGCACCGCCGGTCGTCCGGGTCCTCCCGAGCGGAGCCGTTGCACGAATGCCTCGAGGGACTCGCGTGCGAGCAGCTCCGCGTCCTCGTCGCCGGCCTTGACGAGCAGCGACCGCGAGGCGACGTGCTCGAAGGCGGCGAGGAACGCCTCGCGGTCGTGGAGCATGCCCGCGCGCGGGTTGCCGTCGACGACGAGCCGCTGCTCGGGATCGTGCACTGCGTCGAGCAGCGCGTCGACCTGCTCGGCGTCGTCGAACGGATAGCAGCTCACGACGACGAGGTCGGCGTCGCCGAGCGCCTCGCGCGTCGCGGCGTCGAACGAGAGTCGACGGTGCTGCGCGGCATCGTTGAACACGTAGCGCGGTTCGCCGCCCTCGCTGCGGTCGGAGACCGCGCGGGACGTGCCGAGCGCCGAGGGGCTCTCGACGAGGCGCACTCCGAAGTCGGCCAGGAAGGCCCGGATCCGCGAGGCGGGTTCGTCGTCGCCGAGCATCGCCACGAGCGTGACCTGCTCGCCCAGGAGTGCGAGACCGACCGCGACGTTGAGGGCGGCGCCGCCGACGAACTCGCGCGAACCAGAGGGATCCCGCAGCTCGTCGATCAGGGCGTCGCCGACGACCGTGATCCGTGCGGCGTCCGGCTGCGTCATGCGCTCGACCTCCCCGTCCTGCGCCGAGGCACGCGTCGCCCGGCCGCTCGTCTCCAGCGTGGCACGCGTTCGCGTTCGCGTCCACGCGGCGAGGGTCGGTCGCAACACTGTACGGTGTGTCGAGTCCCCTACGGAAGGCCCCATGAGACCCGGACCCAGACGCAGCCTCACGCACGCGGAGATCCTCGACGCCGCATTCGAGCTGCTCGAGACGAAGGGCTTCGACGCGGTCTCGGTCCGCGGCGTCGCCGGCGTGCTCGGGCTCACGCCGACGGCGATGTACACGTACTACCCGAACAAGGGGGCGCTGCTCGCGGGCATGGTCGAGCAACTGCTCGGCAGGCTCGACACGAGCCAGGCGGATGTCCCGGCCGCGCCGCCCGCCCGCGCCCGCGTCGTCGCGCTGGCCGAGGGGCTGCGCTCGGTCCTCGTCGAACGGCCCGGCGCGGTGGGACTGCTCCTCGCGACCCCGCTCGACGGGCCCAACGCGCGGCGCCTCGACGAGCGCCTGCTCGCGACGTTCGCCGATGCCGGACTCGACCCCGTCGAGGCGGGCCGCGCGACGCACGCCGTGCGCGTGCACGTGCTCGGCGCGGTGGCGTTCGACGCCGCCGACGTGGCTGGCGCGGGCGAGGCGTCCGCGCCCGTCGTCACGACGCCGGCGACCGCGGCATCCGCGACGCTCTGGGACGACGCCGAGGCGTTCCCGCTCGGCGATCGGACGCGCGCGCTCGCGGACGACCCCGCCTCGCGGTTCGCCTGGGGCATCGAGCGCCTGCTCGACGGGCTGCTCGCGACCACGGCACCCGGTCGCGGCTGAGCCCGGCGCCGATTCACCCCGACACGCGACGAGGCGCCGACCCCTCGTGGGGCCGGCGCCTCGCCGGTTCAGGCTGTCTCGATCAGCCCGCCGACGGCGGGGTGACCTCGATCAGCGCTGCGGTGTTGCCGGTCAGGGCCTTCTTCACCGTGATGACGGTGCCGAAGCCCACGCCGTCGTCGGCCGGGTTGCCCGTGCCGAACGGACCGATCCCGATGTCGAGGCCGAAGTACTCCGTCGCCGGCGTGCCGTCGAAGTGGTACAGCGGCACCGAGTACGGCGCGCTGCCCACCGACGGGACGACCACCGAGGCGTCGCGGTCGCGGTAGTACAGCGAACCGGTCGGGCTCACGGCGAAGCCGGGGACCCAGCCCTGGTCGTCGGTGAAGGTGCTCACCGCGGGGAGGGCGGGGATCTCGGTGCAGTACTCCGTCTCGGGGTCGGCCAGCGTGAAGCACTCAGTGAAGGGGTGCGTCTCGGTCAGGCCGAACGCCGCGTTCGACGACTGCGCACGCGAGGGCATCACGTTCAGCGTCGTCGGGTCGGCGTCGGCCGCCGCGCCGGTGCGCTGCAGCGGGTCGAAGTGGCTGTCCACGATGAGCAGACCGCCCTTCGCACCGTAGCTCGGCAGGGCCGCCTCGTTCGAGATGATCTGGTTCGAGTTGCCGTACGTCGTGTCGCGGTACCAGACGAGGGCACCGGGCGCGTTGTAGGCGACCTTCTCGACCTTCCAGGCGCCGTCGCTGTAGACGGTGTTGTAGCCGTACTTCAGGCCCTCGTCGAAGCCGTCGAAGTTGCGCCACTCGACGAGGTAGTACTGCGCCTTGACCGAGGTGCCGGTGTCGATGCGCCAGCCGGGGCCGGTCGAGTCGACGAAGGTCGAGACCTCGTTCGTCCAGCCGTTGTCACCGGACTCGACGTCGTCGCTCCAGACCGTGGCGCCGTCGGCGACCAGCTCGAAGTCGTCGGCGAACCAGCCGCGGTCGAGGTAGGCCGCGTCCGTGGCCTGGCGGAGCCGCAGTTGCACCGAGGTGCCGGCGAACGGCGTGAGGTCCACGTAGTGGTGCTCCCAGCCGTCGGTGTGACCGGTGAGGCCGTACTTCTTGCCGCCGTAGTCGCCGAGGCGTCCCTCGGGGTCGCCGTAGGCGTCTCCGGTGCTGACCTCGGAGCCATCCTCGGCGTAGACCTTCTGCTCGTCCCAGGTGGCGCCGCCGTCGGTCGAGACCTCGATGAAGCCGAAGTCCCAGTCCTCCTCGATGACGTAGTCGTTCCACATCCAGAACTTCGCGTCGCCCGCGGCCGGAACGTCGACCGTGCGGGACAGGCGGATGTCGGCCCAGTCCTGGTCCGCGCCGGTGTACCACATGTTCTCGCCGCTGTGCGGGTCGGCGAGCGTGATCACCTTGTCGGGCAGGTTGACCTTGATGCCGTCCTGGGTGCCCTTCTTCGGGTTCGACGTCTGGCCGACCTTGATGGTCTGCATGTCGTCACCGGGGTTCACGACCTTGGGGTCCGCCCAGCCGAGCACCCACTTGTCCCAGAGGCCCATGTGGGTCGGCATCGACTGGAAGATCGGGCCCGAGTGCGAGCCCGACGACATCAGGTCCCAGAAGTCCACGTCGGAGCTGCCGGCGCCCGAGACGTCGTACAGGTCCGGCAGGCCGAGGTCGTGGCCGTACTCGTGCGCGAACACGCCGACGCCCGAGTCCTCGGGCTGCACGATGTAGTTCGAGAGCTTGAGGTCGGTGCCGGGGATGTCGGCGCCGCCGGGGACGGCCGACGAGTGCGCCCAGATGGCATAGGTGCCCTCTGCG
This sequence comes from Agromyces kandeliae, assembly GCF_009674665.1. Classification (GTDB taxonomy): domain Bacteria; phylum Actinomycetota; class Actinomycetes; order Actinomycetales; family Microbacteriaceae; genus Agromyces; species Agromyces kandeliae. The sequence continues at coordinate 430,477 of NZ_WKJD01000012.1, forward strand.
CCGCCGCCGCCCGACTTGTCCTCGCCCGCGTGGACGAGCACGACGTGGTCGATCACGCCGTCCGGCTCGTTGTAGTTCCCGTCGCCGTCGCGGTCGCCCTGGTCCTCGACGTCGTAGTCGGCCCACGGGAAGTCGGGCTGCGCCGCGGCGAGGGCCGCGACCGCGTCGATCGGCAGCGCGTTCGCGCCGAGCGGGTTGTCGGGGTGGCCCTGCATGCCCTGGTAGGCCCCGGCCTCGTATTCGCCGTCGTCGTTCAGGAAGCAGCGGGTGGCGCCGTACCAGCCCTCGGAGTGCGGCATCGTGACCCACGGCGTCGCCTCACCGGTCACGGTGTAGGCGCCGCGCGACATCTCCTCGTACATCGACTTCATCGTGTAGCCCGAGATGTCGATGCCCGGCTCGCCGTCGGGGCCGGTCAGGTCGGGGCGCACGCGCTCCGTGATGCCCTCATCGGTGAAGAGCATCTTGTCGAAGTGCTCGGGGGAGAAGTCCTCGACCCACATCGAGTTGTTGTCCTCGAGCGGGTAGTCGGCAGGGTTCGGGATGTTGTTGTGCAGCGGGCCGTTGACGACCTCGCCGGGCTTGCACGTCGACGCGCCCCAGTACTCGGGCACCCAGCTGTCGGTGAAGTCGTCGTTCGCCTCGTCGTTGAACTCGATGAGGATCGTCAGGAGCTTGGCCTCCTGCGTCGACTTCGCCTGCTTGAGCGCCTTCGGGCTCTTGCCGGTCTTGATCGACTTGGCCTCGAGCTTCGCCAGGCCGCGCGCGGCGACCGGGTTGCCCTGGGCGTACTTCTTGTCGATCGCCGCGGACTGCTCGGCCACGGACCCGCTGATGGCGCCGCCCTTGGCGGCCGTGCCGTCGATGGCGACGTCGGTCGCCTCGTCGGTCTGGAACGCGGCCTCCGCCCGTGGTGCGGCGTAGTTCATGTAGTACTCGTCGGCACCGATGACGGGTGCCGGTGCGGCGGTCGCCGTGCTCGTTCCAACGGTCGCCAAACCGGCGGCCGCGAGTGCGAGCACGGGGATCGTCGCAACCACGCGACGACGCGCGCGGCTGGTCTTCCCTTGCATGTTTCTCCCTCCGAGTGCCCGTGGACGGTGACCACGGGACACGAAACGTCGTCCGCCGGTGGGCGGACGTACCCGGCATCCTGCCCCCCGCACGGGGGCGGAGGGAAGGGTCCGGAAGGGAGCAACCCCGAATCGTTGCTATCGAGGTTTTCTCGTGTTGGAGGGGTCGGTGCGACGGATGCTTCGACGCGCGAGGCGTGCGTCGAAGCATCCGTGACGGAAGTCGACCGCATGGGAATCCCGTCGACGGGCGCGGTCACGCACCCGCGCACGCGGTGTCCATGCGGTCCGGCCGGCCGGGGAGGGTCGTCGGCGAGCGGATGCCGCGCGGGCCGGAGCCCGGGGGGATCAGCCGATGAGCATGCTCCGCAGCTGGTCGGCCGAGTGCACGACCGCCAGGGCGTCCGCCGCCTCGGCGGGGGAGCCGTACCCCCACTCGACGAGGATCGTCGGCACCTGGTGCGCGGCTGCGCCGAGTGCGTCGTAGCCGCGGTCGCCGACCATCACGGGGTCGGACGTGTCGAGCCCGAGGTCGGCCAGTCGGCGCAGCGCCTCGGCGACGACATCGGCCTTCGTGCTGCGCTCCTCGTCGTCGCTGGCGCCGGCGACGACCGTGAAGTATCGGTCGAGGCCGGTGTGCGCGAGGACCGCGCGGGCCATCGACTCGGGCTTGCTCGTGGCGAGCGCGATCGGGAGGCCTGCGGCCTGGATCGCCTGGAGCACGCCCTCGACGCCGGGGAACACCGGGGAGTGCAGGAGGTGGTCGTCGTAGTGGTCGCGGTAGACGTTGAGCGCCTCCCACGCGTCGACGTCGCTGAAGCCCGCGGTCATGCGGAGGCTGTCGAGCAGGGGTGGGCCGACGTAGGAGCGCAGCGTCTCCTGGTCGGGCACGGGCGCGCCCATCTCGGTGAACATGTGCGCGAGGGAGTCCATGATCTCGCTCGCGGAGTCGATGATCGTGCCGTCGAGGTCGAACAGCACGGCGGACCATTCGCGCGGGGGCGCGACGGTGGCGGCGGGGAGGAGGGAAGTCACCGCGTCATACTAGGCGCACGAAATCCGAGGAACACTCGGGAATGCTGTGTGCCGGCTGAACGCGGGATCGGAGACGGCGCGGCGAGCCTCCCGCGGGGTCGACCGCGAGCGGGTCAGAACAGCCGCGCGTGGCCGCTCTCGACGCCCCGCATCGCGTCGTAGTCGAGCACCACGCAGCGGATGCCGCGGTCCTCCGCCAGCGTTCGCGCCTGGGGCTTGATCTCCTGGGCCGCGAAGACGCCCGTCACGGGCGCGAGCAGCGGGTCGCGGTTCATGAGCTCGAGGTAGCGGGTGAGCTGCTCGACCCCGTCGATGTCGCCGCGGCGCTTCAGCTCGACGGCGACCGAGCCGCCCGTGGCATCGGTCGCCAGGATGTCGACCGGGCCGATCGCCGTCATGTACTCGCGTCGCACCAGCCGGTAGCCGTCGCCGAGCAGCTCGATCTGCTCGGCCAGCAGCCGCTGCAGGTGCGACTCGACGCCGTCCTTCACCAGCCCCGGATCGACGCCGAGGTCGTGGGCCGAGTCGTGCAGCACCTCGTGGATCGACACGATGAGCTGGTCGGCGGTCTTCGCGTGCGTGACCTTCCACACCTCGGTCACGCCGGCCGCGCGCTGGTCGTCATCGGGCTCGGCGGCGGCGAGCGTGCACGGCGGGCTCATCCAGTTCAGGGGCTTGTAGCTGCCGCCGTCGGAGTGCACGAGCAGGCTCCCGTCGCCCTTCACCATGAGCAGGCGCGTCGCGAGCGGCAGGTGCGCCGAGAGCCGGCCGGCGTAGTCGACGGAGCAGCGGGCGATGACGAGACGCACCCGACGAGTCTACGTTGGACGTGAGGCGGGTCGCCGCGGGCGCGGCCCACGACGGACGGGGGCGCCATGGGGCGCGTGGTCTACGGCAACCAGATGTCGCTCGACGGGTACGTCGCCGACCGGGAGGGCCGCTTCGACTGGGCCGTGCCCGGCGAGGACGTGCACGCGGCGGTGAACGACGACCTGCGGAACGTCGGCACGTTCGTGCTCGGCCGCCGCGTCTGGGAGGTGCTCCGGGCGTGGGACGTGATGGACCTCGCCGACCAGGGCGACGCCGTGCGCGACTTCGCCGGGATCTGGGCCGCAGCCGACAAGGTCGTGTGCTCGCGCACGCTCGCGGAGGAGGATCTCGCCGACGCGCCGCGCACCCGGCTCTCGCGGGCCTTCGATCCCGACGAGGTGCGGGCGCTCGCCGCGGCGTCCGACCGCGACGTCGCCGTCGGCGGCCCCGAGCTCGCGTCGCAGGCGCTCGCCTCCGGCCTCGTCGACGACGTGTCGCTGCACGTGCACCCGGTCGTCGTCGGGGGCGGGACCCCGGCGTTCCCGACGCCCGTGCTGCTCGGACTCGAGCTCGTCGAGCAGCGCGGCTACGACGGCGGGGTCGTCGGCCTGCGCTACCGACCCCGCGCCTGAGCGCCGGCGTCAGCCGACCCGGCGGCTCCGCTCGCGCGCCGCGGGCGCGGCGATCCCGGCCATCGCCATCAGGCCGAGGAGGACGAGCATGCCGTTGAGGATCCCGAACCGTTCGCCGAGGAACCCGATGAGCGGCGGGCCGACGAGGAACGCGCAGTAGCCGATCATCGCGACCGCCGAGACGCGGGCCGCGGCATCCGCTCGGTCGGGGACGTCGGCGGCGGCCGACATGCCGACCGGGAACGCGAGCGAGCAGCCGACGCCCCAGAGCAGCGTGCCGACGAGGAGCATCCAGGGCTCGGTGCCGAAGATGAAGAGCGAGAGCCCGACCACGCCGATGCCCGCCATGACCTGGAGCACGATCACGCGGCCGAAGCGGTCGATGAACGGTCCGCCGAGCACGCGCGCCGTCGTGATGGCGATCGTGAAGACCGTGAAGACGGCGGCACCCGTCGTCGCGTCGAGCCCGTGGCCGTCGACCACGGCGAGCGCGATCCAGTCGTTCGCGCTGCCCTCGGCGAACGACATGCCGAGCATCACCACGCCGATCAGGAGGAGGCGCACGTCGGTCCAGACCGAGAGGCTGCGCCGGATGCGGACGCCGAGCGGCTCGCGCGGCGCGCCCGTGTGCGCATCGTCGCCGAGCTCCTCGCGGACCGGCACGTACCGGACCGCGACGACGACGCCGACGGCGATGAGCGCGGCGATCGCACCGAGGTGGATCGCGGTGGCGATGCCCAGGGCGGATGCCGCGGCCGCGAGTCCGGCGCCGGCGACCGTGCCGAAGCTGAAGAACGCGTGCATGAGCGGCATGACCGTCTTGCCGAGCTCGCGTTCGGCCTCGGCGCCCTCGACGTTCATCATCACGTCGACCGCGCCGTTGCCGAAGCCGAACAGCGCGAGGCCGAGCACGATCAGCGCGACGCTCGGCACCGCCGAGCCGCCGAGGCCGACCGAGACGAGGCCGAGCGCCGCCGTGGCCAGCACGCCGATCATGCCGAGGCGCGCGCCGAAGCGCGCCATCAGCCACGGGGCCGCGACGAGGCCGAAGATGGAGGCGATCGAGCCCATGAGGATGACGAGGCCGACGCCCTGCGTGCTGAGGTCGACCGCGTCGCGGATCGCGGGGATCCGCGCGACCCAGCTGGCCAGGCCGAAGCCCGAGAGGAAGAAGATCGCGAAGATCGCGTTGCGCCACGCGACCAGTTCGCCGCGGGGTCGGCCGGATGCCGCGGCGCTCGCTTCGGCGTCGTCGGTTCCGGGTGCGTGCTGGTCCTGCTCGCTCATGGTGTCCGCGTGGTCTCGGTGCTGCGACATTACTGCCTCGTCGTCGGGGTGGCTGCTCGCCGGGATCGATGTTCCGGGATCGAATCGATTCGATTCGAATCGATTCGATGATAGACCCGACCCCGCCCGCCGTGCAACCGCGACGCCGCGCTCGCGACCGTCGACACGCCGCCGAGGGTGAAACGGGGGCTACCGGATCGGCGCATCGCCGTGTGATGATGACCGCAATCGAGGACGGACGCCACCCGAATGGGGCGCCGTCCTCGTCCACGTTTCCGGCGACGGTCCCCCGTCGCCCCGTCGCCGCCCCGCGTCATCCGCTCGCCCCGATCGTTACGATGATCGGGTCACCTCGACGCGCGCCGTGACCCTCGGCGGGCGAGCCCGGCACCCGCACACCCCGCGTGGCGCCCGTACGAAGTCAGGACACGACGCCGATGAAGGCACTCTTCAAGTCCGCGCCCGGCGCGGGACTCGAACTCGTCGACCGACCGGAACCCGAGACGGGACCGGCCGACGTCAAGATCCGCGTGCTCCGCACCGGGATCTGCGGCACCGACCTCCACATCGAGAGGTGGGACGACTGGGCCGCCTCCGAGATCCGCACTCCGCTGATCCCCGGCCACGAGTTCTACGGCGAGGTCGTCGAGGTCGGCGAACTCGTGCACGACATCGCCGTCGGCGACCGGGTCTCCGGCGAAGGGCACATCGTGTGCGGCATGTGCCGCAACTGCCGCGCCGGCCGCCGCCAGATGTGCATCCGGACCAAGGGCGTCGGCCTCCACCGCGACGGCGCGTTCGCCGAGTTCGTGGTCATGCCGGGCGAGAACGTCTGGGTGCACCACGACGACGTCGACCCCGAGGTCGGCGCGATCTTCGACCCCTTCGGCAATGCCGTGCACACCGCGCTCGCGTTCTCGCTCGTCGGCGAGGACGTGCTCGTCACCGGTTGCGGACCCATCGGCCTCATGTCGATCGCGGTCGCGCGCCACGTCGGCGCCCGGTTCATCGTCGCGAGCGACGTCTCGCCGGCCCGCCTCGAGCTGGCCATGACGATGGGGGCGGATGCCACGGTCGACGTGTCGCGCGAGCGCGTGCGCGACCTCCAGCCGCGACTGGGGATGCGGGAGGGCTTCGACGTGGGCTTCGAGATGTCGGGCTCGTCCAAGGCGCTGCCCGAGATGATCGACAACATGAACCACGGTGGCCGAATCGCGTTGCTGGGGCTGCCGAGCGAGCCGTTCGCCGTCGATTGGGGCAAGGTCGTCACCCACATGCTCACGCTCAAGGGCATCTACGGTCGCGAGATGTTCGAGACCTGGAACTCGATGAGCGCGATGCTGCAGACCAGCCCCGTGCTGCGCGAACGCGTGGCATCCATCATCAGCGACCGCTACCCGGCGCGCGAGTGGCGCGCGGGCTTCGACGCCGCCGCCTCCGGCGGGGTCGGCAAGGTCATCCTCGACTGGACGGAGGTCTGAACATGTACGGATCCGTGAAGGACCAGCTGCGCGCCGAGCTCGACGAGATCGAGGCCGCGGGCCTGACCAAGCGCGAGCGGGGCATCCACGGGCCGCAGTCCTCGGAGATCGAGGTCGCGGGGCGCACGGTGCTCAACTTCTGCGCGAACAACTACCTCGGGCTCGCCGACGACCCGCGCATCGTGGCCGCTGCGCATCGCGGCCTCGACGAGTGGGGCTACGGACTCGCGAGCGTCCGCTTCATCTGCGGCACGCAGGAGCTCCACCTCGAACTCGAGCGCGCGGTCTCCGACTTCCTCGGCTACGACGACACGATCCTCTTCTCCTCGTGCTTCGACGCCAACGGCGGCGTCTTCGAGGTGCTCTTCGGGCCCGACGACGCGATCATCTCCGACGAGCTGAACCACGCGTCGATCATCGACGGCATCCGGCTGTCGAAGGCGCAGCGCTTCCGGTACCGCAACCGCGACCTGGCCGACCTCGAGGCGAAGCTGCAGGAGGCGTCGGGCGCGCGCCGCCGCGTGATCGTCACCGACGGGGTCTTCTCGATGGACGGCTACATCGCGCCGCTGCAGGAGATTTGCGACCTCGCCGAGCGCTACGACGCGCTGGTCTTCGTCGACGACTCCCACGCCGTCGGCTTCGTCGGCGAGCACGGCCGCGGGACGCCGGAGTACTGCGGCGTCGAGGGGCGGGTCGACATCACGACCGGCACCTTCGGCAAGGCGCTCGGCGGAGCCTCCGGCGGCTACGTCGCGGCCCGGCAGGAGATCGTCGACCTGCTGCGCCAGCGCGCGCGCCCGTACCTCTTCTCGAACACGCTCGCGCCGGCGATCGTCGCCGGCACGATCGAGGCGCTCCGGCTCGTCAGCGAGTCGGGCGAGCTGCGGCAGCGGCTGACGGCGAACGCGGCGCTGTTCCGCGAGCTCATGGCGGATGCCGGGTTCGACCTGCTGCCCGGAGAGCACCCGATCGTCCCCGTCATGTTCGGCGACGCGGCGCTCACCGCGCGCATCGCCGACGCGCTGCAGGAACGCGGGGTCTACGTGACGGCGTTCTCGTACCCGGTCGTGCCGAAGGGGAAGGCGCGAATCCGCGTGCAGCTCTCGGCGGCCCATTCCGAGGACGAGGTCCGGCGGTGCGTCGCGGCGTTCGCGGCCGCGCGCGACGCGGTGCTCGCCGTCGCACCCGCCTGACCGATCGGCTCGGCGGGCGCAAGGGGGCTGTGGACTCGCTGCGGGCGGCGTAGCGTCGGTGGTGCGCCGACGCGCGATCCGCGTTCGGCGCACGGTGCCTGCGCCGTCCCACGGCCCCGCGGCCGTCGACGGCGAGGACGCGGCCGTCGACCCGACGCCGCGCGACGGGCGCCCGAGACGACAGGAGGCACGCGATGCTCGAGGACCTGGTCGTGACCTCGGCGGTCGAGGTCGATGCGACCCCCGAACGCGTCTGGGCGGTGATCACCGACCCCGCGGCGGCGCGCGAGTACATGTTCGGTACCCGGCTCGACGCCGACTGGATGGTCGGCGGCGCGCTGCGCTGGAGCGGCGAATGGGAGGGCCGTCCGTACGAGGACCACGGAACCGTGCTGGAGTTCGACCCGCCGCACCGGCTCGTGCACACGCACTTCAGCCCTCGGCGCACGAGCGGACTGGAGCCGGACGACCACCACACGCTCACGTGGACGATCGACGGCGGGGCAGATGCGCCGACGGTGCTGACGCTCTCGCAGGACAACAACGCCACGCCCGAGTCGGCGGCGCACGCGAAGCGGGTGTGGGACGGGCTCGTCGCGAAGGTCAAGGAGATCGCCGAGCGCCCCTGAGCGCCGGGTCGACCGCTTGGCCCGCTCGAATCGATTCGACCGTACAATCGAAGGGTGAGCCCCGAACCCGCAGCCACCACCGGTGCCGTCCCGCGCGTGACCCTCGCCGACGTCGCCGCGCTCGCCGGCGTGTCCGCGTCCACCGCATCGCTGGCGTTCAGCGGCTCCGGTCCGGTGTCGGATGCCACGAAGGAGCGCGTGCTCGCCGCGGCATCCGAGCTCGGCTACGCCGGCCCCGACCCGCGCGCCAGGTCGCTCCGCCGCGGCCGCTCGGGGATCGTCGGCGTCGTCCTCGAGGAGCGCGTGCGCGCCGCCTTCCTCGATCCCGTGAAGATCCAGACGCTCGACGGGCTCGCCGAGGGCATCGCGGCCCTCGGAGCCGGCCTCCTCCTCTTCACCGACTCGGGCGACCCCGACGCGCCCGTCAGCCTCGACACCGCGCCCGTCGACGCGGTCGTGCTCATCGGCTGCAGCCCCAAGTTCTTCCGCCAGGTCGAGGCGCTCCAGCGCCGCGGCATCCCGCTCGTCGCAATCGAGGGCGCCCCGGGCGGCGACATCCCCGAGATCACCATCGACAACCGCGAGGCGACGCGCCTCGGCGCCGAGCACGTGCGCTCGCTCGGCCACACGGACGTCGCGACGGTCACCCTCCCGTTCGAGCCCACGCGCACGCGCGGCGAGCTCACCCCCGAGATGGAGGCCGGGGCGACCGTCGACACCGCCGTCGAGCGACTGCGCGGCGCGCGCGACGTGTTCCCCGGCATCCGGGTCGGCGTCGCCGGCGCGAGTTCCATCGAGGAGGGACTCGAGGCGACGCGCCTGCTGCTCGCGGATGCCGCGACGCGGCCGACCGCGATCATCGCGCAGTCCGACCTCCTCGCGGCCGGTGCGATCCAGGCGGCCGAGGAGCTCGGCCTCCAGGTGCCGCGCGACCTCAGCGTGGTCGGCTTCGACGGCATCCGCGTCGACGGGCTCCAGCACGACCTGACCACGCTCGTGCAGCCGTCGGTCGCGAAGGGGCGCGCGGCGGGGGAGGCGATCGTGCGGATGCTCGCGGGCGAGGCGGCATCCGGCACCGACTTCACGAGCACGCTGCACGTCGGCGACACGACGGCGCCGCCGCGCGGCTGAGCCGGGGTGGCGCTCCCGTCGGGCGCTCGCGGGGCCCGGCCCGCCCGGCGCATGTCGGCCGGCCGCCCGAACGGGAGGAACTTCCGGACGACACGCCGCAGCCGCATCCGCCCCCGTCGACGTGTCTCGATCTCCTCCTCCCGAAGCGCACGAAGACCACGCTCCGCTGCCCATGCCGAACAGGCCGGGCGCGGCGCGTGCCGGCTCGCGGGCGCGCTCAGGACGGAGTGATCTCGCCCGATCCCGATACGGTGCTGCGGATCTCCGGACGCCCCGAATAGCGCACCGTGCCGCTGCCCGAGAGCACGACCTCGAGCGAGTCCGACGCGTCGACCGAGATCTCGCCCGAGCCCGACAGCACGACGCGAGCGCTGTCGGCGCGCAGCTGCGAGGCGTCGACGTCGCCCGACCCGTCGACCTGGATCTGGAGCTCGTCGGTCGTGCCGCTCGGGACGATCGACCCCGAGCCGCTGATCGAGGCGCGCACCGACGTCGCGTCGAGCTCGTCGGTCTCGATCCGGCCCGAGCCGCGGATCTCGAGCGCCACCTCGTCGGCATCGCCGAACTCCGCCGTCACGTCGCCCGACCCCGAGATGAGGACCGAGTCGAGCGAGGTCAGCGTGATGTCGAACACCAGGTCGCGCGCTCCGACGACGATCGGCCCGCGCTGGACGTCGATGACGAGGCGGTCGCCCTCGACGTCGGTCGTGAGGCGGTCGAGCACGTTCTCGCCGCCCGTCACGGTGAGGGACGGCGCATCGCCCAGCCGGATCGTCATGTCGCCCGCACCGCGGAGGACGACGCCCGAGGCGTCGCCGATCTCGCGCGTCTCGGTGCGGGTGTCGCCGGCCGTCACGAACGGCACGCAGGCCGTGAGCGCGACGAGCACTCCGGCCGCGAGGACGGCGGCCGCGGTGCGGGCGACCGCCCGGGTCGGAGCGTGGGCGGTGGGACCGGGCAGGACGCGACGCGCGGACATGTCTGCCTCCTTCGAACGGCGGTGCCTCGAACCTATGGGGTGCGCGTGCGACCGACCGGGCCATTGGTCACGCGGGCGCCGCTCACGCGGGGGCGCCCGTGACCATCCACGCCCGGCCGCGCGCCCGCAGCGAGAGCGTCACGGCACGCGCGGCGAGGTAGCCCAGGGCGAACGAGGCGGTCAGCGCCGCGAGCGCGGCCGCGCCGGAGACGTCGGCGCCGGAGGCATCCGCCCACCACACCACGGCGAACGCCATCGGGACGAACGCGGCCAGGTTGACCAGCCCCGTCCAGGCCAGGTAGCGGGCGTCGCCCGCACCGATCAGCACGCCGTCGAGCACGAACACGAGGCCGCCGAGGGGTGCGGACAGGCCGAGCACCACGAGCGACGGCGGCAGGAGCGCCGCGACCCCGGCCGACGAGGTGAAGACCGCGGGCAGCACCCACGCGGTCGCGATCACGAGGCCGCCGATCACCGCGCCGGCACCCACGCCCCACTCGACGCAGCGCCGGAGCACGGCGCGCACCACGTCGACGTCGCCCGCGCCGAGCCCCTTGCCGATGAGCGCCTGCGCGGCGATCGCGAGCGCGTCGAGCGCGAACCCGAGCGTGAAGTAGATCGTGATCGCCACCTGGTAGGCCGCGAGCTCGTCGCGGCCGAGCGAGGTCGCCGCCCACGTCGCGAGCAGCAGCGCCGCGCGCAGGCTCGCCGTCCGCAGGAACAGCCAACCGCCGTCGCGCGCGCCGCGCAGCACGCCCGCATGGTGCGGCCACGGGCTCGCGCCGACGCGCGCGCCATGCCGCGCGACGACGACCAGGTAGACGAGCACCATGCCCCACTGCGCGACCACGGTGCCGATCGCCGACCCCGCGATGCCCCAGCCGAAGCCGTAGATGAAGAGCGCGTTCAGCGCGATGTTCGCCGCGAACCCGATGCCGGCGACCCACAGGGGCGTGCGGGTGTCCTGCAGGCCGCGCAGCAGGCCGGTCGCCGCGAAGACGACCAGCATCGCGGGCAGGCCCGCCATCGAGATCGAGAGGTAGACGGATGCCTCGGCGGCGACCTCCGCCGACGCTCCGAAGACGCCCACGAGCCACGGGGCCGCGAACCAGCCCGCGAGGGCGAGCAGCGTGCCGAGTCCGAGCGCGAGCCAGAGGCCGTCGACGCCCGCCGCGACGGCGCCGCGTTCGTCGTTCGCGCCGAGCCGCCGCGCGACCGACGGCGTGGTCGCGTACGCGAGGAACACCATGAGGCCGACGATCGTCTGCAGCACGGCGCTCGCGAGGCCGAGGCCCGCGAGCGGCGCCGCGCCGAGGTGGCCGACCATCGCCGTGTCGGCGAGCAGGAACAGCGGCTCGGCGATGAGCGCGCCGAGCGCGGGGACGGCGAGGCGCAGGATGTCGCGGTCGACCGCCCGACGCGCGGTGATCGGGCTCGCCACTATGCGTCGACGATCTCCTTGCCCAGCGGCGCGAGCGAGACCGGGATCAGCTTGAAGTTCGCGATGCCGAGCGGGATGCCGATGATCGTGAGGCACATGACGATGCCCGTGACGAGGTGCTCGAGCGCGAGCCACCAGCCGGCGAGGAGCACCCAGATGACGTTCCCGATGAACGACCAGGCGCCCGAGGTCGGCTTCGAGACGACCTGGCGGCCGAACGGCCAGAGCGAGTAGTTCGCGATGCGGAACGACGCGACGCCCCAGGGGATCGTCACGATGAGGATGCACATGAGCAGGCCCGCGAGCATGTACCCGATCCACAGCCAGATGCCCGCGAGGATCAGCCAGACGACGTTCAGGATCGTGTTCAGCATGGCTCGATCATCGCACCGGGGCGGCGCCGGCGCGATCCGGCGGACCCTCGGAACGCCGGGGGCGCGCCGGGTCGCCGACGGGCGTATGATTCCGCGGTGACCTTCCGCGCGTCGGTCCGCGAACCGCGGCCGCACCGCTTCCGACGGGGCATCCGGCTCCACCCGGCGCAGGCCGTGGTGGTGGGGTTCGGCGCCGCCGTGATGGGCGGCACCCTGCTCCTCTGGCTCCCGCCGATGACCGTCGATCCCGGCGGGACCTCCTTCACCGACGCGCTGTTCACCGCCACCAGCGCGGTCTGCGTGACCGGACTCACGGTCGTCGACACCGAGCTGCACTGGAGCCCGCTCGGGCACTCGGTGATCCTGCTGCTGATCCAGCTCGGCGGGCTCGGCATCATGATCTTCGCCTCGCTCATCGGCCTCGTGCTCGCGCGGAAGATGAGCGTGCGCTCGCGGCTGAACACGGCGGCCGAGGCGAAGGCGGTGGGCTACGACGACGTGCGCGGCCTCGTGCGGGGCATCGTCCTCATCTCGTTCGGCATCGAGGCCGTGACGTGGCTGTTCCTGTTCCCGCGGTTCCTGTTCGGCTACGACTACCAACCGGCGGACGCCGCGTGGTACGCGCTCTTCCACTCGGTCTCGTCGTTCAACAACGCGGGCTTCGCGCTGTACACGAACAACATGATGGACTTCGTCGCAGACCCGCTCATCTGCCTGCCAATGTGCGCCGCGATCATCCTCGGCGGCCTCGGCTTCCCGGTCATCATGCAGTTGCGCAAGGAGTTCGGGCACCCGAGGTCCTGGTCGATGAACACGAAGCTCGTGCTGTGGGGCACGGTCGTGCTGCTCGTCGGCGGGTTCGCGTACCTCGCGATCGCGGAGTGGAGCAACGAGGGCACCCTCGGGCCGCTTCCCCCGGGCGCCAAGCTCCTCGCCGCGTTCTTCATGTCGACGCAGGCCCGCACGGCGGGCTTCAACAGCATCGACGTGGGCATGATGCACGACGAGAGCTGGGTCGTGATGGACGTGCTCATGTTCATCGGCGGCGGCCCGGCGGGCACCGCGGGCGGCATCAAGGTGACCACGTTCGCGGTGCTCTTCTTCATCCTGCTGACCGAGTTCCGCGGCGAGGGCGCGGTCAACATCTTCGGCAAGCGGCTCAGCCGGGCCGTGCACCGCCAGGCGATCACGGTCGCACTGGTCGCGGTCGGCGCGGTGATGACCGCGATCATCCTCCTCATGCACCTCACGAAGCTCGACCTCGACCTCGTGGCGTTCGAGGCGGTCTCGGCGTTCGCGACCGTCGGCCTCTCGACGGGCATCACGGGCGACCTGCCGCCCAGCGCCGAGGTCATCCTCGTGCTGCTCATGTTCCTGGGCCGCATCGGCCCGCTCACCCTGGGGTCGGCGATCGCCCTCCGCGATCGCCGCATCCTCTACGAACTCCCGAAGGAGAGGCCCGCCATTGGCTAGGTTCACCCTGTTCGGCGGCGCGAGCGACACGTCGCGCCGCATCGCCGAGGCGGATTCGGTCGCGGTGATCGGACTCGGCCGGTTCGGCAGCTCGCTCGCGCTCGAACTCATGGCCGGCGGCACCGAGGTCCTCGGCATCGACGCCGACGAGGAGATCGTGCAGGCACTGAACGGCCGGCTCACGCAGGTCGTCCGCGCCGACTCGACGAAGTCCGAGGTGCTGAAGCAGCTCGCCGTCGACGAGTTCGACCGGGTCGTCGTCGCGATCGGCAGCGACATCACCGCGTCGATCCTGACCAGCTCCGTCCTCCTCGGCATGAAGATCCCCGTGATCTGGGCGAAGGCCGTGACCGAGCAGCACGCCGTGATCCTCGAGCAGCTCGGCGTGCACCACGTCATCCGGCCCGAGGCCGAGATGGGGCGCCGCGTCGCCCACCTCGTGCGCGGTGCCGCGCTCGACTACATCGAGATCGAGAAGGGCTACGCGATCGTGAAGACCGCGCCGCCCTCGCGGCTGCACGGCGTCCCGCTCGGCCGGACCGCGCTCCGCAAGGAGCTCGGCGTCACGGTCGCCGCGTTCAAGCGACCCGGCGAGGAATGGCGCAACGCCGACGCCGAGACCGTGCTCGGTCCCGACGACACCGTGCTCGTCGTCGGACCGACGCGCAAGGCGGAGGGGTTCGCGCAGCTGCGCTGACGTGCGGCAGCGGTTCGCGGCGTCCGCTCAGCACCGTCGGCCGGGTGCCGCCTAGAGTGTGGGGATGAGCGATGCGACGAAGCCCAGCGGCATCATCCTCGACGAACTCGACGCCGACGTGCGTCCGCAGGACGACCTCTTCCGCCACGTCAACGGCAAGTGGATCGACCGCACCGAGATCCCCGACGACAAGGCGCGCTACGGCAGCTTCATCGTGCTCTACGAGGAGGCCGAGCAGGCGGTCCGCGAGATCGTCGAGGAAGCGCAGGCCGCCGAGCCGGGGACCGAGGCGCGCAAGGTCGGCGACCTGTACGCGTCGTTCATGAACGAGGAGCGTGCGGAGATGCTCGGCGCGACGCCGATCGCCGGACAGCTCGTCGACGCGTCGCTGCCCGGCACCGTCGCGCAGCTGCTCGAGGCGATCGGTCGCCTCGAGCGGCAGGGCGTCGGCGGCTTCGTCCAGCTCTTCGTCGACAACGACCCCGGCGACCCCGAGCGCTACCTCGTCTTCGTCGAACAGGGCGGCATCGGCCTGCCCGACGAGAGCTACTACCGCGAGGAGCGCTTCGCGCCGATCCGCGACAAGTACCTCGCCCACCTCGAGCGGATGTTCGGGCTCGCCGCACTCGACGACGGCGCCGCGCGCGCGAAGCGCGTGTTCGACCTCGAGACCGAGATCGCGAAGGCGCACTGGACCAACGTCGACTCTCGCGACAGCCAGAAGACGTACAACCTGATGCCGTGGTCGGAGGTCGCCACCGCGTCATCCGTCGACCTCGACCTCTGGCGCGACGCGATGGGCGTGCCCGACGGGGCGTTCGCCGAACTCGTCGTGCGGCAGCCCAGCTTCGTCGAGGGCGTCGGCGCGCTGATGACCGCCGACCGCCTGCCCGCGTGGCGCGACTGGCTCGCATGGCAGGTCGTCCACGGCGCTGCGCCGTACCTCGGCAAGGCCTTCGTCGAGGAGAACTTCGACTTCTACGGCCGCACGCTCACCGGTACCCCGCAGCTGCGCGAGCGCTGGAAGCGGGCGGTCTCGTTCGTCGAGGGCGCCATGGGCGAGGCCGTCGGCCGCATCTACGTGGAGCGGCACTTCCCGCCCGCGGCGAAGGAGGCCATGGACGAGCTCGTCGCGAACCTGGTCGAGGCGTACCGCGACTCGATCACCGGGCTCGACTGGATGGGCGAGGAGACCCGCGCGAAGGCGCTCGAGAAGCTCGAGAAGTTCACGCCGAAGATCGGCTACCCGGTGAAGTGGCGCGACTACTCGACGCTCGAGGTCTCCGCGGCCGACCTCGTCGCCAATGTGCGCGCGGCGGCCGAGTTCGAGTTCCAGCGCCAGCTCGGCAAGATCGGCAAGCCCCTCGACCGCGACGAGTGGTTCATGACGCCGCAGACGATCAACGCGTACTACAACCCGGGGTTCAACGAGATCGTGTTCCCCGCCGCCATCCTCCAGTTCCCGTTCTTCGACGAGAACCGCGATGCGGCGGCGAACTACGGCGCGATCGGCGCGGTCATCGGGCACGAGATCGGACACGGCTTCGACGACCAGGGCTCGCGCTTCGACGGCGACGGCCGACTGGTCGACTGGTGGACCGAGGCCGACCGCGCCGCGTTCGAGGAGCGCACGAAGACGCTCATCGAGCAGTACGACGTGCTGGTTCCGGTGCAGCTCGCCGACGGCGCCGACGCCGACGAGGGCGAGGCGGATGCCTCTGGCGCACCCGCGCACGTCAACGGCGCGCTCACGATCGGCGAGAACATCGGCGACCTCGGCGGTCTGGCGATCGCCTGGAAGGCGTACCTGCTCTCGCTTGGCAAGAAGAAGGCGCCCGTCATCGACGGGCTCACCGGCGCGCAGCGGTTCTTCCTGTCGTGGGCGCAGGCCTGGCAGATGAAGGGGCGCGACGCCGAGGTCGAGCGGCTCCTCGCCATCGATCCGCACTCGCCGAACGAATTCCGGTGCAACCAGATCGTGCGCAACATCGACGAGTTCTACACTGGCTTCGAGGTCACGCCCGATGACGAGCTCTGGCTCGACCCGGCCGATCGCGTCCGCATCTGGTAGCACCTCACCCCAGACCCCCGTCCGATCCCGTCGAGCGCACCGCGATGCCGCGGTGGGGGAGCGCGAGACCCGAACGAAAGCCGCTGTTCCTGTCGTGGTGACCTCGTCCCAGGGTTCCGAGCGCCGTGCTCGGCACGCATCCTTCCGACGAGGCCGCCACCGCGGCGACGAGCTCGCCGAGGACTTCTCGCGCGGCTTCGACTCCCTCGGCGAGCTCGCGCTCGGCGGAGTGCAGGTCTCGGCCCGGGCGACCGACCTCGCGACCGGGCGCGTGCTGTTCTCGGTCGACGACCACGTGGTGATGCCGACCGCGTCGATCGGCAAGGTCCTGCTGCTCGTCGAGGTCGCCTCGCGCCTCGGCCATGCGAGCGCCGAGGCGTTCACGGTGCTCGACCGGGCACCGCGCGACGCCGTCGGCGACTCGGGCATCTGGCAGCACCTGCAGACGCCGTCGCTGCCGATGTCCGACCTCGCGGCGCTCGTCGGCGCGACGAGCGACAACCTCGCGACGAACGTCCTGATCCGCCACGTCGGCCTCGAGTCGGTGCGCTCGCGCACCGAGGCGCTCGGGCTCACGCGGACCGCGCTGCTCGACCTCGTGCGCGACCACCGCGGGCCCGACGACGCGCCGCAGCTGTCGATCGGCTCGGCGAAGGAGCTCACGTGGCTGTTCGCGTCGCTCGCGCGCGGCGAGATCGTGAGCCCCGAGGTGTCGCAGCGCGTCGTCGGCTGGCTCTCGCTCAATGCCGACCTCTCGATGGTCGCGTCGGCGTTCGGCCTCGACCCGTTGGCGCACCGGACGCCCGACCACGGCCTGCTCCTGATGAACAAGACGGGTACCGACGGCGGCGTCCGCAGCGAGGTCGGCGTGCTCCGCGGGCCTCGCGCCGGCGTGGCCTATGCGGTGTCGATGTACTTCGCCGACACGCAGCTCGCGTCGCGCCTCGCGGTGCTCGACGGCATGCGACGGGTGGGCGCCGACCTCCTCGAGTACGTGCACTGACCCGTCGCGCGCGATACGGCGCGCCCGGGTCGCGTCACCCGAGCTTGCCGATGACGCGCCCGAGCCGCGCGGTCAGGTGCGCGGTGTCGATCGGCGGTGATGCACCGTCGGCGGCCCGTCGCGCCCAGCTGAGCCCGACGTACCGCATGAGTCCGGCGAGCAGGTGGGTGATGATCTCGGCCTGCTCGGGGAGGTCGGCGAGATCGGCCTCGTCGGCCCCGTCGCGGAGCGCGTCCTGGCGGAGGCGGAGTTCGAGGATCTGGCGGAGCTCGTCCTCGATGGCCGCGAGCCGTTCCATCTGGCGGGCGAGCAGCACCGGATTCTGCGAGACGGCGTTGATGCGGCGCACGATGAGCGCCGGGTCGGCCGGGAGCCGGTCGGGTTCGATGCGCACGAGCCCGGCGGCCTCGGCGAGCAGCGGCCCGTCGGAGACGATGAACTCGCGGGCGGCCTGCTGGTCGATGGCGGGTTCGTCGGTGCCGAGCAGGGCGGCATCCTTCGTCTTGAAGTGGTTGAAGAAGGTCCGCTGGCTGATGCCGGCGGCCTGGCAGATCATGTCGACCGTGACCTGGTCGTAGCCGTGCTCGGCGACGAGGTCGATCGCGGCGCGTTCGATCGCGGCGGTCGTCTCGGCGACGCCGCGGCGCCGCGATCCGGGTTCGGTCGACATGATCCGCCTCCTGGTCGATTACTCGTACCGTAGCGAGTCGATCGGGTCCTGGCGTGCCGCCCGGCGGGCGGGAAGCACGCCGGAGAGGAACGCGACGAGCATGATCACGACGATCACGAGGAGCACGTTGACGGGATCGAACAGCAGGATCGTCAGGCCCGGGAGGTCGGCGAGCGGCCCGGCGGCGAGTGCGGAGGAGATGACCGTGCCGAGCCCGATGGCGACTGCGGCGCCGATCGCCGACCCGAGGAATCCGATGACGACCGCTTCGAGGCTGAACAGGGAGAAGACGCGGCCGTCCGACATGCCCATCGCCTTCATCAGCCCGATCTCGCGGGTGCGCTCCTGCACGCTCATGAGCAGCGTGTTGACGATGCCGAAGGATGCCGCGAGCAGGGCGATCACGGAGAACGCGCTCAGCACGCCGATGATCCCGTTGATGACGGTCTGGATGACCCCGAGCTGGTCCTCGACGGTCTGCCCGGTGAGATCGGCGTCGGCGAGCAGCGCCTTGACGTCATCGACGTCCTGGTCGGTGACCGCGCCGTCGGGTCCCGTCCCGTCGAGGTGCGCCACCGCGAGCACGTACGCCTCGGGCTGCCCGGGGATGGCCTGCGCCTCGGTGACGGCGTCGGTCAGGCTCTCGTTGGTCCCGGCCCCGGCCGCGAACAGGCTCGTGCGGGCGATGCCGGCGACCTCCGCCTCGATCGTCTGCTCGGCCTGCGCCGCATCGGTGTAGCCGAGCTCGACGGTCTCGCCGATCGCCGATTCGGCGTCGTCGAAGCCGAGGGCCGCGACGTAGTCCTCCTGGAGGACGACCTGCGCGGCGTCCGTCCCGTTGTCGAGCTGGTCGCCGGCGACGAGGTCGCTGCGCCCGAGCGATGAGCTCGGGTTGATGTCGAGTTCGAAGCGGGCGTCCTCGTCGGCGCCGTCTGCGGCGACCCAGTCGAGGGTGATCATGCGGACGGGCTCGACCAGGTCGACGCCGTCGAGTCCGCGCATCGTCTCGAGGTCCGCGGCGTTCAGCAGCGTTCCGGAGCCGAGCGGATTGGGTTGCGTGGCCTGCTGCCGGCCGTCGGCCTCGAACGGCGTGGGCCCCTCGGTCGTCTCCGATGCGACGGCGGGGGCGACGAGGAGCGCGTCGCCGGTGCTGACGGTCGCGACCTGCGTGGCGACGTACTCGTTCACCCCGGCGCCGAGCGCGGTCGTGAGCGTGAGCGTGAACGCGCCGACGAAGAGGCTCAGCACGGTGAGCGTGGTGCGCAGCCTGCTGCGGAATGCGTTCCGGGCGGCGTTGCCGATGACGTCTGCGGTCCTCATCGTCCCGCTCCGTCCGTGATCAGGCCGTCGGCGATGGTGACGCGCCGGTCGCACCGCTCGGCGAGGTCCTCGTCGTGGGTGACGACCACGAGGGTGATCCCGCGCTCGCGCTGGAGGCCGAACAGGATGTCCTCGACCTGGGTGCCCGTGGCGGTGTCGAGGTTGCCGGTCGGTTCGTCCGCGAAGATCACGTCGGGCTCGTTCACGAGCGCGCGGGCGATGACGACGCGCTGCTTCTGGCCGCCGGAGAGGTCGTTGGCCCGGTTCCTCGCCTTGTCGGCGAGTCCCAGCGAGTCGAGCGCGGCCATGCCTCGCCGGGCCCGCTCGCGCGGGGGGACGCCGGCGACGAGGAGGGGCAGCGTGACGTTCTCGAGCACGCTCTGCTGGGCCGTGAGGAAGAACTGCTGGAACACGAAGCCGAAGCGGTCGTTGCGCAGGTGGTTGATCCGCTTCGCGGGGGCCGATGCGGCATCCTCGCCGTCGATCTCGACCGCACCGGTGGTCGGCCGGTCGAGCAGGGCGAGCAGGTGCATCAGGGTCGACTTGCCCGAACCCGACTTTCCGACGATCGCGAGGGACTCACCTCGGTGGACGTCGATCGAGACGCCCTTCAGGGCGTCGAACCGGGATTGGCCGGTCCCGTAGGTCTTGGTCAACGCCTGCGCGCTGAGTACCGGCGGGGCGCCGGGTGCGGGGGCGGAGGTCATCTCGGTTCCCTTTCACTGGTTGCAGAATCGAGTGCAGTGACTGCAACAGTGACTGAGCGAGCTGGGAAACCGCCCCGAACGCCCGCGGGCGGCGGGCGGCACGAGGTGCCATCCGCCGCCCGCGGCCCGGTCGTGCGTCAGTCGCCGGGTGCGACGACCTCGATCCGCATGACGAGGCCCGCGAAGGACACGGAGCCGGCGGGCGTGGTCCATGCCCGGGTGCCCGGCTCGCGGATCAGGGTCGTCCGGAACTGCGGCGACTCCTCGTGGCTGGTCCCGCTCCCGGCCCGCGCGCCGGACGCGACGACCTCGCGAGCGAGGTCGCGGAGCGTGTAGACGCCGCCGGCGCCCTCGAGCGAGTCCCAGACGTCGGTGCGCTCGGCGACCGGGCCGGCGGTCGGCCGGACCGCCGAGGAGCCGTCGGCCGCCATCGCGAGGCCGCGCCGGAGGTTGACCGAGTCGCCGGCGGTCGCGTAGCTCCAGCGCACGCCGGTCACGCCGCCGTCGGCTTCGCGTGCGCCGTTCAGGTCGAGCAGCGACGCTCCGTGCTCGCCGATCACGCGCCCGACGCCGGTCGCGCGGTCGAGGACGACCGCCGTCGTCTCGTCGACGCCGAGCACCAGGTCGTGGCCGGTCTCGAGGCCGAGCTCGACCGCGCGGCCCTGGCGGCCCCATGTGGTGAAGTGGCTGTCGATCTGGACGCCCTCGACGAAGCCGAAGCCGCCGGAGGGCAGGTACCCGAGCTCGGTCGGGTCGTCGAGGTATCCGGCCGTCGCGCCGTCGCGCCATGCTTCGTACGATTCGCCGCCGGTCACCATGTCGGAGCCCTGCTGGATCGCGAGGCCGGCGCTGACGCCCGCGACGACGCCGCGGTCGGCGGCCGCACGGAGCGCGGTGAGGACCGCGGTGTCGGTGCACGACTCGAACGCCTCGAGCGGTGCCGGCTCGCAGTCCTGGAGGGTCCGGACGTAGCGCATCTGGTCACCGCCGCCGAAGAAGACGCCCGTGGCATCCGCGATCTCCGCGACGACGGCGGGGTCGTCCGCGCGATCGGGACGGTACTCGTCGCCGGGGTAGTCGACGGCGGTGTCGACGGGGACGGCGTACGTCTCGGCGCCGTACCGCTGGAACAGCTCGGAGTAGTACAGGCCGTTCGCCGCCGCGTTGTTGAGCGAGGAGTCGGCCGCCTGCTCCGGCGTGCGCGCCGAGCGCGCGGCAGCGGTCACGATCGCGATGCGCGCCTTCTCGGGGCCCGCGCCGTCCGGATCGGCCAGGTCGACCACCGCCCGGAGGATCTCGGCGTTCTCGTCGAGGTTGCCCCCGATGAGGACGGCGTGCGGGGTCGATGCCGGGTCGGCGGAACCCGGTGCCGCCGACGCCGGCGGAGCGATGGTCAGTGCGAGCGCGGCGGTGGTGCAGGCCGCGATCGACAGGGGAATGCGTCGCATGGTGCCTCCTTGGAATTTCCATTACAGAATCGTTCTGGTAGTGCCGGATGCTAACGCACGATACGGGCCGGTGGAAGGGGTGCGCGCCGTTCGTCCGCCGAGCTCGTTGTGCATCCGTGATCGTTACAGCAAGAAAAATCTCTGGCATTTCTGGAACATCTGTTACATACTCGGACGCACCCCGTTCCCGCCGCAGTGACCTAGAAGGGCTCGCACATGTTCGTTCCCACTCCCAGCAAGGCCGCGCTCCTCGTCGCCGCCCTCGCCGGCGCCACGCTCCTCGCCGGCTGCAGCGCCACCGCATCGTCGGCGGACCCCGTCGCGGAGGACGATGCGGTCGAGGTCGCCGGCATCGAGATCACCGTCGACGAGGCCGCCGCCGATCTCCTCCCCGCCGAGATCGCGGAGGCCGGCGCCGTCAAGGTGGCCACCGACGCGCCGTACGCGCCGTTCGAGATGTTCATCGAGGAGGGCTCCGACGAGCTCACGGGCGTCGACGTCGACCTCGGGCACGCCATCGGCGCGAAGCTCGGCATCGACTTCGCCTTCGAGCAGCAGGCGTTCGACGGCATCATCCCCGCCCTCCAGGCCGGCAACTTCGACGTCACCATCACGGCGATGACGTCGAGCGTCGAGCGCATGGAGGTGCTCACCTTCGTCGACTACTCGGCCTCCGGCACCGGCATCCTCACCACCGCAGGCAACCCCGAGGGCATCCGGAGCTTCCTCGACCTCTGCGGCGAGAGCGTCGCCGTGCAGGGTGCGACCAGCCAGGTCGACCTCGTGAAGGAGGTCTGGCAGGGCGAGTGCGAGGCCGAGGGCCAGGGCCCGATCGAGCTCAGCGAGTTCCCGTCCGACGCCGACGCGCAGCTCGCGATCACGAGCGGCAAGGCGATCGCCTCGCTCCTCACCAAGCCCAGCGCCGGCTACGTGGCCAAGACGACGAACGACGGCGCCACGTTCGAGGTCGTCGAGGACCCGGACGCCCCGAACGGCTACGACGCGACGCTCAACGGCATCGGCGTCCTGAAGGGCGACGAGGGCCTCGCCGAGGCGATCCGGGCCGCGCTGCAGTCCCTCATCGACGACGGCACCTACGACGCCATCCTCGACCAGTACGGCGTGACCGGTATCGGCATCGACGAGGCCACGATCAACGGCGCCGCCGCCGAGTGACGCCCTCGGGCACGCTCCCAACAGAAAGCACCGACCTCATGACCGCAACGCAGCCGTCATCCACGGCGGCGCCCGAGGGACCCAGGACCCCCTCGGGCGCCCGCCCGGGCCCGATCGAAGCCGTGCCCGTCCGCCACCCGGGCCGTTGGATCGCCGCCGTCCTCGTCCTCGTCCTCGGCATCGGCGCGATCGCCTCGATCCTGCAGAACCCGAACCTCGACCTGCCCACGGTCGCGGAGTACCTGTTCAAGCCGTTGACCATCGACGGCGTGCTCATCACCATCTGGCTCACCGTGGCCTCGATGATCATGGGCGTGTTCGGCGGCATCGTGGTCGCCGTCATGCGACTCTCGGCCAACCCGGTCCTCTCCGTCGCCGCGATGCTCTTCATCTGGGTCTTCCGCGGCACCCCGCTGCTGCTCCAGCTCATCTTCTGGGGCTTCATCGGCGCCTTCATCCCGAAGATCGTCATCGGGATCCCGTTCACCTCGGTCGAGTTCTGGTCGTTCACGACGAGCGACCTCATCCCGGCGACCGTCGCCGCGCTCCTCGCCCTGGGCCTGAACGAGATGGCCTACGCCGCCGAGATCGTGCGCGCGGGCATCCAGTCCGTCGACCACGGGCAGAGCGAGGCCGCGCACTCGCTCGGCATGTCGCCCGCGAAGACCCTCCGCCGCGTCGTGCTGCCCCAGGCGATGCGCGTCATCATCCCGCCGATGGGCAACGAGACCATCACCATGCTGAAGAGCACCTCGCTCGTCGCCATCGTCGCGGGCGACGACCTCATGTCGAACATCCGCGAGGCCTACACGCAGAACTACAAGATCATCCCGCTGCTCATCGTCGCGGCGATCTGGTACCTCGCGCTCACGTCGATCCTCTCGATCCCGCAGATGTGGCTCGAGCGCCGTTACGGCCGGGGCTTCACCGGCGCCCGACCCACCATCGGGTCCCGCGTCGCCACGATCACGCAGGGCATCGCGCTGCCGACGCGACCGTCGCGCGCGTCGAAGAAGGGAGCGGAGTCATGACCGCCACGATCCCGCAGGTCGCTCCCGCGGCATCCGTCGCCGACCGCCCGATGGTCGAGGCCGTCGAGGTGCACAAGCGCTTCGGCAACCTCGAAGTCCTGAAGGGCATCACCATGTCGGTCGAGCGCGGCCAGGTGGTCTGCCTCCTCGGCCCCTCGGGTTCGGGCAAGTCCACCTTCCTCCGGTGCATCAACCACCTCGAGCAGATCGACGCAGGCATGATCCGGGTCGCCGGTGAGACCGTCGGCTACCGCGAGAAGAACGGCAGGCTCCACGAGCTCCGCGAGAGGGAGGTCGCAGCGCAGCGCCGCAAGGTCGGCATGGTCTTCCAGAGGTTCAACCTCTTCCCCCACATGACCGCGCTCGAGAACGTCATCGAGGCGCCCACCCAGGTCGCCGGGCGGTCGAAGGCGGATGCCAAGGCGCAGGCCCGGCGACTGCTCGCCCAGGTCGGACTCGCCGACAAGGCCGACACGTACCCGGCGCAGCTCTCGGGAGGTCAGCAGCAGCGCGTCGCGATCGCACGCGCCCTCGCGATGGAGCCCGAGGTCATGCTCTTCGACGAGCCCACGTCCGCGCTCGACCCGGAGCTCGTGGGCGACGTGCTCGACGTCATGCGCGGCCTCGCCGAGAGCGGCATGACGATGATCGTCGTGACCCACGAGATCGGCTTCGCCCGCGAGGTCGGCGACGTGGCGGTGTTCATGGACGGCGGGGTGGTCGTCGAGGCCGGCGACCCGACGCAGGTCCTCGTCGACCCCCGGGAGGAGCGCACCCGCGCGTTCCTCTCCAAGGTGCTCTGATGGCGCGGCTCATCACGCCGACCGACGCGGAGGCGCCGGCCGGCCGGCCGCAGGTCGCCCACCCGCCGACGTCCGCGGAACTCGTCGACGCGGCGAACGGACTCGACCGGCGCTTCCGCGACGACCTCGCCCGGATCGTCGGCATCGACTCGGGCTCCCACGATCCCGTCGGCGTGACGCGCGTCGCCGACTGGGCTGCCGGGGCCCTGCGCGGCGACGGGTTCGATGTCGAGGCGATCCCGACGCCCGACGTGGACGGCCGGCGGTACGGCCCGGTCGTCGTCGGTCGCCGGAGGGGCGCGGGCTCGGCGCGTGTGGTCCTGTTCGCCCACCTCGACACGGTCTTCCCGGCGGGCACCGCCGCCGAGCGGCCGTTCCGCGTCGTCGACGGCATCGCGAACGGCCCGGGGGTCTGCGACGATGCGGCGGGCGTCGCGGCGGCCCTCGCCGCGGCCCGCGTGCTCGACCGGCTCGCCTACGACGGATTCGGCGAGCTCCTCATCGTGTTCACCCCGGACGAGGAGGTCGGGTCGCCCGCGAGCCGCGAGATCCTCGCCGAGCTCGTCACGGGGGCGGATGCCGCGCTGTGCCTCGAGTGCGCGCGAGAGAACGGCGACCTCGTCGGCGCCCGCAAGGGCGTCGCCGACGTGCTCGTCACCGTGCGCGGCCGGGCGGCGCACTCCGGCGTCGAGCCCGAGCGCGGGGTGAACGCCGCCGTCGAGGCGGCCCGTCTCGTGCTCGACCTGCAGGCGCTGTCCGGGTCAGTGCCGGGCCTGACCCTGAACGTCGGCCGCGTCGCAGCGGGCAGCCGGGCGAACATCGTCCCCGACATCGCCGAGCTGCACCTCGAGGTCCGCTCGGTCGGTCTCGGGGAACTCGTGGCGACGCTGGACGCGATCGACGAGCGGGCACGGCGTCCGTTCGTCGACGGCGCACGCATCGAGGTCGAGCGGCTCGACGTCTGCCCACCGCTCGAGCGGGTCGCCACCGACGCGCTCGCCGAGCTCGCGCGGCGGGTCGGCGCCGACCTCGCGCTCGAGTTCGAGGTGGCCGCGACCGGCGGTGCCTCCGACGCGAACTTCGTCGCCGCGCTCGGCGTGCCGACCCTCGACGGGCTCGGCCCGGTCGGCGGCGGGGACCACGGCATCGACGAGTGGCTCGACGTCGAAGGAGCGCCTGAGCGGATCGCGCTCCTCGCCGGGCTCGTCGTCGCGATCGCCGAGGGCGGCCCGATACGGTGAGCACGGTGAAGGAGGTGGCCGTGGCAGCTGGCGAGGCACCGGTCCCGATGGCCGAGGCGATCCGCCGCGGCATGGCCGACTGCAGTCCCGCGGAGCGGAAGGTGGCGCGGGTGCTCCTGTCGTCGTACCCGTCCGCCGGATTCGAGACCGTCGCGAAGCTCGCCGCACGCGCGGGCGTGAGCGGCCCGACCGTCCTCCGGTTCGCGAATCGCCTCGGGTACCGCGGGTTCCCCGACTTCCAGCAGGCGCTCCGCGACGACCTCGACGAGCGCTCGGCGTCGCCGATCGACCTCTACGATCGACACCGCTCCGACCAGGGCGCGGACGCGGTCTCAGGACTCGAACGCGCCGCCTCGATCACCCGGGACACCCTGGACCGCACGTTCGATGCGCTCGTCCCGGGCGAGTTCGACCGGGCGGTCGACCTCCTGTGCGCACCGAGGACCCGCGTGCTCGTCGCCGGCGGTCGATTCAGCGGCCTGCTCGCGAAGGTCCTCGCCCAGCACCTCCAGCTCATCCGCACGGGGGTCGCCGCGCTGCCCGAGCACGACGCCGGGCGCATCGAGGCGGTCGCCGGGCTCCGCCGAGGCGATGTCGTGGTCCTCTTCGACTATCGGCGGTACGAGGAGCCGACGCGACGCCTCGCGGCGGCGGCGCGCGAGCGCAAGGCGTCCGTCGTGCTGTTCACGGATGCCTGGCTCTCGCCGATCGCGAGCGAGGCCGACGTCGTGCTCCCGAGCGAGACCGATTCGCCGTCACCGGCCTTCGATGCGATGACCCCCGTGCTCGCGATCGTGGAAGCCGTGATCGCCGAGTGCTCGGAGCGGCTCGGGACCGCGGCATCCGCCCGCATGCGCGAGGTCGAGGACGCCGGTCGCGAGCTCGGCCTCTACTGATCGAGCGCCCGCCCCGCCCGTCGGGAGAACCGGCCGACGGGACCTGAGTCCCTTCGCGGCATCGGAAGCGCCGATAGAACTGATGGCGACCCGACTCATACCGCCGCCGCCACCCTGCGCCCCCGCTCCGGCTCGATACCGAGGGGAACAGCAGGATGTCAGAGGCGACGCCGACAGGGCGACCCATCAGTCGACGCACGTTCATCGCGGCCGCAGGGGCGGCCGGCGCGGGGTTCATGCTCTACGCGATGCTGCCGGGCGGCGAACGCGTGGCGCTCGCGCAGATCCCCGGCGGCACGCTGCCGCCGGGCGACGTGCCGAAGTTCATCACGCCGCTGCTCGTTCCGCCCGTCATGCCGCGGGCCGGGACGATCAACCGCAAGGGCGGCAAGCCGGCGGACTACTACGAGATCTCGGTGCGGCAGTTCCCGCAGCAGATCCTGCCGGTGGGCCTGCCGGCGACGACCGTCTGGGGCTACGGCGCAGTCTTGAGCGAGAGCAAGAAGGGGCTGCTCATCCACAACGCCCCGTCGCTCACGATCGAGTCGAAGTGGGGCCGCCCGGTCCGGGTGAAGTGGATCAACGAACTCGTCGACGTCGACGGCAACGCCCTCCCGCACCTGCTGCCCGTCGACCCCACGCTGCACTGGGCGAACCCGCCGGGCGGGGACGCCGGTCGCGACACGAGGCCGGTGTTCACCGGCGACACGCCCGGCCCGTACACCGGGCCCGTCCCGCTCGTCACGCACCTGCACGGTGCGGTCGGCGTCGGCGACGAGAGCGACGGCTACGCCGAGGCGTGGTTCCTGCCCGCCGCCGCCGACATCCCGGCGGGGTATGCGACCGAGGGGACCTGGTACGACTTCTTCGCCGGCAAGGCTGCGGCCGCGTTCGGCGCGACCTGGGGCCCGGGCTTCGCGGAGTTCGAGTACCCGAACGACCAGCGGGAGTCCACGCTCTGGTACCACGACCACGCGCTCGGGATGACGCGCCTCAACGTCTACGCGGGGCCGGCCGGGTTCTTCATCGTCCGCGGGGGCCCGGACGGCGAGAAGGCCGTGCTCGACGCGCGGAACGGGGCGACCGCGGTGCTGCCGTCGCCCGCGCCGATGGAGGGCGACAAGTTCCCGCCGAACAAGACGTACTTCGAGATCCCGATCGTCGTCCAGGATCGCTCGTTCAACTCCGACGGGTCGCTCTTCTACCCCGACACCCGGGAGTTCTTCGACGACATCGTCGGGCCGTACATCCCCGACGGCGAGTTCTCGCCGATCTGGCAGCCCGAGTTCTTCGGCAACATGCTCATGGTCAACGGCAACACGTGGCCCTTCCACCAGGTGGAGCAACGCCGCTACCGCCTGCGGTTCCTCAACGGATGCCAGTCCCGGTTCCTGATCCTCGACTTCACCGCGATCCCGGGCGTCGAGGTCTGGCAGATCGGCAACGAGGGCGGGTTCCTCGCGTCGCCCGTGAACCTCACCGCGGACCACGGCAACCGGATGCTGCTGGGGCTCGCCGAGCGCGCCGACGTCATCGTCGACTTCACCAACGTGCCGGTCGGCGCCTACGTCCTGCAGAACGTCGGTCCGGACGAGCCGTTCGGCGGGGGCGAGCCGGACCTCGACTTCCCGAAGGCGGACCCGGACTCGACCGGCCAGGTCATGTCGTTCGTCGTCGGGCCCGCCCTGGCCGCCGACACGACCACCCCGCCGCAGTACCTCGTCCTCCCGCCGATCGCGCCCCTCCCGGCGGAGTCGGTGGTCCGGCCGCTCGCGCTCATCGAGAAGATGGCGGAGGGCCACAACGAGGAGGGCGACGTCTACGAGGGGCCCGCGGAGGCCCTGCTCGGCGACATCCAGTCGGGGGTCTGGATCGACCGGGTCTGGGCGGATCCGGTGACCGAGAACCCGGCGATCGGTGCGACCGAGGTCTGGGAGTTCGTCAACACGACGGGCGACGCGCATCCGATGCACGTGCACGAGGTCGTGTTCGAGGTCGTGAACCGCGAGGGCCTCGTCCTCGACGGCGGCGAGGTCGCCCAGCCGGTGCAGCCCGACGGCAACGTGCGGCCGCCCGAGCCGTGGGAGACCGGGTTCAAGGACACGGTCATCGCGTACCCCGGCGAGGTCACGCGCGTGCGCGCGACCTTCGTCAACCCCGGCCAGTACGTCTGGCACTGCCACATCGTCGAGCACGAGGACAACGAGATGATGCGTCCGTACCGGATCGGTCCGGAGCAGCCGGGTCAGCCCGCCTGATCGCGGAGGTGGCCGACGCCCTCGAGCACCGCGCGGTGCGTCTCGACGGCGCCGAGGATCCGGAAGTGCCCGGCGACGGGCACGCGGATGTTCGTCGCGCCGTCGAGCATGCTCCCGTCGGGGATGTGCGGGTCGTACCGTCCGAACACGGAGACGATGCGGGCGTTGACGGATGCCGCGCGCCCGAGCATCACGATGGTCTCGTCGCTCGGGAGCAGCGCCCGCACGCTCGGGTCGAGGATGAGCCGGGCCATGCGCGATCCCGCGAACGGCGTCGCGACGGCGACGAGCCCGAGCACGCCGAGCACGCCGTTCGCGCCGTTCGCGGCCGGGGTCGCCCCATCCGGATCGCCTGCGGCATCCGCCCCGGAGACCAGCAGCTGCTTGGCCACGAGGCCGCCCTTGCTGTGCGCGACGATCACCCGGCCGGCATCGGGCGCCCGGCGGCGCTCGATCGCGCGACCGAGTCGGCGGGCGGTGTCGGCGATGCCGCGCCGGTTCGTGCCCATCCCGTGCACGACGCGCACGCGGTAGCCGGCGCCGTTCAGCGCGTCGCCGAGCGGGCGCAGGAACGACCAGTGCTCGTAGATGCCGGGCAGGAGCAGCACCTCGGGCAGGTCCCCGCGACCGGACCGCCAGCGCGCTGGCGGCATCCAGCCCTCGACCACGATCGCGAGCTGGCGGACGCCGGCGTACACGTAGTCGCGCGCCCACCACCATCCGCGCGCGAGCGCGGAGAGCTCCTGCGGCTCGGACACGCGGGCGACCTCGTGGCCGACGTGCTCGCCGCGCGCGTGCCGCCTGACGAGGTCGGCCACGCGCTCGCCCGCCGTCACCATCGTCTCGTGGCCGCGATCGGCGACCTCGACGTACCGCCCGTGCGGCACCATGCGCGCCACCTGCTCGGCCCACGCGCGCGGCGCGAGCCGGTCGTGCTCCCCGCGGACCACGAGCGTCGGCGCCACGACGTCCGGGAGCACGAGCTCGATGCGGTGGTCGAGCATGCGGCGGAGCTTGCGGAAGTACCAGCGCGGCCCGGCCTGCAGGTACGAGCGGATGCCGAGCGCGACCACCTTGGGGCGCGTGAGCGACGGGTCCTCGAGGAGGCGCAGACCCTGCATGAGCGCGGAGCGCTCGCGCGGGTTCACGGTCGGTGCGATGAGCACGACGGATGCCACGAGCTCGGGCCGTTGCGCGGCGGCCTCGGCCACGATCTGCGTGCCCATCGAATGCCCGACCAGCACGACCGGCTCACCGCCCCACTCGGCCTCGACGAGCGCGGCGAGGTGCGACCCGGACTGGGTGATCGTCTGCGTCGTGGCCGGCTCGGGCGCGTCCCCGAAGCCGGGCAGGTCGAGGGCGAGCACGCGCCCCTCACGGGCGAGCTCGTCGGCGAGGTCGGACCAGTAGCGGTGGCCCATGCCGATGCCGTGCACGAGCACGTACGTCGGTCGCCCCGCGCCCGACTCGGTGATCACGGTCACCTCGTCGCCACGGCGGAACTCGCGCGTCCGCGACATCCGCACCCCCTCCCGCCGACCCCAGGTTCGATCATGCCGGAATCCGCAGCGCGCCCGTCAGTCGATGAGGCCGGATGCCGCGAGCCGGCGGAGCACCTCGACGCCCGCCGGCGGGCACCGGTCCGCGTCGGCGGTGCCCACCCAGTGCACCTCGCCGACCTCGCCCGAGGGGACGGGCGCGGCATCCGTCTCGGCGAGGAAGACGTGCATGCGCACGTGCCGGCCCTCGGCCTGCCCGTGCGCCAGCTCGCGGACGGTGAACGCCTCGACGAGGTGCGCCGGGTCGAGCACGAGCCCGACCTCCTCGAGGGCCTCGCGCGCGGCGGCCTCGGCGGGCGTCTCGCCCGCGTCGAGCTTCCCGCCCGGCATGTAGTGCACGTCGCGGCCGCGCGCGGTGACCATGAGCACGCGACGATCGCGCACGAGCGCGATCGCGGCGACGTGCAGGTCGGGTAGCGGCATCCGTTCAGCCTAGGCGGCCCGCCGCGCGGCGACCGCTACGCTCGTCGGAGTCCCGACGCGAAGGAGCGATGCGATGGCCGAGCCGACCCGAGGGTTCGCGCGAGCGGTTCAGTCCGAGGTCTACCGCGCGGGGCTCTCCGGCACGCGACCCGCGGTGCCCGTCGACCCGGACGCGCTCGAGCGCGCCGCCCGGAAGGCCCTCCCCGCCGAGGCGTTCGCCTACCTCGCCGGCGGCGCGGGCTCCGAGCGCACGATCGCCGCGAACCGCGCCGCGTTCGGGCGCTGGGGCATCTGGCCGCGCGTGCTGTCCGACGTCGCCGAGCGCGACCTCGCGATCGAGCTCTTCGGGCGGCGCCGGCCGACCCCGTTCGTGCTCTCGCCGATCGGGGTGATCGAGCTCGCGCACCGCGACGCCGACCTCGCGGTCGGTCGCGCCGCGGCCTCGCTCGGCGTCCCGTACGTGCTCTCGAACCAGGCGTCGCGGCCGATGGAGGACGTCGCCGACGCGATGGGCGACGGCGCCCGCTGGTTCCAGCTCTACTGGAGCGCGTCCGACGAGCTGAACGCCTCGTTCCTCCGTCGCGCCGAGGCGTCCGGCTGCGAGGCCGTCGTCGTGACCCTCGACACCCACCTGCTCGGGTGGCGCACGCGCGACCTCGACCTCGGCTTCCTGCCGTTCACGCGCGGGCAGGGCATCGCGCAGTACACGTCCGACCCGGTGTTCGCCGAGCTCGTGCGCGAACGGGTCGCCCGCGGCGCAGGCGGCGGGCCGCGGCCGAAGGTCACGCCGACACTGCTCAGGTCGGCGCTCGGGATCGCGCGGGCGGGCGCGCGGACGCCGCTCGTCGACGGCGGCGTGCGCGAGGCGCTGCGATCGCCGCTCCCGCGCGCGGCGATCGAGACGTTCCTCGACGTCTTCGCGCAGCCGGCGCTCACCTGGGGCGACCTCGCGCGCCTCCGGGACTGGACGAGCCTGCCGGTGGTCCTCAAGGGCATCCTCCACCCGGATGACGCGGAACGCGCGATCGACCACGGCGTCGACGGCATCGTGGTCTCCAACCACGGCGGGCGTCAGGTCGACGCCTCCGTCGCGTCGCTCGCCGCGCTGCCTGCGGTCGCCGCCCGCGTCGCGGACCGGGTGCCGATCATCCTCGACAGCGGCGTGCGCGGCGGGGCCGACGCCGTGACCGCGCTCGCGCTGGGTGCGACGGCCGTCGGCCTCGGGCGCCCGTACGCCTACGGCCTCGCGGTCGCCGGGGAGGCCGGCGTCCGCGAGGTGATCCGCAACCACGTCGCCGAATTCGACCTGACGATGGCGCTCGCGGGGCACCGCTCGGTCGGCGAGATCGGACCCGAGACGATCCGCTCGGCGTGAGCCGTGGCATCCGCCGTCGCCCGCCGCGGCGGGATCACGGGTGCTGCGCCGACGTGAAGACGTCGTTGAGCGTGACCGTGGCGAGGCCGCGCTCCTCGAGGATCTGCTGCAGTCGCGGCAGCACGTGCACGACGGGGTCGTGGTTCAGGTGCCCGATCACGATGCGCCCGGCGGTGAACCACTCGTCGGCGAGGTCGACGATCTGCTGCTGCGAGAGCTCGCCCGAGTCGCCGAGCGAGCCGTACCAGAGCGTGGGCACCGTGTAGCCGATCGCGGCGGCCGCGGCGTCCACGCGCGCGTCGTGGACCCCGTACGGCGGGCGGAAGTACGGCCGGGCATCGATGCCGTAGACCGACTGCAGGTAGTCGTGGTTGTGCTGCAGCTGCCACTGGATCTCGGCATCGCTCAGCGTCGTCAGGTCGGGGTGCGACCAGGTGTGGTTCGCGAGCTGGATCTGCCCGCGCTCGACGAGGGGGCGGATGGCATCGGCGTTGTCGTCCCACGACGGGTAGACGCCGTTCACGAAGTAGGTGAGGCGGATGCCGCTCGCCGCCGCGAACGCGGTGTAGGCGCCGACCACCGACGAGTCGGTCCCGTCGTCCACCGTCCAGGCGAGGACCTGCCCCGCGTCCGCGGGGAGCTCGGTGAGCGCGCCGGACGGGACGGAGACCCGAGCGAGCCGGGGAGCCGGGTGCTCCTCGACCGCGGCCTCCTGCTCCTCGACCTCCTGCCGGTCGGCCATGACCCTGCCGACCGCGAGCACGCCGACGACCGCGACGCCGGTCAGGAACACGCGTCGGGTGAAGCCCATGCGGCCGCCCCCTCCCGCCGTGGCGGCCCGGGCCGACCGCCTCACGAGCCGTTGTACACCGATCCGCGGCCGGCGGGCGGGCGCGCGCTCCGTGCGGCGCGAAGCCGCGGCATCCGTCGCCCTTCACATTTCGTAGGATGGACAGCGACTTCGCGGGCGACTCGCCCGATTCCCTTCCTGGACCATTGGAGCCACCGTGGCCGCACCCACCCGTCTCGATTCCGTCATCACGCTCGCCCAGCACCGGGGCTTCGTCTTCCAGGCGGGTGAGATCTACGGCGGATCCCGGTCCGCGTGGGACTACGGGCCCCTCGGCGTCGAGCTGAAGGAGAACATCAAGCGGCAGTGGTGGCGGTCGATGGTGCAGGGTCGCGACGACGTCGTCGGCCTCGACTCGAGCGTCATCCTGCCCAAGCAGGTGTGGGAGGCCTCCGGCCACGTCGAGGTCTTCAGCGACCCGCTCGTCGAGTGCCAGCACTGCCACAAGCGCTTCCGCGAGGACCACCTCGTCGAGGCGTTCGAGCACAAGAAGGGCCGCGCGCCCGAGAACGGCATGGCCGACATCGTCTGCCCGAACTGCGGCACGCGCGGCCAGTGGACCGAGCCCCGCGAGTTCTCGGGCCTGCTGAAGACCTTCCTCGGCCCGGTCGACGACGCGGCCGGCCTGCACTACCTCCGCCCCGAGACCGCCCAGGGCATCTTCGTCAACTTCGGCAACGTGCTGCAGGCGGCCCGCACCAAGCCGCCGTTCGGCATCGGCCAGATCGGCAAGTCGTTCCGCAACGAGATCACGCCGGGCAACTTCATCTTCCGCACGCGCGAGTTCGAGCAGATGGAGATGGAGTTCTTCGTCGAGCCCGGCACCGATGAGGAATGGCACCAGTACTGGATCGACACGCGTTTCCAGTGGTACGTCGACCTCGGCATCGACCCCGAGAACCTGCGCCTGTTCGAGCACCCGAAGGACAAGCTCAGCCACTACTCGAAGCGCACGGTCGACATCGAGTACCGCTTCGGCTTCGCCGGCGGCGACTGGGGCGAGCTCGAGGGCGTCGCGAACCGCACCGACTTCGACCTCTCGACGCACGCGAAGCACTCCGGCAAGGAGCTGTCGTACTTCGACCAGCAGAAGAACGAGCGCTGGACGCCGTACGTCATCGAGCCCGCGGCGGGCCTCACCCGATCGCTGATGGCGTTCCTCGTCGACGCGTACCACGTCGAAGAGGTGCCGAACGCGAAGGGCGGCGTCGACACCCGCACGGTCCTGAAGCTCGACCCGCGCCTCGCCCCCGTCAAGGCGGCCGTGCTCCCGCTCTCGCGCAACGAGAAGCTCTCGCCGCTCGCGCGCGAGGTCGCGGCGACGCTCCGCAAGCACTGGAACGTCGACTTCGACGACGCCGGTGCGATCGGTCGCCGCTACCGCCGCCAGGACGAGATCGGCACCCCGTTCTGCGTGACCGTCGACTTCGACTCGCTCGACGACGACGCCGTGACGGTGCGCGACCGCGACAGCATGGGCCAGGAGCGCGTGCCGCTCGCCGAGCTCGAGGGGTACCTGGCCGCGCGCCTCGTCGGCGCCTGAGCAGGCCCGGCTCGTCCGGGCCGGGCCCGGCCGGGCCCGGCCGTCAGGGTTCCGTAATCCCGCGGCCCGGCAGGCGTACGGCCCACGACGTACCGTGGAGGGAGCGGGCGGAGGTCGCCCGCGGAACGAGGAAGCCGTCATGCCCGAACGCCCCGCCCGCCCTCTCGCCGCGTCGGTGGTACTCATCGCCGCGCTCGCGCTGACCGGCTGCGCCACGCAGGCGACGGATGCCTCCGGCGCGAGCACCGACCCCGCACCCGCGGCGGAGCAGGCGCCCGAGCCCACGACCGACACGACCGACGCGAGCGATGAGGCGGCCGCATCCGAGGACACCGCGGCCGCGCCCGCCGAGGGCGCCTACCTCGACTACACCGACGGCGCGATCGAGGCGACCGCCGGGCCGAAGGCCCTGTTCTTCCACGCGAGCTGGTGCCCGAAGTGCCGTGCGCTCGACGAGGACCTCCGCGCCGAGGGCGCGCCCGACGGGCTCACGGTGTTCAAGGTCGACTACGACTCGCGCACCGACCTGCGCCAGCAGTACGGCGTGACCATCCAGACGACGATCGTGTTCGTCGACGACGCGGGCGAGAAGATCTCGAGCGTCGTCCTCTACGAGGACCCCTCGGTCGAATCGCTCGTCGCCGCGATGCCGTGAGGCGGCTGGCCACCCCGTGACCGCGTCCCTCACCCTCGCCCTCGCCGCCGGCGTGCTGACCGTGGCTGCGCCGTGCGTGCTGCCGCTGCTGCCCGTGATCGTCGGCGGATCGATCGTCCAGGGCGGCGACGAGCGCCGTGCGCGCTACCGCCCGTACGTGATCGCCGCGTCGCTCGCGGCATCCGTCGTCGTGTTCACGCTGCTGCTGAAGGCGACCACGGCGCTGCTCGGCATCCCGCCGCAGGTGTGGCAGGTGATCGCGGGCGGCATCGTGATCCTGCTCGGCGTCGACATGCTGTTCCCGCGGCTGTGGGAGCGGGTGTCGACCGCGCTCGGCTGGGGTGCGAGGAGCGGCGAGATGCTCGACCGCTCCGTCCGGCGGCAGAGCGTCGGCGGCGACATCCTCACCGGCGCGGCGCTCGGCCCCGTGTTCTCGAGCTGCAGCCCGACCTACGCGCTGATCGTCGCCGCGGTCCTGCCGGTGTCGTTCGGCGAGGGCGTGGTGTACGTCGTCGCGTACGCGGTGGGTCTCGCGGCGATGCTGCTGCTCATCGCCCTGCTCGGTCGGAGCCTCGTGCGCCGGCTCGGATGGCTCGCGAACCCCGACGGATGGTTCCGGCGCACGATCGGCGTGATCTTCATCGTCGTGGGCATCGTGGTCGTGACCGGCTTCGACAAGACCCTGCAGACGTGGATCCTCGACGCCGGGCTGTACGATCCGATCGCACGCCTCGAGGAGGTGATCGGTGGCTGACCAGGTCGACCTGCTGCTCGACGGGCGGCTCGTGCTGCTCGTCGACGACGACCCGACCGTGCTCGAGGTGTGCCGCGCCTACCTCGAGTCGGCGGGGTTCCGCGTGCAGGACGCCGCGGATGCGTTCGTCGCGCTCGACCGCATCGCCGCCGAACGGCCCGACCTCGTCGTGCTCGACCGGATGCTGCCCGGCGTCGACGGCATCGAGGTCTGTCGACGCATCCGCGCCCACTCGCAGGTGCCGGTCATCATGCTCACCGCGCTCGGCGGCGAGGACGACCGCATCGCGGGCCTCGAGGCCGGAGTCGACGACTACCTCGCGAAGCCGTTCTCGCCGCGCGAGCTGACGCTGCGCGTGCAGTCGGTGCTGCGGCGCGCGCTCGCCGTCGAAGCCGCGGGTGCGGCCGTGGCCGGTTCGGAGGCCGCCGTGGTCTCGCGCGGGCCGCTGCGCATCGACACGGCAGCGCACACGGTCGACCTCGACGGCCGACGGCTCGCGCTGACGCAGCGCGAGTTCGAGCTGCTCGCCTTCCTCGCCCGCCGGCCGGGCACGGTGTTCTCGCGCGAGGACCTGCTGCAGGGCGTCTGGGGCTGGAGCCACGGCGACCTCTCGACCGTCACCGTGCACGTGCGCCGGCTGCGGGAGAAGATCGAGGCGGATGCGGCGAATCCGCGCATGCTCGTGACGGTCTGGGGGTACGGCTACCGGTTCGACGACCCGGGCGCGAACGGCGCGCCAGGCGCCGGGCCGAGCGGGGAGGCGGGCCCGTGAGCGGCACCGACCTGCTCCTCGTCGTCGCGGTCTCGGCCGCGATCGCCGCCGGCGTCGGCTTCGTCGCCTGGCTGCTGCTGCGCCGCTTCGCGTGGGCGCCCATCGTCGTGCACCTCGTCACGGTGGTCGTCGCGGCCGTGGCGTCCGTCGTCGGCGGCGTGCTCGTGGCGACCCAGGCGATGTACCTCTCCGACCACGATGCGCAGATCGCCCTCGCGATCGCCGT
Source organism: Agromyces kandeliae (assembly GCF_009674665.1). Taxonomy (GTDB): domain Bacteria; phylum Actinomycetota; class Actinomycetes; order Actinomycetales; family Microbacteriaceae; genus Agromyces; species Agromyces kandeliae. The sequence goes on from NZ_WKJD01000012.1 coordinate 467,496, forward strand.
CACGAGTGGGGTCGTCGCGATCCTGACGGCGTCGATCCTCGGGACCGAGATCGCCCGCGCCGCGCGCGTGCTGCGCTCGGCGGCGGAGGACCTGGGCCGCGGCATCCCCGTCGAATCGCGCCCCCTGCCGATCGGCGAGTTCCGGGCCGTGCTCGACGAGCTCGCGGCATCCGACGCGCGCATCCGCGCCGCGCGCGAGGAGGTCGAGCGCCAGGAGCAGGCCCGCCGCGAGCTGGTCACGCGCGTCGCGCACGACCTGCGCGTCCCGCTCGCCGGCATCCGTGCGCAGGCCGAGGCCCTGCAGGACGGCCTCGCGCCCGACCCCGACCGCTACCTCGCCCGCATCGCATCGCAGGTCGACCGGCTCGACGCCCTTGTGGCCGACCTCTTCGCGGTCTCGCAGATCGACGCGGGCACCCTGCACCTGCGCACCGAGCGGCTGTCGCTGGCGGATGTCGCGAGCGACGCCGTCTCCGAGCTGCGCGGGCTCGCCGACGGCGCGGGCGTGCGCCTCGACCTCGTCGTCGCCCCCGGCACGTCGCCCACGGTCGAGGGCGACGCGCTGCAGCTCGGCCGCGCCGTCGCGAACCTGCTCGCGAATGCGCTCCAGCACACGCCGGCCGGCGGCCGCGTCGCGGTCACGGTCGACGGCGAGGGCGACGACGTGCGCCTCGCGGTCGCCGACAGCGGCCCGGGGTTCGCCGCGGCGGATCTCGCGCACGCGTTCGAGGCCGGATGGCGCGGGTCGTCCGCGCGCTCGCCGCATCGACTCGACGTGACGGGGGGCGCGGGGCTCGGGCTCGCGATCGTGCGCGGCATCGCCCGAGCGCACGGCGGAGACGCGACGGCGTCGAACGCGCCGGAGGGCGGCGCCGTGCTCGCGGTCACGCTCCCTCGGGTCGACTGACGCGCGCCCGGGTCGTTGCCGACCCTCCGTCGGGCTGCCATCATGGCGCGGGAGTGCACGTCCGAGCATCCACGGGGGAATGATGACGAACGCATCCGGACCGAACCCGCCCGACGACGGCCGCACCGAAGTGCTCGACGCGCCGGGTCCGGAGCCGGAGGGGCGGCCCGCGACGCGCAACGGCCTCGGAATCGCGGCGCTCGTCGTCGGCCTCGTGGCCGTGGTGGTCGCCGTGCTGGCCCTGGCGTGGTCGTGGGCGTGGATCGCGGGCGCCGTGCTCGCGGCGATCGGCCTCGTACTGGGCATCGTGGGCCTCACGAAGTCGGACCGCCCGAAGGGCGTCGCGACCGCGGGCACGGTCGTCTCGGGTGCCGCCCTGGTGCTCGCCGTCATCTTCGGCGTGCTCTACGGCACCGGCGCCCTGGGCACGACCGCACAGCCGACCGCCTCGCCGACGCCGTCCGCCTCGCCGTCGGCGTCCCCGACCGAGACGCCGACGGCCAGCCCGACCGAGACGCCGACCGCGACCGTGCAGGAATGGGCCGACCAGACCTGGGGCGCCTTCACGGAGGTCGACGCGAGCGGCACGGGCGACGACGTGGTGGCGATCCCGGACGGGATCTCCGGCGGGATCGTGACGGCCACGTTCGACGGGGACGACGGGGCCGCGTTCACGCTCACGCTGCTCGACGCCTCGAACACCCCTGCGGGCGACCCGCTCGTCGACACGACCGACGACTACCAGGGCACGACGGCGTGGGGCGTGGCGGATGCCTCGTCGGCGCGCAGCGTCCAGGTGACGGCGAGCGGCTCGTGGACGCTCTCGATCGAGCAGATGTCCGCGGCATCCGAACTGCCGAACGCCGCGAACGGCGAGGACGACACGGTCTACCTCTACGGCGGCGGCGCGGCGACGCTCGCCGCGACCCACACCGGAGACGACGCCGAGGACCCGTTCGTCGTCGCCCAGCAGGCGCAGCAGGCGTTCGGCGGCGCAGCGCTCATCGACGTGACCGGTGCGTACGACGGCAGCGTGCCGCTCGGGGCCGGCCCGTCGGTGGTGACCGTCCGCTCGACGGAGGACTGGACGCTCTCGGTCGGCTAGGCCGGGTTCCTGGTCGCGACGCCCGCGCGCAGCGCGCGCCACTCGCGCCGCAGCATGCCGTACGAGGCCGTGTCCTGCCACTCGCCGTCGTTGTACTCCTCCTCGACGAGCGTCGCCTCGCGTCGCATGCCGAGGCGTTCGCACAGGCCGGCGGATGCCGCGTTGCGGGCGTCGAGGTGCGCGACGACGCGGTGCGCGGCGAGCCGTCCGAAGGCGAGGTCGAGCAGCACGTCGGCACCCTCGGTCGCGAGGCCGCGCCCGTGGAAGTCGGGATGCACGACCCAGCCGATCTCGAGCCGCGCGTGCTGGGCGCTCGAGATCCGGACCATCAGGTCGCCGATGACGCGTCCGTCGAGCACCATCGCGAGGAAGATCGCGTCCCCGTCGGCGACGAGGCGGCGCATGCCGGCCCGCGCCTCGGTGTGCTCGCGCGCCTCGTCGTGTTCGCGCTCGGGCCAGGGGATGTAGCGGAGCACCTCGGGGAGGCGCTGGTACTCCCAGACGTCGTCTGCGTCGTACGCCGCGAGCGGCCGCAGCGTCATCCGCGCGGTCGTGAACGGCCGGTGCTCGACCTCGGCGACGTCGAACGGCAGTCGGAGCGCCGGCGGGCCGGCGTCGGCCGCCTCATCGGGCAGCGCGTGGAGGATTGTGGACATCGAACGGCAGCGTACCGCGCCGTGCTGCGCGCAGCAGCCGCCGTCGCGCCGGGCGACGGTCGCCGGTGCATGGGCGGATAATCGGGGGATGCCGAAGATCAGCGCACCGACCGTCGCGGAGCACCGCGCCGCGCAGCGGACGGCCCTGCTGCTCGCGACGCGCGAACTGCTCGAGTCCGAGGGCGTGGCGGCCGCGACGCCCGCCGCGGTGACGCGGCGTGCGGGGCTCTCCCGCTCCTCGTTCTACGAGTACTTCGCGTCACGCGACGACCTGCTCGTCGCCGTCGCCCTGCAGGTCTTCGACGAGTGGAACTCGGAGCTCGAGGACGCGCTCGAGGCCGCGGAGCCCGGAATGGGGCGGTTGCGCGCCTACGTCGTCACGGCGCTCGCGATGACGGCCGACGGGCACCATCGCATCGCGACCGTGCTCCGCGAGGCGGACCTGTCGCCGACGAGCCGGGACGACATGATGGCCGTGCACGACCGCCTCACCTCGCCGCTCGTCCGCGTGCTCGACGAGCTCGGCGTCGCGGACGCGCGGACGACCGGGGCCTTCGTGCAGGGGGCCCTCGCGTCGGCGATGCAGCTCGTCTCGCACGGCGTGGCGGTCGACTCGACCGCCGCCGGGCTGATCGCGATGCTCGAGCACGGCATCGTGCGCAGCGCCTGATTCGGGGGGACGACCCTTTCCTGACATACTGTCGGTATGTTGCCGACGGTGCGTCGGCATCCCCCGAAACGGAGCTCCATGGAAATCCTCAAGAACGTCATCCTCGCGGTGCACGTCATCGGCGTCGCGAGCCTGCTGGGAGGAGTGCTCGTGCAGCTCGGCGCGCAGCGCTCCGGCACCGCGCGGATCATCCCCGCGATCGTCCACGGTGCGTGGACCATGCTCGCCACGGGCGTCATCCTCGTCGGCCTGCAGTACCCGCTCGGCCGCGAACCCGACAACCTGAAGATCACGGTGAAGCTGGTGATCCTGGTCGCGATCCTCGTGATCGCGCTCGTGAACCGCAAGCGCGAGACCCTCGCGCGATGGGTCCTGCCGACGCTCGCCGTACTGTCGATCACCAACGTCGTCATCGCGACGGTGTGGCGGCAGTACGCGTAGGAGGGCGTCCGCACGACGTGACGACGGGCTCGGCCGCTGCGGCCGGGCCCGTTCCGCGTCCGCACGGCATGCCGCGATGTCGCCGACCGTCGGCACGCGTCGGGACGGGGCGCGTCGGGATCGGGGGGTCAGCCGGCGTCGGCCGCGGGGCGGGCGTCGTCGTCGCCGCGCTCGCCCTCGGCGAGGCCGGATGCCGCGGTCGCGGCCTCGGGCCGGATGCCGAAGATCGCCTCGAGTCCGTCGAGCCAGGCCTGCTGGTCGCCGGCGCGCGCGTACTCGCGCGAGCGCACCATGGGCGTGTGCAGCAGGACGCCCGCCATGTGCCGCAGCGCGGCCTCGGTGCGTCCGTCGTCGTCGCCGCGCGACCGGGCGCGCTCGATCTCGGCGTCGAGCACGTCGAACACGTGACGGCGCAGCGCCACGACCGCGGGGGCCAGGTCGAGCTCCTCGGCGACACGGCCGAAGTTCCGGGCGGCGCGGTCCACGATCTCGCGCGCCGCGTCGGTCGATCCGAACTCCTCGAGCGGCGCGTGGATCTTGATGGTCTCGAGGTCGAGCAGCTCGACGCCCGCGACATCGACGACGTCGGCCGCGACGTTGCGCGGCAGCCCGAGGTCGATCACGAGCTGGCGCGGCGCGTCGCCGGCCGAGCCATCGGCCGTTCCCGCGGCAGCCGCCGGCGACTCGCGACCCGGCAGCAGCGCGACGGGCGGCCGACCGGCGGCGACGGCGAGCTCGGTGCGACCGAGCTCGAGCAGGTCGCGGTCGACGACGTGATGCTCCACCGTCGTGCAGGTGACGATGAGGTCGGCGCCCGCGGCGGCCATCGCGTAGTCGGCGTTCGACACCGCCTCGATGCCGTGGTTCGCGGCGAAGCGGCTCGCCCTCCCGGAGACCGAGTGCACGGCGACGTCGACGACGCCGCGGTCGCGCAGTGCCGCGAGCGACGCGCCCGCGTACCGGCCGGTGCCGACGAGGAGCACGCGCACGGCCGACCAGTCGGTCACGCGGCTCTCGGCGAGGTCGAGCGCGAGGCGGACGAGCGACCGGCCCTCGTGGCCGATGCCGGTGCGGTTCTTCACCTTGCGCGAGGTCTGCGAGGCGCGCTGGAAGAGGCGCTCGAGCTCGGGCGTGGTGGTGCCCTCGGCACGCGCGTGCTCGAGCGAGCGGCGCACCTGGCCGGCGATCTCGCCCTCGCCGACGACGACCGACTCCAGGCCGGCGGCGACCGAGAAGAGATGCCCGGCCACGGCGTTGCCGTGGACGAAGTCGAAGGTGCTGCGGAGTTCGTCCGTCGAGAGGCCGGCGATGTCGCCGACCGCGAAGATCGCGTCGTGGACGGCCTCGACGGGGGAGTCGCCGTGCGGGATGTCGAGGTCGAGGTAGGCCTCGTACCGGTTGCACGTGGCGACGACCACCGCGCCGCGGACGGCGTCGTGCCCGCCGGTCAACCGCGGCCCGGCGTGCTCGGAGGACGCCGAGAGACGTTCGAGCATGTCGAAGCCGGCGTTCTTGTGGCTCGCGGTGAGACAGATGAGCACCGGACGATTCTACCTGCCGTCGAAAGCGGCTCCGACCGGCCACGTCACACGCGGGTCAGGCGGCGGGGCGGGCCTGCCGGATGATCGGGATCGCGCCGGTGATGGGCGGCAGCTCGAGGCCCGCGGCCGCGAGCGCCGCGCGATGCCGGGCCTTCCAGGCGCGCACGGTCGCGAAGAACGGCGCGTCGGTCAGTGCGTACCGGCCGGGCCGTGGATCGCTCAGCATCATCGGCAGCTCGATGCTCGAGCCGTCGCGGCGGATCCGCACGACCGCGACGGGGACGCTCGTGCTGCCCGCCACGGTCGAGTCGGCGCGGATGTTCCGCACCTCGCGCCACGGGAATGCGGCGATGCGGCGCGGCCGACGGCCGCCGCCCCAGAACGAGATGCCGTGGTCGTCGGCGACGACGGCGAACCGCCGGGGGAGCCGGTGGGCGCGGCTGCCCAGCTCGTCGAGGCGGGAGACGAGGTCGCGGTTCCTGATGCCGCAGCTCACCGCACCGGCGTGGACCGAGTCGAGCGCGCGGTGGCGGGCGCGGCCGCGCGCGGAGGCCGAGCCCCGGACGATCGCGGACACGAGGACGATGAGGCCGGCGATGGCGGCGAGGCCGAGCGCGACGGGCGTGCCGGGGACGTCGGGCAGGGCCTGGACGACCCGGTCCACCTGGCGCCCGCCGAGGAGGAGGGCGGCGACGACGGCGGCGGCGGCGAGGGCGACGAGCACGATGAGTCCGGTGCGATGCCGCGTTGCGATGCTGGACACAGTGATGTTCTCCGTGGGTGGCGGAGGCGCGCGTCGCGTGGGTGGTGCGCTGCGCGTCGTCGTGTCGGGGACGCACGACGCGACCGACCCTAGCGTTGTGGGAGCGCGGCCACCAGACCCCAGTTCTCCGATCGGCCAACACGCACCGGGGCCGCCGAACCCGTCCGGGTCGCTCGCGGCCCGTCGGCATCAGGGCCCCCTCAGCCCGGATGGGGGAGGATGTCACGGTGAACCTCTCCCCGCAGCATCCGCTCGCCGCCGGCCTCACGCATGACTCGCGCCTCGTCCGGGCCTATCGGGGCCTGCGCAGCGACACGCTGCCGGTGTGGTTCATGCGCCAGGCGGGCCGGTCGCTGCCCGAGTACCGCGAGCTGCGCGTCGGCACGCGCATGCTCGACGCGTGCCTCGACCCCGCGATGGCGGCCGAGATCACCCTCCAGCCGGTCCGTCGCCACGGCGTGGACGCCGGCATCTTCTTCAGCGACATCGTCGTGCCGCTGAAGCTCGTCGGCGTCGACGTCGAGATCCAGCCCGGCCGGGGCCCGGTCTTCGGCCGTGCGTTCGCGGATGCCGCCGCGGTCGCCGAGCTCACCGCGGTCGACCCGGCACGGCTCGACGACGCCGCCGGCCCGATCACGGAGGCCGTGCGGCGCACCGTCGCCGAGCTCGCGTCCCTCACCGCGCCGGACGCGCCGACCTCCACGCCGCTCATCGGCTTCGCCGGCGCCCCGTTCACGCTCGCGGCCTACCTCGCCGAGGGCGGCCCCTCGAAGGACCACCTCGCGGCCCGCACGCTCATGCACGCCGACCCCGGCGCGTGGCGCGCCCTGATGGACTGGACCGCCGAGCTCACCGGCCGATTCCTCCGCACCCAGGTGCTCGCGGGCGCGTCGGCCGCGCAGCTGTTCGACTCCTGGGCGGGCGCCCTCTCGCTCGCCGACTACGAGGCGCACGTCGCCCCCGCATCGGCGGCGGCGCTCGCGCACGTCCACGACCTGACCTACGAGACGACGGATGCCGCCGGCACGACCGGCACCCACGCGGTCCCGGTCGTGCACTTCGGCGTCGGCACGGGCGAGCTGCTCGGCGCGATGAAGTCGGTGGGCGTCGACGTCGTCGGCGTCGACTACCGCGTGCCGCTCGATGTCGCGGCGCTCCGCGTCGGCGAGGGCGTGCCGCTGCAGGGCAACCTCGACCCCGCCCTCCTCGCGGCGCCGTGGCCGGTGCTCGAGGCCGCGGTGCGCGACGTCGTCGCCCGTGGTCGCACGGCGCCGTCGCACGTCTTCAACCTCGGGCACGGCGTGCCTCCGGAGACGGACCCAGCGGTGCTCACGCGCGTCGTCGAGCTGGTGCACGAGGCGGGACGATGACCGACCCCGCAGCGAACGACGACCCTCGCGGATCGTCCGCGCCGGTCGACCGCGCGTCGACCGACGTGATCGTGATCGGCGGCGGCGTCGCCGGGCTGGTCGCCGCGCTCGAGTGCGCGCGCCTCGGCCTCGGAGTCATCGTGCTCGAGCAGTCCGATCGCCCGGGCGGCTGCGTCGGCCGCATCGAGGTCGACGGCCTCGCGCTCGACGCGGGCGCCGAGTCCTTCGCGACCCGCAACGACTCGGTGTCGAAGCTCGTCGAACGGCTCGGGCTCGCCGACGCCGTCGAGTCGCCGAACCCGGCCGGCGCGTGGCTGGTCTGGGGCGACCGCACCGGCCGCAACGCGGCTCGCCTGCCGCGTACGGGTGTGCTCGGCATCCCCGCGAACCCGCTCGGCGAGGACGTCCGCGCGATCATCGGCTGGGGCGGCGCGTGGCGCGCGTGGCGCGACCGCATCACCCCGATCCTCAAGATCGGACGCGCCGAGCGGCTCGGCCCGCTCGTTCGCCAGCGCATGGGCGACGCGGTCCTCGACCGGCTCGTCACGCCGATCTCGGCGGGCGTCTACTCCACCGACCCAGACGACCTCGACGTCGACGTCGTCGCCCCCGGCCTCAACGAGGCCATGACCCGCGCCGGATCGCTCTCGGGCGGCGTGGGCCAGCTCATCGAGGCGCGGCGCGCCGGCAGCGCGGTCCTCGGGCTCCGCGGCGGCATGCACACGCTCGTCGACGCGCTCACCGCCGAGCTCGCACGCTTCGGCGCCGAGGTGCGGACGGGCGTCCGCGCGACCGCCCTGGAGCGACGACACGCCGGTGGCGCCCCCGAGACCGCTGCCGCATCCGGCTGGCGCGCGGTCGGCGAGCCCGTGCCCGAGGTGGCCGATCCCTCCGGCGACGTCGACGCCGCGGCATCCGTCGTCGTCGACGCGCGCTTCGCGATCGTCGCCACGCCCGCCCACGTCTCGCGCGCACTGCTCGCGGGCATCGCGCCCCCTGAGGCACTCGCCGAGGACTGGCCGGCCGCGGCATCCGTCGAACTCGTGACGCTCGTGCTCGACGCGCCCGAACTCGACGCCGCGCCGCGCGGAACCGGCGTGCTCGTCGCCGCCGGCACGCCGGGCGTCACGGCCAAGGCGCTCACGCATTCGAGCGCCAAGTGGACGTGGCTCGCCGACTCCGCGGGGGGCCGGCACGTCGTCAGGCTCTCCTACGGGCGCGCCGGCGCCGCGAGTCCGCTCGACGGCCTGGGCGACGAGGCGGTCGCCGAACTCGCCCTGCGCGACGCATCCGCCCTGCTCGGCGTCGACCTCGGTGCACGCAGCCTGCGCGCGCATGGGCGGTCCGCGTGGCGCGACGCGCTCTCGCAGGCCGCGGTCGGCCAGCGCGATCGCGTACGAGCCCTCGAGGGCGCGGTCGAGCACGAGGAGGGACTCGCGCTCGCCGGTTCGTGGGTCGCCGGCACCGGGCTCGCCTCGGTCGTGCCGCACGCCATCGAGGCCGCCGAGCGCATCCGGCGGCGGTCGCTCCGGATCGCGGAGGATGCATAGCCGGATCGGCATACGATCGCCCGGATCGCCCGACAACCCCCTTGCGTCGCACCTGCCTGGGTCTACGCTGGAGTGACGCTGTCTGAAGAACCGCAGCGGGGGATGGGGTGCACATGAAGGGCAAGATCCTCTTCGTCGTCGGTCTCGGCGTGGGCTACGTGCTCGGCACGAGGGCGGGGCGGGAACGCTACGAACAGATCCAGAAGGCCGCCGAGAACGTCTGGAACCAGCCGGCCGTGCAGGACGGCGTCCAGACCGTGAAGGACTTCGCGATGGCGCGAGTCGGCGACGTGAGCGACGCCGTGCTCGACAACGCCAAGAAGCTCGTCCGCCAGATCTCCGAGGGGTCCTCGACGACGGACACGGGTGCGAAGTCCTCGGCCGCATCGAAGTCGACCGCCTCCGAGTCGGCGGGCGCGAAATCGGCGGGCGCGAAATCGACGGCCTCGAAGTCGACGGCCTCGAAGTCGACGGCCTCGAAGTCGACCGGCTCGAAGTCGTCCGGCTCGTCCACCCGCTCGAGCTCGGCGAAGTCCGGCGCATCGGGTTCCAAGGCCTCGGGCTCGTCCGGCTCGTCCACGTCCTCGTCCTGACCGACCACCGGAGGTGACACCCGATGGCTGCACCACTCAACGACGACCGGTCGCTGTTCACCCTGGTCGGTGAACTGCCCGACCAGATCCAGGCGCTCGTCAAAGCCGAGATCGACCAGATCAAGGCCGAGCTGAGCTACAAGGCCAAGCACTTCGGCATCGGCGCGGGACTCGTGATCGCCGCGGCGTTCGTCGGCATCTTCCTGCTCGGCACCCTCATCGCGACCGGCATCCTGGCGCTCTCGCTCGTGATGCCGGGCTGGGCGGCGGCCCTCACCGTCTCCGGCATCCTGCTGCTCATCATCGCGATCCTCGTGGGCGTCGCGCTCGCGAGCTTCCGACGCGGCAGCGAGCCGCTCGAGACCATCGAGAGCGTCAGACAGGACATCGACGCGATCACCGGAAGGGGCGACTATGGCGGCCACTGACGTCGTCCGACTCGACAAGAAGCAGCAGCGCAACTTCACGCGGCTGCAGGCGCACGACAACGCGCGCGCCGCGCGCGACCAGCTCGCCGGAACCCTCGGCGCGCTCGAGGAGAAGCTCAACGTGCCCAAGCGCGCCGCGCGCGCGACGGCACGGGCGAAACGCCGCATGCAGCGCTTCGCCGACGAACAACCCGGTGCGGCGATCGCCGTGGCCGTCGGGATCGCGGCCGCCGTCGGCGTCGGGGTCTGGCTCGTGGTGCGTGCCAACCTCGACCGCTGACCCCGGCCGCGTCGACGCCGCTCCGGCGTCGACGGCCGTCGAGCGCGTCACCTCGGTGCTGCGCGACGAGATCCTGAACGGCGAGCTCGCCCCGGGGACCCCGCTCCGCGAGGAGTCGGCGGCTACGCGCCACGGGGTCTCCCGGCACACCGTGCGCGCCGCGTTCCAGCGGCTCGTCGCCGAGCGTCTGGCCGTCGCCGAGCCCTACCGCGGCGTCCGCGTGACGAGCTTCGACGCGCGCGAGATCATCGCGCTGCAGCAATTGCGCGCGGCGCTCGAGGTCGAGGCGCTGCGCATCGCCTTCGCCCGTTTCGGCGGCACGCTGCCCGACCACGTGCTCGCACCCGCCCGTGCCGCGGTCGACGCGATGGAGCGGGCCGCCGACGGCGGCCCCGGCGGGGCGACGGATGCCGCGTGGCGGCGCATCGAGCGGTTCCACGCCGACTACCACGCCGCCCTGGTCGCGGCATCCGACAGCCCCCGCATCATCGAAGCCCACGCGGCGATCGGCAGCGAGCTGCTGCTGTTCGTCGCGCACATCAGGCGACACGCGAGCGTCGCCGATCTCGTCGAGGACCATCGGCGCCTGCTGGTCGAACTCCTCGAGCGCGGGCCCGAGGCCATGCGCGCCCATCTCGAGCACTCCACCCGGCTGCTCACCGACTGAGCGGCCCACCTCGCAAGGAGGCGACGTGTCCGTCACCGACCCCACCCCTCCCGCACCCGGCGCTGCCGACCCCGTCGACGCGTTCGCCGACCGTATCTTCACGTCCGCGCTCGGCGCCTTCGAGACGCTCTCGGTCCATCTCGGCGACCGGCTCGACTGGTACCGGATCCTCGCCGAACGCGGCTCGCTCACCTCGTCCGAGCTCGCCGAGGCCGCCGAGACCGGCGAGCGGTACACGCGCGAATGGCTCGAGCACCAGGCCGTGAGCGGCATCCTCGCGGTCGACGACGCGGACGCCGCGGCATCCGACCGCCGGTACTCGCTGCCGCCCGCGCACGCCGAGGTGCTCACCGACGACGAGTCGCTCGCCTACCTCGCACCGATCGCGCGCATCGTCGCCAGCGCCGCGGCGCAGCTGCCCGGGCTGCTCGACGCGGCGCGCACCGGCGGCGGCGTGCCGTGGGCGTCGTTCGGGAAGGACATGCGCGACGCGCAGGGCGACATCAACCGCCCCTGGTTCGACCGCGAGCTCGCCGGTGCGCTGGCGTCGGTCCCCGAGCTCGATGCGGTGCTGAGCCGACCGGGCGCACGGATCCTCGACGTCGGCTGCGGGCACGGCTGGTCCTCGCTCGCGCTCGCCCGGGCGTACCCCGAGGCGGTCGTCGACGGCGTCGACATCGACGGGCCCTCGATCGAGTCGGCCCGCGCCCACGCAGACGAGGCCGAGCTGGCGGACCGCGTGACCTTCCACCTCGGCGGCGGCGAGGCGCTCGCCGAGGAGGACGCGTACGACGCGGCCTTCGTCTTCGAGGCACTGCACGACATGCCGAACCCGGTCGAGGTCCTCGCCGCGCTCCGCCGCGTCGTGCGCGACGACGGCGCCGTCGTGATCATGGACGAGGCCGTGGCCGAGCGGTTCGCGCCCGACGGCGACGACGTCGAGCGCGTCATGTACGGGTACAGCCTGCTCGTCTGCCTGCCGGACAGCCTCTCGACGCCGGGCTCGGTCGCCACCGGGACGGTCATGCGACCGTCGACGCTCGAGGGGTACGCGCGCAGCGCGGGGTTCGACTCCGCCGAGGCGCTGCCCATCGAGGGCTTCGCGGCGTTCCGGTTCACCCGACTGCACCCCTGACCGCTCGCGGGCTGCGCGCAAGGCGCTCTCCGGCGCGGGCCGGCGTCACGCGTTTTGTGCCGGCGCCGCAACGCGGCCAAGATGACGCAATGGACCAGGCCGAGCTCCGCGCGCTCCAGGCGCCGCTGAAGGACCGCTACCGCACCGACCCCGACTCCGCGATCGCGCCCGTCTCCGCACGCGCGGCCTTCGTCGAGCCGGGCATCACCGCGACCGTCGAAGGGTGGGCGGGGCCGGTGCGCACGGGGCTGCACCCCACGACCGGTGGCGACGGCTCCGACGCCTGCTCGGGAGACCTCCTGCTGCAGGCGCTCGTCGGCTGCGCGGGCGTCACGCTCCGGTCGGTGGCGACCGCGATGGGGCTCGAGATCCGCTCGGCGGAGGTCCGTGCCGAGGGCGTGTTCGACGCGCGGGGCACGCTCGGCATGAGCCGGGACGTCCCCGTCGGGCTCCTCGACGTCGTCGTGACCGCGGTCGTCGACACCGACGCCGACGACGGGACCCTCGAGCGCCTCCGCACCGGGACCGAGCGCTTCTGCGTCGTCGCCCGATCGCTCGCCGAGACCCCGGAGTTCGTGATCGAGCGCGCGAGGCGCTGAGCGGGGCGATGGTCGTCGCCTTTTTTGAGCTTTCAGCTTGCGGGGGGAGGATAGTGCCATGTCTTCCCCCGCTGCCGAAGGGGCAGCCGCGAGCGCACCCGAGTCCGACCCGACCCCCTCGCCCGAGGGCTATACGCTCTTCGCCGTGTTCCGCAAGGATCCGGCTCGGCCCGACGACCTCGACGGGCACGACGTGCCCCGGTTCGTCGGCGAACTCGACGGCGTGATCCGCCTCGTCGAGGACGAGGGCGTCGTGCTCCGCGGAATCTACGACGTGTCGGGGCTCCGCGCCGATGCCGACGTGATGCTGTGGCTGCACGGTCCGACCGCCGAGGGCCTGCAGTGGGCGCTCCGCGAGCTGCGACGTGCGCGGCTGCTGCGCGCACTCCTGCCCACGTGGAACGCGATGGGGGTGCACCGCGACGCCGAGTTCAACAAGGCGCACGTGCCGGGCTTCCTCCGCGGCGTCGAGCCCAAGTCGTGGCTGACGATCTACCCGTTCGTCCGCAGCTACGAGTGGTACCTGCTCCCGCCCGAGGAGCGGGGGCGCATGCTCGCCGAGCACGGGCGGAAGGGAGCCGCGTTCCGCGGCGTCGTCGCGAACACGGTGTCGGCGTTCTCGCTCGGCGACTACGAGTGGCTGCTGCCGATGGAGGCCGACGAGCTCACCGACCTCGTCGACATGATGCGCGACCTGCGTGCGACCGATGCCCGGCGCCACGTGCGCGACGAGCTGCCGTTCTACACCGGGCGTCGCATCACGACCGCCGAGCTCGTGGAGGTGCTGCAGTAATGGCCGCGACCAACCTCGGCGGCGTGGGCGCCGACTCGGCCGAGCGCGCACGGGCGGCCGCAGCGGGGCACCCGCTTCGCGGCGTGAAGCCCGCGGCCGCGACATCCGCCCCGCTCGCCCCCGGCGCGGTCGTGCCCGGCGCGACCGAGCCGGCGCAGGACGGCCCCGCGCACGTGGAGGCGCCCGTCGCCTACGACGCCATCCTGCTCGCCGGATTCGGCGGGCCCGAGGGCCAGGACGACGTGATCCCGTTCCTGCGGAACGTGACGCGCGGCCGCGGCATCCCCGACGAGCGGCTCGAGGAGGTCGCGCACCACTACCGCCACTTCGGCGGCGTGAGCCCGATCAACGAGCACAACCGCGAACTCAAGGCCGCGCTCGAGGCCGAGCTGGCGGGGCGCGGCATCGACCTTCCGGTCATCTGGGGCAACCGCAACTGGGACCCGTACATGAACGATGCGCTGCGCGAGGCAGGCGAGCGGGGCTTCACGAAGCTCATCGCGGTCGCCACGAGCGCCTACTCGTCGTACTCGAGCTGCCGCCAGTACCGCGAGGACTTCGCGGACGCGCTGGAGGACACCGGCCTGGGTGGTGTCATCCGGATCGACAAGGTCCGGCAGTTCTTCGACCACCCCGGCTTCGTCGCCCCGTTCGTCGAGGGCGTGCGCGACGCGATCGCGAAGCTCGCGGCCGACCACGAGTCGTTCGACCCCACGACCGACGTCGAGGTGCTGTTCGCGACCCACTCGATCCCGACGACGGACGCCGAGAGGTCCGGCCCCGCGGAGCGCGGGTTCGGCGAAGGCGGCGCCTACGCCGCCCAGCACACGGCGGTCGCCGAGGTCGTGATGCGCGATGCGGGCGCCGGCGACGTGCCGTGGCAGCTCGTCTACCAGTCGCGCTCCGGCCCCCCGACGCAGCCGTGGCTCGAGCCCGACGTCAACGACGCGATCGCCGAACTGCCCGCCGCGGGCCGGAAGGCCGTCGTGATCGTGCCGCTCGGCTTCGTCAGCGACCACATGGAGGTCATGTGGGACCTCGACGAGGAGGCCATGGAGACGGCCGAGGAGCACGGCCTCGCCGCGGTCCGCGTGCCCACGCCCGGCATCCACCCGGCGTACGTCGCAGGCCTCGTCGACCTCGTGCTCGAGCGCGTGAACGGAACGCCGGCCGCGGAGCGACCGCACGCGACCGACCTCGGCCCCTGGTACGACGTCTGTCGGCCGGGCTGCTGCGAGAACGTGCGCCTCGGGTTCAAGCCGGCCCTCGCGGGGATCGCACCGTGACCGCCGCGGCGGCGCAGCGCGACGTGATCCGCGTCGGGACGCGGGGCAGCGCGCTCGCGCTCGCCCAGACGAACCAGATCGCCGAGCGCCTCGGCAAGGCGGCGAACGCCGACATCGAGATCGTGACCGTCACCACGCAGGGCGACACGTCGCGGGCGTCGCTGCAGTCGATCGGCGGCACGGGCGTGTTCGCGGCCGCGCTGCGCGAGGCCCTCGTCGCGGGGGAGTGCGACGTCGTCGTGCACTCGCTGAAGGACCTGCCCACCGCCGACCACCCGCGGCTGCGCCTCGGCGCGGTGCCCAAGCGCGCCGACGCGCGCGACGCGCTGTGCGCCCGCGACGGGCTCACGCTCGCCGAGCTGCCCGAGGGGGCCCGCATCGGGACGGGCTCGCCGCGACGCATCGCGCAGTTGGCCGCGGCCCGGCCCGACGTGGTCGCCGTCGACGTGCGCGGCAACATCGACACGCGGCTCGGGTTCGTCGAGCAGGGCGAACTCGACGCGGTCATGCTCGCGGCGGCCGGCCTCGGCCGACTGGGGCGGGCGGATGCCGCGACCGAGCGCTTCTCGCTGAGCGACTGGCCGACCGCTCCCGGGCAGGGGGCACTGGCCCTGGAGGTCCGCGACGAGCGCGCCTCGCGCCACCTGCAGCGCGCGCTCGACGCCGTCGACCACGCCACGACGAGGGCCACGGTGCTCGCCGAGCGCCTCGTGCTCGCCGGCCTCGAAGCGGGGTGCGCTGCCCCCGTGGGGGCCACCGCGTTCGTGGACGACGAACTTCTGTTCCTCACGGCGACGGTGTACAGTGCCGACGGGACGCGGCAGTTGACCAGCTCGCACGCCGCCACCCCCGACAGCCGCTCGGCCGCCGACCTGGCGGACGCGGCACGCGACGTCGCATCCCGCGTCGTCGCGGACCTCCTCGGCAACGGCGCCGCCGATCTCGCACCTGCCCAGGAGTCGCCGTGACCGAATTCGAACCGATGACCGGCGCGATCAACCTGCCCGGAGCCGACGGCTCCAAGCCGCTGGCAGGATGGCGCGTGCTCGTGCCCCGCGGGGGGCCGTGGGGGGACTCGGTCGCGGCATCGCTCCGCGCTCGCGGGGCGTCGCCGGTCATCGCGCCGATGATCAACTTCGCACCGACCGACGACCAGTCCGCACTCGAGGCGGCCCTCGCGAAGCTGGCAGCGGGCGGCTTCGACTGGGTCACGGTCACGAGTGCGACGACGGTCGACGTGCTGTCCTCGTACGGCGCGGTCATCCCGGAGTCGACGAAGGTCGCCGCGGTGGGCGAGACCACCGCGGCCGCCCTCGTCGCAGCCGGCTACCGCGCCGATATCGTCCCCAGCGAGGAGAACTCCGCACGCGGGCTCCTCGAGGAGTGGGAGGCCGCGACCGACGGCGTCGTGCCGCTGCGCGTGCTCGCCCTGCGCTCGGCGATCGCCAAGCAGGTGCTCTCCGTCGGCTTGGAGCGCATCGGCCACCACGTCGAGGCCGTCGTCGCGTACCGCACGGTCGGCGTCCCGGTCGCGCAGAAGGTCGTCGACGACGTGCGCGCGGGCAAGGTCGACGCGATCCTCGTCACGTCGGGCAGCGTCGCCGAGCAGGTCCAGGCGCAGCTCGGCCCCGTGCCCGAGAAGACGCTCGTGGCCGCAATCGGCCCGCAGACGCAGAAGGATGCCTCGGCCTTCGGCCTCCGGGTCGACGTGATCGCCGCCGAGCGCTCGGCCGAGTCCCTCATCGACGCCGTCGTGAACTCGGCGCTCGCGAGCGCCTGACCTGCGCGCGGCATCCGCTCGCTCGCATCTGAGTCCCGTTTCCGGGCTGGAGCGCGGTTCCATCCGGGCCTCCACCCCCGAAATCGCACTCCAGCGCGGCACGGATCGCCGACGTGCCGCGCCCACCGACCGCCCAGCCGCGCGCGCGTAGGCTTGGCGGGTGACTTCCGCACCCTCCCCTCGCGTGCGGCCCCGGCGCCTGCGTGAGACGCCGGCCCTGCGCCGCCTCGTGTCCGAGACCCGCCTCGACCCCGCCGAGCTGGTCCTGCCGATCTTCGTCCGCGAGGGCGTGACCGAGCCCATGCCGATCGCCTCGATGCCGGGCGTCGTGCAGCACTCGCTCGACTCGGTGAAGCAGGCGGTGGCGGATGCCGCGGCCGCGGGCGTCGGCGGCGTGATGCTGTTCGGCGTGCCCGAGACCCGTGACGCCACGGGCTCGTGCGGCACCGACCCGAACGGCATCCTCAACGTCGCGACCCGCCTGGTCGCCGACGAGGTGGGCGACGCGCTCGTCGTGCAGACCGACCTGTGCCTCGACGAGTTCACCGACCACGGGCACTGCGGCGTGCTCGACGCGCTCGGCCGGGTCGACAACGACGCGACGCTCGAGCGGTACCGCGAGATGGCACTCGTGCAGGCGGCATCCGGCTCGCAGCTGCTCGGCCTGTCGGGGATGATGGACGGCCAGGTCGCCGCGGTGCGCGACGCGCTCGACGGCGCCGGCTTCACGCACACCGCGATCCTCGCCTACTCGGCGAAGTACGCCTCGGCCTTCTACGGCCCCTTCCGCGACGCGGTCGAGTCGACCCTCGAGGGCGATCGCCGCACGTACCAGCTCGACCCGGGCAACCGGCGTGAGGGCCTGCGCGAGGCGATGATCGACATCGACGAGGGCGCCGACGTCGTCATGGTCAAGCCGGCCGGCTCGTACCTCGACGTGCTGGCGGATGTCGCGGCCGCGAGCGACGTGCCCGTCTGGGCGTATCAGGTCTCGGGCGAGTACGCGATGATCGAGGCCGCGGCCATGCACGGCTGGATCGACCGCCGCCGCGCCGTCGTCGAGTCGGTCCGGGGCATCCGCCGCGCGGGCGCCGACGCCGTGCTGACGTACTGGGCGACCGAGCTCGCCGGATGGCTCCGGGAGGGGACCGAATGACCACCGCCGACGCGAACACCGCGACCACGGCCACCAACGCCGAGCTCTTCGCCCGCGCGCAGGCCGCGATCCCGGGCGGCGTGAACTCGCCCGTGCGCGCCTTCCGCTCGGTCGGCGGCACCCCGCGCTTCCTCGTCTCGGCCCGCGGACCGTACGTGACCGACGCCGAGGGGCGCGAGTACGTCGACCTCGTCGCCGGCTGGGGCCCCGCGATCCTCGGCCACGCGAACCCCGAGGTGATCGCCGCGGTGCAGGATGCCGCGTCGCGCGGCCTCTCGTTCGGGGCCTCCACTCCGGTCGAGACCGAGCTCGCCGAGCTCATCGAGCAGCGCGTCGCGCCCGTCGAGAAGCTGCGGCTCGTCTCCACCGGCACCGAGGCGACCATGAGCGCCATCCGCCTCGCCCGCGGCTTCACCGGCCGCGACCTGCTCGTGAAGTTCGCCGGGCACTACCACGGCCACTCCGACGGCCTGCTCGCCGAGGCTGGCTCGGGCCTTGCGACGTTCGCCCTTCCGGGCTCCGCGGGCGTGCCGGCCGACGTCGCCGCGCTCACGCTCGTGGTGCCGTACAACGACCTCGACGCGCTCCGCGCGGTGTTCGCCGAGCACGGCGACCGCATCGCGGCCGTCATCACCGAGGCGGCCGCCGCGAACATGGGCGTCGTGCCGCCGCTGCCGGGCTTCAACCGCGACCTGGTCGACCTCGCGCACGCGCACGGCGCGCTCGTCATCAGCGACGAGGTGCTCACGGGCTTCCGCGTCTCGAAGGCGGGCTGGTGGGGCATCGAGGCCGGAACGGATGCCGCGTACACGCCCGACCTCGTCACCTTCGGCAAGGTCGTCGGCGGCGGCATGCCCGTCGCCGCGCTCGGCGGGCGCGCCGAGATCATGGAGCGGCTCGCGCCGCTCGGCCCGGTGTACCAGGCGGGCACGCTCTCGGGGAACCCGGTGGCGGTGGCCGCGGGCGTCACGACGCTGCGGCTCGCCGACGACGCGGTCTACGCGAAGCTCGACGAGGTGAGTGGGCTGCTGCAGCGCGAGGTCTCGGCTGCGCTCTCCGCCGAGGGCGTCGCGCACGGCGTGCAGGTCGCGGGCAACCTCTTCAGCTTCCTCTTCGGCGAGGCCGTCGCGGACGGCGCGCATGACTACGCGGGTGTGCTCGCGCAGGAGTCGTGGCGCTACGCACCGTTCTTCCACGCGATGCTCGACGCCGGCGTCTCGCTGCCGCCGAGCGTGTTCGAGGCGTGGTTCGTGACCGCCGCGCACGACGAGGACGCGGTCTCGCGCATCGTCGACGCCCTCCCGGCGGCGGCGCGCGCCGCGGCATCCGCCCGCCCGCCGGCGGCCTGAACCGGCCGGGAGTGGGAGGTTCCGGCAACGGAACCGATCACACCGTTGTGGAGCGTCGACCACGCCCCTGACGGCGGGCTCGGGCAGGATGGAGGTATGGCCAACCTGCGCGTCCACAACGACCGGCTCGAGGTCCACCTCACGCCGGCCGAGAAGTCGCTCGCGCTGCGCGGTGCCGACGTGATCGTCCAGCGCGACGACATCCGCTCCGCCATCATCACCGACGACCCGTGGATCTGGGTGCGGGGCATCCGTCGGCGCGGCACCGAGATGCCGCTCGTCATCGCGGTCGGGGTGTGGAAGACGCACAGCGGCAGCGACTTCGTGCTCGTGAAGGGCAAGCGGCAGGCCGTGGTGCTCGAGTTGTCCGACGGCGAGTTCGGGCGCCTCGTGCTGAGCACGAGCCGCGCGGCCGAGCTCATCGACCGGCTGAAGGTGGGTGGGCCGTCCGACGACGACGCCGAGGCCGACGACGCGGAGCCCGACGCCGACGACTTCGCGCAGGAGGAGACCAGCGGCGACTGAGCCGTCGGCCGCGCCCGCCGGCGGTCAGGCCAGGAGCAGCAGCACGAATCCGATGAGCGGCAGCGTGCCCTGGATCAGCGCCGGCCGCACGTAGCCCGGCCCGGTGGTGGTCAGCACCACCGCGGCCGCCGCCATGCACGCCGTGCTGAACAGCGCGAGCGCGAGCCCGGCCCTCGGCAGGTCGGTCCAGTGGAGCCAGACGCCGGCGAGCGCGCCGATCGCGAGGAACAGGTTGTAGAAGCCCTGGTTGTACGCCATCGGGCGGAGCGTCTCGGCCTGGGCGCGATCGCGGACGCCGAACACGCGCCAGGTCGACGGCTGCATCCAGCGGACGCTCTCGAGCACGAAGATGTAGACGTGCAGCAGCGCCGCGAGCACCACCACGATGCTGCCGACGATCGCGAGGACGCTCATGGACGGATGCTACGCCCGCGGCGGCCCGTCACGATACGTCGCGCCGCCAGGTCGTCGCCCCGCCGACGACCGTCGTCACGACCGCGATGCCGAGCAGCACCAGGCCGCCCTGCCACCACTCGAGCGAGTCGGACGCGCCGAGGGACGCCACGCTGTAGAACGAGGCGCCCACGAGTGCGTCGCTCGCCGCTCCCGGCAGGAACCGGCCGATCGACGCGGTGACGTCGTTCAGCGACGACACGAGCCGCAGCACCGGTTCGAAGAACTGCGTGAACGCGATGACGATGACGATCGCCGCGACCTGGTTGGGCACGAGCGCGCCGAGTCCCACGCCGATCGCGCCCCAGAGGGCCATGGCGAGGATCCCGCGCCCGACGAGCGCCCACGTGTCGCTCGAGTCGAGCCCCGTGTCGAGGTCGAACGCGGCCAGCGCAGCGGCGCCCGCGGCGACGGAGGTGGCGAAGCCCATGACGCCGAAGAGCGCGCCGACCACGAGCTGCGAGGCGAACTTGCCGGTCAGCACGGTCGTGCGGTGCGGTTCCGCGAGGAACGTCGTGGTGAGCGTGCGGTGGCGGAACTCCGTCGTCACCGCGAGGGCGCCGAGGAGCACCGGGAAGACGTACCCGATGGACGAGGCGAAGCTGTAGAGCAGCGGCGCCAGTTCGACCCCGGGCGGGATCGCCGTGTTGCCGCCCGCCGAGGCCGCGGCATCCGGGTTCTGCGCCGCCCAGCCGAGGAACGCGCCGAACCCGCCCGACATCAGCGCGACGTACCCGACCAGCACGATCGCGAGCAGCCACCACATGCGGGTCGTCAGGACCTTCTGGAACTCCGCTCCGACGGATCGCAGCATCGACATCACGCCTCACCCTCGCCCTCGCCGACGAGCGCGAGGAACGACTCCTCGAGTCCCGACTTCAACCGGTGCAGCGAACTCAGTTCCACGTCGCCGACGAACGCGGCGTGCCCGACGATGCCGGGGTCGGGCTCGGCGACGATGAACCCGCCGCGACCCTCCGTGTACTCGAGGCCGGCCTGGTCGAGCGCGGCGGCGAGCCGCGCGCGGTCGGGTGCGTCGACGACGGTCCGGGGCGAGGCGTCGAGCTCCAGGCTGGACAACGTCCCGGTGCGCACGAGCCGTCCGCGCGAGATGATGACGACCTCGTCGACCGACTGCTGCACCTCGCTGAGCAGGTGGGAGCTCACGAGCACCGTGCGGCCGTCGCGCGCGAGGGATTGCAGGAATCCCCGGATCCACCTGATGCCCTCCGGGTCGAGCCCGTTGATCGGCTCGTCGAGCACGAGCACGCGCGGGTCGCCGAGCAGGGTCGTCGCGAGCGCGAGGCGCTGCCGCATGCCGAGCGAGAAGCCGCCAACGCGGCGACCCGCGAACTCCGACATCCCGACCTGCTCGAGCACCTCGTCGACGCGCGACGAGCGGATGCCTGCGGCGGTCGCCGTCACGCGGAGGTGGTTGCGGGCGGAGCGTCCCGGATGGAACGCCGCATCGAGCGCGGCCCCGACGGTCTCGAACGGCCGTTCGAGGTCGCGGTACACGGTGCCGCCGAAGGTCGCGGTCCCGGCCGTCGGGCGTTCGAGGCCGAGCAGTGTCCGGAGCGTGGTCGTCTTGCCCGCGCCGTTCGGTCCGAGGAACCCGGTCACCCGACCGGGTTCGACCGTGAAGGTCAGGTCCTCGACCGCCGTGACGGCGCCGAAGCGCTTCGTGAGTCCGGTGATCTCGATGGTGGTGCCATCGCCCATGCGCGATCCTCTCGGTATGCGATCCGGCCGGTGCCGGCCGGTCTAGTTCAGTGGGCGGATGCCGCGGGGAGGCACGCCGCCGCCGTAGAGCATGACCGCGAGGTCCTGCAGGGCGCCGAGCGCCACGCGCTGCGTCAGCGGCCCGTAGGAGACGCGTGCGACGCCGAGTTCCGCGAGGCGTTCGGGTCGCGGGAGGTCGGGGAGCC
This sequence comes from Agromyces kandeliae, assembly GCF_009674665.1. GTDB lineage: Bacteria > Actinomycetota > Actinomycetes > Actinomycetales > Microbacteriaceae > Agromyces > Agromyces kandeliae. The sequence continues at coordinate 489,471 of NZ_WKJD01000012.1, forward strand.
CGATCACGCTGACGCGCCGCCATCCGATGCCGTCGACGAGCTCTGCCACGACGTCGTCGCCGAAGTTCCCGGGGACGAACACGCACGTGGCTCCCGCATCGAGGTACGCGCGTCCACGCGCGACCGCGTCGGCCGTCCGCTCCACGCGCGGCCGGTCCCCGCCGTGGAGCCAGGCGTCGGTGCGCGCGTTGAGCGCGAACGGGACGCCCTCGGCGTCCGCCGCGGCGACGGCCGCCTCGACGGCGGCCACCGAGTCGGCGAGCGGCTCCATTCGGTCCTCGAGGTTCGCGCCGACGATCCCCTCGCCGATCGCGCGTCTGATCGTCTCGCGCGGGTTCCCGTACCCCGCCTCGAGATCGGCGCTGACGGGCATGTCGACGGCGCGCGCGATGCGCCCGACCATGTCGAGCATCAGGTCGGCGGGGATGTGCTCGCCGTCGGGGTACCCGAACAGCGCGGCGATCGAGTGGCTCGCGGTCGCGAGCGCGCGAGTCTCGGGGAGCGCGGCGACGGTGGTCGCGCTCACGACGTCCCACACGTTGACGACCTGCAGCAGCTCGTCGTCGACGTGCAGTCGACGCAGCTCGGCGCCGTACTCGGCGGGGGTCATGCAACCAGACTAGGGCCCGAGCGGGCCTCAGCGGAGGGAACACCCCGCTTCGCGGGTCAGCGGACGATGCGTCCCAGCGCGGCGATCAGGCGCTCGACGTCCTCGTCGTCGGTGTAGGGGGCGAGCCCGATCCGGAGTCCGCCGGCGTCGCCGAGGCCCAGGTGCCGGGACGCCTCCAGCGCGTAGAAGTTCCCGCTCGGTGCGAGCACGCGGTCGGCGGCGAGTGCGTCAGAGACGGCGGATGCCTCGTGGCCCGTGAAGGTCGCGAGCAGCGTCGGCGTGCGCCGCGAGGCGCGCGAGTGCAGGGTCGTGCCTGGCAGGTCGGCGAGCGCCGACTCGAGGCGCGCCAGGAGGCGGGACTCGTGCTCGTGCAGGGCGGCGTACGACGCCTCGAGACGGATGCGGCGAGAGCCGGATTCGGCACCGGCGAGGGAGGCCAGCACGTCGACGGCGGCGGTCACTCCGGCGAGCAGCTCGTAGGGCAGCGTGCCGAACTCGAAGCGCTCGGGCACGACGTCGGTCGCGGGCAGCAGCTTGTCGGGGGCGATCGTCTCGAGGAGCGCGGGGTCGGCGACCAGCAGTCCGCAGTGCGGGCCGAGGAACTTGTAGGGCGAGCAGGTGAGGAAGTCGGCGCCGAGCGCGCCGACGTCGGGCAGCTCGTGGGCGGCGTGGTGGACGCCGTCGACGAAGAGCAGGGCGCCCGCGTCGTGGACCGCGGCGGCGATCGACGGGAGGTCGGGCATCGTGCCGATGAGGTTCGACGCGGCCGTCACGGCGACGAGCCGGGTGCGCTCGCTCAGGGCGGCCGTCACCGCCTCGACGGGCAGCTCGCCCGTCGCCGCATCGAAGGCGACCCACCGCACCTCCGCGCCGGCGCTCTCGGCGGCCTGCACCCACGGCCGCACGTTCGAGTCGTGGTCGAGGCGGGTGACCACGACCTCGTCGCCGGGAGCCCAGCCCCGGGAGAGGTGGCGCGAGAAGTCGTAGACGAGCTGCGTCGCGCTGCGGCCGTGCACGACGCCGCGCGGGTCGGCGCCGGTGAGGTCGGCGACCGCGTCGCGGAACGCCGCGACCGCGTCATCCGCCCGCTGCGCCGACTCGCCGAGCCGCCCGCGGTTCGAGAGCGGGCCCGTCAGGGTCGACGCGATCGCGGCGCCCACCTGGCGCGGTGCCTGGGTGCCGCCGGGCCCGTCGAAGAGCGCCCAGCCGTGCTCGAGTGCGGGGAACCAGGCGCGGATGCCGGCGACGTCGTAGGCCATGGGCGCGAGCCTAACCGCCGCCGCGAGGGCAGGGGAGTCCGGTCGGCGGCGGCGGGGCCGCGCAGCCCGCTGGGCGGGTTGGCAGGGAGCGCGAGTAGCATCCGCCGCATGGTCGCGCATCGCACGGCGCACCGGCGACCGCACCGGCGCATCGTCGCCGCCGCACTCGCGGCGGTCGCGGCGACGACGCTGGGCGGATGCGTCTCCGGCCCGCCGTACGACCAGCTCCTCACCGGCGACGAGGAACTGCTCGCCATCGCGCGCGAGCACTACACCGACGCGCGCGACCGCGTCGCGATCGCCCTGCTCGACGGTGACGAGGTGCGAACCGCCTTCGTCTCGGCGGACCCCGGCACGAGGTTCGGCCTCGGCGGCGCGACGAGCGCACTCACCGGGCTGCTGCTGGCCGACGCGATCGAGCGCGGCGAGGTCTCGATCGACGATCCGGTGTCGGCGCACCTCGACCTCGGCGACGCGCCCGCCGCCGGACTGACGCTCGGCGCGCTCGCGACGCACCGTTCGAACCTCCCGCAGGACCCGCTCGGGCCGGAGGCCTTCCAGGCCGGAGCCGCCGACGGCGAGGCGGTGCCGGACCGCGGCGGCCTCGACGCGCTGCTCGCCCGGGTGGCCACGCTCGCCCTCGTGCCCGAGCTCGAGTACAACCCGAGCGACTTCGACGCCGCGCTCGTCGGGCAGGCGATCGCCGCGGCGTCGGGCACTCGCTTCCCGGACCTCCTCGCCGAACGCGTCCTCGAGCCCGCCGGGATGACGGGCGCGGTCGTGGTGGAGTCCGGCGACCTCCTCCCCGACGACCTCGCGCAGGGTCACGAGTGGCGCGGCGAGCGCGTGGCGCCGCGAGGCAGTGGGGCGTACGCGCCCGCGACCGGGGTCGCGGCGACGATCGACGACGGCGTGGCCCTCGCCCGATCGGTCCTCGACGGGCCGTTCGCCGGGAGCGCCGCGCTCGAGCCGGTCGCCGACACCCGGTGGCCGCAGATCCGCGTCGGCTACTTCTGGGAGTGGATCGACGCCGGCGACGACGGGGTCGACTACGTCATCGGCTCCGCCGAGGGCTTCACCGCCGCCGTCCTGGTCGATCCGAGCGCGGGGCGCGCGGTCGTGCTGCTCTCGAACTCCGAGGAGGCGTGGCCGTGGGTGCGCCTGCGTCCCCTCCTGAGCCTGCTCGTCGAGTGAGCCGGGTCCCGGGGCGGCGCACGCGGGGTGCGGACGGCCGGCTCCGACCCGTCAGCCGATCGGCTGCGCGTGCGGTGGCCGCGCGGTCAGGCGGCGGTCGGCGACGAGCTCGCCCAGGAGCGTGTCGGCGAGGGCGGCGACCGTGGGGTCGTCGTCGCCGGGGTAGCGCACCGCGAGCTCGGCGCCGTCGAGCGGGCCGCCGACCGCGGCGAACCGCGAGCCGCGCCGGTGCATCCAGTCGAGCGCCTGCGCGTCCCAGGCGGAGCCCGCGTACACGAGTGCGCGGTAGTCCTGCGTCTTGGTGAGGTAGACGTCGACGTGCGACCAGTCGCCGGTCTCCGAGGCGAAGGCGCCGAGGCGCGGCACCTCGCGCAGCATGAGCGCCGACTGCTGCGCACTCGACAGGCGCTCCGCAGGGGCCAGCGTCCACGTGCCGTCGGGTCCGGTGAGCAGGTCCGCGAGCGGGTCGAGCCAGTCGACGGATGCCTCGAGCAGCGCCGCGTTCGCCTCGGCGCCGCGTCGCAGCGCCGCCGCGTCGAACCGCTCGGCCGGCGCGGTGCCGAGGAGCTCGCCGAGCACCTCGTCGAGCACGGCGAACGTGGCCCGGAACGTACGGCAGGCGACGCCCGAGGCCTCGACGCCGGCATGCAGCGGCACGACCGCGTCGGCGGCCTCGGCGAGGGGCGAGTCGGCCCGGTTGGTGATCGCGACGAGCCGGCCGTCGCCTCGGTAGCGCTCGACCGCGCGGAGCACCTCGACGCTGCTGCCGGTGGCCGAGACCGCCACGACGACGAGATCGGGCGCCGCGGGCGGCAGCAGGTCGACGCTCGCGAGCTCGACGAGCACGTTCGCGCCGACCGCGCGGAATCGCCGGGCGACGACGTCGGCCGCGTACCGGCTCGAGCCCATGCCGACGACGAGCACGCGCGCGGCACCGAGCAGCGCGAGGCGGTCGAGGCCCGCGAGGCCCGCGTCGAGCGCGTCGGCGAGTCGGCCGAGCGACTCGGGGATCAGGTCGAGGTCGGCTCGAAAGGCGGCGGTGTCCACGGGTCCTCCGGAAGCTCGTCGGTCGAGGGGTGGCGGTGCGTGATCGCCGCGTCCGGCGCGTAGCGCCAGCGCGGCAGGAACCGGTCGGCGTACGTGAGTTCGGCGGCGAGCTGCTCGGCCTCGAGGCCGGGCAGGAGCGCGGGGTCCAACAGCTCGCTCCGCACGAGCGTCCCACGGTACGCCGCGAGCAGCGAGTCGCGCGCGCGGTCGGCCCAGGCGAACGCCGCGGGGTCGGCGCGACCGAGGCGCTTCTGCGCGACGGCCGCGACGAGGTCGAGCGACACGAGCAGGTGCGCGACGTCGCGCGCCGCGGCATCCGTTCGCCCGCGTTCGGATGCGTCGAGCTGCGGGTCGCCGTCGAAGTCGATCACGGTGTATCGCGGCGGCGTGCCGGGGGAGCGCAGCACCTGCCCGACGTGCAGGTCGCCGTGCAGGTCGAACGCGAGGCCGGGCAGGGTGGCGCCGAGCGAGCGGATGTCGCGCCGCAACCGACCGGCGCGGTTGGCCAGCCGCGCGGCGGTGGGGCCGCCCGAACGGCCCGTCGCCTCGAGTGCGGCGTCGAGCGCGACCAGCGCGCGCCGCTCGCGCAGGGCGGGAGCGTCGTCGGGCGCCGGGACGGCGTGCGCGCCGAGCGCGTCGTGCAGGCGCGCGACCGTCGCGCCGAGCACCGCGGGGAACCCGGGCTCGGGGCCGGTGCCGGCGAGCAGGGCCGCCACGTCGTCGACTGCCCAGTCCCAGCCGTCCTGCGCGCCCGGGAGGTATTCGGTGACGATCGCGAGCGCCGAGGTGCCGAGCGTCGGATGCCGCCAGTCCACCCGGCCGGCGTAGCCGGCGACCTCCGTCGACCCCGCCCCGGCGAGGCGTTCGAGCAGGTGCGCCGCCCGGTCGGCCGCGGCCCAACGGCCCACGACCTTGACGACGAGGCGCTCGTCGACGATGACCGAGGTGTTCGTCTGGTCGACCGCGATCGCCCGCTCCGCGGCGTCCGTCGGCACGCTCGGATCGACGAGGCGCGCGAGCTCGCGCGCGACGCCGTCGCCGGCCGCGGGGCGGGCGTCGTCGAAGGCCACGGTGTCGTCGGGCGCGACGGAGAGCGCGCGGCCGGCGATCTCGGGCCGCTCGCCGCTGAGCAACGAGTTCATTGAATCCGGATTGTAACAACTGTGCAAAACACGCTCTAGAGCGTCCGGAAAACCATTGCGGTTTCTTGATGCCCGGTGCAACAATTCCTCAACCTTTCCGACGTCCCCAGGAGGTATCCCATGCCCACCATGCGTCGCATCTCCATCGCAGCGGCCGGCACCGCTGCACTCGCGCTCGCCCTCACGTCCTGCGCCGGCGGCGACAGCGGCGACGGGTCCGACATCGACCGAACCGCCGACATCTCGGAGCAGACGCTCACCGTCTCGATCTGGGCCGACTACTACCCCGAGGACCTCGCCGAGCAGTTCGAGGAGGCCACGGGCGTGAAGACCACGATCGTGAACCACGCCACCAACGAGGACGTCGTCGCGAAGCTCACGGCGAGCTCCGACCCCGGCATCGACGTCGCGTTCGTCTCGGGCCAGTACGCGCAGGCGCTCGCCGAGCAGGGGCTCCTCCAGGAGCTCGACAAGGAGCTCATCCCCAACGAGTCGAACCTCTACCCCGAGGCGATGGAACTCGCCTACGACGAGGGCAACGTGTACTCCGAGCCCTACGCCTGGGGCACCACGGGCCTCTGCTACCGGCCCGACCTGACGGGCTTCGACCCGACGTCGTGGAACGACCTGCTGAACCCGGTCGACGAGCTCGTCGGCAAGACCACGATGCTCTCGACCGACCGCTGGCTCGCCCTGCCCGCGCTGAAGGCGGCCGGGTACTCGGTGAACACGACCGACGACGCCGAGCTCGACGACGCCAAGGCGCAGCTCCTCGAGACCAAGCCGACCCTCCTCGCCTACGACGACACGACGTTCTACTCGAAGCTCGTCTCCGGCGAGGCCGCGCTGGTCGAGGCGTGGGACGGCTGGTGCAACTACGGCATCGCCGAGAACCCCGACATCACCTTCGTGGTGCCGGAGGAGGGCGCCGACCTCTGGGTCGACACCATGACGGTGCTGAAGAGCTCGGAGAGCAAGGAGGCCGCCATGGCCTTCATCAACTACATCCTCGACCCCGAGGTGCAGGCCTGGGTCGCCGAGAACATCCTCTACAAGGTGCCGAACCAGGTCGCCATGGAGGACCTCGACCCGACGCTGATCGAGGCGTACCCGACGCTCGGCATCACGGTCGACGAGCTCTTCGAGCAGGAGGTGATCGTCGACCTCGGCGAGGACTCGCTGAAGTACGTCGACCTCAACGCGGAAGTCCTCGCGACCAACTGACCCGGAGCGCCGTGACCACGACGACCCCCCAGGCGACCCCCGCCGTGCGCGCCCACCGCGCCCGGCGGGGGCTCGCCGCGGCGCCGTTCCTCGCGCCGGGCATGCTCTTCCTGATCGTCTTCATGGCGATCCCGGTCGGGCTCCTTGCGTTCTACACGTTCTTCAAGCGCGGCCGGTTCGGCGGCCTGGTCTTCGAGTTCACGCTCGACAACTGGGCGAAGCTCGCCGAACCGCTCTACGTCGGCGTCATCCTGCAGTCGATCGGGCTCGCGCTCGTCGTGACGCTGCTGGCGCTGCTCCTCGGCTACCCGATGGCGTACGCGATCGCCGGGCTCTCGCCGAAGTGGCGCACCGTGGCCCTCGTCGCCGTCGTGCTGCCGTTCTGGACCAACTTCCTGATCCGCACGTACGCCTGGATCCTCCTGCTCAACAACGCCGGGTTCGTGAACCAGTGGCTGCAGGCGATCGGGCTGACCGACGAGCCGATCTCGATGCTCTACACGCCGCAGGCGATCGTCGTCGGGCTCCTCTACATGTACCTGCCGCTCATGGTGCTGCCGCTCTACGCGTCGCTGCAGCAGCTCGACCCGTCGCTCCGCGAGGCCGCGACGAACCTCGGCGCGTCACCGTGGCGCGCGTTCCGCACGGTCACGCTGCCGCTGTCGCTGCCCGGTGCGCTCACGGGGTGCATCTTCGTCTTCGTCCCGGCGATGTCGAACTTCGTGATCCCCGAGCTCATCGGCGGCGGCAAGACGGTCATGGTCGGCAACCTCGTGCGCGACCAGTTCTACGAGGCCCGCGACTGGCCGTTCGGCGCGACGCTCGCGCTCGTGCTCACGATGCTGCTGGTCGTCGTGATCGTGATCCAGGCGGCGGTCTCGCGCCGCATCACGGAAGGACCGCGCCGTGGCTGAGACGACCGCCGCCGTGACCGAGCGCGCCGACGCGACGGCGATGACGGATGGCGCGCCCGCGCCGAGCACGCCCGTCGCGCGTCGTCGGCGACCCCGCGGCATCCTCGTGCCGCTCTGGCTCGGGTACGTCTTCCTGTACCTGCCGATCCTCGTGGTCGTCGTGATGAGCTTCAACGAGTCGCGGAACCTCTTCGTCTGGACCGGGTTCTCGCTCCGCTGGTATCCCGAGCTCTTCGCCGACGGCGCGATGATGCAGGGCCTCGTGAACACGCTCATCGTCGCGACCGGGGCCACGCTCATCGCGACCGTGCTCGGGACCCTGCTCGCCTACGGCATCCACCACTACACGCGCGGCGGGCTCATCCGCGCGTTCGCGATCGCTCCGGCGATCCTGCCCGACCTGCTGCTCGGCATCGGGCTGCTGACGTTCTTCTCGCTGCTGAGCTTCACGCTCGGGCTGCACTCGGTGATCCTCGCGCACGGGGTGTTCGCGACGGCGTTCGTGACCGCGATCGTGCTGGCCCGGATGGCGAACCTCGACCCCAGCCTCGAGGAGGCGTCGCGCGACCTCGGCATGGGTCCCGCGAAGACGTTCCTGCGGATCACGCTCCCGCAGCTCGCGCCGGGCATCGTGGCGGGCGCACTGCTGGCGTTCACCCTCTCGCTCGACGAGTTCGTGATCGCGTTCTTCACGACCGCCCCGACCCAGCCGACGCTGCCGATCGTCATCTACTCCATGGTGCGCTTCGGCGTCACGCCCGAGGTGAACGCCCTCGCCACCCTCCTGCTGCTCGTGAGCATCGTCGCGGTGATCTCGGCGCAGCGCCTCACCCGACTGACAGGAACCTCCCGATGACCGCCGAACCACTGCTCCGCGTCGACGGCGTCCGCGCCGTGTACGGCGACACCGTCGCCCTGCACGACATCTCGCTCGACATCGCCCACAACGAGTTCTTCGCGCTGCTCGGTCCGTCGGGCTGCGGCAAGACCACCCTGCTGCGCTCGATCGCGGGCTTCGAGACGCCCGCGGCCGGCCGCATCATCGTCGACGGCATCGACCTGCTGCCCCTGCCAGCGCACAAGCGGCCGGTGAACATGATGTTCCAGAGCTACGCGCTCTTCCCGCACCTGTCGGTGGAGAGGAACATCGCCTACGGGCTCGAGGCCGAGGGCGTCGGCCGGGCCGAGATCCGCACGCGCGTCGGCGAGGTCATGGAGGTCGTCCGGCTCGGGCACCTCGCCAAGCGCCGGCCCTCGCAGCTCTCGGGCGGGCAGCGGCAGCGCGTCGCGCTCGCTCGCGCGATCGTGAAGCGCCCGAAGCTGCTGCTGCTGGACGAACCGCTGTCGGCGCTCGACCGGCAGGTGCGCGCGTCGATGCAGCTCGAGCTCAAGCGGCTGCAGCACGAGGTCGGCCTCACCTTCGTGGTCGTGACGCACGACCAGGAGGAGGCCATGTCGATGGCCGACCGTATCGCGGTGCTCAACGAGGGCCGGCTCGAGCAGCTCGCGACTCCGCAGGAGCTCTACGCCGACCCCGGGTCGCGGTTCGTCGCGGCATTCATCGGCACCGCCAACCTGCTCGACGGCGATGCGACGGCGGAGGGGGTCGCCGTGCCCGGCATGGGGCTCGTCCCGGCTGCCCACAGCCTCGATGTCGGCTCGCCCGCGACCGCGGTCGTCCGGCCGGAGGACGTCACGGTCGGCACGGAGGTGTCCGGCGGGCTGCGCGGCACGGTCGTCGACACGTACTTCCTCGGCGGCGCATCGACGATCTCGGTCGAGGTGCCGGGTCTCCCGGCTCCGCTCCTCGCGAGCGTGCACGGCGCGACGCGCCTGGCTCGCGGCGCCGAGGTCGGCGTGACGTTCGGCAGGGCGACGGCCGTGCCGCGCGATCCGTCCCAGCCGCCGTCGTTCGGCACCACGGTCCCGACCACCGCCATCACGGTGACGGATGGCGCGGACGCGCCCGATGCGGCCGAGGCATCCGCCCCGACCAGGTCTCAGGACGTCAGCGCGTGACCCGTCGCCAGTCGCGCGTACTCGCGCAGCAGCTCGGCCGCCGCGGCGCGATCGAGCGTGGGGTGCTTGGCGACGATGCGGTAGCCGTACGCGTCCTCGAGCGCGACGAGGTTGCGCGCGATCACGAGCGTCGGCTGCGCGAGCGCGAACAGCCCGCGCGCGGCGCCCTGCTCGAGCACGACCTGGTACATGCCGACCTGCCGGTCGTAGAGCGTGGTGAGCAGCGAGGCCATGAGGGGGTTGCGGCCCGCCGATCCGCCGAGCTCGCAGAGCAGGCGCACCTCGGTGTCGTCGGAACCGCTCGGCAGGCCCGAGTCGATGAGTGCGACGAGGCGTGCGACGGGGTCGTCGGGCAGGCTCTCGAGCATGCGCACGCGGCCCTCGTAGAAGCGCTCCATGCCGGCCCGGTTCGCCTCGAACATCAGCTCGTCGATGTCGGGGTAGTAGTACAGCACCGCGCCGGAGGTGAGCCCGGCCTCCTCGGCCACGCGGTTGAGGCGCGCGCCGTCGGGCCCGTGCGCCGCGATCGCGCGCTGCGCCGCGGCCACCAGCTGGCTCCGACGTTCCTCCTGTCGCTTGGGCCTCGCCATGGTGCTCCCTCCCGAGCGGACAGATTATCTGCACTGCCACGCAATGTTAGCCCGGAATCTCCTAGAAAAACAGGGTTTCCGGCGTGCTGAATTCTCTATAACCTGCTGCAAAGAATCGATGAACGGAGTCGAAATGTCCGACGCTCGCCGCACCTTCCTCTTCATGCCCGAGAGCGCCTACGGCCCGACCAACAACTGCATCGGCATCGCCAACGAGCTGCTGAAGCAGGGACACCGGGTGGTCTTCGCCGCCGAGCGATCGTGGCAGGGCAAGCTCACGGCCCTCGGGTTCGAGGAGGACCTCGTCGACCTCGCCCCGGTCGAGGAACCGGCCGAGGGCGCCGAGGAGGCCGAGCAGGACGCCGGCCAGTTCTGGAAGGACTACATCAAGGAGGTCGCGCCGGAGTTCCGGAAGACGACCGCCGAGCAGCTCGAGACCGTGACGCTGCCGATCTGGGAGGAACTCGTCAACGGCGCCAAGTACTGCGAGCCGCAGCTGCGGGCGATCATCGGTCGCGTGCAGCCCGACGTGATCATCGAGGACAACGTGCTCACCTTCCCCGCACTCGTGACTGCGGGCGTCCCGTTCGTGCGCATCGTCAGCTGCAACCCGCTCGAGGTCCCGGGCGACGGCATCGCGCCGGTGTTCTCGGGCCTCGGCAAGGACGACCGCGAGGGCTGGGCGGCGTTCCGCGCCGAATACGAGCGCACCCACCGCCCGCTGTGGGAGTCCTTCGACGCCTGGGTGCAGGAGCAGGGCGCGCCGCCGCTGCCCGACCTCGAGTTCATCCACACGGGCGACGCGAACCTCTACGTCTTCCCCGAGGAGCTCGACTACACCGACGAGCGACCGCTCGACGAGAGCTGGCACCGCCTCGACTCCTCGGTCCGCGAGACCGAGCAGGCGCCGGCCGACCTGCCGGCATCGTTCACCGACGACAGCCGCCCGCTCGTCTACTTCAGCCTCGGCTCGCTCGGCTCGGCCGACGTCGATCTCATGAAGCGGGTCATCGCCGCGCTCGCCGAGCTGCCGGTCGACGTGATCGTCTCGAAGGGGCCGCTGCACGACGAGTTCGAGCTCGCCGAGAACATGTGGGGCGCGGAGTTCCTCCCGCAGACCAAGCTCCTGCCGCTCGCCGACCTGGTCATCACGCACGGCGGCAACAACACCACGACCGAGGCCATGCACTTCGGCAAGCCGATGATCCTGCTCCCGCTCTTCTGGGACCAGTACGACAACGCCCAGCGCGTCGACGAGCAGGGCTACGGGCGCCGACTCGACACCTACGGCTTCACGCCCGACGAGCTCCGCGCAGCCGTCAGGGGGATCCTCGCCGACGATGCGCTCCGTGCGCGTTCCGAGGCGGCCGGTGCCGCGATCCGTTCGCGGCACGGCGTCGCGAAGGCCGCCGAGATCATCGCGGGCGTCGGGCTCCCGGTCGGCGCCGGCATCGGCGCCGCCTCCGCGGGGGCCGAGTGAGCCCGTCGACGACGGATGCCGCGGTCGCGGCGATCGCGGACGCCGAACCGAAGCCGTACTGGACCGACCGTCCCGAGGCGCCGGCCCAGCGGCCGGCCCTGGCCGGCCGGCACGAGGCCGACCTCGTCGTCGTCGGCGCCGGGTTCACCGGGCTGTGGGCGGCGTGGCGGGCGCTCGAACGCGGCGACGCGGCATCCGTCGTCGTGCTCGAGGCCGAGCGCGTCGGCTACGGGGCCAGCGGTCGCAACGGCGGGTTCGTCGCATCGTCGCTGACGCACGGCCTCGCGCACGGCACCATGGTCTGGCCCGACCAGGTCGGGGCGCTGCACGACGAGGGGGAGCGCAACCTCGCCGACCTCGTCGCGACCATCGACGCGGCGGGCATCGACTGCGACCTGCGGCGCGTCGGCAAGACGACCCTCGCGGTCGAGCAGTGGCAGGTCGCCGGCCTCCGCGAGGCGGCCGAGCTCGGCGCCCGCCACGGTGTCGCCCTCGAGCTGCAGTCGCGCGACGAGGTGCAGGCCGACGTGCACTCGCCGACCTACCTCGCGGGACTGCGCGACCGCCTCGGCACCGTGCTCGTCGATCCCGCGCGCCTCGCGTGGGGCATGGCGGCCGAACTCGAGCGACGAGGAGTCCGCATCCACGACGGGTCGCGCGTGCTCGGCCTCGAGCGCGACGGCGCGGGCGTGGTCGCGCGGACGGATCGCGGAGAGGTGGTCGCGCGCGGGGCGATCGTCGCGACGGCCGCGTACCCGGGGCCACTGCGGCGCCTCGGGTCGTACATCATGCCGCTCTACGACCACGTGCTGATGACCGAGCCGCTCACCGCCACCCGACGCGAATCGATCGGGTGGAGCGAGGGGCAGGGGCTCACCGACGCGGGCAACCAGTTCCACTACTACCGACCCACCGCCGACGGGCGAATCCTGTTCGGCGGCTGGGACGCGGTCTACCACCGCGGCGGACGCGTCGACGCGTCCTACGAGCAGCAGGGCGGCTCGCACGCGCTGCTCGCGCGGCACTTCGCCCAGACGTTCCCGCAGCTCGACGGCGTGAGGTTCACGCACCGCTGGGCGGGGCCGATCGACTCGACGACCCGGTTCACCGCCGCCTACGGCACCGCACGCGCCGGCCGGGTCGCCTACGCGGTCGGGCACACCGGCCTCGGCGTCGGCGCCTCCCGGTTCAGCGCCGACGTCGCCCTCGACCTCCTCGCGGGACGGCCGACCTCGCGGCTCCGGTACGACATCGTGCGCCGCCGGCCGTTCCCCGTCCCGCCCGAGCCGTTCCGGAACCCGATCATCCAGTACACCCGGCGCAGCATCCTCGCCGCCGACGCGCACGAGGGGCGCCGCAACCTGTGGCTGCGCACGCTCGACCGCTTCGGCCTCGGCTTCAACTCCTGAAAGGCACCACCCCATGACCACCACCGGCACCTTCATCGGCGAGTACCGCGCCGGCACCGGCGGCGACGCCGTCATCGTGAACCCCGCGAGCGAGGAGGAGGTCGCCGCGTACCGCGAGTCCGGCCTCGCCGACGTCGGCGAGGCGGCGGCCGCGGCCCGCGCCGCGCAGCCGGACTGGGCGGCGAAGACGCCGGGGGAGCGCTCGCTCGCGCTGCTCCGCTTCGCCGATGCGATCGAGGCCGACGGAGAGCGGCTCGCGACGCTCGAGGTCGAGGACTCCGGCAAGCCCTGGACGACCGCGTTCGACGGCGAACTGCCCTTCGCCGTCGACAACCTGAGGTTCTTCGCGGGCGCGGCGCGGTCGCTCGACGGTACCGGGGCGGGCTCACTGTCGAACGGCTACACGTCGATCCTCACGCGCCGGCCGGTCGGCGTCGTCGCGGGCATCACGCCGTGGAACTTCCCGCTCATCATGGCGATCTGGAAGGCGGGGCCGGCGCTCGCCGCGGGCAACGCCGTGATCGTGAAGCCCGCGCCCGCGACGCCGCGCACCACGCTGCGCCTCGCCGAGCTCGCGGTCGAGTCGGGCCTCCCGGCGGGCCTCTTCAACGTCGTCACGGGCGACGCCGAGGTCGGCCAGGCACTCGTCGCGCACTCCGAGGTCGACATGGTGAGCGTCACCGGATCGACGCAGACCGGCAAGGCGGTCATGCGCGGCGCCGTCGAGGGCGTCAAGCGCGTGCACCTCGAACTCGGCGGCAAGGCGCCCGTGATCGTGTTCGCCGACGCCGACCTCGGCGCGATGGCCCAGGCGGTCGCGCTCGGCGCGACGTACAACACCGGCCAGGACTGCACCGCGGCCACCCGCGTCTACCTGGAGCGCTCGGTGTTCGATGGCGGCGTCGCCGCGCTCCGGCAGGCGCTCGGCGCCATCGTCGCGGGCGATCCCATGGACGCCGACACCCACATCGGTCCGCTGATCTCGCGCGGCCACCGCGACCGCGTCGACGGGTTCGTCCGCCGTGCCGTCGCCGAGGGCGCCGAGGCGCTCGTCGGCGGCCACGCGATCGACCGCACCGGTTCGTACTACGCGCCGACCCTCCTCGTGGGCGCCGCCCAGTCGTCGGAGATCGTGCAGGGCGAGGTCTTCGGGCCCGTGCTCGTCGCCCTGCCGTTCGACGGCGAGGCCGACGGCATCCGCTTGGCGAACGACAGCGCCTACGGCCTGGCCTCGTCGGTCTGGACGTCGGACGTCGCCCGCGCGATGCGCGTCAGCCAGTCGCTCGACGTCGGCGTGACCTGGGTGAACGACCACCTGCCGATCGCGTCGGAGGCCCCGCACGGCGGGGTCAAGGGCTCGGGGTTCGGCAAGGACATGTCGATCGAGCCGCTGCTCGACTACTCGGTCACGCGGCACCTCATGATCCGGCACGCCCCGCCGCCCGAGACGTCCGGGTTCCGGCCGGCCTGAGCGACTCCCGGCCCGCGCCACCATGCCGGCTCGGGTCCGGGCTAGCATGCAGGCATGCGGGAGCGCGGCTCGACCGACGCACGGCGCCGAGCGCGTCGGGGCGGCGGCGAGCCGGTCGCGGCGCCGACGGACGACCGACCGCCGCCCCCGATGCCGGAGCGGCTGTCGTTCACGCGCATGCTCGATGGCTTCTTCTTCGTGTACGCCGGCCTCGCCGCGGTCTGGCTGGCCTGGCTGCTGCTCAACCAGTCCTTCAGCCTCGGATGGGTCGGGATCGGCTTCTTCCTCGTCTTCTGGCTCGTGCTCGCCTACCTGGTGCTGCCGCGCCTGCATCGCATCCTCACCACGATCTACGTGCCCGACTACTTCATCGGCCGCACGCGGACGAGCGACGGCCTCCTCGGCGACCCGGTGAACCTCGCCTTCGACGGACCGGAGCAGGCGCTGCACGACGCCATGCGGGCGGCCGGATGGACCCGCGCCGACGACGTCACGCTCGCGTCGAGCTGGCGCATCATCGCCTCGACGATCACGCGCCGCAGCTACGACGAGGCGCCCGTGAGCCCGCTCCTCCTCTTCGGCCGGAAGCAGGACTTCGCGTACCAGCAGGAGGTCGCGGGCAACCCGGCGAAGCGCCACCACGTGCGGTTCTGGCGGACGCCCGACGGATGGCTCCTCCCGGGCGGCCGTCGGGTCGACTGGCTCGCGGCGGGCACGTTCGACCGCGCGGTCGGGTTCTCGCTGTTCACGCTGCAGGTCACGCACAAGATCGACGCCGACATCGACGTGGAGCGCGACCACATCGTCGCGACGGTCCGCGACGCCGTGCCCGACGCCCGGCTCGAGGTGCTCCGCGACTTCTCCACCGGATACCACTCGCGCAACGGCGGCGGCGACACCATCCGGACCGACGGCGACCTCCCCGTCGTCGTGGTGGGGCGGCCCGATCCCGGGCCGCGCGACGACCGGACGGCGGACGCGTCGGGTGCCGCCGCGTCGGCCGTTGCGGGACCGGCCCCGACGCGCACGGTCGAGAAGCGCATCGCATTCGAACCGCCGCTCCGGCTCGCCGAGGCGCAGCCCGTCCCGGCCCGGATGCCGCGACCCGGCGCCACGGCGTTCGGTGCGGGCGTGGTCGTGCTCCGGGTGCTCGCGGGCGTCGTGTGGCTCGTCGCGGTCGCGTTCCAGTGGGACCAGGTGCTCCAGGAGGACTTCGGGGTCGACGCCGACGCGACGGCGCAGACCGAGCAGGCGGCCCAGCTCGCGCTCACGGTCCTGCTCGTGGTGATGGGCGTCCTCCTCGCCGTGCAGGTGGTGTTCGCCGTCCGGATCTGGTTCGGCGGCAACCTCTCGCGGATCCTCGTGATGCTCTTCTCCACGATCAACATCACCGTGGCCGCGACCGAGTCCTTCACGGGCAGCGTCGAGGTCACGGTGCGCACGACGCTCGTGACCGTCGCGCTCGACATCATCGTGCTGCTCGCGCTCTCGAGCCGCCCCGCGCGCGCGTTCGCCCGGCAGCGCAGCTCGCGACGACCGGCCCGGTGACGACGGCCCGCAGCAGGCGTAGCCTGCGAGCATGGGCGTGCGGCTCGCCGTTCGGCTACGGCGCACCGCCCTCGCCGCGGTGCTCGCCATGGGCGCCGTCGCGCTCACGGGCTGCATCGAGTTCTACGAGGACGAGCTCGACCCCGGCCTGATCCGCCGGCTCGAGGAGCACTTCGGCGGCGATCACGATCGAGCCGCCGCCGCGATCGTCGATGGGGACGGCCTGCACACGGGGTACGTGGCCGCCGACGAGGAGACGGTGTTCGAGGTCGGCTCGATCACGAAGCTGCTCACCGGCCTGCTGCTGCCGATCGCGGTCGACCGAGGCGAGGTGGCGCTCGACGACCCGGTCGGGCGGTACCTGCCCCTCGGCGACGCGCCGGTGGCCGGACGCACGCTCGAGGAACTCGCCACCCACCGTGCCGGCCTGCCGCCGATCACGAGCGACGAGGACCTGCTGATCGCGATCAGCGAGACGGTCGCGACGGGCAGGTCGCTCCCACCCCTCACCGTCGACGAGCTCCTCGCGCTCGCCGCCCGCGAGTCGGCGGAACCCACCGGTCGCGCGGTCTACAGCTCCCTCGGCGCGGCGCTGCTGGGGCACGGGCTCGCCGCCGCCGCCGGCACCGACTACCCGACGCTCGTGCGGGACCGGCTGCTCGGCCCCCTCGGCATGGACGGGGCCGACGTGCCCGTCGACCCGGCCGACGTCTCACCCGCGTACGCGGGCGGGTACACCGCGCGGGGCGACCCGGCGCAGGCGTGGACGGGCGCCGGCTGGGGACCCACGTTCGGCCTGCACGCCACGCTGCCGGACCTCATCGCCCTGGCGCGCGCGGTCCTCGACGGCCCGCTCGCCGGCAGCGCGGCGCTCGAGCCGGCGGCCGACGGCCCGAACTCGCAGCAGCGCATGGGCTACCTCTGGTTCCTCGCCCGCGACGGCGACCGCACGCTGACCGGCACGAGGGCCATCACGAGCGGCTTCGCCGCCGCCCTGTTCGTCGATCGCGCGGCGGGGCAGGCCGTGGTCGTGCTGTCGAACGAGGCGGAGCACGTCGACCGCTTCGCCGTGTCGCTCCTCGACGGCGTATCGGGCGCGGGCGGCTGGCGGGCGGGCGATCCCTGATCCGCGACTGCGCCCGCGGTGCGGGCCCGCCGGGTCAGGCGACGGATGCCGCGTGCTCGGCGCACTGCGCCGTCGTGCACGCCTCGCAGCGCACGAGCTGCGCCCGGCACGAGGCATCCGTGCAGTTCACGATGCGGTTCGTCGCCGCACCGCAGCCCTCGCAGACGCCCACGACCGCGGCGTGGTCGCTGAAGTCCACCGAGCCGCGCCCGTCGAACACGTAGAGCGAGCCCTCCCACAGCCCGTCGTCGCCGAAGCGCTCGCCGTAGCGGACGATGCCGCCCTCGAGCTGGTACACCTCGCCGAACCCGCGGTTCGCCATGAGGCTCGAGAGCACCTCGCACCGGATGCCGCCGGTGCAGTAGGTCACGACCGGCCGCCCCTTCAGGTGGTCGTACGCGCCCGAGTCGAGCAGCCCGACGAAGTCGCGCGTGGTCTCGGTCGGCGGCACGATCGCGTCGCGGAACCGGCCGATCGCGGCCTCGACCGCGTTGCGGCCGTCGAAGAAGACGACCTCGTCGCCACGCTCGGCGACGAGGTCGTGCAGGGCGTCGGGGGACAGCCGCGCGCCGCCGCCGACCACGCCCGACCCGTCCACGCGGAGCTCGCCCGGTGCGCCGAACGAGACGATCTCGTCGCGCACCTTGACGCTGAGCTTCGGGAAGTCGACGCTCCGGCCCTCGTCGTCGAGCCCGGTGCCCTCGCTCCACTTCACGTCGAGCCCGCGGAACCCGACATGCTCCTTCGTCTTCCGCACGTAGCGCTTCAGCGCGCCCATCTCGCCGCCGAGCGTGCCGTTCAGCCCGTCCTTCGAGACGAGCACGCGCCCGCGGAGCCCGAGGGACTCGGCGAGGTCGCGCTGCCAGAGCCGGATCGCGTCGGGGTCGGCGAGCGGCGTGAAGGCGTAGAACAGGATGATCTTGGCGAGCGGCACCCCGAGATCCTAGGCGCGATGGCTGGGCGGATGCCGCGACGCGGCGTGTGCTCGGGAGGCGGCATCCGCTCGGACGTACCCTGACCTCGACCGCCGACCGGGCCGTCGGCCCGGCGCTGCCGAGGAGGACGACGATGCTCGACGTGGACCCCTACGACGCGTTGCAGAAGCTCCGACCCGTGGAGGCGTTCGCCGTGACGAGCACCGACTTCGTCGACGGCGGGCCGCTCGCCCGTCCGCAGTGGAGTCACGCCGCGGGCGGCGTGGACCGCTCGCCGCAGCTGTCGTGGAGCGGGTTCCCCGAGCGCACCCGGGGATTCGCGGTGACCTGCCTCGACGTCGACGCCCCGAGCGGTTCCGGCTGGTGGCACTGGGCGGTGCTCAACCTGCCGCTCGAGGCGACGAGCCTCGAGGCGGGCGTCGGAGCGCCCGGCGGACCGCCGCTGCCGGACGGCGCGATGGTGCTCGCGAACGAGGACGGCGTGCGCGGCTTCGGCGGCGCGGCGCCGCCGCGCGGCACGGGCGAGCACCGCTACGTGTTCGTCGTGCACGCGCTCGACGTGCCGAGCCTCGAGCTCGATCCCGCGTCGACGCCCGCGGTCCTCGGCATCCGCTGCTTCGCGCACGCGCTCGCGCGCGGCATCCTCACCGGCACCGTCAACCGCGACTGAGCGGGGTCAGTCGACCCGCCGACCGAACAGGAAGTACGAGATCGGGCCGATGTAGTTCACGGCGATCACGATCGCCCACACCCACTTGCGGCCGTTCACGTCCCGTTCGTCGCGTCGGGCCAGGTCGGCCCATGCGGCGGACGCGAGCGCCAGTTGGATGACGGCGCCGATGATTCCCCTGACCTGCTGTCCGCGACTGAGGTCGCTCCATCGTCGTGCCTCGCCCATCGCTCCTCCGATCCTCGGTGGTGGTCCTTCTCGTCCCGGCCGCCCTAGTGCTCGTTCCCCGACAGTGCGAGCACGCCGCCGAGACCGATCATCATGACCCCGCCCGTCGCGGCCAGGTGCGAGGCCCGGCGCGGCGAACGCGCGAACCAGTCCCGAGCCGTCCCGGCCGCGAGCGCCCAGGCCGAGTCGCACGCGAGCGCGAGCACCACGAACGCGGTGCCGAGCATCGCCATCTGCATCGGGATGGCGCCGGCGTGGAAGTCGACGAACTGCGGCAGCACGGCGACGAAGAACGCGATCGTCTTCGGGTTCGTGACGCCCACCACGACGCCCTCGCCGAGGAGGCGCCACGGGGAGCGCTCCGCGACCTGGCGGGTCACCGCGTCGGCGGCATCCGCTCGATGCCGGATCGCCTGCACGCCGAGGTAGACGAGGTACAGCGCGCCGCCGAGCTTGATCGCGGTGAACAGCGCGACCGACTGCGCGACGACCGTGCCGACGCCGAGCGCGACGGCCGCGACGAGCGGCAGCATGCCGATCGCATTCCCGAGGACGCTCAGCAGGCCGCCCATCCGTCCGAGCGCGAGCGACCGTCCGATGACGAACAGGACGCTCGGCCCCGGGATCACGATGAGCACGATCGAGGCCAGCACGAAGGCCCAGAGGTTGGATGCGGGGACCACGTCGGGATCCTACGCCTGCCCGGTCCGGGCTACTCCTCGTCGGGCTGCGGCGCGATCGGCTGGCCCAATCGGACGCGTGTGCCGAACGGGTCGGACACGAGCGACACGCGCTCGCCCCACTCGCTGTCCGAGGGCTCCTCCACGACGAGGAAGCCGGCCTCGGCGAGCGACGTCGTGACCGCATCGACGTCGTCGACGTAGAACCAGAGCAGGATGCCGGCGCCCTCACCGGCCGTCGAACCGTCGGCGAGGCCCAGGCCGACCTGGGACGAGCCCGTCTGCAGGGTCGCGAAGAGCGGCTCGCCCTCCGGCGGATACCGGTACGTCACGGTGGCCCCGAGCCCGTCGCGATAGAACCGCATCGCGGCCTCCATGTCCGGCACCTCGACGATCGGGAACGCGGATTCGATCATGGTCCCTCCCGCGCCCGACGCTACGCCGCGTGCGGGGATGCCGCTACCGTTGCACCGTGAGCGAGCACATCTCCGCGAGCGTCGCCGACGGCGTCGGCCACCTCACGCTCGAGCGGCCGCAGGCCCTGAACGCCCTGAGCTACGAGATGATCCGTGCGCTCACCGCGGTCTTCGACGCGTGGCGGCACGACCCCGAGGTCTCGATGGTCGTGCTCGACGGGGCCGGCGAGCGCGGGTTCTGCGCGGGCGGCGACGTCCGCGAGCTCTACATGTACGCGACAGGGGGCCACGTCGCCGAGGCGCTGCGCTTCTTCCGCGACGAGTACCGGTTGAACGCGGCGATCGCGCGGTACCCGAAGCCCGTCGTCGCGATCATGGACGGCATCACGATGGGCGGGGGCATCGGCCTCGCGGGGCACGCGTCGATCCGCATCGTCACCGAGCGCTCGCGGGTCGCGATGCCCGAGACCCGGATCGGGTTCACGCCCGACGTGGGCGGCACGTGGCTGCTCGGCCGCGCCCCGGGCGAACTCGGCACGCACCTCGCGCTGAACTCGCGCACGATGGACGCCGCCGACGCCATGCACGCCGGCTTCGCCGATGCGTTCGTGCCGAGCGAGAGCATCCCGCACCTGCTGCAGGCGCTCGAGGAGCGCGCCGACCCGGGCACGCCCTCCGAGATCGTCATGCTCTTCGACGAGACGCCCGGGCCGTCGGCGCTCGCCGCGGCGCGCCCCTGGGTCGACGCCTGCTTCTCGGCGCCGACCGTGCACGGCATCATCGACCGCCTGCGGGCGTTCGCCGACGGGCGAGCGGATGTCGCGGGGTCTGCGCCCGCGTCGGCGGCGGGCTCGCCCGACGAGGCCGGGGAGCCGCGGCATCCGTCGGCCCAGCCTGCGCAGGCCTATGCCGCGGCGGCCGCCGACGAACTGGAGACGCTCTCGCCGACGGCGCTCGCGATCACGCTCGAGGCGGTGCGTCGGGCCCGCACGCTGCCGAGCCTCGAGGACGCGCTCGAGCAGGAGTTCCGGGCCGTGTCGTGGTTCATCGGCCAGCACGACCTGCACGAGGGCATCCGGGCTCAGGTGATCGACAAGGACCGTTCGCCCACGTGGGATCCGCCGACGCTCGACGACGTGCCCGCGAGCCTGCCCGCGCGCGTGCTCGAGGAGCAGCTGCACGATCCGGTCTGGGCCGACCGCGCCTGACCGACCGGGGTTGTGCTCGTCCGAGGCTCGGCGAATAATAAACCACATGGTTTATTCAGCGGGTGGGAGCGGGCCCCGCGCCCCGGTGGGCGTCGGCGTCGACCACGACGCCGACGCCGCCCGACTCGACGCGGTCTTCGCGGCGCTCTCGCACCGGTCGCGCCGCGACCTCGTCGTCTACCTCGCAGCCAGGGCCGACTCGCCGCGAATGTCCCAGGTGGCCGTCGACCGAGGCGTCTCCCCGCAGCTGCTCAACAAGCACACCGCGGCGCTCGAGAAGGCCGGACTCGTCCGACGGGTCGGCGACGGTCGCGAGCGTCGGCTCGTGCTCGACACCGTCGCGCTCGCAGAGGCCCAGCAGTGGATCGGTCGTGCACGCGAGTACTGGACCGCCCGACTCGACGCACTCGACTCGTACATCGCGAACCTGGAGGACGACTCCGATGCCTGACGCCGTCTTCGACATCGAGCGCACGTTCGCGATCGACCGGACGACCATGTGGTCGCTCTGGACCGACGCCGCGCACGCGGCCCGCTGGATGCGACCGTCCGTCACCGAATACAGCGAGACCGTCGCCACGATCGACCCGAGGCCCGGCGGCTCCTACCGATTCGAGATGCACGCGCCCGACGCGACCTACGCCACCTCGGGCACCTTCGTCCACGTCGACCCGATGGATCGCCTGAGCTTCACCTGGCGTTGGGACGGGTCCGACGAGGAGACGCTCGTCGAGGTCCGCTTCGCCGACGACGCCGACGGCACCCGCGTCCGGATCACGCACACGCGGTTCTCGACGAGCGAGTCCGCGGAACGTCACGGCGAGGGCTGGCGCGGATGCCTCGACTCGATCGCCGCCGTCTTCGAGCCGTCGCCCGGCTGACGCGCACCCCGTACCGGCGACGACGCCGGCACCGCGGGCCCCCGGCCGGAGGCCCGCCAGCGATTCCGAGAGGACCGACACCATGGCACGCTTCGTCTTCGTCTACCACGCCCCGATGACCCCCGCCGATGCCACCCCGCCCACCGACGAGCAGACCGCCGCCGTGATGGGCGAGTGGATGGACTGGGCGGCGAAGGTCGGCGACGACATGGTCGACTTCGGCACGCCCCTCGCCGAGGGCGTCCGCGTCAGCTCGGACGGCTCGACCGCGCCGAGCACGCGCGAGGTCAGCGGCTACACCGTCATCGACGCCGCCGACATGGACGCGGCCCTCGCGCTCGCCAAGGAGCATCCGCACCTGAAGATGCCCGGCGGCTGCGAGATCGAGGTGCACGCCGCGCAGCCGGTGCCGGGCATGTAGGCGCCGCGACGAGGAGCGCTCAGCGCGCCTTGGCGACCGCCGCCTCGAGGGCGACCCACGAGAGCATCGCGCACTTGATGCGCATGACGTACTTCGAGACGCCGTGGAACGCGATCGCATCGCCGAGCAGCTCTTCATCGGGCACGCCCTCGCCCTTCGAGCGCAGCATCGTGCGGAACTCCTCGGCGAGGCCGAGGGCCTCGTCGACCGGCCGCCCGGCCACGAGGTCGGTGAGCACCGACGCCGACGCCATCGAGATGCTGCATCCGTCGCCCTGCCAGGCGACCGCGTCGATGCGCTCGTGGGCGCCGTCGAGCTTCACGCGGAGCGTGATCTCGTCGCCGCACGTCGGGTTGAACTCGTGGTGCTCGGCGTCGGCGCCCTCGAGCGGGGCGTCGCCGTGCCGCGCCTTCGCGTGGTCGAGGATGATCTCCTGGTAGAGGCCTTCGAGGTTCGCCATCACGCGGCTCCCGTTCCGAGTCCGAAGAAGCCGCGGACCTCGCCGAGCGCGGCGACGAACCGGTCGGCCTCCTCCGCGGTCGTGTAGACGTGCGCGCTCGCGCGCGTCGTCGCAGTGATGCCCAGCGCGCGGTGCAACGGCTGCGCGCAGTGGTGGCCGACCCGCACGACGAGCCCGGCGTCGTCGAGGAACTGGCCGACGTCGTGCGCGTGCACGCCGTCGACGGCGACGCTCACGAGTCCCGCGCGTGCCCGCCCCGGCTGCGGGCCGACGATGCGCACCCCGGGGATCGCCGCGACGCCCTCGAGCACTCGCGCCGCGAAGGCGTCCTCGTGCGCGGCGACGGCGTCCATGCCCATCGCCTCGAGGTAGCGGGCGGCCGCGGCCAGGCCGATCGCCTGCGACACCGGCTGGGTGCCGGCCTCGAACCGCTGCGGGGCGGGGAGGAACTCGGCCGTGTCGAAGGTGACGCGCGTGATCGTCGACCCGCCCGTGCGCGCCGGCGGCAGCGCGTCGAGCAGCTCGGCCCGGCCGTAGAGCACGCCGATGCCGTTGGGGCCGAGCATCTTGTGGCCCGAGAACGCCGCGAAGTCGACGCCGTAGCCCGCGAAGTCGACGGGTCGATGCGGCACCGACTGGCAGGCGTCGAGCACGACGAGCGCCCGCGGCGCCCGGGCCCGCACGGCCGCGACGACGTCGGCGACCGGCACGATGAGCCCGGTCACGTTCGAGATCTCGGCGAAGGCGACCACGCGGGTGCGCGGCGTGAGCACCGACACGAGGTCGTCGAGCGACCAGCAGCCGTGCTCGTCGACCTTCACCGGCACGAGCCGAGCGCCCGTGCGCTGCGCCACGCGCTGCCACGGCAGCAGGTTCGCGTGGTGCTCGGCCTCGGTGAGCACGATCTCGTCGCCGGCGTCCAGCGCGAAGCGCGCCGCATCCGCCCCGCCGATGCCGACGCTCGCATCCGCGATGCCGAGCGCGACCATGTTCAGCGCGTCGGTGGCATTCTGCGCCCACACGATCTCGCGGTCGTCGCGTGCGCCCACGAACCGGGCGAGGTCGGCTCGCGCCTCCTCGAAGCGGCTCGTCGATCGACCAGTGGCGGCGCTCGCGCCGCGGTGCACCGCCGCGAGGTCGTGCTCGAGGTAGTCGCGTTCGGCGTCGAGCACGGCCGTCGGGCGTTGCGCGGTGGCGGCCGAGTCGAGGTACGCGGTGGGTCGGGCGTCGCCGGATGCCGCGAACGCCGGGAAGTCGCGGCGGATGTCGCGAATCGTCCGTGCGCCCACGTGCTCGGTGTCGGTGGGGATCATCACCTCCATCGTCCCATGCCCCGGCAGGGAGCTCGCCGTCAAGCTCCGGCGCGACCGGGGCCGCGCCCGGTAGCGTGAGCGACGTGAAGATCCACCACCTGCGTACCCACCGGAGCGATGAGAACCTCGCGCGAGAGGGCCAGCTCGCCTGGCAGCTCGCCGGGGTGGCCGTCGACCCCGTGGAGGTCGGCGACGAGGTCGTCGAGATGGTCGTGAACCGCGTGATCGACAACGCGGCCGTGGCCGCGGCATCCCTCGCGCGTCGACCCGTCGTGGCCGCCCGCAGCCAGGCGCTCGCGCACCCCGTCTCGATCGGCGGCGACGGCGCGACGGTCTTCGGCGCGGATGCCGCGCGGCGGACCTCGCCGGAGTGGGCGGCGTGGGCGAACGGGGTCGCCGTGCGCGAGCTCGACTTCCACGACACGTTCCTCGCCGCCGACTACTCGCACCCCGGCGACAACATCCCGCCGATCGTCGCCGTCGCGCAGCACCTCGCCGCCTCGCGGGGCCTCACGGGGCGCGACCTCGTGCGCGGGATCGCGACCGGGTACGAGCTCCAGGTCGACCTCGTGAAGGCGATCACGCTGCACGCCCACAAGATCGACCACGTCGCCCACCTCGGCCCGTCGGCCGCGGCCGGCATCGGCACGCTCCTCGGGCTCGACCAGGAGACGATCTTCCAGGCCGTCGGGCAGGCGCTGCACACGACCACCGCGACGCGCCAGTCGCGCAAGGGCGAGATCTCGACGTGGAAGGCGTACGCGCCCGCGTTCGCGGGCAAGATGGCCGTCGAGTCGGTCGATCGCGCGATGCGCGGCGAGACCAGCCCCGTGCCGATCTACGAGGGAGAGGACGGCGTGATCGCGTGGCTCCTCGGCGGCCCCGAGGCGACCTACGAGGTGCCGCTGCCGGAGACCGGCGAGGCCAAGCGCGCCATCCTCGACTCGTACACGAAGGAGCACTCGGCCGAGTACCAGGCGCAGGCGCTCATCGACCTGGCCCGGAAGCTCCACGACGAGTACCCGCTGATCCTCGACGATCCCGACCGCATCGAGTCGATCACCATCCACACCTCGCACCACACGCACAACGTCATCGGCACGGGCGCGAACGACCCGCAGAAGTACGATCCGGATGCCTCGCGCGAGACGCTCGACCACTCGATC
>NZ_WKJD01000013.1 GCF_009674665.1 Agromyces kandeliae
CCAAGACCAAGACCAAGACCAAGACCAAGACCAAGACCAAGACCAAGACCAAGACCAAGACCATGACCATGACCATGACCATGATCCGTGCTCGGGCCGGCACGCCATGAACGAGAAGCCGATCAAGGTCGATGCGGCGACGGATCGGACGGTCTCGGAACTCGCGTACTTCCTGCGCACAACGAAGAAGGCCGTCGTGGCGATCGCGGTCGCCGAGTACTCCGAGCAGCGTGATCGCTACCTCGCAGCTGCGACCACGAGCGGCGGAGGTGGCGACAGCGAACTCGGTCGGCAGGACGATGGCGGCGGGCGCGAGACCCCCGACGACCACGACACCGGCACGGGCACCGGCACCGGCACCGCTCGAGCCGCCGCTCGGCCGACCGTCCTCGACCTGGCACCGCTGCAGCGACTCGCACTTCGGCGCAACGAGCTCGTGCGTGCGTTCGCGGAGCACGGGGCGGGCGGCATCCGGCTCCTCGACGCCGAGCCCGCGGCGCCCGGCGAAGCGGAACTCGTGCTCCTCGCGGAGACCGACATCGCCGAAGGCGGGCAGGCCGCGTGGGACCTCTCGCGCGTCGCATCGCGGCTCCTCGGCGTCCGCGCGGAGGTGATCTCGACGACCATGCTCCAGCTCTTCGCCAAGCCCGGTCTCCGCAGGGCCCTCGAGCGGTCGCGCCCCCTCTGACCCGCCCCGGGACCGGGCGGTGAGGGGGCGCGACGGCTCAGCCGAGGCGCGGCGTGCGGGGCGGTGCGGTGCGACGGGGCGCGAGCGCCTCGAACGCGGCGGCGAGGCGCAGCAGGGCGGTGTCGTCGTAGCCGCGGCCGGCGAACGTGAGGCCGACCGGCATCCGGATATCGGACATGACGCCCATCGGCACCGTCACGGTCGGGATGCCGAGGTGGCGCGGCACGAGGTTGCCATTGGCGACCCAGACGCCGTTGCGCCAGCCCAGGTCGGCCGACGCCGGGTTCACGTCCATGTCGGCCGGGCCCGCGTCGGCGACCGCCGGGAAGGCGACCGCGTCGAGGCCGTGCTCGTCCATCCACTGCTCGAGGTCGACGCGTCGGGTCTCCTCGAGGCCGCGCAGGCCGCCCTCGAGTTCCGGCATGTCGTCCCACGTCGCGCCGGGGTGCGAGCGCACCCAGTCGGGGTAGTGGGCGATGTCGTCGTCGAAGCCCGTGTAGCGATCGGGCAGCGCGCCCTCGGGGTGCGGGAAGATGCGCGCGCCGTCCACGTCGGCGAGCGTCGAGAGCGCCGGGTCGCCGTTGGCCTGCAGGAAGTCCTCCCAGCCCCATGCAGAGAGGTCCACGATCTCGCGCTTCAGGAACTCCGGCGAGACGAGCCCGCGGGTCGCGATGGTCGGCGCGCCGGGGCGATCGCCCTCGTAGTTCGTCACGGCCGGGAAGTCGACGAGCACGACCTCGGCGCCCGCCGCCTCGAGGTCGCGGCGCGCGGCCTCCCACAGCTCGATCACCGACGCGCGGGTCTCGATGCGCCGGCCCGTCGCGCCGCCGATGCCCACGGTCCCGCCCGGCGCGGCGGTGCCCGCCTCGGGGTCGGCGTTCACGTACATGCGCGGGACGCCGATGCGCTTGCCCGCGAGCGCGGCGGGGGCTCCGGCGGCATCCGTCGCCAACGCGGGGTAGGACGAGGGCCGCACCGCGGATGCCGCGGGCAGCTCGACCCACGGCTGGGCGCGCCAGAAGTCTCCGCGCGTCTCCGGGTCGTCGGCGACGATCACGTCGAGGACCTCGAGCAGGTCGCCCATCGTGCGGGTCTGCGGCACGACGACGTCCATGGTCGGAACGAGCGGCCAGTTGCCGCGCGTCGAGATGACCCCGCGCGAGGGCGTGTAGGCGCACAGCGCGTTGTTCGACGCCGGCGCGCGGCCCGACGACCAGGTCTCCTCGCCGAGCCCGAACGCCGCGAACGAGGCCGCGGTCGCGGTGCCGGAGCCGTTCGAGGAGCCCGAGCCGAACGCGGCCGTCAGGAAGTCCGCGTTGTAGGGGCTCTCGGCCCGGCCGTAGACGCCGCGCTGCATGCCGCCGTTGGCCATGGGCGGCATGTTGGTCTTGCCCAGGCAGATGGCGCCGGCGCCGCGCAGGCGCTCGACGGTGAACGCGTCGCGCTGCGCGACGAGGTCGGCGAACGCCGGCGAACCGGATGCCGCGGTGAGTCCCTGCACGAGGTACGAGTCCTTCGCGGTGTACGGGATCCCGTCGAGCGGACCGAGTGTCTCGCCGCGCGCGCGGCGCGCGTCGGAGGCGCGGGCCTCGGCGAGCGCGTCCGGGTTGCGGACGACGACGGCGTTCAACGCCGTCTCGGTGTCGGGCCCGTCGTAGGCGTCGATGCGCGCGAGGTAGGCCTCGACGAGTGCGACCGCGGTCGTGCGGCCGGCCTCGAGCGCGGCGCGCAGGTCGGTGATCGACGCCTCGACGACGTCGAGGCCGGTGTCGGGACCGGTGCCGGTGCCGGTGCGGGCCTTGGTGCTGGTGTCGCTCGTCATCGCTCCGTCTCCTCGTTCGGCAGCGCGGGCTGCTGCTGGGTGATGCAGTGGATGCCGCCGCCGCGCGCGAAGATCGGGCGCGCGTCGACGGTGGTGACCTTCCGGCCGGGGTAGGCGTCGGCGAGGATCGCCGCCGCACGCTCGTCGGCCTCGGGCTCGCCGAAGCCGCACGCCACGACGCCGTCGTTCACGACGAGGTGGTTGACGTAGCTCCAGTCGACGAAGCCCTCGTCGTCGCGGAGGGTCGCGGGTGCGGGCAGGTCGACGATCTCGAGCGCGCGGCCCGCGGCATCCGTCTCGCCCTCGAGCTGAGCGCGCAGCGCGCGCGTGACCTCGAAGTCGGGGTGCTCGGGGTCGGCCTGGTGGTGCAGCAGCACGCGGCCCGGCGAGGTGATCGTCGCGACGATGTCGACGTGGCCGTTGGTGCCGAAGTCGTCGTAGTCGCGGGTGAGGCCGCGCGGCAGCCAGATCGCCTTCGTCGCGCCGATCGTGCGGGCCATCTCGGCCTCGACGCGGGCCTTGTCGGCGTACGGATTGCGGCGGGGGTCGAGCTGCACGGTCTCGGTCAGCAGCACCGTGCCCTCGCCGTCGACGTGGATGCCGCCGCCCTCGTTGACGAGCACGGAGCTCACGAGCTCGGCGCCCACGTGCGCGGCCGCGAAGCGGGCGATCTCGGCGGACACCCTCCACTCCGCCCACGCTGGGGCGCCCCAGCCGTTGAACGTCCAGTCGACCGCGCCCAGCACGCCGGGCCGCTCGTCGTCGAACACGAACGTCGGGCCGAAGTCGCGCATCCAGAACTCGTCGAGCGGTGCCTCGACGATGTCGACGTGCGAGCCGAGCATGCGGCGCGCGCGGTCCAGCTCGGTCGGGTCGACGACCATCGTGACCGGCTCGAACTCGGCCACCGCGTGGGCGACCTCGGTCCAGGCCGCGTAGCCCTCCTCGCGCTCGCCGGCCCCCTCGCCGAGGGTGATCCCCTCGCGCGGGAACGCCATCCAGGTGCGCTCGTGCGGTGCGGTCTCTGCGGGCATGCGCCAGGTCATGCGTCGGCTCCCTCGGTGCGGGCGGATGCCGCGGCATCCGCTTCGATCATGGCAGCGGATGCCGCGCCCGGCCGCTTCGCCGGGTCGCGGTACGGGTCGGTGGTCAGCCACAGGATCGCGTAGATGCCGGCGCCGAGCACGGGGCCCATGAGCGCCGAGAGGTCGGCGCCGCCGAGCGCGGACGAGATGGGCCCGACGTACAGCGTCGTGTTGGCCGAGAGCACCGCGATCGTCATCGCGCCGACCATGGCGACGACGCCGGGGAGGAACCAGCCGCCGCGGTACCAGAACGGGCTGCCCTTGCGCGTGTCGTCGAGGTCGGCGCCGCGGTAGCGGTTGCGACGGAGCACGATGTCGATCGCGTAGATCGAGACGAGCGGTCCGAACACCGTGACCGACAGCTCGAGCGACGCGCTCAGCGCGTCGAGGAAGCTCGGGCTGAGGAACAGCACCCAACCGGCTGCGGCGGTCGCCGCGACCCCGGTGACGATCGTGGTCGCCGGGCGCGAGATGCGCTCGGCGAGGGCCTGCGCGTAGAAGCCGGTCGAGTACGCCACGAGCACGTTGTTGGTGATGCTCGAGAGGACGATCATGCCGAGGAAGAGCGGGGTGAACCAGACGGGCACGATCTCGCCGATCGTGAGCTCGGGGTCGGTCATGTCGATGGCGGTGCCGGCGACGACGCCGAGCGCCCCGATGAGCAGGGCCGGCACGAAGCCGCCGAGCGCGGTGTACCAGGCGACGGCCTTCTTCGAGACGTCCGCCGGAAGGTACCTGGCGTAGTCGGCGCCGATCCCCCACGACAGCGGGCTCGACGCGACGATCGCGAAGCCGAGCATCACGAGCGCCCAGTGGTCGGCGACGGGCAGCGGCTCGGCGGCGTACGCCCAGTCGGCCGCCCCGAACACGAAGACGGCGAGCACGACGAAGACCACGGCGAGCGCGGCCGAGAACCAGGGGGCCAGCGCGAGGATCGTCGCATGGCCGTAGACGCCGATCACGAAGCTGAGCACGCCGATGACGGCGAGGACGACCCACTCGCCGCCGGCGGGCAATGCGATGCCGAAGTGGCCGAGCAGCGCGATCGCGCCGAGCGTGGCGAACGCGACGTTGATGACCTCGTAGAACAGCCCGATCAGCACGCCGAGCCCGGCGCCGAAGACCTTGTTGCCGCGGATGCCGAAGAACGCCCGCATGATCGCGACGCTCGGCGAGCCGGAGGCGGGGCCGCTGACGGCGAGCCAGCCGACGAGCGCCCACCACAGGTTGCCGACGACGGTGATCGCGAGCGCCTCCCAGAGCGGCAGGCCGAGGAGCATGAGCACGCCGCCGACGACGAAGTAGAGGTAGCCGACGTTCGCCGACATCCAGACCCAGAACAGGCTGGAGGGGCGGCCGTGGCGCTCGGTGGCCGGGATGTGCTCGGTGCCGTGCTGCTCGACGTGGCCGACGCGGTCGGCCGCGGGGGCGGGAGCGGATGCCGCGGTCGCGGCGGGTGCTGCGGAGGACGTCGCGTCGGCGCCGGCGCGGGTCTCCTCCGGGGTCTGGATGCTCATGTGCGGAACCTCATCGTTCGACGGCGGGATGTTCGATCGAGCGGATCGATATATTGATCATGCGATCAATAAGGTGGGAGATTACCTAGACTGGCAGCACGATGTCAACACCCGTCCGCACCCGAGCAGCACGCAAGAGCCCCGGAGAGCGATCCGCCGAGATCGTCGAGGCCGCGCGCCTCGTCGCGCTCGAGCAGGGGCTCATGGCGGTCACCCTGCGCGCCATCGCCGCACGCGCCGGGGTCACGCCTGCGCTCGTGGCCCACTACCAGCCGAGCATGGACGCACTCGTCGCGGACACCTTCGCGCACATCGTCGCCGAGGAGCTCGACGAGCTCTCCGGTCTCCTCGCGGGGCGGCCCGGACCCGCCGAACGCCTGGGCACCCTGCTCGACACGCTGCTCGACGGCACTCGCGACGACGTCACGATCGTCTGGGTCGAGGCGTGGGCGCTCGGCCGTCGCAACGATGCACTCGCGGCATCCGTCCGCGCGCAGATGGATGCCTGGCAGGACCTCCTCCGACGGATCATCGAGGAGGGTGTCGATCACGCCGGGTTCCGCGCGCCGGATGCCGATGCCGCAGCCTGGCAGATCCTCGGCATGGTCGACGGGCTCAACGCGCAGGCGCTCGTGCGCTGGGGCGACGCGAGCGAGCGCGGCTCGCTGATCCACGGCGCCGTCGAGGGCATGCTGGGGCTCGAGCGCGGGGCGCTCGCCGTCCGGGACTGACCCGGCACACGCGTGCGAGATCCGGACCGAACCCTCGATTTTCTCTGAGGACTCCTCGGAACCGTGGCAGACTGTGCCGCATGGGGGCCGTATCGCCGCGCCTCGCGGGCCGCGAGCGGGAACTCGCCGTGCTGTCGCACGAATTCTCGGCCGTCCTCGGCGGCGAGGCCCGGACGATCCTCCTCCGCGGCGAACCCGGGATCGGGAAGACCGCGCTGATGGATGCCGCGTGGCGCCGGCACGGCGGCGGGGCGACCGTGCTCGCTGCGAGGAACCTGCCGCTCACCACGCGCGTGCCGAACCTCGCCGTCCGTTCCCTCCTCAAGCAGTCCGGCGACCTCCAGCGGGCCGACGCCGACCATCGACCGACGCCGATCGCGCTCGACACGGCGGTCGACCGGCTCCTCGAGCGCGGTCCGGTCATCATCGCCATGGACGACCTGCACTGGGCCGACTCGAGCACCCTCGACGCGCTGATGTTCCTCGCCGGCGGCCCCGAGGATCGCCGGCTCGGGATCATCGGCACCATGCGGGCCGGCGCCGGGCGACCTATCGACCGATGGCGTGCCGACCTGCTGCGACTGCCGTCCGCACGCGCGGTCGACGTCGGCCCGCTCGACCGACCGGGCATGCGCGAACTCGTGGAGGACGCGATCGGCGCGCCGCCGCACGAATCGCTGGTGAGCGACGTGCTCGCACGCACGCGCGGCAACCCCTACCACGCCACGCTCCTGCTCGAAGGCGTCGCTCCGTCGGCGACTGCGGCGCCGTCGACCGTCGCGGCCGACCTGGGTTCGGCCCTGCTGCGCGCCTGGTCGCAGCTCCCGCAGGCGACGCAGGAGCTCTGCACCATGCTCGCGATGCACGGCAAGCCGGTCCGCGTGCGCACGCTCGTCGACGTCGATCCGTCGTGGTCCGACGCGGAACGCGACCTGCGCCCGGCGCTCGCCGTGCAGGTCCTCGACATCGACGACGAGGGGCGCGCCTGGTTCCACCACCC
Organism: Agromyces kandeliae; assembly: GCF_009674665.1. Lineage (GTDB taxonomy): Bacteria > Actinomycetota > Actinomycetes > Actinomycetales > Microbacteriaceae > Agromyces > Agromyces kandeliae. The sequence goes on from NZ_WKJD01000013.1 coordinate 6,844, forward strand.
GCTCACCGCGGAGATCCTCGTGGCCTCAGTGCCCCAGCTCGAACGTCGGGAACGGCACGCCGAGCTCGCGCGGAGCACCGAGCGTGCCATCGCATATGGGTCCGCCTCGCCCGAGCTGCTGGTCGACCTCGCCGACCACCTCGCCGCGGCGGGCGACACGCTCGGATGCCTCGATGCCAGCCGTCGCGCGATCGAGGCGCTCGAGCGATCGGGCGACCGGATGACGCGCCTTCGCCTGCTGCGCCGGTCCGTGCGGATCTCGGAGGACCCGGCCGACCGCCCCGCGGGCCGGGACGAGGCCGCATGGCGCGATGGGCGCCGAACGCTGATCGAGGCGTGGGCGGATGCCGCCGCATCCGTCGGTGCGTACGAGGACGAGTACGAGGCCGTCGGCGAGCTCCTCGACGGCGTCGACGCAGAGGCCGAGCCCATGGTCGCGGCCCGGCTCATGCTGCGGCGCCAGCGCCTCCAGTTCCGGATCGGCGGGGACCTCGCCGACGCGGCGCCGGCCCGCGAGGCACTGCGGCTCGCGGCGACGGCACCCGAGAGCCCCGAGTACGCCACCGCGCTCGTCGAACTCGCGCACGCCGAGATCCTCGTGGCGGACCCCCGCTGCGCGGCCCACGCCGCCGAGTCACTCGAACGCGCGACCGCGCTGGGAGACACCGCCGTGCTCGCGGCCTCGCTCGCGGTGTGCGGCCAGCTCGCGGCGCTCACGCGCGATCTCGACCGCGCTCGGGCCCTCGCCGCCCGCGCACTCGAGGTCGCACTGCCGAACGGCCACTTCTGGTCCGCGATGCTCGCAGCCTTCTGGGAGGCGTACTCCATGCCCGACTACCGGTCGGCGCAGCGGTCGCTCCGGCATGCGATGGATCGGCTCGGGGAGGCCGGGGCGCCGTACCTCGTGACCGCCACGCTCGCGCTCACCGAGGCGCGGACGGCCATCACGGTGGGCGACGTGACCGCGGCGCGCGCCGCCCTGCGGTACGTCCGGTCGGAGGATCCGACCACGTACATCGCGATGGGACTCGCCAACGTCTCGGCGATCCTCGCCGCCCTTCAGGGACGAGCCGATGACGCGGAGGCGTACCTGCACCGGGCGCGCGAGCAGGTCCCCGAGGTGCCGTCGTACGCGATGTCGACGCAGGCGCACACCGGCGCCCTGGCGAGGCTCGCGGAGGGCGATCCGGAGGGTGCCCTGGCCGTGCTGGAGCCGCTGCTGGCCACCGCACCGGGTGACAACTCCTGCGAATGGCTCGTGCCGTTGGCCGCGCGCGCACTCGCCGATCTCGCCCAGGGCGCACGCGATCGTCACGAGCCGGACGCCGACGTGGTCGAGCGGCTCGACGAGTTCGAGGCGGCGTACCCGCACGTCCTCGCACGCACGCTCGGCATCTCGTTCCCGGCCGACCTCGCCGCGCTCGAGTCGCTCTACGCGGCCGAGCGCGCCCGCGCCCGCGACCTGCCAGAGGCAGGGGATCTCTGGATGGCGGCCGTCGGCGCGTGCGCCGCGGCGCAGCTGGCCTGGGAGGAGGCGTACGCCTGCCGCCGCGGCGCCGAGCACGACCTCACGAGCGACGCCGGCCGGCGCGAGCGAGGCGTCGAACTGCTGCGACGAGGCGCCGCGCTCGCCCGGCGGCTCGAGGCGGACCCCCTCACCGCCGATCTGGAGTCGCTCGCGCAGTGGTCGCGCGTGCGCCTCTACGACGATCGCTCCGAGCTCGCCGGTTCGGCCGCCGACCGGCTCGGCGACGCCACGCTCACGCGTCGCGAACGAGAACTGCTCCCCTACGTCGTCGACGGCCGCACGTACGCCGAGATCGCGGCGCTCCTCACGATCAGCGAGAAGACCGTGAGCTCGCACATCTCGAACCTGCTCCGCAAGACGGGTGCGGCGAACCGCGTCGACCTCGCGCGGATGGCGGAGGTCCGCGAACGCTCGGCGTGAGCCGCGGCATCCGCTCGCCCGCTCTTGTCGCGGCCTTCCGCGCCCGGCCCCGGACGCCCGCGGGAACAACGCCGACCACGGCCCCGTCGCCCCTCACGACGTGAAGAGCCCGCATGCGCCGGGCCGTTGACGCACCGCCCGTCATCGTCGGCTCCGACGCGGCGGGCACGGTCCGCCGTCGAAGCGGGAGTCGATGTTCACGCGCGGCGTCGTCGAGACACCCGACATGATCGGCCAGCACGACCTGCTCGACGCCGCGTCCGCGATGTTCGAGGACAGACGGACGGCTCCGCTCGACGCTGACGCGCGAGATCGCGGGACTCGATGCCGCGAGCCTCCGCGAGGCGTATGCGCTCGTGGCATCCGGCCGCAGCATCGGGAAGGTCGTGCTCGCGCGCTGACGCCGGAACGCGATGTCGGATGCCGCGGCTAGCGTGGGCACCACGACGACGGCGGAGGGAGCCCGATGTACCTGGCCGACGGCACGGTGGTCACGAGCGCGAGCGACCTCAAGAAGGCGTCCGACTGCGAGTTCGCGTTCCTGCGCGAGCTCGACGTGAAGCTCGGCCGCGAGACGCTGTTCGAGCCGGTGGCGGATGCCATGCTCGAGCGCGCGGGGCGCATGGGCGACGCGCACGAACTGCGCGTCCTCGAGCGCTACCGCGACGAGTTCGGCGACGGCGTCGTCGAGATCGAGCGACCCGACCTCCGCGACCCCGATCAGCTCGGAGCCGCCGTCGCGGCGACCCGTGCGGCGTTCGAATCGGGCGCGCCGGTCGTGTTCCAGGCCACCTTCGTCGACGAGGGGTTCGTCGGCTTCGCCGACTTCATCGTCCGGCAGCCCGACGGCCGGTACCTCGTCCAGGACTCCAAGCTCGCGCGGCGTGCGCGGGTGACGGCGCTCCTGCAGCTCGCCGCCTACGCCGCGCAGCTCGACCGCATCGGCATCCCCCGAGCCGACACCGTCGAACTGCTGCTCGGCGACGGCACGACCAGTTCGCACCGGCTGGAGGACATCGAGCCGGTGTTCCTCCTCCGCCGCGACCGGCTCCGGCAGATCGTCCAGGAGCGGCTCGCCGACGACGGGCCGGTCGCGTGGGGCGACCGGCGCTACGCGCTCGACGGGCGGTGCCCGACGTGCGACCTCGAGGTGCAGGCGAATCGCGACCTCCTGCTCGTCGCAGGGCTCCGCATCACGCAGCGCGCGCACTTCCACGGGGCCGGCATCACCACGATCGACGGGCTCGCGGCATCCGCCGGTCCCGTCGACGGCGTGCTCGATGCGACGCTCGAGGGCCTGCGGGTGCAGGCGCGGCTGCAACTCGCCGCCGAGGCCCAGGCGCTCGCCGCCGAGGCGTCGGGCGACCGGTCGCCCGACGATCCGCCGCTGCCGCCGCCCGTCGAGGTGCGCGAACCGGGGGCGCTCGCGGCGATCCCCGAACCCGATGCCGGCGACCTGTTCTTCGACTTCGAGGGCGACCCGCTCTACACCGAGGGCGCCGCGACGGAGTGGGGTCTCGACTACCTGTTCGGCATGATCGACGTCGACGAGCGGTTCACGCCCATCTGGGCGCACGGCTTCGCCGAGGAGCGCGAGGCGCTCGTGCAGTTCCTCGCCTTGGTGAAGGAGCGACGGGAGCGGCACCCGAACCTGCACATCTACCACTACGCCAGCTACGAACGCACGCACCTGACGTCGATCGCGGCGCGCCACGGCGTCGGCGAGGCCGAGGTCGACCAGCTGCTCGCCGACGGCGTGCTCGTCGACCTCTACCCGATCGTGAAGCGCGCGGTGCGCGTCGGCAGCCGCTCGTACTCGATCAAGAAGCTCGAACCGCTCTACATGGGCGAGCGGCTCCGCGAGGCCGACGTCAAGTCGGGCGGCGACTCGATCCTCGAGTACGTCCGCGCGCGCGAGCTCGCCGCGACCGGAGATGCGGAGGCGGCGCAGCTCGTGCTCGACGACCTCGCCGAGTACAACGAGTACGACTGCGTCTCGACGCTGCGGCTGCGGGACTGGCTGCTCGGCCTCGCCCGGGCGCACGGCGTCGCACCCGTGCCGGCGCTCCTCCTGGCCGAGCCGACCGTCAAGCAGTACGCGGCGAGTCCGCTCGCGACGGCGCTGTCCGCGCTCGCGGGTGGTGCCGACGAGCGTCGCGACGACCCCGACCGCACGGCACTCGCCCTCGCCTCCGCCGCGATCGACTACCACGAGCGCGAGCTCAAGACGTTCTGGTGGGGTCACTTCTTCAGGGTCGAGCAGCCCCTCGAGGCGTGGGAGGACCACCGCGACGTCCTCGTGGTCGATCCGTCCCGCACCATCGTGCTGCACGACTGGTACCGCGAGGGCCGGCAGCAGTTCGACCGCCGCGAACTGCTCCTCCGCGGCCGCATCGCCCCCGGCTCGCGGTTCAGCGCGGGCGCCGAGCTGTACCTGCTCTACGACTGGCCCGCCCCGTTCCCGTCGTTCTCGCGTCGTCCCGGCTCGCGGGCCTGGGCCAAGGCGACCGTCCTCGAGTCGACGCCCGACGGCGTCCGCCTCGAGGAGCGCTCGACCGTCGACGACACCTGGCGCGACCTGCCGTTCGCGCTCGTGCCGGGCAACCCGCCGCCCGCAGGCCGGCAGAAGGCGGCGATCGCGGAGTGGGCGCGCCCGATCGTCGACCGCCACCCGGCGTGGCCGAGGGACGCCGCCGTCGACCTGCTGCGCCGCCTCCCGCCGCGCACGCGCTCCGGCGCGCTCGCCCCGCTGCCCGACCACGAGTACGTCGGCGCCGTCGTCCGCTCGCTCGGCGACCTCGACGACTCCTACCTCGCGGTGCAGGGTCCCCCCGGCACCGGCAAGACCTACGTCGCGGCCCACGTCATCGCACGCCTCGTCGGCCACCACGGCTGGAAGGTCGGCGTCGTCGCGCAGTCGCACGCGGTCGTCGAGCACCTGCTCGACGCCGTCGTGGGCGCCGGGCTCGACCCGAGACGCATCGCCAAGGCACCGAAGGATCGTGGCGACGACGTCGCCCGCGCGTGGACCGCGATCGAGAAGGACGGCATGTCGGCCTTCATCGCGGCGAACCGCGAGCAGGGGTTCGTGGTCGGCGGCACCGCGTGGGACTTCGCCAACGCCGACCGCGTCGGTCGACGCGCGCTCGACGTGCTCGTCGTCGACGAGGCCGGGCAGTTCTCCCTCGCCTCGACGATCGCCGCCTCGGTCGCGGCGCGCAGGCTCCTCCTCCTCGGCGACCCGCAGCAGTTGCCGCAGGTGAGCCAGGGCACGCACCCCGAGCCCGTCGACATGTCCGCACTCGGTTGGGTCGCCGACGGCCACGACGTGCTGCCGCCGGAGTTCGGGTACTTCCTCGCCGAGAGCCGGCGCATGCACCCCGCTCTCGCGGCCTCCGTCTCGGCCCTGTCGTACGAGGGCGAACTCGCGTCGCACCCGTCCGCTGCGCTTCGGGGCATCGAGGGCGTCGAGCCGGGCCTCACGCCCGTGCCGATCGAGCACTCGGGCAACACGACCGAGTCGCCGGAGGAGGCCGCCGAGGTCGTCCGCATCGTCGGGTCGCTGCTCGGGCGCGCGTTCACGGGCATCGCACACGGCGACGGCGAGCCCGACCGCGCCCGGCCCCGGCCGCTGGAGCAGTCCGACGTCATCGTCGTGACGCCGTACAACGCACAGCTGGCGGTCGTCCGCGACGCGCTCGATCGCGCCGGGTACACGGCGGTCCCGGTCGGCACGGTCGACAAGTTCCAGGGGCAGGAGGCCGCGGTCGCGATCGTGTCGCTGGCCGCGTCATCCGCCGCTGCCGCTCCGCGCGGGGTCGAGTTCCTGCTGCTCAAGAACCGGTTGAACGTCGCGATCTCGCGCGCCCAGGTCGCCGCCTACCTCATCCACTCGCCGGGCCTGCTCGACGCGCTGCCGCGCACGCCCCGAGGCGTCGCGCAGCTCAGCGCGTTCGCACGGCTCGTCGGCGTCGAACTGCCGGCGTGGGATCGGGAGCCGGTCGGGTAGCGCCCACCTGCGACGCCCTCACCCGCCGACGAGCTTCTCGACCGCCTTCGCGATGCGGCGCGCCCGCGTCTCGGGCGCCTTCGCCTCCATGATCGCGGTCACGTGCGCCTTGCGGTGGCTCGGCGCCAGCCGGTCGAACGCCTCGCGCGCGCCCGGGGTCGCGTCGAGCGCCGCCGCGAAGTCCTCCGGCGGCTCGACCGTGCGGGGCGCGGTGTCGAGCTCGACCTCGACCGAGATCGGGTCGCCCCCCGAGAGCCCGGTCGCCGCCCGCTTGTCGGAGCTGAAGGGGATCAGGTGGCGACCGCCCATCACGGCGAGCGTGCTGCGGTACTCGTAGCCGTTGACCGTGACCACGACGGGGGCGCGCCGCCCGCCGCCGAGCGCCTCGACCACCTCGGCCGGCACCTCGATGCCCGTGTTGGCGCCCGTCTGCGAGAGCGTGGTCTCGAACTGCATGCTCCCGAGCCTCGCACTCGGCGGGCCGGCGCGGAACCCCCTGGCCGGGGCATCCGCGCACGCTGGGAATACCGCACAGGATACCCACGTAGGTTATCGGCATGACCTCCCCTGCAACCGACCTGAACCCTGCCGGCATCACGATGTACGGCGCCGAGTGGTGCGGCGACTGCCGCCGCTCGAAGGCGCTGCTCGACCGCCGCGGCGTCGACTACGAGTACGTCGACCTCATGGTCGTCGCCGACGGCGCCGACCGCGCGAAGGCGATCTCGGGCCGCACGAACATCCCCGTCGTCGTCTTCCCCGACGGCACGCACTTCACCGAGCCGACCGACGCGCAGCTCGGCGCCAAGCTCGACGCCGTCGAACTCGAGCAGGACGGCGCCGCGGCCTGAGGCTGAGCGCCGCCGCGCTCAGGCGAGCGCGGGCATGACCTCGCGCTCGTAGAGCTCCAGGCCCGAGCGGTCGTACGCCGCCTCGGGGAAGTAGTGGATGGCGTACCCGAGCCCGCGTTCGCGCATGTCGAGCAGCTTCTCGACGACCTGGTCCGGCGTTCCCACGGCGATCGCGGCATCCGAGCGGAAGTCGTGGATGAACTTCGCCGCCGCCTTCGGGCCCGCCGATCCCGCCAGTCGGGCCTCGACGGCCTGGAGCCGGCGCTCGACGTCGGCCTCGGTCTCGCCGATCACGGTGTTGAAGTTCGCGCTGCGCACGATCGACCCGAAGTCGCGACCCAGGCGATCGGCGTGCCCGCGCAGCACCTCGCTCTTGTGGCTGAACTCCTCGGGGCTGCCGTAGAAGTTCGTGTACGCGGCGTGCTTCGCCGCGATGCGCAGCGTCACCTTCTCACCGCCGCCGGCGACCCACATCGGGATCCCGCCGGGCTGCAGCGGCTGCGGCTGCACGATCGCGTCGTCGACCTCGTAGAACTCGCCGTCGAGGCTCGCTCGCCCGGTCGTCCACGCCTGGTGCATGACCTCGACGCCCTCACGGAGCATCCGGAGCCGGGCCGGCGCGTCGGGGAACCCGTATCCGTATGCGCGCCACTCGTGCTCGTACCACCCGGCGCCGATGCCCATCTCGACGCGGCCTCCGGAGATGACGTCGACCGTCGCCGCGACCTTCGCGAGGTACGCCGGGTTCCGGTAGGCCATGCACGTGCACATCTGGCCGAGGCGAACCCGCGACGTCGATGCGGCGTACGCGGCCATGAGCGACCACGCCTCGTGCGTCGCCTCCGTCTCGCTCGGCACCGGCACGGTGTGGAAGTGGTCGTACACCCAGATGGACTCCCACGGCGAGCCCTCGCGGTCCGCGTAGGCGGCGAGGCCGTGCATCGTCGACCAGTGGTCGGCGGGATCGATGCCGACGAGGTCGTGACGCCACCCCTGGGGGACGAAGAATCCGAATCGCATCCGGCCAGCCTACGATCGCCGTTCTCAGCGCCAGCACTGATGTCGGGGGGCCTTGACATCCGTAGCGTCAGCGAACATGGCCCACACGATCGATCACGCGCACGTCCTCGTCGACGATCTCGCCGCCGTCGCGGTGACGAGCGGTGGCATCCGCGTCATCCATCTCTCTGGAGTCGCGACCTGCCCCAGCGAACTCTGGCGGGTCGACGTCGTCGCGGTCGGACGCGCACTCCTCGGCGGTGCGCAGGCCGGCCGGCTGACCATCGGCCTGCGGTCCGCCCCGCCGCATCGCCGCGGCCGCTTCCGGGCGGTCCGCGTCCCCTTCGAGGCGATCATCGAGGACCAGGGCACGCACGAGGTCGAGGTGCACCTCGAGTGCCAGCCCGCCGTGGTGCTTCCGGTGCTCGAGGCCGACGACTCGTTCGGGGCGGGAGCCCGGGCCACCGCCCGCCGCCGCGCCGGAATCGCGGGTCGCGCGATGCCCGTCGGCGCAAGTGCGATGACGGATGCCGCGCGCGGCGCACTCAGCGTCCTGCGCGACCGGTTCGGGGGGTTCGCGCCCGGTCTCGCGGCCGCCGTCTGACGCCCGGAGCGGCCGTGGCGCGGGTCGCCACGACCGACGCCGGAGGCCGGATCAGGCGAGCGCGAAGCGCAGCTCCGCCATCGCGGGGCCGGTCCACACGGCGTGCTCGAGGTCGTCGCCGCGCACCGTGACGACCTTGCCGCCGCGCGCGATGACGAGCATCGCGATCTGCGGCAGGAGATCGCCGGCATGCCGGCCGTCGGAGAGCGCGTCGCCGTTGCCGTGATCGGTCGCGAACTCGATCGCACCCGACTCGTGGTCCAGGGTGCCGTTGACCGAGGTCGTGAAGTCGAACCACAGCCGCTCGACGGCGCCGTCGGCGGCGAGCCGCCCGATGGCCGCGAGGTCGCGCTCCACGCGCCCGGCGCTGCCGTCGGCGAGGCCGGTGAGCGCGCTCCTCGCCTCGTTCACGTTGAGCTGTGCGAGTTGCTGGCGCAGCTGTGCGTCGATCTCGGCGGCGCCGAGCCGGTCGGGCCCGCCCTGCACGCCGACCACGCGTCGCCCGTTGTGGGCGCGGTCGAGGAACGAGCTGAGCAGCGGCTCGGCGGCGAACACGAACAGCGGCACCTTCGCGTCGGGGTCGTGCTCGTGCAGCTCGTGCCATACGGCGTCGGCGACGCGCTTGGCGTAGATGTCGTGGATCTCGGGGCGACGGTCGTCCTCGTTCGTACCCCGGTCGCCGTGCCCGCCCCGACGCCGCTGGCCGACGTCGCCCGGGACGCGGTTGGCGGCGTCGTCGAGATTCCGGGGGAGGCTGGGGTCGAGCGGCATCTGCTCGGCACGCGCGGTGGGGAGCGCGTGCCACAGCGCCCACTCGTTCGAGGACAGGGTGACGGCGAAGGCCTCCTGGTCCTGGCTGGGCGCCCGGAGCAACTGCCCGAGCACGAAGTGCGAGCCCACGTGCACCGCGTCGTCGAGGCGGTTCGGCAGCACGTAGACGTCGGTGAATCCCGGAGCGACGAAGATCGCGAGCGACCGGGAGAGCCCGGCCCAGAGCGAGCGATCGGCGAGCACGGCGTCGCGCTCGGCCTTGAGCGCGTCGACCTCGGCGGCGTCGGCACCGTCGGTTCGGATCCGGTCGATGGCCTCGTCGAACGCGCTCTTCACGGCGACCTCGGCGCGCTCGCGCTCGCTGACCACGGGCGACGTGGCCGCGTAGATCGTGATCGCGGGATGGTGCTCGCCCGCCAGTGTCGAGAAGTCGGTCGTGGTGGGCAGTTCATGGTGAACGGTCATGCGTCCCTCCCCCAGGTCCGGCGACGTCGTCGTCGCGTGTCCCCCAGCCTAGGAACCTCGGCGCGGAACCGACAGACCCATTCGTCCATCACCCGAGGCCGGGCACGCGAACGGGCCCGGCGCGGTCGCCGGGCCCGTGCGGTGCGTCGCCGCGTCAGCGGCCGACGGGGTGATTCGAGCGGATGACCCCCGTGGGGTCGACCGCGTGCTTGATCGCGCGAAGCCGCGCCAGTCGGCCCTCGTCGCCGAAGAACCGCGAACCCGTCGTCCGACGCTCGACGAAGTTCAGGTACTCGACGGGGGCACGCCACGGCTCGATGCGCGAGAGCAGCCGTCCGAGCGAGGCGACGACGGACTCGAGCGTCTCGGGCACGGCGATGCCGACACCGTAGACGAGGTACTCGGCCTCGAGTCCGCCGACGGCGCCCGGGATCGGGAGCCCACGATCGGCGGCGACCTCCAGGGCGGCCGACGGCGCGAACGCCCCGCCGAGGTGGCGGATCTCGGCCGACAGCAGTGCGGTGTCGGCGTCGGGGCCGACCGCGGCCACGAACGCGCGGATCGCGTCGGCAGGGAGGTCGGCGAGCATCATGCCGTCGCCGTGGCCAGGAGTCGGCCCGGGCGGGTCCATGTGCAGCTGGAGCAGCTCGGCCGGCGCCTGTGCGTGCACGGTGTCCATCGCGGGCCCGAGTGCGCGCAGCGGCGCGAGCAGGGCGTCGGCGCGCTCGGCCGAGTCCTGGATCACGGCCTCGACGAGCACGAACGACTGCCCGGAGAGGAACGGCGGCAGCTCCGGCATCGGCGGGAAGCGCAGCACGCGGCCGACCGACGTGACGGTGTCGGGCACCGAACGCGTCCACTCGGCCCACGCCTGCAGCACCTCCTCGGTGCGCTCGATCGGGAAGAACATCGCGCCGGCGACGACCTGCTCGATCTCGAAGAGCCCGAACTCGAGCGCCGTCACGACGCCGAAGTCGCCGCCGCCGCCGCGTACGGCCCAGAACAGCTCGGGGTCGTGCTGTGCGTCGACCCGACGGAACTCGCCGTCGGCGGTCACGAGCTCGACCGCGACGACGTGGTTCGCCGCGAGGCCGTGCGCCCGACCGAGGAAGGAGACGCCGCCGCCGAGCGTGTAGCCGACCACGCCGACGTCGTGGCTCGACCCGGCGAGCGCGGCGAGCCCGTGCGGGGCGGTCGCGGCGACGACGTCGCCCCAGACCACGCCGGGCTCGACGCGTGCGATGCGCTGCGTGGGGCGGACCTCCACGCCGCGCAGTTCGTGCGTGCGGAGGAGGATCGCGTCGGCGAGGCCGTGGCCCTCGACGAGCGGTGCGGCGTTGTGGCCGGTGGCCTGCGGCGCCACCGCGAGGCCGAGCTCGCGGGCGGCGCGCACGGTGCGCGCGACGTCGGCGATGGATGCCGCGACGACGACCGCGGCGGGACGCTGGTCGACGGCGAGGTTCCACGCGAGTCGGTCGGCGTCGTAGCCGGGCTCGCCCGGCAGGGAGAGACGGCCGTCGAGGCGCTCGGCGAGGATCGCGAACGACTCGCGGAGCGACATCGACGGGGCGCCGGAATCGGCCGACGCGGCCGCGGCGGCCGGGGCGGTGGGCTCGGTGGCCGCAGCGGTCTCGGCCGCGACGGTCTCGGAGGCAAGCGGGTTCACTGGTGGTCCTTTCACGGGGTGCGGGTCGCGGGCCGGGCGGCGGCCGTCACGGCCTGGTCCGACGGCCGCCCGGATGACCGGGGGCGCTCACGACGCGACTTCCATACAACGGCGCCGACGAACGGCGAGGATCAGGACGGTCCCGCCGATCGGCTCAGGGTTATCCCGAGCTTCCCGGCCCGATCCGTCGGGCCCTCGGCCGCCCGGAATAGCGCGCCCGCGAGGCCGGTTGCAGGTGGGGATGTCTCTCACGCCCCGGCTCTCGGTCCTCGATCTCGTCCCCGTGCGGAGCGGGCAGTCCTCTGCGGAGGCCGTCGCGTCCTCCGTCGCCCTCGCGCAGGCGGCCGACCGGCTCGGCTTCACCCGCTACTGGTTCGCCGAGCACCACAACATGCCCTCGGTCGCGTCGACGACGCCACCGGTGCTCATCGCGGCGACCGCGGCGCGCACCGAGCGCATCCGCGTCGGATCGGGCGGCGTGATGCTGCCGAACCACGCGCCGCTCGTCGTCGCCGAGCAGTTCGCGGCGCTCGAGGCGCTCGCGCCCGGGCGCATCGACCTCGGGATCGGGCGCGCGCCCGGGAGCGACCCCGTGATCACGCAGCTCCTGCGCATGAGCGGCCCGACGTCCGACGTCGACCGGTTCCCCGACCACGTCGCCGACATCCTCGGCCTGCTCTCGCCGGACGGCGCGATGCTGCGCCTCACGAGCGGTCGCGAGTACCCGATCCAGGCGACGCCCGCCGCGACCGCGGTGCCCGAGCTGTGGCTCCTCGGCAGCTCGGACTACTCGGCGCGGCTCGCGGCCGAGCTCGGCCTGCCGTACGTGTTCGCCAACCACTTCTCGGGCGAGGGCCTCGAACAGGCGCTCGAGCTCTACCGCTCCGGCTACCGGCCGAGCGAACGGCATCCGTCGCCCCGGACCATCCTGACGTTGAACGCGGTCGTGGCCGACACGGCCGGCGAGGCCGAGGCCCGCGCGCTGCCGCAATTGCGCGCGATGGCGCGACTGCGCCTCAACCGCCCGATGCGACCGCTCGAGACCGTCGAGGAGGCGCAGGCCGCACCGCGCGACTCCGATTCCGACGACGTGATCGCGCGGATGCGCGCCCGGTGGGTGATCGGCGGGGCGGATGCCGCGGCATCCGCCGTGCGCACCCTCGCGGAGCGCCACGACATCGACGAGGTCATGCTCGCGCCGGTCGCGGGCGCGCACGCCGACGAGCCCGCGGACGCCTCGCCCGGCCGGGTGCGCACGCTCGAGCTGCTCGCCGAGCGCCTGTCCGCCTAGTCGCAGCGGTCCCGGGCGCGGGCCCGGCGTGCTCAGGCGACCCGCACGACCCTCATAGCAACGTCATCGGATCGCCACAGGTTCCGCCTCGGGGCATCGGGCTCCATGGGAACTCCCAACACACAGTTCGGAGCCCCCATCGTGGATCAGACCTTCCTCCTCGTCGCCGACCTCGTCGCCGTCGCCCTCCTCGTCTTCGCCCTCTACTTCCCCCGCCATCGACGGCGCGACCTCGTCGTCGCCTACCTCACCGTGAACGTCGGGGTGCTCGCGGTCTCGCTCGTGCTCGGCTCGAGCTCGATCGGTGCCGGGCTCGGACTGGGCCTCTTCGGCGTGCTGTCGATCATCCGGCTGCGCTCGAGCGAGATCGAGCAGCACGAGGTGGCGTACTACTTCGCGGCACTCGCGATCGGCCTCCTCGGCGGGCTCGGCGCGAGCCTCGGCTGGCTCACGGTCGGGCTCATGGCGCTCGTCCTGGCGGTGCTCGCCGTCGGCGACCACCCGGCGCTCTTCCGCCGCTCCCGCCAGCAGGTCCTCGTTCTCGACCGGGCCTTCGCCGACGAGCGCGAACTGCACGACCACCTCGGTGTGCTGCTCGGCGCGCGGATCCGTTCGGCGCGCATCGACGAACTCGACCTCGTCGACGACTCGACGACCGTGACGGTGCGCTTCGACGCGCCGCGGGGCGACCGAGCTGATGACGCGCCGCGCCGCGCCGCACGGCCGCTCGTGGTCGGCGCGCCGGCTGCTCATGGCGCGGCGGATGCCGGCGCGGTCGCGTTCGAGGGGGCACGGCGATGACCGCGCGGCACGCGGCATCCGTCACGCCCGCGGCGCTCGCGGTGCTCGACTCGGTCGAGGGCATCGACCTCGAGGGGCTGAACGCCGAGGCCGAGCTGCAGACCCGCATCGACCGCAAGTACATGCTGCCGATCGGGACCCTGCCGGGGATCCTCGGGCGGCTGCCCGACGGAGTCCGGGTGCTCGACCTCGACGGCACGCGGGCGAGCGAGTACGAGTCGGTCTACTTCGACACCCCGGAGCTGACGAGCTTCCGCCTGGCGGCGCATGCACGCCGACGGCGGTTCAAGATCCGCACCCGCTCGTACGTCGAGTCCGACGCCAGCTTCCTCGAGGTGAAGACCCGCGGCGGACGCGCACTCACGGTCAAGGACCGCATCGCGGTCGACCCCGCGGCGACCGACGCCCTGTCCGGGGAGGCGCGCGCGTACGCCGACCAGGTCCTCGCCGAGGCGGGGATCGTCGACCTCGGCAGGACCAGCCTCGACCCCGTGCTCACCACGTCGTACCGGCGCGCGACGCTCCTGCTCCCCGCCGAGCCGGGGCGCCCTGCGAGCCGCGCCACCATCGACGTCGACCTCGCCTGGATCGATCGCGGCGTCGACGGCCGGTTCGGGCGCGTGCTCCGCACGCCGGGGTCGGCGATCGTCGAGACGAAGTCCGGCTCGCAGGCCGGCGCCGTCGATCGACTGCTGTGGTCCGCGGGGCACCGCCCGATGCGCGTCTCGAAGTACGCCACGGGGCTCGCGGCCATGAGGCCCGGACTGCCCGCCAACCGATGGTCGCGCGTGCTCGATCGGCACTTCCGCGCGGCGGCCGCCACGGCGGAACCCCACGGCTGAACCGGGCACGTCCCGGCCGCGCCGCTCCGACCCACGACCCACGACCCACCCCCACGACCCCGCACGTCGCGAACGTGCCCCACGAGAGGACCGCACCATGACCCCCTTCCGCTTCCCCCGCCCGGCCGCCGACCACGCGGACGCGCCTCGCACCGGCGCCCGCCGCCCCTGGCTCGCGGCCGCGCGCGTCGCGCCGATCGTGCTGGCCGGCACGCTCGCGTTCGCCGGGTGCACCGCGACGACCGCCGCGAGCACGTCCGACGACTCCGCGAACGCGGACTCGACCGTGTCGCTCGCGGCCACGGCATCCGTCGACCCCGGTGTCACCGCAGTCGAGGCCATGGCCGCGAACGAGGACCCGCCCGGTGAGGACGGCGACGACACGTGGGACGCCTCGGAGGAGGTCGCGATCACGCTCGACGGCGACACTGCGACCGTCGACGACGGAGCCGCCGGCGTGAGCGTCGACGGGGACACCGTGACCATCACGGCCGCCGGCACCTACCGCCTGAGCGGCGACCTCGCCGGCCAGGTCGTCGTCGACACCGCCGACGAGGGGCTCGTCCGCATCATCCTCGACGGCGTCGACATCACGAGCGGGTCGACCGCGGCCCTGGCGATCACGAGCGCCGACCGCGCGCAGGTCGTGCTCGCCGACGGCAGCGAGAACGCCCTCGCAGACACGTCGGACTACGCCGACGACGCCGACGTCAACGCCGCCCTGTTCAGCTCCGCCGACCTCGAGATCGCCGGCACGGGCGCGCTCGCCGTGCAGGGCAACGGGAACGACGGCATCGCCTCGAAGGACGGCCTGCTCATCTCCGGCGGCGAGATCACGATCGACGCGGTCGACGACGGCATCCGCGGCAAGGACGAGGTCATGATCGAGGGCGGCACGCTCACGGTGACGGCCGGCGGCGACGGGCTCAAGGCCGACAACGCCGAGGAGACCGACCGCGGCTACATCGCGATCGCGGGCGGCACCGTCACGGTCGACGCGGCGGGCGACGGCCTCGATGCCGCGACCGACGTCGTGATCTGGGGCGGCACGCTCGACGTGACCGCTGGCGGCGGCGCGGGCGCGACCGTCTCGGACGACACCTCGACGAAGGGCGTCACGGGCGCGGTCTCGGTGATCGTCGACGGCGGCGCGGTCTCGGTCGACTCGGCCGACGATGCGGTGCACACCGACGACACCGCCCACGTCGCGAGCGGCACGGTCACGCTCGCGACCGGCGACGACGGCGTGCACGCGGACGTCGCCCTGACGATCTCGGGCGGCACCGTGGACGTCACGACGTCGTACGAGGCCCTCGAGGCCGACGCGATCTCGATCGCCGGCGGCGACATCTCGGTCAGCGCGTCCGACGACGGCCTGAACGCCGGCAGCTCGCTGGGGATCTCCGGCGGCGCCCTCCTGGTCGACGCCGAGGGCGACGGGCTCGACTCGAACGGCTCCATCGCGATGTCGGGCGGCGACGTCGTCGTGAACGGCCCGACCGGCCAGGGCGACGGCGCGCTCGACGTAGACGGCGGCTTCGACATCACGGGCGGCTCGCTGGTCGCCGGCGGCTCGTCGGGCATGGCCGTGGCACCCGACGCGGATGCCGCGCAGGCGTCGGTGCTCGTCACCTTCACGCAGCAGGTGGCCGCGGGCACCGAGCTCCACGTCACGTCCTCCGATGGCACGGTGGTCGCGACGTACACCGCGACGAAGGCCGTCGGCTCGCTCGCGGTCTCGAACGCCGACCTCGTGAACGGCGAGACCTACACGGTCAGCGCGAACGGCTCCACGGTCGGCTCGGCAGTCGCGGGCGAGCAGGTGTCGGGCATGGGCGGCCCCGGCGGCGGCATGGGCGGCGGCGCACCGGCACCCCGCGGCTGAGGCGCGGGCTGGGGACGGCGGGTCAGCCGAGCGAGCTCACCCTCGCCTCCCACGGCCCGAGCGGCGCGTCGAACGCTCCCGGCGCGTCGGGCAGCGTGTTCGTGAGCAGCGGCAGCGAATCCCGCCAGCGGTCCGCGAAGCCCTCCGGGAAGGCCGGGGCGTGCTCGGCCGACGAGAGGTTCACCACGACGAGCAGACCGTCCTCGTCGAGCACCCGCTCGAACGCGAAGATCGCCGGGTGCCCGGCATCCACCCGCACGAACGACCCGTGGGCGACCACGGGTCGTTCGTGTCGGAGCGCGATGAGCTGCCGGTGGTACTCGAAGACCGAGCCCGGGTCGCCGACCTGGGCGGCCGCGTTGATCGTCGCGTGGTTCGGGTTCACCGCGAGCCACGGGATGCCGCTCGTGAAGCCCGCGTTCGGCGTGGCATCCCACTGCACCGGCGTGCGCGCGTGGTCGCGGCTCATCAGGCTCAGCCCGTCGAGCGCGTCGGCGACGGCCGTGCCGCTCGCGACGGCCTCGGCGTACGCGTTCAGCGACTCGACGTCGCGGTACTCGTCGAGGCTCGCGAACGGGGCGTTCGTCATGCCGAGCTCCTGGCCCTGGTAGACGTACGGCGTGCCGCGCTGCAGGTGCAGCACGGTCGCGAGCGCCGTCGCCGACGAGTACCAGTGCTGCTCGGCATCGCCGAAGCGGCTGACGGAGCGCGGCTGGTCGTGGTTCTCGAGGTAGAGGCTGTTCCATCCGCGGTCGGCGAGGCCCTCCTGCCACTTCGCGAGGGAGGCCGCGAGCTCACCGGGCGCGAGCGGTCGGGGGTGGAACTTCGTCGCTCCGTGGTCCAGGCCGACGTGCTCGAAGTGGAAGACCATGTCGACCTCGCGCCGCTCGGGATCGGTGAAGCGGATCGCCTCCTCGATCGTCGCACCGGGCGTCTCGCCCACCGTGATGAGGCCTTCGCGTCCATCGAACACCTCGCGGTGCATCTCCTGCAGGAACTCGTGCAGGCGCGGCCCGTTCGTGTACGCCGCGCCGCCGTCGCCGAAGCGCCGGCCCGAGCGGACCGGACCGTCGGGCAGGTGCGGGTGCTTCGAGATGAGGTTGATCACGTCCATGCGGAAGCCGTCGACCCCGCGATTCAGCCACCAGCGCATCATCTCGTAGACCGCGTGCCGCACCTCGGGGTTCTCCCAGTTGAGGTCGGGCTGCTTCACGTCGAACAGGTGCAGGTAGTACTCGCCGGTCGACCCGTCCCACTCCCAGGTCGAGCCCGAGAAGAATGACTCCCAGTTGGTCGGCTCGGCGCCCGGATCGCCGCCGTGCGTGCCCTCCCTCGGCGGGCGCCACCAGTACCAGTCGCGCTTCGGGTTCTCGCGGCTCGAACGCGACTCGACGAACCACGGATGCTCGTCCGACGTGTGGTTCACGACGAGGTCCATGACGAGGCGGATGCCGCGATCGTGCATCGCAGCGACCAGCGCGTCGAAGTCCGCCAACGTGCCGAAGGTCGGGTCGATGTCGCGGTAGTCGCTGATGTCGTACCCGTTGTCCGCCTGCGGTGAGCGGTGGATCGGCGAGAGCCACACCACGTCGACGCCGAGGCGTTCCAGGTGGTCGAGTCGCTGCAGTATCCCGCGGAGGTCGCCGACGCCGTCTCCGTCGGAGTCCTGGAAGCTGCGGGGGTACACCTGGTAGACCACGGCGGACTTCCACCAGTCCGGGGCGGTCGACGGATGCCTGGGCTCGCGTTCGTTCGCCATGACCCGATCCTCGCACCGCGAGCGCGTCACGTCATCCGTCCTTCGACCGAGTCGGCGGACGGGCGGCGAACGACGGGCCGGCCCGGCCGGCCGGGCACGACGATGCCCCGGGCATGCGCCCGGGGCATCCGCTGCTCGTTTCGCGGCTCAGGCAGCGAGGCCGAGGCGGCGCAGGTCGTCGCCAGACGCCCGGTGCTCCGAACCCTCGGCGACGGTCGCCTCGCGCGGGACGCGCGCGCCGTTCTGCACTCGCGCTCCGGCGCCGACGGCCGCGTACGGCCCGACGACGGCGAAGCGTCCGATCACGGCGCCACGGCCGACGCGCGCGTTCACGCCGACCGTCGCGTTCTCCGCGACGATCGCGTCCTGCTCCACCCAGGCGCCGTGCGACAGGGTCGCGCCCCGCTGCACCTCAGCGCCGGGATCGACGTATGCGGTCGGGTCGACGAACGCCGTCGCATCCACCTTCGCGGTCGTCGCCACGAGGCCGCGACCGTTGACGTGCTTGCGGTAGCGGCGCAGGATGCCGGCATCGTCTTCGAACTCGACGTAGCTGATGCCCACTCGTCCTCCATTCCGTCCGGCCATAGGGGTGCCGGATACAGGTACAACATCCGGGCTGACCGGGGCATTCCCCCAGCCTCCGTGGCAACCCTCCGGATCTCCATGGATATCCCTGATCCCCGGCTGGACGCGCCGTCGTAGCGTCGGCCGGGTGCCGTCGAATCGATGCCGGCACGACCGCCCTGCGGGGCGATCCCGTCGTTCCAGGAAGTCTCCGCCCATGTCCACGTACCTGCTCTGCGCAAGCCCCATCCAGGGCCACGCCGCCCCCGTCATCGCCATCGCCCACGGCCTCGTCGCGCGCGGCCACGACGTCACCGTGCTCACCGGCTCGCGGTTCCGCGACGCGGTCGAGGCGGCGGGCGCGCGCCATCGTGCACTCACGGGCATCGCCGACTTCGACGACCGGGTCATCCAGGACCACCTGCCGGAACGCGACCGGCACCGCGGCATCGCGAAGCTCGAGTACGACGTGCAGCGGATCTTCGTGCGCCCCATGCCCGAGCAGTTCCGCGCGCTCGGAGCGCTCGTCGCGGAACTCGAACCCGACGCGATCCTCCACGAGGCCGCCTTCACCGGCGTCATCCCGCTGCTGCTCGACGACCCCGCCTCGCGCCCGCCGATCATCGGCGTCGGCGTCATCCCGCTCTCGCATCGCAGCGTCGACACCGCGCCGGGCGGGCTCGGCCTCCCGCCCCGCTCCGACGTCATCGGGCGACTGCGGAACCGGGCCCTCAACGCGTTCGTCGCGAAGGTGGTCTTCCGCAGGACCCAGGCGCTCGCCGATCGCACCGTTCGCGAGCTCGGCCGGCCGGGCCTCGAGGAGTTCCTGTTCGACTTCACGACGCGGTGCGATCGCTTCCTGCAGCTCTCGCCCGCGGAGTTCGAGTACCCGCGCAGCGACCTCAGCCCGAACGTGCGGTTCGCGGGCACCGTCCTGCCGCCGTCGCCCGCGCCGGCCGGACTGCCGGACTGGTGGCACGACCTCGACGGCGAGCGGCCCGTCGTGCACGTCAGCCAGGGCACGATCGACAACAAGGACTTCACCCGGCTGATCCGCCCGACGCTCGACGCGCTCGCCGATCGTGACGTGCTCGTCGTCGCCGCCACCGGCGGCCGGCCGGTCGCCGAACTCGGCGAACTGCCCGCGAACGCCCGTGCGGCCGAGTTCCTGCCCTACGACCTGCTGCTGCCCAAGACCGACGTCTTCGTGACGAACGCGGGATTCGGCGGCACCCAGTACGCCCTGAGCCACGGCGTCCCGATCGTCGCCGCGGGCGACACGGAGGACAAGCCCGACGTCGCGATGCGCGTGCAGTGGACGGGAACGGGGCTGTCCCTGCGGACCGGGACCCCGACTTCGCGCGCCGTCGGCACGGCGGTCGACCGCCTGCTCTCCGAGCCGTCCTTCCGCGAGCGCGCCCGGGCGATGGCGCGCCGCATCGCCGAGGTCGACGGCGTGAGCGTCATCGCCGCCGAGCTCGAGCAGGCGGCGTCGGCACGCCGAGCCGCGTCGGCGTCGGCGCGCTGAGCCCGGGCTCGCCGCCCGGCCCCGGAACGACCGCGCCCGCGGCATCCGCCCTCGTCGGGGGATGCCGCGGGCGCGGCGCGAGCCGGAGGCGGGTCAGCCGTCGGCGCGGGTCTCCGTGATCTCGACGTAGAAGACGAGGGTCTGGCCGCCGAGGCCGTTGGAGGACTCCTCCTCGCCGTAGCCGAGCGCCGGCGGGATGGTGACGAGCAGCTTCGTGCCGACCGCCTGGCCGACGAGGGACGCGCCGAAGCCCGGGATCACGCCTGAGATCGAGAACGGCACGGGCGCGTTGCCGAAGCTCTGGTCGAAGACCTCGCCGGTCTCCCACACGACGCCCTGGTAGTCGACGGTCACGACGTCGTCCTCGGTGACGACGTCGCCGTCGCCCTCCTCGAGGACCGCCACGAGCAGTTCGTCGGACGGCTCGGCGTCGGGGATCGCCACGGTCGGGACGCCGTCGGCGTCGTACTCGACGGTCGGCACGTCCTCGGTCCACTCGCCGGGCACGGGCAGCTCGACGAGTTCCTGCACGTCCGTGACGATGACGAGCGTCTCGCCGGGCGCGACGCCGATGCCCTCGTTGCCCTCGTCGCCGTAGATGGACGAAGCCGGAGCGACCGTGACGACGCGAGAGCCGACGGGCACGCAGTCGGCGCCCGCGCGGAAGCCGTCGTAGAGCGTGCCCTCCTCGAGCTCGAGGGTCGCCGGCTGCGAGAAGAGCTGCTCGCCGGTGCTGCCGGAGAACGCGGTGACCTGGGCGCTCACCTGGTCGCCCGGGGCGGTCGCGTCGCCGTCGCCCTCGATCACGATGGTGCGCTGCAGCTCGTCCGCCTCGAGCGGGGCGTCGAACGTCGCGGTCGGGGTGGCACCGAAGTCGCCCGAGACCTCGATGGCGTCGCTCTGCTCGCCGGCCTCGACCTCGAGGCAGGCCGCGGCAGCATCCGTCGACGTGGGCTCGGGGGTCTCGCCGCCGCCGGCGCAACCGGCGAGGAGCAGGGCGGCCACGGATGCGAGTGCGATGGGCGCGCCACGACGCAGGGCACGATTCATGGAGGGTACTCGTTTCAGATTCGAAAGCAGACGTGAACGTCAAGTCTGCACGGCGGATGTCTCGATTGCCTGAGTCTTCACGAATGCGTGACGCGGCAGTCACAATGTGCACATGGGGGAAGTCGGAACCGAGCCCGACGTCGCAGCCGTGTTCACCGAGGCGGCCGCGACGTTCACCGAGCTCGACGAAGTGCTGTGGGATCCGATCTCACGGGCGACGGTGCTGCGCGCGGCGCCGCGATTCGACGAGCGCGTGCTCGACGCGTGTGCGGGCGCGGGCGCGTCGGCCCTGCCGACCGCGGAACTCGTCGGGCCGGGCGGGATCGTCGACGCGGTCGACCGGTCCGAGGCGATGCTCGCGGTCCTGCGCGAGCGCGCGGGGGCGCACATGCCGTGGCTGCGGGTGCACGCGGCCGACGCGTCGACCTGGCCCTACACGGGCTACGACCTCGTGCAGTGCGTGCTCGGGGTGTTCTTCTTCGACGAGGTCGCGACGGGCGTCGAGCACCTCGTGCAGTGCGCCCGCCCCGGCGGCCGGGTCGCCGTGACGGTGTGGGCGGATGGCGCGTTCGAGCCGCTCCCGGGAGTCCTCGCGTCGGCCCTGCCCGAGGGCGACGCGCGCGTGCCCGCCTTCGACGAGGACGACCGGCCGGCCATGCCCGGAGCCGGCACCGCGGGCGGGCTCGCGCACTGGCTCGCCGAGCGAGGGCTCGTCGACGTGCGCGCCGAGGCCGTGCCGCGGCATCTCGACCTCACGCCGGACGTGTCCTGGGCCCTCGTCGTCGGGACCGGGATGCGCGCGATGCTCGGCGACCTCGACGACGCGGCGATCGAGGGCGTGCGCGAACGGTACCTCGCGGCGATCGAGGAGCGCGGCGTCGCGTCGGTCGACATCACGACCCTCATCGGGATCGGCCGACGCCGTGAGGCCACGGTCGAGCCCGTGGTCGAGCGGGCGGTCGAGGGAGCGGTCGAAGAGGGGTAGCCGGGCGAGGGCTACGCGTCGCCCCCGGGCGACGCCCCCGTCGCGACCGGACGCTCCGGGTGGTTCGACCACTGGCTGAACGAACCCGGGTACAGCGCCGCCTCGACGCCGGCGATGGCGAGCGCGGCCACCTCGTGCGCGGCGTTGACGCCCGAGCCGCAGTAGGCCGCGACCGGGTGGTCCTCGTCGACCCCGAGCGAGGCGAAGCGGGCGCGCAGCGCCTCCGCCGGGAGGAACCGCCCGTCGCCCGCGACGTTCCCGGCCGCCGGTGCCGACACGGCGCCCGGGATGTGCCCGGCCCTCGGGTCGATCGGCTCGACCTCGCCGCGGTACCGCTCGCCGGCGCGCGCGTCGAGCAGCACCCCGCCCTCGGAGGCTCCGAGCGCGTCGGCCTCGTCGAGGTCGATCACGGGCATCGCGCCGAACCGCGCGGTCGCGTCGCCCGGTTCCGGCACGACGTCGCCCTGCTCGAGCGGCAGTCCGGCCGCGCGCCACGCCGCGAGGCCGCCGTCGACGATGCGCGCGTCGCCGAAGCCCGCGTGTCGCAGGAGCCACCACGCGCGCGCCGCCGACATGCCGGCCGCATCGTCGACGACCACGGCGGTGTCGCCGTCGCGGAGGCCCCAACGACGCATGGCGCGCTCGAACGCCGCCTCCGAGGGCAGCGGGTGCCGCCCCTCCCCCGTCGCGGAGTGGTCGGCGAGCTCCGCGTCCAGGTCGACGTAGACGGCTCCGGGAACATGCCCCGCGCGGTATGCGCCGCTCCCGTCGGGCTCGGCGAGCGTCCACCGCACGTCGAGCACCCGCGTGCGGGGCGTCCCGGCGGGCGCGTCGCGCTCCGCCTCGAGCCGGGCGGCGAGGTCGATCGGATCGATGAGGATCGGCATGGGGCCATCCTCGCAGCCCGGCCGCGGAGGGGCATCCGCCCGGCGCCGTCGCGCTCATGCCGCACCCCGGTCCGACGCCCCGCCTCGCCTAGACTGGTCGGACGGTCGGCGCATTCGGGGGGAGTACGGATGATCCTCTCCCTGGTGGCGTTCGCCGCCGTGGCCCTCGTCACGCCGTTCGCCGCAGGGCCGCTGGGTCGCCGCGTCTTCCCGATCATCGCGCTCGTGCCGGCCATCGTCTTCGGCTGGCTGCTGACGCTCGTGCCGGCCGTCGCGGGCGGCGAGATCGTGACCGAGCGCATCGAGTGGATCCCCGCGCTCGACATCGCGCTCTCGTTCCGGCTCGACCCGCTCTCGCTCCTGCTGGCGCTCATCGTCACGGGCATCGGCGCCCTCGTGCTGCTCTACTGCACCTGGTACTTCCGCGACGACGAACCGTCGCTCGACCGCTTCGCGGCCCTCCTGCTCGGCTTCGCGGGGGTCATGCTCGGGCTCGTCACCTCCGACGACGTGTTCGTGCTGTTCACGTTCTGGGAGGCCACGAGCGTGCTCTCCTACCTGCTGATCGGGCACGACGCGACCAAGCGCGAGTCCCGCGGCGCCGCGCTGCAGGCGCTCACGGTGACGACCTTCGGCGGACTCGCGATGCTCGTCGGCCTGGTCGTGCTCACGGTCGCGGGCGGCACCACCTCGCTCGCCGAGCTCGTCGCCGATCCCGTCACCGGAGCGGCGGCCGAGGTCGGCATCGCGCTCGTCCTCGTCGGCGCGATCTCGAAGAGCGCGCTCGTGCCGTTCCACTTCTGGCTGCCCGCAGCGATGGCGGCGCCGACCCCGGTGTCCGCGTACCTCCACGCCGCCGCGATGGTGAAGGCGGGCGTGTACCTCGTCGCCGTGCTCGCGCCGGGGTACGCCGAGCTCGCGGTGTGGCATCCGATCGTGATCGGCATCGGCGGATTCACCATGCTCGTCGGCGGATGGCGCGCGCTGCGGCAGACCGACCTCAAGCTGGTGCTTGCCTACGGCACCGTGAGCCAGCTCGGCTTCCTGATCCTCGTCGTCGGCCAGGGCACGCGCGACGCGGCGCTCGCGGGCACCGCGCTGCTGCTCGCGCACGCCCTGTTCAAGGCCGCGCTGTTCCTCACCGTCGGCATCGTCGACCACGCCGCCGGCACGCGCGACAAGCGAAGGCTGTCGGGTCTGGCGCGACGGATGCCGTGGCTCGCCGCCTTCGCGACGATCGCAGCCGCATCGATGGCGGGCCTGCCGCCGCTGCTGGGCTTCGTGGCGAAGGAGGCCGTGTTCACCGCGCAGCTCGAGGCCGGCGCCGCCGGCGGGGCCGAGGCGACCTGGGCGTGGGTCGCGCTCGCGGCGGCCGTGCTCGGCTCGATGCTCACCTTCGCGTACAGCGCGCGCTTCGTGTGGGGCGCGTTCGGATCGAGGCGCGGTGCCGAGCCGACGCCGCTGCACCACGAGCCCGCGATGATGTCGTTCGCGCCCGGCGTCCTCGCGGCGACCTCCCTCGCGACCGCGTTCGCCCTCCCCCTCGTCGAGCCGCTGCTCGACGCCTACGCGGGGACCCTGCCGGGGCCGACCGAGTACCACCTCGGCCTCTGGCACGGCCTCGAGCCGGCACTCGCGATCTCGGTGCTCGTGTTCGGCGTCGGCGCACTGCTCGTCTGGAAGCGCGAGGCCGTCGCCCGCGCGCAGGCCGGCGTGCCCGACGCCGTCGACGCCGAGCGGGGCTACCTCCGGATCATCGGCGCCGTCGACCGCGGGGCGGCACGCGTGACGACCGTGATCCAGTCGGGCGGCCTGCCCGGATACCTCGCGGTCATCGTCGCCGTGCTCGTCCTCGGCCTCGGCGGCGCGGCCGCAGCGAACGGCGTCTGGCCCGACGGCATCCGCCTCGCCGACGGCTGGGCGCAGCCCCTCATCGGCTTCACCATGATCCTCGCGGCCTCGGCCGCGGTCGTCGTGCAGCAGCGGCTCACGGCCGTGCTCCTCGTCGGCGCGACCGGCTACGGCATGGTGCTGGTCTTCGGCATGGCCGGCGCCCCCGACCTCGCGCTCACGCAGGCGCTCGTCGAGACGATCACCATCGTCGTCGTGGTGCTCGTGCTCCGCCGCCTCCCGCGCCGGGTGACCGGGCGCCGCGCCGTCGTGCGGGCACCGCTGCGCATCGCGCTCGGGGCGCTCGCCGGGATGGTCATGGCCGTCGTCGGCGTCGTCGCGCTCGGGGCGCGGATGGAGCCGACGATCGCCGGAGGGCTGCCCCCGCTCGCGGAGGAGGCGCACGCGAAGAACCTCGTGAACGCGCTGCTCGTCGACATCCGCGCCTGGGACACGCTCGGCGAGATCTCGGTGCTCGTCGCAGTGGCGACGGGCGTCGCCAGCCTGATCTTCGTCTCCGGGCGCCAGGGCGGCGCGCCACGGCTCGACCGCGTCGACCGGCGGAGTCGCTTCCGGCCGGTGCCGGAGCAGGCCGACAGCATGCGCTCGGCCCGTCGACGCCTCGCAGACGTCGAGAACGAGACGGATGCCGCGTCCGCGGCCGCCGCGACGCGCCAGACCTGGCTCCTCGCCGGCCGGACCATCTCGCCGCGCAACCGCTCGATCCTCATCGAGGTGCTCGTCCGCCTGCTCTTCCACCCGGCGATCGTCGTCTCGGTCTTCCTCCTGTTCGTCGGCCACAACGCACCCGGCGGCGGGTTCGCGGGCGGCCTCGTCGCCGGGCTCGCGCTCGTCGCGCGGTACCTCGCCGGCGGACGCTACGAGCTCGGCGAGGCCGCCCCGGTGGATGCGGGCCTGCTGCTCGGCACGGGGCTCCTCGTGGCGGCCGGCACCGCGGCATCCTCGATCCTCTTCGGCCTGACGGTGTTCGATTCGACCTGGTTCGAGACCGAGGTGCCGGTGCTCGGCACGCTCTCGATCGGGACGTCGACGCTCTTCGACATCGGCGTCTACCTGGTGGTCGTCGGGCTGGTCCTCGACATCCTCCGGACGCTCGGCGCCGAGATCGACCGGCAGCTCGACGAGGCCGGCCCCGACGCCGTCCCTGCCGACCCGGCGGAGGTGCGCGCATGACCGCATCGCTGACGCTCGTCATCGTCGCCGCCGTGCTCTTCGGCACGGGCATCACCGTCATGCTCGAGCGGAGCCTCACGCGGGTGCTGATCGGGTTCCTGCTCGTCGGCAACGGCGTCAACCTGTTCATGTTCATCATGGCGGGCGCACCGGGGCTGGCACCGATCCACGGCGAGGGCGTCGACCCGGACGCGATCTCCGACCCGCTTCCGCAGGCGTTCGTCCTCACCGCGATCGTGATCAACCTCGGCATCACCGCGTTCATGCTCGCGCTCATCTACCGCAGCTGGTGGCTCGCGCAGCTCGGCGAGCGCGGCGACCTCATCGTCGACGAGGACGAGATGGCCGAGGACGCCGAGGAGACGGCGGACCTCTACCGCAGCTCCGAGGAGGACGACCGCGCGGTGCAGGCGGTGCTCGAGGCGAGCGACGAGGACGGGGGCCGCGGATGACCGACGCACTCGTGCCCCTCATGGTGCTGCTGCCGCTCCTCGGCGCGGCGGTCGCGCTCATGCTCGGACGCCGGCAGCGCGCCCAGATGGCGGTGAGCACCGCGGTCCTCGCCGCCGTCGCGGCGATCGCGGCGGTCCTGCTCGCGCAGGTCGACGCATCGGGCTCCGGCATCGCGGTCGCGGTCGGGGCGTGGCCGCCGCCGTTCGGCATCGTGCTCGTCGTGGACCGACTGTCGGCGATCATGATCATCATCTCGGCGCTGATGCTGCTCGGCGTCCTCGTCTACGCCGTGGGTCAGGGCATCGCCGACCAGCACCGCGAGACGCCGGTGTCGATCTTCCACCCGACCTACCTGATCCTGTCGGCGGGCGTCTTCAACGCGTTCATCGCGGGCGACCTGTTCAACCTGTACGTGGGCTTCGAGATCCTGCTGTCGGCGAGCTACGTGCTGCTGACGCTCGGCGGCACGGGCGAGCGCATCCGCGCGGGCGTGACGTACATCATCGTGAGCCTCGTGTCGTCGCTGTTCTTCCTCAGCGCGATCGCGCTCGTGTACGGCGCGACCGGCACCGCGAACATCGCGCAACTGTCGGTGCGCCTCGCCCAGCTTCCGCAGGACATCCAGCTCATCCTGCACCTGCTGCTGCTCATCGCCTTCGGCATCAAGGCCGCCGTGTTCCCCCTGTCGTTCTGGCTGCCCGACTCGTACCCGACCGCACCCGCACCGGTCACGGCGGTGTTCGCCGGCCTGCTCACCAAGGTCGGCGTGTACGCCATCATCCGCACCGAGACGGTGCTCTTCCCGGAGTCCGACCTGTCGACGCTGTTCCTCGTGATCGGCGGGCTGACGCTCGCCGTCGGCATCCTGGGTGCGCTCACGCAGGCCGACATCAAGCGCCTGCTCTCGTTCACGCTCGTGAGCCACATCGGCTACATGATCTTCGGCATCGGACTCGCGAGCATCGTCGGCCTCGCAGCGACGATCTACTACGTCATCCACCACATCACGGTGCAGACGACGCTCTTCCTCACGACCGGGCTCATCGAGCGCTTCGGCGGGTCGACGTCGATCACTCGCCTCGGCGGGCTGCGCCGCGCGTCGCCGATGCTCGCCGTCCTGTTCTTCGTGCCGGCCATGAACCTCGGCGGCATCCCGCCGTTCTCGGGCTTCCTCGGCAAGGTGGGCCTCTTCGTCGCCGGTGCGGATGCCGCGGGCGGTCCGCCCGCGTCCGAGACGCTCGGCACGTCCTCCCCCGGCCCCGAGTGGCTCATCTGGACGGTCGTCGGGATCGGCGCCGCGACCTCGCTCGTGACGCTGTACGCCCTGGCGCGCTTCTGGAACCTCGCGTTCTGGCGCCCGAAGGCCGAGCTCGAGGGGTACCGCTCCCGGATCATCGACTCGGTGCAGGAGGCGCCCGCGGGCGCCACGGTCGTGGCCACGCGCACGACGCCCGTCCTCATGCTCGCCGCGACGGCCGCGCTCGTCGCGCTGACCCTCGCGCTCACGGTGTTCGCCGGTCCGCTCTTCGAGCTGTCGGGCCGCGCGGCCGAGAACCTGCGCGACGCGAGCGTGTACGTCTCGATCGTCTTCCCGGGGGGTGTGCGATGACGGATGCCGCCCGCGAGCCGGCCTCGGCCGACCTGGACCCCGCCGCCCCGCCTCCGGCGCGCCGCGACGACCTCACCCGATGGCAGGTGGTGTGGCGCCAGCTGCCGCTGCTCGCGGTGCTCGTCGCGCTCTGGCTGTTCCTGTGGGACCACGTCGACGTGCTCACCGTCACCACCGGCGTGATCCTCGCGATCGTCGTGACGCGCGCGCTCTACCTGCCCCCGGTGCTCCTCAGCGGGCGGTTCAACCCGTGGCGCGGACTGCTCCTGGGCCTCGTCATGATGTACGACGTCACGGTCGCGTCGATCCAGGTCGCCGCTCGTGCGGTACAGCCCCGCTGGCAGCCGACGAACGCGATCATCGCGGTGCAGCTGCTCACCCGCTCCGACCTGGTGACGACCCTCACGGCCGAGGCGATCACGGTGGTCCCCGGCACGGTCGTTGTCGACATCGACCGCGAGCGCGGCCTGCTGTACCTGCACGCGTTCGGCACCCGCACCGAGGCCGACCTCGAGAAGGCCCGGGCGCACGTGCTCGCCACCGAGGAGCGCATCGTGCTCGCGATCGGCACGCGGGAGCAGGCTGGGGCCGTCCGCGCCGCCCGCCGGCAGCGGAAGTCGCAGGGGCGGCCGCCGTCCGAGACCGAGCCCGTCGAGGTACCGGACCGGGAGGGGGACGCATGAGCCCGCTCGCCGTGATGGGCATCGCCGCCGGCGTCATGTTCGGCGTCGGCGCGATCGCCGCGCTCGTGCGGATCATCCGAGGGCCGACGATGCTCGACCGTGCGCTCGCGACCGACGTGCTGCTCGCGATCGCGATGTGCGGCCTCGCGGCCGAGATGGCGATCAACCGGCACACCGACACCCTGGTCGTGCTGCTCGTGCTCGCGCTCTTCGCCATCGTGGGGTCGATCGCGATCGCTCGGTTCATCGGCAAGGAGGATCGCTCGTGACCGCCGTCGAACTGGGTGTGGGCGCCCTGATCCTCCTCAGCGGCTTCCTGTCGATGGCGGCGGGCATCGGCGCGCTGCGCTTCCCCGACGTGCTCAGTCGCCTGCACGCCGCGACGAAGCCGCAGGTGCTCGGGCTCGCCGTCGTGCTCCTCACGATCGTGCTGCGCGTGCCGAGCTGGGGCGTCGTGTCGACGATCGTGCTCATCATGACGTTCCAGCTGCTGACCCAGCCGATGACCGCGCACATGCTGGGCCGCGCCTCGTACCGCTCCGACGCGCTGCGCCACGACCTGCTCATCCGCGACGACCTCGGCCGCGACATCGCCGAGCACGAACGCGAGCGCGACGACGACCCGGCGCGCTAGCGCCGGCCTTGCGGGCCGTGGCAGGGCCGCGCACAATGAGGATCCGAGGCGCCGCGTGCGCCGGGGAGGGACCGTGGATCGCGTCTGGTACGTCGCCTACGGCTCGAACCTGAGTTCGGAACGGTTCCGCTGTTACGTCGCGGGCGGGCGTCCGGAGGGCGGGGCGCGGACCTACGTCGGCTGCCGGGATCGCACCGAGCCCGTGGCGGACGCACCCGTCGACCTTCCGGGGGCGGTCTACTTCGGCGGCCGTTCCCGGGTGTGGGGCGGCGGGATGGCGACGTACGACCCGCACGCGCGGGGCAGCGTGGCCGGGCGGGCGTACCTGCTCACGGTGGGCCAGCTCGCGGACGTGGTGGCGCAGGAGACGCGGACCCCGATCGAGGGCGCGCTCGACCTCGGCCGGATGCATCCGTCGACGGGACGGCTCCACTTGGGGCCGGGCCGCTACCGCACGCTCGTCCGCGTCGGTGCCCGGCGCGGGCTGCCCCTGGTCACGCTCGCGGGCGACGCCGCGCACGACATCGCCGCGCCGTCCGCCGCCTACCTGCGGACCATGGCGGCGGGCCTGCGCGAGTCGAGGGGCTGGCCGCCGTCGATCGTGGGACGGTACCTCGCCGCGCTCACGGGTGCGCGCCCGAGGTGGACGCCGTCGGCGATCGCCGACCTGGCCCGCGTCGCGGCCTGACGCTCAACCGCGGCCCGTGAACTGCGGCGTGCGCTTCTCCTGGAACGCCGCGAAGCCCTCGCGGTAGTCGTCGGTGTCGCAGAGCGCGGCCTGCGCGCGGTTCTCGTCGGACATCGACGCCCAGAGCCCGTGGCGGTGATCGCGCAGGTCGGCGACGAGGCGCTTCGAGGCGATGAACGCCTGCGTGGGGCCGGATGCCGCCTCCCGGGCCGCGGCGCGCGTGGCCTCGAGCACCTCGTCGGCGGGGAACACCCGCGAGAAGAGGCCCGCGGCGACCGCCTCGGCGCCCGACATGAGCCGCCCGGTGACGATCAGGTCCATCGTGCGGTGGGCGCCGAGGCGTTCGACGAAGAGCGCGTGGCCGCCCGAGTCGAGCGTCGCGCCGAGGTTCTTGAACGGCGAGCCGACCTTCGCGGTGTCGGCGACGTAGACGATGTCGCTCGCGATGAGCAGCCCGAGGCCGACGCCGAGGCACGCGCCGTGCGCGACGGCGAACGTGGGGGCCGGGAACCGGGACATCCGCTTCAGCAGCGGCTCGACCCGGCCGCCGAGGTAGCCCTGCACGTCGTCGTCGCGCGGATCGACGCCCGCGATGTCGCGCCCGGCGCAGAACGCGCGGCCCTCGCCGCGCAGCACCAGCGCGCGGACGCCCGTGAACTCGGCCTGGTCGTACGCCTCCCCGAGCTCGGCCAGCGCGGTCTCGCCGAGCGCGTTGAGCTTCGCGGGCGCGTTCAGGGTGATCTCGGCCACGCCGTCGTGGATCTCGAGCTCGATCATCGCGTTCCTCTCGTCGTCCTCACACGTCGTAGTCGACCACGACGCGGTCGGACGTGGCGTGCGACTGGCAGGTGAGCACGTAGCCGCGCTCGAGTTCCTCGGGCTCCAGGGCGTAGTTCTCGGTCATGTTCACGCTGCCGTCGACGACCCGCGCGCGGCAGGTGCCGCACACGCCGCCCGCACAGGCGAACGGCACGTCGGAGCGCACGCGGAGCGCCGCGTTGAGGATCGACTCGTTGGCGCTGACCGGGCTGTCGACGCTCGACGAGAGCCCGTCGAGCGTGAACTCGATCGCCACCGTCGGCTCGCCGCGCTCGACCGTGACGGGGCGGCCGTGCCGCGGCTCGGTCGCCCGGTCGGCGTCGGTCGTGAACAGCTCGTACCGGACCCGGCCGACGGGCACGTCGCGGGCCTCGAGCGTGTCGCGTGCGAGTTGCACGAGTTCGAACGGCCCGCACAGGAACCACTCGTCGACGGTCGCCGGCGGGATGAGCGCGTCGAGCATGCGCTCGAGCTTCTCGGCGTCGATGCGCCCCGACAACAGCGGCGCGGTGCGCTGCTCGCGCGAGAGCACGTGGTGCAGCGCGAGTCGGGCCGGGTAGCGGTCCTTCAGCTCGGCGAGCTCCTCGAGGAACATCACGTCGCGCGTCGACCGGTTCGTGTACA
Organism: Agromyces kandeliae; assembly: GCF_009674665.1. Classification (GTDB taxonomy): domain Bacteria; phylum Actinomycetota; class Actinomycetes; order Actinomycetales; family Microbacteriaceae; genus Agromyces; species Agromyces kandeliae. The sequence continues at coordinate 38,346 of NZ_WKJD01000013.1, forward strand.
CGAGCGTGAAGCGCGCGTCGTCGGAACGGGCGAGCACGGTGTGCGCGAGCGCCATGAGCGGCGTGATGCCCGAACCCGCCGCGATGCCGACGACGTGCTTGCCGTCGAGCGAGTCGAGCCCCGAGGTGAACGTGCCCTGCGGGCTCATCACGTCGATGCGATCGCCCGCGGCGAGCTCGGTGTTCGCCCACGTGGAGAAGCGCCCGCCGAGGTCGCGCTTGATCGCGACCGAGACGCTGCCCCGCACCGGCGGTCGGCAGATCGAGTACGACCGCCGGAGCTCGTGCCCGTCGAAGTCGCGTCGGAGCGCGACGTACTGCCCGGGCAGGTACGTGTAGTCGTCGGCGAGCGCGTCGGGCACCGCGAAGGTCACCTCGACCGAGTCGTCGGTCAGCGACCGCACCTCGGCGACCTCGAGCGAGTGGAAGCGCGCGCGCCGGCGCTTGGGTGCCGTGTCGCCGCCGACCGCGCTCGCGAGGAACGCGTCGGCGATCGCGGCATCCGTCTCGAGCGACCCCGAGACGGCGGAGGCGGGCGGGGCTCCCGTGGAGCCCAGGTTGATCGCGGCCATCAGAGCACCTTGAAGTAGTCGAAGGGCTCGAGGCAGTCACGGCACTCGTAGAGCGCCTTGCACGACGTCGAGCCGAAGCGGGCGAGTTCGCGGGTGTTGAGGGAGTCGCAGCGCGGGCACTTGACCGCCAGTTGGAGGCGGATCGGCCCGGCGTCGCGGACGGGCGCGTTCCCGCTCGGCGCCTGGATGCCGTACTTCCGGAGCTTGTCCTTGCCGGCCTCGCTCATCCAGTCGGTGGTCCACGCGGGCGCGAGCACCATCCGCACGTCGACCTCGTCGTAGCCCGCGTGCGTGAGCGCGAGGACGACGTCGTCGCGCATCGCGTCCATGGCGGGGCATCCGCTGTAGGTGGGCGTGAGCTCGACGTGCACGGCGCCGTCCTCGTCGACGACGACCGAGCGGAGCACGCCCAGGTCCTCGATCGTGAGCACGGGCACCTCGGGGTCGGTCACCGTCGCGGCGACGTCCCACGCCGCGCGAGCGGCGGGGTCGCTCGGCACGGGTCGGGCGACGGATGCCCCGGCCGCGGTCACCACGATGCCCCCGGGTGAGCGCGGGCGAGCACCTGCATCTCGGCGAGCAGCGGACCGAGGTGCTCGGTGTGCCTGCCCTCGCGACCGCGGCCGTCGACGACGAACGCGGTTCGACCCTCGGGCCGGGCGAGGTCGGCTTCGGCGAAGACCTGGTCGATCACCGAGTCGAACGCGTCGCGCAGCGACGACGGCAGCGGCACGACGCCCTCGTCGGCGAGCCGCACGACCACGGCGTCATCGCGGAACAGCTCCTCGACGTAGGGCCAGGTCTGCTCCACGGCGCGGACCATGCGGCGACGCGACTCGTCGGTGCCGCCCGCGAGGCGGAGCGTCCACTGGATCGCGTGGTCGCGGTGGTAGTCGACCTCCTTCGACGCCTTCGCGGCGATCGCCGCGAGCGTGGCATCCGTCGAGGCCTCGAGGTGCCGGTAGAGCTCGACGAGGTAGGTCGAGGCGACGAGCTGCCGGGCGATGGTGTGCGCGAAGTCGCCGTTGGGCTGCTCGAACAGCCAGGCGTTGCGGAAGTCGGGCTCGTCGCGGAAGTAGGCGAGGTCGTCCTCGCTGCGGCCGTCGTGCGTGCCCGCGTAGTGCAGCAGCGAGCGCGCGTGGCCGAGCAGGTCGAGCGCGATGTTGCCGAGCGCCACGTCCTCCTCGAGCTCCGGGGCGCGCGTGATCCAGTCGCCGAGGCGCTGCGCGAGCACGAGCGAGTCGTCGCCGAGGCCGAGCGCGTACGCGGCGACGTCGGCGGATGCCGCGTGGCCGGCGCCGGCCGCCTCGCCGGCGAGCTCCTCGGCGAGCGCGACCCGGTCGACCGTGACGTCGCCGTGCGGATCGAGGTCGCCGCTCACAGGTGCTTCACCCCTTCGGACTTCGTGTAGTACACCGCGTGCCGGTAGTTCTTGCCCGCGGGGCTCTCGAAGAAGGCGCCCTTTGCGTCGGGGTCGCTGGTCGTGACCGCGTCGGCGGGCACGACCCAGATCGACACGCCCTCGTTGCGTCGGGTGTACAGGTCGCGGGCGTTGCGCACGGCCATGTCGGCGTCGGGCGCGTGCAGCGACCCGACGTGCACGTGGCTCAGGCCGCGGTTGGCGCGCACGAAGACCTCCCACAGGGGCCAGGCCTCGGTGCCGGTCTCGCCGGGGGTGCTCATCTCGTCTCCTCGTCTCGGTCCGCTCCATCGCGGATCGCGGGTCCAGTGGTGGTGCCGCCCCGTCAGGCGGCGGTCGCAGCTTTCGCGGCCTGCTTGCGGGCGTACTCGGCGGCGGCCTCGCGGACCCACGCGCCGTCCTCGTGGGCCTCGCGGCGGCGGCGCAGGCGCTCGGCGTTCGCCGGGCCGCGACCGGCGAGCACCTCGTGGAACTCGTCCCAGTCGATCTCGCTCATGTCGTACGCCTGGCGCTCCTCGTTCCACGTCAGGTTCGGGTCGGGCAGCGTCACGCCGAGGACCTCGGCCTGCGGCACGAGCATGCCGACGAAGCGCTGACGCAGCTCGTCGTTGGAGAACCGCTTGATGTTCCACGCCATCGACTGGGCCGAGTTCGGCGACTCGTCGTCGGGCGGGCCGAACATCATGAGGCTCGGCCAGTACCAGCGGTCGACGGCGTCCTGCGCCATCCGCTTCTGCTCGTCGGTGCCCTGCATGAGCTCGAGCAGGATCTCGAAGCCCTGCCGCTGGTGGAAGGACTCCTCCTTGCAGATGCGCACCATTGCACGGCCGTACGGACCGTACGACGCGCGGCAGAGCGGCACCTGGTTGCAGATCGCGGCGCCGTCGACGAGCCAGCCGATGGCGCCCATGTCGGCCCACGTCGGGGTCGTGTAGTTGAAGATCGACGAGTAGCGCGCGCGGCCCTCGATGAGCTGCTGCATCATCTCCTCGCGCCCGATGCCGAGCGTCTGGGCGGCCGAGTACAGGTAGAGGCCGTGGCCGGCCTCGTCCTGCACCTTGGCCATGAGGATGGCCTTGCGCTTGAGGCTCGGCGCGCGCGAGATCCAGTTGGACTCGGGCTGCATGCCGATGATCTCGGAGTGCGCGTGCTGGCTGATCTGCCGGATCAGCGTCTTGCGGTACGCGTCGGGCATCCAGTCGCGCGGCTCGATGCGCGAGTCCTTCGCGATGAGGTCGTCGAAGCGCGCCTGCGCCTCGTCGTCGCGGTGCTCATCGATGCTGGCCACGCTCAGCTCGGCGGGTGCGGTCATCGTCGACTCCAATGCTCTCGGGACCGGCGGCGGGTGAGGACACTTTACCAACCGATCGTTCAGTTAGTATATGCTGAGGTTCTGCGCCGGGGCAATCAGGGCCGCCGGCGACTCCCCCGCACTCGATGAGGAGCAGCGCATGACGGATGTCGCGACCGAACGCCAGGGCGGCGGCCGACCGGCCGACGAGCAGGCCGATGCCGAGGCATCCGCTCGCCTCAACCGCGAGATGATGCAGCGCGACCTCGCCTCCGCCATGCTCGGCATGGTCGTCGAACGCGACGATCCCGGGCACGCGGTCGTGTCGATGCGCGTGCGGGAGGACATGACCAACGGATTCGCCATCACCCACGGCGGGCTCGTCTTCACGCTGGCCGACACGGCCTTCGCGATCGCCTGCAACGAGGACCACCGGGTCACCGTCGCCGCGGGCGCCGACATCACCTTCCTCAAGTCAACGGTCGCCGGGCAGACCCTCACCGCCACCGCGGTCCGACGCGCCCGCAACGGCCGCACCGGCCTCTACGACGTGACCGTCGTCGACGAGCAGGGCGACGCCGTCGCCGAGTTCCGCGGCCGCTCGATCTCCACCAACCGAACCATCTGACCCCCGGGAGCCACCGTGTCGACGACGACCCTTCCGCAGTCCCCCATCGAATCGCGCCCCACCGTCTCGGGCCTCGCACCCGCCGCGCCCGACGAGCTCGACCCCGAGGAGCGCATGAGCCGCGCCGAGATCGAGGCGCTCCAGCTCGAACGGCTGCAGTGGACCGTGCGCCACGCCTACGAGAACGTGCCGCTCTACCGCCGCAAGTTCGACGAGCACGGCGTGCATCCCGATGACATCCAGGCACTGGCGGATGTCGCGAAGCTCCCCTTCACGACGAAGGACGACCTCCGCCAGACCTACCCGTTCGGCATGTTCGCGGTCCCGATGGACCAGGTCGCCCGCATCCACGCCTCGTCCGGCACGACCGGCCGGCCGACCGTCGTCGGCTACACGCACGGCGACCTCGACCGCTGGGCGACGCTCGTCGCCCGCTGCCTCCGCGCCAGCGGCGTCCGCCCCGGCATGAAGGTGCACAACGCCTACGGCTACGGCCTCTTCACGGGCGGGCTCGGCGCGCACGCCGGCATCGAGAAGCTCGGTGCCACCGTCATCCCGATGTCGGGCGGCCAGACCGCGCGCCAGGTCCAGCTCATCCGCGACTTCGAGCCCGACGCGATCATGTGCACGCCGAGCTACCTGCTCACGATCGCCGACGCGATGGAGGAGGCGGGCATCGACCCGCGCTCGACGTCGCTGAAGACCGCGATCCTCGGCGCCGAGCCCTGGACCAACGAGATGCGCCAGCGGCTCCAGGACCGCCTCGGCATCGACGCCGTCGACATCTACGGCCTCTCCGAGGTCATGGGCCCGGGCGTCGGCAACGAGTGCATCGAGACCAAGGACGGCCCGCACCTCTGGGAGGACCACTTCCTGCCCGAGGTCATCGACGGCGAGACGGGAGAGCAGCTGCCGGACGGCGAGAAGGGCGAGCTCGTCTTCACGTCGCTGACCAAGGAGGCCTTCCCGGTCATCCGCTACCGCACGCGCGACCTGACCCGCCTCCTGCCGGGTACCGCCCGCCCCGGCATGCGCCGGATGGAGAAGATCACCGGCCGCAACGACGACATGATCATCCTCCGCGGCGTGAACCTCTTCCCGACGCAGATCGAGGAGCTCGTGCTCGGCATCGAGCACCTGACGCCGCACTTCATCCTCGAGCTCACGCGCACCGGGCACATGGACGACCTCACGGTCCGCATCGAGCGCCACCCCGACCTCGAGGTCGAGGCCTGCCGGGCGGCGACCGTCGTGCTCGCGGGGCGGATCAAGGAGTTCATCGGCTCGTCGGTGAGCGTCCGGCTCGAGGAGCCCGGCACGCTGCCGCGCAGCGAGGGCAAGTACAAGCGCGTCTACGACCTCCGCGAGCCGCGCTGATGCGGGCCACGGCCGGGTCGCCCGCGGCGCCACGCCGCGCACGGTCGCCGATCGGACGGAATCGGGCGCCTCGGCTCGGTCAGCGACGCCGAATCGCGTCCTTTCGCGGCGCATCCGAGCCGGGGTGACAGACTGAAGCGGATGTCACCGAACACGACGCTCCGACGAGGCCGCCCCGGGTACGACCAGCAGGGCATCCTCGAGGTCGCCGTCGCGGCCTTCAACGAGTACGGCTACGACGCGACCTCGATGGGCGTGCTCGCCGACCGGCTCGGCCTCTCGAAGTCGGCGATCTACCACCACTTCACGTCGAAGGACGAGATCCTCGAACGCGCGCTCGACCAGGCGCTGTCCGCGCTCGAGGGCGTGCTCGACGCGACCGAGGCCGCCGGTGGCAGCGCCGCCGACCGGCTCGACGGCGTGCTCCGCGGCGCGGTGCGCGTGCTCGTCGACCGGTTGCCCTACGTGACCCTGCTGCTGCGCGTCCGCGGGAACACCGACGTCGAGCGGCGCGCACTCGCCCGCCGGCGCGCGTTCGACAAGCGCGTGACCGCACTCGTGGCCGACGCGCAGGCCGAGGGCTCGCTGCGGTCCGACATCGACGTGCGCATCGTCGAGCGGCTGCTGTTCGGCATGATCAACTCGATCGTCGAGTGGTACCGGCCGGGTGGACGCGAGGATGCCGCACGGCTGGCCGACGACGTCGTCGCGGTCGCGCTCGACGGCCTCCGCGTGCCCGCCGGCGCCCCGCGCACCTGACCCCCGCCACACCCACGCATCGCGCACTTCGGTGACGACAGTCCGTGCGGGTTGCGCCGGGGCGGCACCCGCACGGACCGTCCGCACCGCCCGCCCGCCCGCCGCGGCCGATCGCCGAGGTGTCAGCGGCTCGGAGCCGTGACATCCGCCCCGACCGGCTGCAAGACTGACGCCGGGAGAAGGGGACCCCGATGATCGAGCTGCTCGAGGACCTGCCGGAGGGCGTGATCGGCTTCCGCGCCGTCGGCACCGTGACCGCGGCCGACTACCGCGAGGTGCTCGATCCTGCCATGGACGCCGCGATCGAGACGACCGGGAAGCTCGATTTCGTCATCGTGCTCGGCGAGGAGTTCGACCACTACTCGCTCGGCGCGATGGTCGAGGACGCGAAGCTCATCGGCAGGCCGCTCTCGCTCTGGGACCGGGCCGCCCTCGTGACCGACCGCGACGTGCTCATCGGGATCGCGGTCGCCTTCGGCGGGCTCGTGCCGGGCCAGTTCCGGGCGTTCCCGATCGCGCACCTCGACGACGCGATCGCGTGGGTCGGCGAAGGCGCCGCAGCGACGACGACCTGACCGCCGGGCGGACCGGCACCGGCCGGCGGTCTCAGCGAGCGCCCGCGGCGCTCCCGACCTCGGGGTGCTCCGGCGGCAGACCGTGGCGCTTGCCGGCACGGAGCAGTTCGAGGTTGCGGCGCTCCCAGTCGAGCATCTCCTGGCGCACGCCCTCGAGGATCCGGCTCTCACCGCACGCCGGCAGGGAGCGTCCGCACGTGCACGAGCCCGTCTTCCGGGCGTCCGGATGGTGGAACGCCTGCAGCCGCCAGAGCGCGACCATGGCGGTGTCGACCCGCCGCGACGTCAACTGGGTCGCCCGCTCGGCGCGGCGCACCCGGTCGTCGCGGAGCTGGTCCTGCAGCGCGGCGCCCACCTCGGTCGCGCCGTCGAGCGCCCCCGAGCGCAGCTGGTCGCGCTCCGCGGTGAGGCGGGCCGTGAGCTCGGCCGCTTCCGAGGCCGCGGCCGCAGCTGCCTCGGCCGCGTCGCGCGCCGCGCGGTCGTGGACCTCGAGGATGCCCCGCCAGATCGCGATGTGCTCCCGGTCGCGCTGCTCGGCCCGGTCGGCGCCGAGATGGGATCGGCAGTGGCCGCACACCACCTGGTCGGACGCCGAGGCGAACCGGAACCGCTGCACGCTCCCGCAGCAGAGGCACGGCACGTCGACGTCGGCGTGGAGCGGGTGCTGGTGGGGCATGCGGTCCAGCGTGACCGGCGGGGCGGGCGCGGTCAAGTCCGAGCGGATGCCCCGGGCGGATGCCGCACGGCCGCCTCAGCGATCGAGCTGCAGCCGCGACCACGCGAGCGCGCACAGCGCGCCGAACGCGAGCGGCACGCTCGGCACGACGAGCAGCGCCGCGGCCGGGACCGCGTCGGGCGCGATCGCCCACAGCGCGGGCGCGACGAACGGCACCCATGCCCCGATGTCGGCGAGCGCCGAGACCTGCGCGACCACGATGATCCCGACGGTCGCGGCGATGCCGGGCAGGAGGCCGCGCCCGATCGTCGCGACCCACGCGGCGGGCACCGCGATGAGCGCGGAGAGCACGACGAGCACGGGGATCCGGGCGATCGCGCCGGCGCCGGCGGCATCCGTCGTGCCGTAGCCCATCGCGACGCCCACGATCGCGACGACGCCCGTGAGGGCGACCGCGACCGCGACCGACCAGGCGAGGTAGACCACGAGCTTGCCGAGCGCGATCGCCGGTCGCGACACCGGCAGGCCGAAGAGCGCCGCGACGGTGCCGTCGGCGAACTCGCGGCCGAACATCCAGCTGAGGGCGACGCCGAACGCGAGCACGCCGGCCGCAGCCGTGATCTGGAGGACGACCCCGACGAGGCCCGCCCACCCCGGCACGCCCGCGAGCGGGCCGAGCTTGGCGAGCACCTGCTCGTCGCCGGATGCCGCGGCGAGCAGCATCCCGAGCGCCAGCACGCCCACGCCCACCACGAGGAGCGCCGTGGTCGACGCCATCACCCGGGAGGCGATCGCCTTGCGCGCCTCGACCGCGACCGCCACGCCGAGCCCCGCGCCGCTCATGCGGCGGCCCTCCGGGTCGCGTCGTCGTCGTGGACGAGCGCGAAGAACGCGCGCTCGAGGTCGAACCCGCCGGGGTCGAGCGACCCGATGATCCGCCCGTCGTTGAGGACCGTGATGCGGTCGGCGACGCGGGCGACCTCGTCGAGGTGGTGGCTCGAGACGAGGATGCCGGCACCGGCGGCGGCCCGCCGCAGCAGCGACTCGCGCAGCACGATGACCCCGGCCGGGTCGAGCCCGTTCGTCGGCTCGTCGAGCACGATCGCCTCGGGCTCGTGCAGCAGCGCCCCCGCGATGCCGACGCGCTGGCGGTTGCCGAGCGAGAGCCGACCGGCGCGCACGCCCGCGTACCGGCCGAGGTCGAACTCGTCGATCGCCCGGTCGACGGCCGCGCGCACGCCCGCGCGGTCGAGGCCGTGGAGGCGCGCGGCGACCTCGAGGTTCGCGCGGCCCGTGAGCTCGGCGTAGGCGAGCGGGTGCTCGACGAGCTGGCCGACGCGCGCCCAGGTCGCGGCATCCGCTCGGCTCACGTCGACGCCGCACACGCGCACCTCGCCCGAGTCGGGCCGCAGCATGCCGAGGAACAGTCGCATGAGCGTCGTCTTGCCCGCGCCGTTCAGGCCGACCAGCGCGTGGATCTCGCCCGCCGCCACGTCGAGGTCGATGCCGTGCACGCCCGCGCCGCCGCGGAACGCACGCGCGACGCCGCGGCCCTCGAACCGGGGTGCGGCGCTCATGCCTCGCCCGCCACGACGTCGAGGGCGCGCTCGATGGCCGCGCCGAGGGTGTCGATCTCGCCGTCGGCCCACGCGTAGAGGCCCGTGACGAGTGCGGCGATCACGGCGGATGCGGCGGCGCGCGCGTCGAACGCGGGCGCCCCGTCGGCGACGAGCCGGGCGACGATCGCCTGCTCGGTGTTCCCGGTGCTCCGCCACATGGCCCCGCGCAGCGCCGGCGTGCGGGCCGCGATCCGCACCCGCCGCCGGATCTCCGGCTGCTCGGGTTCGGGCAGCGTCCGCCAGGCCGAGCGGATGCCGCGTGCCGCGCGCTGCAGGGGCGGCAGCTCGCGCGGCTGGTCGCCGATGCCCTCGGCGAGGAACGGGTCGTACGGGTCCTCGAGCACGAGCAGCTCCTTGGTGGCGAAGTGACGGAAGAAGGTCATCTCGCTGACGCCCGCGGCCCGCGCGATCTCCGCGGCGGAGGTCTGGTCGTACCCCTGACGCTCGATGAGGTCGAGCCCGTGGTCGATCAGGCGTTGCCGGGTACGGAGGCGCCTCGGCGTCGGGGTGGTGGTCACGAGATAATGTTAGCCACTAACATTCAACCGGGCAAGGTGCGGATGCCGACCCCGCTCGCGCCTGTCAGCCGCATGCGGAAGGGTGGACGAATGCCCTCCCCCGAACCGACCACCACGGCCGACCTCCGCGCCGAGGCGCTCGCCGCGCTCCGCGAGCTCGTCGGCCGCGACGACGCCGAGTTCCACGACGGCCAGTTCGAGGCGATCGAGGCCCTCGTCGCCGGCCGCCGGCGGGCGCTCGTCGTGCAGCGGACGGGCTGGGGCAAGTCCGCCGTGTACTTCGTCGCGACGCTGCTGCTCCGCCGCCGCGGCGGGGGGCCGACCATCCTCGTGTCGCCCCTGCTCGCGCTCATGCGCGACCAGGTCGCGGCCGCCGAACGAGCGGGCGTGCGGGCGGTCTCGATCAACTCGGCCAACGCGCACGAGTGGCAGGAGGTGCTGGCACGCCTCGACGCCGACGAGGTCGACGTGCTGCTCGTCTCGCCCGAGCGGCTGAACAACCCGTCGTTCCGCGAGCAGCAGCTGCCCTCGCTCGTGCGCCGGCTCGGCATGCTCGTCGTCGACGAGGCGCACTGCATCAGCGACTGGGGCCACGACTTCCGGCCCGACTACCGCCGCCTGCGCGATCTCATCGCCGAGATCCCGGCCGACGTGCCCGTGCTCGCGACGACGGCGACCGCGAACAGCCGGGTCGTGGCGGATGTCGCGGAGCAGCTCGGCACCGACGTGCTCACGATCCGCGGGCCGCTCGCCCGGTCCTCGCTCCGGCTCGGCGTGCTCCGGCTGCCCGACTCGACCGGCCGGCTCGCGTGGCTCATCGACCACCTCGACGACCTGCCCGGCTCGGGCATCGTCTACGCGCTCACCGTCTCGGCAGCAGTCGACACCGCGCGCGTGCTGCGCGAGCGCGGCCACGACGTGCGCGCCTACACCGGGCAGACCGACCCCGACGAGCGCGAGGAGTCCGAGGGCATGCTGAAGCGCAACGAGGTCAAGGCGCTCATCGCGACGAGCGCGCTCGGCATGGGCTTCGACAAGCCCGACCTCGGCTTCGTCGTGCACCTCGGCGCGCCGTCGTCGCCCGTCGCGTACTACCAGCAGGTCGGCCGCGCGGGGCGCGCCAGCGAGAACGCCGACGTGCTGCTGCTGCCCGGGCGCGAGGACCCGGCGATCTGGCACTACTTCGCGACCGCGTCGATGCCCGACGAGGAGCGCGCGCGACGCGTCATCGACGAGCTCTCCGACGTGCCGCTCTCGACGCCCGCGCTCGAGGCGCGCGTCGACATCCGCCGCACCCCGCTCGAGCTCCTGCTGAAGGTGCTCGACGTCGACGGCGCGGTGCGCCGCGTGCAGGGCGGCTGGGTTGCGACCGGCGCGCCGTGGAGCTACGACGCCGAGCGCTACCGCCGCATCGCGGAGGAACGCGAGGCCGAGCAGCGCCACATGCTCGAGTACGAGCAGACCGACGGATGCCGCATGGCCTTCCTCCAGCGATCGCTCGACGACGACACGGCGGCGCCGTGCGGGCGATGCGACCGATGCGCGGGTGCCTGGTATCCGGGCGAGGTCGATGCGGATGCCTCGGCCGCCGCCGCGACCGCGCTCGACCGGGTCGGCACGCCGATCGAGCCGCGCCGCGCCTGGCCCACGGGGGCCGACCGGTTGGGCGTGCCCGTGAAGGGGCGCATCGCGCCGGGCGAGCAGGCCGCCGAGGGTCGCGCGCTCGCGCGGCTCACCGACCTCGGTTGGGGCTCGACGCTCCGAGAGCTCTTCGCGCCGAATGCGCCCGACGCCCCCGTGCCGGCGCGCGTGCTCGACGCGTGCGTGCGCGTGCTCGCCGAGTGGGGCTGGTCCGAGCGGCCGGTGGCCGTGGCATCCGTGCCCTCGCGCTCGCGCCCGCAGCTCGTCGAGTCGCTCGCACGCGGGCTCTCCGAGGTCGGTCGGCTGCCGTACCTCGGCGAGCTCGCCCCGGTCGACGGCGGTCCGACGGGTGGCCCGGGCGGCAACAGCGCGTTCCGGCTCTCCGGCGTCTGGAACCGCTTCACCGCCGACGGCCTCGACGTTCCGGCGGGCGGCGTGCTGCTCGTCGACGACCTCGCCGACAGCCGCTGGACCCTCACGATCGCCGCGCGCGAGCTCCGCCGAGCGGGCGCCGCCGAGGTGCTCCCGTTCACGCTCGCCCTGCGCGGCTGAGCGCCGCCGGGCTGCGGGGCGGCCGGGCTACGGGGCCGGGCTGCGGTCCCGCCGGGCTGCCGGCGATCGACGTCCGCGATAGCGTCGGTGCATGGAGTTCCGGGCGGCGCGACCCGGCGAGGCGGACGAACTCGGCCGCCTCGTCCTCGGCGGCGTCGCGCACTGGGGCCACGACGTGAACTTCCCCGGGGCCGTGGCGAGCCTGAAGGAGCACGACATGCCGACGGCCGCCTTCATCGAGGCGAACACCGTCGAGGCCCTCGTCGGCGACGGCCGCGTCGTGGGGTTCTACAGCCTCGTCGACGAGCCGGAGTTCGTGGACCTCGTCCACATGTTCCTCGCCGTCGACCGCATCGGGGCCGGCGACGGACGACGACTGTTCGAGCGCGCGACCAGCGTGGCGCGCGGGCGCGCGGACCGCATGCGCATCCTCTCCGACCCCGCGGCGAAGGGCTTCTACGCGGCGATGGGCGCGAACCTCGAGCGCGAGATCGAGGCCGCCCCGGGCTTCCTGCTCGGGCTCATGTGGTTCGACCTCGGAGATCGCACCGACGCGCGCTGACCGCCCCGGTCAGGCCGGCTGCGGCTGTGCGCCGGCGTCGACGACGGCCGGGGCGCCGCCCGCGGCGTCGCCCGCCTGCTCCTTCGCGACGAGCGTCAGCACGTCGTACGTCGCGACGAGCTCGTCGCGCTGGTTCTTCAGCACCGCGTCCCACCGCACCTCGCCGTACTCGTCGGTCTCGCGCGGCGTGATCTGCTTCGCCGTGAGCTCGACGCGGATCTCGTCCCCGGGCGACACCGGCGTGATGAAGCGCAGGTTCTCGAGGCCCGAGTTCGCGAGCACCGGCCCCGGCGCGGCATCCACGAAGAGCCCGGCGGCCCACGACACCAGCAGGTAGCCGTGCGCGACGCGCCCCGGGAAGAACGGGTTCGCGGCCGCGGCCGCCTCGTCCATGTGCGCGTAGAACGTGTCGCCCGTGAAGTTCGCGAACGTCTCGATGTCCTCGAGCGTCACGGTGCGCGACGGCGACGCGACCTGGTCGCCGATCCGCAGCTCCGCGAGCGACTTCCGGAACGGGTGCACGTCGCCCGACTCGGCGTACGGCCGCGCCGCCGCGCCCGAGTGCCAGACGCCCGTGAGCGCGGTGAGCATCGCGGGCGAACCCTGAACGGCCGTGCGCTGCATGTGGTGGAACACGGCGCGGATGCCGCCGAGCTCCTCGCCGCCGCCCGCGCGGCCGGGGCCGCCGTGCACGAGGTGCGGCACGGGCGAGCCGTGGCCGGTCGACGTGCGCGCGTCGTCACGGTCGAGGAAGAGGAGGCGGCCGTTCATCGCGGCGATCCCGGACGCGAGTGCGACCGCGACGTCCGGGTCGTGCGTGGCGACGCTCGTGACGAGCGAGCCGCCTCCGCGGGCCACGAGGTCGACCGCCTGGTCGATGGTGTCGTAGGCGATGACGGATGCCACGGGGCCGAACGCCTCGACCTCGTGCACCGCGTCGGCCGTGGCATCCGTGAAGCTCAGCAGCATGGGCGCGACGAACGCGCCGTCGGCGTCGACGCCCTCGGGGGCGTCGGTCGAGCCGATGACCAGCTCGCCGCCGGCCTCCTGGAGCCGGCGCACCTGCCGGAGCACCTCGTCGCGCTGCGCGATCGAGGCCAGCGGACCCATCGTGACGCCCTCGCTGCGCGGGTCGCCGACGACGACCTTCGCGGCGAGGCGCGCACGCACGGCGTCGACGAGCGCGTCGACGGAGGCCGCGGGCACGATCGCACGGCGGATGGCCGTGCACTTCTGCCCGGCCTTCGAGGTCATCTCGACGACGAGCTGCGCGACGTAGGCGTCGAACTCGGGCGTGCCGGGCACCGCGTCGGTACCGAGCACGGAGGCGTTGATCGAGTCGGTCTCGCTCGTGAACCGCACGCCACCGGTCTGCACCGAGTCGTGCGCGCGGAGGCGCTCGGCCGTCGACGCCGAGCCGGTGAAGGCGACGAGGTCGCCGACGCGGAGGTGGTCGAACAGGTCGGGCACGCTGCCCGACACGAGCTGGAGCGAACCCGCGGGCAGGAGCCCCGACTCGACGAGGATGCGCACGAACGCCTCGGCGAGGTAGCCGGTCGGCGTCGCGGGCTTCACGACGGTCGGCACGCCGGCGAGGAACGCGGGCGCGAACTTCTCGAGCGAACCCCAGACGGGGAAGTTGAAGGCGTTGATCTGCACGGCGACGCCGGGCAGGCGCGTGTAGACGTGGCGGCCGATGAACGAGCCGTCCTTCGAGAGCGGCTCGACCGGACCGTCGACGACGACCTTCGCGTTCGGCAGCTCGCGCCGGCCCTTCGACGAGTAGGTGAAGAGCACGCCGATGCCGCCGTCGATGTCGACCCACGAGTCGCGCTTGGTCGCGCCGGTGCGCGCCGACACCTCGTACAGCTCGGCCTTGCGCTCGGTGAGCGCGAGCGCCATCTGCTTGAGCAGCACGGCGCGCTGGTGGAAGGTGAGCTCGCCGAGCGAGCGCTGGCCGACGGTGCGCGCGTGCTCGAGCACGGCGCCGAGGTCGAGCCCCTCGGTCGAGACGCGCGCGACGACCTCGCCGGTCGACGCGTCACGGACCTCGGTGGCGGATGCCTTGGCCGAGGCGTCGGGGGTCCACCATGCGTCGCGGACGTAGCTGGGCAGGATGCCGGTCATGTGGGTCTCCTCGGTCGAATCGGTCGTGGCGGCGACGCGCGTCACTGCGCGTCCCACAGGTGGAAGCCCTCGCCGGTCTTTCGACCGAGCTTGCCCTCGGCGACCATGCGGCGCAGGAGGGCGGGCGGTTCGAATCGCTCGCCGAGCTCGCCCGCGAGGTACTCGGCGATGCCGAGCCGCACGTCGAGTCCGACGAGGTCGGTGAGCCGCAGCGGGCCCACGGGGTGCTTGTAGCCGAGCACCATCGCGGTGTCGATGTCCTCGGCGGAGGCGACGCCCTCCTCGAGCATGCGGATCGCCTCGAGTCCGAGTGCGACGCCGAGCCGGCTCGAGGCGAAGCCCGGGGCGTCGTGGACGACGATCGGGGCCTTGCCGATCGCCTCGACCCAACCGCGCGCCTCCTCGACGAGCGCGCCGTCGGTGGCGGTGCCGCGCACGATCTCGACGAGTGCCGACGCGGGAACCGGGTTGAAGAAGTGAAGGCCCAGGAATCGCTCGGGCCGGTCGAGCCGCCCGGCGAGCTCGTCGATCGAGATCGACGACGTGTTCGACGCGAGCGCGGCATCCGCCCCCAACGCGGCCTCGACGCGGGTGAGCGCGTCGACCTTCAGGTCGAGGTCCTCCGGCACCGCCTCGACGACGAGGTCGGATCCCGCGAAGTCGGCGACGTCGGTCGCGACCCCGAACCGCGCGCCGAGCGCGTCGGCGGTCTCGTCGGTGGTGCCGCGGGCGACGGATGCCGCGACGGAGTCGAGCACGCGCGTGCGAGCCGCCTCCGCGGCATCCGCGTCGCGCTCGACGACGGTGACGCGAGATCCGGCGAGGAGGAACGCGTGCGCGATGCCCGCGCCCATGCGTCCCCCGCCGAGGACGCCGACCCGCTCCGGTGCCGTCGTGGTCGTCTCGTTCACGTCGCGCTCCTCTTCGACCGCCGCTCGAGGAACTCGGTCATCCGGCGGTGCTTCTCGGGACTCTCGAACAGCACCGCCTGCTCCTCGAGGTCGACGTGCGGGTGGTCGGTGCGCGGCGCACGCAGCACGCGCTTGGTCGCCATGGTCGCCGCGGGGTCGTTCCTCGCGATGCGGTCGGCGATCGCGTGCGCCTCGTCGAGGAGGTCGGCGGTCGGGTGCACGGCCGTGATCAGTCCGATCGAGAGCGCCTCGGCGGCGTCGACGACCCGCCCGGTGAGGAGCATCTCCGCCGCGCGGGCCTCGCCGACGATCTCCTTCAGCCGCCAGGTCGCCCCGGCGGCCGGGATGATGCCGAGGCCGGTCTCGGGATTGCCGAACTTCGCGTCGGGCGTGGCGATGCGGATGTCGGCCGCGAACGCGAGCTCGGCCCCGCCGCCCAGCGCCCAGCCGTCGACGGCGGCGATGACCGGCATCGGCAGTTCGTTGATGCGGATGAATGCGTTCGCGTTGATGCCCGCGCGCGCGTCGGCGGCGGTGCGCTCGCGCATCTGCGCGATATCGGCGCCCGACGCGAACACTCCGTCGGTGCCGGTGAGGACCAGGATGCGCGGTTCGGCCTCGAGCTCGGCGCACAGCGCATGGATCGCGTCGATCGTCGCCTGGTCGATCGCGTTGCGCTTGTCGGGTCGGTTCAGGGTCGCGATGACGCGATCGTCGCGTCGCTCGACGAGGAGCGGCTGCGGCGCGTCGGGCGACACCGCGACATCCGGCGCGTTCATCGCACGCCCTCGACGATCAAGGCGCTGCCCTGGCCGACGCCGACGCACATCGTCGCGAGGCCGTAGCGCGAGCCCTCGCGCTCCATGCGGCCGAGGAGGGTCACGACGAGGCGTGCCCCCGACGAGCCGAGCGGATGCCCCAGTGCGATCGCCCCGCCGTCGGCGTTGACCCGCTCGGGGTCGAGTCCGAGCCGGCGCATCGACGCGAGCGACTGCGTCGCGAACGCCTCGTTGAGCTCGATCGAGCCGATGTCGTCGAGCGAGACGCCCGAGCGCTCGAGCGCCTTCTCGGTCGCGGGTACGGGCCCGAGGCCCATGATCTCGGGGGCGAGGCCGGCGGAGGCGCCCACCACGACGCGGGCGCGCGGGGTGAGCCCGTAGCGCTCGACGGCGGACGCGCTCGCGACGACGATCGCGCTCGCGCCGTCGTTGAGGGAGCTCGAGTTGCCCGCGGTGACCACGCTGCCGCCCTTCACGACGGGACGGAGCCCGGCGAGGACGTCGAGCGAGGTGTCGCGGCGCGGGCCCTCGTCGACGAGCACCTCGCCGCGAGCCGTCGGCACGCCGACGATCTCGGCCTCGAACCGGCCGGCGTCGATCGCGGCGGCGGCGCGCTGCTGGCTGCGAAGGGCGAACGCGTCGGCCTCCTCGCGCGTGATGCCGTCGATGCGCGCGACCTCCTCGGCCGTCTCGGGCATCGAGAAGGTCGCCTTGTCGCGGGCGAGCAGCTTCGCGTTCGGGAAGCGCCAGCCGATCGACGTGTCGTAGGCGTCGCCGGGCTTCGCCCACGGCTTCTCGGGCTTCGCCTGCACCCAGGGCGCGCGGGTCATCGACTCGACGCCGCCCGCCACGATGAGGTCGGCGTCACCTGCGCGGATCGCCTGCGCCGCCATGGTGATGGCCGACATGCCCGACGCGCAGAGACGGTTCACGGTGATGCCCGGCACCGAGTCGGGGAGCCCGGCGAGCAGCACCGACATGCGGGCGACGTTGCGGTTGTCCTCGCCGGCCTGGTTGGCGGCGCCGAGGATGACCTCGTCGATCGCGCCCTCCTCGATCGCGTCGAGCTCGAGCCCGGCGCGGCGGATCGCCTGGCCGACGACGAGGCTCGCGAGGTCGTCGGGCCGCACGCTCGCGAGCACGCCGCCGTACCGACCCACCGGGGTCCGCACCCCGCCGACGAGATACGCCTCCGCCATGTTCTGCTCCTGACCGCGCTGTCGGGACCGTCGGCCGCGTCCGGGCGGCCTCCGCGTCATCCGTTCCGGCTGCTTTCACAACCGACCGTTCAGTCAGTAAGTATGCCGGAGGGCCGGTCCGATCGCCAGTCGAGGCGCGTCCGGAAGGCGACGAAGGCCCCGACCGGGTGGTCGGGGCCTTCGTCGTGGGGGCAGGCGGATGCCGCGTGGCGGCGTGCTCTACTCGGCGGGCTCGTCCTCGGCGCTCGGCGCAGCGGCGGCGGGGGCCGCCGTGCGGATCGGGCCGAGGTCTGCGAGCAGCTCGTCGCCGAGGCGGACGTCCTCGAAGTCGACGTCGATCTCGGCGCGACCGAGGAGCTCGGACAGGCGGCGCTGGCGGTTGCGCGGGATCAGCGTGACGACGCGACCCTCACGGCCGGCACGGCCGGTGCGGCCGGAGCGGTGCAGGTACGTCTTGTACTCGTCGGGCGCGTCGGCCTGGATGACGAGGTCGATGTCGTCGACGTGGATGCCCCGGGCGGCGACGTCGGTCGCGACGAGCACGTCGACCCGGCCGCTGGTGAGCTGGTGCAGGTTGCGCGTGCGCTTGGCCTGGTTCAGGTCGCCGTGCAGGGCGACGGCGAAGATCCCCGCGTCCTCGAGGTGCATCGCCAGGTCCTCGGCGAACGCGCGGGTCCGCGAGAAGATCAGCGTCTTGCCGTTGCGATCGGCGAGGCGGGCGACGATGTCGCGCTTGTCGCGGTTGTCGATGACGAACACGCGGTGCTCGATCGTGCCCGAGGCCTGGTCCTCGCCGGCGACCTCGTGCACGGCCGGTTCGACGAGGAACTCGTCCACGAGCGCGGCCACGCCCGTGTCGAGCGTCGCGGAGAAGAGGAGTTTCTGGCTGCCCTCGGCGGTGCGCCGGAGGATCCGCTGCACCGGCTCGAGGAACCCGAGGTCGCACATGTGGTCGGCCTCGTCGAGGACGGTGATGCTGGTCTCGGAGAGGTCGAGGCGACCCTGCTCGATGAGGTCCTCGATGCGACCCGGCGTGCCGATCACGATGTCGACGCCGCGCTGCAGCGCGCCGACCTGGCGGCCCTGCGGGACGCCGCCGTAGATCTGCGTCGTGAAGAGGCCGACGCTCTGGGCGATCGGCTGCACGGTCCGGTCGATCTGCAGGGCGAGCTCGCGCGTCGGTGCGAGGATCAGGGCCCGGGGCTTCCGGCCCATCTGGCGCTTGCCGCCCGACTTGCCGGAGGCGGCCCAGTCCTGCATCAGCCGCTCGACGGTCGGGGCGCCGAAGGCGATGGTCTTGCCCGAACCGGTGCGGCCGCGGCCGAGGACGTCGCGGCCCTCGAGCACGACCGGGATGGTCGCCGCCTGGATCGGGAAGGGCGACTCGGCGCCGAGTGCGCTCAGCGCACGCACGATGTTGTCGCCGAGGCCGAGGTCGGCGAAGCGGATGCCGTCGACCTGCTCGGCCTGGATGGCGTCGGCCTCGAGGCGCTCGAGCACCACGTCGTCGGCCGGCCCGAACCGCTCGGTGCGGTCGCTGCGCTCCGCCCGGTCCTTCGCCGGGTAGAACGACGACGGACGGCGCTCGGAGTCGCGGAAGCCGGGACGGTCGAACTCACGGCCGCGGCGCGGCGCACGCTCGTCGCGGTCGAACGATCGGCCGGGGCGCTCGTCGCGATCGGAGCGGCGGGGGGCGCGGTCGTCGCGGTCGAAGGAGCGCGCGGGACGCTCGTCGCGGTCGTACCGACGGGCCCCACGGTCATCCCGGTCGAACGAGCGCGCGGGA
>NZ_WKJD01000014.1 GCF_009674665.1 Agromyces kandeliae
CATCACCGCCGACAACGTCGACGGCGACGCCGCCGACGCCATCTACAAGTCCAGCTGCTGACCTGATCCGATGGCCCGCGGGAACCCGTACCGGGAACCCGCGGGCCCCGACTCTCCAAGAGGATGACGACATGACGCAACTCGATGCCGAGACGCTCGGCAGCCTCGACCCCGCCGTAGCCCGGCCCGCGTACGACCGCGCAGCCACCCGCACGCGAATCGTCCACTTCGGGGTCGGTGGCTTCCATCGCGCGCACGAGGCCATGTACCTCGACCGCGTCCTCTCCTCCGGCGAGGAGGACTGGGGCATCTGCGGCGTCGGCGTGATGCCGTTCGACCTCGCGATGCGCGACGCGCTGCGCGCGCAGGACGGACTGTACACACTCGTCACGACGGCTCCGGACGGCTCCGCAGAGGCACGCGTGATCGGCTCGATCATCGAGTACCTCTATGCGCCCGACGACCCCGAGGCCGTGCTCGCGAAGCTCGCCGACGCCGAGACGAGGATCGTGTCGCTCACGATCACGGAGGGCGGCTACGGCGTCGACGACGCGACCGGGGCGTTCTCCCCGTCCGACGAGGCCACGCTCGCCGACCTCGCGGGCGGGACGACGCCGCGCAGCGTGCTCGGCTATCTCGTGACGGCGCTCGCGCGTCGTCGCGATGCGGGCACGCCGCCGTTCACCGTGATGTCCTGCGACAACATCCAGGGCAACGGCCGGGTCGCCCGGACCGCCGTCCTCGGCTTCGCCGAGCGGGTCGACCCCGACCTGGCCGCGTGGATCGCCTCCGACGTGTCGTTCCCGAACTCGATGGTCGACCGCATCACCCCGGTGACCACCGACGAGACACGCGCAGCGGTGCGCGAGGAGTTCGGCGTCGACGATCGCTGGCCCGTGCGCTCCGAGTCGTTCGAGCAGTGGGTCCTCGAGGATGACTTCCCGCTCGGCCGACCCGACCTCGCGGCCGTCGGCGTGCAACTCGTCGATGACGTCGAGCCGTACGAGCTCATGAAGCTCAGGCTCCTGAACGCGTCGCACCAGGCCATGAGCTACCTCGGAATCCTCGCCGGCGCGACGTACGTGCACGAGGTGTGCACGGACCCCCTGTTCGTGGGATTCCTCCGGGGCTACATGCAGGATGAAGCCATCCCGACCCTGCGTCCCGTTCCCGGAATCGACCTCGACGACTACGTCGACCAACTGCTGGCTCGCTTCGGCGGCCAGGCGGTGCGGGATACGCTCGCCCGTCAGGTCGTCGATGGTTCGGACCGCATCCCGAAGTTCCTGCTTCCGGTCGTGCGTGCCCAACTCGCGGGCGACGGGCGCATCGGACGCGCCGCCCTGGTGCTCGCGGCGTGGAGCGTCTTCCTCGAGGGACGCACCGAGCAGGGGGAGCCGACCCCGGTCTCGGACCGGCGCCGCACCGAGCTGGAGGCCGCGGTCGCGGCCGAGCGCGAGAGGCCCGGCGCCTTCCTCGACCTCACCGCGGTGTTCGGCGACCTCGGCCGCGATCAGGTGCTGCGCGACGCGTTCGTCGCGGCGCGCGCATCGCTCGCGGAGCGCGGAGCGCGGGTGAGCATCGCGGACCTGTCGACCGACTGAACGCCGGTCACCGGGCCGGCCGGAGCTCGCTCCGCCCGTCGGGCGCGCTCCGGCCACCGTTCAGTCGCGTCCCCGACCGTTCGGTCGCGCCGCCCGACCGTTCAGTCGCGCCGCCCGACGCGGCAGGACTCGCGCTCCACGAGCCGCACGTCCAAGACCGTGAACACGTCGCCGTCCTGCGCGCCGCCGGCCAGGCGCGAGAAGATCCGTTCCGCAGCCAGCCGCCCCAGGCGCCTCGGATCCTGGTCGATCACCGTCACCGAAGGGGCGAGCGTGTCGGCCATCGGGAAGTCGCCGAAGCCGACGAACGGCACGGGGTCGTCCCGCAGCACGTGTGCGAGGGCCATCGAGCTGCGGGCGTTCGCCGAGAAGAGCGCAGTGGGCGGGTCGGGCAGGGCGCGAAGCCGGTCGAGCGCTCCCGCAGCGGCCAGGCGATCGGAGACGTGGCTCTGCACGAGCGCCTCGTCGGGTTCGATCCCGGCCGCCCGCTGGGCGCGGCGCCAGCCCTCGAGGCGCTTCGTCTCGGTGGACAGGTGGACGATGTCGCCGATGTACGCGATCCTCCGGTGACCGTGCCGGGCGATCAGGTGCTCGACTGCCGTGTAGGCGCCGGACTCGTCCGCCTCGGTGAACGTGTCGGTCTCGAGGTCGACCGGGGCACGGTCGACGAAGACGATCGGGGTGTGCTCGCGCCACCGCTGAAGCCATGAGTGGTCGGTGCCGACGGGGGCGATCACGAGTCCGGTCAGCTGGCGTCCGAGCATCGACTCGATCGCGGGGCGCTCGTCGGCCGGATCGTCGCCGAGGCTCGTGACCATCGTGGAGAGGCCGCGTGCCCGGGCGGTGTCCTCGATCGCGCGTGCGATCGCCGCGAAGAACGGGTCGACGATGTCGGGCACGGCCACGCCGATCACCGACGCGCGTCCGGCCCGGAACGTCGTGGCGAGCACGTTCGGAACGTAGTTCAGGTCGCGCATGGCCTGCTCCACGAGCGCACGGGTCGCGGGGAGCACGTGCGGATCGTCGTTGAAGACCCGCGAGACCGTCTTCGTGCTCACCCCTGCACGTGCGGCGACATCGCGCATCGTCGTCACTGGCATCTCCTCTTCGGTGGAGCCACACTATCGGTGCGGCGATCGGCGGGGGCGCGCCGGGCGCGCCCCGCCGATACGGTTCAGGACCGTCGACCGTCCACGGCATCGGCCAGCTCGCGAAGGCGGGGCAGCGCGCGGCCGGTCAGGAGCTCCTCCCGGCGCGCGGCGTCGATCGACAGGCTGTCCTTCCAGAGCGACCGGCCCGCCATGGCGCCCGCGGCGCCCGCCGCCACCGCGGTCGAGACCTGGCCGATGAAGGTCTCGTGGTCGACGCCGGCCGACAGGACCGCCCAGGGAACGCCCCGGGCGGCCTCGGTCACCGCTGCGCTCGCCTCCTCGGAGCCCGGGTACTGCAGCTTGAGGATCTTCGCGCCGGCGTCGACGGCCAGCGCTGCGCCGTCGGCGACGAGGCCGGGGAACGCCTGCGCATAGGCCTCGTCCGACTCGCCCTCGAGCTGGTAGGTCAGCAGCTCGACGATGAGCAGCAGGCCCTCGGCGTCGCACGCGGCGACGAGGTCCCGGATCTCAGCAGCGACGCGCGAGGACTCGTCCTGCCGGTCCGGGCGGGTGTAGTACAGCATCTTCGCGACGCCGCCACCCAGGTCCCGCACGGTCCGCGGGGTGACGCCGGGGACGAAGCGGGTGTACCTCAGGCCGTCGACGGTCTCGAATCCCGATGCGTCGAGACCGACGACGAGTGCGGTGTCGCGGTCGAGCACGCCGTCGTCGACGATCATGGGCAGCGCCACCTCGGGGTCGAGGAGGATCGCGGGAGCGTGGTTCGCGAGGTGCCTGACGAGGTCGGCCTTGACCGCGGCGAGCTGCTCACGTGAGATCCCGTCGGGACCGCCCGGTGCGTCCGTGATGGCCGCCTTCATCCCGTTGCGCTGGTCCGCGGCGACGATGAGCATGTTGCCGTCCGGAGTGGAGATGGATTGGAGCGCGCGGCGCTCGAGGGTGTTCAAGGTGTTCATGATGTCTCTCCTGTCGAAGCGAGCGGCTGGCGCCGCGGTGATGCCCGGTCGGGGCGTACGGCGGATGCCGCGGGTCGTTGGTCGGTCGCGAGGAGCGCGTGCGCGATGCGGGCTGCGCCGTACGCGGTCTCCTCCGCGCGTTCCGAGACGCGCACCGAAGGGAGGACTCGGCTGCGCGCGCGGCGGACGGCAGCCATCCCGGCCCACCCGCCCGTGAGGGTCGCCGAGGTCGCCGGCGCCACCTCGCGATCCATCGCCTGCACGAGCAGGGCGATCTCGTCGTTGCTGTGGCGCAGCACCGCGCCGAAGATCTCGGCCGGGGTCGCGCCGTCGGTGTGCAGGGCGAGCCTCAGCACGCCGTCGTCGTTGCGGGCGCCCGCGACCTCGATCGCCCCCGGAGGCAGGCTGCCCTCGAACGGCAGGGACATGACCTCCGCATCGAGCGCGTCGCGTGCCGCACGATCGGTGATCCCTGCGGACTGGAGCACCCGACGCAGGAGGAGCCCGGTCTTCGCTCCGGCGACGAGCACGTGCCTGCCCGGCTCGATGTGGCGCACCTCGTTGATGAGCGCGTCGGCCAGGCGTTGCCGTGCGGCGAACCCGAGCGGCGCATCGAGCACCCGGAGGAGCACCTCCGCCGTGCCGAAGGAGACGTGGTAGCCGCCAGTCCCGAGCGTTCCGCTCGCGGCCGCGGCCACGAGGTGGTCGTGCCCGGCGACCGTCAGGAGCGCACCCGATGTCCGAGAGCCCCATGTGCCGTCGATCCTCCCCCACGCCGTTCCACCACCGCGGAGCTCGGGCAGGAACGAGCGCTCGACGCCGAGCACCTCGAGCATCAGCGGCCACGCTTCGCCCGTGTCCTGGTCGAGCAGCCCCGTCCGCGAGGCGAGCGAGTACTCCAGCGCGATGTCGCCGCCGAGTGAGGCGGCGACGAACTCGGGCAGGTCGAGCCAGCGAAGTCCGCGAAGTCCGAGTCCCTCGTCGCGCATCCAGGCGAGCTTCGCCACGGTCACCTGCGCACCGAGCGGCAGGCCGGTGCGGCCCGCGAACTCCCGCCGGACTGCTTCCGGGAACGCGCGGGCCTGTTCGGCACCCCGCGGGTCGAACCAGGCGATCCCCGGGGCGGCCGCTTCGCCGGCCCGGTCCACCAGCATCCCGGTCTCGCCCATGCCGGCGATCGCGAGTGCTCCGATCGACTCGGCCGTCGTGCGGGCGAGCTCCCGATCGATCGCGTCGATGAGGGAGCGGACGGCGGTGAGCAGTGCGGGTGCGTCGATCTCGGTCGCGCCGTCGCGGCCGGCACGCCATGGCGTCGGCACCTGACCGCTCGCGACCTCCGTTCCGCGGGCATCGACGACGAGCATCTTGATGCCCGTGCTGCCGAGGTCGAGCCCCGCCGCCAGCACCCCCTCGGGCCCTGGCGGCTCGCTGCGCGCCGCGCCGGAACGGCGGCGGGATGTGTCGTCTGACACGTTGCTCCTCTCGTCGCGGCTCATCGCCGAGCCGCGTGAAATCAAGCATGACACCGGTGACGTGATTCGTCTATGGTGGACGCATGAACAGTTCGTGTCAAATGCCCGAGCGAGCCGTGGTCGCAATCAGCGGCGCAGCGGGCAGCGGGAAGTCGACGCTCGGACGGGCACTCGCGAGCGAGCTCGGCCTGCCCCTGATCGACCTCGACTCGGTCACCTCGCCGCTGCTCGACGCGCTTCCCGCGGAGGTGCTCGGTGGGCACTGGCTCGCGTCCCCGCACGCCGCCACGATCCGCGACGGGCGGTACGCGGCACTGCGCGCCGTGGCGAACGACGCAGTCGATACGGCGGGCGGCGCCGTCCTGGTGGCTCCGTTCACCGCCGAGCTCGAAGGCGGCGAGCCCTGGCGGCTCCTCCGGGAATCGGTCGAGCCCGCCGCGCTCCGCATGATCCACCTCACCGGCGATCCCGGCCTGCTCGCGGCACGACGAGCGGCTCGGAACGAGTCGCGCGACGCACACCGGCAGGACGTTCCCGCTCCGGCGCCTCGGGTGCCCGTCATCACGGTCGAGGCCGACCTGACCACCGAGCAGCAGCTCGAACGCCTGCGGCCCGAACTCGGCCTGCGTCGCGACCTCGACGTCGACGCGGCGTTGTTCGGCCGGACCTTCGACGCGGTGCTCTTCGACCTCGACGGCACGCTGGTCGACTCGACCGCGTCCGTGGCGCGATCGTGGCGACGGTTCGCCGAGCACTACGGGGTCTCCATGGAGGCGCTGCACGCCAACCACGGCCAGCCCGCGCGCACCCTCATCGGACGCCTCCTCCCGGCCGACCTGCACGAGGAAGGGCTCGCGCACGTCACCGAACTCGAAGTGGCGGATGCGGTCGACCTTCCACCGGTGCGCGGCGCCCGAGCCTTCTACGACGCGGTGCCCGCCGAGCGACGTGCGATCGTGACCTCCGGCACGGTGCCGATCGCGGCCGCCCGGTTGTCGGCGGCGGGATTCGCCACACCCGACGTGTTCGTGACGGCCGACCAGGTCGAGCACGGCAAGCCCCATCCGGAGCCGTTCCTCACCGCCGCGGAGCGACTCGGCGTCGACCCGGAACGGTGCCTCGTCGTCGAGGACGCCGTCGCCGGCGTCGCCGCGGCGCGGGCCGCCGGCTGCGCCGTGCTGGCCCTCACCGGCACGGTCGGCGCGGAGGAGCTGCACGCCGACCTGATCATCGACGGCCTCGATCGCGTGCGACTCGCCGAGGACGGCGGCGAACTGCGTCTCATCCCCGCCTGATCCGCCACCGGACCGGCGGGCGCCCGACGTCGGTCGAGGAGGCGGGCCGCGGCGATCCGCCGAGGGGACGGGGTCAGGCCGCCGGCTCGGTCAAGCGTCGCTCGGGGACCGGATCGAGATCGACGGAGACGTCGGGCAGCCCATCGAGGTCGGGAAGGATCGTGGTCGCCTGCGACACCGCGTGGGCGCCCCAGGCTGCGGCCCGGGCGGCCGCGCGAGCGGGAGCGCCCGGCGAGCCGGGCTCCGAATCGCCGAGGCCGACGAGGAAGCCCGCGAGTGAGGCATCCCCCGCGCCCGCGGTGTTGACCACCGCGCGTGCATGCGCGTGCGCGTGCACGACCTCGCCTTCGGTGACCACCAGGACGCCATCGGCGCCCATGCTGACGAAGACCACCTCGATTCCGCGATGCACCAGGTCCCCCGCCGCACGCGCGACGTCGCCGATGGTGCGCAGCGACCGGCCGACGAGTTCCGCGAGCTCGTGCGTGTTCGGCTTCACGAGCGCGATTCCCGCAGGGTCGGCCGCGGCGCGGGCGAGGGCGGGCCCGCTGGTGTCCAGTGCCAGCCGGACGCCGCGCCGCCGCGCCGTCGCGAGGACGTCGGAAAGGTCGACCGGCTCGTCTTCGCCGAGGAGCCTCGGGAGCGTCCCGGACACCACCAGCCACCCCGCACGCAGCTCGGCGCAGGTCTCGTGCACCGCCGAGGCGGCGTCCTCCCAGGCCGGCCCGGGGATCGGCGGAACGGGCGCATTGATCTTCGTGGTCGCGCCACTCCCATCGGTCACGGAGGTGTTCACGCGCGTCGCTCCCGGCACCGTGACCAGGCGCAGCAGCCCCGCGTGCGGGGAGCGCGCCGCGAAGTCGAGGTCCTCCTCGCCCATGACCACGACGGCTGCGGTACGGCGTCCTGCGAGCGCGAGCCCCGCCGCGACGTTCACGCCCTTGCCGCTGAGTTCGCGCTCATAGGCGTCTGCACGGATGAAGGCGCCGCGCTCCAACGCCCCGACGCGGTAGGTCGCGTCGATGGCACCCGCAGCCGTCAGCGTGACGACCGCAGCTCCCGGTGCGGCGGGCGCGCTCACGGGGACTCCAGCGAGATGACGCGCAGGAGCCGTTCGACCTCCGCCGCCACGGCGTCACGGGCCGGACGCAGGTAGCGCCGCGGGTCGACGACCTCCGGATCGCGATCGAGCTCGGCGCGGATCACGCCGGTCAGCACCACGTTCAGGTGCGTCCCGACGTTGACCTTGCGCATCCCCGCGCGGACGGCTCCGACGATGCCGTCATCCGGAACGCCGCTCGAACCGTGCAGCACGAGCGGCACCGGGAGGCGCCCGGCGAGTGCGGCGACCAGGCCCTCGTCGAGTCTGGCGCTGCGCTCGAGCATCGCGTGCTCACTGCCCACGGCGACCGCCAGCGCGTCGACGCCGGTCGCCGCGACGAACGCCGCGGCGTCGTCCACGTCCGTGCGGACACCGGGCGCGTGCGCCCCCTTGCCGCCGACCTCGCCGAGTTCGGCCTCGACCCACACCCCGGCGCGGTGCGCGCGATCGACGATCGAGGCGGTCCGGGCGAGGTTCTCGGCGTCGGGCAGGTGTGCGCCGTCGTACATGACGGACGGCACGCCGAGCGCGATCGCCTCGTCGATGAGGTCCTCCTCGGTGGCGTGATCGAGGTGCACGACGACGGGCACGCGGGCGGCCTCCGCCAGTCGCAGGGCGGCGGACGCGCTCGGGGCCAGGCCGCCGTGGAATGCGACGGCGTTCTGCGACAGCTGCAGGACCACCCCGCATCCCGCGCGTTCGGCGCCGTCGACGATGGCCTCGGCGACCTCGAGTTGGATGAAGTTGAAGGCGCCGACGGCGCGATGCGCGCCGAGGAGCGTCCGCATGTCACCGATCGGCATCGGAACCCCCGACCGGTCGTGCACCGGCGAACGGCGCTCGCACGGCGATCCTGTCGAGTCTCATCAGATCTCCTGTCCCGTGGGCAGCATGACGAGATCGCGGATCACGACGTGCGCCGGTCGGCTGAGCATGAACACGATCGTGTCCGCCACGTCCGAGGATCGGATGCCGGTCCGCTCGGCGATCCGCTCGGCCTCCTCGGGAGAGCCGTGCGCGAAGCCCCACAACGGGTTCAGCACGACGCCCGGCGCGATCGCCCCGATGCGCACACCCGACGCCGCGTACTGCCGACGCACGGTGTGCACGAACGACTGGACCGCGTGCTTGCTCGCGGAGTACACCGGCTCCCATTCGATGTCCTGGTGACCCGAGACGGAACTGGTCACGAGGACGTCGCCGGATCCCTGCTCCACCATGGTCGGAAGGGACGCGCGCACGAGCGCCATCACCCCGGTCACGTTCGTCGCCACCACTGCGGCGATCTGCTCGATGGTCGCGTCCACGAGGTCGCCGCCGACGTAGATGCCGGCGTTCGGCAGGACGATGTCGAGCCGACCGTGGCGGCGCAGCGTCTCGTCGACGATCTCGTTCGCCGTCGACGCATCCGAGACGTCGGCAGCGATCGTCGAGATGGCGTCGGGCGCGGACGCGGCGAGCTCGTCGAGACGCCCGACGTCCCTGGCCACCGCGACCACCCGGCAGCCCTGCGACACGAGTGCCTGCGCGGTGGCGAGGCCGATACCCGAACTCGCTCCCGTCAACAGGGCCACCTTGCCGTCCAGTGGCATCGGATTCATCGGATCCCCTCCTTCTCGAGCAGCGCCCGTCGATACTTCTCGTCGGGACGCGAGTCGATGCGCGCCACCTCGTCGGCGGGCATGAAGCGCACCCCGCCGACTGCGGCCGCGCCGATCAGCGCGCGAGCGCACTTCTGCGCCATCGCCGTCATCCCCAGGACCTGCGTGGGGGTGGCGCCGGCGGCGAACATCCCGTGGTTGCGCAGGTAGACCACCGTCGGCGGCTGACCGTGTGCCTCGACGTGCCCCCTCAGGAGCGCGCGGACCTCACGCGCGAGCTTCAGCCCCGGGTCGATGTAGGGGACGAGCATCGGCGACGAGCCGAGGACGACGATCTGGTCGGGGAAGAGCGCCCCCTCGACGAGCAGTTCGGGATGCTCCGAACACAGCAGCGCGTTCACCGCGGTGGGGTGGGAGTGGGCGATCACCCGAGCCGGCGTCGACTCGTAGAGCACGACGTGCAGCAGCGCTTCGACCGACGGACGGCGACCCTCGCGCTCGGCGACGGCGCTGAAGAACGCGTCGACCTCGGCGTCGCCGGCGGCCTCGTCGGCGATGAGGTCGATGGCCTCGCGAAGGTCGACCCGCACGAAGTCGTCCGGTGTCGCCTGGCCGAGCACCGCCCCCGATGCCTTGACGAGCATCGTGTCGCCTTCACGCACCGAGGTGTTGCCCTCGCCGAGGAGCGCGGCATCCATGGCGGGGGCGCCCAGGCTGCGGCTGAGCTCGGTCAGCTGGTCACGCAAGTCCATGCGCGTTCTCCGATCGGGTTCGTGCGGGGTCGCCCGCGGGGATGATGAGTCGGTCCGGGCGCTCGCCGTCGTCGATCGCGAGGGCGCGGGCCGCGGCGGCACCGGTGAGATCGCCTGCCGAGATCGCCGCCTGCAGCAGCACGCCGCGTACGGACGCCTCCACCGGCCCGGCGATCACGGGGAGGCCGGTGCGCTCCGCGGTGAGCGCGCACAGCAGTTCGTTGCGCGCACCCCCGCCGACGATCCGCACGCGCTCGAGGCGTCGGCCGGCGAGCTGTGCGGCGCGCTCGAGGGTCTCGGCGTAGGCGGTGGCGAGGCTGTCGACGATGGCTCGGACCAGGT
Source organism: Agromyces kandeliae (assembly GCF_009674665.1). Lineage (GTDB taxonomy): Bacteria > Actinomycetota > Actinomycetes > Actinomycetales > Microbacteriaceae > Agromyces > Agromyces kandeliae. Next base: position 10,237 of record NZ_WKJD01000014.1, read on the forward strand.
CGCCCCGTGAGGCGGGCGGCTCGGCACCCGACGCGATGCACGCCGCCACGAGACGTCCGGCGAGCCCGCCGGGAGCCTGCAGGTCGGGATCGGCCGGGTCGAAGCGACCGCGGTACCCCGATGCGGCCGCCTCGTCGAGGAGGAGCCGGAGCGTCTCGATCGATCCGGCCTCGACCGCATCCTCTGCGGCCCACTCGCGCAGCGTCTCCTGGAGCAGCCACATGCCGCTGAGGTTCTTCGCGAACAGCGTCGCCCCGGCCGCACCGATCTCCTGGGTGAAGCCGTCCGCTCGGGCCTGCTCGGTGAGGATCGGTCGCGGGAGGGCGAGGCCGACCACCGCCCAGCTTCCGCTGGAGACGACCCCGGTGCCGGTGTCGTCGGCATCCGTCACCGCCATGAAGGCGGCGGCGGTGTCGTGCGCCGAGACCGACCACACTGCGATCGGATGCTCCGCGCCGATGTCCGCCGTGACCTCGGGCGTCGTGATGCCCGCCGAGGAGCCGGTCGGCACGATCGCGGGCAGCTTCGCGCCCAGGCCGCAGCTGAGCGCGGCCGACCAGTCGCCGGACGCCCGGTCGATCAAGCCGGTGGTCGAGGCGAGCGAGGGCTCGGAGCCGACCCGCCCGGTGAGGAGGTGGACGAACGCATCGGCGATGGGGAGCATGGTGTCGGACGGCTCGCCGATGCCGGCGGCAGCATCCTGACGCAGCTGGTGGGCGGAGTTGATGGCCTGGTCGAGGATGCCCGTGACGGCGTAGTCGGCGGAGACGTCGCGGGCTGCGGACGTACCAGCCGCAAGGGTGGCGTCGGCGTCGCGATGATGCCGGACGAACGGACGGAGGCGGCCGTCCTTCGTCAGCCGCGCATAGTCGACGCCCCACGAGTCGACGCCGATCCCCCTCACGTCGGCATCGGCGGCACGCGCGGCGGCGACGCCTGCACGCAACCCCTGGCGGACACCAGCCCACAAGGCCGGCACGTCCCATCCGAGCCCCTCGGGGCACGTGACCGGAACGTTCGCGAATCGGCCGACCTCGCGCACCGTGAGCACGTGGGATCCGGGCCGGAGATCGAGCAGGCCGAGCATCACGCGGATGCTGCTCGAGCCGAGGTCGATGGCGAGGTACGCGGAGGACGGCACGGGTCAGATGGCCGTGTAGCCGCCGTCGATGACGAGGGTCTGACCGGTCAGGTACGAGGAGGCCGACGACGCGAGGAGCAGCACGACGCCGTCGAGGTCCGCCGGCTCGCCCATGCGTCCGGCGGGGATCATGGACACCCAGTCGGCGGCGAGCTCGGGGTTCGCCTCGGTGAACTGGCGCGTCATGTCGGAGAGGATGTAGCCCGGCGCGATCGCGTTGACGCGGATGGCGGGAGCCCATTCGACCGCGAGGGACTTCGCGAGCTGGTCGACGGCGGCCTTCGAGGCGTTGTACGACGCCTGCCGCTGGGGCACGTTGACGACCCTTCCCGACATCGACGAGATGAGCACCGCCGATCCATCGCGCCCGTCGGCGAGGAGGGCTCGCGCGAAGGCCTGCGTGCTGTAGAACGTGCCGCTGAGGTTCACGTCGACGACCTTGGACCAGGTGGCGGGCTCGACCTCGGCCGAGTCGCCCCAGATCGTGATCCCGGCCGCCGTGACGAGCACGTCGGCGATGCCCAGCCGATCGCGCACGGTCGCGAACGCGGCATCCACCGATTCCGGATCCGTGACGTCGACGAGCGAGGACGCGGTCTTCACGCCGGTCTCCGCGGCCAAGCGTCGTGCCGACTCCTCGACGTCGGGAAGGAGATCCAGGAGGGCCACGTTCACGCCCTGCCTGGCGAGCGCCGATGCGAGCGAGTAGCCGATGCCGCGGGCGCCGCCGGTGACGACCGCGACGCGGCCTGCGAGATCCGGGAAGTTCATGGACCCGATGCCTTTCGTGTTCGTGGAGTGCGGCGGCTGGAGCGTCCTGCGCTCCAGCCGCCGCGTCGCCTGCCCGGGGGTCAGCAGCTGGACTTGTAGATGGCGTCGGCGGCGTCGCCGTCGACGTTGTCGGCGGTGATG
>NZ_WKJD01000015.1 GCF_009674665.1 Agromyces kandeliae
GTCGACCGTCGAGGACCCGGAGTGGACGCGCCGCTACCACTCGCTCGACATCGGCGAGAAGGCGTTCGGCGGCCGCGTGGTGATCCGCCTCTCGGACGGCAACGAGATCGTCGACGAGATCGCCGTGGCCGACGCGCACCCGCTGGGCGCCCGGCCGTTCGGCCGCGAGCAGTACGTCGAGAAGTTCCGCACGCTCGCCGAGTGGGTGCTCGAGCCCGCCGAGATCGAGCGCTTCCTCGACGTCGCGCAGCGGCTCCCCGAGCTCGGCCCCGACGAGCTCGGCCGGCTCACCATCACGGCAGCCCCCGGCGCCCTGAACCACGTGGAGATCCCCACCGGCCTCTTCTGACGTCCGGGAGGGCGTGACGACAGTCCCTGCGGGTACCTCGGCGACCGGACCCGCACGGACCGTCCTCACCGCACCGGGAACCAGCGGGAAGGGATCGGATCCGCTGTCCAACCCCTGCGTCGGAGGGTCGTCCGCAGACGTCGCACCATGGCCTCGGGCTCGTCGAGATCCGCTTGGGTCACCTCGGTGACGTGGTAGCCGAGCGCTTCGATGTCGGACTCGCGTGTCCGGTCGCGCCGCCACTGGCGGAGATCGGTGCGGTGGTGGTCTCCTTGGTATTCCAGTACCTCGCCGAACTCCTCGAACATCCGGCGGTCCGGATGCCGGAGGCTCGCGCGCGCGAGTGCGTCGAAGCCGACCCGGCGCAGGGCGACGTCGCCGGCTGCGACGAGTTCGGGCACGTCGAGCGTGCGGGCGAGCTCGCACCAGGTCCGAGGGAGCGTCGTGGTTCGGATCCCGGACACCGCCGTGAGCTCGACCTCATCGATACGGAGGCTCCGAGCAGTCACCCCCGTGCGACGCACGGCTCGGTGCGGTGCCGGGATGCCGAACTCCAGAGCCTCCCGGAACGTCGGCGGTACCGGAAGCCCATGGAGGATCGCCGCTGTCGTTCCTGTGGCGAACACCCGCGCGTCGAGCACGGCCAGCACCGTGCGGCAGCGCTCGACGAAGGTGTGCTCCACGTGGGCTCGCGCCTGTCGAGGACGGGTGATCCCCAGCGTCCCGGGCTGGTCTGGACACACGATGCGGGTCCAGTGCGCCCGGAACCCGCGCAGACCGTCCACACAGACTGTCCACACTGGGACGAGCGGCGGGTCGTAGGCTGGGGGAGCGGTCGCGACGAGGCGACCCGCCCGTCCGAGGAGCCCCACGAGGAGCACGATGAGCGAGCAGACCCCGCAGTCCGAGACGCCGAAGATCTACAAGGGCCTCGCCGGAGTTCCCGTCGACGTCACCGCCATCTCGAAGGTGAACCCCGACAGCAACTCGCTGCTCTACCGCGGCTACCCGGTGCAGGAGCTCGCGGCATCCGTCACCTTCGAGGAGGTCGCGTACCTGCTCTGGTACGGCGAACTGCCGAACGACGAGGAGCTCGCCGCGTTCGAGGACCTCGAGCGCAGCCACCGGGGCCTCGACCATGAGATCAAGCGCATCGTCGACGAGCTGCCGCTGACGGCGCACCCGATGGACGTCGTCCGCACGGCCGTCAGCGTGATCGGCGCGAGCGACCCGAAGACGCCCGACGACTCGCACGCGGCGAACCTCGAGAAGTCGATCCGGCTGTTCGCGAAGCTGCCGTCGATCGTCACGTACGACCAGCGCCGCCGCCATGAGCTCGAGTTCGTCGAACCGAACAACGACCTCGGCTACTCCGCGAACTTCCTCTGGCAGGCCTTCGGCGAGACGCCCGAGCTCGAGGTCGTGAACGCGTTCGACACGTCGATGATCCTGTACGCCGAGCACTCGTTCAACGCGTCGACGTTCACCGCGCGCGTCATCGCGTCGACGCTGTCCGACCTCTACTCGGCCATCACGGGTGCGATCGGCGCGCTCAAGGGCCCGCTGCACGGCGGCGCGAACGAGGCGGTCATGCACGCGTTCGACGAGATCGGGCCCGGCGAGGGCGGCGCGCAGCGCGCCGCCCAGTGGCTGGATGCCGCGCTCGCCGACAAGCGCAAGATCATGGGCTTCGGCCACCGCGTGTACAAGCACGGCGACTCGCGCGTGCCGACGATGCGCGACGCGTTGGAGCGCATGGTCGAGCACTACGACCGCCCCGACCTGCTCGAGCTCTACACGGCGCTCGAGGAGGGGATGGACGAGCGCAAGGGCATCAAGCCGAACCTCGACTACCCGGCAGGGCCGACGTACCACCTCATGGGCTGGGACACGGAGACGTTCACCCCGCTGTTCGTCGCGAGCCGCGTGACCGGATGGACCGCGCACGTCATGGAGCAGCTCGCGTCGAACGCGCTCATCCGGCCGCTCTCGGTGTACGAGGGGCCGGAGGAGCGGCACGTGCCGCCGAAGGGCAACGCGGCCGGCGAGTAGCCGAGCGTTCACGCCTCTGCACAACGCCGCGCCGCGGCATCCGTCGTCGCGCTGTGCAGGCCCACCAAGGTGGAGATGTCCACGACGGATCGGTCATATCCTCATGGACTATGCACATGCTGTTCCGGACCCTGCTCCACATGCTGTTCCTGTCTCGTCGCAAGCCGACGCTCGGGCACTACGACATCGCGCGGACCCGGTTCATCACCCTGCCGACCGACCTCGACGTGAACCGCCACATGAACAACGGCGTGTACTTCTCGATCATGGATGTCGCGCGGTTCGACATGCTCGTCCGCAACGGCGTCTTCGGCCTCATGCGCGAGAAGGGCTGGTACCCGGTCGTCGCGAGCGAGACGATCACGTTCCGCAAGTCGCTGCAGCTGTGGCAGCGGTTCACGATCGAATCGCGCCTGATCGGGTACGACGAGCGCGCGGTCTACGTCGAGCATCGGCTGGTCCGCCCCGGCGCGGACGGGGAGCCCGAGATCTACGCCCGTGCGTTCATCCGCGCCAGGTTCCTCCGCAAGGAGGGCGGCACGGTCGCCGTGTCGGAGCTGATGGAGGTGTTCGGCACTCCGCCGGCCGACGACGAGCTGCCCGAGTGGATCGAGCGCTGGGGGGCGGATGTCGCGCTGCCGCCGACGCGCGCAGGTGCGCCGTCCGTCTGGGCCTGACCGGCGCCGTCGCACCCGCGGGACCGGGGGACCAAGTGCCGTGCCGGCAGCGCCGCCGCGGTCGTAGCATCGCGGAACATGCACCTGCTGTTCCGCACCCTGCTCCGCGTGCTGTTCTTCGCTCGCCGGGGGAGTCGGCTCGGCCTGCACGACGTGGCGCGTGCACGATTCGTCACGCTGCCGACCGACCTCGACGTCAACCGTCACATGAACAACGGGGTGTTCCTGTCGATCATGGACCTCGCGCGCATGGATCAGTTCGTGCGGACCGGGATCTTCGACCTCATGCGGTCGCGGGGATGGTCGCCGGTCGTCGCGAGCGAGACGATCGCGTTCCGCAAGCCGCTCGGCGCCTGGCGGCGATTCACGATCGAGACGCGCCTCGTCGGCCACGACGAGAAGGTCATGGTCTTCGAGCAGCGGTTCGTGCGCCCGAGCCGGGATGGGGGGCCGGAGATCTACGCGAGGGCCTTCGTCCGGAAGCTCCTGGTGCGGAGGACGGGCGGCGCGGTGCGATTCGCCGAACTCGTCGACGCCCTCGGCATCGACCCCGCGGAGGCCGACGAGCGCAGGCCGCCGGAGTGGGTCGAACGATGGGGCGAGGAGGTCGCACTGCCGCCGAGGCGCAGCGAGGCGCCGTCGACCTGGGAGTGAGGGCCGGGCGGATCGCCCCACGCGGGTGCGCCCGCTAGTGCCGTGCCTTCCACGGCACGACGACCTCCTTGATGATGAGGATGATGCCGGCGGCGACCGGGATCGCGACGAGCGCGCCCGGCAGCCCGGCGAGCGTACCGCCCGCGAGCGCGGCGATGAGGACGATCGACCCGGGAACCTGCACGGCGCGGTTCATGACGCGCGGCGTGAGGATGTAGGCCTCGACCTGCATGTAGATGAGCATGCCGATGAGCACGATGATCGCGGCCGTCGGCGAGGTGAAGAGGGCGATCACGGTCATGAAGGCCGTGGTCAGCACGGTTCCGATCATCGGGATCAGCGTGATGAAGAACGCGGCCACGGAGATGACGAGGGCGAATGGGACGCCCGCGATCGTGAGCAGGATCAGGCTGTAGACCGCGTTGAAGAACGCGAGCACGACCATGCCGCTGAGGTACCGGCCGACGTTCTGCATGATCTGCTCGGAGATCCCGACGATGCGTGCCCGGTGCGAGGCCGAGATCAGGGTGTAGATCGCCGCCTTCGACGAGTCGAGCGTCGCGGTGAAGTAGATCGTCAGGATGAAGATGAAGAACGCCGTCGAGATGCCGCCGATGATCGCGAAGCCGATGTCGAGCGCGCCGCCGCCGACCGTGGCCCACGTCGCCGGGTCGGTCAGGATGTCGACGACCGTCGAGTAGAGGTTGGCGAGCACGCCGTCGGAGTCGGACGCGAGCTGCTGGTACCAGTCCTGCTGCTGCAGGTTGGCGTACAGGTCGGGGATCGACCTGATGAACTCCGCGGCCTGCGTGATGACGAGCGGCAGCACGAGCCCGAGCATGCCGCCGATGACGAGTACGAACAGGATGATGACGGTGAGGATGGCCCAGCCGCGCTTCATGCCGCGCCGCTGGAACCAGCGCACCAGCGGGTCGAGTCCGAGCGTGATGAAGATCGCTGCGAACACCGAGAAGACCACGCTGGAGAGGTTCAGCAGGGCGGCGGCCAGCGCCAGCGTGACGAGCACGCCGGCCGTGGCGAGCAGTCCCCACACGAATGGTCGGTCGCTCAGCATCCCGCCGGGCGCGGGTGTGGCCTCCCGGGTCCGGGCCGTCTCGAGGTCGCGCGCACGCCGTCCGATGGGCTTCACGCGCGTCAGTCTAGGGGTGCGGGGCGCCGCCGTGGGGTGCGCCGAGCCGCGGGCGCGTCAGCGACCGCGCGCGGCGTCGGGCGCCTGGGCGGAGGTCGGGACGTGCAGGGCCCGGTAGGTGTCGACCAGGCCGGGGTCGTACGCGCTCCACTCGGGCATCTCCGAACCTGAGCGCGCGGCGGCCAGCCGATCGAGGAAGTAGTCCCAGCCGGGGCCGATGGAGGTCGCGTCGGCGGGCGTCCGCAGCCGCTGGCCGAGCGTCAGCGTCGTCATCCCGCCGGCCTCCCGGAGGTGGCAGAACACGCGGACGGCGTCCTCTCCCTCGCCGATGTCGGCGTGGAAGCCGTGGGGCGCGTCGCACTCGAGGATCGAGGTGTTCTGCCACTCGGCGTCCTCGCTCGACATCCTGAACCGGACGGCGCCCGTCGACGGGTTGCCCGTGTAGGTGCCGATCCACGCCAGCATCGCCGTCGGATTCGTCAGCGAGTACCAGACGTCCTCGATCGGCGAATGGAACAGCCGATCGAACTGGAGGTAGAGGCCGTCGCCCTTGTGAACGTAGTGGCCGGTCGCTCGAGTGATGGTCATCGTCGCCCCCATGCGTGTCGTCCTGACTTCAGGCTAATCCGGCCGCCCCGGGAGGGCTAGAGTGGCGCGCATGAGCAGTCGGGGAACCTCGCAGCGGACGCACGACGAGCAGTCGCTCCACATCGCCGGACGGCACAGCGGCATGTGGGGGTGGTTCAGCGGCATCATCGTGCTCGCGCTGATCGCCGTGCCGCTCAGTGCGGCGTTCGCGTTCGCGACGAACCCGGGGACGCAGCAGCTGTTCGGCGGACGGCTCTCGGAGGCGACGCAGGGCGGCTACCAGGCGTTCTGGTGGGTCGTCACGCTCCTGCTCGTCGCGCTGCCGATCCTCGTCGGCTACGGCGTCGCGAAGATGTCGGCGCGCGCGCTCATCATCGTCGGCGCCGTCGTCGCGCTGTTCGTGGTCGCGATCATGATCCTCGGGCAGCTGTTCGTCTTCTGATCAGGGGAGTTCCTCCTCGAGCACCGCCATCGCGGCGTTGTGACCGCCGATGCCGCTCACCGCGCCGCCGCGCACCGCGCCCGAGCCGCACATGAGCACGCGCGGGTGCGCGGTCGCGACGCCCCAGCGGTCGGCGGGCGTCGCGGCCTCGGCGCCGGGCTCCAGCCACGGCCAGGACAGCGTGCCGTGGAAGATGTTGCCGCCGGGCATGTTCAGCGCGTGCTCGAGGTCGCGGGTCGTCTTCACCTCGATGCAGGGGCGGCCGGCGGCATCCATGGCGATGACGTCGGCGATGGGCTCGGCCAGCACGGAGTCGAGCGAGGCGAGCACCGCGTCGCGGAGTCGCTCGCGCAGCTCGTCGTTGCCGTGCGCGTCGACCAGTCGGTCGGGCACGTGCAGCCCGAACACGGTGAGGGTCTGCGCCTCCGACTCGGCGAGCCCGGTTCCGAGGATCGTGCGGTCGCTCAGGGTGTGGCAGTAGATCTCGCACGGCAGCGGGTCGGGCAGGTCGCCGGCCGCGGCGCGGCGGTAGGCGGCGTCGAGCTGGGTCTCGAGCTCGTTGATGTGGAACGTGCCGGCGAACGCCTGCTCGGGCGCGACCGACGCGTCGGCGAGGCGCGGGAGCCGCGTGAGCAGCAGGTTGACCTTGACCTGTGCGCCCTCGGGCATGCCGGCGCGGGCCAGCCGGTGCCGTGCGCCCGCGTCCAGCGGGACCTCGTCCGAGTGTGCGCCCGCCGCGGGCTCGTCGCGGGGTGCGACGGATGCCGCGGCGCCGGCGCTCGGTTCGGTCGCACCGCTCGCGGTTCCGGCGGCCGCTGCGACCAGGCGGTCGAGGACGACCGGCGCGACGCCGGCGAGCACGACGTGGGCACGCGCCGTGCGGTCGACGCCGCCCTCGCGCCAGCGGACCTCGCCCGAGTCGCCGTCGATCGCGACGACCTCGGCGTCGGTGCGGAGCACGGCGCCCGCCTCGCGGGCGACCCGGGCGAGTTCGCCGGACACGGCGCCCATGCCGCCGACGGGCACGTCCCAGTCGCCCGTGCCGCCGCCGATCACGTGGTACAGGAAGCAGCGGTTCGCGTCGAGCGACGGGTCGTCGAGGTCGGTGAACGTTCCGATGAGGCCGTCGGTCGCGACGACGCCGCGCACGAGGTCGTCGGCGAAGCGCGCATCGATCGTCTCCCCGAGCGGTCGCTCGACGAAGGCATCCCAGGCGTGCTCGTCCGCGATGAGGCTGCGCGCCTCGGCGCGGGTCGGGAGCGGCTCGGTGAGCGTGGGGAAGAGGCGCTCGGCGACGCGGGCGGTCTCGGCGTAGAACGCCTGCCACGCTTCGGCGTCGCCCTCCGCGCCGACCCGGGCGAACGCGTCGCGCGCGGACGCGGCATCCGCCTCGCCGTCGACGAGCAGGCCGCGCGACGGGTCGCGCGGGTCGGGCGTGTACGACGAGAACCGACGGCGCACGAGCCGGACGTCGAGGCCGAGGTCGTCGACGATCCGCTGCGGGAGCAGGCTCACGAGGTAGGAGTAGCGGCTGAGCCGTGCGTCGACGCCCTCGAAGGCCTCGGCCGAGACCGCGGCGCCGCCGAGGTGGTCGTCGCGCTCGAGGAGCAGCACGCGCTTGCCGGTGCGTGCGAGGTATGCGGCGGCGGTCAGGCCGTTGTGGCCGCCGCCGACGATGAGGACGTCGTGGTCGACTGCGGGACGGGGCGCGGCAGGGTGCGCATCGGTGGGCATCCCATGAGCGTAGACGAGCGGATGCCCCGTCCCGACGTCGTCCGACGGCTTCGCCTCCATCGGGGAGATCCGGCCGGGTTCCGGCCGCAATCGGGGTGACAATCGACGCATGGCCGCGACGACGTCCCGCACGCTCGACCTCCTCTCACTGCTGCAGAGCCATCGGCACTGGACCGCTCGCGAGCTCGTCGACCGACTCGGCGTCAGCGAGCGCACGCTTCGTCGCGATGTCGAGCGGCTGCGGGAGCTCGGCTACGCGATCGAGTCGACGAGAGGGGTCGCGGGGGGCTACCGCCTCGCGGCGGGCACCGGGCTGCCGCCGCTGCTGCTCACCGATGACGAGGGCGTCGCGATCGCGGTCGGCCTGCGCTCGCAGGCGGCGGCGGGCCTGCGCGGTGCCGAGCACACCACCTTCAGTGCGCTGGCGAAGATCGAGCAGGTGATGCCGCCCGCGCTGCGTCAACGGATCGAGGCGCTGCAGGCGGTCGCGGCGCCCGCCGGTGGGCCGGGCGCGGGGCCGCAGGCCGCGGCATCCGTCGACAGCGACCTGCTCGGCCTGCTCGCGCTCTGCTGCCGCGACGCCGAGCGGGTCAGGATGACGTACACGGATGCCGCGGGGGCCGCCACGACCCGGTCTCGAGCCGCACCGGCTCGTGCCCCTCGGGCGGCGCTGGTACCTCCTCGCGTGGGATCGCGACCGCGACGACTGGCGCACGTTCCGGCTCGACCGGATCGACGACGTGTTCCAGACGCGGGTCCGCTTCGCGCCGCATCCGCTCACCGACGACGACGCGCTCGAGCGCGTGCAGCGCGCGGTGCGGTGGCGCGACCATGCGGTGCGCGCCGCGGTGCACGTGGCGATGCCGGTCGAGGAGTTCCGCGAACGGCTCGGCTGGTGGGCGCGCGACGCGGTCGCCGCTCCCCACGGCGAGGGCACGGTGTGGCCGGTCGAGGGGGAGTCGGTCGCGGGCGTCGCGGCGGCGCTGCTCTGGGTGCCCGAGGGGGTCGGATGCCGCGTCGACGGGCCGCCGGAGCTGCTGGCGTTCCTGGGCGCGCAGGCCGCGCGGTTCGCGGCGGCGGCCGCGTCGGCGGCGGGCTGAGGCGACGCACGAGGGTGCGGACCCCGATGTCGGGGGTCCGCGGTCGAATGAGCGCATGGACATCGCCTTCATCGCCGGGTTCGGGCCGATCGGCACCGTCGACGGCGCGTCGCACGACTTCTGGGCGGGTGCGCTCGGCATCCCGTTCCACGAGAACGCGCCGCGCTACTTCCACACCGAGGAGGTCGAGGGTGCGAAGGCGTTCGCGATCTGGCCGCTCGACCAGGCGGCGGAGGCCACGTTCGGCACGACGGAGTGGCCGGCCGATCGGCCGGTGCCGCAGGCGTGGGTCGAGTTCGACGTCGCGTCGCCCGAGGCGGTCGGCCCCGCGGTCGAGGAGCTGCGTGCGAGGGGCCTCGAGATCCTCGTCGATGCGCACGAGGAGCCGTGGGGGCAGACGACCTCGCGCCTGATGAGCCCCGAGGGGTTGCTCGTGGGTGTCAGCTACACCCCGTGGATGCACGGCGACGGCGCAGGCGACGAGTCCGGCGGGCGCGAGGCCGCGGGCTGACCTGGCGCGGGCGCGCGAAGGTCGGTGCGGGCCGCCTGCGGACCGCACCGGTCGTCGGCTCGGTCAGCCGCTTCGCTCGAGGGTGCCGATCGGCGAGCCATCGGAGCCGAGCACCGTCATGGTGTCGTTCGCGACGTCTGCGACGCTCATGCCCGAGAGCCAGTCGTCGACCCCCTCGCACGCCATCTGCGTACTCGCGACGTTCTCGAACTCCACCTGATCGGCCTCGTTCACCGACCACGTCCCGGTCAGCTGGTTGCAGCCGTCGCTGCCCGAGAGGTCGCCGCCCTCGTCGAGCTCGAGGTACGGCGAGCCCTCTCCGGTCGCGTCGCCCCACGTGCCGACGGGATCCACGGTGCCCCCGGTGTCCTCGCCCTCGGCCCCGCTGCACCCCGTGAACGCGAGCGCGGCCGCCAGTACCCCCATACCGATGACGAGCCTGTGCCTGCTGGTCATGTTCGCAGCGTAGCGGGGCGCACCCGCCGCGTCACGCCGCGGTCTCGAAGTGCCGCCGTCCGGCTCGCGTGGGAATCCCCGGCAGGACCCTGCGGGCAGCGGCATGGGAGCGCAGGATCAGTCGTGCGTCGCGGGCGGCTCGCTCCGGGCCGCTGCGCGGGCGAGGGCGTCGCGGGCGGCCACCACGGCCGGGCGCCTCGAGGCGGCACTCCGGGTCGACGAGAACACCTCGCGGGTCGGGTCGTCGGGCAGGGACGCGAGCTGCACGCTCGGAGCCTCGCCGGCCCACACGAGGTCGGGGAGCAGGCCGACGGCGTTGCCCGAGCGGATGAGGCGGATGTGCGCCATCAGGTCGGCGGTCTCGAAGCGCACGTCGGGTTCGAACCCCGCGCGGCGGCAGAGTTGCTCGGCCCACTCGCGCGAGGCCGTTCCGCGCGGTTCCATGACCCACGGCATGTCCGCGGCGGCTCGGAGGCCGTCGCCGGCGACGAGCCGCAGCAGCTCGGTGGGGCCGTCCTTGGGGAGTGCCGCCGCGACGGGATCGGGACGCCGCAGCCCCCGCCGGCGTGCGGCCGGATGCGGCGGGAGCGCGAGGCGGATCGCATCGCGCGCGAGCGGGACCCGGTCGAGCTCGGGGTGCAGGGGGCGCGTGTAGCCGGGGTACTGCTCGGCGACGACGAGGTCGAAGTCGCGCGCCGCGACGTCGAAGAGGGCGAGTTCGGGTTCGCGCTCGGTGACCTCGACGCGAAGCGAGGGGTGCTCGGCGGCGAGGAGGGTGAGCGCCTGCGGGACGACGGCGTGTGCGGCGGACTGGAAGACGGCGATGCGCACGGTGCCGCTCACCGTGGTGAGAGAGCGCGCGACGTCCGCCTCGGCCTCCTCGAGCCGCTCGAGCACGGCCTGCGCGTGGCCGACGAGCAATTCGGCCTGGGGCGTCAACTGCACGCGCCGGCCGACCTGGACGAGCAGCGGCACGCCCGCCTCCTTCTCGAGCTGGCTGAGCTGCTGCGAGACCGACGAGGGGCTGTACGAGAGCGCCTCGGCGACCGCGGTGAGCGTGCCGCGCTGGCTGAGCTCGACCAGGAGGCGCAGGCGTCGGACGTCGAGCATGCGTGCGACCTCCTCGCGCGGCATCCGCATCGGTATCGGGCCCGCGGTCGGCGCGGCGCAGGTCGCGACCCCGACCATTCGGGAAACATGAACAGTATGCATCGGATTCATTCGCTGTACCGAACGGAATCCGAGGCGCACACTGGAGGTGCCGGGCGTGCATCATCCCCGTACGCCCTCCGAGACCTAAGGACACCGCAGTCGTGACCACTTCGAAGCTCCTCGTGGACGTCGTTCCCGACACCGATCACGTCATCGCTCTCGTCGAGCGCTGGCTCGCCGAGAGCGCGAACCACCCCGTCGACCCCGCAGCGCAGCGCCTCGCCGGCGTGCTGAAGGACGAGCACGGTCTCGCGTTCACCGTCGGCTTCGTCGACGGCGTCATGCGCCCCGAAGACCTGGGCGTCGCCGCCCGCAACCTCGCCGAGGTCGCGAAGCTCACGCCGAAGTTCCTGCCCGGCTACCTCAAGGCCGCGATCCGGCTCGGCGGCGCGATGGCGCCGACCTTCCCCTGGCTCGTCATCCCGATCGCGCGACGCGTCCTGCGCGCGATGGTCGGCCACCTCGTGCTCGACGCGACGCCCGCCAAGCTCGGCCCCGCGATCGCGAAGCTCCGCGAGTCGGGCAACCGCCTGAACCTCAACCTGCTCGGCGAGGCCGTGCTCGGCGAGCACGAGGCCGACCGGCGGTTGAAGGGCACCTACGACTTCCTCGCGCGCGACGACGTCGACTACGTCTCGATCAAGGTCTCGAGCGTCGTCAGCCAGCTGTCGATGTGGTCGTTCGACGAGGCCGTCGAGAAGGTCGTCGCGAAGCTCACGCCGCTCTACGAGCTGGCCGCCCGCGGCACCGCGCAGGGCAAGGCCAAGTTCATCAACCTCGACATGGAGGAGTACCGCGACCTCGACCTCACGATCGCGGTCTTCACGCGCCTCCTCGACCAGCCGCAGCTGCAGGGCCTGGAAGCCGGCATCGTGCTGCAGACCTACCTGCCCGACGCGCTCGGCGCGATGCAGGGGCTCACCGAGTGGGCGCAGGCGCGACGGACCGCCGGAGGCGCGCCGATCAAGGTGCGCGTCGTCAAGGGCGCGAACCTCGCGATGGAGACCGTCGACGCCCGCGTGCACGACTGGCCGCTCGCGACGTACTCGACCAAGCAGGACTCCGACACCAACTACAAGCGCGTGCTGCACTGGTCGATGACGCCCGACCGGATCGACGCCGTGAAGCTCGGCATCGCCGGCCACAACCTCTTCGACGTCGCGCACGCATTCCTCACCGCGAAGGACCGCGGCGTCGCCGACGGCGTCGAGTTCGAGATGCTGCTCGGCATGGCGACCGGCCAGGCCGAGGCCGTGCGCGGCGACGTCGGCCGCCTGCTGCTCTACACGCCCGTCGTGAACCCGAGCGAGTTCGACGTCGCGATCGCGTACCTGATCCGCCGCCTCGAGGAGAACGCGAGCCAGGACAACTTCATGTCGGCCGTCTTCGAGCTGAACGAGAACCGCGCCCTGTTCGAGCGCGAGCGCGACCGGTACCTGCGCTCGCTCGCCGCGCTCGAGGGCGAGGACCCGGAGGGCGCTGCGCCGTCGCCGAACCGCACGCAGAACCGCCGGACCGAGTGGGACGAGAAGGACGTGGCCGACCTCGCCGGCACCGTCGTCGGCGCGCCCGCTCCGGGCGAGGAGCACGAGGGCTCGCTCACGAGCGTCGTCCTCGGCATCACCCGCGGCTCCTCGCTCGACGGCGAGCTGACGGATGCCGCGGCCGCCGCCGCAGCCGAGCTCACCGGCCCCGGCGTCACGCCCGGGTTCCGCAACGAGCCCGACACCGACCCGGCGCTCGCCGCGAACCGCGACTGGGGCCGCCGCATCCTGGAGCGAGTCCCGACGTCGACGCTCGGCATCGACACCCTGAAGGCGAACCGCATCGAGACGGCCGATGAGCTCGAGCAGCTCATGACCGCGGTCACCGAGCGTGCCGCGGCGTGGGCGGCCCAGCCGGCCGACGAGCGCGCCGCGCTGCTCCACCGCGCGGGCCTCGCGCTCGCCGCGAACCGCGACCGGCTCATCGAGGTGATGGCGTCCGAGACCGGCAAGACCATCGCCGAGTCGGACCCGGAGATCAGCGAGGCCATCGACTTCGCGCACTACTACGCCGAGCGGGCGCGCGAACTCGACCACGTGCAGGGCGCGCGGTTCGTGCCGTCGAAGCTCACCGTCGTCACCCCGCCGTGGAACTTCCCGGTCGCGATCCCCGCGGGCGGCGTGCTCGCCGCGCTCGCCGCCGGCTCGGGCGTGATCATCAAGCCCGCGAAGCTCTCGCAGCGCTCGGGCGCGATCATGGTCGAGGCGCTCTGGGAGGCCGGCATCCCGAAGGACCTCCTGGCCCTCGTGGACCTCGGCTCGCGCGACCTCGGCACGAAGCTCGTCTCCGACGAGAAGGTCGACCGGGTCATCCTCACGGGTGCGTACGAGACGGCGGAGCTGTTCCGCTCGTTCCGCACGGACCTGCCCCTGCTCGCCGAGACGAGCGGCAAGAACGCGATCATCGTGACGCCGTCGGCCGACCTCGACCTCGCGGCATCCGATGTCGTGAAGAGCGCGTTCGGCCACGCGGGCCAGAAGTGCTCGGCCGCGTCGCTCGTGATCCTGGTCGGCTCGGTCGCGAAGTCGGAGCGGTTCCGCCGCCAGCTGGTGGACGCCGCGACGAGCCTCCGGGTCGGCTGGCCCGAGCACCCGTCCAGCCAGATGGGCCCCATCGTCGAGCCCGCCGGCGGCAAGCTGCTGCACGCGCTCACGACGCTCGGCGCCGACGAGGACTGGCTCGTCGAGCCGCGCCAGCTCGACGGCACGGGCCGCCTCTGGTCGCCCGGCATCCGCGCGAACGTGAAGCCGGGCTCGTACTTCCACCTCACCGAGTTCTTCGGCCCCGTGCTCGGCATCATGCACGCCAAGGACCTCGACGAGGCCATCCGCTTCCAGAACGCCGTCGACTTCGGCCTCACGGCCGGCCTGCACTCGCTCGACGCCGACGAGCTCGCCACCTGGCTCGCGAACGTCGAGGCCGGCAACCTGTACGTCAACCGCGGCATCACGGGCGCGATCGTGCAGCGGCAGCCGTTCGGCGGCTGGAAGCGCTCCTCGGTGGGGGCGGGTGCGAAGGCCGGCGGCCCGAACTACCTGTTCGGCCTCGGCGACTGGCAGCCGGACCACTCCGAGCCGAGCCGCTCGCTCCACCTGCGCGGCCTCGAGCGCCGTGTGACCGAGCTCATCGAGGCGTCGCAGTCCTCGCTCGACTACGACGCGTTCGAGATGCTCCGCCGGTCGGCGCTCTCCGACGCGGTCGCCTGGGCCGACGAGTACGCCACGGTGAAGGACGTCTCGGGCCTCGGCGTGGAGCGGAACCTCTTCCGCTACCTGCCGCTGCCGGTCACGATCCGCGTGGGCGAGGACGCGACGCTCGCCGACGGCCTCCGCGTCATCGCGGCCGGCCTCCTCGCCAAGGCGCCGCTGTCCGTCTCCACCGCGCACGAGCTGCCCAAGGGCGTCCGCGCCCTCCTCGCGGCACGCGACACCCGCGTGGTCCGCGAGGGCGACGCCGGCTGGATCGCGCGCGCGGGGAAGGGCGAGGTCACGGGCCGCGTCCGCCTCGTCGGCGGGTCGGCCACGGCGCTCGCCGAGGCGACGGGCGGCACGCCCGACCTCGCGGTCTGGTCGCACCCGGTGACTCCGTCGGGCCGCGTCGAGCTGCTGCCGTTCCTGCACGAGCAGGCGATCTCGATCACGAACCACCGGTTCGGCAACCCGACGACGATCTCCGACGGCGTCATCTAGGCACACCGAGACGGATGCCACGAGGGGGCGGTCGCAGGCGCGGCCGCCCCTTCGCCGTGGTCGGCCGGCCGGCCCGCGGGCACGCCGACCGCTCCGAGCCCGCCCGGGCCCGTGGCATCCGCCCTCGCCCTTGTGCGCCCCCGGACGCTGCGCTAGACACGGAGCAGGTTGCGACGCCGCGTCCTGAACCCTCCGCGCGGGGGCGGATCGAACCGGGGAGGGGCTCCGATGGCATCGACGGCCGGGACGCGGGCGCCGTCGAAGCTGAGCCTCCCGGCACTGACCGCGATGGTGGTCGGCTCGATGGTCGGCGCGGGCGTGTTCCAGCTGCCGGCGCGCTTCGCGAGCCAGACCGGCGTGTACGGCGCGCTGATCGCGTGGACGATCGCCGGGCTCGGCATGCTCACGCTGGCGCTCGTGTTCCAGACGCTCGCGATGCGGAAGCCGAAGCTCGACAACGGGGTCTACGTCTACGCGCGGGCCGGCTTCGGCGTCTACCCCGGCTTCCTCTCCGCGGTGGGCTACTGGGCGTCGGCCTGCGCGGGGAACGCCTTCTACTGGGTCCTCATCATGACGACGCTCTCGCAGCTCTTCCCCGAGCTGCGCCCGGTGCTCGGCGAGGGCGACACGTGGCCGTCGTTCTTCATCTCGGTTGCCGCGGTGTGGGGCGTGTACCTGCTGATCCGGCGGGGCGTCCGCGAGGCGGCCGCCGTGAACTTCATCGTCACGATCGCGAAGCTCGTGCCGCTCGCGCTCTTCCTCGTCCTCGTCGTCTTCTTCTTCGACTGGGACGTCTTCGTCGGCAACCTCTCCGGCGACGCCGGGCCCGCTGGGGACGAGGCGTTGTTCACGCAGGTGCAGGGCACCATGCTCATCACGGTCTTCGTGTTCCTCGGCATCGAGGGCGCGAGCGTCTACTCGCGCTACGCGAAGAAGCGCTCCGACGTCGGGCGGGCGACCGTGCTCGGCTTCCTCTCGGTGCTCGCCCTCTTCGCGTCCGTCTCGATCCTGTCGTACGGGATCCTGCCGCAGGCCGAGATCGCGGCGCTGCAGCAGCCGTCCGCCGGCGGCGTCCTCGAGGCGGCCGTCGGCCCGTGGGGCGGCGCGTTCATCCGGGTCGGGCTCATCATCTCGGTGCTCGGCGCCTACCTGGCGTGGCAGCTGCTCGCCGCCGACGTGGTGTTCGCGGCCGCGACGGACCGGGACCTGCCCGGCTACTTCGCGCGGCTGAACTCGCGGGACGTGCCCGAGCACGCCGTGCTGTGGACGTCGATCCTCGTCACCGTCATCCTCTTCGCCGTGCAGTTCGTGAGCGACGCGCTCGACTTCACGCTCGACCTCACGGCGGCGCTGTCGCTCGCGCCCTACGCGCTCGCGAGCGCATACGCCGTGAAGATCGCCGTGCGGCGGGACGGGTACGCGGATGCCGCGCCGGCGCGTCGGACGCGCGAACTCGTGATCGCCGCGATCTCGACCGCGTACACGCTGTTCCTGATCTGGGCCGCCGGGTACGTGTTCCTGTTCCTGGCATGCATCCTGCTCGCCCCCGCGACCGCGCTCTACGTCGTCGCCCGCCGCCAGCAGCAGGCCAGGGTGTTCACGCCCGCCGGCCTCGTGGTCTTCATCGCCATCGTGGCGTTCGCCGTGATCGGCGTCGTCCTGCTCGCAACCGGTGTCGTCCAGCTCTGACCGTCCTCGCGCTGCGGCGCAGAAGGGAGCACACCATGTCGCACCAGTCGTACGGCGTCCATTCCGAGGTCGGCCGCCTGAACAGGGTCCTCGTCTGCAGGCCCGGGCTGAGCCATGAACGGCTGACGCCGAGCAACAGCGACGCGCTCCTGTTCGACGACGTGCTCTGGGTCCAGAACGCCCAGCGCGACCACGCCGACTTCGTGCAGCACCTGCGGGACCGCGGCGTCGAGGTGGTCGAGCTCCACGACCTGCTCGCCGAGACCCTGGCGGTGCCGGGCGCACGCGACTGGCTGCTCGATCGCAAGATCGTCGCGAACGAGGTCGGCGGCGGCCTCGTCGCCGACACGCGCGCCTTCCTCGACTCGCTCGACCATTCGGCGCTCACCGAGTACCTCATCGGCGGGCTGTCGACGCGCGACCTGCCGGCGGAGTTCCGGTCCCCGGAGGTCGCGCTGGTGCGCGAATCGGCGGGCATGACCGAGTACCTCATGCCGCCGCTTCCCAACACGATCTACACGCGCGACACGACGTGCTGGATCTACGGCGGCCTGACGCTGAACCCGCTGTTCTGGCCGGCGCGCCACGCGGAGACCATGCTGATGAAGGCCATCTACGACTTCCACCCCGACTACACCAGCAGCACCGTGTGGTGGGGCGACCCCGAGCAGGACTGGGGCCAGGCCACGCTCGAGGGCGGCGACGTCATGCCGGTCGGCAACGGCGTCGTGCTCATCGGCATGAGCGAGCGCACCTCCCGGCAGGCGATCACGGCCGTCGCCTCCCGGCTGTTCGAACAGGGCGCCGCGAACCGGGTCGTCGTCGCGGGCATGCCGAAGCTGCGCGCCGCCATGCACCTCGACACCGTCTTCACGTTCGCCGACCGCGACCTCGTGACGTACTACCCCGACATCGTCGACGGCATCCACACGTTCTCGCTGCGGCCCGCCGACGGCGGGGGCATCGAGGTCGCCGAGGAGCGCGCGTCGTTCATCGACGTGGTCGCCGAGTCGCTCGGCCTCGCGAAGCTGCGGGCGGTCGAGCCCGGCGGCGGATGGTACGCCGGCGAGCGGCAGCAGTGGGACAGCGGCAACAACGCCGTCGCGGTCGAGCCCGGCGTCGTCTTCACGTACGACCGGAACACGTACACGAACGAGCTGCTCCGCAACGCGGGCGTCGAGGTCATCGAGATCGTCGGGGCGGAGCTCGGGCGCGGGCGCGGCGGCGGGCACTGCATGACCTGTCCGATCTCACGCGACGCCGTCGAGTACTGACGGAGGCGATGGCGGTGCGCATCGATGCCGACCTGATGATCCCGGGCGAGGGCGACCCCGTCCGCGACGCGACCGTGGTGCTCTCCGGCACGACGATCGACTACGCCGGCCCGCGCGCCGGTGCCCCCGACACGGATGACGCGGCCATCCACGTGCCGACGGTGATGCCGGGGCTGTGGGACTGCCACGCCCACCTGATCGGGGTGACCGGTGGCGACCTCACGATGCTCGTGCGGGAGCCGCAGGCCGTGCACGTCGCGCGTGCCACGCGCTCGGCGGCCGACCTCCTCGACGCCGGCGTCACGAGCATCCGCGAGGTCGGCGGCTACGGCGTCTCGCTCGCGCGCGTCATCGACGAGGGCACGATCCCCGGTCCGACCGTCTACGGCGCCGGGGCGATGCTGAGCACGACCGGGGGGCACGGCGACCTCCACGAGATGCCGGTCGACGTCATCGTCGACGGGGCGCACCAGGGCCTGCCCCTGCAGCTCTGCGACGGCGTCGACGAATGCCTGAAGGCCGTGCGACTGCAACTGCGCCGGAACGCGAAGGTGATCAAGGTGCACGCCTCCGGCGGGGTGCTGAGCGAGCTCGACGACCCGATCCACCAGCAGTTCTCGAACGAGGAGCTGCGCGCGATCGTCGAGGAGGCCGGACGCGCCGGCCGGGTGGTCGCCGCGCACTGCCACGGCAAGCCGGGCATCATGGCTGCGCTCGAGGCCGGTGTCGGGTCGATCGAGCACGGCACCTACCTCGATGAGGAGGCTGCGGCGGCGATGGTGGAGACCGGCACGATCCTGGTCTCGACGCGGTCGATCGCCGCTCGACTGCTCCGGCGACTCGACGCACTCCCGCCGTGGGCCGCGGAGAAGACCCGCGTCGTCGCCGACCGGCACCTCGAGTCGATGCACGTGGCCCGCGACGCGGGCGTGACGGTGGCCGCCGGCACGGACTTCGCGACCGTCGGCGCCGACTCGCTCGTGCCGCACGGCACCAACGCCGAGGAGCTGGGGCATCTCGTCTCGGTCGGCTACAGCCCGCTCGAGGCGATCCGGGCGGCCACCGCGTCGGCCCCGCGCACGCTCGGGCCGCAGGCGCCGCGATCCGGGCGGCTCGAGGCCGGCTACGACGCCGACGTCATCGCGCTCGACGTCGATCCGCTCGCGGACGTCTCGGCGCTCGCCGGGCCGGCGCACGTCACGCACGTGTGGAAGGCGGGCACCGCGGTCAAGACGCCCGCATGACCGCCGAGCGGTCGTTGGTCCCGTCGCGGCCGTACGCGCCGCCTAGGCTCTGGACATGGCCGTGCACGCACCCATCGTGACGTTGACCATGAATCCCGCGCTCGACGTGTCGAGCACGGCCGACCGGGTCGTCCCCGAGCACAAGCTGCGGTGCGGGCCCAGCCGGTTCGATCCGGGCGGCGGCGGGGTCAACGTGAGCCGCGCCATCCGGAACCTCGGCGGCAGCTCGATCGCGGTCTACCCGCTCGGCGGCCCGACCGGCCAGGCGTACCGCGGGTTCATCGAGGAGGCCGGCCTCGTGGCCCGGGTGATCACGATCGCCGGCAACACCCGCGAGAGCTTCACGGTCGACGAGCTGTCGACCGGGGAGCAGTTCCGGTTCGTGCTGCAGGGTCCCACGATGCGCGAGCCCGAGTGGCGCGCGTGCCTGTCGGTCGTCGCCGACGAGCTGCCCGTCGGCGGGTTCCTCGTCGCCAGCGGCAGCCTGCCGCCGGGCGTGCCCGACGACTACTACGCGAGGCTCGCCGAGATCTCGGCGGCCCACGACGTGCGGTTGGTGGTGGATGCCTCGGGGCCGGCCCTGCGCCGCGCGCTCGATGCGGGCGTGTTCCTCATCAAGCCGAGCCGGGACGAGCTCGCCGAACTCGTCGGCGCCGACGGCGAACTCGACGAGCCCGAGCTGGTCGAGGCGGCCCGAGTGCTCGTCGCATCGGGTCGTGCGGAGGTCGTCGCGCTCACGCTCGGCGGGCGCGGCGCCGTGCTCGTGACGCGTGACGAGGTCCTGCGGCTGCCCACGCCGCGCGTCCGCGTGGCGAGCGCCGTCGGCGCGGGGGACGCCTTCCTCGGTGCGCTCGTGCTCCGGCTCGCCCAGGGGCGGACCCTCGGCGAGGCGTTCCGCACCGCGGTCGCCGCCGGGAGCGCGACGGCGATGCAGCCGGCGACCGAGCTGTGCCGCGCCGAGGACGTCGCCCGGTTGGAGGCCGACCTCGCGGCGGCGTGAGCCGCGGCATCCGTCGAGCCCGGCCCGCCGCCCCGTTGAGTTCGCAGGATGAGGGGCGCCATGCCCCGCCTCGCGGCACCATGGCGCGGCGGGTCCTGCGAGCTCGCGCCGGTCGCGCGCGGTCGCGGTGCGGATTCGCAGGATGATGCGCACGATGGCACGCCCCTGGACGGCGTGACCCGGTCGGTCCTGCGAACTCGCGACGCCCCAGGCGGAGAACGACCGGCGGCGTCAGGCGCGGCCGCGGTTGCGACGGCGGATGTCGCGCGGCGCGCGCCCGCCGACGAACGAGCGGCCGGCGTCGACGAGGAACCCGTTGCGCAGCGCCTCGCGTCCGATGAGCATGCGGAAGCCCATCTCGTCGCGGTTCGTGAGCGTGACCTCGGCCGTGACCGGCCGGTCGTGCAGGACGACCTCCATGAGCACCACGAGCCGCTCCTGCGTGTGGCCCGTCGAACTGCGGACGACCCGGCGATCGTGGACGGGGAGCTCGACCGTCGCGGCATCCGCGTCGGTGTCCTGCCAGGGGTGGATGCCGAAGCGCACCCAGTCCGCCCCGTCGCGCTCGAACTCCTCGACGTCGAAGGCGTGGAGCGCCGACGAGCGCGCGCCCGTGTCGAGCTTGGCCTTCAGCCACGCGACGTCGGCCTGCGGGAGGCGCACCCATTCGCGCCATCCGGCGATGGTGTTTGAATGGTTCGGCACATCCGTCACCCGATCATCTTCGCAGGGACTCCCGAATGAAACTCGCGATCCTGTCGCGCGCGCCGCAGGCGTACTCGACCCAGCGTCTCCGTGCTGCAGCGCAGCAGCGCGGTCACGAGGTCAAGGTCCTCAACACCCTCCGCTTCGGCATCGACCTCTCCGGCGCCGAGCCCGACCTGCAGTACCGCGGTCGTCCGCTGTCGGACTACGACGCGATCCTGCCGCGCATCGGCAACTCGATCACCTACTTCGGCACGGCCGTCGTCCGCCAGTTCGAGCAGATGGACGTCTACACGCCGAACACGGCGAACGGCATCACGAACGCGCGCGACAAGCTCCGCGCGAACCAGATCCTCTCGCGCCACAACATCGCGCTGCCGGCGACGACGTTCGTGCGCAACCGCGCCGACCTGCGCCCCGCGATCGAGTCGGTCGGCGGCGCGCCGGTCGTCATCAAGCTGCTCGAGGGCACCCAGGGCATCGGCGTCATCCTCGCGCCGACGGTCAAGGTCGCCGAGGCGATCATCGAGACGCTGCACTCGACCAAACAGAACGTGCTGATCCAGAAGTTCATCGCCGAGAGCCGCGGACGCGACATCCGCGCCCTCGTCGTCGGCGACCGGGTCGTCGCGGCCATGCGGCGGGTCGCGAGCGGCGACGAGTTCCGCTCGAACGTGCACCGAGGCGGCAGCGTCGAACCCGTCGAGCTCACGCCCGAGTACGAGCAGGCCGCGGTGCGGTCGGCGCAGATCATGGGCCTGAAGGTCGCGGGCGTCGACATGCTCGAGGGCAACGAGGGCCCGCTCGTCATGGAGGTGAACTCCTCGCCCGGCCTGCAGGGCATCGAGACGGCGACGAAGCTGGACGTCGCGGGCGCCATCATCGACTACATCGGCAACCAGGTCGCGTTCCCCGAGATCGACGTGCGCCAGCGGCTCACGGTGTCGACCGGCTACGGCGTGGCCGAGCTCCTCGTGCACGGCGCGGCCGACCTCGTCGGCAAGTCGCTCGGCGAGTCCGGGCTGTGGGAGCGGGACATCACGGTCCTGACCCTGCACCGCGGGGCCACGGTGATCCCGAACCCGCGCAAGGGCGTCGTGCTCGAGGCCGAGGACCGACTGCTCTGCTTCGGCAAGCTCGAGGAGATGCGATCGATGATCCCCGAGCGCCGGCGCCGCCGGCAGAAGGTCCGGCGGCTGCCGAAGGAGCCGATCCCGGCGCCGCAGGAGGCCGCGGCGAGCTGACGCCCGGCGCGCCGCGAGCGGACCGAGGCGCGATCGCGCGCGCAGGTCAGCGGCGGGCGCGCAGCGCGCGTGCGACGGCGGCCTCGGCGGCCTCCGTCGTCACGCCCAGGCGCTGGGCCGTGTCGGCGAAGTCGGATGCCGCGGCCTGCAGCGCCCGCTCGACCGGATCGCCCGCCGCGCTGACGAACGTGCCCGCTCGGCCGCGCCCCTCGACGACGCCGTCGCCCTCGAGCTCCTTGTAGGCGCGCGCGACCGTGTTCGCGGCGAGCCCGAGCTCCTCGGCGAGGGCTCGGACCGTCGGCAGCTTCGAGCCGGCCGCGAGGCGCCCGTCGCGCACGGCGTCGACGACCTGCATGCGCAGCTGTTCGTACGGGGGAGTGCGCGCGTCGTCGTCGACGGTGAATCGCATGGGGTCTCCGGGGTCGGTGCTCGGGAGCCGGCGTCAGTCTCGGTTCCGGTTGACGAGGCGCGAGAGCACGATCGCGCTCCGCGTGTGGTCCACGTTGGGGGCGATCCGCACGCGTTCGAGCGCCTCCTCGAGCGAGGTGATGTCGCGGGCGCGCATGTGCACGATCGCGTCGGCGCTGCCCGTCACGGTGCCCGCGTAGACGACCTCGGGCACGCCCTGCAGGATCCGCTGCAGCTCGTCGGGCGCGACCGTGCCCCGGCAGAACAGCTCGACGTAGGCCTCGGTGCTCATGCCGTCGACGGCGGGGTCGACCTGGATCGTGAACGCCTTGATGACGCCGTCGGCGACCAGCTTGTCGACCCGACGCTTGACGGCCGATGCCGACAGCCCGACGGCGGACCCGATGTCGCCGTACCCGGCCCGCGAGTTCTGGCGGAGCAGGTCGAGGATGGCCCGGTCGAGGTTGTCCATGGGCCCACTGTAGGACGGTCCGTTGCGTGGCGATACGGGCCGACGCCGGTTTCGTGCGTGGTGTTGCGGTTTCGTGATCGCAGTGGCGCGCGACGCGCGGATGCGGCATCCGTTCGCCATCGGCGCACACCGCGGAAACCGCTCGCCGACCGACGTATCGTGACCGCATGACCCCGAACACCGTTCCCGCGCGCCTCGCCGTGCAGCTGCAGCCGCAGCACGCGACCTACACGCAGATCCGCGACGCCGTGCTCCGCATGGAGGACCTCGGTGTCGACGTGGTCATGAACTGGGATCACTTCTTCCCGTTGTCCGGCGACCCCGACGGCCTCCACTTCGAGGCGTGGACGATGCTCGGCGCGTGGGCCGAGCAGACCGAGCACGTCGAGTTCGGCACCCTGGTGAACTGCAACTCCTACCGCAACGCCGACCTGCAGGCCGACATGGCCCGCACCCTCGACCACATCAGCGCGAAGGGCGGCGACACGGGTCGCTTCATCTTCGGCACCGGTTCGGGCTGGTTCGAGCGCGACTACGACGAGTACGGCTACGAGTTCGGCACCGTCGGCTCGCGCCTCGACGACCTCGCCGAGGCGCTGCCCCGGGTGAAGGCGCGCTGGGCGCAGCTGAACCCGGCGCCGACCCGCGACATCCCGATCATGATCGGCGGCAAGGGTGAGCAGAAGACGCTCCGACTCGTCGCCGAGCACGCCGACATCTGGCACTCGTTCGTGCGACCCGACGAGCTGGGTCACAAGGTCGACGTGCTGAAGCGCTGGGGCGAGAAGGTCGGGCGCGACGTCTCGGGCATCACGATCTCGAACGAGCTCTCGCGCCGCAGCCTCGACGACGCGTACGCCGACGCGCTCTACGATGCCGGCGTGCGCCTGTTCACGCTCGGGATCTCGGGCCCGCACTACGACGACGCGGCCGTGAGGCACTGGCTCGCGTGGCGCGACCGCCGCAACGAGGAGGCCGGGGTGCGCGCGGCCTGAGCTCGGGTGGGCGGAGGCACGCCGCCGGATCAGTCGGCAGGCGTGGTGGGGAAGCTCACCTCGCCCGACGCGGACCACTCGACGTGGGAGGAACCGGACTCGAATCCTCCTTCGACGTACATGCCGTCCGCGGGGAAGGCGGCACCGTCGGTGCAGGTCGACGTGCCTCCGACCTCGGGCACGTCAGCATGCAGGCAGACCTGCGTGGCGTCCGCGTTGCGCGCGACGTGGATGGATGCGCCGTCGGGCATGGTCCCCACGCGTCGGTACGTCGACACGTCGAACTCCGGATCGGCGACGCTCGGCACACGTCGTCCGGCACCTGCGCGCGTTCGAACACGACCATCGCCGGCGCCTCGTCGAGGGGCATCGCGTCGGGCGACCCCGCCGGGTCGGGTCGCGTCGCGACGGAGCTCGCTGAGCTCGGCCGCCGCCCGGGCGCGCTCGGCGTCGTCGGATCCGGCCCCGTAGGCCGCCGTTGCAGTCGGCGATGCGCGCGCCCTCCGGCGTCCGGGTCTCCTCGCCCCGGCCGGGGTAGGGCGACCGGGCGGGGCTCAGGACGGCGTACCGCGTCTGCCGACGGCAAGCATCCGCCCGCGCACCCGGCTGGTTCGCTCGAGGGGATGCCGAATGCACCGCGTGAGGCCGCAAGCGGTGCATCCGGCATCCTCTCGATCGCCGGATGCGACAGGTGACGCGGCTGTGCGAGCGTGCGGAGCCCGCGCCGGATTCGTGCGCCCGCCCGGCCCGCCACGACGCGCGAAGCGCGCGGACGCGGCATCCGTCACGCCCGAATCGTTGCGCGAGCTCGACGAACGCGCAGGAATCGTGTGCCGGAAGCCGAGAACTCGCGGGCCGCGAGGCCCACACTGGAGGTGGCGTCCCGACGGCGGTGCCATCCGAACACCGCCGCCGGGGCTCGAGAGAGCGACCTGGTCCGCCGACACCCCACCGGCCGAGCCGGCGGCGCGCCGCCGTGCCCGGCCGACGAACCCACCTCGAGGAGTGAGATGTCGACCGTGATCGAGACCCAGACGACCCCGACCCCCACCGCGCCGGAGCGCACCGCGACGAAGAAGTCCGTGCTGATGTGCCGCCCCGAGCACTTCACCGTCGTGTACCAGATCAACCCGTGGATGGACCCGGCCAAGCCCACCGACACGGCGCTCGCCGTGGCGCAGTGGCAGACGTTGCACGACACGTACGTCGGGCTCGGCTTCGACGTGCAGCTCATCGACCCGGTCGAGGGCCTGCCCGACATGGTCTACGCGGCGAACGGCGGCACCGTGATCGACGGCATCGCGTACGGCGCGAAGTTCACGCACGAGCAGCGGGCGGCCGAGGGCCCGGCCTACATGGAGTGGTTCCGTCGGGCGGGCTTCGACGTGCGCGAGCCCGCCGAGACCAACGAGGGCGAGGGCGACTTCCTCCTCGTCGGCGACGCGATCCTGGCCGGCACCGGCTTCCGCAGCGACGGGTCCAGCCACGACGAGCTCGCGCGCGTCACCGGCCGCGAGGTCGTCACGCTGACGCTCGTGAACCCGAGCTTCTACCACCTCGACACTGCGATCGCGGTGCTGGACTCCCGGCCGGGGCAGGAGCACATCGCCTACCTGCCGAGCGCGTTCGACGGGCCTTCGCTCGAGGTCCTCCGCGAGCGCTATCCCGACGCGATCCTCGTCTCCGAGGAGGACGCCGCGGTGCTCGGCCTCAACTCGTACAGCGACGGGCGCAACGTCGTGATCGCCGCGCGCGCGACGGGATTCGAGCGCCAGCTCCGCGAGGCCGGCTACCACCCGATCGGCGTCGACCTCTCCGAGCTGCTGCTCGGCGGCGGCGGCGTGAAGTGCTGCACGCTCGAACTGCGACGCTGATCCGGCTACGATTCCGCAGGACCCCACCCGCCCCCACCCCGAGGGATCGATGATGGCACCTGCGAACACCGACCAGAACCCCGCCGCGAAGGCGCTCGGCGCCGCGAAGCAGCTCGCCGCCCGAGCCGGGCAGGCGACGCGCGACCGGCTGCGCAAGCTCAGCCGGAAGGATGCGACGACGGATGCCGCGGCTCCCGCGGCACCGGAGGAGCCCGTGTCGCCCGCCGCGACGAGCGCGCCGGCCGCCGCGTCCGCCGACGCGCCGGTCGACGCTCCCGCGTCCGCCGCGCCCGCGCCGGAGTCGCCCGCCGCGAAGCCGGTTGCGGCGACGCCCGCCGCGAAGCCGGCGACGACGAGGAAGCCGGCGACCAAGCCGGGAGCGAAGCCCGCGCTGAAGCCGGGCGCCAAGCCCGCGACCGCCGAACTCGCGTCGCGCACGGTCCCCGAGCTGCGCGCGCTCGCGAAGGAGCGCGGGGTCACGGGCTACTCGCGCATGACCAAGCCGCAGCTGCTCGAGGCGCTCGCGGGCTGACGGCGCCGGGCGCCGCCCGGCGCCGCTCGGTGCCGGCTGCCCCTACGACGCCACGAACGTCAGCAGCGCCGCATTGATCTCCTCGGCGTGCGTCCACAGCATGCCGTGCGGTGCGCCCTCGATCTCGATGTACTCGGCCGACGGCAACAGCGGGCCGAACCGTCGCGCGGTGGCGTCGATCGGCAGGATGCGGTCGGCGGTGCCGTGCACGATGAGGACCGGCACGTCGATGCGCTCGATGTCGGCGCGGAAGTCGGTCAGCCAGGTGTCGACCGCGGCCGACGCGGCGTACCATCCCGCGCCCGCCGCCGTGGTCCAGCTCGCGCGGACGGCGGCCTCGGAGATGCGGGAGCCGAGGTTCTCGTCGAGGTTGTAGAAGTTCTCGAAGAAGCCGTCGAACCACGCGAACCGGTCGCCCTCGGCCTGGGACTTCAGCCCGTCGAAGTCGGGAGCGGCGCCGTCGGGGTTGTCGTCGGTCTGCCGCAGGTACGGTTCGAGCGAGCCGAGGAACGCGGCCTTCGCGATGCGGTCGCTGCCGTGCGCGCCGAGGTACCGGCCGACCTCGCCCGTGCCCATCGAGAAGCCGACGAGCGTGACCTCCGTGAGCTCGAGCGAATCGAGCAGCGTCTTCAGGTCGGCGGCGAACGTGTCGTAGTCGTAGCCGATCGCGGGCTTCGACGATCGTCCGAAGCCACGTCGGTCGTAGGTGACGACGCGGTATCCCGCGCCGAGCAGCGCGCGGGCCTGCTTCTCCCATGACGCCCCGTCCAGCGGGTAGCCGTGGATGAGGACGACGGGTCGGCCCTCGCCGTGGTCCTCGTAGTAGAGCTCGATGGGAGCGGAGTTCTCGGTCCCGACGGTGATGTACGGCATGTGCGGTGTCCCCCTGTGGTCGTGGTGCCGCCGCAAGTCCAGCACCGGATGACCGGTGCGACAAGGCCCCGCGACGGATGCGGCGGCCACTGACCGCGCGCTGCGATCGGGTGTAGGGTGCGGGGCCATGCGAGACGACGATCGTCCGACGGGGGAGAGCGACGGGTCGGCGGCCGGGGCGGGGGCGAGCGCAGGGGTGACGGCGCCGCCGACCGAGGCCGGCCACCGCGACGAGCGCGCTGACCGAGGCTTCTTCGGCCAGCCGCGCGCGCTGGCGCACATCTTCGGCGTGGAGATGTGGGAGCGGTTCAGCTTCTACGGCATGCAGTCGATCCTGCTGCTCTACCTCTACTTCTCGGTGTCCGAGGGTGGCCTCGGCATGGAGCAGAGCGCCGCCGCCGGGATCGTCGGCGCGTACGGCGGTGCCGTGTACCTGTCGACGATCCTCGGCGCCTGGATCGCGGATCGGTTGCTCGGCAGCGAGCGGGTGCTCTTCACCTCGGCGATCGTGATCATGGCGGGGCACATCGCCCTCGCGCTCCTCCCGGGATTCATCGGCGTCGGCGTCGGCCTCGTGCTCGTCGCATTCGGGTCGGGCGGCCTGAAGGCGAATGCCACGAGCGTGGTCGGAACGCTGTACTCGCGCGACGACCCCCGGCGGGATGCCGGCTTCGCCCTCTTCTACCTCGGCATCAACCTGGGCGCGTTCCTCGGGCCGCTCATCACCGGTCTGCTCCAGTCGACGGTCGGGTTCCACTGGGGCTTCGGTGCGGCGGCGGTCGGGATGGCCATCGGGCTGATCCAGTACTCGTTCGGCCGAAGGGGGTTGCCGCCCGAGGCATCCGTCGTGCCCAACCCGCTGCCGCGCGAGCGCAGGGGTCTGGTCGTCGGCATCGCGATCGCGGCGGTGATCCTCGTCGCAGCGCTCGTGCTCACCGGTCTGGTCACCGCGACGAATCTCGTCACCTGGGTGATCGGCGGCACGGTGGTCGCGGCGGTGGCGTACTTCATCGTC
Organism: Agromyces kandeliae; assembly: GCF_009674665.1. Classification (GTDB taxonomy): domain Bacteria; phylum Actinomycetota; class Actinomycetes; order Actinomycetales; family Microbacteriaceae; genus Agromyces; species Agromyces kandeliae. The sequence continues at coordinate 27,985 of NZ_WKJD01000015.1, forward strand.
ATACTCACGAGCCGCGCGGTGAGCGCCGTCGAACGCAGCAGGGTGTTCGGCTTCATCCCGCTGTTCGTCGCGAGCGTGGCCTTCTGGTCGCTGTACCAGCAGCAGTTCACGGTGCTCACGATCTACTCGGACGAGCAGCTCGACCGGAACCTGTTCGGCTGGGAGATGCCGATCTCGTGGGTGCAGTCGATCAACCCGGTCTTCATCATCCTGCTGTCCGGGGTCTTCGCGGCGATCTGGACGAAGCTCGGCGAACGGCAGCCGTCGACGCCCGTGAAGTTCGCGCTCGGGACGACGGTCATGGGCGTGGCGTTCCTGCTCTTCATCCCGTTCGCCGGGGGCGGAGCGAACTCGACGCCGTTGCTCGCGATCGTCGGCATCCTGTTCGTGTTCACGGTCGCCGAGCTGCTGCTCTCGCCCGTCGGCCTGTCCGTGGCGACCAAGCTCGCGCCCGAGAAGTTCCACACGCAGATGGTGGCGCTGTTCTTCCTGTCGGTCGCCCTCGGCACCGCGGTCGCCGGGCAGCTGGCGGAGTTCTACACGGCGGTGCCGGAGGCGGTGTACTTCGGGGTGCTCGGCGCGATCGCGATCGTCCTGGGCGGGGCACTCGCGCTGGCGACCCGTCCCGTGCTGCGGCTCATGCAGGGGGTGCGCTGACGGTTCGCCCCCCGCAACCGCGGCCCGGTACGATTCCCTGACATGTCGTCGCGTGCTGAGGAGGAGCCGGTGAGTGGACCTCTGGTGGTGATCCCCACGTACGACGAGCGCGAGAACCTGCCGGGCATCATCGCGCGTGTGCGCGCGGCGGTGCCGACGGCGTCGGTCCTCGTCGTCGACGACGGGTCGCCCGACGGCACGGGCGAGCTCGCCGACGAGATGGCCGCAGCGGATCCCGCGGTCGAGGTGCTGCACCGACGTGGCAAGGAGGGCCTGGGGGCCGCGTACCTCGCCGCCTTCGACTGGGCGCTCGACCGCGGCTTCGACCCGATCGTCCAGCTCGACGCCGACGGCTCGCACCTCCCGGAGCAGTTGCCCGCGCTCCTCGACGCGTTCGAGGCGACGGATGACGCGGGGCGCGCACCCGACGTCGTGATCGGGTCGCGCTGGGTGCCCGGCGGGTCGGCCGTGAACTGGCCGCGTCGGCGGATCTGGCTGTCGAAGACCGGCAGCACGTACTCGCGGTGGATGCTCGGACTGCCCGTGAAGGACGCGACCGCGGGATACCGCGTGTACCGTGCCGACGCGCTCCGCGCACTGCACCTCGAGGACGTGCACACGAAGGGCTACGGCTTCCAGGTCGACATGACCTGGCACGCCGTCATGGCGGGACTCCGGGTCGCCGAGGCGCCCGTCACGTTCGTCGAGCGCGAGCGGGGCCGCTCGAAGATGAGTGCGGCGATCGTGTTCGAGGCGATGGGGCGCGTGACCGCCTGGGGGATCGCCCGCCGGTTCCGCCCCGCCCGTCAGGCGACGTCGGAGGCCAGCGAGGCCCGGAGGCCGTCGCGCGCCTGAGCGCGCGCGCCGACCAGCCCGAGATCATCGCCGGACGTCCCGGCCGTCAGGCGTGGGATCGCGTCGAGCGCACCGCCGCCGAGCTTCGGCCGGTTGTCGCGGAAGGATGCGTCGATGTCGGCGACCAGGGGTGCCCACCAACCGCCCACGACGACCACGTCGGGATCGATCGTCGGCACCACGACCTGCAGGGCCCGCCCGATCCACAGCGCCGCGTCGAGCCACGCCCATCGAGCGCGGTCCTCGGAATCGGCGATCCGCACGGCCAGTTCGGCGATCGCCGCCCGGCGCCCGTACGTGAGCTCGAAGTCCTGCAGTTCGGCTTTCGCGAGCACGACGCCCGGTGCGGCGACGGTGGCGAGGCATCCGCGCTGGCCGCACTCGCACTTGATGCCGTTGGGGACGATGGGGAGGTGCCCGAAGGTCGCTGCGAGCCCGTGCGCACCCGGGTAGGGCGCGCCGCGCACGACGATCGCCGCGGAGACCTGGGCGTCGCCCGAGACGTGCAGGACGATGTCGTCGCGTCGCTCGGCGGCGGCCACGTCGCCGGCGGCGCGAGCGGATGCGGCCGTGCGCAGCGCCGGCGGCGCCACGAGGTCGCGCTCGATGCCGGCGAGGCGTTCGGATCTCGCGCGCAGCGCGGACGCCACGTCGAGCGGATCGAGTCCGAGGGTCGCGTCGCCGAGCGCGAGCGCGGGCTCCCCGACGACGGCGCCCTGCACGATGAGCGTGACCTCGGCGATGCGCCGGCCGTCGCGCTCGGCCTGCGCGATCGCCCGGTCGACGACCACCCCGAGCGCGTCGAGCGGTGCGGCCTCGGCCGGCCGCGGATCGTCCTCGACGATCGCGACGGGCTCCTCGTAGCGCGCGATCTCGGTGCCGTCGAGCTGGGCGAGCGTCGCGATGGCGTCGTCCGCGGCGACTCCCGCCGTCAGCAGCAGCCCGTCGGCGATCGCCAGTCGCAGTCGGCCGTGGCGACCGTCGCCTCCGGACTCGGGGTCCACGAGCACGCCGGCCTCGACCATGCGGGTGACCAGTCCGGCGACGGCGGTGCGACCGAGGCCGGTTGCGCCCGCGAGTTCGGCGCGCGTGGCGCTGTCGTTGACGAAGAGGTGGTCGATGACCTGCGCGGCGTGGTCGGCGCGCCCTCCCTGGCCGACCGCGGTGCTCTCTGACGGAATGCGGGCTGCGGTGGCGCCGGGCTGCGTCATTGCGCCAGCATGACGGGTCGGGACCGCGCGCGAGAAGTGCCCCGTTCGGGGGGTGGGCACCGGGTGACCGGAGCTCAGACTCCCGCGATCGGCCTCGCCGAGGCGTACGCGTCGGGCATCGTCGCGATCGTCGCGTCGTACCGCCGCGCCGGGAACGCCTCGCCCGCCGCGGTGGGCCACGCCGGGTCGGCACCGCGGACGAACGCGACGACGTCGGCGTGCAGGCGGTCGGCGAGCCCCTGCGGCGGGCGCACGCCCGCGACCGCGGGCACGTGACCCTCCGCGAGCACGTCGAACACGAAGGGCACGTCGAGGCAGTGCACCGCAGACCCCGAGACGGGCGACCGCCACGAGAACCGGTACGCCCACGTGGCGGCGGGGGCGGCGCCCTCCGTCGCGGCCACGGTCGCGCCGAGCTCGCGGGCCGCGACCGTACGCACGAGCGGTGCGCGGAAGACGTGGTCGCTCACGTACCGGCCGAGCACGGCGGCCGTGCCGTGCAGGCCCTCGCGGCGGTTCGCCTCGAGCCATTCCGAGCGACGCGGTTCGACGAGGCCGAGGCGCTTCAGCGCGGCCTTCCGCGACATCAGGCGCAGGCTCCGCTCGGAGTCGCGGAATGCCGACGAGAACTCGTCGTCGGTGGTGCCCACGACGAGCGGCACCGCCGCACCGACGCCCGAGGCGATCGACGAGAGCGTCTTCGCCGGTACGAGGCTGCCGTCCACCACGGGCCCCAGCGGAAGTCCCTCCGCCACGAGTGCGGCGCCGCCGCCACGGGCTCCGCGCGGCGGCCGCAGCGCCTCGCGCTGGAGTTGGCGCACGCGCTCCTCGGAGAGCGATCGCAGGCCGTCGAGGTCGGGGCGGATGCCGCCGAGCTCGCCGATCCGGCGCGCGAACGCGCGTGCGCGCTCGGGCGACACGTCGGCGAGTGCCGGGGAGACCGCCCATACGCGGTGGAAGAGTCCCTGCGCCCGCGGCATGCCGAGTAGCGTGAGCGCCGCGCCGCCACCGGCGGACTGCCCGGCGATCGTCACCCGCGCCGGATCGCCGCCGAACGCCGCGACGTTGTCGCGAACCCATTCGAGGGCGAGCAGCCAGTCGAGCACGGCGCGGTTCGCGGGCGCCCCGTCGATCCATCCGAACCCGTCGAAGCCGAGCCGATACGACACGTTGACCGTGACCACGCCGTCGCGGTTGAAGGTGCGGCCGTCGTACCAGGGGCTCGCGGGTGAGCCGGCGACGTAGCCGCCGCCGTGGAACCACACGAGCACGGGCAGGCCCGCGGGGGCGCCCGTGCCCGGCGGTCGGTCGGCTGGAGCGGCCGCCGACGGCGACGGCGTGAACACGTCGACGTTGAGCGTCGCCTCACCGGGCACCGACGGCTCCGGGATGATCGTGACCCCGGGGTCGCCGCGCTGCGGCGTGGGCCCGTGCTCGAGCGTGTCACGCACGCCGTCCCACGGTCGAGCGGGCTCGGGCGCCGCGAAGCGCAGTCCGCCGACCGGCGGCTCGGCGAACGGGATGCCGAGGAACGCCGCCGAGGCCCCGCGCGCGCCCGGCTCGCCACGCCACCGCCCGCGCACCGCGCCCGCCCTCGTCCGGACCTCGACGGTGGGTGCGGGATCGGGCACGGTGTCTCCTTCGGTCAGGCGTCGGCCGGCGTCGTCGGCGGCTCGAGCAGTCGCAGGAGCACCGCGACGTGTTCCGCCATGTCGATGGTCGGGTCCATGAGCCACTGGACCTGCAGGCCGTCGGCGGAGGCCAGGATGAGCATGGCGGCCTGGTCGGCGTCGATGTCGGTGCGGGCCGTGCCATCCGCCTGCATGCGTCGGATGTCGCCGGCGACGAACTCGCGGAACGTGCGCGTGCGCTCGGTGAAGAACGCGTGCGCGGGATGCGCCGGGTCGGTCGCCTCGGCCGAGAGGCGGACGTAGAGCTGGATCAGTCCCGGCACGTCGGCGTTCCGACCGATGGTCTGACGGAAGCCCTCGAACGCGGAGACGTCGGCCGTCCCCGCCTCGACCCGCGCCAGGTCGGTCTCGTCGCGCTTGCGGAGCACCGCGGCGAAGAGCTCCTCCTTGGTGCCGAAGTAGTGCAGGAGTCCCGCCTGGCTGAGCCCGACCGAGTCCGCGAGCTCGCGAACCGAGGCGCGCCCGTATCCCTCGCGCGCGATGACCTCGAGCGCGGCCGTGAGGATCTCCTCGCGCTTCGCGACGCCCTTCGCGTACGCCCCCCGCCGTGCCATGCCATCGATCCTAGGTTGCGCGGCCCGATCGAACCGTCAAGGGGTTGGGGCCGGATGCCTCGCGGCGTACGCTCCCGTGCAGGCGGGCCGATCAGGGCCGCCCGACCGACACGCGAGGGGGACGCATGCCGAAGACCGCAACCGACCGCGACGCGCGACGCGCCGCGAGACGCGCGGTGAAGGACGCCGAGCGCGCCGAGAAGCAGGCGCGCAAGCTCGCCTCGTCGCTGCCCGAGCCGGCGAAGTCGAGGGTGAAGGCGGCGGCCTCCGCCGAGAAGCGCCGCATCGTCATCGTCAAGCGCGAGGCCGATCGCGTGCCGTATGCGACACGGCGCGCGGCGAAGCGCTCGTCGGCGCGACTCGAGCGGGTCGCGGTCCGGTACGGCAGCGCGGGCGGCCGCGCCTCGTCGGCGGACGCGTCTCGGAAGGGCGGCGCCGCGAAGTCGATCGAACGGCAGCGCAAGCAGGTGAAGCGCCCCTCGAACATGGCGATCGTGAGCGGCTTCCGGACGCTCTTCGCCACGATCTCGACGCCGACCGACCAGGAGCGCGCCCGCAAGACCGCGAAGGAGCGCCTGCGCAGGATGGAACGGGGGAGCTGACATGGCGATCGCACGGCCGGCGCGACATCTCCGCGTCACCGGATCGTAAGGAACCTCCTCGATCCGGCGGAGTGGGGGACGGGCAGGGTTGAGCCATGGACACGGTGGGGGTCATCGGGGGCACGGGACTCGCCGCGCTGATCGACGGGGCGACGCGCGAGCGCGCCACGCCGTTCGGCCCGGCGATCGTCACCGAGGGCGAGCTCGGCGGCCGACCGGTCGCGTTCCTCGCTCGTCACGGCGACGGCCACACGATCCCGCCGCACCGCATCAACGCTCGCGCCAACGCGTGGGCGCTCGCCGACCTCGGGGTGCGCGCCGTCGTCTCGACCGCGGCGGTGGGGTCGCTCCGGGCCGAGCTCCCTCCCGAGTCGTGGGCGATCCCCGACCAGCTCGTCGACCGGACGTGGGGCCGCGCCGACACGTTCTACGACGGCTCGCTGGTGCGGCACCTGCCGTTCGCCGAGCCGTTCTGTCCCGAACTGCGTCGCGTGGCGGTCGAGGCGGTGCCGGATGCCGCGCCCCGGGCGACCGTCGCGGTGATCCAGGGGCCGAGGTTCTCCACCCGGGCCGAGTCCTCCGTCCTGCGGGACGCGGGCGTCGACCTCGTGAACATGACGCTGTGCCCCGAGGTGGCGCTCGCCGCCGAGCTCGGCATGGGCACCGTGACCCTGTGCCTCGTGACCGACACCGACACGGGCCACGTCGAGGACGATCCCGACGCCGTGACCGCCGAGCTCGTCTTCCGGCGTCTCGCCGAGGCCCGGCCGCGGGTGCTCGCGTCGGTCGAGCGGATCGTCGCCGCGATCCCGCCCCACTACGTTCCGCGCGAGCTCATGGACGCTGACGCGATCGGGCACGTGCTCGGCCTGCCGGTGGTGCGATGACCGTCCTCGTCACCGGCGGGGCCGGGTTCATCGGCGGCGAGGTCGTGCGGCTCGCGATCGGGCGGGGCGACACGGTGCGGGTGCTCGATTCGTTGCGTTCCGACGTGCACGCGTCGCCCGCTCGGCTGCCGGACGGCGTCGAGCTCGTGCGCGGCGACGTGCGCGATCCGCTCGTGCTCGATCGGGCGCTCGACGGGGTCGACGTGGTCTTCCACGAGGCGGCGAAGGTGGGTCTCGGCGTCGACCTGCAGGATGCGCCGGACTACGCCGCGACGAACGTGCTCGGCACCGCCGAGCTCGTGGCGGCGATCGCGCGTGCGGGCGTCGATCGACTCGTGCTCGCCTCGTCGATGGTGGTCTACGGCGAGGGTGCGTACCTCGATGCCGATGGCCGGCGGCGCCGGCCCGCGGCGCGCACCACCGCAGACCTGGATGCCGGTCGCTTCGAGCCGCGCGACCCGGGGACGGGGCATCCGCTGGCCCCCGATCTCGTCCATGAGGACGACGTCCTCGACCCGCGCAACGTGTACGCGCTGACGAAGCTCGCGCAGGAGCACCTGGTCGCGGCCTGGGCGCGCTCGACCGGCGGTCGTTCCGCGCTCCTGCGGTACCACAACGTCTACGGGCCGTGGATGCCGCGCGACACCCCCTATGCCGGTGTCGCTGCGATCTTCCGATCGTCGCTCGCGCGCGGCGAATCGCCCCGCGTCTTCGAGGACGGCGCCCAGCGCCGCGACTTCGTGCACGTGACGGATGTCGCCGCCGCCAACCTCGCCGCCGCCGACGCGCTGCCCCGGCTGCGGGCCGGAACCGCGCGAGCGTTCAACGTCGGCTCGGGCATCGTCACGACGGTGGGCGAGCTCGCGGCCGGGCTCGCCCGGGCGATGGGCGGCCCCGCCCCGATCGTCACCGGCGAGTACCGGCTCGGCGACGTGCGGCACATCACCGCGTCATCCGCCCGCGCCCGTGCCGAGCTCGACTGGGCGCCGCGCGTCGCCCTCGCCGATGGGCTGGCGGAGTTCGCGGCGGCAGGGGTGGCGCGATGACCGGCGGGCGCAGCGCGGACCCGCGCATCGACCTCGTGCTCCCGTGCCTCGACGAGGAGCGGGCGCTGCCGTGGGTGCTCGGTCGCCTCCCCGAGGGCGTGCGCGCGATCGTCGTCGACAACGGGTCGACCGACCGCTCGGCCGAGGTCGCGCGCGAGCACGGGGCGACCGTCGTGACCGAGCCCCGGCGCGGGTTCGGCGCCGCCGCCAACGCGGGACTCGAGGCGGCGACGGCGCCGCTCGTCGCCTTCTGCGACGCCGATGCGTCGCTCGATCCCGCCGACCTGCCGGGGCTCGTCCGGCTCGTCGAGGCGGGCGAGGCCGACCTCGTGCTCGGTCGCCGGCGACCGACGAGCGGCTCGGCGTGGCCGATCCACGCGCGGTTCGCGAACCGCGTGCTCGCCGCGCGGATGACGCGCCGCACCGGCACGCCGCTCCACGACCTCGGACCGATGCGCGTCGCCCGCACCGCACGCCTGCAGGCACTCGGCATCCGCGACCGCCGCAGCGGCTTCCCGCTCGAGATGGTGCTGCGGGCCGCGGCCGACGGATGGCGCATCCGCGAACTCGACGTCCCGTACCGGCCCCGCGAGGGCCGCTCCAAGGTGACCGGGACCGTCCGCGGCACGCTCACGGCGATCGGCGACATGTCGCGCATCTTCCACGAGGTGCACCCGTGACCGTCGTCGCCGTCATCGCCAAGGAGTGCCGGCCGGGTCGCGTGAAGACCAGGCTCACCCCGCCGTTCACGCCCGAGGAGGCAGCAGCGCTCGCCGCGGCCGCCCTCGACGACACGCTCGATGTCGTCGCCGCGCTCCCGGTCGACCGACGCGTGCTCTACTTCGACGGCGACGTCGTGCCCGACGCGGCATCCGGCTTCGACGTGCTCGCGCAGTCGACGGGCGATCTCGACGAGCGGCTCGCGCACCTCTTCGACACGCTCGACGAACCGATGCTCCTCGTCGGAATGGACACGCCGCAGTTGACGGCCGAGCACGTCGCCGCGGCACTCGCGGTCGGCGACGAACGCGAGGCACCGGCAGACGCCTGGCTGGGCCCGGCCGCCGACGGCGGCTTCTGGGCGCTCGCCATGCGCGAGCCCGACGGCGGGGTGATCCGGGGCGTGCCGATGTCGCGCGACGACACCGGACGCCGTCAGCTTGAACGACTCGAGTCGGCCGGACTCGTCGTCGGCCTGCTCGACGAGCTCACCGACGTCGACACGGCGGACTCGGCGGCATCCGTCGCCCTGGCCGCGCCGCACACGCGGTTCGCGCGCCTGCATCGCACGCTCGCGGAAGGCCGGCGATGAGCGCCCCGCCGCTCCGACCGGCGCCCGCGACGACCGCGCCCGCCGCACCGGGGCGCGGCGCACAGGGCGACGCGGACCCGCGGCGGCGCGGCCTGCCGCCCGAGCTCGTCGCCTTCGGCGCCGGCCGCGGAGAACCCTATGTCCGGCTCCTCGCCGGTCAGGACGCCTCGTCGCTGTCGCTTCGCGGCGCGGACGGCATCTCGCACCGACTCGACGCCGGCAGCTGGGTCCGCCCAGCGGGCGACGCGGACCTGACGGTGCTCGATCGGGCGACCGGCCCGCTCCTCGACGTGGGCTGCGGACCCGGGCGGATGCTGCACGCGGCCGCTGCGCGCTCGATGCCCGCGCTCGGCATCGACGTCGTGCCGCACGCCGTCGACCGTGCGCGGCGGACGGGCGGGCTCGCGCTCCGGCGCTCGGTGTTCGACCGGCTTCCGCTCGAGGGACGATGGCAGAGCGTGCTGCTCATGGACGGCAACATCGGCATCGGCGGCGACCCGGCCGTGCTGCTGCGCCGCTGCGCGGAGCTCGTGACCGGCGGCGGCGAGGTGCTCGTCGAGGTCGACGCCGACGCCGACCTCGCCGTCGTCGGCCACTGCACCCTGGTCGACGGACACGGCCTCGAGAGCGACCCCTTCCCCTGGGCCCGAGTCGGCTGGTCGGCCGCGGCCGCCCTCGCGACCGACGCCGGTCTCGTGGTCGCCGAGCACTGGGATGCCGCAGGGCGTCACTTCGTGCGCGCGTCGCGTTCGGCGCGGAGGACCGTCGTGCGCGAGACGCCGAGCGCGATCCCCGCGACCGCGAGCAGCACGGCCCAGATGACGGCGAGCGCGACGCCGTAGGACCCGACGAGGATCGTCGGATTCGGGTTGCCGATCATCGAGGCGACGAGCGCCGGCACGGTGATCGCGGTCAGGATCGCGCCGACGACGAGTGCGGCCTGCGCGACCGCGACACCCCGATCCCCGACCCGGGTGCGCACGCGCGCCGCCCCGAGGCCGACCGCGACGACGACGGGGGCCACGACGCCGTCGTGCAGCAGGATCGCGGCGCCGACCCAGACGGCGATGCCGAGCCAGCGCGACGGGGCGATCTCGGTCAGCACCAGGAACGCGCCGAAGGCGGCGAGTCCGAGCCCCACTCCGACCAGTGCCGTGCGCGCCGCCCTCATGCCGTCACCTCGATCCGTCGGAGCCACTTCGTCTGCATGACGCCCGGGCGCCCCGGAGCGATGACCCGAGCCGGGTAGCCGTGGTCGATGTCGAGCGTGCCGCCGTCGAGCTCCAGCGCGACGAGCGTCAGCGGGTCGCGGGCGTACTGCGGCGGCATCTCGGTGCGCGCGAACGCGCCGCGCTCCTGCAGGCTCTCGATCCGCAGCGGGGCCGACGGCTCGGGGGCCTCCGCCGCGTCGAGCAGGTCGACGAGGCGCACGCCGCGCCACGTGGCCGACTGGCTCCACCCCTCGACGCACGCGATCGGCAGCACCTCCTCGGCCTGCGGCAGGGCACGCAGGTCGTCGAGCGTGAAGTCGCGCGACCCGGCGGGGCTCGCGACCGTGAGCACCCAGTCCGGCGCGACCGCCGTCTCGGTCACGCCGGCCTGCGCGGCAGTGCGGTTGATCGGCAGCCCCTGCGGGCCGACGCCCATCCGCCGCGGAGCGAGCACGTTGAGCGGTGCCAGGGCCGGCACCGACTGTCCCGCGGTCAGCGCGACGGCGGATGCTCCTGCCGCGCCGACCGCGGCGAGGAATCCGCGACGCGACACGAACCGGCCCGTGGCATCCGCCCGATCGCCCCGCGGCCGCCGCCAGACGCGGGCGATCACCGGGAGCTTCACGCCGAGGTGGATCGCCAGCGCGCCGATGAGCACCCATGCCAGCGCGAAGTGCGTCGCGCGGAACGGGAACGGGAACGCGTACCACTGCACCAGGTTCATGAGCCCGATGGTCACCTCGACGAGCGAGACGCCGACGAGCACCGCGATCGACGCGCGCTCCAGGAAGTGGCCCACCGACCTCACGGGCGGCCACGTGAACAGCCGCGGGTAGACCGTCCACAGCTTGGCGAGCAGGAGCGGCACCGCAGCGGTGCCCGAGATGACGTGCAGGCCCTGGGTGAACCGGAAGAGCTCCACGGGACGCGTCGGCATCGGCAGCCACGGGAGCGGGTCCTGCAGCAGGTGGCTGTAGACGCCCGTGCCGAAGCAGATGAGGAACGCGGCGCCGAGCAGTCGGCCCACCACGACCGTCGTGCGCGCCGACTTCACGGGCGGGTCGGATGCCGCGTCGTGCGCGGCGCCCATGAGCGGCTCGAGTCGTTCCGCGATCCGGGCAGAGGCGCGTTCGGTGAAGCCGGCCATGCTCCCAGTCGACCACCGTGGCGCGCCGGATGCGAGGGGTGGACCTTACGGTTCGCGGACGCCCGCCCGGTCGACGGGGCCACGGGCCCGGGTTCGGCCACGTTCGGGTTCCGGGCTTCGTAAGAAGTCCACCCCTGCCCGGGTGGGCGGTGGCTCCGTAGTCTCGGAGGGTGCAGGACGAAGCAGCAGGCCCGGGCATCGGAGCGGACACGGCATCGGCTGCGCCGTCGCCGTCGCCGTCGCCGTCGCCGTCGGACCGTCGCGGCGTGCTGGTCGCTGCCGCACCGTGGATCGGGCTCGGGATCGCGCTCGCCCTGATCGCCCTGGCGATGATCGTGCCGCCGCTGCTGGGGCAGAGCGTGCACATCAGGTCGTTCCCCCCACTGCACGCCGAGTGGATGCCCCGGCTCGGTCCGGGCACGCTGCCCGCCGTGCTGCTCGCGGTCGCCGCGGCCGTCTGGGGAGTGCCGCTCGCGCGGCGGCTCCGGTGGGGCGCGCTGCTCGGCGTCGTCTACGCGGTCGCCGTCGCGTGGATGGTCGCCCTCGCCACCGTCGACAGCTGGGACGGGATCGGGCAGGTCCTCGAGCACCGGTACGAGTACCTCGGCACGGCGCGCGAGGTCACCGACTTCGGCGCGACCCTGCGCGACTACGTTGCCCACATCCCCCTCGACTCGGTCGACAACTGGCCGGTGCACATCGCCGGCCACCCGCCGGGCGCCCTGCTGTTCTTCGTGGTGCTGGTCCGGCTCGGCCTCGGCGGCGGGCTCGCCGCCGGATTCGTCGTGCTCCTCGTCGGTGCGACCGCGTCGCTCGCGGTGCTGGCCCTGCTCCGCCGCCTCGGGGCAGAGGGCGCCGCGCGCCGCGCCGCGCCGTTCCTGGCCATGGGCCCCGCGGCGATCTGGTTCGCGGTCTCGGCCGACGGCATGTTCGCCGCGGTCGCGGCGTGGGGGCTCTGCACGCTCGGCTTCGCCGCGACCGCGCGCCGTCCGGCCGCGATGGCAGCCTGGAGCGTGCTCGCCGGCCTACTGCTCGGGTACTGCGTGATGATGTCGTACGGCCTGCCGATCCTCGGCATCCTCGCGCTCGCCGTGCTCGCGCTCGGACGCGACTGGCGGCCGCTCCCCATCGCGGCCGCGGCGGCGCTTGCGGTCGTGCTCGCGTTCGCGGCGTTCGGGTTCCTCTGGTGGGAGGCGTTCCCCGTGCTCGTCGAGCGCTACTGGGACGGCGTCGCGAGCCGCCGCCAGTTCACCTACTGGGTGTGGGGCAACCTCGCCGCGCTGGCGATCAGCGCGGGGCCGCTGGTCGGCGCCGCCATCGCGACCGCCGGCGCGCGCGCGGTCGGGTGGCGCTCCGAGGCGCGCCCCGAGCGCGTCGTGATCGTGCTCGCGCTCGCCGCCGCGGCGACGATCCTCGCCGCCGACCTCTCGCAGATGAGCAAGGCCGAGGTCGAGCGCATCTGGCTGCCGTTCGTCCCGTGGCTGCTCGTCGGCACGGCGCTGCTCACCGAGCGGTGGCGGCGCGTCGGCTTCGCCGGGCAGCTCGCCTTCGCGCTCCTCGTGCAGCACCTGCTCGTGACGAGCTGGTGAGGCCCGCCGCGCATCCCGTCAGCGACGCTCCTCTGCGACCGCGTTGCCGCCGTCGACCGCGATCAGCTGACCGGTGACGTACGACGCGCCGGGGCTGGCCAGCCACGCGATCGTCGATGCGACCTCGTCGGGCCGGCCGCTGCGCCCGACCGGCACGAGCAGGCCCTCCTCGGCCTCGCTCGGGAGCTGGCTCGCGGTCGCGATCCAGCCCGGCGCCACGGCGTTCGCGGTGATGCCCGAGAGCGCCTCGTCGACGGCGAGCGCACGGACGTACCCGAGCATGCCCGCCTTCGCGGTCGCGTAGCCGACGTCGCCGCGCGAGGCCATGAGCGGGCCCGACACGCTCGAGACGCAGACCACCCGCCCCCAGCCGGCCTCGCGCATGCCGGGCAGCATCGCCCGCGTCAGCAGGAACGCCGTGGTGAGGTTCATCGAGAGGCTCGCGTTCCAGTCGCCGAGCGTCATGGTCGCGTCGCCGTGCAGCATCTCGGGATCGCCGGTCGCGATCATCCCGGCGTTGTTCACGACGATGGTGGGGCGGATGCCCCCTGCCGCGAGCTCCGCGGCGAGGTCGTCCACGTGCTCCTCGAGGTCGAGGCGCGCGGTCAGCCCGACGGCGGTGACACCGAGCCGGCGGAGCTCCTCGGCCCGCTCGTGCACGCGTTCGCTCGTCGCCGTCAGCACGATGCCCGCGCCGAGCTCGCCGAGCGCCTTCGCGGTCGCGAAGCCGATGCCCTCGGGGCTGCCGGCGCCGCTCACGATCGCGACGCGTCCGTCGAGGTTCCAGGCCGCGGGAAGGGTCATGGCGTCATCCTAGGCACGGGTGCGCGACCTCCGGCAGTGGGCGCGGGCCGTTCGCGCGTCGCGTGGCGCGACCGGCTCAGTCGATCGGGACCACGCAGGACGGCGCGGTGAGCTCGAGGACGCGTCGGGTCGCGCCCGTGACGAGGTCGACCTCGACGAGCGCGTCGCCGAGCTGCGCCGCGACCGCGACCGTGCGGTCGTCGAGGTGGGCGTGGTGGCGGGGCCAGGCGGCGCCGACGGCGTGCTCGGATGCGAGGCGCGGGCGAGCGGCATCCGTCGCGTCGAAGACGCTGACGGTGTCGCGACCGCGTACGAGCGCCGTCAGCAGCCGGCCCGACGGCGCGTGGTCGAGGTGCGAGGGCTGCACGACGTCGTCGGCACGGGTCGCGGTGCGACCCACGGTCGGCGTCGAGCTCGCCGGCCGGAACGACGTCGCGTCGACCTCGAACGTGTGCAGGTCGCCGTCGAGTTCGCCGACCACGTGCAGCAGGCCGCCGCGGACGACCATGTGCCGGGGCCCGGACCCGGCCGGGACGTCGAGGGTCCGCGTGATCCGGAGGACCGGCCGGCCGCCATCGCCGCGGTCGACGGCGAACTCGTGGATCGCGTCGCCGCCGAGGTTGCTCACCACGTGGGTGCCCCAGGGCGTCGCGACGACCTCGTGCGCGTGCGGGCCCGCCTGGCGGTCCGGGACGGGTCCGCCTCCGGCCGGCAGCGGCAGCGTGACCGGCGCGCCGAGCGCCCCGGCGTCGTCGACCGGCACGGCCGTGATCGACCCCGACGTGTAGTTGGCCACGAGGACCACGCCCAGGTGCATCGCCGCCACGACGTGGCACGGGTCGGCCTCGCCGTGCTCGACGACGTCGATCGGCGTGATCGCGTCGCCGTCCAGCCGGAAGCTCGCCACGGAACCGGAGGCGTCCTCGAACACGGCGAACGCCAGGTCGCCGGATCGTGCGACGAACGACGGATTGGAGGCCGTCGCCGAGGTCACGATCCGCCAGTCCCCGTCGGCCGAGCGCTCCGCGAGGTGCACCGAGGGCGCCGGTCCGTCGGGCGTGTACGACCCGAGGAGGAATCGGCGATGGTGGGCATCGAGGCGCTCGGGCATGGATCAGACCCTAGTCGGCATCCGATCCGCCGCCTGTTCGGCCGCCGCGGCGACCGGTCGCGCGACCGGCACCAGGCGCGTGAGCTGGGTGACGTGCTTCGGCGTCAGCTCGTCGAGCGTCGCGACCTCGAGGAGCTTCATCGTGCGGACGATCTCGTTCCGCAGGATCTCGATCGTCTTGTCGACGCCGCGGCGGCCGCCGGCCATCAGGCCGTACAGGTACGCGCGGCCGACCAGGGTGAAGCGCGCGCCGAGCGCGATCGAGGCGACGATGTCGGCGCCCGACATGATGCCCGTGTCGACATGCACCTCCATGTCGCTGCCGACCTCGCGCACGACGTCGGGCAGCAGGAGGAACGGCACGGGGGCGCGGTCGAGCTGGCGTCCGCCGTGGTTGGAGAGTACGACGCCGTCGACCCCGCGGTCGGCGAGGAGCTTCGCGTCTTCAACGGTCTGCACGCCCTTGACGACGATCTTCCCCGGCCAGATGCCGCGGATGACGTCGAGGTCGTCGAACGAGATCGTCGGGTCCATCGCCGAGTCGAGGAGCTCGCCGACCGTGCCGCCGGTCGAGGACAGCGAGGCGAACTCGAGCTTCGGCGTGGTGAGGAAGTTGATCCACCACGCCGGACGGGGGATGGCGTTGACCACGGTGCCGAGCGTCAGCTGCGGCGGGATCGAGAAGCCGTTGCGCTTGTCGCGCAGGCGGGCGCCGGCGACCGGCGTGTCGACCGTGAAGAACAGCGTGTCGAAGCCGGCCGCGGCCGCGCGCTCTGCGAGGCCGTAGGAGATCTCGCGTTGCTTCATGACGTAGAGCTGGAACCAGTTGCGGCCGTTCGGGTTGGCGGCCTTCACGCCCTCGATCGAGGTCGTGCCGAGCGTCGACAGCGTGAAGGGGATGCCCGCGGCGCCCGCCGCACCGGCGCCCGCTTCCTCTCCCTCGGTCTGCATCATGCGCGTGAAGCCCGTCGGCGCGATGCCGAACGGCAGGGCGCTGGGTCCGCCGAGCACCTCGCGGCTCGTGTCGACCTCGGGCACGTTCCGCAGGATCGACGGGTGGAACTCGATGTCGAGGAACGCCTGGCGTGCCCGGGCGAGTGAGATCTCGGCCTCGGCAGAGCCCTCGGTGTAGTCGAACGGCGCCTTCGGCGTGCGGCGCTTGGCGATCGCGCGCAGGTCGCCGATCGTGAGCGCCTTCTCGAGTCGGCGGTCGGTCGGGTTCAGGGTCGGCGTCTTGAACTTCATGAGCTCGGCGAGCTCGCGGGGCTTCGGCAACTGGCGCTGGACCATGCTGGTGCTCTCTTCCTACGGGAGGTCGGGGTCGGGTGAGATCTCGGCGTAGTAGCCCGAGATGTGGTCGTTGATGCGGGTGCGCGCGGCCGTGGCATCCGCTGCCCGGATCGCGTCGAGCACGCCGCGGTGCTCGGAGCGCAGTCGCGCCGACGTGACGGCCCAGTCGGCGATGCGTCCGTGCCCGGCCAGCGCGTAGCCCTCGATGCCGCTGCGCAGGCCCGCCATGGTCGCGGTGACGACCTGGTTGCCGGATGCCTCGGCCAGGGCGAGGTGGAAGGCGGCGTCGAGCGCGAGGAACTCGGCCGGGTCGAGGGCGGGGTCGTCCATGGCGTCGAGCAGCCGCTCGGCGGACGAGAGGTCGGGGGCGGATGCCGTGGCCAGGTCGCCGGCGACGTGCGTCTCGAGGAGCAGCCGCGTCGCGACGATGTCGTCGACCGGGAAGCCGCTCGCGGCGACCTGCAGCCGCATGAGGGCGCTCATGCCGCCGCCGGGCGTGGCGATGATGATCGCGCCCGCGTTCGGCCCCGAGCCCGCGTGCGTGCGGACGAGGCCGAGCACCTCGAGCACGCGCAGCGCCTCGCGCACGCTCGACCGGCCGACGCCGAGGTCGGTCGCGAGCTGGCGCTCACCCGGCAGGCGGTCGCCCGGGGCGAGGTCGCCGTCGAGCAGCTTGCGCTCGACGTGCTCGAGCACGGCCTGCCAGGCGCGGGGCTCGATGGATCGAGCCGATGCCCCGTCGCCCATGCCATCTCCTCGCGCGCGTCCGGGCGGCGGCGCCGCCCGGATGTGTGGTCTGACCATAGAGTAGCAGATGTGGTCAGACCACAGCCGGACGTGGGGCCTTTGGTCACTGGCCGAGCCGGGCCGAGTGCGCGACGCTTGGGGCATGAGCGGATACGCCGACCCGGAACGACCGCAGGAGCGCCTGAGCGACGCCGAGCGCGAGGAGGCCGTCGGTCATCTCATGACGGCGCAGTCCGAGGGCCGCCTGACGATGGCCGAGCTCTCGGACCGATCCGCCTCGGCGCGCGCCGCCGTGACCCGCGGCGACCTCGCGCCGCTGTTCGCGGACCTGCCCGCGGCCGCACCACGACCCGCCGCCCCGACCGTGTCGGAGCCACCCCTGACCTGGGCGCCCGTCCCCGAGCCGACGGCGCCGATGGGACGACGCTCCCGAGCCCTCGGCGGTCGGGTCGGCGACACGATCATGGCGCTCTCGCCCTTCATCGCACTGCTGCTGTTCTTCGGGTTCGGCTTCTGGGTGCCGGGCGGGTTCACCTGGTCGTGGCTGTTCTTCTTCCTCATCCCGATCGCGGGCATCATCGTCTACGGCGGTGGATCGGCGAAGGAACGCGACCGCTGAACGGAGTGCTGACCGGAACCAGGGACAGGCGCGAACGCGCGGTTCCGGTCAGCCCTTCTTGGGGCGGATCCGCACGCGGTTCTGGCCCGACGTCTCGTCGAGTTCGACGACGCCGCCGCGCGACTTCAGGAAGTCGGTGAACGAGGCGAAGCCGAGTTTCCGCTCCTGGAAGGACGGGTCCATGCGGAGCATCTGGTTCTTCACCGCGCCGCTCGGCTGCCATTCCTCGTCGGACTTCGAGCGCAGCAGCTCGAGCGCCTTGAGCAGCAGCCGACCCGGGTTGCGCGTGGTGCCGGAGGGGCCCTCGTCGACCGCCTGCCCGGGCGCGACGAATCGGACCGCGGTCGTCGGAGCGGGCGGCTCGTCGGCGGGCGCGTCCGCGTCCGCGTCGGCCGGGGTGTCGGCGGATGCGCCAGCCGACGCCTTCTTCGTCGAGGCGCGCCGGCGGCGCGAGGGGGCGGCCTCCTCCTCGGGAGGCGTTCCGGCCGAATCCGCCTTCTTCGCCGGCGCCTGCCTGCCGCCGCGGCCCGAGCCGGACTGGGGCGACGACGCGCCGGCCTCGTCGTCGGCCACCGCGGCATCCGTCGCGAGCAGCGCGTCGTAGTCGGCGTACTCGTCGCACGCCGCCGTGAGGGCGCGGCTCGTGCCGCCCGCGACGCCGATGCCGACCACGTACCGGCCGAGGCGCTTGGCCTTCTGGGCGAGCGCGACGTAATCGGAGTCGCCCGCCACGATCACGATGTGCGAGAGGTCGTCGATGCGGAACATGTCCTCGACCGCGTCGACCGCGAGTCGGATGTCGGCGCCGTTCTTCGTCGCCGACAGCGGGAAGAGCTGCACGAGGTCGACCGCGCGGTCGATGAGCTGGCCACGATAGCTCGCGTTCACCGGCGTCGACCAGTCGGCGTAGGCGCGCGCGATCGCGATCGTGCCGAACGTGGCCGCGAAGTCGAGGACGGCGTCGACGTCGACCGTCGCCTCCTTCAACCGCTCGGCGGCCTTCGTGCCGGGCGAGACCGACTTGGTCCGCGAGGTGTCCTTGCGGTACTGCATGTCACCGTGCAACTGGTCGTACCGCGAGATGACGATGTTGTCGAAGTCGAAGTAGAGGGCGACGCGGGGTTCTGCCGAAGCGGGCATGGGGACCTTCCGTCGGGATGTCCCTCGATCGTATGCCCGGCGCCTGATGGTCGACGGGGAGCGCGCGGCGCGCGGCTCAGCCGGCCGCGGCCACCGCGTTGTGCAGTTCGTCGGCGTCCACGCCGAACCGGCCGAACCCGCCGCCGAGGTTCGTCATGAGCACGAAGCACACGCCGAGCGACGGCGTCACCCAGAACTCGGTGCCCGCCCAGCCGCCGTGCCCGAACGTGTCGGTCGTGAGGAGGCCCGGTGCGGAGTGCCTGAGGTTCCACGTGAAGCCCCAGTCCTGTCCACGCGAGGCGGGATAGGGCTCGAGCCTCGGCAGGCCCGCCGTGAGCGGCCGCAGCATGGCCGCGGCGGTGACCGGCGCGACGACGGCGCCGTCGTTCCGGAGCAGGGTGGTGCCGAGCGCCAGCAGGTCGGATGCCCGGCCCAGCAGCCCGGCGCCCGGATGCCGCAGCGCGGCGAAGCGCTCGTAGTCGAGCCCCTGGGCGGCGGCGTCGACGGGCGCGTGCGGCGAGGCGGCGGCGTCGAAGGTGAGGCCGGAGGCATCCGCTCGCTCGGCGACCTCGGAGACGGCGCGCTCCCATGGCGCCCCCGAGGCGTGCTCGATGAGCGTCGCGATGCCCTCGAACGCGATGGTCGAGTAGCGCGACACCGTGCCGGCGGCGAAGTCGCGCCCGGGCGCGAGGAGCGACGGGCGCAGCCCGTCGGGGGTGTCGAGCGGCGGCTCGACGATGCCCGACGTGTGACTCGCCAGGTGGCGGAGGCGCACGATGTCGTCGCGACCCGCGCCGAAGCCGGGCAGCGCGCGCTCGAGCGGCGTGTCGGGCGTGAGTCGGCCCTGCTCGACGAGACGCAGCGCCGCGAGCCCGACGATCGGCTTCGTGATCGAGAACAGCGGGTAGTGGTCGTCGACGGATGCCTCGCCGAAGGCGTCGAGCGCGACGACGCCGTCGACGTTCGCGACGCCGAGCACGGCGCTCGGCAGCGGACCGTCGGCGACGTTGCGGCGGACCCAGTCGAAGGCGTGGTCGAACTGCGGCATGTGGGCGGTTCCTCTCGTGGCGATGCGCGGGGGAGCGTGGGCGGGTCAGGTGCGGAGCACGACGTTCCGCGGATCGTCGCCGCGCAGCATCCGCTCGACCTGGTCTCGGAGGAGCCGCGCCATGCGGGGCATCATCGCGGTCGTCGCGCCGCCGACGTGCGGCGAGATCAGCACGTTCGGCAGGGCGAAGAGCGGGTGGCCCTCGGGCAGCGGCTCGGGGTCGGTGACGTCGAGCGCGAAGCGCAGGCGGCCGGACGTCGCCTCGGCGAGGATCGCGTCGGTGTCGGCGACCGCGCCGCGCGCGACGTTCACGACGAGCGCGCCGTCGGGCAGTGCGGCGAGGAAGGCGGCGTCGACGAGACGGGTCGTCTCGTCGGAGAGCGGCACGACGACGACCACGACCTCCGCGTCCGGCAGCAGCACGGGCAGTTCGTCGACCCCGTGGATCCGCCCGCGCTCGTCGTCGCGCGCCCGGCTCGCGACGCGTGTGAGCTCGACCTCGAAGCCCGCGAGGCGGTCCTCGATCGCCCGGCCGACCCCGCCGTACCCGACGAGCAGCACGCGCCGGTCGGCGAGGCTCGCGTGCCGGGCGGGCGCCCAGCGGCTCTCGTCGGCCGCGCGCACGAAGTCGGGGATGCCGCGCTGCGCCGCGATCGCGAGCCCGACCGCGAGCTCGGCCGTCGAGGTCTCGTGCACGGATGCCGCGTTCGCGAACACGTGCCCGGGCGGCAGCGCGTCGGGCACGTCGTCGTATCCGATCGACTGGGACTGCACGAGCCCGACGTCGAGCCCGTCGAGCACGCCGAGTCGTGCCGAGGCGCCCATGTATGGAGGGACCGCGATGCCGATCCGTCGGCCCGAGGCCTCCGGCGGCGGCGGACCGGCCATGTCCCACTCGACGACGTCGACGCCGTCGGGTACGCCGCCCGGGGTCCGCTCGAACGCCCGGCGAAGGGTCGCGCCGGGCACGGTGACGAGGAGGTTCGCGTGGTCGGTCATGCGTCGATCCTCCCAGCGTCGGCGTCCGGGCGCTCGGCATGCGCGGCAGCGGGCCCACGGATGGCCGCGCCGCCGCCGCTGCGCCGGCCCCGGCCCGAGGTCGGCGCCGCGCGGTCGCTACGATGGCCCGCATGGACGAATCCGACCCCGTGGGGAGCACCGACCGCGCCGCGCCGCGGGGTCGGCCGCGCCGCCGCCGCGGACCGGACGACATGCCGATCGAGGAGATGGCCGAGGCACTCAAGGAGCGGGTGTACGCGACGTTCACCGGCCTCGCGATCGTGCTCGTGCAGCACGAGAACGCCGACCACATCTCCGCCGGGCGCGCGACCCTCACGCTGTTGGTCGGCATCGTCGCGATCACCGCGGCGGGCTTCGTCGCCGACGTCATCTCGCACCTCGTCGCGCACGGCGACTTCCCGCGCGGACATGAACTCGGGCGGATGGTCCGCGTCGCCGGGTCCGCGCTGGGGTCGGCGAGCATCCCGCTCATCCTGCTGGTCCTCGCCGTGCTCGGCGTGTTCGAGCTCCAGGCGGCCCTCACGGCGGCGTCGATCGTCTACATCGTCACCCTCGCGCTGATCGGCTACGTCGCCGTGCGTCGAAGCCGACTCGCCTGGTGGGAGCAGGTCGTCGGGCTCGGCATGCTCGTCCTGCTGGGCCTGGCCGTCGTCGGCCTGCAGCAGCTCGCGCACGGGCACTGACCGATCCCGACCCGCTCAGCGCGTCGTCGGTGCGTACCGTCGCGGCGCGAACGCCGACGCGACGAGTGCGCGCATCGCCTCGAGGTCGCCGTCGACGAAGCCCTGCGCTCGCGCCTGTACCAGCACGTTGCCGATCGCCGTGGCCTCGACCGGACCCGCCAGCACCGGGATGCCGGCGCGGTCGGCCGTGCGCTGGCAGAGCAGTTCGTTGAGCGCGCCGCCGCCGACGACGTGGATGGTCTCGACGTCGACGCCCGACAGGACCGACGCGGTCCGCACGGCGCCGGCGAAGGCCTCCGCGAGGCTCTCGACGATGGAGCGTGCGAACTCCGCGCGGCTCTGCGGCACCGGCACGTCGTGCTCGACGCACCATTCGGCGATGCGTCCTGGCAGGTCGCCCGGGGCCAGGAATCGCGGATCGTTCGCGTCGAACACCGCGACCTCGCCGGTGACGGATGCCGCGGCCGCGAGCAGCCCCGGAAGCTCGACCCGTTCGCCGTCGCGCTCCCACCATCGCACCGACTCCGACAGCAGCCAGAGTCCCATCACGTTGTGCAGGAACCGGACGCGCCCGTCGACGCCGCCCTCGTTCGTGAAGTTCGCCTCGCGCGCGGCATCCGTCGTCACGGGCTGCTCGAGTTCGACGCCGACGAGCCCCCACGTGCCGCACGAGATGTAGGCCGCCGACTCGGCCCGCATCGGTACCGCGACGACCGCCGACGCGGTGTCGTGCGAGCCCACGGCGACGACGTCGATCCCCGCGGGCGCGCCCAGGTCCGTCGCGACGTCGGTGCGGAGCGCGCCGAGCGAGGTCCCCGGGTCGACGAGGGGTGCGAAGACGGATGCCGGGAGCCCGAGTCGCGCGATGAGCTCGTCGTCCCACTCGCCCGTCGCGACCTCGACCAGCCCGGTCGTGGAGGCGTTCGTGCGCTCGGCGACGCGGGTGCCCGTGAGCTGGAACCCGATGAGGTCGGGCACGAGCAGGAGCGAATCGGCGAGGTCGAGCCATCCGCCCGCCCGCTCGGCGGCGAGCTGGTAGACGGTGTTGAACGGCAGGAACTGCAGGCCGTTCCGCCGGTAGAGCTCGGCGAACGGCACGGTCGCGTGGACGGACTCGACCGCCGCCTCGTTCCGGGCGTCGCGGTAGTGGAACGGCTCGCCGAGGAGGCGCTCGCCGCGGAGCAGGCCGTAGTCGACGGCCCAGGAGTCGACGCCGATGGACGCGACGCCCGGCTCGCGACGGAAGGCGTCGGCGAGTCCCCGTGCCAGGTCGCGATAGAGCCCCGTCAGGTCCCAGTGCAGGCCCGACGCCATGCGCACCGGGCCGTTCGGGAACCGGGCGACGTGGTCGAGTTCGAGCCGCCCGGCGGCCTGGTCGACGTGCCCGACGATGACCCTGCCGCTCGTCGCGCCGAGGTCGACCGCGGCGACCGCGCCCGCGCGCCAGGTCATCGGAGGAAGGCCGCGGCCACGCCGGAGTCGACCGGGATGTGCAGGCCCGTCGTGCGGCTGAGCTCCGGGCCGGTCAGGACGTAGACGGCGTCCGCGACGTTCTCGGGGACGACCTCGCGCTTGAGGATCGTGCGCTGCGCGTAGAACTTCCCGAGGTCCTTCTCCTCCACGCCGTAGGTCGCGGCGCGGTTCGCGCCCCAGCCCGACGAGAAGATGCCGGAGCCGCGCACGACGCCGTCGGGGTTGATGCCGTTGACGCGCACGCCGTGCTCGCCGAGCTCGACCGCGAGCAGGCGCACCTGGTGGGCCTGGTCGGCCTTGGTCGCCGAGTACGCGATGTTGTTCGGGCCGGCGAACACCGAGTTCTTCGAGGAGATGTAGATGACGTCGCCGCCCATCCGCTGGGCGACCAAGGCCGCGGCGGCGGCCTTGGCGACGAGGAACGACCCCTTCGCCATGACGTCGTGCTGGAGGTCCCAGTCCTTCTCGGTCGTCTCGAGCAGCGGCTTGGAGAGCGAGAGACCGGCGTTGTTGACGACGAGGTCGATGCCGCCGAACGCGAGCACGGTCGCATCGATCGCGGCCTGCACGCCCTCGGCGTCGGCGACGTTCGCGGCGACGCCGATCGCGACGTCGGTGCCGCCGAGCTCGGCCGCGGCGGCCTGCGCCTTCTCGAGGTCGAGGTCGGCGACGACGACGCACGCGCCCTCTGCCGCGAGGCGGGTCGCGATGGCCTTGCCGATGCCCGAGGCGGCGCCGGTCACGAAGGCGATGCGGCCCTGGTGGGTCTTGGGCTTCGGCATCCGCTGGAGCTTCGCCTCCTCCAGCGCCCAGTACTCGATGCGGAACTTCTCGGCGTCGGAGATCGGCGTGTAGGTCGAGAGCGCCTCGGCGCCGCGCATGACGTTGATCGCGTTGACGTAGAACTCGCCGGCAACGCGAGCGGTCTGCTTGTTCGCGCCGTAGCTGAACATGCCGACGCCGGGAACGAGCACGATGAGCGGGTCGGCGCCGCGGATGGCGGGCGAGTCCTCGGTCGCGTGCGCGTCGTAGTACGCCTGGTAGTCGTCGCGGTACTCGGCGTGCAGCTCCTGCAGGCGGGCGAGCTGCTCCTCGACGCTCGCCGTGGCAGGCAGGTCGAGGATCATCGGCTTGACCTTGGTGCGCAGGAAGTGGTCGGGGCAGCTCGTGCCGAGGGCGGCGAGCTCGGGCGCCCGCTCGGACGCGAGGAAGTCGAGCACGACGTCGGAGTCGGTGTAGTGGCCGACCATCGGCTTGTCCGTCGAGGCGAGGCCGCGGATGGTGGGCGCGAGCGCCGCAGCGCGGGCGTGCCGCTCGGCCTCGGGCAGCGCCTCGAATCCGGCCCGCACGCCGCCGAACGGCGCTTCCGCACCGTGCTCGGAGATGTAGGCCGCGGCGGTGTCGATGATCCACAGCGAGTTCCGCTCGGACTCCTCCGACGTGTCGCCCCACGCGGTGATGCCGTGGCCGCCGAGGATGCAGCCGACCGCCTGCGGGTTCTGCGCCTTGATCTCGGCGATGTCGAGGCCCAGCTGGAAGCCGGGGCGACGCCACGGCACCCAGACGACCTTGTCGCCGAAGATCTTCGCCGTGAGCGCCTCGCCGTCGGCCGCGGTCGCGATCGCGATGCCCGAGTCGGGGTGCAGGTGGTCGACGTGCGCGGCGTCGACGAGGCCGTGCATGGCGGTGTCGATCGACGGCGCGGCGCCGCCCTTGCCGTGCAGGCAGTAGTCGAACGCGGCGACCATCTCGTCCTCGCGGTCGACGCCCGGGTAGGTGTCCACGAGCGCACGCATCCGGTCGAGGCGCAGCACCGCGAGCCCGGCCTCCTTCAGCGTGCCGAGGTCGCCGCCCGAGCCCTTCACCCAGAGCAGCTCGACGGGCTCGCCCGTGACCGGGTCGGTCTCGGTGCCCTTGGCGGACGTGTTGCCGCCGGCGTAGTTCGTGTTCTTGGGGTCGGCGCCGAGGCGGTTCGACCGCGCGATGAGGTCGGCAGCTGTGGTGGGAGCAGGCATGAGGTCTCCATTGAACGATTCTGCAAATTTACACAAAATGTAACAGGTCGCTCAGCGAATGTCGACCACGTCCCGGAACGGGGCGAGTCGCTCGTCGGTCGGGTCGAGTTCGGTCACGAGGAGGGACACCTCCTCCCAGGGGAGCGCCCGCGCCGTCGCATGGCGCCCGAGCTTCGCAGCGTCGGCCAGCACGATCGTCTCGTCCGCGTGTTCGGCGAGGACTCGCTTGACCTGGGTCTCCTCGAGGGTGGATTCGCTCGTGCCGAATTCCGGGTCGAGCGCCGCAGCACTCGTGAAGAAGCGGTCGAAGTGCAGGGACGCCGCCGTCTGGCACGCGATGGCGCCGACGAAGCTGTCGGTGCGCAGTTCGAGGCGACCGCCGATGAGCACCGCATCGACTCCGGGCCGGCCCTGCGCCGCACGCAGGTTGTCGTAGGAATTGGTCACGAGCAGGAGTTCGTGACTGGTGTCGAGCTGCCGCACGAGGGCGCCCGCGGTCGACGAGGCATCGACGGCGATCGCACCGCCGTGGGGGATCAGGTCGAGGGCCTTGCGCGCGATCTCCGCCTTCGCCGGACCCCGCGCGGCCATTCGCGCGCCGAACCCCTGGGGCACGATCGCGGCCACCGCGCCCCCTCGGACGCGCCGCACGAGGCCCTCGCGCTCCAGGTCGTCGAGGTCGCGACGCACGGTCATCGCGGAGACGCCGAGCACCTCCGCGGCGCCGTCCAGTCGGATGCTGCCTTCGGACGCGAGGATCTCGAGCAGCCGCGCTCGCCGTTCGGTGCTGAGGAGCGGTGGCATGCGAACAGGCTAGCCAGTCGTGCGGTCAGGCGCGTCCGCCGCGGTCGACGAGCCGCGTCGGCACGTATCGGGTCCCGCCGTCGGCGGGTGCTCCTTCGGCGATGCGGTCGAGCAGGATCGTGGCGGCCAGGGCGCCCAGTTCGGTCACGTCGTAGGCGACGATCCGAACGCGGCGCGGCAGGAGCTCCGACATCTCGAAGTCGTCGAAGCCGGTCACCGCCACCTCCGCGTCGCGCGGCAGGATCGCCTGCAGGGCGCCGATCGTCGCGCGGTTGTTGCCGCAGAACACCGCCGTCGGCGGGTCGGACGAGTCGAGGAGACGGTCCATCGCTTCGCGTGCGGCGGTCGGCGTGTGCAGCCCCATGACGGCCAGGTCGGGATCGGGGCGACGTCCGGCCAGTGCGAATGCCTCGAGCGCCCCGTCCCGCCGCTCCGCCATCGTGAAGATGTCCGCCGAATCGAGGAGCATCGCGATCCTCCGGTGCCCTTCGCCGAGCAGCTCGCCGACCGCAGCGCGCGCCCCGCCGCGGTTGTCGATCAGCACCGAATCGGCCGGGATCCCGTGACCGGGCCGATCGAGGAACACGACAGGGGTGCCGTGGGCGACCTCAGGAGCCAGGTACGAATGGTCGGACGAGGTCGGCACGAGGACCAGGCCGCCGACCCTGCGCTGGCAGAAGTCGAGCGCCAGCCGCCGTTCCGCGGCCGGATCCTCTTCGCTGGAGGCGATGACGACCTGATGTCC
This sequence comes from Agromyces kandeliae, assembly GCF_009674665.1. Lineage (GTDB taxonomy): Bacteria > Actinomycetota > Actinomycetes > Actinomycetales > Microbacteriaceae > Agromyces > Agromyces kandeliae. The sequence continues at coordinate 54,246 of NZ_WKJD01000015.1, forward strand.
GCGCCCCACGGCCACCGACGACATCGCGGCGGCGATCTGCATGTAGACGGTGTTGGCGAGGTCGGCCGAGACGAACCCGATCGTGTCGCGCGAGCCGGAGCGGAGGCTCGCCGCCACTGCGTTGCGGTGGTAGCCGAGCCTCGCCACGGCGTCGTTCACGCGATCCGTCATCGCCCGGTCGACGTTGGGGTGATCGTTGATCACCCGCGACACCGTCTTCAGGCTCACGCCCGCAGCTGCTGCGACATCGACCATGGTCGGGCGGCCGCTGCTGCGCATGGCATCCTTTCGACCGGGTTCGCCTCAATCGTACGGAGTGGACCCGACTCCGCCGACCGCGCTCGTCACGCCTCCGGCGCGACGAGGGCTCCGTTCTCGTGCGAAGCGATTGCCGCGGCGAAGATCCGATGCGTGAGCGCCGCCTCGTCGGGGCGGACGGTGCCGAACCGATCGCCCAGCACGCCCGCGTGCTCGGCGAGGAACGCGGCCCACATCTGGAGGATCGCGTCCGAGAAGCCCCCTTCGAAGTTGGGCCCGGTCACGGTGGGCCACACGGACTGGCTACCGGAGTCGATGCGCTGCCAGCTCTGCTCGCGTCCGACGCCCGGTACGTCGACGACGGCGAACACCTGGACCTCCTTGGGGTTCTTGGTGCTGAAGCGGACGCCACCGGACATCCCGATCGCCTCGAACTCCCACGTGTTCTTCTCGCCGGGCGCGATCCGCTTGGTCGCGGTCGTCAGGGCGAACGGAACTCCCTCGTGCTCGGCGCGGCTGTGGATGACCGCGTTGTCCCAGGTGTCGCAGGGCTGGAGCACGCCGTCGGGGCCCGGTCGTTCGGTCACGATGTCCTGGAGTACGCCGAAGACGCGCTCCGGACGCCAGCCCAGGCGGAGCGGCACGTGCCACGTGTGCATGCCGAGGTCGTTCATCACCCCGGCATCGCCGCAGAACTGCTTCTGCCGCTTCCAGTTCACGGGCTTCGCGGTGTCGAGGTCGCTCGCGTGGAGGAACGTGCACTTCGCCTCGATGAGTCGCCCCAGTGCCCCGGAGCGGACGTAGTCGATCGCCCACTGCGCGCCGGGGAAGAACGGCATCTCGCTGGAGACCCTCACGAACGACCCCGGGGTCTCCTCGATGGCGGTGAGGATGGCGTCCGCGGCCGCACGGTCGATGCCGAAGGGCTTCTCCGCGAGGAGCGCCTTGCCCGCACGGATCGTGTCCACGTACAGCTCCTCGTGGAGGTCGTGCCGAACGGCGATGTAGACCACGTCGATGTCGGGGTCGGCGAGCAGTTCCCGGTGATCGGTCGTCGTGAGGCGCACCGTGTCGATGTTCGCGAACCACTCGAGCGCGGTCGGATTGATGTCGCAGACCGCGACGAGCCGGGGCGTCACGGGGTGGTCGACGAGTGCGGGCCAGCGGCGGAGGGCGGCCGCGATCTCGCGGCCCATCAGGCCGCCTCCGATGATGGCGACGTTGACCGTCCGCGCGCTCACCTCGTCCCTCCGATCAGGCCGAGCGCATCGTCGACGCTCGCCTCGTCGTGCACGACGGCCATGAGTGCTGCAGTGATCCCGGCCGGGTCGGGATGCTGGATCACGTTCCGGCCGTAGACGATCCCTCGGGCGCCCTGCTCGAGCACGGCTCGTGTCCGCTCCAGCAGGGTGCGGTCGTCCACGCGGCCTCCGCCGCGCACGAGAACGGGCGTCGGGCCGGCGGCCTGCACCACCAGGTGGTAGTCACCGATGTCGTCCGTCGGGTCGGCCTTGATCAGGTCTGCGCCGAGCTCGCGGGCCTGACGCACGAGCGTCACGATCTTGGCGGTGTCGCCGTCGACCGCGTATCCGCCCGCTCCGGGCTTCGTCTGCATCACGAGCGGCTCGATCATGAGTGGCATCCCATAGCGCTCCGCGTCCCGGCGCAGGGCCAGGATGGATCGGATGCACTGCTCTCGCACCTCCGGATGCCCCGGGAGGTCGAGGAGGTTCACGCAGACGGCCACCGCATCGAGCCGCACCGCCACCTCGATCGCATCCGGCACGTGGATCGAGTGCAGCGGCGACTCGAGCGGATCGTTGTAGACGTTCGCGACGTCGGTGCGCATCACGAGGCGGGGCTTGTCCGGGCCGGGAGCGGACTGGAGCAACGGGGCCTGCCCGAGGGTCAGCTGGATGGCGTCCGGACCGGCCTCGATGAGGGTGGCGACCGTCGCCGCCATGTCCTCGATGCCGGAGATGAACGAGTGCTCGTGGAACAGGCCATGATCGACGGCGACGTCGAGGGCCCGCCCGGATCGAGCGTTGAAGAGGCGGTTGAGGCGGTACTTCGTCATGGAAGTCGGTCTCCGAACGGTCGAGGTCGAGGTGCTTCACTGCATCGGCGACCAGTATGCGAAGCCGAGACAACGTTGTCAACCGGCCGCTACGCTGAGGAACGAGGGTCGACCGGCGAGCCTTCGAGAGGGATGACCATGGCGGGGGAGATCTACGGGGTTCCGATCGAGGACGCCTGGCGCCGGGTCGGGTCACGAGAGCAACTGGTCTCCATCGAGTCGTCGACGCGCGCCGACGGACCCGATGCGGGAACGCGCCGAATCCGGATGGTGAACGCCGATCTCGAGGTCGACGTGCTTCCCGACCGCGGGCTCGACATCGGCCAGGTGCGCGTTGCGGGAGTGCCGCTCGCCTGGGTCTCGCCGACGGGATTCCGTCCCGGAACGGTGTCCGATCCGAGTGGCTGGATGCGCGCCTTCGGCGGCGGACTGCTCACCACGTGCGGGCTGCTCAGTTACGGCGCCCCGTCGGAGGACGAGGGCGAGCGGCACCCGCTGCACGGCACCTATTCGTCCCTGCAGGCGCGCGTCGTGCGAACGGACGTCGTCGACGGCGAGCTCGTCGTCGAGGGCCTGGTGCGCGAGGTCCGCGTGTTCGGCGAGCACCTCGAACTGCGCCGGCGCATCTCGTCGCCCATCGGCTCGCGCGCGATCCGCATCGACGACCGACTCGTCAACGCGGGATCCCGTGCGGTCGAGCCGATGGTGCTCTACCACGTGAACCTCGGGTGGCCCCTCGTCGACGAGGGCACCGAGCTGCGGACCCCGGGAGGTCTGGTCGAGGCTCGCGACGAGGCTGCCGAACGTGGCCTGCAGTCCTGGTCGCGGTTCCCCGCGTCGGCGAGGGCCTTCCCGGAGCAGGTGTTCCGGCATGAGCTTCCGCCGTCGACGCCCACGGCGATCGAGGTCGTGGCGGCGCGCGGGCTCGCTGTGCGGATCGCGTTCGACACCTCCGTCCTGCCCGCCCTGTTCCAGTGGCGGGTGGCCGAGGAGAACGGCCACGTCGTCCTCGGCGTCGAGCCGGCGACCGCTCCGACGATCCTCGGAAGGGCCGATGCCCGCGCGCGTGGGATGCTTCGGCCGCTCGCTCCCGGAGCGGAGCTCTCGCTCGGACTCGGACTCGAGGTCGTCGTCCCCCGCTGAGCGCCACCTCCGGCCGCACACGCGGCCGACGCCTTCGATAACGAACTGATCACAGCCTTGACAACGTTGTCGAAGGCGCGCAGGATATGTCGTATCCCGGTCCTCGATCCTTGAGGACTCAACGATGACAACGCTGTCGAGGTATTCATGGACCACGAGCAGACGTCGTCCGGATCCTCGGACGTCGTGCCCACGTCATCCGCTCGTCACGCGCGGATCACCGACGTCGCGAAACTCGCGGGCGTGAGCATGAAGACGGTCTCTCGCGTCGTGAACGGCGAAGCCGGCGTACTCCCCGGCACCCGCGACCGCGTGCTCGCCGCAGTGGCCGAACTCGGATTCGTCCCGGACAGCCGCGCTCGCTCGCTGAAGCGCGGCGGAACCGACACGATCGGGATCCTCATCGACGCGATCTCCGACCCGTTCTTCGCTGCACTGGTCAGCGTCGTCGAGGAACTCGCCCTCGAGCGCGGCCTGAGCGTCCTGTTCGCGAGCACGGGATACGACGGTCGACGCGAACGCGAGCAACTGGCTCGGCTCACCGGGGATCGGCTGCGTGGACTCATCCTCGCGCCCGTCGACGTCACCACTCCGGAGCTCACGGCGCTGCGACGTCGGTTCCCCGTCGTGTGCGTCGACCGAGCGCGCGAGGGGATCGATTCGGTCGTGGTCGACGACTTCGGCGCAACCGTCCAGGCGGTGCGCGCATTCGTCGCCCACGGGCATCGTCGCATCGCGTTCATCGGCGAGCACACGCCGTACCCCACCGTGGCGACGCGCCTCGAGGGATACCGAGCCGCCCTCGACGAGGCCGGGATCACGTTCGACCAGTCGCTCGTCGTCGAGCAGGGACGCCATCGCGAGGAGCGATCGCTCACGGAGCTCCTCCGCCGGCCGGACGCGCCCACCGCCGTCTTCAGCGCCACGAGCCCCGCGACGATCGCGGTGATCAACACCATCAGCGCCGAGCACCTCCGCATGCCCGCGCTGATCTCGTTCGGCGACTTCGAGTTCGCCGATGTGTTCACGCCCGGGATCACCTGCGTCGACCAGGACCCGCGGCTCATCGGCCAGGCCACGTTCCGCCGACTCCTCGATCTCGTCGACGACGCCGCGGCCGAACCCGAGCACGTCGTCGTCCCCACGCATCTCATCACCCGCGGCTCCGGAGAGCTCGCGCCCGACGATGACCTTCCCGCGCCGATCGGAGCACTGCGATGATCCCCGTCCTGCTGCCTCCCAACCCCGTGCAGCACTTCTACCGGGGCGGCGATCGCATCGCCGCACTCCGCGGCATCGAGCAGCTGACCGACCACCAACCCGAGGAGTGGCTGGGCGCCACCGTGTCGCGCTTCGACGACGCGTCCACCGGGCCCGCGGTGACCGAGGGCGGCATCGTGCTTCGCGACCTCGTCTCGGCCGACCCGGAGTCCTGGATCGGCCCGGTGCCGGGGCGCGACCGCGGCGACGTCGGCATCCTGGTCAAGCTGCTCGACGCGCGCCAGCGCCTCCCGGTCCACGTGCACCCGCCGCGCGATTTCGCCGCGCGTCACCTCGACTGCCCGTACGGGAAGACCGAGGCGTGGTACGTGCTCGACGCCGACGCCGACTGCGCCGTCTACGTCGGCTGGAACACCGACCTGGATCGCGACGAGCTCGACCGCCGACGGGACGCCCAGGACAGCGAGTGGATGCTCGCGCACATGAATCGCCTCGTCGTGCGGGAGGGCACCGGCGTGCTCGTGCCGGCGGGCACTGCGCACGCGATCGACGGCGGCATCTTCGTCGCCGAGGTGCAGGAGCCCACGGACTTCTCGATCCTGCTGGAGTGGTCGGTCACGACATCGACGCGCGAGGAGTCGCATCTCGACCTCGGGTTCGACACGGTGATGCCGGCGGTCTCCACCGCACGTCTGTCACCGGACGGGCTCGCCGGTCTCACCAGCGAGGTCGGTGCCCGACCGGGTGGCGCCGAGTTCCGATCCCTCCTCCCCGTCGCCGCCGACCCGTACTTCCGACTGTCGGATGCGACCGTCCGCAGCGCCGCGACCAGTGTCCGGCCGGCGGGCTTCGCCGTCGTACTCGTGACCGAGGGAAGCGGCGAGCTCGTCGGAGCCGGGGGCCGAATCCCGGTCGCGAAGGGCGAGGCGTTCGCGGTTCCGCACGCGTTCGGCGACTGGCGCCTGGTGGGCGACGGGTCCGTGCTGGTGGGCGAGCCGGGTGCCGGTTGGCCCGGAACGCTCGGCGACGGAGGCATCGCATGAACGCCTACGTGGTCGGCGTCGACATGGGCTCGACGAGCATCAAGATGCTCGTCGCGACTCCGGACGGGCGACAGGTGCTCGTACTGAGCCGTCGTTCGCCGTGGACGAACCTCGACCACGGACGCACCGAGATGCCGCCCGCTCGCGCGATCGACGTGATCCGTGAACTCGCCGCGGAGGCGGATGCCGAGCTCGGCGGGGACGGCGCCTACCGTATCCTCTCGCTCGGCGTGTCCGGCATGGCCGAGGCCGGCGTGCTCCTGGATGCCGAAGGCAGGGCCGAGGCGCCGATCATGGCGTGGTTCGATCCGCGCGGCGCAGAGCAGATCGAGCGCACCCCCACCGAGTTCCGCGAGGAGTTCCTCGGTCGCACCGGGCTCCCGGTCGGCCCGCTCGCCTCGATCTCGAAGATCCTCTACCTGCGTGACAGCGGCATCGAGCTCGCCGGACGCACGTTCCTCAACGTGCCGGAGTTCGTCGTGCACTCCCTCGGTGGACCGCGCGTCGCGGAGTACTCCCTCGTCTCGCGCACCGGGCTGCTGGACCAGGACGACAGCACGCCGTGGGCGGCGGCGTTCGACGTGATCGGCGCCGACGAGAGACTGCTCGCCGAGCGGATCGGCGCGGGCACCCCGCTCGAGTCGCTCACCGACCAGGCTATGCCCGCCGCGTTCCGCGGAGCAGTCCTCACCGTCGCCGGGCACGACCACCTCGTCTCCGCGGTGGCCGCCGGAGCCACGCACAGCGGCCAGCTCTACGACTCGATGGGCACGGCCGAGGCGCTCGTCCGAGTGCTCGACCACACCCTGCCGTTCGAAGCCCGTGAGCGCCTGGCGCTCGCCGGCATCAACACCGTGCGACACGTCCTGCCGGGCAAGTACGTGCTGCTCGCGGGCACGAAGGCGGGGCTGATCATGCGGCGCGTGCTGCAACTGCTCGGCATCTCCGACCTCGCCGGCCGTACGCGCCTCGACGAGGAGGTCATGGCGATTCCCGTGCTGGGCACGCTCGCGGTCGGGGGCATCAGCGTCGACGGTGCGCGCAACGACGACGGGGTGCTGAAGATCGTCGCCAACAGCGATGGGCTGGGGCCCGCCGAACTCTTCGCCTCGGTGCTCCTGCACGGCAACGACGTGTGCGCCGAGCTCATGGGAGTCATGGATCGCGAGGTTCCGCCGCCGACGTCGACCATCCTGACCGGTGGTTGGTCGGGCATGGCGAGCGTCGTGCGCGCTCGTGAGCTGATCCTGCCGGCGGTCACGGTCGCGCCGCACGTCGAAGGCACCGCGTACGGTGCCGCACTGTTCGCCGCCTTCGCGATCGCTGGCGGCTCCGAAACGTTCGAGGAAGCCGCCGCGGCATTCCTCGCCGGCCAATCCGGCCACTCCACGACAACAGGAAGGGGAGCTGACCAATGAGTATCGCTTCTTCGGTTCCGGTGCTGCAGGCGCGGGGGCTTTCGCGTCAGTTCGGGCAT
>NZ_WKJD01000016.1 GCF_009674665.1 Agromyces kandeliae
TCAAATAAATTGGCATTGAACATAGTGCACGCTGTTGAGTTCTCAAGGAACGGACGCACCCGAGTTACAGCCCAACGGCCTGCCCTCAAGGCAACTTCCCTACTATACCACGCGCTCCTGTGGATCCGGCCCACTCGGCAGTGCCGCGATGGGTTCGTGATCCCGGACCCCGACCGCGAGGCCGTCGAGTCCGTTGGAGGTGTGGAGTCGTCATCTTAGGCTTGAAGCAACCGAGTCGCAATAGAGCGCCTTCGAGGCTGTTTGGCTAAGACCTGACCGCTTCGCCCCTCGCTCTCGCTCCGGGCCGCCGCGGCGACGAGGACAACCATACGCAGCGCCCGCCCGCGGTCGCAAATCGGCCTCGGATCCCGCGCGTGTCGCGGCATCCGCGCGCCATGGCCGGGGGCCGGAACCGAGCCGAACCCCCCGATCACGCGCCGATCGCTCAGCCGAAGTGGTGCGGATCCGGGCCGAGTCGATGTTCGCGTTCGATCGCGGTGATGCGGTCCATCTCGTCGTCGGAGAGCGCGAAGTCGAACACGTCGAAGTTCTCCACCATGCGCTCTCGGCGGTTCGACTTCGGGAAGACGATGAAGCCGCGCTGCAGGTGCCACCGGATGACGACCTGGGCCGACGTCTTCCCATGGGCGGAGGCGGCCTCCGTCACCTCCGGCAGTTCCAGGAGCGGGTACTTGCCCTGGCCGAGCGGACCCCACGACTCGACTTCGATGCCGTGCTCGGCGGCGAACTCGGTCACCTCGGGCTGCTGGTGCGCCGGGTGCAGCTCGATCTGGTCGACGGCCGGCACCACGTCGGTCTCGTCGAGCAGCCGCTGCAGGTGCGGCACCATGAAGTTGGAGACGCCGATCGAGCGGGCGCGGCCCGACTCGCGGATCTGCTCGAGCGTCCGCCACGAATCGACGTAGCGGTCCTGCGCCGGCACCGGCCAGTGGATCAGGTAGAGGTCGACGTACTCGAGCCCGAGTCGCTCGAGGCTTCCCTCGAATGCCTCGAGCGCCGACGCCGTGCCCTGGTCGTCGTTCCAGAGCTTGGTCGTGACGTAGAGCTCCTCGCGCGGGATGCCGGACGCGGCGACGGCGCGTCCGACGCCCTCCTCGTTTCCGTAGATGCGCGCGGTGTCGAGGTGCCGGTACCCGACGTCGAGCGCGTCGGTGACGATGCGCTCGGTCTCGGCCGGGTCGACTTTGAACACGCCGAAGCCCAGCTGCGGGATCGAGGTGCCGTCGTTGAGTCGGATTCGCGGTACTGCAGTCTCGCTCATACGGCCATGCAACACGCTCTCGCCGTGGGAGCCATCCCTCGTTCGCGGGGCGCGAACGCACCGGACGTCTCCGGCCGGCGGGATCCGCGCACGTGCGGGGAGCGCGTCAGGCGGCCGAGGCCGATGCGGCGCCCCGCTCGGCGGCGTGCACGAGGCTCGAGGCCATGAGCTCCGCGGCATCCGCCTGGCGGAGCCCGCTGCGGCGCACGAGGGTCTGCCAGGTCCGGAAGTCCACGGCGAGCGCGGCAGCGGCGACGAGTTCCGGCGTCCGCGCGTGCTCGGGCCAGGCCTCCACGAGCGCGTCGCGCGCGACGGCCATCGGTGCGCCCATGCGGAGCTCGTTCACCTCGTGCAGCACCGGGTCGCGTTCGCCGTCGCGCAGCACGTTGGCGATGAGCGACTCGTTCTCGGCCCAGTACGCGTAGACGGCCGAGATGCCGGTCTCGGCGCGGGCACGGGGCGAGGCGATCGCACGCCACGGCGCGGCGTCGGGGAACGGGTGCTCGTCGACGTGCAGTCCGGAGCAGGCGAGGAAGAGCGCGCGGTCGTCGGGGAAGTGGCGGTAGAGGGTGCTGCGCTGCACGCCGGCCCGCTCGGCGACGGCGCTGAACGAGCTCTCGGCGGGTCCGGCGGTCCGGTGCAGCTCGAGCGCGGCCTCGACGATCCGGCGGCGGGTCCGCTCCTGCTGCTCCGCTCGTGCCCTCTGCTCGTATCTCCGTGCCATCCCTGAATTCTACGCACATATGTGTTCGATCAATTGACATCCCCCGATCCGGGTCGTACGGTTCTTTCGTCGCACACCTCTGTTCATTGAAAGGCAGCACCACCATGACGACGATCGACACCGCCACCTCGGCCTGCACCGTGCTCTCCCCCGGAGACGACGGCTGGGACGAGGCGCGGGCCACGTTCAACCTCCTCGACGACCAGCGCCCGGAGCTCATCGCGCTTCCGCGCGACGCGGAGGAGGTCGCCCAGGCCGTCGCCGTCGCCCGGGGCGCCGGCCTCCGCGTCGCGGCGCAGGGCACGGGCCACGGCGCCTCCTCCCGCGACACGCTCGCCGGCGCGATGCTCGTGAACACGTCGCGCATGACCCACGTGGAGATCGACGCCGTCGCACGACGGGTCCGCGTCGGCGCCGCGGCGAAGTGGGAGCACGTCGCGCCGATGCTCTCCGAGCGCGGGCTCGCGGGGCTCCACGGCTCCTCGCTCGACGTCGGCATCGCGGGGTACTCGATGGGCGGTGGAATCGGATGGCTCACCCGGCGCCACGGCCTGCAGGCCAATGCGGTCCGCGCGATCGAGCTCGTGACGGCCGAGGGCGAACACGTCCGCGCGGACGCCGAGCACCACGCCGACCTGTTCTGGGCGCTGCGCGGAGGCGGCGGCAACTTCGGCGTCGTCACCGCCATCGAGTTCGACGTCGTGGCGGTGCCCGAGCTCACCGCCGGATCGTTCTTCTACCCGGTCGACCGTGCTGCGGAGGTCCTGCGGGCCTGGACGCGGCTGCTCCCCTCGTTCCCCGAGGAGCTCACGACGTGGGTGAGCATCATCCACTTCCCGCCGACGCCGGACGTGCCCGACGTCGTGCGCGGGCAGTCCCTCGCGATCGTCATGGCCGCCCACCTCGGCCGCGAGGCCGAGGCACGACGCCTGCTGCGCCCGCTCGAGGACCTCGCCCCCGTGATGGACACGCTCGGCCCGCAGGATCCCATCGCGCTCGGGACGCTCGCGATGGACCCGGAGTCCCCGCTCCCCTACCGGTCGACGACCGCGCTCGTCGACGGTCTCCCGGACTCCGCCGTCGAGTCGATGGCCGAGCTCGCAGGTGCCGGCGGTGCGCTCGCGATGCTCCAGATCCGCCACATCGGCGGGGCATTCGGCCGGCGTCCCGCCGGCGCGGGCGCACGGGCGACCCTGCCCGGCGAGATCCTCGTGTTCGGGCTGGGCGTGCCGATGGACGCCGAGTCCGGCGCCGCCGTCGCCCGCGGGCTCGACGGACTCGACGCCGTGCTCGCACCCCTCGCCGTGGGCGAGTACCCCAACTTCGTCGAGCACCCGGTCGACGCGAGCCGCTTCTTCGACGATGCGACGTGGGCCCGGCTCCGCGACGTCAAGGCGACGTGGGACCCCGCCGACCTCGTCCGCGGCAACCACCACGTCCCGGCGGCCTCCGCCGCCTGAGCGCCGAGGGCAGTGCCCGGCGGGCGGCCCCGCGGCTCCCGACCGGGCATCCTCGTGCGCGGTGACGCGAGCGTAGGATTGAGGGCTATGCCTGCGCCCGTCCCCGCCACGATCACGTACCCGGCCGACCTGCCGGTCAGCGGTCGACGCGATGACATCGCCCGTGCCATCCGCGACCACCAGGTCGTCATCGTCGCGGGCGCGACCGGCTCGGGCAAGACCACGCAGCTGCCGAAGATCTGCCTCGAGCTGGGTCGGGAGTCGATCGCGCACACCCAGCCGCGCCGGATCGCGGCGCGGACGATCGCGGAGCGCGTCTCCGAGGAGCTCGGCGTCGAGCTCGGCGACCTCGTCGGCTACCAGGTCCGCTTCACCGACCGCGCCGGCGAGGCCACGCGCATCAAGGTGATGACCGACGGCATCCTGCTGAACGAGATCCATCGCGACCGCGACCTGCGTCGCTACGACACGATCATCATCGACGAGGCGCACGAGCGCAGCCTCAACATCGACTTCCTGCTGGGCTACCTCAAGCGGCTCCTCCCGCGTCGGCCCGATCTCCGCGTGGTCATCACGAGCGCGACGATCGACCCCGAGAGCTTCGCCGCGCACTTCGCGGATGCCGCGGGCACGCCGGCCCCGATCATCGAGGTCTCCGGCCGCACCTACCCGGTCGAGGTCAGGTACCGGCCGCTCGTCGCCGAGTCAGCCGGGTCCGGCACGGTCGAGGGCGACGACGACGAGGGAGCGGCCGCGGAGGACCGCGACATCCAGCGCGGCATCCTCGACGCGCTCGACGAGCTCGGCCGCGAGGCACCGGGCGACGTGCTCGTCTTCCTCTCCGGCGAGAGCGAGATCCGCGACGCCGAGGCGGCCGTGCGCGCGCACGCCCAGCGCCGCGGCGCGGCCGACGTGACCGAGGTGCTCCCGCTCTACGGCCGGCTGTCGTCGGCCGACCAGCACCGCGTGTTCGAGCCGTCGAAGGTCGCGGGGCTCCGGCGACGCGTCGTCCTCGCCACCAACGTCGCCGAGACGAGCCTCACCGTGCCCGGCATCCGGTACGTCGTCGACGCCGGCACGGCACGCATCAGCCGGTACTCGGCACGCTCGAAGGTGCAGCGGCTGCCGATCGAGCCGATCTCGCAGGCGTCGGCGAACCAGCGCTCCGGGCGGTCGGGCCGGACGAGCGACGGCATCGCCATCCGCCTCTACTCGGAGGACGACTTCGAGAAGCGACCCGAGTTCACCGATCCCGAGATCCTCCGCACCAACCTCGCTGCGGTCATCCTGCAGATGGCCTCGCTCGGGCTCGGGGCGGTCGAGGACTTCCCGTTCCTGACGCCGCCCGACGCCCGTGGCATCCGCGACGGCGTCGACCTGCTCGGCGAGCTCGGTGCGATCGACGAGGCGGATGCCGCGGGCGGCCCGCGGCTCACGCGCATCGGCCGCCAGCTGGCCCGCCTGCCGATCGAGCCGAGGTTCGCGCGCATGGTGCTCGAGTCGAAGTCCCAGGGCGTGAGCCGCGAGGTGCTCGCGATCGTCGCGGGCCTCACGATCCAGGATCCGCGCGAGCGCCCGCTCGAACGTCGCGAGCAGGCCGACGAGATGCACCGGCGCTTCGTCGACCCGACGAGCGACTTCCTCTCGCTGCTCAACCTCTGGAACCACCTCGAGGAGCAGCAGCGCGAGCTCTCCGGCAGCGCGTTCCGTCGGATGTGCCGCACCGAGTTCCTCAACTACCTGCGCGTGCGCGAGTGGCAGGACCTCTACCGCCAGCTCGTGCGGCTCGCGAAGCCGCTGGGCCTCCACGTGGCGAGCGCGGCGGGCGCGCCGAACCCCGACGGCATCCATCGCTCCCTGCTGGCCGGGCTGCTCTCGCAGATCGGCATCCGCGACGACGGTCGCACCTCGAGCGGCCGCGGCGGTGCGGGGACCCAGCGCGAGGCCGAGCGGCGCGGGCGCCGGCAGCAGGCGGAGTTCGCGGGGGCGCGCAACGCGCGGTTCGTGGTCTTCCCGGGCTCCGCCCTGGCGAAGAAGCCGCCGGCCGCGATCATGGCGGCCGAGCTCGTCGAGACGAGCCGCCTGTTCGCGCGGACCGCCGCGGCGATCGACCCGGCCTGGGCCGAGCAGCTCGCCGGCCCGCTCGCGAAGCGCTCGTACTCGTCGCCGCGCTGGGAGCGCCGGCAGGGCTCCGCGGTCGCCGATGAGAAGGTGCTGCTGTTCGGCGTGCCGATCATCCCGAAGCGGCGCATCCAGCTCGCCCGGGTCGATGCCGCGCTCGCGCGCGAGCTCTTCGTCCGGCACGCGCTCGTCGAGGAGGACTGGGACTGGAATCGGCTCGACAAGCGCCTCTTCGCGTTCGTCCGTCGCAACCGCGAGCTGCGGCGCGAGCTCGGCGAGCTCGAGGAGCGCACCCGTCGCCGCGACGTGCTCGCGGGCGACGAGGCCGTCGTCGCCTTCTACGAGCAGCGACTGCCGGCGGATGCCACGGACGCGCGCGCGTTCGAGCGCTGGTGGCGCGGGGAGCACCGCACGCACCCCGACCTGCTCACGATGACCAGGGCCGACCTCCTCGGCGACGACGAGGTCACGACCGACGGCGGACTTCCCGACCGGTGGCGGCAGGGCGACCAGACGCTGACGCTCCGCTACCGGTTCGAGCCGGGCGCCGATGACGACGGCGTGACCGTGCAGGTGCCGCTCGTCCTGCTGCCGCGCCTCGAGCCGACCGGGTTCGACTGGCAGGTTCCCGGCTTCCGCGACGAGCTCATCACCGCCATGTTGCGGACGCTGCCGAAGGTGCTGCGCCGCCAGGTGGTGCCGGCCGCCGAGTGGGCGGCGAAGATCGCCGCCGAGCTGCCGGAGGGGCCGGAGTCGGGCGAAGCGCGCGCGCCGTTCGCCGAGACCGTGGCCGACGTGATCAAGCGGCTCACGTACGCCCCCGTGACGGCGGAGGACTTCGACGTCGACCGCGTGCCCGCGCACCTGCGCGTGACGTTCCGCGCGGTCGACGAGCGCGGTCGCACGGCGGGCGACGACAAGGACCTGGTCGCGCTCCAGGCCCGGCTCGCCGAGCGGGCGGGGCGCGCGGTCGCCTCGACGTTCTCGGGTCAGGCCCCGGGTCGGCCCGGGCGAGGCGAGGCGGATGCCACGGCGCCGGCACGCGCTGACACGGCCGCCGGCCGTGGCGACCGCGGCCCGTCCCGGCGCGGCGGTCGCGGGGCCGCCGACGCATCCGCGCCCACCTTCGCCGAGAGCTCGGGGCTCACGACCTGGGACTGGGACGAGCTCCCGGGCCATGTCGACACCCGGCAGGCCGGCAACGTGGTGCGTGCGTATCCGGCGCTCGTCGACGAGGGCGCCTCCGTCGCGCTCCGGCTGGTCGCGACGGACGAGGAACGCGACCGGGCGTCGCGGCGCGGCATCCGTCGACTCCTGGTCCTCGCGACGCCGACGCCCGTGGCGTACGTCCAGGAGCACCTGTCGAACCAGGAGAAGCTCGCGCTGGCCTCGAGCGCGTACGCCGGGCCGCGGGCGCTCCTCGACGACTGCTTGGCCGCGGTCGTCGACGCCGAGCTGCAGGCGCGCCATGCGGACGGCCTCGTGCGCACGCGCGCCGAGTTCGAGGCGGTGCGCGACGCCGTCTCGGCGAGCGTCGTGGACCGGATGTTCGAGACCGTCGGACTCGTCTCGCGGATCCTCGTCGCGGCGCGCGAGGCCGACCGCGCGATCGCGAAGGCCTCGAGCCTGCAGCTCATGTCGGCGCTCGCCGACGCCCGCTCGCAGCTCGAGTCACTCGTGCCGGCGGGCTTCGTCTCGGCCACCGGCCTCGAGCGGCTGCGCCACCTGCCCCGCTACCTCGAGGCGATCACGGTCCGCGTCCGCCGCATGCAGGAGAACCCGGGGCGCGATCGTCAGCTCATGACCGAGTTCGACCAGGCTCGGACGGCCTACGCGAAGGCGGGCGGCGCGTTCCCGATCGACCCGGCGGTCGACGCCCGGCTGGTGCGGGTGAGGTGGATGCTCGAGGAACTCCGCGTGGGGCTGTTCGCGCAGGAGCTCCGGACCGCCGAGACCGTGTCGGTCAAGCGCATCGTCAAGGCGCTCACCGAGTGAGCGCGGCGAGCCGCGCCGCGTAGCCCGGCTCGAGCTCCTCGAAGCGCGCGTCCCATCGCGCCCGATCCTTCGGCGCCGCCGGGTCGGCGAGATGCCACGCGAGGCTCTCGAGGTAGGTGTGCCAGCCCGGGCCGTAGTCGGGCCGGGTGACGTGCTCGTGCTGCAGGCGCAGCCGCGTGCGGTCGCCCTCGGGTTCGAGGCGCACGGTGAGGAGCGTCGGCGCTTCGCCGACCACGGTCCAGGTCGTCGCGAACCCGTTCGGCCGCTCGCAGGCGACGACCTCGCCGTCGCAGTAGACGTCGCCGTCGCGGGTGAGCGCCTGCCAGTGCCCGCCGAGCCGGAAGTCGCCCCGGTAGTCCGCCATCCATCGGGCGAGCCGCTCGGGGGTGGTGATCGCCTCCCACAGGTCGTCGGGGTCGGTGTCGTACACGTCGTCGAAGTCGAGCCGGAAGCCCGGCTCGTCGGCGAGGATCTCTCCGGTCACGGCCATCATGCATCCCTCCGTCGGGCGCGCGCTCCGCGCGCGATCTCGGTGTGCAGCGCGTCGAGTCGTTGCGGCCAGAGCCGGCGGTAGTGCTCGAGCTGCGCGTCGGCCTCGTCGAGCCCGGCGCGGTCGAGCGCGTAGATGCGACGGGCGCCGTCGGCGCGCACGGTCGCGAACCCGTGTTCGCGGAGGATGCGCAGGTGCCTCGAGACCGCCGGCTGCGTGATGCCGAACTCGGCCGCGACGACGTCGACCACGGAGCCCGCCGGCCGCTCGCCGTCGGCCAGGAGGTCGAGGATGCGGCGGCGGACGGGGTCGCCCAGGACGTCGAACGCGTGCACGCCGCAATATTATCATTCTGATGTTATATATGGAAGAACTGATGCGATGGCGATGCACGGGCGGGCGGCATCCGCGTCGATAGGATCGAGCCACCGTGGCCGGCTACACAGATCTCCTCAAGACCAGGGGCGTCGCGCGCATCATCGCCGCCCAGCTCACCGCACGGTTCCCGTCCGGCATGCTCTCGCTCGCGTTCCTGCTGCACGTCGAACAGCAGACCGGGTCGTACGGCGCCGCGGGCCTCGTGCTCGCGGCGACCTCGATCGGGCAGGCGATCGCGGGCCCGATGACCAGCCGGCTGATGGGCCGATTCGGCATGCGACCCGTGCTCATCACGACCCTCGTCGTGTGCGTGGCCTCCGTCGTCGCGATCGGCGTGCTCCCGCTCACCGTCCCCCTGTACATGGCGATCGGGTTCGTGTGCGGCCTCGCGACGCCGCCCGTGCAGCCGGCCGTCCGCACCATCTACCCGAAGATGGTGAACTCCCGACAGCTCACCCCGCTGTTCTCCCTCGACGCGTCCGCGCAGGAGATCATCTGGGTCGTCGGACCGGTCGTGACGACGTTCGTCTCGACGCAGGTCGGCACCGTCTGGGGCATCCTGCTCGCCGCTGCGCTCATGGTGGTCGGCGGCACCTGGTTCATCTCCTCCCCCGAGCTCGGCCGCGTCCGCATCCCGCGCTCGAAGCGCGCCTTCGGCAAGGTGCTCGCCCGCCCCCCGGTCATGCTCGCGACGATCGTCGGCTTCCTCCTCATCGGCGCGTGCGCCGCGATCGAGGCCGGGGTGGTCGCGGCGTTCGGCCACGATGGCGCCGAGGCGGGCATCGTGCTGGCGATCTTCTCGATCGGCAGCCTCGCCGGCGGCCTCGGACTCGGCCACGTGCCCATCGGCCCGTGGTCCACGGCCCGTCGCATGTTCATCGTGTTCGCCGGGACCGCGCTCGCCGCGTTCTCGATGGACTTCTGGTGGCTCTCGATCACGCTCTTCATCGCGGGCATCGGCATCGCGCCGGCCCTCGCCGTGCTGTTCGCGATCGTCTCGGCGAGCGTGAAGTTCTCCGACACCGCCGAGGCCTACGGATGGGTCGGCACCGGCCAGCTCATCGGCGCCGCGCTCGGCTCCGCGCTCGCCGGCTTCCTCATCGACGGCTTCGACGCGGTGGGCGCGTTCTGGGCCGCGACGGTGCTGGCCCTCCTCGGCTTCCTCGTCCCGGCGCTCGCGCGACGCTGGCATCCCGACCTCCGTGGGCGCGACGCCAGCCCGATCCCCGACACCGAACCGGTCACGATCACCCCGAGTTGAGCGGCTCGCCGCCGACCGGACCCGAACGAAAGGCGCACGGATGACGCATCCGCCCCTCGCACCCCTGGTCCCCCTCGCCGACGGGCGCGCGATCCCGCAGGTCGGCTACGGCATGTACAAGGTGCCGGCGGCGGATGCCACGCGGCTCGCGCTGACCGCGATCGAACTCGGGTACCGCCACCTCGACACGGCCGCCCTGTACGGCAACGAGGCCGAGGCCGGCGCCGCGGTGCGCGAGAGCGGCCTGCCGCGCGCGGACCTCTTCGTCACGAGCAAGGTCTGGAACGACGACCACGGGTACGACGAGACGCTCCGCGCGTTCGACGCCGCGATGGCCCGATTCGGGATCGACCGCCTCGACCTGTTCCTCATCCACTGGCCGGTGCCGTCGCGTGGCCGCTACGTCGACACGTGGCGTGCGCTCGTGCGGCTGCGCGACGACGGCCGGGTGAGCTCGATCGGCGTCTCGAACTTCCACGCGCACCACCTCGACCGGATCATCGACGAGACCGGCGTCGCACCCGTCGTGAACCAGGTCGAGCTGCATCCGTGGCTCCCGCAGCGCGAGCTCCGGGCGTTCCACGAGCGGGTCGGAATCCGCACCGAGGCATGGTCGCCCCTCGCACGCGGGCGCCTGCTCGGCGATCGCGTGCTGGAGCCGATCGCCGCGAAGCACGGGCGGTCGGTCGCGCAGGTCGTGCTCGCCTGGCACGTCGCGCAGGGCACGATCGTGATCCCCAAGGCGTCGAGCCCCGAGCGCATCGCCGAGAACCTCGACGTCTTCTCGTTCCGGCTCGACGAGGACGACGTCGCGGCCATCGCGACGCTCGAATCCGGCGAGCGCACGGGCCGCGATCCCGATTCCGACTGACGCGCAGTCGCGCAGGGAGCGACGTCGGGCCGGGCCCACGGGCCCGGCGGCTCACAGGCGGCCGCAACCCGATCGTGACCCGACTTGCAGCCGGCGTCCAGACATCGGCTCCCGCCTCGGCGTTACGGTGACCGCATGACCAGCCGAGGAATCCGATTCGCAGGGCTCGTCGCCCTCTCAGCGCTCCTCCTCACGGGCTGCAGCATGGGCTCGGGAGGATCCGACCAGACGGCGTCGGAGCCCGACGTCAACGTCGAGGCACCCGCGGACGGCGGTGTCGCCCCGCGCGACGAGCAGCCCTTCACGGAGGACGAGCAGGCCGGGTCGATCCAGGAGGACCGCAGCGTCATCACGACGGGCTGGATGGCGATCACGGTCGACGACCCCATCGACTCGGCCGCCGAGGTCGCGGCACTCGTCCGCTCCGCCGACGGGCGCGTCGACAGTCGCAACGAGACGCCCGGAACGGACACGCAGCAGGCGCGGGCCACCCTCGTGGTCCGGATCCCGGCCGATCGCTTCGACGCCGTCCTCGCCGACCTCCGCGAACTCGGCGACGTCGACTCCGTGCGCCTCGACGCCTCCGACGTCACGCAGCAGAAGCGCGACCTCGACTCGCGGATCGCCTCGCTGGAGACCTCGGTCGACCGGCTCCGGGCACTCATCGCCCAGGCCGACGACGTGGGCGACCTCATCGCGATCGAGTCCGAGCTCACCACCCGGCAGACGGAGCTCGACGCGCTCACGACGCAGCGCGACTGGCTCGCCGACCAGGTCGACTACTCCACGCTGACGGTCGAGCTGCTCTCGGAGGGGCTCGCGCCGCAGGCCGGCCCGAACGACTTCTGGAGCGGCGTCGTCGCCGGGTGGAACGCGCTCACCGCGTTCGTCTCGGGCCTGCTCGTCGCGGTCGGCGTCATGCTGCCGTGGATCGCGGTGCTCGCGGTGATCGCCGCGATCGTCGTCGGGATCATCGTGATCGCGAGCCGAGGGAGCCGCGGGCCGAGGGGCGGCGCCGGCACGACCGGATCGGGCGCGGATCCCTCCGCGACCGGGGTTCCGGCGCCGACGGGCGGCGGTGCCGGCGGGGCCGGCGCGGACGGGAACGGCCCGGCGTAGGCTGGCGCCGTGACCGCCGACACGACCGTGGACTCCCTGCTCGACGACGACCTGCTCGCACGATTCCGCGACCGCGCGGCACGCTACGACCGCGAGAACGCGTTCTTCGCCGACGACCTCGACGAGCTCGCGGAACGCGGATACCTCCGCGCGCTCGTGCCCGCCCGGCTCGGCGGTCTCGGCTGGAGCCTCGCCGACGTCGTCCGCGCGCAGTCGCGGCTCGCGACCGCCGCACCGGCGACCGCGCTCGGCGTCAACATGCACCTGGTCTGGACGGGCGTGGCGCGCCTGCTGCACGACCGCGGCGACGACGGCCTCGACTTCGTCCTCGACGAGGCAGCGGCCGGCGAGGTCTTCGCCTTCGGCATCAGCGAGGCGGGCAACGACCTGATGCTCTTCGGCTCGGGGACCGTCGCCGATCCGCAGTCCGACGGCAGCGTGCGCTACACCGGGCGCAAGATCTTCACGTCGCTCTCGCCGGCGTGGACGCGCCTCGGCGTGCACGGGCTCGACACCGCCTCGGCGGACGGCCCGAAACTCGTCTACGGGTTCATCGACCGCGAGGACCCCGACGTGCGCACCCTCGACGACTGGGACACGATCGGCATGCGTGCCACGCAGAGCCGCACGACGGTCCTCGTCGGCGCCGTCGCGGCGCCAGACCGGATCGTGCGCCGTCTCGACCCCGGCCCCAACCCCGACCCGTTCGTCTTCGCGATCTTCGCGTGCTTCGAGCTGTTCCTCAGCGCCGTCTACGCCGGCCTCGCCGAGCGGGCGCTCGACCTCGCCGTCGACGCCGCACGCGCTCGGACGTCGGCCCGCACCGGCCTCCCCCGATCCGAGGACCCCTCGGTGCGTCGACGCATCGCCGAGGCCGCGCTCGCACTCGACGGCGTGCCGCCGCAGCTCGTCGGACTCGCGAACGACGTCGCCGACGGCACCGACCACGGAGCCTTCTGGTTCGCCAAGCTCTCCGGCGTGAAGGTGCGCACCGTCCAGACCGCGCGCGACGTCGTCGACGCGGCGATCCGGGTCGCCGGCGGCGCGACGTACTTCGCCGGACACGAACTCGGCCGCCTGCAGCGCGACGTGCTCGCCGGCGTCTTCCACCCCTCGAGCGACGACAGCGCGCTCAACACGATCGCGAACGCGTGGCTCGGCCCCGTGCAGGACTGACGGCCGGGCGGAGCACCCCGCGCCATCGCTAGACTGGCGCCGCGGCGGCCCGCCGCGTCCGAAGGAGGTCCCTCGTGAGCGTGTTCCCGTTCCTCATCGCCATGGCGCTGTTCGTGTTCGGAATGTGGGTGTTCAGCATCGCCGACGTCGTACCCGGTTTCGAGGCGATCGTCTTCTTCGGCGGCATCGTCTGCGTGTCGCTCTCGCTCGCCATCCCGTTCAACGTCCTGGGCCGGCGCGAGTCCGGCGTCTGATGGGGCTGCCCGACGCCGACACGATCGTCACCTATCCGGCGGGCGACCTGCGCGCCGATGGCCGCGTGCTCATGGCTTCGCCCCATGGCGACCACCTCGCCGTGATCACGGACCGCACGAGCATCCACCCGGTCGACGCAGCCTGGCCCGACCAGCCCGCCGACGCCGGAGTGCTCCGCACCGGCGCGCGCGAGTACGCGATCCGCGACGCGGTCGTCGCCGCGACCGACGGCGACGACCTGCACATCGGCAGCGTGCCCGTGCGCCCGGGCACCGAGGGCTGGTCGTTCCTCGTCGTGCACCTCCTCGACGCCGACGCCGCGGTCGGCGAGGGTGACGAGGTCGAGCTCGAGGCGGATGCCGCGACCCGCCGGGCGCTGTCGATCGGCCACACCGCCTGCCACGCGGCCGCGCTCGCGCTGAACCGCGCGCTGGCCGACCGGTGGTCGAAGGCCGCACGCGAGGACGCGCTCGGCTCGCCCGACTTCGACGGCATCGCCATCGCGTCCTCGCGCATCGAGCCGTCCGGTTCGGTCGACCGCTACCGACTGAACAAGTCGCTGCGTCGGGCCGGGTTCGACGCGACCGGGCTCGCCGACGGACTCGACGGGCTCGCGGCATCCGTCGACGCGACGCTCGCCGAATGGGTCGCCGACGACGCGAGGGTGCGCATCGAGCGCGTGGGCGAGGACCTCACCGACCGCCGCACCTGGGTCTGCGAACTCCCGCACGCATCGGCTCGGATCCCGTGCGGAGGGACGCACGTGGCGTCGCTCGGCGAACTCGGCAGCGTGAACGTCTCGTTCGCCCTCGAGGACGACGGCGGTACGCCCGTCCTCGTGATGACCACGCGCGCCGGGGCATCCGCCTGATCGATCCCACGCGGCCGACGGCCGCGGACGCGGCACCGCGATCCCTGAGTGTTCCTCAGCCGCGAGGTCGCCTGGCGGGACTACGATGACGATCGTGGGAATTCGCATCGAGAAGGTCGACCTGCCCGGGATCGGCTTCCGCCACGACCTCGTCACCGACAGCGGTCGGCGCATCAGCGTGGTGTCGCACCGGGACGGCGAGCGCGATCTCGGGGTCTTCGACGAGGACGACCCCGACGAGTGCCGCGACACCATCGCGCTGAACGACGACGAGGCGGCCGCCCTGGCCGACGTCCTCGGCGCCTCCGTCATGCTCGCTCGCCTGACCAGCCTGTCCGACATGGCGACCGGCCTGTTCACCGAGCAGATCGCACTGCCGACGGACTCGCCCTACCTGAATCACCCGCTCGGCGACACCAAGGCGCGCACGCGCACGCACTCGTCGATCGTGGCGATCATGCGCGACGGCCAGGTCATGCCGTCGCCCACCCCCGCCGACGTCCTGCGCGCCGGTGACGTGATCGTGGCCGTCGGAACACGCGGCGGACTCGACGGATTGGCCCGACTGCTCTCCACCGGCCCCGACTGACGCCGGGGGCCCGATGCACGAGACCACGCTGCTCCTGATCGAAGTCGGCGCGCTGCTCCTCGCCATGAGCCTCCTGGGGCGCCTCGCCATCCGCATCGGCCTCTCACCGATCCCCTTCTACCTGCTGCTCGGCCTCGCGTTCGGCAACGGCGGCTTCCTCCCCTTCGACGCGAGCGAGGAGTTCTTCGCCACCGGCGCCGAGATCGGCGTCATCCTGCTGCTCGCGCTCCTCGGACTCGAGTACACGGCGGAGGAGCTGGTCATCGGCCTCAAGTCGTCCCGACGAGCGGGCATCCTCGACGCGCTGATGAATGCGCTACCCGGCGCGGCCATCGCGCTCCTGCTCGGCTGGGGTCCCATCGCCGCCGTCGCCCTCGCGGGCGTCACCTGGGTCTCCTCGTCCGGCGTCGTCGCCAAGCTGCTGCGCGACCTCGGACGACTCTCCAACCGCGAGACGCCCTCGGTGCTGGCCGTGCTCGTCATGGAGGACCTCGCCATGGCGTTCTACCTCCCGGTGCTGTCGGCACTCGTGGTCGGGGCGAGCCTGCTGCAGGGGGCCATCGGCGTCGCGATCGCCGTGACGATCGTGATCGTGATCCTCTTCCTCGCCCTCCGCCACGGTCACGTCATCTCGCGGTTCTTCCCCGCGGAGCACGCCGAGCCGCTGCTGCTCGGGGTGCTCGGCCTCGTGATGCTCGTCGCCGGACTCGCGGCCGAGGTGAGCGTCTCGGCCGCGGTCGGCGCGTTCCTCGTCGGCATCGCGCTCTCGGGTCGGGTGGCGGCGAACGCGAGCGCGGTGCTCACCCCGCTCCGCGACCTCTTCGCCGCGATCTTCTTCGTCTTCTTCGGACTGGCCACCGATTCGGCGGAGATCCTCTCGATGCTGCTGCCGGCCGCCGGACTCGCCGCACTGACGATCCTCACGAAGCTCGTGTCCGGGGCGTACGCCGCGCGGCGCGCGGGCGTGGGCACCCTGGGCCAGTGGCGGGCCGGCCTCGTGCTGGCACCTCGAGGCGAGTTCTCGATCGTCATCGCCGGACTCGCGGTCGGTGCGGGCATCGAACCCGCGCTCGCCCCGCTCGCCACCGGCTACGTGCTCATCACGATCCTGGCGGGCTCGTTCCTCGCGCGGTTGCCCGACGCCGAGTGGTTCCGCGCCGCCGTGCGGCGCAGGTCGAAGCGGCTCGCCGCGGCGAAGCCGTAGTCGCGGGCGATCGGGCCGGTCAGGCGCCGTCGTTCCCGGGGTCGTCGGCGTGGTCGGCCTCCGCGGCGCCATCGCCGTCGTCCTCGCCCTCGCCGTCGGCGAGCAGCTCGCGCACGCGCGGCACCACCTCGGTCGCATAGAGCTCGATCGTGCGCAGCATCGCCTCGTGCGGCAGCGTGCCGTTGGAGTACTTCAGGTCGAAGCGCTGTGCGCCGAGCGTGCGCATCGTCGCGGCGATCTTCTGCGCGACGGTCTCGGGCGACCCCGCGTACAGCGCGCCGTTCGGGTTCGCCTCGCCCTCGAAGTGCTCCCGCGTGACCGCGCCCCAGCCGCGCTCGCGGCCGATGCGGTTCATGATGGTCTCGTAGTGCGGCCACAGGGTCTCGAGCGCCTGCTCGTCGCTGTCGGCGACGATGCCGGGCGAGTGCACCGCGATCGGCTGCGACTCGTGCCCGAACTGCGCGAGCGCCCTGCGGTAGAGGTCCGCGAGCGGGGCGAAGCGCGCCGGGCTCCCTCCGATGATCGCGAGCACGAGGGGCAGGCCGTAGTGCGCGGCGCGCACGACGGACTCGGGGCTGCCGCCGACGCCGACCCAGGTGCGCAGTCGTCCGTGCTCGACCTTCGGGAAGACCTCCTGGTCGGTGAGCGAGGCGCGCAGCTTCCCGCTCCACGTCACGGGCTCCTGCGGGAGCAGCGCGGAGAACAGGTTGAGCTTCTCCTCGAACAGGTCCTGGTACTGGCTGAGGTCGTAGCCGAACAACGGGAAGGACTCGATGAACGACCCGCGTCCGAGGATGACCTCGGCGCGACCCCCGGAGACCGCGTCGAGGGTCGCGAACCGCTGGTAGACGCGCACCGGGTCGTCGGAGCTCAGGACCGTGACCGCCGACCCGAGGTGGATGCGCTCGGTGCGCCCGGCGATCGCGGCGAGCACGACCTCAGGGGCGGAGATGGCGAACTCGTGGCGGTGGTGCTCGCCGACGCCGAAGAAGTCGAGGCCGAGGCGGTCCGCGAGCTCCGCCTCCTCCACGACGTTGCGGAGGACCTGTGCCTGCGGAAGCGGATCGCCGCCCGGCCCGAGCGTCACGTCGCCGAAGGTGTCGAGTCCGAATTCCTGGTTGCGCGCCATCCGCTGCTCCCCTGTCCTGTGATCGATGCATCTGCATGCACCTGATCGGAACCCCGTGTGCTGAGAGACTATTCCGTGGGGCTCGGGGAATGTCCGCCCCGACGGGCGCGTTCACGATGGAGACGGCGCCGGACGGCCGACGTCGCATGCGCTCGCCCCCGGCAGCGGGCACGAGTGGAGGAGGTCACGTGGCGGAACGACCGACGATCGGCATCTTCGGCGCCGGCAAGGTGGGCACTGCGCTCGCGCGCCTGCTCGTCGATGCGGGCTACGAGGTCGCACTCGCCGGCTCCCCGCGCCAGACCGCGCTCGAACTCCTCGTCTCGGTCGTCGCGCCCGGAGCGCGCGTGGCCGACGCCGCGCATCTCGCCGACGAATCCGACGTCATCGTCGTCGCCGTGCCGTTCGGCAAGGCGCCGACCGTGCCCTGGAACGCCTTCGACGGCAAGGTCGTCGTGGACGCCACCAACTACTGGCCGCCCGTCGACGGTCACATCCCCGACGTCGACGCCGACGAGCGCACCACCAGCGAGATCCACGCGGCGCTGAACCCCGCGGCCCGCGTCGTCAAGTCCCTCAACCACCTCGGCTACCACGACATGGAGGACGACCCCATGCCGTCGGGCTCGCCGCTCCGACGCGCGATCGCGGTCGTCGGCGACGACGCCGACGCACGAGCGGCGGTCGCCCGCATCATCGACGACCTCGGCTTCGATCCCGTCGACGGCGGAGCGCTCGGCAACGGTCGCGCCCTCGAGCCGGGCCACCCGGCGTTCGGCCGCGAACTCTCGGCGAGGGAGCTCGCGAGCCTGCTCGAGGCCGAGCGCGCGGTGGCCGCGTGACGAACGTGCGTCCGCGGCGCTGACGGGTCAGGCGGAGACCGGCCCGTCCGTCTCCGCGTCATTCACCGGCCGAGGTGGTTCCTCGTCGGCGGAACGCTCGCGCTCGATGCGCGCCGTCCCGAGCCGCTGGCGCAGGTCGACCAGGCCGACCACGAGCGCCACGACGAGCAGCGCCCCGACGGCGGCGATGCCGACCGCGTACGCCTGGTGGAACACGTCGATCCGTGGCTCGGCCCCCTCGCCCCGGTACACGGTCGAGTAGAACAGCGAGAGTGCCACGGCCGTGCCGATCGCCGTGCCGATGCGCTGTCCGAGCTGGCCGACGGACCCCGCCAGCCCGCCCCGCCGGATCGGGATGTCGGCGAGCGCGAGCACCTGGTTCGGCGCGATCACGAACCCGCCGCCGGCGCCGCCGATCAGCATCACGGCGGCCATGAGCCACGGCGTGAGCGGCGGCGGCGTCGCCACGGCGACGAGGACGAGCAGCGCGAACCCGATGAGGAGCATCACGAGTCCCGCGACGACGAGGGGGCGCCCGACGCGGTTGACGAGCCGGCCGCCGAGCCACGACGTGTACGCGCTCGTGAGCGCGAATCCGATCGTCACCATCCCCGCGAACACCGGCTCGAGCCCGAGCCCCTGCTGCAGGTACAGCGTCGTCAGCAGGAACGATGCGGGCATCGCCGCGAAGTACACGGTCGCGAGGAGCGTGCCGTTCCGGTACGAGCGGAGCGAGAACAGGTCGAGGGGCACGAGGGGGGCGCGACCGGATGCCGCGTACCGGCGCTCCCACCAGAGGAACGCCGCGAGCGCCGCCGCGAACACGACCAGCGTCCACCACCGCGCCGGGTCGTCGTCGGGCGACCCCGTGGTGAGCAGGAACGGCCACATCAGGGCGGTGACGACGACGCCGAAGATCGCGACCCCGACGGGGTCGAGCGAGATGCGCCGGGTGTCGCCCGGCGGCCGTCCCGGCAGCAGGCGCGCGGCGAACGCGATCGCGACGATGGCGAGCGGCACGTTCATCCAGAAGATCCCGCGCCAGCCGTCGGTGGGCCCGCCGATCGCGATCGCGAGCCCGCCGAGCGTCGGCCCGAATGCGGTCGCGATGCCGATCGTCGCCCCGAACAGGCCGAACGCCGCCCCGCGCTCCGCACCCTGGAAGAGCTGCTGGACCATGCCGAGGACCTGCGGCATCTGGATGCCGGCGGCCACTCCCTGCAGCAGGCGGCCGACCAGCAGCACGGGCGCGCTCGGCGCGATCGCGCAGACGAGGCTCGTGAGCGCGAACAGGCTGAGCCCGATGATGAACATCGTCTTGCGCGATCCCTGGTCGCCGAGGCGACCAGCGGGCACCAGCGTGAGCCCGAACGCGAGCACGAAGCCCGAGACCAGCAGGCCGAGTTCGGTCGGCCCGGCGCCGAGGGCCTCCTCGATCGACGGCAGCGCCACGTTGACCTTCGTCAGGTCCATGATCGTGAGCGCGGCGACGCCGACGCACACCCAGTAGGCGCGCCAGCGGTGATCGGTCGCCTCGCGAACGGGAGGCCCTGGGGGTTGCGACATCCGCTCCAGCCTACGCCCGGTCACGGACGCTCCCGCGGTGCGCCCCGTCGCCGCCGCGACCAGCGCGCGACCGGCACCCGACCTACGGCTGCAGGCGCTCGACGCGCCAGGGCGGCCCCGACCCGGCGTCCGCGTCACGCTCGAACACGAGGCGGTCGTGCAGTCGCGAGGTCCTCCCCTGCCAGAACTCGATCCGCCACGGACGCAGCCGGTAGCCGCCCCAGCGCTCGGGGCGGCGGATGTCGTCGACGCCCGCGTACTCCTCCTCGAGTTCGCGAACGCGCTCCTCGAGCTCGGCGCGCGACCCGATCGGTCGCGACTGGCGGCTCGCGGTCGCGGCGATGCGCGAGCCGTACGGTCGCGTCGCCCAGTACGCGTCCGACTCGTCGTCGTCGACCGTCGCGACGGCGCCCGTGACGATCACCTGCCGGTGGATGAGGTACCACGGGAACAGCAGCGTGGCGGTCGGGTTCGCCGCGAGCGCCAGCCCCTTCCGGGACGACCGGTCCGTGTAGAAGACGAACCCCCGATCGTCGACCCCGCGCAGCAGCACCGTCCGACTCGACGGCGTGGCGTCGGCACCGACCGTGCCGAGCACCATGGCGTTGGGCTCGTACACGCCGCGGTCGTCTGCCTCGGCGAGCCATCGGTCGAACTGCACGAACGGATCGGGGTCGAGCTGCCCCTCGTCGAGCCGCTCCTCACCGTAGTCCTTACGGCGGGTCAGGGCGTGCTCGACGGCCCGGTCGAGACGGTCGGGGTCGATCGCGTCGCTCATGCCTCCAGCGTACGAGGCGACGACGAAGCCCCCGGGATCCGAGCGGATTCCGGGGGCTTCATCTCGTTGGTGGACCCAGGGGGATTCGAACCCCCGACCTTCTCATTGCGAACGAGACGCGCTACCAACTGCGCCATGGGCCCGAGCCGTCAACGACTCTACCATCCCGCGAGGCGTGGTCCGGACCACCCGGATCAGACGGCGGTGCGGCGGCGGCGCAGCACCTGGTCGAGGTCGCCGATGCCGGGCTCCGCGCCTTCGACGATGCCCATCCGCGCGTAGGGATTGGCCGGCTCCGACGCCGAGGCGGCCTGACGCCGCGTCTCCGCGTCGCCGGCCGCCCGCGTCGGTGCCTGGTCGACGGATGCCGCGGGCGGCCGCAGCACGGGGACCTGCGGCTCCATCCGCTCAGCGCGCTCGGCGAGCTCGGCGTCGTTCGCGGCCCGCTTCAACTGCTCGGCCTCGGCGATGGAGGCCATGACGCTCGCGGCGATCGTGCCGCGCGAGAGGTGGAGCGGCTTCGGAAGCGGTTGGGGCGTCCATCCGGGCGCCTCGGCGGTGTCGGCATCCTCGACGTCGATGGGCTCGAACGGCTCGGCGACGGGCACTGCGACGGGGGCCGCGGCGGCCGGGGCCGGACGACGGCGTGCGAGGACCACGAGGCCCGTCATCGCGGTGACGATCCCGGCACCGCCGCCGAGGGCGACGAGACCCGTACCGCCGAGGGCGAGCATGACGAGCCCGGCGACGACCGCGACGAGCGACGCGAGGAGCAGCAGCGAGCACATCGCGCGACGGCGGCGCCGCGCACGGCGGGCCGCAGCGGCGCTCGGAGCGCCGGGCGCCGCCGCGCTGCGCGCGGATGCTGCATCCGCCTCGACCGGACGCGCGGCCTCGCGCTCGGCGGCCGCGACGCGCTCCGCCTGCGCCGCGAGCTCGCGCTCCGCCGCAGCGGCCGCCTCCTCGGCGGCGATGCGTTCGGCGATGGCGAGGTTCTCCGCGGCCTGCGCCTCGAGGCGCGCCGCCAGCTCGTGCTCGTGGAGGATCCGTTCCTGCGCCGCGACCTCACGCGCCGATACGCCGGTGCGGACCTCCTCGGGCGCCTCGGCCGTCTCGGCGAGGATCCGGAGGGTCTGCTGCAGGCGCACCGCGTTGCGCTCGGTGGCGAGGTACTGGCGTCGGCGGAGCCAGCTCGGGAGCAGGTAGGCGATCCACAGCGTCGCGGCGACTGCCACGAGCACGCCACCGCCGATCGGATCCATGGCACCACGCTAGGTCACCGGGCGCTGCCGGTCCCACTCGCCGTGGGGCGTGTCAGCGATCCCCCACCCGAAGGGGGGTGCGCGCGGCCTCGCGGTCCGCGTCCGGGATCGACGCGGCGGCGGTCGGCGCGCGGCCCTCGCGCCACCGCCGGAGCACCCCGCCGGGCACCTCCTCCGCGACGAGCGCGAACGCGAAGTGGTCGCGCCAGTCGCCGTCGATGTGGATGAACCGGCGGCGCAGCCCCTCGTAGCGGAAGCCGAGCTTCTCCACGACGCGGAGCGACGGCCCGTTCTCGGGGCGGATGCAGATCTCCATGCGGTGCAGCCGGAGGACCCGGAAGCAGTGATCGGTCGCGAGCGCGACGGCGGTGGGGGTGATGCCGCGACCGGCGACGTCCTTGGCGACCCAGTACCCGATCGACGCCGACGCGAGCGACCCGTGCGTGATCGACGACACGTTCAGCTGGCCGACCAGCTCGCCCTCCCACTCGAGCACGAACGGCAGCGCGGTGCCGGCGCGCGCGTGCGCGTTGAGGTTGCGGATGCTCGCCCGCGCATCGATCACGGTGCCCCCGCCGGGGTACGTCGCCTCCCACCTGCGCAGCCACGCGCGGTTGTCGAGCAGCACCCGTTCGAGCGGGCGCGCGTCGCGCACCCTGATCGGTCGGAGCGTCAACGACCCGTCGACGAGGGTCGGAACGGATGCCACCGGCACGTCAGCCTCGTTCGAGTCCGGCGGCGAACTCGACGAGCCAGGCCCGCAGGTCGGCGCCGAGGTCCTCGCGATCCGAGGCGAGCTGGATGACGGCCTTGATGTAGTCGAGCTTGTCGCCGGTGTCGTACCGTCGGCCCCGGAAGACGACGCCGTAGACGCCGCCCGTGCCCTCGACGTCGCCAGCCATCTCCATCAGCGCGTCAGTCAGCTGGATCTCGCCGCCCTTGCCCGGCGCCGTGCGGTGCAGGACCTCGAAGACCCCGGGCTTGATGACGTAACGGCCGATGACGGCGTAGTTCGAGGGTGCGACCTCCTTGGCGGGCTTCTCGACGAGGCCCGTGATCCGCACGACGTCGGGGTCGTCGGTCTCCTCGATCTCGGCGGCGCCGTAGAGGTGGATGCTGTCGGGGTCGACCTCGAGCAGGGCGACGATGGTCGCGTCGCGCGCGACCTGCTCCGCGAGCATCCGGGTGAGCAGCACGTCGCGCTCGTCGATGATGTCGTCGCCGAGCAGCACCGCGAACGGCTCGTCGCCGACGTGCATCTCGGCTCGGAGCACCGCGTGGCCGAGGCCCTTCGGGTCGCCCTGGCGGACGTAGTGCATCTGCGCGAGCTCGGTCGACTCGTTGACCTTCTGCAGCTTGGCCGTGTCGCCCTTCTGCTCGAGGGTGTACTCGAGCTCGGCGACGCGGTCGAAGTGGTTCTCGAGCGCGTTCTTGTTGCGGCCCGTGATCATCAGCACGTCGGTGAGCCCGGCGCCGACGGCCTCCTCGACCACGTACTGGATGGCGGGCTTGTCGACGACCGGCAGCATCTCCTTCGGCATCGCCTTGGTCGCGGGCAGGAAGCGCGTTCCCAGGCCGGCAGCGGGGATGACGGCCTTCGTGATCCGTTCAGTCATGCGCATCAGCGTAGCCGTACGGCATGGGCGTGGGACGGATGCATCGTCCTAGGATGGCTGGCATGCCCGACGATCCGACCGTGGTCAAGCGGATCCTCCGCGCCGAGCTCCGAGAGCGACGGCGGAACATGCCCGCGCACGAGCGCGACCTGGCCACCGAGGGCTTCACCTCCCGCCTGCAGGAGCTCGTCGGCTCGAGCGAGGCGACCTCGATCTCGTGCTACCTCTCGATGCCGACCGAGCCCGACACCCGGCCGTTCGTGAACTGGGCGGAGGCGCGGGGCATCCGCGTACTGTTCCCGATCACGCGCGAGGACGGCCTGCTCGACTGGACGGTCGGCGAGGAGGAGGACGAGGTGACCGGGCTGCACGGCATGCCCGAGGCGGTCGGCGAGCTCCTCGGTCCGATGGCGATCAACGACGTCGACCTGATCCTCGTGCCGGCTGCCGCGGTGGATGCCACGGGCATGCGCCTCGGCTGGGGACGCGGGTATTTCGACAAGACCCTCGGTTCGATGGGAAAATGTCCCCCGGTGTACGCCATCGTCTTCGACGGAGAGTTCGTCGAGGAGGTGCCGCGAGAGGTCCACGACCAGCCGGTGAACGGCGTCGTGACCCCCACGCGGATCGTCGCGTTCTGACTCGCGAGGCGTACTCCCCCGCATTCCACCGACGGAACCCGAGAGACCACCATGCCCACCTATTCCTATCGCTGCACCGAGTGCGGCGAGGCCTTCGACATCCAGCAGGCCTTCACCGACGACACGCTGACGGAATGCCCGACGTGCTCCGGCCGCCTGCGCAAGCTCTTCGGCACGGTCGGCGTGACCTTCAACGGGTCGGGGTTCTACCGGACCGACTCGCGCGCGAGCGGGAAGGACGGGTCCTCCTCCGCCTCCGAGTCCGGATCGGGCGGGTCCTCCGGAGGGTCCTCGTCCGGTTCGACGTCGTCCGGATCGTCGTCCTCCGGGTCGTCGTCCTCCGGGTCCTCGACTTCGACGACGAGCCCGTCGTCGACCGCCGCATAGGATCGACGTCCTGCCCGCGCCCACCACACCGCAGACGAAGGGAGAACAGCGAGTGCTCAAGGGATTCAAGGAGTTCATCCTCAGGGGGAACGTGATCGACCTCGCGGTCGCGGTCGTCATCGGCGCCGCGTTCACGTCGGTCGTCAACTCGATCGTGAGCAACCTGTTCAACCCGCTGATCGGCGCGCTCTTCCGCGCGGACAGCCTCGACTCCGCGTTCGTCTGGGAGATCCCCACGATGGACGGCAGCGTCGCGGAGGTGAAGTTCGGCGCCGTGCTCGGTGCGATCCTCACGTTCGTCATCGTCGCCGCCGTCGTCTACTTCGTCTTCGTCCTGCCGATGAACGTGCTGAAGGAGCGCGCCGAGGCGCGCCGACAGGCCGGCGCGTCGAAGGCCGAGGACCCGGAGACCGAGCTCACGGTGCTCGCCGAGATCCGCGACCTGCTCGCCGCGGATCGCGCGCGGCAGCCGGAATCGCAGCGCACCGAATAGCCCGCGCTCCGCGCGGAGGCGCCCGTCGACTCGATCGCCGGGCGCCCTCGCCGCTCACCAGTGCGGCGGGCGCTCGCGCGTGATCCGATCGTCTTCCGGACGGGAGGTCCGCGGCGGGCCGTCCTCGGACTCGTCGTGCGCTCCGGGCACCGCCGACTCGGGCTCGGGATCCGTGCCCGGTGCGGGGGTCAGGCGTGCACGCCGTGCGCCCCGCGAGCGTTCGACGCGCTGGCGCGGGGCCGCCTCATCCGCCTGCTCGCCGTCGTCTCGGTCGGCCGGGCCGGTCACGCGGACTCGGCCTCCTCGACCGCCGGCGCTCCCCTCCCGAGCACCGAGGCGACGCGTTCGGCGACCGACTCTGGGTCGCCGAACAGCTCGAAGCTGTGCACGCGCAGGTAATGCCAGCCGAGGCGTCGGAGCACGTCGGGCCGGAGCCGCAGCGACTCGCGGAGGCTCTGGCCGACGAGCGCCTGGTCGGTCTCGACGACGACGGCCTTGCCTGCGTACGACGCGGCGAGCGAGAGCGTGTCGCGGTGTCCGACGCTCACGCGGATGCCGCGGCGCTCGAGCCGCGTCGCGAGGTCGACGAGCATCGGGTCGCCGGGCCCGCGGTCCGGCATCGCGTCCTTCTGCTCCTCGGTGTGCGAGAGCACGCTCGCGAGCGCGACGACGCCGTGGCGCTGGCGGTCCGCGTCGATGTCCTCGGGGCGGAAGGCCGACACGATGTCCATCGAACGGCGCGCGCGGGTCATCGCGACCGCGAGCAACCGCTCGCCGCCCGGTTCGCCGAGCGCGCCGAAGTTCGACAGCAGGCGTCCGTGCGGCGTGCGGCCGTAGCCGATCGAGAACACCACGCGATCGCGGCTCTGCGCGACGGCCTGCTCGAGCGTGAGCACCGTGAACGGCTCGGCGCGGTCGCGCAGGATGAAGTCCGACAGGTCGCTGCGCTTGGCGAACGCGGCGAGCACGGCCTGGTGCACGCGGGCCGCGTGCCGTGCGCTCGCCGTGATCACCATGAGCGACTCGCGCGGGCGCTTGACCGCGTGCTCCATGACGAGTTCGACGACCTTCGCGACCTCGGCGTCGAGGCTCTCGACCGTGCCGGTCACGGCATCGGGCAGCCCGTTGCCGCGGACGTAGTGCAGGCCGAGGCTGCCGTGGCCGAGGAAGCTCCCCGCCCACGGCATCGACACGATGCGCCCGCCGTAGAACCGGCGGTTCACGAGCTCGGCGAGATCCTCGCCGCCCGCCCGGTAGCTCCGGGTGAGGGTGAGGGTCGGCAGCAGGTCGGCCAGGCGCGCGAGCGCCGAGTCGGCGTGCAGCGCGTCGACGCCGTGCTCGGCCGGCGGACGCTCATCGGGATCCGCCGGGATCGCGACCTCGAAGCGCGTGGGCGTCTGCGTGACCGGGTCGCCGAAGGCGACGACCTGGCTCGCGCGCCGGATCGCGCCCAGGTTCTCGGCGATGGTGGTCGCGCCGGCGTCGACGAGGAGGACCGTGTCGAACCGGATGGCATCGTCGATCTCGGGCACCTCGTACGGCGAGGCGAGCCAGACGGGAGCCAGCAGCCGGAACAGGTGCGGTGACTCCCGATGCAGGCGGTCCGGACGCACGCGGTC
This sequence comes from Agromyces kandeliae, assembly GCF_009674665.1. Taxonomy (GTDB): domain Bacteria; phylum Actinomycetota; class Actinomycetes; order Actinomycetales; family Microbacteriaceae; genus Agromyces; species Agromyces kandeliae. Next base: position 26,130 of record NZ_WKJD01000016.1, read on the forward strand.
GCCGCGGAGCATCCGGCGCAGTCGCTCGGCCTCGTCGGGCTGGTCGACGAGCGCGACGCGCCACGCCTCGGCGAGGCGCCACGCGAGCAGGGGTCCCGCCGCCGAGGCGTGCGCGTCGTCGACGAGGCGGAAGTCGGATTCCAGGCGGTCGAGCACGCTCGTGTTCGCACCGAGGAGCGCGGGATCTCCCGCGAGCATCGTCTCGAACACCGATTGCCACCACGCGAGCTCGAGTTCGGAGGCGACCTGCTGCTCCGGCACATGTCGCTTGGCGAGGTCGACGAGCAGCGGGTCGAGCCCGAGACCTCGGAGCTTCTGGAGCAGCGCCGTCCGCTCCTGCAGGTTGAGCAGCACCTCGGACTCCGCGGCGAGGCCGACGAGCGTCGCCTCGAGATCGCGCAGCGGCCGAGCGGCGAGTCGCTTGGGGGTCCCGGCGAGCCCGAGCGGCGCGTCGAGCTCCTGCAGGTCGGCCGCGACCGTGTGATACGCGACGTGCACGTCGTCGAGCCCGACGGGCACGCTCGGCACCGCGCCCGCCTCCGAGTAGCGGTGCCACAGCGTGCGCTGCTGCTGGATGCCTCGGAGCGAGCCGTTCAGGTCGCCGACGTGCACCCCGGGGCGCACGTACTCGAGCGCGAGGCGCTTCAGTCGGCGCCGGTTCGCGCCCGACATCCCGGTCTCGCGGCGGGGCGCGGTGGCGGCGATGAGCTCGCCGAGCGGGCGATCATACACGGACGGCAGGAACTTGTCGAGCGTGTCGCGCACGTCGTGGAGCAGCCGGAGGAAGACGCCGAGCTCGGCGACGGACTCGAACTGGCGCAGGCGCGTCTGGGCGATGAGCGCCCGTCCGCGGTCGAGGAGTCGGGGCACGTCGGTCGTGCTCAACCGCTTGGCGAGCTCGTGGGCGGCCGTCGCCTCCTCCGACGTGGCGAAGTCCGCACCGTACCAGGGCGAGTCGCCCGGGCCGTAGCGGAACTCGCCGAGGGTCGCTGCACGGACCAGGTCCGCCGCGACCGAGTCGCGCCCATCGGCGAGCGCGACGAGCGAATCGCGATCGAGCCGGGCCGTGGTGTCGGGCGGCACCGGCATCGACGCGAGGCCGGCGAGCGCGGTGAGCGCATCGAGCACCGAGACGCCGAGCTCGCCGTCGTTGCGGGTGAGCGCGTTCCGGTAGTCGAGCAGCACGCGACGGAGGCGCACCAATGCGTCGTCGATGTCGGCGATACGGGGCTGCTCGGCCTTCTCGTTGCGCGTGATCGACTGGATGAGGTCCCGCCGAAGGCGATCCGTGCTCACGGCGAGCCCGCCGAGTCCGACCTGGCCGAGTCGGTGCGCGATGCCGTCGAGGCTCGCACGACGGGCGCCGACGACCAGCACGCGGCGCTCGTTCGCGAGCAGCGCGCCGATCGCGTTCACGATGGTCTGCGTCCCGCCCGTGCCGGGGAGCGTCTTCACGACGATCGAGTCGCCCTGCTCGATGCGGGCGATCACCTGCTCCTGCTCGGCGTCGGCGTCGAGCAGGAGACGGTCCGTCGAGGGCGGCCGCTCGTCCTGGGGGACGATGCGGGGCGGCTCCGCCTGCCGCGACGCGGCGGCGCGGGCGTTCGGGTTGCCGGCGATCGCGTCGATGACGGGGTGCTCGAGCCGCGCGGCATCCGCCCCCATCGCCGGGCCCACCTCGGCGAACGACGAGACCACGAGGCGCGGCGCGACGTGGAAGTACGGCAGGTGCGAGGTGAGCCCGCGAAGCCGGTCGATCACGGGCTGCGGCTTGAACATGCCGTTCGTGATCGCGAGCGCCACGAACGCGTCGGCGTCGAGCGTGATCTGGAAGCGGTCGTGCAACTCGCGGGCGAGCGCCGGGTTGAGGAAGGGCTGGCCCTTGAGCTTCAGCTCGAAGTCGCGCCCGTAGCGGCGGATCGCGAGCGGACGCAGCAGCACCGGGGCGAGGAAGTCCTCCCCGGCCGACTGCCAGGACGCCAGGCCGATCGCGAGGTGGACCGATTCGATGCCGCGGACGGAACGGAGCTCGACGCCCTTCTGCGTGATCTCGGCCGCCGCGAGCCGTGCGTTGCGCAGTGCGAGCTCGTCGCGGATCAGGCTCGACAGGAGGGTGGACTTGCCGGTGATGAACTGCGGCAGGCCGCCCGGGTGGGTCGTGGAGAGCTCGATGCGCGTGCGCGGCGCGTCGTCGAAGTGGATGAGCGGCGACCGGCCGCCGAGGTCGCGGAGCTCGGCGTGCCAGCGACGCCAGCTCGGCTCGGCGATGTTGCCGGCGACCACCGAGGGGTCGCCGATCGTCACCGCGTGGGGCGTCGCGGGGTCGCGTCTCGGATCCCTCGACCCGGCACGCTCGGCGGCAGGGGTCTCGGTCCCGTCGTCGAGGAAGTCGTCCCCGTCGTTCCGATCGAGCCGTTGCACATCGACACCATACGGCGGCGTGGCCGGATCCCCCGGAGCATCGCCGCACTCCGTGGGATTTCGATACCCGGCGGGTATTGATACCATGGGGGTATGCTTTCCCCTGGCACCCGATCGCACGAGGAGCAGCACATGAAGTCGATCTCCCCCACCGACGCCCACGCCGTGGCCGACGCGTGGATCCTCGACGTCCGCGAGGACCACGAACTCGAGCAGGCGCGCATCGACGACGCCCACCACATCCCACTCGGCATGCTCGTCGAACGACTCGACGAAGTGCCGCGCGACCGGACCGTGTACGTGATGTGCCACGGCGGCGGCCGGAGCGCGCAGGCGGCCGAGTACCTCTCGGCACAGGGCGTCGACGCCGTGAACATCTCGGGCGGCATCACGGAGTGGTACCGCGCCGGGCTCCCCCTCACCATCGGAGGTGCCGCATGACCACCCACATCGCCACGGAGTCCGCCTCCGACGCCCAGCGTCGCATCGCGAACCGCCTGAAGCGCGCCCGCGGTCAGCTCAACGCCGTGATCGAGGCCGTCGAGTCGGGCTCCGACTGCCGCACGGTCGTCACCCAGCTCGCCGCCGTGTCCAGCGCGCTCGACCGCGCGGGCTTCGCCGTGATCTCGACCGCGATGCGCGATTGCGCCGCCGACCCCGACGGCAAGGTCGACGGCTCGGGCGAGCGTCTCGACTTCGACGAGCTCGAGAAGCTGTTCCTCTCGCTCTCCTGACGAGCGCCCCGCCGACGCGCCCGGGCACGACCGCCACCGTCGGCGGGCGTGGCGCGCTCCGGTCGACGGCGGATGCCACGACGGCCGCCGCCCGATTCGGATCGGGTCGGCGGCCGTCGTGTGCTCACGGAGCGCCTGGTCGGGCACCCCGGCGTCAGACGAGGGAGGACAGCTCCAGGCCGTGGGCCTTCGCGACCCCCTCGTTGGTCAACTTGCCGGACGTGGCGTTCAGGCCCTTGGCCAGGGCGGGGTCGGCTGCGAGGGCGGCCTCCCAGCCGAGGTCCGCGATCTTCAGCGCGTACGGCAGCGTGGCGTTCGTGAGTGCCGGCGTCGAGGTCGCGGGCACCGCGCCGGGCATGTTCGCGACGCAGTAGTAGATCGCGTCGTGCACCCGGTACGTCGGGTCGGCGTGCGTGGTCGCGCGCGACCCCTCGAAGCATCCGCCCTGGTCGATCGCGATGTCGACGAGCACCGCGCCGCGCTTCATGGTGGCGACCATCTCGTCGGTGACGACCTTCGGCGCGGCCGCGCCGGGAACGAGCACCGCGCCGATCACGAGGTCCGCGTCGCGCACCTGGCGGGCGGTCTCGTAGGGCGAGGACGCGAGCGTCTTGATCCGGTGCTCGTAGCGCGCGTCGAGCTCGCGCAGCTTCGGCAGCGAGATGTCCATCACCGTCACGTCGGCGCCCATGCCCATCGCGGTCGCAGCCGCCTGCTCGCCGGCGACGCCGCCGCCGATCACGACCACCTTCGCGGGAGCGGTGCCGGGGACGCCGCCGAGCAGCACGCCGCGGCCGCCCTTCGACGCGTGCAGCGACGCCGCGCCGACCTGCGGCGCGAGCCGGCCGGCGACCTCGCTCATCGGGGTGAGCAGCGGCAGCGAACGGTCCGCGAGCTGGACGGTCTCGTAGGCGATCGCGGTGACGCCCGAATCGAGGATGGCCCGGGTGAGGGGGAGGTCAGCCGCGAGGTGCAGGTAGGTGAACAGCGTGAGGTCCTCGCGCAGGAACCCGTACTCCTGCTCGATGGGCTCCTTGACCTTCAGCACGAGCTCCGCGGCCCATGCCTCGTCGGCGGTCGCGACGATGTTCGCGCCGGCGGCGCGGTACTCGTCGTCGTGGTAGCCCGCGCCCTCGCCGGCACCGGCCTCGATGTCGACGCGATGCCCGCGCAGGGCGAGCGCGTTCGCTCCCGCGGGCGTCATCGCGACGCGGAATTCGTTGTTCTTGATCTCTGCAGGCACGCCGACGTGCATGGGTACGCTCCGAATGCTGTGTGGATGTGTCCTTCCATGGTCGCCTCATGTTCGCTGTTTGTGAAGTGCCTCCGCATGATGTTCGGTAGACTCACGGCATCCGTCTCGAAAGTTCGTGGAGGAGTGCCGCCATGTCCGATCTGCCGAAGTTCAGCGAACCCACCCGGGTCGTGCTCGACGACATCGACCGGCAGATCATCGCGCTGCTGCACGAGAACGCGCGCATCCCGAACGTCGACCTCGCCCGCGAGGTCGGCGTCTCCCCGTCGACGTGCCTCGCCCGCGTGCGCTCGCTGCGCGAGCGCGGCGTGATCACGCGCTACACGGCGGAGATCAACCCCGCCGCACTCGGCTTCACCCTCCAGGCGCTCGTCTCGGTCCGCATCCGCCCGGGCGCCCGCCACCTGATGGAGCAGATCTCCGCCGAACTGCGGCGGGAGCCCGAGGTGGCGCAGCTCTTCTTCCTCGGCGGCAGCGAGGACTTCCTCATCCACGTCCGCGTGCGGGACAGCGAGCACGTGCGCCAGTTCGTCCTGAAGAACCTGTCGGCGAATCCCGCGGTGGCGCTCACCGAGACCAACCTCGTCTTCGAGCACCACACGGCCGAATCGGCCGGGCTGCGCGCCGTGCTCTGACGTCGCCGCCCCGGCTCAGCGCGACATCGGCAGGATCTCGTCCAGGTCGAGCCCGGCCGGCGCCTCGAGTTGCTCGTACGTGCAGCTCTCGGGAGTGCGATCGGGGCGCCAGCGCCGGAACTGCGCCGTGTGCCGGAACCGATCGCCCTCCATGTGGTCGTACGCGACCTCGACGACGAGTTCGGGACGCAGCGGCACGAACGACAGGTCCTTGCCCGCACTCCAGCGGCTGACCGCGCCGGGCATACGGCCGGTGCGGTGCGCCTCCTGGTCGGCCCACTCCCCCCATGGATGCCGCGACAGGTCCTCCTCGACGTACGGTGCCAGTGTCTCGACGAGCTCGCGTCGCTTCGCCATCGGGAACGACGCGGCAACGCCCACGTGGTGCAGGCGCCCGTCGTCGCCGTGGAGCCCGAGCAGCAGGGACCCGACGATCCCGCCCGTCTTGTGCCAGCGGTAGCCGGCGATCACGCAGTCGGCCGTCCGCTCGTGCTTGACCTTGAACATCGTCCGCTTGTCGGGCTGGTAGGTGCCGTCGAGCGGCTTCGCGACGACGCCGTCGAGACCGGCTCCCTCGAACCTGGCGAACCAGTCGTCGGCCTCGGCGGGATCGGCGGTCGCCGGCGTCACGAAGACCGGGTCGGATGCCGCCGCGAGCGCCCCGACCAGCAGCGCGCGCCGCTCGGCGAACGGGCGGCCCGTCAGGTCGTCGTCGCCGAGCGCGAGCAGGTCGAATGCGACGAACGAGACCGGGGTCTGCTCGGCGAGGAGCTTCACCCGGCTCGCGGCAGGGTGGATCCGCTGCTGCAGCGCGTCGAAGTCGAGCCGGCCGTCGCGGACGAGCACGATCTCGCCGTCGACGACGCACCGCTCGGGGAGATGCTGCTTCAGCGCCACGACGAGCTCCGGGAAGTATCGCGTCATCGGGCGCTCGTTGCGGCTGCCGAGTTCGACCTCGTCGCCGTCGCGGAACACGATCGTGCGGAAGCCGTCCCACTTCGGCTCGACGTGCCCGACGTCGGGAATGCCCTTCACCGACTTCGCGAGCATCGGCTTGACGGGCGGCATCACCGGCAGGTCCATCCGCCCATCATGCTCCCCTCCTCCGACAGGCGCACCCGGCATCCGTCGGCGGGTAGCACCACCTCCGCGGGCGATCAAGGGCCTGCCGCAGCGCGAGCGCGCGACGTAACCTCCATGACGGGGAACGCGTTCGGGGCGCACCGACCACCGGAGGGGTGAGGGTGACCATGTCCGAATCGGATGGACACGGACCAAAGGCCGCACGATCGGAGGAGGACCGCGTCATGGATGCCGCGGTCGACGAGGTCCAGCGGCGCGCACGCGCACAGGAGGACGCCGACGCCGACGAGCGCATCGCCGTCCGGGACGACGACGGGCGGATCACCGAGGAGCGGGCGCAATGAGCGCCGTGATCGAGCGACCCGACCACGGCACCGACCACGAGCCCCGCCTGCTCCCGTCGATCGGGATGTGGTGGCCGATGCTCGAGGCGCCGCTGCAGCTCGAGATCCTCGAGCACCCCACCGCACCGCTCCGTCCGGCGATCGTGCGGCGGATCCTCGACCTCTGCGAACTCGACGAGCGGCCCGTGCCCCGATCGGGCGTGCGGCTCGGTGCGAACGAGCGCGCGTACCTCGCAGGATGGACGCACGCCGCCGGCTGGACCTGACCGCGCAGGCCGGATGAGACCACGTCAGGCGCACGAGCGCAAGCCGTTGAGTCGAGCCTGCCCGACCGGTAGACCTGCAGGTATGGACCGGATCCACTACGCGGGCGGCGAGCTGCTCACCGGAAGCGCGATCGCCGATGCGATCGTCGACTACGCGGCCGCGCTCGCGTCGCGCCGGTCCGCGGCATCGATCGACATCCCGATCCGCGGCGACGACGGCTCGGCCGCACGCGCGCACCTGCTGATCGGGCCCGCCAGCCAGCTCCTCACCGAACCGGTCGAGACGGACCTCGAGGAACTCGTCGACGAGGAGCTCGTCTCACGCCTCAGGGCGGCGACGACGGCGCTCTCCGCCATCCGCCCCATGGTCGAGGCGCCGGAACCCGGGTACGGCGCAGGTGACGACACCGATGAGCTGGAGTGGCCGCCGATCCGTTGAGGTCGTGCGGGACCGACGGTCAGTCGCCCAGGTCGACCTTGTCGACGCCGCCCGCTCCCGCCTCCGTGGCGGGCTCGGCCCGGCGCTCCTCGGCCTCCGCATCGGCGTCGCCGGGCAGCGGGTCGTCCGCGGGAATGGGCACGATGCTGACGGGGATGCCGGGGCCGACCAGCAACTGGGCGGGCTGCGGCCGGCCCTCCCCGTAGTTCACCGTGATCCAGTCGGCGCGCCCTCGCTCGTGCGCGCGCTCGATCGCCTCCTTGATCGCCTCGACGTCGGCTTCGCCGACCGAGTACTGCGCACCGTCGTACATGATGTTCACGCGCTTCACGACTCGTGCCCTCCGTTCGGATCCACCGAGTTCCTCGCCTCGGGCTCGGGGACGAGGACCAGGCCACCCGGCGAGTTCGCCGTGGACATGAGCGCGTCGACCCATGCGCGATTGATCGACGGCTGACGGCCGCCGGAGTACTTGAACACGAGCGGGATCCGCGGGTGCATCCAGAGCGTGCTGCGACCATTGCCGATCGCGGGGTCGTCGCGCCAACTGAAGTAGAACGACTCGCCTCGGCGGAGCTTCGCGCCGATCACGAGCTGCAGGTGCGCGAGCACCCGATCGTCGAAGTCAACACCGAGGGTCGAGTCGTACGTCAGCTTCCCCACATCCACCTCCGGCGCTGCACAGCCTGACGCACAGCGTAGCCCGCGGCGGGGTCGGGGAACAGGGGTTGCCAAGGCGCGATCCGAGCACCCTCCGTCGGGAGCTGCGGGCGTCAGCCGCCGCGGTGCGACCGGTAGTACTCGATCAGCGCGCGGGTCGAGGCATCCTGCCCTGCCATCGCCGCCTCGTCGCCCTCGATCGCCGGGGCGATCTGCAGGGCGAGCTGCTTGCCGAGCTCGACGCCCCACTGGTCGAACGAGTTGATGCCCCACACGACGCCCTGCGTGAACGTGATGTGCTCGTACAGCGCGATGAGCTGGCCGAGCACCGACGGGGTGAGCGCCGGCGCGAAGATCGACGTCGTCGGACGGTTGCCCTCGAACGTGCGCGCCGCGACGAGCGGCCCCGTCGTGCCCTCCGCCTCGACCTCCTCGGGAGTCTTGCCGAAGGCGAGCGCCTTGGTCTGCGCGAGGAAGTTCGCCAGGAACAGTCCGTGCACGTCGCGCCCGTCGTCGGCCAGCGGGTAGGCCGGGTTCGCGAACGCGATGAAGTCGGCGGGGATCAACCGCGTGCCCTGGTGGATCAGCTGGTAGAACGCGTGCTGGCCGTTCGTGCCGGGCTCGCCCCAGAAGACCTCGCCCGTGGTGGTCGTGACCGGCGAGCCGTCCCAGCGGACCGACTTGCCGTTGGACTCCATCGTGAGCTGCTGCAGGTACGCCGGGAACCGGTGGAGCTGCTGCGCGTACGGCAGGACGGCGTGCGACTGGGAACCCAGGAAGTTCGTGTACCAGACGTTGAGGAGCCCCATGAGAATCGGCACGTTGCGCTCGAGCGGCGTCGTGCGCACGTGCTCGTCGACCGCGTGGAAGCCCGCGAGCAGGTCGCGGAAGACCGAGGGCCCGAGCTCGATCGCGAGCGAGAGTCCGATCGCCGAGTCGACCGAGTAGCGCCCTCCGACCCAGTCCCAGAAGCCGAACGCGTTCTCGGGGTCGATGCCGAACGCCGCGACCTTGTCGAGCGCGGTCGAGACCGCGACGAAGTGGTGCGCGACCGCGTCGGTGCGGGATGCCTCGTCGCCGCCGATCGCGCCGGAGGACTCGAGCCCGGCCCACAGCCAGTCGCGCGCGAGCCGCGCGTTGGTGAGCGTCTCGAGCGTGGTGAAGGTCTTGGACGCGACGATCACGAGCGTGGTCTCCGGGTCGAGCCCGGCCGTCTTCTGCGCCACGTCGGTCGGGTCGATGTTGGAGACGAAGTGCGCGCGGATGCCGGCGTCCGCATAGGGCTTCAGCGCCTCGGAGACCATCACCGGGCCGAGGTCGGAGCCGCCGATGCCGATGTTCACGACATCCGTGACGCGCTTGCCGCTCACGCCGCGCCACTCCCCCGAGCGGACCCGCTCGGCGAAGGCGCCCAGCCGGTCGAGGACCTCGTGGACGTCGTGGTCGATGTCCTGTCCGTCGACGACGAGGGGCGGCTCGGCCCCGGCGGGCCGGCGCAGTGCGGTGTGCAGCACCGCGCGGTCCTCGGTGGTGTTGATGTGCTCGCCCGCCAGCATCGCGGCGTACCGCTCGGCGACGTGCGTCTGCTCCGCGAGTCGGACCAGTGCGGCGAGGATCTCGTCGGTGACGAGGTTCTTCGACAGGTCGACGTGCAGGTCTGCCAGCGGCAGGCTCAGCCGATCGACGCGATCGGCGTCGGCGGCGAACCAGCCGCGCAGGTCGGGTTCGAACGAGGCGCTCCGGGCCTCGAGCTCGGACCAGGCGGACGTGGCTGTGGGATCGATCGGCGTGCTCACCCGCCTCACGCTACCCGCACCGATCGGGCGCGTGAACCCGTGCGACGCCGGGCTACGGGAACGGAGCGGACACGGCGACTGCGACGGTGCCCCTGGAGGGACTCGAACCCCCAACCCTCTCCTTAGGACGGAGCTGCTCTTCCATTGAGCTACAGAGGCTGACCGGAAGAGTCTAGCGGGCGTACGAGACCGGCTCGGCCCGTGGGCCGGCCCGCTCGAACCGGTGCGGCCGGCGACGGGCTCAGTTGTAGCCGAGCACCACGATCGCCGACGTCGACGGGGCGAGCTCGTCGACGAACCCGTTCTCGTCGAACCGGTTGTCGTCTGAGGGCTGCGTCATCGCGGTCACCATGCTTCGCTTCTCTGGGGAGGGAAGCCTCAGGCTATCGGCCGGGCGAGGACGTGGTCATTGTCCGGAACGTCCAACTTCTCGCGATCGTTTCGCCATGATGTCGCCCAACGCGTGGACGACGTCGCCCGCTCAGGCCGGCGGATAGAGGTAGAGCGCCTCGCCGACCGGGATGGTCCGCACGTGGTACGAGTGATCGGAGTTCCAGTTGTACTCCTCGATCGTGACCGTGCCGTCGCCGTTGACCGCCTGCACGTACGCCACGTGGTTGTACGGGAACCACGCGACCGCGCCGACGACGGGCTCGCTGCTCGACGGCCAGCCCTTCGCCGCCCAGGCATCGGCCCACATCCATGCGCTGCCCGAGGCGAGGTTGCCCCAGTCCCACTTCCACGGCGCGCCCGTCACGCCCGCGTCGCGGTTCAGTCGCCAGGCCACGAAGTCGACGCACTCGCGGTAGTAGTAGCGCAGGGGCGACAAGCCGCCGCCGTAGTCGTCGGGCGTCTGGTTCCACCAGGGGTAGTCGTCGCCCTCGGCCCGCTGGGCCACGATCGCGTACTCGCCCGTGCCGCGCGAGGCGAGTTCGGCCTCCCAGGCCGCACGCTCCGCCTCCGCCGCCGCCGCGTCGATCTCCTCACGCGTCGTCACCGCGAAGGTGTCGCTGGAGACCGGCGCCCCGGCTGCGAGATCCGAGACCTCGAGCGCCTGCGCCTCGGCGACCGAGAGGCTGAACTTGGTCGGCGCGCCTCCCGGCAGGTGACCGCCCGGCAGGAACGCGTAGGCGGGAAGCGCCACGGTGCCGACGAGCGCCGGCACCAGGAGCACGGTGGCCGCGACGCGCATCGGACCGTTCCGTCGCGAGACCGGCCCCGAGGCGCGGGCGGCCGGCGACTGAGGCGGGGTCGCGGCGCGCCGGGCCGGCGCTCGTGAGGCTCCGCGACGTCGGCCGCTCGGCGGTGCGTCGACCGACGGGGGTGCAGCACCCCCCGCGGCGGCGGCGGCGATGGCCAGCGACGGCGAGCCCGCAGCAGGGGCGTCGACCGCCGAGGGGATGCCGGCGGGATCGGCGAGCGCAGCGGCCGGGACGGCGACGGCGTCGGGCGACGGGGCGCGGCGCGCACCCGGAGGCTGCGGAGCGAGTCGCTCGGCGGGGCGGGTGGCCCCGGGGGTGGGCATGGACCCGCGCGAACCAGATGCCGCTCCGCGGTCTTCCGGTCGGGTCGGACGGGCCGACGCCACGGTCTGAGCGGGCGTCGGCGCATACCCGGACGCTGACCTGCGGCCCGGAACGACGCCACCATCGGGTGCAGCGCGGCGGTCGGGCGCGGCATCGCGGCGGGGCGCGGGCGAGGGGAGGTCGGGGCGACCCGCGTGCGGCGGCACGGCGGCGGGCCGACCCCGTTCGCGGCGCCACTCGTCGACCTCGGGACGCACCGCGCCGGCCCGCTGCTCGGAGTTCCCGTCGCGCGACTCGTCTCGCGGCGGTCGCCATGCCGGCGGCACCCGCGGTGGCACGGGCCGTGACGACTCCGGACGACCCGACGGCATTCCCGTGACCGCTCCGGCATCGCGGAGCGCCGAACGCTCGCGCAGCGCGGACGCGTCTCGCTCGCCCGCCCCATCGGCCGGACGCTCGCGGTCGGCGCGACGGCCGGTCACGGGCGGGCGGGATGAGGCATCCGGGCGCGGCGCAGCGTCGTGGTACTCGGGCGACCAACCGGCGGACCCGTCCGCGGGCAGCGCGGAGTGGCGTCGGGGCCGCAGGCTCGGGGGCTGGCCGTGCGCGTCGTCACCGTACAAGGATCGTGTACCTCCGGTCCCGCGCCGGCTCGGGGGGAGGCGGAAGCGGGGGCGTTGCGGGTTCTCCGGAGCCGGGGGTGCTCCGGACTCGTACCACCCTAGGGCACGGTCCGAGCGCTTGTCACCGTGCGGCGCATCGGCGCGCCGAGGCGCGTGTCAGGCCGCTCGCTCGAGGTAGTCGCTCCACTGCGGGAGCGGCCGCTCGAACCCGCGCACCACCCACCCGCGACCGTGCGGCATGCGGGGCGTGATCCGCAGCGTCCAGCCCATCTCGGCGGGTGTGTGGTCGCCCTTGGAGTTGTTGCACCGCAGGCAGCACGCGACCAGGTTCTCCCACGTGTCGCGCCCGCCGCGCGATCGCGGCAGCACGTGGTCGATCGTCCCCGCGGACTTGCCGCAGTAGGCGCAGCGGTGCTCATCGCGCCGGAGCACGCCTCGGCGGCTCACCGGAACCTGGTGGACGCGCGGCGTCCGCACGTACCGGGTGAGCAGGATGACGCTGGGCCGGACCCATTCGCCGTTCGCACCGTGCACCGGGTTGCCCTCGTCGTGCAGGATCACGGTGGCCTTCTCGTTCATGACGAGCAGGAGGGCGCGCTTGAACGACACGACCGCGAGGGGTTCATATCCGGCGTTGAGCACGAGCGTGCGCATGGGGTGCCTCTCGATCGGTGCTGGATGGCTTCCAGCCGCGTGAAGGGAAGGACGATCCGGATGCCGCGGGGTGCGCAGAACCGCCCCGGAGACGCGAAACGGGCACCGTCATGAAGACAGTGCCCGTCGGCATCCCGGCGCGGTCGCGACTCGGCTGACTACTGCGCCGCTGGTCGTAGAGCACGCGCGCGCCCGCGGAATGGGTGCTGCTGCGTGGACCGACCATCGGACTTCCCCTACCCGGTATTCGGAATCGTCACGGTCAAGGCTACGACACGAATGGCGTGCCGGGTCCTCCCGGCACGCCATTCGTGTCACGCTTCATGCGCTGTTCACACGTCAGATCCGCACGATCCAGTAGTCGCTCGTCCAGATCGGCTGGACTCGGACGACCGTGCCCTCGTACGGGGCGTGGAGGATCATGCCGTTGCCGGCGTAGAAGCCGATGTGGCCGCTCATGACGACGAGGTCGCCGGGGACGGCCTGGGAGACGGGGATCTGCGTTCCGGCGGCACCCTGCGCGGAGGACGAGTGCGGGAGGCTGATGCCGAACTGGGCGTAGACGTACTGGACGAGGCCGGAGCAGTCGAAACCGGCCGGCGTCGCGCCGCCGTAGACGTAGGGGACGCCGAGGTACTGCTGCGCGACCGAGTAGACGCTGGCGGGATCCGCCGAGCCGTAGACGGCGGCGGGGGTGTACTCGCTCGCGGCGGCGGCATAGGAGGTCATCTGCTCGGCCGCGGCCTGGCGGGCGGCCTCTGCGGCGGCGGCGGCCTCCTCGGCGGCGCGCTGCGCCTCCTCGGCGGCCCGGATCTCCTCACCGGTGACGGCGTCGTAGCCGTCTTCGGAGATCGGCGCGGCGATGACGTCCTCGGCCACCTCGACGTCCTGCGGGGCCGCCTTGGTCAGCTGCGTCTGCGCCGTGGCGCCGAACTGGATGCCGTCGCTCCCCGGTGCGAACGCGTACGCGGGGATCGCGAGGGTGCCGACCAGGCCGGCGGCGACGGACATGACCATCACGTTCTTCGCGCTGCCGCGGCGGAGCCGGCGGCCGAGGGAGTCCTTCTGGAGCCTCGCCTCCACTGCGACGTCCGTCGCGGCCGCAGGAGCGGCCGGCGTCGCGCGACGCACGAGGGCGGTGCCGGTCCTGGGCTTGGGGGCGGTGATCGCGCCTGAACGGCGCCGGGGGAATCGAGCCAAAACGTGTCCTCCGCCCCACGATGCCGAAGCTCCGTCTCACCTGTGCGCTTGGGGGCGCGTCACGGGTATCGGGGCCGAGCGGTGAGCGCGGGAGGCGTCTCGACCCTGTTCCGTCGGCTGGCTTGTCGCCGGCGGACTCGATCGAGGATACGCGAGAGGTCGTCGATTGTCACATTTCGGTCACGGTGCGCCGGAATCGGCGATCCACGCCCCGTGCGACGGAGGGATTCGACGCCCTCGGGTCCCGGACGCCCCGACCACGGGCCGGAGCCGGGAATCAGTCCCCGATGAAGAGATGGCCGGCGAGCTCCGACGGCAGCTCGAGCGCATCGTCGCGACCCTCGACCGAGACCACGACGACGGCGCCCTCGCGGCGGAGCGAGACCCGTGTTCCGGGCAGCACGCCGGCCGCCTTCAGCCGACCGAGCAGCGCGGGCTCGAACTGCGCGGGCTCGGCGAGCCTGCGGATGACGCCGTCGGCCGAGCCGTCGCCCTCGTCGAGGGCCGTGAGGACGTTGCGCACGCCCTGCATGAACGGCGCCGCGGGCTCGACACCGAGCTCCTCCAGCCCCGGGATCGGGTTGCCGTAGGGCGAGTGCGTGGGCTGGCCGAGGATCTCGACGAGGCGGCGCTCGACGTGCTCGCTCATCACGTGCTCCCAGCGGCACGCCTCCTCGTGGACGTACTCCCAGTCGAGGCCGATCACGTCGGCGAGCAGGCGCTCGGCGAGACGGTGCTTGCGCATCACGTGCACGGCCTTCTGCCGCCCGTCGGCGGTGAGCTCGAGGTGGCGGTCGCCCGAGACTACGACGAGCCCGTCGCGCTCCATCCGCGCGACCGTCTGCGACACGGTGGGACCGGAGTGCCCGAGTCGCTCCGAGATGCGGGCACGGAGCGGCACGATGCCCTCCTCCTCGAGGTCGAGGATGGTGCGCAGGTACATCTCGGTCGTGTCGATGAGGTCGGTCAATTCGCTCCCCCTCGGCGGTCGGGCGCCTCGTGCATCAGAACAGACTACTGGCCGCGGCCGACATGCCGGCGAGCGGTGGAGGGTGGACGCGGCGAATGCCCGACCCCGCGTCATCCGCCGCCATGGCGAACGCGCCACGCCTAAGATCGGACCATGCCTGAGCTCGTGATCCCCTCGTCGCTCCTGCCCGCCGACGGCCGTTTCGGCTGCGGCCCGTCGAAGGTGCGGCCCGAGCAGCTCGCGCACCTCGCCGAGGTCGGCCCGCGCCTGCTCGGCACCTCGCACCGGCAGGCGCCGGTGAAGCAGCTCGTCGGCCGGGTGCGGCAGGGCATCGCCGACCTGTACTCGCTCCCGGACGGCTACGAGGTCGTCCTCGGCAACGGCGGCTCGACCGCGTTCTGGGATGCCGCGGCGTTCGGCCTCGTCGAGCGCCGCGCGCAGCTCTGCTCGTTCGGCGAGTTCGGCGCGAAGTTCGCCAAGGCCGCCGCCGCGCCGTGGCTCGAGGCGCCCGACGTCCGGAAGTCCGAGCCCGGCTCCCGTGTCGACGCCCTGCCGCTCGACGGCGTCGACGTCTACGGCTGGCCGCAGAACGAGACGTCGACGGGCGTCCAGGCGCCGGTCCGCCGAGTGGCCGGCGACGCGGGGGCACTGACCGTGATCGACGCCACGAGCGCCGCGGGCGGCGCCATCGCCGACCCGGCGGAGTTCGACGTGCTGTACTTCGCACCGCAGAAGAACTTCGCCTCCGACGGCGGTCTCTGGTTCGCGATCATGTCACCGGCCGCGATCGAGCGCATCGAGCGCATCGCGGCATCCGACCGCTACATCCCCGACTTCCTGTCGCTGAAGAGCGCGGTCGACAACTCGCGCCTCGACCAGACGCTCAACACGCCCGCGCTCGCCACGCTCCTGCTGCTCGAGAGCCAGCTCGAGTGGATGAACGCCTCGGGCGGACTCGCCTGGGCCGACGCGCGCACCCGGGAGTCGTCCGGCATCCTCTACGACTGGGCGGCACGGACCCCGGCGGCGACGCCGTTCGTCGCCGACCCGGAGTACCGTTCGCAGGTGGTCGTGACGATCGACTTCGACGAGTCGACGGATGCCGCGGCCCTCGCGAAGACGCTCCGCGCCAACGGCATCGTCGACACGGAGCCGTACCGCAAGCTCGGCCGGAACCAGCTCCGCGTCGCCACCTTCACCGCGATCGAGCCGGACGACGTGCGCGCGCTCACCGCGTCGCTGGACTGGGTGCTCGCGCAGAACGGATAGGGTGACGGCCATGCGGCTGTGGCTCTCCGAGTCCGAACGGCATCCCGACCCGGAGCCGGTCCGGGCGGACGCGCGCAAGGCGCTCCTCGCCGGAACCGTCGCGTGGGTCGTGGCGCTCGGCCTCGCCATGGGGTTCTCCGGCGCGCTGGCGGATGCCGGGTTCGGCTGGTTCGTCGCCGCGGCCGCGATCGGCGTCGTGCTCGGGGTCGTCGGACTCGTCGTCGTGCAGCTCCGCCGTCGACGGCACCGGCCGGACCCCGACGCCCCGCGCTGAGCGCCTCCCGGACGCGTCAGGCCGACCCGTCGGGGCGCTCCCGGTCGTCGGCGTCCGCTTCGCCTGCGGCGTCGGCGTCACCCTCGTCGTCGTCGTCCTCGTCGTCGGCGCCCTCGTCGTCGGCGCCCTCGTCGTCGGATGCGTCGAGCGCGTCGATGTCGATGCCGTCGAAGAGGTCGTCTCCGGCGTCCTCCTCGCCGAACTCGTCGTCGCCCTCGTCGGCATCGCCCTCGCCGTCGGCGTCGAGCTCCTCGTCGCCGTCGGATCCCCGGTCGCGGTCGAGCTCCTCGTCGGCGTCCGCGTCATCCTCGTCGTCGCCCTCGGCCGACTCCGCCTCCGCGGCGGCCGCGGCCTGGGCGGCGCGGTACTCCGCGAGCCGATCCGACCACGGCACCCACTCGGGCGCGAGGAGCGCCTGCTCGCCGGGCAGCAGCTCGGTCTCGAGCACGGTCGGGTCGGCGCCCTCGACGCGCGCGAGCGTGACCGACCAGTGCCAGCCCGGGTAGCCGGGCAGGTCGGCCGCGAAGTGAAGGGAGAGCACGTGCTCGCCCTCGGCGACGTGGCCGACCACGGAGCCCACCGACTGGGCCGCGGTGACCTCGAGCAGCGCGCCGCGCGCGAGGTCGACCGCGTCGAGCAGCACGTCGTCGGCGACGATCGGGCCGACCTCGTCGGCGACCGCACCGCGGTCGGATGCCTCGCTCGCCTCGCCCGCCTCGCCGGGGAACTCCGCGTCAGGCATCCAGCTCGTCCGCAACCTTGCGCAGGAGGGCCGCGATCTTCCGGCTGTGGGCGTTGTCGGGGTACCGGCCGCGCTTCAGGTTCGCGCCGATGCCGTCGAGGACCTTCACGAGGTCCTCGACGATGACCGCCATGTCGTCCGCCGGCTTGCGGTGCATCCGCGCGAGGCTCGGCGGCGCGTCGAGCACGCGCACCGAGAGCGCCTGCGCGCCGCGCTTGCCCTGGGCGATCCCGAACTCCAGCCGGGTGCCCGAGCGCACGGTCGCGCCGGCGGGAAGTGCCGAGGCGTGGAGGAAGACC
Source organism: Agromyces kandeliae (assembly GCF_009674665.1). Lineage (GTDB taxonomy): Bacteria > Actinomycetota > Actinomycetes > Actinomycetales > Microbacteriaceae > Agromyces > Agromyces kandeliae. The sequence continues at coordinate 43,320 of NZ_WKJD01000016.1, forward strand.
TCCTGGCCGTCATCGCCGCTGATGAAGCCGAACCCCTTCTCCTCGTCGTAGAACTTGACCTTGCCGGTGGGCATCGATGGAACTCCCGCTGTCTCGGTGGGCGCGCCGGAAACCGCGGCGACGTCGGCCCCCAGTCTACGGTCCGGCACCCGCCGGGACGGCCGTGGGGCCTATTCTGGGACCGTGAGCAATCAGGGCCCGATCACCGACCATCGTCTCGAGCGCATCCTCGCCTACATGGTCGCCGCGACCGTCGGGCTCTCGATCATCGCCTTCTTCGCGGTCATGATCGGCACGCTCTCCGGAGTCGGCGCCGACGACGGCTTCAGCGAGGGGATCTGGCCGTTCGTGCTCGTGCTGCCGCTCATCGGATTGCCCATCGGCTTCGTCCTCCTGATCGCGCTGCTCATCGTCAACGGCGTGCGCCGCTCTCGGGAGTCCCGACAGGGCACGGACTGACTGCCATGCTGGTGCTCGCCGCGAGCCTCCGCGCGATCCCGCGCGAGCGGCTCGCGGCCGCGCTGGCGGTGCGCGAACTCGATCACTCGAGCGTCCGGGACCTCTTCGACCTGGCCGAGGCACTGACCGCGACCGACTCCATCGATCACGCCGTCGATCGTCTCGAGCGCCCATCGCTCGCCCTGCTCGCCGCCGCGGCGGCGACCTCCGACGACGCCGGTTGGACCGACCTCGACCGCCTGGCCGACGAACTGCGCGGGCTCGGGGCCGACGACCTCGCCGACGCACTGGCCGCGGATCCCGCCCCGGTGCTCGAGCGCCTCGAGGCGAGGCTCCTGCTGCTGCGCGACGGAGAGCGCATCCACGTGCCGACCGAGATCGCCGCACGGCTGCAGTCTCGGCTCGACGACGACCTGCCGAGCCTCGAATCCCTCGCGGGGCACGCGCCGCCGGTGGCCGTGCCCGGTGATCGTCCCGACACCGGCCTGCTCGATCGACGGGCCGCCGAGACGGCGCACGGCACCGTCGCCGCGACCGCCGAGCTGCTGTCGGGGCTCGCCGTGCAGCCGGCCCGCGAGCTCGCCAAGGGCGGTTTCGCGCTGCCCGATGCGAAGCGCCTCGCCGAGGCCGCAGGGGTCGAGCTCGACGAGTTCCCCCGACTCGTGCGCCGTGCGATCGAGGCCGGGCTCATCGTCCGCGACGGCCCGGTCTGGCTCGAGTCCGACGCGGGCGCCGAGTGGATCATGCTCGGCACGGGCTCCCGGTGGACCCGGCTCGCGGAGGCCTGGCGCGCACGCATCCCCGCGCCGCTGCGCGACCTGGTCGTCCGCCGCAGCGAGGCGCTGAGCTCCTCGTCCATCCGGGACGACGTGGCCTGGTACTACCCCGGCGGCGGCGCCTGGCTCCGGGACGGCATGGACCGGCTCCTCGAGGATGCCGAGGCACTCGGCCTCGCGGTCGCCGGCGAACCGCTCGAGACGGCATCGCTCGTGCTCTCGGGCGACCTGGCCGGTGCCGCAGGGCGCCTCTCCCGCCACTTCCCGAAGCAGGTCGACAAGGTCTACGTCCAGCACGACCTCACGATCGTCTCCCCCGGCCCGCTCGAACCCTCCCTCGACGCACGGCTCCGGGCGTTCGCGGAGGTCGAGGGTCGCGACCTCGCGTCGAGCTACCGCGTGACCGCGGCATCCGTCAACCGCGCGCTCGCGGCCGGCGACAGCGAGGAGGGCATCCGCGCCTTCCTCGAGGAGATCTCCCTGACGGGGATCCCGCAGCCGCTCGCCTACCTCCTGAGCGAGTCGGCGGCGCGGTTCGGGGCCGTCCGGGTCGGTGCGGCCGACGCGTCGGAGGCCCCCGCGCGCGCGTCCGTGCGTTCCGACGACCCGCAGCTGATCGGCACCCTCCTCGTCGACCAGTCCCTCTCGTCGCTCGGACTCCGACAGGACGGCGCGCACCGCCTGCTGTCGCGGTTCCCTCCCGACGTGGTCTTCTGGGGACTGAGCGACGCACGCTATCCGGTCGCCGCGGAGGATGCGGAGGGACGGATCGTGCGCCTCCGACGGCACCACGTCGGGCACGCGCCGACGCCGGCTCCGCGCACCGATCCGCTCGAGGCACTGCTCGACCGTCTCGCCGAAGCCGACGCCGAGGGCGGCACCGAACAGGCCTGGCTCGCGAGACAGCTCGAAGCGGCGGCGCGCGCGAAGGAGACGCTGACGGTCACCGTCCGGATGCCCGGCGGCGACACGGCCGACTACCTCCTCGCCCCGGCGAGCGTCGCGAACGGCCGGCTCCGGGCCCGGGACCGCAAGTCCGACATCGAGCGGACACTGCCGATCTCCGCGATCGCCTCGGTCGCACCGGCACCCGCCGGCAGCTGACCGCCGCGAGCGCACGTTCCGGGTCGTCGCGGTCGAGGCATCCGTCGCCCTCGGAGCCGACCCCGGCAAACCCGGGATAGACTGGTCCGCTATGTCAGACGGCCCCCTGATCGTCCAGAGCGATCGCACCGTGCTCCTCGAGGTGGCGAACCCGCTCGCCGAGGACGCGCGGCACGACCTCGCCATCTTCGCCGAGCTCGAGCGTGCGCCCGAGCACATCCACACGTACCGCATCACGCGGCTCGGCCTGTGGAACGCACGCGCGGCGGGCCACACGGCCGACGACATGCTGGGCACGCTCGAGCGCTACGCGAAGTTCCCGGTGCCGCAGACGGTCGCCGTCGACATGCGCGAGACCGTCGACCGATACGGCCGCCTCGTGGTCGACCGCACCGACGACGGCGCGCTGCGGCTCCGCAGCGACGACCTGGCGGTGCTCACCGAGGTCGCGGGCGCGAAGCGCATCGCGCCGCTGCTCACCGAGCGGGTGGACGACACGAGCTTCCTCGTCGAGGCTTGGGCGCGCGGCGCGCTGAAGCAGGAGCTCGTGAAGCTCGGGTGGCCCGCCGAGGACCTCGCGGGCTACACGCCCGGCACGCCGCACGAGATCGACCTCGAACAGGACGACTGGCACCTGCGCGACTACCAGCAGAAGGCCGTCGACAACTTCTTCGAGGGCGGCTCGGGCGTCGTCGTGCTCCCCTGCGGTGCGGGCAAGACCCTCGTCGGCGCGGGCGCCATGGCGACCGCGAAGACCACGACGCTCATCCTCGTCACGAACACCGTCTCGGCACGCCAGTGGCGCGACGAGCTGCTGCGCCGCACGAGCCTCACCGCCGAGGAGATCGGCGAGTACTCAGGCCAGACCAAGGAGGTCAAGCCGGTCACGATCGCGACCTACCAGATCCTCACCGCCAAGCGGAAGGGCGAGTACGCGCACCTCGCGCTCCTCGACGCGCTCGACTGGGGGCTCGTGGTCTACGACGAGGTGCACCTGCTTCCCGCGCCCGTCTTCAAGCTCACCGCCGAGCTGCAGGCGCGGCGCCGGCTGGGGCTCACCGCGACGCTCGTCCGCGAGGACGGCCGCGAAGGCGACGTGTTCTCGCTGATCGGCCCCAAGCGGTTCGACGCGCCGTGGAAGGAGATCGAGGCGCAGGGCTTCATCTCCCCCGCCGCCTGCTACGAGGTGCGCATCGACCTGCCGCAGTCCGAGCGGCTCGCCTACGCGGCATCCGCCGACGACGAGCGCTACCGCCTCGCCGCGACCGCGCCCGCGAAGCTCGGAGTCGTCAAGGAACTCGTGGCCAAGCACGCCGGTGAGCGCATCCTCGTGATCGGCCAGTACCTCGACCAGATCGACGAGCTCGCCGAGACGCTCGGCGCGCCGCAGCTGACGGGCGCCACGCCGGTCGACGAGCGCGAGCGGCTCTTCCAGGAGTTCCGCGACGGACGGACAACGGTGCTGGTGGTGTCGAAGGTCGCGAACTTCTCGGTGGACCTCCCCGAAGCCACGGTCGCGATCCAGGTGTCGGGCTCCTTCGGTTCGCGTCAGGAGGAGGCCCAGCGCCTCGGCCGCCTGCTCCGCCCCAAGGAGTCGGGTCTCTCGGCGAACTTCTACACGCTCGTCGCGCGCGACACGGTCGACCAGGACTTCGCGCTGAACCGCCAGCGGTTCCTCGCCGAGCAGGGCTACAGCTACACGATCCTCGACGCGCACGCCCTCGCGGCCGCCTGAGTCGCGGTCAGGCGGATGCCTCCGCACGGCGCCGCGCGCGGCGCAGCCGTTCACCGACCCACCAGGCGAGCCGGTCGAGGGCCATCACGACGAGCCCGAGCACCGCGATGTAGGCCACGACCCGGAGCATCTCGAGCAGCGATCCGAAGGGGCCGAGGGCGTCGGTGTCGAGGAACGGGTACGGGAACCGGTCGGGCACCTCGGGCAGGGCGAGCGCGCGCCACAGGAAGACGAGCCCGTAGGCGGCGGGGTAGACGAGCCACCACGCGGCATCCCGCCATCGCACGACGCGGTGCGGGCCGAACGCGACCCAGTCCACGAGGACCATGAGCGGCACGACGTAGTGCATGGCGAAGATCGCGCGATTCGCGAGCTCGTCCGTCGGGTCGGCGACGAAGAGGCCGGGGATCGGGTTCTCGAAGTGGTTGAGCAGGACATGCGAGACGACCATGGTCGTGAGGATCCAGGTGGTCACGCCGCCCCGCAGCACGGGCGCCGGCGCCGCCGCGGTTCCGCGACGCGCCATCCAGTACAGCGCGCCGGCGAAGTAGGCGAAGACGATCACGTTGCTCTGGGTGGTGAAGTACGCCAGCCGTCGCTCGCCGGCGACGAGGCCCCACAGCACGACGAGCACGATCGCCACGCGCCACCAGAACGCCGGACTCGCCCAGACGTTCACGCGCAGGGCCTCGTCCGGGCACTGCTGCTCCCGGGTCCGATCGGCGGCGTCGACGCTCACCCCATCACCTCTCCTGGTCGAACGAGCGGGCGGATCGCGCGCCGCACGCAGAGGCTAGGCGGCGCCATCCGATCGTGTCAATGCGTCCCCCGGCTCGGGAGGCTCAGCCTCGTGCGTATCGCAGGAAGAGCATGCGCTCGCCCGGGATGGCGTGCACCAGTCGCATCGTCCGCGGCTGCTCCTCGGCCGAGCCCGAGATCCGCGGAGCCGCGCCGCCGACGAGCACCGGGCTGAGCGTCACGCACAGCTCGTCGACCAGGTCCGCCTCGGCGAGGGCGCCGAGCAGGCCCGGTCCGCCCTCCGAGAGGATCGAGCGCATGCCGCGCCGCCCGAGTTCGGCCATGGCGCCCGCGAGGTCGACGCGGCGATCGCCCGCGACGACCACGTCGGCGACCCGGGCGAGCGCGCCGCGCCGGTCGCGCGGTGCCGCCTCGCTCGTGACCACGATCGGCCGCGCGACCGCGTCGGCGAAGAACGGATGCCCCGGCTCGAGCCCGAGCCGCGACGACACGACCGCGAAGCGCGGCTGCGGGTCCCGACCGCGCGCGGCGCGCCACGAGGCATCCGACTCGATGACCGCCGCACCTCCGTAGCCCTCGGCGCGGACCGTGCCCGACCCGACGAGCACCACGTCGGCGTGCGAGCGCAGCACCGACATCAGCCGCTGGTCCTCGGGGTCGCCGAGCCCGCCGCTGCGGCCGCCGAGGCTCGCCGCGCCGTCGAGGCTCTCGATCATGTTGACCCGGCAGAAGACGGCGTCCGGGCCGCCGCCGGAGTCGACGACGTCGACCGCGTACGCGGCGTGCATCCGATCCGCGTCGAACGGCGCGCGGTCGGCCCCCGTGATCCCGGAGCTCACTGCGGACCGCCCGACTGCAGGTTGTGCTCGAGGAAGGCCGGCTCGCGCCATCCCTCGATCGCCTCGACCATCCGGACCGCGTCGACGGTCTCGCGCACGTTGTGGACCCGGACGATGCGGGCGCCCCGCCCGATGCAGTAGACCGCGGCGGCGAGGGAACCGGCGAGCCGATCGCGACGGTCCCGGCGCCCGAGGCTCTCGCCCACGAAGTCCTTGTTGGAGAGCGCGACGAGCAACGGAGGCCCGACCGCGGCGATCTCGTCGAGGCGCCTGGTGAGCTCGAGCGAGTGCAGGGTGTTCTTGTTCAGGTCGTGCCCCGGATCGATCACGATGCGCTCCTCGGGCAGTCCGTGCGCGCGAGCGAGGTCGATCCGATCGCGCAGGAACGCGGCGACCTCCGCGACGACGTCTCCGTACCGGGGCATGGGGTGCGGCGTCCGCGGCGCGGCGAGGCTGTGGGTGATCACGATCGTCGCGTCGCTGTCGGCGACGACGTCGGCCATGGCGGGGTCGTGGATCCCGGTCGTGTCGTTGATCACGTGCGCGCCGGCCGCGATGGCCCTGCGGGCGACTTCGGGGTGGAAGGTGTCGACCGAGACGACGGCACCCGATCCGGCGAGCGCCGCGACCACGGGAACGACGCGATCCGCCTCCTCGTCGACCGGGATGGGCGGTCCGGGCGCGAACTTCGCGCCGCCGACGTCGATCCAGTCGGCGCCGTCGGCCACCGCCGCGTGCGCGGCCTCGACGGCGCGGTCGAGTGCGAAGGTCGCCCCCCGGTCGTAGAACGAGTCGGGTGTGCGGTTCACGATCGCCATGACCGCGACCTGACTGGCGAAGTCGAACTCGCGCGGGCCGATGCGCCGGAGCATGCCGCTCACGCGGCGGCGCCGATCCCGGCGAGCGGCACCTCGACGTCGGCGAGCACGGCCGGATCGACCGGCACGCGCGTGCGGATCAGCCGTTGCACCTCGTCGTTCACGTCCCACACGTTCACGTTCATCCCGGCGACGACGCGCCCGTCGAGGACCCAGAAGGCGATGCACTCGCGTGCGGCGAGGTCGCCGCGCACGACGAGATCCGCCCGGTCGGCGAGCTCGCCGTAGCCCGAGTACTCCATGCCGAGGTCGTACTGGTCGGTGTAGAAGTACGGGATCTCGTCGTACTCCACCTCCTCGCCCGCGAGCACGCGCCCGACCGCGCGCCCGCTCGCGTCGGCATTGGCCCAGTGCTCGACGCGCAACCGGTGGCCGAGGGTCGGGTTGAGCACGTTCGCGACGTCGCCGGCGGCGTAGACGCCGTCCGCGCTCGTGCGGAACGCGGCGTCCGTCACGATGCCGTCGTCGACCGTGAGGCGAGCGGATGCCGCGAGCTCGACGTTCGGCGTCGCGCCGATGCCGACGACGACGAGGTCGGCCGGCACCTCCTCGCCCGTCGAGAGCACGACGCCCCGCACGCGACCGCGCTCCCCGTCGATGGCCGAGACCGCGACCCCGTCGCGCACGTCGGCGCCGTGCTCCCGGTGCAGGTCGGCGAACATGCCGCCGAGCTCGCGCCCGACGGCGCCGACGAGGGGCGCCTCGCCGCGTCCGAGCACTGTGACGGCGTCGCCGTAGCCGCGTGCGGCGGCGGCCACCTCGAGGCCGATCCAGCTCGAGCCGATGACGACGACGCGCCGGTCGCCTCGTCGGAGCGCCGTCCGCAGGCGGGTGGCGTCGGGCAGGGTCCGCAGCACGTGGACCCCCCGGAGGCCCGCACCTGGGCCCTCGAACCGCCGGGGCGAGGACCCGGTCGCGAGGAGCAGCCGGTCCCATCCGAGGTCGCCCGCGTCGGTCGCGAGGGTGCGCGCGTCGGGGTCGAGCTCGGTGGCGCGCACCCCGAGGCGCAGGTCGACGCCGTGGTCGCGGTACCACGCGGCATCCAGCGGGTAGATCGCACCGGACGGTTCGTCGCCGGCGAGGTACCCCTTCGAGAGCGGCGGCCGTTCGTACGGCCTCCGCCGCTCCTCGGTCACCACCACGATCTCGTCATCGACCCCGTGCTCGCGCATCGATTCGACCGCGCGCGCCGCGGTCAGGCCGCCACCGACGACCACCACCCGTTCGCGTGCCATGTCGCGAGTCTTGCACGGCCGCCCGCGAGCGTCGAAGGCTCAGGGCATCCGCTCGCACCGCGTTCGAGCAATTCCCAGCCAAGTTCCAGCCCACGCGCAGCAGAATCGTTGCATGAGCGACGGACCACGCATCCTCATCGTCGACGACGAGCCCAACATCCGCGACCTGCTGACGACGAGCCTCCGGTTCGCCGGCTTCGCGGTGCGCGCCGTGGCCAACGGCGCGCAGACCATCTCGGCCGTGCTCGAGGAGGAGCCCGACCTGATCATCCTCGACGTCATGCTGCCCGACATGAACGGCTTCGGCGTCACCAAGCGGTTGCGGTCGGCCGGCTACACGGCGCCGATCCTCTTCCTCACTGCGAAGGACGACACGGAGGACAAGATCACGGGCCTCACGGTCGGCGGCGACGACTACGTCACGAAGCCGTTCAGCCTCGATGAGATCGTCGCGCGCATCCGCGCCATCCTGCGCCGTACGATGCACGCCGAGGAGGACGCGGTGATCCGCACCGGCGAGCTCACCATGGACCAGGACACGCACGAGGTGCTCGTCGGCGACACGCCCGTCGAGCTCTCCCCCACCGAGTTCAAGTTGCTGCGGTACCTGATGCTGAACCCCAACCGGGTGCTGTCGAAGGCGCAGATCCTCGACCACGTGTGGGAGTACGACTTCAACGGCGACGCGGGCATCGTCGAGAGCTACATCTCGTACCTCCGTCGCAAGCTCGACCAGCACTCCTCGGAGCCGCTCATCCAGACCAAGCGCGGCTTCGGGTACATGCTGAAGTCGAGGTCCTAGTACAGGCCCGGTACAGGGAGGATCCGTAGACTCGGCCCGCCATGCACCAGACCCTCGCCGACCGTTGGAGCCGGATCTCGCTCCGCACCAAGATCACGGGCGTCACCGTCCTCATGCTGACGCTCGGCCTCCTGGTCTCCGGAATCGGAACGGCGGCGATGCTCAGGTCGTACGTGGAGTCGCAGCTCGAGACGAAGCTCGAGTCGATCGCGTCGAGCAAGATCTCCGAGTACCTCACGCGCGGCGACGGGGGGACGGCCTCCGACGGCGGGGCGTTCGACTTCAACGCCTCCGATGACGTCTTCGTCGCGATCTACGACGCGAACTCGGGCACGTTCCTCGCGCACAACTGGGGCACGCGCGACCCGGGCGTGTTCCCCCTCATCCCCAAGCAGCTCACGCAGGCCGACGTCTACTCGCAGAACGCGGGCGGCGGCTACCGCGTGTTCTCGCTCCCCGACGCCAACGGCGACCTGACGTTCCGCGGCGTCTACGCGGTCATGTACGCCGACGACCAGGGCAACCTCGCGCCGATCCTCATCGCGATCTCGTCGCAGGACACCGAGCGGCTGCTCGCGGCGTACCTCACGATCTTCCTCGGGTTCGGCATCGGCGTCGTGCTCGTCGGCGCGCTCCTGACGCGGATGCTCGTCACGACGACGTTCACGCCGCTGCGCGAGGTGGAGGCCACGGCGGCCGCCATCGCCGACGGCGACTTCAGCCAGCGTCTCGGAGGAGCGACGCCGAACACGGAGGTCGGGCGACTGAACCGCTCGCTGAACACGATGCTGAACCGCATCGACCGGGCGTTCCGGGATCGCGCGCGGACGATCGACCAGATGCGGCGATTCGTGGGGGATGCCTCGCACGAGCTCCGCACGCCGCTGGTCTCCGTGCGCGGGTACGCCGAGCTGTACCGAATGGGCGCCCTGCAGAACCCGGAGGACGTGGCCCAGGCGATGGATCGCATCGAGAAGGAGGCCGTGAGGATGGGCGGCCTCGTCGAGGACCTCCTCGCGCTGGCGCGCCTGGACGAGGCGAAGCCGCTCGACCTGGCCGAGGTCGACCTCGTGCCCCTCGCGCGCGACGCCGCGCTCGACGCCATGGCGGCGAACCCCGGACGCACCGTGACCGTGATCGCGCCCGAGGCGATCGCGACCGGGTCGACCGAGGTCGTCTCGGCAGATGTCGAGGTCGACCTCGACTCGGCCGCCACGCGATCGTCGGGCCCCATGGCGTTCGCGGGAGCCACGCTCGCCCGCCTGCGCGGCCGGAGGGCGAACGACCAGGCGGACGAGGACGGCGCCCCGGCCCGCTCGAGCCGCCGTGGAGGTCGCACCACGACGGCGGCGCGATCGGGCCGTGGCGGCTCGGTGCGCGCCGCGGCGACGGTCGACGCCGATGCAGTCGGCGACGGCCGTGACCTGGGGTCCGGCCCTGCCGCAGCGTCGGCGGAGGTCGTGCCGGTGCGCCGGGCGATCGTGCTCGCCGAGGAGAACAAGGTCCGCCAGGTGATCACGAACCTGATGGGCAACGCGATCCGCTTCACGCCGGTCGAGAGCCCCATCGAGATCCGCATCTCGGTCGACGACGACGCCGAGCGGGCGCTCCTCGAGATCGTCGACCACGGCGAGGGCATCCCACCCCAGATCCGCGAGAAGATCTTCCAGCGATTCTGGCGCGCCGACACCTCGCGCACGCGCGAGACGGGCGGATCGGGCCTGGGCCTCGCGATCGTGTCCTCCATCGTCTCGGCGCACAACGGTCACGTCGACGTCGTCGAGACGCCCGGCGGCGGCGCGACCTTCCGCGTGTCGCTCCCCCTCGCCGGCTCTGGCGCAGCCCCCCAGCGGGTCTCCCACTCCTGAGCCTCGCCGCACTCGCGGACTCGTCCTCCACACGACCGCGGACGTGGCCGCGCCCCGGCGTGGAGGCCGGAGCCCCTCCGATCGGGTGACGACAGCGTACGGTCGCGTCCATCACGAACCGGAGGGATGACCATGACGAGGTACCAGGTCGACAGCGAGCAGGTGCACGCGGCGACGCAGAGCATGCAGGGCACGATCGGGCGGATCCAGTCCGAGGTGGCCGCACTGCTGGCCCAGCTCACGGGGCTGCAGGCCTCGTGGTCGGGTCAGGCGTCGTCCGCGTTCCAGGCCGCCGTGGCCGACTGGCGACTGACGCAGCAGCACGTCGAGCACAGCCTCGCGGGCCTGAACCAGGCACTCGGCGCAGCCGCGATGCAGTACGCCGACGCCGAACAGGCGAACGCCCGCCTGTTCGTGCGCTGACCGCGGTGCTCGGGCCCGAGCGGTCCTCGCCCCGCACGACGAAGGGCGCCTCCCGGAGGAGGCGCCCTTCGCGCGTCGGTGCGGCTGCTGCCGCGGTGCGGACCCGAGGGTCCGCGAGGGACTAGAAGTCCATGCCGCCCGTCGGGTCGGCGGGAACCGGCGCAGCCTTCTCCGGCTTGTCGGCGACGACGGCCTCGGTGGTGAGGAAGAGGCCGGCGATCGACGCGGCGTTCTGCAGCGCCGAGCGGGTCACCTTGGCGGGGTCGATGATGCCCTGCGCGAGGAGGTCGCCGTACTCGCCGGTCGCGGCGTTGAGGCCGTGGCCCGCGGGGAGCTCCGAGACCTTGTTCGCGACGACGCCCGGCTCGAGGCCGGCGTTGAGGGCGATCTGCTTGAGCGGAGCCTCGATCGCGACCTTGACGATGTTCGCGCCGGTCGCCTCGTCGCCCGAGAGCTCGAGCTTGCCGAAGGCGACCTTGCCGGCCTGGATGAGCGCCACGCCGCCACCGGCGACGATGCCCTCCTCGACGGCGGCCTTCGCGTTGCGGACGGCGTCCTCGATGCGGTGCTTGCGCTCCTTGAGCTCGACCTCGGTGGCCGCGCCCGCCTTGATGACGGCGACGCCGCCGGCGAGCTTCGCGAGGCGCTCCTGGAGCTTCTCGCGGTCGTAGTCCGAGTCGGTGTTGTCGATCTCCGAGCGGATCTGGGCGACGCGGCCCGCGATCTGGTCGGGGTCGCCAGCGCCCTCGACGATGGTGGTCTCGTCCTTGGTGATGACGACCTTGCGCGCCTGGCCGAGCAGGTCGAGGGTGGCGTTCTCGAGCTTGAGGCCGACCTCCTCGGAGATGACCTGGCCGCCGGTGAGGATCGCGATGTCCTGGAGCTGGGCCTTGCGGCGGTCGCCGAAGCCCGGCGCCTTGACGGCGACCGACTTGAAGATGCCGCGGATCTTGTTCACGACGAGCGTGGCCAGGGCCTCGCCGTCGACGTCCTCGGCGATGATCAGGAGCTGCTTGCCCGACTGGATCACCTTGTCGACGATCGGGAGCAGGTCCTTGATGTTCGAGATCTTCTGGTTGGCGATGAGGATGTACGGGTCCTCGAAGACCGCCTCCTGGCGCTCCGGGTCGGTGACGAAGTACGCCGACAGGTAGCCCTTGTCGAAGCGCATGCCCTCGGTCAGCTCGAGCTCGGTGCCGAAGGTGTTCGACTCCTCGACGGTGACGACGCCCTCCTTGCCGACCTTGTCGATCGCCTCGGCGATGATCTCGCCGATCTGCGGGTCGGCGGCCGAGATGGACGCGGTCGCGGCGATCTCGTCCTTGGTCTCGACCTCCTTGGCGGTGGCGAGGAGCTCCTCGGAGACGGCCGAGACGGCCTTCTCGATGCCGCGCTTGAGCGAGATGGGGTCGGCGCCTGCCGCGACGTTCCGGAGGCCCTCGCGGACGAGCGCCTGGGCGAGCACGACCGAGGTCGTGGTTCCGTCGCCGGCGACGTCGTCGGTCTTCTTCGCGACCTCCTTGACGAGCTCCGCACCGATCTTCTCGTACGGGTCGTCGAGCTCGATCTCCTTGGCGATCGACACGCCGTCGTTCGTGATGGTGGGGGCGCCCCACTTCTTCTCGAGCACGACGTTGCGGCCGCGCGGGCCGAGGGTCACCTTGACCGCGTCGGCGAGCGTGTTGAGGCCACGCTCGAGGCCACGGCGGGCCTCCTCATCGAAAGCAATGATCTTTGCCATGTGTGTCTCTCGTCCCTTCCCGGACGTCTAAGAACCGTGGGTTAGCACTCGAATCGACTGAGTGCTAAACCGATTCTGGCACTCGCATGCGTCGAGTGCAAGCGAGGCGACGCCCGGCCCGGGCACGCGGACATGCGGAAGCGCCGCCGGGGGCATCCGGCGGCGCTTCCGAAGAATCGAACTCAGGCGGGGCGGACCGCCTCGGCCTGCGGGCCCTTCGAGCCCGAGCCCACCTCGAAGGTCACCTGCTGACCCTCTTCGAGGACCTTGTAGCCGGCCATGTCGATGGCGGAGTAGTGGACGAAGACGTCCTGCCCCCCGCCGTCGACGGTGATGAATCCGTATCCCTTTTCAGCGTTGAACCACTTCACGGTTCCGTTCGCCATGCGTTGCTCCCATGTTGCCGTGTGTATCGAAGTCAGCACGTGCCTTCGGCTGTACCGGGCCGTCGTCGTGCCGACGTCGACGACGGGGACCGGCGTCGGGTGCTCACACGGGTGTTCGAGCGGCCGTTTCTAGATACTCACGGGGTGGCGGCCCCGCACAAGGGCTCCGGCGCCGCGAATGGTCGCAGAATGGCAACGATTCGCCGACGGGTCATTCGGCGACGGCGTCCGCGTAATCCGCACCCAGGACGACCACGAGCTGCATGCCCTCCTCGCCGAACTCCTCGGACAGCCGCACCTCGGCCTCGGGGAGCTGCTGCGCCACGCCTCGGGCGGCGCCCTCGAGGTCGGCCGACGCGTAGTACACGACGGTCTGCTCGATGTCCGAGCGGTCGGCGTTCGTGGTGATGCCGACGGGAACGCCCGCGGCGGTGAGCACCTCGCCCGCCCGCGCGGCGAGGCCGCTCGTCGTCGTGCCGTTCAGGACCGCGACGGTCACGTCCGGGGCGAGGGTGGGCTCCGCGGTCGGCACGGCCGAGGCCGGCGCCGTCGGCAGGGCGGTGTCGTCGAAGTCGAGTCGCTGGTTGTACGCCGCGACGGCGGCGATGCCCGCCCCGGCCAGCACGACGGTCGCGAGCGCGGCCCACGCGAAGGTCACCCAGCGGCGCCCGCGGCGGGCCGGGGCGCGGTGGGCGCCGACCCGGTCCATGCCGTGCGGGATCGAATCGAACCGGTCGCGGGGGAACTTCTGCACCTGTCGTCCAGTCGGTCGGGGCGCTCAGGCGAGCGGCCGGGCGGTCGGGATGGTTCGGCGCGCACGCGACTGCGCACGTGCGTCGCGCTGCCGCTGCAGGCGACCGATGAGCATCGGGTCGAACCGCAGGGCGGCCGGCGAGTCGACGAGCGCGCCGAGGAGCCGATAGTACCGGGCCGCGGAGAGTCCGAGTTCGTCGCGGATGGCGTCGGCCTTCCGCGCGGGGTCGCGCCACGGCCGCGATTCGAAGGCGAGGATGTCGCGCTGCACCTCGTCGAGCCCATTCGCGTCCATCGCGCCTCGCTTCCCGCATCCGCCGTCGACCACATCCTAGGGAGCGGATGCCGGGAGCCCGCCCCGCACGTCGGCGCGGCCCGGATGCGGGACCCGCTGCCGTCCTCGACCGGCTGCGGCGCAGCCGCCGGGAACACCGTCGCTCCGGGACACGTTGCACTCGACGTCCGGCAAAGCTGCGACGATGGGAGACGCCCATCCGACCCCGAGGAGACTGCATGACGTACCAGGTGGACAAGTCCGACGACGAGTGGCGCGCCCAGCTCGACGACGAGCAGTACGCCGTGCTCCGCGAGGCCGCGACCGAGCGCCCGTGGACGGGCGAGCTGCTCGACGAGGAGCGCGCCGGGATCTACGCATGCGCCGCGTGCAGCAGCGAGCTGTTCAAGTCGGGCACCAAGTTCGACTCCGGCTGCGGCTGGCCGAGCTTCTACGAGTCGGTGCGACCCGAGGCGGTCGAGCTCATCGAGGACACGTCGCTCGGCATGATGCGCACCGAGGTTCGCTGCGCGAACTGCGGCTCGCACCTCGGCCACGTCTTCCCCGACGGCTTCGGCACCCCGACCGGCGACCGCTACTGCATGAACTCGATCGCACTCGAGTTCACGCCCGAGTCCTGAGCGTGGGCGCCGCCCGCGACGCCGTCCTGGCACGTCGCTCCTGGCCGAAGGTGACGGATGACGCGCCGAGCGATGCCGAACTGGTCTCGCTGCTCGAGGCCGCGTCGACCGTCGCCGATCACGCCGCCCTCGCGCCGTGGCGCGTGATCGCACTGCGCGGCGACGCCCGGGCCCGTCTCGGGGAAGCGCTCGTCGAGGCGTCCGGATTCGACGGCGCCGCCGCGGCGAAGCTCGCGGCCAAGCCGCTGCGCGCCCCCCTGCTGCTCGCGCTGGTCGCGATCGCGCGACCGCACCCGAAGGTCCCGGCCTGGGAGCAGGAGGTGTCCGCGGCCGGCGTCGGGCACCTTCTCGCCCTGCTGCTCGACGACGCCGGGTGGGGCGTCATGTGGCGCACGGGACCGTTCACGCGCCATCCGGCGGTGGCGCGGATGCACGGCCTCGCCGACCACGAGCACCTGCTCGGCTGGCTCTACGTCGGCGGCCGCAGCACGGCCGACCGACCGCAGCGTCGCGCCGGGTCCCCCGTCGCGGAGCGGTTCACCGCCCTGACGTGACCTCGCCGGCCTCCTCGGTCGTCACCGTCGGTCCCGCCTCGGCGGCGAGGTGCCGCGCGGGGCGCCAGCGGATGCTCGCGAGCGCGACGGCGACGAGCGCGAGCACGGTCCCGCCGACCGTCGCGAAGCCGACGGGCCGCGCCGAGGTCGGCAGCAGCAGGTCGAGCGCGAGCGCGGCCGCGAGCTGGCCGGCAACGAGGCCGAGCGCGAGCACGAGCACGCCCACTCGCCGGACCAGCACCGCCTGCGCTGCGATGAACACGCACCCGATGGCGCCGCCCGCGTAGAGCCACGGGGCCGTCGGGAACGCGATGGGCCAGCCGACGGATGCCGCGTGCGCGAGCATCACGACGACCAGCACCGCGGTGCCCACCAGGAAGTTCATGAGCGTCGCCGCGAGCGCGCTCGCGGACGCCGTGCGGACGCGGCCGTTCATCGCCTGCTGCCAGGACGCCCCGATGCCGGCCGAGAACGGCAGCAGCATGAGCCAGATCGGCACGGCCCCGGCGACCTGGGCGGACACCGCCCAGCCGATGGCGACGAGCGCCAGTGCGGCCCCCGCGATGCGGGTCGGGCTGAGCGGCCGGCGGCCGCCCGGCCCCAGCCCGATCGCGTCGAAGACGACGCCGCCGAGGGTCTGCCCCGCGACGAACGCCACCGTGAACAGCGCCACGCCGAGCACGCCCGCCGCGAGCCCCTGGGTCGCCACGAACCAGGCGCCGGCGACGCCGCCCAGGAGCATCCACCACGCCAGTCGGCCGGCCCGCAGCGCGCCGCGCAGGCGCACCAGCCCCCGTCGCCCCTCGGGCCAGACGGCCGCGAGCAGCACGAGGATCGCCAGGCCCGAGCCGAACGAGATCGCCGCGGCGACCGAGAAGTCGGCGAGCTCGCGCGCGAGCTCGCCGTTGACCCGCGACTGCAGCGCGACCAGGCCGCCCGTCACGATCGTGAGCGCGATGGCCGCCCACATCGGCATCCGGGAGGACTCGGCGTGCGCGTGGTGGTGGGCGCGGTCCCGGTCGGCGGGCACGGCGGGACGGGATGGCGCCGGGCTCGGCTCCGGGCCGCGGGAGGATCTCGACATCGAGCCGGCTACGGGACTCGAACCCGTAACCACCGCTTTACAAGAGCGGTGCGCTACCAATTGCGCCAAGCCGGCAGGGACCCTGACATCCTACCGATGCGCGGGTCAGGCACGCACGGCGAAGGCCCGGCCGGCGGCCGGGCCCGCGCAGCGCGATCGCGGTCGGGTCAGCCCGCCTCGGGCGTCGGGGTCGGGGTCGGGGTGGCCTCCGACTCCGAGTAGCTCTCGCCGGTGGCCTGCAGGACGAACGCCTGGAACTCGGCAGGGTCCTCGAGCGAACCGACGTACTGCTTGCCGTTGACCAGCACGGTGGGCGTGCCCGTCACCGACGCGAGCTCGGAGTTCGGGATCGGCTGGGTGAGCGCCCGCTCCGTGGCATCCTGCACCCAGCTCTTGAACCGGGTGTCGTCGATGCAGGAGTCCACCGAGGAGGCGGCGCCGGCCTGCGCGGCGATGTCCTTGATCTCGTCGTTCGTGAGCCCAGCGGTGAGTTCCTCGGGCTGGTTCTCGAACATGAGCGCGTTGAAGTCGAAGAACGCCTCGGGCGACTCCTCCGCCACGCATGCGGCGGCGTTCGCGGCGCGGAGCGAGTACTGCGTGCCGGCGGACTTGTTCGTGAGGATCGCGATCGGGTGGATCTCGAGGGTCGCTGCGCCCTGCTCGACCATGGTGCGCATGGTCGCGGAGTTGGTCGTCTCGAACTGACCGCAGAACGGGCACAGGTAGTCGACGTAGACGACGACGTTGGCGACCGTGCCGCTCTCGTCGGGCACCGTGGCGGTCGGCTCCCCTCCGGCGGGGATCGCCGGGGTCTCCACGGCCTCGATGCCGCCCTCGCCGCCGACGAGGAGGATGCCGTCGCTCGCCATGTTCTGCGGACCGGGGCCCTCGGGGCGGACGCTGTTGAAGATCAGGCCGCCGATCAGCGCCGCGACCGCGACGATCGCCAGCACGACACCGCCCTGGATGAGGAACTTGTTCCGACGGTCGCGCTTGCGCTGCTCCTCCCGAAGGACGCGGGCCTTCTCGCGGGCGGCCTCTCGGCGTTGGTTGCGGGTGGGGCGTGGCTCTGATCCGCCAGTGCTCATCGTGGGTCAACTCCGGGTCGCTGTGGGGGCGCGCGCGCATGCGGGCGCACGCACCGAAGAGTGTAGGAGCGATCACTGGGAATCGTCCAAACGACGCCCGGACGCGGGCCGGACGGGGCATCCGCCCCACCCGCCCGCAGGGGGGGTGCGGACGTCACGATGACGGACGACCGGCGCACCCATGGCATACTGAGGAGGCGTCGACATCGAAGTCGACGTTTCCATTCACAACGGATCGTCCGGCACGTACCTGCCGGTGAAGGAGAACAGAACCATGGCGTCAGTCACGTTCGACAAGGCCACCCGCCTGTACCCGGGTGGCACCCGTCCCGCCGTCGACCAGCTCGACCTCGAGATCGCAGACGGCGAGTTCCTCGTCCTCGTCGGTCCCTCCGGCTGCGGCAAGTCCACGTCGCTCCGAATGCTCGCCGGCCTCGAAGAGGTCAACGACGGGAACATCTTCATCGGCGACCGCAACGTCACCGATGTTCCGCCGAAGGACCGCGACATCGCGATGGTCTTCCAGAACTACGCGCTGTACCCGCACATGACCGTCGCGGAGAACATGGGCTTCGCGCTCAAGATCGCGGGCGTCGGCAAGGAGGAGCGCGCTGCGCGCGTCCTCGAGGCCGCGAAGCTGCTCGACCTCGAGCCGTACCTCAACCGCAAGCCCAAGGCGCTCTCGGGCGGCCAGCGCCAGCGCGTCGCCATGGGCCGCGCGATCGTCCGCCAGCCCCAGGTGTTCCTCATGGACGAGCCGCTGTCGAACCTCGACGCCAAGCTCCGTGTCCAGACCCGCACCCAGATCGCCTCGCTGCAGCGCCGCCTCGGCGTCACCACGGTCTACGTCACCCACGACCAGACCGAGGCGCTCACCATGGGCGACCGCATCGCGGTCCTGAAGGACGGCGTCCTCCAGCAGGTCGGCACCCCGCGCGAGCTGTACGAGCGGCCGAGCAACGTGTTCGTCGCCGGCTTCATCGGATCGCCCGCCATGAACCTGTTCCACGCGGAGCTCGTCGAGGGCGGCATCAAGTTCGGCACCGCCACGGTGGACGTGCAGCGCGAAGCGCTCGCGACCGCCTCGAGCAACGTCGTGACCGTGGGTGTCCGCCCCGAGGACATCCAGGTCTCGAACACGCCCGGCGAGGGCCTCGAGGTGAAGGTCGACCTCGTCGAGGAGCTCGGCGCCGACGGCTACCTCTACGGCCACTCCGAGATCGAGGGCAAGCGCACCGACATCGTCGCGCGCGTCGACGGTCGCAGCCACCCGTTCGCGGGCGACACGGTCTACCTGCTGCCGACCCCGAAGCACGTGCACGTCTTCGACGCCGAGTCTGGCGAGCGCCTGCTCAAGGAGGCAGTCGCCAGCTGATCGACTCCGGTCGTCCACGAAGCCGGTCGGGCCCTCGGCCCGGCCGGCTTCGTCGTTCCCCGCTACGCTGGGGCTGATGAGCGGCACTCTCTCGATCACGTCGGCGATGACCGACCCGGCCCTGCTCGACCTCCCGTGGGATCTCCCGCTCGAGGCCTGGCCCAGCGAGCACATCGCCGCGCTCCCCAAGGGCATCTCCCGGCACCTCGTGCGCTTCGCCCACCTCAGCGGACACGTCGTGGCCATCAAGGAGACGACGGCCGAGATGGCCAAGGGCGAGTACGAGATGCTCCGGACGCTGCAGCGCCTCGAGATCCCGTGCGTCGAGCCCGTGGCCGTCATCACGAACCGGACGGACGCCGACGGAGAGGCCCTCGCGCCCGTGCTCGTCACGCGCCACCTCAGGTTCTCGCTACCGTACCGTGCGCTGTTCTCGCAGACCCTCCGGCCCGACACGGCCACGCGACTCGTGGACGCGCTGGCCGTGCTGCTGGTCCGCCTGCACATCATCGGCTTCTTCTGGGGCGACGTCTCGCTCTCCAACACGCTGTTCCGGCGCGATGCCGGCGCTTTCGCGGCCTACCTCGTCGACGCCGAGACCGGCAAGCTCTACGAGGGCGGGCTCTCCAACGGACAGCGCGAGAACGACCTCGAGATCGCCCGCGTCAACATCGCGGGCGAACTGCTCGACCTCGAGGCAGGCGGACGCGTCGCCGACGAACTCGACCCCGTGCGGATCTCGGACGGCATCGTCGACGCCTACCGCAAGCTCTGGAGCGAGCTCACGGGCAGCGAGTCCTTCGGCGTCGCGGAGCGCTGGCGGATCAACGAACGCGTGAACCGGCTGAACGACCTCGGCTTCGACATCGAAGAACTCGCCATCCGCACGGACACCACCGGTACCACGCTGCGCATCCAGCCGAAGGTGGTGGACGCCGGGCATCACCAGCGCCGGCTCCTGCGGCTCACGGGCCTCGACGCCGGCGAGAACCAGGCGCGCCGACTGCTCAACGACCTCGACTCGTACCGTGCCACCTACCGTCGGGACGAGGACGAGGAGATGGTCGCGCACGAGTGGCTCATGCGGGTCTTCGAGCCCGTCGTCCGCGCGGTGCCGCAGGAGTTGCGCGGCAAGCTCGAGCCGGCCGAGGTGTTCCACGAGATGCTCGAGCACCGGTGGTACATGGCGCAGACCGAGGGCCGCGACATCCCCCTCGCCGAGGCCCTCACGGCGTACATCAACGACGTGCTGCGCCACCGCCGAGACGAGGCGACCGTGATCGGCCCGCCCACGGAGGCGATCACTGCGGAGCTCCCGGCGGTCGCGCCCGACACCGCGGCGATCGCCGTGCACGACCCTGACGACGAGGGCGACTGGCGGCTCAAGGTCTGAGGCGCCGGGCGGCCACGCCCCGGCGCCTCCGACGTCCGACGTCGCGGGCTATTCCGCGGATCCGGCGCGCAGCTTGGAGATCTCGTAGAGCGTGACGGATGCCGCGATGCCCGCGTTCAGCGACTCGGTCGCCGCCGAGATGGGAATCGACACCACCGCGTCGCAGGTCTCGGTGACCAGGCGCGAGAGGCCCTTGCCCTCGGAGCCGACGACGACCACGATCGGTCGGTCGGCGAAGTCGAGGCCCGGCAGCGACACGTCGCCGCCGCCGTCGAGGCCGAGCACGAACACGCCGCGCTCCTTCAGCGCCTTCAGCGTCTGCGTGAGGTTCGACGCCATCGCGACGGGCACGCGTGCGGCGGCGCCCGCCGACGTCTTCCACGCGGACGCGGTCACCCCGACCGACCGACGCTGCGGCACGATGACGCCCTGCCCCCCGAAGGCGGCGGTCGAGCGGATGATCGCGCCGAGGTTGCGCGGGTCGGTCACGCCGTCCAGCGCGACGAACAGCGGCGTCTCGCCCGAGTCGACGACCTCGTCGAGCAGGTCGACCGGGTGCGCGTACTCGTACGGCGGGACCTTGAGCGCGATCCCCTGGTGCACTCCGCCCTCGCCGGCCAGCCGGTCGAGCTCGGGGCGCATGACCTCGAGGACGGCGATGCCGCGGTTGGTGGCGACCTTGAGCGCCTCCTTGACGCGGTCGTCCATCTCGATCCGGGCGGCGACGTACAGCGTCGTGGCCGGGATCCGGGAGCGGAGGGCCTCGACGACGGCGTTGCGCCCGGTCACGATCTCGGACTCGTCGCCCGACTTCGACCGGCGCGCCGCACCCGACGCACCGCGCGGGGCGCCGGGCCGCTGCCCGCCGCGCCCGCCGGACTTCGCCGCGGCGCGCTCGGCGGCCGCCTTGCGCTTGTGCGCCTGGTGGTACGGACGATCCTCGGCCTTCGGCGTCGGGCCCTTGCCCTCGAGGGCCTTGCGGCTGTGGCCGCCGGTCCCGACCTTCTGGCCCTTGCCCTTCTTGCGCACGGCTCCCGCGCGAGGCTTTCCGCTGCTGCCCTTCATGAGGTGAGGCTCCAATGCGTTCCGGTCTGGCTGTCTTCGATGGTGATGCCGGCATCGGCGAGCTCGGCCCGGATGCGATCGGCGGCGGCCCAGTCCTTCGACGCGCGCGCAGCGCGGCGATCCTCGATGAGCCGGGCGACGAGCGTGTCGAGCGCGGTCGCCGCGGGCCCGGCATCCGTCGCCCAGAGCCGGTCCGTCGGGTCGATGCCGAGCACCCGGACCATCGCGAGCACCTGCCCGCGCAGGTCGGCGGCGGTCGCGAGGTCCTCGCCGTCGAGGGCCTGGTTGCCGGCGCGCACGGTCTCGTGCAGCACGGCGAGCGCCTGCGGCACGCCGAGGTCGTCGTCCATTGCCTCCGCGAACTGGTCCGGCCACGTCGCATCCGCACCCCCTTCGGCGTAGCGGGTTCCGGCGAGGCGCCGTTCGACGCGCGTGAGGAAGGTCCGGATGCGGTCGACCGCCGCCTCGGACTCGGCGAGCGAGTCGGCCGAGTAGTCGAGTGTCGATCGGTAGTGCGCCTGCCCGAGCAGGTATCGGACCGCGAGCGGCGAGGCGAGCGCCGTCAGCTCGTGCGCGTACACCGAGTTGCCGAGCGACTTCGACATCTTCTGGCCGCCGACGTTCACGAGGCCGTTGTGCACCCAGTAGCGCGCGAAGCCGTCGCCGGCCGCGGTGGACTGGGCGAGCTCGTTCTCGTGGTGCGGGAAGCGCAGGTCGAGGCCGCCCCCGTGGATGTCGAACTCCGCGCCGAGGTAGCGCGCGGCCATCGCCGAGCACTCGATGTGCCATCCGGGACGACCGGGGCCCCACGGCGACTCCCATCCGGCCGAGCGCGGCTCGGTCGGCTTGTGCCCCTTCCAGAGGGCGAAGTCGCGCGGGTCGCGCTTGCCGCGCGGGTCGGAGTCGG
Source organism: Agromyces kandeliae (assembly GCF_009674665.1). Classification (GTDB taxonomy): domain Bacteria; phylum Actinomycetota; class Actinomycetes; order Actinomycetales; family Microbacteriaceae; genus Agromyces; species Agromyces kandeliae. The sequence continues at coordinate 65,459 of NZ_WKJD01000016.1, forward strand.
CGGCCGCCTCCATGTTCTCGCGCGCCTGCCGGGTCAGCTCGCCGTAGGTCGGCCAGCTGCCGGTGTCGAAGTAGACGTCGCCGGAGCCGTCGGGCGCCGGGTAGGCGTGCCCGCGATCGATGAGCCGCTGGATGATGCGCTGCATCTGCGTGACGCTCGCGGTCGCCCGCGGCTCGTACGTGGGCGGCAGGATGCCGAGCGCGTTGTAGGCGGCGGTGAACTCGAGCTCGACCCGGTACGCGAGCGACCACCACTGCTCGCCGATGCCCTCCTCGGCGGCGGCGTTCAGGATCTTGTCGTCGATGTCGGTGACGTTGCGGACGAACGTGACCGCGTACCCGCTCGCCACGAACCAGCGACGCATGATGTCGTAGACGAGCGCGCTCCGGAGGTGCCCGATGTGGGGGCTCGACTGCACGGTCGGTCCGCAGACGTACATGCCGACGTGCCCCTCCTCGAGGGGCACGAAGTCACGCAGGGCCTGGGCCTTCGAATCGTGGAGTCGCACGGTCACGGGTCAAGCGTACCGGCGCGCCAGCTCGGAGAACGGCTCGCGCGACGCTGCGATCGGGAACGGGCCCGGAGGGATGCGGATCGACTCGCCGACTCACGCCGAGCCCGGGGCCGGGAAGATGACCGCGGTCGCGATCGCGGTGATGCCCTCGCCGCGGCCGGTGAAGCCGAGTCCGTCGGTCGTCGTCGCGGCGACGCTGACGGGCGCGCCGACGATGCCGGTCAGCAGGGTCTCGGCCTCGGTGCGGCGGGGCGCGAGCTTCGGACGAGTGCCGACGACCTGGACGGAGACGTTGCCGATGCGCCATCCGGCCTCGCGCAGCCGTCGCACGGTCTCGGCGAGGAACACCTCGCCGTGCGCGCCGGAGAACCGCGGGTCGTCGGTGCCGAACATGCCGCCGATGTCGCCGAGACCGGCGGCGGCGAGCAGCGCGTCGCAGATCGCGTGTGCGACGGCGTCGCCGTCGGAATGCCCGGAGAGGCCGCGCTCTCCGGGCCAGTGCAGGCCCGCGAGCCAGAGCGGCGTGTCCGGCGCGTCGGCGAAGGCGTGCACGTCGATGCCGGTGCCGACGCGGGTCGGCGCCGAGTGCGCTGGCAGCGCGCGCGGCGCCGACCTCTCGGCCGCTGCGACGGCGGCCCGGCGCTCGGCGAGCAGCTGCTCGGCACGGTGCAGGTCGGACGGCACCGTGACCTTGAATGCGCGCGCGTCGCCCGGAACGACGTCGACCGGCACCCCGGCGGCGGCCACCAGCGCCGCGTCATCCGTGAAGTCGGCCCCGGCCGCCGCGTACGCCGACTCGAGCACCTCCCGCGGGAAGCCCTGCGGCGTCTGCATCGCGGCGAGCTCGGAGCGATCCACGGTCTCCAGGACGTGTCCCTCGCCGTCGACTCGCTTGACCGTGTCGACGACGGGGAGGCCCGGCACGATCCCGTGCCCGCGCGCCTCGACCGCGGCCGCGACCTCGTCGAACACCGCGGAGGGCGCGAGCGGCCGAGCCGCGTCGTGCACGAGCACGACCTCGATCTCGCGCGGGAGTTCGGCGAGGCCGAGCGCCACGGACTCCTGCCGGGTCAGGCCGCCGGCGACGACCACGAGGTCGACGGTTGCCTCGGCCGCGCGCGTCGCACAGCGCTCGCGCACCTCGTCGACGCGATCGGCCGGCGCCACCACGACGACGAACGGCGCCTCGCGCATGCCGAGCACGGCATCCAATGCGACACCGAGGATCGTGTCGTCGCCGAGGGGGACGAGGGCCTTGGGTTCCGGATGCCCGAGTCGCGTGCCGGAGCCGGCAGCGACGACGATGACGGCGACGGTGGAGTCGTTCACGCCTCCACCGTAGTCGCCGTGACACGTCGCTCGCGGGTCGATGGCCCCGCCCGGATCCACCCCGAGACGACGATCGCCGCCGTGCGCGTCAGCGCAGGCGGCGATCGTCGATGGGGCTCGGCCTAGGAGGCGAGCACCTCGTCGAGGACGGTCGATGCCTGCTCCTCGTCGGTCTTCTCTGCGAGCGCGAGCTCGGAGATCAGGATCTGGCGGGCCTTCGCGAGCATGCGCTTCTCGCCTGCGGACAGGCCGCGGTCCTGATCGCGGCGCCAGAGGTCGCGCACGACCTCGGAGACCTTGATCACGTCGCCCGAGGCGAGCTTCTCGAGGTTCGCCTTGTAGCGACGCGACCAGTTGGTCGGCTCCTCGGTGAAGGGGGCGCGCAGCACCTCGAAGACCTTGTCGAGGCCCTCCTTGCCGATCACGTCACGCACGCCGACCAGGTCGACGTTCTCTGCGGGCACCTCGATCACGAGGTCTCCCTGCGTGACGTTCAGCTTGAGGTAGAGCTTCTCTTCGCCCTTGATGATGCGTTTCTTGACTTCGACGATCGTTGCGGCACCGTGGTGGGGGTAAACGACGGTCTCGCCAACCTCAAAAAGCATGAATAGACGTCCTTTCGGCAACTTTCAGGATATCACACCGAGGTAGTGCTAAGGTTCCGCCTCCCCGCCCCGAGGGCGGCGACGCGCTAGGCTACACTCGACTTCGATCACACGCGCGCGGGCGCATTCCGCTGCGCGCACGCTCGTCCTTGGAGGTTCTGTGAAGGCGCGTCTCGCGGCATCCGCTGCACTGGCTCTCGGCATCGCCCTCGGCGGCAGCGGCTGCGCCATGCTGACCTACCAGGCGACCACCGAGAAGTACGACGCGAGCGACGGCGTCTCCGCCGATGTCGGCGCGCTCGACGTGCGCAACGTGCTCGTCGTGAGCGACGACGGCGAGGAGGGCAACCTCGTGCTCTCGGTGACGAACACGAGCACCGACGACGAGACGCTCTCGCTGCAGTTCGTCGACCAGGGCGACACCTTCGAGATCGACGTCGACGGCGGCGAGACCGTCTCCCTCGGCACCGCCGAAGAGGAGCCGCTGCTCATCGAGAACCTCGACGCCGAGGTGGGCGGGCTCGTGTCCGTCTACCTGCAGGCCGGCAGCGCCGAGGGCGTCGAGATCCAGGTGCCCGTCCTCGACGGCCGCCTCCCCGAGTACGAGGACCTCGTCCCGTAGGGACGCCACGACCACGAGAGCGGATGCCGCGGCGCGAGCCGGCGGCATCCGCTCTTCTCGTTCGGGGGCTACGCCTCGAATCGGTAGCCGAGCCCGCGCACGGTCACGAGCTGCACGGGCTCGGAGGGCGTGACCTCGATCTTCGACCGGATCCGCTTGATGTGGACGTCGAGGGTCTTCGTGTCGCCGAAGTAGTCGCTCCCCCACACGCGGTCGATGAGCTGGCCGCGCGTGAGCACGCGGCCGGCGTTGCGCATGAGCAGCTCGAGCAGCTCGAACTCCTTGAGGGGCATCGCGACGGCCTCGCCGTCGACCTCGACGGTGTGGCGGTCGACGTCCATCCTGACCCGGCCTCCCTCGATGACGGCCTCGTCGAGGTCGTCGGGCTCGATGCGGCGGCGCAGCACCGCGCGGATGCGCGCGAGCAGCTCGCGGGTCGAGTAGGGCTTCGTCACGTAGTCGTCGGCGCCGAGCTCGAGCCCGACGACGATGTCCACCTCGGAGTCCTTGGCGGTGAGCATGATGATGGGCACGTTCGAGCTCTGGCGGATCTCGCGGCAGACCTCCGTCCCCGGCAGGCCGGGGAGCATGAGGTCGAGCAGCACGAGGTCGGCGCCGTCGCGATCGAATGCGGCCACGGCGGCGAGGCCGTCGGCGGCGACCTCCACCTCGTAGCCCTCGCGCTCGAGCAGGAAGCTCAGCGGGTCGCTCAACGCGATCTCGTCCTCGACGAGCAGGATGCGGGTCACTCTCGGTCTCCTCGGGATGGCGCGGCCGGAAGTGCCGCGGCGATACGGGTCTTGGCGTCCTGCGCGACGGGTGCCGGCGCGACGGAATCGGGCGCGGCGGCGACGCCGGCCTCGCGGGCGATCGGTCGCTCCGCGAGCGGGAGGCGGATCGTGAACGTCGAGCCGCGACCGGGCCGCGACCACACGCGCACGTCGCCGCCGTGGTTCTGGACCGTGTGCTTGACGATGCTCAGGCCGAGGCCGGAGCCGCCCGTGTTCCGCGAGCGCGCCTGGTCGACGCGGTAGAAGCGCTCGAACACGCGGTCCAGGTCCTCCGGCGCGATGCCGATGCCCTGGTCGGCGATCGAGATCTCCACGGCGTCGTCGTCGACGATGACGCCGACCCCGACCCGCCCGCCCTCGCTCGAGTAGGCGATCGCGTTCGAGATCAGGTTGTGCAGGGCGACGACGAGGAGCGCTTCGTCGCCGTAGACCTCGGCGCGGGACTTCGCCCGGACGGCCACGTCGACGCCCTTCGCCGCGGCGACCACCCGGTTCTGGTCGACCGCGGCGGCGACCACTCGGTCGACCTGGACGAGCTCGTCGCGGCGGAGCGCATCACGCGCCTGCAGCCGGGAGAGCTCGATGACCTCGCCGGTGATGTGCGCCAGCCGGGTCGACTCGACCCCGAGGCGGTCGGCGAAGCGGCGAACCTGCTCGGGCTCGTCGGCGGCCTGGTCGAGCGCCTCGGCGAGCAGGCTCACGGAGGCGATCGGCGTCTTCAGCTCGTGGCTGATGTTCGCGATGAAGTCGCGGCGCACCTCGTCGAGCCGGTGCGCCTCGGTGCGGTCATCGGCGAGGAGGAGCACGAACCGCGTCCCGAGGCGCGCCACGCGGACCTGGAGCTGCATCGTCGCGTCGCCGAACGGGCCCCGCGGGAGTTCGATCTCGAGCGCGGCGGGCTCACCCGTCCGACGCACGCCCGAGACGAGGTCGACCAGCTCGGCGTGCGCGAGCATCTGGTTGCGGACGAGCCCCATCGCGAGGGCGCCCGGCGACGCGCGCAGCACATTGTTGGACGGATCGAGCACGACGCCGGCGGACTCGAGGACGTCGAGCACCTGGTCGACGCCGTCGGGGATCGTCGGTGCCACGACGCGAGCCGCGCTCTGGCCGCGGCGCTCGGCCATGTGCAGCACGACCGTGAACCCGGCCCCGAGGAGGATGCCGAAGGTCAGCGCGACCAGCACCGACCAGGTGGAGTCCATGGCACCACCCTAACCATGCCGGTCACCCCCGCCTCACCCGGGCGGAGGCCGGCCGGGGGTAGGTTAGGGAGAGTTCAGCAGCACGGCACCTGCCGTTCACCTTCGACGGCGAGGATGTCGAGTGCCGGTCAGCGACCGGTCATCCCGCGTGCCCGTCGTGGGAGCCCGAGACCATCGAAGGGGTCAAACACATGCGTGAGGTGTTCCAGCAGGAACTGCGCGAGGTTCAGGACGGCCTCGTCGAGATCGCGACGCTCGTCGCCCAGGCCATCGAGAAGGCGACGCGCGCGTTCAACGAGTCGAACGTCAGCCTCGCCGAGGAGGTCATCGCCGACGACCACCTCATCGACCAGCGCGCCCAGGCGCTCGACGAGCTCGCCATCACGATCCTCGCCCGGCAGCAGCCCGTCGCGCGCGACCTGCGCATCGTCGTCAGCGCGCTGCGCATCTCGGCCTCGCTCGAGCGCATGGGCGACCTCGCGACGCACATCTCGCAGCTGGCGCGGTACCGCTTCCCCGACAAGGTGGTGCCGAAGTCCCTCCGCCCCACCTTCATCGAGATGGGTGCGCTCGACGTCGAGATCGCACGCAAGCTCGTCACCCTCCTCGAGAGCGAGGACGTCGAGTTGGCCAAGGCCATCCGCAACGAGGACGACAAGGTCGACGCGCTGCACCTCTCGGTGTTCGACAAGGTGCTCGGCGAGACCTGGAAGGGCCAGGCCGTCGACACCGTCGACTCGACCCTGGCCAGTCGGTACCACGAGCGGTTCGCCGACCACGCGGTCGCGATCGCGCAGAAGGTCGACTACCTCGCCACCGGCGACTGGGTGCCCGAGCCGGTCGCCTGACGGGGGAACCCGCCCGTCGCACGACGAGGGCCGAGCGGATGCGACATCCGCTCGGCCCTCGTCGTCGTGCTCGTCCGGTTGGCTACTTCTTGCCCTGCGCGGCGACGGCCGCGGCGCCCGCGGCGGCGGCCTCGGGATCGAGGTACTCGCCGGGCTTCGTCGGCATGAAGTCGTCGCCGAGCTCGTAGACCAGCGGGATGCCGGTCGGGATGTTCAGCTCCGCGATGTCGTCGTCGGAGATCCCGTCGAGGTGCTTCACGAGCGCGCGCAGCGAGTTGCCGTGCGCCGTGACGAGCACCGTCTTGCCGGCCTGCAGGTCGGGGATGATGTCGGACTCCCAGTACGGGAGCATGCGTGCGATGACGTCCTTCAGGCACTCGGTGCGGGGCATCTCGTCGTCGGAGAGGTTCGCGTAGCGCGGGTCGCCGACCTGCGACCACTCCGCGTCGTCCGCGAGGGGCGGCGGAGGCGTGTCGAACGAGCGGCGCCAGAGCATGAACTGCTCGGGGCCGTACTTCTCGAGGGTCTCGGCCTTGTCGAGCCCCTGCAGCGCGCCGTAGTGGCGCTCGTTGAGCCGCCACGAGCGACGCACGTCGATCCAGAGCCGGTCCGCGGCCTCGAGCGCGAGGTCCGCGGTCTGGATGGCGCGGGTCAGCACCGAGGTGTGCAGCACGTCGGGCAGGACCCCCTTCTCGACGAGCAGTTCGCCGCCGCGGGTCGCCTCCGCGCGGCCCTGGTCGCTGAGCCGCACGTCGACCCAGCCGGTGAACAGGTTCTTCTGGTTCCAGTCGCTCTGGCCGTGGCGCAGCAGCACGAGGGTGTAGACCATGCGGTCCAGCCTAGCGACCCGGTCGCCCTCGGCCATCGGCGGGGTCGAACCATGACGGATGCCGCCGCCGGCACGGACTGCCGGAGCCGCGTCGGGCTGCGACACTGGAGGACATGCCGGTCGGCTCGGTCACGCGGGGAACGACGAACACGAACCGCCTGCGCCGCGTCGATCGCTGGATCGCGGAGCAGGCGGCGTTCCGCCGTGCCGCCGAGCCGCTCGTGGTCGACCTCGGCTACGGGGCGAGCGGCGTGACCGCGTTCGAGCTCGCGGCGAGGCTCCGCCGCGCCCGACCGGACGTCGAGGTGCTCGGGCTGGAGATCGAGCCGGCCCGCGTGCGCGCCGCGGAGGCGCAGCTCGATGCGGTGCGCGCCGGCCGCACGCCGTTCCCCGACGACCTGCCCGTCTCGTTCGGCCTCGGCGGCTTCGAGGTTCCGGTGCCCGGGGGTGGAAGACCCGCCGTGATCCGCGCGTTCAACGTCCTCCGCCAGTACGACGAGGGCGACGTCGCCGATGCCTGGGCGCGCATGACCGGCCGGCTCGCGCCGGGCGGCCTGCTCGTCGAGGGCACCTGCGACGAGGTCGGCCGGATCTCGAGCTGGGTGGGCGTGACGGATGCCGGCCCGCAGAGCTTCACGATCAGCCTGCGCCTCACCGGCCTGCACGCGCCGTCGGTGGTGGCCGAGCGACTGCCGAAGGCCCTGATCCACCGCAACGTCCCCGGCGAGCGCGTCCACGACCTGCTCGAGGCCCTCGACCGCGGCTGGCGCGTGCATGCGCCGCTGTCCGTGTACGGCCCGTCGCAACGCTGGATCGCGCTCGCGCGAGACCTGCGCGATGCCGGCTGGCCGGTGCGCGACGGCGCTCGGCGCTGGCGTCTCGGCGAGCTCACGCTCGACTGGGCGTCGGTCGCACCCCGCTGAGCGGCGGCTCAGTCGCCCGGAAGCAGTGCCCGTGCCTCGTCGAGGTCGAGCCCGGTCGCGGTGAGGAGGTCGACGAGGTACGGGCGGAGCGCCGCGAGCGTGTTCCTGTCGCCCTGCGAGCCGTCCGGGAGGATCGCGACGGGGTCGAGGTGCTTGAGGATCTCCGAGAATCCCTGCCTCGCGACGGGCTGCTGGGCGACGTCGCGCAGCGACTCGTCGAGCACCTCGACGGCGACGGCGATGCGGGCGACCACGTCGGCGACCTCCTCGCGCGGACGACCGTCCCGGAGGCTCCACTCGACCCGGCGCGCGATGATGCGGAGGTTGCGGGTCGCGAGGTCCACGCCCGAGAGCATCGCCCGCTGCCGCTCCAGGTCGAACCTGGCCCGGCGCACGATCGGCGAGAGGCGGGCGATCGCGATGCCCGAGTCGACGCTCGCCGTCCACGCCTCGACCGCGGGCTGGGTGGCACGAGCGCGAGAGAGCGCCCGCCCTGCGGCATCCGATTCACCCCTGCCGAGTGCGGCGGCCAGCTCGAGCAGGACCGCGACGTGCTCGTCGAGCAGGCGCCGACCGTCGCGGAGCGCCGTGCGCCGCGGATCGCGTGGGATGACCGCGGTCGCGAGGAGCGCGAACGCTCCGCCGACGACGGCGTCGAGCGTGCGGACGAAGGGGCCGCCCTCCGGTGCGGGCACGAGCATCACGAGCGAGCACTGCACGGCAGCGGCGATCGCGAACGAGGCGTTGCCGGACAGGAATCGCGCCACGGCGAGCGTCACCGCCAGCGCGAGCGCGTACTGCCAGATGCCGCTGCCCGCGACGAGCAGCAGCGCCTCGGCGAGGGCGATGCCGAGCGTCATCGCGATGACGGTCTCGAGCACGCGGACGGGCCGCGCATCGCGCACGAACCCCAGCGAGGTGATCGCGACGAGGGCGGAGATGAGCGGCTGCTCGTGCCCGACGACGAACACGGAGAACGAGTACGCCGCGATCGCGGTGACGGTGATCTGCACGATCGCCGGAAGCGAGTCGCGCAGCCGACCGAGACGACCGGCCAGCCGGCCCGCCCCGCCGGGCGAACGGGTCACGGGCGGATGCCGAGCCTCGGCAGGCGGGGCACGTCGACCGCCGCGGCGGCTCCGGCCGGCACGATCTCGACCTGGGACGCGGCGACGTCGATGCCGTGGCTCTCCACGATGAGCTCGAGGTCGGCGGGAACCGAGCGCTTGATCACCGCGAGGGCGATCGGGCCGAGCTCGTGGTGCATCGCCGCCGAGGTGACGGCGCCGACCGCGCGCCGCTCGGGCTCCTCGCCCGGGGCGGGTTCGGGACGGGCCTTGAGCCCGACGACCGGGTCGCCGGGCTTCGGCAGGATGGTGTCGCTGCCGTCGAGGTGCAGCATCACCAGTCGACGCGGCGGCCGACCGAGGTTCACGACCTTCGCGACGGTCTCCTGCCCGCGATAGCAGCCCTTGTGCAGGTCGACCGCGCTGCGCAGCCAGTCGAGCTCGTGCGGCAATGTGCGCTCGTCGACCTCGGTCGCGAAGCGCGGACGCCAGGCCGCGATGCGCAGCGCCTCGAGCGCGAGGGAGCCGGCGACCTCGACGGCCCCCGATCGCACGGCGCCGACGAGGGCCCCGAGCGCATCGCGCGCCACGATCGCCTCGGCGTAGTTCCAGCCGGCACCCGCGTGGCCGTCCTCCGGGGCGTACCCGTATCCGTCCGGGAGCACCTGCCGCCACGGATCGCGCCAGACCAGGGCGCCGTCGGGGAGCTCGACCGGGAACCCGTCGTCGCGCGGCATCGCCGCCACCACGGCGAACCCGTCGCTCACGTCGGCGACCTCGACGCGCAGCATGAACCGCATGCGATCGAGCCAGGTCGCGAGCGACGGCGCCGCGTCGCCGTCGAGCACCAGCCACGTACGCTCGCCGTCGTCCACGACGTGCACGGCATGCTCGACGTGGCCCGACGCGTCGAGGAACAGCGCCTCGGCGCTCTCGCCGGGAGCGAGGTGGTCGAGCGCTCGGCTCGCCATCGAGTTCAGCCACGACCGCCGGTCGGGACCGGTGACGGTGAGCACGCCGCGGTCCGACAGGTCGACGATCGCGCGCCCCTCCTCGAGCCGGCGCTGCTCGACCATCGGGTTGCCGTAGTGCGCGGCGACCGCCTCATCGGGCGCATCCCCGACGACCGCGCCGGGCAGCGCGAGGAACGGCGAGCCGGACATCAGTCGACCTTCGCGAGCCGGGCGGACGCGTGCGTGCGCAGGTCCTGGCCGAGTGCCGCGATGTCCCACGCCCAGAGGAGGTGGTTCTCGACGAGCCCGTAGAGCCTGGTCGCCGCGGCGTACTCCTTCGCACCGGCGGTGCGCATGACGGCATCGGTCGCGAGGTCGATGCGCGGTCCCTTCACCTGGCCGAGGTAGAGCTCGCTCACGCCGCCCGGATGCACGATCGAGACCTCGAGGTCGAAGCCGCCGGCGTCGTTGCGCAGCGTCTCGACGGCCTCGGCGTCGGGGAACCGGGTCGCGCCGACCGCGGGAAGCATCGCCGGGCCCTGGTCGCCTTCTCCGAGCGGACGGGCGAGGCGCCAGTAGCCGGTCTCCGCGGCGAGCGGCGTCGGCTCGCCGTCGGCATCCGACGGGAACAGCCACGTGTAGGACGTGTAGTTGAGGTACGGCAGGCCGTCGTGGCTGAAGCTCACGCGCTGTCCGAACTCGTGGGTGACCGAGCCGTCGCCGATGGCGTAGTCGATCACGCCGGAACCCTCCCAGACCCCGATGAGCCAGGAGAGCGGAACGAGCTCCGCTGGGAGGTCGACCGGCAGTTCGATCACGATCTAGCGCTGGCCCTTGAAGAGCTTGTAGACGACGACGCCGCTGATCCAGGCGATCGTGAGGCTCGCGAGACCGAGCAGGCCGATGAAGAACAGTTCGAGCGCGAGCAGCGAGGACATGGTGCGAGTCTACCCGTTGCTCAACCGACGACCGGCAGCAGCGCGAGCGCTCCGACGGCCACCGGGACGACGGCGCCGGCGATCGACGCGCTGGCCCGTCCGACGTATCCGTGCGGCCTCCGCGAGGCGAGCTGCAGCAGCAGCGCTGCGATGACGGATGCCGCGAACACCATGCCCAGCACGCCGAGCGCGGCGTACGGGCCCGTGTCGTGGAACCACACGCGCGTTCCTGACCAAGCGAGTCCGACGACCACGGCGGACCCGATCGCGGAGATGAGCCAGACGGCGGGAACGGCCCACCGCGCGAGGCCCGTCGCCGGTGCTGCCGCGTCGTCCTGCGTCACGCCGTCCCCCTTCGCCGTCGTCCACCGCTCGGTGTCCCGTAGTATTGACCGCACCTTACTACTGGAGGGTGTGCGTGGCGCAGCTGCTGATCCTGACGCCGGCAGCAAACGAAGATGTTCTCCCGGCCCTGTCTCTCCTGACGCATCGAGTGCGCGTGATCCCGGCGTCACCCGATCAGTTGGTGCGCGCGCCGGAGGCCGACCTCGTCTTCCTCGACGCCCGGACCAACCTCGCCGGTGCGAAGGCCCTCGCCCAGATCCTGCGGACGACCGGTCTCTCGGTGCCGCTGATCCTCGTCGTGACGGAGGGCGGGCTCACCGCGGTGACCTCGGACTGGGGCATCGACGACGTGATCCTCGAGCACGCGGGCCCCGCCGAGATCGACGCGCGGATCCGACTCGCGCTGGGCCGCGCGCAGGCGGCCCAGCCTGCCGAGCGCATCCAGACGTCCGGCGTCGTGATCGACGAGGCCAGCTATTCCGCGAAGGTCCACGGTCGCACGCTCGACCTGACCTACAAGGAGTTCGAGCTGCTCCGGTTCCTGGCGGCCCACCCGTCGCGCGTGTTCACTCGGGAGCAGCTGCTCAGCGAGGTGTGGGGCTACGACTACTTCGGCGGAACGCGCACCGTCGACGTCCACGTCCGTCGACTCCGCGCGAAGCTCGGCGACCTCGACAGCCTGATCGGCACGGTGCGCAACGTCGGCTACCGCTTCAACGTCCACGAGGAGGACGAGCAGGACGCGAACGTCACCGCCCGGTGACCTGCGCTTCACCACCGCGTCGCAGCCCGGTGGCATGATGTGTGGATGACTGCGGAGAGCACCCTCGACGACGACCGCACCGCGAGCGACTTCGACGACGACTTCGAACCGCTCGACACCGACGGTGCGCCCGAACTCCTCGCCGAGCGCTACCTCGACCGGGAGCTCAGCTGGCTGGCCTTCAACCAGCGCGTCCTCGAACTCGCCGAGGACCCCCGACTGCCCGTGCTCGAGCGAGCCAACTTCCTCGCCATCTTCGCCTCCAACCTCGACGAGTTCTTCATGGTCCGCGTCGCGGGCCTGAAGCGCCGGATCAACACGGGCCTCGCCGTCCCGACGAACGTGGGACGGACCCCTCACGAGGTGCTCGCCGACATCTCGCAGAAGGCGCACGAACTGCAGTCGCGCCACGCCGCCGCCTACCAGGAGCTGGTCAAGCCGGCGCTGGCGGAAGCCGGCATCCGCATCGTCTCGTGGGGCGAGCTCGACGAGACGCACCGCGAGCACCTGCACGGGTACTTCAGCTCGCAGATCTTCCCCGTGCTGATGCCGCTCGCGGTCGACCCGGCCCACCCGTTCCCCTACATCTCCGGCCTGTCGCTGAACCTGTCGGTCCGCGTGCGGAACAGCCGCACGGGCCGACAGGAGTTCGCGCGCGTGAAGGTGCCGCAGATGCTCCCGCGCTTCGTGCGCGTCGACCCGGCCGAGCCCGTCGAGGACGCCCGCTACATCGCGCTCGAGGAGCTCATCTCGAACCACCTCGGCGACCTCTTCCCGGGGATGGAGGTCCTCGACCACCACGTGTTCCGCGTCACCCGCAACGAGGACGTCGAGATCGAGGAGGACGAGACCGAGAACCTCATCAAGGCGCTCGAGAAGGAGCTGCTGCGTCGGCGCTTCGGTCCTCCGATCCGACTCGAGATCTCGGACGACATGGACGAGGTCACGCTCGGCCTCCTGGTGCGCGAGCTCGACGTCACCGAGCAGGAGGTCTACACCCTGCCCTCCCCGCTCGACCTCGGCGGGCTCTTCGACCTCGCGCGCATCGACCGACCCGAGCTGCACTACCCGACGCACGTCCCGACCACGAACGTGCAGCTGCAGCCGTCCGAGCCGAACCGCCCCGCCGACATCTTCGCCGCCGTCGCGGAGAAGGACGTGCTGCTGCACCACCCGTACGAGTCGTTCGCGACGAGCGTCCAGGCGTTCCTCGAGCAGGCGGCGGCCGACCCCGGCGTGCTCGCGATCAAGCAGACCCTCTACCGGACCTCGGGCGACAGTCCCATCGTCGAGGCCCTGATCGACGCCGCCGAGGCGGGCAAGCAGGTCCTCGCACTCGTCGAGATCAAGGCGCGGTTCGACGAGGCGGCCAACATCACGTGGGCGCGCAAGCTCGAGAAGGCGGGCGTGCACGTGGTCTACGGCCTCGTCGGGCTGAAGACGCACTGCAAGCTCGCGCTCGTCATCCGACAGGAGAAGGACGGCCTCAAGCACTACAGCCACATCGGCACCGGCAACTACAACCCGAAGACCAGCCGCATCTACGAGGACCTCGGGCTGCTGACCGCCGACGACCAGGTCGGCAAGGACCTCACCCGGTTGTTCAACGAGCTCTCCGGCTATGCGATCGAGAAGAAGTTCAAGCGCCTGCTCGTCGCTCCGCTCCACCTCCGCAAGGGCCTGCTGAAGCTCATCGCGCAGGAGACCGCCAACGCGCAGGAGGGCAAGCCCGCCGGCATCCGCATCAAGGTCAACTCGATGGTCGACGAGGCCATCATCGATGCGCTGTACCGCGCGTCGAACGAGGGCGTGCCGGTCGAGGTCTGGGTTCGGGGCATCTGCAGCCTCCGCCCCGGCATCCCCGGGCTGAGCGAGAACATCCGGGTCCGCTCGATCCTCGGCCGCTACCTCGAGCACTCGCGCATCTTCTCGTTCCGGAACGACGGCGACCCGGTCGTCTACATCGGGTCGGCCGACATGATGCACCGCAACCTCGACCGTCGGGTCGAGGCGCTCGTGCGGCTCACCGACCCCGACCACGTGAGCGCGATCGGCGGCCTCTTCGACGAGGCGATGGACGAGCGCACCGGATCGTGGTGGCTCGACGGCGACGGCACCTGGGTCAGGCATTCGACGGACGACTCCGGCCGCCCGCTCGACGACCTGCAGCACCTCCGCATCCAGCGCGTCGCGCAGCGCAGCAAGCGCATCGCGCAGCGTGCGACGCGAGCGGCGCGCCGATGAGCCAGGTCGCCACCGCCGTCTACGCGGCCGGCGCCGTCTGCTGGCGCGTGATCGACGGTCGCATCCACGTGCTCGTCGTGCACCGCACGGTGCACGGCGACGTGACGATCCCGAAGGGCAAGGTCGACCCGGGCGAGACGCTCCCGCAGACCGCCGTCCGCGAGATCGCCGAGGAGACCGGGCTGGCCGTCGCCCTGGGCGTGCCCGTCGGCGTCTCGCGCTACCCGCTGCCGAGCGGCCGGGAGAAGATCGTGCACTACTGGGCGGCCGAGGTCACGGAGAAGGCGGTGCTCGCGTCGACGTTCCGGCCGAACGCCGAGATCGCCGCGCTCGAGTGGGTGACCATCAAGCGCGCCCGCGGGTACCTCACCTACGGCCCCGACCGCGAGATCCTCGACAACTTCGCCGCGCTCGTCGACCAGGGCGTGACCGAGACGTTCGCGCTCATCGTGCTCCGGCACGGCAAGGCGCAGAATCGCTCGAACTGGAAGGGCACCGACAGCACCAGGCCGCTCGTCGAGCGGGGCGTGCAGCAGGCCGCCGCGCTCGTCGGCACCGTCCTCGCCTGGGGCCCGCGGAAGATCGTCTCGAGCCCGGCGGTCCGGTGCGTGACGACCGTGGCCCCGCTCTCGGCGGCCACGGGGATGAAGGTCAAGCGCGACGAGGGAATCAGCCAGGACGCGTGGGAAGCCGGCAACGACGAGGTGCGCCGCGTGATCGGCAAGCGCGTGCGCGTCGGCAAGACGGCCGTGATCTGCGGTCACGGCCCCGTCATGCCCGAGATGATGCGCGAGATCGCGCTCGCGACCGGGACCCCCCTCGGGTCCTACGTCACGGATGCCGCGAGCCTCGAGGTCGGCGCGTTCAGCGTCGTGCACCTGTCGTCCACGAACCCGTCGTCGGGCATCATCGCGATCGAGACGCACGCGCCGGCCGCCTGAGCCGGAGCCGCGGGCCGGCGGGATGCAGGGGATACGCAGGTTCCACACACCCTCACGACTCCGAGTGTTCACCATCCGTTCACCCGTCTCGGTTTCGATGTTCACCGGACGCGGCCACGAGTCCGGCTCGCACCGGTCGACTCCCGCCCCGCTCCCGATCCCCCCGAACGTCCCCGAAGGGTCCCCGTGAACCGCATCCGCACGACCGCGGCCGTCGCGCTCGCCGCCGTCGCCGCATCCGTCCTCTCCTCCTGCGCCGTCAACGAGATGTCGACCGGCGACACGGGGTCGACGCTCGACGGATACGTGGTCGGCGCAGGTTCATCGGCGCAGGGCGCGGCGCAGCAGTCGTGGGTGGCGGCGTTCCAGACCGCACACCCCGCCGTCACGGTCGACTACGACCCGGCAGGCTCGGGCGCCGGACGCGACACCTTCATGGAGGGCGCGAGCGACTTCGCCGGCTCGGATCGCGCCTACACCGCGGACGAACTCGCGGAGGGCCGCTTCGGTCGTTGCGCCCCGGACTCCACGGTCATCGAGTTGCCCCTGTACATCTCCCCGATCGCCGTGGTGTTCCGCCTCGACGACGTCGACACGCTGGACCTCGACCCCGCGACGATCGCGGGCATCTTCGCCGGCGACATCACGGACTGGAACGATCCGGCGATCGCCGCGACGAACCCCGAGGCGGCGCTTCCCGATCTCCCCATCACCGCGGTGCACCGCTCCGACGACTCGGGCACGACCGAGAACTTCACCGACTACCTGCACGCCGCCGCACCCGAGGTGTGGGAATGGGAGGCCGACGGCGTGTGGCCGTTCTCGGGCGGCGAGGCCGCGCAGGGCAATTCGGGCGTGGTCGACACTGTCGGCAACGGCGTGGGGACCATCGGCTATGCAGATGCGTCGCGCGCCGGAGACCTCGGCACGGCGGCGGTCCGCGTCGGCGATGAGTTCGTCTCGTTCTCCCCCGAGGCGGCCGCGGCGATCGTCGACGCGTCACCGCTCGAGGAGCGGCGGGCGGACGGCGACCTGGCCATCAGCCTCGATCGGACCACCGAGCAGGCCGGTGTCTACCCGATCGTCCTCGTCAGCTACCTCATCGCCTGCGAGCAGTACGCCTCCCCTCGGAACGTCGAGGTCGTGCGGGAGTACCTGGCGTACATCGCGAGCGAGGAGGGCCAGCGGGCCGCCGCCGTCGGGGCTGGATCGGCGCCGATCTCGGAATCGCTGCGCGAGCGGGCCATGCAGGCGATCGAGTCCATCAGCGGCTAGCACCCACGGACCCGACGATCTGCGGGGCGCCGCCGTCACGGTGGACTCACAGCGACGGCATCCCGGCCGGACAGACCCAGTTCACCTTCCGTTCACCACCGTGGGGGACGCTCGTCACGCACGCTGGTTAGCGTCGCAGGCGGGTCGGCACCCGGCCCCACAACCTGCAATCCAACCCCCGGAAGGGAATCACGTGAACCTCAAGCGTTTCGCCGCGCCTGCCGTCATCGCCATGACGGCGGCCCTCGCGCTCAGCTCCTGCGCCGCGAACGAGGGCGGCTCGGGCGAGTCCGGCTCCGACTCGACGCTCTCGGGCAACCTGGTCGGCGCCGGCGCGTCGTCGCAGGACTCGGCCCAGCAGGCGTGGATCGCCGGCTTCCAGACCGCGAACCCCGACGTGACCATCGACTACGACCCCTCGGGCTCGGGCGCCGGTCGCGACACCTTCCTCTCGGGCGCCAGCGACTACGCCGGCTCCGACCGCGCGTTCAACGACGAGGAGATCGCCGAGGGCGGCTTCGCCAAGTGCGCGCCCGACACGAGCGTCGTCGAGCTCCCGCTCTACATCTCGCCGATCGCCGTGATCTTCAACCTCGAGGGCGTGGACAGCCTCTCCCTCGACCCGGCCACGATCGCGGGCATCTTCGCCGGCGACATCACCAACTGGAACGACGAGGCGATCGCCGCCACGAACGAGGGCGTCGAGCTCCCCGACCTCGCGATCACCCCGGTCCACCGCTCGGACGACTCGGGCACCACCGAGAACTTCACCGACTACCTCGGTGCGGCCGCGCCCGACGTGTGGACCTACGAGGCCGACGGCGTGTGGCCGTTCGAGGGCGGCGAGGGCGCCCAGGGCACCTCGGGTGTCGTCGACGCCGTGACCAACGGCACCGGCACCATCGGCTACGCCGACGCGTCGCGCGCCGGTGACCTCGGCACCGTGGCGGTCGGCGTGGGCGGCGAGTTCGTCGAGTACTCGCCGGAGGCCGCTGCGGCCATCGTCGACGCCTCGCCGTTCGTCGAGGGCCGCGACGAGCACGACCTCGCGATCGAGCTCGACCGCACCTCGGAGGAGGCCGGCGTCTACCCGATCGTCCTCGTCAGCTACCTCATCGCCTGCCAGGAGTACGCCGAGCCCGAGAACGTCGAGCTCGTGAAGGCGTACCTGTCGTACATCGCCAGCCCCGAGGGCCAGGACGTCGCGGCCGAGTCCGCCGGTTCGGCCCCGATCTCCGACTCGCTCCGCGAGAAGGTCACCGCGGCGATCGACTCGATCCAGTAGGTGGCACGTGCCCGGCCCCGGTAGCGTCAGCAGCACCGGGGCCGGGCACGGCCATGTCCCACGCACCACCGACCGGAGGATCTCCAGATGACCACCGCAGCCGCGCCGATCCGGGCGAAGCAGCGCCCAGGCGACCGCGTCTTCTCAAAGTCGGCGGTCTTCGCCGGCTCGATGATCCTCGTCACGCTCGCCGCGGTCGCGACGTTCCTCATCGTCCAGAGCATCCCGGCGTTCGTCGCCGACAGCGAGGACGCCTCGATCCTCGACAGCAACTTCTGGGCTTACGTGGGGCCCCTGGTCTTCGGCACCATCTGGGCCGCGGCACTCGCGCTGCTCATCGCCCTGCCGATCTCGATCGGCATCGCGCTCTTCATCTCGCACTACGCCCCGCGCCGCCTCGCGTCGGTGCTGGGCTACATCGTCGACCTGCTCGCCGCCGTCCCGTCGGTCGTGTTCGGCCTCTGGGGCATCGGCGTGCTCGCCCCCGCCGTCCAGCCGATCTACACCTGGCTCGTGGACAACCTGGGCTGGTTCCCGCTCTTCGCCGGGCCGGTCTCCGGCACCGGCCGCACCATCCTCACCGCAGCCCTCGTGCTCGCCGTCATGATCATCCCGATCATCACCGCGATCTCGCGCGAGGTCTTCCTCCAGACGCCGGTCCTCCACGAGGAGGCCGCGCTCGCCCTCGGCGCCACGCGGTGGGAGATGATCCGGACCGCGGTCCTCCCGTTCGGTCGTCCCGGCATCATCTCGGCCGCCGTGCTCGGCCTCGGTCGCGCACTCGGCGAGACGATGGCCGTCGCGATGGTGCTCTCGGCGACCGGCGCGATCACGTTCCAACTGCTTACGTCGGTCAACCCGTCGACGATCGCCGCGAACATCGCCCTGAGCTTCCCGGAGGCGTACGGCATCAACGTCAACGTCCTCATCGCGACGGGCCTCATCCTCTTCATCGTCACCTTCGCGGTGAACGCGATCGCCCGTTGGATCGTCGCTCGCCGCGCCGAGTTCTCGGGAGCGAACTGATGACCACGACGATCACCCCTCCCGAGACCCGCGGTCCGACCGCGGCACCGGTCAGCAACTCGCTCACCGCCGGCAAGCTCCCCAACGGTGCGCCGTGGATGGTGCTCGGCGCGAGCCTCCTGGTCTCGGCCGGCCTGTTCGGCGTCATCGCGTTGAGCGGCGCCGAGTTCAACTGGGTCGGCACGTTCGTGGTCGCCGCGATCATCTACGTCGCCACGATCACCCTGCTCTCGCGCATCGTCGAAGGGGCGCGACGCTCGACCGACCGCTTCGTGACCGCGCTGGTCACCGGCGCGTTCCTCCTCGCGATGATCCCGCTGATCTCGCTGTCGATCACGGTCGTCACGTTCGGGCTCAACCGCTTCGACGTCGAGTTCTTCACCTACTCGATGCGCAACGTGACCGGCGAGGGCGGCGGTGCGCTGCACGCGATCGTCGGCACCGTCCTCATGACGGGCACCGCTGCGCTCATCTCGATCCCGATCGGGCTGATGACCTCGATCTACCTCGTCGAGTACGGCCGCGGCCGCCTCGCCCGTGGCATCACCTTCCTCGTCGACGTCATGACGGGCATCCCCTCGATCGTCGCCGGCCTCTTCGCCTACGCGCTCTTCGCGATCTTCTGGGGTCCCGGCACGCGCACCGGCATCGCCGGTGCGGTGGCCCTCGCGGTGCTGATGATCCCGGTCGTCGTGCGCTCCAGCGAGGAGATGCTGCGCCTCGTCCCGGTCGAACTCCGCGAGGCCTCGTACGCGCTCGGCGTGCCGAAGTGGCTGACGATCGTGAAGGTCGTGCTGCCCACCTCGATCGCCGGCATCACGACGGGCATCATGCTCTCGATCGCCCGCGTCATCGGCGAGACCGCTCCGCTGCTCATCGCCGCGGGATTCACCAACAGCGTGAACTACGACATGACCGAGGGGCGCATGCAGTCCCTCCCCGTGTTCGTCTACACCCAGTACGCCAACCAGGGGAACCCGCCCGAGGCGTACCTCGACCGCGCGTGGGCCGCCGCCCTCACGCTCATCCTCATCGTCATGGTGCTGAACCTCGTCGCCCGACTCGTCGCGCGGTTCTTCGCCCCCAAGTACGGTCGCTGACCCCCAGATAGGAACCACAGTGTCCAAGCGCATCGAAGTCCGAGACCTGAACGTCTACTACAGCAAGTTCCTCGCCGTCGAGGGCGTCTCCCTCGAGATCGAGCCGCGGAGCGTCACCGCGTTCATCGGCCCGTCGGGCTGCGGCAAGTCGACCTTCCTCCGCACCCTGAACCGCATGCACGAGGTCATCCCGGGCGCGCGCGTCGAGGGCGAGGTGCTCATCGACGGCAACAACCTGTACGACCCCGAGGTCGACCCCGTGCTCGTGCGCCGCCAGGTCGGCATGGTCTTCCAGCGGCCCAACCCGTTCCCGACGATGTCGATCAAGGAGAACGTCCTCGCGGGCGTGAAGCTCAACAACAAGCGCATCTCGAAGTCCGATGCGGACGCCCTCGTCGAGCAGTCGCTGCAGGGCGCGAACCTCTGGAACGAGGTCAAGGACCGGCTCGACCGTCCGGGCTCGGGCCTGTCCGGCGGGCAGCAGCAGCGTCTCTGCATCGCGCGCGCGATCGCGGTCTCGCCCGAGGTCATCCTGATGGACGAGCCCTGCTCGGCGCTCGACCCGATCTCGACCCTCGCGATCGAGGACCTCATCGAGGAGCTCAAGCAGGACTACACGATCGTCATCGTGACCCACAACATGCAGCAGGCCTCGCGCGTCTCCGACAAGACCGCGTTCTTCAACATCGCGGGAACCGGCAAGCCGGGCAAGCTCATCGAGTACGACGAGACGACGACGATCTTCTCGAACCCGTCCGAGAAGGCCACCGAGGACTACGTGTCCGGTCGCTTCGGTTGATCCTCGCTCCGCGCGTCGCGGCCCGGTCCCCGCAGGGGGCCGGGCCGTCGTCGTCGTGGATGGTCGTCGTGGTCCGTCGGCCGGAGGTCGTTCGTCGGCGGCGCGACGGTCGGTCGACCGTCAGTCGCGCGGGCTGAGGAGGTACGCGTTCAGCGCGGCCGTCTCCTCGAGGTCGACGGCGAGCGGTTCGCCGTCGAGCTCGACGATCGGCGCGGCCATGCGCACGCTCGACACCAGCCACGCGGCATCCGCTCGCCTGAGGTCGTCGAGGGTGAGGTCGCGGTAGGCGACCGTGCGGCCCTGCCGCTCGAGGTGCGCGAAGATGCTGCGCTGGGTCGTGCCGTGCAGGATGCCGGCGGCGGGCGGCGGCGTGACGAACTCGTCGCCGAGCCGCGCGATCACGCTCGACGTCGGCCCCTCGAGGACGAATCCGTCCGACGAGGTGAACAGCGCGTCGTCGGCTCCGCGGCGCTTGGCCTCGCGGATCGCCGCCATGTTCGCCGCGTAGCTCAGCGTCTTCGCGCCGAGCAGCAGCCACGGCGCTCGCTCCCCCGCGCCGCGCGACACGCCGCGGTCGAGGCTGACGACGCGGATGCCGCGCTCCCGCGCGGCCTGGAAGTCGGCGCCGGGCGTGATGTGCACCCAGCCCGTCGGCGTGGTGCCCGGGTCCACCCCGCGGCTGAGCGCGATCTTGAGGGCGAACTCGCCTTCGGCCGGGACCCGCTCGGCAGCGCGGCGGATGACGAGCGACCACTGCTCGAGGTTGGGCTCCGGCAGTTCGGTGAGGCGCGCCGAGTTCGCCAGGCGGGCGAGGTGCGGCCCGATCTCCTGAACGTGCCCGTCGACGATCGCGAGCGTCTCGAAGACGCCGTCGCCGCGGTGCGGCGCGAGGTCGTTCACGGCGAGCGCGCCGGATCCCGGCTCGATCTCGCGGAAGGACGCCTCGAGGAACTCCGGCGACGCATCGACGGGCAGCGGGTCGACGAGGAACGAGACGGTGTCGGCCATTCCTCGATGCTACGCCGAGCGGACCGGTGACGTGCCGGCCCAGGCGTCCATGCCTCGTTCGCCGGGCCCGCGTGCAGGCGGGCAGGAAGATGGCCGGCCGCAGAACGCCTCTCGGCGCGAGGCCGCTCGGAGCGGCGAATATTGGAGCCCGGGGTTACTGCGACCGGCCACGAACAGTCTAAACGAGGTCGACCGCGGGTCTATTCCCCGTCGAGTCGAACGACGCCGCGACGCACTCAGTCGAGGCTGTCGTGACGCCAGAGGCGCGCGCACGCCGCGAGCTCCTCGGCGAGCGAGGAGAGCCGCAGCGCACGCTGGGTGAGGATTCCCGGCCGGTCGGGATGCGCGGCGTCCGCGGCATCCGCATCGTCGGCGAGGCTCGCGAAGCCGGCCGAGGCGACCCGGCAGAACGCGGTGGCGCGCTCGAGCGCCGCGGCGAAGTCGCCCGAGAACACGCCGCGCAGGATCGTGTCGGCGAGCTCGCGCACCTCCGCCGGCCCGGCCGGGGTCGGCGCGCCCGCGACGACCTGGTCGATCGTGCGCGAGACCTCGGCGCCGCGCTGGAACGCGAGGCTGACCCCCTGCGCATCCTGCCGGATCATCGTCCGCAGCAGGTAGATGCGCCAGAGCGCGCCCGGCAGGCTCTTCGGCGACGCCTGCGACCACAGCTCGGCGATCGCGTCGATGCCGTGCTCGTCGGTGTACGACACGAGGCGGGCGACCACCTCGGGGTCGGGGTCCTCCCGCACACGCGAGAGCACCGCTGCGGCGGTGTCGTGCGCGACACGGCTCACGTACGCCGGGTCCTCGGCGCCCAGGTACCCCTCGAACATGCGCGGCGGGAACCGCGTGGGGCGGTGGAAGTCTGCGGTCATCGCGGACACGATACCCCCGCCGGCCGGGAACCGCCCACGGTCGGGCGGGCGTTCCGCGGTCGGCGGAATCGTCGCCGTCGCGGGCGGTACGCTGGAGGCGGGCCTCTAGCTCAGTTGGCAGAGCAGCGGACTTTTAATCCGCGGGTCGTCGGTTCGAGCCCGACGGGGCCCACCGATCCTCACGCCGACGCGATGGCCGTCACGGCGCGAGCCGCGGCATCCCGAGCCCGAACTCGTGACGCAGGGCGCTCGCGGCCGCGTGCCAGCCGGCGAGGCCGTGCACGCCCGGGCCGGGCGGCGTCGAGGCCGACGCGAGGTAGACGCCCGCGAGCGGGGTGCGCCACGGGTCCGGCGACAGCACGGGGCGACGTACGAGCTGTGCGAGCGACGGGGCGCCC
Source organism: Agromyces kandeliae (assembly GCF_009674665.1). Taxonomy (GTDB): domain Bacteria; phylum Actinomycetota; class Actinomycetes; order Actinomycetales; family Microbacteriaceae; genus Agromyces; species Agromyces kandeliae. Next base: position 88,142 of record NZ_WKJD01000016.1, read on the forward strand.
GAGGCGATGTCGCCGCCGATGTAGTTCGGGTTCTCCGCCTGCATCTGCTCGGCCGAGCGCGACGACGACGCGAGCACGAGGTCGCGGAATCCCGGCGCGAAGCGCTCGACCTGCCGCGTGACCGCCTCGGTGGGGTCGAGCGTCGAGCCGGCGGGGACGTGCGTGTACGTCCACAGCACGTGCCGTCCCTCGGGCGCGCGCGACTCGTCGAGCGTCGACGGCTGCGACACCAGCACGTACGGTGACGACGGATGCCGCCCGCGCGCCACGTCGCGCTCGCCCGCGGCGATCTCCTCCCGGGTGCCCCCGAGGTGCACGGTTCCCGCGCCTGCCACCGCGGGATCCGCCCAGGGCACCGGCCCCGCGAGCGCGAAGTCCACCTTGGCTGCGGCGTTGCCGTACCTGAATCCGCGGAGTGCGCGGCGGTACCGGGCCGGCAGCCGGTCGCCCGCCAGGCGCGCGAGCGCGCGCGGGGTGACGTCGAGGAGGACGGCACGGGCCGGCGGCAGCGCCGCGAGGTCGTCGACCGCGGCATCCGTCGCCACCTCGCCGCCGTGCGCGACGAGGTCGTCGACGAGGGCGGCGACGATCGCACCGCTGCCCCCGACGGGGATCGGCCAGCCGCGCGCGTGCGCGTGCGTGGTGAGCACGAGGCCCGTGCCGGCGGTCCCGAGGCTCGGCAGCGGTCGGATCGCGTGCGCGGCGACGCCGGTGAGCATCGCCGGTGCCACGTCGCCCCGGAATCGCAGGTTCCACGCCGGCGTGCCCTGCTCGAGCGCCCGCAGTCCGAACCCGGCGGCGACGAGCGGATGCCGCGGCGCGCGCAGCAGCGTCGACCCGGTGAACTCGGTCACGGCCGCCTCGTGCGCGACGAGCTGTGCCAGCAGGCGGCGGTACGCGCGGCCGTCGCGGCCGAGCCCCGCGACCGTCCGGTCGAAGTCGCGCCAGGCGAGTCCCGCCCGTCCGCCGTCGAGCGGGTGGGCGAAGGAGAGCTCGGGCACCCGGAGCTCGATGCGCCGCTCGAGCCCGAAGGCGCGGAAGAACGGCGACGCGAGCGCCATCGGGTGGACGGCCGAGCACACGTCGTGACGGAACCCGGGCAGCGTGAGCTCCGCGGTGCGGGCGCCTCCCCCCGGTTCCGCCGCCGCCTCGTGGACGCGGACCGAGAGCCCGGCGCGGGCGAGGGTGACTGCGGCGGCGAGCCCGTTGGGGCCCGATCCCACCACGATCGCGTCGACGGCGTCACCCCGGGCCATCCGACCTCCCCGTCCGCGTGCGTGCGCTGCGCGTTCGGCACCATGATGTCACGCGACCGGTGCGTCGACGGCGAGCGGCGGACCGGGGCACCGCCGTGGGGGAATCCGGGGACGTGCTGGGCCCCGATGCCCCGACGCGGCGGCTCCTCCCCAGGTGTCCCCTTCCGCACTGCCTCGTGCGGTGCACCGAGCGTACGTCCGCGACCGGGTGCTGGGAACACCCTCGAACGGGGGTCGACGCCGCATGGCGGCGCGGCCGCGCGATGTGCGGTGCCGATCCGGCCGGGGGCGGCTCGGCCACCCCGCGACCGCGCAGGGCTCCGGTCAGCCGACGATGCGGCGCAGTCCCGACATGAGCGCGAGTCGCTCGCCGGCATCGCGACCGAGCGGCGTCGCGTTCAGCGTCGTCACGCCGGCCCGCGCGAACGCGTCGACGCGCTCGGCGACCTCGGCGGGCGACCCGATGAGCGAGATCGCGCGGACGAGCTCGTCGGGCACCGCGGCCACCGCCTCGTCGCGACGGCCGTCGAGGTAGAGGTCCTGGATCCGCTCGGCCTCCGCCGCGAACCCGTAGCTCGCGATCAGGTCGTTGTAGAAGTTCTTGCCCCGCGCGCCCATGCCGCCGATGTAGAGGCCGAGGTTCGGCTTGACCGCCGCGATCGCCGCCTCGATCAGCTCGGGTCGATCGGTGATCGCGAGCGCGGGGCTCGCGAACACGTCGAGCGCTCCGAGTTCGGGCGCCCGGCGCGCGCGGCCCGCCTCGAGCGACGCGCCCCACACGTCGGCTGCGCGCTCCGGGTGGAAGAACATGGGCAGCCAGCCCTCCGCGATCTCCGCGGTCTGCTCGACCGACTTCGGGCCCAGCGATGCGATGGTGATCGGGATCCGCTCCCGCACCGGCTGGTTGATGAGCTTCAGCGGCTTGCCGAGGCCCGTGCCGCGACCCGCCGCGAGCGGGATCGTGTAGTTCCTGCCCTCGTGGACGACGCGCTCGCGACGCCACACCATGCGGCACACGTCGACGATCTCGCGCATGCGACCGAGGGGCGCGTCGTACGGCACGCCGTGGAAGCCCTCGATGACCTGCGGCCCCGAGGCGCCGATGCCAAGCTCGAACCTGCCCTCCGAGACGTAGTCGAGGCCGGCCGCGGTCATCGCCGTGAGCGACGGCGTGCGGGTGTAGAGCTGCAGGATGCCGCTCATGAGCGTCATGCGCGAGGTGCGGGCCGCGAGGAACCCGAGCTGGCTCACCGCGTCGAACGAGTAGACCTCGGGGACGACGACCAGGTCGACTCCGGCGCGCTCGAGTTCGGCGACCTCGGCGGCGGCCTCGCGGAAGCCGCCTGCGTAGCTCAGGAACATGCCGATGCGCATGCGTCACTCCTCGTCGTCGGGGGTGGAGGTGGGGGCGCGCAGCCCTCTCAGACCCTAGCCGAACCGATCAGGTCTCGACGACGACGATGGGGTCGGTGGTCGGCGCCTCGGACCCGCCCGCCGGTTCGACCGTCATCCCGACGACGACCCCGGGGGTGAACTCCCCCTCGAGCACGACGTAGGCCGCGCCCGCGTCCGGGTCGAACGTTCCCGCCGGCCGAGCGCCGGCCTCGTCGATGTACCAGAGCTCGTAGGTCGAGGCCGAGCCGACGTCGGGCAGGTCGGACGCGCGCACCGCGGATCGACCGAGCTCCTCGGACCACACGATCGTCACCTCGCCGCCCTCGGCGGACGGCACCGTGACCGACTCGGCGTCGGGGGCCTCCGCGATCGCCTGGACCGAACGCTGCGCTCCCCACCCGGCCGGCCCCGGCCAGTTCACGCCGACCACGGCGCCGGCGACGACGAGCACGGCGGCCGCGGCCGCGGCGATGACCACGCCGGGGCGCTGGAACCAGCGTCGGCGGGCGGCGCGCTCGGCGGGCCCGGCGAGGGATGCCCCGGGCTCGCGCTCGTCGGCCGTCGATGCGGCCGGCGGCTCGGCTCCCGGCGGCTCGGCTCCCGGCGGCTCGGCTCCCGGCGGCTCGGCTCCCGGCGCGGCAGGGGCCGGCCCCCCGGGCGCGGTGGCGCCCGCGGCGGAGACCTGCGGCACGTCGTCGAGGCGGTCGAAGACGGACGCCTTGAGCGCCGGCGGCGGCGCGACGGGCGGAGCGGCGTCGGCGAGCACGGCGGCCGCCTCGAGGTGCGCCGCGAGTTCCGCGCGGAGCTCGGGCGATTCCGCCAGGCGGGCCTCGACGATCGCACGTTCCTCTTCGGTCACCGCGTCGAGCGCGTAGGCCGCGAGCAGCGCGTCGAAGTCGTCGGGCTCCCGACGCGCCGGGGACTCGGCGTCGGTCATGTGCTCACCCCCATCACGCGCCGCAGGCGGATCATGCCGTCGCGCATCCTCGTCTTCACGGTGCCGAGCGGGACGTCGAGCCGTTCGGCGATCTCGGACTGCGTCAGCCCGCCGTAGTACGCGAGCGTGACGCACTCGCGCTGCAGGTCGCTGAGCTCGGCGAGCGCGACGTGCGCCCGCTCGTGGTCGAGCCGTACCTCGACCGCCTCAGCGACGCTGTCGACCGGCACGTCCAGGTCGCGCGCCCCGATGCGGGCGTCGCGGTCGCGGGCCGACTGCGCGGAGCGCACCCGGTCGACCGCGCGCCGGTGCGCGAGCGTGAACATCCACGAGATCGCGGATCCCCTCGCGGCCTCGAACCGCGGTGCGGTCTGCCACACCTCGAGGAACACGTCCTGTGCGACCTCCTCGGCCTGGGCCGGGTCGACCACGACACGACGCACGAGGCCGAGGATCCGGGCCGCGGTGCGGTCGTACAGCGCGCCGAACGCGGCCCGATCGCCGACACCCGTGGCGACCAGCAGGTCGTCGAGGGTCGGGTCGGATGCCGCGGGCCCGTGCTCGCCGTCCGTCACGCGTTCCAGCATGTCAGACCGAGCCGGTCGACGCCGCGCGGCCGCGGGTGCGGCGCGGAGCGTCACCGGGGGCGGCGCCTGGACGAGGGTCATTCGGTGCTCCTGCGGTGGCGGGGAGGGTCGCTGGTGATTCGGTGCGGGACGCCGCCGGGATTGGCGGGGCCGTCGACGGAGCGGTGCCGTCGGCGCGGGGATCAGGCCCGCCGCGCCTCGGTGCCGTCCGGCCCGTCCACGCAGTACCAGAGCCGCCACCGGTCCGGCACGCCCTTCAGGTCGCGCTCGCCGGCGGGTTCGAAGGCGAACGGGAGTCCGAGCAGGAGCGTGCGGACCGTGTCGCTCACCATGATGCGCCCGGGGTCGGCGGCCGCGCAGATGCGTGCCGCCGCGTGCACGGCCAGCCCGACGAGGTCGTCGCCCCGCATGATCAGCTCGCCCGAGTGGACGCCGACGCGCAGCTCGAGGTCGAGCGCGGCGGCCGACTCGAGCGCCTGGGTGGCGAAGTGCAGCGCGGACGACGGCAGGGCGAAGGTGGCCACGATCCCGTCGCCGGTGGTGTTGGCCTCCGTGCCCGAGAATCGGGCGATCGAGCGCCGCAGGGCCTCGTCGTGCGCGGCGTGGATGCTGCGCCAGCGCTCGTCGCCGGTCTGCGCGAGCGCGGCCGTGGAGCCGACGATGTCGGTGAACACGGTCGTGAGCACGTCGCGCCGCCCACCGCTGCGGCTGCCCGTGAGGAACTCCTCCATCTCGTCGACGAGCGCGCTGTCGGGGAGGATCGCCGGCAGCGCCGACGACCGGTGCACGAGCTGCAGCCGCCCCTCGGGGAGCGCGTCGGCGAGCCATCGGATGGGCGCCTCGTCGATCGCCTCGAGCGCGGTGTCGTGCAGCACGAGGACGGGCGCGCGCACCTCCGCGAGGTACGGCCGGATGTCGAGCCGGACGATGGCCTCGGCGAGCCGCCGCGCGGCCGTCGGCGTCGCGGACATGCTCTCGTAGCGCTCCCACCACGCGACGAGTCGGTCGGCGCCCTCGGCCTGCCAGAACTGCCGGACGACGAGCCCGCGACCCCACTCGGACGCGTCGAGGCCGGCCATCAGGCTCGCGATCCAGGATGCGTCCAGCTCCCAGGGGAAGTCCTCGTCGGCGTGACCGACCGCGAGCACCTCGTAGGCGATGACCGCGTCGATGCGCTCGGGGTGCCGCGCCGCGGTGACGAGCGCGGTGGCGCCGCCGTCGAACCAACCGATGATGGTCGCCCGCCTGCTGCCGGCCGCGTCGAGGATCGCGGCGAGGTCGTCGGCGTGGTCCTCGAGGCTCGCGTCGAGGCCGCCGCGATCCGAGAGCCCGGTGCCCCGCTTGTCGAACAGGATCACCCGAGCGCCGAGGCCGCTCAGCCGCTCGATGAACTCGAGGTGCTCGGGCAGCTCGCAGAACACGTCGACGTTGGAGATGAACGCGAACGAGAGCACGATGTCGCGGTCGCCCTCGCCGAACACCTTGTAGGCGAGGTCGACGCCGTTCCGACCGGCGTACCGGGTGGCCGGGATCACGTTCCGGCTCCGCGACGACCTCGGGGGCTGCCCACGCGATCAGGGTAGTCCGGAAGGGCTCGCCGGTGCACGGGTGACATGAGGCCGCGACCCCGGAGCGGCAGTGGCGGGCTCAGATGCCGCCGCGGGTCTCCTGGCCGGCCGCCACACGGCGCCGGTGCTCGCGATTGCGGACGACCCGCTTCGCCACGAATGCGCCGACCGCGATCACGACGGCGACGATCACGGCCACCTGGAACCCGTCGGCCCAGGGCTCGACGACCGCCCAGTTCTCACCGAGCACGTAGCCCGCGAGCACGAAGACCGTGTTCCAGATGAGGCTGCCCGTCGTGGTGAGCACGAGGAACAGCGCGAGGTTCATGCGGGTGACGCCCGCCGGCACGGAGATGAGGCTGCGGAAGAGCGGGATCATGCGCCCGAGGAACACCGCCTTCTTCCCGTGCCTGGTGAACCATTCCTCGGTGCGGTCGACGTCGGCGACGTCGACGAGGGGCACGGCCTTGATGATCGCGCGCGTCCGCTCGCGCCCGAGCAGCGCGCCGACCGAGTACAGCGCGAGGGCGCCGACGACCGAGCCGAGGGTGGTCCAGAACAGCACCTCGGCGAGCGAGAACGATCCCTGGCTGGCCGTGAACCCCGCGAGCGGCAGGATGACCTCGCTCGGCAGCGGGGGGAACAGGTTCTCGAGCGCGATCGCGAGGCCCGCGCCCGGGGCGCCGAGGGTCTCCATGAGGTCGACGGCCCAGGCGGCGAGGCCGGTGAGTTCGGGTTCGGCGGCGGCGATGAGGGTCGTCGTCATGGTGTCGAGGCTATGGGATGCCGGGTGAACGGAACCTGATCGCGCGGTCGCTCGCCGCGGCATCCGGCACCGCCGACACGCCCGGGCCGGGCCGGACCAAACCGTCGCGCACGCCGCCCCGAACCCCACACGACGGCCCGAGAGCGGGCCGCACCATCCAAGGAGGAGACCGATGCGATCCACGCGCAGCACGCACCGCACCGCACTGGCGGCGTTCTCGATCGTGGCCGTCGCCGCGCTCGGCCTCGCCGGCTGCAGCGCCGGCACGACCGACGAGCCCGCGACCGACGACGAGACCTCGATGAGCGAGGAGCCCATGGAGACCGAGGAGACGATGGCCGACCCGGCGGCGAACCTGGTCGGCCCCGGATGCGCCGGGTACGCCGAGCAGGTGCCGGACGGCGCCGGCTCGGTCGAGGGCATGGCGATGGACCCCGTCGCCGTGGCGGCCTCGAACAACCCGCTGCTCACGACGCTCGTCGCGGCGGTCTCTGGCGGGATCAACCCCGACGTCGACCTCGTCGACACGCTGAACGGCGACGAGTTCACCGTCTTCGCACCCGTCGACGACGCGTTCGCCGAGATCGACGCGGCCACGATCGAGACCCTGCAGGGCGACAGCGAACTGCTGACCTCGATCCTCACCTACCACGTGGTGCCCGGGCAGCTCGCGCCCGACGAGGTCGTCGGCATGCAGACCACCGTCCAGGGCGGCACCGTCGAGGTGACCGGCTCGGGCGACGAGCTCATGGTGAACGACGCGAACGTGATCTGCGGCGGCGTCATGACCGCGAACGCGACCGTGTACCTCATCGACTCGGTGCTCATGCCGCAGTAGGCGGACACCGCGGGCACCGACCCCGCGACCGACGGCCCCTCCGGCACGCTGGAGGGGCCGTCGGCGTCGGTCCCGGCGCGCACGGCGCCCGAGCCGGGCGCCGGCGCACCCACAGCGCGCTCCGAGGCGGATGCGACAGGCTGGTCGTCCGGCAGATCGGAGCGAACCCGCATGACCTGGAGCCTCGTCCTCGACATCCTGCTCGTGCTCGTCCTCATCGGCGCGCTCGTGCACGGATGGCGCGCCGGCCTGCTCCGGACCCTCGGCGGACTCCTCGGCCTCGTGGGCGGCGGCATCGCCGCGTACCTCGCGATGCCGTGGGTGGTGTCGTTCGTCGCGGCGCCCGAGTGGCGCGCGCCGATCGCGATCGCGGTCGCCGTGCTGCTCCTCGTCGCGGGCGTCTCGATCGGCAGCGCGATCGGGCGCGCGCTCGGCCGGGGCGCCGAGACCGTGAAGCTCGGACCGATCGACCGGGTGCTCGGCGCGATCGTGAACACCATGGTGACCGCGTTCGTCGTCGCGCTCGTCGCCTCGGGCGTCGGCTCGATGGGCGTCCCCGTCGTCTCGCCGGCGGTCGCGGGCTCCTGGGTGGTCCGCGGCATCGACCAGGTCACGCCGCAGCCGGCGCGCACGCTCATGGCCGAACTCCGCACCGCGGCGTTCGGCGAGGCGATCCCGTGGCTCACCGGCGTCCTCGACGGGCCGACGGTCGCGCCGGAGCTGCCGTCGGGCGGCGTCGACGATCCCGAGCTGAACGCGGCAGCGGCATCCGTCGTCAGGGTCACCGGGCTGGCCTTCGAGTGCGGCGGCAACCTCACCGGATCGGGCTTCGTGGTGGCGCCCGACCGGGTGGTCACGAACGCGCACGTCGTCGCCGGCGTCACCGAGCCGATGGTCGAGGCGCCGGGCCGCGGCCCGGTCGCGGGCCGCGTCGTCGCGTTCGATCCCGACGTGGACCTCGCGGTGATCGCCGTCGACGGCCTGGACGTCGCGCCGCTCGCCATCGCCGACTCGCCGGGTGCGGACGCCGACGTGGCCGTCGCGGGCTACCCGTTCGGCGGTCCGCTGGAGCTGCGACCGGCGCGGGTCATGGCGAACGGGCCGATCACGATCTCGATCGACGGCGACACGACCTCGCGAGACGTCGTCACGCTCGCGGCCGAGGTCGACCACGGCAACTCGGGCGGCCCCGTGCTCACGGGCGACGGCGAGGTCGGCGGCGTGGTGTTCGCGAAGTCGCAGACCGTCGACAACGTGGGCTTCGCCGTTCCGGTCGGCACGCTCGGGCCGCTCGCCGACGAGGCGCCGTCGCTCAGCGACCGCGTCGACTCGGGCAGCTGCGCGTTCTGACGCGGCCGAGCACAGATCGGGGGCAGTGGGTCACTCGGCGGTGAAGCCGGCGAAGCGGATGCCCCAGCTGACCTCCCACTGCTCGCCCGGGTCGAGCCAGCGCAGCCCCTTGCCCGAGTTGAACGCCTCGGCGGGAGCGGTCATCGGCTCGACCGCGATCGCCCGGCTCTCCCCGGGGTAGCTCTCGGTCGTGTAGACCTGCACGTACGCGAACTCGTCGTCGGCCCACACGGACACCGTCCGGCCGTCGGGGGCCGCGAGCGTGTGCTCGACGGTGCCGTCGACCGAGGCGACCTCGCCGAACGCGTCGTCGAGGTCGACGTCGCCGACGCGGCGCCCCTCGCGGAAGTCCCACTCGGTGCCGTCGACGGGGACCTCGCCGGTCGGCAGCAGGCGGTCGTCGACCTCGAGGTGGCTGGCCGCGTCGAGCCGCAGCACGAGGTCCTCCGTCGGCACGCCGCCGATCTTGAGGAAGGGGTGGGTCCCGACCGCGACCGGCGCAGGCTCGCCGCCGACGTTCTCGAGGAAGTGCGTGACCTTCAACCCGTCGGAGACCAGCTCGTACCGCACCGCGGTGCGCACGAGGAACGGGTAGCCGAGCTGCGGGAAGATCGTCGCGGCGAGCGTGACCGAGTCGCGGTCCTGCTCGACGGGCACGTACTCGGCGTACCGGAGCAGCCCGTGGATCGCGTTCTGCCTCGCGGGCTCGGTGATCGCGAGCTGGTACGTCTGCTCGCCGTGGCGCCACACGCCGTCGCGGATCCGGTTCGGCCACGGCACGAGCACGATGCCCGAGCCCGAGGGCGGCGTCTGGTCCTCGCCGTACGGCGGGACGAGGTCGATCCCGTTGATCGTGAGGGTGCGCAGCCCTGCGGCGACGGCGGTGATCGTCGCGCGGACATCGCCCGTGGAGGTGGTCGTCTCGAGCTCGAACTGATCGCCCGTGGGGAGATTCATGCACACCACCCTATGGCGCGTCGGCGGGTCGGGCGACGAGGACGTCGAGTCCGGCGTCGCGCAGTTCGCCGATGAGGATGCCGGGGGCCGCGGCATCCGTCACGAGCGCGTCGAACGCGTCGACCGGGGCGATGCGCCCGAGGTGGACCTCGCCGAGCTTGGACGCGTCGGCCACGACGACGGCGCGCGCGGCGCGCTGGAGCATGAGCGACTTGACGGATGCCTCGGGCAGGTTGGCGTTCGTCACGCCGAGCCCCGGGTCCACGCCGTTGCAGCCGATCACGGCGAGGTCGACGTGCACCTCGTCGAGCACGGAGCCCGCGAGCGGGTGGACGAGCGAGTGCTGGCGGGGGCGGAGCGTCCCGCCCGTCACGATGACGGTGAACCGCGGGATCTCCGACTCGAGCTCGAGGGCGATCGAGAGGCCGTTGGTGAAGATCGTCAGGTCGTCGAGGTCGTCGCGGGCGCGGAGCGCCCGGGCGACCTGGAGCGTCGTCGTGCCCACGTCGAGGATGACGCTCTGGCCGCTCCGCACGAGCGCCGCGGCTCGCTCGCCGATGAGCTGCTTGGGGACGACGGATGACGCGAGGGCCTCCTCGAAGCTCGGTTCGCGCTCGGGCCGCGGCTCGGCGGCACCCGCCCCCGAGGGCACGGCGCCGCCGTGGACGCGACGGACGAGGCCTCCGCGCTCGAGCGCGTCGAGGTCGGCGCGCGCGGTGACGGGGGTGACGCCGAACGACTCGCTGAGCTCGACGACGCGGACGAACCCGCGCTCGGCGACGAGGTCGGCGGTGAGCCTGCGGCGGTGTGCGGCATCGGGCTGCATGAGGACCAGTGTGGGGCGTGGCAACCGACTTTGCAATACGAAACCCTCTTGTTTCTCAAACGAAAATCGCGTACCGTGGCGCCGTGCACCAGACCGAACCCGGCCTCCTCGACCCGCGCATCGCCGTGCGTCGCTCGACGCTCGCCGACGGCCGCGAGCTCCTCTACTTCGACGACGCCGACACGACGCTCCCGCCCGAGCGCGCCGTCGACGCGCGCGCCCTCGACCCACGCCCCGCGATCGCCGAGATGCGGCAGGACCCGCTGACGGGCGAATGGGTCTCGATCGCCGCCGCACGGCAGAACCGCGTGTTCCTGCCGCCGGCCGACGCCGACCCCCTCGCGCCGCAGACTCAGACGAACCCGTCCGAGATCCCGAGCACCTACGACGTCGCCGTGTTCGAGAACCGCTCGCCCTCGTTCGGGCCCGACCTGCCCGAGTGGCCGGCCGACGGCACGACGGATGCCGCGGCATCCGCCCTCGACGACGTGCGCTCGGTCGGCATCGGCCGCCGCCTGCCCTCCCACGGCCGCTGCGAGGTCGTGTGCTTCAGCCCCGAGCACGAGGGCTCGTTCGGCACCCAGTCGGTCTCGCGCGCCCGCACGGTCATCGAGGCCTGGGCGCACCGGACCGCTGCGCTGTCCGCGCTCCCGGGGGTGCAGCAGGTGTTCCCGTTCGAGAACCGCGGCCGCGAGATCGGCGTCACGCTCCCCCACCCGCACGGCCAGATCTACGCCTACCCCTACGTGACCCCGCGCACCGAGCGGCTGCTCGCCGCGATCGACGCCTACGGGTCCACGCTCCAGGCCGACGTGCTCGAGCGCGAGCGCTCCGGCGAGCGGGTGCTCCTCGCCGCCGACCACTGGACCGCGTACGTCCCGTTCGCGGCGCGCTGGCCCGTCGAGATCCACCTCGTGCCGAACCGGCACGTGCCCGACCTGGCCGAGACGACGGCCGAGGAGCGCGACGAGCTCTCGCGCGTCTACCTGCGGCTGCTCCGCGGGGTCGACCGGCTCTACGACACGCCCACGCCGTACATCGCGGCCTGGCACCAGGCCCCGGTGCACGAGCACCGCGACGACGTCCGGCTCACCATGCAGCTCACGAGCCCGCGCCGCGCCGCCGATCGGCTCAAGTACCTCGCCGGGTCCGAGGCCGCCATGGGCGCCTGGATCGGCGACGTCCCGCCCGAGACGCAGGCCGCCGCGCTGCGCACCGCCATCGAAGGAGTTGTCCTGTGACCGACGCCGTGGCCTCCGCCCAGCACCTCTTCGCCGAGCAGTACGGCCGCCGCCCCGCCGGCGTGTGGTCGGCCCCCGGCCGTGCGAACCTGATCGGCGAGCACACCGACTACAACGACGGCTTCGTCTTCCCGTTCGCGATCGACCGCCGCACGACGGTCGCGCTCGGCGACCGCGACGACCGCGTCGTGCGGGTCTCGTCGACGTTCTCGCCCGACACGATCGAGGTGCACCTCGACGAGCTGACCCCCGACGCCGTGAGCGGCTGGGCCGCGTACCCCCTGGGCGTGGTCTGGGCGCTCGGCGAGTCCGGCGCCGACCTCGCGCACGTGCGCGGCGTCGACCTGCACATCGACTCCGACGTGCCCGTCGGCGCCGGCCTCTCGTCGTCGGCGGCGATCGAGTGCGCCGTGGCGCTCGCCCTCGACGAGCACTGGGGGCTCGGCTTCGACCGCCCGACGCTCGCGAAGGTCGGGCGGCTCGCCGAGAACCGCGTCGTCGGCGCACCCACCGGGATCATGGACCAGTCCGCGTCGCTTCTCGGCGAGGCCGACTCCGGGGTGTTCCTCGACTGCCGAAGCCTCGACGCCGACGTCATCCCGCTCGGCTTCGCCGAGGCCGGCCTGTCGCTGCTCGTCATCGACACGCGCGTCAGCCACGCCCACGCGACCGGCGGCTACGCCGCCCGGCGGGCGTCGTGCGAGGCGGGCGCCGCGGCGCTCGGCGCGGCGTCGCTCCGCGAGGTGGCCGTCGACGACCTCGACCGCGCGCAGGACCTGCTCGACGACGAGACCTTCCGCCGCGTGCGGCACGTCGTCACCGAGAACCAGCGCGTGCTCGACACGGTGCGCACGCTCCGGGAGCTGGGCCCGGGCGCGATCGGGCCGCTCCTCGACGCCTCGCACGTGTCGATGCGCGACGACTTCGAGATCTCGGTGCCCGAGCTCGACCTCGCGGTCGAGACCGCCCAGGCGAACGGCGCGATCGGGGCGCGCATGACGGGCGGCGGCTTCGGTGGTGCGGCGATCGCGCTCGTGATCGACGACCTCGTTCCCGTCGTCGCGCGCAAGGTCGTCGAGGCGTTCGCCGAGCACGGCTTCCGCGAGCCGGGCGTGTTCACCGTGCACGCCGCGCAGGGCGCGCGGCGCGACGCCTGATCGACCGGCCCTGCGGCGGCGCGCCCCGGCTCAGCCGGGCTCGACCGCGGTGGGCGTGCCGCCCGTGATGCGGACGAGCTCGTCGAACGTGGTCGGGAACACCGTCTTCGCGTGACCCGCCGCGGCCCACACCTCGTCGTAGCCGGCGAGGTCGACATCGACGAACGTGCGCACCGGCGCCGGGTGCCCCACCGGGGCGACCCCGCCGATGACCTGCCCGGTCGCGGCCTTCACGACATCCTTCGACGCGCGGCCGATCGTTCCGCCGAGCTCGGCGCCCAGCCACGCGGTGTCGACGCGGTGCGCCCCGGAGGTGAGCACGAGGATCGGCTCGTCGTCGAGCGTGAAGACGAGCGAGTTCGCGATCTGGCCGACCTCGACGCCGAGCGCGTCGGCGGCGAGCTTGGCGGTCGTGACGGCGTCGTCGAACCACACGATGCGCGGCTCGATCCCGTCGGCTGCGAGTGCGGCGGCGACGCGGTCGACGGCGGCGTGCGAGGGGGCGGCGGTCGGCTCGGCGGTCATGGTTCCGATCCTACGAGCGGATGCCGCGTCATCCGGTCGCCCGTCGTCGCCCCGGGCGTCCGCCGCGCTGCCGTAGGGTTCGAGCGTGACCGCCTCCCCCTCGCCGCACGACCGCCTCGCCCGTCGTCTGGGGCTCCGCGGCGCGGTCGCGATCGGGCTCGCCGCGATGATCGGCGCGGGCGTGTTCGCGGTGTGGGCGCCGGCGGCGCAGGCCGCGGGCGGGTGGCTCCTCGCCGGGCTCGCGATCGCCGCGGCCGTCGCGTTCGCCAACGCGGGGTCGACCGCGCAGCTCGCCGTGCGGTACCCCGAGGCCGGCGGCGCGTACCGGTACGGGCGCGAGCGGCTCGGCGCCTGGCCCGGGTTCCTCGCCGGATGGGGCTTCGTCATCGGCAAGACCGCGAGCTGCGCCGCGATGGCGCTCACCGCCGCCGCCTACCTCGTACCGCTCGCGTGGCAGAAACCGGTCGCCATTGCCGCCGTCGTGGTGCTCGTCGGCGTCAACGTGCTCGGCGTCACGCGCACCGCGCGCGTCGCCTCGGTGATCGTCTCGGCCGTGCTCGCGGTGCTCGTCGTGGTCGTCGCCGCCGGGTTCGCCGCGGTCGCGGGCGTCGGATGGGGCGTCGGCGGCACCGCGCCCGAGGCATCCCTGCAGGTGACGGACGCCGCGCCCGGCGCGCTCGACGTCTACGGCGTGCTGCAGGCCGCCGCCCTGGTCTTCTTCGCGTTCGCCGGCTACGCCCGCATCGCGACGCTCGGCGAGGAGGTGCGCGAGCCCCGCCGGACGATCCCTCGCGCGATCGGCGTCGCCTTCGCGGTCGTCGTGGTCGTGTACGCCCTCGTCGGCACGGCGGCGGTGGGCGCGCTCGGGTCCGACGCGCTCGCGGCATCCGTCGCCCCCCTCGTCGACGTCGTCGCGGTCGCCGGGTGGCTCTGGGCCGAGCCCGTCGTCCGCATCGCTGCGGGGGTGGCCGCGCTCGGCTCGTTGCTCGCGCTCGTCGCCGGCGTCGGCCGCACGAGCCTCGCGATGGCGCGCGACGGCGAACTGCCCCGCCAGCTGACGGCGGTGCATCCGAGGTTCGGCGTGCCCCACGTCGCCGAGCTCGCGACGGGCGCCGCCGTCATCGTGCTCCTGCTCGTCGCCGACCTCCGCGGCGCGATCGGCTTCTCGTCGTTCGGCGTGCTGCTGTACTACCTGGTGGCGAACGCCTCGGCCATCACGCAGCCGGCCGGCGAACGGCTCGTGCCGCGCTGGCTCTCGTGGTTCGGGGCGGTCGGATGCGTCGTGCTCGTCGTCACGCTCCCGGTCGCGTCGATCGCGGCGGGCGTGGCGGTCCTCGCCCTGGGCGCCGCCGTGCGCGGCATCCGCCTCGCCGTCGGACGGCGTTCCGGCACTCCCGAGGACTAGCCCGGTGTCGAGGGGATGCCGACTGCACCGCTCGGGCCCCGCGACGGTGCGGATGGGATCCGTTCGATCGGGCCGCAGCAGCCGGGAATAGGCTGGCGGCATGACCGCCGACGCCTCCGCCCGCATCCTCGCGCTCGCCGACGTGCCCGCGCCCGAGCTCGATCCGACCGCCTTCGTCGCGCCCGGCGCCGTCGTCGTCGGGCACGTGCGCCTCGCCGCGCAGTCGAGCGTCTGGTACAACGCGGTGCTGCGCGCCGAGGCCGAGCCGATCGCGCTCGGCGAGCGCTCCAACCTGCAGGACGGCGTGGTCTGCCACGTCGACGCCGGCTACCCCGTCGCGATCGGCGCAGGCGTCTCGGTGGGCCACCGCGCCGTGCTGCACGGCTGCACCGTGGAGGACGACTGCCTCATCGGCATGGGTGCGACGATCCTCAACGGTGCGGTGATCGGCGCTGGGTCCCTCGTCGCGGCCGGTGCCGTGGTGCTCGAGGGCACCGTGGTGCCGCCCGGCTCACTGGTCGCGGGCGTCCCCGGCAAGGTCCGGCGCGAACTCACCGCCGACGAGCAGGCCGGCATCCGGCGCAACGCCGAGGCGTACCTCGCGCACGTCGCCCGGCACGCGACCCGGGTCGACTGAGGCGGCCGTCCCGGTCCCGGCGGCGGATGCCCCGCCCCCGGCCGCGCCCGCCGCAGCCACGGCGGCCAGCGCTCGCGCGAGTCGGCGCCGCGCGCGCCGCACGCGTCGGACGATCCCCCGAGCCGGCACGCCCACGCCCCAGGCGAGCGCGCCCGTGAGGCTCCGATCGTGCTCGCCGAGCATGCGGCGCCGCTCGAACGCGGAGCGGAGCGCGCCTCCCGACAGGTCGTGTCGCCGCTCGATGCCGGGCAGCGGCACGATCTCGCGCGCCTCGACGAGCGCGGCGAGCCGCGCCGCCCAGTCGTCGGCGTCTCGGCCGTGGGAGTAGTTGTCCTCGAGCCAGGCGGGCTCGGCGAGCCGGAAGCGCCCCGCCGCCAGGTCGTCGGTCGACCCGAACAGCCCGGCGCCCTCGAACACCGTGTTGATCATCGCCGGCGAGACCCCGAAGTCGTCGAGGAGCAGCGTCGGGAGGCCGAGCGCGATCGACTCGAGCGCGGCCGTCGAGCTCACGGTCACGAGCGCGCCTGCGCGCGCGAGGTGGGCCGCCATCGGCCCGTCCTCGACGACGAGGTTCGGCGGGACGCCATCTGCGGCGCCGAGACGGGCCATCAGTCCGGCGTAGTCGTGCGCCTCCGCGTGCGTCTGCGCCTCGCCCGCGCGGGCGCGGACCTTGACGACGACGCGTCGGTCGGGCCGCCGTCGGGCGAGCCCCGCGAGGGAGGAGAGGACGAGCATCCGCTCATCGGGACCGACGGGGACCTTCGCCTGCGCCGCGAAGATGACGTCCGTTCCGGGCGGAGCCGTGCCATCCGTCGAGTCGACGCTCGAGAGGAACGGCAGCGTCGCGAGCCCGAACATGGGGTCCACGCCGAGGTCCTCGGCGTTGGCACGGAACTCGCGCACCTCGCGGCGGCTGTGCAGCACGATCAGGTCGGTCTGCTCGCGGTAGACGACGGCCTTCGGGACGGCCGGGATGGTGAGGCCCGGGAATCCGCTCACGAGCACCGGACGGTTCCGGCGCCCGAGCAGCCGCGGTGCGACCACCCGGACGAACGGGCCGCGCAGCGCGAGCAGCACCGCGTGCGGATCGAAGGCGTCGAGTTCGTCGTCCAGCCCCGGGAGGCCCGCCCGCCCGTCGAGCGGCAGGATCCGCACGTCGGCGGGCGCGAAGCGCGTCCCGTCGAGCGCGTGCCCGAGCTGCCGCTCGCTCGGCTGCACCGGCGAGGCGACGACGACGAGTCGCGACGTCCACTCGCCGGGCAGCGTCGAGGCGAGCGCCGCGCCCCACTTGACGTACGAGTCGGAGTCGCCGACGACGAGCAGGCGCCGCGCCACGCCATCCGTCCCGGGAGCCGCCGGCCTCGGGGCACCCGTCACGCGGGCACCCGGCGGAGCTTGGCCTTCGGGGCCTCCTCGCCCGGGTAGACGCGCTTGACGCCGTCGCCGAGGGCCTCGCCGATGATGCGGATGTCGCGCACGAGGTGCTCGAGGCCCTGCGGCTCGAGCGAGGCGGAGTGGTCGGACCCCCACATGGTGCGGTCGAGCGTGACGTGCCGCTCGACGGCGACCGCACCGAGGGCGACCGCGGCGATCGAGATCTGCAGGCCGCGCTCGTGACCCGAGTAGCCGACCGGCACGCCCGGGAAGCGTCGCTTCAGCGCCGGGATCATGAGGAGGTTCGCCTCCTCGGACGGCATCGGGTAGCTCGACGTGGCGTGCATGATCACGAGGCGCTCGGTGCCGAGCACGGTCACGGCACGGTCGATCTCGTCGAGCGTCGACATGCCGGTCGAGAGGATGACGGGCTTGCCCGTGTCGCGGACCGCCTCGAGGAGCTCGAGGTCGGTCACCGACGCCGACGCGACCTTGTGCGCGACGACCCCGTACGACTCCAGGTCGGCCACTGCCGGGACATCCCACGGCGAGGCGAACCAGTCGAGCCCCTGCAGGGCGGCGTGCCGCGCGATCTCCGCGTACTCGTCGCGACCGAACTCGACCCGGTGGCGGTAGTCGAGGTACGTCATCGTGCCCCATGGCGTCTCGCGCGGCATGAGCTTCATGTGCTCGGGCGTCGAGAGGTCGGGCGTGCGCTTCTGGAACTTCACCGCCTGTGCGCCGGCGCGTGCGGCGACCTCGATGAGGCGCTTGGCGATCTCGACGTCGCCGTTGTGGTTCAGGCCGATCTCGGCGATGACGTAGGCGGGTTCGTACTCGCCGATGGCGGCGTGGCCGATGCGCAGGGACAAGGTGGCTCGCTTTCGTGGTCGGGTCAGGTCGCGGAGGACGCCGCGGCGATGGCCTCGCGCTGCTCGCGAGTGGGGTGGGCGGGGTCGAGTTCGCGCGACTCGCGCGCCAGGTCGGATGCCGCTGAGCCGAGCTTCGCGTCGCGCGCGGCGAGCACGAGCTCGGCGAGCTCGCGCACCGCGCCGTGGCCGCCGTGCCGCTCGAGCACGTGACGGGCGCGCTCGAGCGCGTCGGGGGCGGCGTCGGGCACGGCGAGCGGCCAGCCGACGAGGTCGAGCGCGGGGATGTCGCCGCGGTCGTTGCCGACGTAGGCGATGCGGTCGAGGCGGATGCCGCGCGCGGCCGCCCACTCGCGGAGCGCGGCGCCCTTGTCGGCGAGGCCCTGGATCACGTCGACGCCGAGCTTCTCGGCGCGACGGCTGACGACCGGGTTCGCCTCGGCCGACAGGATGAGCACGGGGATGCCGGCGTCGCGCAGGCGCGCCACGCCGTGCCCGTCGGCCCGGCTCACGCGGACCGACTCCCGACCGAGCTCGTCGACCGCGGCCGTGTCGTCGGTGTGCACGCCGTCGAAGTCGGTGACGACCGCGTCGACGTCGATGAACGGATGGCGCGGGTCGGCCACCCACGCCGCGCCCTCGCGGCGTGCCAGCGCGGCGGCGATTCCGCCTGCGAGCCGCCGGTCGACGCGCGGTGCGAGCACTCGGGCACGCGCGAGGTCGGCCGCGTCGTCGATCTCGATGGCCGTGTCGGGGTGGACGCGCTGGATGCCGATGCGGCCGAAGAAGCGGTGCCCGGCCAGCACGAAGCCGTCGGTGCGGAGCACGTAGAACGCGCCGGTCTCGAGGAACTCGGGCTCGCGGTCCTGACGCCGCGGCCGGTTCGTCGGGTCGTGGTTCACGCCGACCGCACTCGCGCCGTCGGCGTCGTCGGCGCGCTCGCGCCAGAGGAACCCGTGGGTGGGCGTCGCGGCGAACACGACGTCGCGCTCGCCCTGCCCGACGCGCGCGACGGCGGCGTCGAGGTCGGCCGGGTCGATGAACGGCGAGGTCGCCTGGATGAAGACGACGACCTCGGGCGCCCGACGCCGCTCCGCCGCCTCGGGCCCGTGCGCCAGCGCCCCGATCGCGTGCAGCAGCGCCGACTCGCTCGATGCGGTCGCGTTCGCGAGGTCGGCCGGACGATCGATCACCTCGGCGCCGGCGCCGCGCGCGGCATCCGCGATCTCCTCGTCGTCGGTGGTCACCACGACGCGCCCGATGCGCTCCGCGGCGAGCGCGGCATGCACGGCTCTCGCGACGAGCGGGACGCCCCCGACGCGCGCCACGTTCTTGCCCGGCAGCCCCTGGGACCCGCCGCGGGCCGGGATGATCGCGATCGCGGGCGCGGCGGCCGTGGCCTCGGTGGAGTCGCTGCGGCTCATGCCGCGAAGCTAGGCTCGCGATGCGTCCGCGGGGTGCACGCCCGGTGAACGCCGGGGGACGTTCAGGCTGACAGCGGATGCCGCGGCATCCGCCGCACGCCTCAGCGGCCGTGCAGCTTGATCTCGGCCGCCTTCACCACGTTGGCGAGGAGCATGGCCCGGGTCATCGGGCCGACGCCGCCGGGGTTCGGCGAGAGGTGGCCGGCGACCTCGGCGACCGCCGGGTCGACGTCGCCCGTGAGCCTGCCCTTGCCGGTCTCCTCGTCGGCGACGCGCGTGATGCCCACGTCGAGGACCGCGGCACCGGGCTTGATCCACTCGGCCTTGACCATGTGCGGCACCCCGACGGCCGCGACGACGATGTCGGCGCGGGCGACCTCGGCGGCGAGGTCCCGGGTGCGCGAGTGCGTGAGGGTGACCGTGGCATCGAGGCCCTTGCGGGTGAAGAGCAGGCCGAGCGGGCGTCCGACGGTGAGGCCGCGGCCGATGACCGTCACGTGCTGTCCGCGGATCGGGACGTCGTAGCGCTGCAGCATCTCGACGATGCCGGCCGGCGTGCACGGCAGCGGGGAGCGCAGCTCGCCCTCGATGCCCAGCACGAGCCGGCCGAGGTTGGTGGGGTGCAACCCGTCGGCGTCCTTGTCGGGGTCGATGAGCTCGAGCATCGCGTTCTCGTCGTGGCCGGTGGGCAGCGGGAGCTGCACGATGTAGCCGGTGACCTCGCGCGCCGAGTTGAGGTCGTCGATCGCGGCGCGGACGTCGGCGGTCGTGGCCGACGCGGGCAGGTCGACGCGGATCGACTCGATGCCGACCTCGGCGCAGTCGCGGTGCTTGCCCGCGACGTAGGAGCGCGACGCGGGGTCGTCGCCGACGAGCAGGGTGCCGAGGCCCGGCACGACGCCGTTGGCTCGGAGGTCGGTGATGCGCGAGACGAGTTCGGACTTCACGGCCGACGCGGTGGCGACGCCGTCGAGGGTGATCGCGGTCATTTCGGGAGCCTTTCCGAGCTGGTCATCGGGTGCGGAGCGAAGGAGATTCCGGCCGACATGCCGGTCGGCGGATGCCACGGGCGGCGTGTCGCGACGGAACTCCTTCACCGAGTCCGGCCGGGGCCCGGGGCGGGCGAGCGCTCGCCCCGGGGCCGCGGCGGCCGGCTACTGCTGGAGGCCGGGGTAGAGCGGGAACGCCGCGGTCAGCGCATCGACGCGCGACCGGAGCGCCGCGACATCCGGGTTCGCCTGCAGCGCCAGCGCGATGACGTCGGCGACCTCGGTGAACTCGGCGTCGCCGAACCCGCGGGTCGCGAGCGCCGGCGTGCCGATGCGCAGGCCCGAGGTGACCATCGGGGGGCGCGGGTCGAACGGCACCGCGTTGCGGTTCACGGTGATGCCGACCTCGTGCAGGCGGTCCTCGGCCTGCTGGCCGTCGAGCTCGGAGGTGCGCAGGTCGGCGAGCACGAGGTGCACGTCGGTGCCGCCCGTGAGCACGTCGACGCCCGCCGCGCGCGAGTCGTCGGCGACGAGGCGCTCCGCGAGGATCCGCGCGCCGCGCACCGTGCGCTCCTGGCGGTCGCGGAACTCCTCGGACGCCGCGATCTTGAACGCCGTCGCCTTCGCGGCGATCACGTGCATGAGCGGGCCGCCCTGCTGGCCGGGGAACACGTTGGAGTTGAGCTTCTTCGCCAGCTCCATGTCGCGGGCGAGGATGAAGCCCGAGCGCGGGCCGCCGATCGTCTTGTGCACGGTCGACGAGACGACGTCGGCGTGCGGCACGGGGTTGGGGTGCAGGCCGGCGGCGACGAGTCCGGCGAAGTGCGCCATGTCGACCCAGAGCTTCGCGCCGACCTCGTCGGCGATCTCGCGGAACGCGGCGAAGTCGAGCTGGCGCGGGTAGGCCGACCAGCCCGCGATGATGACCTGCGGGCGGTGCTCGAGCGCCTTGTCGCGCACCACGTTCATGTCGACCTGGAAGGTCTCGGGGTCGACGCCGTACGCGACGGCGTTGTAGAGCTTGCCCGAGAAGTTCAGCTTCATGCCGTGCGTGAGGTGACCGCCGTGCGCGAGCTCGAGGCCGAGGATCGTGTCGCCGGGCGTGGCGATCGCGGAGAGCACCGCGGCGTTCGCGGTCGCGCCCGAGTGGGGCTGCACGTTCGCGTACTCGGCGCCGAAGAGGCTCTTCGCGCGCTGGATCGCCAGGTTCTCGGCGACGTCGACGAACTCGCAGCCGCCGTAGTAGCGGCGACCGGGGTAGCCCTCGGCGTACTTGTTCGTGAGCACCGAGCCCTGCGACTGCAGGATCGAGACCGGCACGAAGTTCTCGCTCGCGATCATCTCGAGCGTCGAGCGCTGGCGGTTGAGCTCGAGCTCGAGGACCTCGGCGATCTCGGGGTCGACCTCGGCGAGAGGCTGGTTGAAGACGGATGCGGCGCCCGCGACGGCGTCGGCGGGGGCGTCGGTGGTGAGTGACTCAGCCAATGGATGGCTCCTTCGAAGATGACATGCGGACCTGCGGAAATCGCCTCGTGCGCGACTCGCGCCCCGAGGCCTCGCGTACCGGCCCAGGCGTGCGGTCGGTCCGTGCCAGTCGCTCCCCGATGGTCACCCATCTCAACGCCAGTCGCGACGCCGCCAAGCATAGCAACGGATGCCGCGAGGCCATGCCGCGGATGACGTGCGCGGTCGCGGTGCCCGACGACCTCGCGGGTGCCGGCGATATCGTGGCCCGGTGACCTCCGCGCCGACGACCGTCATCCACTCCGCCCGCATCGTCTCGGGCGGCGACAGCGTTCCCGACGCGTGGGTCCGGTTCGAGGGCGACCGGATCGCGGGGCGGGGCATCGGCGAGGCGTGGCGCGATGCACCCGCCGTGCGGGCGGGCGGGGCCGAGGTGACGGATGCCGCGGGCCGATGGCTCACGCCCGGCTTCGTCGACATCCACTGCCACGGCGCGGGGGGCGCGGCGTTCGACGAGGGCGCCGGCGCCATCGGCGCGGCGCTGGCGGTGCACCGGGCGCATGGAACGACGCGGAGCGTCTGCTCGCTGGTGACGGCGCCCGTCGACGTGCTCGCCGAGCGACTGACCGCGATCGCAGCGGTCGTGGCATCCGACCCGCTCGTGCTCGGCGCCCACCTGGAGGGCCCGTTCCTCGACCACGAGTTCCGCGGCGCGCACGACCCGTCGATGCTGCGCACCGCCGACGACGCGGCGCTCGACCGGCTGCTGGAGGCTGCCGGCGGCACGCTCCGCCAGGTCACGATCGCGCCGGAGCACGAGGGGGCGACCGCGGCGATCGCGCGACTCGTCGACGCGGACGTCGCGGTCGCCGTCGGCCACACGGGCGCCGACTTCGACACCGCGCTCCGCGCGTTCGACGCGGGGGCGTCGATCCTCACGCATGCGTTCAACGGCATGCGCGGCATCCACCACCGCGCACCCGGACCGGTCGTCGCCGCGATGCACGCCGACCACGTGACCCTCGAGGTGATCGGCGACGGGGTGCACGTGCATCCGGACGTGGTGCGCCTGGCGTTCTCGGGCGCGTCGGGGAGGGTCGCGCTGGTGACCGACGCGATGGCCGCGACCGGGGCATCGGACGGCGAGTACGTGCTCGGATCGCTCTCGGTGGACGTGCGCGACGGCGTCGCGCGACTCGCCGACACGGGCGCGATCGCCGGGTCGACGCTCACGCAGGACGAGGCGCTGCGACGCGCCGTCCTCGACTCGGGGATCCCGCTGCACGAGGCGGTCGGCGCGCTCACGGTCACGCCCGCGTCCGCGATCGGGCGCGCGGGCGACCTCGGCCGACTCGACGTCGGATTCGCCGCAGACGCGGTGCTGCTCGACGACGACCTCGCCGTCACCGCGGTGTGGGGCGCGGGCGGGCGCATCGCCTGACACGGACGCCGCGGGTCGGCGCGGCAGACCCCCGCCCCGGGCGGAGCGGGGGGCCTGTTCCCCTTCGCCCCTCGCTCCGTCCCGGTCGCCGTTCCGCGCGATCCCCCACGCGGTCCGCTCGATCCCGAGCGACCACCCGGCCCTTCCCCGGTGCGCGGTCCCTCACCATGAGAGACGCGATCCCGGCCGGATCATGACGCGACTTCCCACGATCCGGCGACGGAAGCCGGTCGGCTGATATCGCGTTTCGTCGATCCGGCCGCTCATCTGGTGGAATGAGCGGGACCGCACTGCGGCCCGACCGGCGCGGACCGCCGGCACCCGAGGGCATCGCACGCGATCCGGGCGAGCGCGCCCGCACGAGGAGGACCAGGCACGTGACCCCAGCACGTTCAGCGCCCGCCGACGCCGACCTGATCGCGGCGACCCGCACCGGCGACCGCGAGGCGTACGCCGAACTCTGGCGTCGCCACGAGGCATCCGCCCGCACCGTCGCCCGCTCGCACACCACGCTCGACGCCGACGACCTCGTCGCAGAGGCGTTCACGCGGACCTTCGACGCCATCCGGTCGGGCAAGGGCCCGCACGGGGCGTTCCGCCCGTACCTCTTCACGACGATCCGGAACACGGCCGCCAGCTGGGGCCGCGCCAACCGGGAGGCGCCGCTCGACCAGCTCGAGTCGGTGGAGGATCCCGCGACCGGCGACGCGGCCGCGCTCGAGGCGCTCGACCGGTCGACGACCGCGACCGCGTTCCGCGCCCTGCCCGAGCGATGGCAGGAGGTGCTCTGGTACGCGGAGGTAGAGCGGATGTCGCCGCAGCAGATCGCGCCGCTGCTCGGCATGAGCGCGAACGCGACGGCGGCGCTCGCCTACCGCGCACGCGAGGGCCTGCGCCAGCAGTGGATCCGGGCGCACCTCGCCGACGCCCACCGGGAGCCCGAGTGCGGCTGGACGGTCGACCGCCTCGGCGCGTACATGCGCGGGCGCCTCCGCTCGCGCGACACCGCCAAGGTCGAGGCCCACCTCGACGGCTGCGCGAAGTGCACGATCGTGGCGGCGGAGGCGCGCGAGGTCGGCATGCGGCTCGCGCTCGTCCTGCTCCCCCTCGCCGCGGGGACGACGGCGGCGACCGCGTACACGGCCTGGCTCGGCAACGCGGCACCCATCGCGACCACGGCGGCGGGCGCGGGCGGGATCGGCGCGGCGGGCGCGGCCGCAGCCGGTTCTGACGTGGTCGCCGGGACCGCCGTCGGCGGCGCCGGCCACGCGGCCGGAGCCGCGGGGGGCGCGGCAGCGGCGGGCGCGGCGTCCGGCACGAGCGCAGCGGTCGCCCTCGGCGCCGGCGTCGGCGGTGCGGTGCTCGTCGCCACCACCGCGGTCGCGCTGCTCGTGCTGCCGCAGGTCGCCCCGACGGATGCCGCGACGGGCCGGGAATCGACGGCGATCGCCGTCGACGCGCCCGTCGATCCGGAGCCCGCGTCGATCGAGTCGGAGCCGGACGCCGCGCCGGCGCCGCCCGAGGACGAGGTGACGCCCGAACCGGTCTCCCCGCCCGCCGAGCCGTCGCCCGCGGTCGAGCCCGAGCCCGCGGCCGCGGTCGTCGCCGAGTCGGAACTGGTCCCCGAGCCGTCCCCGGAGCCGCCCGTCGAGCCCGAGCGCGAGCCGCAACCGATCGCCGAGCTGGGAGTCGTCGTCGACGCGCACGGCTCGAGCCTCACGTTCTCGCTCGCGGGCGAGCCGGGCGCGACGGTGGAACTGCTCGCCGACGGCATGCCCTTCGCGACGGTGATGCTCGACGCGTCGGGCCTCGCCGTCGTCGAGTTCCTCGCGCCCGCGAACCACAGGTGGACCGCGACGGCGCGCTACGCCTGAACCGCCGCGCGCCGTGGCGTCACTACGCCTCGACGACCCGCGTGCGGGCGCGCTCGGCGCGCGAGGTGCGCACCATGACGAGCATCGCGACCACGAGCAGCACCGCGTACGCGACCGGCACCGCGCCGACGCCGACGGCCTCGAAGAGCACCGCGCCGACGAGCGCGCCGCCGCCGATGCCGACGTTGAAGGCGGTCGTGTAGAGCGCGCTCGCGGCGTCCCGTCGCTCGGGCGGCGCGGCCTGCAGCAGCCGCGTCTGCAGCAGCGGAGGGACGGCGCCGAAGGCGAAGCCCCACACGGTGTACGCGATGATCGCGGGCCAGAGGCCCGGCTCGGCCGCGATCACGAGGAGCGCGACGGCGAGCAGCAGCATGGCGCCGACGAGCGCGCGGACGCTGTCGCGCGCGATCGGACTTCCGGCGACGAGCAGGCCAACGGCACCCGCGAGGCCCGATGCGAAGAGCAGGGGGGCGACCGCGGCGGAGGAGGCGCCGACGACGTCGGTGAGCAGCGGGGCGACGTAGGTGAGCGCCGCGTACTGGCCGATCATCACGACGGCGGTGACGACGCTGACGGCGACGACCCCGCGCATGCCGCGGCGGCCGGCGAGGATCGCGGTCGCGGCGGTCGCCGTGGCGGTCGTGTCGGTCCCGCGCTCCGCGACCTCCCCCGACGCCGCGGTCGAGGCATCCGCCGGGAGCACCGCCCGCACGACCACGGCGCCCGCGAGCGTGAGGGCGGCGACGACGCCGAACGCCCACCGCCAGCCCACGGCCTGGCCGAGTGCGGTGGCGAGCGGCACGCCCGCGATGAGCGCGAGGGTTCCGCCGCCGAGCACGACGGACACCGCACGGCCCAGGTGCCGTTCGGCGACGAGCCGGGCGGGATAGGCGCCGACGAGTGCCCAGAACAGGCCGTGCGCGACGCCGCCGACGATGCGGAACGCGACGAGCTGGCCGTACTCCGGAACGAGCGCCGAGGCCGCGGTGGAGAGCCCGAGCACGACGAGGACGATCGTGATCAGCGTGCGCCGGGGCATCCGCTTGAGCAGTGCCGTGAGCGGCGTCGAGGTCACGACGACCGTGAAGGCGAAGACCGAGACGAGCAGGCCCACCAGGGGCGCGCCGACACCCAGGTCGGCGCTCATCTCGGGGAGCAGCCCGGTGGGCAGCATCTCGATGGTGATGGACAGGAAGACGGCCGCGGCGAGCGCGAGGAGCGCACGCCAGGGCATGGCTCCGGTGGCGCCGGCGCGCGGCGACGAGGTGATCGGCATGAGGAAGGTCATCCGACGGCGTTCCCCGCTCGCGGCACGGCCAGCGGCGGGTCGACTACGCGCTCACGTGCGCGCCCGGGGCCGACGGTGTCCGCACGACCGCGTCCAGTGTAGCGGGCGCGACCTGCGTATTCGCCGGGCGGTACGCTGGCCCGATGAGCACGGAGGCCGAGCCGCACAGCCCGCACCTGTCCCACTGGGTCGTCACGCTGAGCTGCACCGACGGTCCGGGGATCGTGCATGCGGTGAGCGGCGCGATCGTCGCCGCGCGCGGCAACATCACCGAGAGCCAGCAGTTCGCGAGCCACGACACGGGGCGGTTCTTCATGCGCGTGCAGGTCGAGTCGCCGGCCGACCGCACCGAGTTCGAGGCCGCGCTCGCGCCGGTCATCGAGCGGTGGAGCATGGAGCTGCACCTCGACGAGGTCGGCCGTCCGCTGCGCACGCTCGTGCTCGCCTCGACCGCGGGCCACTGCGTCAACGACCTGCTGTTCCGCCAGCGCGGCGGGCAGCTGCCGGTCGAGATCCCCCTCGTGCTCTCCAACCACGGCACGCTCCGCGACCTCGTCGACTTCTACGGCGTGCCGTTCGAGTCGGCGCCCGTCACCTCGCCCGAGACCAAGGCCGAGTTCGAGCGGCGCATCCTCGAGGCGGTCGACGAGCACGACATCGAGCTCGTCGTGCTCGCGCGCTACATGCAGATCCTCTCGCCCGAGCTGTGCGACGCGCTCGCCGGGCGATGCATCAACATCCACCACTCGTTCCTGCCGGGCTTCAAGGGCGCGAACCCGTACCGTCAGGCGCACGCGCGCGGCGTGAAGCTCATCGGCGCCACGGCGCACTTCGTGACGAGCGACCTCGACGAGGGCCCGATCATCGAGCAGAACGTCGTGCGCGTGGAGCACTCGCGCTCGGTCGCCGAGCTCGTCGCGATCGGCCAGGACGAGGAGAGCCGTACCCTCTCGCAGGCCGTGAAGTGGTTCGCCGAGCGGCGCGTGCTGCTCGACGGGCAGCGCACGGTCATCTTCCGCTGAGCCGCCCGGCGGCTCGGCCCGTGCGCTGGGCGCCGGCGGGCGGGTGCCCCGTCAGTCGCGGAACTCGCGTCGCCCGTTCACCACGCCGCTGACCGCGGCGACGACGGCGAACACGATGGCCACGACCGGCTGGCCCATGAGCCACCAGGCGATGGCCGCGGTGGAGAACACGGCGATCTCGACGAGCGCCTTGACGAACGGGTCGACGTCGAAGACCGCCTTCGGCGAGCGGAACAGGCCCCAGAGCAGGATCGCGAGCAGCGGCAGGCCGATGCCGAGGAACACGCCCGGCCACGGCAGCGCGAACGCGGTGAACCCGAAGATGCCGAGCGTCACGATGGCGAAGATCTCGAGCAGGAAGCGCAGCAGGTCGTTCACGCCGACCTTCGGGGTCGGCTCGGGGGTGGCATCGTTCACGAGGTTCAAGCCTAATCGGGCCGGACGGACGCCGACGCCGCGGCATCCCCCTGGGGATGCCGCGGCGCGCCGGCCGTTCGGGAGGCGTCGGGGGTCAGCCCACCGGCGCAGCGTCCCGTCCGGCGGGGACGTCGGGCTCGGCGTCGATCGCGGCGCCGGGCTGCCGCTCGGCCTCGGAGAGCTCCTCGTCGGCGTGCGCCGCCTCGGCATCGGGCTCGGCGCCGCCGGCGGTGCGGAAGTGGCCGATGAGCGAGAGCACGATGCCGCCGACCGCCCAGGTCGCGAGCACGAGCCACGGGAACGCCGTCGGTGCGTCCGGGAAGTAGCTGAGGTCGCGGAGCAGGGTGGCCGCCGCGCCCGGCGGGAACCACTGGCCGATCGCGCCCCACGGCTCCGCGAGGAACTGTACGGGCACGGCGGCCGCCGAGATCGGGTTCGCGACGAGCACGAAGAGCACGGCGCCGACGCCGATGCCCGCGCGACCCATGAGGGCGACGAGCCCGGTGATGGGCGCGGCGATCGCGGCCAGCGCGAGTGCGATCGCCGCGGCGTTCAGCCAGTAGTCGCCCTGAAGCGCGCCGAACCAGCCCTGCAGGATGCCGGCCAGCACGAGACCGCCGGCGACGGCGTAGACGGTGACCGCGACGACCCGGCGCATGGCGCCGATCACGGCGAGCGAGATCGCGATTCCACCGAGCATCCCGCCGAGCACCAGCGGGAACATCGCCACGGCGAGCCCCGAGCCGGTCGGATCGCTGTCGGCGAGCGGGACGACGTCGGTGACCGTCACCGTGATCGTGGGGAGCTCGGGCGCGGACGGCGCGACGGGCGGGGTGCCGCCGCCCTGTCCCGTGGCCTGCGCGATGGCGGCCTGCACGGCGTCGGAGAGCACCTGCTGCAGCTGCTCGGGGAGCGCGGCGCGGACCTGCTCGTCGATGCCGGCCTGGAGCTCGGCGGCGAGACCACGGAGGTTCTGCGCGACGGCGGGGCTCGCAGCGGTGGCGACGAGCACCTCGGGCGCGTCGGTCGGGGCATCGCCCAGGACGATCGCGCCATAGGTCTCACGGGCCTCGATCGCGGCGACGGCCGCGTCGCGGTCGTCGTACCGCTCGAGCGCGATCGCGCCCTCGGCCTCGTCGGCGACCCGCTCCTCGACCTGCGCCACCGCCGCGTCGGGGCCGGCGACGCCGACGGGCAGGTCCTTGGGTTCTGCCGTGACCGAGGGCCAGGCGAACGCGAGCAGGATGACGCCGACGACGAGTGAGAGGGCGGCGCCGATGCCGGCGGCGCGGCCCATCGGCGTCCGGTGCGTGGTGTGGGAGGACATGAGCGGCTCCTTCATGCAAAACGAATGCTCGTTCTTTATAATGGACCCGCGACGTAGGATCGTCAAGCGACGGGAGGAGTGCCGATGCCCAAGGTGAGCGACGAGTACCGCGCAGCGCGCCGCGACGAGATCGCCGCCGCCGCGCTGCGACGGTTCGCTGCGACGGGCTACCGGGGCACGTCGATGGCCGACATCATCAGCGAGTCGGGGCTCTCCGCCGGCGCCATCTACGGTCACTTCGCGAGCAAGGAGGAACTGTTCGCCGCGGTGGCGCAGAAGATCCTCGGCGCGCGGACCGTCGAGCTCGTCGACCTCCGCGCGGCCGAGGGGCCGCTCGCCCCCGGCGCCATCATGGCGGCGATCATCGACGGCATGAGGCACGAGCTCATCTCGCCCAACCTGTTCCTGCAGGTCTGGTCGGAGGCCGCGATCGACCCGGCCGTCCGCGAGATGGTGGTCTCGTTCCTGCGCCCCGTGCGGAAGCTCCTGGGCGGGCTCGTCACGGAATGGGCCGCCGCCCACCCCGAGCTCGCCGGTGACGACCCGGCGGCATACGCGGCGCGGACCGTTCCCGTGCTGATGGGGCTCGCGCCCGGCTTCATGGTGCAGCGGTCGATCCTGACCGACTTCGACGAGGACGCCTACCTCGAGACCGTTCGACGGCTCGTCCCGCGCTGACGGATGCCGGCGCGTCCGTCGGCGCGGGTCAGATCCCCTGCCAGTCGGGCTTGTTCGCCCAGGCGTGGCGGTAGTATCCCGCGTGCTCGAGGCGCGCCGCGGCGGCCTCGTCGACGATCACGGTCGCGTGCGGGTGCAGCTGGATCGCCGAGCCGGGCTGGCTCGCGGACACCGGCCCCTCGACCGCGGCCGCGATCGCCTCGGCCTTGGCGTCGCCGAAGGCGAGCAGCACGAGGTGGCGCGCGCGGAGGATCGTGCCGATCCCCTGCGTGATGCAGTGCATCGGGACGTCCTCGATCGAGTCGAAGAACCGCGCGTTGTCGACCCGGGTCCGCTCGGTGAGCGTCTTCACGCGCGTGCGGGAGGCGAGCGAGGACCCCGGCTCGTTGAATCCGATGTGCCCGGTCCGGCCGATGCCGAGGACCTGCAGGTCGACGCCGCCCGCGGCGTCGATCGCCGCCTCGTAGTCCTCCGCCGCGGTGCGGATCGTCGCCGGGTCGCCGTTCGGCACGCGGATGAGCTCCGGCGTCAGGCCGAGCGGCTCCACGACCTCGCGGGTGATCACCTGGCGGTATCCCTCCGGGTGCCCCGCGGGCAGCCCGACGTACTCGTCGAGCGCGAACCCCCGCACACCCGCGACCGAGATGCCCTCGGCATCGATGCGGCGCGCGAGCGCACGGTACGTGCTGAGCGGCGTCGAGCCCGTCGCCAGGCCGAGCACGGCGTCTGCCCTCGCACGCAGCAGGTCGGCGATGGCGGATGCCGCGAGCTCGCCGGCCTCCTCCTCGTCGCGGACGATCACGACCTCTGCCATGCCGGCGCCTCCGCTTCCTCTCCGATCAGGGCGGCGCCGACGGCGGCCGCCGGGAATCCGCGCGGGATGACCTGCACCCGGCGGGGCAGGTCGAGCGATGCCAGGAACGCCGAATCCTCGGCCCAGGCCGCGAGCACGCCGCGCGTGCCGCTCAGCAGGCGATCGCCGAGCGCCGCGAGGCCGCCGCCGATCACGATGTCGTCGACGTCGGTCGTGAGCGCGAGCAGGCGCACCGCCGAGGCGACGCCGACGAGGAACCGCTCGCGCACCGCGACGGCGTCGGACTGACCGGCATCCGCCCGGTCGAACAGGTCGATCGCCGGATACCGGTGGCCGCCCGGCCACAGCGAGGCGAGCGCCGAGCCCGATGCCAGCGTCTCGAGGCAGCCGCGCTGCCCGCAGGCGCACTGCTCCCCCGCCGGGTCGACCGGGATGTGCCCGATCTCGCCCGCGACCCCCCTGCCGCCGCGCAGCAGGTGCCCGTCGAGGACGATGCCCGCCGCGAGCCCGGTGCCGAGGTTCAGGTACGCCATGGAGTGCGCACGGATGCCGTCGGCCACGCCGAGCAGGTGGTGCGCGCCGAGCGCCGCCGCCTTCACGTCGTTCTCGATCCGGACCGCGACGCCGAGCCGGTCCGCGAGTCGCGGGCCGAGGTCGAGCCCCTCGAGGCCGAGGTTCACCGCATGGGTCACGCGGCCCGTCGCCGAGTCGACCGAGCCGGGGATGCCGATGCCGATCGACTGGAACGCGTGCGCGTCGACGCCGGCGAGCTCCGACATCCGCTCGACCGTGCGCAGCGCCGTCGCGACGACCGCCTCGGCCCCGAACCCCGTCGGCATGCGGACCTGGTCGCTGAGCTCTCCGTCCTCGCCGATGGCGACGGCCGCGGTCTTGGTCCCGCCGATGTCGATCCCGAGCCTCACGACACCTCCGCCGTGGCCGTCAGCGCATCCTGGACGAGCTCGGCGAACGTCTCGGCGACGCCGCGCGACGCGCCGAACGTCGCGACGTCGGCGTACGCGAGATCCTCGCTCGGCCAGCCCATGTCGACCGTCACCACGTCGGCGCGCACCGCGCGCAGGCGGTCGATCGCGTCGACCGCGAAGGCGTGCCGGTGCAGGTCCTTGCCGATGACGACGACGGGTCCGGCGAGCGCGGCCGGGTCGGGCAGCGGCGTCGCGGCGTCGAGCACGAGCTCCGCGGCATCCGTCAGCCAGGCCGGTGCCGGGCGCTCCGGGTCCGGCGCGGCGGCGAGCGCGAAGGGTCCCCACGGAACCGTGCCGACGGCGATGTTCGCGACGGTCTCGATGCGCACGATCGTGCCGACCGAACCGGTCGCGCAGAGCCGGTCGAGCGCACCGGGAGCGACGTGGAAGGACGCGGCGACACGGTCGGCGAGGCCCACGGGCAGCCCGAGCGGCAGCCCGGCCACGCCTGCAGCGGATGCCGCCGCCCCACCGGTCGGACGTGCGACGGCCGCGAGCCCGCGCACGCGCGCCGCGGCATCCGCCACGCGCGCAGCGGCCAGCCGGCCCGCGGCGACCGCGTCCGCGATCGCGCCGGCGATCTCCTCCATCTGCTCGCCCGTGTTGTCGGTGCCGATGCAGAG
This sequence comes from Agromyces kandeliae, assembly GCF_009674665.1. Lineage (GTDB taxonomy): Bacteria > Actinomycetota > Actinomycetes > Actinomycetales > Microbacteriaceae > Agromyces > Agromyces kandeliae. The sequence goes on from NZ_WKJD01000016.1 coordinate 120,177, forward strand.
CAGGTCGCAGCCGGCGGCGAGCGCGAGCACGGCAGCCTCGGGGATGCCGCGCCCGCCGCTCGCCCCGGCCATGTCGAGGGCGTCGGACACGATGACGCCCTCGTACCCCAGCTCCCCGCGGAGCAGGCCGTGCAGGATGCGGGGAGACAGGGTGGCGGGGTGCTCCGCGTCGAGCTGCGGGAGCAGGATGTGGGAGGTCATGATCGAGCGCGTCCCGACGGCGATCGCGGCGCGGAACGGTGCGAGCTCGCGCTCCTGGAGCGCATCGAGCGGCAGGTCGACGACCGGGAGCGCGAGGTGCGAGTCGGTCGCGGTGTCGCCATGCCCGGGGAAGTGCTTCGCGCTCGCGTCGATGCCCGCGGACTGCACGCCCTCGACCCAGGCCGCCGTGTGCCGGGCGACGAGGCCGGGTTCGGCGCCGAAGCTGCGCACGCCGATGACCGGGTTCTGGGCGTTCGAGTTGATGTCGGCATCGGGCGCGAAGGTCATGGTGCACCCGACGGCGACGAGCGCGTCGCCCACCGCACGACCCACCGCGCGGGTCAGCTCGAGGTCGTCGATGCGACCGAGCACCGCGTTGCCGGGATACGGCGCGCCGCGGTCGGAGAACAGGCGCGTGACGTCGCCGCCCTCCTCGTCGATCGCCACGACCGCGAGCGGGTTCGCCGCGCGGAGCTCGGCCGTGAGGCCGGCCAGTTGCGCGGGCGACACCACGTTCGAGCCGAAGACGCACACCCCGCCGAGGCCTTCGGCCAGCAGGTCGAGCAGCCAGCCGGGCGCCTCGGGCCCGGCGAACCCGGGCAGCAGGGTCGTGAGGATGTCGCGGCGCAGGTCCTGCCCGTCGCCGCCCTGGATCACGTCGTTCATCCCTTGACCGCTCCGCTCACGAGTCCGCTCGTCATCCGACCCTGGACGATGAGGAAGAAGACGACGACCGGGATCGCCATGAGCGTCGAACCGGCCATGATGGCCGCCCAGTTCGTCGTGCCGTTGGCCACGAGGAAGGTGCGCAGCCACACGGGCAGCGTCATCATCTCGGGTCGGGCGTTCAGGACGAGCGCGATCACGAACTCGTTCCACGCCTGGATGAACCCGAAGACGCCGGTCGCGACGAGCCCGGGGGCGAGCAGCGGGAACGTGACCCGCCAGAAGGCGCCGGCCCTGGAGCATCCGTCGATCATGGCCGCCTCCTCGAGGTCGGCCGGCACGCCGTTGACGAAGCCGCGGAGGGTCCAGATCGTGAACGGCAGCACGGTGGCGACGTACACGATGGTCAGGCCGATCAGCGTGTTCAGCAGGTGCCATCCGTCGATCACCCGGAAGATCGAGACGATCATCGCCTCGCCCGGGATCATCTGGATCACGAGGATCATCACGATGAAGCCGCGCCGGCTCTTGAACCGGAACCGCGTCACCGCGATCGCCGCCAGGAAGGCGAAGATCAGCGCGACGAGCACCGTGGTGAGCGTCACGACGAGCGAGTTCACCGCAGCGGGTGCGAACGGAGTACGGCCCGGATCGAACAGCACTGTGGCGTAGTTGCGGAGCGTGAAGTTGTCGGGCCAGAAGTGGATCTCGGAGCCGCGGACCTCGTTGTTCGGCTGGAACGAGGTGTTCACCATCCAGTAGACCGGGAACGCGAACAGTGCGAACAGCACGACCGACAGCGCGCTCCAGAGCGCGGTCGAGAGTCGGTTGCGGGCCCCGCGACGGCGGGGGGCGAGGTCGCGGGAGGCACCCGCGCGCGCGGCGCGCGGTGCGGTGGCGGTGGTGGCGCTCACAGCTCCTCCTCCTTGATGGTCTGTCGGACGTAGTAGAGGGAGACGGTCATCAGGATGATCGCCGTGATCACCGCGATCGCGCCGCCGGTTCCGAAGTCGCCGCCCGCGATCGAGACCTGGTAGATGTACACGCCGAGCGTATTGGTCAGGGCTCGGATGCCCCCGATGTCCTGCAGCGCGAAGATCTGCGTGAACACCTTGAGGTCCCAGATGATCTGCAGGATGGTCGTGATGAGGAAGATCGGCTTGAGGTACGGGAACGTGATCAGCCGGAAGCGCTTGAACGCGCCGGCGCCGTCGAGCTGGGCCGCCTCGAGCACCTCCTCGGGCACCTGGGTGAGGCCCGCGTAGAGCGTGAAGGCGACGAACGGCACGGCGCCCCAGATGATGATGATGCCCGCGACGAGGAAGAAGCTGAGCGGATCGATGAGCCAGGAGTGCTGGCGGAACTCCTCGAGGCCGAAGCCGTTCACGAGGACCGAGTTGATGATGCCGTAGTCGGTGTCGAACATCCAGCCCCAGACGATGGTCGCCGACAGCGGCGGCATCGCCCACGCCAGCAGCATGCCGATCGAGAGCAGGAGCCGGAAGCCCTTGGGCAGGCGCTGCAGCAGCAGCGCCATGAGCGTGCCGAGGACCATCGTGGACACGACGCACACGGCCGCGAAGACGAGGCTGCGTCCGAGGACCTCGTAGAAGGTGGAGTCGGTGAGGACGTCGACGTAGTTCTCGAACCAGACCCAGCTGGGCGGAGCGCCGAAGACCTGGGCGCGGCCGAACTCCTGCATCGAGGTGATGAGCAGCTGGATGAGGGGCCAGCCGACGATCGCGGCGAGCACGATCGAGGCGGGAACGAGGAGGGCGTAGGGGGTGAGGCCCCCGGCACGGCGGCTGAAGCGACGGCGCTTCGGCGGCTCGTCCGGCTGCGGCGCGACGATGCGTTCGCCGTCGACCGCGCTCACGGCCGGGGGGACGCCGGTGTCGGTGGTGGTCATGTGGGGCTCCTGCGTCTGACGGCGAGGGTGTGGATGCCGCGGGCGGTGCCCGCTCATGGTGCCGGGCCGGCAGCGTGTGTGGGGCACTGCCGGCCCGGGGCCCGTGGGAGTCGGTGCGGCCGCGCGTCGCGTGTGGGGCGCGGCCGCACCGGGGGGAGGGACTAGCCGTTGAGGATGTCCTCGATCTGCTGGTCGGCCTCCTCGGCGAGCTGGGCGACGTCGCCGCCCTGCGCGATGTTCACGAAGAGGTCCTGCAGGATGCCCGCCGCCTCGACGTCGGCCCACTTCGGCGAGGCCGGCGTGAGCTTGGCGTTGCCGGCCGCGGCCGAGATCGCCTGGGCGACCTCGTCGGTGCCGACCGTGTCGCCGAGCGAGAGCTTCGCCGGCACGAGGCCGTTCTCGCCGTAGATCGTCTGGAACTCGTCCGAGAGGATGATCTTCAGCGCGTCGAGCGCGAGCTCCGGGTGCTTCGTGTTGGCCGAGATGCCGATGTTCGAGCCGCCGGCGAAGACCTGGGCGGCGTCGCCGTCAGCGCCCGGGAGCGCGTAGACGCCGAGGTTCTCCTCCTGGTCGGGGCAGCCGGGGGTCTCGGCGTCCTCGGGGGCGAGGATCGACCACTTCACCCAGGCCGGAGCCGCGAGCTGCAGCGACGTGCCGTCGCAGAACCCGACCTGCGGGTTCGACTCGTTGGCGTCCTTCGGCGCCTTCGACGCCTCGGTCATGACCTTCTGGACCATCTCGAGGCCCTCGATCGACGCCGCGGAGCTGAGCTGGGCGTCCCACTCCTCGCCGTCCGGGACCGCGACCTCGCCGCCGGCCTCCCAGATGTAGGGCAGCGCGGCGTACCAGTTCTGGCCGGGCCACCAGACGCCCGACTTGCCGGGGTTGTCGTTCGCGAGCTGGATGGCCTGGTCGACGTACTGGTCGAGCGAGGTCGGGACCTCGATGCCCGACGCCGCGAAGGCGTCCTTCTTGTAGAAGACGAGCGACGAGCCGGAGTACAGCGGCGCCGCGTAGAACTTCTCGTCGTACGAGCCCACCTCGACGAAGCCGGGGAGCAGGTCGTCGCCGCCGAGCTCGTCGTAGTGGTCGGTCAGGTCCATGAAGGCACCCGCCGAGGTGAAGGCCGGGGCCTGCGTGTTGCCCACCTCGACGACGTCGGGGCTGTCGGAGCCCGAGAGGCTCGTCGTCAGGCGGTCGACGAGGCCGTCCCACGACTGCTCCTCGATCACGAGCGTGGAGCCGGGGTGCTCCTCCTCGAAGGTCTCGACGAGCAGCTCGCGCGCCGCGTCGGGGGTGTCGGTGCCGACGAGCCAGACGCGGATCTCCGCGCCCTCCTCGGAGGCTGCGTCGCCTCCGGTGGTGGCGCACCCGGCGAGGGTCAGCGCAGCCGCGGCGCCGAGCGCCACGATGCCGAGGTTCCTCATTGCGTGGTTTCCTTTCGTAGGGGGAAGGTGGGAGCGGGGGTGCTGCCACCCGTGGTGCAGGGGGTGGGGCCTAGGAGACCCCGAGTTGGCCGGAGAGGACCATGACGGCCGCCCCGCGCAGGACGATGTCCTGCCCGTGCGCGGTCATCCGGAGCCTCAGTTCCCGGTGGTGTTCCGTCATCGTCCGGTTCCGGACCGTCTCGACGGCCGCCTCGAGCAGCGGGCCGTCAAGCAGTTCCGCCGGTCCGCTGAGCACGACCTCGGAGAGGTTCAGCGCACCGACGACGGGGGCGAGCACGATGCCGAGGCGTCGGCCTGCCTCCCGCAGGGTCTCTTCGCGAGCGGATGCCGCGGCGTCCGCGGCGCCGAGTCGTTCGAGCTCGGCGGTGAGTCGGGGCACGGCGAGCCAGGCCTCGAGGCAGCCGTGCTTCCCGCACGCGCAGCGCGGGCCGCCGTCGGTGCCGACCACGACGTGGCCGATCTCGCCTGCGGCGCTGCCGGCTCCGAGCACGGGTCGGCCGCCGATGATCAGGCCCGCGCCGACGCCGTGGCCGACCTTGACGAGCACCAGGTCGCCGGGCGCGCCGGCGTGCTCGGCGAGCACGGCGACATTCGCGTCGTTCGCGACGTGCACGGGCAGGTGGAAGGCGGCCTGCAGCCGCTCCTGGAGCGGGAGGTCGGTCCAGCCGAGGTTCGGGGCGGAGCGGACGACGCCGTCGGGACCCACGACGCCCGGCGAGCCGACGCCGATGCCGAGCACCGGGGAGGTCGTGAGGGCGAGCAGGCCGTCGAGGAGCTCGGTGACGAGTTCGACGGCCCGCTCCCCCGTCGCGCCGTCGAGGGCGACCTCGGCGCGGGCGACGGTGGCGCCGTCGAGGTCGAGGACGGCCCCGCGGAAGCGCGTGTGCTCGGAGAGGTCGAGTGCGACGACGTGGTGGCCGGTGCGGTCGATGTCGATGAGCGTCGCCGGCTTGCCGGGGCGCGCGTCCTCGCGCTGGCCGAGCTCGACGACGAGGCCCTCGCCGATGAGCTCGGCGACGAGGTCGGACACGGTGACGCGAGTGAGGCCGGTCTCGCGGGCGACATCCGCCCGGCTCTGCGCGCCCAGGGTGTAGAGCGTCTGCAGGACCAGCGAGCGGTTGTGGCTGCGGGCGTGCTCGGGGAGCACCTTGCCCGAGGTGCGCAGCGCGCGGCCCGCGAAGAGCTGGCCCGCGGCGGCCGTCGGGGTCGAGGGCCCTGCCGCGCGCTCGCTGCCGAGTGCGATGCCTGCGGGCGCCTGCCCGGGTGCTGCTTCCGTTGCCGTCACGTTTGTTAGTACACCTTACGAACAAACCTCCGCGCAACCCTTCGGACGAAATTCGTTCAGGTTCTTTACAAACCCGTGACCTGCCGATTCGGGGACGGACGGCACGACCCGCGGCGCGGGCCGGTGCCGGAACGGGCGGGCGGAGCGCCGTTCCGGCACCGGGGTCGCGCGCCGTGGTCGGATCCGCGGCCTCAGGCCGCGACCGACCCGACGGGACGCACCCGGCCCGCCGCCGGACGCGTGGCACGCGTGGTCGCGACGCCGACGCCGAGCAGGACGAGGCCCAGGTTCGCGAGGGTCTCCGCGTACCCCGGGTGCGCGGCGGACTCGGGCAGGACGAAGAGGAGCGCCGTCGCGGGCAGCGTCAGCATCAGGAGCCAGGCCGACGGCGAGCGGTCGCCCTGCACGAGCATCGTGATGCCGAGCACCGCGGGCAGGAGCAGCATTCCGAAGAACCCGACGTTGACGGCGATGCCGAGCACGCCCTCGGGCTCGATGCCGAACAGGTGCACCGTCAGCCCGATCGCCATCGTGCCGTACACGGCCGCGAGGGCCCACCGCACGACCGAACGCCACGGGCGTCCCCGGAACACCGGCGCCGCGACCGTGAACAGCACGACCACGATCAGCGCATAGCAGGCGACGTGGACGGCGCCACCCACCGCGGAGACGAACGGCAGCGGGCTCCCGTCGGCGAAGACCGAGTCGGAGCCGGTGACGATGCGCGTGAGCGCATCCGAGAGGGCGATCGCGGACGTGGCGATCGCGCAGATGAGTGCGGCGAGGCGGATGCGGGACATGGCTGGTTCCTCCGGTTCGACTGGATGCGATGGTCGACGACCACCGGGAGCAGGCTCCCGTCGCATGTGCGCGGCCGCATCCGCCGAGGGGGACCGCGGCCGTCCTCGGTCGGGACCGATCGCCATCCTCCGCGGGCACGTCATCGACGTCGTTCCCACGGAGGATGCGCACGGCCTCGGCGGCGCACTAGCGTTCGTCGCATGGGCCCGCGCATCCGGTCGTTCGCCGTCGTGGCGGTCGTCGCGATCACCGCGGCGGTCGCCGCCGTCGCCGCCCTGAACCGTGGCGCGCTGCCGCCGCTCGACGTCGTGTTCGTGTCGATCCTCTTCGCGTTCCTCGGCCTCGGACTGCGCGCGGCGGTCCACGCGTGGCGGTCCGCGCACCGAGCCGCCTCGGTCGCGGCGACGACGATCGGTCGCTCGCCGGAGGAGGCCGCCCGGGCCGCGGTCGACGAGGAACGGGCGAGGATGTCCGCGGACATCGAGGCGGTCGTGCGTCGCGCGGTGCTCGCCGTCCGGGCGCACGCCGCCGCCCTTCCGTCGGCGCTCCGGCCCCCGGCCGCGGGCTCGGAGGACGACGACGCCACGGACCCACGGCACGACCTCGCCGCAGCCGCCCCGGGCGAACCCGCGACCGCCGGCGCGACGACCCCCGCCTCCCCTGCCGACGTGCCCGCCGTCCTCCGCGCGATCCAGCACGACGGCCGCGCCGCGACGGCCGAGCTCCGACGCCTGCTCGAGCTCCTTCGGGCGCCCGGCGGCGACGGCGGCCCCGTGCCCGCGGAGGCCGAACCCATCGCATCGCCGCGCCCGCGTCCGGGAGCGCTCGACCTCGTCCTCGCCGCGGTCGCGGTCGCGGTGTGCCTGGTCGAGTCCCTGGCCGGTCCGGCACTCGACCTCCCCGGCCCGTCGGTCGTCGCCGTCCTCCTGGGCGTCGTCGCCGCTGCAGCGACCCTGGCCTGGCGGGTGGATCCCGGGGCCGCGCTCGCCGTCCAGGCGGCGGCGGTGGCGGTCGGCACAACCCTGGGAACGCCCGTCCGGTTCGGCACGTGGACCGTGCTCGCGTTCGGCCTCCTGATGTGGGCGGCCGTCGCGCACCCCCGCCGTGGACCGCTCGCGATCGTCGGTCCGGTCGCCCTGACCGCCGTCGGCGTCTGGTCGCAGGTGGTGTGGTCACCCGACAACGTCGGCATCCTCGTGGTCATCCTCGCCGCGGCCGCGCTCACGGGGTCCGCGAGCCGGGTGCTCGATGCCCGCCGTCGCCGCAGTGCCGCCAGCGCCGCCCGGCACGAGGCGATCCTCGATCGCGAGGCCGGCGCGGCGGTGCAGCGCGACCGGATCGCGACCGCGCGGGAACTCCACGACGCGGTCTCCGCGACCATCGGCGTCATCGTCATGCAGGCCGGCGCGGCGGAGCTCCGGTGGGCCTCCGACCGACCCGCGGCGATCCGGGCGATCGGCGTGGTCGTCGCGGCGGCCGACCAGGCCGTCGACGAGCTCGACGACCTCATGCCGCGGCTCGCGGGCGCGACGCTCGGCGGCTCGGCCGACCGCGGCCCGGCCGACCTGCCGTCGCTGGTCGAGCGGATGCGGCACGCCGGCGTGCACGTCGACGCGACGCTGCAGGATCCGCCGCCCGACCTCCCCCGCGACCTCGCCGCGACCGCATATCGGATCGCCCAAGAGGGCGTCGCGAACGCCGCACGCCATGCGCCGGGGTCCCGCATCGCTCTGTGCCTCGCCGTCGTGGGCGACGCGGTGGAGGTCTCGGTGGTCGACGACGGCGCGCGAGCCGCACCGCGATCGCGCGGCGGCTACGGGCTCACCGGGCTCGCGGAGCGCGTGGCCGAGGTCGGCGGCGAGTTCGCCGCCGGTCCGCGAGACGACCGGGGGTTCCGGGTGATGGCGCGGCTGCCGCTCGTGCACGTGGACGGAGCGCCCGGGTGACCCGCCTGATCCTCGCCGACGACCACGAGCTGCTCCGGAGCGGGCTCGTCTCGATCCTCGAGAGCGACCCCGACCTCGAGGTGGTCGCCGTCTGCGACGACGGTCCGACGACCGTGGCCGAGGCCGCCCGCCTCCAGCCGGACCTCGTGCTCATGGACGTCGAGATGCCCGGAGGCGACGGCATCACGGCGATCGCACCCGTCCTCACCGCGGCCCCGTCCGCACGGGTGATGGTGCTGACGATGTTCGACCTCGACGACTACGTCGCGGGTGCCCTGCGGGCCGGCGCGTCGGGGTTCCTCATCAAGACCACGCCGCCGCGCGAGCTGATCGCCGCGGTGAAGGCCTGCGCCGCCGGCGAGTCGACCTTCGGGCCGAGCGTCATGGCCCGGCTCGTGCAGAGCTACGTGGAGCGCCCGACGGCGGAGGCCGCCCCGGCCGGAGCCGCCGAGCTGACGCCGCGCGAGCGCGAGGTGCTCCGCGCCATGGCGCGCGGGCTCTCGAACGCCGAGATCGGCGCCGAGCTCTTCCTCGCGGAGACGACGGTGAAGACGCACGTCGCGCGCGTGCTCCTGAAGCTCGGGGTGCGCGACCGAGTGCAGGCCGTGGTCGTGGCGCACACCTCGGGGCTCGCGGACTGAAGGCCGGGCCGTCGGAGCCGGGCGCTCGGACGCCGGCCGCGTCGCGGGGGTCAGCGCCGGGCGGTGTCGGGCCGCGCCGACCCGGACGCGACCTCGGCGCGGCCGGGGTCCACCGCGGCCCGGGCGTCGCGGCGGCCGCCGATCGCGCGCAGCGCGGCCAGGATCGTCGCGAGGTCCACGAGCTCCTGCAGCAGCGCGCCCGCGGTCGCCGGGATGAGACCGAACGCGGCGACCAGCATGAGCGCGACGCTCACGACGATGCCGAGCCAGATCGACTGCAGGGCGATCCGGACGGTGTCGCGGCCGATCTCGACGGCCTTCGCGGTGCGGGAGATGTCGTCGACGAGGATCACGGCACCCGCGGACTCGCTCGCCGCCGTCGCGCCGCGGGCGCCCATCGCGATGCCGACGTCGGCGGCCGCGAGCACGGGCGCGTCGTTGACGCCGTCGCCGACCATGATCACCGGGCGCTCGGCGATCCCGGCGACCTCGTGGACCTTGTCGGCGGGCAGGCACTCCGCGCGCACGCGCTCGATGCCGAGCTCGGCCGCGATGTGGTCGGCGGTCGCCTGGGCATCGCCCGTGAGCATCATGGTGTGGTGCACGCCGAGCTCGTCCAGTCGGGCGAGCGTCGCGGCCGCGTCGCCGCGCAGCCGATCGCGGGCGAGGAGCGCCCCGGCGTGCCGACCGTCGACCGCCACGTAGACCGCCAGCTCGCCGGGGGCGATGTCGGTGCGCCGAGCCGACGGGGCGTGCTCGGCGACGAACGCGAACTTGCCGACGACGACCTCGTGCCCGTCGATGCGGGCGACCACGCCGTTCGTCGCCGCCTCGCGCGCGGTCGCCGCCTCGGCGAGCTGGATCCCGCGTTCGGTCGCGGCGTCGATCATCGACGCGGCGAGGACGTGCGACGAGTACTGCTCCGCCGACGCGACGAGCCCCAGCAGCTCGTCCTCGCCGTACGGCGGTTCGGGCCTGACGGCGACGAGCTCGGGCGAGCCGTGCGTCAGCGTCCCGGTCTTGTCGAAGACCGCCGTACGGACGCGGGCGAGCTGCTCGAGCACGCCGCCGCCCTTCACGATCACGCCGTTGCGCGCGGCCCGGCTCATGCCTCCGATGAAGGCGACGGGCGCCGCGATGAGCAGCGGGCAGGGCGTCGCCAGCACGAGCACCTCGGCGAAGCGCACCGGGTCGCCCGAGATCCACCACGCGGCACCGGCGAGCAGCAGCGAGAAGGCCGTGAACGGCACGGCGTAGCGGTCGGCCAGCCGCACGACGGGCGCCTTGCTGGCCGCGGCCTCGGCGACGAGCGCCACGATCTGCTGGTACTGGCTGTCGGCGGCGCGGGCGGTCGCGACGATCTCGATGGCGGCCTGGCCGTTCACCGACCCGGAGAGCAGCTCGTCGCCGGCGTGCTTCTCGACGGGGATGCTCTCCCCCGTGATCGACGACTCGTCGACCGTCGCCTCGTCGGAGCGCAGCGTGCCGTCGACGGGCACGATCTCGCTCGGTCGCACGAGCAGGACCTCACCCGGGCGTACCTCGTCGACGGGCACGTCCACGAAGTGGTCGTCGACGACGCGGTGCGCGCGCTGCGGCGCGCGCGTCAGCAGCGCGTCGAGCTCGCGCTTGGCACGGCGGTTCGCGTAGTCCTCGAGGGCCTCACCGCCGGTGAGCATGAGGACGACGATGAGGGCGGCGACGTACTCCCCCACCACGACCGTCGCGACGATGGCGGTGACCGCCAGGATGTCGAGCCCCCAGTGCCCGCGCAGGATGTCGCGCACCATGCCGACGGCCTGCCACGCGGCGATCGCGAGCGCGTACCCGCTGAAGATCCACGCGACGAACCGGCCCTGCCCGGAGAGCGCCAGCACGATGCCGACGAGGCCGATCGCGAGCGTGAGCGAGACGACCGGGTAGCGACGGACGAGACGGATGCCACGGGCCATGCCTCCATCCTCGCCCACTCCCCCGACCCGGCCGCGACGAAGGTCCGTTTCTGCGGTGGAGTGCAGGTTGATCCCGTACTCCACCGCAGAAACGGCACTCGGATGCGCGCGAGGGCGAACGAGGCGTCGCGGGACACGGCGAAGGGCCGGATGCACGCGGCATCCGGCCCTTCGGACCGCTCGAGCGGGGCGGCTCAGGCGCCGAGGCGCGCCTTGAGGTTCGCGTCGATCGTGTTGAGGAACTGCTCCGTGGTCTGGAACTCCTGCTCGGGGCCGACGAGGAGCGCGAGGTCCTTCGTCATGGCACCGGACTCGACCGTCTTGATGACGACGTCCTCGAGGGTGTGCGAGAAGTCGATCAGCTCCTGGTTGCCGTCGAGCTTGCCGCGGTGCGCGAGCCCGCGCGTCCAGGCGAAGATCGAGGCGATCGGGTTGGTCGAGGTGGGCTTGCCCTGCTGGTGCTGGCGGTAGTGGCGCGTGACCGTGCCGTGCGCCGCCTCGGCCTCGACGATGCCGCCGTCGGGCGTGGTGAGCACGGAGGTCATGAGGCCGAGCGACCCGAAGCCCTGCGCGACGGTGTCGGACTGGACGTCGCCGTCGTAGTTCTTGCAGGCCCAGACGTAGCCGCCCTCCCACTTGAGCGAGGCCGCGACCATGTCGTCGATGAGGCGGTGCTCGTAGGTGATGCCGGCGGCCTCGAACTTGTCCTTGAACTCGCTGTCGAACACCTCCTGGAAGATGTCCTTGAAGCGGCCGTCGTAGGCCTTCAGGATGGTGTTCTTCGTCGACAGGTAGACCGGGTAGTTGCGGTCGAGGCCGTAGTTCAGCGAGGCGCGCGCGAAGTCGCGGATCGACGCGTCGAGGTTGTACATGCCCATGGCGATGCCCGAGCCGGGCGCCTGGAAGACCTCGAACTGCTGCGGCTCGGAGCCGTCCTGCGGGGTGAAGGTCATCGTGAGCGTGCCGGCGCCCTCGAACTTGAAGTCGGTGGCGCGGTACTGGTCGCCGAACGCGTGGCGGCCGACGATGATCGGCTTGTTCCAGCCGGGCACCAGCCGCGGGATGTTCGAGATGATGATCGGCTCGCGGAAGATCACGCCGCCGAGGATGTTGCGGATGGTGCCGTTGGGCGACCGCCACATCTTCTTCAGGCCGAACTCCTCGACGCGCGCCTCGTCGGGCGTGATCGTCGCGCACTTCACGCCGACGCCGTGCTGCTTGATGGCGTTCGCCGCGTCGACCGTGATCTGGTCGTCGGTCTCGTCGCGCTTCTGGATGGAGAGGTCGTAGTACTCGAGGTTGACGTCGAGGTACGGGTGGATGAGCTGGTCCTTGATGGCCTGCCAGATGATGCGGGTCATCTCGTCGCCGTCGAGTTCGACGACGGTACCTTCGACCTTGATCTTCGACAAGGGGCGGTCTCCTTGGGATCTCGTGGGATTGCTTGGGAAGCGAGGAAGTCTCGGGGGTGTCCGGACACGCCGTCGTCCAGCTTACCGCGTCGGCGGAATATCTCGACATCGAGAGATCGAGCATCCGCAGCGCGACCACGGCGGCGAGGCCGGCCGCCGGCATTCGGCCGAGGCGGCGCGTGCCGCCGTCGTTCCATCCGGTCGCATGAGGGTTACCGGCGCGCCACCTCATGCGGTTAGGCTGCGATGCATGGCTGATCTGCGACTCGAAGAACTGAACGCGACGAACATCGTCGCCGCGAACACCCTGTCGCTGAAGCCGGGCCAGGAGCAGTTCATCGCGCCGGTCACCTACGCCGCCGAGTCCTCCGTCGTGAACCCCGCGACCGCATGGCAGCGTGTCGCGCTCAACGACGACAGGGTCGTCGGCTTCATCCACGGAAACTTCGACCCCGAGAACGAGCACGAGGAGTTCCGGGCCTGCATCTGGCGCATCAACGTCGACGCCGAGGCGCAGGGCAAGGGCGTCGGCCGGTTCCTCGCGCACGCACTCGCCGAAGAGGCGAAGCGCCGCGGGTTCGACCGCATCACCGTGCTGTGGGAGCCGGGCGAGGGCGGACCGGGCGAGTTCTTCCACCGCATCGGCTTCCGCGACGTCGGCGAGACCCAGTACGGCGACGTCATCGGCGCGCTCGAGCTCGCCGGCTGAGCCGACCCTCCACGACCCGGTCGAGGGGCGACGGATGCCACGGCACGGCGAGGGCTTCGTCGACGCCGTGCTGGCCGTGGTGTCCGACATCCCTCCCGGCATGGTGATGACGTACGGCGACGTCGCGGCGACGCTCGGCTCGCGCGGAGCGCGCGCCGTCGGCCAGGTCATGGCGCGCTACGGCGGCGACGTGCCCTGGTGGCGCGTCATCCGTGCGGGCGGCCGCCCGCCGGCCGGACACGCGGTCGCCGCGCGCGAGCACTACGTCGCCGAGGGCGTCCCGATCCGCGCGGTCGACGACGAGGACGGCTACCGGGTCGACCTCGCGGCCTGCCGCTGGCGCGGCTGAGCCGTCAGCGTTCCCGCGCCCGGACCGGCACGGCCGTCGCGCGCCCCGCCCGTGCCCCGCGTGCGAGGTCAGAGGTCGGCAGGCGAGGAGACGACGCCGGGTGCGACGGACTTCGCAGGGTCCGGCGCCGCAGCGGCATCCGGCGGCTCCGCGCCGGACTCGGCCGCGACGAGGAGCCCCGCCCCGGTGCCGGGGAGTTCGTCCGAGGCCTCGAGGTGCGCCGGCATGCGCACCGTGACCGTGGTCCCCGCGCCGCGCGGGGAGTCGAGCTCGATCGAACCGCCGACCGCGTCGATGCGGTCCACGATGCCGAGCATCCCGGTGCCCTTGTCGAGCGACGCACCCCCGACGCCGTTGTCGCGGATCATCAGCACGAGCTCGTCGCCCTCGACGTAGGCCCGGACCCAGGCGCGCGTCGCCTGGGAGTGCTTCGCGATGTTGGCGAGCGCCTCGGCGACGGCGAAGTACGCCGTGGACTCCACGAGCTCGGCGAGCCGGCCCTCGGGCTGGACCGCGATGTCGACGGGGACCGGGCACCGCCCGGCGAGCTCGGGCAGCGCGAGCGCCAGGCCGCCCTGCGACAGCAGGCTCGGGTGGATGCCGTGCGCGAGTTCCCGCAGCTCCTTGAGGCCCTCGTTCAGTGTCGCGATCGACTCCTCCAACTCGTTCGCGAGCGCGTCGTCGTCGGAGGCGCGAGCCGTGTTCGCAGCGATGCGGAGCTGCATCCCCACGGCGACGAGGTGCTGCTGCGCCCCGTCGTGGAGGTCCCGTTCGATCCGTCGCCGCGCCTCGTCGCCCGCCTCGACGATCCGCTGGCGCGACTGGCGCACCTGCTCGAGCGTCCGCTCGATCTCCGACCTGAGCCGGCCGTTGTCGACCGACAGCCGGAGTGCGCTCGAGACGCCGTCGAGCAGTCGCATGTTGTCGGTCAGCACGCGATCGTGCCGGATCAGGGCGATCGGCAGGCCGCTCGGCGATGCGACCGGCAGGATGCTGTGCCCGCGGCCCTCCTCGGCGGAGTCGATCGGGTGGCCCGCGGCATCCACGTACCGCCCGCGCTCCTCGTCCCACCAGAAGACCCGCACCGAGTCGTCCCGAAGGGTGCGCGCGAGCGATTCCGCCCACAGCCCGCGATCGGCGCCCTCGCGCGTGATGCGCATGAGGTCGGCGACGCGTGCCCGCATGTTGCGCGCGTGCGCGATGCCCGCCACGAAGCACACCGGCACCGAGGCCATCGCGATGAGCGACACGGTCTCGAGCGCGAGGTTGGGCGGGGCACCGGTGGCGTACCGGACCATCTGCGCGGCGAGCGTGCTCACCCACGACAGGAGCGCGACCGGCATGAGGAACGCGACCGTGCGCGCCGGCACGCTCCCGCGGACCCAGCGCAGGAGCAGTCGGAGCGCGATCGCGATCGCGAGCGCCACCCCGACGATGCGGTACCCGATGTCGACGATCGCGAACACGGCCGGAGCCTCGGCGACGCGGTACGGGTTGGGCACGCACTCGCACGGCACCGAGTCGGGCCCGGCGAGCGCGAGGACGGTGAAGAAGTTCACGACGGTCGCCACGAGCGCCGTCGTCGCGATGACGCGGTCGAAGCGATCACCGAGGCCGCCGCGCGGGTACACGAGGACGAGGATGCCGGCGACCACCGCCCAGCCGAGGTCGACGCCGCGGAGGATCGGCCAGAGCCATCCGAGCGATTCGATCACCGGGTAGAAGGCCTGCGGGATCCAGAACAGGACGAACACGATCATGAGCCGCGCGGGCACCGGGTTCGGCCCGATCGCCCACGCGACGCCGGCGCACGCCGCGAAGACGAGCGGGACGATCGCGTGCACCGTCGTCCAGGACAGCTCCGGCCGCAGCGCCTCGGGGGTGGCGAGGTAGCCCGAGACCTCCATGAACAGGCTGATCGCGACGACGGTCGCGATCACGGCGGTCCGTCGTGCGATTCGCCCGCGGCGGCCGGGTGCCATCACAAGGGCATCACCTCTGGCCGAGGAGCGTCAGCACCGCGAGCACGCGGCGGTGGTGCTCGGGGGACTCCTCCAGGTCGAGCTTCTGCAGGATGCTGCGGACGTGCGTCTCGACGGTCTTCAGGCCGAGGAACAGGGTCTGCGCGATGCCGCCGTTGGAGTAGCCCTGCGCCATGAGCTCGAGCACCGAGCGCTCGCGCTCGGTGAGGCGCGCGAGCGGGTCGTCGGCGCGCGTGCGCTGGACCAGCTGCTCGACCACCTCGGGGTCGACGACCGACCCGCCGGATGCCACGGTCTGCACGGCGCGCACCAGCGTCTGCGGTTCGGACACGCGCTCCTTCAGCAGGTAGCCGGTGCCGCTGCCCGCGCCCATCACGCGGAGCGCGTACTCGGGCGTCGCGTACATCGAGAGCAGGAGGATGCCGATCTCGCTGCCGTCCTGCCGGATGCGCTCCAGCGCGACGATCCCCTCGTCGCGGTGGGTCGGGGGCATGCGGATGTCGAGCACGGCGGCGTCGAGGTCGAGGTCGTCGATCGCGGCGAGCAGCTCGTCCCCCGTGCCGTAGGAGCCGACGACGTCGATGCCACCGCCCTCGAGCACCTTCGCGATCCCCTCGCGAAGCAGCAGCGCGTCGTCCGCGATGGCGACCCTCAGGGGCCGTTCCTCCGTGCGCTCAACCATCCAGGCACCTCCGATCGAAGGCGTGCGTGAGCCCCCGACGTCCATGCGCCGCCCACTCCCGACCATACGCGCCGAGCCGGGCCCTCTGGTGGACCCCGTTGTGGGGACAGTCCCGTGCGCGGGGGTGCATGGCCGTGCCACGCTGGGAGCAGGTCGCGCACCCTGCCTGCCGCGCGGACCCCGAGGCGCCGGCCCGCGCCGTCCATCCGAGGAGCGTCATGGTCCGATCCGGTTCGTCGCCGGCGTCCGCCCCAGCCGCGTCGACGGCGCGCGCCGCCACGTCCGGGCGTCCGGTCCGACTCGTCGTGGTCCGCCCGGAGGAGCGCGTCGACCAGGTGCTCGGACGCCACCCCGGTGCCACGCCGTCCTTCAACCGCACCCTCAGGGTCGCGCTCGCGATGCGCGGAGGCGTGAGCCTCGCCGTCTGGATCGGCGGCACGGTCGCCGAGCTCGACCTGCTGCGCCGCATCCGCCTCTTCGATGTCGGCGACGAGACGCTCGCGCTGGTGCCCGAGACCGCCGAGCGGCCGCTGACCGATCCCGTGCTCACCCGGCTGCAGGCCTACGCCGAGATGCTGGATGCCGCGGGGTACGACCGCGTCGAGTTCGACCTCCTCGCGGGCGCGAGCGCGGGCGGCCTGAACGCGGTCGTCTACGCGGTCGCCCAGCGCGCCGGCACCGGACTCGACCGGCTGCTCAGCACGTGGGGCTCGGTCGGCGGCTTCTGGGGGCTGCTGCACCCTCCCGGCGCCCGCGGCATCCTCGCGCTCATGCAGGGCGAGAACTACTTCCGGGCCGAGACGGGCCGGGCCCTCGTGGAGATCTACGACACCGACGACCGGCACCCCGACCTCGTGTCCGAGTACACCGCCGTCGACCTGTCCGTGACCGTGATCGACGCGAGCGACGAGTACGAGGAGGACGCGAACGAGGGCCGCGGGCACTTCCGGTTCGTCGGCGATGACGCGCACCGGCTCGACAACCGCATCCCCACCCGGGGTCGCGAGCTCGAGGCGGTCGATCCGACCGTGCGCGACGACGACCTGACGAACCTCTCGAGGCTGGCGCTGGCCGCGCGATCGACCTCGTCGCTTCCCGGCGGGTTCGAGCCCGCGGCGATCGACTCGTTCCAGGGCGACGCGGGCGCGGGAGACGAGGCGGGCATCGACGGCGGGCCGGGGATGCGCTTCGCGTTCGCCGGTCACCGGTCCGAGGCGAGCACGCCGTACCGCGTGGTCGACGGAGCCGTGTTCGACAACGTCCCGATCGAGCGCGCGCTGCGGGCCGCACGGTCGCGCGTGTCCGACCGGCGCGCGGATCGGGCGATGATCTTCCTCGACCCGGAGCCCGACCCGCCGCTCGGCGGGCGGGTCGACTGGGACCCGAACGCGTCCCGGTTCTTCCGTGCGATCAAGGCGATGTTCGACCGCCAGCTCCGACGCGAGTCCGTCGCCCGCGAAGTGGCGGAGCTCGAGCGGTTCAACACCGCGCAGCAGGTCGCGAGGGCGCGCTTCGAGAGCGCGGCCCCGCTCGTGGCGAGTGCGCTCGCCGACCCGTCGGGCGTGGCCGCGCGCCGACCCGCGTACCTCAGGGCGCTCTCGGTGGACCTCGCCGACCATCTCGCCGAGACGATCGCCGCCCCGAGCCTCTGGCAGCTGCACTCCTCGCTCGAGCATCGACGGCGGTACCGTCCGATCCCGCTCGTGAAGCTGACCGCACTGGCGGATGTCGCGACCGAGCGGGTCGCCGCGCTCTCGCCGACGCAGCGCGATGCGTTCGCGCGGTCGCCGCTCGCGCTTGCGGACGCCGCGAACTGCGTGCTCGGCTGGTCTCGCGCGCTCGAGGCGCTGCCTGCGGCATCGGGATCTCGGCACGGATTCGCCTTCGGCGAGGTCCGGGGGTCCGCCTATGCCGCACTCACGGCGGCCATCGAATGGCGGGATCGGATCACCGTCCGCGTGCTCGAGACGACGGCCGCGTTCGCGGAGGGCGGTGACGACCCGACCGTCGACGACCTCCGCGGGTGGATCGACGTCTGGCTCGCCGAGAGCCGCCGCCACCGGGAGCGGGAGCTGTGGGACGGCCTCGACACGGCCGTCGCGCTGCTGCGGATCGCGACGGTGAACGTCGAGCGCGAGCTGGCCGGCGGCGCCCGCGAACTCACGTCGGAATGGGCCGCGTCGCCGTGGCGTCCGCTGGGGTCGAGCCCCATTCTGTCGGCCGTCGACCTGCCTCCCCTCTACCACTCGGCCGGCATCCCGCCGGCGCTCTCGAGCGTGCGCTACTGGGCGATCGGCGTCGACGAGCCGCCCGCCGATCCGCAGGAGTTCCGCGCACTCGTGGCGGACCAGTGGTACGCGATGCTCGGCAGGGTCCTTCGCAGGGGCGACCTGAAGCCGACCGAGGCCGCCGCGGCCATCACGGCGGCGTCGTCTGAGGTGACGCTCGACCGGGGCTCGAAGCTCGCCGGCTACGGGGTCGGCAACTTCCTCGGGTTCCTGGCCCGGGATTGGCGGGTCAACGACTGGTGGTGGGGTCGGCTCGACGGCGCCGCCGGCATCGCCAGGTTCCTGACGACGCTCGCGCCCGACGGCATCCGCACGGAGCACACCGTGCGCGTGCTGCAGGATGCGGTGCTGGCCGAGGCGGACGAGCCCGAGGTCGTCGGTCGCGACCTGTCGCCGCTCGAGCCGGCGTCGCCCTCACCCACCGCCGACGGCGGCATCGGGGGAACGGGCGCGGAGACCGCCGAGGCGGCGGGCACGACTCGACGCGCACGATTGCGTGCGGGGACGGACACCATCTTCAACCTGGACCCGTCGTACCGGTTCGCGATCGCGTCGCGCGCAGTGCGCCTGTTCGACCGGGTCGTCGTCCAGCCCGTGCGGACCGGCACGCGCTGGCTCGCGGGGGCGGCGCTGTTCCTGATGCGTCCCGTGCTCGTCCCGCTCCCGACGGTCTTCGACCCTCCCCGGCTGGCGCTCGTCTCGGGCTTCGCCGCCGCGGTCGCCTGGCTGCTCACGTGGGACGACATCGAGCGCGATTCGATCTGGTGGCTCGGCGTCGCGCTCGTGGCGGGCCTCGTCGCCATCGCCGTCATCGCCGGATCGGTGGCTTCGCGTCTCCGCCACTGGTCGGCGGTCGCCGACGCCCTCGACGGAGACCTCGGCACCGCGGCCCGCGAGGCGCGGCGCCGCGCGCTGCGCCCCGCCTGGTCCATCGCGGGCGTTGCGATGGCGAGCGTCCTCCCGTTCATGATCGCGATCATCGGCAGCAATTTCCTGCTGATGCTGCTCTGCCTCGGCGTCACGGTCGTGCTGACGGCGATCGCGGTGCGCGCTGCCGGCTCGGCGACGCGCGCCCGGATCCCGGGCCGGGACGTGCGCACGATCGTGATGATCTCGATCTTCGCCCTGCTGGGCGGCGTCCTGCCGTTCGTCCAGCTGGCGACGGAGTACCTCACACGCGACCGCACTCCCGCGGCGCTCGAGGTGCCGCAGGAACTCAACTGGGTCGCCCTCGCCATCGGCGCGGCGGCCGTCACGATCGCGCTCACGTGGGACTGGCTCCGGATCCGGTACCGGCCGCCGGTCGTCGACGAGGACGAGGAGAGCGAGGGCGGCGGCCGCGTCAACTGGATCAACCTCGTCAACTGGTGCTCGGTGACGATCGTCTCGGTGCTCGCCGGCCTGACCGCCTACGCGATCGCGAAGTTCCTCACGGTCGGCATCGCCTCGCTCCTCGCCGACACGATCGCGGCGACGGCGTTCATCGTCGCCTGGGCGAACGTCGTGTGGTGGATGCCCGACGGCATCCGCCGACTGCCCCGCATCGAGGACCGCGTCGAGCGCGCGCCGATGGACTGACGTCCGCGGTCATCGCGCGCCCTTCGGTGACGCCCGGGACGCGCCGAGCCCGGCCGCCTCGTCGCGACCCCCGCGATGATGCTCGTCTCGCGCGTGATCGCGGATGCCTCGGGCTCGCGCCCGAGGCATCCGCCCGCCGCACCGCTACACGAGCGAGTCGCGCCAGGCCGCGTGCAGCGCCGCGAACCGGCCCGTACCGCCGATCAGGTCGGCGGGCGAGCCGTCCTCGACGATGCGGCCGTGCTCCATGACGAGCACCCGGTCGGCGATCGCGACCGTCGAGAGGCGGTGCGCGATGATGACGGCCGTGCGGTCGGCGAGCAGCGTCTGCAGGCCCTCCTGCACGAGCCGCTCGCTCGGGATGTCGAGCGAGCTCGTCGCCTCGTCGAGGATCAGGACCGCGGGGTCGGCGAGGAACGCGCGTGCGAACGAGATCAGCTGGCGCTGGCCCGCCGAGACGCGCCCGCCGCGCTTGTTCACGTCGGTGTCGTAGCCGTTCGGCAGCCCCTCGATGAACTCGTGAGCGCCCACCGCCTTCGCGGCCGCGACGATCTCGTCGAAGGTCGCCTCGGGCTTGCCGAGCGCGATGTTGTCGGCCACCGACCCGGAGAACAGGTACGCCTCCTGCGTGACCATGACGATCGCGCGCCGCAGGTCCTTCGGGTGCATGCGCCGGAGGTCGACCCCATCGAGCTCGACCACGCCGTCGCTCGGGTCGTAGAACCGCGAGATCAGCTTGGCGAGCGTCGACTTCCCGGCGCCGGTCGACCCGACGAGCGCGATCGTCTGGCCTGCGGGCACGTCGAGGTCGAACCTCGGCAGCACCACGCGGTCGGGCGTGTACGCGAACTCGACCGACTCGAACCGCACCCGGCCGTCGGCGGTCCAGAGGTCGACCGGCTCGGCGGGGTCGGGCACGCTCGGCTGCTCCTCGAGGACGCCCGAGATCTTCTCGAGCGCCGACGCGGCCGATTGGTAGGAGTTGTAGAACATCGCCAACTCCTCCATCGGGTCGAAGAAGCGCTTGGTGTACAGCACCGCCGCGAGCAGCACGCCGATTTCGAGTGCCCCGTCCGCCACGCGGAACCCGCCGACGAGCAGCACGCCCGCGACCGCGACGTAGCCCATGAGGTTGAGCGCCGGGTTGTACACGGCGAACAGCCCGAGCGCCCGGGCGTTGACGTCGCGGTAGTCCTCGACGAGGTCGCCGAACACGCGCTCGTTGCGTCGCTCCGAACGGAACGCCTGCACCGCGCGGATGCCGGTCATGGTCTCGACGAACTGCACGATGAGCTTCGCGCTCGCGACGCGCGAGCGCCGGAACAGCCGCTGCGAGCGCACCTGGAACCAGCGCGTGAGCGCGACCAGCGGGAGCAGCGTCGCGAGCAGGACGAGCCCGGAGAGCCAGTCCAGCCAGACGAGCGCGATCGCCGTGAAGAGCATGTAGAGCAGGCCCCGCACGAGCTGGTTGATGCCCTCGTCCATGAGCTCGCGGATCGCGTCGAGGTCGCTCGTCTGGCGCGAGATGATCCGGCCCGACGTGTACGACTCGTGGAACTCGAGCGAGAGCTTCTGCGTGTGCAGGAACACCCGCGTGCGCAGGTCGATGAGCACGGACTGGCTGATCCGCGCGGCCATGCGGATGTACCAGGCGATGAGGAACGCCCCCACCGCGCCGGTGACGAGGTAGGCGAGCCCCGCGAGCCCGACCGGCAGCCAGTCCTGCGCCATGAGCGCCGGCAGCCCGCGGTCGATGCCGTAGGCGATGATCGCCGGCCCGGCGACCTGGGCGGCCGTCGAGACGACGATGACCGCCATCGTCACCCAGAGCTGCGCGCGCAGCGGCTGCAGCAGGGACCCGAGCAGCCGCAGGCTCCGCCTGCGGATCCAGCGGGACTCGGCCTTCGTGTACTCGTCGCGCTCCTCGCCCTGCACCCCGGTCACGGTGCTCATCGGATCGCCTCCTTCGGTTCGGCCGGTTCGGCCAGGTCCTGCCCGTCGATCAGGTCGGATGCCTCCGCCTGCGCGCGACGTTCCTCGTCCTCGAGACTCGAGATGACGAAGCGGTAGTGCTCCGACTCCCGCAGGAGCTCGGAGTGGGTGCCGACCGCGGTGATCCGGCCGCCCTCGAGGAGGGCGACCCGGTCGGCGAGCATCACGGTCGACGGACGGTGCGCCACGATCAGCGCGGTCGTCGAGGCGAGCACCGTCCGCAACTCGGCCTCGACGCGCGCCTCGGTGGCCACGTCGAGCGCCGACAGGGGGTCGTCGAGCACCAGCACCGCGGGCTTCGCGGCCACCGCGCGCGCGAGGGCGAGCCGCTGACGCTGCCCGCCGGAGAGGCTCATCCCCTCTTCGCCGACCTTGGTGTCGACGCCGTCGGGCAGGCCGTACGCGAATCCGGCCTGCGCGACGCGCAGCGCCTCGTCGAGCACGCGCTCCGCCTCGGCCGCGACCGCCGCGTCGGCAGCGGCGTCGCCTGCGAGCTCGGGCCGGCCGAGCAGGACGTTCTCGCGCACCGACGCGGAGAACAGCGTGGCGTCCTCGAACGCCATCGCGATGTGCCTGCGCAACTCCTCGCGTCGGAAGGCGCGCACGTCGACGCCGTCGAGCGTCACCGACCCGCCGGTGACGTCGTACAGGCGGGTGGCGAGCGCCGTCATGGTCGTCTTGCCGCAGCCGGTGAGGCCGACGAGCGCCATCGTCTCGCCGGGCCGGAGCACGAGGTCGACGCCGTCGAGCAGGTCGCCGAACCGCTCGGGCGAGTCCTGGTAGCGGAAGCGGACGTCGGAGAACGCGAGTTCGCCGCGCGGCGACCCGAGCTCGGCGGGCCGTTCCGGGTCGCGGACGGCGTTCTCGCTGTCCATGACGTCGAAGTACCGGTCAGTGGCCGTCCGCGCATCCAGCGAGAACGCCAGCAGGAACCCGATCGACTCGATCGGCCAGGCGAGCACCGCCGCCGTGGCGAAGAACGCCACGAGCTGGCCCACCGAGAGCTGGCCCTGCGCCGCGAGCCACACGCCGAGCACGAGGCAGATCGCGAGCGCCACCGCGGGCACGACGAGGATCCACACCCAGATGTTCGCGTCGAGGCGCGCCTTCTCGATCTCGGTCGAGCGCAGCCGCTCGGCCTGCGCGCGGAACGAGGTCAGCGCGTGCTTGCCGCGGCCGAACGCCTTGAGGACGCGGATGCCGTGGACGGACTCCTCGACCGCGGTCGCGAGGTCGCCCGACTGGTCCTGGCTGCGACGCGACACCTCGGAGTAGCGGCCCTCGAACCGGTAGCCGACGATCCACAGCGGGATCGAGCAGGCGAGGAAGACGAGTCCGAGCATCCAGCTCATGGAGATCAGCACGACGGCGCCGACGACGATGACGACCAGGTTCATCACCAGCAGCACGAGGCCGAAGGCGAGCCACCGGCGGATGAGGCCGAGGTCGCTGACGGCGCGCGAGAGGAGCTGGCCGCTCGGCCAGCGGTCGTGGAAGCTGACGGGCAGGTCCTGCAGCTTCGCGTAGAGCGCGTCGCGCATCCGAGCCTCGACCCGCGTGGTCGGACCGATCACGAGCCAGCGCCGCAGCGCGAACATCGCGGCTTCGCCGGCGCCGAGTGCGAGCACGAGCAGCGCGAACGGCACGATCGCGGCGCGGTCGCCGTCGGCGAGCGGTCCGTCGACGATCGCCTCGAGCACCTGCGGGATCGCGAGGGCGATGAGCTGCGCCACGAGGTAGGCGGCCATGCTCCCGTAGATCGCGGGCATGGCGGGGCCGACGTACCGGCGCAGTCGCAGGAGCGCGCGCACCGTCCCGGTGCGCTCGGCGCGGGGAGGGTGGAGGGTGGATTCGGTGGCGGTCACGCCGGTTCCTTCCGGGAAGCGCGACGGGTCGCGCGGACGCGGACCCGTCATGGGGAGACGTGGATGCCGCGCGCTCGATCGCGCGCAGGCGGAGGCGGGGCGGGGCCCCGCGTGGATCGGCCGGCGTCCCGCCGGCTGGACGGTCTCGGGGCGCTAGCCCAGGTCGACCGTGGCGGAGGAGGCGAGCGTCGGGACGAGCGCACCGAACGCCGCGACCGTGCGGGCGGGAATGCCGGTGTACTTCATGTCGTCCTCCTGCGTCGTGGTCACGAACCCATCGCCCGCCGGATGGTTCCCCGAGCGGGCAGCCCTACAGGATATGCCTCAGCGACCGAGGGACGCAAGATCGGATTTCGCGGCGTGCCCGACCCGGCCTCGTGGCGCCGACCGGGGTCAGCGAACCCGCACCGACAGGCAGGTGACGCAGCCCTCGAGCTTCTCGAACTCGCTGATGTCGACGGTGACCACGCGGTAGCCGAGGCCCGACAGGAGCTCAGCGGTCCGAGGCGCCGAGGCCGACATCAGGAGCGTCTCGTCCGACAGGATCACGACCGCGACGCCCTCGGGCTCGGGAACCGCGAGGAAGCGCGGGAACAGGGAGGTCGACTCGATGAGGTCGGGGAAGCCGATGACGGTGCCGTCGGGCAGCGCCGTCACGGCGCTCTTCAGGTGGAGCGCCTTCGTGATCGGCACCGCGACGACCGTGTAGCCGAGCGGTGAGAGGATGCCGCGGAGCTGGCGGACGCCCTCGGCGTTCGTCCGCGAGGACGCGCCGACGTAGACGGTCGAGCCGATCTTGAGGACGTCGCCGCCGTCGAGCGTGCCCGGGGCGGTGATGCGGGCGACCGAGACGCCCGGGAAGGCGCGCACGGCGCGCTCGACGGCGTCCACCTCGGGCTTGCGCGAGTCGGCGCCGGGATTGGCGAGCACGGCGAGACCGTCGAAGAAGACCACGGCATCCTCGATGAACACGGAGTCGGGCAGGTCGGGTGCGGCGTCGACCTCGACGGTCTCCCACCCCTCGGCCACCAGTGCGGCGCAGTAGTCGTCCCACTGCTCGTCGGCGAGCGCCTGGTCGACGGGGCGGCGCTCGAGGTGCGTCAGTTCGGCCTCGTCGAGGTTCGAGGCGGGGATGCGCACGAGCGCGACGCGTCGGGCGGCGCGGCGAGGACGGTGCGCGAGCACCCACGCGGCCACGCGCGGGGCGACGAACACCTCGGCGACCACGGCGGCGACGATGAACAGGAGGTTGAGCCCGAGCAGGCTCGAGAGCACGAGCGAGAAGACCTGAGCCGACACCTGGACGCCGCTCGAGAGCACGTTCGCGCTCGCGGCGAGGAGCGTCGCGAGGACCGCCGAGGTGAGGGCGACCGGCAGCGCCAGGAACCAGGCGCGGAGCGCGCCGACCGCGTTGCCGATGCAGAGCAGGCCCCAGAGCACGATCGCCGCGAGCGAGAAGTACGGCACGACCTGGGCGAGCACGACCGGGTTCTGCTCGCGCGAGACGAGGTTGGCGAGGACGCCTGCCCCGAAGGCGATGAGCGCGACGGAACCGGCCGAGGCGAGCGCCGCGATCGAGCGGCGGGCGATGCTCGCCTGCGCGGGATCGAGGGCGGGCACGGCCGGAGGCTGGGTCGCGGGGGGCGTCATGCGGTCGAGCCTATCGGCCGGGCGGAAGGCGTCGCGCACGGTTGCGCGGGCGGCTCCGGGCGCGCGTGGCGCGACCCGGGCGAGCACCGCCTGCAGCGCCGCGGGGACGCGGGTGCGGGGCGACGGGCGAGCGTCGCCCCGCGGCGGAGGGCGGTCAGCGAGCCGCTTCGAGCCGGGCCGCGGCGAGCCGCTCGGCGGCCTCGAGCGTGGTGATCCCGGCCGCGTCGGCGTCCCGGTGCACCGCGCCGACGACGTCGCCGATGCCTGCGATCCGGCGGTCCAGTTCGTCCTGGCCGATCCCGGGCGCCGACGCCAGGTCGAGGTAGACGACCCCGCCGGCGTTCACGACGAAGTCGGGCGCCCAGGCGATGCCGCGGCCCCGGAGCATCCGCGCGACGTCGCGCTCGGCGAGCTGGTTGTTCGCGGCGCCCACGACGGCGCGGACCCGCAGCTCCTGGACGACCTCGGGGGTCAGCACGCCGCCGAGCCCGCACGGCACGAACAGGTCGGCCTCGACGCGGTGGGCGTCGGCCGGGGAGACCCATTCGGCGCCGAGCTCGTCGGCGAGGGCCCGCTTTCCCTCGTGCACGTCGGTGACGGTGAGGCGCGCGCCGCCTGCGGCGAGCGCCCGGGCGAGACGCCCGCCGACCTGGCCGAGGCCGGCGATGACGAAGTGGCGACCTGCGACCTCGCGGGTCCCGAAGACGTGGTCGAGGGTCGCGAGGATTCCCGCGTGCACGCCGGCCGCGGTGGCATCAGCCGGCTCGCCCACGCCGCCCTCGTCGGCGGGCAGGCCGCAGACGTACTCGGTGCGCTCGTGCACGACCGACATGAGCTCTGCGCTCGTCCCGACGTCCTCCGCGGTCATGTAGGCGCCGCCGAGCGACTCGACGGCGTCGCCGAGGTCGAGCATCGCGTCGTGGCGACGCGCCTCGTCGAGCGCCTCGCCCGCGGGGATGCAGACGACCGACTTCCCGCCGCCGCGCGCGAGGCCGGCCGCGGCGTTCTTCAGGGTCATGGCCTGCGAGAGCCGCAGGGCGTCGGCGAGGGCGTCGGTCCAGTGCTCGTAGTGCCAGACCCGGGCGCCGCCGAGTGCCTGGCCGAGGGCGGTGGAGTGGACGGCGACGATGATGGTGAGCCCGGAGCGGGGACCCCGCGTGATGAGCACGCGCTCGTGGTCGGGTGCGTCGGCGGGCAGTGCGGCGTGGACCCCGTTGGACGGGGACGGCGCGGGGGCGTGGGTGATCGACATCGATCGGCTCCTTGTGTTCATCGCCTTGTGGGCGCGGCTGTGCGGGCGCTTCGTGGGCGCCTCACCTCAAGGGTACCGCCGCGGCGGGGCCCCGACGGCCCGGGGCCGGGTGCGGCGGCGCTCAGTGGAAGAAGTGCCGCTCCCCGGTGAAGTACATGGTCACCCCTGCGGCCTTCGCCGCCGCGACGACCTCCTCGTCGCGCACCGACCCGCCCGGCTGCACGACCGCGGTCACGCCGGCGTCGAGGAGGATCTGCAGCCCGTCGGCGAACGGGAAGAACGCGTCGGATGCCGCGACCGAGCCCGCCGCACGGTCGCCGGCGCGCTCGACGGCAAGCCTGCACGAGTCGACGCGGTTGACCTGGCCCATTCCGACGCCGACCGAGGCGCCGTCGGCGGCGAGCAGGATCGCGTTCGACTTCACCGCGCGACAGGCCCGCCACGCGAACTCGAGGTCGGCGAGCGTCGCCTCGTCGGCCGGCTCGCCCGCGGCGAGCGTCCACTCCGAGGCCGGCGCGAACGCACGGTCGGCCTGCTGGAGCAGCAGCCCGCCGGAGACCTGCCGGATCTCCGTGACGGGCGGCTCGAATCCATCGGGCAGCTCGAGCAGGCGGATGTTCTTCTTCTGCGTGAGGATCTCGACCGCCTCGGGTTCGAAGCCCGGCGCCACGAGCACCTCGGTGAAGATGCCGGAGACGGTCTCGGCCATCGCGCGCGTGATGACGCGGTTCGCCGCGATGACGCCGCCGAACGCGGACACCGGGTCGCACTCGTGGGCCCGGCGGTGGGCGTCGGCGATCGGGTCGGCCGCGCCGTCGGCGGCCACCGCGATGCCGCACGGGTTGGCGTGCTTGATGATCGCCACGGCCGGGGCGGCGAAGTCGTATGCGGCCCGCACCGCGGCATCCGCGTCGACGTAGTTGTTGTACGACATCTCCTTGCCGTGCAGCTGGCGCGCCTGGGCGACGCCCGGGCGGCCGCCGACGGCCGAGTAGCGTGCGGCCCTCTGGTGCGAGTTCTCGCCGTAGCGGAGGTCGGCGTCCTTGGTCCACGCCGCGCCCACCCATGCGGGGAAGGGCGACTCCTCGGCGGCCTGGTCGGGCGCGACGACGCCGCCGATCCACGACGCCACGGCGATGTCGTAGGTCGCGGTGTGGCGGAACGCCTCGCGCGCGAGCGCGCGACGCTGCACGAGCGTGGTGCCGCCCGCGCGCACGGCCGAGACGACCTCGTCGTAGCGGTCGGGCGAGACGACGACGGCGACGTTGGCGTGGTTCTTCGCGGAGGCGCGGACCATCGCGGGGCCGCCGATGTCGATCTGCTCGACGATCTCGTCGGCTTCCGCGCCGGATGCGACGGTCTCGACGAACGGGTAGAGGTTGACGACGACGAGCTCGTAGGGCGAGATCGCGAGCTGCGCGAGCTCGCGCTCGTGGTGCTCGAGCCGGAGGTCGGCGAGCAGCCCCGAGTGCACGGCCGGGTGCAGGGTGCGCACGCGCCCGTCGAGGTGCTCGGGGTAGCCGGTCACGTCGGCGACCTGCGTCACGGGGAGCCCGGCGTCGGCGATCGCCTTCGACGTGCCGCCGGTCGACACGATCTCGACGCCCGCCTCGACGAGCGCCGAGGCGAGGTCGACGAGCCCGGACTTGTCGCTCACGGCGATGAGCGCGCGCTTGACGGGGACGACGTCCCGCTCGCGGTACAGGCTCGGGTCGATGCGTGCTCCGCTCATGATGCGGCGAGCTCCTTCAGGTCGAGGTGCGAGTTGGCGATGTCGATGACGGCCTGGATGAGCAGGCGCCGCTCGACGGGCTTGATGCGGTCGTGGAGCGTCGACTCGGTGTCGCCCGGCAGGATCGGCACGCGCTCCTGGGCGATGATCGGGCCGCCGTCGACGGAGTTGTCGACGACGATGAGGCTCGCGCCGGTCTCGGTCGCGCCCGCGGCGAGCGCGTCGCGCACGCCGTGCGCGCCCGGGAACTCCGGCAGGTACGCGGGGTGGGTGTTGATCAGGTCGGGGCTGAACGCGTCGACGACGGCGGGCGGCACGAGCCGCATGAGCCCCGAGAGGATCACGAGGTCGGCGCCCCAGGCGCGCACCTGCTCGATGAGCGCATCGCCCCACTCGTCACGCGAATCGTAGGCGGTGAAGGGGACGGTGAAGGCCGGGATCCCGAACTCCTCGCCGAGCGCCAGTCCCTCGCAGTCGCGGTCGGCGCCGATGGCGACGACCCTCGCGGGGAACTCGGCGTCCTCCGACGCCTCGAGGAGCGCGCGGAGGTTCGATCCCGTGCCCGAGATCAGCACGACGAGCTTCAGCACCCTACGAGGGTACCCGTCGCGCAGACGAGCGGATGACACGGGCCCGGCCGCGCACGTGCGCATCGACCCGCCGGACGGTGGAATCGCGCTCAGCGACCACGGCTCCCACGTGTCAGGCCCTCGATCTCGACCGTCTCGACGCCATCCGACGATGCGCGCTCGTCGGCCGTCGGATCGGGCCGACGGGGATCGCCGGGCTCGTCCTCGTCGCCGCCCTCCCGTGAGCGGGCGCGAGCTGCGAACGCCCCCGCGATCGCCCCGACGCCCACGCTCGCCGCGGTCACGCCGCCGACGAGGAGCGCGTGGGGACCGACCTCCGCCAGGTTCCCCGGCCCGGCGGCGCCGCCGGCGCCCCACGCGAGCGCTCCCATGACGAGCCCCGCGACGACACCCGCTCCCGCACCGACGGACAACGTCGCCCACCACGGCTCGTGATCGCGTTCGCGCTTGCCGCGGCCGACGAGCACCGCCCCGCCGAAGCCGAGGAGCACGGGCAGCGCGAGCCAGAGCACGCCGAGCGGCGCTCCCTCGGCAGGCAGCGCACCGAGGATCGGCAGGCCGGGGACCGGCCCGATGAGCGTCACGCTCGGCGACACGATCGTGCCCGCGCCGAGCGCGAAGCCCGGTCCGAGCATCCACGACGCGGCCCAGACGATCAGGTTGGGCATGAGGGCGAGCTCGATGAGCGTGATGGCGATGCCGCCGTCCACGCCCGCGCCGAGCGCCTGGTACAGGCCGATGATCGTCGGATGGTCGATGACGATGCGAACCGCGAGGAGCGCCGCGGCGACCCCGACCACGCCGACCGCCGAGCCCACGCCGATCCGGATCGCCGAGCGGATGCCCGCCCAGGCGACGAACGGGAGGGAGTCGAGTCGATCGCGCACCGCGCTGGTCGCGGCATCCGTCGCCCAACCGGACCGGCCGAAGGCCACCATGACGCCCGCGAGCACGCCGCCGCCCATCACGGCCCCGGGCAGCACCGCCGCCTGCCAGACCACCGGTTGCGCCACCGGCGCCGTGGCGAGCACGGCGAGCGCCGCGCCGAGCAGGCCCGTCACGAGCACCGCCGAGACCGCTCCGACGATCGGCGTCCCGGTCGCGGTCGCCCGGCGGCCGATGCGCAGGCCGAAGAGGAACGTCAGCAGGGCGAAGCCGAGCAGCGCGATGCCGATCGTGAACGGCGCGTCCGCGCCGGCGACGCCGACCACGGCGGCCGTCGCGGCGTCGAGGTGCACGACGACGTCGACGCCGTGGCCGATGAGCCACGCGTCGGCCGCGGCGCGGAAGAACGCGTCGACGGGGGCCGCGAGGCCGAAGTGGACCGCCCAGAGCAGCATCAGCGGCACGAGCGCCAGGCCGACGCCGACCAGCACGGCCACCGTGGCCTCGAGCGCGGCCAGGAGGGCGATCGTCGTGCGTCTCATCGCACGCGAGCCTAACGCGAGCGCCGCCCGGCGGCGCTCACGACCTGCGGTCCGACGGCGAGCGGATGACCCGCCCGCGCGTCAGGCCGACGCCGACGTCACGGGGTCGCCAGCGGCTCCGGCTCCGGTTGCGGCTCGACCTCGGGGATGGGCTCGGGCCGGCGCAGGAGTTCGACCACGAGCACGGCGAGCAGGGCGACCACGACCGTCCACACGACCGTCGACGACGACAGCGGCCTCGAGAGCCACAGCACCGACGCGGCGACCACGGCGATCGCGGCGTAGGCGACGACCCGCCAGCGGTGCAGCCCGGCGCCGAACCGCCCGGTCGTGATGCCGTGCGCCTCGGCACTGCCGCGCACGGCGCCGAACGCGTCGTCGGAGAAGCCGCGGACGCGCCGCGCCGGCCCCCACGGCCCCGAGAGCCAGGCGATGATCGCGACGGCGAGCGCCAGCACGGTGAACGCCGTCAGCGTCGAGACCATGAGCTCGGTCAGTCCCCCGAAGACCGACTCGGCGGCGGCCTTCGGCATGATCGACGGGCTCACCGTGCCGACGAAGAAGAGCCTGCCGGTGCCGAACCCCGCGAGCGTCATGAGCATGACGAGCGCCAGTCCGCCCGCGGTCCAGGCGAGCGCGACGCTCCGGCGCTTCGCGACCACGACGCCGGCGGCGAGCAGGAGGAGCGTGACCAACGGCAGCCACGTGCCCACCGCCACGGCGAGCGTGTAGATGGTCTGCACGAGCACGAGCGAGTCGGCCTGGGCGACCTGCACGCTGCGGTCCACGACGGGGATGGCCGAGGCGAAGCCGACCCCCTGCTCGCCGAGCCGCTCCTTCACGGCTTCGATGATCGGACCGAGCTGCACCGAGAGCGTGCCGTCGCCCCCGATCTCGAGCATCGCCTCCGGGTCGCCCTGGAGGGCCGCCGTGAACTGCGTGTGGCTCGCCCGGAGCGCAGCGTCCCAGACGTTCGCGAACGCCTCCGACTGGATCACGCGGTCCACCGTCGACGACAGCAACGAGCTGAGGCCCTGCGCCGCGGGCGCCTCGAGGAGCGACAGCGCGTCCTCGGCTCGGGGCGGCAGGTCGAGGGCGCGGATGCCGTCGAAGACGTCCGAGGTGAGCTGCCGGATGTCGACCTGCTCCTCGATCGCCTGCGTGACCTCGTCGGCGAGGAACGCCTGCACGGCGGGGTCCTCGGCGAGCGGGCCGAAGGTCGCGACGAACCGATCGGTGTCGACGAGCTCGGCGCGCGCCCAGGCCGTGATCACGGCGATCGGCGCGAGCAGGAGGCCGACCACGACGAGGACGACGGCGGCCACGGTCCGTCCGCGGCGGCGCTTCGGACGCTCGGGCCCGGCGGATGCCGCAGCGGCGACGTCGGCCGACAGGTCGCGGGTCTCGGCGACGTCGGCGCGCAGTCGCGCGTTCTCGGCCTCGAGTTCGGCGATCCTGGCGCGCAGGTCGTCATCGGGACTCGTCGAATCGGTCATCTGGGCACCACTCCCCCGGTCGGCCACGCTGCCGACGATATCGACCGCCGGAGTCCGGGGGAAGACGATGGTCCCGTGACACGCTGCCCCGGGGCATCCGCCTCAGTGGATGACGGCCTTCAACAGGATCATCGCGATGCCGAACGCGGCCGTGCCGAGCGCGCCCACGACCTGCATCACGGGGCTCGCCCCGCGCCGCCGGAACGCGATGAGACCGAGGACGGCGAGGACGAGCACGCCGACCCAGAGCGCGGTCCAGATGGCCAGGAGGTCGGGGACGACGCGCGCCGCGCCGAGCAGGAGGATCGACGACGGGATGAGTGCGGCGACGAGCATGCCGAACGATCGGCGGAGTGCTCCGCGGAACGCCTCCCCGAGGCCGACCATCCGGTGGTCGTCGAATCCGTGGTGGGCGACGGTCCCGGCGTAGACGTGGGCGGCCCAGAAGACGAGGACCGTGACGACGACGGTCCAGAACACCTGCCACGAGGTCTCACCGTGCCCGCCCGCGACGACGATCATGCCCGACACGAGGATGACGCCGTAGACCGACTCCTCGGTGACGAAGCTCGTGCGGAGGATGTGGGCCGGGGTGGCCTTCGTGGCGGCCCGGGGCCCGGAGGCCTCGGAGTCCGCCGATCGGGACGTCTCGCTCATCCCGACATCGTCGCACGCGGTCGGCGAAGTTACCCCCCAAGTGGGGACCTGAGATTTCCTCATCGATCGGAGTAACGTGCGGAATGGCGTGAGAGACCCCTACGGCGCGATGCACGCCCGGCGAAGCACCTACCCACCTTGCCGGACGCGCCGAAGACGGACGCCCGAGTCCGCCCACCGCCCGCAGCGGAGACGTCCGGCCCGCCCGGACCGGATGAAGCCTGCGACACCGGAGGCGATGATGCCCCACACAACCCGAATCCGAACGCCCGAGGAGCGGATCACGTTCCGGCGGCGATGTCTTCGAATCGCCGCGGGCGTCGGCTTCGTCGCCCTGACGAGCACGGCCCTCATCGCTGGACCCGCGCAGGCGGCGCACCCCGAGGTGAGCCTGGTTGGCAGCGAGTTCGAGATCGACACCGATGCGAACCTGGTGGTCGACGACGTGCCCGGCCTCGACTGGGACAACGTGGTCGAGGCCCGCCAGGCCGACGCCGAGAGCGGCACCGGCGACGACTCGTTCGGCCAGGGGTCCAAGGAGGACACCGAGGTGCCCTCGCCGGTCACCGGCAGCATCCCGCCGAACAAGTCCGACTTGAAGACGTTCGGCACGTACCTGGAGGAGACGCCCGGCGGGGACTTCCTGCACATGTTCTGGCACCGCGTCCAGGACCCGACCGGCACGACGAACATGGACTTCGAGTTCAACCAGTCCGACGTGATCTCGGCCAACGGCGTCACCCCGGTCCGCACCGACGGCGACCTGCTCATCCAGTACGACCTCGCCAACGGCGGCACCAACCCCGAGCTCTTCCTTTCCCGGTGGGTCGCCAGCGGACCGAAGTCGCAGTGCGAGGCCGCCAACAGCACCCCGTGCTGGGGCACGCGCGTGAACCTGTCGGCCGCGGGTGATGCGACCGGCTCGATCAACACCTCCGCGATCCCAGCAGCTGACACCGACGGGCTCGGCGACATCTCCGCTCGCACCTTCGGTGAGGCCTCGGTCGACTTCTCGGCCATCGTGGGCGACGGCTGCGTGACGTTCGGCAGCGCTTACCTGAAGAGCCGCTCGTCCGACTCGTTCACGGCCGCGATGAAGGACTTCATCGCGCCCCTCGACACGGGCATCGACAGCTGCGCGCAGGTGATCATCCGCAAGGTGACGGACCCGAGTCCGGACCCGAGCGACTCGTCGTTCTCGTACACCACGGGCAACTTCGAGACGCCCACCGAGACGAACCCGTCGTTCAGCCTGAAGAACGGCGAGTCGCAGGACTACAGCCAGGTGTTCATCGGCAACGGCCTCACCGTGACCGAGGACCTCGCGGCACTGCCCGCGGGCTGGAAGCTCGACTCGATCAACTGCGACGCGAGCGAGGGCGTGACTCCGCTGATCGATGTCTCGACGGGCACGATCACGTTCGACCTGGACGCGAACTCCGACGTCCTCGACTGCACCTACTACAACGAGACCGGTGGAACCGTGATCGTGCGGAAGGTGACGGATCCGGATCCGGATCCGAGCAATGCGAGCTTCGGGTACTCGACGGTCCTGGAGACGCTGAGCGGTGCATCGAACCCGTCCTTCAGCCTCGGCAACGGCGAGAGCCAGACCTACGATGACGTGCTGCTCGGAACCGGGTACACGATCACCGAGGACTCGCTGCCGCCCGGATGGTCGTTCGAGAGCCTGGACTGCTCCGCGAGTTCGGGTGTCACGCCGAACATCGTCGGCGCGACGGTGACGTTCGACATCGACGATGCCAGCGACGTGCTCGACTGCACCTACGGCAACCAGACCGGCGGCACCGTGATCATCCACAAGGTCACGCAGCCGGATCCGGATCCCTCGGATGCCTCGTTCGGCTACTCGTCGTCGTTCTCGACGCTCGACGGCACGGTCGACCCGTCCTTCTCGCTGAAGAACGGTGAGACGGCGACGTACCTCAACGTGCTGTTCGGCACGGGCCTGACGGTCACCGAGGACTCGCTGCCGAGCGGCTGGGAGTTGCTCGACCTCGACTGCACCGCGAGCGTCGGCGTCGTGCCGTCGATCGCAGGGGCAGAGGTCACGTTCGCCATCGACGACGCCGATGACGTGCTCGAGTGCACCTACACCAACCGGGCCTTCGGCTCCATCGTGATCGAGAAGATCACCGACACCAGCAACGGCGCGTTCGACTTCACGTCGGGCACCCTGACCCCGTCGGCCTTCACGCTCACGACGACCGGACCCGGTGATGCGGGCAAGGACTCGCAGACCTTCGGCAACCTCGACCCCGGCACGTACGACGTCGCTGAGACGATTCCGGACTTCTGGAACCTGGTCAGCGCGACGTGCGACGACGGGTCGGACGTGAGCTCGATCGGGCTGAGCCCGGGCGAGACCGTGACCTGCACGTTCCACGACGACCGCGAGCTCGGCTCGATCAAGATCGTCAAGGACCGCAAGCACGCGGCCGACGGCCTCGGCGCGAACCACCCGCATGAGGGCGTGGACTTCACCATCACCGGTGGCGAACTCCCGGCCGGGGGCGTGGTCGTCACGACCGACGCGAACGGCGTGGCCTGCTACACCGGCCTCGTCGTGAGCGGCCTGGTCGGCAACTACACGGTCGAGGAGTCCATCCCCGGCGGTTACGTGATGGCGGTTCCGGGAACGCAGACGGCGAACGTCGCTGAGGCGTCGGCCGACGACTGCTCCGACACCAACGCGGGCGCGGTGAAGCAGTTCACCAACATCCCGCTCACGAACATCACCGTGAGCGTGGACTCGCAGGTGCCCGGCGGCACGTACTCGAGCATCGAGTGCGACGTGGCCGGCTCCGACTCGGTCTCGATCGCGGACGCGATCGACGACCCGAGCATCACGATCAACAACCTCGAACCGAGGACGGTCGTGTGCACCATCGTGATCGACCCGTGAGCTGAGGAGGCAGCTCGAACCTGATCCCGAGGGTCCCGTCGGCAGCGCCGGCGGGACCCTCGCCACGACCCCCGATCTGGGGTAGTGAGTATTCCTCATTTCTGGTTCCGGGCACGCGCGCTCGCGAGTAACGTGCGGAATGGCGTGAGAGACCCCTACGGCGCGATGCACGCCCGGTGAAGCACCTACCCACCACGCCGGACGCGCCGTTGCGGATCACCCGAGTCCGCCCACCGCCCGCAGAGGACCGTCCGGCCCGCCCGGACCGGACGAAACTGCGACACCGGAGGCGATCATGCCCCACACAACCCGAATCCGAACGCCCGAAGAACGTGCCGCGTTCCGGCGGCGGTGTCTGCGCGGCGCCGCAGGGGCCGGCTTCCTCGCCCTCGTCGGCGCCGTGATGATCGGCGGGCCCGCCCAGGCGGTCAACCCCGCGGGCATCATCAGCCTCGACGGGAGCAACTTCGAGATCGACTCCGACGCCAACCTGAAGGTCGACAACGGCGGATGGGACGACTGGGCGTCGGTGAGCTACGTCATCAAGGCGGATGCCGAATCCGGCACCGGCGACGACTCGTTCGGCCAGGGCTCCAAGGAGGACACGGCAGTACCGTCGCCGGTCACGGGCAGTATCCCGCCGAACAAGTCCGACCTGAAGAACTTCGGGCTCTACCTCGAGGAGACGGCGGGCGACGACTTCCTGCACCTGTTCTGGCACCGAGTTCAGGACCCGACCGGCACCACGAACATGGACTTCGAGTTCAACCAGTCCGAAGTCGACTCCGGCAACGGCGTGACGCCGCAGCGGACCGCGGGCGACCTGCTCATCCAGTACGACCTCGCCAACGGCGGCACCAACCCGGAACTGTTCCTCTCGACGTGGGTCGCGTCCGGGAACAAGTCGCTCTGCGAGGCGGCGAACAGCACCCCGTGCTGGGGCGTCCGTGAGAGCCTGACCGCAGCCGGCGACGCGACCGGATCGATCAACACCAGCCCGATCCCGGCCGCCGAGGCCGACGGCCTGGGCGACATCTCGGCGCGCACCTTCGGCGAGGCCACGGTGAACTTCTCCGCGATCGTCGGCGACGACTGCGTGGCGTTCGGCAGCGCGTACCTGAAGAGCCGGTCGTCCGACTCGTTCACTGCCGCGATGAAGGACTACATCGCGCCCGTGCCCACCGGCATCAACAACTGCGGTGCGCTCGTGATCGAGAAGACGACGAAGCACGCGGCCGACGGTCCCGGCGACCACCCGCAGGCCGGCGTGGACTTCACCGTGACCGGCGGCTCGCTGCCGGCGGGCGGCCAGGTCGTGACCACCGACGACAACGGACGCGCCTGCATCGCCGCGATCGACTCGGGCGACTACGAGGTCACCGAGACGGTGCCGAGCGGCTACGCGGTGACGAGCTCGAACCCGCAGACCGCCACCGTCGTCCAGGACACCGACTGCAACGACGACCCGACCGTCACGTTCACCAACGTCCCGCTCACGAACCTCACCGTGAGCGTCGACTCCCAGGTGGACGGCGGCACGTTCTCGAGCATCTCGTGCGACGTGGCCGGCTCCGACACCGTGTCGCTGGGCGACATGATGGACGACCCGAGCATCACGATCAACGACCTCGAGCCGCGGACGGTCGTCTGCACCATCGTGATCGACCCGTGAGCCGAGGAGGCGACTGACGCGAAGGGCCCCGCCGGCATCGCCGGCGGGGCCCCTCCCGTGGAACGCGGCCGGGCGTCGAGCGCCCGGCCGCGGTATCCGCACGGTTACGCGCTCAGCGCCTCGTAGACCTCGCGCAGCAGGCGGGCGGTCTCGGACGGCGTCTTGCCGACCTTCACGCCGGCGGCCTCGAGGGCCTCCTTCTTCGCCTGCGCGGTGCCGGCCGAGCCAGAGACGATGGCGCCCGCGTGGCCCATCGTCTTGCCCTCGGGGGCGGTGAAGCCGGCGACGTAGCCGACGACCGGCTTCGTCACGTTCGCCTTGATGAAGTCGGCAGCGCGCTCCTCGGCGTCGCCGCCGATCTCGCCGATCATGACGATGGCCTTGGTCTCGGGGTCGGCCTCGAACGCGGCGAGCGCGTCGATGTGCGTCGTGCCGATGATCGGGTCGCCGCCGATGCCGATGGCGGTCGAGAAGCCGAGGTCGCGCAGCTCGTACATCATCTGGTAGGTCAGGGTGCCCGACTTCGACACCAGGCCGATCGGGCCCTTGCCGGTGATGTTCGCCGGGG
The DNA here is from genome assembly GCF_009674665.1 of Agromyces kandeliae. Lineage (GTDB taxonomy): Bacteria > Actinomycetota > Actinomycetes > Actinomycetales > Microbacteriaceae > Agromyces > Agromyces kandeliae. Next base: position 157,853 of record NZ_WKJD01000016.1, read on the forward strand.
TGATGCCGACGAGCGACTCGCCGGGGCTGATGATGCCGGGGCAGTTCGGCCCGATGATGCGGGTCTTGCCGCCCTGGTCCTTGGCGTAGGCCCAGAACTCGGCCGAGTCCTGCACCGGCACGCCCTCGGTGATGATGACGAGGAGCGGGATCTCGGCGTCGATGGCCTCGACGACCGCGTCCTTCGTGAAGGCCGGCGGCACGAACGCGATGGAGACGTCGGCACCGGTGGCCTCGATCGCCTCGGTGACCGACGCGAAGACGGGCAGCTCGACGTCGTTGCCGTCCTTGTCCTTGTGCAGCACGGTGGTGCCGGCCTTGCGGGCGTTCACGCCGCCGACCACCTGGGTGCCCGCCGCGAGCATGCGCGCGGTGTGCTTCGAGCCCTCGCCGCCGGTGATGCCCTGGACGATGACCTTGTTGTCCTTGTTCAGGAAGATCGTCATTGCAGTGATCCTGTCCTTCTGCGCTTACGCGGCGTTCGCCAGCTCGGCGGCCTTGTCGGCGCCCTGGTCCATGTTGTCGGCGAGGGTGACGAGCGGGTGCGCCGCCTCCTCGAGGATGCGACGGCCCTCGGCCACGTTGTTGCCGTCGAGTCGAACGACGAGCGGCTTGTTCGCCTCGTGGCCGAGCTCGGCGAGCGCACCGACGATGCCCTTGGCGACCTGGTCGCAGGCGGTGATGCCGCCGAAGACGTTCACGAACACCGACTTCACCTGCTCGTCGCCGAGGATGATCGAGAGGCCGTTGGCCATGACCTCGGCCGAGGCGCCCCCGCCGATGTCGAGGAAGTTCGCGGGCTTCACGCCGCCGTGGTTCTCGCCGGCGTACGCGACGACGTCGAGCGTCGACATGACCAGGCCCGCGCCGTTGCCGATGATGCCGACCTCGCCGTCGAGCTTGACGTAGTTGAGGTCGAGCTCCTTCGCCTTGGCCTCGAGCGGGTCTGCCGCGGCTTTGTCCTCGAGGAGGGCGTGGCCCGCGTGGCGGAACTCCGCGTTCTCGTCGAGCGTGACCTTGCCGTCGAGGGCGATGACGTCGCCGTCCTCCGACAGGATGAGCGGGTTGACCTCGACGAGCGTCGCGTCCTCACCCGTGTAGACGTCGTAGAGCTTGACGAAGACGTCGGCGACCTTGTCGACCAGTTCGGCCGGGAAGTTCGCGGCGATCGCGATCTCGCGGGCCTTCTCGGGGCTGATGCCGGTGCCGGGGTCGACCTCGATGCGGGCGAGGGCCTCGGGCTTCTCGACGGCGAGCTGCTCGATCTCCATGCCGCCCTCGACGCTCGTGAGCGAGAGGTAGGAGCGGTTGGCGCGGTCGAGGAGCACCGAGAAGTAGAACTCCTGCGCGATGCGCGCACCGCCGGCGACCATGACCCGCTTGACGACGTGGCCCTTGATGTCGAGTCCGAGGATCGCCTTCGCGGCCTCCTCGGCCTCGTCGGCGTTCTTGGCGACCTTGACGCCGCCCGCCTTGCCGCGGCCGCCGGTCTTCACCTGGGCCTTGACGACGACGACGCCGCCGAGCTTCTCCGCTGCGGCGCGCACGTCTTCGGGGGTGTCGGCGACGATGCCCGGGAGCACCGGCACTCCGTACTTCTCGAAGAGGTCTCTGGCCTGGTACTCGTAAAGATCCACGCTCTGCTTCCTATCGTTCCGCGCGGATGGCGCGCAGGGATGGGTGGGTGAGAGGCCCGGCTGTGAGAGTCTCGACGTCAAGATACCTCGATGTCGAGATAAGTCGAGCCGCGACCATGCTACTCCGTCGGCGACGGGCCGCCGAACGCGCGGTCCCCGGCCGTCGCTTGCGGCGTTCCGTGTCGTCGACTGCCGCGCCACGGCGGCTCAGGTGAGCCTCACCATGCTGGCGAGCGACTCTCCGCTTTGCGAGACTGCCCGCATGACGGATGCCACGGCCGAACCGGTGCACCGCACCGATCCCCACGACGGGAAGGTCCACGAGAAGCTCAACTGGCTGCGCGCGGGGGTGCTCGGCGCGAACGACGGCATCGTCTCGGTCGCCGCGCTCGTGGTCGGCGTCGCCGCCGCGACGACGGATGTCGCCGCCATCCTCATCGCCGGCGTCGCCTCGGTGATCGCCGGCGCGATCTCGATGGGACTCGGCGAGTACGTGTCGGTCTCCAGCCAGCGCGACACCGAGCATGCGCTCATCGCGAAGGAGAAGGACGAGCTCGCCACCATGCCGGAGCAGGAGCTCGCCGAGCTCGCGGAGATCTACCGCGCCAAGGGGCTGACGGCCGAGACGGCCGACCTCGTCGCCCGCGAGCTGACCGAGCACGACGCGCTCGCGGCGCACTTGGAGGCCGAGCTGCACATCTCCGAGGTCGACGTCGTGAACCCGTGGCACGCCGCCTGGGCGTCCGCGGCGTCGTTCCTCATCGGCGCGGTGCTCCCGATGCTCGCCATCCTGCTCCCGCCCCCGGAGTGGCGCATCGCGACGACCTTCGTCGCGGTCGTCATCGCGCTCGCGATCACCGGCTGGCTGGCAGCGTGGATCGGCGGTGCGCCGCGCATGCGCGCGATCACGCGGGTCGTCGTCGGCGGCGCGCTCGCGCTCGCGGTGACCTGGGCGATCGGCGCCCTGCTGGGCGGGGCGGTCTAGGCGGCCGACCGTGGCCGAGGCCCGGGTCGGCATCCCGGGCTGGCGCTATCCCGGCTGCGACACCGCCGACTTCGCGCATGCGCGGCTGCACGGCGAGCAGGAGCTCCACGCCTCCGGCTACGACGAGGCTCCTCGACCGCTGGGCGGCATGGGCGCGACGCCCGCCGACCTCGCGGACCGAGTCACGCTCCGGCGGGAGTCGCGCGCCGCGGCCAGCCGGGGGTGGCGAGGAGTGCGCCGTCACGGGCCACCGCGAGCACGTCGACGTCGTGCCGGTCCGCGAGGTCGTCGAGCGAGGCGCGCCCGCCCGCGACGATCGCGGTCGCGAGCACGTCGGCGGTGACCAGGTCGGCCGCGGCGACGCTCACCTGCAGGAAGGGCGACGGCCCCGCGCCGGGCATGGTCCAGATGTGGTCGCCCCGCTCGACGCTGCCGGAGGTCGCGACGGCTCGGCGGTGCGGCGGCTCGAGGTCGATGCGCGCGAGCAGGGTGGACCGGTCGGTCGGGTCGACGATGCCGACGGGGCGGCCTGGCCCGTCCGGGCCGGGCGAGGTCGTCGAGACGAGGACGTCGCCGCCTGCGCCGATCGACCAGCCCGCGAACCCGGCGTGGTCGAGGGCCTCCCCCGCCTCCTCGACGGCGAGCGCCTTGACGACGCCGTTCAGGTCGATCAGCCCGTCGCCGCGATGCGGCGTGAACGCACCGTCGGTCGCGTCACGCCAGCGCAGCGCGAGCGCGTAGGCGTCGCGGACGTCGGCGCTCGCGTCGACGAGGGCGAGCTCGCCGCGGCCGACCCGGCTGAGCTCCGACCCGGCGTCGAACAGGCTGCACCGCGCCTCCCACCGGGCGAACACCGCCGCGGCGGCGGCCGCCGCGGCATCCGCGTGCGCACCGGAGGACCCCGTGCGCACGCTGACCACCGTGCCCATCGCCTCGAACACCCCCGGCGGCAGCACGGCGCCGGCGGTGCGCGACGTCGCCCGCGACATCAGAACCCCGCCGCGTCGAGCGCGGCCTGCAACGACTGCAGATACGCCGAACTCGTGTACGTCGCACCGCTCACCATCGACACCGACGACGACTGCGCCTGCAGCACCTCGGACTGCAGGACGCTCGCGGCGCGGTTGCTGATCTGGACCGAGCGTCCGTCGTGGTCGGGCAGTTGCAGCGCCGTCACGTCGGTGATCGCGCCACCCGAGATCGTGACCTGCACCTGCGCGTCGCCGAAGCGGGTCGAGACGGTCGTTCCCGCGTAGGTTCCGTCGGTCGCGCCCGAGGTCGAGGTCGCCGCGCCGGAGGATGCCGCGGCATCCGTCGCGGACGACCCGGCCGAGGCATCCGAGCCGGATGTCCCCGAGTCCCCGGTGGACCCGGTCGCCGACGAGCCGGTCGATCCGTCGGTCGCCGCGGATCCGTCGGTCGTCGTCGATCCGCCCGCGGTCGTCAGGCTGTCGGTCGCCGCGGTGCCGAGCTGCCAGCCGCCGATGATCGCCGCGGCGGACGCCGCCGACGCGAGGAGGAGTGCACGTGTTCTCACCAGTCGAACCTCTCGTGATGGATCTGCTCGTCGGTCAGGCCCGCGGCGCGGGCCTCGGAGATGACGCCCTCGGCCCATCCGCGCGGGCCGCAGACGTAGAGGTCGCTGTCGGCGACCGCGGGCACGAGCGCGGGCAGGTCGAGCCCCTGGCGCTCCGCCGACGGCGTCAGCCAGCCACGGCCGCGGCCTCCGGGCACCGTGATCAGCGTCGCGCCGCGCCGATGGCACAGGTCGCGGACCTCGTCGAGGAGCCAGCCCTCGGCGGGCCCCTGCGTGCGGAGCACCACGGTCGCCTCGCCCGGCCGGAACGTCGCCGACTCGAGCAGCGACCGGATCGGCGTCACGCCGATGCCTGCGGCGACGAGCGTCAGTCGACGCCGGCTGCGGGATGCCTCGCTGAAGATGCCGTACGGCCCCTCGAGCGCGACGCGCGTGCCCGGGCGGATGCCGGCGAGGCTCGCCGACCCGTCGCCGAGCGCCCGCACGGTGATCCGGAGCCGGTCGCCGCGCGGCGCCGCGGAGAGCGAGTACGGGTGCGCCTGCCACCACTGGCCGGCGGCGAGGAAGCGCCAGATGAAGAACTGGCCGCCGGTCGCGCGGAGCGCGGCGAGCCGCCGGCCCCGCATGGTGACCGACACGACGCCGTCGCGCTGGTCGCCGACGGGGTCGATGCGCTCGACCACGAGGCCGTGCCTGAGCGAAGCGACGACCGGCGCGACGACTCGATAGCCGACGACGGCCGCGAACGTGCCGAACGTGATCACGAGCCAGTACGCCCACTGCCAGGTGCCCACGGCGAACAGGCCGCCGACGCTGAACTGGTGCGGCAGTGCGGCGAGGACCGCGACGTAGACGAGCAGGTGGATGACGTGCCACACCTCGTACCGGAGCTTCCGGCGCACGGCGACGAGCGAGCTCACCACCACCGCGAGGAACAGCCCGAATCCGAGGATCGCGAGCGGCAGGTCGGGGAGGTTCCAGATCGCGACGGCCTCGGCGACGAGGTCGACCCCGTCGGCGATCGCGTACCCCGCGAGGAGCAGCACCCCGTGGGCGAGGAGCAGGGAGAGGACCGGCTTGCCGAGCCTGTTGTGGAGCGCCATCGCGGCGTCGTGCCCGACGGCGCGCTCGATGAGGGGCACGCGGGCGGCGAGCAGGAGCATGACGAGCACGAGGTCGGTCGCGGCGAGCCCGGCGATGATGCCGAGCGAGGTCAGCGCCGAACCCGGGTCGGCGAAGCGCGTGATGCCGCCCTCGGCGAGGAACAGTGCGATCGCGACGGCGACGGATGCCACGGCCGCCGCCTGCAGGAGGTCGACGCGCCAGAGCCGCCGCCCGGCACGTGAACGCTCGGAACCGCCGCCGAACGGGCGCGCGGGTCGCTCGAGGTGTCGAGCGTCGTGGACGAGGAATGCCATGTCCCGATGGTGCGCCCGGGGTCTATCGACCGCCGATGGGGTGCCTATGCGCTTGCTGGGAACGTGTCAGGCCACGCGACCGAGCGTGAGGGCGGCGTACATGAGCGCCGCGACGCTCTCGCCGTCGCCGATCTCACCGTCGCTGACCATCCGCATGACCTCGGCCCACGGGACCGCGCGCACCTCGTGGATGCCCTCCTCGACCTGGCCGTGCGCGTGGCCGTGCGGGTCGCCGTGTGCTCGCGCGGCGGCGGGGCGCAGGCCGGTCGCGAGCCAGACGGACTCGGGGGCCCGGCAGATGCCGTTGAGTGCGTTCATCGCGCCGATCTCCCGCCAGTCGTCGGCCTCGAACCCGGTCTCCTCGGCCAGCTCGCGCCGCGCCGCGACGAGCGGGTCCTCCCCGTCGGACCCACCCGCGGGCACCTCGATCGAACGACCCACGGTATGCCGGTCGACGGTCACGAGCAGGACCTCGTCGGCGTCGGTCATCGCGACGACGAACACGGCGGCGTTGCGCATCTCGACCACGCCGTAGATGCCCTCGCTGCCGTCGGGGCGAAGCACGTCGTCCTCGACGACGCGGATCCACGGGTTCTCGTAGACGGTGCGCTGTGCGCGGATCGGCCAGGTCACAGCTTCTCGATCGGTGCGATCTTGATGAGGAGCTTCTTCTGCCCGGCCGAGTCGAACGCGACGTGCGCGATGCGCTTGGTGCCCTCGCCGGTGACCTGCCGGACGGTGCCCTCGCCGAAGTCGGTGTGGCGGATGCGGTCGCCCGCTTCGAGCGTGAGGTCGCCGTTGTCGCGCACCGTGCCGGTCACCCGGTTCGCCCACTCGGTCTTGGGCGCGGCCGACTTCGTGACGCTGAACCGCTCGAGGTCGCGGTCGCGCGTGCCCCACGCACCGCCGCCCGCACCGCCGCCGTAGCCGCCGCGACGGGCGTTCAGGGCCCGCGGCTGCGTGCCGCCGCGACTCGTCGCCATGCCGGGCGACTGCTTCCAGTCGATGAGCTCGTCGGGGATCTCCTGCAGGTAGCGGCTCGGCATCGCGACGGAGACCTCGCCGAACTGCGCGCGGCTCATCGCGAGCGAGAGGTACAGGCGCTTGCGCGCCCGGGTGATGCCGACGTAGAACAGTCGCCGCTCCTCCGCAGGACCGCCGGGCTCGGAGGCCGACATCTGGTGCGGCAGCAGCCCCTCCTCGATGCCCGTGAGGAAGACCGCGTGGTACTCGAGTCCCTTCGCGGTGTGCAGGGTCATGAGCGAGACGGTGCCCGACGCGTCGTCGAGCTCGTCGGCGGCGGCGACGAGCGAGACCTGGGTCAGGAAGTCGACGAGGCTCGCACCGGGGTTCTCGCGATCGAAGTCCTTCGTCTGCGCGAGCAGCTCCTCGACGTTCTCGGCCCGCGTCTCGTCCTGCGGATCGCGGCTCGTCCGGAGCGTCTCGACGAGCTTCGATCCCTCGATGAGGAACGCGAGCACGTCGGACACCTTCGACGCGCCCTCGTTCGTGCCCTCGTCGATGCCCTTCTGCGAGGGGACCAGCATCGCAGCGGCCGCGTCGAGCAGCTTCGCGAGGTCGATGATCGCCTTCGTGACCTTCGGCCCCAGCCCCAGGCCGTCCGCCGCGCGCATCGCCTGACGGAACGACAGGTCGTTCTGCTCGGCGAAGCTCGCGATCGCGGTCTCGGTCGCGGGACCGATCCCGCGCTTCGGCGTGTTCAGGATGCGACGGATGGCGAGCTCGTCGAGCGGGTTCGCGACGGCGATCAGGTAGGCCATCGCGTCCTTGATCTCGGCGCGCTCGTAGAACTTCGTGCCGCCGACGACGCGGTACGGCAGCGCCGAGCGCACGAAGATCTCCTCCAGCGCGCGCGTCTGCGCGTTGGTCCGGTAGAACACGGCGATGTCGCGGTACGCGACGCCGGCGCCGTGCAGCGCCTCGATCTCGTCGGCGACGAACTGCGCCTCGTCGTGCGCCGAGTACCCCGTGTAGCCGGTGATCCTCTCGCCGTCGCCGTCGGCCGTCCAGAGCTTCTTGTCCTTGCGGTCGAAGTTGTTCGAGATGACGGCGTTCGCAGCCGACAGGATGTTCTGCGTCGACCGGTAGTTCTGCTCGAGCAGCACGACCTTCGCGCCCGGGAAGTCGCGTTCGAACTCGACGATGTTGCGGATGTCGGCGCCGCGGAAGGCGTAGATCGACTGGTCGGAGTCGCCGACGACGGTGAGGGATGCGCCGGGGATCGCGCCCGTGGCATCCGTCAGGCCCCGCACCAGCACGCCGTGCTCGTCGAGCTCGGCGACGACGTCGGGTTCGACGGCCCTCGTGAGCTCGCGGATCAGCGCGTACTGCGCGTGGTTCGTGTCCTGGTACTCGTCGACGAGGATGTGGCGGAAGCGCCGCTGGTAGAGCGCCGCGACCTTCGGGAAGGCGCGGAACAGGTAGACCGTCTCGCTGATGAGGTCGTCGAAGTCGAGCGCGCTCGCGTCGCGCAGACGCCGCGTGTACTGGCGGAAGATCTCGAGGAACATCACGTCGTTCGGATCGTTCGTGTTGACGTTCCGCGCGTACGTCTCGACGTCGCTCAGCTCGTTCTTGAGCTTGGAGATCTTCGCCTGCGCGCTCGCCGGCGTGAAGCCGAGGGTGTCGGCGTCGAGCTCCTTGATGATGCGCTTCAGGATGGTGCGCTGGTCGGCCGAGTCGTAGATCGTGAACGTCGAGCTCAGCCCGATCGCCTCGGCCTCGCGCCGCAGGATCCGCACGCACGCCGAGTGGAACGTCGAGATCCACATGCCGCCCGCGGCCTCGCCGAGCAGCGCCTCGACGCGCTCGCGCATCTCGGCCGCGGCCTTGTTGGTGAACGTGATCGCGAGGATCTGGCTCGGCCACGCCTCGCGCCCGTCGATGAGGCTGGCGATGCGGTGGGTCAGCACGCGCGTCTTGCCCGACCCTGCACCTGCGACGATGAGCAGCGCCGGCCCGCGGTACTCGACCGCTTCGCGCTGCTGCGGGTTGAGCCCGGCGGTCAGGCGATCGGATGCCGCGTGGCCGGCGCTCCGCGGCTCGTCGGCACGCTCGCGGTCGGCCGCGCCGGGCGCCTCGCGCCAGCCGGTGGGGTCGTCGGGGTCGAGGATCAGCGTCATGTCCCGTCAAGTCTAGGCGCGGCATCCGACAGCCCGGCACTGCCGCCGGGACCGTGCGGACCGAGGCGATCGACGCGGCTCAGCGCCGCGTCGTCGGCCCGACGGCACGGACGGCAGCGAGGTACGCGTCGACGGCGGCCTCCGGCCGGCCGGATGCCCGCGCTGCGTCGCCCTCCGCGAGCAGCGCCTCGGCCGCATCGATCCGCCGGGCTGCGGATGCCCCGGTCAGCATCGACCCGGCATCGGCGACGGCCGGCACCGCGAGGTCGGCCGCGGCGTCCGCGAGCCAGCCCTGCAACGCCGTCGTCTCGACTCCGTCCGCATCGAGCGCGACGAGGGCGTCGACCCCATCGGCCAGCCTCGTCAGCGCCGGGAGCACCGCGGACTTCGCGGCGAGGTCCTGCCATCCCCCGCTGCCGTGCCCCGCACCCCAGAGGTCGGCGATGACGCGCTCCGCGAGCCGCGCCTGGCGGGGCGTGAGCTCGTCTCGTTCGAGCGCCGACCGCAGCACGTGAACGACGTCGTGCGGCGACCCCTCGGCCGGGAGGCTCCGGCCCGGCGTGTTCAGTGAGATGACCGCCTCGATGAGACCCGGCCCCGGGAAGTCGCTGTAGACGATGCCCGACCGCTCGCGGATCGTCGTCCGCACGAAGTCCATCGTCAGCTGGTTCAGCCCGACGAATTCGACCGAGCACGTGCCGAGGAAGCAGTTCACGCTCGGGTACTCGCGCAGGCACTTCGAATCGTGCTTGCACGAGTCGATGTGCCCTCGCGTCCAGCCGGTCAGCAGCTGGTCTGCGCCCGTCGCGGGCGACGAGTGTCCGCTGGCGTAGAAGTACGGGAACCCGCCGTCCGCGGCCGATGTGAAGGTGATGAAGATCCGGCCGGCCGGATCGTCGGCGACCCGATCGGCTTCGATCAGGTGCGGCGCCACGTAGTCGGTCCACTTCACGCCGAGGTCGCGCTCCGTCGCCAGCTCGTAGTGGTCCTCGATGTCGAGGTTCGCGTCCGACCACGAGAACGGGCCGATCGGGTCGAAGTCCTCGACGTAGACCACGATCTTCCCGCGCAGGTCGCCGAGTTCCGGGTCGGTGTCGGTGCCGTCGTAGTAGTGCCCCTCGAGGAGCGCCTTCACGTCGGCGAACGACGGGTTCCCGTGCTCCTTCTTGACCCGGGTCACGATGGTCTCGCTCGGATGCTCGTCGAGGAACTCCACGAGGTCGGCGATGACCTCGCCGTAGGGCGTGAACTGGCAGTCGATGCCGTGGAAGATGTCGAGGGGGCAGACGCCGTTCTCGCCGACGCGGATGTCGAGGGCGCGGATGCCGGCGGCGAGCTGGTCGCTGAAGCCCATGCTCTGCGTGAACGTGATGTCGCCGCCGAACCTGGAGGCGCCGGAGTCGTGCGTGCCGGGGATCGAGAGCTGGGAGAGCCGGAGGTCGTCCGGCAGGTCCGCCATCCAGTCCTCGGAGAGGGCCTTCGGGTGCGCATCGTGCGAGTACGCCGACGTCTCGTAGGCGTAGGCCGGTGCCGGCGTGATCGCCGCGACCGCCACGACGATCGCGGCGGCGGCGAGGACGGATGTCCTCCGTCTCGAGTTCCCCGTCATCGGACCCCCTCGGACCGGCTCGTGGGTGCATCCGACCCCAACGCTCCCACCCGGCCGGGGTCGCGGCAAGGTCCCCGTCCGGGTGGCCCGAGCCTCACCGCGCCGCAGGCGCGCGTCAGGGAAGGTACTCGGACTCGAAGTACGCGCGACGCGCCTCGAGGCCGAGGTCGGGGTGGTCGACGAAGACGCCGTCGACACCCGTGTCCATGATCCGGGTGAACTCGCCGAGCCAGTCGCCCCACGCGCTGCGCGACGCACCCCGCCGGAATTCCGGCGCGAGGAAGCGGTTCTCGGGACGCAGGGTCCACGTGTAGACCGCGAGCCCGGCCGCATGCGCGGCGTCGACGAGGTCGGACCCGCGCAGTGCGGCGTCCGGGCGCGCGCGTCGCGCGGGCGCGGCATCCGTCGCCGTGGCGCTCGCCCGGTCGGGCCGGTCGCCCACGAGGCGCCCCTTGCCGACGCTGACGCCGTGCACGATCCCGCCGAGTTCGAGGAGTCCGCGCTCGCTCACGAACGCGTCGTAGCGCTTCGCCGCCGATCCGTCGGACGCGACCAGGTCGAACGGCGCGCCCCGGTCCTCGACGAGGAGCACGCGGGTGCCGCGCACGCCCGCCAGGACGAGCCGGTCGAGCAGACCGGGTTCGAACGACTCCGAGACGAGCCGATCGTCGCCGCGCCCCCAGCCGGCCGCCGACAGCTCCGCGGCGAACAGTTCCTCGACCGGCAGGCCGAGGGCGGCGAAGTGGGTCGCGTGCTTGAACTCGGCCACGAGCCTGATGATCCGCCGCGACTCGTCGGTCGCGGCATCCAGCAGCCCCAGGAGGTCGCGGAAGCGCAGGATCGGGTAGCGCCCGTCGAAGCTCGCGCTGTGCGGCCGGACGCCGCCGAGCCGCTCCGTCGCACGGAGCGTCGCCAGCTCGGCCCACGTGAAGTCCTCGGTGAACCATCCGGTGAGGGCCCGTCCGTCCACCTCGCGCGTCGTGCGACGCGACGCGAACTCGCTGCGGGAGGCGACATCGGTCGTTCCGGAGATCTCGTTCTCATGACGCAGCACGAGCACGCCGTCGCGCGTGGCCACGAGGTCGGGCTCGATCGCATCGGCGCCGAGCGCGAACGCCATCAGGTACGCCGCCTCGGTGTGCTCCGGGCGGTACCCGGACGCGCCGCGATGCCCGATCACGAACGGACGCTCGGCGAGATCGCGCAGCATGTGGCAAGCGTAGCGAGGGCCGAAGGGCCATCCGCCCCGGAATGCCGGGGGATTTCACGGCGTTGTCACTGCTCGAACCGGTAGGTTTGGAGAGCGGAACCGGACGGTCCCGCACGATTCCCCTCCACACGACGGAAAGCCGAAAGCAGAGGAACCACAGCAATGGCTCTCAACAACCCCGCCTTCTCACGCAATGAGGCGTTCTCCTCCGGCCAGGGGGCGGTGGCTGTCGCACAGGACATGTCCGCCCAGCAGCTGCAGGACATGTACAACACGCCCGCGACGCTCCCCGACCGCGACGTCATGACCATCGAGGACTCGATCGCCAAGTCGGCCGCCTCCTTCGGCGTGCTGCTCGTCGGCGCCGCGATCGGCTGGCTCACGGTGCAGTCCGTGCCGTTCCTCTGGATCGGCGCCGGGATCATCGGCTTCGTGCTCGCGCTCGTCAACATCTTCAAGAAGGAGCCCTCGCCCGCGCTGATCCTCGCGTACGCGGGCGTCCAGGGCGTCTTCGTCGGAGGCATCTCCGCGTGGTACGAGCTCGCCTACGGCGGCGGCATCGTCGCCCAGGCCGTGATCGCGACCCTCGTGGTCGTCGGCGTCACGCTCGCGCTGTTCGCCTCGGGCAAGATCCGGGCGTCGAAGCGCGCGACGAAGATCTTCCTCGTCGCGATGGTCGGCTACCTCGTGTTCTCGCTCGTGAACATGGGGCTGATCCTCTTCGGCGTGACGGACGACCCGTGGGGCGTCCGCGGCATGGAGATCGCCGGCATCCCCCTCGGTCTCATCATCGGCGTGCTGGTGGTCATCATGGCCGCGTACTCGCTCGTGCTCGACTTCGACTTCATCCAGCAGGGCGTGCGCAACCGCGCCCCCAAGAAGTACGGCTGGACCGGCGCCTTCGGCATCATGGTCACCGTCATCTGGCTCTACCTCGAGATCCTGCGCATCCTCGCGATCGCGCGCGACTAGCGCCACCGATCGCACACGCGAACGGGCCGTTCCCTTCGGGGGCGGCCCGTTCCGCATTCTCCGACGCGCCCGCCGTCTTCGCTCCCGAGTGCGGTTTCTGCGGTGGAGTGCGCCATCACGCCGCTCTCCACCGCAGAAACCGCACTCGGACGGGCAGGGTGGCCCGGCGCAGAGCGCGTCAGCGCGCGCCGGGGCGCGACGCGCGGGCGAGCAGGACCGCGCGCTCGCGCTCGTTCGCGGTGAGGCGCGCGGCCTCGGCGAACGCCTCGCGCGCCTCATCCGGGCGCCCGAGTCGCTCGAGGAGTTCCGCGCGAACGGCGGGCAGCGGGTGGTACCGAGCCAGCCGCCCGTCGGCGGCCAGCTCGTCGACGAGCGCGAGTCCGGCCGCCGGACCCTCGGCCATCGAGATCGCGACGGCCCGGTTCAGTTCGACCACGGGCGAAGGTGCGACCCGTCCGAGCGCCGCGTAGAGGGCGACGATCGCGGCCCAGTCGGTGTCGTCGACGGATGCCGCGAGGTCGTGCTGCTCGGCGATCGCCGCCTGCAGCGCGTAGGCGCCACGTCCGCGGCCGATCGCGTCGGCGCGAGCGAGCGCCGCGCGCCCCCGCGTGATCGCCGATCGGTCCCACCGTCGCCGGTCCTGGTCGCCGAGCAGCACCGGGTCGCCCTTCGCGTCGAGCCGCGCCGGGAAGCGTGCCGCCGTGAGCTCCATGAGCGCGACGAGCCCGTGCGCCTCGGGCTCCCGTGGCACGAGCGTGGCCAGCACGCGCGCGAGTCGCAGCGCCTCGCGGCTGAGCTCGGGCCGCATGAGGTCCTCCCCCGCCGACGCCGAATGGCCCTCGTTGAAGATGAGGTAGAGCACGCCGAGCACGGTGCCGAGACGCCCCGGGAACTCGGAGCGCGGCGGCACCTCGAACGGCACCCCGGCCGCGCCGAGCGTCTTCTTCGCCCGCACGATGCGCTGCTGCACCGTCGCGACGGGCGTCAGGAACGCCCGCGCGATCTCCTCCGTCGTGAGGCCGCCCACGACGCGGAGCGTCAGCGCGACGCGCGCCTCGCGCGAGAGCACCGGATGGCACGACACGAAGACGAGTCGGAGCACGTCGTCGTCGATCGCGTCAGGGTCGTACGGCAGGTCGGCCGCGGCATCCGTCGCCTCTGCCTGTTCGCGCTCGAGGTCGTGCGCGATCGCCGCGAGGCGTTCGTCGTAGCGCTCGCGACGACGCCAGCCGTCGATGGCGCGGCGCTTCGCGACCGCGGTGAGCCACGCGCCCGGATTCGAGGGGATGCCGGAGGCCGGCCACTGCGCGAGCGCCTCGGCGAGCGCGTCCTGCGCGAGGTCCTCGGCGAGCGCGAAGTCCCCGACCATGCGCGTCAGCGTCGCGACGATGCGCGCCGACTCGATGCGCCACACGGCGGCGACGGCGCGCCGGGCGGACTCGGGGTCCGTCGGGCGCGCCGTCGCCGTGGCATCCGGTGTCTCGTCGGTCACGTTCGGATGGCGCCGCTCACGCCTTCGCGGCGCGCTGCGCCTGCTCCTCGCGCCAGCCCGCCTCCTTCTGGATCCACTCGTTGTCCTGCGGGAAGTCGTCGAGCTCGGTGACCCGGCGCACCTCGAGCTTCGACCCGGGCCCGAGCGGGCACCGCTTGGCCCACTCGGCGGCCTCCTCCTTCGAGGCGACCTCGAGGATCCAGAACCCGTTGAACAGCTCCTTGGTCTCGCCGTAGGGGCCGTCGGTGACGAGGGGCGGCTCGGCGTCGAAGTCGACGACGAAGCCCTCGCTCGCGTCGGAGAGGCCCTCGCCGGCGAGCATGACGCCGGCCTTCATCATCTCCTCGTTGTACCGGCCCATGGCCTCGATGACCTGCTCGAACGGCAGGTCCTGGTAGGCCTCGACCGCCCGGTCGTCGGCCCGCATGATCAGCATGTACTTCGGCATGGTGGAAAGCTCCTCGCGTCGTCCGGGTCGCGTTTCGACCCTCTCACTGATGACGTCGAACGGGAAGGCGCCCGATCGACAGGTCGGCCGGAGGAATCCCCGATTCAGAGACCGAGGGTCTGCATCGTCGCCCGGATCGCATCCCCGGATGCCGCGAGCAGGCCCGCTTCGGTCTCCGACATGGGCGTCTCGGCGATCGGGAACGCGCCGCTCCCGCCGACCACCGAGGGCATCGACAGCGCGATTCCATCGAGCCCGAACGCCCCCGAGTGGACGGTCGACACGGGGAGCACCGCGTGCTCGTCGTCGAGCAGCGCCTCGACGATGCGCGCGCCCGAGAGGCCGATCGCGTAGTTGGTCGCACCCTTGCCGCGGATGACGGTGTAGGCCGCGTTGCGCACCTCGGACGCGATGCCGTCGAGCTCGTCGATCGAGAACCGCTCGCCCCCCGTCCAGTCGAGGATCGGCACCGGTCCGATGCGCGCGTTCGACCAGAGCGGGAACTCGGTGTCGCCGTGCTCGCCGACGATGTCGGCGTGCACGCTCGAGGTCATCACGCCCGCTCGCTTGGCGAGCAGCCAGCGGAGGCGCGAGGTGTCGAGCACCGTTCCCGACCCGATGACCCGCTCGACGGGAAGTCCGCTGATCTGCCGTGCCGCGACGGTCAGCACGTCGACCGGGTTCGTGACGAGCACGTAGATCGCGTCGGGCGCGCGCTCGAGCAGCTGCGGCAGGAGCCGCTCCAGGATCCCGACGTTCGTGCCCGCGAGCTCCATGCGACTCTGCCCCGGCTGCTGCTTCGCGCCGGCCGTGATCACCACGACGTGCGAGTCGGCGACGACGTCGAGGTCGGCGCCGCCGATCACGTTCGACCGCGTGAACTGCGTGCCGTGGGCGAGGTCGAGCACCTCGGCCTCGACCTTCTCCGCGGCGATGTCGTACAGCGCGACCTGGTTCGCCGATTCGCGGATGAGCGACGCGTACACGAGGCTCGCGCCCACGCTTCCGGCACCGATGACGCTGAGCTTGGAGTTCTCGATGACCGCCATGCCGCTCATGCTTCCAGAGGGCCGAGCGGATGTCACGACTCGGCAACGACGCCGCGGGCGAACCGCGCCGTGTGGTTCGATCATCCCGGTGCCACCCTGCGTCCGCCGACGTCCCGGCCATCGACCCGACCACCAGGAGACCCCTGTGATCATGCTGAAGCGCGCCCTGCTGCGCCGGAGGAGCTCGCCCGTCGGGTCCGTATCGACGTGGCGTCGACCCATGACGGTGAGGCTGCTCGCCTCCGCGGCCCTGGTGTTGTCGTGGGCCGGGCTCATCGCGCCTTCGGAACCGGCGCATGCATCAGGCTCCGCGAGCGTCTCCGGCACGGTGTCGTTCGGCGACGGCCGACCGGCGACGGGTGGAAGCGTGACTCTCCAGACCCGCGAGGGGTACGGCGTGTCGCATCTCGGAGGCCAGGTCGGCGCCGACGGCACCTATTCGATGACCGGTATCGAGCCCGGGGAATACGTCGTGGCGTTCATCCCCAGGCTTCGCTCCTACGCGAACGACCAGCAACGCCTGGACCATCAGGGCAGCCACGGCACCTTCTGGGGCGGGACGCCGTATCGGTCGCAGGCAGCCGCGCTGGTCCTGTCCGAGGGCATGTCCAAGACGGGGATCGACGGCGTACTCCCCGAAGCCGGCTCGATCAGTGGAGTCATCACCGGGCCCGACGACGGGCCGGTCGCGGGCGCGTGGATGGAATTCCGGTTCGCCGCGAATCGGCGGCTCGGACTCGAGAACGATGACACGGTGCTCCTGCCATGGCCGACGACCGATGAGCATGGTCGCTACACGATCAGGCAACTGCCCCCCGGCGACTGGGCGGTGGGTGTTCGCCTCCAGGAAGGCTCGAGCCTTCGTGAGGAGGCGTACAGCGACAAGGTCTACTACCCCGAGGGCGACAAGGTTCGGGTGTCCGGGGCGTCGGACGTCACGGGCATCGACGTGAAGCTCACGACGGTCGCGCAGACCGGTCCGTTCGGGGTGGTCTCGAGGATCGCCGGTCCGGACCGATATGCGACCGCGGTCGAGATCTCTCGGGCATCGTTCCCGGACGGGGCGTCGGTCGCATTCATCGCGAGTGGTCGCGGGTACGCCGACGCATTGTCGGGCGCGCCGCTCGCCGCGATGAGCGACGGACCCATCCTGCTGACGTCGCCGACATCCATCCCGTCCTCCGTCCGGACCGAACTCGATCGCCTGAATCCGGAACGGATCGTCGTGCTCGGTGGGCCCGTGGCGATCGCCTCGTCCGTCGAGACCGAACTCGCGCGCCTGACCCGAGGCAGCGTGACGAGGCTGGCCGGTTCCGATCGGTACGAGACTTCCGCGGTGATCGCCCAGCAGTGGGTGGGCGGGGCGAGGCACGTCTACCTCGCAAGCGGCACGAGCTTCCCGGACGCCCTGTCCGGTGCGCCCGCGGCAGCGATCGAAGGCAGTCCGATCCTCCTCACCGGTCGCACCGGCGTCCCGGCCGCGATCATGCGCGAGACGAGGCGACTCGAGCCGGTCTGGGCATACTTCCTCGGAGGGACCGCGGTCATCGACAGCCAGGTCATGGGCGCGATCCAGAGCGACGGTGGAGTCGATCTCACGTTGTATCGCGGTGGTGCGGATCGCTACGACACCTCGGTCCAGCAGTCGAGCGATCTCCAGCCGGGTATCGAGGTCGCCTACATCGCGAGCGGCTCCGACTTCCCAGACGCGCTCGCGGGCGCCGCGGTCGCGGGGCGCACCGGAGCTCCGATCCTGCTGACCGCCAGAGACTCGCTTCCCTCGGTGGTCGAGCAGGAGCTCCGACGACTGCGTCCGGAGCAGATCGTGATCCTCGGCGGTGAGTCCGTCATCAGCCGCGGTATTCAGGCTGAGCTGGAACGCATCGGAACGTCCGGCTGATCGGGCTACGGAGCGAGTCGGGACGGGTCCCTGCTCCCAGAGACCCGAACGGATGTCACGACTCGCCAACGCCTTCACACCGTGTACCCGGCGAACGGCACCACTGATCCGGACGCACTCGCGGGAGCTCCGGTCATCGGATCGGCGGGAGAACGGATCGTGCTCACCCCTCCATGCGTGCTGAACGGCGATGCCTGCTGGCACAGGATCGCCTCCATCCCGCACCGATTCATCACCTACGGCGGGCCTGCCGCGGTGAGTACATTCGTCGAGAACGAACTCGCGGCGACGAGCGACTTCCGCTGAGACGGACCTCCAACGGCGAACGGGCGCGGACCCTGCGGCCCGCGCCCGTTCGCTCACGTCGCTCGATCGCGCGACGTCACTCCCACTCGATGGTCCCCGGCGGCTTCGACGTGACGTCGAGCACGACGCGGTTGACCTCGCTCACCTCGTTGGTGATGCGGTTCGAGATCTTGGCCAGCACGTCGTAGGGCAGGCGCGTCCAGTCCGCCGTCATCGCGTCCTCGGACGAGACCGGGCGCAGCACGATCGGGTGGCCGTAGGTGCGCCCGTCGCCCTGCACGCCGACCGAGCGCACGTCGGCGAGCAGCACGACCGGGCACTGCCAGATCTGGTCGTCGAGGCCCGCTGCGGTCAGCTCGGCGCGGGCGATGGCGTCGGCCTCGCGGAGCACCTCGAGGCGGTCGCGCGTGACCTCGCCGACGATGCGGATGCCGAGGCCCGGGCCGGGGAACGGCTGGCGACCGACGATCGCCTCGGGCAGGCCGAGCTCGCGACCGATGGCGCGCACCTCGTCCTTGAAGAGGGTGCGCAGCGGTTCGACGAGCTCGAACTGCAGGTCTTCCGGCAGGCCGCCGACGTTGTGGTGGCTCTTGATGTTCGCCGTGCCCGTGCCGCCGCCCGACTCGACGACGTCGGGGTAGAGCGTGCCCTGCACGAGGAACTTCACGGCCTCGCCCTCGGCCGCCGCCTCGGCGACGAGGTCGCGCTCGGCCTGCTCGAAGGCGCGGATGAACTCCCGCCCGATGATCTTCCGCTTCTCCTCGGGGTCGGTGACCCCGGCGAGCGCATCGAGGAAGGTGTCGGCCGCGTCGACGGTCACGAGGCGCACGCCGGTCGCGGCGACGTAGTCCTCCTGGACCTGCTCGCGCTCGCCCTTGCGGAGGAGCCCGTGGTCGACGAACACGGCGGTCAGCTGGTCGCCGACGGCCTCGTGGACGAGCGCGGTCGAGACCGCCGAGTCGACCCCGCCCGAGAGGGCCGAGATCACGCGCGCCGAGCCGACCTGCGCGCGGATGCGCTCGACCTGCTCGGCGATCACGTTGCCCGAGTTCCAGTCGGCGGGGATGCCCGCGGCGCGGTGCAGGAAGTTCTCGATGACGTCCTGTCCGTACGGCGAGTGCTTGACCTCGGGGTGCCACTGCACGCCGTAGAAGCCCTGCTCGTCGCTCGCGAACGCCGCGACCGGGGTGGTCGCGGTCGACGCGAGCACGTCGAACCCCTCGGGAGCGACGGCGACGGAGTCGCCGTGGCTCATCCACACAGTCTGGTGCTCGGGCTGGCCGCCGAGCAGGGTGTTGCGGTCGTCGACCCGCACGGTGGCGGAGGTCGATCCGTACTCGCGGTGACCGGTGTGGGCCACCTCGCCCCCGAGCTGCTGCGCCATGACCTGGAAGCCGTAGCAGATGCCGAGGGTCGGCACGCCGAGCTCGAGGATGCCCGGATCGAGCGACGGCGCACCCGGCTCGTACACCGAGGACGGCCCGCCCGAGAGCACGATCCCGACCGGGTCCTTCGCGCGGACCTCGTCGGCCGTGATCGTGTGCGGCACGATCTCGGAGTAGACGGATGCCTCGCGCACGCGTCGCGCGATCAGCTGCGCGTACTGCGCGCCGAAGTCCACGACGAGGACGGGTCGCTGCTGGGTCTCGCTCACTGGGCGGCCTCCACGGGCTCGGAATCGGTGTCGGAGTCGGAATCGGTCGCAGCGGGTGCGGCGGCGGCCGCGGCATCCGCTTCACGCATCGCGAGGTAGTCGCGGACCTCGCGCCCGATGCGGGCCTCGAGGATGAACGAGAGGAACGGCACGATGCCGCCCGAGGCGAGGACGAGCAGGCGCCAGAACGGCCAGCGCATGAGGCTCCAGAGCCGGAAGTTGCTGAAGAGGTACACGACGTAGAACCAGCCGTGCGCGATGAGGATGCCGGTCGAGAGGTTGACGCCCGTGCCGGTCGACTCGAGGCCCTCGGGCGTCTCGGCGACGGGTTCGAGCGAGAGGAGGCCGTTCGGCCCGAACGCGTACAGCTCGAGGTGCCAGACGTACTTCAGCAGCATCTCCGCGCAGAGCAGGAGGAGCATGACGCCCGTGATGACCGAGGCCACCATGTAGAACTTCAGGGCCCCGCGGATGCGCGGGAATTCAGCCGGTTTGGGCGCGAGGGGCATGGCGTCCAGTCTAAAGGGCGCACGGCTGGGCGATGGCCGTGACGGATGCCGCGCAGCGGCACCGCACGAGGCGTTCGGCGCCGCCTACGAGCCGACGAGCTCGCGCGGCACCACGAACACGTCGACGAGCGCGCCGCCGCGCCAGAGCGTCATCTCGACCTCGCGGTCGATGGCGTCCTCGACCATGAGACGTTGGATGGCGGTCGCCGTCACGATGCCGGTTCCGTCGAGGGTCACGGCGATGTCGCCCCGCCGGATGCCGGCGAGCTCCGCGGGGCTTCCGTCCACCACGCCGGTGACCTGGAGCCCGGTCGGCGACCCGACCCGTTCGGCCAGCCCCGGCGCGAGACGGACCTGCGCGCCGGCGATCCCGAGCCACGCCCGCCGGACCCGCCCGTGCGCGACGAGGGCGTCGATGATCGCGCGGGTCGCCGGATTGATCGGCACCGCGAGCCCGAGTCCGACGCCCGCGACGGCCGTGTTGACGCCGACCATCCGTCCGCGCCCGTCGGCGAGCGCGCCGCCGCTGTTGCCCGGATTCAGCGCCGCGTCGGTCTGGATGACCTCGTCGACGACGCGACCGGCGGCGGTCGGCAGCGCTCGACCGAGGTTCGAGACGATCCCGGCGGTCACGCTGCCGGCGAGGCCGAGCGGCGTGCCGAGTGCGACGACCAACTGGCCGACCCGGAGCGTCCGGGCGTCGCCGAGCGGGACCGGCGGCGGGACCGCCCCGTCGGCGCGGAGCACGGCGAGGTCTGACAGCGGATCGCGCCCGATCACCTCGGCATCGACCGTCGTGCCGTCGCCGAAGGCCGCCTCGGCGCGCTCGGCCCCCGCGACCACGTGCGCGCTCGTGAGCAGGACGCCGTCGGCGGACACGACGCTCGCGGAGCCGGACCCGGCACCGCGCGCCGAACGCACCGCGAGGCTCGCCATGCTCGGCAGCAACCCGTGCGCGACGCCCGTCACGACGCGCGAGTACGCGTCGAGGGGGTCATCGCCCTGGGGCACGGGGACGGGATCGTGGTCGTTCACACACGCATCTTCACCCCGCGGACGGGGTCCGGGTCCACGGTTCGCCGACGGCTGAACCCGCTCAGTCGCGCGCCGCGTCGGCCGGCGTCGCGGAAGCCGCCTCGGCCTCCGCCGCGAGCTCGGCCTCCTCGCGCTCGCGCTGCACGGCGTCCTTGACGAGCCGGTACCAGAGGAAGACCGCGAATCCTGCGAACACGACCCACTCGACGGCGTAGAAGACGTTCAGCCAGTTGAGCTCCGCCTCCTGCAGCGGCGGGGGCGAGTGGATGGCCTCGAGACCCGCCATGGGCTCGGTCGCCGTGACGTAGCCGAAGTACACGGGCCGGTCGTCGTAGTCGGCCCAGACGTTGATCAGGTGCGCGACCGCGACCGTCGTCATCGACTGCGGGTCATCCGCCTCATCGGGCGCCATGGGCGCCTCGCTCGGGAGGAACCGGCCGACGACCTCGACCTCGCTGCCGGATGCCGCCGCGCGGTCGACCTCGGCGAGCGCCGCACGCGCCGTCTCCTCGTCGGCCGCCCAGCCGAGCGCGACGGGGAGGCCGCCGGGCGCGGCATCCGTCACCTCGAGGTGGGCGACCACCCACCACCCGGCGACGCCGTCGTTGAGCCGACCCTGCACGAGCACCGTGTCGCCCGGCACGATCGTGCCGGTCACCGAGACGCGCTGGCCGGTCGCGGCCTGCTCGGTCGGGCCGTCGGGCTGCACCACGTCGCCGAACGGACGCACGTCCTCGGTGGGCCGCTCGACCACGGTCGCCTGCTCGACCGCACGGTCGACCTGCCACTGCGCGAGGAGCGCGAACGCCGCCGCGATGCCGAGCGCAGCGATCAGGGCGAGCACCCAGCGGGGGCGCAGCATCATCCGGAGCATGTCGCCCGAGATTCTAGCCGGGCGGGATGCGCACCCCCTGCGAACGCCCTCGGCCGATCAGTCGACCTTGACGATGTCGGGCGCCTCGAGCCGCTCCCGGTCGGCCGACTCGTCGTCCGGCTGCTCCTGCGACGCCCGTTCCGCGGCGACGCGCTGGAGGTACCGCTCGACCTCGAGCGCCTCGCGATCGGCGTCCCAGCGGAGCACGCCCGCCATGAGCTTCGCGGCGACGGGCGCCGCGGAGACCCCGCGGTCCCACGCCTCGATCGAGATGCGGGTGCGCCTCGCGAGCACGTCGTCGAGGTGCAGCGCCCCCTCGTGCGACGCCGCGTACACGACCTCGGCGCCGAGGTAGTCGTCGGCGCCGGGCAGCGGCTCGCCGAGTTCGGGCGTCTCGCGGATCAGGTCGAGGAGCTCGTCGGTGAGCGTGCCGTACCGGTTCAGCAGGTGCTCGATGCGGACCTTGTGGACCCCGAACGCGCGGGCGATCTTGCCGCGCTTGTTCCATGCGGCCTGGTAGCCCTCGGCGCCGAGGAGCGGGATGTCCTGCGTCGTGGACTTCGGCACCCGGCCGTCCATCGCGTCGGCGGCCGCATCGATCGCGTCCTTCGCCATGACCCGGTAGGTGGTCCACTTGCCGCCCGCGACGACGACGAGCCCGGGCACGGTGTGCGCGACGACGTGCTCGCGCGAGAGCTTCGACGTCGACTCGCTCTCCCCGGCGAGCAGCGGCCTGAGCCCCGCGAACACGCCCTCGACGTCCTCCCGCGTGAGCGGGATCGCCATGACGGCGTTCACGTGCTCGAGCAGGTAGTCGATGTCGGCCGCCGTGGCCGCCGGGTGCGCCTTGTCGAGGTTCCAGTCGGTGTCGGTCGTGCCGATCAGCCAGTGCCGGCCCCACGGGATGACGAACAGCACGCTCTTCTCGGTGCGGAAGATCATGCCCATGGCCGACTGGATGCGATCGCGGGGCACGACGAGGTGGATGCCCTTGGACGCGCGCACCTTGAACGTGCCGCGCTCGCCCACCATGCGCTGGGTGTCGTCCGTCCACACCCCGGTCGCGTTCACGACCTGCTTCGCACGGATCTCGAAGTGCTCGTCGGTCTGCAGGTCGTGCGCCTTGACGCCCACCACGCGCTCGCCCACCTTCACGAAGCCCTCGACCTTGACGCGGCTCGCGACGTGCGCGCCGTAGAACGACGCGGTCCTGGCGAGGGATGCCACGTACCGGGCGTCGTCGACCTGCGCGTCGTAGTACGTCAGCCCCCCGACGAGCGCGTCGCTCGAGAGCGACGGGATCGCGCGCATGACCTGCCGCTTCGACAGGTGCCGGTGGTGCGGCACGCCCGGAGGGCGTCCGCCCGAGTAGCTGAAGATGTCGTAGAGCAGCATGCCGGCGCCGATGTAGACCCGCTCGAACACCCGCTTCTGCAGCGGGTAGAGGAACCGCACGGGCTTGACGAGGTGCGGCGCGAGGCGCTGCAGCAGGAGGCCGCGTTCGATGAGCGCTTCGCGCACGAGCCGGAAGTCGAGCTGCTCGAGGTAGCGGATGCCGCCGTGCACGAGCTTCGACGATCGGCTCGAGGTTCCCGAGGCCCAGTCGCGGGCCTCGAGGAGCCCGGTCGAGAGCCCTCTCGTCACGGC
This sequence comes from Agromyces kandeliae, assembly GCF_009674665.1. Classification (GTDB taxonomy): domain Bacteria; phylum Actinomycetota; class Actinomycetes; order Actinomycetales; family Microbacteriaceae; genus Agromyces; species Agromyces kandeliae. Next base: position 181,277 of record NZ_WKJD01000016.1, read on the forward strand.
GTCGAGCGCGGCCCCCGTGCCGACGATGCCGCCGCCGACCACGAGGACGTCGAGTTCCTTCTCCTTGAGGCGGGCGATCGCCGCCTCGCGTTCCTCGGGTCCGAGCTTGTTCGAACGCGTCACCGACTTCAGTCTCGCCATCGTCGCTCCCCATCCCCGGGCGGACCGCGGCGGCCTCGCCCGTCCGTCCCCACGCTACCCGAGCGCCGAGCGCTCGGCCATGGAATCGGCTGGGGATGGGGGCGGGTTGACAGGAGCGCCGGGCTACGCCGAGCGGTAGGGAGCGACGACGACCTCGACGCGCTGGAACTCCTTGAGGTCGGAGTACCCGGTCGTGGCCATCGACTTGCGCAGCGCCCCCACGAGGTTCGCCGTGCCGTCGGCGGCGGGCGCCGGCCCGTAGAGGATCTCCTCGAGCGGGGCGACCTGGCCGACCTGCACCCGCTGGCCGCGAGGCAGCTTCGAGTGGTGCGCCTCGGGGCCCCAGTGCCATCCTCCGCCGGGCGCATCGGTCGCCCGTGCGAGCGCCGCGCCGAGCATGACCGCGTCGGCGCCGCACGCGACGGCCTTGACGATGTCGCCCGCCGCCCCGACGCCGCCGTCGGCGATGACGTGCACGTAGCGCCCGCCCGACTCGTCGAGGTAGTCGCGACGCGCGCCCGCGACATCCGCCACGGCCGTCGCCATGGGTGCGTGGATGCCGAGCGTGGCACGCGTGGTCGACGCCGCGCCGCCGCCGAAGCCGACGAGCACGCCCGCCGCGCCCGTGCGCATGAGGTGCAGTGCCGCGGTGTAGGTCGCCGCGCCGCCCACGATGACCGGCACGTCGAGCTCGTAGATGAACTTCTTGAGGTTCAGCGGCTCCTGGTTCTTCGAGACGTGCTCGGCGGAGACGGTGGTGCCGCGGATCACGAACAGGTCGACGCCCGCGGCGACGACGGTCTCGTAGAGCTCCTGCGTGCGCTGCGGCGAGAGCGCGCCGGCGACGGTGACGCCCGCGGCGCGGACCTCGGCGAGGCGGGCCGTGACGAGGTCGGGCTTGATCGGCTCGGAGTACAGCTCCTGCATGCGGGCCGTGGCCTGCTCGTCGGTGAGGTTCCGGATCTCGGCGAGCGCCGGCCCGGGATCCTCGTACCTGGTCCAGAGGCCCTCGAGGTCGAGCACGCCGAGGCCGCCCAGCTGGCCCATCATGATCGCCGTCTGCGGCGAGACGACCGAGTCCATCGGAGCCGCGAGGAACGGGATGTCGAACTGGTAGGCGTCGATCGACCAGCCGATCGAGACGTCCTCCGGGTCGCGGGTGCGCCGGCTCGGCACGATGGCGATGTCGTCGAACGCGTAGACGCGACGGCCCCGCTTGGAGCGGCCGATCTCGATCTCCTGGGTCACCCGTCAACCCTACCGAAGGGCCCGGACGTGCGACACGGATGCCGCGGGCCCGCCCTCAGCGCGCCCGCGCCACGCGCGCCTCGTCCCAGACGGGCTCGTCCGCCTCGACGACCTCGCCGTCGGAACGGAACACGACGAACCGGTCGAACGACCTGGTGAACCAGCGATCGTGCGTGACCGCCAGCACCGTGCCGTCGAACCGCGAGAGCGCGTCCTCGAGCGCCTCGGCCGACACGAGGTCGAGGTTGTCGGTCGGCTCGTCGAGGAGCAGCAGCGTCGCGCCCGACAGTTCGAGCAGCAGGATCTGCAGGCGCGCCTGCTGGCCGCCCGAGAGCGCGTCGAACTCCTGCTGCGCCGCGGCGGCGAGGCCGTAGCGGTCGAGCGCGGAGCTCGCCGCCTCGCGCGCCATGCCCTCGCGGTTCGCGTCGCCGCGATGCAGGATGTCGAGGAGCGTCCGGCCCCGGAGCCCCGGCAGCTCGTGTCCCTGCGCGAACCACCCCGGCACGATCCGCGCGCCGAGCGTCGCGGTGCCGGCGTGCGGGACGGCGGCCAGGGTCGCACCGACATCCGTCACGTGGCCCTTCGTCCGGTCGGGGTCGCTGCCGCCTGCGGCGAGCAGCCGGAGGAAGTGCGACTTGCCCGAGCCGTTCGAGCCGAGCACCGCGACACGGTCCCCGTACCAGACCTCGAGGTCGAACGGCCGCATGAGCCCCGCCAGCTCGAGCCGCTCGCACACCACGGCGCGCTTGCCGGTGCGCGAGCCCCGCAGGCGCATCGACACGGCCTGGGCCGGGGGACGTTCCTCGGGCGGGCCGGCCTCCTCGAACTTCCGAAGCCGCGTGACCGCGGCCTGGTAGCGGGAGGCCATGCCGTCGTTGTAGGTCGCCTTGACCTTGAGGGACTGCACGAGCTGCTTCAGCTGCGCGTGCTGTTCGTCCCAGCGCCGCCGCAACTCGTCGAGCCGGGCGAAACGCTCCTCGCGCGCCGCGTGGTAGCCGCCGAAGCCGCCGCCGTGCACCCAGGCCGTGCTGCCCGCGGCGCCCGCCTCGAGCGTCACGACCCGGTCGGCGGCGCGCGCGAGCAGCTCCCGGTCGTGCGAGACGAGCAGGACGGTCTTGGCGGTCGCACGCAACTGGTGCTCGAGCCATCGCTTGCCCGGCACGTCGAGCGAGTTGTCGGGCTCGTCGAGCAGCAGCACCTCCTCGGGCCCGCGGAGCAGCGCCTCGAGGGCGAGCCGCTTCTGCTCACCGCCCGAGAGGGACGAGAGCTCGCGCCACTTCGCGCGCTCGAACGGGATGCCGAGCGCGGCCGTCGTGCAGTGGTCCCACACGACCTCCTGGTCGTAGCCGCCGGCCTCCGCGTACTCGGCGAGCGCCGACGCGTACCGCATCTGGGCGGCAGTGTCGTCCGCCTCGATCAGGGCGTTCTCGGCGCGCTCCAGTTCGATCGCCGCGGCGCGCACGCGCGCCGGCGCGACCGTCACGAGCAGGCCGTGTACCGTCCGGTCGACGCCGTCGGCGACCTCGCCGCGCCCCACGAACTGGTCCATCACGCCGAGGCCGCCGACGACCTGCACGCTGCCCTCATCGGGGCGGAGTTCCCCACGGATGATGCGCAGCAGGGTCGTCTTCCCCGCACCGTTCTGCCCGACGAGCGCGGTCGTGCGGCCCTCGGCCACCCGGAACGCGAGGTCGGCCAGGAGCGGCCGGCCGTCCGGCAGCGAGAGGGAGACGCCGTTGACGTCGATGAAGCCCATGGGCCCGAATCCGATCCGTGTCCGCGGCATCCGCCGCACCGCCCGGCGGGCAGCCGACCAGACTAGCCGATGACGGATGCCCCGGCACGATCCTCCCCGCACTGCCGCGGCAGGCTTCCGTGGGGCAGTCTGGATCCATGCACCGCATCGCCGCAGACCCGCTCGACGTCCTCCGCACCAGGACCAGCGCCAAGTGGCGCATGTACGACGCGGACGTCCTTCCGCTCCCCGTCGCCGAGATGGACTACCCGCTCGCCGAGCCGATCGCGGAGGCGCTCCACGCGGCGATCCGCCGCTCCGACACCGGCTACAGCTCGGGGAGCCTGCCCGTCGCGGAGGCGTTCTCCGCCTTCGCCGCAGCGCGTCTGGGCTGGGAGCCCGACCCCGCGCGGGTGACCTGCACCGCCGACGTCTCGATGGGCATCGTCGAGGTGCTCCGCCGCGTCACCGCACCCCATGACGGCGTCGTGATCTGCCCGCCGATCTATCCCCCGTTCTTCGACCTCGTGACGGAGGCCGGCGGCCGCGTCGTCGCCGTGCCGCTGGCGGGCGGCATCGACGAGGGCTGGTCGCTCGACCTCCCCGGCATCGAGGCCGCGTTCGCGGGCGGTGCCCGGGCGATGGTGCTCTGCAACCCGCACAACCCGGTCGGACTCGTTCCGGCGCGGGAGCAGCTCCAGGCGCTCGCCGAGGTCGCCGCGCGCTTCGGCGCGACGATCGTCTCCGACGAGGTGCACGGGCCGCTCTCGCAGCCCGAGTCGCCGTACGTCCCGTTCCTCACCGTGTCGGATGCCGCGCGGGAGCACGGCGTCGCCGTGACCGCCGCGAGCAAGGCGTTCAACCTCGCCGGGCTGAAGGCCGCGATGATGATCACCGCGAGCGCGCGCGGCGACGCCGTCCGCGACGGCATGCCGTACGAGGTCGGCTGGCGCATGAGCCAGCTCGGCTCGATCGCGTCGGTCGCGGCGTTCCGGCACGGCGCGTACTGGCTCGACGGCGTCCTCGGGTCGATCGATGACAACCGCCGACTCCTCGCGGACCTCCTCGAGGACGAGCTGCCCGGCGTGCGCTACCGGATGCCGCAGGCGACCTACCTCGCCTGGCTCGACCTGTCGGTGCTCGGCTGGGGCGACGATCCCGCGGCGACGGCGCTCGAGCGCGCCCGGGTCGCGCTCGCCGGCGGTCCCGCGTTCGGGGCGGATGTCGGCCGCGGGCACGCACGCCTGAACCTCGCGTGCTCACCCGAGGTGCTGTCCGAGGCGATCAGTCGCATCGCGGACGCGCGCGACGCGGGCTGAGACGCGCGAGGCGGGCTCGGCGATCAGCCGGACCCGCCTCACGGGCGCGTCGCGACGCCGTCGCGCCGCGCTGGGCCTCAGCGCGTGTAGTTCGGTGCCTCGACGACGAACTGCACGTCGTGCGGGTGCGACTCCTTCAGGCCCGCGGGCGTGATCCGGACGAAGCGGCCCTTCGACTTGAGTTCGGCGACGGTGCGCGCGCCGACGTAGAACATCGACTGCCGCAGGCCGCCGACGAGCTGGTACGCGACGGCCGACACGGGGCCGCGGTACGCGACCTGGCCCTCGATGCCCTCGGGGATCAGCTTCTCGTCGCTCGGCACGTCCGCCTGGAAGTAGCGGTCCTTCGAGTACGAGGTCTTCTTGCCTCGGGTCTGCAGCGCGCCGAGGGAGCCCATGCCGCGGTAGGTCTTGTACTGCTTGCCGTTCTGGAAGACGAGGTCGCCGGGGCTCTCGGCGGTGCCGGCGAGGAGCGACCCGAGCATGACGGTGTCGGCGCCGGCGACCAGCGCCTTCGCGATGTCGCCCGAGTACTGCAGTCCGCCGTCGGCGATGAGCGGCACCCCGGCCGGCTTCGTGGCCTTCGAGGCCTCGTACACGGCCGTGATCTGGGGCACGCCGACGCCTGCGACGACGCGGGTCGTGCAGATCGAGCCCGGCCCGACGCCGACCTTGACCGCGTCGGCACCCGCCTCGACGAGGGCCTTCGCGCCTTCGTAGGTGGCGACGTTCCCGCCGATCACGTCGACGTGCGCGAACGTGGGGTCGGCCTTGAGTCGACGGATGATGTCGAGCACCCCCGCGGACTCGCCGTTCGCGGTGTCGACCACGAGCACGTCCACGCCCGCGTCGCGCAGGGCCTCGGCGCGCTCCCAGGCATCGCCGAAGAAGCCCATCGCGGCACCGACCCGCAGGCGCCCCTCGGCGTCCTTCGTGGCATTGGGATACTGCTCGGACTTGTCGAAGTCCTTCACGGTGATGAGTCCGGTGAGGCGACCGTCGTCGTCGACGAGGGGCAGCTTCTCGACCTTGTGCTGCGCGAAGATCGCGACGGCCTCGTCGGGGTCCATCCCCACGTGGCCGGTGATCAGCGGCGTCGTCGTCATCACGTCCGAGACCTTGGTCGTGGACTTCTCGAAGTCCGAGACGAAGCGCATGTCGCGGTTCGTGATGATGCCGACGAGCACGCCGTCGCCGTCGATCACGGGGAGGCCGCTGACACGGTACGTGGCGCACAGCTGGTCGACCTCGGCGACCGTGGCATCCGGGGTGGTGGTCACGGGGTTGGAGACCATGCCCGACTCGCTCCGCTTCACGCGGTCGACCATCTCGGCCTGCTCGGCGATCGAGAGGTTGCGGTGCAGGATGCCGATCCCGCCCTGGCGGGCCATGGCGATCGCCATCCTCGCCTCGGTGACGGTGTCCATCGCCGCCGACAGCAGCGGCGTCGCGACCGTGATGCGCCGCGTCAGGCGCGAACTCGTGTCGGCCTCGCTCGGGATCACGTCGGTGTGCCCCGGCAGCAGCAGGACGTCGTCGTACGTCAATCCAGTGAATCCGAACGGATCGGCCTGATCCATGTCGCCCCTTCGTCTCGAGTCGTGCTCGACCGCCCGCGCACCGCGGGTCGCGGGCACGGGCGCATCGTCGCGGTACAGAAGAGTTTAAGCGAGTTTGCGCCGCCGCCATTCCCCGGATAACAATCGAGGGCCGTTTGTGCCCGGCTGCGAAACACCTGGGACATAATCGGCACGTACTGTGACGACGTCGTCGCAGGAAAGGCGTACCCGGTCGACCCCCATACCGGGACCTTTGGAGGTGCAGTGGAATCCACGCAATCAGTCCGCCCGCATTCCCGCGGGAGGTGGCTCATCCTCCTCGGACTCCTGGTGTCCGCACTCACTCTGTCCGGCATCGCAGCGTCCCCTGCGATGGCGGACGAAGGGGGTACGGACAGCCAGGCCGAGGAGTTCGAGTACTTCTTCAGCGGGAACGTGAAGTACAACGACGAGCCGCTCGAGGGGGTGTCCATCTCCGTCTCGGGCAACGGCTACGAAGCGGAGACCGAGACCGATGAGAACGGCCAATGGACGATCGGCGTCCCCGAGAAGGACGCCTACGAGGTGACGCTCGACGAGGACACCCTCCCGGAGGGCGTGATCGTCGAGGACGGCCAGTCGACCGTCGATGCCGAGTTCGGACTCACGAGCCGGAAGGCCGTGAACTTCTTCCTCGGCGAGGGCCAGCGCGTCACGACCGACTACGGCGCCCAGGTGCTGATCCGCGTCGTGAACGGCCTGAACTTCGGCCTGCTGCTCGCGCTCGCCGCGATCGGCCTGTCGCTGATCTTCGGCACGACCGGGCTCTCCAACTTCGCGCACGCCGAGATGATCACCTTCGGCGCGTTGATGATGCTGACGTTCAGCACCACCCTCGCGTTCCCCGTGTGGCTCGCGATCCTGATCGCGGTCGTACTCGCCGCCGGGCTCGGCTGGACGCTCGACGCGGGCCTCTGGAAGCCCCTGCGCAAGCGAGGGGTGGGGTTGATCCCGCTGATGATCGTCAGCATCGGCCTCTCGCTGGCGCTGCGCTACACCTTCCAGTTCTTCTACGGCGGATCGACGAGGCAGCTGCCGGGGGCGACCCTCCCGCGCGAGATCAGCCTCGGACCGATCCTGCTCTCGTGGATCGACGTGGCCAGCATGGCGACCTCCGTCGTCGTGCTGCTCGCGGTGGCCTACTTCCTCCTCCGGACCCGCATCGGCAAGGCGACCCGCGCGGTCTCCGACAACGCGCCGCTCGCAGCAGCCAGCGGCATCGACGTCGACCGGGTCATCCGCATCGTCTGGGTGCTCGGCGGCGGCCTCGCCGGCCTCGCCGGCATCCTGTGGGCGTACTTCCGCCCCGGCGTGAGCTGGGACATGGGCTTCCAGATCCTGCTGCTCGTCTTCGCCGCGGTCACCCTCGGCGGTCTCGGCACGGCCTTCGGCGCACTCGTCGGCTCCCTCATCGTGGGTCTCTTCATCGAGGTCTCCACGCTGTGGCTTCCGAGTGACATGAAGTACGTCGGCGCGCTGCTCGTGCTGATCCTCGTGCTGCTGTTCCGACCGCAGGGAATCCTGGGTCGCCGAGAGAGAATCGGATAAGGGGCCGACAATGATCGACTGGATTCAGATCTTCTCGAACGCGGCGCAGGAGCTCATCAGCCCGACGACCGCCGCGTACGCCCTGGCCGCGCTCGGCCTGGCGATCCACTTCGGGTACACCGGCCTGCTGAACTTCGGCCAGGCGGGCTTCATGGCCCTCGGTGCGTACGGATTCGCCATCTCCACGCTGACGTTCGGGTTCCCCGTGTGGGCCTCGGTGCTCGTCGGCATCGGCGCGTCCATCGTGTTCGCCCTCATCCTGGGCATCCCGACCCTCCGGCTGCGAGCCGACTACCTCGCCATCGTGACGATCGCGGCCGCGGAGATCCTGCGGCTCATCTTCACGACGAACACGTTCGACGACGTGACCGGCTCGGCGAGCGGCCTCCAGGGGTACAAGGGCGGCCTGGCCGCGCTGAACCCGATCCCCCCGGGCACGTACGGCTTCGGCCCGTTCACCTACAACGCATACGACTGGTGGATCCGGATCCTCGGATGGACCGTCGTCATCCTCGCCGCGCTGTTCACGTGGTCGATCATGCGAAGCCCGTGGGGCCGCGTGATCAAGGGCATCCGCGAGGACGAGGACGCCGTGCGCGCCCTCGGCAAGAACGTCTACTCGTACAAGATGCAGAGCCTGATCCTGGGTGGTGCCTTCGGCACCCTCGGCGGAATGATCTTCATCATGCCGCGCGCGGTCGTGCCGGCGAACTACCAGACGTCGCTCACCTTCTTCATCTACGCGATCCTGCTGCTCGGCGGCGCCGCGACGATCCTCGGGCCGATCGTGGGCTCGATGATCTTCTGGGTGCTGCTCTCGTTCTTCTCGGGCTTCATGGCCCGGGCGGTCGAGGCGGGCTGGTTCCCGTTCATGACGCAGGTCCAGGCCGGCCAGCTCCGATTCATCCTGGTCGGCATCGCGATCATGCTCCTCGTGGTATTCAGGCCACAGGGCATCTTCGGCAACAAGAAGGAGCTGTCCTTTGTCCGATAACGCCACTCCCACGACGCCGGTCAAGACGACCGGCCTCCACGTCGGCGACGCGGGTCCGGGCTGCAAGAAGGTCGACCCGATCATCATCGCCGACGGCGTCAAGCGCACGTTCGGCGGCCTGACGGCCGTCGACGTCGCTCACGTCGAGATCCCGCGCGGCGCGATCACGGCGCTCATCGGGCCGAACGGTGCCGGCAAGACCACGTTCTTCAACCTGCTCACCGGCTTCGACAAGCCGGACGAGGGCAAGTGGGAGTTCGACGGCCGCTCGCTGGCGCACGTCCCGGCGTACCGGGTCGCCCGCATGGGGCTCATCCGGACCTTCCAGTTGACCAAGGCGCTGGGCCTGCTCACCGTGCTCGACAACATGAAGCTCGGGGCGAAGGGCCAGAGCGGGGAGAACCTGTTCCGCTCCGTGTTCCCGTTCTTCTGGCGCAAGCAGGAGGACGACATCGAGGCGAAGGCCAAGGAGATCCTCTCCCGCTTCAAGCTCGACGCGAAGCAGGAGGACTACGCCGCCAGCCTCTCGGGCGGGCAGCGCAAGCTGCTGGAGATGGCCCGGGCGCTCATGAGCGACCCGACGCTGGTGATGCTCGACGAGCCGATGGCGGGTGTGAACCCCGCGCTCACGCAGTCGCTGCTCGACCACATCCTCGACCTCAAGTCGCAGGGCATGACGGTCCTGTTCGTCGAGCACGACATGCACATGGTCCGTCACATCGCCGACTGGGTGATCGTGATGGCCGAGGGCAAGATCGTCGCCGAGGGCGACCCGCACGAGGTCATGCGGGACCCCGCCGTGATCGACGCCTACCTCGGCGCGCATCACGACACGGATCTCGGCGACGACGACGATCCGGAGACCGCCGAGCACATCCACGCCTTGAAGGAGCTCATCGATGACGAACAGTGAATCAGCGGCGAGCGCCGAGGCGACCGGCGGCACTGCCACGGTCGACACGCGCGATCTCGTCGTCGAGGTCCGAGACGTCACGGCGGGGTACCTTCCCGGCGTGAACATCCTGAACGGTTGCTCGCTCACGGCGCGCGACGGCGAGCTGATCGGCATCATCGGGCCGAACGGCGCCGGCAAGTCGACGCTGCTGAAGGCGATCTTCGGGCTCGTGAAGGTCCGCGAGGGCGGCATCTACCTCCAGGGCGACGAGATCACCAACCAGAAGGCGAACAAGCTGGTCTCGAAGGGCGTCGGGTTCGTCCCGCAGACGAACAACGTCTTCCCGTCGCTGACCATCCAGGAGAACCTCGAGATGGGCATCTTCCAGAAGCCCAAGGATCTCAAGCATCGCCTCGAGTTCGTGGTCGACATCTTCCCCGAGCTCGGCAAGCGCCTCACGCAGCGAGCGGGATCGCTCTCCGGCGGCGAGCGCCAGATGGTGGCGATGTCGCGCGCGCTCATGATGGGTCCGCACGTCCTGCTCCTCGATGAGCCCAGCGCCGGCCTGTCCCCCGTCCGGCAGGACGAGGCGTTCCTGCGGGTGAAGGAGATCAACCGTGCGGGCGTGACGACCATCATGGTCGAGCAGAACGCCCGCCGCTGCCTCCAGATCTGCGACCGCGGATACGTCCTCGACCAGGGCCGTGACGCCTACGAGGGTCCCGGCCGCGAGTTGCTGAACGACCCGAAGGTCATCGGCCTCTACCTGGGTACGCTCGGACAGGACTGAGTTCCCGCTCGACCCCGAAGGGGGCGGATGCCACGGCATCCGCCCCCTTCGTCGTGCCCACGACCGATGTCCGCCATTCGCGGCGTCGTGGGGTGCTCGTGCGGCGCTCGGATGCGACGGAAGCGCCGCGTGGCCGTACGACCGCCCGACCCGAGTGAACGTTGCCGACCACGCGAACGAAGGCCTGTCGGGCCGACGGAGCTCGATCCGACGACTCCATCGGGGCTCCCCGAAGGTTCCGGCCGGGGCCGACCCGCCTCGTGCCCGACTTCGGGCGGCGACGCCTGCACGGACGCCGCGACCGGCCTCCGCCCCAGGTCCCTGCGGGTACCCACCCTGCGGCCCGCAAGCCCGCCTGCGACCCACGAGGCGCTTGCGGGGGCCCCTGCGGCCGCGCAGCGGGCCCGTCGGGCGCGCAGCGTGCCGTTCGGCATCCACCCTCTCACTCGGCAGCCGACGCGGCTCACGGCACCGGCCTGTCCGGCAATCCCCCGCGATGAGCGCGACGACGACCCTCGAGCCTCCGCTCGGTCGCGCCGGACCGTGCCGATGAAGCGCCCGACCGGATACGCCTCGGGCGCACGCGAAAGGGCCCCGGCCGAAGCCGGGGCCCTTCGCTGCGTGTCGGCAGATCAGCCGATGCGCGTGATGGTGTTGTCGTCCTCGTACTCGTAGATGCCGATGGTGGCCTCGGTCGGGTCACCGTTCTCGTCGAGGGTGATCGGACCCGACGCGCCGTCGAAGTCGATCTGCGAACCCTCGGCGAGCAGCGCTGCGGCATCGGCGAACGTGGTCACGACCTCGCCGTCACCCGAACCGCCGGACACCTGCTGGAGGTAGGCGCCGATGTCCTCGCCGGCCGTGCTGTTCGCGGCGTAGGCCGCGAGCGCGATCAGCATGAGCGAGTCGTACGACTCCGGGCCGTAGCTGAAGCTGTCGAGGTTCGGGTCGATCCCGAGCAGCCGCTCCTCGAAGTCGGCCTCGAGCATGGGGCCGGGGAGCGTGCCCTTCGCACCGGCGACGAGGCCGGGCGCGAAGTCCGCGCTGTAGTCGGCCAGGTTGCCGTCGACGAAGTACAGCTGGTTGCCCGGGTAGCCCGCGCCGACGAGCGCCGGCACGACGACCTTGGCCTCGTCGAACGTGATGACCGCGACGGCGTCGGGGTTCGCGGCGTTGATCGCCGAGAGCTGCGCGTCGAAGTTGGAGTCACCCGTGTTGAAGAGCTCCTCGGCGACGACCTCGCCGCCGGCGGCCTCGAAGGCCTCCGTCGTCGCTGCCGCGAGACCCGTGCCGTACGGGTCGTTGAGGACCAGGAGGCCGAGCGTCGAGGCGCCGTCCTCCGCGATCAGGTTGCCGAGGACCTCGCCCTGGAGCAGGTCGGACGGCGCGGTGCGGAAGTAGAGGCCGTTGTCGTCGTAGTCCGTGAAGTCGGGCGACGTGTTGGCCGGCGAGAAGTGCACGACACCGGCCGAGGTGATCTGGTCGATGACCGTGAACGACACGCCCGACGAGGCGGCACCGATGATCGCCGAGACGTCCTGCGAGAGGAGGTCGGTGACCGAGACGGTGGCGATGTCGGTGGTGGTGTCGCCGGAGTCGCGGTAGACGACCTCGACCTGGATTCCGGCGTCGGCCTCGTTGATCTCCTCGGCGGCGAGTGCGACACCGGCTTCCTCGGGCGGGCCGAGGAAGGCGAGGGTGCCGGACTGCGGCAGGATGGTGCCGACCTTCAGGGTGAGGTCGCGCTCACCAGCCTCGATGGGCAGGGCGTCGCCGGTGTCGGCCGGCTCCTCGGACTCTTCCGGGGTGGTGCCGCCCGTGCTGCACGCGGTGAGGAGGAGGGCGGAAACGCCAGCAATGGCGATGCCCGTCCAAGCCGCGCGAGCCGAGCGCGAGCCGGTGGCCCTCGCGAATACGCTCATGATGCTCCTTGGGACTGAAGGATCGGTACAGAAACAGCGTCTGGCGACGCCGATGTATCGACCGTATTGCCCGCCCACAGTGGAAACAAGATTGCCTCGATCACAACCCGGTAACGCACACGGAATCGTTACCTGAGCGACACTGACGCGCGATTCTCCGCACGATTCCGGCGATTCCGCCACGAAATCCGCCATCGGGCCGGGGTTCGGACTCCCGGCATCCAGCCCCAGTACGGGGGCCCCGGCGGCGGTCAGACGGGCTCGAGGTTCGCGGCCCGCCGAGCGGCCCGCGCCCCGCGCACGAGGTCGAAGGTGAGCACGACGAGCGCCAGCCAGACGAGGCCGAACCCGGCCCAGCGTTCCGGCGGCATCGGCTCGCCGAGGACCACGACGCCGACGACGAACTGGATGAACGGGGCGAAGTACTGGATGAACCCCATGTAGATCAGCGGGAGGCGTCGCGATGCTGCGGCGAACAGCAGGAGCGGGATCGCGGTCACGGCGCCGGCCGAGAGCAGCAGCACGGTGTGCCATCCGCTCACGGAGCCGATCGTGAGCCCGGTCGTCGACGCGACGACCACGAGGAGGATCGCGGCGAGCGGTGCGAGCCAGGCGGTCTCGAGGGTGAGGCCGGAGACCGCGTCGACGCGGTGGCCGACCCGCTTCTTGATGAGACCGTAGAAGCCGAAGCTGAAGGCCAGGATGAGCGCGATCCACGGCATCTGCCCGTACCCGAGGGTGAGCACGACCACGGCGACGATGGAGATCCCGACGGCCGTCCACTGCACGGCGTTCAGCCGTTCGCGGAGCACGATGACGCCGAGGAACACGGTCACGATCGGGTTGATGAAGTAGCCCAGCGCGGCCTCGACGACCTGCCCGGTGAGCGCGGCGAAGACGTACGTGAGCCAGTTCACGAAGATGAGCACGCCGGCCAGGCCCATGATGAGCACGACGCGGCGATCCCGTACGAGTGCGCGGAACGCGCGCCAGGTTCGCGTGACCGCGATCAGGACGGCGCAGAAGACGAGCGAGAGCAGGATGCGCATCGCGACGATCTCGACCGGCCCGCTCGGCGCGAGGGCGATGAAGTAGACGGGGAGGAATCCCCAGAGCGCGTAGGCGGAGACGGCGTAGGCGATGCCGGCGCGACTCACGCCGTCTGGCCCGACGCGGGCCGGTGCGTCGGTGGATGGAGCGGATGACACCGTGTCAGCCTACGCGCGACCCCCGATGCACCGGCGCGCGCCGACTGCCGACCTCCGTCGAGATCCCGCCCCGACGACGCGGCCCCTCAGGTGAGGCACCGAGGCGGACGAGGCCGAACGACGACGCGGCCCGGATGCCAGAGGCATCCGGGCCGCGAGGATGTCGGCGTCGACTAGCGGACGACGACCGCGAGGACGTCGCGCGCCGACAGCACGAGGAAGTCCTCGCCGCCGAACTTCACCTCGGTGCCGCCGTACTTGGAGTAGATCACCTTGTCGCCGACGGCCACGTCGAGCGGGACACGGTTGCCGTTGTCGTCGATCCGACCCGGGCCGACCGCCACGACCTCGCCCTCCTGGGGCTTCTCCTTGGCGGTGTCGGGGATGACCAGGCCGGAGGCGGTGGTCTGCTCGGCCTCGACCTGCTTGATGACGATTCGATCCTCGAGCGGCTTGATGGAAACCGACACGGTTGACCTCTTTCTTGACGAAGACTGGGGTTAGCAGCCTCTGAGTGAGAGTGCTAAAGGGAGTCTATGGCGGTTCTGGCACTCGTGCAACGTGAGTGCCAGCGGATGCCGCGGTGCTAGCGTGTCGGCGTGGAACGCGACGAGCTGGTGAGGCTGCTCTCTACCGAGGGGCTCGCGCTGCTCGACTCGCTGCCGCCCTACTCCTCCAAGGCCGACGTCGTGAAGACCGTCGCCGACCTGCGCAAGCAGGGCCACGATCCCGGCCTCGTCGCGGCCGTGCTCAGCCAGTCCCGGCTGCGCTCGAAGGCGCGCGCGAAGTTCGGCGAGTTCGCGGACCGGATGCTCTTCACCGAGCCCGGGCTCGAGCAGGCCACCCGGCTGCGGGTCGCCGCGCTGCACGCCGGGCGGTTCGCACGTGCCGGGCTCCGGCACGTGGCCGACCTCGGGTGCGGCATCGGCGGCGACGCGCTCGCCATGGCCGCGGTCGACCTGGAGGTGACCGCGGCCGAGGCCGATGAGGTGACCGCTGCCGTCGCCGCGTTCAACCTCACTCCGTTCCCGAGGGTGCACGTCCTCCACGCCCTGGCCGAGGACGTCTCCCTCGGCGGCATCGACGCCGCGTGGCTCGATCCCGCACGGCGCACCACCTCGGGCGGCACGACGACCAGGCTCGCGGATGCCGGGGACTACTCCCCCGCGCTCGACTTCGCGTTCGGCCTCGCCGAGCGGATGCCGGTCGGCGTGAAGCTCGGACCCGGCACCGATCGCGACGTCGTCCCCGACGGCGCCGAGGCGCAGTGGGTGTCGGTCGACGGCGACGTCGTCGAACTCGTCGTCTGGACGGGTGCGCTCGCACGGGCGGGCATCGGCCGGGCGGCGCTCGTGATCCGGGGCGACGCCGCGCATGAGCTCGTCGCGCCGTCGGACGCCGAGGACGCCCCCGCGGGCCCGCTCGGCGACTTCCTCTACGAGCCCGACGGGGCCGTCATCCGCGCGCGCCTCATCGGCGATCTCGCCCGATCGATGGGCGCATGGATGCTGAGCGAGGGCATCGCCTACCTGACCGGGGACCGCGAGGTCGACACCCCGTTCGCGAGGGGATTCCGCGTGATCGAGCGCCTCCCCGCGGACGAACGCAGTCTCCGGCGGGCGCTGCAGGAGCGCGGCGTCGGCACGCTCGAGATCAAGAAGCGCGGGGTGGACGTCGATCCGGCCGAGCTGCGGACCCGCCTGAAGCTCAAGGGCGACGGCTCGGCGACCATCGTGCTCACGCGCGAGGAAGGCCGCCACGTCGCGATCCTCGTCGAGCGGCTCTGAGCGGCGCAGGCGACCTCAGCCGGTCGAGAGCGCGCCGAAGACGATCGCGTAGTACCCGAGCCACACGCCGGAGAAGACGAGACCGGTGACGCCGGTCCCGATGCCGACGAAGGCGAGGATCCGGCCGTGTTCCTCGCGTCGCAGCCCGAGCACGCCGAAGACGATCGCCGCGAGCGACAGGGGGAACATCCAGCCGACGAAGAGCGACGCGACGGCGCCGATCGTTCCGATGACCGCGCCGACCTGGCTGTAGACCCGACGCTGCTCCTCCTCGTCCTCGTACTCCGTCTCGAGCGGTTCCGGAAGGGGCCGTCCGACGGCGAGGAGTTGGCCGGTCGGGAGGCCGTGCAGCGCCCCGGTGTCGTAGGGGACGTCGAACTCACGAGCCGAAGAAGCCGACTGGGCGTCCGCTGCGGGCGGGCGCTCGGGATCCGTCGGCGGCGGACGCTCCGCCGGACCGTACGCCGGCAGCGCCGCACCCGGCGCACCGTCGGTTCCCGGATCGCGTGGTCGCGAAGGACGCTCGTCGGTCACGTGGTCGCCTCAGTAGCCGTAGCCGTAGCCGCTGCCGATCGAGAACAGCATCCCCCACAGGAGGAACGAGAGGAGTGCGATGCCGACCCCGACGAAGCCCAGGATGAGCCCCGTCAGCCACATCCCCTTCGCGGCGGGCTCCTTGCTGCGCCCGAGGAAGCCGAGGACGATCGCCGCGGCCGGGACGAAGAGCTGCAGCACGCCGCCGACGAGTGGGATGAACACGACCGGTGAGCCGATGACCCCGATGATGCCGGCGATGAGCGAGATGAGGCTGAGCACGGGCGTCGGCCTGGCGGGCGCCGGCGTCGGGGCCGAGGCGCCGTACCCGCCGTACGGAGGTACCGGAGCGCCGGCGCCCGGAGGCGCGGCGTCGAACGGCCCCCCGACGGTCGGCGCGGCCGCCGACGGCGCGCCGTACGGCGTCGCCGGGGAGCCGGGGGCCGAGGGCGGCGCGGGAGGAGCGGGCGGAGCCGGCGGCGGAACGGGCGCACCGGGAACCTCCGGCGGACTCGCCGGCTCCGGTGCGACGGGAGGTTCAGGGCTGACGGGAGGCTCGGGCGCCGCCGGCGGCTCGGGCTGCGGTTCCGCGGGAACGGCCGGCACGGTCGGTTCCGCCGGCACGGCGGGCTCGGCAGGCTCCACCGGGACCGTCGGTTCCGACGGGTTCGGCGGTGCCGGCTCCGTCGGCTGGTCCGGGTTGGTCGGATCGCTCATGCCGAGCCCCTTCCGTGCTGCGGATGGATCAGTTCGTGTACGTGTACGAGCCGCTGCTGATCGCGGCGCCGATGATCGCGAACCACACGATCGCGATGATGAGGCCGACGACCAGTCCGACGTACCCGATGATGAGGCCTGCGATCGCGAGACCGCGACCCTGCTCACCGGTCTTCTTGATCTGGCTCAGGGCGATGTGACCGGTGATGATGGCGACGAGCGAGATGAAGAACGCCGAGACCAGCGAGACGATGGCGAGGACGTTGGTCTTCTGCGGCGCCGGCGCGCCGTACGACGGCGACGCACCGTACGACGGCGCCGGCTGGGCCGGCGGCGCGGGCGGAGGCGGCGGGACGTTCGACGCGTTCGGATCGGGCGTGTTGGGGTCGGTCATGGTGCGGTTTCCTCTCGTGCAAGCGCGGACCCGGCCATGCTGGCAGCGCCGCGGGGTGCTGTCAACGCTCGCGGCGCGGGTCGTCTTCCCCCGCGATCGCGGGATTCTTCGCTCACCCTAGCGCGCAGCGCAGACGCCGCGCGCGGGCCCAAGTGCCCATGGCGAAGTCGGCCGGGATCAGCTCTGGATGTCCGTCACCGGGAGCGTCGAGTCGGCGCCGAACTCCAGCGACGACGGCTCGTGTCCGGCCATGATGAGTCGCGCGCCGAGCGCGGCGATCATCGCGCCGTTGTCGGTGCAGAGGGACAGCGGCGGGATGCGCAGGGCGATGCCCGCGGCATCCGCCCTCGCCTCGGCGACCTCGCGGAGCCGCCGGTTCGCCACGACGCCGCCGCCCAGCAGCAGGCGGGGCACGCCGAGGTCGGTGCACGCGGCGATCGCCTTCGACACGAGCACGTCGACGACCGCCTCGCGGAAGCTCGCGGCGACGTCGGCGAGCGGCACGGGCTCGCCCGCGGCCTCGCGCTGCTCGACCCAGCGGGCGACCGCGGTCTTGAGCCCGGAGAACGAGAAGTCGTAGCGATGGCGCTCGAGGTCCTTCGGCCGGGTGAGCCCGCGCGGGAACCGGATCGCGTCGGGGTCGCCGCCGACGGCGGCGCGATCGATCTCGGGACCACCGGGGTAGGGCAGCCCGAGGAGCCGTGCCACCTTGTCGAAGGCCTCGCCGGCCGCGTCGTCGATGGTCTCGCCGAGCAGCTCGACGTCGGAGTCCAGGTCGCGGACGAGCAGGAGCGAGGTGTGCCCGCCGGAGACGAGCAGGGCGACGCTCGGCGTCTCGAGCGGGCGGTCGCCGATGAGGTCGGCGCCGACGTGCCCGACGAGGTGGTTCACCGCGTACACGGGCGTCTCGAGCGAGAGCGCGAGCGCCTTCGCGGCGCCGACGCCGACCATGAGCGCGCCCGCGAGGCCGGGGCCGTTCGTCACGGCGACCGCGTCGAGGTCGGCGAGGTCGACGGATGCCTCGTCGAGCGCAGCGCGGATGGTGGGACCGAGCGCTTCAAGGTGCGCCCGCGCGGCGACCTCGGGCACGACCCCGCCGTAGCGGGCGTGCTCGTCCATCGACGAGGCGATGGCGTTGGCGAGGAGCTCGGTGCCGCGGACGATGCCGATGCCGGTCTCGTCGCACGAGGTCTCGATGCCGAGCACGAGGGGCGCGTCGCGGTTCACTGGATTCCTCCTGCGGGGGCATCGCCCGGGCCGCCCGAACCCGGTTCCGTCGGCCCGGCCGCCTCGGACGCCGGGCGCGTCACCGCCGGCGGAACGTCGAGCCTCATGGTGATGGCGTCGACGTCGTCCGGCCGGTAGTAGCCGCGTCGCACGCCGATCTCGATGAACCCGAGCGAGGCGTAGAGCTGGCGCGCGGTCGTGTTGTCGGCGCGGACCTCGAGGAACACCTCGGCCACGGCGCGTCGGCGGGCCTCGCCGATCAGCGCCTGCATGAGCGCGCGGCCGAGGCCGGCTCCGCGATGGGATGCGTCGACCGCGATGGTCTGGATGTCGCCCTGCCCGGAACCGCGGGGCGCGAGCAGCCCGGCGTACGCGACGGGGTCGTCGGGCCGCGAGTCGTCGACGGCGACGAGGTAGTAGCCGTGCGGCGACTCCAGCTCGCTCCGCATGGCGGACTCGGGCCAGGCGTCGGTGACGAACGTGGCGCGCTCCAGCCGCATGATCGCGTCGAGGTCGCCGAGACCGGCTCGGCGCAGCATGAGGCTCATCGGAGTACCCGCTTGCCGGCCGACGGCGTCACGTCGGGGGCTCGGAGGTAGAGCGCCTCGTCGTCGGCGACGGGGAGACGCCCGCTCGCGTGGGCGAGCTCGGCGACGAGGCCGAGGGAACCGGCCGAGACGGTGTCGGCGTCGAGGCGGATGCCGCGGGACTCGGGCACCGCGTCGCGCGGCTCGAGTCGCGGGGCGGCGAGCCGCACGGGCAGCCCGTCCGCGTCGAGGCCGTCGTAGTCGCTGACCGCGGACTCGCGCCTCCGGGCGTCCGTGACGACCTGGAGCGGACCGGCGCCGCCGGACGCGTACCAGGCGTGCGCGATCGCGTCGTGGCTCACGACGGGCACGACGGGGCGGCCGATGCCGAGGGCGAAGGCGCGCGCGGCGGCGATGCCCACCCGGAGGCCCGTGAACGGACCTGGACCCATCCCCGCCGCGACACCCGAGAGGTCGGACGGTCGTACGCCGGCGCGGGCCATGGCGTCGCGGATGCGGTCGCCGATGAGCTCGGCATGGCGCATGGTGTCGTTCGTGCCGGTCTCGGCGAGGATCCCGCCGTCGAGGTCGACCACGGCGACGCTCGTCCCGGTGGACGTGTCGATCGCGAGGAGCATGGCATCAAGCCTAGAGGCGCGTCGCCGAGCGCCGGCCGGGAACGGGTCGGCGCCGTCGGGTCAGTCGTCGAGCTGCGGCTGCACGGCGAACGGCGTGCCGGCCCATCGCGGGCCGTGGCCGAGGAGCTCGACGGTCCTGGGCTCG
This sequence comes from Agromyces kandeliae, assembly GCF_009674665.1. GTDB lineage: Bacteria > Actinomycetota > Actinomycetes > Actinomycetales > Microbacteriaceae > Agromyces > Agromyces kandeliae. The sequence continues at coordinate 200,644 of NZ_WKJD01000016.1, forward strand.
TCTGCATCGAGCTCCGCGTCCCGCTCGGGACCGGTCTCCGACCCCGGCCCGCCGACGTGGTCGCCGGCACCGTCGTGACCGCGACGCCGGGCGATGACCACCTCGAGCCAGGACTCGCTGACGTCGTCGAGCAGGCCGGCGCCCCACTCCACCACGACCACGGAGTTCGCGAAGTCGAGGTCGAGGTCCTCGAGCTCCGCCGCTCCGCCGAGGCGGTAGGCGTCGACGTGCACGAGGGGCGCGCCGCCCACGAGGCTGGGATGGGTCCGCGCGAGCACGAAGGTCGGACTCTGCACCGGGCCGCGGACGCCGAGTCCTGCGCCGATGCCGCGGGCGAGCGTCGTCTTCCCGGCGCCGAGCGGGCCGGTGAGCACGACGAGGTCGCCCGCCCGGAACGTGCGACCGAGCTCGCGGCCGAGCGACTCCATCGCCTCCGCATCGGCGACCGACCTGCGCATCATGCCCCTCCGACGTGGGTGCGCGGGACCCGCGGCCCGATGCGCGTGACGATCTCGTAGCCGATCGTGTCGGCGGCGTCCCCCCACTCGTCGGCCGACGGGGCCCCGGTGACGGGGTCGCCGAAGAGCACGACCTCGTCGCCGACGGCGACCTCGGCCTCTCCCACGTCGACGAGGAACTGGTCCATCGCGATGCGCCCGGCGATCCGATGGCGGGCCCCGTGGATCACGACCTCGGCACGCCCGGATGCCTGCCGCGGCACGCCGTCGGCGTAGCCGAGCGGGACGAGCGCGAGCGTCGTCGGGTGCGGGGCGCGCCACGTGTAGCCGTACGAGGCGCCCGTGCCGGGCTCGACGCGCCGCACGGCGGCGACGCGCCCGCGGAGGGTCATCACGGGCGTCAGGCCGAGCTCCGCGGCGGTCGTGCCGTCGCCGAAGGGCGGCACGCCGTAGATCCCGATGCCGATCCGCACCATGTCCAGGCGCGCCTCGGGCAGGCGCAGCGCCGCGGCGGTGGACGCGAGGTGGCGGAGCTCCGGCGAGAGCCCTGCATTCTCGGCGGCGGCGGCGCCGTCGAGGAACGCGGCGAGCTGCGCGGCGTCGTCGTCGGGCGACGTGTTCGCGAGGTGGCTGAAGAGGCCGCGAACCCGCACGCGACCCTCCGACTCGAGCGCGGCCGCGCGCGCGACGACGTCGTCCCAATCGGCGCGGAGGATGCCGTTCCGGCTGAGGCCCGTGTCGAGCTTGAGGTGCACGTTCGCGATGCGACCGGCGGATGCCGCGGCATCCGCCATCGCCTCGAGCTGGGCCGCCGATGAGGCGCCCAGGTCGATGTCGTGGGCGATCGCGGCGTCGAAGCGCGCGGCGGGATCGTGCAGCCAGGCGAGCACCGGGGCCTCGATCCCGGCGTCGCGCAGCGCGAGCGCCTCGTCGAGGTCGGCGACGCCGAGGTGATCCGCGCCCCCATCGAGCGCGGCGCGGGCGACGTGCACCGCGCCGTGGCCGTACGCGTCGGCCTTGACCACGGCCATGACGCGGGCCGGGGCGACCGTCGCGGCGAGCGCGGCGACGTTCGCGCGGAGGGCGTCGAGGTCGATGACGGCCTCACGGAACGGCGAGCGGACGTGACGGGGGTTCACTCGAGCTCCTGGTCGGGATTCGGGGCGAGGGCTTCGCGGGAGGTGGCGGCGCGCCCGACGCCGCGCTCGAGCACGACGAACGCGCTCGCGATGCCCGCGTCGTGGCTCATCGACAGGTGGACCCGGTCGATCCCGAGCGCCTCGACGTGCGCGGAGAGCGCACCTGAGAGGGCGAAGTCGGGATTGCCGTCGGCGTCCTGCACGATGCGCATGTCGTGCCAGCGGATCACGGCGTGGCCGCCGAGTGCCTTGATCAGTGCCTCCTTGGCGGCGAACCTGGCGGCCAGCGACCTGGCCGGACGCTCGCGTTCGCTCTCGGCGAACAGGCGCTCGCGCAGCGCCGGTGTGCGCTCGAGCGATCGCGCGAAGCGCGCGATGTCGACCACGTCGATCCCGATGCCCGCGATCACCCGTCCCTCTCCGTCCTCACGGTTCGAGTCTGCCGCACCGATGGAGCGGGCGGGCGCCGGAACGTGCCGGCGCCCGCCCGACGCTCACTCGACCGTGACCGACTTCGCCAGGTTCCGCGGCTGGTCGACATCGAGGCCCTTCGCCTGCGAGAGCTCCATCGCGAAGATCTGCAGCGGCACGACCGCGAGCAGCGGTTCGAACAGCGGGCCCGCGAGCGGGATCCGGATCACCTCGTCGGCGAACGGCAGCACCGCGGCATCCCCGGCCTCTGCGATGGCGATGATGCGAGCGCCGCGTGCGCGGATCTCCTGGATGTTCGACACGACCTTCGGGTGCAGGGTCGCCGAACCGCGCGGGCTCGGCACCACCACGAACACGGGCTGCCCCGGCTCGATGAGCGCGATCGGGCCGTGCTTCAGCTCGCCCGCGGCGAAGCCCTCGGCGTGGATGTAGGCGAGCTCCTTGAGCTTCAGCGCGCCCTCGAGCGCGATCGGGTAGCCCACGTGGCGGCCGAGGAAGAGCACCGAGCGGGTGTCGCTCATCCAGTGCGCGAGCTCCCCGACCCGCTCGCCCTGCTCGAGGACGGTCTCGATCTTCGCGGGGATCGCCTGCAGTTCCGCGAGGTGACCGGCCAGCTCCCCCTCGGCGAGCGTGCCGCGCACGCGCGCGAGGTGCAGGCCGAACAGGTAGAGCGCCGTGATCTGCGCCACGAAGGCCTTGGTCGATGCGACCGCGACCTCGGGGCCGGCGTGCGTGTAGACGACCGCGTCCGACTCGCGCGGGATGGTCGCGCCCTGGGTGTTGCAGACCGAGATGGTCCGCGCACCCTGCTCGCGCGCGTACTTGACCGCCATGAGCGTGTCCATCGTCTCGCCGGACTGGCTGATCGACACGACCAGCGTGTGCTCGTCGATGACCGGGTCGCGGTAGCGGAACTCGTGGCTCAGCTCGACCTCGACCGGGACGCGCGCCCACTGCTCGATGGCGTACTTCGCGACCATGCCCGCGTAGGCGGCCGTTCCGCACGCGATGACCGTGATCCGGCGGATGTCCCTGAGCTCGTCGTCCCCGAAGCCCTCGAGCTCGGGGATCGAGACGACGCCGTCCACGACGCGCCCGCGGATCGTGTTCGCGACCGCCTCGGGCTGCTCGGAGACCTCCTTGCGCATGAACGAGGACCAGCCGCCCTTCTCGGCGGCCGAGGCGTCCCATGCGACGTCGAACGGCTCGACCTCGACGGCCGCGCCGTCGAAGTCGGTGACCGTGACGCCGTCGGCCGTGATCGCCACGATCTGGTCCTGGCCGATCGCCACGGCCCGCTTGGTGTACTCGACGAAGGCCGCGACATCCGACCCCAGGAAGTTCTCGCCGTCGCCGAGCCCGATCACGAGCGGGGAGTTCCGGCGGGCGCCGACCACGAGGCCGGGCTCGTCGCGGTGCACGGCGAGCAGCGTGAACGCCCCCTCGAGCTGGGCGACCGTCAGGCGGAACGCCTCGCGCAGGTCGCCCGTCTCGCGGTAGAGCTCGCCGAGGAGCACGGCGGCGACCTCGGTGTCGGTCTCGGACTCGAACGTGGCGCCGCGGCCGAGGAGGGACTCCTTCAGCTCGGAGAAGTTCTCGATGATGCCGTTGTGGATCAGCGCGAGCCGGCCCTCGTCGCCGAGGTGCGGATGCGCGTTGCGGTCCGTCGGCCCGCCGTGCGTCGCCCAGCGGGTGTGACCGATGCCGGTGCCGCCCCGGTGCACGGGGTGGCGCTCGAGCTCGTCGGCGAGCACCTGGAGCTTGCCGGCGCGCTTGGCGAACTCCATGTCGCCCTCGTCTCCGACGACGGCGACTCCGGCCGAGTCGTAGCCGCGGTATTCGAGACGGCGGAGACCGCCCATGAGGACGTCGAGGCTGTTGCGCTCTCCGACGTATCCGACGATTCCACACATGGGCTCGATTGTAGCCACGCGCGACTGGGCGACCGCCGGGTGCACCTGGGCCGCCCGAGGCGGACCGTCCCCGGCCGGAGGATGCCGGATCGCGGCTCGCGCGTCGCACTAGACTGTGCCGGTGCCCGATCCGCAGAGCCCGTCGACGCACACGCCGCAGATCTCCCCGTTCGTCGAACTCGACCGCGCCACATGGGCGGCGCTCGCGCCGTCCATGCCGTCACCCCTCCGCGAGACCGAGATCGTGCAGCTCCGAGGCCTCGGCGAACCGCTCGACCCTCGCGAGGTGTCCGAGGTCTACCTGCCGCTCAGCCGGCTGCTGAACCTCTACGTCGGCGGCACCAAGGCGCTGCACGAGGTCACGAGCACGTTCCTCCGCGAGCGCTTCGAGTCGACGCCGTTCGTCATCGGGGTCGCCGGCTCCGTCGCGGTCGGCAAGTCGACGATCGCGCGCCTGCTCCGCGAGCTCCTCGCGCGCTGGGAGCACACTCCCCGCGTCGAGCTGGTGACGACCGACGGCTTCCTCTTCCCGAACGCCGAACTCGAGCGCCGCGGGCTGATGGCGCGCAAGGGCTTCCCCGAGTCCTACGACCGGCGCGCGCTCCTCCGGTTCGTGAGCGACGTCAAGGCCGGCGCACCCGAGGTGCGTTCCCCGTTCTACTCGCACCTCGCCTACGACATCGTCCCCGACGCCCACATCACGGTGCGCCGGCCCGACGTGCTGATCATCGAGGGGCTCAACGTCCTCCAGCCGCCCGGGCCGGGGCACCGCCTCGCGGTGAGCGACCTGTTCGACTTCACGATCTACGTCGATGCGCGCACGCGCGACATCGCGCGGTGGTACGAGGAGCGCTTCCTGAAGCTCCAGCGCGGCGCGTTCTCGAACCCGCGCTCCTACTTCCACCGCTACGCGAGCCTCACCGAGGACGAGGCCCGGTCGCGAGCACGCTCGATCTGGCAGTCGATCAACGAACCGAACCTGCTGCAGAACATCCGGCCGACGCGGTCGCGCGCCTCCCTCGTGCTGCGGAAGGACGCCGACCACACAGTCTCGAGCGTCCTGCTCCGCAAGCTCTGAGCCGCGGTCCGAGCCGGCGACCGAGGCGGATGCCGCGAGCCCGCGTCAGCGGGAGAGCCGCTCCCGCACGACCTCGGCGAGCCGGTCCGCGTGGGCCTCTGCGGCCTCCTGGTCCGCGGCCTCGACCATGACGCGCACCATCGGCTCGGTCCCCGACGGCCGGAGCAGCACACGGCCGGTGTCGCCGAGCTCCGCCTCGACCTCGCGCACCGTCCCGGCGATGACCGCGTCGTCGGCGAGGCCGTGGTGGTCGACGTCGCGCACGTTCACGAGCACCTGCGGGTAGACCGTCATGACCGAGGCGAGCTCGGCCAGCGTCTTGCCCGTGCGGGCCATCTCCGCCACGAGGTGCAGTCCGGTGAGCACGCCGTCGCCGGTGGTGGCGAACTCGGTCATGATGACGTGGCCGGACTGCTCGCCGCCGAGGGCGTAGCCGCCCGCCGCGAGCGCCTCGAGCACGTACCGGTCGCCGACCTTCGTCTCGATCACGCGGATGCCGCGATCGGCCATCGCACGCTTCAGGCCGAGGTTCGACATCACGGTCACCACGAGCGTGTCGTCGGTGAGCGTTCCACGGTCGTGCATCGACACCGCGAGGATCGCCATGATCCGGTCGCCGTCGATGACGTTGCCGTCGGCGTCGACCGCGAGGCACCGGTCGGCGTCGCCGTCGTGCGCGATGCCGATGTCGGCGCCGTGCTCGAGCACGGCCCGCTGGAGGGGCTCGAGGTGCGTCGATCCGACGCCGTCGTTGATGTTCATGCCGTCGGGGTCGGCGCCGATCACGATCACCTCCGCGCCGGCGTCGCGGAAGGTCTCGGGCGACACTCCGGCGGCGGCGCCGTGCGCGCAGTCGAGCACGACCTTCAGCCCGTCGAGGCGAGCGGGGAGGGTGCCGAGCAGGTGGACGACGTAGCGGTCCTCCGCGTCGGCGAAGCGGCGGATGCGACCGACGCCGTCGCCGGTCGGGGCGAGCTTCTGCTTGCCGAGGTAGGACTCGATGCGGTCCTCGACCTCGTCGGGGAGCTTCGTGCCGCCGAACGAGAAGAACTTGATCCCGTTGTCGGGAGCGGGGTTGTGCGACGCGGAGATCATCACGCCGAAGTCGGCGGCGATGCTGTCGATGAGGAATGCGGTCGCGGGCGTCGGGATGACGCCGGCGTCGAGCACGTCGACGCCCGAGCTGGCGAGGCCGGCCGAGACGGCGGCCGTCAGGAACTCGCCGGACACGCGCGGATCGCGCGCGACGATGGCCACCGGCCGACGGCCGGCGGCGCGCAGTTCGTCGGCGTGACGACCCTGCGTGAGGACGGCCGCAGCCGCCTGGGCGAGGCCCAGGGCCAGGTCAGCCGTGAGTTCACGGTTGGCCAGGCCCCGGACCCCGTCGGTTCCGAAGAGCCGAGGCATCCAGGGATCCGAAGACTAGCGCTTCGAGAACTGGGGCGCCTTGCGGGCCTTCTTGAGACCGGCCTTCTTGCGCTCGATGACGCGGGCGTCACGCGTGAGGAAGCCGGCCTTCTTGAGGGTCGGACGGTTGTTCTCGCGGTCGATCTCGTTGAGCGCACGGGCGATCGCGAGGCGGAGCGCACCGGCCTGGCCCGAGGGGCCGCCGCCGGTGATGCGCGCGACCACGTCGTACGAGCCGGAGAGCTCGAGCACGGTGAACGGGTCGGTGATGAGCTGCTGGTGGAGCTTGTTCGGGAAGTAGTCCGCGAACTCACGGCCGTTGACCGTGATGCTGCCCGCACCGGGCACGACGCGCACGCGCGCGATGGCCTGCTTGCGGCGGCCGACGGCCGCGCCCGAGACGTTCAGCACGGGACGCGCCGCGGGTGCGGCGGCCGGAGCCGACTCGGTGGTGTAGCTCTCAGGAGCCTGGTCGATCTGGTCTGCGATCTTCGCCATGGTGGTGTCTGAGTCCTTTTTCGCTCGGCGCCGGGCTTACTGGGCGACCTGGGTGAGGGTGTACGGCTTCGGCTGCTGGGCCGCGTGCGGGTGCTCCGGGCCGGCGTAGACCTTCAGCTTCTTGATCTGGGCGCGACCGAGCGAGTTCTTCGGCAGCATGCCGCGGATCGCCTTCTCGACGGCGCGGACCGGGTTCTTCTCGAGGAGCTCGGCGTAGCCGACGGCCTTCAGGCCGCCCGGGTAGCCGGAGTGGCGGTAGGCCTTCTTCTGCTCGAGCTTCTGGCCGGTGAGGGCCACCTTGCCGGCGTTGACGATGATGACGAAGTCACCGGTGTCGACGTGGTTGGCGAAGATCGCCTTGTGCTTGCCGCGGAGGATCGAGGCGGCGTGGCTCGCGAGGCGGCCGAGCACGATGTCGGTGGCGTCGATGACGACCCAGTCGCGCTGGATCTCGTTCGCCTTCGGGGTGTAGGTGCGCGTCACAGTAGTGCTGCTTTCTGATCGAGTGAGGGGTTCGTGAATCCCACTCCGGTGGGGGTTCTCCCGCGATGCGGGTGGAACGCTCCGGTGGAGGGCTCAACATCGGGTACCGACGCAGTCGACGGCACCAAAGGGATACTCTAGCCGACGACACCGTCGGCGTGCAATTCCCGACGTGCCCGGGTCTGCTCCGCGCGATCGGCGAGCTCCTCGTCGGCCGGGTATCCGACCTCGGTGAGCGTGAGCCCCTTGGCGGGGAGGACCTTGAAGGCGCTCGTGCGCTCTCCCGCCTGCATGAGCTCCGCCGGCCCCGAGACATCCAGCCGCCCCTCGCCCACCGCGAGGCACGCCCCGACGAGCGCACGGACCATCGAGTGGCAGAACGCGTCGGCCTGCAGGGCGGCGACGAGCACGCCGTCGTCGTCGCGGCGCCACCGGTACGACTGGAGCGTGCGGATCGTCGTCGCCTCCTCCCGGGGCTTGCAGAACGCCGCGAAGTCACCGAGGCCGAGCAGCGTCTGGGCCGCGACGTCCATCGACTCCGCGTCGAGGGACCGCGGATACCAGACGGTGCGGTGCCGCTGCAGTGGATCGTGCTCGGCTCCGAGGTCTGCGATCCGGTACGCGTAGCGACGCCAGACCGCGGAGAAGCGTGCGTCGAACCCGTCGGGCGCCCGCCGCGCGGCGCGGACGACGAGGTCGTCGTCCGACGAGCCGAGGATGCCCGTGAGCCGACGCACGAGGACGCCGTACGGATCCGGGGCGGGCCGGCCCCCCGATCCGCCGCGCTTCGGGCGCGTCACGTCCTCGAACGCGTCGGGATCGACGTCGATGTGGGCCACCTGCCCGGCCGCGTGCACTCCGGCGTCGGTGCGACCGGCCACGACGAGGCGAGGCGCGGACCCCTGGCGCCGGAACAGCGTCGCGAGCGCCCCTTCGAGCACGCCCTGCACCGTGCGCAGCGAGGGCTGCCGGCTCCATCCCGCGAATCCCGTGCCCTGGTAGGCGAGGTCGAGCCGGATCCGCAGCGTCATCCGTGTGCTCCCACGCCCTCAAGCCTACGGGCGTGTCGTCGCGCGCCGCGAACGCACGGAGCCCCCGCAGCGATCGCTGCGGGGGCTCCGGGTGCGTGGTGCGCGGGGCTACTTCGCCTCGGCCGCCTCGGTCTCCTCGGCGGGCGCCTCGGCCGACTCCTCCGACGCCTCGGCGCCGGCGGCCTCGTCGACCGCGGCCTCGGCCTCGGTCACCTCGGCCTCGGGCGTCTCGGCCGGGGTCTCCTCGGCGGGCGCCTCGGCGGCGGCCGGCTTCGCGGCGCGCTGCTTCGGCTCGACCGGCTCGAGCACGAGCTCGATGACGGCCATGGGGGCGTTGTCGCCCTTGCGGTTGCCGATCTTGGTGATGCGGGTGTAGCCGCCTTCACGGTCGGCGACCTGCGGGGCGATGACCGCGAACAGCTCGTGGACGACCGACTTGTCGCCGATCACGGCGAGCACGCGACGGCGCGCGTGCAGGTCGCCCCGCTTGGCGAAGGTCACCAGGCGCTCGGCGAACGGACGCAGGCGCTTGGCCTTGGTCTCGGTCGTGGTGATCCGCTTGTGCGTGAACAGCGCGGCGGCGAGGTTGGCGAGCAGCAGGCGCTCGTGCGCGGGTCCGCCTCCGAGGCGGGGGCCCTTCGTGGGCTTCGGCATGGTTCGTTATCTCCAGTGGTGTGGGGTTGGTGCGGCCCGTGGCCTGCTAGTTCTCGTCGTCGAAGCCCGTGTAGAAGTGGGCGCCGTCGAAGCCGGGGACCGAGTCCTTGAGCGAGAGGCCCATCTCGGTGAGCTTGTCCTTGACCTCGTCGACCGACTTCTGGCCGAAGTTGCGGATGTTCATCAGCTGCGACTCCGACAGGGCCACGAGCTCCGACACCGTGTTGATGCCCTCGCGCTTGAGGCAGTTGTACGAGCGGACCGACAGGTCGAGGTCCTCGATCGGGATCGACAGCTCGCTCGAGAGCACGGCGTCGACCGGCGCGGGGCCGATCTCGATGCCCTCGGCGGCGCTGTTGAGCTCGCGGGCGAGGCCGAACAGCTCGACGAGCGTGCGGCCCGCCGAGGCGATCGCGTCGCGCGGCGAGATCGCCGGCTTCGACTCGACGTCGACCACGAGGCGGTCGAAGTCGGTGCGCTCGCCGGCGCGGGTGGCCTCGACGCGGTAGGTGACCTTGAGGACCGGCGAGTAGATCGAGTCGACCGGGATCTGGCCGGCCTCGGAGTACTCGTTGCGGTTCTGGCTGGCCGAGACGTAGCCGCGGCCGCGCTCGATCGTGAGCTCGAGCTCGAACTTCGCCGAGTCGTTGAGCGTCGCGATGACCAGCTCGGGGTTGTGCACCTCGACGCCCGCCGGAGCGGAGATGTCGGCGGCGGTGACCTCACCGGAGCCCTGCTTGCGCAGGTACGCCGTGATGGGCTCGTCGTGCTCGCTGGAGACGACCAGGTTCTTGATGTTGAGGATGATCTCGGTGACATCCTCCTTCACGCCCGGGACGGTCGAGAACTCGTGGAGCACGCCGTCGATGCGGATGCTCGTCACGGCGGCGCCGGGGATCGAGGAGAGGAGGGTGCGACGGAGCGAGTTCCCCAGGGTGTAACCGAAGCCCGGCTCGAGGGGCTCGATCACGAAACGCGAACGGAACTCCGAGATGTTCTCTTCGGTGAGCGTCGGACGCTGTGCGATCAGCACTGGTGATTCCTTTCGGCAGGGTGTCCGCTATATGACACCTGCGAGTTCGAGGATCTTGAGTTGTAGAGGGAACGGAACCCGCCGACCGGAGGGCGCGCGCGATGCAGCGCCCTCCGATCGACGGCTCGAGGAACTAGACGCGGCGGCGCTTCGGGGGGCGGCAGCCGTTGTGCGCCTGGGGCGTCACGTCGTTGATGCTGCCGACCTCGAGGCCTGCGGCCTGGAGCGAGCGGATCGCGGTCTCGCGTCCCGAGCCCGGGCCCTTGACGAAGACGTCGACCTTCTTCATGCCGTGCTCCTGCGCCTGGCGGGCGGCCGACTCGGCGGCGAGCTGTGCGGCGAACGGGGTCGACTTGCGCGAACCCTTGAAGCCGACGCCACCGGAGGAGGCCCAGCTGATCACGGCACCGTTCGTGTCGGTGATCGACACGATGGTGTTGTTGAACGTCGACTTGATGTGGGCCTGGCCCACGGCGATGTTCTTCTTTTCCTTCTTGCGCGGCTTGCGAGTCGCCGCCTTGGGTGCTGCCATTGTCGAAATCTCCTAGATCTTGGCGCGAGCGGTTACTTGCGGCCGGGCTTCTTCTTGCCGGCGACGGTGCGCTTCGGACCCTTGCGGGTACGAGCGTTGGTCTTGGTGCGCTGACCGCGGACCGGAAGACCGCGGCGGTGGCGGATGCCCTCGTAGGAGCCGATCTCGACCTTGCGGCGGATGTCGGCGGCGACCTCGCGGCGGAGGTCGCCCTCGACCTTGTAGGTCCCCTCGATGTGGTCGCGGAGCGCGACGAGCTGGTCGTCGCTGAGGTCCTTGACGCGGATGTTCCCGTCGATGCCGGTCGCCGCGAGCGTCTCCAGCGCGCGGGTACGGCCGACGCCGTAGATGTAGGTCAGTGCGATCTCCACGCGCTTCTCGCGCGGGATGTCGACTCCTGCCAGACGTGCCATGGTGGCTTCTCCTGTTGGATGAGTCGGAGGTGTGGAGCACTCCCGGTGCCTCGGCCTCCGTCCGAGGGTGTCCCCCGCGCCTCAGCGCGGGTTCGTGGGTGTGCCGGTGTTCGGTTGCGTCGGCGCGGGACTAGCCCTGGCGCTGCTTGTGGCGCGGGTTCTCGCAGATCACCATGACGCGGCCGTGGCGGCGGATGACCTTGCACTTGTCGCAGATGCGCTTGACGCTGGGGTTGACCTTCACAGTCGTTGTTCCTTTTTTCGCTGTCCTCGTACCCGCGGGGTGCCGCGGGTCGTTACTTTCCGAACAGCCCTTACTTGTAGCGGTAGACGATGCGGCCGCGGGTCAGGTCGTACGGGCTCAGCTCCACGATCACGCGGTCCTCGGGGAGGATGCGGATGTAATGCTGGCGCATCTTTCCGGAGATGTGGGCGAGCACCTTGTGCCCGTTGGTCAGCTCCACCCGGAACATCGCGTTCGGGAGTGCCTCGATGACCGAGCCTTCGATCTCGATGACGCCGTCTTTCTTGGCCATAGCCTCACTATCGCTTGGAGTTTGGGTTGTCGGTCGTGCGATGATGATGCACGACCTCGGCAGGACCCATCGGGCATGCCGAAGCGGGTGTGCAAAACACCAAGGGTCAACTATAGGCGAATCGGTCGCGATTCGCCAGTCGGGCCGCGTGTCAGCTTGCGGTGCGGCGCCCGACGACCTCCACGAGGCGGTCGTGCAGCGGATGCCCCGGCTCGATCCCGCACACCTCGCGCACGAACGTCGGCGCGGCATCCGTCGCCAGCCGCTCCTGCAGTTCCACGCTCTCCGGGTCGGCCGGCACGTCGAAGCCCAACGCCGCCTCGACGGCGGCGAGCAGCGCGTCGACCGGGAGCCCCCGCTCGGCGAGCTCCGCCGCGGGCGCGATGAACCGCTCCCGTCGCGAGAGCTTCCGAAGCGGCTGGCGCCCCACTCGTTCGACCGTGTCGGGCAGCCCCTCATTGCGGAAGCGCGCCAGGATGACCTCGCGGTACTCGGCCATCTCCCCCTCGCCGAAGCCGTGCTTGGCGACGATGAGGGCGGACGTCTCGTGCAGCACCCGCTCGACGCGCTCGGCGACCGAGGCGTCGGCGAGCGCCTCGGCGATGCGCTCGTGACCGGCGAGGAACCCGAAGTACGCCGTCGAGGCGTGCCCCGTGTTGACGGTGAACAGCTTCCGCTCGATGTACGGCCCGAGGCGGTCGACGAAGTGCGCGCCCGGGATCACGGGCGGCGCGTCGCCGAACGGCGGCTCCTCGATCGCCCACTCCGAGAACGTCTCGACGGTCACGTCGAGACCGGCGCCCTCGGGCTGGCCGGGCACGATGCGATCGACGGCGGTGTTCGCGAAGACCGCGCGGCGCTCGAGCTCGAGCCACTCGTCCGGTCCGGCCAGGTGGCGGGTCTCCTCGCGCAGCATGCTCGTCGCGTCGATCGCGTTCTCGCACGCCATGACGGCGAGCGGTGGCGCGTCGGGCGAACGATCGCGCAGCGCCTGCAGCACGTGCGGAGCGATGAAGCGCAGGATGTTCGGTCCGACGGCCGTGGTGAGCACGTCGGCGTCGGCGAGTTCGGCGGCGAGGGCCGCGGCATCCGTCTGGCTGTTGACCGCCCGATAGCGGTCGACGACGAGGTCGCGTGCCCCGACGCCGACCTCGTGCACGGTGTAGTGGTCGGATGCCGCGAGCGCGTCGATCAGCTCGGCGTTCACGTCGGCGAAGACGACCTCGTAGCCGGCATCGTGGAGGAGCAGGCCGATGAAGCCGCGGCCGATGTTGCCGGCGCCGAAGTGGACCGCCTTCACGAGTCGTTCACCTCGGAGAGGAGCGCGACGAGTTCGTCGGATGAGCCGGCGGCCAGGAGCTTGCCGACCTCGTCCTCGTCGGAGAAGATCATCGCGATCTTCGACAGGATCTCGAGGTGCTCGTCGCCGATCCCGGCGATGCCGACCACGAACCGCGCCTGCTCGCCGCCCCAGTCGACGGGCTCGTCGTACCGGATGAAGGAGAGCGCCGAGCGCAGGATCTGGTCCTTCGCCTCGTTCGTGCCGTGCGGGATGGCGAGCCAGTTGCCCATGTAGGTCGAGACGCTGCCCTCGCGCTCGAGCATCGAGTCGATGTACTCGGGGCGCACCGCGCCGGCGTCGACGAGGATCGCGCCGGCGGCCCGGATGGCCTCGTCGCGAGTCGCCGAGCCGGGGGCCAGGCGGACGTCGCCGGGCGAGAGGATCTGGTCGGTCATGGGTGGCTCCTTCTTCCTCGGGGCTTCGTGGTCGTGGTCGAGGTCTGGCGTGGTGTGCGGCTCACGAGCCGCGGGCCGGACGACGCGACCGCCCGAGCCGCGACCGCCACCCGGGGGTGGGGCCGCGCCTCGGGCGCCGCGTCATCCGTCGGGCGGGGTCGTCAGCGGACGCCCTCCGACTCGAGGAGGTTCACGATCTCGTCGTACTTCGGCGAGTTCATGAAGTTCTCGACGGACACGTGCAGGGCACTCGGCGACTGCAGCTTGGCCCGCTCCGTGAGGTCCTGGTGCGTGATGACCAGGTCGACGTCGTCGGAGAGATTGGCGATCGCCTTGTTCGTCACCGTGACGCTGTCGATGCCGGCCTTCTTGATCTTGTTCCGCAGGACCGTCGCGCCCATCGCGCTCGAACCCATGCCCGCGTCGCAGGCGAAGATGATCGAGTGGATCGGCTTGTGCTCGAACGCCGCCTGCTCGCCCTCGGCGATGAGGCCGGCACCGGCCTCGACACCCTCCGACTGGAGGCCGGAGAGCACGCTCGACTCCTTGCCCTTGTTGGCCTGGGTCTGCGCGATCGCCGCCGAGAGGTCGCCGGCGCCCTCCTTCTCGAGGTCGCGCTTTCGGCTGGCCCGGAGGATGATCGCGGAGATCACGAACGACACCGTCGCGGCGAGGACCACCGAGAGGATGACGCCGACGTAGCTGTCCGACGCGGTCTGGATCAGCACCGCGAAGATGCTGCCCGGCGCCGCAGGGGCGCGGAGGCCGCTCGAGAACAGGACGTTCGTCGCCACACCGGTCATGCCGCCCGCGATGGCCGCGATGATGAGCATCGGCTTCATCAGCACGTACGGGAAGTAGATCTCGTGGATGCCACCCAGGAACTGGATGATGATGGCGCCCGGCGCGCTCGCCCTGGCGAGGCCCACTCCGAAGATCGCGAACGCGAGCAGGATGCCGAGACCGGGGCCGGGGTTGGCCTCGATGAGGAACAGGATCGACTTGCCGGTCTCCTCGGACTGCTGCACGCCGAGCGGCGTGAAGACGCCGTGGTTGATGGCGTTGTTGAGGAAGAGCACCTTGCCGGGCTCGACGAGGATCGAGACGAGCGGCAGGAGGCCCGCGAGGACCAGCCAGTTCACCGCGGCCTCGAGGCCGTTGCTGACCGCGGTGACGGCCGGCGCGAACGCGTAGAAGCCGACGAGCGCGAGCAGCATGCCGACGATGCCTGCGGAGAAGTTGTTGACCAGCATCTCGAAGCCGGCCTTGATCTTGCCCTCCCAGATGCGGTCGACCTGCTTCATGACCCAGGCCGCGAGCGGTCCCATGATCATGGCGCCGATGAACATCGGGATGCCGGCGCCCACGATCACGCCCACGGTCGCGATGGTGCCGACGACGCCGCCACGGGTGTCGTAGACCATCCGGCCGCCCATGTTCGCGATGAGGAGCGGCAGCAGGTAGGTGATCATCGGACCGACGAGGCCGATGTTCTCCGTACCGTCGGGGCTCGGGAACCCGCCGATCTCCGGGATCGGGAAGGGCCCGACCTGGATGAACAGCGCGGTGATGAATCCCCAGGCGATGAACGCCGCGATGTTCGGCATGATCATGCCGCTGAGGAAGGTTCCGAATCGCTGGACGGCTACTCGGGCTCCCCCGGGTCGCTTCGCCTCAGCTGACGTCGTCGTCATGATGCCTCCAGTGCTGGGTCACGGCACGGTCGTGCCGGTGGGGGTGGGTGCGGATTCGGCGGCCAGTTTCGCCGCCTGCTTCGCCTCGACCGCTCCCTCTGCGGCCAGGGCTGCCCGGGCGATGCGCTCGGCATCCTCCCGGGTGTACCGCGCGAGGGAGGCGCGGACGTCTGCGAGTGCCGATGGGGACATCGACAGGGTGGTGGCGCCGAGTCCGACGAGGACCACGGCGAGGAGCGGATCGGCGGCGGCCTCGCCGCAGATGCCGACGGGCTTGCCGAGCCGGCCGCCGGCGGCGCCGACCTCGGCGACCAGCCGCAGCACGGCCGGTGCCCACGGGTCCTGCAGGTTCGCGACCGTGCCGAGCAGCCGGTCGGCGGCCATCGTGTACTGGGTCAGGTCGTTGGTGCCGATCGACGCGAAGTCGGCGACGCCGAGGACGCGGTCGGCGATGAGCGCCGCGGACGGCGTCTCGACCATCACGCCGGCGGTCTTCAGGCCGAGCTCGCGGCAGAGCTCGACGAAGTACCGGGTCTCGTCGACGGTCGCGATCATCGGTGCCATGACCCACAGGTCGGCGTCGGTCGCGGCGTCGGCCGCAGCGAGCGCGGTGAGCTGCTCGCGCAGGATCACCTCGGCGTGGCGAAGGGCACGGATGCCGCGGAGCCCGAGTGCCGGGTTCTCCTCCTCGGCGTCGTTCAGGAAGGCGAGCGGCTTGTCCGCACCGGCGTCGAGCACGCGCACGACCACCTTCTTCCCGGCGAACGCCGACAGCATGCGCGTGTACTGCTCCTGCTGCTCGCTGACGCTCGGCGCGCGGTCGGCGTCGAGGAAGAGGAACTCGGTGCGGAAGAGGCCGACGCCCTCGGCGCCGAGCTCGACCGCACCGGCCGCGCCGTCGGCCGAGCCGAGGTTCGCCAGCAGTGGCACCGCAGTGCCGTCGGCGAGCGCGCCCGGCGTGATCGGCGCCGCGGCGCGCGCCGCGCGCTCCGCGATCCGCTCCTTCGCCGCCGCGACGGCTTCGGGTGCGGGCGCTTGGACGACCAGGTCGTTCTCGGCGTCGACGATCACCGTGTCGCCGTCGGCGAGGCTCGCGGCATCCGCTGCCCCGACCACCGCGACGATGGACTTCTCGCGGGCGAGGATCGCCGTATGCGAGGTCGGCCCACCGTCGATCGTGACGAGTCCCAGCACCTGGCCCAGGTCGAGGAGCGCCGTGTCGGCCGGCGCGAGGTCGCGGGCGACGAGCACGAACGGATGGCCCGGATTGGGCACGCCCGGCGCCGGCACCTTGAGCAGGTGCGCCACCACGCGCTGCGACACGTCGTCGAGGTCGGCGGCGCGCTCGCCCATGTAGCCGCCCATGGACGTCAGCAGGTCGCGGAACGCCGCGAACGCCTCGAACACGGCGCGCTCGGCGGTCTTGCCGTCGGCGAGCCGCTTCACGACGTCGTCCATGAGCGTCGGGTCCTCGGCCATCATGGCCTGCGCCTCGAGCACGTCCTGTGCGGCGCCGCCGGCCTGCGCGCCCTTGCGCTGCAGGTCGTCCGCGACGACCGAGACTGACGCGCGGGCACGCTCCTCCTCGCGGGCCGGGTCCAGGTGGCTCGGTCGATCCACCGGTTCCGGCAGCCGCTCGGCCATCCGTACGACTGGACCGACGGCCACTCCCTGGCCGATGCCGGTGCCTCTGAACTCCATCACTCGCCCTCCCCGTTCGGTTCGATGGGCGACGGACGCCTCGGGCTACTCGTCGTGATCGGTGCTGAGCAGCTCGACGAGCTCGTCGAGCACACGCTGCTCGTCGCCGCCGTCGACGGCCACGGTGACCTCGTCGCCGTGGTCGATGCCCTGCGCGATGACGGCGAGGATGCTCGCCGCGTTGACGGGAGCGCCTCCTGCCTTCGCGATCGTGACGCTCGCCCCGGATGCAGCGGCGGCCTGCGTGAAGAGCTTCGCCGGCCTGGCGTGCAGTCCGTGGCTCGATCCGACTCGAACAGTGCGCTCCACCATGTCTCCGGCCTCCGTCGCTGGCGTCCGTTCCCGTGTTCACCATAGACCCGTGCCTGCGCTGTGGGAACAGGGTTGCGCGGCGTGGGCGTGTTCATGCTCGGGCTCCGATGATCGCGATCGCGAGGTCGAGCGCTGCATCGCCGTCCAGGGCGCGCGTCTCGTCGGGCAGCACGGCGACGGGCACGGATGCCTCGATCGCCAGCTGCTCGAGCGAACCGAGCCGCGGCACGAGGTGCACGCCCACGAGCAGCGCATCGGCGCCCTCGAGCGCGTCGGCGAGGTTCTGCTCGCCGGCCGCTCGGACGTCGGCGGCGATGCCCCGCGCCTCGGCGGCCCGGCGGATGCGCAGCGCGGCGAAGGTGCTCGACGCACCTGCTCCGCACACCACGACGATCCGCATCATCGGCCTCCTCGCCGAGCCCGGCCCGGTCCTCTTCGATCGGTCACGGCGGATGCCGCGAACACCACAGAGTCTGCTCCCCGGCCGGCGAGCGCCGCCAACAGATCCGCTTCCGCACCCCCGGAAGATGCGTCGCATCCGCTCCCCCGGCCGCCCCGCAGGTGGTTGACTGGGCTGCACCCGCCCGACGAACGTGCGCGCCGCGGCGGCGATGATCGGAGCAGGTCGAAGGTGTCGGAGAACTGGGAGCGTCTCGTCGAGGCCCTCGCCGACGACGACGCCGCGGTGACCGCAGCACGCCTCGCCGACCGACTCGGGGTCTCCGACCGCACCGTCCGGTCCTACGTCGCGCAGGCGAACCGCACCGGCGAGATGGTCGTCGAGTCCGGACCCGACGGCTACCGCCTGGACCGCACGGCCTGGGCGCGGGTCCTCCACGCACGCTCCGAAGCCGAGGAGGCGGCCACGCCGGACGGCCGGCGGGCCCGCCTCATCCGCGACCTCGTCGACGCCCGCGACGGGCTCGACGTGCACGACGTGGCGTCGGCGGCGCACGTGAGCGAGTCCACGGTCGAGGCCGACCTCGGCCGGGTCCGCGCGCGCCTGCAGGGCTCCGGCCTCAGCCTCGTGCGCGACGGCAGCCGGGTCCGACTCGCGGGCCCCGAGACGGCCATGCGCCGGCTCCTGGGCTCGCTCGTGCGCGAGGAGGGGCGACGCGGCATCCGCGACCTGTCGTCGCTGCGCGCCGGGTTCCCGTCCATGGAGGGCTTCCGCTCCTCGCTCGTCTCGGGCCTCCGCGAGGCCGGCTACGCGCCGAACGAGTACGCGCTCGACGACGTGCTGCTGCACGTCGCGATCGCACTCGACCGGGTCGGCCGGGATCGCGTGCTCGTCGATGCGGAGGACACTGAGACCACCGAGACGACTCCCGCCGCCGCCGGGACGCCGGGTGCCGGAGCGGCGGACGGAGCCGCGGCCGCATCGACCGCCGCCGCGCCCGCGGCGCTCTCCGGCCTCCTCGACCGCCTCGTGCGCACGGAGTTCGACGTGCGCCTCCCGCGAGCGGAGCTCGACCACCTGGCACGGCTCGTCGGCACGCGCGTCGCGACGTCCCAGCACGGGCCCGCCCGCGAGGCCGTCGTCCGCGAGATCGTCGCGCGCATCTCGCGGGAGTGGCTCGTCGAACTCGGCGACGACCGGTTCATCGAGCGCCTCGCGCTGCACGTCGAGAACCTGGCAGCCCGGGCCGCCGAGCAGAGCTACTCGCGCAACCCGCTCACCGCCTCCATCAAGTCGGCCTACCCGCTGATCTACGACCTCGCGGTCTACCTCGCCAGCGAGCTCGCCCGACTCGAGGGCATCACGGTCAACGACGACGAGATCGCGTACCTCGCGATGCACCTCGGCGCGCAGCTCGAGCGCACCCGATCGAGGGGTGACGTCGTGCGCGTGGCCGTCGACGTCCCCGAGTACCACGACGCCCGCGCACTGCTCGTCGAGCGGCTGCGGAACGCACTGGGCGACGAGGCCGACCTCGTCGACGACGAACCCGACGAGGCCGACCTCGTGGTCGCGGTGCTCCCGCCGGATTCGCCGATGCCGGCGGTCGTCACGGTCGCGCCCTTCCCGACGGACGACGACGTCGATCGCGTGCGCACGGAGGTCGCGCGCCTCCGGCGCGGCCGACGCCGAGCCCGGCTGGCCTCGACGCTGTCGCACTCGATCGGGCCCGAGCTCTTCGTGCGGGGGGTCGGCGGACGCGATCGTGAAGCGGTGATCCGCCTGCTCGGCGAGCGCCTCATCGACGCGGGCGTCATCGACGACGCGTACGTGCAGGGCGCCCTCGAACGCGAACGCATGTCGTCGACCGCGTTCACCGACCTGCTCGCCGTGCCCCACGCCATGACGATGACGGCCAGCCGGAGCGCCATCGCGATCGCGATCGACGAGCGGGCGATCGAATGGGGCGACGCGAACGTGCACGTCGTCGCGCTGATCGCGTTCGCCGAGGACGGCCGCGCCGAGTTCCAGTCGGTGTTCGACCAGTTCGTCGAGGCGTTCTCGGAGCCCGAGAACGTCCGCCGGCTGGTCCGAGGGGCGACGGACTATCCGGGGCTCCTCGCCGAGCTGTCCGGCCTCATGGCGACCTGACGGATGCCGCGCCGCGGCCGATCAGCCGATCGGCACCGGCCGCACGCCCAGTTCTGCGAGCCCGGCCGCGCCGCCGTCGGGCGCCGTGAGCACCCAGATCCCGTCGGCATGCACGGCGACGCTGTGCTCGACGTGCGCGCCGTCCCCGCCGTCCGCGGTCGCGACGGTCCAGCCGTCCTCGCGGACGAACGTCGCGGGGTCGCCCGACGTGATCATCGGCTCGATCGCCACGACGAGTCCAGGGCGCACCCGGGGCCCGCGGCCGCGGACCGCGTGGTTGTAGACCGACGGGTCCTCGTGCATGGAACGGCCGATGCCGTGGCCGCCGTAGCCCTCGAGGATGCCGAAGTCGCCCGACGCCTCGACGGACGCCTCGATCGCCTCGCCGACCTCGTTCAGGTGGCGGGCCGAGGCGAGCGCGGCGATCCCGGCCCACAGCGACCGCTCGGCCGCCGCCGCGAGCCGCTCGCGGGCGAGCACCACGTCGGGCCGGGCGGGGTCGGGCAGCACCACCGTGAACGCGGCGTCGCCGTTCCATCCGCCGATCTCCGCGCCGCCGTCGACGGACACGATGTCGCCGGGCCGGAACGGCCGCGCGCCGGGGATCCCGTGCACGACGTCGTCATCGACCGACACGCAGAGCGTGTGCCGGTACCCCGGGACGAGCCGGAAGTTCGAGCGGCCGCCGCGCGCCTGGATCACGTCGTCGGCCGCGGCGTCGAGGTCGAGCGGGGTGGCGCCTGCGACGAGTCGCTCACGCGCTGCGGAGAGCAGGGCCGCGGTCGCCTCACCTGCGGGCACCATGGCGCGCAGCTCGGCCGGCGTCTTGAGCTTCAGTCGGCCGAACACGCGGCGCGCCGTCAGGCTGCGCCGGCGCTGCGACCGTGCGCGTCGCTGCCGTTCGGCTCGAGCCCGCGCTGCGCCAGTGCGGCGAAGATGCGCTCCGTGACCTCGTCGAGCGTTCCGACGCCGTCGATGCGCACGACGAGGTCGTGCTCGCGGTACACGTCGAGGATCGGAGCGGTCTCGCGCTCGTAGATCGCGAGGCGATTCGCGATGACCTCCTCCGTGTCATCCGTCCGGCCCTGGTCGAGGGCGCGCTGACGGAGACGGGTGATCGACTCCTCGCGCGGCACCACGAGCTCGATGACCGCGTCGAGCGACTCGCCCCGGCCCGTGAGGAACGCCCCGAGGTCGTCGACCTGGCCGCGGTTGCGCGGGTACCCGTCGAGGAGGAAGCCGTCGGCGGCATCCGCCTGCTCGAGGCGATCGCGGACCAGCTCGCTGGTCAGCTCGTCGGGGACGAGGTCGCCGGCCTCGATGATCGCCTGGACCCGCTTGCCGAGCTCGGTGCCGCCCTTGACGTTCTCGCGGAAGATGTCGCCGGTGGCGACCTGCGGGACGCCGAAGGCCTCGGCCACGAGCACGCCCTGCGTGCCCTTGCCGGACCCCTGCGGGCCGACGATGAGGAAGCGGGCTGAGGGGGTCTGCGTCATCGGAGGAGTCCTTCGTAGTGGCGCTGCTGGAGCTGGGCGTCGATCTGCTTCACGGTCTCGAGGCCGACGCCCACGATGATCAGGATCGACGCGCCGCCGAACGGGAAGTTCTGGTTCGCGCCGAACCACGAGAACGCGACGAGCGGCAGCAGTGCGATGAGGCCGAGGTAGATCGAACCCGGCAGCGTGATGCGCGTGAGGACGTAGTCGAGGTACTCGGCGGTCGGGCGGCCCGCGCGGATGCCGGGGATGAAGCCGCCGTACTTCTTCATGTTCTCGGCGACGTCGTCGGGGTTGAACGTGATCGCCACGTAGAAGTACGTGAAGCCGACGATGAGCAGGAAGTACAGGAGCATGTAGAGCGGGTGATCGCCCTGCGTCAGGTAGTTCGTGATCCACACGACCCAGGCCTGCGGCTCCTCGCCGGCGGCGGGCTGGTTGAACTGCGCGATGAGCGCAGGCAGGTAGAGCAGCGACGAGGCGAAGATGACGGGCACGACGCCGGCCATGTTCACCTTGATCGGGATGTAGGTGTTGTTGCCGCCGTACGTGCGACGCCCGACCATGCGCTTGGCGTACTGGACCGGGACTCGCCGTTGCGACTGCTCGACGAACACGACGGCCACGACGACGAGCAGGCCGATCGCGAGCACGAGCGCGAAGACGTCCCAGCCGCGTGCGACGCCGATCGCCCAGAGCGAGGTCGGGAACGTCGCGGCGATCGAGGTGAAGATGAGCAGCGACATGCCGTTGCCGACGCCGCGCTCGGTGACGAGCTCGCCCATCCACATGATGAGTCCGGTGCCGGCGGTCATCGTGACGACCATGAGCAGGATCGCGTACCAGGCGTCGTTCGTGATGAGCTGCGAGCACGCGGGGTCGGAGTTCGCCGGGAACAGCGCGCCCGAGCGGGCCACCGTGATGAGCGTCGTGGACTGCAGGACGCCGAGCGCGATCGTCAGGTAGCGCGTGTACTGCGTGAGGCGCGCCTGGCCGGACTGGCCCTCCTTGTAGAGGGTCTCGAAGTGGGGGATGACCACGCGCAGCAGCTGCACGATGATCGACGCCGTGATGTACGGCATGATGCCCAGCGCGAAGATCGACAGCTGGAGGAGCGCGCCGCCGGAGAAGAGGTTGACGAGCTCGTAGAGGCCGGACGCCCCCTGGTTCGCCGCCAGGCACTGCTGGACGTTGCCGAAGTCCACGAACGGCGCCGGGATGAACGAGCCGAGGCGGAACAGGGCGATGATGCCCAGCGTGAAACCGATCTTCCGGCGAAGGTCGGGGGTGCGGAAGATCCGCCCGATGGCGTTGAACACTCGTCCTCCTGTTACTGACGCCGCAGCCAGTATGAATGCGGCTCGAGCCTGTCGAGACCCCCGTGAATCATACGCGAGGTCCCGACAGGCTCGAATTCCGTGTGTGGTGCAGCGGCCTTACTTGACCGAGCCGCCCGCAGCGACGATCTTCTGCTCTGCGGAGCCGGAGACCTTGTCGACCGCGACGTTGAGCTTCACCTGGATGTCGCCGTTGCCGAGCACCTTGACGCGCTCGTTCTTCCGGACGGCACCCTTGGCCACCAGGTCGTCGACGGTGACGTCGCCGCCCTTCGGGTAGAGCTCGGCGAGCTTGTCCAGGTTGACCACCTGGTACTCGACGCGGAACGGGTTCTTGAAGCCGCGGAGCTTCGGCGCACGCATGTGGTACGGAAGCTGGCCGCCCTCGAAGCCGGGGCGCACGGTGTTGCGGGCCTTGGTGCCCTTCGTGCCGCGACCGGCGGTCTTGCCCTTCGAGCCCTCACCGCGACCCACACGGGTGCGGTCCTTCTTGGCGCCGGGCGCCGGGCGCAGGTGGTGCACCTTGAGGACCGGCTCGCGCACGACGTCCTCCGACTCCTTCTTGGCCGGGGCCTTCTTCGCCGGAGCCTTCTTCGCGGGGGCCTTCTCGGCCTTCGCGTCGTCGGACTTGGCGGCGGCCTTGGCCGGAGCCTTCTTCTCGGCGGCCGGCTTGGCCGGAGCCTTCTTCTCGGCGGCCGGCTTGGCGGCGGCCTTCTTCGCGGGAGCCTTCTTCGGGGTCTCCTCGGCGGCGACGTCCTTCGTCTCGTCAGCCATTAGTCGATCTCCTCAACCGTCACGAGGTGGGCGACCGTGTTCACGTAGCCGCGCACCTGGGGGGTGTCCTCGCGAACGACGCTCTGGCCGATCTTCTTGAGACCGAGGCTGCGCAGCGTGTCGCGCTGGTTCTGCTTCTCGCTCACCTTGGACTTGATCTGGGTCACCTTGAGCTGCTTGGCCATCAGGCACCTGCCTTCGCTGCTGCGGCGGCCTCGGCCGCCTGGGCCTCGGCACGCAGCAGGCGGGCGGGCGCGACCTCGTCGTAGTCGAGACCACGACGCGCGGCGACGGCGCGCGGCTCCTCGAGCTGCTTGAGCGCCTCGACCGTGGCGTGCACGATGTTGATGGTGTTCGACGAACCGAGCGACTTGCTCAGGACGTCGTGGATGCCCGCGCACTCGAGCACGGCGCGGACCGGGCCACCGGCGATGACACCGGTACCGGGGCCGGCCGGGCGCAGGAGCACCACACCGGCGGCCGCCTCGCCCTGGACGGGGTGCGGGATCGACGCGCCGACGCGCGGGACGCGGAAGAAGTTCTTCTTCGCCTCCTCGACGCCCTTCGAGATCGCGGTCGGCACCTCGCGCGCCTTGCCGTAGCCGACGCCGACGAGACCGTTGCCGTCACCCACGACGACGAGCGCCGTGAAGCTGAAGCGACGGCCGCCCTTGACGACCTTCGACACGCGGTTGATGGTGACGACGCGCTCGAGGAACTGGCTCTTCTCGGCGTCGCGCTCGCGACGGTCGCGGCCCTGGCCGCGATCGCGGCCGCCGCGGCGACCCTCGCGCTCGTTGCGCGGCGGCTCCGAGGAAGCTGCCGTCTCGACGGGTGCCTCTGCGGCCACCTCGGTCTCCTTCACAGTGTTCTCGCTCACAGGCTCAGTCCTGCCTCTCGCGCTCCGTCGGCGATCGCTGCGACGCGACCGGCGTACTTGTTGCCGCCGCGGTCGAACACGACCGCGTCGACGCCGGCCTGCTTCGCGCGCTCGGCGACGAGCTCGCCGACCTTCTTCGCCTTGGCGGTCTTGTCACCCTCGAACGCACGGAGGTCTGCCTCCATGGTCGAGGCGGAGGCCACGGTGTGGCCCTTGCTGTCGTCGACGACCTGCACGAAGACGTGGCGGGCCGAACGCGTCACCACGAGACGGGGACGCAGCTCGGTGCCGACGATCTTCTTGCGAAGCCGGGTGTGGCGGCGCGAACGCGCAGCCGACTTGCTCTTGACGGCCATGATTACTTACCAGCCTTTCCGGCCTTGCGACGCACGACCTCGCCGGCGTAGCGGATGCCCTTGCCCTTGTAGGGCTCGGGCTTCTTGATCTTGCGGATGTTGGCGGCGGTCTCACCGACGGCCTGCTTCGAGATGCCCGAGACGGTGATCTTGTTGTTGCCCTCGACCGTCAGCGTGATGCCGGCGGGCGGCTCGACGGTGACCGGGTGCGAGAAGCCGAGCGCGAACTCGACCGCGCTGCCCTTCTGCGCGACGCGGTACCCGGTGCCGACGATCTCGAGGCCCTTGGAGTAGCCCTGGGTGACGCCGACGATGTCGTTGGCGATGAGGCTCCGGGTGAGACCGTGCAGCGAGCGCGACTCGCGCTCGTCGTCGGGGCGGGTGACGAGGACCTGGTTGTCCTCGACCTTGACCTCGATGGGCTGCGCCACGGTGAGTGCGAGCTCGCCCTTCGGGCCCTTCACGGTGACGGCGCGGCCGTCGACCTTGACGTCGACACCGGCGGGGATGTCGATGGGAAGTCGTCCGATTCGTGACATGGATCTACCACACGTAGGCGAGGACTTCCCCACCCACGCCCTTCTTCTCGGCCTGGCGGTCCGTCAGCAGACCGCTGGAAGTGGACAGGATCGCGACGCCGAGGCCGCCGAGCACCTTGGGGATCTCGGTCGACTTCGCGTACACGCGGAGGCCGGGCTTCGACACGCGCTTGATGCCCGCGATCGAGCGCTCGCGGTTCGGGCCGAACTTGAGCTGCAGCGTGAGCGTCTTGCCCACGCGCGCGTCGGCGACCTCGAAGCCGGAGATGTAGCCCTCGGACTTGAGGATCTCGGCGATGTGCCCCTTGAGCTTGGAGTGCGGCATCGACACGGTGTCGTGGTGCGCGGAGTTGGCGTTGCGCAGGCGCGTCAGCATGTCAGCGACCGGGTCGGTCATCGTCATGACACTGGTTTCCTTACGTTCACCAGGTTTCAGGACCCGTTACACGGGGACTGACCTGTGGTGGTGGCGGCACGCGGTTGCGAACCGCCGTATGCCGGTGCCGGCGGGGCCTCGGATGGCTCCGAGACCCGCCGGCGCAGGCACAAACTCATAGAGTCTACTACGAACTACTGGGCGGACTCGTTCGACTTGAACGGGAAGCCGAGCGCCTTGAGCAGCGCGCGACCCTCGTCGTCGGTCTTGGCGGTGGTCACCACGGTGATGTCCATGCCGCGGACGCGGTCGATCTTGTCCTGGTCGATCTCGTGGAACACGGACTGCTCCGTGAGACCGAACGTGTAGTTGCCGGTGCCGTCGAACTGCTGGTCCGAGAGGCCGCGGAAGTCGCGGATACGGGGCAGCGCGAGCGAGAGCAGGCGGTCGAGGAACTCCCACATCCGGTCGCCGCGCAGCGTGACGTGCGCACCGATCGGCTGGCCCTCGCGCAGCTTGAACTGCGCGATGGACTTGCGGGCCTTGGTGACCTGCGGCTTCTGGCCGGTGATCTTCGTGAGGTCGGCGATCGCGCCGTCGATGACCTTGCCATCGCGCGCGGCCTCGCCGACACCCATGTTGACGACGATCTTCGTCAGGCCCGGGACCTGGTGCGGGTTGGTGTACCCGTTCGCCTCGGTCAGGGCCTTCGTGATGTCGGTCTTGTACTTCTGCTTGAGGCGCGGCTGGATCTTGCCAGCCGGCGCAGCAGTCGCGGTGTCAGTCATTAGAGGTCCTTACCTGACTTCTTGGCGTAGCGGACGCGGACCGTCTTCTCGACGCCGTCCTTGGTGACCGTCTCGGTGCGGAAGCCGACGCGGGTCGGCTTCTTGGTCTCCGGGTCGACGATCGCGACGTTCGACACGTGGATCGGCGCCTCGTGGGTCTCGATGCCACCGGTCTTGGAGCCGCGCTGGGTCTGGCCGACGCGCACGTGCTTCGTGACGTAGTTCACGCCCTCGACGACGACGCGGTTCTGGTCGACCAGGACCTCGATGACGCGACCCTGCTTGCCGCGGTCGCCGCCGCGGGCCTGGCTGCGGCCCGAGATGACCTCGACGAGGTCGCCCTTCTTGATCTTGGCCATGGTTACAGCACCTCCGGCGCCAGCGAGATGATCTTCATGAACTTCTTGTCGCGAAGCTCCCGGCCGACCGGCCCGAAGATGCGGGTGCCACGGGGGTCACCGTCGTTCTTGAGGATCACCGCGGCGTTCTCGTCGAACTTGATGTAGGAGCCGTCGGGACGACGGGTCTCCTTCACGGTGCGGACGATGACGGCCTTGACCACGTCGCCCTTCTTCACGTTGCCGCCAGGGATCGCGTCCTTGACGGTGGCGACGATGACGTCGCCCAGGCCCGCGTAGCGGCGGCTGGAACCGCCGAGCACGCGGATGGTGAGCAGCTCCTTGGCGCCCGTGTTGTCGGCGACCTTGAGCCGGGATTCCTGCTGAATCACTTCGTACTCCTTCTGGGAAGCAAGCCCTGGGGCTTACTTGGCCTTCTCGACGATCTCGACCAGGCGCCAGCGCTTGGTGGCGCTCAGCGGGCGGGTCTCGGAGATCACGACGAGGTCGCCGATGCCGGCGGTGTTCTGCTCGTCGTGCGCCTTGACCTTCGACGTACGGCGCATGACCTTGCCGTACAGCGGGTGCTTCACGCGGTCCTCGACCTCGACGACGATGGTCTTGTCCATCTTGTCGCTGACGACGTAGCCGCGACGGACCTTGCGGTAGCCGCGGACGAGCTCGGCCGTCTCGGCGACCTCGGCCGCAGCCTTCTTGGTCTCAGCCATGATCAGGCCTCCTTCGTCTCGGCCTCGGCGTCGGCGGATGCCTCGGCCTTGGCCTTCTTCGTCTTCTTCGCGGGCGCTGCGGGCGCCTCGACCGGCGCGGGCGTGGCACGGATGCCGAGCTCGCGCTCACGGATGACCGTGTAGATGCGGGCGATGTCGCGCTTCACGGCACGCAGGCGGCCGTGGCTCTCGAGCTGGCCGGTGGCGGCCTGGAAGCGGAGGTTGAACAGCTCCTCCTTGGCCTTCTTCAGCTCGTCGACGAGACGCTCGTCCTCGAAGGTGTCGAGCTCGGTCACAGCGAGCTCCTTGGAACCGACGGCCATTATGCGTCGCCCTCCTCGCGCTTGATGATGCGTGCCTTGAGGGGCAGCTTGTGGATTGCACGGGTCATGGCCTCGCGAGCGAGTTCCTCGGAGACGCCCGAGACCTCGAAGAGGACGCGACCCGGCTTGACGTTTGCGACCCACCACTCGGGCGAACCCTTACCGGAACCCATGCGGGTCTCGGCCGGCTTCTTCGTGAGCGGACGGTCGGGGTAGATGTTGATCCACACCTTGCCGCCACGCTTGATGTGACGCGTCATGGCGATACGAGCGGACTCGATCTGACGGTTCGTCACGTAGGCGGGGCTCAGGGCCTGGATGCCGTACTCGCCGAAGGAGACCTTCGTGCCGCCGGTGGCCTGGCCCGAACGGCCGGGGTGGTGCTGCTTGCGGTACTTGACTCGACGGGGAATCAACATGGTTATGCCTCAACTCCTGCTGCGGCCGCCTCCTGTGCGCGGGGCGCACGGCGACGGTCGTTACGGTCACGCGACGGCTTCTGGGAGGCCTGCTCGCGGGCGAGCTCCTTGTTGGTGATGTCGCCCTTGTAGATCCAGACCTTCACGCCGATGCGACCGAAGGTGGTCTTGGCCTCGTAGAAGCCGTAGTCGATGTTCGCGCGGAGCGTGTGCAGCGGCACGCGACCCTCGCGGTAGAACTCCGAGCGGCTCATCTCGGCGCCGCCGAGGCGGCCCGACACCTGGATGCGGACACCCTTGGCGCCGGCGCGCTGCGCGCCCTGCAGGCCCTTGCGCATCGCGCGGCGGAAGGCCACGCGGGCGGAGAGCTGCTCGGCGATGCCCTGCGCGACGAGCTGGGCGTCGGCCTCGGGGTTCTTCACCTCGAGGATGTTGAGCTGGATCTGCTTGCCGGTGAGCTTCTCGAGGTCGGCGCGGATGCGCTCGGCCTCGGCGCCGCGGCGGCCGATCACGATACCCGGGCGAGCCGTGTGGATGTCCACGCGGACGCGGTCGCGGGTGCGCTCGATCTCGATGCGGCTCACGCCGGCACGGTCGAGCGACGTCTGGAGCAGGCGACGGATCTTGACGTCCTCGGCGAGGTAGTCGGCGTAGCGCTGTCCGGGCTTGGTCGAGTCTGAGAACCACCGCGACACGTGGTCGGTGGTGATGCCGAGACGGAAGCCGTACGGGTTGACCTTCTGACCCATTACTTCGTACCCTCCTCGGGCGTGCCGAGCACGATGGTGATGTGGCTCGTGCGCTTGTTGATGCGGAAGGCACGACCCTGCGCGCGCGGCTGGAAACGCTTGAGGGTGGTGCCCTCATCGACGTACGCCGTCTTCACGTAGAGGTCCTGCTCGTCCAGGTAGGTGTTCGTGGCATCGGCCTTGACGCGAGCGTTCGCGATGGCCGAGGCGACGAGCTTGTACACGGGCTCGCTCGCACCCTGCGGGGCGAACTTCAGGATGGCCAGGGCCTCCTGTGCCTGCTTGCCGCGGATCAGGTTGACGACGCGGCGGGCCTTCATGGGGGTCACGCGGATGTGACGCACGCGTGCGATCGACTCCACCATTTCTCTCCTCCTTCACGCCACCGCGTCAGCGGCGGCGGCCCTTCTTGTCGTCCTTCACGTGTCCACGGAAGGTGCGGGTGGGCGCGAACTCGCCGAGCTTGTGACCCACCATGGTCTCGGTGACGAACACCGGGATGTGCTTGCGGCCGTCGTGCACGGCGATCGTGTGGCCGAGCATGGCCGGGACGATCATCGAGCGACGCGACCACGTCTTGATGACGTTCTTGGAACCCGCGTCGTTCTGCGAGGCGACCTTGCGAAGCAGGTGCTCGTCGACGAAGGGGCCCTTCTTGAGGCTGCGAGGCATCTTCTCTTACTCCTACTTGCGCTTCTTGCCGACGGTGCGACGACGGACGATGAGCTTGTCGCTCTCCTTGTTGGGGCGACGGGTGCGTCCCTCGGGCTGACCCCACGGGCTGACCGGGTGGCGGCCACCGGAGGTCTTGCCCTCGCCACCACCGTGCGGGTGGTCGACCGGGTTCATCGCGACACCGCGGACGGTCGGGCGGACGCCCTTCCAGCGCTTGCGGCCGGCCTTGCCCCAGTTGATGTTCGACTGCTCGGCGTTGCCGACCTCGCCGACGGTCGCGCGGCAGCGCGCGTCGACGTTGCGGATCTCGCCCGACGGGAGGCGGAGCTGCGCGTAGGGGCCGTCCTTCGCGACCAGGCGCACTGAGGCGCCGGCCGAACGGGCCATCTTCGCGCCGCCGCCGGGGCGGAGCTCGATGGCGTGGATGACGGTACCGGTCGGGATGTTGCGCAGCGGCAGGTTGTTGCCGGGCTTGATGTCGGCGGCCGGGCCCGACTCCACGAGGTCGCCCTGCTTGAGCTTGTCGGGAGCGATGATGTAGCGCTTGGTGCCGTCCACGAAGTGCAGCAGCGCGATGCGCGCGGTGCGGTTCGGGTCGTACTCGATGTGCGCGACCTTGGCGGGCACGCCGTCCTTGTCGTTGCGACGGAAGTCGATGACGCGGTACTGGCGCTTGTGGCCACCGCCGACGTGGCGGGTGGTGATGCGGCCCTGGTTGTTGCGACCACCGGACTTCGACAGCGGGCGGAGCAGCGACTTCTCGGGCGTCGAGCGCGTGATCTCGGCGAAGTCGGCGACCGACGAACCGCGACGACCCGGGGTCGTGGGCTTGTACTTGCGAATAGCCATAGTGAGGTTCCTCTGCTCCTTAGCCGACGTTCGTGAAGATGTCGATCGAGCCGGACTTGAGGGTGACGATCGCGCGCTTGGTGTCCTTGCGCTTGCCCATGCCGAAGCGGGTGCGACGCGTCTTGCCCTGACGGTTGAGGGTGTTGATCGACGCGACCTGGACGTTGAAGATCTTCTCGATGGCGAGCTTGATCTCGGTCTTGTTCGAGCGGGGGTCCACGATGAACGTGTACTTGCCCTCGTCGATCAGGTTGTAGCTCTTCTCCGAGACCACCGGCGCGATGATGATGTCGCGGGGGTCCTTGTTCTGCGCGGCGCTCATGCGGAGACCTCTTCCTTCTTCGCCTGCTTCGCGGCGACGAACGCCTCGAGCGCGGCCTTGCTGAAGACGATGTCGTCCGAGACGAGCACGTCGTAGGCGTTCAGCTGGTCGACCGGCAGGACGTGCACGGTCGGGATGTTGCGGACCGCACGCTCCGAGAGCTCCTCGTCGCGGGTGAGCACGACGAGCTGGTGCTTCGACGGCGCGATCCCGGCGAGGAGCGCGACGGCGTCCTTCGTCTTCGGGGTCTCACCGTTGGCGAGCGACTCGACCGCGTGGATGCGGCCGCCGCGAGCGCGGTCGGAGAGGGCGCCGAGCAGGGCTGCGGCGATCATCTTCTTGGGGGTGCGCTGCGAGTAGTCGCGCGGCTGCGGGCCGTGGACGACGCCGCCGCCGGTCATGTGCGGCGCGCGGATCGAGCCCTGGCGGGCGCGGCCCGTGCCCTTCTGCTTGAAGGGCTTGCGACCGGCGCCGGAGACCTCGCCGCGGGTCTTGGTCTTGTGCGTGCCCTGACGCGCGGCGGCGAGCTGGGCGACGACGACCTGGTGGATCAGCGGGACGTTGGTCTGCACGTCGAAGAGCTCGGCGGGCAGCTCGATCGAGCCGGACTTCTTGCCGGTGACGTCGAGGACGTCGATGGTGGCAGCGGTAGCCATCTCAGGCTCCCTTCACAGCGTTGCGGACGAACACGAGACGACCGCGAGCACCGGGGACCGCGCCCTTGACGAGCAGCAGGCCCTTCTCGGCGTCGACGGCGTGCACGCGGAGGTTCAGGACGGTGACGCGCTCGCCACCCATTCGGCCGGCCATGCGCATGCCCTTGAAGACACGGCTCGGGGTCGACGAGGCGCCGATCGAACCGGGCTTGCGGTGGTTGCGGTGGGCACCGTGCGACGCGGAGACGCCCGCGAAGTTGTGGCGCTTCATGACACCGGCGAAGCCCTTGCCCTTCGACGTGCCGACGACGTCGACCAGCTGGCCGGCCTCGAAGGTGCCGTCGACGGTGAGCTCCTGGCCGAGCGCGTAATCCGCGGCGTCGGCGGTGCGCACCTCGGTCACGTGGCGGCGCGGCGTGACGCCGGCGGCCTCGAAGTGACCGGTCAGGGGCTGGGTGACCTTGCGGGGGTCGATGGCGCCGGCGGCGATCTGGACGGCCGCGTAGCCGTCGCGCTCCTGCGTGCGGAGCTGGGTGACCACGTTGGGGGCGATCTCGATGACGGTGACCGGGATGAGCTTGTTGTTCTCGTCCCACACCTGGGTCATGCCGAGCTTCGTGCCGAGCAGGCCCTTCACGTTCTTTGCAGTGGTGGACATGTCGTACCTCAGAGCTTGATCTCGATGTTGACGTCGGCCGGGAGGTCGAGACGCATGAGCGAGTCGACGGCCTTGGGCGTCGGGTCCACGATGTCGATCAGGCGCTTGTGGGTGCGCATCTCGAAGTGCTCGCGGCTGTCCTTGTACTTGTGGGGCGAACGGATGACGCACACCACGTTCTTCTCGGTCGGAAGCGGCACGGGGCCGACGACCGTGGCGCCCGCGCGGGTCACCGTGTCGACGATCTTGCGCGCCGAGGTGTCGATGACCTCGTGGTCATACGACTTCAGTCGAATGCGGATCTTCTGTCCCGCCATTGCTGACTCTCTCTCTGTCAAGGCGTCTTACCCCTTCCGAGGGCATCGGACGCCGCGTAGCTACTCCGTGTGAAGCACCACTGTTCTTCTGTCAAAGGCCGGTGATCGAGCCTGTCGAAGCCACCCCGCGGTGCGGTGGCCTCGACACGCTCGACCTCGAGCCCCAACCGACCCCCGCGCTCGGGCGTGTCGCACTCGCGAAAACGGGCATGGGCCGTTTGCACGCAGGCAGAGCCCATGCTCGAATCTGAGGGTGTCGGTTGTGGTGTCCTGCTGCCCGCGGCCTAGCCTGACCCGTGGGACTCCGTGGAGCTTCCGGTGGCTATGCACTGCCTGGCAGTGATTCGAACGGAGCGCAGCAAGGCACGCCGTTCGAAATGTTGAACTCAACGAGTTTGCCACATGCGGGCACTCCCGTGCAACCCGGGCGTGTCGCGGTGGCGAGGCTCACCGCATCCTCCCAGTCAAGCGGATGCCGCGGCATCCGTCGTCGTGGTGGAATCGGTGCACGGCAAGCCGAGGGAGGACTCGATGACGGAGCATGCGCACGCGGTCGGAGAACGGATCGGACCGGGCAGCGTCTCGGTGACCCGCACCGGCCGGCGCACCTACGAGGGCCTGAACGAGCGCGGCTCGACCGTGCTCATCGGACCCGTCGAGGCACCGGGCCACTTCACGCCGGGCGAGCTCCTCAAGCTCGCGCTGGCCGGCTGCGCGGGCATGAGCGCGGACTCGGTCGCGGCGCGTCGCCTCGGCGACGACGTCGCGATCACGGTCTGGGCGCACGGCACGTCGAAGGACGACAACCGGTACCGGGAGATCGACGAGGAGATCGTCGTCGACCTCTCCGCACTCGAGCCCGCCGATCGCGAGCAGCTGGCGGCGATCATGGCGCGCGCGATCGCGAAGGCGTGCACGGTGGCGCGGAGCGTGGAGGGGTCCATCGACCTCCGGACGACCGTCGACGGCATCGAGATCTGAGGCGCCGCCCCGCTGCCGAGGAGGGTCACTCCCCCGTCCGCGCCGGAGGCTCGCAGGCCTCGGCGCCCGCCGCGCTCGGTCCGACGATCCCCGCGGCCACGACGAGCGCCGCGAGCGTTGCGACCGAGCCGAGCAGCAGCGCGGACCGCGGCCGACGCGCCCCGGCCGCGCCGAACCTCCCCGGATCCTCGATCCAGCGCTTCGACGCCGCGGCGACCGCGAATGCGGCGATCACGAGCAGGACCATCAGCCACGACGGACTCGGCACGCCCGTGATGAACGGCGCGAACATGAAGATCGGCCAGTGCCAGAGGTAGAGCGAGTACGAGATGTCGCCCGTCCACTGGACCGCCGAGGTCCCGGTGACGCGCGCCGGCGACCATCCGACGGCCGGCATGCCCGACCAGATGACCGCGAGGGCGCCGGCGACGGGCACGAGGACCACGACCCCGGGGAACACCTCGGGGCTGCGGAAGAGGAGGATCGGCACGGCGATGAGCGCGAGCCCGAGCCATCCGACGGCGGCGCGGAGTCGTGCCCGACCGGGCGCGACCTCCGGGACGAGGATGGCGAGGATGCCGCCGACGCCGAACTCCCACACTCGCGTGAACGTGGAGAAGTAGGCGAGGTTGTGGTCCTGCACGGTGAGGACGACGTTCCAGGCGAACGAGGCGATCGTCGCGGCGCCGAGCACGACGAGCAGCGCGCGTCGCGGGTCCTGCGACCGGCGGGCGGCGAAGGCGATGGCGGCGATGATCAGCAGCGGCCACGCGAGGTAGAACTGCTCCTCGACCGAGAGCGACCAGAAGTGCTGGACCGGCGTGGAAGCGAGGTCGTCGCGTGCGGGGTCCTGCGAGTCGGCCGCGAGCAGCCAGTTCTCGAAGTAGAGCGCGCTCGCGATGACCTCGCGGAAGTACGAGCGCCATTCCACCCTCGGAACGACCAGGTAGGTGAGCACGGTGACGGCGACGAGCACGGCCATGGCCGCCGGCAGGATCCGCCGTGCGCGGCGGAGGTAGAAGTCCCTGAGCGAGATGCGCCCCGTCCGGGCCGACTCGCGCAGCAGCAGCGCGGTGATGAGGAACCCCGAGACGACGAAGAAGACGTCGACGCCCATGTAGCCGGCGGGCGCGACCGCGGGCCACCCGTGGTGCAGCACGACGGCGCACACCGCGATCGCACGGAGGGCCTGGATCTCGGGTCGCACTGCGGCCCGCGTTCGGATCGACGGGGGAACCATCCGGTCAAGGCTAACCCGAGGTCTCCTCGACGAGGGACGCCCTTCCCGGATCTGGACGCCCGTGCGCGGATGTGGTAGCGACACGACGAAGGGGCCGGGCCCGAAGGCCCGACCCCTTGCAGGTCGCGATCGCGAAGATTACTTGATGATCTTCGTGACGGTACCGGCGCCGACCGTGCGGCCACCCTCGCGGATGGCGAAGCCGAGGCCCTCCTCCATGGCGATCGGCTGGATGAGCTCGACCGTCATGTCGGTGGTGTCGCCGGGCATGACCATCTCGGTGCCCTCGGGCAGCGTGATGACGCCGGTGACGTCGGTGGTGCGGAAGTAGAACTGCGGACGGTAGTTCGCGTAGAACGGGTTGTGACGGCCGCCCTCGTCCTTCGAGAGGATGTAGGCAGTGCCCTCGAAGTTCGTGTGCGGGGTGACCGAGCCCGGGGCCACGACGACCTGGCCGCGCTCGACGTCCTCGCGCTTGGTGCCGCGGAGCAGGAGACCGCAGTTCTCGCCGGCCCATGCCTCGTCGAGCTGCTTGTGGAACATCTCGATGCCCGTGACCGTGGTCTTCTGCGTCGGGCGGATGCCGACGATCTCGACCTCGGAGTTGATCTTCAGCGTGCCGCGCTCGGCGCGGCCCGTGACGACCGTGCCACGACCGGTGATGGTGAAGACGTCCTCGATCGGCATGAGGAACGGCTTGTCCTTGTCACGCACGGGGTCGGGGATCGAGTCGTCGACGGCCTCCATGAGCTCGAGGACCGAGTTGACCCACTTCTCGTCGCCCTCGAGCGCCTTGAGGCCCGAGACGCGGATGACCGGGGCGTCGTCGCCGGGGAAGCCCTGCGACGAGAGCAGCTCGCGGACCTCGAGCTCGACGAGCTCCAGGATCTCCTCGTCGTCGACCATGTCGGCCTTGTTCAGCGCGACGAGCAGGTAGGGCACGCCGACCTGCTTGGCGAGCAGCACGTGCTCGCGCGTCTGGGCCATCGGGCCGTCGGTCGCCGCGACCACGAGGATCGCGCCGTCCATCTGGGCCGCGCCGGTGATCATGTTCTTGATGTAGTCGGCGTGACCCGGGGCGTCGACGTGCGCGTAGTGGCGCTTCGGCGTCTCGTACTCGACGTGCGAGATGTTGATCGTGATGCCGCGCTGGCGCTCCTCGGGAGCGGAGTCGATCGACGCGAAGTCGCGCTGCACGTTGGTGGCCGACGGGTACTTGTCGGCGAGCACCTTGGAGATCGCTGCGGTGAGCGTGGTCTTGCCGTGGTCGACGTGACCGATCGTTCCGATGTTGACGTGCGGCTTGGTCCGCTCGAACTTGGCCTTAGCCACTGTGGGTCCTCCTCAGGATCCGTGTAGCAGCACCGGGCGCCGGATTGCGACCGGTGTGCTACGGGGTTGTGTTGTTATGTTACGCGAACCTGTCGGTCCGTGCGTTCGGGCGCTACTCGCCCTTGTTCTTCTGGACGATCTCCTCGGCCACGGCCTTCGGGACCTCCGCGTAGCTCTCGAACTCCATCGAGTACACCGCGCGGCCCGAGGTCTTGGACCGCAGGTCGCCGATGTAGCCGAACATCTCCGAGAGCGGGACGTGCGCACGCACGACCTTCACACCGGCGGCGTCCTCCATGGACTGGATCTGGCCGCGGCGCGAGTTCAGGTCGCCGATGACGTCGCCCATGTACTCCTCGGGAGTACGGACCTCGACGGCCATCAGCGGCTCGAGCAGGACGGGGTTCGCCTTCCGAGCGGCCTCCTTGAAGCCCATCGAACCGGCGATCTTGAACGCCATCTCCGAGGAGTCGACGTCGTGGGCGGCACCGTCGGTGAGGGTCGCCTTGACGCCCACCATCGGGTAGCCCGCCAGGATGCCGACCTGCATCGCGTCCTGGAAGCCCGCGTCCACCGACGGGATGTACTCGCGCGGGACGCGACCACCGGTGACGGCGTTCTCGAACTCGTAGGTCTTGTCGCCCTCGACCTCGAGCGGCTCGAGCTTGAACTGGATCTTCGCGAACTGCCCCGATCCACCCGTCTGCTTCTTGTGGGTGTAGTCGTGGCGGTCCACCGTACGGCGGATCGTCTCGCGGTAGGCCACCTGCGGCTTGCCGACGTTGGCCTCGACCTTGAACTCGCGCTTCATGCGGTCCACGAGGATGTCGAGGTGCAGCTCGCCCATGCCCTTGATGACCGTCTGGCCGGTCTCCTGGTTGAGCTCGGTGCGGAAGGTCGGGTCCTCCTCGGCGAGCTTCTGGATGGCCGTGCCGAGCTTCTCCTGGTCGGCCTTGGTCTTCGGCTCGATGGCGACCTCGATGACGGGCTCCGGGAAGGTCATCGACTCGAGGACGACCTGGTTGTCCGGGTCGCACAGGGTGTCGCCGGTGGTGGTGTCCTTCAGGCCGATGACGGCGTAGATGTTGCCCGCCGTGACCGAGTCGACCGGGTTCTCCTTGTTGGCGTGCATCTGGAAGATCTTCCCGATGCGCTCCTTCTTGCCCTTGGTCGAGTTGATGACCTGGGCACCGGAGTCGAGACGGCCGGAGTAGACGCGGACGTAGGTGAGGCGACCGAAGAACGGGTGGACCGCGACCTTGAACGCGAGCGCCGAGAACGGCTCGGTCGCGTCGGCGTGGCGCTCGATGATCTTCTCCTCGTCGCGCACGTCGTGGCCCTGGACCGCGGGCACGTCGAGCGGCGACGGCAGGTAGTCGATGACCGCGTCGAGCATCGGCTGCACGCCGCGGTTCTTGAACGCCGAGCCGCACAGGACGGGGTAGATCTCGGAGTTGACCGTGAGCTTGCGGATCGCGCCCTTGATCTCGTCGACCGTGAGCTCCTCGCCGCCGAAGAACTTCTCGAGCAGCTCGTCGCTGGTCTCGGCGACGGTCTCGAGCAGCTGCTGGCGGTACTCGTCGGCCTTGTCCTTGAGGTCGGCCGGGATCTCCTGCACCTCGTACTTGGCGCCCATGGTCACGTCGCCCTTGGCGTCGCCGGGCCACACGAGCGCGCGCATCTCGATCAGGTCGATGACGCCGACGAAGTCGCTCTCGGCGCCGATCGGGAGCTGGAGCACGAGCGGCTTCGCGCCGAGGCGCTTGACGATGGTGTCGACGGTGAAGTAGAAGTCCGCGCCGAGCTTGTCCATCTTGTTGACGAAGCAGATGCGGGGGACGTTGTACTTGTCGGCCTGGCGCCAGACGGTCTCGGACTGGGGCTCGACGCCCTCCTTGCCGTCGAAGACGGCGACCGCGCCGTCGAGCACGCGCAGCGAACGCTCCACCTCGACCGTGAAGTCGACGTGGCCGGGCGTGTCGATGATGTTGATCTGGTTCTTGTTCCAGAAACAGGTGACCGCGGCGGACGTGATCGTGATGCCGCGCTCCTTCTCCTGCTCCATCCAGTCGGTGGTCGACGCGCCGTCGTGCGTCTCGCCGATCTTGTGGTTGACGCCCGTGTAGAACAGGATGCGCTCGGTCGTGGTGGTCTTGCCGGCATCGATGTGCGCCATGATGCCGATGTTGCGGACCTTGTTCAGGTCGGTGAGCACGTCAAGTGCCACGGGGTTCCTCCGGATGTTCAGGAAGGGAAGGGTGGGGGGTGAGCGGATGCCGCGTGGCCGCCGCGAGCGCGAGGCCCGCGGCATCCGCTCGGCCCGCTACCAGCGGTAGTGGGCGAAGGCGCGGTTCGACTCGGCCATCTTGTGGGTGTCCTCGCGGCGCTTGACCGCGGCACCCAGGCCGTTCGAGGCGTCGAGGATCTCGTTGGTGAGACGCTCGGTCATGGTCTTCTCGCGGCGGGCCTTGGCGTAGCTGGTGAGCCAGCGCAGCGCCAGGGTGTTCGCACGGTGCGGCTTGACCTCGACGGGGACCTGGTAGGTCGAGCCGCCGACGCGGCGCGACCGGACCTCGAGGGTCGGGCGCACGTTGTCGAGGGCCTTCTTCAGGACCGCGACGGCGTCCTGGCCGGACTTGTTCGCGACGTTCTCGAGCGCCTCGTAGACGATGCGCTGCGCGAGGTCCTTCTTGCCGTCGACGAGGATCTTGTTGACGAGCTGGCTGACGACCGGCGAGCCGTAGACGGGGTCTGCGACGACGGGGCGCTTCGGAGCGGGTCCCTTGCGAGGCATTACTTCTTCTCCATCTTCGCGCCGTAGCGGCTGCGAGCCTGCTTGCGGTTCTTCACGGCCTGCGTGTCGAGCGCACCGCGGATGATCTTGTAGCGGACACCCGGGAGGTCCTTCACACGACCGCCGCGGACGAGCACCATCGAGTGCTCCTGCAGGTTGTGGCCCTCACCGGGGATGTAGGCGGTGACCTCGGTGCCGTTCGAGAGCTTGACGCGGGCGACCTTGCGGAGCGCCGAGTTCGGCTTCTTGGGGGTGGTGGTGTACACACGCGTGCACACGCCGCGCTGCTGGGGGTTGGCCTTCAGGGCGGGAGCCTTGGTCTTGGTGACCTTCGGCGAGCGACCCTTGCGGACCAACTGCTGAATGGTTGGCACTGCTTCTCCTTGTTGTGCTGCACGGTGACAGCGTTGATGGATTTCACATCACGACCCACCGGCACCGCCGAGCGGCGCTGCCTTTTCAGTGGTGGGTATGCCGTGGGGGCGTTCCGGCCGGGGGCCGGCGCCCTGGTGTGCGCACTGTGAGAACCCGCTCCGCCTCCGTGGATCCGGTGGATCCGCGGGCACGGCACGAGCGCGCGGCAACGCGCACACCCGACCAATGGTAATCCGGCGTCACGATGGGGTCAAATGGCGCCTGCACGCCCTCGGCGAACGTCGGTCGGCGTCGACCGCGCGCTCAGCTGCTCCATCCGGGTGCGTCGAGCTCGCGGTCGAGGTCGGCGAGGAGCTCGGCCACCTGCGGTTCGACGAGTCGCTCGACCGCGTTCGCGATGCGCTGGCGGTGCCGCGCGAGTTCGGCGCAGATCCGTCGCCCGAGCTGCTTGGCGAAGTCGTCGGCGAGGCGAACCTCCTCTCGGAGCGCCTCCTTCTCCTGCGGGGTGAACGGACGCGGCGCCGGCTCGGCGGCCTCGGCCGCGGCATCCGCCTCGAGCCCCTGCAGCGTGAAGAGGAACGGCTCGCCGGGCGTCGGGTCGGGGTCGAGGTCGAGCCCGAGGAACTCCGGGTCCAGCCCCTCCCCGGCGCGATACGGCCGCCTGGCCTTGCGCTCCTCGGCGAGGCGGATCTCGCGATGCAGCATCGGGAGGTTGCGCGCCGTGTAGTCGTCGACCGCGACGTCGATGATGCCCTTCATGCGCATCGAGAACGCGTGCTGCACCGGGTGCGGCACGTCGACGTCGAGCCCGGCCGCGGCCAGGATCGGCGAACCGAAGCAGCGCGTGCAGAGGCGCACGCGACCGCGGTGCGTCCCCGGTCGCCACCGCGGCAGCCACGCCAGCCAGCGGTCGACCTCGTGGCTCACCCGGGCCTCGACCGATCCCTCCACGCGGTTCACCCTACTGCCGGCGGCCGGGTGCGCCGGCGAAGCGGTGAACGGATGTCCCGCAGCGGGCGCGCGCGTCACTCATCGTCGTCGCGCTCCCACGGCCACCTGGGCCGTTCCACCCCGCCCTCCTCCGCGCGCACCGTGACCGCGGCGAGGAGGGCGACGAGCGCGCTCGCGAGCGGGATGATGAGCCCGAATCCGACCGACATGAACGAGAGCGCGAAGAGGAACGCGGCGAGGATGGTGCCGGTGGCCGCCGCGTACGCGATCGTCCCGGCGACGACGCCGGTCGCCCACGTGACGAGGAACGCGAGGCTGGCGAGCGACCAGGCGCGCATGCCGCGCGTCAGGGACGCCCCGAGGAGCAGCAGCAGGGCGCCGACGGCGACGCCGATCGTGATCGGCCCGACGAGCCGGCCGGCTGCGGGGTCGGCGATCGGCTCGAGGTCGGCGAGCAGGCTCGTGAACCCGAACGCCGCCACGATCAGCGCGACGTCCAGTGCCGCCGCGAAGCCGGCGACGGCCCACGCGGAGGTCGGGTTCGACGCCATGCTCCGAGCCTACGCCGGGTCGCGCGCAGGACGTCGGAGTCGGCGGCCGGGCGATTCCCTCCGCTAGCGCGAGGACGTCGCCGGCTGCGGTCCGGCCGCGAGCTGGCGGTCGTACTCCTCGCGCGCCCGGGCGTTCCGCTCCGTCACCGTGCGCCCGCGCGCGGCGATCCACCCGCCGAACCAGATGGGCAGTTCGCGGGCGACGATGAACGCGATGATCGCGAACGGGTCGACCCAGCGCTCGGCGACGAAGTCCGCGGCCTGCTGCGGGGTGAACTGCCACGCCGCGACCGTGAGGAGCGAACCCGCGATGTAGGAGAAGTACACGATGATCCCGACCGCGAGGCCGAACACGGCCCAGGTCCACCACGCGGAGCGGTTGAGGATCGCGGCGAGCAGCGCGAACGAGAGGAAGAAGAACACGACCGGGATCCAGAACACCGGCTGCGCGAGGAACTCGGTGTACACGCGGATGCCGTCACCGCGACCGGCGCCGTACCAGGTGATCACGAGGTACGAGATCCCCGCGTAGAGCAGTGCGAAGCCGACGGTCGCGATCAGGCCGACGAGCACGCCGAAGCCCCGGTTGCCCTTCGCCTTCGGCGGGGTGGGTGCCTGGACGTAGATCGTCTGCGGCATCGGGGGCGCCGGCGTCTCCGGGGCCGCCGTGGCCGCACCGGCTCCCGCGGCGGCGCCGACACCGGCTGCGCCGACCGTCTCCGGCACGCCGGTCTCACGGCGGACGGCCTCGGCGCGTACCGGCTCGGGGTGCTCGTCGATCATCGCGGTCTCGTCGGCGACGGGCGGGTGGTCGGTGCGTGCCCGCTCGACCGCGGCGTCGAGTTCGGACCGATCGTCGACGGCATCGGCCTGCGCCGGCGCGACCGGCTCGGATGCCGCGGCCGACGTCGGCTCGGCGGACGTTGGCTCCTCGGCCCCCTCCGTCCCGGTGAAGTCGTGCTCCTCCTCGGACGTGGTCGGATCGGGCGCGGCAGCCGGGGGCTCGACGCGGTCGACGTGCTCCGCATCGGGAGCCGTCGGGTCGACCCGCGCCTGCTCCGCCGCGACATCGTCGGACGACGCGTCATCCGTCGACGGGTCGGTGGCATCGGCCGCGGACCAGTCGTCGGCGGCCGGCTGGTCGGGCTCGGATCCGGGTGTCGTGCTGCTCATCGTCCGCTCCTTCCGGGCAGCACCGGCCGCCCGTGGTGCGGCTCACTCTAGCAACGCGTCGGCGTGCGATCGGGAGGCACGCGCGGGAGGTCGCCCGCGCGTCGCGGTGCCGGTCGCGCCCCCGGCCGCAGGTCAGGCGAAG
Source organism: Agromyces kandeliae (assembly GCF_009674665.1). GTDB lineage: Bacteria > Actinomycetota > Actinomycetes > Actinomycetales > Microbacteriaceae > Agromyces > Agromyces kandeliae. Next base: position 242,365 of record NZ_WKJD01000016.1, read on the forward strand.
AGCTGCGAGACGATGTCGAGCGTGTAGCCGCTCACGGCCGGGCCGTCCCAGCGCGTGGCGATCCACAGGCCCTCGCGGATGAAGTGCGACTCGCCTGCCGAACCCGCGACCCCGTCGAATTCGAGGATGCAGCGCGTGCCGCCCTCCTCTTGGTAGCACTCCTGGCCGGCCGCCTGGAACGCCGCGATCGCGGCCGCGGTCTGGGCCTCGTCCACGCTCGCGACGTTCGTCACGAGGCCGACGCGTCCGTCGCCGCCCTCCGGGGGGAGCCAGGCGCAGGTGAGCTGCGAGGTCTCCTGCAGCACCGGCAGCGCGCCCGCGTCGTCCGTGCCGAACAGCGCCGGAGCACCATCGGCGGTCGACCACTCCGGGTTCAGCACGTAGCCGGGCGCGAACGTGCTCGACCAGTCGAACGTGTAGATGCCCGCGCAGTCGGTCGGGATCCGCTCGTCACGCACCGGCTCAGGTGTCGGGACGGCGATCGGTGCCGGCGCCGCCTCGGCGGTCGGCGCGGGACGGGACTGCGACGTCGGCTCGGCGGACTGGCTGCCCGGTGCGGGCAGCGCCAGGACCACGACGAGCGCGACGACCGCGATCACCAGCGCGGACGCGGCGACGATGAGCAGCGTCCTCGATCGGCGGGAGGCGGGGGCAGCGTCTGGCATGTGGGCTCCGGGTCGGATTCGGATGGGGACGACCGCCCGAGATACTAGCCCGCGCACCTGAGTGCCGTCATCAGGCGGTCCCCGATGGAACGACGATGGGCCCCGGATCGCTCCGGGGCCCATCGTGTGCGCGGGCGGCGGCCGGGCCGCCGCCCGCGGGGATCAGCTGTAGTTGCCGGGGGTGAAGTCGTCGCTCGAGAACGAGTCGAAGTCGACGAAGCTGAGGTCGCCCTCGGTGAACGACGCGTCGTCGGAGAAGATGCGGTTCGGGTAGCGCTCCGCCTTCGCCTCCTCGGTCGCCTCGACGGTGACGTTCCGGTACTTGGCGAGGCCCGTACCGGCCGGGATCAGCTTGCCGATGATCACGTTCTCCTTGAGGCCGACGAGCGGATCGGACTTGCCCTCCATGGCGGCCTGCGTGAGCACGCGGGTCGTCTCCTGGAAGGACGCGGCCGACAGCCACGACTCGGTCGCGAGCGAGGCCTTGGTGATGCCCATGACCTCCTGGCGAGCCGACGCCGTCTTCCTGCCCTCCGTGAGCGCGGACCGGTTGATCTCGTTGTACCGCGAGCGGTCGACGAGCTCACCCGGCAGCAGGTCGGTGTCGCCGTGGTCGACCACGGTCACCTTGCGGAGCATCTGCCGGACGATGACCTCGATGTGCTTGTCGTGGATCGGAACGCCCTGCGAGCGGTACACGTCCTGCACGCCGTTCACGAGGTGCTTCTGCACCTCGCGCACGCCCTTGACCCGGAGGACCTCCTTCGGGTCGACGGTGCCGACGATCAGCTGCTGGCCGAGCTCGACGTGCTGGCCGTCCTCGACGAGCAGCGTCGAACGCTTGAGCACGTTGTACGCGATCGGCTCGTCGCCGTTGTCGGGCGTGAGGATGACCTTGCGCTGCTTCTCGGTCTCGTCGATCGTGATCCGACCGGGGGCCTCGACGATGGGCGACGCACCCTTGGGGGTGCGAGCCTCGAAGAGCTCCTGCACGCGGGGCAGACCCTGCGTGATGTCGTCGGCCGAGGCCGAACCACCGGTGTGGAAGGTGCGCATCGTGAGCTGGGTGCCCGGCTCGCCGATCGACTGGGCCGCGATGATGCCGACGGCCTCGCCGATGTCGACGAGCTTGCCCGTCGCGAGCGAACGGCCGTAGCACTTCGCGCACACGCCGACCGCGGACTCGCAGGTGAGCACCGAGCGGACCTTGATCGACTCGACGCCCGCCGCGACGAGCTTGTCGATGAGCACGTCGCCGACGTCGTCGCCGCCGGCGGCCACGACCTCGCCCTTCGCGTTCACGGCGTCGGTCGCGAGCGACCGGGCGAACACCGAGTTCTCGACGTTCGGGTCGCGCACGAGCGCGCCCGTCGAGTCGACGGCGGCGATCGGGAGCTCGAGGCCCTTCGAGGTGCCGCAGTCGTCCTCGCGGATGATGACGTCCTGCGAGACGTCGACCAGACGACGCGTGAGGTAGCCCGAGTCGGCCGTACGGAGGGCCGTGTCGGCCAGGCCCTTGCGGGCACCGTGCGTGGCGATGAAGTACTCCGCCACCGACAGCCCCTCGCGGTACGAGGAGATGATCGGACGGGGGATGATCTCACCCTTCGGGTTGTTCACGAGGCCTCGCATGCCGGCGATGTTGCGCACCTGCAGCCAGTTACCACGAGCACCCGAGGTCACCATGCGGTTGATGGTGTTGCCCTGGTTCGCGGCGAACTCCTCCTGCATGGCCTTCGCGACCTCGTCGGTCGCCTTGGTCCAGATCTGGATGAGCTCCTGACGACGCTCGAGGTCGGTCGTGAGACCCTTCTCGAACTGCGACTGGACCTTCGCCGCCTGCTTCTCGTACTTCGAGACGATCTCCCGCTTCTGCGGCAGCTCGACGATGTCGGAGAGTGCGACGGTCACGCCCGAACGGGTCGCCCAGCGGAAGCCGGCGTCCTTGATGCGGTCGAGCGTCGCAGCCACCTCGGTCTTCGGGTAGCGCTCGGCGAGGTCGTTGACGATCTGCGAGATCTGCGACTTGCCCGCCTGCGCGTTGAAGAACGGGTAGTCCGCCGGGAGCGCCTCGTTGAAGAGCGCGCGACCGAGGGTCGTCTCCATCAGGAACGGCTCGCCCGACACGAAGCCCTCGGGCTCCTGGCCCTCGGCGAAGTGCAGCCCCTCGAGGCGGATCTTCACCATGGCACCGAGGTCGAGCACCGGCTCGCCGGGTCGGTTCTGGTCGAACGCGAGGACCGCCTCGGCGATCGACGAGAACGCACGGCCCTCACCGGCACCGCCCTCGATGACCGTCGTCAGGTGGTGGAGGCCGATGATCATGTCCTGCGAGGGCAGGGTCACCGGACGGCCGTCCGACGGCTTGAGGATGTTGTTCGACGCCAGCATGAGGATGCGGGCCTCGGCCTGCGCCTCGACGGACAGCGGAAGGTGCACGGCCATCTGGTCGCCGTCGAAGTCCGCGTTGAACGCGGCGCAGACGAGCGGGTGGAGCTGGATGGCCTTGCCCTCGACCAGCTGCGGCTCGAAGGCCTGGATGCCGAGGCGGTGCAGCGTGGGCGCGCGGTTCAGCAGCACGGGGCGCTCGCGGATGATCTCCTCGAGCACGTCCCACACCTGCGGGCGCGAACGCTCGACCATGCGCTTGGCGGCCTTGATGTTCTGCGCGTGGCTGAGGTCGATCAGGCGCTTGATGACGAACGGCTTGAACAGCTCGAGCGCCATCTGCTTCGGCAGGCCGCACTGGTGCAGCTTGAGCTGCGGACCGACGACGATGACCGAACGGCCCGAGTAGTCCACGCGCTTTCCGAGCAGGTTCTGGCGGAACCGACCCTGCTTTCCCTTGAGCATGTCGCTCAGGGACTTCAGGGCGCGGTTGCCGGTGCCCGTGACGGGACGCCCGCGGCGGCCGTTGTCGAACAGCGCGTCGACGGCCTCCTGGAGCATCCGCTTCTCGTTGTTCACGATGATCTCGGGCGCGCCGAGGTCGAGCAGGCGACGCAGGCGGTTGTTGCGGTTGATCACGCGACGGTAGAGGTCGTTCAGGTCGGAGGTCGCGAAGCGGCCACCGTCGAGCTGGACCATCGGGCGCAGCTCCGGCGGGATCACCGGGACGACGTCGAGGACCATCGCGGCCGGCGAGTTGCCGGTCTGCAGGAACGAGTTGACGACCTTGAGACGCTTGATCGCGCGGATCTTCTTCTGGCCCTTGCCCTCGGCGATCTGCAGGTGCAGGTCCTGCGCCTCGGCGGCCAGGTCGAACGACTCGAGGCGCTTCTTGATCGCCTCGGCGCCCATGTAGGCCTCGAAGTACATGCCGAAGCGGTCCTGGAGCTCCTGGAAGACCGAGTCCTCGGGCTTCAGGTCGCCGACCTTGAGCGTGCGGAAGTCCTCCCACACGCGCTCGAGGTGCGCGATCTGCTCGTCGCCCGACTTGCGGACGCCGGCCATCTCCTTGTCGGCCGCGGCCTCGGCGCGCTTCTTCTGGTCGGACTTGGCGCCCTCGGCCTCGAGTGCCGCGAGCTCCTCCTCCTTGCGCTGCATGAGCTCGGCGATGCGAGCGTCACGGGCGTCGCCGATGGCCTTGATCTCGAGCCGGAGCTCGTTCTCGAGGCCGGGCATGTCGGCGTGACGACCCTCGTCGTCGACGTCGATCACCATGTACGCGGCGAAGTAGATGACCTTCTCGAGGTCCTTCGGCGCCATGTCGAGCAGGTACCCGAGGCGCGAGGGCACGCCCTTGAAGTACCAGATGTGCGTCACGGGCGCGGCCAGCTCGATGTGGCCCATCCGCTCGCGGCGGACCGAGGACTTGGTGACCTCGACACCGCATCGCTCGCAGACGATGCCCTTGAAGCGGACGCGCTTGTACTTGCCGCAGGCGCACTCCCAGTCGCGGCTGGGTCCGAAGATCTGCTCGCCGAAGAGCCCGTCCTTCTCGGGCTTCAGCGTGCGGTAGTTGATGGTCTCGGGCTTCTTGACCTCGCCGTAGGACCACTTGCGGATGTCCTCGGCGGTCGCCAGGCCGATACGGAGCTCATCGAACGTCGTTGCGTCGAGCAATTTCTCTCCTAGATTCCTGAAGTCGTTCTCGTATGCCTGGCGGATCAGATCTCGTCGATGTTCGACGACTCGAAGCGCGCGGAGATGTTGATGCCGAGCTCCTCCGCTGCGCGGAAGGCCTCATCATCGGTGTCGCGGAGGCTCACCGCGGTGCCGTCGGCCGAGAGGACCTCGACGTTCAGGCACAGCGACTGCATCTCCTTCATGAGCACCTTGAAGGACTCGGGGATGCCGGGCTCCTGGATGTTCTCGCCCTTGACGATGGCCTCGTACACCTTGACGCGGCCGAGGATGTCGTCGGACTTGATCGTGAGGAGCTCCTGCAGCGCGTATGCGGCGCCGTAGGCCTCGAGCGCCCACACCTCCATCTCGCCGAAGCGCTGGCCGCCGAACTGCGCCTTCCCACCGAGCGGCTGCTGGGTGATCATCGAGTACGGTCCGGTCGAACGCGCGTGGATCTTGTCGTCGACGAGGTGGTGGAGCTTCAGGATGTACATGTAGCCCACGGAGACGGGGTACGGGAACGGCTCGCCCGAACGGCCGTCGAACAGCTGCGTCTTGCCGCTGGAGTCGATCAGCCGCTCGCCGTCGCGGTTCGGGAGGGTCGAGTCGAGCAGACCCGCGATCTCCTCCTCGAGCGCGCCGTCGAACACGGGCGTGGCCACCTTGGTGCCGGGCTCGGCCTCGCGGGCGCCCTCGGGCAGGCGCTTGGCCCACTCCGGGTTGCCCTCGACCTTCCAGCCCTGCTTGGCGACCCAGCCGAGGTGGGTCTCGAGCACCTGGCCGAAGTTCATTCGACCGGGGATGCCGAGCGGGTTCAGGATGACGTCGACCGGCGTGCCGTCGGCGAGGAACGGCATGTCCTCGACCGGCAGGATCTTCGAGATGACGCCCTTGTTGCCGTGGCGGCCGGCGAGCTTGTCGCCCTCGGTGATCTTGCGCTTCTGGGCGATGTAGACGATCACGCGCTGGTTGACGCCCGAGCCGAGCTCGTCGTCGCCGTCCTGCGCGTCGAACACCTTGACGCCGATGATCGTGCCCTGCTCGCCGTGGGGGACCTTCAGCGAGGTGTCGCGGACCTCGCGGCTCTTCTCGTTGAAGATCGCGCGGAGCAGGCGCTCCTCGGCCGACAGCTCGGTCTCGCCCTTCGGCGTGACCTTGCCGACGAGGATGTCGCCGGGACGGACCTCGGCGCCGATGCGGATGATGCCGCGCTCGTCGAGGTCGGCCAGCAGGTCGGGGCTCACGTTCGGGAGGTCGCGGGTGATCTCCTCCTTGCCGAGCTTGGTGTCGCGGGCGTCGACCTCGTACTCCTCGATGTGGATCGAGGAGAGGACGTCGTCCTTCACCAGGTTCTGGCTGAGGATGATCGCGTCCTCGAAGTTGTGGCCCTCCCACGGCATGAACGCCACGAGGAGGTTCTTGCCGAGCGCGAGCTCGCCGTCGTCGGTCGCGGGACCGTCGGCGATGACCTCGCCGACCTCGACGCGGTCGCCCGCGGAGACGACGACGCGGTTGTTGTACGACGTGCCCTGGTTCGAGCGGTCGAACTTGCGCAGGTAGTAGGTCTGCGTGCCGCCCTCGTCGAGCTGCAGCGTGACCGAGTCGGCCGAGACCTCGGCGACGACGCCCGCGCGGTCGGCGGTGATCACGTCACCTGCGTCGATCGCGGCGTAGCCCTCCATGCCCGTGCCGACGAACGGCGAGTCGCTGCGCAGCAGCGGCACCGCCTGGCGCTGCATGTTCGCGCCCATGAGGGCGCGGTTCGCGTCGTCGTGCTCGAGGAACGGGATGAGCGACGTGCCCACCGACACCATCTGGCGCGGCGAGACGTCCATGTAGCCGATCTCCTCGGCAGGGAACAGGTCGACCTCGCCGCCCTTGCGACGTGCGAGGACGCGCTCCTCGACGAAGTGGCCCTTGCCGTCGAGCGGCGCGTTGGCCTGGGCGACGATGTAGTCGTCCTCCTCCATCGCGGTGAGGTAGTCGATCCGGTCGGTGACCTTGCCGTCCTCGACCCGGCGGTACGGCGTCTCGATGAAGCCGAACGAGTTGATGCGCGCGAACGACGCGAGCGAGCCGATGAGGCCGATGTTCGGGCCTTCCGGGGTCTCGATCGGGCACATGCGGCCGTAGTGCGAGGGGTGGACGTCGCGGACCTCGACGCCCGCGCGGTCGCGGGAGAGGCCGCCGGGGCCGAGCGCCGAGAGGCGGCGCTTGTGCGTGAGGCCGGCCAGCGGGTTGTTCTGGTCCATGAACTGCGAGAGCTGCGAGGTTCCGAAGAACTCCTTGATCGCGGCCACGACGGGGCGGACGTTGATCAGGGTCTGCGGCGTGATCGCCTCGATGTCCTGCGTGGTCATGCGCTCGCGGACCACGCGCTCCATGCGGGACAGGCCCGTGCGGACCTGGTTCTGGATCAGCTCGCCCACCGCGCGGATGCGACGGTTGCCGAAGTTGTCGATGTCGTCGACGTCGAGGCGGATGTCGACCGCCTTGCCGCCGCGGCGGCCGGGCAGCGTCGGACGGTCCTCGTGCAGCGCGACGAGGTACTTGATCGTGGCGACGATGTCCTGGACCGTCAGCACCGAGTCGGTGAGCGGCGCCTCGAGCCCGAGCTTGTTGTTGATCTTGTACCGGCCGACCTTCGCGAGGTCGTAGCGCTTCGGGTTGAAGTAGAAGTTGTCGAGGAGCGCACGCGCGGCCTCCGCGGCGACCTGCTCGCCCGGACGGAGCTTGCGGTAGATGTCCTTGAGCGCCTCCTCCTTCGTGAGGATGTTGTCCTTCTCGAGGGTCAGCGCGATCGACTCGTAGCCGGCGAACTCCTCGAGGATCTCCTCGGAGGTGAGGCCGAGGGCCTTCAGGAAGACGGTGACCGACTGCTTGCGCTTGCGGTCGATGCGGACGCCGACCTGGTCGCGCTTGTCGACCTCGAACTCGAGCCAGGCGCCACGGCTGGGGATGACGCGGGCCGAGTAGATGTCCTTGTCGGAGGTCTTGTCGGGCGTGCGCTCGAAGTAGACGCCGGGCGAGCGGACGAGCTGCGAGACGACGACGCGCTCGGTGCCGTTGATGACGAACGTGCCCTTCGGGGTCATGAGCGGGAAGTCGCCCATGAAGACCGTCTGGGTCTTGATCTCACCGGTGAGGTGGTTCATGAACTCCGCGTTGACGTACAGCGGAGCGGAGTAGGTCTTGCCCTTCTCCTTGCACTCGTCGATCGTGTACTTCGGCGGCTCGAGCTCCGGGTTCGAGAACGAGAGCTGCATGGTCTCGCCGAGGTCCTCGATGGGCGAGATCTCCTCGAAGATCTCCTCGAGGCCGGTGGCCTCGGGAAGGTCCTGACGACCGTTCTCGATCGCGTCCTCGACGCGGGCCCGCCACGCCTCGTTGCCGACGAGCCAGTCGAAGCTCTCGGTCTGGAGGGCGAGCAGATCGGGTACGGTGAGGGTGTCGGTGACCTTCGCGAACGAGAGGCGGCTTGCACCGCGTCCGTTCTTGGGGGTGGGCGTGGATGCGTTGCGCGCAGCAGCCAAGGAAATGACCTCCATGGCCCCGTCGGGGGCCGGTTCACTGTCGGTGGTGGTGGAGTTGACCCCTCAGACGTGGTGCGGATGCCGGGAGACCCGACACGCAGAAGCCGACCGCAATATGAAGGCATAGTGGGTCTGGGAGCGCAAAGGTCAAGCATAGACCGGATGGCGCGCCGTGTCCAGTCGGATTCTTGATTTGTCTGCGCATCTCCGGTATAACCCGCGCGAACGCGCTCCGGCGACCGGCCGACGCCCGCCCGGTGGCGCCCGTGAGCACGACGACGGATGCCGCGTGGGCCCACCCCACGCGGCATCCGTCGTCGCGGCCGGAGCGGCCGCCGGCTCAGGCTCCGAGCTCGAGCCGGACGGAGTCGGGTCGACCCGGAACGAGGCTCACGTCGACGATCGAACCGGGGGTCACGCGAGCGAGCTGGATCGGCGCGAGCGGCTGGGTGCGGGACGCCGGCACCGGGATGCCGCCCGGGAGCTGTGCCACGAGCTCGAGCTCGACCAGGAGGTCCATGCCGATCGCCATGGGCAGCTGGCGGGCCGATACCACCGTGGCGGTGGTGCGGACGCGCGCGGCATCGGACGCGGGGTCGTTCGCGGCGACGGCCGCGGCCATCACGCGGTCGGCCTGCTCGAGGGACTGCTGCGCGGCGGCGAGCGTCGCACCGACGTCCATCCGCTCCCTGACGGCCGTCGCCTGCGCATTCAGCGTGCGGAGGTCTGCGAGGAAGCCCATGTCACACCGCCGCGTAGATCTCGTTGAACCGGCGGCCGACGCCGCGGTCGGCCTGGATCCGGGCGCCCCAGCCGGCCTGGGCCTGCGCCCACGCCTCGGGATCGACGCCGAACATGCGGGCCACGACGGGCAGCTTCGTCTCGTCGTAGCCGTAGGCGGCGATGCCCTTCACGATTCGGGCGTAGCGATCGAGGTCGACGCCGGCGATGGGCTCGAGCGCCCCCGCTGCGGGCTCCGCGTGCAGGGCCTGGGCCGCCATTGCATCCATCTGCTGCCGGTACGCCTGGGTCCGGTCGGCGAGCGCGTTCGCGCGGTCGATGAGGCCGGGCGCGGCCTTCACCGTCTTCACCATGTCGCCGAGTTGGCTGAACATCATCATGGGTCCTGCTCCTTCTGTTCCGGTTGCCGGTGCTGGTTCGGTGTTCGTGTCGGTCGAGGGGGATCCGAGCGGATGCCGCGGCGGGTCCCCCGCCCGCCGCGGCCCGGGGCTCATCGCGTCGAGCGCGGCCCGGCGGCGACGAAGAGGAGCCCGATCGCAGCGAGGATCGCGGCGATCGCGAGCGACGGTCGGGGGTCGGCCCCCGTGCGGGCGAGGCCGGCGACGGGTGCGGCCGTCACGAGCCCGTCGGCGGATGCGGAGCGGGCGGGCTCGGCGGGCTCGTCCACGTCGGCCGGCCCGGGCTCCTCGTGCGGGACGGGCTCGGTCGGCTCGTCGGTCCCTTCCGGCTCCCCGTGCCCGGTCGGCTCGGTCGGCTCCTCCGGCGCTCCCGGCTCGTTCGGCTCTCCGGGCCCCCCGGGCTCCCCCGGCTCTGCGGGCGCTGCGGGCTCGCCAGGGTCTCCGGACCCCCCCGGGTCTCCGGACTCCCCCGGCGCTGCGGGCTCGCCCGGGTCTCCGGACTCCCCCGGGTCTCCGGACTCCCCCGGCGCTGCGGGCTCTGCCGGCTCGCCCGGGTCTCCGGGCTCGCCCGGGTCTCCGGACTCCCCCGGCTCCCCCGGCTCCCCCGGCTCCCCGGGCTCGCTCGGCTCCCCGGGCTCGCTCGGCTCCGGCTCGGCGCTCGGGAGCACCTCGAGGGTGATCGTCGCCCAGTTGCCGACGGCGCCGTGCTCGTCGCGCAGTCGGTAGCCGAAGCTCAGCGAGCCGACGAAGTCGGGGGCGGGTTCGTAGACGATGCTGCCGTTGTTCGGACCCCAGGAGACGCCGTACGCGGATCCGGAGATGTCGGTGACGTGCCCGACGAACGCGTCGCCGTCGGGGTCGCTGTCGTTCGCGAGGAAGCCGGGCGCCGGCACGAACATCGTCGTGCCCTGCACGAAGGTGAACACGTCGTCCACGGCGATCGGCGGCGCGTTGTCCACGGCCGACGCGGGTGCAGCGACGAGGACCGCCCCCGCCGAGGTCATCAGCGCGGCCGCCGCGACGGCCGTCCCCCTCAGCCGTCTGGCCCGCGCGGCCCGCTTCGTCGAGCCGGCCCGGTCGTCCTGCGTCATCTCGTGTCTCCTGGTGAGTCGGTGGCGCGGATCCCCGATCCGCGGGGCGGGTCCCACCCGCCGATGACGAGCCTGCCCGGGGCCGCGGCACGGCGGATGGGCAGGCGCTGCTCATTCGCCGGCGACGACTGCTCACCTCGCCGGCCCGACTACCCAGAGCCCACCCGCATCGCGGGGCCGAATCCCCCGTACGGGGGCCACGCCGACGCAACCACGTTCACGTCGTCGCGGAATACAGTGAGACGACCGGCCACGCCGGTGAACCTGAAGGGCCGAGATGGTGGCGTTGGACACCGGGGGGACGGCCCGGCCGCCCCTCGCGCTCGACGAGAGCTGGCCGCTCGTCGGACGCGGCGCCGACGTCCGTCGTGCCCTCGACGGGCTCGCGGGCGCGACGAGGGCCGTGTTCGCCTACGGCGCCTCGGGGATCGGCAAGTCGCGGGTGGTCCAGGGCGTCGCCGAGCACCTGGACGACGACGGGTGGCTGGTCCTCACCGCGACCGGGAACCCCGCGCTGAGCGCGGTGCCGCTGTCGGCCCTGGCACCCGTGTTCGCGAGGGAGACGGGTTCCCCGCTCACCTCCGCCGCCGACGCGGCGGAGCTGTTCGCCGTCGCCCACGCAGCGATCGCCCGGCTCGCCGGCGACCGCTCCGTGCTGCTCGCGTTCGACGACATCTCGGTCGCGGACCCGGTCTCGGTGACCCTCGTGGCCCAGCTCGTGGAGGCCTCCGTGCTCCGGCTGGCAGCCACGGTCCGCGAGTCCGAGCCGGTCCCCGACGCGCTGGTCCCGGTGGCGACGGCGCCGGACTCGATCCGGCTCGACCTCGGTCCGCTCGGCGTCGACGAGGTCGCGGAACTGCTCACCAGGGTGCTCGGCGGCGCCATCGCGCATCGCGACGTCGTGGAGCTGCACCGGGCGGCGCACGGCAATCCGCTATTCCTCAGGGAACTCGCGATCGGCGCCTGGGACGCCGGCTCGCTCGTCGCGCACGAAGGGCTCTGGCACCTGGCCGGGGACCCCGTCGGCACCCCCGCCCTGCGCGACCTGATCCGCGCTCGCCTCCGGGGCCTCCACGAGGCGGAGCGCGACGCGGTCGAACGCCTCGCGCTGTGCGAACCGCTCGCCTTCGACGAGCTCGCGCGTCCCGGCGCCGCCGAGGCGCTCGCCGCACTCGAGCTGCGTGGACTCATCCGCGTCGACGAGTCGGGGCCGCGGGTCCGCGTCGGGCTCGCGCACCCGCAGTACGCGGCCGCCGTCCGCGAGGCGATGCCGCGCATCCGCGCGCTCTCGCTCCTCGCCGAGCAGGCCGACCTCGTCGCGTCCCGCCCGATGGATCCGGGCGACGAACTGCGGGTCGCGGTGTGGCGACTCGACGCGGGTCGACCGAGCGACCCCGCCCTGCTCGCCCGATGCGCCGTGCTCGCGCGCTCGGCGTACGATCGCCGCACGGCGGAGCGGCTCGCCGCAGCGGCGGTGGCAGCAGGAGCCGCCGACGCGCCGACGCTGCTCCTGCACGGCGAGATCCTGTGGTCCCTCGGGCGGGGCGACGAGGCCCTGACCGCGCTCGAGGCGGCCCGTCGCGCCTCGGCCGCGGACGGCGCCGACGAGGCGCTGCTCGCCGCGATCGGGCGGGTGCAGGCCGACGTGCTGGGCGGTGATCCGCTCGGCACGGTCCGCGCCCTCGACCTGCTGGAACGCCTCGAGGGCGAGCTCCCGGGGCAGTCCGCGGCGATCGGGCTCGGCAAGTCCGCGCTGCAGGCGAACCTCGAGTACGGCGATGCCGCGCTCGCCGCCGTCGAGGAGGCGGGTCGTCGCCTCGGCGACGGGCCGGAACGCGCGATGCTGGACCTGGCGCGTGCGACTCCGCTCTCCCTCGTCGGGCGCACCGAGGAGGCCGTCGCGAGTGCCGAGCGCGCCGTCTCGGCCGCCGCCCGAGCGGGTTCCCCCGTGCCGCCGCGCCGTGCCGAGGTGGTCCTCGCGAACGTGCTCGTCGCGGCCGACCGCCTCGGGGATGCCCGTGGCACGCTGGTCGACGCACTGCACGATGCGATCCGCGACGACGACGAGCCGACCGCGCGCATCGCGGAGCTGACGATGGGCAGGATCTTCTGGCAGCTCGGGCGCCTCGACACCGCCGCCCGGTGGTTCCGCGACACGATCGGCGGCGCAGAGGTGCACGGGCCGACGTCGTTGCGCGAGTTCGCGCGCTGCTTCCTCGCCATCGTCGCGGCCGAGCAGGGCGACCCCGCGATCGCGCGCGATCACCGTGATCGGGTCGTGGCCGGCCTCGAGCAGGACAGCTCGGTCGTGACGCTGGCCGATGCCTGGATCGAGGCGGCGGAGGGTGCCGCCGACCGCGCCGCGATCCGGGTGCTCGAGCGCGCCGAGCTCGTGCAGGCGCGCGGCGCGCTGAACGTCGCGAGCTCGCTGCTGCACCACGTCACGAGGTTCGGCTCGCGGACTCACACCGCGTCGTCGGCCGACCGGCTCGAGTCGCTGGCCACGCGGACCGGTGCTCCGGATGTCGCACGGCGGGCGGCGCACGCCCGCGCCCAGGCCGAAGCCGATCCGGCCGGCCTGCGTGCGGCGGCCGCCGAGTGGGAGCGCGTGGGTTCGCTCCTCTACGCGGCCGAGGCCCACGCCTCCGCGGGCCAAGCTGCGCGGGCGAGCGGCCGCGGACGTGAGTCGGCTGCCGACCTCCGGCGCGCCGCGGAGCTGTCGGCGGCCTGCGAGGGCGCGAGGACGCCCCTGCTCCGCTTCTCCGAGGGCGCCGAACCGCTCACGCCCCGAGAGCGCGAGGTCGCCTCGCTCGCGGCGCAGGGCCTGAGCTCGAACGAGATCGCCGGGCGGCTGTTCCTCTCGACCCGCACCGTGGACAACCACCTGCAGTCGACGTACGCGAAGCTCGGCATCCGCGGTCGTCGCGAGCTGCACCTGCCGTCCGATCCGATGGTCGGCCGGAACTGACCCGGCTCAGGCGGTGACGACGTCGCCGCGCACCAGTTCGAGGCGTTCGCCGACCCGCGCCACGGCATCGTGCGCGACGCCCAGGTCGGCGAGGCTCGTGAGCAGCGTCTCGACGATGCGGTCGAACGCGGCATCCGTGATCTGGAGGCCGTCGTGCGCCTCGGCGAGGCTGCGACCCGAGAACGCCTGGGGCCCGCCGAACGCCGCGGCGAGGAAGGCGCGCTGGTGCGCGCGGAGCCGGTCGAGGTCGACCTCCCGGAACCAGGGTCCGAGCTCGTCGTCGGCGACGACCCGCCGGTAGAGGAGTGCGACCGCCGTGCGCACGCCGTCCGGTCCGCCGACCTCGTCGTACAGCTCGGTCATCCCGCCTCCCTCGTCCCTGCGATCCTAGGCCGACCGCACCGCCTCGGGGCGAGCGCCTCGTCGAGGATCCACGGGTCGGACCGCCCTCGGCGTGCGACGATGCCACCATGGCCCCCCGCATCGAGTTCGAGCGCGACGTCTTCTCGTCGACCGGGTGGACGCTGCTCGTCGACGGCGCCGCCCAGTCGCACGTCGATGCGGACGACCCGACCCGGCTGTTCTTCGAGTACGTGCGCCGGATCGGCAACGTCATCGACGCGTTGGCCGCTCCCGGCGCTCCGATCACGGTGCTGCACCTCGGCGGCGGCGCGATGAGCCTCGCGCGGTACGTCGCGGCGACGCGCCCCGACTCGCGACAGCTCGTCGTCGAGGCCGACGCCCGGCTCGTGGCGCTCGTCACCGAGCGACTCTCGCTGCCCGAGGCCTCGGGCGTCTCGGTCATGGTCGCCGACGCGCGCGACGCGCTCGCGGGCCTCGATCCGGAACCCCGGTTCGACCTCGTGATCGTCGACCTGTACTCGCGGCTCGAGGCCCCCGCGTTCGTCGACGAACCCGCCTTCCTCGGCGCGTGCCTCGCGCGGCTCGCCCCGGCGGGCGTGATGGTCGTGAACGTGGCGGACGAGCCTGGCGGCCCGCGCCTCGCCGCGCAGGCGCGAGGCATCGCGCGCGCCGACCCCGCGGCCGACCTCCTGGTGGCCGGCTCGCCCGCGGTGCTCGCCGGCGCCGAGGAGGGCAACGCCGTGATCGTCGCCGGACCCGCGATCCCGCCGCGCGTGGTCGAACGACTGCGCGATGCGGGCCCGTTCCCCGCCGAGGTGCTGCAGGGCGCCCGGCTCGACGCCGTGCTGTGGGGCGCGTGCTGAGCCGGCGCGGGTAGCGTGGCATCCGTGCCGGAACTCGAACGTCGCCTCGCCGTGAGCGGACACCTCGCCAGACTCGAGGAGTCGCGCACGCGCCCGGGTTCGTGGACCCTCACCGTCGACGGGACCCCGCAGTCGCACGTCGACCTCGAGCAGCCCGAATGGCTGGGCTTCGAGTACGTGCGCCGCATCGGCCATGCGATCGACCTCGTGCGCGAGGAGGGGCGTCCGATCACCGCGCTGCACCTCGGCGGCGGCGCGTTCACGCTGCCCCGGTACGTGATCGCGACGAGGCCAGGGTCCCGCCAGCAGGTGATCGAGCTGGAGTCCGACCTCGTCGACCTGGTGCGAGCCAACCTGCCGTTCCCTCGCGGCGCGCAGGTGCGCGTGCGCCACGGCGACGCCCGCGAGGTCCTCGCGAAGCTCCCGGCGGGCCTCGACGGAGCGGTCGACATCGCGGTCGTCGACATCTTCTCGGGAGCGCGCACGCCCGCCCACGTCACGAGCGCCGAGTTCCACGGACTCGTCTCGCCGCGGCTCGCCCCGGGCGGCATCGTCGTGGTCAACGTCGCCGACGGCGCCGGGCTCGCGTTCGCCCGGTCGCAGGCGGCGACCCTCTCGCACGTGTACGCGCACGTCGCGCTCGCGGCCGACACCGGCATGCTGAAGGGCCGGCGATTCGGCAACGTCGTGATGTACGCCTCGCACGACCCGCTGCCGTTCGCCGGGCTGCCGCGTCGCCTCGCGAGCGACCCGGCGCCCGCGAAGCTCGTGGACGGGGACGAGCTGGCGCGCTTCATCGCCGGCGCGCCGGTCGTGACGGATGCCACGGCCGTGCCGTCGCCGCCGCCGGCGCGGTCGGTGTTCCTGTCCAGGCCGTAGGCCCGCGAGACCGGGCACCCGAGGCGGCGAGCGGCCGGCGACCGACGACGCGCCCGCGGTTCAGGCGTGCCGGAACCGGACCTCCTGGCCGGGCCGCACCTGTGCCAGCAGGTCGAGGGAGCCGGGTTCGACGATCGCGACGACCGGATACCCCCCGGTCACCGGCCGGTCAGCGAGGAGCACGGTCGGCACGCCCGCACCGGTGACCTGGATCGAGCCCGCGACGGTCGGCTCGCTGACCAGCTCGCCCGGCACGCGGCGCTCGAGCGACGGGCCCTCGAGGCGGGCCCCGACGCGATCGGCCGAAGCGGAGACCCGCCAGCGCGATTCGTGCAACGCGGCGAGCGCGGCATCCGTCACCCAGTCGGCCCGCGGCCCGGGCAGCAGCCCGAGCGTGACGGACCCGACCGGCGGCGGGTACGCGGCGTCGTCGTCGAGCAGGGGCACGGATGCCGCGGGCTCGCGCCCCACCGCGAGCACGCGCCCCGCGCCGACGGGCTCGGGTCCGATCCCGGCGAGCGTGTCGCGGCTCCGGGAACCGAGGACGACGGGTTCGTCGATCCCGCCGCGCACGGCGACGAGGTAGCGCAGCCCGCGTTCGGCGGTGCCGATCTCGACGGACTCGCCGGCACGCACGCGCGCTGCGCGGTAGGGCCCGACCTCGCGGCCGGCGACCCGCACCGACCCCCAGGCGCCGGTCACCGAGAACCAGAGGTCGCGGTCGGGTGCGAACCTGAGGCCGCCGAGCACGACCTCGAGCCCCGCGACCCCGTCGGGATTGCCGACGAGCCGGTTCGCGAGCGCGAGCGCGCCCCGGTCGAGCGCACCGGAGGGGGCGACGCCGAGGTGGGCGTGGCCCGGGCGCCCGAGGTCCTGCACCAGGACCAGTCCGCCGGTGGCCTCGACGCGGAGCGACGTCATGCGCGCGCCTCCCGGAAGCGGACGACGCGGCCGGGGACGAGGAGCGCGGGCGGGTCGGCGTGCGGGTCCCAGAGCGCGGCGTCCGTGCGCCCGATGAGGCGCCACCCGCCGGGGCTCTCGCGCGGGTACGCGCCGGAGAACGCGCCGGCGAGGCCGACCGCGCCGGGCGGCACGCGCGTGCGCGCGACGTCGAGGCGCGGCACGTCGAAGGGCCAGTCGTCGGCCACGAGGTAGCCGAATCCCGGCGCGAAGCCGATGAACGCGACGCGCCACCTCGTTGCGACGTGGCGGGCGACGAGGTCCCCCGGGCTCACGCCGAGGTGGTCGGCGAGGTCGGCGAGGTCCTCTCCCCGGTAGTCGACCTCGATGACGAGGTCGTCGGACGGTGTCTCGCCGGTCGCGGGCGCGACGGCCGGGAGTGCGTCGCGCACCGCACGCCGGATCCAGCTCGCCGCCGACTCGAGCGGGAACCGGTCCGGGTCGACGGCGACGAGGAGCGTCCGGGCCGCGGGGACCAGCTCGACCACGCCGTCGGGCGGGTCGGCGGAGAGCGCGTCGTGCAGCGCGAGCACGTCGTCGAGGCCGTCGCACTCGACGAGGATGGCCGAACGCCCCGAGGGCAGCAGCCGCGGCTCGGGACGGCTCATGCGAACGGCCGCACGTCGTGGCCCGCCCTCGCGAGCGCCGCCCGGACGGCGCGGGCGATGCCGACCGAGCCGGGGGTGTCGCCGTGCAGGCAGAGCGAGTCGGGCGCGAGCTCCACCCGGGCGCCGTCGGCGGCGGAGATGCCGCCCGTCTCGACCAGCTCGAGCGCGCGGTCGGCCGCGCGGGCGGGGTCGTGCACGAGCGCGTCCGGGTGCTCGCGCGGCACGAGGCGGCCGTCGGCGAGGTAGCCGCGGTCGATGAAGGCCTCACGCGCGTAGCGGATGCCGGCGCCCGCCGCCGCGCGCTCGAGCTCGCTCTCGGGGGGCCCGAGCACGACCATGCCCGGAACGGCCGCGGCGAGCGCATCGGCGACCGCCGACGCGGCGTCGGCGTCGGCACCGAGCCGGTGGTAGAGCGCGCCGTGCGCCTTCACGTAGGCCACGGTCGCACCGACGGTCCGAGCGAGGCCGTCGAGCGCGCCGAGCTGGTACACGACCTCGGCCGCCAACTCGTCGACGGAGACGTCGAGCGCACGCCGTCCGAACCCGGCGCGATCGCGGTACCCCGGGTGCGCGCCGAGCACCACCCCGTGGGTGACGGCGAGGCGGGCGCTGCGCAGCATCGTCAGCGGGTCGCCGGCATGGAACCCGCACGCGACGTTCGCGCTCGAGACGACCTCGAACATCGCCTCGTCGTCGCCCATGCTCCAGGCGCCGTACGATTCGCCGAGGTCGGCGTTCAGGTCGATCGCGCGCTGCATGCTCCCATTCTCCCGCGCCCTCCCGCAGACTGGGCAGGAGGAGAACGACGAACAGGCCAGGGGAGGTCGCTCGTGCGCCGACGGAGACGGCTGGCCCGAGCCCGGGTCGCGCTGCTGGCCGCAGCCACGACGATGCTCGCCGGCTCGGGCGCCCTGCTCGCCGGCTGCACGCCCGATGCGGGCTCCGGTCCGGTCATGAACGCGCCGTCCGACGCTCCGACCACGACGCCCGCCGTCTCGGCGCCTCCGGCCGTGCGGCCGGTGGGCGACGTCGAGACGCTGGCGACCGGGCTCGAGTCGCCGTGGTCGATCCTCCGCCTGCCGGACGGCGGCGTGCTCGTGAGCGAGCGCGATCCCGGGCGGATCGTCGAGGTGCTCGCCGACGGCGCACTCCGCGAGGTCGCCGTGCTCCCCGACGTGGTCGCGGGCGGCGAGGGCGGACTGCTCGGGCTGGCGTTCCTCCCCGGCGACGGCGACGACGGGGCATCCGTCTTCGCGTACTTCTCGACCGACTCGGACAACCGCATCGTGCGGATGCCGCTCACCGGCGAACCCGGCGAGCTCGGGCTCGGCGAACCGGACGTCGTCCTCGACGGCATCCCGCGCGGCGGACGCCACAACGGCGGACGCCTCGCCGTCGGCCCCGACGACTTCCTGTACGCGACGACGGGCGACGCGGGCGACGGCGACCTGTCGCAGGATCCGGACTCGCTCGGCGGCAAGATCCTGCGGATGACGGCCGAGGGCGAGCCTGCGCCGGGGAACCCGTCGGGCACCCTCGTCTGGAGCCTCGGGCACCGCAACCCCCAGGGTCTGGCATGGGATGCCGCCGGCGGCATGTGGGCGGCGGAGTTCGGCCAGAACACGTGGGACGAACTCAATCGCATCGAGCCCGGCGAGAACTACGGTTGGCCGATCGTCGAGGGTCGCGCGGACGACGACCGGTTCCGCGACCCCGCCGTGCAGTGGCCGACCTCCGAGGCGAGCCCGAGCGGCATCGCGATCGTCGGCGACACGGTCGTGCTCGCGGCGCTCCGAGGCGAGCGACTCTGGTTCGCCTCGCCGGCGCTGACCTCCCCGACCGAGGTCGACGCCGCGTTCGAGGGCGAACTCGGGCGCATGCGCGACGTGGTCCCGGGGCCCGACGGCGAACTGTGGGCGATCACCAACAACACCGACGGTCGCGGGTCGCCGCGCGACGGCGACGACCGCCTCGTGCGGATCCCGCTCGCGGACGCCGACTGACTCGGTCCCCCGTTCGGGGGACCCCGGATTCGACCCCCGGCAGTACTCCCGGGGATATCCTCGATCGCATGGCGGATCTCGCGAGGGTTCGGATCTGGGCTGAGGCGCTCATCGCCCTGCACCTGGACCCCGCCGTGTGGAGCTTCGCCTTCGACAACGCCAAGAAGCGCGCGGGCCTCTGCAACTACACCGCCAAGCGGATCTCGGTCTCGCGCTACCTCGCCTCCAGGTACGACGACGACGAGATCCACCAGATCCTGCTGCACGAGGTCGCGCACGCCATGGCGGGTCCGCGCGCGGGCCACGGGCCGCGCTGGGCGACGATCGCCGCCGACATCGGCTACGTCGGCCGGCGCACGCACGACGGCGCGGTCGCCGACGAGCTCGCGCCCTGGGTCGGTCGATGCCCGGTGGGGCATGAGCACTACCGCTACCGCGAGCCGAGCCGGCCCCTCAGCTGCGGACTCTGCCGCAGGGGGTTCGACCGGCGGAACCTCATCGTGTGGCACCGGCGCGAGATCACCGCCGCCATGCGGCGCGCGGCCGCGAGCGCGGCGGCCGACTGAGCTGCGCTCGATCCCCGGAGCCGGGCGGGACGCCCGCGGACCGTGACCCGATCGTGGCGATCGCGACCGCGTGCAGCCGGTAGTTTGGTCCGGTGCCCGTCTCGACCGTCTCGATCCCCGTCGGCCAGTGGTTCACCGACGACAGCGGGCGGTGGTGGTTCGACTCCGGTTCGTTCGCGCTCGACTTCGCCTACACCGGAGGGATCCCCGTCGCCGTCGCCGTCGCCCCCGCGCGGCTGAACTCCCCCGACGACCTCACCGCGTGGATGCGCGACCGCTTCCCGATGCCCGTCGCTCCCGCGCGTTCGCGCGACCTGTTCGACGCGACGTCGCTCCGAGACGCGATCGCACGTCTCGCGCTCGCGGCCGGCCGTGGCGAGACACCGGCGACGGCCGACATCGACATCGTGAACCTGTACGCCGCGACGCCCGACATCCCACCGACGCTCGACGGCGGCTCGCGGCAGGCCGGTCGGTCGGTGCAGACCGTCGGCCAGGCGCTCTCGACGATCGCACGCGACGCGGTCGACTGCTTCGGCGAGTCGAATCACGGTCGCGTGCGCATCTGCGCCGGCGACTGCGGCATCGTCTACCTCGACACCTCGCGTGCGGCGAGCCGGCGGTGGTGCTCGATGCAGCGCTGCGGCAACCGCGCCAAGGTCCGCGCGCACCGCGCTCGGAAGTCGGGCAAGGTCGCGCTCAGCGCCGCCTGACGACCCGCGCGGTCGCACCCGAGTCCCGGGTGGCGGCCCGCCGGAGCACCGCGGGGTCGATGCCCGCCGAGATCGCCTCGCGCCCGGCGACCGACGCGGTCGCGAGGTGCGCGACGGCGCGACGGAGCCCCGTGTACGACGCGCACGCGACGGCCGCCTCCGGCGACGTGTCGTCGATGCCGAGTTCGGCGAGCGCATCGATCACGGCGCCCGCGGCGAGCACGTCGTCGGCTGCGAAGCCGCCGTCGGCGCGGCCGGCGGCGACGATCGCGAGGTAGGCGCGGCGCCCCAGTCGCTCCTGCTCCGCGAGGATCCACGCTGCGGTGGCCGCGGCGTCGGCGAGCCCCGCGACGAGCACTGCGGCGGGGGTGCCGGCCAGCACGTCCCGCGGAACGAGGTCCTCGGCCGCCTGCGCGACACCCGGGGCATCCGCCACCTGGTCGACCCAGACGAGGACGTCGGCCTCGCCGGCGATCCGGCGCACGCCGTCGGTCCCGAGGTCGAATCGCACCTGGTACTTCGACTGCGCGGCCGGCGGCGCGGCGGCGCTCGCGGGCGCGGAGTCGGTCGTGGTCGTCTCGCTCACCGCGTCAGGCTACGCGATGGCCGCGGGACCGCCCACTCGTAAGGTGGATGCATGACCTCGGATGTCGTCACCCGGCCCGTCACGATCGTCACCGGCGGCGGCCGGGGCATCGGGCGGGCGATCGCCGAGCGGCTCGCGGCCGATGGCCACGACCTGGTGCTGACGTACCGCGAGCGCCGCGACGAGGCCGAGTCGGCGGCCGACGGATGCCGCGCCGCGGGCGCCCGCGTCGAGCTCCTGCAGCTCGACCTCGCCGACCTCGCCCGTGCGGCCGAGATCGTGCCCGAGGCGGTCCGCCTGTTCGGGCGCGTGACGGGGCTCGTCAACAACGCGGGCATCACGGGCCTGATCGGGCCGTTCCTGGATGGATCGATCGAGGAGTCGGAGCTCGTGTTCCGCATCAACGTGCTCGCGCCGATGGTGCTCTGCCGGTCGGCGATCGCGCACATGTCGACCGCCGTCGGCGGCGTCGGCGGCTCGATCGTGAACATCTCCTCGGGCGCCGCGACGCACGGCGCGCCGAACACCTACATCCCGTACGCCGCGAGCAAGGCCGCGCTCAACGCGATGACCACCGGCCTCGCCAAGGAGTTCGCGGCCGTCGGCGTGCGCGTGAACACGGTCTCGCCGGGCACCACCCGGACCGAGATCCACGCGGCCGCGGGCCGGCCGAACGCGCCCGACGAGCGCGCGGGCAACATCCCGATGGGCCGCCCGGGAGAGCCGCACGAGATCGCGGGCGCCGTCGCGTACCTGCTGTCCGACGACGCGTCCTACACCTCGGGTGCCGACATCCTGATCGCCGGCGGCAAGTAGGCGGGTCGGCGTCCCGCGACCGTCAGCGGTGGAGCGCCGCGTACTGCGCGAGCGCCTCGGCGTCGCTCGCCCTGGACGCCGCGCGGCGAGCCGCGTCGAGCGCGGCGACCGGGTCGGACTCGCGCCGGGCGATGCCGAGCTGCCGTTCCGCCTCCGCGAGCCGGGTGCGCGCGTCCGCCCCTGCGAACGCGCGGGCCCGCTCCAGCGCCTCCCCCGCGATGCGGATCTGGCTCTCGGCGATGGCGATCGCACCGGGCAGCGCGCCGCGAGCGCCGGCGAGCCGGTCCTGGGCGCGTCGGGCCGTCGCGCGCGCCGCCTCCAACCGGTCGCGGGCCGTCCGCAGCCGGTCGCGCTCGGCGAACGGGTCGTCCGCACGGCGCTCCCTTCCGACGAGCAGCGGCGACAGGTCGCCGATCGCCGCGGCGAGCGCGGCACCCGCCTCCGGATCCGCGGCACCGTCGCGCTCGCGGCGCGCGGCGATGAGCTCCTCGTCGAGGCCGGCCGCCTCGACACCGGCATCGTGCGCCGCACCGGCGAGGTCGAGTTCCACGTGCTCCACCCGATCGAGCTCGCCCTCGGCGCGCCGCAGCGCGTGGGCGGCCCGGTCGAGGAGGTCGGCGACGGGTTCTCCTGGGGCATCCGCGATCCTCCGTGCGCCCTCGGCGAGCGCGGTGGCGGCCGCGGCCAGGTCGTGGTCGGCGCGCGCGAACGATCCGTGGGCTCCGGCGAGCGCCGACGCCGAGAACCGCGTGCCCAGGCGTTCGAGGGCGGATGCGGCATCCGCGCGCCTGGCGACGAGCCGCCGCTCGCGCTCGCGGAGCGCCGGGGTGTCGTCGGCCGCCCCGCGTTCGGCGGCACGCCGCGCGGAGAGCTCCGCCTCGGCGTCGTCGAGTGCGCGCTCGACCGAGTCGCACAGCGAGGCGATGCGGGAACTCCAGGTGCGGCGCTCCGCCGCCGTGGCGGGATCGGCGTCGTCGAGGCGCTGCTGCAGCAGGAAGGCCTCGCGCAGCCATCCGCGCGCACGATCGACCGTCTCGCCCAGTCCGCGGGCCGTCTCGGGCCCGAACTGCGCCTCCGCGAAGCGGATCTCCTGCATCGCGTCGCGCACGGCCTCGTCGGCGCCGACCAGTCGCGCCATGGCGGTGGTCTCGAGTTCGCGCGCCGCCTCGGCGTCGCGCGCCTCGCGCCGGGTGCCGAGCCGGCGGAACCCGACCACGCCGGCGGCGAACGCGAGCGCAGCGGTGCCGAACACGACGAGGGAGGGCAGCCAGTCGGCGGCGTCGGCCATGGTCGGGAGCCTACCGGGGCCGTCCGAGACCCCACCGGGCGGTCGCCGTACGGCGCCCGTGAATCCGGCGCGGCCGCTTGGACCTGCCATCCGTCGCCCCTATGGTCGTGCCATGCGGGTGCTGCTGAAGCTGACCCTGGACTGCGATGCGGATGCCGCGTGGCGCGCGATCCGCAGCCCGGCCGTGCTGCGCGAGGTGGTCGCGCCGTGGCTCGACTTCGAGTCGCTGGAGGCCGAGGGCTTCCCGGCGACGTGGCCCGAGGGGCCGCATCGGATGCGCGCGCTCGCGTTCGGCGTCGCGCCGAGCGGCGAGGAGTACGTCGACGTGTCGTACCCGGGCGGACTGCCCGCCGGCGTGCGGATGCTCCGCGACGGGGGCGGTGCGGTGACCGGGCCGCTGTCGGCGTTCCGGCATTGGGACCACCGCATGGCGATCTCGCCGCTTCCCGACGGGCGCACGCTCTACCGCGACCAGCTGCGTGCGAGCGCCGGAGCCCTCGACGCGCTCTACTGGTACCCGACCTGGGCGTTCTGGCAGTACCGGGGCCGGCGGCTGCGACAGCTCGCGCCGACGTGGGCGTACGACCCGCCGGGCACGGCGGATGCGGAGCGTGCCGAGGCCGCGCGGGCCGCGCGGGGCACCGGATCGTGACCGCCTCGATCGGAGCGCTGCAGCTCTCCGACTGGCGCCGGCACGTGTTCGCGCTGTACGCGGGCGTCCGGCACCTCAGCGTGCACGACCCGGCGGCGGGGCACGAGCTGTGGCGCTCGGGTCGCGACGAGCTGTTCGCGGGGCATCCGCAGTCGCCGCTGCTGCCCGACGACCGGGCGGGCTTCACCGGCCTCGACATCGCGCCGTACGACCCCGACTGGCGGTTCGAGCTCGAGGTGCGCCGGCCGGACGAACCGCAGCGGCTGGTGGTCGACAGCTCGAACGACGGGAAGATCCCGTTCTCCCTCGTCGGCACGGTGCGGGTGCCGTACCTCGGCACGCTCGACGTGTGGCGGCTCGCCTCGTACGGCGGCGGGCTGTTCCTGCCCGTCAAGGACGGCCTCGCTGGGGCCCCCGGCGGCACGTACGGCGGCGGCCGCTACCTGCTCGACACCGTCAAGGGCGCCGACCTCGGCTCGAGCGGCAACGACGACAGCCTCGTGGTCGACTTCAACTTCGCGTACAACCCGTCGTGCGCCTACGACCCGTCGTGGTCGTGCCCGCTCGCACCCCCGGGGAACACGCTCCGCGAGCCCGTCCCGGTGGGCGAGCGGATGCCGCGCTGAGTGCTCGCACAGCCTTCCGGATCCGTCTCCTGCTATGGTTGGCGGCGGTGTGCGCGACGAACGCGCCGCCTGCGTCGTAGACACGCTTCCGGGCCTCGAGCCCGTTGACTTCATACGGCGAACGGATTCGCCGCCCGGCGTCTTCGCCACCACCCACCGCCGGGTCCATCCGCCGCTGCCGCATCGCGCACCGGTGCGCCCCGGCCGTGCCCTCCCGAAACGGACCCCCTTGACCGACATCACCTTCGGCGCGCTCGGCGTGCCCGCACCCCTCGTCGCCGCCCTCGCCGCCGACGGGAAGACCACCGCGTTCCCCATCCAGGCCGACACCCTGCCCGACACGCTCGCCGGACGCGACGTCCTGGGCCGCGGCAAGACCGGCTCGGGCAAGACCATCGCGTTCGCGCTGCCCATGGTCGCGCGCCTCGGCACGACCCTCGCCGGCGGCCGCCGCCGCGCCGGTCGGCCGCTCGGCCTCGTGCTCGCCCCCACCCGCGAGCTCGCCACCCAGATCACCGCGACCATCGAGCCCCTCGCCGCCGCCTACGGGCTGAAGGCGACCACGATCTTCGGCGGCATCAACCAGAAGCGCCAGGTCGACGCGCTCCGCGCCGGCGTCGACATCGTCGTCGCCACGCCGGGCCGCCTCGAGGACCTCATGAAGCAGGGCTTCGCCCACCTCGACGCGGTCGAGATCACGGTGCTCGACGAGGCCGACCACATGGCCGACCTCGGCTTCCTGCCCGTCGTGACGCGCATCCTCGACAAGACCCCCTCCGGCGGCCAGCGCCTGCTGTTCTCGGCGACGCTCGACAACGGCGTGGACCGGCTCGTGAAGCGCTACCTGCAGAACGAGGTGCTCCACTCGGTCGACGAGGCGCACTCGCCGGTCGCCGCGATGACCCACCACGTGTTCCAGGTCGCCGACACCGACGCCAAGCACGAGCTCGTGAAGACCCTCGCGTCGGGCACCGGCCGCCGCATCCTCTTCATGCGCACCAAGCACCACGCGAAGAAGCTCGCGAAGAAGCTGACCGAGCAGGGCATCCCCGCGGTCGACCTGCACGGCAACCTCTCGCAGCCCCAGCGCGACCGCAACCTCGCCGCGTTCGGCGACGGCTCGGTCAAGGTCATGGTCGCGACGGATGTCGCCGCGCGCGGCGTGCACGTCGACGACATCGAGCTCGTCATCCACGTCGACCCGCCCATGGAGCACAAGGCGTACCTGCACCGTTCGGGCCGCACCGCGCGCGCCGGCAGCGAGGGCGACGTCGTCACGATCGCACTGCCCGGCCAGATGGACGACCTCGGCAAGCTCCTCCGCAAGGCGGAGATCCGCGTGACGCCCGAGAAGGTCGTGCCGACCACGCCCAAGGTCGTCGCGCTCGTCGGCGACGTCGCCCCGTACGTCACGCCCGCGCCGCGCGAGGCGAAGCCGCAGCAGGGCGGCGGCCGATCGCAGGGCGCGAACGCCCAGCGCAAGCGGGCCGCACGCGACGAGCGGGCAGCGGGCGGCGGGCAGCCTGCCGGCCAGGGCCGCCGGAGCCGCGGGCGAGGCCGTGCGGGGCAGTCGGATGTCGCGCCCGCCGCACCGCGCCGCGACCGCTCGGGCCGCCCCGCCGAGGCGAAGGCCCACGCACCGAAGCAGGGCTCCGGCCAGTCCCGCGGCGGCCAGTCGGCCGGCGCGCAGCGCGGAGCATCCGCCCACGGTTCGCAGAAGCAGCCGCTCCGGGTCGGCAGCCTCGTCTCGCCGAACCGCAACACGCGCACGAACCGTCGCGCGCAGGGCTGAGTCCCTCCGCGCGCTCGACGGCCCCGCACCCGGCTCGGGTGGCGGGGCCGTCGTCGATTTCGCCCGTGGTGGCGGCCCGGGTTAGCCTGAGCCCCATGAGCACCGATGTCGTTGCCGAAGTCGTCATCCGTCCGATCCGTGATTCCGACGCCGAGGCGCTCGGCCGGGTCCACGCGCAGTGCTGGCACGAGGACTACGACCAGCTGGTGAGCGCCGCGACGCTCGAGAACCTCTCGCCGCGCCGGATGGCCGAGCTCTGGACGCACTGGATGAGCCAGGGCGACGAGTTCACGCACGTGGCCGCACTGGTCGAGGGCGAGATCGTCGGGTTCGCCGGTTCGGGCCCCGCGCGCGACGAGGATGCGCCGCGCGAGCGCGAGCTGTTCTTCATCCACCTGCTCGACGCGCACCACGGCAAGGGCATCGGGCAGAAGCTGTTCGACGCGACGGTCGGCGAGGGCTCGGTCTACCTCTGGGTGCCGTCGGCGAACGAGCGCGCGGTCCACTTCTACGAGCGGAACGGCTTCACGGCCGACGGCGTCGCCCACGACGAGCCGTTCCTCGGCGAGAGCATCCACGAGGTGCGGATGGTGCGCTGACGCGCAGCCCGACCAGGGAGGCGGCGCCGGCATCCGGCCCGCGGCATCCGGCCCGCGGCATCCGCTCAGTCGAGGGCGCCGACCGCGGCGAGCGCGCGCCGCAGCAGTGCGCCGCGTCCGCCCTCCATCTCGTCACCGAACGCGTCGCTCGCCGCCTCGGCGGGCGAGACCCACGTGACCTCGAGCGCGTCCTGGCGCGGCTCGCACGTGCCGGTCACGGGCACGACGTAGGCGAGCGAGACGGCGTGCTGGCGCTCGTCGGTGAACGGCGAGATGCCCGGCATCGGGAAGTACTCGGCGACCGTCGCGGGCACCGGGCTCGCCGGCAGCAGCGGGAACGCCATCGGACCGAGGTCCTTCTCGAGGTGGCGGAACAGCGCGTCGCGGATGGTCTCGCCGTACATCACGCGCCCGGAGACGAGCGTGCGCGTCATCTCGCCGACCGCGTTCGCCCGGAGGAGGACGCCCACCTCGGTGACCTGCCCGACGCCGTCGACGCGCACGGGCACCGCCTCGACGTAGAGCAGCGGCAGTCGGCCGCGGATCTCCGCGAGCTCGAGGTCGGAGAGCCAGCCGGGGTTGGCGGGAGGCTGGACGACCGGTTCGTCGTCGGGATTCCAGTCCGGGTCCGGGGTGCGTACGGCCATGGGTCGATTCTGCCCCACGTGTCCGGCGAGTGCCGTGAACCGCGGCGTCCGGCCGACGACGGTCGGGATCCCCGCGCCGGGGTACGATGCCCGGATGCGGATCGACGACGAGGCGGTGATGTGGTCGGCGTCACCGGCCGACCGGGCCGGACGGCCCCTCCTGGTGCTCCTCCACGGCTACAACTCGCACGAGGGCGACCTGTTCGGCCTGAGCCCGTACCTGCCGCTCGAGCCCGCGATCGCCTCGCTCCGCGCACCGATCTCGACCGGCTACGGCCACGCCTGGTTCCCGCTCCTCGCGCAGGGCGAGGAGTTCGCGATGACCGGTGCCGAGGAGGCGACGACCGCCGTGATCGAGTGGCTCGACCGCGTCGCGCCGGGCGAGGCATCCATCGGCCTGCTCGGCTTCTCGCAGGGCGGGGCGATGGCGCTCGAGCTGCTGCGCCGGGCGCCGGAGCGGTTCGCGTTCGCCGTGAGCCTCGCCGGGTTCGCGCTGCCGGGCACGCGCGAGGGCGACGAGCGGATGGCGGAACTCGCGCCGCCCGTCTTCTGGGGGCGCGGCACGGTCGACGAGGTGATCCCCTCGACCTCGGTCGTGCGCACGCAGGAGTGGCTCCCCGCGCACGCGTCGCTGGACCAGCGCGTGTACGAGGGGCTCGGCCACTCGGTGTCCGACCGCGAGATCGGCGACGTCCGGGCCTTCCTCGCGGCGCGATACGCCGCCTGACCGCGTAGCGGCACGTCACGTCGCGGCCCCGCGCCTCGGACCGCGGGCTCAGACGCCGGCGCCGCCTCCGCCGCCGCCGCGACCCTCGTCGCCGCGCGCCGCACGCTCCGCGTCGCGCTCGGCGATGCGCCGCTTCTCGGCGCGCACGCCGGCCTGGCGGGCGCGCTCCTCGACGAGCCACGCGGGCGGCGCCTCGAGCAGCGCCTTGATCTCGGCGGTCGTGAGCGGGTCGGTGATGCCGGCGCGGGCGAGACCCGAGTTGGAGACGCCCAGCTTCGCGGCGACGACGCCCCGCGGGTGCGGGCCCTCCCGTCGCAGGGTCGCGAGCCACTCGGGCGGGTCGGCCTGCATCGCGGCGAGCTCGTCGCGCGTGACCGGCGAGGCGCGGAAGTCATCGGGCGTCGCATCGAGCAGGACGCCGAGCTTCTTGGCCGCCGTCTCCGGCTTCATCGACTGGGACTGGCGGGGCTGGTCGGCGTTCACCCCTCCACGGTAGTCGCGTCGGCGTCCCGCCGTGCATCGGACCTCGCGCCGGCCCGCCCGGCGCTAGCCTGAGAGGGCCGCGCGCGCGGCGGGAACGAGGTCGGACGTGTCGCTGCGGCTGAGGTACGTCGCGGGGGTGAGCCCCGCGAAGTGGCTCCGGGCCTGGGCCGACCGGCGACCCGACCTGCCGCTCGAGGCGACGCGCGTGAACGAGGATTCCCAGCTCGTCGAGGTGCGCGCCGGCGACGCCGACCTCGCGTTCGTGCGCCTGCCCGTCGACGACGACGAGCTGCACGTCATCCCGCTGTGGGAGGAGGTCGCGGTCGCGGTGCTCCCCAAGGACCACGCGTTCGCCGACGCGGAGTCGCTCGCGCTGGCCGACCTCGCCGACGAGCCGCGGGCCCCCGAGCAGGAGGACCCGGCGATGACGATCGAGCTCGTCGCGGCCGGGACGGGTTGGGCGATGATGCCGCACGGCGTCGCGCGCCTCCACCATCGGCGCGACGTCGTCGCGGTCCCGGTGGCGGATGCCCCGACCACGCGCATCGCGCTCGTCTGGCGGGTCGCCCGCGACGACGAGGACATCCAGGAGTTCGTGGGCGTCGTCCGCGGCCGCACCGCGCGCAGCTCGCGGAGCGGTGGGCAGGCGGATGCCACGGGCTCCGGCGGCGACGCGCGCGCAGACCGCCGCGCCCGCGATGCTCGCGGCGCAGGCGGCGGCTCGGGACGGACGTCCCATGGGCGGCGCGGCGCCGGAGCCGGCGGCGCCCGCCGGGCCGGCGGTCAGGGTCGACGGAAGGGCGGCAAGCGCCGATGACCGACACGCGCGACTTCCTGTTCCTCTCGGCACGGCCCGAGGTCGAGGCGGTCGGCCCCGAGTACGAGTCGGTGCGCCGCGCGTCGGGTCTCGATGCCGGCCGGCTCGACCACGTGCGACTCGACGTCGAGTCGATCGGCGACCTCGATCCGCGCCGGTACTCGGGCGTCATCGTGGGCGGCAGCCCGTACAACGTGACGACCCCGGAGGACGGCAAGCACCCGACGCAGCGCCGCGTCGAGGCCGACCTGGCCCGCCTCGCCGAACGCGCGCTGGCCACCGACCACCCGGTGCTGTTCACGTGCTACGGCATCGGCATCCTGACCCGGGTCCTCGGCGGCGAGGTCGGGACGCTCTACGGCGAGGAGGCGGCGCCCGTCGAGGTCACGCTCACCGAAGCCGGCCGGAGCGACCCGGTCGTGGGGGTGCTGCCCGCGCGATTCGACGCCCTCGTCGGCCACAAGGAGGCCACGAGCCGCCTGCCCGACGACGTCGTCCACCTCGCCCGCTCCGCGGGTTGCCCGGTGCAGGTCTACCGCGCCGGTTCCAGCGTGTACGCCACGCAGTTCCATCCGGAGGTCTCCGCGGCCGACTTCATCGCCCGCGCCCGGGTGTACCGGCATCACGGGTACTTCCCGGCGCACGAACTCGAGGCCCTGCGGGACCGCGTGAACTCGGCATCCGTCACCGAACCGCAGCGGATGCTCCGCCGCTTCGTCGAACTCGCCGACGCCCGCACGGCGGGCTGAACGCTCCCCCCGACCCGGCGGACCTTCGGCTCTCCGGCGGCGGGACGGATCGGGCAGTCTCGGAGTGGAACGCGGATCGGAGGCGCGACATGCACGAGACGACGGTCGTCGGGTGGGACGGAAGCGGGACGTCCGAGGCGGCGCTCGCCTGGGCCATCGCCCGGGCGGAGCGGCAACCGGAGGGGGCGCGGTCGCTCGAGCTCCTGCGCGCGATCGACCCGAACTCCATCGCGGGCGATGATCGCGAGACCGCGGAGCTCGTCGGCATCGCCGAGACGGAGGGCGAGGCGGCAGCCGAGCGGGTCAGGTCGGAGCATCCCTCGCTCGACGTCCGGTTCGAGGTGCTGCGTGAGGAGCCGGGCGACGCGCTCTGCGATCGCACGGGCGTCGACAGGCTCGTCGTCGTCGGTGCCGAGAACGGCCGGACGGACGAGTTCTGGCACAGTTCGCGCCTCGGGGTCCGGCTCTGCGGCATGGCCGACGGCCCCGTCGCGGTGATCCCGACCGGCGACGTGCTGCCCCGCTCGGGGGTCCTCGTTGCCGTCGACCACGGGCCGGCCGCCCAGGACCTGTGCCGGTTCGCTGCGGCGTTCGCCGCCTCCGTCGGCGACGCGCTGCACGCCATGCACGTCGGCTCCCGATCGCACACGGTCGGCGACGACGTCGAGGAGCTCGAGGACGCACTCGCCCCCGCCCGGCACGAGTACCCCGACCTCGAGATCGTGACGCACGTCGAATCCGGGCCCGTCGCGGCGATGCTCCTCCAACGGGCGCAGGATCACGACACCGTGATCGTGGGCTCGCGCCGGCTCGGCCCCGTGCGGCGGCTGTTCCTGGGGTCGGTCAGTCACGCACTGGTCACGAACGCGCGCTGCCCGACGATCGTCGTGCCGCCGACGCACGGATCCCGGTCGCCCGCCGGCTGAGCGGTCCGTCGCGCCGAACCGGCGCCCCGGACGTCCGACGGCCCGGTCGACGCGAGGTCGACCGGGCCGTCCGGTGGAGCTTCGCGGGTCAGGCCTTCCTGCGACCGACGATGAGCCCGTAGATCAGCAGCACGATGATGGCGCCGCCGATGGCGAGCAGCCAGGTGCTGAGGTCCCAGAACTCCTCGAGGCCGACGCCGAACAGCACGCTCCCGAGCCACCCGCCGAGCAGGGCGCCGATGACGCCGAGCAGGAGGGTGATGAACCAGCCGCCGCCCTGCTTACCGGGCAGGATCAGCTTGGCGATCGCTCCGGCGATGAGGCCGAGGAGCAGGAATGCGAGGAAACTCATCGATTCTCCTTCCGTTGGTGCCAACTGTCCTCCTGAATGCTTCCTGAGTGCAAGAGGTTGTGCGGGTGTGTCGATCTCCGGTACTTGCGGGCCGTGCCCGAGCGGCGCGAGTCTGGCTGCATGGGGGCACGCGCGCACTCCTGGGTGCTGCACGTCGACCTCGACCAGTTCATCGCCGCGGTCGAGGTGCTGCGGCATCCGGAGCTCGCCGGGCGGCCGGTGATCGTCGGCGGCCGGGGCGACCCGACCGAGCGCGCCGTCGTGTCGACCGCGTCGTACGAGGCCCGCGAGTTCGGCGTGGGATCGGGGATGCCGTTGCGCCTCGCCGCGCGGAAGGCGCCGGACGCCGTGATCCTGCCCGTCGACGCGCCCGCCTACATCGCGGCGTCCGCCGAGGTCATGGAGACGCTGCGGGCCCACCCCGGCACCGTGGTGCAGGTGCTCGGCTGGGACGAGGCGTTCGTCGGCGTGGACGCCGCCTTCCCCGAGGCCACTGCCCGCGACCTGCAGCGCGCCGTGCTCGCGCGCACGGGCCTGCACTGCAGCGTCGGCATCGGCGACACGCTGCTGCGCGCGAAGGTCGCCACGGGCTTCGGCAAGCCCGGCGGGGTGTTCCGGCTCACCGCCGCGAACTGGATGACCGTGATGGGCGAGCGCCCGACGACGGCGCTCTGGGGCGTCGGGCCCCGCGTCGCTCGCAGGCTCGCCGGGCACGGCATCGAGACCGTGGCCCAGCTCGCCGACGCCGACCTCGACGTGCTGGTCGGCGAGTTCGGGCCGCGCATGGGGCCGTGGTACCGCCAGGTCGGGCGCGGGGAGGGCACGCGCGTCGTCGACGACACGCCGTGGGTGGCCCGAGGGCACAGCCGCGAGACCACGTACCAACAGGACCTCACCGAGCCGGCGGAGATCGACGCGGCCCTCGGCGACCTCGTCGCGCACGTGATGGCCGATGTCGCCGCCGAGGGCAGACCCGTCATCGGGCTCACGCTCAAGGTGCGCTACGTCCCGTTCACGACGAAGACGTTCAGCCGCCGCATCGCGCCGCCGACGGCCGACCCGGCCGAAGTGCTCGCCCACGTGCTCGACCTCGCGGCCAAGCGCGACGCGAGCCGGGCCGTGCGCCTCCTCGGCGTCCGCGCCGAGATGCCCATGCCCGAGGAGGCGCGTGACGGCCACACGCCGACGCGCAGCGGCTGGTGATGCGTTCGCTCGGCCGCTCCGCTCCCGCGGGCCCTGCCGCTCCGACCTGCCCACGCTCGCCCGACGCCCACGCCACGCCCACGCCACGCCACGCCCACGCTCGGCCGATTCCCATCCCCCACTCCACCCCGCCCGGCCCGGCCCGGCCCGGATCCCACGGGAGGAACTTCCGCGCGTCTCTCGGCGTGTCCCTGGCCGACACGCCGGGGAGCGGCGGATTCGTCCTCCCGAACGTCTCGGCCCGGGATCGAGTTCGGGGCGACGCGGCCTCCGGAGGACCGCGGAAACGACTGAACCCCCGCTCCAAGAGGAACGGGGGTTCAGGATGGCGGTACCGGTGGGATTTGAACCCACGGTGCGCTTTCACGCACACAACTTTTCGAGAGTTGCACCTTCGGCCGCTCGGACACGGTACCGAGAACGATGATAGCGGCCTCCGCGCGAGGCGCCAAAACGAGCGGATGCCCCGGCTGCCCGCCGCGCGACGGCCCCACGACCGCGTCCGTTCAGCGACCGTTCAGACACCGGCCCTAGCGTCGCGCCATGGTCGAGGAACGTCCGCCCGGGGCATCCGTCATCGCGGCGCTGGTGCCGATCGCACTCGTCGCCGGGGTCGTGCTCGCGGTCCGCGCGACCTGGCGGTGGTTCCGCGCACGGATCACCGAGAACAGCCTGATCCTGAACGAGACCCTTCCCGTGCACTCGAAGTGGTGGCGCGACCACGCGAAGGTCCGGGGCGAGATCCTCTACGTCGCGCTCGGCGACAGCGCGGCGCAGGGCATCGGGGCGAGCCGTCCCGACCACAGCTACGTCGGCCTGCTCGCGCGACTCATCCGCGACACCACCGGGCGGACCGTCCGCGTCGTGAACCTCAGCGTCTCGGGCGCGACGACGTCGCTCGCCGTCCAGGACCAACTGCCGAAGCTCGCCAAGTACCGTCCGGACGTCATGACGGTCTCGATCGGCGCGAACGACATCGCGAAGTGGGATCCGGAGGCCTTCGAGCAGAACCTCCGCACCATCTTCGACGCCGTGCCGTCGCACGCGCTCGTCGCCGACCTGCCCTTCTTCTACTTCCCCCACAACGAGCGGAGGGTCGCGGTGGCGAACCTCATCCTCCGCCGGGTGGCCGCCGAACGCGGGCTCGAGGTCGTCCGGCTGCACCGGGAGACGCGCGTCCGCGGGTGGCGGCGCATCTTCACCCACTTCGCGAACGACTGGTTCCACCCCAACGACCACGGGTACCAGGTCTGGGCCGACGCCTTCCGGCCCGCGATGCTGGCGTCGCTCACGGCGCGGTTCCCCGCCGATGACGAGGTCGCGCCGACGGCGACGGGTCGAGCGGTGGCGGATGCCCCGGGGCCGGTCGCCGCGGCGAGGGTCCCGACGGATGTCGGGGGCCGGACCTAGTCTCGGAGCATGCCGAAGCCCACGACCGCGTTCCGTTGCACCGAGTGCGGGTGGAGCACCGTCAAGTGGGTCGGCAGGTGCGCCGAGTGCCAGCAGTGGGGCACCGTCGTCGAGGCGGGCGTCGAGACCGGCATCGTCCGCAGCCTGCAGCCCGTGGCGCCGAGCGCGGGTCGTGCCGCGCGGCCCATCTCGGCGATCGTCGAGAGCGAAGACGCGGCCCATCGTCCGAGCGGGGTGGGCGAGTTCGACCGGGTCCTCGGCGGGGGCATCGTCGCGGGCGCCGCGATCCTGCTCTCGGGCGAGCCGGGCGTCGGCAAGTCGACGCTGCTGCTCGAGGTCGCGGCGAGGGTCGCCGCGGCGGGCCGCCGCGTGCTCTACGTGAGCGCCGAGGAGTCGACTGCGCAGGTCCGCCTGCGGGCCGGGCGCACGGGCGCCCTCCACGACGAGCTGTACCTCGCGTCCGACACCGACCTCGCCACGATCCTCGGCCAGGTCGACCAGGTCTCCCCTGAGCTGCTCATCGTCGATTCGGTCCAGACCGTGTCGAGCGCGCTCTCCGACGGGCTGCCCGGGCAGCCGAGCCAGGTCCGCGAAGTCGCCTCGACCCTCATCCGCGTCGCCAAGGAGCGACAGCTCCCCGTGCTGCTCGTCGGGCACGTCACGAAGGACGGCACGATCGCGGGCCCGCGCCTGCTCGAGCACCTCGTCGACGTCGTCTGCCAGTTCGAGGGCGACCGGCAGACCGCGCTGCGGTTCGTGCGGGCGTTGAAGAACCGATTCGGGCCGACCGACGAGGTCGGCTGCTTCGAGATGACGGGCGACGGCATCGCCGAGGTGCCCGACCCGTCCGGGCTCTTCCTGAGCCGCTCACGGAACGCCGTGAGCGGCACGTGCGTGACCGTCGCACTCGAGGGCCGACGAGCGCTGCCCGTCGAGGTGCAGGCGCTCGTCGTCGGCACGAAGGCGCCGCAGCCGCGACGCGTCGTGAACGGCGTCGACCCGTCGCGCGTCGCCATGATCATCGCGGTGCTCGAGCGACGCGCGGGCCTCCGCCAGCTCGGCGAGCACGACGTGTACGTCTCCACGGTCGGCGGCGTGCGCCTCATCGAGCCGGCGGCCGACCTCGCGATCGCCGTCGCGATCGCGAGCGCGATGCGCGACCGTGCCGTGCCGCACGACCTCGCCGCGGTCGGCGAGATCAGCCTCGCCGGCGAGGTGCGACCGGTCGCGTCGGCCCGGCAGCGCGCCGCGGAGGCGGCGCGTCTCGGCTACCGGGCGCTGCTCGACGACGACCTCGGCAGCGTGCGTGCCGCCGTCGAACGGGCGATGCTGGTGGCATCCGGGGCGCGCGAGCGCGAGCTCGACGCGGCGTTCTAGACCGAGAGCGCCTTCAGCAGCTCGGCCGGCGACGCCTGCATCGGGTGCGGGCCGGCGATGTCGAGGAACACCGTGGTGATCGTCGACTCGTACCGGGTGAGGAACGACTTCAGCCACGCCGGGCTCTGCAACCCGACGGCCGGCGGGAGGTTCGCCGGCTTGTGCGCGGCGTCGCTGAAAAGCAGCAGCGCGACCTCGCCCGAATTCGGATCACGGTACGTCCACACCTCGCCGCCGTCGAGCGGCGTGTCGCGGGGTCCGGGCTTGATGAGCGGAACGACCGTGTTGCCGTTGCGGAGGGCCAGCGCGACCGCCGCCATGTCCTGCCGCTCGAGGGCCTCGGCGAGCGCCTGCGAGCGGAACTCGACGGGCTGCTTGGGCTTCGAACGCTTCGCACCGGCCATCCTCCCAGCCTACCGAGGCCGGTGCACTCGAACGGCCGCGGGTGCAGGGGCCGGCCCCGCAGCGGAGGTCCGCGGCGCGAGCCGCAGCACAGACCCGCAGCGGAGGTCCGCGGCGCGAGGTAACGCCGCGGACCCCTTGGACCGCAGGATGGTTAGTCCACGTCCGATCCTGCTGAGCAATCCTCGCGAGATCAACGGAAGGCCGTCACACGCGGACACATCCGCGCAGCGGCGACCTGCGTCGACGGGCGTGCGAATCACGCAGGTCAGTAGAGCAGGAACTGCTTCGACGTCGACGACTCGAACCCGCTCATGCTGACGTTCAGGTGGTACGACGCGCCACCGGCGGGGACGCTCGTCCGCTCGCCGCCGCAGGTGTCGGCGCTCGACCGCGTGCGGTCCCACGTGATGGGTTCGCTCGAGGAGACCGGCGTGCCGGGCTCGATCGAGACCTCGGCGTCGACCGGGTCGACCTGGCAGTCGGTCGAGGTCCAGTACGTGTCCGCCCCGCTCGTGACGGTGAACACCTGCGCCGCCGTGCCGACGTTCATGACGCACGAGTTGGAGCCCGTGTTCGTGATCGTGACCGAGAGCTTCGGCTGTTCGCCCGCCGCATAGACGGCCGCATCGGTGACGGCCTCCACCGTGATCTGGTCCGCCCTGCAGGGATCGCCATCGGCGGCGGGCTCGGCCGCGGGTTCGCTCGCCGGCGGCTCGGCGGCATCCGTCGCGGTCGCGCCGTCGGTCGTCGGAGCCGTCGGCGGCGCGCTCGCGGGCGTGGTCGCGCCGACGGTGTCGCCCTGGCTCGCGCCCGGGCGCACGAAGACGAGCACGACCGCGACGATCACCGCGACGAGGCCCAGGAGCACCATGAGCCGACGGCGCCGGTACACGGCAGCGGGCAGGCGCCCTGACGCGGGACGGTTGGTCGACATGGGCTCAGGCTACGGCCGCGCGGCGAAGCGGGACGCGCGGGCGCGCGGCGTGCCCCGACGCCGATGAGGAACGCTCAGAGGACTTTCAGCATCCGCGTGTTGCCGAGCGTGTTCTGCTTGACCCGCGCGAGGTCGAGGAACTCCGCGACACCCTCGTCGTGCGACCGCACGAGCTCGGCGTACAGTTCCGGATCGACGCTCTCCGCACCCATGTCCTCGAAGCCGTGCCGACCGAAGAACGACACCTCGAACGTCAGGCAGAACAGGCGACTCAGGCCGAGTTCGCGGGCATCGGACTCGAGCGCGGCGAGGAGCGCGTGGCCGACCCCGTGGCCGAGCCACTCCTCGCCCACGGCGAGCGTCCGGATCTCGCCGAGGTCCTCCCACATGACATGCAGCGCTCCGCAGCCGACGACCGTGCCGTCGGACGTCTCGGCGACGCGGAACTCCTGCACCGCGCCGTAGAGGTCGACGCGCTCCTTGCCGAGCAGGATGCGTCGGGCGACGAGCGGCTCGACGAGGTCCACGATCTTCGGCACGTCGGGCGTGCGCGCCCGGCGCACGGTGATGGGCGGTTGCGTCATCCGCTCATCGTATTGCGCCGGACGAGCCCGGCCCGTCCACGCCGAGCAGGTCGACGATGAGCCCGGTGAGCAGCGCGGTACGCGCGGGGATGTCCTCGACCATGACGTGCTCGTGGTCGGCGTGCGCTCCCCCGCCGACGGCGCCGAGCCCGTCGAGGGTGGGCACGCCGATCCCGGCGGTGAAGTTGCCGTCGGATGCGCCGCCGACGACGATCGCGTCGGGCAGCGACATCCCGAGCTCGTCGGCGACGGCGCGCGCCCGACGCCAGACGCCCTCGGTGGCGGCGATCTCGAGCGGCGGGCGCCCCACGCCGCCGTGCACCGCGATGCGTGCCCCGGTCGACGAGACGAGCGAGCGGAACGCCGCGTCGACGCGTTCCTGCTCCTCCACCGTGAGGGCGCGCACGTCGACGTCGAACGAGGCGTGCGCGGGCACCGTGTTGATGGTCGTGCCGCTGCGGGCGACGGTCGGCGTGACCGACGTGCCGACCGAGGCATC
This sequence comes from Agromyces kandeliae, assembly GCF_009674665.1. Lineage (GTDB taxonomy): Bacteria > Actinomycetota > Actinomycetes > Actinomycetales > Microbacteriaceae > Agromyces > Agromyces kandeliae. The sequence continues at coordinate 280,256 of NZ_WKJD01000016.1, forward strand.
CGCGAACCCGGCGACGACGCCGACCTGGTGCGCGAGCTCGAGGGTCGCGTTGAGGCCCTTCTCGGGTTCGAGGCCCGCGTGCGCGGCCCGGCCCGCGATCTCGACGCGGTAGGTCGACGTGCCCTTGCGTCCGATCTTCAGCGCGCCACCGTCCCCGCTCGCCTCGAGCACGAGGGCGGCGACGCATCCGTCGGCCTCCTGCTCGATCAGCGCGCGCGACGTCTGCGACCCGAGCTCCTCGTCGCCGGTGACCAGCAGGGTCACGGCGGCATCGGGGAGATGCCCGAGGTGGGCCGCGGCGTGGACGGCCATGACCAGCCCGGTCAGCATGTCGAAGCACCCGGGCCCGCGGACCACGCCGTCCTGGAGGGAGAACGGGTGGGTCTCGAGCGAGCCGATCGGCCAGACGGTGTCGTGGTGGGCGAGCAGGAGCACGCGCGGGGCATCGGGCTCAGGGGAGCCGAGATGCCAACGGAGGTGGGTGCATCCGTCGACGACGATGCGTTCGGGGGCGAAGCCGATCCGCTGCTCGCCGATCTCGGCGACGACGTCGGCCGATCGTGCGACCGCGGCGTGGTCGGCGGACGGCGACTCGACCCTCACCAGTCGCTCGAGGTCGTGGAGGATCTCGGCCAGGCTCGCATCGGCCCAGTCCAGCAACGGATGTCTCATGACGGCTCGCCTCGCAGTCCAGGTCCGGGGAACGACCATTCGACGATATCGCCGTAGCGCGCCCGAGACGACGAAGGGGCGGATGCCGCAGCATCCGCCCCTCGTCGTGGTTCGGGGTTACTGGCCGGCGGCCAGGTCGGGCGTCGCCGGCCCGGTGCCGATCGCGGCGCCCGTGTTCACCCCGACGCCGACGGGCAGTGCCCGCTGCGTGGTCGTGAAGACGAACTCGCCGTCCTTGAAGTCGACGTGCACGTGGTCGCCCGAGTTGAGCTCGCCGTGCAGGATCTTCTCCGACAGGCGGTCCTCGACCTCGTGCTGCACCGCGCGGCGCAGCGGCCGGGCGCCGAGCGCCGGGTCGAACCCGACCTCGATCAGCCGCTCCTTGGCCGGGACGGTCAGCTCGACGGTCATGTCACGGTCGAGCATGCGCTCGCTGAGCCGCTTGATGAACAGGTCGACGATCTGCAGCAGCTCCTCCTTGCTGAGCTGCGGGAACACGATGATCTCGTCGACGCGGTTCAGGAACTCCGGCTTGAAGTGCTTCTTCAGCTCCTCGTTCACCTTCGCGCGCATGAGGTCGTAGCCCGTGCGGGTGTCGCCCTCGACCTGGAAGCCGACGGGGCCGCCCGAGATGTCCTTCGTGCCGAGGTTCGTCGTCATGATGATGACGGTGTTCTTGAAGTCGACCACCCGGCCCTGGCCGTCGGTGAGGCGACCCTCCTCCAGGATCTGCAGGAGCGAGTTGAAGATGTCGGGGTGGGCCTTCTCGATCTCGTCGAACAGGACGACCGAGAACGGCTTGCGGCGCACCTTCTCGGTGAGCTGGCCGCCCTCCTCGAAGCCGACGAAGCCGGGAGGGGCGCCGAACAGGCGCGAGACCGTGTGCTTCTCGCCGTACTCCGACATGTCGAGCGAGATCATCGCCGACTCGTCGTCGAACAGGAACTCGGCGAGCGCCTTCGCGAGCTCGGTCTTCCCGACGCCGGTCGGGCCGGCGAAGATGAACGAGCCCGACGGGCGCTTCGGGTCCTTGAGGCCGGCGCGGGTGCGGCGGATCGTCTTCGACAGGGCGGAGATCGCCTCCTCCTGGCCGATGACGCGCTCGTGCAGCGCCTTCTCCATGAAGACGAGTCGCGAGGACTCCTCCTCGGTGAGCTTGAACACCGGGATGCCGGTCGCCTGTGCGAGCACCTCGGCGATCAGGCCCTCGTCGACGACGGCGGTCGTCTTGACCTCGCCCGACTTCCACTGCTTCTCGAGGCGGAGGCGCTCGCCGAGCAGGTTCTTCTCCTCGTCGCGCAGCGACGCGGCCTTCTCGAAGTCCTGCTCCTCGATCGCGGTCTCCTTGGCGGAGCGCACGACGGCGATCTTCTCGTCGAACTCGCGCAGCTCGGGCGGCGAGGACAGGATCGACAGGCGGAGGCGCGCTCCGGCCTCGTCGATCAGGTCGATCGCCTTGTCCGGGAGGAAGCGGTCGCTGATGTAGCGGTCGGCGAGGTTCGCAGCCGCGACGATCGCGCCGTCGGTGATGGACACCTTGTGGTGCGCCTCGTAGCGGTCCCGCAGCCCCTTCAGGATGTTGATCGCGTGCGGGAGCGACGGCTCGGCGACCTGGATCGGCTGGAAGCGGCGCTCGAGCGCGGCATCCTTCTCGAAGTGCTTGCGGTACTCGTCGAGCGTGGTGGCGCCGATGGTCTGCAGCTCGCCGCGGGCGAGCAGCGGCTTGAGGATCGACGCGGCGTCGATCGCGCCCTCGGCGGCGCCCGCACCGACGAGGGTGTGGATCTCGTCGATGAAGACGATGATGTCGCCGCGCGTGCGGATCTCCTTGGTGACCTTCTTCAGGCGTTCCTCGAAGTCGCCGCGGTAGCGCGAGCCGGCGATGAGCGAGCCGAGGTCGAGCGAGTAGAGCTGCTTGTCCTTCAGCGTCTCGGGCACCTCGCCCTTGACGATCGCCTGCGCGAGGCCCTCGACGACGGCCGTCTTGCCGACGCCGGGCTCGCCGATGAGCACGGGGTTGTTCTTGGAGCGACGCGAGAGGATCTGCATGACCCGCTCGATCTCCTTCTCGCGGCCGATGACCGGGTCGAGCTTGGAGTCGCGCGCGGCCTGCGTGAGGTTGCGGCCGAACTGGTCGAGGATCTGCGAGCCGCCCTGGGGCTGCTGCTGCTCGTTCGCGCCGACCTGGACCTGCTCCTTGCCCTGGTAGCCGGAGAGGAGCTGGATGACCTGCTGGCGCACGCGGTTGAGGTCGGCCCCGAGCTTCACGAGCACCTGGGCGGCGACGCCCTCGCCCTCGCGGATGAGGCCGAGCAGGATGTGCTCGGTGCCGATGTAGTTGTGGCCGAGCTGGAGCGCCTCGCGGAGCGAGAGCTCGAGCACCTTCTTGGCGCGCGGGGTGAACGGGATGTGCCCGGTCGGCTGCTGCTGGCCCTGCCCGATGATGTCCTGCACCTGCTCGCGGACGGCATCGAGGGAGATCCCCAGCGACTCGAGCGCCTTCGCGGCCACGCCCTCACCCTCGTGGATGAGGCCGAGCAGGATGTGCTCGGTGCCGATGTAGTTGTGATTCAGCATCTTGGCCTCTTCCTGGGCCAGGACGACGACACGACGGGCTCGGTCCGTGAATCTCTCGAACATCTCAACTCCTCGCCGACGCCGGGTAGGGGCGTCGTTACGTTCAACGGTAACGACCGTTGCTCCGCGGTGGGCCGCTGTTCGCCATGGGCGCACGCTCACGACGTGGTTCGTCGCGGCGGGGCGAGCGGATGCCTCGCGCGGGCCCCGGTGCGGATGCCACGGGGTCGACCGCACCCGCCGCCACGTGGTTTGATGCACGCATGCCCAGACTCGTGCTGACCGTCATCGGAGACGACCGCGCCGGACTCGTCGGGGCGCTCGCCGACGTCATCGGCGACCACGGCGGCAACTGGGAGCAGAGCCAGATGGCCGAGCTCGCCGGCCAGTTCGCCGGCATCGTCGTGGTCGACGTGCCCGCCGAGCAGGAGGCGGCGCTCCGCGCCGCGCTCGACGGCCTCGACGGGCTGATGGAGGTCTCGGCGCACCCGGGCGTCGAGCAGACGGCCGAGGCCGGGGCATCCGCCGTCTGGACGCCGCTGCGCATCGACCTGATCGGCAACGACCACCCGGGCATCGTGCGCGACATCTCGGCGGTGCTGGCCCGGCACGGGCTCAGCATCGAGACGATCACGACCGGCCAGCGCGACGCGCCGATGGCCGGCGGCCGGCTGTTCGAGGCGCACCTCGTGGTGCGGGTGCCGCCGGGCGGCGACCCCGCCGACGTGCGCGACGACCTCGAGCGGGTGGCGAGCGAACTGTTCGTCGACCTCACGCTCGGGCACGGCTGACGCCGGTCGACCCGAGGGTCCGGCGACTACTTGATCGGCACGGTGACGACCTGGTCGCCGACGGTCACCTCGAGCGGCTCGGTCGTCGTGGTGTACACGGGGGTCCAGAAGACCGTGGTGTGGGGCACGAAGTCGGCCGTGCACGGCCGGGTCTCGGGTTCGGGCAGCACCGCCTCGACCGCGTTGCCCTCGCCCGCCTCGGCGACGACCTTCAGCTCGGTCGGCACGACGGGGCAGGTCGACGAGCCCCAGATCGTGATCGCCAGCTTGCCGCCGTCGTCGAGGTACTGCACGTAGGGCTCGTCGCCGGTCGGCTCGGCCTCGACCACGTCCTCCTCGTCGGTCTCCTCCTCGGTGGACCCGCCGAGGTCCGTCTCCTCGCCGCCGGCCTCGCCCGCGGCCTCCTCCTCCGCGACGGGGAGGCCGGAGAAGTCCTCGACCGCGCCGGATCCCGGGTTGCAGCCCGTGAGCACGAGCGCCGAGGCGATCGCGAGCCCGGCGAGGAGGAGACGACGAGGTCCGGTGAGCGAAGTCATGGCGCCATGCTGCCACGCGGTCGCCCCCGCCGGACGGGACCTCCGGCCCTACCGTCGGCGCGTCGGAGGTGGGCGCCGTGGCCGTCGCGGCCGGCCCCGCGGAGGGTCGGCACCCGCGCGTAGGATGCGGGAATGAGCAACCTCGAGCGCGATCCCGTCGAACTGCTCTGCCCGCCCGACGCGACCACCGGCCCGGGGGTCGACGTGTACGAGTATCGCGAGGTGCCGCTCGGCGGCCCCCGCGCGATGCCGGTCCGCCGCACGCTCCCGCAGCGAGGTCGCACGACCATCGGCGCCTGGTGCTTCGCCGACCACTACGGTCCCGACGACGTCGCGGAGACGGGCGGCATGGTCGTGCCGCCGCACCCGCACACGGGTCTCCAGACCGTGAGCTGGCTGTTCGAGGGCGAGATCGAGCACCGCGACTCGACGGGGAGCCGCGAACTGGTGCGGCCCGGCGGCGTCAACCTGATGACCGCAGGACGCGGCATCTCGCACTCCGAGGTCTCCACCGCCGGCACGACGCGCCTGCACGGCGTCCAGCTCTGGGTCGCGCTCCCCGAGGGCGCGCGATCGGTCGCGCCGTTCTTCGAGCACGCCGACACGACGCCGTTCCGGATCGGCGACGCGACGGTGCGCGTCTTCGTCGGCGAGCTCGCGGGCGACGGCGAGACGACGGATGCCGCGGCCGCGACGGTCACGGTCTTCTCCCCGCTCCTCGGCGCGCAGGTCGACCTCCCGGCGGGCGGCTCGGTCGACCTTCCGCTCGATCCGACGTTCGAGCACGGCATCCTGGTCGACGCCGGGCCCGCGTTCGTCGAGGCGTCCGGGGACGGCACGGCCGCCGAGGTGCCGTGGGCGCAGCTCGCGCACCTCGAGCGCGGTCACGAGCGCGTGCGGGTTCGCGCCGATTCCGACCCGGTCCGCATCGTGCTGCTCGGCGGCGTGCCCTTCGACGAGGAGCTCGTGATGTGGTGGAACTTCATCGGCCGCTCCCACGACGAGATCGTCGAGTTCCGCCGCCGCTGGCAGTCCGACGTGATCGCGCGCAACGACCCCGACGGCCCGTTCGGGACCGTCGGCGGCTACGACGGCGACCCGCTCCCGGCGCCCGAGCTGCCGACCGTGCGGTTGAAGCCGCGGCGCTGAGCCGCACCCCGCGCACGCCGACGGCCGGTGCCCGGGAGCGGGGCACCGGCCGTCGGGGCTCGGTCGGCGGTCAGGCCGCGACGATCGAGGGCTCTCCCTCCGCGACCTCCTCGCGGATCGTGCGTCGGTGGGCCCAGCGCTTGAGGGCGATCACCACGAGGGCGCCGACGACCGAACCGGCCACGATCGCGAGCACGAACCAGAGCAGGTTGCCGATCGCGAAGAACACGAAGATTCCGCCGTGCGGGGCCTGCGAGGTGACGCCCATGCCCATGCAGATCGCACCGGCGACGGCGCCGCCGAGGATCATCGCGGGGATGACGCGGAACAGGTCGGCCGCGGCGAACGGGATCGCGCCCTCGGAGATGAACGCGGCACCCAGCAGCCAGGCCGCCTTGCCGTTCTCGCGCTCGACCGGCGTGAACAGCTTGCGGTCGAGCACCGTGGCGAGCGCCATCGCGAGCGGCGGGACCATGCCGGCCGCCATGACCGCGGCCATCACCATGAGCGGAGCCTGGTTCTCGAGGGTCGCGGCCCCGAGCCCGGCGACGGCGAACGAGTAGGCGACCTTGTTGACGGGGCCGCCGAGGTCGAAGCCCATCATGGCGCCGAGGATCAGGCCGAGCACGACCGCAGCAGCACCCGAGAGACCGGCGAGCCAGTCGTTCAGCGCGGTGGACAGCGCCGCGATCGGTCCGCCCAGGACCACGATCATGAGCCCGGACGCCACGATCGAGGCGACGAGCGGGATGATCACGACCGGCATGAGGCCCCGGAGCCAGCGCGGAACGTCGAGGCGCGCGAACATGAGCGCCACCCAGCCGGCGAGCAGGCCGCCGACGAGGCCGCCGATGAAGCCCGCGCCCATGAGGCCCGCGACGGATCCCGCCACGAACCCGGGCGCGATGCCGGGTCGATCGGCGATCGCGTAGGCGATGTATCCGGCCAGCGCGGGGACCAGGAAGCCCATCGAGATCGCGCCGATCTGGAAGAACACCGCCCCCAGGTAGAGGAGGAATCCGCCCTCGGGGAGGTTGAACAGGCTGTTCGTCGTGACGATCTCGCCCGCCGTCGCGGTGATGTCGTAGCCGCCGAAGAGGAAGCCGAGCGCGATGAGCAGGCCGCCGCCGGCGACGAACGGGATCATGTAGCTGACGCCGGTGAGGAGGACCCGCTTGACCTTCTGGCCGAAGTGCTCGTTCGCGGCCGCCGCGGTGGTGGTCGCGGCCGCGTCGCCGGTGACCCGCGGCGCCGACGGGTCGCCGATCGCGGCGACGGCCTCGTCGATCATCTCGGCGGGGTGGTCGATGCCGCGCTTCACCGGGCCCTGGACGACCGGCTTGCCGGCGAACCGGCTCTTGTCGCGGACGTCGACGTCGACGGCGAACACCACGGCGTCGGCCCGTGCGATGACGTCGGGAGCGAGCGGCGTCGAGCCGGAGGAGCCCTGGGTCTCGACGTGCATCTCGACGCCGGCCTTCTTCGCCGCTGCGGCGAGCGCGTCGGCGGCCATGTAGGTGTGCGCGATGCCGGTCGGGCATGCGGTCACCGCGATCAGCACCGGCGCGTGGTCCGGGGCGGTGGACGCCGGCGCGGCGGCGGCCGGAGCGGCGGCCGGTTCCTCCTTCGGCTCGAGCGCGCCCTCGACGAGCGCGACGAACGCCGGCACGTCGGGAGCGGAGCGCAGCGCGGCGACGAAGTCCTCGTCGATGAGCGAGCGCGCGAGCGTCGAGAGCACCGCGAGGTGGTCCTGCGTCGAAGCGGTCGGCACCGCGATGAGGAACACGAGGTCGGCCGGCCCGTCGAAGGAACCGAAGTCGACCCCCTCGGGAAGGCGCGCCGCAGCGAGCGTGGGGACGGTCACGGCGTCGGACTTCGCGTGCGGGATGGCGATGCCGCCCGGGACCCCGGTGGAGTCCTTCTCCTCCCGCGCCCACGCATCCGTGAAGAGCGCTTCGGCGTCGGTGGCGCGGCCGGCTGCGACGACGGCGTCGGCGAGCGCCCTGATGACGGCGGCCTTGTCGGCGCCGATCGGCTCGTCGAGGGTGACGAGCCGCTGGTCGATGACGGTGGACATCGGTTCCTCCTAGTGGACGGCCGGGGCGACGGCGCCCCGGATTCGGATGGCGGTGATGGCGGTGGCGTCGGCATCGGCCCTGGTGGGGACCGCCGACCCGGGGAGCGACGCGGCGGCCGCCCCGTGTGCGACCGCCTGGGCGAGCGCCCGGTCGGGCGTCGCCCCTTCGGTCACTGCGAGCAGGAAGCCGGCGAGCGAGCTGTCGCCCGCGCCGACCGTGCTGCGTGCGTCGATGCGGGGCGCGGGGGCGAACCAGGCGCCCCCCGCCCCGATGTGGACGGCGCCTCGGGCGCCGAGCGTGACGAGGGCCGAGTGGATGCCGCGCGGCGCGAGCCGCGCGGCGAGCTCGGCCACCCGCTCGGGGTCTGCCTCGAGCGCGTCGGAGTCGGTCTCGCCGGTGAGCTCGGCGAGCTCCTCGCCGTTCGGCTTGATGAGGTCGATCTCCTCCCCCGAGTCGACGAGTGCGGCGAGCGGTGCGCCCGACGTGTCGACCGCGATGCGCGCTCCGACCCCGGCGGCCCGCACCTCGCGCGCCACGCGGACGTAGAAGTCGTCGGGCAGCGACGGCGGGAGGGAGCCGGCGAGCACGAGCCACGAGGCATCCGTCGACCGCTCGACCGTGAGGCGGATGAGGGCGCGCTGCTCGTCGTCGTCGAGCGCGGGACCCGGCTCGTTGAGCTTGGTGGTGACGCCGTCGGGTTCCGTGATCGCGATGTTGGAGCGGAGTCGCGCGGCGATCGGGACCGTTGCGACGGGCAGGCCGACGGCGGCGAGCGCCACGACGAGCGGGTCGTCGGCGCGACCGGGGAGCACCGCGACCGAGTCGGCGCCGGCGGCGACGAGCGCGCGGGTGACGTTGACGCCCTTGCCGCCGGGCTCCTCGACGCTGCGAGCGACGCGCTGGACCTCGCCGCGCGCGAGTTCCCGGTCGAGCTCGACCGTCCGGTCGAGCGACGGGTTGACGGTCAGCGTGACGATCATGCGACCCGCACCTCCACCTCGGCCTCGTCGAGCGCGACCGCGAGCGCCGGGCCGGGCGGCGCGTCGGTGATGAGGACATCGACCTCGTCGAGCGCGGCGAAGCGCTGCAGCGCCTCGTCGTCGTGCTTGGACGAGTCGACGAGGACCACGGCGAGCCGTGCCCGGTCGACCATGGCCTGCTTCACCTGCGCCTCGAGCTCGTCGGGCGTCGAGAGCCCGAAGTCGGCGCTCACCCCGTTCGTGCCGATGAAGGCGATGTCGGGGCGGATCTCGGCGAGCTGCGCCATCGCGGAGGGCCCGACGGCGGCGCTCGTGATGCCGCGGATCGTGCCCCCGATGATGCGGACGACCAGGTCGCGGCTGCCGTGGAGGAGCGCGGCGATCGGAACGGAGTTCGTGTAGACCGTGAGCGGCGGAGTGTTCGGGGCGGGCTGCCACTCGGCCAGCGCCTCGGCGAGTGCACCGGTCGTGGTGCCGGCGTCGAGGAGGATCGAGCCCGTGAAGGTGGGCGGCACGAGCGCCATGGCCTCGTGCGCGATCGCGCGCTTGGATTCGGAGTGCTGCCCGGTGCGCTCGAGGACCGTGGTCTCGGTCAGGCTCGCGCGGCCGGCGCTCACGGCACCGCCGTGCACGCGACGCAGCTGGCCTGCCCGCTCGAGCGCGTCGAGGTCGCGACGGATGGTCTCTGCGGTGACGTCGAGTTCGTCGGCGAGCCCTGCCACCGAGACGCGCCCGGTGCGTGCGAGTGCGTCGAGGATGTGCTCGTGTCGCTCCATCGCGTACATACGGCCTCCTTGCCGGATCTTCGATCGTCTGCGTTCGTGTGAGTTTATCTCGCATTGCTCACGTAATGCAACCCGTTCGCAGAAATTCCCACAGAAAACCACATCGATCGCTTCGTTCCGGCGAGTGATGCCGCCGGCACACGACGGCGCCGGCCGGGAACGCATCCCGACCGGCGCCGTGCCGTGCCATCCGTCGACTACGGGGCGGGAACCTCCGCCCCCTCGCTGCCGGCCCAGAAGAGCCCGCGCGCGATCTGGCCGAACTGCCCGACCGGGTGGGTCCGGAAGTTCATCGACGTGCCGAACATCAGCACCCGGTTCCCGGCCTCGGTCTCCGCCGAGACCGCCGAGGCCCGGCCCGCGGCATCCTCCGTCGAACGGCCCGCCGAGTCTCGCCAGTGCCCCGAGATGAACGGGTCCGCGGCATAGGTCTGCTCGACGACGGCGTTCGCGCCGAGGTTCGTGTACCAGACCGCCGGGTAGACGAACGCGGTGTCCTGCGGGAACGTGCCGAGGAGCCCGTCCGCCGCCGGCTCGACCGAGACGATGCCGTTCGACCCGCCCGTGCCCGACGTCGCGGTGGACGAGACGAGGCCGAACGCGTTCGCGAAGCTCGCGATCGCCGTGCCCTCGCCGACCACGCCGCCGCCGGCGGCCAGGTACTCCGCCATCACCGCGCGACCGGCGGCCTGCGACGACGAGAAGTTCAGCGTCCCCCCGATCCAGACCACGTCGACGCCGTCGAGGGTCGCCGAGCCGTTCGTCAGCGTCGCGGACGAGATCGCGACCGGGTCGTCGAACCCGAGCTTCCGAAGCGTCTGCAGCTCCTCGCCGCCGCCCGAGTAGGCGACCGTGAGGTCGTCGAGGCCGCTGCTCTCCTCCGACGCGAGCCGCGAGCCGTCCGACGCGGTGAACGCGACGCCGTAGAGGTCGGCGACCTCCACCGCGGCCGCGTGGCTCGCGGCATCCGGCCCCAGGATCACCGTGCCGTCCGCGAACACCGAGACGGGCACGCCCGACGCGAGCAGCGCGTTGACCGCCTGGTACTCGGCGACACCCGACGTGGCCAGCTCGAGGTAGCCGCCCTCGGCGGGCACCGACCCCGTCGGCGCCGCCTCGGCGACGCCCTTCAGCTTGGCCGTGATGGCCGGGTCGCCGGTCGACCCGACGGCGTCGACGTCCGCGCCCCACAGCAGGGCGAGGCTCCAGGCGGAGATGTCGTACATGTCGGGCACCCGGTCGGAGATGTCCGAGCCGTCCGCGAGCAGCACGTTGGCCATGCCGCGGAGCGGCTGGTGCATGTCGACCACGTACGAGCCCGCCTCGTAGGTCGCACCGCCCGCGGCGAAGGCCGCGGACGCACGCTGCACCTCGACGCCGTTCGCGATGAGCTGGTCGACGAGGTTCGCGGCATCCGTCGCCGAACGCTGCCCGGCGCCGGCCGGGATGACGTAGGCCCGCGGGAACTCGGCGGTGTAGACATCCGTCTCGTCCCAGATCTCGGCCCACTGGCTCGGCTCGGCCACCTCGGCCGGGTCGACGTCGGCGGGGATCTCGACGAGCGGCTCGCCCGCGACGCCCCGGCGGAAGATCTCGATCTGGTTCGACAGCAGCGCGTCGGCGTTCTCGATCACGTAGTCGACGGAGGTGTCGATGACGACGCCCGCCACCTCGATGTTGACGGCCGAGTTCGCGGGGTTCCGCGGGTCGGTCGGCGGGTTCACGCGCCCGAGCGGGAGCTCCACCGTGTTGGTGATGGCGCCCTGGTAGGCCACGTACTGCGGCGTGAAGATCGGGGGCCAGTCGTCCCAGCCCGCGCGGATGTCGCGATACGGGATGCGGATGTTCCCGGTGTTCTCCGTCGTCACGCGGTTGGTGTCGAGGTCGAGGTAGGTGTTGCCGGGGATGTCGGCCGCCGTGACGGCCTGCTCGATCTCGAGCGCGGCGGCGTACGCGTGCGGGAGGAACAGGTCGTACTCGTAGTTCTCGCCGTGCGGCGGACCGCAGGGCTCGACCTGGAGCACGCTCGTGTACCCGTGCAGGTCGATGTAGAACGTCGGCTGGAGGACGCCCGACAGGTCGCGGATGATCCGGGCCTCGCTGGTCGCGCCCGTGATCATGTCGCGGTTGGCGTCGAACCCGTCGGCGGTCGCCCGCTGGCCGAGCGCGCGCCCGTCGGGGTTGTTCGTGACCGTGAAGTACAGCCGGTTGCGCTCGAGGACGTCCTTCACCTCGTCGTACGGCGCCGTCGCGAGGTGCTCGATGTACTCGAGGACCGCGTCGGTCCCCTCCCACTCGTTGCCGTGGATGTTCGCGTTGAACCAGATCGGCACCTTGTAGTTCGCCATCAGCGACGCGTTCCTCGCCGCCGCCGCCGGGTTGTGCTTGATCATGTCGCGGAAGGTGGCCTGGCGCTTCGTCTCGCCCGCGTTCTCGGGGGCGGTCAGGGTGACCAGGTGGATGTCGCGCCCGAGCGCGGACCGGCCGACGACCTGCACCGAGATGCGGTCGCTCACGGCGGTGAGGCCGTTGAGCAGCGGTGCGATCTCGTCGTAGGGGATGACGCCCCGGTTGATCGACGCGTCGGACGGGTCGTCGGCCACCGTGGCGAGTTCGGGCTGGAAGGGGTAGCTCGACGGCGGGGCGACGAGCGGCGAGACGGGGGTGACGATCGGGACGGCAGGGTCGCCCTCCAGGGCGACCGCTGGGGTGGAACCGGCGACGAGCGTCGCGGCCAGGACGGCCGTGACGCCCGCGCCCGCAAGGGTGCGTTGCATCGACATGGTGCTCCGTAGGGTTGCGGACTCGGATCGGGACCGGCTCGCCGCGCGCATCCGGCGGATCTCGCCGGCGCGGACGAACCACGCACGATTCCCCGGTGGAATCGTGCGCTGGAAAGCGGTACCAGCCAGCCTTGCATGCGAACGCATAGGGATTCCAGAGCGATTCGTTGCGTTCGTATGAAGAATCGTGCGCGTTTCCGCAGTCACTGGAGCGCGGAGGTGAGCCGCGCGAGGTTGTCGAGCACCGTCGACCGCAGCGGCTGCCGCATCCATTCCTCGAGCGTCAGCTCGCGGCTGTCGCGGCGATAGCCGTCCTCGACCGCGCGCATCTCGCGGACGAACGAAGCGCCGCGCACGAGCAATGACACCTCCATGTTGAGCTCGAACGACCGGATGTCCATGTTGCTCGAGCCGATCACCGCCACGTCGTCGTCGATCGTGAAGTGCTTCGCGTGCAGGATGAACGGCGCGCGGTACATGTAGATCCGGACGCCCGCGCGGAGCAGCGCCTCGTAGTACGAGCGCTGCGCGTGGTACACCAACGCCTGGTCGCCGATCTCCGACACGAAGAGCTCGACGTGCACGCCGCGCTGCGTGGCACCGCTGATGGCCCGGAGCATCGCCTCGTCGGGCACGAAGTAGGGGCTCGTGATGATGATCTTCTCGCGGGCGGCGTAGAGCAGCGCGAGGAAGAGCTTGAGGTTGTTCTCGTTCGGGTACCCCGGACCGCTCGGCACGACCTGGCAGTCCAGGTTCTGCTCGGCGGGGGGCTGGGCGAACGGGATCAGCTCCTCGCGCGAGGGCGCCTCGCCGGTCTCGAGGTACCAGTCGGTCGCGAAGATCGCGTCGAGGCCCGAGACGATCGGCCCCTCGACCTCGGCGACGAGCTCTTGCCACTTCAGGCCGCGACGGATGTTCCCGCGCTTGTTGTAGCTGCGATCGATGATGTTCTGCGAGCCCATGTACGCGACCTCGCCGTCGACCACGAGGATCTTGCGGTGGTTCCTGAGGTCGGGCCGCTGGTACTTGCCGCGGAACGGCAGCACCGGGAGCATCAGCCGCCACTCGACCCCCATGCGCGTCAGCCGCCGGAGCGTCCGCCGATACCCCTTCGACCGACGCGACGCGATGTGATCGAGGAGCACTCGCACCTCGACGCCGCGCGCCACCGCGTCACCCAGCGCGTCGAAGAAGCGGGCGGTCGTGCCGTCGTACGAGAAGATGTAGAACTCGACGTGCACGTACCGGGTCGCACGCGAGATCGCATCGGCCATCGCGTCGAGCGATGCCTCGTAGTCGCCGATGAGCCGTGCGCTGTTGTGGCCGATGAGCGGCATCGCACCGAGGTTGCGATTGAGCTGCACGACGCCCTCGAACCAGTCGGGCCACTCGCTGTCGTCACTGGCCTGCTCGACGCCGTGGGTGCTCTCGCGGATGAAGCGATCGACCTCGGCCTGCTTCGCGCGCCGTGCCTTCGGCAGCTTCGGGTTGCCGATCAGGAGGAAGAACAGCACCCCGAGGTAGGGGATGAAGAAGATCGCGAGCAGCCATGCCATGCCGGCCGTGGGACGGCGGTTCCGCGGCACCACGATGATCGCGATGATGCGGACGACGACGTCGACGACGAGGACCAGCAGGGCGATGATCGCCGTGACCTGCGACGCCGTCATGCCTGGGCTACGCGGCTCGGTGCTGCTGCGCGGCGCGCTTCGCGCGCTCCTCGGCCTCGATCTTCGCGTAGGCGTCGCGCTCGGTGCGGTCGGCGCGCAGCAGGGAGCGCATCACGAACCAGAAGATGAGTCCGATCAGCACGGTCGGCGCGAGCGACCAGAGCGCGTTCAGCCAGAAGTCGTCCATAACCGTTCCAGAATACCCGCGGAATCCTCAACCGGAGGTGATGATGCCCCAGATGCCCGATCCGAGCAGGTACACGCCCACGGCGGCGACGATCACCCAGATCGCGATCCGCGCGAACGACGGCTGCCGCGGATCGCGGTCCGGCTCGAGGTCCTTCTTGGGGAGGTAGTCGTTCATCGCGGCATCCTTCTCACTTGACCAGGGGGAACAGGATCGTCTCGCGGATGCCGAGGCCGGTGACCGCCATGAGCAGGCGATCGATGCCCATGCCCATGCCGCCCGTCGGCGGCATCCCGAACTCGAGCGCGCGCAGGAACTCCTCGTCGAGGCGCATCGCCTCGGGGTCGCCTCCGGCAGCGAGGCGCGCCTGCTCGACGAACCGCTCGCGCTGCACGACCGGATCGACGAGTTCGGAGTAGCCCGTCGCGAGCTCGAAGCCGCGCACGTAGAGGTCCCACTTCTCGACGACGCCGGGGATGGACCGGTGCTGCCGGACGAGGGGCGACGTGTCGAGCGGGAAGTCCATGACGAACGTCGGCCGCGTGAGGCCCGACTTCACGTGGTGCTCCCAGAGCTCCTCGACGTACTTGCCGGGCAGCGGGTGGTCGACCTCGATCTCGACGGCGTCGGCGAGCTCCTTCAGCCGCGACATCGGCGTCTCGGGGGTGATCTCCTCGCCGACCGCCGCGGAGAGCGAGTCGTACATCGAGAGGCGATCCCACTCGCCGCCGAGGTCGTACTCGGTGCCGTCGGCCCAGGTCACCACGTGCGAGCCGGCGACCGCGTACGCGGCGTCCTGGATGAGCTTCTGCGTGAGGTCGGCGATGG
This sequence comes from Agromyces kandeliae, assembly GCF_009674665.1. Classification (GTDB taxonomy): domain Bacteria; phylum Actinomycetota; class Actinomycetes; order Actinomycetales; family Microbacteriaceae; genus Agromyces; species Agromyces kandeliae. The sequence goes on from NZ_WKJD01000016.1 coordinate 295,292, forward strand.
AGTTGTAGTCGCCGTACGCCTGATAGGCCTCGAGCATCGCGAACTCGGGGCTGTGCGTGGAGTCGGCGCCCTCGTTGCGGAAGTTCCGGTTGATCTCGAACACGCGCTCGATGCCGCCCACGACGGCGCGCTTGAGGTAGAGCTCGGGCGCGATGCGCAGGAACAGCTCGGTGTCGAACGCGTTCGAGTGGGTGACGAACGGCCGGGCCGAGGCACCGCCGTGCATCACCTGAAGCATGGGCGTCTCGACCTCGACGAAGCCCAGGCTCGTGAAGGTCGAGCGGAGGCTCGCGTTGACCGCGGCACGGTCGAGGACGTTGCGGCGCGCCTGCTCGCGCGCGATGAGGTCGAGGTAGCGGCTGCGGACGCGCGTCTCCTCCGAGAGCTCGTTGTGCAGGTTCGGCAGCGGGTTGATGGCCTTGGCCGCCATCCGCCACTCCGTCGCCATGATCGACAGCTCGCCGCGACGGCTCGTGATGACCTCGCCAGCCACGAAGACGTGGTCGCCGAGGTCGACGAGCTCCTTCCACGCCGCGAGCGCCTCCTCACCGACCTCGCCGAGCGACACCATCGCCTGGATGCGGCTGCCGTCGCCCGACTGCAGCGCCGCGAAGCACAGCTTGCCGGTGTTGCGGAGGTGCACGACGCGGCCGGACACGCCGACCGCCTCACCGCTCCGCTCGTCGACGCCGAGCCCGACGAAGCGCGCACGCACCTCGGGGATGGTCGTCGTGACGGGCACCGAGACCGGGTACGCGCCGTCGCCGAGGTCGGCGGCGTCGGCGATGAGCCGCTCGCGCTTGGCCAGCCGCACGGCCTTCTGCTCCGAGATCTCCTCGGCGGTCGGCTCGTGCGTGGTCTCGTCGGCCATTGGCGTCTCCGGTGTCGGGGCGGGTTCGTGGGGTGCGCATCCGAGGGGATGCCATCCACCAGCGTATCCCGCTGCGACGCGCCGACCTGAAGGGCAGCCGGATGCCTCGGCTCAGCCGAGCACGATGCCGGCGTTGTCGATCAGCCGCGTTCCGCCCACGCGGGCGGCGACGAGCACGGTCGCCTCGCCGGTCGCCGCCTCGTCGACGGGCAGGAACGTGGCCGGGTCGACGACCACGAGGTAGTCGAGCTCGATGGCCTCGTGGTCGCCGAACGCGGCGGCCGCCTCGGCGAGGACCTCGTCGAGGCCCTCCGCCGCGGCGGCCTCGGCGGCCGCGAGCGACTCGGACAGGGCGAGCGCCGCGCGGCGTCCGTCGGCGTCGAGGTAGCGGTTGCGGCTCGACAGCGCGAGGCCGTCGGACTCGCGGACCGTCGGGACGATCTCGATCGCGAGGGGCGCGTTGAGGTCGGCCACCATCCGGCGGACGAGGAAGGCCTGCTGCGCGTCCTTCTGGCCGAACACGGCGGTGTCGGGCTGCACGATGTGGAAGAGCTTCGCGACGACGGTCAGCATGCCGTCGAAGTGCCCGGGGCGCGAGGCGCCCTCGTAGAGCGTGCCCACGTGACCGGCCACGACGCTCGTCTCGACGGCGCCCTCCGGGTACATCTCGCCCGCCGTCGGGGCGAACACCAGGTCGACGCCCTCGTGCGCGAGCGCGGCGACGTCGGCGTCGAGCGTCCGCGGATAGCGGTCGAGGTCCTCGCCCGCGCCGAACTGCAGGGGGTTCACGAAGATCGACACGACGACCGCGTCGGCGAGCTCGCGCGCACGCCGCACGAGTGCGAGGTGGCCGTCGTGGAGCGCGCCCATGGTCGGGACGAGGGCGACCGTGCGCCGGGCGTCCCGCAGCCCGGCGATCGCGTCGCGGATGCCGGCGATCGTGCCGTGCACCTCCGGTCGCACCGGTCCGCTTCCGGGGTCGGTCGCCACGGCGCCGGCCCCCGTGGCCGCGCCGCCGAAGCGGCGGGCCCGCTCGTCGTCGCCCGTCACGCGCCACCTCCCGACGGCCGATCGTCATCGGCCCCGTCGATCGTAGCCGCCCCGTCGATCAGCGGCCCCGGGTCGTGTCGGGCGAGCGCGTTCTCGACGGAGCTGCGGACGAGCGGTGCGAGGACGGCGCCGGCCCGCGGCATCCCGATGCCCTCGAGGATGCCCGTGGCCTGGTCGACGATCGCCGTGGAGAACGAGACCGCGGTGTCGATCGCCTCGGCGTACGCCGGCCGGTCGGACTCCCCGACGACGAACGGCTCGCCCCCCATCTCGACGACGAGCGCCTGGGCGATCGGCAGGACCGGCGCGGGCGCGGTGACGGCGAACCACGTGCCGGCGAGGCGGCCCAGGTCGAGGCTGGTCCCGGTGAACGACATGGCCGGGTGGATGGCGAGCGGGATCGCGCCGGCCCGCATCGCCGGTTCGAGCACGCCGACGCCGTGCGCCGCCGCGGTGTGCACGACGAGCTGACCCGGGCGCCAGGCTCCCGCGGTCGCGAGTCCCTCGACGAGCGAGCCGAGCTCGTCGGCCGGAACGGCGAGCAGGACCAGTTCGCTCCGCTCGACGATATCGGGCAGGGCGAGGATCGGCACGTCCGGCAGCATCGCGGCGGCGCGCTCGCGACTCGCGTCGGACACCGCGGCGATGCCCGTGAGCGCATGGCCGGCGCCGCCGAGTGCGGAGGCGAGGACCGCGCCGACGCGCCCCGCCCCGATCGTGCCGACGCCGAGGCGCCCGGCCCGCTGGTCAGGACGCATGCTCGGCCCCCCACCGGTCGCTGCGGTCGCGGAGTGCGCGGTCGACCGCCTCGGCCGCGATGGCGGTGAACGCGGCGGCCGCGTCGGCGCGGTCGAGTGCGGGGACCTCGGGCGCGACGGGTCCGGCCACCGTGTGGATGCGCAGCGACTCCAGTCGGAGCCCTCGTCGCACCGGCCCTGCCGCGACCGCGACCGACTGCATGCGCGCGAGCGGCACGAACGCGAGCCGGCGGAGCAGCCAACCGCTGCGGAGCACCGCCGTGCCGCCCTCGACCGCGATGCCGATCCGACGCCACGAGAACGGCCGGATCCACGCCGCTCGGCGCGGTGCCGAGGTGAAGCCCGTCGCGGGCCCCGTGCCCGCGAGGCCGGCGTCGAGCAGCGGGGCGAGGTCGTCGAGCGCGTCGGGTGCGAGCAGGCCGATCACGCGACGGACGTCGGCGGCGGTGCCGACGGGCAGCACGAGCGTGCGCCGGGCGGCGTCGCCCGCCTGCGCGACCGACTGGCCCGCGACGTTCACGCGCACCGTCCACCAGCCGAACGCACGCCACAGCAGCCACTGCGACGCCTCGATCGCGTGCACCCGGCCGGGCGGGATGGTCTGGTTGGCGGTCGAGAGCAGCCCCGACCCGATGCGGACGCCGTCGCGCGTGCCGGCGATCGAGTATCGGAGCGAGCCGGTGATCCGCGACCACAGGTAGCTCACGACGCCGATCGCGGCGGGGACGAAGGTGAACAGCATCCACAGCGTGCCGGTCGTGAGCGCCACGACGATGATCACGATGATCGCGACGAACCAGATCATCGAGCCGCCGAGCAGCGCCGACGCGATCACGCGAGGCAGCGGGAGCCGCACCACCGATTCGGGCGGGGCGAGATCGGGGTCGAGCTCGGGCGAGAGGAACTCGTCGACGCGACGCCCGACCACCGCGCCGGCGCGATCGACCACGGACGGCGCGCCGGATGCGGGCGGCGCGACGCCCGCGTCATCCGCCCCCGCCCCATCGGCCGCGTCGGCGTCGCCCGTGGCGCCGGACTCCTGCCGTCGGGCGCCCGACGCCAGGCGCAGCAGGTCGCCGCGAAGGCGATCGGCCTGCGCCGAGCCGAGGTAGGACAGGTCGACGTTGCCCGACTGGCCGGCGACCGAGACGTCGAGCTTGGCCGCGCCGAAGAGCCGGGCGAAGACCGGGCGCGCGATGTTGATGCCCTGGATGCGGTCGAGCCGCGCGCTGCGATGCGAACGGAACAGGATGCCGCTGCGCACCTCGAGCGCCTCGCCGGTGACCCGGAACGTGTGCATCCGCCAGGCGAACCAGAACGCGAGGACGACGAGCGCGACGACGACGAGGAGGCCGAGCAGGGCCCACCCGAGGAGCCCGTGCGCGACGATCCCGGTCACCGGGTCCTCCGCCCAGTCGCCGCCGAAGTCCGGCGTCCCGCCGGGCGCCTCGGCACCCGGTGCGAAGAACAGCACGAAGACCTCGACGATGCGCTCCCGCAGGTTCGCGAGCACGAACCCGAGCACGGCGATGAGCACGAGGCCGCCCCGCAGCAGCGGGCTCGCCGGATGGAGCCGATGCCACTCGCCGTCGGCGAGCGGGCCGATCGGCGTGCGGATCGCGGGCTCGGTCACAGGCCCGCCCTGCGGGTCTCGGCGAGCGCGACGAGTTCGTCGCGGAGTCGCTCGGCGTCGTCGAGGGGGAGCCCCGGCAGCGTCACGGCGGTCGACGCCGCGGCGGTGACGAACTTCAGGTCGGCGAGCCCGAGGGCCCGCGACACGGGCCCGCGCGTGATGTCGACGAGCTGCATGCGGCCGTACGGCACCGCCACCTGGCGCTGGAACATGATGCCCCGCCGGAAGACGAGGTCGTCGGCCCGGCGCCGGTACCCGATCGAGCGGACCCGTCGCGGCTCGAACGCGATGGAGACGAGCGCGATCACGCCGACCGCGATGCCCGCCCAGGTCGCCCACGGCAGGTCGAACCACGACCCGACGACGAGGAGCACGGCGACCGTGATGCCGGCCCCGATGACGGACCCGACGACCTCGACCACGACGTGCTTCGGCGAGACGCGGCGCCAGTCGTCGTCGACGTGGGCGCGGGTGTCGTCGGTCGCGGGTGCGTCGGATGCGGGCGCGTCGGATGCGGCGTGCTCGGGGTCAGGCATGCGCCGAACCCTCCTCTTCGGGGTCGTCGGGCGGAAGCGTGCAGAAGTGCTCGGCGACGAGTCCGCCGGTCAGCAGCAGCGCGGCGCCGATCGCGGTGGCGACGGCCATCCAGGTCGTCCCGGCGGGCGGGAGGACGCTTCGCGTGAGCAGGAAGACCGTGATGCCGATGCCGACGCCGAGCACGAGCGCGCCGGTGACGCTGCTCGCCTTGGCGAGCACGGCGATGCGGGCAGCGCGGAACGGGTCGACCCGTCGGGTGCGATCGCCGCGCACGGCCTGCCGGATCGGCCACGCCACGAGCACGACGATCGCACCGACGCCGACGAGCGTGACGGCGAGCGAGATCGGCGGAACGAGCGCGGTCGCCCCTGCCGCGACGAGCGCGAGCTCGCCGAGGTACCCGACCGCGAGGCCGACCACCGCGAACGCGACGAGGGTCGAGGCATGCGTGCGACTCACCGTCGGACCACCTCGTCGGTCGCCTCGGCCCGGAGTGCCGCGACCGCCCCGCGACCGGCGATCTCGGCGTCGGGCTCGACGTCGAGCCACGGCTGCAGGACGAAGGCCCGCTCCCACGCGCGGGGGTGGGGCAGTTCGAGCCGCTCGTCGGCGAGGCGGACGCCGCGGACGTCGATGAGGTCGAGGTCGAGCGTGCGATCGCCCCACCGCGTCTCGCGGGTGCGCCCGTGCTCGGCCTCGACGCGCTGGAGCAGGTCGAGGAGGGCGTGCGGCCCGAGCCGGGTCTCGACGACGATCACGCCGTTGAGGTACCGCGGGGCGTCGGGATCGACGCCGTCGAGGCGGACGGCCGCGCTCTCGTACACCGGTGAGACGGCGACGAGCTCGACACCGTCGGCCTCGGCGATGGCGCGCATCGCCGACGCCAGGGTCGCCTCGCGGTCGCCGAGGTTGGCCCCGTACGCGATCACGGCCCGGGTCACGCGCGGCTCCGCACGATGGTGACGGCGACGTCGTCGAAGGGCACCTCGATGGGGGCCTGCGGCTTGTGCACCGTGACGGTCGCCTCCTCGACGGCGTCGAAGCCCAGGGCGACCGCGGCCACGCGCTCGGCGACCGTCTCGATGAGGTCGACGGGGTCGCGTTCGACCGCACGGGCGACGGCGACCGCGAGGTCGCCGTAGTGCACGGTGCGCGCGAGGTCGTCGCCGGATGCCGCGGCGGCGAGGTCGACGGCGACGGACACGTCGATCACGAACTCCTGTCCCTGCTCGCGTTCGAAGTCGAACACGCCGTGGTGCGCGCGCACGCGGATGCCGGTGACGGCGATCCGATCACGAGTGCTGGCCACGTCGTCCACTCTGCCATGCGCGGGCGACGTCGAGGGCGACGCGCGTCCCCGCGACGTCGTGCACGCGGACGCCCCACGCCCCGGCCTGCGCGGAGAGCACGCTGACGACGGCCGTCGGCAGGTCGCGGTCCTCGACCGGTGCGCCCTCGGGCAGCAGTGCGCCGAGGAACCGCTTTCGCGAGGCGCCGACGAGGATCGGGAGGCCGAGCTCCGCGAGCACGTCGAGCTTGGCCAGCAGCTCCCAGTTCTGCCCGGCGCGCTTGGAGAAGCCGAGTCCCGGGTCGAGGATGAGCCGCTCGGTCGGGACTCCCGCCGCGACGAGCTCGTCCACCCGGCGGGCGAGCTCGTCGCGCACGTCGCGCGCGACGTCGTCGTACTCGGCGAGGTCGTCCATCCGGTCGGAGTGCCCGCGCCAGTGCATCGCGACGTAGGTCGCCCCGGAGTCGGCGGCGATCCGCGCCATGGCCTCGTCTGCGAGGCCGGCGGAGACGTCGTTGATGATCTCGGCGCCTGCCGCGACCGCGGCTCGAGCCGTCGAGGCGCGCATCGTGTCCACGCTCACGCGGAGCCCGCGACCCGCGAGGTCGCGGATGACCGGGATGACCCGCCGCAGCTCCTCGTCGGGATCGACGCGCGCCGCCCCGGGGCGCGTCGACTCGCCGCCGACGTCGAGCACGTCCGCGCCCTCGGCCACCAGCTGGAGCGCGTGCTCGATCGCGGCATCCGCGTCGAACCAGCGGCCGCCGTCGCTGAAGGAGTCGGGCGTGACGTTGACGACGCCCATGATGAGCGGCGCGAACGGCGCCGGCCCCGGCATCGCCGCCCCCCGGGCCGCCGCCTCGGGCGGCGTCTCAGGCACCGCGGCCCGATCCGATGAGGGCGATGATCTCGGCCCGCGCCGCGGGCTCGGCGAGCTCGCCGCGACTGGCGATCGTGACCGTCGAGCTGCGCTCCTGCCGCGCTCCGCGCGCCGTGACGCACCCGTGCACGGCGTCGATCACCACGAGCACGCCCCGCGGGTCGAGCCCGGCGACCAGCGCGTCGGCGACCTCCTCGGCGATGCGCTCCTGCAGCTGCGGGCGGCTCGCGATCGTGTCGATCACCGCGGGGATGCGGCCGAGCCCGACGAGCCGCTCGCCCGGGAGGTAGGCGACGTGCGCGGTGCCGATGAAGGGCAGGAGGTGATGCTCGCACACCGACCGGAAGGCGAGGTCGCGGAGCACCACGGCGTCGGAGGTCGCGGGCACGCCCGCGGCGGTGTCGCCCGACGCGACCGTCTCGGCGAGGTGCGCGAGCGGGTCGGCGCCCACGCCGCTGAAGAAGTCGGCGTAGGCCTCGGCGACGCGCTGGGGGGTGCGCTCGAGGCCCGGCCGGTCAGGGTCCTCGCCGATGGCGAGGAGCAGCTCGCGCACGGCGCGCTCGATGCGGTCGGCGTCGACCCCCGTCATGGCACCCTCCTCTGCGCCCTCCTCGGTGCCGCGGCTCACGCCGTGGCGGGACGCGGCTTCGTGCTCGGCGTGCGCGACGCCTTCGCCTCCTCGACGGGCGTGCCGGAGTCGACGCCGCCGTCGACGGCGCCCTGGTCGATCGGCGCCTTGCGGCTCGGGAAGGGGATCGGCGGGCGGTCGGAGACCGGTCGCTTGTCGCTCGAGAGCCAGAGCGGGCGCTCGGGGAGCTTCCGGACGTCCTTGAAGATCTCGGCGATCTGGTGGTGGTCGAGGGTCTCGTGCTCGAGCAGCTCTGCCGCGAGCCGATCGAGGACGTCGCGGTTGTCGTTCAGCACCTGCCAGGCCTCGTCGTGCGCCTGCTCGATGAGCGCGCGCACCTCGAGGTCGACCGTCTCGGCGATCTCCTCGGAGTAGTCGCGCTGGTGGCCCATGTCGCGGCCCAGGAACACCTCGCCCTGCGACTGGCCGAGCTTCACGGCGCCGACGTTGGCCGACATGCCGTACTCGGTCACCATCTTCCGGGCCGTCGCGGTGGCCTTCTCGATGTCGTTCGACGCACCGGTCGAGGGGTCGTGGAACACGATCTCCTCGGCGACGCGGCCGCCCATGGCGTAGGCGAGCTGATCGAGCAGTTCGTTCCGGGTGACGGAGTACTTGTCCTCCAGCGGCAGCACCATCGTGTAGCCGAGTGCGCGACCGCGCGGCAGGATCGTGATCTTGGTCACCGGGTCGGTGTGGTTCATCGCCGCGGCGGCGAGCGCGTGGCCGCCCTCGTGGTACGCGGTGATGAGCTTCTCCTTGTCCTTCATCACGCGCGTGCGGCGCTGGGGACCGGCGATGACGCGGTCGACGGCCTCGTCGAGCGCGCGGTTGTCGATCAGCTGCGCGTTCGAGCGGGCGGTGAGCAGCGCCGCCTCGTTGAGGACGTTGGCGAGGTCGGCTCCGGTGAAGCCGGGGGTCTTGCGGGCGAGGACCTCGAGGTCGACGCCGTTCGCGAGCGGCTTGCCCTTCGAGTGCACCTCGAGGATCTTCTGGCGGCCCTTGAGGTCGGGCGCGTCGACGCCGATCTGCCGGTCGAAGCGGCCCGGGCGCAGCAGCGCGGGGTCCAGGATGTCGGGGCGGTTGGTCGCCGCGATCAGGATGACGTTGGTCTTCGGGTCGAAGCCGTCCATCTCGACGAGCAGCTGGTTGAGCGTCTGCTCGCGCTCGTCGTGCCCGCCGCCGAGGCCGGCACCGCGGTGGCGGCCGACCGCGTCGATCTCGTCGACGAAGATGATGGCCGGCGCGTTCTGCTTCGCCTGGTCGAACAGGTCGCGCACCCGGCTCGCGCCCACGCCGACGAACATCTCGACGAAATCCGAACCCGAGATCGAGTAGAACGGCACGCCCGCCTCACCCGCGACCGCGCGGGCGAGGAGCGTCTTGCCGGTGCCGGGCGGGCCGTAGAGCAGCACGCCCTTCGGGATCCGGGCGCCGACGGCCTGGAACTTGGCCGGCTCCTTCAGGAACTCCTTGATCTCGTGGAGCTCCTCGATGGCCTCCTCGGCGCCGGCGACGTCGTCGAAGGTGACCTTCGGGCTCTCCTTCGAGACGAGCTTCGCCTTCGACTTGCCGAACTGCATGACGCGGTTGCCGCCGCCCTGCATGCCGGAGAGGATGATCCAGAAGAAGAGCCCGATGAGCACGAGCGGCAGCAGGATGCCGAGCATCGAGAGGAACCAGTTCGGCTGCGGCACCTCGTCGTCGAAGCCGTCGGCCGGGTTCGCCGCGTCGACCGCCGCGATGACGTCGTCGCCGCGCGGCGTGACGTAGTAGAACTGCACCTGCGTGCCGAGGTCGTCCTCGGCCTCGGCGAGCGTGAGGTCGACCCGGTTCTCGACGTCGACGATCTTCACCGCCGAGACCTTGCCGTCGTTCAGGAGCTCGAGCCCCTGCTGCGTCGAGACCTCGCGGAAACCCGACTGGGTGATCAGGGTCGACCCGATCCACACCGCGATGATGGCCAGCACGATGTAGAGGATCGGCCCGCGCAGGAGCTTCTTCATGTTCATGGTGCTAGCAGGCTACCCTCTGGCCACTGGGCACCTGCTGCCTGTTCGCTGAAAGCGGTCAGCGCCCAGCGGTCACCGCTCAGCCCCCGTCGCCGCGGGCCGGCGCTCAGTCCGGCTCCCCCGAGGCCTCCTCCGGCGTCTCCCCCGAGGCCTCCTCCGGCGTCTCCCCCGGCTCGTACTGCGCCATGATCCCGTCGACGGTCGCCGTCGCCTCGACCGCGCTCGGCGTGTACCCGAGCACCACCGGCAGGAACCGGTCGGACGTCAGGGCCTGGAGCCGGAGGTCGGTCCGGGCGACCACGGTCGCCATCCGCCCGGTCGGCCGGAGGAGCGCGATCTCACCGAAGCCCTCCCCCGGACCGAGGTCGGCCACGACGCGCCCGTCGTGGACCACGTCGACCTCGCCGGACTCGATGACGTAGTAGCGGTCGCCGACGTCGCCCTGCGCGAACACGACGGCCCCCGATGCCACGGACACGGGTTCGAGCCCTCGCGCGAGCCGCTCGACGGCCGGCAGGGGCAGCATGCACAGCATGTCGACGCGGCGCAGCAACCCGATCTCGCGGTCGAGGGCCGCCACGACGCGGTCGAGCCTGCGAAGTCGCCACCATGAGGCCACCGCGAGCACCGGGCAGAGGAGCCCGATCGCAATGAGCGCGGGTTGGATGCCGAACCATCCGATCAGCGCCGACGCGACGACGCCGCCGATGCCGACGAAGATCGCGACCGTGCTCTCGAGCACGCCGAACACGCGCGCGAGCACCTCGTCGGGCGCGGTCCGGCCGATGAGCGTGAAGCCGGTGATGTCGATGAGGGCATTGCCGACGCCGACGAACGAGAGCAGCACCAGGGCGACCGCCTGCTCGGGGAAGACGCCGACGAGCGCGATCGGGAGGCCCCAGAGGGCCACGCCGACGGCGAACCAGGCGCCGAGGCGACCCGTGCCGATGAGCAGCGAGGCTCCGAGCGAGCCGAGCACCGCGCCGACCCCGACCGAGGTCATGAGCGCGCCGACACCGGGCTCGCCGGTGCCGACGAGCTCGATCGCGACCACGACGGAGAGCACGGTGAGCGCCCCGCGCGTGAGGGACTGGGCTGCGGCGAGGCCGAGGATCAGGACGAGGTCCCGATCGCGCGCGACCGCGCGCAGCCCCTCGACCGCCTCACGGCCGATGTTCGGCCGGTCGGGCGCCGACGGGCGCGGCGGGGCGTCGTACCGCAACCCGAGGAGCAGCGCGGCGGCCGCGAACGACGCGGCGGCCGCCACGGCGAAGACGACGTCGACCCCGGTGAACTGGAGCAGCACCGCCACGAGCAGCGGGCCGACCAGGGTGGCGGCCGAGTCGAGCAGCCCGCGGACCATGTTGGCGCTCGCGAGCTCGTAGCCGGTCCGGCACAGCGAGGGCAGCAGCGCGGAGTGCGCCGGCCGGTAGAGGGTCGCCGCGATCGTCGAGACCACGGCGAGCACGTAGATCACCGCGGCCGGACCGGCCACCGCGACGACGACCGCCGCTGCCGCGGTCGCGAGGCCGCGCACGACCGACACCAGGACGAGGACGCGTTCGCGGCGTCCGCGGTCCGCGATGGGCGACAGCAGCGGCGCGAGCAGTGCGGAGGGGACCATGCGGAGCAGTCCCACCAGCCCGACCGCCGCGGCCCCGCCGTCGCGGTAGGCCACGATCCCGAGCGCGACCGTGAAGGCCCACTCCGCCGTCCACGCGCCGAGGAAGCTGAGCTGGGCGCGGCGCAGGTCGGGGTTCCGCCAGTTGCTCGCGAACGCGGCACCGGCGTTCCGCAGCCTGGTGCGCTGCCCGCGCTCACCCATGGGACGACCTCAGGCCTCCGGGCGCACGACGCTCAGCTGTAGACGTGCGGGGCGAGGATCGCGACGTCCCGCAGGTTGCGGTAGCGCTCGGCGAAGTCGAGCCCGTAGCCGACGACGAACTGGTTCGGGATGTCGAACCCGAGGTACTTGACGTCGATCTCGACCTTCGCGGCATCCGGCTTGCGCAGCAGCGCGCAGATCTCGATCGAGGCGGCACCGCGCGAGGCGAGGTTGCCGGTCAGCCAGCTGAGCGTGAGGCCGGAGTCGATGATGTCCTCGACGATGAGCACGTCGCGGCCGGACAGATCGGAGTCGAGGTCCTTCAGGATCTTCACGACGCCGGAGGAGGTCGTGCCCGCGCCGTAGGAGGAGACCGCCATCCAGTCCATGTTCACGTGCGGCTTCAGCTCGCGTGCGAGGTCGGCCATGACCATGACCGCGCCCTTGAGGACGCCGACGAGCAGGAGGTCGCGACCCTCGTAGTCCGCCTCGATGCGACGGGCGAGCTCCGCGAGCTTGTCGCGGATCTGCTGCTCGGTCACGAGCACTTCCGTCAGGTCGGCCTCGATCTCGCGCGAATCCATCCCGAGCTCCTCCTGCGTGCGTCTGGGCGAACGGATGCCACGAGCCTACGCCGGGCGCTGGTGGTCGTGCGGCAGCACCGCGGTCGAGCCGGTCGTCGAGAGCACGACGTGCCCGCCGGCGCGGGTGGCGCGGATGCCCCGGGGCAGGTCGATCGGCCCCTGCCCGTGCCAGTCCGTGACCAGCCGGGCGACCTCGAGCGTCTGGGCGCGGCTCAGCGACACCCCGAACTCGCTGTCGACCACGTGCCGGATGATGCGCTGCCGGAGCGCCGCGGGGTTCGCGGCGAGCGCCGCCGCCGACATCGCGATGCCGGCCTCGGCGGGTTCGCAGATCTCCTCGATGAACTCGTCGATCTGGTCGGCGAACGCCTGCTCGTCCTCGCGGAGCTGCTCGGCGGTGCGGGCGAGCGCCTCGGCGACGCCGGGGCCGAGCTCGGCCTCGAGCACGGGGAGCACCTGTTGGCGCACGCGCACGCGCGCGTACGCGGAATCGACGTTGTGCGGGTCGTCCCACGGCGCGAGGCCCGCGTCGAGGCACGCCTGCCGCGTCGTGGCCCGCCGGATGCCGAGCAGCGGCCGGGCGTACCGCCCCGAACGGACGGCCATGCCGCCGAGGCTCGCCGACCCCGATCCGCGGGCGAGGCCGAGGAGGACCGTCTCGGCCTGGTCGTCGAGCGTATGGCCGAGCAGCACGACCTCGGCGCCGGTCGTGCGTGCGGCCGCCTCGAGCGCGGCGTACCGCGCGGCGCGCGCGGCTCCCTCGGGACCGGCGCCACCCGGTGCGGCGCCCGCGTCGACCCGCTCGACGAGCACGGGGCCCAGTCCGAGGTCGCGCGCGACGGATGCCGCGGCATCCGCCTGCTCGGCCGACCCCGGCTGCAGGCCGTGGTCGACGACGATCGCGCCGACGCGCCATCCGCCCCTCGGCCCCTCGAACGCCGCGGCCGCGGCGAGCGCGAGCGAATCGGGACCCCCCGAGAGCGCGACGAGCGCGAGCGGGCCGTCGTCGCGCGGCCCGAGCACGGACCGCACCGCGCGTCGCACGTCGGCGATCGGCGGCGTCAGGCGGGGACGGCGCTCCAAGGGCATCACGTAACCTTATTCCGTCGTCAGCGGCGCCCATCGGGCGCGCGGCGGCACCGGAGCCGTCACGGCCCGCGAGACCTTCGAGACTCCACCATCCGAAACGAGGAGAACCACATGGGCGAGTACGCCGCCGTCATCGAGATCCCCAAGGGGAGCCGCAACAAGTACGAGGTCGACCACGAGACCGGCCGGGTCTTCCTCGACCGCGTGCTCTACACGAACTTCGTGTACCCGACCGACTACGGCTTCTTCGAGAACACGCTCGGCGACGACGGCGACCCGCTCGACGTGCTCGTGCTCACGCAGTACCCGCTCTTCCCGGGCGTCGGCGTGAAGGTGCGCCCGGTGGGCGTCTTCCACATGACCGACGACGGCGGCGGCGACGCCAAGGTCATCGCGGTGCCCGCGGGCGACCCGCGCTGGGACCACATCCAGGACGTCGACGACGTGCCGGAGTACACCCGCAAGGAGATCGAGCACTTCTTCGAGCACTACAAGGACCTCGAGCCGGGCAAGTGGGTCAAGACCGAGGGCTGGGCGAACGCCGCCGACGCCGAGGGCCTGATCGCGAAGGCCATCGAGGCGTACCCGGGTCACTGAGCCCGAGCGGATGCCGCGGCATCCGCCTGCCCGCACCGAGGGGGCGAGCCCGACGGCTCGCCCCCTCGTCGCGTCTCCGCCCGGTGCGCCGGGAGTCAGCCGAGGTAGATGCCGCGCGCGGCCAGGAACGGGACCGGGTCGATGCGGCTCCAGCCGCTGTAGACCTCGAAGTGCAGGTGGCAGCCGGTCGACGCACCCGTGGTGCCGCTCGATGCGATGACCTGCCCCGAGTTCACCCGCTGCCCGTACCCCACGAACAGGCCGCCTGGGCGGATGTGGGCGTAGCCGGTCGAGATGCCGCCGCCGTGGTCGATCTTGATGAAGTTGCCGTAGCTGCCCGACCATCCGGCATAGACGACGGTGCCGGAGTTCGCCGCGTAGATCGGTGCGGAGCATCCCGTCGCGAGGTCGGTGGCGTAGTGGAACGAGTTCGAGCAGTAGCCGCCGCTGCAGATCACCTGGCGCGGGCCGTAGTTGCCGGAGATCCAGCCGTAGGCGGGCTTGGACCAGCCGGAGGACACCGTCTGGCCGCCGCCTCCGCCTCCGCCTCCGCCGCCGCCGCCCCCGCCGCCGGCTGCCGCCGCCGCTGCCGCCGCCGCTGCCGCCGCTGCGGCGGCTGCCGCTGCTGCCGCTGCTGCCGCGCGTCGCCGGCGCTCCTCCTCTTCCTTGCGCTTGCGCTCGCCCTCCTGGTAGGCCGCGGCCGTCTTGGCCTCCTTGTCCTTCAGGAACTTGAGCTGCTGGTCGAGCTCGATCTTCTTCTCCTCGGACTCGGCCAGCGCCCGCTCGGCCGCGGCCTGCGCCGCCTGCGCGGCCGCGAGCGCCTGCTCGGCGGCGACGCGCAGCTTCTCGCGCTCGGCGCGCGCCACCTCGGCTTGGTCGGCCAGGGACTGGGCGGTGTTGCCCGCCTCCTCGGCCTGCTCGTAGATGCCGGCCGTGCGCTCGACGAGCTTCTCCATCGATCCGAGCTTGGCGAGCAGCTCGTCGGTGCGGGCCGCGTCGCCCGCGTCGAACATCAGGTTCATGCCGAGGTCGGATCCGCCCGTGCGGTACAGCTGCGCCGCGAGCTGGCCGGCGTTCCGCTCGGCCTCCTCAGCCTCGGCCTTCGCCTCGTCGGCCTGCGCCTGGATCTCGTCGGCGCGCCGCACGGCGTCGTCGTACTCCTGCTGCGCCACGATGAGCTCGTCCGTCCGGCGCTGCGCCTCGGCGCGCGCCGCCTCGACGTTCGCCTCGAGGTCGGCGATCAGGCCGATGATCTCGTCGACGGCCTGCGCCGCGGCCTGCGTGTTCGCCTTGGCCTTCTGCACCTCCTCCCACGTGGGGTAGTCGGCTGCCGTTGCGGCGATCGGGTTCGCCACCACCCCGGCGGTCGCCGCGAGCGCGATGACGAGCGAGCCCGCGAGGGCGCGCATGCGCGACCCCCGGGTGACTCGGCGTCCTGCGATTCGCGACATGTTCCCCCTCCGCGCGGGCCGTGGGGCACGCGCTCGCATGCCTGACCTGCGGGCAGTGGCCTTGCCACACTAGGTTCGGAACGACCGCGGATCGGGCATTTCCGCCGCGCGTGGCGCGTCTTGCCCGCCCCGTTTTGGATTCTGGCCGAGGTATGCGTATGCTTTCTTCTCGGCGGTCGAGCCCCCGGGCACGACCTTCCGGCCCCATCGTTTAGCGGCCTAGGACACCGCCCTTTCACGGCGGCAGCACGGGTTCGAATCCCGTTGGGGTCACCCAGACGATGGGTTTACAATTGAACAGCTTCTTTACGAGGCCCTGTGGCGCAGTTGGTTAGCGTGCCGCCCTGTCACGGCGGAGGTCGCGGGTTCAAGTCCCGTCAGGGTCGCTCAGGCGACAGGCCCTTTCCCTTTCGAGAGAAGGGGCTTTCTCCTTATCATCGAGGTGTTTCGACACCCCGAGGCTCTGTAGCTCAGTTGGTAGAGCGTTCGACTGAAAATCGAAAGGTCACCGGATCGATGCCGGTCGGAGCCACAGAAGAAAACCCCCGGTCCGCCGGGGGTTTTCGCGTTTCCGGGTAAGGCTGGGGCGGTCGCATTCGTGCCCACTGCCCACAACGCATCGCCGCCTCACGTGATCGAGGCGATGAACCACAGACTGGGTTGGATCGGCCCGTCAATCGAACGGTCCCCAGATCGATGCCGATCGAAGCCAACGCAGAGAACCCCAAGCCTGCCGGGCTCCTCATTCTGGGCGATTGAGAGCGGCCGACCGGCACCGAAACGTGAGCCATCCGACGGGTTCCAGCGGTACCTCTCGGACCGAGATCGGGTCGTCAGCGAGGATCGTCCCGACCACCGCTGCTCTCATCGTGGTCTCGCGATGCGCGGACGCGATCACTGGCGATTCCTCCAACCCGCCGCTTCGGGCCGGACTTTCGCCGACTCAGCATCGGATGACCTGCGCCACCGAGACGGCCCTCAACCCATCGACTCCGAACTCCGTTCCATAGCCCGACTGCTTCACGCCGCCGAACGGCACTGCGGGGTGCAGCCCGCCATGGGCGTTGATCCATACCGTACCCGCGTCGATCCGGGCGGCGACGGACCGCGCGCGCTCGGGGTCGCCCGACCAGACCGATGCGCCGAGACCGGTTTCGAATGCGTTCGCCGACGCCACGGCCTCCTCGATGTCGTGGAACCGGACCACGGGCAGCGCCGGCCCGAACTGCTCCTCGTGCACGAGCGGCGCGTCGTCGCCGAGATCGGAGACGATCGTCGCCGGGTAGAAGTTGCCCGGTGCTGTGCGGTCGGGGTTCCCGCCGGCGGCGACGCGCGCGCCGCCCGACTTCGCCGATTCCACGAGCCGGTCCACGATCTCCCATTGGCGGCGGTTCTGCAGCGGCCCGAGCAGGCTCGACGGATCGGATGCGGGCCCCATCGGGGTGGTGCGGGCGAGTTCGGCGAGGGCCTCGACGAGGTCGTCGTGCACGGCATCGTGCGCGTACACGCGCTTGACGGCGGCGCAGGTCTGGCCGCTGTTCGTGAACGCACCCCAGAACAGGTCGGCGGCGATCGCTCGCGGATCCGCATCCGGCAGCACGATGGCGGGGTCGTTGCCGCCCAGCTCGAGCGTGAGCCGCGCGAGGTTGGCAGCGGATGCCTCCACGATCCTGCGTCCGGTCGCCGTCGAGCCCGTGAACATCACCTTCCCGACGCCCGGGTCGGCGACGAGGCGGGCGCCGACCGCACCGTCACCGACTACCGCGTGCAGGACGCCCGGGGGCAGCGCCTCGTTCATGACCGCGCAGAGCGCGAGCCCGGAGAGCGTCGTGTACTCCGACGGTTTGGCGATCACCGCGTTGCCCATGCGCAGCGCCGGGGCGATCTGCCAGGTCGCGATCATCATCGGCCAGTTCCACGGCGTGATCGCCGCGACGACCCCGACGGGTCGGTGGGCGACCGTGGCGAGATCGCCGGGCACGTCGCGAGTGCCGTCCGGCTCGGGAAGGTCGGCGGTCGCGCGGACCCAATCCACGCTCGCCGCGACCTCGAACCGGGCGTTGGGACCGTCGAGCGGCTTGCCCTGCTCGAGCGCGAGGATCGCAGCCAGCTCGTCCGCACGCCGCTCGACGGCGTCGGCCGCCGCATGCAGCGTCGCCGCGCGCTCATCCGACGTCGCCGCCGCCCAGCCCTCTTGCGCCCGGCGTGCCGCCGCGACCGCCGGAGCGACCGCGTCAGGCCCGTGGTCGGGGGCGACGGCGAACACGCGACCGGTCGCAGGATCCGGCACGGGCCGGCCGGTGCCGGACCGGTCGACCACGTCCTCGAGGAGGGCCGGGAACGTCATCGTGGTCATCGTCGCGGCTCCGGGTGCCAGGACTTCGCGATGATCGTCCATCCCGCGTCGAGTCGCACCAGCTGGAGCTCGTCGACGTACGTCGTGTCGGCATCGGCGTCCTGGACACGGACGATCGCGGTCGTCGGCGTGCCCACCGACGCCAGGAGGACGCGTGCGGCGCCCTCGCCCGGCGCGGTGCCCGCGACCGTCGACCGCCGGCCGGAGACCGCCGCGATGAACTCGTCGCGCGTGTGCACGACCAGTCGCCCGTCGAACGACGCGGTGAGCCGGCACTGCGGGTGCATCACGCGTTGCAGGCGTTCGGGGTCCGCCTGCTCGAATCCGGCCACGTACTCGTCGACGACCTCGAGGATGCGATGGTGGTCCTCGCCGTGCGGCGCGGACCCCGGCGGCGACCACTTCGCGGTGCTCATCGGAGCTCCCGGGTCGCCCAGTCGACGATCGCGCGGCCGATGCGGTGCGGGTCGTCCTCCGGGGTCCAGTGGGTGCCCGTGACACCGACCTCGGTGAGCGCCGCGAACCCGGCGATCGTGTCGGCGCGACGCCCGTTGCAGAGCGCGCCCGGGATGCCGCGGTAGTGCAGCTTGGGCACGGGTGACGACCTCATCCACTCGGCCTGCGCCTCCAGTGCCACGCGCGTCGGGGTGTCGGCGTTGCCGAGCGGAACCGAGCGCGGCCACTCGAGCGTGGGACGCCGCCCCTCGCCGGGCTCGGCGTACGGGCGCTCGATCTCCGCGAGCTCGGCCTCGGAGATCGGGCGGATCACCGCCCGCTGGACGTTGTTCAGGAAACGGTTCTCGTCGAGCACGGCGCGCTCCCCCTCCGGGGTGAGCAGGAACTGGAACTCGGGCAGGATCGGCGCCGGCCAGTCGGTCCATTCGAACGGCGGCAGGATCGCCTCGCCGAACACGATGCCCCGCACGCGCGAGGCGTTGCGCATCGCCCAGTCGATCGCGAGGTTCGACCCCCAGTCGTGGCCGACGAGCACGATCTCGTCGCCGAGGTCGAGCGCCTCGAGGAGCCCGTCGAGATACCGCGCGTGCTCCGCGAACGAGTAGCGCCCGGGCCCCGAGTCCGGCAGCTTGTCGGAGTCGCCGGCACCGATCAGGTCGACCGCGACCACCCTGCCGAGCGTGCAGACATGCGGCATCACGTTCCGCCAGAGGTACGACGACATGATGTCGCCGTGCACGAACACGAACGCGGGCCCCTCGCCCTCGTCGATCACCGCCATCTCGCGGTCGTGCGACCGCACGCGGCGCTTCGACGCGTAGGGCTCCGCCGAGAGCGGTTCGCGCGCCCCGACGTCGATGTGCTCGGGCTTACCTGGCGTCAGCCAGCGCAGGCGGTCGTCGAGGCCCTCGGCGGCGAAGGCGGCGGCGATCTCGCGCTCACCCTCGGTGAAGTGCTCCCAGGAGGTGAAGTGGATCGGCACCACGACGTCGGCTGCGAGGAACCCGGAGAACCGCGCGGCCTGCGCGCCATCCATGGTGATGAGCCGGTCGCCCAGCGCCTCGATCCTGGCGGCGCCCAGATGCAGCACCGCGACCCCGATCGGGAAGCGTTGGCCGATCACGTCGAGCGACGCGTCGTAGACGGTGTCGCCGCTCACGTAGAGCGCCTGGTCCTCGTCCGGCGACTCGATGACGAACCCGATCACGTCGGCGCCGCTCTCGCCGTGGTCGGCGGGCGTCGCAGTGATCGTAACGGTGCGTCCGCGCACCACGAGCTCGGTGCGCTCCCAGGGCGCCAGGCCGACGGCCTCGGCTCCGAGGCGCGCCGCGGCCGCGGCCGTGGTGACCGTGGGGCGCCCGGGCAGGAGCGTCCGACCCGTCGCATCGAGGTTGTCGACGTGCTCGTCGTGGCTGAGCAGCACCACGTCGATGTCGGGCAACTCGTCGACCGTGAGCGCGGGGCCCTCGGTCGACCGGAGGGTGACCGGGCCGAGCGCGTACTCCGTGGGCGGGTCGAGGACGGGGTCGGTGATGAAGCGGATGCCGCCGAACTCGATGATCACCGTGGCGGTTCCGACGTGCGTGAGCGTCGTCTGCATGGGGGTACTTCCTGTCAGGTGGTGATGGGGGTTGAGGGGGCCGGTCAGGTGCGCAGCGCGAGGATCGCATCCATCGCGGCGGCGCCGGGGCCCTGCGGGCGGTACCAGCCGCGCACGAGCGCGCGCGCCGCCGCCTGTGCCCGGCCGAGCCCGAGCTTGCGCCGCAGATGGGCGACGTGCGAGTGGACGGTCCGCACGCTCAGAGTGAGCGCGCGGGCGATCTCGGCATCGGAGTCGCGCGCGATGAGCTGGGTGAGCACGTCGAGTTCGGCCGGGGTGAGGCCGTTGGGGAGCTCCGTCGGATGGGCCCGGATCCGCACGCCCGGCAGGCCCTGCGTGCCCGTCGACGGCACGACCTCGACGAACCACCACCCCGATTCCGAACGCCACAGGAACGGCAGGCGATCCGTGCCGTGGCGCTCGATGAGCGTGACGATCGCATCGAGGTCGGGGTCGGCGCGGAGGTTCATCCCACCGGCACCAGTTCGTCGGGCACGCCCTGAAACACCATGGGCACCCGGAAGCGGTCGACGGCGAAGGCCCCGACCGACGTGTGCAGGGGCGACGTGCTGGCGGGCCACGGCCCGCCGTGCTGCATCGACCGGATGACCTGCACGCCCGTCGGCCAGCCGTTCCACACGATGCGGCCGGCGAGTCGGGCGGCCGTCGCGACGAGGCGCCGCGCGAGCGGGCCATCCTCCGGCTCCGCGTGGATCGTCGCGGTCAGGGCGCCGTCGACGGACGCCAGCGCGTCCACCGTCTCCTCGTCGTCGGCGACCGTCACGAGCAGCGACGCTGGACCGAAGATCTCGTCCGCGAGCGCGGGCGTGGCGCGGAACGTCGCAAGGTCGGTCTGGAGGACTGTGCCGGCACTGCCGGGCTCGCTGACGAGCTCGGTCACCGCGGCGGCCGTGCCGAGCCGTTCCGCGAAGCGCTCGGCGATCGAGGGGCTGAGCATCGGGCGCGACGCGCGACCCCGGAGCGCGGCGCGGAGGTCGGGCTCGAGCCCGTGCCCTTCCGGAAGGAAGACCACGCCGGGCTTCGTGCACAACTGGCCCATGCCGAGCAGGAAGGAGTCGATGAACCCGCTCACGATCTCATTCCGTCGCGCCCGGAGCGCAGCGCGGGTGATGACGACCGGGTTGATGCTCCCGAGCTCGGCGTAGAAGGGGATCGGATCCGGCCGGGCGGCAGCGGCATCGAACAGGGCACGGCCGCCCACCTGCGAACCCGTGAACGCCCCGGCGCGGATGGCCGGGTCGACGACCAGGCGCACGCCGGCGTCGAAACCCCGGACCATCGCGAACGTCCCCTCCGGCGCGCCGGCCTCCGTCAGCGCGTCGCCGATCAGCTCCGCCGTCGTCGCCGAGGTGACCGGATGGCCCGGGTGGGCCTTGAGCACGATCGGGCATCCGGCCGCGAGCGCCGACGCCGTGTCGGTGCCGGCCACGGAGAAGGCGAACGGGAAGTTCCCCGCGGCGTAGACCGCGACCGGCCCGATCGGACGGGTCCGTCGACGGAAGCCCTCCTCCAGGAACTCGTCGCCCGCCGCACGCACGCCCTCGGCACCGAGGAAGCGGAGTTGGCGGATCGTGCGATCCAGCTCGACGTCGAGCCGCTGCTCGGGGAGCCTCGTCTCGATGGACGCGATCCGCCGGAGGTCCGCGCGCGCCTCCTCGATCCGGTCGGCGATGCGCTCGAGCCAGTCCCGGCGGACCTCCGCGCCCGCGTCGGCGACGGCGGTCGCGGCGAGCGCGGCGCGTCCGGTGGCGGCGGCGAGCTCGTCCGGGCCGGTGTCCTCGACGCCGAACCTGGGCCGCAGCAGGGGTGCGGTCAGCTCGGTCATGCCGTCGTTCCCGTCGCTGCCACCGCGTCGGCCGCCGCACTCGACGCGGCGGTGACCACCACGACCTCGTCGCGGCCGATCGTGAGTTCGCCGCCGTCCAGCGGCACCGGTGCACGTCCCATCCGGTGCACAGTCAGGGCCTCGCCCCGGTCGGCACGGCGCCCGATCCGCACCGTGCGCGGCTCGAGCTCGAAGTGGTTCAGCACGAGCGCCTCGCCTCGGCCGTCCCAGGAGCGGTGGGCCGAGGCGAGGACGTCCGGCCCGTCGACGGCCCAGTCCCATGGGTCGACGAGCGAGCTCTCCCAGATCCAGCCGCGGAGACCGCGACGGAACTCGAGGGCGCGCCTGACATAGTCCGACGTCAGCGGGACGTCGGTGGCGGACCCGTGCATCCAGGCGGGTTCGAGCGAGATGATGTGCCCGAACCGCAACGAGTTGTTCACGAGCCCGTAGTCGTGCGGCCCGGTGACGGCGCACGTCTGCCGGTGCTCGGGGAACGCCGCCGCGAACGTGGGGAAGTGCGTCGCCGAGAAGTACCTGGCGTACGAGGCGTTGGCGAACCGCGGCGTCCGGTCCCAGTGCGACTCCGCGGCGAGGCAGAAGTCGTCGCGCTCGCGGCGCCCCTCGGCGAGCAGCTCCGCCATCGCCGCCTGCAGGCCGGTGCCGAGCGTGGTGGCGATCGTGCCGGGGGCGTCCGGGTTGTAGTCCATCCCGAAGAACCCGCCGCCGAGCACCTTGTCGAGCTGGATGCCGGCCGCGTGCCGGTCGAGGATCCCGCGCATCTGGTCCATCCACCGGGCCCGGAACGCGTCGTGCGCGGGGTTCATCCACGCCATCCGGTACCCGGAGAGCTGCTCGACGCCGGTCGTGGTGTTGTAGTCCCATCCGACGGTGTCGTAGTGGTTGCCGTGCGGGTCGGTGATCGCGTATCGGCGCAGTTCGCCCCAGGCATCCGTCTCGATGTTCGCGACCTGCAGGTTGCCGAAGACGAGCACCTTGACGCCGAGCTCCTCGCAGGCGCGTAGCGCCGCGGTGAACTCCTCGCTGGTGCCGAGCCGCGGATCGGACGAGTAGTCGGGATAGTTGCGGTCGAGGCCGCCCCGGTGCCATCCGCAGATCTGGATGACGTTGATGCCCGCGCTCCTGGCTTCCTCGGCGAGGCGTGGCAGGTCGGAGTAGCGGAAGCCGATCTCGCCGTCGGGGTAGCTGATG
Organism: Agromyces kandeliae; assembly: GCF_009674665.1. Lineage (GTDB taxonomy): Bacteria > Actinomycetota > Actinomycetes > Actinomycetales > Microbacteriaceae > Agromyces > Agromyces kandeliae. Next base: position 317,965 of record NZ_WKJD01000016.1, read on the forward strand.
ATCGTGGACTGCCAGGCGTCCTCCTCCGCGAGCCAGCTGCGCGGCGACACCTCGAAGTGCTCGTCCCACCACCGCCGGAAGATGCGCGCGCCCTGCCACCACGTGCCCTGGTGGAAGCGGAGGGCGACCGGGGCCGAACTCCACTCGCCGCCCGTCTCCAGGAAGGGGAACGACGACCACGCCGCCATGAGCCCGAGCGGCGTGTCGTCGCCGAGCACCTCGGGATCGGGCCAGACCTGGAGGTCGCCCCGGTACACGGGCCCGGGGAAGAGCTGGAGCTGGAACACGGCGTGGGCGCCATCCGGATCGTGGATGCCGACGTAGAGGCCGCGCCGGTCCTCCTCCGAGTACAGGTCGACCCACGGCATGCCGGACTTCGTGTGGTATGGCAGCACCCAGACCGGGTTGCGGGGGCCGAGGTAGGTCCCGGGGAACTGGGAGAAGACCTCGAACTCGTCCCCCGCACCCAGGGGTCCGGGATGGTGCAGCCGCCACTCGTGCTCGCCGGGCCGGCCGAGCCCGCCGAGGGCCGGGGACACGACCTCCTCGACCTGGAACGGGCTGCCGTTGCGGACGGTGGTGACGACGTCGACCCCGCCGCCTGCCAGCCGCCAGCGCTGGGTGACGTCGATGTGGAGGTCGCCGGCGACCTCGCTTCGGACGCCGCGCCACGTCAATCGGACCTCGTCGGCGCCGACGTCGACGGATGAGAGCCGCTGCCCGCTGCCGCGCACGTAGTGATGCCGGAGGTCGGGCATCGGCACGAGCAGCCGCCAGTTCTCCGCGAGCCTCGGCTCGGCGACGAGCGAGGTCCGCGCGATCGGGTCCTCGAGGGTGAGCAGGGCGCCCGTGGCGCCGTCGAACGCCAGTGCGACGTGCGCGTCGCCGAGGCGGATCGGTTCGGTCATGGCAGTGCGACTCCCTCGTACCGTCGGCCGGTCGCGGCGCGGTCCTCGAATCGCGCTCGCGCCTCGGGGTCGATGCGCGTGGACGCGCCCGGTGTGGTCGGGAGCCGGAGCGTGCCCCGGTGCACGTCGATGCGCTCGGCGAACAGCTCGAGGCCCCACGGGAGGTACTCGATCATCGCCTCGCGCGCCGATCCCACGCCCGCGACCAGGTGCTGGTGGACCTGCATCATGTCGCCGGCGTGCGGGACGACCCAACGCGACGCCTCCTGGGCGGCGTGGGCCACGCGGAGCCACTCGGTGATCCCGGCGACGCGGGTCACGTCGACCTGGACCACGTCGACCGCGTCGGCGTCGAGGAACGTCGCGAAGCTCTCGGCCGAGTAGACGCTCTCGCCCAGCGCGATCGGCAGGGCGCCGTCGCGCGCGAGCCGGGCGTGGCCCTGCACGTCGTCGGGGTGGAGCGGCTCCTCGAGCCAGCCGATCCCGAGGTCCGCGAGCGGGCGGAGGGCGCGCAGCGCGGTCACCCGGTCCCACCGCTGGTTCACGTCGACCATGAGCTCGACGTGGGCGGGGAGGGCCTCGCGGACGGCCGTGACCCGCGCGAGATCTGCGCGCAACGAGGGTCCGCCGACCTTCATCTTCACCTTCGACCAGCCGGCCTCGACCATGCCCTGCATGTCGTCGATGAGCTCCTCGACGGTGAAGTTCAGCCAGCCCCCGTCGGTGTTGTAGGTCTCGAGCTCCGCATGGCGCCCGCCCAGCAGCTGCCAGAGCGGCATGCCGGCACGCTGCGCCGCCAGGTCCCACAGTGCGATGTCGACCATCGACTGCGCCATGTGCGCGACCCCGGCGCGGCCGACCCAGTGCAGGGGCGACCAGTACGCGTCCTGCCAGATCGCGCCGATCATGGCGGCGTCCGCGCCCTGGAGCCGGGGGGCGAGGTACTCGTGGATCGCCCGCAGCACGAGGTCGTCGCCCGTCCAGAGACCCGAGTAGCCGGTGCCGACGAGTCCGTCGGCGGTCGTGATCTCGACCACTGGGACCACCCAGTGCGTGCGGTCGTAGATCGAGTCGGAGAGCGGGCGTCGCAGCGGCGGACGCAGCACGTACGTCTCGATCCGCTCGATGCGGCTGGCGGGGTCGGTCGAGACCGGCGTCGACGCGGTCTCGAGTTCGTCGGCGATCATGCGCCGGCCGCCCCGTAGACGATGAGCTGCACGATCTCCTCGACGGTGCTCTCGCTCCTCCGTCGCACGCCGGCGAGGCGTCCGAGGTGGAGCACGGCGAAGCGGTCCGCGAAGTCCCACACCTGCTGCAGGTTGTGGCTGATGATGATGACGGCGCATCCGCTGTCGCGGAGCTCGTGCGCGAGCGCCATCACCTTCGCCGACTCGCTCACGCCGAGGGCCGCGGTGGGCTCGTCCATGATGATGAGCTCGGCGCCCGAGACCACGGTGCGCGCCACGGCGACGGCCTGGCGCTGGCCGCCCGACATCACGCCGACCGGAACCCCGCTGGCTGGAAGGTGGCCGAGCTTCAACTGCTCGAGCACCCGTCGACTCTCGGCCACGTTGCGCTTGACGTCGATGAACGGGCCCCGGGTGTACTCGCGCCCGAGGAAGAGGTTCGCCGCGACGTCCCTCGTGTCCACGAGCGCGAGGTCCTGGTACACCGTCGCGATGCCGGCCGCCTTCGCGTCGGCGGGCGACTGGAAGCGCTGCGGGACGCCGCGCATCCGGATCTCGCCCGAGTCGGTGGCGTAGAGGCCGCTGAGGATCTTGATCAGCGTGGACTTGCCGGCGCCATTGTCGCCGAGCAGTGCGAGCACCTCGCCCGGGGCGATGTCGAGGCTCACGTCGGTGAGCGCCTGGATGTGCCCGAAGGCCTTCGAGATGCCGCGCACCGAGAGGAGCGACTCGAGGGCGGGTGCCTGGTCGGTGGTCATCGTGAACGCCTCTTCCGTCGGATCGCCTCCATGACGACGGCGAGCACGAGCACGGCGCCGTTCAGGAGCTGCTGGTAGTAGGACTGCACGCCGAGGAGCACGAGGCCGTTGGCGAGCACGCCGATGATCAGGACACCGATGAGGGTGCGCTGCACGGAGCCCGTGCCTCCGCCGAGGCCGATGCCGCTCAGCAGCACGGCCCCGAGGACCGTGAACATGTCGGCGGCACCGTAGCTCGGGTCGCCCGCGCCGGTCCGGCCGAGCACGATCACCCCGGCGAGCACGGCGAGGCCCGAGCTGATCAGCAGCACCGTGAAGTAGATGCGCTTGACCGGGATGCCCGCACGGAGCGCCGCCGAGCTGTTGCCGCCCACGGCGTAGATGTGGGCGCCGAGCTTGGTCTTCGACAGGAGGATCCAGCCGGCGACGTAGACGGCGATGGCGATGAGCATCGGCACGGGCAGGCCGAGGATCCGGGCGTTGACCCAACTGAACACGGTCGGGTCCGGGAGGGGGACGACCTGGCCGCTCGCGACCAGGTAGGCCCCTCCCGTGACCGCCGTGCCGACGGCGAGGGTGCTGATGATGCTGGAGATGTTGAGGTGCACGATCAGCACACCGTTCAGCACGCCGACGAGGAGACCCGCCACCACCGCAGCCAGCACGGCGACCGCGACCGGCACGCCGGCACTGGTCAGAACGGCGATCAGCACCGCGGTGATCGCGATGACCGACCCGAACGAGATGTCGAGTTGGCCCGCGATGAGGGCGATCGTGACGCCCGCGGCCAGGATCCCGGTCTGCGCCACCGCCTGTCCGATGTTCAGCAGGTTGCCGACCGTGAGGAAGTACGGCGACGCGACGCTGAACACGAGGACGAGGGCGGCGAGGGCGATGTAGATCCCGACATCGAGGATCCGGTCGACCGGGTCGGCCTTCGGCTTCGGCGGCGGCGAGGCCGGCGGGGTGCCGGGCTGGGCGACGATGGTGGCGGTCATCTCAGTCCTCCGGGTAGAGCTCGTCGACGTTGTCGCGAGTGATGACGCGTTCGGGCGCCGGGATCACGAATTCCTCGTCGAGCGCAAGCGCGAGGGCGGCCTCCACCCAGCGCCATCCGGCGCCCCACGGGTTCAGGTCGACCTCGCCCAGGATGATGCCGTCGTCGCTCTTGAACGCCGCGCGACCCACCTCGTCGGCGCCGATCGTGACGATGCGGACGTCGTCCTGACGACCGGCGGCCTGGACGGCCTGCAAGGCGCCGACGCCGGCCTGGTCGTTCATCGCGACGACGGCGATCGCCTGCTCGGGGTGCGCGGTGAGGAAGTCGGCCATGACCCGCACGCCGTCGGCCACGGTCGCGGACTTGCCGAGGTCGGGGAATTCCGCGGAGTCGGGCTCGACGCCGCCGGCCTCGAAGCCCTCGAGTCCGCTCTCGACCCGTTCCATCGTGGTGGGGATCGCGGCCTGGCCGAGGCCGACGAAGACGACCTCCTGGTCGGCCCACTCGTCGTCGACGAGCGGCGCGACGCCTTCGGCGAGGACGGACCCGGCGAGCATGCCGGTCTCGCGCTCCGGGGTGCCGATGAAGCCATCGGCACCCTCGATGGGGATGCCGCTCGCGAGGAGCTTCACCCCGTCGGCGCGCGTGCGGTCGACGAGTCCGGCACCGGACGGCGTCAGGATCCCGACCACCTCGGGCTGGAAGACGGAGATCGTGTCGTACTTGTTGACCGCGTCGGCGAAGTTGAAGTTGCCGAGGTCTGCCTCGTGGATGTCGACGCCGTAGAACTCGGCGGCGGCCTTGTACCCGTCGCTCATCGACTTGAAGAACGGCGTTCCGAGCGATGGGTTGATGTACGCCAGGTTGAGGTCCTCGGGCAGGGACTTCGGGACCGAGAACACGGAGGTCACGTCGTGGATGCCGGTGGCGGTCGTGACGTCGTCCTGGGTGTACCGGTCACCGGAACCGCCCGCTGCGGGGGGTTCGGCAGAGCTGTTCGCGGCGGTCGCGCATCCGGCCAGCAGCAGCACCGTCGCTGAGACGGCCAGTGCGGACGACAGCCCGGAGAAGTGCTTCATCGTTGAGCCTCCTGGTGAGGGGGAGTCGGGGTACTAGAAGGAATATCATGCATGATCTGACGTAGTCAATAGCCAATTTCGGCCTAATCGTTGTAATTTCACCCAAGAAGATGCATGATCAGTCTCATGAGCACCCTCACCACGGGCCGCCCCTCCCGACCGTCCCGCGTGGACGAAGCGTTCGACTTCATCGCCGAGCGGATCTTCGCGCAGGACGTCCGACCGGGCGACTTCCTGCGCATCGACGCCATAGCCGGCGAGCTCGACATGAGTATCACGCCGGTGCGCGAGGCGCTGAACCGCATCGCGGCGGTGGGGCTCGCGCAGGCGGACGCGAACCGCGGCTACCGGGTCGCCCCCCTGCTCGACACCTCGGCATTCCACCGACTCTTCTCGGCCCGGCACGCGATCGAGATGGCGGCGGCTCGAGGAACCGACGACCAGCCGAACCGGTGGGTGCGCGACCTCGACCGGGCCGACGTCGATCGGCTGGGCGAACTCGTAGACCGCATGGGCACCATCGAGCACGACAGCTCGTACCAGCAGTACTCCGAGTACAGCCGACTCGACGGGCTCCTGCACCGCGAGTTCATGCGGCTCTCCGGCAACGAGTTCCTGCTCACGGCATGGCAGAGCCTGCACTTCCACATGCACGTCAGCCGCCTCTACACGGGCGTCGGCGTGATCGACTTCGACGAGGCGCAGGCCGAGCACCACGCACTCGTCGATGCGCTGCGCGAGCGGGACGGCGAGCTGTTCGTCTTCCTCTGCGACAAGCACATCCGCCGTGCCGAGCAACGCCTCTCGCACCTGCTTCCCAGCCTTCGGGACTCCGCAGCGGAGTGAGGGCCGACGCGGGCGCCGAACCGGCGTCTGCGGCACATCGAAAGGAGATCCCGTTGCCCGGCGATTCGACGACGAACCTCGGCGCACTGTCCCGCCTGACCCCGGATCACGTCCTCGGGGCGGCCCGTCTCGTGCACCGTGGCCGGGTCTACGACCTCGGTCAGGAACTCAGCGAACGTGTGCCGCAGGGTGCGCCGGGCGCGTTCACTCCGTTCTCATTCACCTGGCGGACCACGCCCGAGGAGTGCGCCCGCGATGGGCACGCGCACGAGTTCGCCGCGGAGACCATCACCGGCGCGTTGCACGTGAGCACCCACATCGACGGCCTGGCGCACGTGTCGGCGGAGGGCCGGATCTTCGGCGGCGCCTCGGTGTCCGAGGTGCGTCGCGACCGTGGTTTCTCGAGCCACGGAATGGAGACGGTGCCCCCGATCATCGGTCGCGGTCTCCTACTCGATGTCGCCGGAGTCCTCGGCATGGACGCCCTGCCCGACGGCTACGAGGTGACCGTCGACGACCTGCGGCGCACCCTCGACGCCGGAGGACTGACCATCCGCTCGGGCGATGTCGTCTGCGTCCGGACCGGCAAGTCGCGCGAGTACCTCGCCGACCCCGTCGCGTATCAGGCGGGCCAGCCGGGTGTCGGTCCGGATGCCGCGATCTGGCTCCACGAGCAGGGCATGGCCGTGCTCGGCACGGACACGACCGGGACCGAGCCCCTGCCGTTCCCGGACGAACGCCGCACCACCCACCGCGCGATGCTCGTGGACCGGGGCGTGCACCTGATCGAGAACCTCGCCCTCGACGAGGCGGCGCGCGACGGCGTCACCGAGGGCATGCTCGTCTGCCTCCCACTGAAGATCAACGGCGCGACGGGCTCGTGGGTACGGCCGGTGCTGCTGTGCTGAGCGCGCCGACCTCCATCCGGATCGGCCTGATCGGCGCCGGCGCGGCGGGCCGACTCCACGCCGATGCCATCGCTGCTGTTCCCGGGCTCAGCCTGACCGCGGTCGCCGAATCGCGATCCGGACGTTCGGACGACTTGGCGCGCGCGCACGGGGCGACCGTCCGCACCGTCGACGAGCTCTTCGGCGCGAACGACGTCGACGCCGTCTTCATCGCCTCGCCGACGGCGAGCCACCTCCCGCTGGCCCACCGGGCGATCGCCGCCGGCCTGCACGTTTTCGTGGAGAAGCCAGTCGCCGAAAGCCCCGACGAGATCCGCGCGCTGGCCCGGGCCGCCGCCGGCGCCGGGGTCGTGATCGTGCCCGGCCACAACTACCTGCACCAGCCCGAGTGCTCCCGCCTCGTCCGCCAGGCCAGGGACGGCACCCTCGGACGCGTCAGGTCGCTCCACATCTCCTACGCGATCCGGCACGAGGAGGAGCTCGCGAGCCACTACGACGGAGTGCTGCACGAGGTCATGGTGCACCACGCCTACCTCACGCTCGCGGCACTCGGCCGCCCCGATCGCGTCCACGGCGGCGTCTCGGCAGCGCACTGGGCGCGACTCGAGACCGACGACCAGGCGTGGATGGTGTGGGAGTACGACGACGGCGCGCTCGCGATGCTCTACGGCACGTTCGCGGTCGACGACCTCGGACCGGAGCCCGGGACCTTCGCCGTGAAGGCGCTCGGCACCGAGGGCACCGCCTCGTACTCCTGGCGCAGCACGACTACCGTCGACCGCGGCGGCCCGTTCACGTTCGGGATCCCGCTCTACGAGGAGACCTACACGCATCAGGCGCGCGCATTCCGAGACGTGCTCCGCGGCGAGGCCGAACCGGCCTCGACGCTCGAGGACGCCGCCGTCGCCGCGGAGATCGTCGCATCGGTCGGCGCCGACGCCGACTCCTACGCGACCGGGGAACGCCGTCGCACCACCAGAGAGGATCCAGCATGACCCCCACGACCCAGTCGCCGCCGTCGGCGCTGCTCGCGACGATCGAGCACGACCCGTGGTCCGCGCCCCAGCGGTCCGCACTCGCCTTCCCCGACGGAGCCCCGGCCCGAGTCGAGATTCCGAGCGTCGAGGGTCCCGAGTGCCTCGATGCCGTCCTCGAGGAGGCGGAGCGACTCGACGTCCCGGTGACCCGTGTCTCGCAGGGATCGGGCGTCGGGATGCTCACCGACCGCGAGATCCGCCGAATGGTCGAGACGGCGGCCGCCGTCGGCGTCGAGGTCTCGCTCTTCGCCCGTCCGGGCGCCGGCTGGGACGCCTCCGCGATGGCCCTGGCTTCGGCCGGCGGAGCGGTCTCCCCCGCGGCTCGCGGGCCCGAGCAGCTCGCTGCCGCCGTGGGTCAGATCCGCCGTGCGGCGGAGCTCGGCGTCCGAAGCGTGCTCGTCGCCGACCTCGGCGTGCTCGCGGTCTTCCACGAACTGAAGGTGCAGGGGCTGCTTCCGGCCGACATGCAGGCGAAGACCTCGGTGATGCTGCCGATCGCGAACCCGGCCGCCGCGCTCGTCGCCGAGCGCCTCGGCGCCTCGACGATCAACGTCCCGACCGATCTGACCCTCAACCAGATCGCCCGCCTGCGACAGGCCACCTCGCTCCCGCTCGACGTGTACGTCGAGGCGCCCGACAACATCGGCGGATTCGTGCGCCACCACGAGATCGCCGACCTCGTGATGGCCGCGGCGCCGATGTACGTCAAGTTCGGGCTGCGCAACTCCCCCGACGTCTACCCGTCGGGCAGTCACCTCGAGGCGACGACCGTGGCACTCGCCCGCAGCCGGGTCCGCCGTGCCCGCCTCGGCCTCGACGAGGTGCGCCGCTCGGGTGCCGCCATCGAGTTCTCCGCCCCCGGGGCAGCCGGACTGGCGATCCCCGTCCGCTGACCCCACGATCCTCCCCCGCGTCACGACGTGGGGGAGGATCACCCTGCTGTCGCCGCCGAGGCGGGAACCGACCGTCGGTGCCGGCCCGACGCCAGCACCTCGTCGTCGCGTCCCGGGAGCCGGAGCACGGCCTCGACCGAATCGGGCACGTCGACGTCGACGGCCAGCTGCCCCGCCTCGATGCGCCAGCCCACCGCGATCGTTCCGGACGGCGTGTCGAGGCTCGTCTGCGCCCAACTGAGCCCGCCACCCGGCTGCGGCGCCACCAGTGCACGACGGTATCCGGGCTCGAGGGGTGCCAGGCCGCCGATCGTCCGGTGCATCCAATCCACGACCGCGCCGAGCGCGTAGTGGTTGAAGCTCGTCATCTCGCCCGGGTTGATCCGGCCGTCCGGAAGCATCGAGTCCCAGCGCTCCCAGATCGTCGTGGCCCCCATCGTGACGGGGTACAGCCACGACGGGCACTCGCGCTGCATCAGCAGCCGGTAGGCGTCGGCGAGGTGACCGGTCCGCGTGAGGGCGTCGAGGACGTACGGCGTGCCGGCGAACCCCGTGGAGATCCGGTACCCGCCCTCACGGACGAGTTCGGCCAGCCGCCGCCCGGCGGCGTCGCGCTGCTCGTCGTCGAGAAGATCGAAGGCGATGGCGAGCGCGTAGACGGTGGGACAGTCGCTGCGGATGCGGTCGCCGTCGACGTAGTGCTCGGAGAACGCCGCTCGCAGCGAGCCCGCCATCGCGGCGAACTCCGCGGCCTCGACGTCGCGGCCGAGCACCTCGGCGATCCGGGCAGCGAGCGTCGCCGTGCGGAACGCGCAGGCCGTGGCCACCACGGCGGGGTCCGCCTTCGCCTGCCAGGGGGCCGTGGGCGGCGCGTCGGGGTCGAGCCAGTCGCCGAACTGGAAGCCGGTGTCCCAGAGGCCGTTCGGCGAGAGCAGATCCCGAACCGTCCGAATGTGCGACGCGATCGAGGGCCACTGCTCCTCGAGCACCGCCAGATCCGCATAGGCGGTCCACACCGCCCATGGCACCCACACCGCGGCGTCGCTCCAGATCGCGGTCGTCTCGTCCTTCAACAGCGACGAGCCGTGGTTCAGGTACTTGATGACGTCCGGGACGACGAACGGAACACGACCATCGTGCCCGGCCTGCTCGAGCGCGAGGTCCCTGAGCCAGTCCCGGAGGAAGTCGCCCGCGTCGGCGAGATAGACCGCGCTCGGCGCGAAGACCGCGATGTCTCCGGTCCAGCCCATGCGCTCGTCGCGCTGCGGACAGTCGGTGGGGACGTCGAGGAAGTTGCCCCGCATGCCCCAGACCGCGTTCTCGTGCAGGCGCTCGAGCACCGGGTCGGAACAGCCGAACCGCCCGATCCGGCGCAGCTCGGAGCTCACGACGATGGCCTCCAGCCCGCCGCGGTCGCGCAGCGACGCGGCCCCGCCCGGCCATCCGTCAACCTCGACGAACCGGAAGCCGTGGAAGGTGAACGTGGGTTCGAAGACGTCCGGTCCGCCGGAGAGTACGTACCGGTCGGTCGCGCGCGCGGTCCGCAGCGGGCGCGTCCCCAGCTCGCCGTCCTCGAGCACTTCCGCGTGCCGCAGGGTCACCACGTCGCCGGCCTCGCCGTGGACGTCGACGCGGACCCAGCCCACGAGGTTCTGGCCGAAGTCCACCATGACGGATCCGCGGGCCGACTCCCAGACCTCGACCGGGGCGACCGACTGCTGCCGCCGCACGGGCGGGCCGATGTACGGTTCGAGCACAGAGTGATCGAAGTCGGTGCGATGCACGGCGCCCCACGCCGGGCCGGAGAACCCCGGACGAAGCCACGCGTCCGACCGGCGACGGGCGTCGATCTCCTGGCCGTCGTACAGGTCGTCGGCCGTCGTCGCCGACGGACCGGCGCTCCAGGACTCGTCTGTGCCGACCGTCTGCACGTGGCCGTCCGCGAAGCGGATCCGGAGCTCGGCGAACGCACCCAGCTCGTGGCCGTAGTAGCGCGATCCGCCGGTCCAGCCGAGCTTGCCTCGGTACCAGCCGTTCCCGACCGCGAGCCCAATCACGGTGGTCGGCTCGATCAGGGCGGTGACGTCCCACTCCGCATAGCGGAGGCGCCACTCGTAGCTGGTCCATCCCGGGGTCAGCACGTCCTCCGACGCCGGCAGGCCGTTCACCCACGCCTCCACGACTCCGAGCGCCGTCGCACGCAGCATCGCGCTCACGACATCGCCGTGCCCGGGATCGAGCACGAACTCGCGCCGGAAGAGCGGGGCGTCGGTGAGGTGGTCGGCGGCGGAGATCATGTGGGCGTGCCAAGGGCTCATCGGTGCTGCGGACTCCATCTCGGTGCACGGAACGCTCGTCACGCTAGGTGGTCGTCGCGCTCGCGGCATCCGCAGAAATGCGGAACTCCGCCGACGCCGGACACGTGCCCACATCCTGCCCACAATCGGGCGACTCAGCGATGACATCACTCTGATCACGTTGGCCGTCTCTGCCGCGTATCGATTGGCCGCGAATACAGGATCTGCGTGATCCCGGGCCTGCGGGGCGGACTGAAAATCGAAAGGTCACCGGATCGATGCCGGTCGGAGCCACAGCAGAAAACCCCCGGGAAGCCGGGGTCTTCGCGTTTCCGGGTAGGGGGCGGAGGACGCGATCCGTGCCCAGGCTTCGCCCCCTGCCCGCCATCGCGAACTCGCTCGCGGACATGCGCAACGGCGAGCTGATCGGCGACGTGTCGCCGCACCCGCGCGCCCCCGGATCCAACGTCCCCTGCCCGAGATCGGTGCCCGTGAACCTGCAGCACGCGCCCGAGGCCGAAGCCCCACGCAGGCCGACCTCGAGGCCGACGACGACTCCGGGGGCACGCGGGGCGGGGTGGGGCCGACCGCGGCGGCGCACATCTCCGACGCCGAACCGCTCGGCGTTGGACGTCCACATAAGTGAGGACTACTCGGTTCCGCAGGGTGCGAGTACACAGGAAGGGCGTCTCTCGTCGAGCCGGACGTCACGACAGCGGACGCTGAGATGAGCCCGGTGGTTCGGAATGGAGAGCGCGTCATCGCTGACGAGAGGCTGAGCCATGGACGCTCCACTTGAATTCGACTCGTGGCGGGACCGCGTCGAGCGACGGGAGGCCGAGCCGCTGGCTGAGCGCGCCAGCCTTCGCATCGCGAGCTTCGACCTGGTCGACGCCGTGGAGTACCGGCTGGAGAGTCGGGATCGTTCGGTCGATGTGATCGCCGAGGTCGGTCAGGTGGGCCGGCATGCCTTCCCTCCCAGGATCGAGGAGATCGACGCGGGCGAAGTGCTCGAACGCCCGGAAGGCGAAGTGGATCTGCCCGCATTCCGGCCACCCCACCTGGCAGTACACCCGCGGCCCGACGAGCTTCCCGAAGACCTGTACCGACGACGCTGGGCGCGGCGGCCGATCGGCGAGGAGGATGACAGCGGCGATCCCACCACCGTGTTCCAGCCCGACACCCGCTTCGAGTTCTCCGACACCTCCTATCCCTGGAGCTGCTGCGGACGGGTCGACACGCCCGGCGGGAGCGGGTCCGGCGTGATGATCGGGCGCCGTCACATGATGACAGCCAGCCACGTCATCGATTGGGGTCCGAACAACACTGCAGGCTGGGTGAAGTTCAGCCCCATGGTCTTCGACACGAGCGAACCCTTCGGCTTCGCCTATGCGACGCGGATCTACTGGTGGCTGCAGGCGGATGCGTCCGACCGGATCCAGTCCCAGGAGGCGGCCTTCGACTACGTGGTCTGCGTGCTCGATCAGCCGCTCGGTGACCTCACCGGGTGGATGGGGACTCGCGGCTACTCCACCGACTGGGACGGCGGCGCGTACTGGGCCCATGTCGGCTATCCGCGTGATTCGGGCGGCGACCGGCCGATCTACCACGGACCCGGCGTGATGGACAGCACCGTCACCGAGTCGACCGGGGGTCGCGACTCTTTCCGCATCATGCATGAGAACGACGTGATCCCCGGCCAGTCCGGCGGGCCGTTCTTCGGCTGGTGGGACGGCGAAGTGGGACCGCACGTCATCGCCAGCCAGAGCGCCGAGAACTGGAACACCACGCCGGGTCCCAACGCTGCCGGCGGAGGGAACCCGCTGCCCGAACTGGCTCGACATGTGCTGACGGTGGAGCCCTGACACGCCCGACCCCGGGAGATGAGCCAGCGTCGCGTCGCCGGCTCGGGGCGCGCCACGGCGCCGTGTCGACGGGGCGGCGGCGAAACCGGATCGATGCCGGTCGGAGCCGCCCGCGAAGACCCCCGGTTCACCCGGGGGTCTTCGCGTATCCGGGCGAGTCAGACGATCCGCCGCCACCCGGGCGCCTGCCACGTCTCAATCGGATCGATCGCGCTTCCACGTATCGATCTCGCCATGGAGCCGAGCGCGCTCGTCCGGCTCCAGAAACGCGGAGTCGATCGAGTTCCTCGCCAGCTGCTCGACCGCTCGGGCGTCCAGGCCGAACTCCGCGACGACAGCGTCGAAGTTCGCATCGAGGTAGCCGCCGAAGTAGGCCGGGTCGTCGGAGTTCAGGCTCACGAGCAGGCCGAGTTCGAGCATCCGAGGCAGCGGATGCTCCGCCATCGTCTCGACCGTGCGCAGTCGGACGTTCGACAGCGGGCAGACGGTGAGTGGAACGCGCTCGCGCACCAGTCGCTCGACGAGCTCGGGATCCTCGAGACTCCGGATGCCGTGGTCGACGCGTTCGACGTGCAGCAGGTCGAGGGCCTCCCAGACGTACTCGGCCGGGCCCTCCTCACCAGCGTGCGCCACAACATGCAACCCCGCGTCGCGAGCCATCCGGTAGACCTCGACGAACAGTGACGGCGGGTAGCCGACCTCCGCGGAGTCCAAGCCGATGCCATCGATCGGCAGGCCGGCACCGAGTACATGGGTGAGCGCGCCCATCGCGTCCTCCGCCGGAAGGTCGCGCCAGAACGACATGATGAGCTTCGTCGTCATCCCGTGGTCGGCAACGCTGCGGTCCAGTGCGCTCCGGATGCCGCGGACGACGGTCTCGGCCGGGATCCCGCGTCGGGTGTGCGCTTGGACGTCGAAGAAGATCTCCGCGTGCCGCACCCCTGCTGCCGCTGCTCGAACGAGGTAGCGACGGGTGACCTCTGCGAAGTCGTCCTCGTCGCGCAGGACCTCGAGGTTCACGTAGAGGAGGTCGAGGAACGACTGGAGGTCGGTGAAGTCGTACTGCGCCTCGAGGTGCTCGAGCGACCGCCACGGCAACTCGATGCCGTGCTTCGAGGCCGTCTCGATGATGAATGCGGGCTCCAGCGTTCCCTCGAGGTGGAGGTGGAGTTCCGCGACCGGCGGCCGCACGAGATACGACATGTTCACCGTCCCGAACCCTCAGATGGCTCAGAAGATAGTCCGCACATCCGGAGGCGGCTCGGGACCTTCGGCACGCGCCCACGGCGGGTAGGAGAGCTGTCGGCTCCCCTGCCCGAGCCGGAGCAGGTGTGCCCGGTTCCTACGAACCGGAGGAGCGCTGCGGGTTGACCCGCTTGATCCACTCGATCAGGTCGAAGCTCGAGCGCGTCTGCAGCCATACCCGGCCCGGGCCGGTGAAGTCGGTGACGAGGCCCTCGCCGCCGAGGATCGTCGACTTCCAGCTGCCCGCCTTGCGCACCGCGTACTGGACCGTCTCGTCGAACGCGACCACATGTCCGGTGTCGAGCGTCATCGTCTCGCCTGCGGCGAGTTCCGCAGGGACGATCGCCCCGTACGTCGAGAGCAGCAGGTCACCCGTCCCCGTGCAGCGGAGCAGGATCAACCCCTCGCCGCTGAAGAACGACTTGCCGCCGCCCCACTTCGAGTCCACGTCGATCGAGGGATCCGAGGCGCTCCAGGAACCCGACTGGACGAGCAGCGCGGTCCCGCCGTCCAACGCGACCTTCGTCATGTCGCCGGGCAGGGTGGCGGCCACGCCGACCTGACCGCCGCTGCCGGAGTGGAAGTCGTTGACGAAGAAGCTCTCACCGCCGAGGCTCCGCCGCAGCCCCTTCATGAAGCCGCCCCGTGTCGACGTCTCGATCGTGATGTCTCCGCGGGTCATCGCCATGGCCCCCGCCTCGACCCGCACCGACCCGCCCGGTGGCAGCGTCACCGTGCCCATCGCGAAGGCGGGTCCTGAAGAGATATCCACGTCCATGCGTTCCCCCGAGTGCTCGTCACGTGCGTTTGCGCCACACCCTACTGGTACCGGACTCCACCGTCCGCTACGGTGGCCGTGTCCCCCGGTGACCTGCCCACTCCAGCGGGAGTCGATGTCCGAGACCGCGGCAGGCGGTCGGCGGGCTCCGCTACGTCTCCGTCCCGGCGCGTGCCCGACCGTCGAGATGCGACAGGATCACCGTCCCGAACCCCTCGATGGCCCAGAACCTCGTCCGTGCATCGCGCGTCGACTCGGGACCTTCGGCACGCGCCCAAGGCGAGTGCGGCGCGCGAGCGGAGCATCCGCCGCCCGCTCGCCGCGACGGGGTCGACGCTCGCCGAACGCCCGACGGAGCCGGCGCGCGGCCGGCTCCGTCGGGCCTCGGTTCAGGCCATCGCGTACCGCTCCGGGTCCGCGTCGAAGAGCGGCCCGCAGGCGGCGCAGCAGAACCAGTACCGCTGTCCGTCGTGGTCGCGGAAGAGGCCGGCCCGCTCCGCGTCGGCCTTCACGACCATGCTCCCGGGCATGACCGGGCACTCGGCCAGGTCGTCGGGGCCTCGCAGCAGGTCGGTCGCCTCGTCGGGCTTCGAGGCGTGGCCGGTGGCGTTGCCGGTGCTGCAGCAGTGTGCGCTCATGGATGGTGTCCTTTCAGGTCGCGTGGATCACGCGGTCTCGATTTCCCGCGCCGGTGCGGTCGCGGTGGTGGTGGCGCGCGAGGCGCCGGTGGTCCGCGAGCGGAAGGTCCGCAGGCGGAGGCTGTTGCTGACGACGAAGACGCTGGAGAACGCCATCGCGGCGCCGGCGAGCATCGGGTTCAGCAGGCCGAGCGAGGCCAGCGGGATCGCGGCCACGTTGTAGGCGAACGCCCAGAAGAGGTTCGTCTTGATCGTCCCGAGGGTCCGGCGCGACAACCGGATGGCGTCGCCCACCGCTCGGAGGTCGCCGCGGACGAGCGTGATGTCGGCGGCCTCGATGGCCGCGTCGGTGCCGGTGCCCATCGCCAGGCCGAGGTCGGCCCGCGCGAGCGCCGCGGCATCGTTCACGCCGTCCCCGACCATCGCGACGACCTTTCCCGACGCCTGCAGGTCTCGGACGACGCCGACCTTCTCGGCCGGGAGGACATCGGCGATGACCTCGTCGATGCCGACCTCGTCGGCGACGTGCCGTGCGACCGTGGCGTTGTCGCCGGTGAGCAGCACCGGCGTGAGGCCCAGGCGGCGAAGGGCCGCGATCGCCTCTCGGCTGGTGTCCTTCACGCGGTCGGCGACGACGAGCACGCCGCGCGCGGCGCCGTCCCACCCGGCCAGCACGGCCGTCTGCCCGGCGGACTCGGCATCCAGCTTCGCCGCACGCAGGTCCTCGGGGACCTCGATCGCCCACTCGTCGAGCAGCGATTCCCTGCCGACGACGGCCAGGTGGCCGTCGACGATGCCGTGGACGCCCCGACCCTCGTGGTTCTCGAACGACTCCACGCTGCCGAGCTCCCCGATCCGGGCGGTGGCACCTGCGGCGATCGCCTGCGCGATCGGGTGCTCCGACGCATCCTCGAGGGCCCCGGCGATGCGGAGCACCTCGGCCTCGGTCTCCCCTGCCGCCGCGTGCACGGCGAGCAGCGTCATCCGACCGGTCGTCACGGTTCCGGTCTTGTCGAGCACCACGGTGTCGACCTTCCGCGTCGACTCGAGGACCTCGGGTCCCTTGATCAGGATGCCGAGCTGCGCACCGCGGCCCGTGCCGACGAGCAGCGCCGTCGGGGTGGCGAGGCCCAGCGCGCAGGGGCAGGCGATGATCAGCACGGCGACGGCCGCGGTGAATGCGGCGGCGACGGGGAACCCCGCTCCCAGCCAGACGCCGAGCGTGCCGGCGGTGAGGGCGAGCACGATCGGGACGAAGACCCCGGAGATCCGGTCGGCCAAGCGCTGGACCTGCGCCTTCCCGGACTGGGCGTCCTCGACGAGCTTCGCCATCTGCGCGAGCTGGGTGTCGGCGCCGACGCGCGTCGCACGCACGACGAGCCTGCCCCCGGCGTTGACGGTCGCGCCGACGACCGGGTCGCCGACGGTCACCTCGACCGGAACCGACTCTCCGGTGAGCATCGACTGGTCGATCGCACTGCGGCCCTCGACGACCACGCCGTCGGTCGCGATCTTCTCGCCCGGGCGCACGACGAACTCGTCGCCGACGCTGAGCTGCTCGATCGGGATGCGCTCCTCGCGGCGGTCCCTCGGCACGGCGACATCCTTCGCGCCGAGCTGGAGCAGGGCGCGCAGCGCGGCGCCGGCTGTGCGCTTCGATCGCTTCTCGAAGTAGCGACCGGCCAGGACGAACATGGTCACGCCCGCGGCCACCTCGAGGTAGATGTTCGCGGCGCCGTCGGTGGGAGCCACGGTCAGTTCGAACGGATGGGTCATGCCGGGCGTGCCCGCGGTGCCGAGGAACAGCGCGTAGACCGACCAGAGCAACGCGGCGGATGTCCCGACCGACACGAGCGTGTCCATCGTCGCGGCGCCGTGGCGCAGGTTCACCAGCGCGGCCCGATGGAACGGCCACGCGGCCCAGACGATGACCGGCGCGGCGAGCGCGAGCGAGAGCCACTGCCAGAACGGGAACTGGAGCACCGGGATCATCGCCATGAGGATGACCGGAACGGACAGTACGACCGAGCCGATCAGCCGATGCCGGAGCGTCCGCAGCTCGCCGTCCCCGGCATCACCCGCGCCCAGCTCGCCCGAGGCCTCCGCCGTCGGCGGGGCCGGGGCCTCGGCGGTGTAGCCGGTCTTCCGGATCTCCGCGATCACGGCGTCGGTGGTGAGCCCGTGCGGAACCTCGACGCGGGCCTTCTCGGTGGCGTAGTTGACGGTGGCCGTCACGCCGTCGAGCTTGTTCAGCTTCCGCTCGATCCGCATCGCACATGACGCGCAGGTCATCCCGCCGATGTCCAGTTCGACGACCTCGGTCGGCGGCGGTGTCTTCAGGGCGCTCTCGTTCATCGGAGTTCCTTCCTCCTCGGTCCTGCTCAATGGCCTGCGGCGTGGTCGCCGCTCTCGGCGTGGTCACCGCTCTCGGCGTGGTCGCCGCTCTCGGCGTGGGGTTCCGCCTCCGCCTCGCCGGGTGTCGCGACCACGGTGAATGCTGCGGTGTGCACCTGCCCGGCGACCCGGAAGTCGACGTAGACCAGGTAGTCACCCGCCGTCGGCGGGGTGGCTGCGAACCGGATGACCGGTCCGAGGTCGGTCGTGCCGACGGTGTCGGCCTCGTCGAGGGGGTGCGCGTGGAGGTACCCGAGGTCGCCGACGCGGAGCATGACGAGGTGCCCCGCTGCGCCGAGGTACGGCTCGATCGCAGTGACGGGTCTGCCGTCCTGTCGGACCGTGAACTCGAGTTCGGCCTCGGTGCCCGCAACGGGATCCCTCGAGAGCTCGACGGTGTAGGGCCCGGCCTGCACGACCCGCTCGCCGGCCGCCGGCGCATCCGTGGCCGTCAGGGGCCCGTTGACGGTCGTAGTCGTGGTGAGGGTGAGCGTGCGGTCGTGCCCGGCGGGCCGGAAGTCGGCGAAGAGTCGATACCCTCCCGCGGCGTCCCAGTCCCACGGGATGCTCCAGACGCCGTCCGCGCCCAGTTCGGGATGCACGTGACGGAACTGCGCGCCGTCGGAGCGCACCACGATCAGGTGCAGGGGCCGCTCATGGGTGAGGTCGAAGTCCGTCACCGGGTCGTCGTGGACATCGAGGATCCGGAAGCCGAGTTCGCCGGGGTCGCCCGTCTCGCCCGGTGCATGCAGGCCGTCGAGGCGGTAGCCGTCGGCGTCGAGGGAGAGCCCGGGCACCTCGTCGGGACCCGGGTGCGAGTCCGACTCGGACGCCTCGTCTTCGGCCGACCCGTGGGGTCCGTCATGCTCGGCCCGCTGCGCCCATGCGCTGACGGTGCCCGAGGGCACGACGACCGGACCGACGGCGACGGCGAGGCCGAAGACGCCGGCGAGACCGGCTCCGAAGAGCCCGAGCCGGAGCGCGGGGCTCAGCTCACCGCCGCTGCGCGACATAGCCGGCCTCCTGCACGGCGTCGAGCACGGCCTGGTCGTCGAGGTCTGCGTCGGAGCCCACGACGAGACGGCCGGTCACGGCGGACACGTCGACGCTCGTCACGCCTGCGATCTCGGAGACCTCCTCGCGGATGGAGAGTTCGCAGTGTCCGCAGGTCATCCCGGTCACCTGGTACTCGAATATGGTCATCGCCTCATCCTTTCAATAGGGGGGTGGGGTATGCGGTATGATCGACAACCATATACCCCACTGGGGTATTCCGCACCGGGAGGTCGTCATGTCGTCAGAACACGCGCTGATCGTCGGAGCCGGCGCCGCCGGCTGGTCCGCAGCAGACACGCTCGTGCGATCGGGCTGGCCGGGGCCGGTGACGATCGTCGACCCGACCGGCCCGACCAACCGGACGCTGGTCAACAAGGGCGTGCTGATCGGCCTGCTCGGCCCCGAGCAGCTCGGGCGACCGATCCCGGCCGGCACCGAGCTCCTGGAGGACGAGGTGGCGGCCGTGCAGGCCGACGGCATGGTTCACCTCCGTTCGGGCGATCGCGTCGCACCCACCGCGGTCGTGATCGCGACCGGCAGCGCGCCGCGGCGACACTCGTTCAGCCCGGACGGGGACGCCGGGGCGGAGCGGATCCTGCCACTGCACTCGATCGAGGATGCGGAGCGGATCCGCAGCCTGCTGCCCTCGAGCGGCGGTCGCGTCGCCGTGCTCGGCGCCGGCCTGATCGGATCCGAGACCGCGTCGCTGCTCGCCGACTCCGGAGTCGACGTGACCCTGCTCGCCCGGTCACCCCTCCCCCTGCGCGACCAGCTCGGCCCGACGGTCGCATCGGACCTGCTCCGCCGGCATCGCGATCGAATCCGGATCCGGACCGGCCGAGACGTCGCCCGCGCCACGACGCGATCCGACATCGTCGTCGTCGAGCTCGCCGACGGCGAGACCGTCGAGGCCGACGTGGCGATCGTCGCGCACGGAACGCTCGCCCGTCGACCGTCGGTCGGGGCGCGGACCGGCGACCTCACCGTCGATGCCCGGCTGAGGACCGGACTCCGCGGGGTCTACGCCGCGGGCGGCGTCGCGTCGATCCTGTCCCACGGCACGGCCGTGCGAGTCGACCACTGGGACGACGCGGCGGCGCAGGGGGCGCACGCCGCCCGTTCGATCCTCCACGACCTCCTGGGCGCCGCCGATCCCGGCGAGTACCGATTCGAGTCGGGGTACTCCGCTCGCATCCACGGCGGGACGCTGACCGCGTGGGGGGTCGCCACCCGTGCCACCCAGTGGTCTCGTCACGACTCTGACGAGGTCGTGGGCGTCGGCCGCCATTTCGGGCAGGTCACCGCCGTCGCGGGCATCGATGCCGCCGGAACGGTGCGCAGCATCGCGGAGTCGGCACGTCGAGACCTGCGCGAACCGTTGCGTCAGTACCCCATAGGGGTATAATCGCTCTCGTCGGCGCCGACGAACGGCGATCGCCGTTCGCTTGACGACGCGGGAGGGCGAGACGATGGACGAGCGCGCACGCAGCGACACGGACCAGACCGTACGGGTCGGGCACGAGCATCACGATCACGCCGACCACGCCGCACACGCCGGGTCGACGGGCGCGGGCCCCTCGATGCAGCAGCACGAGGAGCACGGCGGTCACGGCGAGCACTCCGAGCACGGCGGCCACGGCGGCCATGCCGGCCATGAAGGGCACGGCGGCCACGCCGGCCACGGCGATCACGTCGGGCAGTTCCGCAGGCTGTTCTGGATCAACCTCGTGCTCGCCGTACCGGTCGTCGCCTTCTCCCCCATGTTCGCGATGCTCCTCGGCTACGAACTGCCCGCCGGAGCGTGGGCCGCCTGGATCTCGCCGGTCCTCGGCACCGTCATGTACGTCTGGGGCGGACGCCCGTTCCTGACCGGCGCGGTGAGCGAACTCCGGGCACTCAAGCCCGGCATGATGCTCCTCATCGGCCTCGCAATCACCGTGGCGTTCCTCGCCAGCTGGGGCGCGACCATCGGACTGCTCGACCACGAGCTGGACTTCTGGTGGGAACTCGGCCTGCTGATCGTGATCATGCTGCTCGGGCACTGGCTCGAGATGCGCTCGCTCGCGCAGACGACGTCGGCGCTCGACTCGCTCGCCGCACTGCTGCCCGACGAGGCGGAGCGCGTGGAGGGCGACGAGACGGTCACCGTGGCTCCCGCCGACCTCCGCGTCGGCGACGTCGTCGTCGTCCGCCCGGGCGGACGGGTGCCCGCCGACGGAACGGTCATCGCCGGCACGGCGAGCATGGACGAGTCCATGATCACCGGCGAATCGAAGACCGTCCGGCGCAGCGACGGCGACCACGTCGTCGCCGGCACCGTCGCCACCGATTCGGGCATCCGCATCGAGGTCGACGCGGTTGGCGACGACACGGCGCTGGCGGGCATCCGTCGGCTGGTCGAGGACGCCCAGAACTCCTCGTCGCGCGCGCAGCGCATCGCCGACCGGGCGGCCGCGTGGCTGTTCTGGTTCGCACTCGGCGCGGCCGTGATCACCGCGGCGGTCTGGAGCATGATCGGACTCCCGGACGAGGCGGTCGTGCGCACGATCACCGTCCTCGTGATCGCGTGCCCGCACGCCCTGGGCCTCGCGATCCCCCTGGTGGTCTCGATCGCGACCGAGCGCGCCGCCCGCGGCGGCGTGCTGATCAAGGACCGCCTGGCGCTCGAGAGCATGCGCACGGTGACCAGCGTCCTCTTCGACAAGACCGGCACGCTCACCAAGGGCCAGCCGACCGTCGTCGCCGTCGAGACCGTGCCAGGACGAGACGCCGACGACGTCCTGGCGCTCGCGGCGGCAGCCGAGACCGACTCCGAGCATCCCCTCGCACGTGCGATCGTCGAGTCGGCGACGCAACGGGGCCTGCAGATCGCCGCAGCGACGGGATTCGAGTCCGCACCCGCGGTGGGCGTGACGGCGACCGTCGACGGCGCCACGATCCGCGTCGGCGGTCCGCACCTGCTCGCCGAGGAGGGCGAAGACGAGCTCCCGATCGCGGAGGACTGGCGCGAGCACGGCGCGATCATCCTGCACGTGGTCGAGGACGGCACGGTGATCGGCGCGCTCGAGCTCGCCGACGCGATCCGCGACGAGTCCCGTGAGGCGGTCGACGCGCTGCACGAGCTCGACATCGAAGTGGTCATGATCACCGGCGACGCCGATGCGGTGGCCCGGTCCGTGGCATCCGACCTCGGCATCGACCGCTACTTCGCGGGCGTCCGCCCCGAGGACAAGTCCGCGAAGGTCCAGGAACTGCAGCGCGAGGGACGCAGGGTGGCGATGGTGGGCGACGGCGTCAACGACGCCCCCGCGCTCGCCCAGGCCGATGTCGGCATCGCGATCGGCGCGGGCACGGATGTCGCGATCGCCTCCGCCGGCGTCATCCTCGCCAGCGACGACCCGCGTTCCGTGCTCTCGGTCATCGAACTGTCGCGGGCGACCTATCGCAAGATGAAGCAGAACCTGTGGTGGGCCGCCGGATACAACCTCATCTCGGTGCCGCTGGCCGCCGGCGTGCTCGCCCCGATCGGGTTCGTCCTGCCCATGTCGGTCGGCGCCATCCTGATGTCGCTCTCGACGATCATCGTCGCCGGGAACGCGCAGCTCCTCCGCCGACTCGACCTGCGCCCCGAGAGCAGCACCCGCGCGATCATCGGGGATCGGGTCGGCCGGAGCACCCCCGAACCGGCCCCGTCCCGGCGATAGCCCGACCGAAGGAGACCCATGACGGACGCAGCCGAGACCGAACAGCACGGCTACATCACCGACAAGGCGAAGTACCTCGCACGGCTGCGCCGGATCGAGGGCCAGACCCGCGGCATCCAGCGCATGGTCGACGAGGAGCAGTACTGCATCGACATCCTCACGCAGATCTCCGCGCTCACCTCGGCCCTCGAGTCGGTGGCACTGGGCCTGCTGGACGACCACATCACGCACTGCGTCGTCGACGCCGCAGTCCGTGGCGGCGACGAGGCCGAGGCGAAGCTCAAGGAGGCATCCGACGCGATCGCGCGCCTGGTGCGTTCCTGAGCCGGCGCGCGGGGTCGGTCCGGTCCGCCCACCGAGCCCTCGGCCCCGCGATGCGAGGCCGATCCCGCGCTCGATGCCGATCGGACGACGGAGACACGGAGGAGGCGCGGACCGTTCGGCCCGCGCCTCCCGTCGCTGAACGAGGTCAGGCACCCACGGGGACCTGCTCGTCCTGGGCGGCGCCAGTGGCGCCCGCCGGCTTCGCTCCGCGGAGCGTCACGACGGCGATGAGGCCGCCGACCACGGCGATCGCCGCGGCGCCGATGAACGCGGCGGAGTACCCGTCGGTCAGGGCCACCACGCCGGTGCCGGTCCCGACCACGGCCGAGCTGAGCGCCGTGACGGCGGCCAGGCCGACTGCGGACCCGATCTGGTAGCTCGTGTTCACGAGCCCGGAGGCGACACCGGTCTCCTCGGGGCGGGCCACGCCGATCGCAGTGCCGAGCGAGGGGATGAACGCGAGCGCCATGCCGAACGCGGCGACCAGCGACGCGGGGAGCACGTCCACGACGTAGTTCCCGTCGGGGCGGACGAAGCCGAGCCAGACGAGCCCGGCCGCGAGGAACGCGAACCCGGCGATGATGAGGGACTTCGCACCGAATCGCGCCAGGAGTCGCGGGGCGACCGTGGTCATGCCGACCACGATGAGCACGGTCATCGGCAGGAGCGCCGCACCCGCGGCGAATGAGCTCGCTCCGAGGACCTGCTGGAGGTAGAGGTTCAGGAAGAACCACATCGGCACCCACGCGGCCCCGAGCAGCAACTGCGCCGTGTTGGCGGCGCCGAGCTGCGGCGTGCGGAAGATCCCGAGGCGCAGCAGCGGCTGCCGGGCCGCACGCTGCACGATGAAGAACAGGCCGAGCAGGATGACGCCTGCCGCCAGTGCGATGAGCACCTCGGCCGAGGCCCATCCGGTCTCCGGTGCGCGCACGATGCCGTAGACCAGGGCGGCGAGGCCGGCAGTGCCGGTCACGGCGCCGAGCACGTCGACGGAACCGCGCTGGCCGGGAACGCGCGGCAGCGCGCTCGGTGCGAGGAGGATCACCGCGAGGGCGATCGGGACGGTGACGTAGAACACCCACGGCCAGCTCGTGTACTCGGTGAGCACGCCGCCGAGGAAGACGCCGGCGGTGCCGCCCAGCGGGGCCGCAGCGCCGTACACCGCGAACGCCTTGGGAAGGTGCGGGGTTCCGCCGAAGAGTGCCATCAGCAGGCTCAGGGCTGCGGGTGCGATCAGCGCGGCCCCGGCGCCCTGGATCGCGCGGCCGCCGATCTCCATGCCGACGCCCGAAGCGGCACCCGCGAGGATCGACCCGGCGGCGAGGACGGCCCATCCGGTCAGGAACACCCGCCGTGCGCCGAACAGGTCGGACAACCGACCACCGAGCAGCAGCAGGCCGCCGAAGGCGACCACGTAGGCGTTGAACACCCAGGAGAGGGACTCCGGCGTGAAGCCGAGCTCCGCCTGCATCTCCGGGAGGGCCACGCCGATGATCGACGTGTCCATGATGACGACGAACTGGGCCGCCGCGATGAGCGCGAGGCCCAGCCAGCGGCGCCGTGAAGCGGCCGCGGTTGGTGTGGACATGATCTCTTTCTCCTTCCGGGGTAATACCCCTGTGGGGTATCAACGTGTACCCCTATTGGGTATTCCCCGCAATCGCGATGTCCGCGAATCCCAGGCATGCCGCGCCCGAGGGGCGAGGCTCGACCGAGCGAATCGGGAATACCCCTATGGGGTATCAGGTTGAAGACGGTATATCCCGACCCGGTCCGTGCAGGAGGACGACCATGCGACTGTTCAAGATCCGCGACTACCGCCACCTCTTCAGTGCGCAGGTGATCGCGCTGTTCGGCACCGGGCTGACCACGGTCGCCCTCGGCCTGCTGGCCTACGACCTCGCCGGCCCGCGGGCCGGTCAGGTGCTCGGCACCGCCCTCACGATCAAGATGGTCCTCTACGTGGTCATCGCCCCCATCGCGGCGGCGTACATCGACCGGCTCCCCCGGCGGGCGTTCCTCGTCACCTTGGATGTGGTGCGTGCCGGAGTGGTCCTCGCCCTCCCGTTCATCACCGAGGTCTGGCACGTCTACGTCCTGATCGGACTCCTCCAGGCATCCTCCGCGGCGTTCACGCCGACGTTCCAGGCGGTGATCCCCGACATCGTGACCGACCAGGCCGACTACACGCGGGCGCTCTCCGCCTCCCAGGTCGCCTACACCATGGAGAGCCTCCTCAGCCCGGTGCTCGCCGCCATCGCGCTCAGCTTCATGAGCTTCACGTGGCTCTTCCTCGGCACGTCGCTCGGCTTCGTCATCTCGACGCTGCTCGTGCTCTCGACCCGCATCCCGAACGCCCGTCGCGGTGCCCGCTCGAGCGCCTGGGACCGGGCCACCTCCGGGATCAAGACCTTCCTCCGCACGCCGAAGCTCCGCGGGGTGATGGCGCTCAACCTCGTCGTCGCCGCAGCGGGCTCGATCGTGATCGTCAACACCGTCACGTACGTCCGCGACGAACTCGGCGGCTCGCAATCGGCGGTGGCATGGATGCTCGCCGCGTCCGGTGCGGGCTCGCTGATCGCCGCGCTCGCGCTCCCCCGCGTGCTCGACCGGATCGCCGAGCGCACCGTCATGCTGACCGGCGCCGCGATCCTGTCGCTCGCGACGATCACGGCGGCCGCGCTCACCGCCGCCGGGGTCATCACCTGGGCCGGCACGGCGATCCTGTGGTTCCTCATCGGAACCGGGATGGCGACGATCGTCACCCCGACGGGACGGATCCTGCGCGCGTCGGTCGAGTCCGAGAAGCTGCCCGAGGTCTTCGCGGCGCAGTTCTCGCTGTCGCACCTCGCCTGGCTGCTGACCTACCCGATCGCCGGATGGCTCGGCACGAGCGCGGGGCTCACGATCACCTGGTCGGCGCTCGCCGTCCTGGCAGCGGTCGGCGCCGTCGGGGCGCAACTCCTCTGGACGCGAGGCGAGGCGCTCGGTTCCGCGCACGCACCGGCCCTGCCGTTGCGACCGCACGGGCCGCTGGCCGCGGGGGCGGCGGCCGAGGCCGCCTAGGTCGACCGGCCGAGGTCACCGCCGAGCTTCTCGAGCGTGGTCGTCAGCGTTCGGAGCTCGTCCCCCGTCAGCGGACCGCCGACTTCCCGTTCGATCGCGTCGAGGTAGACCGGGGCGGCGTCGAGGAACCGTCGGCGACCCTCCTCGGTGATCACGGCGAACGCGCTCCGGCCGTCGGCGGGATTCGCCTCGCGCCCGACCATGCCCGCACGGGCGAGCTCGTCGACGAGTCGGCTCACCCTGGTGCGGCTGAGCACCACGCGCTCGGCGAGCCGCCCCATCGTCATCCGCCCCCCGGCCGAATTGAGCTCGAGCAGCACGTCGTACCACGTGAGCGGCAGCGCGGTCGCCTGCTGGACCTCGCGGTCGAAGCGAGGGACCAGGCGCGCGTGCGCCCGGAGCAGCGCCTCCCAGGCTC
This sequence comes from Agromyces kandeliae, assembly GCF_009674665.1. Taxonomy (GTDB): domain Bacteria; phylum Actinomycetota; class Actinomycetes; order Actinomycetales; family Microbacteriaceae; genus Agromyces; species Agromyces kandeliae. The sequence continues at coordinate 344,366 of NZ_WKJD01000016.1, forward strand.
GTTCCGCATCGCTCGGCATGTTCCCAGCATAACTCATTTGCGTGCGCGCGCACCTATTTGATAGCGTGCACACGCACATAAGTAACAGCGGCGGATGCGCCGCGGATCGGACACCACCATGACCACGCTCCTCCACCTCTCCGCCTCACCTCGGGGCGAGGCATCCGAGTCGCTCGCGCTCGCGCGCACGTTCCTCGAGGCGTTCCACGCCGCGCGGCCGGAGGTCGATATCGAGACCTGGGACCTCTGGGACGGCGCGCTCCCCTCGTTCGGGCCCGACGGCGCCGGTGCCAAGATGCGGATCTTCGCGGGCGAGACGCCCGTCGGGCCGCAGGAGACCGCCTGGCACCGCAGCCGGCTCGCGTTCGAGCGCTTCGCGGCCGCGGACCTCTACCTGTTCAGCGTCCCCATGTGGAACCACGGGATCCCGTACATCCTCAAGCAGTTCATCGACGTCGTCAGCCAGCCCGGCGCCGTCTTCTCGTTCGACGGCGAGCAGGGCTACACCGGCCTGCTCGGCGGCAGGCGAGCCGCGGTCGTCTACACGAGCGCCGTCTACGGACCGGGTCGGGGATCCGACTTCGGCAACGACTTCCAGCAGCCGTACTTCGAGGATTGGCTGCGATGGGCCGGGATCGACGCCGTCGCCTCGGCGGCCTTCCGGCCCAACCTGGCCACGGCGGATGCCTCGGCCGGACGGGACCGCGCGCACGCCGACGCTCGCCGAGCCGCATCCGCCCTCGCCCGGCTCGAGTTGCGGTCCGCCTCCTGACCGCGATGCGATCGACGGCCGCGTGGACCGGTGGGCATCACTCCACGACCGGCAGCACCGGGTGATCCGTGGGGTAGATGCCGATCGCGAAGCCGTACACCGTCTCGCCGGACCTCGGCATGCGGTCGAACTCGGCGACGAGGTCGGCCATCCGATCCCAGAACCGCGAGGCCTGGTCCTCGGAGATGCGTGCGTGGCGGATGAAGCCCCAGAGCCGCCGTTGCTCGAACGCCGCTGCGGACTCGCGTGCGGCGACCTCGAAGTCGTTGAAGTCGACGGGCATCTCCTCGCCCGCGGGCGCCGGCTCGGCGGCCACGAAGAACAGCCGCGCGGTCCGCCCGTAGAAGCGCTCCTCGATCGCCCGCACCTTCCGCGTGCGGACGACCCGGAGCAGCCCGGCCCGGGTGAGCACCTCGACGTGGTGCGCGACCGTGCTCTTGGGCCGCTCGACGGCGGCGGCGAGCTCGGTGACGGTCGCGGCGCGCTCATGGAGGAGCTGCAGGATCGTGGTGCGGAGCGGGTGGCCGATCGCCCTGACCTGGCCCGGCTCGGTCAGCGCCATCCGATCGGCCAGCTCGTAGTCCGGGGGGTTGTCCGCCATGGACGATCAGACTAGCATCACGGAATGTTCGGGAATTGTGGATCAATGATCGGAGGACGGTGCCGACATGGCCGACGTGCTGCTGTACCACCACATCCAGGGCCTGACCGACGGGGTGCGTGCCTTCGCCGACGAGCTGCGAGGCTCCGGCCATACCGTGCACACGCCCGACCTGTTCGACGGTCGCACCTTCGACACCATCGATGCCGGGTTCGCGTACGCGCGCGACACGGGGTTCGACGCGATCCGGGAACGCGGCGCCGCGGCGGCCGACGACCTCGGTCCCGACCTCGTCCACGCCGGCTTCTCCTTCGGCGTCACGATCGCCCAACAGCTCGCGCAGACACGCGCCGGCGCCCGAGGCGCCCTGCTCATGTTCTCCTGCATCCCGGTCTCGGAATTCGGTCCGGCGTGGCCCGCTGGGGTGCCCGTGCAGATCCACGGCAAGGAGGACGACGAGTTCTTCCAGGAGGACCTGCCGGCCGCTCGCGAACTCGCCGGCTCCGCGGCATCCGCCGAGCTGTTCATCTACCCCGGCGACCAGCACCTCTTCGCCGACTCCTCGCTCGACGCCTACGACCCGGAGGCGGCGGCACTGCTCATGGAGCGGGTCACGGCGTTCCTCGCCGCCGTCTGAACTGGCGCCGGGACCCACGCCCCTTGCGTCGAACCCCGCGGGCGCGGTTGGCTGGGCGGGTCGCCTCGCGACCGCGAGGGGAAGGGGGACCCCGATGAGCCGCACCGACACCGCCACCGAGCCCGAATGGAAGCCGCCGTGGTACCTCCGGCTGCTGAAGGTCGCGACATGGATCCTCTACATCTGGGTGCTGATCGGCGTGATCGCGCTCTTGCTCCGCGTGTTCCTGCTGCTCTTCGCCGCGAACCCCGACGCCGGATTCGCGGCGTTCGTCTACCGCGTCTCGGACGCCTACCTGCACCCGTTCCGTGACATCTTCCCGACACGCGACCTCGGCGACGGCGGGTACCTCGACATCTCGGCGATCTTCGCGATCATCATCTACGCGTTGCTCGCGGGCGCCGTCGGCGCCGGCGTCGCCGCGATCGGCCGGCGCATCGAACGATCCGAGCGGGAGCACCGCGAGGCGATGGAACGGATGGCGCTCGTCCGCCGGGCCCAGCAGGCGCAGCGAGCGCAGGGCGTCGGGACCACGCCGTCGGGCGCCCAGGCCATCGTCGGCGGGTACCCCGCCGGCCAGGTCCCGACCGGCGGTGCGGGCTTTCCGCCGCCCCCGGGCGGGACGCCGGGCGCGCCGCCGAGCAGCCCCGGCGCCCCGGGTGGCTCGCGGCCGCCCAACTGAGCGCGGCCGCTCCGACCAGGCAGGGAGCCGGCGGCGCCCGGCCGAGGCACGCTCCCCCTACACCCGCGCGAGCGCCTCGATGTCCTCGAGGAACGCCGCAGTCGTCTCGGCGGACACCGTCGTTCGCGTGCCGGAGATCGCCTCGAGGTAGTCGCCGGTCGTCGGCCCGGGACGCCCGGACGCGGCATCCGTCCCGCTCGAGAGCGCGGCCTCGAACGCGCGCTGCGACGCGCTGCGGGCGGCGAACTCGATGTCGGCCGGGGAGAACCCCGCGGTGCGCTCGACCAGCACGTCGAGGTCGACGTCGTCGGCCACGGTCTCCGGGATGTAGCGCTGCCAGATCGCCGTCCGTGCCGTCTCGTCCGGCAGGCCGATGGGGATGACGTAGTCGAAGCGGCCGTGGCGCAGGAACGCGGTGTCGAGCGCCCGGATGAAGTTCGTCGCGCACACGAGCAGCCTGCCGGGCTGCTCGCGGAACGCGGGGATGATCTTCAGGAGCTCGTTCGTCACGCCCTGCAGCGGCGACGGCGGCTCACCGGAGCGCTGCGCCGCGATCTCCTCGACCTCGTCGATGAACACGACCGCGTGCTCGAGTTCCGCGATCTTCGTGAACGTCTCGCGGAGCGCCCCGGCCAGCCCGCCCGGGTCGGCCGCGAGCCGCGACGGGAAGACCTCGACGAACGACCACTCCAGCCGTGACGCGATCGCCTTCGCGAAGGTCGTCTTGCCGGTCCCGGGCGGGCCGAACAGCACGACGGCGCGCGGGGGGACCACGCCGAACCGCTCCGCGAGGTCCGGCTCGGCGAGGGGCATGACGAGCCGCTGCTCGAGGATCTCCTTCTCGCGGCGCATGCCGGCGACGGCCTCCCAGAGGTCGCGCGGGAGGATGCGACCGCCGAGCTCCGCGAGGGAGCTGAGTTCCTCGCGCTGGACCGGGATGCGCCGCTCGTAGTAGCGGAGGTGCTGCCGGAGCCCGAAGCCCTGGCGTCGGAACGCGTCGACGCGCGTCTCCTCGGACTCGGGCACGAGCGCGGAGAGCTTGCCGAGGCCGTGCGGCTCCATCTTCTTCTCGAGCGCGGCGAGCAGCCCGGTGCCGATCCCCCGCCCCCGCCACTCGGGCGTGGTCGCCAGGAAGACGATCCATCCCTGGTTGTGGGCCGCCCGGCCCACCACGGCGCCCACGACCTCCTCGCCGTGGACGGCGACCAACGCGTCGTCCTTCTCGCAGGAGGCGAGCACCTCGCTGAGCCCGTAGACGGGCTCGATCGGCGAGGTCGTCGCATGCTCCCAGAGATGGAGGATGCCGTCGAGGTCGTCCCGATGGAACTCGCGAATCCGCCACCCGGTCATGCGCCGTGCCTCCTGCCGATGCGTCCTCCGGCGCCCTCGCCGTCACGCCAGCGTACGGCGACGGCGGACCTCACGGGGAATCCCGTGACGGTCGACCGCCCGGTGCCGTCATCGACGAGGGTTCCGTCACGCGGGGGCGGCGATGACGGGCGCTCGGCGATACCATCCGTTCACGGCACCTCGAGGGGGCGGACATGACCCACTGGTACGTCATCACCGGCGGCCCGAGCTCGGGCAAGACCACCACCGTCGACCTCCTGCGGCAGCGCGGCTACCGGACCACGATCGAGGAGAGTCGGCACTACATCGACCTCCAGCGACTCGGCGGGCGCTCGGTCGAGGAGATCCGGTCCCGTCAGGCGGAGTTCCAGCAGAACGTGCTGGCCCTCCAACTCGCGCAGGAGGCCGATCTCGACCCGGAGGAGGTCGTGTTCCTGGATCGCGCCGTCCCCGACTCGCTCGCCTACTATCGCCTGCTCGGCCTCGAGCCCGACGGCGCCCTCCTCGAGGCGCTCGCGCACGTGCCCTACCGCAAGGCCTTCGTCATGGACCTGCTGCCGCTCCACGCCGACTACGCGAGGACCGAGGATGCCGCTGCGCAGCGCCGCGTCCACGACCTCCTGCTCGAGGTCTACCTGTCCTTGCCGATCCCGGTCGTCCGCGTCCCCGTGGTGCCGCCGCCGGAGCGCGTGGACTTCATCCTCAGGCGGCTGTAGTCACCGCGCGCCGTCGTGCTCCGACGGTCTCCGAGGGGAGCTCGCCGAACTGGCGGGCGTACGACTCGGCGAATCGCGAGAGGTGCACGAAGCCCCATCGACGGGCGACGGCGGCGATGCCCTGCTCGGGTGGCGCGAAGCGCAGCTCGTCGCGCACGCCGGCGAGGCGGATGCCCCGGAGGTGCTCGGACGGCGACTGGCCGAGCTCCGCGGCGAACGCCGCGTGCAGCCCGCGGACCGTGATGTGCAGTGCGGCGGCGACTCCCTCCACCGTGATGGGTTCGGCAGCGTGCGCGTGCATGTGGTCGACGGCGGCCCGCACGATGTCGGAGCGCGCGCCGAACGACGTGCGTCGCCCCTCGAGGTCGAGGGTGACGACCTCGAACGCGTACAGGTAGGCCATGGCGAGCCGGTTGAACGCGGCTCCGGCGACGATCGGCTCCGCGAACGCCTCGGGGGCGGTGAGCATCGCCTGCCGCACCCGGTGCGCGATGCGCTCCCAGTGGCGGCCGAGCTCGGGGCTTCGCGGCGCGACGGTCACGAAGCCCAGCTCGGCCCCCGGGTCGCCCGTGATCGCGCGGGCGACGGCGGCGACGCTGCCGCGGTCGAGCATGATGGCGCGCGCGGCGACCGCGTTCCAGCGCGCGGCGAGCCCCTCGGGCGCCTGCAGGTACGGCAGCGAGGTGTCGACGGCCGTGCGACCGTGGCGCAGGTCGAAGCCCCGGCCCTTGGCGGAGATCACGACGAGGTCGTCGGCCCCCGCGACGGATGCCCCCACCGCGGAGAACGCGTACTCGATCACGGTGAACGAGGGCGCCGCGTCGAACCGCAGTTGCACCCGGAACTCGGCCGGGTCGGCTCGACCGAAGGCGAGGCGCGGAACCATCGGCTCGAAGGCGCGGCGAGCAGCTTCGGGGTCGCGCGTGTCGATCGCGGACCGGGCGAGTCCGACCATGGATCTCCCTCGTACCCGGGGTCGGGGGCGAACCGGGTTTCGCCAGTGTACGTCCCCGACCCCGGGTTCGGGATATCCGGAATCGGAAGAGTTCGCCGCCTCCGGGCCCGTGCTCTTCTGCGCGGGCGTAGCGTTCCGAGTGCGAGCGGTGCGCGACCTCGACGGAGGGGGACCGCGACGATCGGCACCGCTCGCGAATCCCCGCCCCGCACCGTCGGAAGGAGTCCGGCCGAGATGGGAACCCTCGTCTACGACAGCCGCCTGTCGATCCCCGTGGACGACCGCACGCTGGCACACCTGCAGGTCGTGATCCTCGGCAAGCTCCGTCGTCGCGAGCACTTCGCGTTCACGGCGTCGGTCGACGGTCGCGAGGTCGGCCTGTGGCTCGGCCCGTCGGTCGCCCTCGAGTTCCGGTACGCCGACCGGCGTCGACCCGCCATGAACCGCACCTGGCTCGAACTGCTGGCGGATGTCGCGGCCTCGCGCGACGGCCTCGTGATCGCGCCCGAGCCGGACGACGCGACCGACGGACGGTCGATCCCGCGCTCGCCCGCGAAGCCCACGACGAAGCCGGTGAACCCGGTCCGACGGCCCCGACCGGCGCGGCTGCCCGACGTCGCCTGACGTGGGCTGAGGGCTAGAGCTCGACGACGGTCATCCCCGAGCCCGCTCCCCCGGCGCGGCCCATGGCCGCCAGCGCCGCGGGCACCGCGTCGAGCGCGATGGTGCGGCCGACGAGCTCGATCGGCCGGAACGCCTCGCTCGCGACGGCGCCGAGCATGTCGGGGTACTCGTGCGCGGCCATGCCGTGGCTGCCGAGGATCTCGAGCTCGCCGTCGATGACCGCGTCCATGGGCATCGCGGCCGTGGCGTCGTCGGCGAGCATCAGGCCGATCTGCACGTGCCGGCCCCGCTTCCTGAGGCTCCGCACCGACGCGAACGACGTCGCCGGGCTGCCGAACGCGTCCACCGAGAGGTCCACGCCGCCGTCGCTCGCGGCGCGCACCCGGTCTGCCGCGCCCTCGCCGCCCCGGATCGGCGTCGCGCCGAGTTCGGCGGCCGCGGCGAGCGCGGCGTCCGAGACGTCCACGCCGTAGACCGGGACGCCGGCTGCGACGGCGATCATGATCGCCGAGAGGCCCACGCCGCCGCATCCGTGCACCGCGACCTGCTCACCCGGGTGCAGTCGGCCGCGGGTGATGATCGCGCGGTACGCGGTCGCGAAGCGGCACCCGAGGGAGGCGGCCTCGACGAAGCCGAGCGTGTCGGGCAGGCGGATGAGGTTGAGCGCCGCCTCGTCGACGACGACGTACTCGGCGAACGAGCCCCAGTGCGTGAAGCCGGGCTGTCGCTGGGCGTCGCAGACCTGCTCGTTGCCGGAGCGGCACTCGGCGCAGCGACCGCACGCGCAGATGAACGGGGCGGTGACCCGGTCGCCGACGGTCCAGCCGGAGTCGTCCGGCACGTCGGTCCCGAGCTCGGCGATCTCGCCGGCGAACTCGTGGCCGGGCACGTGCGGCAGCGCGACGCCGGCGTCGTGTCCCATCCACCCGTGCCAGTCGCTGCGGCAGAGCCCGGTCGCGCGCACGCGCACGATCGCGCCGCGCGGCGGACAGGCCGGGCGCTCGACCTCGACGAGTTCGGGTTCGTCGCCGAATCCGCGGTACATGACGGCGCGCACAGGTCCTCCTCCGGGTGGTGGCCGGCCGCTCGCATCGCGGGCACCGTGCGCCGGGTCGCGCGCCCCCTCGGCGATGACGTGACGGATGCCGCGGCGAGGCGACCCACGGAATCCTATCGGGCGTGGCGCCTCCGCCGTCCGTTGCTCCGTCGTGGGCTTCCCAGTGCTCCGAAATTGTGTAACAATCTTCGCATGCGTTCCGTCCTGCTGGTGCTCGCCGCCGCCGTGTGCTTCGGCACGACGGGCACCGCGCAGGCGCTCGGACCCGACGCCGACCCGGTCTCCGTCGGGGCCGTGCGCATCCTGGTCGGCGGCGGCGCCCTGGCAGCGGTGGCGCTCGCCCTGCACGTCGCCGGACGTCGGCGCGGCGCGACCGGGACATCCGTCGCCCCGACGTCCGGTGGCCGCACCGGCCGGTGGCCCGCAGGGGTGGCCATGGTCGTCGGAGCAGCCGGGGTGCTCGCCTACCAGCCGGCGTTCTTCGCCGGGACCGCGTCGAACGGCGTCGCGGTCGGAACGGTCGTCGCGCTCGGATCGGCGCCCGTCCTCACGGGGGTGCTCGACTGGGCGCTTCGGCGCCGCTTCCCCGGCGGCAGCTGGGTCGTTGCGACGGCGCTCGCGACCGCAGGCGTCGCGGCGCTCGCCTCGGCGAGCGGCACCGGACCGAGCGCGGTCGATCCCATCGGGATCGCGGCATCCGTCGCCGCCGGCGCCTCGTACGCCGTCTACACGCTCGCGGGCAAGTCCCTGCTCGACCGCGGCTGGACGTCGTCGGCGAGCATGGGCGCGATGTTCGGCGTCGCCGCGGCGCTCAGCCTGCCGGTGCTGCTCGCGACCGACACCGGCTGGCTCGCGACCGGGCCCGGGCTCGCGATGGCGCTCTGGCTCGGACTCGTGACGACGACGGTCGCCTACCTGTTCTTCGGCGCGGGCCTGAAGCGCCTCACCCCGGCGACCGTGTCGACCCTGACGCTCGCCGAGCCGCTCACGGCGACGCTGCTCGGGGTGGTCCTGCTCCAGGAGCGACTCCCGACGACGGCCGTGATCGGGCTCGCGGTGCTGGCGTCGGGCATCGTGCTCCTCACCGTCACGAGCAGTCGACGGATGCCGCGCCGCGCTGCTCCGCGGACGGACGCCGTACCGGCCGCCCCGGTCGCGCTCGACGCCTGAGCCGACGGGCCCGACCGCGCGATCGGCCGCAAGTCCCGACGATCACGGCACAGCTGCCACGCGTCACAGCTCCGAACCGTCGACCCGGAAGGTGTTGCAGGCGCCGACGCCGTCCTCGTACCCGGTCGCGAACCAGCGCACGCGCTGCTCGCTCGTGCCGTGCGAGAAGGTGTGCGGCGTGACCTGGCCCTGCGTCGCCTCCTGGATGCGGTCGTCGCCGACCGCTGCTGCGGCGTCGATCGCCTGCTGGTACTCGTCGCGGGTGATCGGCTGCAGGAAGGTCTCGCCGTTCGCGTCCTCCGTGCTCGCTGCGGCGCCGGCCCACGCGCCGGCGAAGCAGTCCGCCTGCAGCTCGACCCGCACCGCGTTCGAGGTCGGACCGGTCTGCCCGTCGCGGGTCGAGTCGAGCACGCCCGCGATGTTCTGGATGTGGTGGCCGTACTCGTGCGCGACGACGTACATCTCGGCGAGCGGTCCGCCCTCGGCGCCGAAGCGCTGCTCGAGCTGGTCGTAGAACGAGGTGTCGATGTAGATCGTCTGGTCGGGCGGGCAGTAGAACGGCCCGGTCGCCGACGACGCGTTGCCGCAGCCGGTCGCGACGGCCTGGTCGAAGAGGACGAAGCCCTGCGGCCGGACGTAGTCGACGCCGATGCTGGGCGACGCCTCCGACCAGTACGCGTCGAGCGAGGCATCCGCCCCCTTCATGCGGCAGTCGACCTGCTCGTTCGCGTCCTGACCGGTCTGGCACTGCTCGAGCGTCGACTCCTCGCTCGTGGTGCCGCCGCCGGTGCCGCCGAGCAGGCCGGTCAGGTCGACGCCGAGGAAGGAGCCGACCAGCACGAGCGCCAGGACGCCGAGGCCGCCGCCCACGGCGATGCCCGTGTTCCGTCCGCGTCGGGAGGTCCGGCCGCTGCCGATGTCGGCCTTGGGGTTGAACGTCATGGCACGAAGCTACCGCGCAGGATCGCCGCCGGGCTGCGCCTTCCGCTCGTCGCCGACGGGGGCTACGCTCGACGGTCGAGGTCAGGACGAGGGCGCGTCGTCCTCTTCCTCCTCTTCGTCGTCGTCGTCTTCGTCGTCGTCGCCTTCATCGTCGACGACGTCGTCATCGTCCGCATCGTCGTCGTCGTCATCGTCCGCGTCGTCGTCATCGTCCTCGTCGTCACCGTCGCCCTCGAGGTCCTCGCGTTCCTCGTCCTCGACGTCGTCGGCGTCGTCCGTGTCCTCGACGTCGTCATCGACTCCCGCGTCCGCCGCGTCGTCCGCGTCGAATCCGTCGGCGTCGGTGGCGAAGCGATCCGTCGCCGCGATGAGCGCATCCAGGATCCCGGGCTCGTCGAACGCGTGCCCGGCGTCGTCGATGATCCGGAACTCCGCCTCCGGCCAGGCCCGGTGGAGGTCCCACGCGGTCATGACGGGCGTGCAGATGTCGTAGCGCCCCTGGATGATCACGGCGGGGATGTCGCGCAGGCGATGCGCGTCGCGGATGAGCTGGCCCTCGTCCCACCACCCGCCGTGGCGGAAGTAGTGGTTCTCGATCCGCGCGAACGCCGTGGCGTACTCGGGCGAGGTGAAGCGGGCGATGGTGTCGGCCTGGGGCAGCAGGGTGATCGTCGAGGACTCCCATCGCGACCACGCGATCGCGGCGGGCTGGTGCACGGCCGGGTCCGGGTCGGTCAGGAGCCGGTGGTAGGCCTCGATCAGGTGCACGCGCTCGCCGATCGGGACGGGCGCGAGGAAGTCCTCCCAGAGGTCGGGGAAGAGCGCGGACGCACCGCCCTCGTAGAACCAGTCCAACTCCTGGCGACGCAGGGTGAAGATTCCCCGCAGCACGATCTCGGTGACGCGCTCGGGATGGGTCTCGGCGTAGGCGAGCGCGAGCGCACTGCCCCACGAGCCGCCGAGCACCTGCCAACGATCGATGCCGAGGTGCGCGCGCAGGCGCTCCATGTCGGCGATCAGGTGCCAGGTCGTGTTCGCCGACAGCACGGCCCCGGGCTCCGAGGCATGCGGGATGGACAGGCCGCACCCGCGCTGGTCGAACAGCACGATGCGGTACTTGGCGGGGTCGAACAGGCGCCGGTGCGCCGGCGACGTGCCCCCGCCCGGCCCGCCGTGGAGGAACACCACGGGCTTGCCGTCGCGATTGCCCGAGACCTCCCAGTAGATGTGCTGGCCGTCGCCCACGTCCAGCATCCCGGTCTCGAGCGGCTCGATCTCCGGATACAGTTCCCTCATCGTTCCCCCTTGTCCGCTCACGCTAGCGAACGAGCGGGTGCCGCGCTCGCGGCGCGCCGCCGCGGCACCCCCGGTCGGGCGGTGTCGGCGGCCTCCCAGCGTCGCCGCCTAGCGTGCGGGCATGCGCCCGATCCGAGAGCCCGTCGGCCCCGGCCAGGAGTCCGTCTGGGACTACCCTCGGCCGCCGCGCGCCGAGGCGGTCGACGTGCGGGTCACGATCGACCTCGGCGGTGCCCGCATCGTCGACACGCGCGATGTCGTCCGAGTGCTCGAGACGAGTCATCCGCCCGTGTACTACCTGCCGATCGACGCGTTCGCGCCCGGTGCGCTGGTGCCGACCGCGGGCTCGTCGTTCTGCGAGTTCAAGGGTGCGGCGAGGTACTTCGACGTGCGCGGCGGCGATCGGGCCGCGCACCGCGCCGCCTGGAACTACCCGACGCCGTCCCCGGGGTTCGAGGTGCTCCGCGACCGCGTCGCCGTCTACGCGGGGCCGATGGACGCCTGCACGGTCGACGGCGAACGCGCGCTCCCCCAGCCCGGCGGCTTCTACGGCGGGTGGGTCACGTCGATGGTCGCGGGACCCGTCAAGGGCGCGCCCGGCACCATGGGGTGGTGACCGCCGCGGCGTAGGCTCGTGGGCATGAGCCGCAGACCGGTCACGATCACGATCACCGGCGCCGGGGGGCAGATCGGCTACGCGCTGCTGTTCCGCATCGCCTCGGGCGCCCTGCTCGGTCCCGACACCGCCGTACGCCTGAACCTCCTCGAGATCCCGCAGGGCCTCCGCTCCGCGGAGGGCGCCGCGCTCGAGCTGCAGGACTCGGCGTTCCCGCTCCTCACGCACGTCGAGGTGACCGCCGACCCGAACGTCGCCTTCGACGGAGCGAACGCCGCGCTCCTCGTCGGCGCGCGGCCCCGCACCGCGGGCATGGAGCGCGGGGACCTCCTCGAGGCGAACGGCGGCATCTTCGGGCCGCAGGGTCGGGCGATCAACGACCACGCGGCCGACGACGTGCGCGTCGTGGCCGTCGGCAACCCGGCCAACACGAACGCGCTCATCGCCGCGTCGCACGCGCCGGACGTGCCGAAGGACCGCTTCACGGCGCTGACGAGGCTCGACCACAACCGCGCGCTCGGGCAGCTCGCCGCCGCGGTGGACACGTCGGTCGGCGGCATCCGGGGCGTCACGATCTGGGGCAACCACTCGGCGACCCAGTTCCCCGACGTCGCGCACGCGACGGCCGACGGCGACCCCGTCCCCGGGCTGCTCGCCGCGCGGCTGGGCGGCACGGATGCGGCACGGGAGTGGATCGTCGACGAGTTCATCCCGCGCGTCGCCAAGCGCGGCGCGGAGATCATCGAGGTCCGCGGTTCGTCGTCGGTCGCGTCGGCGGCGGCCGCGACGATCGACCACATGCGCGACTGGATGCTCGGCACGGGCGAGCGCGGGCGCACCAGCGCCGCGATCTGGTCGAACGGCGAGTACGGCGTCCCGGAGGGCGTGATCTCGTCGTTCCCGGTCGTGGCCGACGGCGGCGCATGGACCGTCGTCGAGGGGCTCGGCCTCGACGGGTTCGCACGCGCGCGCATCGACGCGTCGGTCGCCGAGCTCGTCGACGAGCGCGAGGCGGTGCGCTCGCTCGGGCTGATCTGACGTCGACGGATGCCGCGGCTCGCCGCGCGGCATCCACCGGTCCGTCGCTCCCAGAGGGGCCGCCCGCACGACCGCAGCGCCTACGCTGGCAGCATGCCCGCTCGCGAACCCCTCTCCCCAGCACGTCGACGCCAGCTCATCGTCGGGCTCGTCGTCGGGCTCATCATCGGGCTCGTCGTGAGCCTCTGGACCGGGTTCTGGCTGTGGCTCGCCGCGGGACTCGCCGTCGGACTCGCCGCCGGCGCCATCATGAAGCCGCCCGGGGACGACGACGGCTCCCAGCGCTCGTCGCGGCGCTGACCCCGCCGCACGCGACGACGGGCCGGGCGCTGCGCGCCCGGCCCGTCCCGTCTCCGCCTACCGCTTCGGCTTCTCGGACTTCTCCGGCGTGGGCAGCGTGCCCGCCTCGCGCTGCGCGGCGTAGTAGGCGCGCGCCTCGTCCTGTCGCGCCTGCTCGGCGCCCGACGCGATCGACGCACGGAGGTGCTCCGGCGCGAAGCCGAACGCGTCGACGAGGTCGAGCGCGTACGGGCGCAGGCGCTCGACCAGGCGGTCGATGTACGCGGTCACGGCCTGCGCGCGCTGCGGCGAGAGCCGGCCGTGGATGAGGTACCAGGAGAGGTGCTGCTCGAGCAGGCCGAGGCCGAAGAGGTCGCGGAGCCACGTGAGGACCTGCTTCGTGCCGGGGTCCTCGGTGCGCGCGATGCCGCGCGTGAACGCCTCCCACTGGAGGAGCTCGCCGTGGGCGCGGGCAGCCTCGATCAGCTCGTTCTGGTTCCGGTTGAACAGGGCGGCCTGCTCGGGCTTGGAGAGCTTCCGGGCGTCGCGGAGGCGACCGGCGATCTCGCTGACCATGGTCTCGACCCGCTCGGTGAGCAGCTCCCGCTGCGTCTCCTCGTCGCGCAGTTCGTGCACCGACCGTGCGGTCGAGCCGAAGTCGGCGACGGTCTGGGCGAGGCGACGCAGGCCCGTGCCGTGGTAGGCGCGGTCGGCGGCCTGGGCGACGACGTAGCGCGCCATCGCACCGGCATCCGCGTTCGCGAACTGCTTCGAGAAGTCGGTGAGCAGGCGCTTGGCGACCAGCTGCAGCAGGACGTTGTTGTCGCCCTCGAAGGTGACGTAGATGTCGAGGTCCTGGCGGAGCCCCACGAGGCGGTTCTCGGCGAGGAAGCCGGCACCGCCGCAGGCTTCGCGGGCCTCCTGCAGGGTCTCGAGCGCGTGCCACGTCGACAGGGGCTTCAGCGCCGCAGCGATCGTCTCGAGGTCCTGGCGATCGTCGTCGGTGTCGGCCTCGCCCGAGAACACCGCGTCGAACTTGACGAGGAACTCGTCGTGCGCGAAGACCTGCGCGTACGTGGTCGCGAGCTTCGGCAGCAGGCGGCGCTGATGGCGCTGGTAGTCGAGCAGCACCTCCTCGTCGGTGTCGCTGCCGGCGTTGAACTGGCGACGCTGCGTGCCGTACGTGATGGCGATCGCGAGCCCCATCGCGCTCGCGAGGGTCGCCGCGCCGTCGAGCGACACCCGCCCCTGCACGAGCGTGCCGAGCATCGTGAAGAACCGGCGGCCCGGGCTCGAGATCGGGCTCGAGTACGTGCCGTCGGCGGCGACGTCGCCGTAGCGGTTGAGCAGGTCCTCGCGCGGCACGCGGACGTCGGTGAAGTGCAGGCGACCGTTGTCGATGCCGTTGAGGCCGCCCTTCAGGCCGTCGTCCTCGCCACCGATGCCCGGCAGGAACGCGCCCTGCTCGTCGCGGAGCGGCACGTAGAAGGCGTGCACCCCGTGGTTGACGCCCTTGGTGATGAGCTGGGCGAAGACCACCGCCGCGATGCCGTGCAGCGCGGCGTTGCCGAGGTAGTCCTTCCACGCGCCGCGGAACGGCGTGTTCAGGACGAACTCCTCGGTCTCGGGGTCGTAGGTCGCGGTCGTGCCGATGGACGCGACGTCGGAGCCGTGCCCGGTCTCGGTCATGGCGAACGCGCCGGGGACCTCGAGGGTCATGATGCCGGGCAGGTACTTCTCGTGGTGCTTCTCGGTGCCGAGGTGCAGGACGGCGGCGCCGAAGAGGCCCCACTGCACGCCGGACTTGATCTGCAGGCTCGGGTCGGCGAGGACCAGTTCCTCGAACGCGGCGATGTTGCCGCCGTGGTCGTCCTCGCCGCCGAGGCCCTTGGGGAACGCCTTGTGCACGGCGCCCGACTCGACGAGGAGCTTGAGCTGGCCGAGCACGCGCTCGCGGTGCTCGGACATGTCCTGGCCGTCGATGCGCTGGTATGCGGGCTGGGCGGCGCGCTCCCGCGCGGCGAGCCGAGCCTCGGGCCAGGTTCCGAGGAGCTGGCGCGCGAGTGCGTCGACGTCGACGACGGGAGCGTCGCTGGCGTCGATCGGCGTGTTCGCGGGAGTGGCTGCCGCCGCGCCGTCGGCGGTCGCGGGGCGCTCCGCCTTCGGAGCGGGTGCAGCGTCGGTTCGGGATGCCGTGTCGACCATCGTCGGTTCGTCCTTCGTACGCGGGATAGGGCTGATTCCACGGTACGGCGGCCGTCGTCACGGACGGAGAACTGCGTTCGTCGCCTACAAACGCCGGTTCGGGCCTTCCGAACGCGGTTGCGGAACCCTACAAACCGACTGCCGGTCGCTCTTGGATGATCGACAACGATCGGAGCGGTTCAGGGCTCCGAGGGCTGATCGGGCGCCAACCCGCGGAAGAAGCGCGTCGCCTCGCCCGACCACAGGAGCAGCAGGATCGCGACCGCGATCAGGGCGCTGACGATCTCGTTCACGGCACTCGCCGGGTTGGCGATCGCGGCGCTCACCGAGGCGATGATCGAGAACACCTCGATCACGGTGATCGCGATGCGCGCCACGGAGTTGCCGCGCATGAGCCCGAACGCGACGACGGCCGCGATCGCGCCGAGCACGAGCGAGACCGAACCCATGATCGCCCACGTCGTCCGCGTCGCGGCATCGTCCCCTCCGATCGTGGCGAGGACCAGCAGGAAGAACCCGGCCACCAGGTCGAGCGCGGCGTTCACCCAGACGAGCGCACCCACCACCGTCACCGCCACGGGTCGGCGAACCCGTTCCATGCCCTGTCCACTCATGCGTCCTCCTCAGGTCGTCGTGTCGTCGGCTCGGCAGCGCCGGGTCGTCATCGGGTGAAGAACGCGCTCGCCTTCGGCGTCCAGAGCAGGATCACGACGAGGGCGGAGACCGCGAGGCCGATCCACTCGCCGACGGGGATGCCGAGGTAGGCGACCGCGAGGAACAGCGACCCGATGATCGAGATCACCTGGAGCACCGTGACGATGAGGCGTGCGGGCTGGCTGCCCCTCAGGAGGCCCCCGGCGAGCACCGCGGTGATCAGGCCGACGACGATGGACGCGATCGCCGCGGTGATGAGCTGCCCGGTGCCCCCGAACCCGTCGACGACCTCCGGAACCGCGAGGAGGAAGAAGAGGATGACGCCGCTCACCATGTCGATCGCACCCGCGATGAAGGCGAGCACGCCGATGATCGTGATCGTGACCGGACGGCTTCCCTGTGCTGCCGACATGCGCATCCCCCGAATCCGCGCCGCCGCAGTGACGGCCTCTGGCCCGATGCTATCGACGCGGGCGCCGCGAGCGCGAGGGTCGCCGCTGACGTGTCGTGAACCGGATGCCGCGACCGGACCCCGCCCTGCGGTCGGCTGCGTTCACGTCGTCGGAGCTCCAGCAGGCGCTCGGCTCAGCCGGCGTGCTCGGCGACCACGCGCACGAGCGCCTCGCCGTAGGCGTCGAGCTTCTTCGCTCCGATGCCCGAGATGCCGTCGAGCTCGGCGACCGCGGCCGGCCGGCGCACCGCGACCGCTCGCAGGGTGGCATCGCCGAACACGATGTAGGCGGGCACCCCCTGCTCGCGCGCCTCCGAGGCGCGCCACGCCCGGAGCGCCTCGAACAGTTCCGCGTCGCGCGGCTCGAGGTCGGCCGCCGCGGGCGCCGCAGCGCGGCTCGACCGCGAGGCGCGCACCGGACGCTCCGGCTCCGTGCGGAAGGAGACCTGCCTGGAACCCGAGAGCACCTCGGCCGAGGCATCCGTCAGGGTCAGCACGCCGTACTCGCCGACCGTCTGCAGGAGCCCCTGCGCGAGCAGCTGGCGCACGACGCCCCGCCACTGCGCCTCGGAGAGGTCGTCGCCGATGCCCCACGTCGAGAGCCCGTCGTGGCCGTACTGCTCGACGCGCGCGGTGCGCTTGCCCCGGAGGATGTCGACCAGGTGGCCGGCGCCGAACCGCTGCCCGCGCTCCCGCTGGAGCCGGACGATCGTGGACATCAGCTTCTGCGACGCGACGGTCCCGTCCCATGAGGCGGGGGGCTCGAGGCAGGTGTCGCAGTTGCCGCACGGCGTGCTCTGCTCGCCGAAGTACGCGAGCAGGTTCTGGCGTCGGCACTGCACCGTCTCGCAGAGCGCGAGCATCGCGTCGAGGTGCGACGCGAGCCTGCGTCGGTGGGCGAGGTCGCCGGGGCTCTCGTCGATCATCCGGCGTTGCTGGACGACGTCCTGCAGGCCGTAGGCGAGCCAGGTCGTCGACGGCAGGCCGTCGCGACCCGCACGGCCGGTCTCCTGGTAGTAGCCCTCGACCGACTTGGGCAGGTCGACGTGCGCGACGAAGCGGACGTCGGGCTTGTCGATGCCCATGCCGAAGGCGATCGTGGCCACGACGACCACGCCGTCGTCGCGGAGGAAGCGCTCCTGCGTGCGGCGGCGCGTGGCCGCGTCGAGGCCCGCGTGGTACGGCATCGCGTCGACGCCGTTCGCCGCGAGGAAGGCCGCGAACTTCTCGGTGCTCGCGCGCGAGAGCGCGTAGACGATGCCCGCGACCGGGTTGCCGTCGGCGTCGCGACCCTCGGTGCGCACGAAGTCGAGCAGCTGCCGACGCACGTCGAGCTTCGGGGCGATGCGGTACTGGATGTTCGGCCGGTCGAAGCTCGAGACGAAGTGCCGCGCGTTGCCGAGGGAGAGCCGCGTCGTGATCTCGCGATGCGTCGCCTCGGTCGCCGTGGCAGTGAGCGCGATGCGCGGCACCTCGGGCCAGCGCTCGGCGAGCTCGGCGAGGGCCAGGTAGTCCGGACGGAAGTCGTGCCCCCACTGGGCGACGCAGTGCGCCTCGTCGATCGCGAACAGCGCGATCGTGCCGCGCTCGAGGAACCGCTTGGTCTGCTCGGAGCCCAACCGCTCGGGTGCGACGTAGAGGAGGTCGAGCTCGCCGGACAGGTAGGCGCGCTCGACGCTCGCCCGCTCGGCCGGCGACTGCGAGGAGTTCAGGTAGCCCGCGCGCACGCCGTTGCGCACGAGCGCGTCGACCTGGTCGTGCATCAGCGCGATGAGCGGCGAGACCACGACGCCCGTGCCCTCGCGGAGGAGCGCGGGGACCTGGTAGCAGAGACTCTTGCCGCCGCCCGTGGGCATGAGCACGACGGCGTCGCCGCCCGCCGCCACGTGGTCGATGATCGCGGCCTGCTCGCCGCGGAACCCGTCGTACCCGTAGACCGTGCGGAGCGCGTCGATCGCCGAGGCGAAGCGGGCGGGCGCGGCCGTCACGGCGCCCGCCGGCGGCATCCGCTCGCTCGCCTCGGACCGGACGGCCGGGTCGGACGGCGGTGGCGGCGCCCACTCCTCCTCGGGCGGCGCGAGCTCGTCGGGATCCCACGGGACCTCGTCGGCCCACGCGGGTGCGCCGGCGGAATCGGGGTGCTCGCTCCACGTCACCCGTCGACCCTACCCGGCGGCCCCGACAGGTCCGCCGGTTCCCCGGAAGCCCGAGGGCTCGGGCGCGACGGGGAGGACGGGTCGCGGTGCGAGTCTGCTGTGAAGCTCCGTCGCGTGCGCCGCGCCGACCTAGGCTCGCGCCATGACCCGCATCGAGCAGGCGCGCATCCTCGTCGTCGGGGCCAGCGGCGCGCTGGGAACCCTGATCGCCGAGCGCCTCGCGGAGCGCGGAGCCCGGCTCGTCCTCCACGGCCGGGACGCGGCACGGCTCGGCGACCCGCCGGGCGGCGCGACGGTCGCCATCGACCTCACCGAGGCCGACGCACCCGAGACGATCGTCGATCGTGCCGTCGAGGCACTCGGCGGCCTCGACGCGATCGTCGTCGCGGCAGGCGTCGTCGGGTTCGACGGCGTGGCAGAGACGGCCGGGCAGGACCTCGAGACGATGTTCACCGTCAACGCCCTCGCTCCGATGCGGATCATCTCGGTCGCGCTGCCGAGCCTGCGCGACTCGGCCGCCGCAGGGAACGAGCCGGTCGTGCTCACCATCTCGGGAATCGTCTCGGAGTTCCCGACGGCCGGGCTCGCGAGCTACTCGGCCTCGAAGGCGGCACTCGCGGCGTACGTCGCGGCCGCCGGTCGAGAGCTCCGGCGCAGCGGCATCCGCCTCGTCGATGCCCGGCCCGGCCATACCGAGACGGGACTCGCCGAGCGCCCCCTCTTCGGGGCGGCGCCGCGCTTCCCGCACGGGCACGATCCCGCGATCGTCGCGGATCGGCTCGTGCGGGCGATCGAGGACGGCTCGACGACGCTGCCGCCCGACGCCTTCACCGGAGCCTGAGTCGGCGCCGACGCGGCACCGGGCGGCAGCGCGCGCGTCAGTCGCGCGGCTCCGAGTCTCCGGACGCCTCCCCGGCGTCGGGCTCGGGCGAGCCGTCGGCGGCATCCGCGCCCGCCGGCTTCCGACGGACGAACAGCAACGCCACCACCGCGGCGACGGCGACCGCCAGCACGCCTGCGCCGATCCACACGAGGTCCTGCGCGGCACCGCTCGACGAGGCGTCGCCGGCCTCTCCGTCGTCGACACCCTCGGCCGTTCCCGCGACGTCGGCGCACGGCGAGTCGTCCGCCCCGGGGCCCACGGGTTCGCCGTCGGCGGGCTGCCATTCGAACTCGAAGTCGCCGGAGATCGGGTGACCGTCCGCCGAGACGACGCGCCACACGACGGTGTACTCGCCCGGCTCGCCGAGCTCGGCCGCCACGCTCGCGATCGCGCCGTCGACCGTCGCGCACTGCGTGGCGTAGTGCAGCCCGTCGGGCCCGACCACGTCCATGGCCGCCGCACCCTCGGCATCGAGCAGCGCGTCGTTCGTCTCGAGCCAGACGACGCCGGGCTGCTCCGTGACGGTCTCCTCGCCGTCGGGCGAGACCGCGATCACGGTGTTGTGCGCGAATGCGGGCAGTGCGGGGCCGGCCACCGTGGCCAGGGCGGCGAGCGCCGCCCCGGCCACGGCGAGCGGGATGCTCCGGCGCGACACCATGGTCAGGCCTTCTTCCCGCGCCGTGCGGCGATCGCCACGGTGAGACCGGCAGCGCCCACGGCCAGGCCGGTGATGCCGAGCACCCGGCCGACGACGTCGACCGAGCCCTGCGATGCCGCGGTCTGCTCGGCCTCGTGCTCCTCGGCGTGCTCGTCCGACGACGCCTCGGCGTCGTCGTGGCCGTGCGCGTCGCCCGTCGACTCGGTGACCTCGATCGCCGGGGCCGGGCGCTCGGGCTCGGCGCCGTCGGCGCCCGCCGACTCGCTCCAGTCGTTCTCGCCCTCGACGCAGGACTGCAGCACGGGGAACTCGAGGCGCTCGCCCGCGGCGTCCTCCGGCAGCAGCACCTGGATCTGGAACGTCTCGCGATACCCGTCGGGCTGCGGCGTCGAGGCGGTGTAGACGACCTGGCCCACGCGCTCGGCGACGACGTCGCCGTGCGCGCCGTCGACCGGCTCGTCGAGCTCGACCATGACCTTCTCGACGTCCCAGCCGGACTTGAGCGTCGGGGTGACGGACAGGATCGACTCGGGGATCTCGACGGTGTACGACGTGGTCGGCGACGCATCGCAGCCGTGGCCCGAGGCGAACTCGAGCACCGAGTACGACCCGGCGGCGGTCGAGCTGGGCGTGACGTTGACGTGGGCCTGCGCGGCGACGGGCGCCGCGAGGGCGAGCAGGGTGCCGGCGCCGAGTGCGGTCGCGGCGGCGGCGGTCGTGCGGGTGATGGATCGCATCGGTGTGTTCTTCTCCAAGAGGGGGTGCGCGGACGCGCTGCCGTGATCGTCGGCAGTGGTTCGGCGCGTCGGCGCGAACGGATTCGGTGTCGTGACCGCTCAGGCGGCCGCGAGCACCTCCGGCGGACCCCGATGGCGGAGCGAGGAGAGGAGCAGGATGCCGAGGGCCGACGGGCCGTCGCGCCGCGAGACGGGGCGCGCCACGTCGCGCGGGGCGGGCGCGGCCGCACCCGTGAGGACCGTGACGAGCAGGCGGATGCCGCGCGCCAGCGCGCCGGCGACCGCGGCGACGGCGGCGACGGACCTGCCGAGCACCGCGAGGAACGCGACCGTGAGCGCCGCGGCGGCCACGTGCGCCACGGGCATGGCCGCATGCCCGTGGTCGACGGCGACGAACGCGTCGAGCGGGATGGTGCCGCCCGCGTGGAGTGCGTGGGCATCGACGGCCGCGGCGCCGAGTGCGTCGGACCCGGGCGTGCCCACCGCGTAGAGCAGGTGCAGGGCGGCCTGTGCGACGAGTGCGGCGACCGAGGCGCGGAGCAGCGGCATCCGCCCGCCGACGACGAGCATCGCGACGGGGACGGAGAAGGCGAACGCGAGGGCCAGTGCGACGGGCCCGGGCGGCGTGCCGCCGCCGACCGTGTGCGCGAGGGATGCCGCGAGCACCGCGAACGCGGCGACCGCGGCTCCACGAGCCGTGCGCGCACCCCGGGAAGTCACCCGACCAGCCTAGCCGCCCGGCGCGCACGGGAACGGCCCCGGGCATGCGCCCGGGGCCGTTCCACTGGGTACCGGCGTCAGCTCACGTTCAGCGTGAACGAGCTGGTGGTGCCGGTCGAGGGCACGAACACGTCGAACGTGGTCGGACCGCTCGCGCCGGCCGGGACGGTGAACATGACGCTCGCCTGGCCGATCTCGTCGAAGTTCGGCGTGTACGCGGTGTCGATCGGCGCGCTGCCGAGTTCGACCCCGCCGCTCGAGACGACCGCGGTGTCCGCGTCGATCTCGTCGCGCGAGAAGTCGAGCGACGACAGCTCGACGGTCACCGAGGCGCCCGCCGCGACCGAGGTGCCGCCCGGCAGGTGGACGCCGACCGCGCGCTGCATGAGGTCGGGCGTCGCGGAGCCGAACGTGTCGAACCAGTCCACCATCGACTCGAGGTCGATCTTGCCGCTGTCGGCCTTGTTCGTGCCGTCGGCCAGGGTGAAGAAGTTGTCACCGCCGGACGCGAGGAACGAGTTCGCACCGACGGAGTACGTCGCCGCGGGGTCGATCGCCACGCCATCGAGCCACATCTCGGTCACGTGCGAGCCCTTCGGCGCGGTCGGGTCGTACGTGTACGTGAACTCCTCGTTGACGCCGAGCTTGAGGAACGGACGGCTGACGCCCTCGGGCTGCCACTGCTCCTCGAGCACCTGCTTGATCTGCGCTCCCGTGAGGTCGAACGAGACCAGCGTGTTGGCGAACGGCTGGACGGCCGCGGCCTCGGCGTAGGTGACCTCACCCGAGGCGAGGTCGGCACGCAGGCCGCCGGGGTTCATGAACGTGATCTGCACGTCACGCGTGCCGTCCACGTTCAGCGCCCACTCCTGCACGTCGGCCACGAAGTTGCCGAGCGTGGACTCGCCTCCACGGTTCTCCGGGAACGACGGCGCCCCGACGGGGTTCGCGCGCACGGCGCGGCCGAAGTTCGCCGTCGCCTCGCCGAGCACGACGCTGCCCAGCTCCTGGGCGACGGCCGTGGCTTCGGCCACGAGCGGGACGAGCGCCGGGTCGGGCTCCGCGATGTAGCCGGTGATGCTCCCGCTCGCGTCGCGGACCGCCATCGTGTAGATGGTGTTCTTCATCCGCGCGATCTTGCCGCTCTTCTTGTTGAAGGTGATCTCCATGTTGGAGAAGCGCTCGCCGTACTGGCCGCTCGAGATCACGGGTCGGCCGTCGATCACGTGGTTGTACGCGAGGTGCGTGTGGCCCGAGACGATCGCGTCGACGTTGTCGTTGGCATTCAGCACGATGTCGCCGAACCGCGAGTTCGGGTCGGTCGCCGACGCGACGGTCGTGTCGGCTGCGCCCTCGTGGACGAGCAGGACGACGATGTCGGCTTCGCCGTTCGCGTCGTCGCCGTCGCTCAGCTGGTCGGCAACGCGGTTGGCGGCCTCGACGGGTGGGCCCACCTCGATGTCGGCGATGCCCGCGGGGCTCACGAGCGACGGAAGCTCGTCGGTCACGGCGCCGACGAAGCCGAGGCGCACGCCCTCGAACTCCGCCACCCAGTACTCGGGCAGCGCGGCCTCGCCGGTGGTCTTGTCGTAGACGTTCGCGCCGAGGTACTCCCAGAGCGCGAGCGGCATGACGCGATCGGTGAGGTCGTCCATGCCCTTGTCGAACTCGTGGTTGCCCACCGAGCTGACGTCGAGGCCCGCCTCGTTGAAGGCCTGGATCGTCGGGACGTCCTGCTGGATGAACGAGGTGAAGGTCGATGCCCCGATGAGGTCTCCGGCTGCGGCGAAGACGGTGTTCGGGTTCGCGTCGCGGATCTCGTTCACCGCCGTCGAGAGCCGCGCGATGCCCGCTGCGGAGCCGTTCTGCTCGATCCGGCCGTGGAAGTCGTTCACGGTGACGAGGTTGAGGTCGACGAAGGCCTTCGCCTTCGCCTGCGGCGGGAGCCCGTCCGGCGGGACGGCCTGGGCCGAGGCGACGCCGCCGAGGGCGAGCGCGAGAGCGGTGGCTCCGGCGAGCGCTCCTGCGGCCGCGCGGCCGCGGGAGCGCATGGGGGACGTGGCGCGGGTCCGAGCCGCACCGGGGGAACGTTGCTGCATTGCGTGATCTCCTCTGCAAGGGCGGATGCGGGAGACCGGCCTTCGCGCTCCCCCGGCGTCGCACGTGACCGCCCCGGGTTCGGGCGGGCACTGCTTCGCAGCCTATGGCGGGGGCTCGGCCGAGGGAAGGGACTTGACCCACTCGTCACGCGGCGTTCAACGAATCGGCCGATTTTGCTCAGATGAGCAGCGATCCGTGCTCAGATGAGCAGGATCGGCCGTCGGGCCTAGGCTGAACGACGATGCTCACCGCGGTCCTCTCGCTCTCCGGCGCGATCGTCTACGGCGCTGCGGACTTCCTCGGCGGCCTCGCCGCACGTCGCCTGGGCGCGCTCCTGGCCACGGCGGTCGCCTCGGTCGCGGGACTCGTCGCGATGGTGGCCGCGCTGCCCGTGCTCGGCGGAGCCTGGACCGCCGCCGACCTCGGGTGGGGCGCGCTCTCCGGCGTGATCGGCGCCGTCGCGATCGCCCTGCTCTACGCGTGCCTCGCGATCGGCCCCATGAGCATCCTCTCGCCGCTCACCGCGCTGATGTCGGCCGTCACCCCGATGCTCTGGGGCACGCTCGTCGGTGCCGAGCGGTTCGGACCGCTCGGGGCCTGGGGCATCGGCATCGCGCTGGTCGCCGTCGTCCTCGTCGGGTTCGTGCCCGAGCGCGGTGCCGTCCGGCCCAGCGCGCGCGGCCTGCTGCTCGCGGTCGGCTCCGGGCTCGCGATCGGCGGGTACTACATCGCGATCTCCCACACGGCGGATGCCTCGGGCGTCGTCCCGCTCGTCGCGAACCGCGTCGTCTCGGCGACCGTGCTGTTCGCCGCGTTCGGCGCGGTGACCGTGTTCGCCGCGGTGCGGGCACGGTCCGGCGCGCTGGAGGCGGGCACCGCCCGATCGGGAGCGGCGGAGGCGTCGGCCGATCGCGGCGCGGTGCCGACCGCCTCCGGGACGGCGACGGCCGGCGCGACGCGCTTCCGCGACCTCCGCGTGGCACTCGCGCTCGCCCTCACGTGCGGCGTCGTCGACGCGACGGCGAACGTGCTGCTGCTCCTCGGCATCCGCGCGGGCGACCTCGCCGTCGCGGCCGTGCTGGGTGCCATGTACCCGGCGGGCACGATCCTCCTCGCGGCGATCGTCCTGCGCGAACGTATCGCGCCGGTGCAGTGGGCGGGACTCGCGCTGGCGCTCGTCGCGGCCGGCCTGCTCGCGGTGGCCTGAGCGGCACGGTCCCCCGACGGCACGCGGACCGGCGGCACGACGTGATCGGCGTCAGAGCCGGACGACCTCCGCGATGCGCACGACCGCGGTGCCCTCCTCCGCCGACGCCTCGAGGTCGACCTCGCCGCGGATCCGCCAGTCGTGGTGGCCCGCGGGGTCGTCGATCACCTGCTCGACGCGCCAGGTGCCGGCGGCGGCGTCCGTCTCGTCGATCGTGACGAGCCGCGGCGAGCGCGCGGGCCCGCCCGTGAGGATGTCGTCGTGCTCGGCGTAGTACCGGTCGAGCACGTCGGGCCAGCCGACGTCCGGGTCGAGCTCGGCGAGCTCCTCGTCGCGCTCGAGCGCGGCGAGCTGCACGCGGCGGAACAGCTCGTTGCGCACGAGCACGGTGAACGCGCGGCGGTTCGTGACGACCGACGGCGGCGCGGGCGGCACGACCGGCGCCTCGTCCTCGGGCAGGTGCGCGGTCGGGTCGACGAGCTCGGCCCACTCGTCGACGAGGCTCGAGTCCACCTGCCGCACGAGCTCGCCGAGCCACTCGATGAGGTCGAGCAGCTCCTCGTCCTTGTGCTCGTCCGGTACGGTCTGACGGATCGCGCGGAACGCGTCGGAGAGGTAGCGGAGGACGAGGCCCTCGCTGCGCTGCAGCTGGTAGAACGACACGTACTCGCCGAACGACATCGACCGCTCGAACATGTCGCGCACGACCGCCTTCGGGCTGAGCTCGAAGTCGCGCACCCACGGTTGGCTCGAGGCGAACGTCTCGAAGGCGTGGGCGAGCAGCTCGTCGAGCGGCTTCGGCCAGGTGACCTCCTCGAGCAGCGCCATCCGCTCGTCGTACTCGATGCCGTCGCGCTTCATCGCGGCGACGGCCTCGCCGCGGGCCTTGTACTGCTGCTGCGACAGGATCGGCCGAGGGTCGTCGAGCGTCGACTCGATGATCGACACGACGTCGAGCGAGTAGTGCCCGGTGCCCTGCTCGCTCGTGGTCGGGTCGAGCAGCTCGATCGCGGCGAGCGCGAACGGCGACAGCGGCTGGTTCAGGGCGAAGTTCGGCTGCAGGTCGACGGTGAGCCGCAGGTCGACGCCGTACGTCCGGCCGGCCTCGACGGCCGGGACGATGTGGACCACCTCCGCGTCGCGCAGCGTGCGCAGGATGCCGAGCGCGCGACGCGCGAGCTCGAACCGCCGCGCCCGCGGCTCGTGGTTGTCGAAGACGAGCGAGCGGATGGCGCCGGCCACGTCGCCGCCGCGACCGATCACGTTGATCAGCATCGCCGCGCTGAGCGACAGCTGCGGCACGAGCGGCTCGGGCTCCGCGGCGACGAGGCGCTCGAACGACCCCTCGCCCCACGTGACGAACCCGGCCTGCGGCTTCTTGCGGACGATCTTCTTCAGCTTCTTCGGGTCGTCGCCCGCCTTGCGGATCGCGGTCTCGTTCTCGATCTCGTGGTCGGGGGCGAGCACGACGACGGTGCCCGCCGTGTCGTAGCCGGCCCGGCCCGCCCGCCCCGCGACCTGGTGGAACTCGCGCGCGCTGAGCTGGCGCATCCGCTGCCCGTCGTACTTCGACAGCGCGGTGATGAGCACCGAGCGGATGGGCACGTTGATGCCGACGCCGAGCGTGTCGGTGCCGCAGATGACGCGGAGCAGCCCGCGCTGCGCGAGCGTCTCGACGAGCCGGCGGTAGCGGGGCAGCATGCCCGCGTGGTGCACGCCGATGCCGGCGCGCACGAGGCGGGAGAGGATCTTGCCGAACCCGGTCGTGAAGCGGAACCCGCCGATGGCCTCGGCGATCTCGTCGCGCTGCTCGCGCGTGACGACCCGGATCGAGGAGAGCGCCTGCGCGCGCTCCATCGCGGCGGCCTGCGAGAAGTGCACGATGTACACCGGTGCCTGCTTCGTCTCGAGGAGCTCCTCGACGGTCTCCTGCACGGGCGTCTTCGCGTACGAGAAGTGCAGCGGCACGGGTCGCTCGACGCCGGTCACGCGCGCGGTGTCGCGGCCGGTGCGGCGCGCCAGGTCGTCGGCGATCGCGGTCACGTCGCCGAGCGTCGCCGACATGAGCACGAACTGCGCATGGGGCAGCGTGATGAGCGGCACCTGCCACGCCCACCCGCGGTCGGGGTCGCCGTAGTAGTGGAACTCGTCCATGACGACCTGGTCGACCGCGGCATCCGCCCCCTGCCGGAGCGCGAGGTTCGCGAGGATCTCGGCCGTGCAGCAGATGATCGGCGCCTCGGCGTTCACCGAGCTGTCGCCCGTGACCATGCCGACGTTCGCGGCGCCGAAGATGTCGACCAGCTGGAAGAACTTCTCGCTCACGAGCGCCTTGATCGGCGCCGTGTAGTAGGTGCGGCCCCACGGCCGGCCCGCGTCGCGGTCGGCGGCGGTGCGGGCGACGGATGCCGCGTGCGCGGCGACCGCGACGAGCGACTTCCCCGTGCCCGTCGGCGTCGACAGGATCACGTTCGCGCCCGAGACGAGCTCGATGACGGCCTCGTCCTGCGCCGGGTAGAGCGAGAAGCCGCGGCCCTCGGCCCACTCGACGAACGCGTCGTACATCGCGTCGGCGTCGTACGGGCGCGGGGCGGCGTCGAGCAGGGTTGCGGTCATCCGTCCGAGTCTGCCGCATCGCCGTCCGCCGCGCTCGCGCGGGCGGCGGCCGCGACGCGGCCCGACATGGGGGGAGCCGGCCCGCGCTGCCCGTTCGGGTCGGGTTCCAGCGCGGCCGGCTCTCCGGTCGGCTCCGCGGCGACAGTTCCCCCTGCGTGTCCGCGGTGCGCGACCGAGGTCAACGGTACGGATGCCGCGCGAGGGGGGCATCAGGGGTAGCCCTGAACCCGCCCCGGGTCGAAGTCAGGACGACGACCCTGCGGAGAGCGATTCGGCCGCCGAGTCGACGACGCGCTCGGCCGGGCCGTCCGCATCCACGACGATGCCGGGCTCACCGGGCGCCAGCCGTTCGAGGGTGGCGAGCTGCGACTCCAGCAGGGCGGCGGGCATGAAGTGGCCCACGCGGCCGCCGGCCCGCCGCGCGAGCTCCGCCTCCGAGAGGTCGAGGTGCACGAACCGGGTCGCCGGGGCCGACGCCAGGAGGCGAGCGCGATAGGCGCGTCGGAGTGCGGAGCAGGCCACCACCACCCCGTCCTCCGTGCCGTCGGCCAGGATCGCTCCGACCCGATCGAGCCACGGCTCGCGGTCGGCGTCGTCGAGCGGCACGCCCGACCGCATCTTCGCGACGTTCGCGGGCGGGTGGAGGTCGTCGGCATCGACGAAGGACACCCCGAGGCGCTCCGCGAGGAGCCTCCCCACGGTCGACTTCCCCGAGGCGGAGACGCCCATCACCACGACGGGGCCGGGCAGCCTGCCGACGGCCGTCATGCCCGCCCCGCGCGATCGTCCGGCGGCAGCACCGTCGGCCGGACGACCGACTGCACGTCGCCGCCGGCGATGAGCTCGACGGTCGCCTCGACGAGGCGGAAGACGCCGACCGCGAGCAGGTGCACCAGGAGCACCGGGCCGAGCAGCGCGAGCGGGTAGGTGAGGGCGATCACGAGCCGGGCGAGCCCGCCCCACGCGAGCGCGGCGAACGCGGGCGCGGCGGCGAGCAGCAGCCACACCGGGTGCGCGACCACGGCGAGCACGATGGCGGCCACAACGGCCGCGACGCCGAGCGCGACCTGGGCGAGCAGGAGCCACCCGCGCCATCCGGCGTACGTGCGCTCGCGGTCCGCGGACACCCACGCCCACATGAGCCGGGCGCGAAGGACCGGCACGCCCTGCTCGCGCAGCGCGCGATGGAAGACGTCGTCGTCCTCGCGTCGCTGCACGAGCGCGGCCGCGTCGTCGTCGAGCGCCGCCGCGGCGATCGACTGCGCGTCGTGCAGCACGGCAGGTGCGGACTGGCGGCCGTAGCTCGCGATGAGCCCCCACAGCGGCGTGGGCACCGAGGCGAGGTCGGTGATGCCGACGGGGGGAGGCCCTTCGCCCGCCGCCGGCGCGCGGTACCGGCGACCGCTCGGGTCGTCGACGTACACGAGCGGGGCGCGCAGCGCGAACCGGTACCCGTCGGCCGGGCGTTGGGCGAGCGGCAGCTCGTCGAGCGGTGCGCCGTCCTCGCGCAGGAAGGGCATTCGGGTCTCCTCGCCTCGGTGCGTTGCACCATCCTGCCGCGTCGGCCGTCAGCCGAGCAGCACCGACACGAGCAGCAGCACGGGCACCGAGCCGACGGTCGTCACGAACACCGTGTCGCGGGCGACCACCTCGGCGGTCTCGTAGCGCTGCGCGAAGTTGAAGACGTTCTGCGCGGTCGGCAGCGCCGCGAGCACCGTGACCGCGTAGAGGTCGCGCCCCTCGAGCCCGAACGCGAACGCGCCGAGCGCCCACGCGATCGCCGGCATCGCGGCGAGCTTCAGCGTGGCGGCGAGCACCACGTCGCGCAGGCCCGTTCCGGGTTCGAGCAGGCGCGTGCCGTGCAGCGACAGTCCGTAGGCGATGAGCATGAGCGGCACCGCCGCCTGCCCGATCAGGTGGATCGGATCCTGCACGATCGGCGGCAGCTCGATGCCCGACACCGAGACGAGCACGCCGAGGAGCGAGCCGATGATGATCGGGTTCGTCACGGTCGAGCGCAGGATGCCGCCGACCGACGTCCGGCCCTGCACGGTCGCGCCGAGCACCGCGAGCGCGATCGGCGCGAAGAGCAGCAGTTGCAGCAGGACGATCGGCGCCGAGTACGCGGCGTTGCCGAGCAGGTAGAGCGCGATCGGGATGCCGATGTTGTTGCCGTTGACGTACCCGCTCGCGAGCGCCCCGATCGTCGTGCGGGCGACGCCCCGCCGGAGCAGCAGGAGCGACACGATCGAGAAGACGAGCATGACCGAGACCGCGGCGATCGCCGAGACCGGGAGCAGCGCCGAGAACAGTGCCTTCACGTCGGCCGTCGAGAGCACGGAGAACAGCAGGAACGGCGAGAGCACGCTGAAGTTCAGCCGTGCGAGCACCGGGCGCGCGTTCGGCCCGAGCACGCCGGTGCGGCCGGCGACCCAGCCGACCACGACGGCGAGGCCGATGACCGCGAACCCGGTGAGGATGTCGATCACGCCGCGCCGCCCGGGAGCCGGGCGGGGAATCCCGCGGGGATCGACGCCGATCCGCCGCGGGGGTCCCGGCGTGTCACCAGCGGTGGTGCACCGAGGCGCGGATGTCGCGGTCGTAGAGGTCGCGCACGGCCGCGCCGAACGGCTCCGGGAGCTCGAGCGAGCCGGCGGCCGCGTTCGCACGCGCCTGCTCCGGGTTGCGCGCCCCGGGGATCACCGTCGAGACGCCGTCCTGCGCGGCGACCCAGGCGAGCGCGACCTGGGCCGGCGTGGCATCCGGCGCCGCCTCGCGTGCGAGCGCCGAGAACTCGGAGGCCGCGCGCACGCCGGTCGCGTAGTCGACGCCCGAGAAGGTCTCGCCGACGTCGAACGACTCGCCGTGACGGTTGTACGAGCGGTGGTCGTTCGCCGCGAACTCGGTCTCGAGCGTGTACCGACCGGAGAGCAGCCCGCTCGCGAGCGGCACGCGCGCGATGATGCCGACGCCGTACTGCCTCGCGACGGGCAGGACCTCCTCGACCGGCTTCAGCCGGAAGGCGTTGAGGATGATCTGCACGGTCGCCACGTTCGGCCGCGCGATCGCGGCGAGCGCCTCGTCGACCTTCTCGACGCTCACCCCGTACGCGGCGATCGCGCCCTCGGCGACCAGGGTGTCGAGCGCGTCGTACACGGCGTCGTCGGAGTAGACGGAGGTCGGCGGGCAGTGCAGCTGGACGAGGTCGAGCGTCTCGACGCCCAGGTTGCGGCGCGACCGGTCGGTCCAGGCGCGGAAGTTGTCCAGGACGTAGTTGCCGTGCTCCTGGGGCATCCGTCGCCCCATCTTCGTCGCGACGGTGACGCCGGCACCGGGGTTCGCGGCGAGCCAGCGCCCGATGAGCGTCTCGGAGCGGCCGTCGCCGTAGACGTCGGCGGTGTCGAACACCGTGACGCCGGCCTCGTGCGAGGCGTCGAGCACCGCGAGCGCGTCGGCCTCCTCGACCTCGCCCCAGTCGGCGCCGAGCTGCCAGGTGCCGAGTCCGATGACCGAGACGGTGCGGCCGGTGCGGCCGAGGGTTCGGGTCTGCATGCGTGCTCCTCCTCGACGGATGTCCCCGACCGAGCCTAGCCCGGGGCGTATCGTGGCGGGCATGGACGGGACGCCGCGGACCCAGCCCAGCGACCACGACGGCCGGCGACGGCCCCGACTCCCCAAGACGTCGATCGAGAGGTGGGTGTTCTGGCCTGCGGCGGGGGTGGTGCTCGCGTTCAGCGGGTTCGCGCTCCTCGCCCCGAACCTCGCCGAGACGTTCTTCGGCGCCGTGCAGGCGTCCATCGTCAACGCGTTCAACTGGTACTACGTGCTCATCGCGGCGTTCTTCGTCGCCTTCAGCCTCTTCGTGGGCTTCAGCCGATACGGCGACATCCGCCTGGGCGAGGACGACGACAAGCCCGAGTTCTCGCTCGGAGCGTGGTTCTCGCTCCTGTTCGCCGCGGGCATGGGCATCGGGCTCGTGTTCTACGGGGCGAGCGAGCCGCTCAGCCACTTCGTCGCGCCGCGGCCGGGCGTCGCCGGCACGCCCGAGCAGCTCGCGTCGTCGGCGCTCAGCCAGACCTACCTGCACTGGGGCATCCACGCGTGGTCGATCTACGTCGTCGTCGGGCTCGGACTGGCCTACGCCATCCACCGGCGCAAGCGGCCGATCTCGATCCGCTGGACGCTCGAGCCGCTGCTGGGCAAGCGCGTGCGCGGCGCCTGGGGCAACGTGATCGACGTCGTCGCGCTCGCGGGCACGCTGTTCGGCGTCGCCACGTCGCTCGGGCTCGGCGTGCTGCAGATCAGCGCCGGCCTCGATGCCGCCGGGATCGCCGAGCCGACCGAGACCACGCAGGTCGTCATCATCATGGTGATCACGGTGTTCGTGCTCGCCTCGGTGCTCTCGGGCGTCACGCGCGGCATGAAGTGGCTCTCCTCCACGAACCTCGTGCTCGCGGGCATCCTCGTGCTCTACCTGCTCGTGTTCGGCCAGACGGAGTTCCTGCTGCGCGAGTTCGTGCAGTCGATCGGCACGTACATCCAGAACTTCATCGGCCTCTCGTTCAACGTCAGCGCCTTCCAGGGCGCAGCCGGCGAGGCCTGGCAGGCGTCGTGGACCTCGTTCTACTGGGGCTGGTGGATCTCGTGGGCGCCGTTCGTGGGCATCTTCATCGCCCGCATCTCGCGCGGTCGGACGGTGCGCGAGTTCGTCGCGGGCGTGATCATCGTGCCGACCCTCATCGGCATCCTCTGGTTCAGCGTGCTCGGCGGCTCGGCGCTCTACCTCGAGCTCACCGAACCGGGCAGCCTCGTCGGCGCCGACGGCGCGGTCGACATCGAGGGCACGCTGTTCGCCCTGCTCGGCTACTTCCCCGGCTCGACGGTGCTCACCTTCGGCGTCATCCTGCTGATCACGATCTTCTTCGTGACCTCGTCCGATTCCGGGGCGCTCGTCATGGGCATGATCGCGACCGGCGGCCAGATCAACCCGCGGAAGTGGGTGCGCACGTTCTTCACGCTGATCACCGCCCTGCTGTCGATCTCGCTGCTGCTCGCCGGCGGGCTGCGCGCCCTGCAGACGGCGGCGATCATCATCGCGCTCCCGTTCAGCGTGGTGATGCTCATGATCTGCTGGTCCACGATCATCGCGTTCAGTCGCGAGCGTCGCGCGTACGAGCTCGCGCGGCGCGCGCAGTTCGTCGACCAGATCGGCGAGTACTACGGGCTCGAGGTCGAGGCGCCGCTCGAGGAGGGCGCGATCGGCCGGGGGCCGAGGTGGGTGCGGCAGCTCCAACGGCGTCTCGGCATCAGGCAGGACCTGCCGACGATGCCGATCCAGAAGGTGCCGGGGGTCGAGCCGCCGCTGCACCCCGTCCTGACGCACATCGACGGCGAACTCGTGCCGCGGCACGCGTCGCAGCGCGCGATGGACACGCTCAACGCCGAGTCGACCGGAGTCCCGACCGAGGACGTGGACGGCATCGTGGACCACGACCCGCGAGCGCGCGGCGACGTCGAGGCCGTCCCGGACCGGACCACCGACGACGACGGGCGCGATCCGCTGCACTGATCGGGAGCCGACCGAGTCGGCGGCGGACCGTGGCTCGGCGGCCGTGCGATCAGGCGATCGGCACGGCCGACCCGCTGACGACGACGCCGCCGGTGGCCGGGATGTCGACGACGAGCCCGCTCGGGCGCCCGACGTGCCGGCCCTGCGCGATGACGACGCGCGCCGGCGGCACGACCGTGCCGAGCTCGCGGAGGTAGCCGCCGACCGCGGCCGCGGCGGCCCCCGTGGCGGGGTCCTCGACGATCCGCCCGACCGGGAAGATGTTGCGCGCCTCGAATCGGAGGCCGCCGTCGGCGGCGTCGGCGAGGCGGTGCAGCACGGTGATGGTCGCCGGCCAGCCGTGCTCGTCCATGAGCGCGCGAGCGCGCCCGGCGTCGAAGGTGAACGCATCGAACGCCCCGGCGTCGGCGACCACGAGGACGGGATGCCGATTGCCCGCGAATGCGATCCGAGGCGGATGGCGCTCGTCGAGCGCACCCGCGTCGAGGCCGACGAGCTCGAGCAGCTCGGCGAGGACCGCCGTCGGCATCGGCTCGACCCGGGGGTCGACGCTCGTGAAGGAGGCGACGATGCGTCCGTCGACCTCGGCGGTCTCGATGGCCACCTCGCCGACCGGGGTCGCGAACCGGATGCGACCCGGCCCCTCCCGCTCGGCGAGGGCGACCGCGGTCGCGACGGTCGCGTGGCCGCAGAACGGCACCTCGGCGACCGGCGAGAAGTAGCGGATGCCGCGGACCTCGCCGTCGCCGCCTGCCACGAACGCGGTCTCGGCGTAGCCGACCTCCCCGGCGACGGCGAGCATCGCGGCGTCGTCGAGCGCGGCGGCATCGAGCACGATCCCGGCGGGGTTGCCCCCGTCGGGGTCGGTCGTGAACGCGGCGTAGCGGAGGATCTCGGGCGTCGGGGCGGTCATGCTTCCATGCTCGCGCCCCGGCCACCTCCCCGTCTCGGTCCGATTCGGCACCGGTGGCCTGCCCGCCCCGCCCCCGAGATGACGCGAACTGCTCGACGGTGGCGCCCGTCGAGCAGTTCGCGTCATCTCACTCGCCGCCGTCGAGGGCCTGCTCGTCGCCGAATCGGCCGCGGGCGTCGACCGGGATGAGCGGCCGATCGGCGCGCGCCCGGATCTGCTGCACGGCCCAGGTGTTGCCGTCGGGGTCGGCGAACCCGAAGAACGTGCCGCCGTCGCGCGGGTCGATGACCTGGATCGGGCTCGCCTCGACGCCGCGGGCGACGAGTTCGGCACGGGCCGCCTCGGCGTCGGCGACCACGAGCTGCACGCCCTTCAGCGAGCCCGGCGCCATCGCGTTCTGCGCCGGCAGCGTGCCGATCACGATCGAGCAGCCGGAGCCCGTCGGCGTGAGCTGCGCGAACCGGTGCTCGCCGGCGTGCGTGTCGTGGTCGAGCTCGAACCCGACCCGGTCGCGGTAGAACTCGATCGCACGATCGATGTCGGCGACGGGGACGACGACGACCTCGAGGGTCCAGTCCATGGTGACGCTCCTCTCCGATGTCGGCGGGTGGGCGGATGCCGCGGCTCAGCCCGCCAGCAGGGCGTCGAGCCGCTCGTAGCCCTCGATCACGCCCTTCGCCATGCCGTGCTCGACCATGGCGTCGCGGGCCTCGAGGCTCGGGTAGACGGCGTGGCCGCGGAGCCGCGTGCGGCCGTCGCCGAGGTCCTCGAAGGTCATCGACTCGATGCTGACGATGTCGGGCGCGCCCTCGAACTCGAAGGTCTGGACGGCGAACTCGTTCTCGCGGATGGAGTGGAACGTGCCGTTGAAGGCCCAGCGACCGCCGTCGGGGTCGACGTGCACGTAGCGGTAGCCGCCCTGCGGCCGGAAGTCCCAGCGCTCGATCTGCATGTCGTAGCCGTTCGGGCCGAGCCACTGCCGGACCTTGTCGGGGTCGCGGTGGGCGTCGAACACGGCGGCCACGGGCGCGTCGAAGACGCGCTCGATGTCGACGTAGGGCAGCCCCTCGGGGGCGTCGATCGTGACGGGATTGGTGGTCTCGGTGGTCATGGTGTCAGTCCTGTTCGGCGGATGCCGCGGCGTCGGCGCCGTCGGCGGAGGCGAGCAGCGCGTCGAGACGACGGAATCGCTGCTCGTGGATGAGGCGGTAGCGGTCGATCCACTCCGTGAGCGTCTCGAGGGCGGCCGCGTCGAGGTGCACGGGGCGACGCTGCGCGTCGCGGCTCCGGGTGACGAGCCCTGCGGCCTCGAGCACCTGGATGTGCTTCGACACCGCCTGGGTGGTGATGTCGAACGGTTCGGCGAGTTCGGTCACGGTCGCCGGCCCACGGCTGAGCCGGGCGACGATGCTGCGGCGCACCGGGTCGGCCAGCGCCATGAAGGCGCGGTCGAGCCGATCGTCGGCGGCTGCGGCATCCATTATTCAACCAATCGCTTGATCAACTAGCTGGTTGTTAATGTACGACGAGCCCGCCCGCCCCGTCAAGGGCTCTCGCAGATGTCACCCCTCGGGTGCAGGATCGGCGGTGCGGGCGATTCCGCCCGCCCACGACCCTGAAGGAGTCGCCATGTCCGTCACGCTCAACCCGTACCTCAGCTTCCGCGACGAAGCGCGCGAGGCGATGGAGTTCTACCGGTCGGTGCTCGGAGGCGAACTCGAGCTCAGCACCTTCGCCGAATTCGGCCAGGGCGACGAGGCGGCCGAGGCCGACAAGATCATGCACGGCCGGCTCACGTCGGACCACCTGACGCTCATGGGCGCCGACACCCCGAACGAGATGCCCTACGAGGCCGGCACGAACTTCGCGGTCTCGCTCAGCGGCGGCCCGGACGACGAGGCGACGCTCCGCGGGTACTGGGAGGGGCTCGCCGAGGGCGGCAGCGTGGTCCTCCCGCTCGAGCAGTCGCCGTGGGGCGACGCGTTCGGCATGCTGACCGACCGGTTCGGCGTGCAGTGGATGGTGAACATCGGCCAGGCCACGCCGTCGGAGGGCTGAACGTCGGATCGCGACGTCGTCCGGGGTTCGCCCGAACCCTCGACGCGGGCCGGGCGGAGACGCCGAACGCCGGGTCGGAACGTGTCCGACCCGGCGTCCGGGAGTGCGGGCGCCTGCGCCCGCGAGCGATCAGATCGCGCGGATGTTCTCCGCCTGCAGGCCCTTCTGGCCCTGCACGACGTCGAACTCGACGTTCTGGCCCTCTTCGAGCGAACGGTAGCCGTTGCCCGCGATGGCGCTGAAGTGCGCGAAGACGTCGGGGCTCCCGTCAGAGGGAGCGATGAAGCCGAACCCCTTCTCGGAGTTGAACCACTTGACGGTTCCGGTAGCCATACTGCTGTGTCCTTCGTTCGAACCGGGCCGAACGGTTCGGCCCGTCACGTTCGGCCGTTCGGCCGTCCGCAGGCCCGGCAACGCTTGACTGCCGGGCGGTGGTCCGAGGGGCCGGCCACGCGTCGCGTGCGCTGCCCTCGGTCTCGGGTCATGCCTGCGGAACGTGCCGCCTCCGGGCAATCAATCGTGATACGGGCGGTCGCCCGCGTATGGAGGAACCTTCAGCGTATCCCATCCGCCTGTGCGTCCGCAGGATGCCCCCGTCACATCCGTCATCTCGCGTGGGCGCCGGCCCACGTCCGCCGGCGGCCCGACCGCCGCTAGAGTGACCGGGTGCCGAACCCAGCACCCGACCCCGACGCGGCACCGGCCGCGCCCGCCCTCTGGCGGCTCGCCGTCGTCGGCGTGCTCGGCGGGCTCCTCTCCGGACTCTTCGGCGTGGGCGGCGGCATCGTCATGGTCCCGCTCCTCATCCTCCTCGCCGGCATGGACCAGCGCCGCGCCTCGGCGACCTCGCTCGCCGCGATCGTCCCGACGGCCCTCGCCGGCTCCATCGCGTACCTCGTGAACGGCCAGGTCGACCTCATCGCCGCCGCGCTCGTCGCGACGGGCGGCATCGTCGGCGGCTGGATCGGCGCGACCCTGCTCGCGAGGCTCCCCCTCGAGTGGCTGCGCTGGCTGTTCATCGCGATGCTCGTCGTCGTGGCGATCCGCCTCGCGTTCGGCTCACCCGACCGCGCCGCCGACCCCGTGCCGCTCGAGCCCGGCCCCGCGCTCGGCCTCGTCGCACTCGGCCTCGTCGTCGGCATCGCCTCCGGCCTGTTCGGCGTCGGCGGCGGGCTCATCATGGTGCCGGCGTTCATGACGGTCTTCGGCCTCGGCGACCTGATCGCACGCGGCACGTCGCTGGTCGCGATGATCCCGACCGCGGTGAGCGGGTCGGTGAAGAACGTGCGCGGCCGGCTCGTCGACGTGCGCATCGCGCTCATCGTGGGCGTCGCGGCGACCCTCGCGTCGCTGCCCGGCGTCGCGCTCGCGTTCCTCATCCCGCCTGCGGTCGGCGGATGGCTCTTCGCCGTGCTGCTCGTCGCGGCCGCGGTCCAACTGTCCGTGCGCGCGATCCGGGCCCGCCGGGCCGGCAGGGCGTGACCCCGTGGCGGAGGATCGACGCATGAGCGGCGCATCCGGCCCCCGCCTCGACGCCGACGCGCGGCATCCGTCGCTGACCTTCCGGCGGGCCGAGGTCGGCGACCACGCCCGGGTGGTCTCGGTCATCGGTCCCTGGTGGGAGCGACCCGACGCCGACCGGCTCGCCCTGCTCCTGCCCCGGCTGTTCTTCCAGCACTTCGCCGACACGTCCACCGTCGTCGACGACGAGCACGGCGAGCTCGCCGGATTCCTGATCGGCTTCCGCTCGGCGAGCCGACCCGAGGTCGCCTACATCCACTTCGTCGGCGTGCGCCCCGACCAGCGGCGCACCGGCCTCGCGCGCACCCTGTACGAGCGCTTCTTCGAGGCGATGCGGGCGAGCGGATGCCGCAGGGTCGAGGCGATCACCGGGCCGCCGAACGTGCGCTCCCAGGACTTCCACCGCGCGATGGGCTTCGAGGCGACGGGCGACGAGATCATCGACGGCGTGCGCGCGTGGCGGGACTACGACGGCCCGGGCGAGCATCGCGTCGCGTTCACGCGGCCGCTGTGATGCGAGCGACGGCGCCGCCGGCGTCGGCGCTCAGCCCCGTGCCTTGCCCTCGAGGTAGCGGCGCTCGGTCGCGTTGAGCGCGGTGCGCGCCGCGATGCCGAACTCGGCGCGCGCCTCGTCCGGACGGTCGGCGAGCGCGAGCAGGTGCCCCCGGACGGCGTGCACGCGGAAGTGCCCGGCGAGCGCGGGCTCGAGGGCGACGGACTCGAGGTCGCGGAGGGCGCGGTCCGGACCGTGCACCATCGCCACGGCCACGACCCGGCCGAGCTCGACCATGGGACCCGGGCCGACCACGCGCAGCAGGTCGTAGAGCGCGAGCACCTCGACCCAGTCCGTCTCGTCCGTCGACGGCGCCTCGGCGTGCACGGCCGCGATCGCGGCCTGGAGCTGGAACGGGCCCGGTTCGCCCGCGACGAGCGCGCGCTCGACCAGGCCGACGCCCTCGTCGATGAGGTCGCGGCGCCAGAGCGTCCGATCCTGCTCGTCGAGCGGAACGAGCTCCGGAAGCTCCTCCGGCCCCGATCCGCGGAGTCGGGCCGGGCGGCGCGCCTCCGTGAGCAGCATCAGCGCGAGGAGGCCGTCGGTCTCGGCCGCCCATGACGCCTGGGGCGGCGTGGCGTCGCGCAGCATCCGCGTCAGCCGGACGGCCTCGGCGGAGAGGTCGGGGCGGGCGAGCACGTCGCCGGAGCTCGCGGTGTGGCCCTCGGTGAACATCAGGTGGAGCACCTGGCGGACGGCGGCGGTCCGCTCGGGGAGCTCGGCGTCCTCCGGCAGGCGGAACCGGGCGCCCGCCGCCCGGATGCGCTGCTTCGCCCGGGAGATGCGCTGGGCGACGGTGGTCTCCGGCACCAGCAGCCCGCGCGCGATCTCCGCCGTCGTGAGCCCGCCCACCGCGCGGAGCGTGAGGGCGAGTTGCGACGGCCGTGAGAGCGCCGGGTGACAGCAGAGCACCAGGAGCGCCAGCGAGTCGTCGCGTGCGGAGGCCGCGGCCCCGCCGTCCTGGTCGATCGGCTCGAGCACCGCGTCGCGCTCCTCGCGCGTGCGGCGCGCGATCTCGCTGCGGACGGCGTCCACGTGGCGGCGATGCGCCACTGCGACGAGCCAGGCGCGCGGATGCTCCGGCACGCCCTCGCTCGGCCACTGCGCGGCGGCGGCGATGAGCGCCTCCTGGAGCGCGTCCTCGCTCGAGTCGAAGTCGCCGATGCGCCGGACGAGCACTGCGAGCGCCGAGGGAGCCGCCGCGCGCAGCACCGGCTCGATGCCGCGCGCGGACTCCCCCGGCGCGTCGACGTTCACGCCACCGAGACGTCGGGCTCGGCGTCCTCGGCGAGGATCGGGTGCACGTGCACGCCGCCCCACGAGGCCTCGGGCAGCCGCGCGGCGATCTCGACGGCACGGTCGTACGACGCGACGTCGACGAGGTAGTAGCCGGAGAGGAACTCCTTCGTCTCCGCGAGCGGCGCGTCGGTGGCGACGCCGTCGGTCGATCGCACGGCGCGTGCGGTCTCGCGACCGGCGAGCTGCTCCGCGTCGACGAGCTCCCCCGACGATCGCAGCTCCTGGACGAGGTCCACGTAGACCGCCATGGCCTCGACCTGCTGCTCGGGCGTGAACGCGTCCCACGCGGCGCCCCACTGCGGGTTGGACTGGATGAGGATGAGGTACTTCACGGTTCGCTCCTTGCCTGGTGTGCGGGGGCGAGGTTCGTCCCCATCAGTATGTCGAGGCCGACGCCGCGTCCTCGACATGCGTGCGGGGGATCGGCGCGGAACGCGTTCGGATCGCTAGCAGAGGCATCCGCACCTGACAAGGGCTGTGATCGGATGCGCGGCGCTCGTAACGTGGCCGTCGACGTCGCACCCGAACGCGACGCGACGATCGGAAGGGGGCCCCGAATGGGTGAGTCCGACAAGATCGGCAACAAGGCCGAGGAGCTCAAGGGCAAGGCCAAGGAGGCCGCCGGCAAGGCGACCGACGACGAGCGCCTCGAAGCGGAGGGCCGCAGGGATCAGACCGCGGCCAACCTCAAGCAGGCCGGCGAGAACGTGAAGGACGCCTTCAACTCGTAACGGCCCACCACTGATGGGGCGCGCATCGCGGGGGTGCGCGTCCCATCATCATGTCCGGGCGCGGACGGGGCACGGTTCCGCCCGGCTTCCACGGCGGGGACTCTCCTCCGTTTCGATTCCGCCATCAGCGATATCGGCCGCCCGACGGATGTCGGTGGCATCCGATTGGATGCAGACTTGACGACGCGACTCGGAATTCGACCCGAGCCCCGGCGACGCGGCATCCCGCGCTCGCACACCCCGTACGCACCTCGCGGAGAATCATGCTCGGACGACTCCTCATCCGCTACCTGAAGCCCTACCGGTGGCTCATCGCCGGCGTGCTGCTGTTCCAGTTCATGTCCGTGCTCGCGACGCTCTACCTGCCGAGCCTCAACGCCGACATCATCGACGAGGGCGTGTCCACGGGAGACACCGCCTACATCTGGTCGACCGGCACCTTCATGCTCGCGATCTCGCTCGGCCAGATCGTCGCAGCCATCATCGCCACGTACTTCGCGGCCAAGGCCGCCATGCGGGTCGGGCGCGACATCCGCAACGACGTCTTCGACAAGGTGAGCGCGTTCAGCGAGCGCGAGGTGTCGAAGTACGGTCCGGGCTCGCTCATCACGCGCAAC
The DNA here is from genome assembly GCF_009674665.1 of Agromyces kandeliae. Taxonomy (GTDB): domain Bacteria; phylum Actinomycetota; class Actinomycetes; order Actinomycetales; family Microbacteriaceae; genus Agromyces; species Agromyces kandeliae. The sequence continues at coordinate 384,749 of NZ_WKJD01000016.1, forward strand.
ACGAACGACGTGCAGCAGGTGCAGATGCTGGCGATGACGGGCGCGACCATGCTCGTGAGCGCGCCCCTCATGGCCGTCGGCGGCATCATCATGGCGCTGCAGCAGGACGTCGGGCTCAGCTGGCTCATCTGGGTCTCGGTGCTGACGATCCTCGTGGTCGCGGGCCTCGTCATCAGCCGCATGGTCCCGCTGTTCCGCAGCTACCAGAAGCGCCTCGACGCCGTGAACCGGATCCTGCGCGAGCAGCTGACGGGCATCCGGGTCGTGCGCGCGTTCGTCCGCGAGCCCATCGAGCAGCAGCGCTTCGAGGGGGCCAACCACGACATCATGGACGTCGGCCGCCGCGTCGGCACGCTGTTCATCACGCTGTTCCCGCTCTTCATGCTCGTGCTGAACCTCACCGTCATCGGCGTGATCTGGTTCGGGGCGGCCGAGGTCGACGCGGGCAGCGTGCAGGTCGGCACGCTCTTCGCGTTCATGCAGTACGTCGGCGTGATCCTCGGCGGGGTGCTCATGGCCGCCTTCACGACGATCATGATCCCGCGTGCCGCCGTCTCGGCCGAGCGCATCGGCGAGGTGCTCGCCACCGAGACCACGCTCCCCCGCCCCGAGCAGGCGATCGACGAGTTCCCGACGCCGGGCACGGTCGAGTTCCGCGACGTCGCGTTCGCCTACCCCGGCGCCGAGCACGCCGTGGTCGAGGGCGTCTCGTTCCGGGCCGAGCGCGGCGAGACCGTGGCGATCGTCGGATCCACCGGGGCGGGCAAGACCACGCTCGTCTCGCTCGTGCCCCGACTCTTCGACGTCACCGGCGGCGCAGTGCTCGTCAACGGGACCGACGTGCGCGAGGCCGACCTCGAGGCGCTCTGGAAGACGATCGGCCTCGTGCCGCAGCGCCCGTTCCTGTTCGCCGGGACCGTGGCCTCCAACCTGCGGTTCGGGCGCGAGGAGGCCACCGACGACGAGCTCTGGCACGCCCTCGAGATCGCCCAGGGCCGTGACTTCGTCGCCGCGATGGAGGGCGGGCTCGACGCCCGCATCTCGCAGGGCGGCACGAACGTCTCGGGCGGGCAGCGGCAGCGGCTCGCGATCGCGCGCGCGATCGTGCACCGCCCCGAGATCCTCGTGTTCGACGACTCGTTCTCGGCGCTCGACCTGACGACCGACGCGAGGCTCAGGCAGGCGCTCTGGCGCGAACTGCCGGAGGTCACGAAGGTCGTCGTCGCCCAGCGCGTGTCGACCATCACCGACGCCGACCGCATCGTCGTGCTCGAGGACGGCCGCGTGGTCGGGCTCGGCCGGCACGACGAACTCGTCGAGACGTGCCAGACCTACCGCGAGATCGTCGAATCCCAGCTCGGAGTGGAGACCCAGGCATGAGCCGCGACACCAGCACCCCCAAGCGCCGCGGCGGCCGGGGCCGCGCCGAGGCGGCGGCGCAGGCGGCGCAGCAGCCGACCCTCGAGCAGCTCGAGGAGCAGCAGCTCGCCGAGGAGGCGCGGATCAACTCGGGATCGTGGGACTCCGTCGCGCCGGGCAAGGCGCAGGACTTCGGCCGCAGCTTCCGTCGGATGCTCGGGCTCCTGGCTCCGTGGAAGTGGTCGTTCGCGTTCGTCTCGCTGCTCGGCGCCATCGGCGTCGTGCTCACGGTGATCGCGCCCAGGGTGCTCGGCGAGGCCACGAACGTCATCTTCGAGGGCTGGATCTCGCTGCAGCTGCCCGCGGGCGTCACCCAGCAGCAGGTCGTCGAGCAGCTGCGGGCGACCGGCCAGGACGACCTCGCCAACATCGTCGGCGCGGCCACCCTGACGCCCGGCGAGGGCATCGACTTCGTGCGGCTCAGCCAGCTCGTGATCATCGTGCTGCTGCTCTACGTGGTGGCGTCGATCCTGTCCTGGGTCCAGGGCTACGTGATCAACGTGATCATGGTCCGCGCGATGTACGGACTGCGCGAGCAGGTCGAGTCGAAGGTCCACCGCCTCCCGCTGAGCTACTTCGACCGCACGCAGCGCGGCGAGCTCATCTCGCGGGTGACCAACGACATCGACAACATCACCCAGACGATGCAGCAGTCGCTCTCGAGCGCGCTGACGAGCGTCCTCACCGTCATCGGCGTGCTCGTGATGATGTTCTCCATCTCATGGCAGCTCTCGCTCGTCGCGCTCGTCGCGCTGCCGCTCATGGCCGTCATCTTCGGCATCATCGGGCCGAAGTCGCAGGCCGCGTTCGGCATCCAGTGGCGCAAGGTCGGGCGCCTGAACGCGCGCGTCGAGGAGTCGTTCTCGGGCCACGCGCTCGTGAAGGTGTTCGGCCGCGAGCAGGACGCGAGCGAGAAGTTCCGCGCGGAGAACGAGGAGCTCTACGAGGCCGCCTTCAAGGCGCAGTTCCTCGCCGGCGTCATCATGCCGGGCATGATGTTCGTCGGGAACCTGACCTACGTCGGCATCGCGGTCCTCGGCGGGCTCATGGTCGCCGGCGGCCAGCTCCGCCTCGGCGACGTGCAGGCGTTCATCCAGTACTCGCAGCAGTTCACGCAGCCGCTCTCGCAGCTCGGGGGGATGGCCGCCGTCGTGCAGTCCGGAACCGCCTCGGCCGAGCGCGTGTTCGAGCTCCTCGACGCCGACGAGGAGGAGGCCGACGCCGCCGATGCGCCGGCAGCCGTCGACGGTCGCGGCGTCATCGAGTTCGACCACGTCTCGTTCTCGTACACGCCCGACCGACCGCTCATCCGCGACCTGTCCTTCCGCGTCGAACCCGGGCAGACCGTGGCGATCGTGGGCCCGACCGGAGCCGGCAAGACGACCCTCGTGAACCTCGTCATGCGGTTCTACGAGCTCGACGGCGGCCGCATCCTCATCGACGGCCAGGACATCTCCGAGCTCACCCGCCACGACGTCCGCGCCCGCACCGGGATGGTGCTGCAGGACCCCTGGCTGTTCGGGGGCACGATCCGCGAGAACATCCGGTACGGCCGACAGACGGCGAGCGACGGCGAGATCGCGGCCGCGGCGCGGGCGACCTACGTCGACCGGTTCGTGCACTCGCTGCCCGACGGGTACGACACCGTGCTCGACGAGGACGCGTCGAACGTGTCGGCCGGTGAGAAGCAGCTCATCACCATCGCTCGCGCGTTCGTGGCGCAGCCGAGCGTGCTCATCCTCGACGAGGCGACGAGCTCGGTCGACACCCGGACCGAGCTGCTCCTGCAGCACGCCATGGCGGCGCTGCGCGAGGGCCGCACGTCGTTCGTCATCGCGCACCGGCTCTCGACGATCCGCGACGCCGACCTCATCCTCGTGATGGAGCACGGCGACATCGTCGAGCAGGGCACGCACGACGAGCTCATCGCGGCCGAGGGCGCCTACTACCGCCTGTACAACTCGCAGTTCGAGCAGGCGGCGTACGACGTCGACGCGGAGCTCGCGATGGAGGCCGAGGCGGCGGTGGGCACCCCCGGCGAGTCGGTGCTCGGGTTCGACGACGGCGCCGAGGAGGCCTCAGCGGACGCCCCCGTGAACTGAGCGACGCACCCGGGGTAGCCTCGTAGGGCCGTGACGATCCCCACCCCGCTCCCCATCGCCCCGACGTGGCGCCTGTGGCTGGTGTGGGGCGTCGGCGTCGCCGCGTACATCGTCTCGGTCACGAACCGCTCGTCGCTGTCCGCCGTGGGCGTCGACGCGGCAGTGCGCTTCGACGCCGACGCCTCGACGCTGTCGATGTTCGCCGTCATCCAGCTGGCGGTCTACGGCGGCATGCAGATCCCCGTCGGCCTGCTGCTCGACCGGTTCGGCGCCCGGCCGATGATCACGCTCGGCATGGCGCTCATGGCCGTCGGCCAGCTCGTGCTCGCCTTCGCACCCGACGTCGGCTGGGCGATCTTCGCGCGGATGCTGCTCGGAGCGGGCGACGCGGCGGTCTTCCCGAGCGTGCTGCGCGTGATCGCCGTGTGGTTCCCCGAACGGCAGGCGCCGCTCATGGTCCAGCTCACCGGCCTCATCGGCCAGTCCGGGCAGATCCTCGCCGTGCTCCCGCTCGCAGCCCTGCTGCACGCGACGAGCTGGTCGATCGCGTTCGGCTCGCTGGCCGGGCTCGGCGCCCTGTTCACGGTGCTCACGTTCGCCGTCATCCGGAATCGTCCGCCGGGGCGGGTGGAGGACGTCTCGGTCGACACGGTCACCGGCGCCATCCACGTCGTCCGGTCCTCCGCCGACCTGCGCACGGGCTTCCGCCAGTCGTGGGCGCACCCGGGCACGCGACTGGCGTTCTGGTCGCACTTCACGACGCCCTTCTCGGGCACCGCGTTCGTGCTGCTCTGGGGCTTCCCGTTCCTCACGGTCGGCGAGGGGCTGTCGACGGCGACGGCGTCGCTGCTCTTCACGGTCTACGTCGTGTTCGGCATCCTGGTCGGGCCGGTCATCGGCGCGCTCTCGTCGCGACATCCGACCCGACGATCGCGCCTGCTCGTGCTGCCGGTGATCGGCATCCAGGCACTGGCCTGGCTGGTCGTCATCCTCTGGCCCGGACCGGCACCGCTCTGGCTGCTGTTCGTGCTCGCCTTCGCGATGAGCACCGGCGGCCCGGGGTCGATGATCGGCTTCGACCACGCGCGCACGTTCAACCCGAGCCATCGGCTGAGCACCGCGACCGGCATCACCAACGTCGGCGGCTTCCTCGCCGCCCTGCTCGCGATCCTGCTCATCGGCATCGCGATGGACGCGCAGGGCGCAGGCACGCCCGACACCTACACGCTCGAGGCGTTCCGCATCGCCTTCCTCACGCAGGTGCCGCTGTGGCTGCTCGGGTCGCTCTTCATCGTCATCGAGCGGCACCGCACGCGCGTGCACATCGGCCTCGACGAACCGCGGTCGCGACGTCGCGACCGCGGCACCGACCACCTGCCCTGAGCCGGCGGCGCGCGACCGGCGAGCGGCCGGCGATCGGCGGATGGCGCGCCCCGTCCGGGGGCCACGCCCCGTGTGGCACCTCGACGGCGCGGACTCGCGGCAATATCGTTCAGGCATGGACAGCGCGCTGGCCGCGATCGCCGCATGGATGCCCGACCAGCGTTGGTTCGGCGGGAAGGGCCACGCCCCGGCCCTCCGGCTGGTCGGCGCGTGGGAGCTCCCCGTCGACGAGCCCGGCGTCCGCGCGATGACGATGCTCGTCATGGACGACGCCCCCGACCCGCCCGTGCTCTACCAGGTCCCCGTGGTCGAGCGCGCGACGCCCGGACCCGCCGACGACGCACACCTCATCGGCGTGCTCGACGACGGCACGCGCCTGTACGACGGCCCGCACGACCCCGCCTTCTCCGATGCGCTCCTCGAGCTGATCCGGGGCGGCGGGCGGGCGGTCGCCCACGGGGCGACGGCGATGGGGCACCCGGTCGCGCGACCGTCCGACGGTCGAGGTCCCGAGGCGGATGCCGCGTCGCCGGCGCGCCGGGTCCCGGCGAGCGTGCTCGGCGGCGAGCAGTCGAACACGTCGATCGTCTTCCGGCCCGAGGGCGCCCCACCGGTGATCTGCAAGGTGTTCCGGCAGCTGCACCACGGCGACAACCCCGACGTCACCCTGCAGACCGCACTCGGCGTCGCCGGGTCTCCGCACATCCCGCCCGTCGTCGGCGACGTGCTCGGCGAGTGGGACGACGTCGGCCGCGCCGACGGTCGCGCGCGCGGACACCTGGCCTTCGCGCAGGAGTTCCTCCCCGGCGTGGAGGACGCGTGGCGCGTGGCCCTCCTCGCGGCGGCATCCGCTCGGGACTTCTCCGAGGAGGCGCACGCGCTCGGCGCGGCCGTGTCCGAGGTGCACGCGTCGCTCGGTGCGAGCTTCGGGCGGGAACCCGCGTCGCCCGACCTCATCGCCGCCGTCGCGGCGGCGTGGCGCCGGCGGCTCGCGATCGCGGTCGCGGAGGTCCCGGCGCTCGAGCCGCACGAGGCGGCGATCGCCGCGGTCTACGCGCGTGCCGAGGCCGGCGCGTGGCCCGACCTGCAGCGCGTGCACGGGGACCTCCACCTCGGCCAGGTGATCCTCGCGCCCGACCGGGGCTGGTTCCTGCTCGACTTCGAGGGCGAGCCGATGCGGCCGATGTCCGAGCGGCGACGGTCCGACCTGCCCGTGCGCGACGTGGCGGGCATGCTCCGCTCGTTCGACTACGTCGCCGGGGCCACCGAGCTCGTGCAACCGGAGCGGGCGGACGACGCACGCGCGTGGGCGGCATCCGCTCGGCAGGCCTTCATCGACGGCTACGTCGGGGCATCCGGCATGGACCTCAGCGCCTACCGGGACCTGCTCGCGGCGTTCGAGCTCGACAAGGCCGTGTACGAGGCGATCTACGAGACCCGCAACCGCCCGGACTGGGCGCCGATCCCGCTGCGCGCGATCACGCACCTGCTCGAGTCCGGCCCGCTGCAGGCGTCGGCCGACGCGACGGATGCCGCGGCACCGCCGGCGGGCGATCCGATCGGGTGACGCGGTGCCGCCCGTGCGGCGGGCTCAGCGGATGCCGCGGGCCCAGAGCAGCAGCGGCGTGCGGTCGGCGTACTCGCGGTACTCCTCGCCGAACCGGTCGAGGAGCCGATGCTGCTCGAGGTGCGCCTTGACGACGAGGACGACCGCGAGGAGCACCCACACGACGACGAGTTCGATGCGCGCTCGCCAGATCACCCAGCCGGCGGCCGCGATGAGCAGCCCGACGTAGATCGGGTTCCGGGTCAGCCGGAAGACCCCGCCGGTCTTCAGCGTCGCACCCTCGCGCGGCGCGACCCAGGGCACGAGGTCGCGGCCGAGCGCGGCCACGCCGGCGCCCGAGAGCACGAGCCCGGTGATCATGAGCAGCACGGCGAGCACGGTCGCCTGCTGCCCGGCCCAGAGCGGATCGCCGGGGAGCAGCAGGAGCGCGAGCAGCACGAACTGCGCGACGACGAGCCAGTTCGCGCGATCCCTCACCCGTCCATCCTCTCGCGTCGCGGGTCAGGCGCGTGCGAGGATCGCGGCGACGTCGACGCCGGGCGGCAGCGCGCCGTACATCGATCCGCCGTCGCCCTCGAGCCGCGACCGCACGAACGCGTCGGCCACCGGGCCGGGCGAGTGCCGCAGCAGCAGCGACGCCTGCAGCACGAGCGCGAGTCGCTCGGTGAGCTCCCGCGCGCGGAATGCCGCGGCCGAGGCATCCGCCCCGCTCAGCTCGCCCACCACTGCGCGGACCTCGGCGAGGGCCAGGTCGAACGCGGGGTGCTCGCCGGCCGCCTCTCCGACGACGTCGAAGTAGGCCATGAACGCCTCGGGCTCGCGCGCGAGCACGCGCAGCACGTCGAGCGCGATGACATTGCCCGAGCCCTCCCAGATCGCCAGCAGCGGTTGCTCGCGGTAGCGCCGGGCGAGCGGGAAGGACTCGGTGTACCCGTTGCCGCCGAGGCACTCGAGCGCCTCCGCGGCGTGGTCGGGCCCGCGCTTGCAGATCCAGAACTTGGCGACCGCGGTGGCGAGGCGTCGGAACGCCTGCTCGGACTCGCTCGCGTCGACGTCGTACGCGCGGGCCAGCCGCAGGGAGGTGAGCGTCGCCGCCTCGGACTCGAGCGCGAGGTCGGCCACGACCGCCGCCATCGCGGGCTGGTCGACGAGCAGCGCGCCGAACGCACGACGGTGCCGCGCGTGCCAGGCGGCTTCGGCCACAGACTGCCTCATGCCCGCGGCGGTGCCGATGACGCAGTCGAGGCGCGTGCGGGTCACCATCTGCACGATGGTCGCCACCCCGCGACCCTCCTCGCCCACGAGCCAGCCGGTCGTGTCGTCGAGCTCGATCTCGCTCGACGCGTTCGACCGGTTGCCGAGCTTGTCCTTGAGCCGCTGGATGCGGAAGACGTTGCGCGATCCGTCGGGGAGCACGCGGGGGACGAAGAAGCACGACAGTCCGGCCGGCGCCTGCGCGAGCACGAGGAACGCGTCGCTCATGGGCGCGCTGCAGAACCACTTGTGCCCGGTCAGGCCGTACTCGGCACCCCATTCGGGGCGGATGCCTCCTCCGGGGCGCGGCACGGCCCGCGTCGTGTTCGCCCGGACGTCGGAGCCGCCCTGCTTCTCGGTCATCGCCATGCCGACGAGCGCGGAGGGCTCGGCCGCCGCAACGGAGCCGGCACCTCGGCCGTCGAGCCCCGGCTCGTACGCACGGCTCAGCAGCCGCGGCATCCACTCGGCCCGCAGTCCGTCGGCGGCGTGCTCGAGCGTCGCGACCGCGGCGTGCGTCATCGACACCGGGCAGGCGTGGCCGGGTTCGACCTGGGCGAGGAGGAGGAACGCCGCGGCGCGGTCGGCGTTCGCCCCGGGGCGCGGGTCGGCCCACGCCGACGTGTGGGCCCCCGCGGCGAGCGCGGCCCGCATGATGCGGTGGTACGACTCGTCGTACTCGACCTCGTCGATGCGCGCGCCCCACCGGTCGTGCGTCACGAGCCGGGGCGGGTTCGTGTTCGCGAGCTCGGCGTCGCGCTGGAAGGCCGCCCCGCCGACCAGCCGGCCCAGCTCGTGCAGCGCGGAGGGCGCGGCATCCGCCTCGACGCCCGCTCCCCCGGGGAACGCGGCCGTCCCCCAGCGCGCGACCGCCTCGACGAGGGGGACGTTCGCGGCGAACTCGTCGACGCCCTCACGGGGCGGAGCCTGGTTCAGGACCTCGTGCGTGATCATCATCGACCTCCGCCGTCCATTCTGCTGTGCCGCGTGGGAAGCGCCGCTAGGGTGTGGCCAGACGAGTTCCCGAGGGGGTCCGGTGAGCATCGATACGAAGCCGCAGTCGCCGCAGTCGCCGGCACCGGAGGAGTCCGGCACCGCCTGGTGGTCGCTCCAGCCCGACGAGGCGGTCGCCGAGGCGAGGAGCGACGGCTCGCGCGGACTGGCGGCGCCGGACGCGGCCGCCCGCCTCGCCGACGTCGGACCGAACGCGCTCGTGAGCGCGCCGCCGCCCAGCACGTGGCGCATCGCCCTCGGCCAGGTCGGCCAGCTCATGACGCTCATGCTGATCGCCGTCGCGGTCGTGTCGCTCCTCATCGGCCAGGTGTCGACCGCGATCATCGTGGCGATCCTCGTGCTCTACAACGTGATCAGCGGGACCCGGCAGGAGCTCAAGGCCCGCCGCAGCGTCGACGCGCTCGCGAAGCTGCAGACCCCGCAGGCGCGCGTGCTGCGCGACGGCTCGATCGCGCTGGTGGCGGCGACCGATCTCGTGCCCGGCGACATCGTCGACCTGGAGGCCGGCGATCTCGTGCCCGCCGACGGGCGCATCCTGCGTGCGGCGAACCTCGAGACGCAGGAGGCGGCGCTCACCGGCGAGTCGCTGCCGATCCCGAAGAGCCCGACCGCGAACGACCCCGGCACGGCGCTCGCCGACCGCACCTCGATGGTGTTCCAGAACACCTCCGTGACCCGCGGCACCGCCCGCATCGTCGTCGCCGAGACGGGCATGCGCACGCAGATGGGCCGCATCGCGTCGATGCTCACCGAGGTGGGCTCGGGCAAGTCGCCCCTGCAGCGCGAGCTCGACGGGCTGACGAAGGTGCTCGGGATCATCGCCTGGGGCGCGGTCCTCGTCATCATCGCGATCGGCGCGTTCCGCGGGCAGAGCGTGACCGAGCTGCTCTTCCTCGGCACGGCGGTCGCGATCTCCGCGATCCCGACGGGCCTGCCGGTGTTCGTGCAGGGGCTGCTCTCGTGGGGCGCGTCGAAGCTCGCCGAGCAGCGCGCGATCGTCGCCTCCCTCAACGACGTCGAGACGCTCGGCGCGACGAGCGCGATCTGCTCCGACAAGACCGGCACGCTCACGATGAACGAGATGATGGTCCGCACCGCCTGGATGGGCGGCGACCACTTCCGGGTCACCGGCGAGGGCTACTCCTTCGACGGGCGGATGCTCGGCGCCACCGACGAGCCCGTCGAGGCCGCCACGCTCGGACTCGCCATCAGCCTGCCGAACGACGCGACCGTGTCGGCCGACGGCACGGTGGTCGGCGACCCGACCGAGGCGGCGATGATCGTGCTCGGCGCGAAGCTCGGCATCGATGCGGATGCCGCGCGGCGCGACTTCCCGCGCCTGGCCGAGGTGCCGTTCGACTCGGACTACAAGTTCATGGCGACGCTGCAGCGGATGCCCGTGCGCGGCGAGACCCGCCTGGTCCTGCTCGTCAAGGGGGCGCCCGACGTCGTGCTCGGCCGCTGCACGACCATGCTCACGAGGGAGCGCGACCTGGCGCCCGTCGATGCCGCGGGCGCGACCGCCGAGCTCGAGGAGATGTCGGCCACGGGGCTGCGCACGCTGGCCGTCGCCGCGCGGTTCGTCGACGACGCCGACGAGGGACGCGTGGCGGCCGATCCGATGTCGTGGGTGGAGGAGCTCGCCCTCATCGGCCTGGTGGGCATCGTCGACCCGCTGCGCGCCGAGGCGAAGACGGCCGTCGAGGTCGCGGCGAGCGCCGGCATCGAGGTGCGGATGATCACGGGCGACCACGCGGTCACCGCGGGCGCGATCGGCGCCGAGCTCGGGCTCGGCGCGGGTGCGGTGAGCGGCGCCGACCTGAAGGCGATGAGCGACGAGGAGCTCACCCGGCGACTGCCGGACCTGCACGTCTTCGGACGCGTGACGCCCGACGACAAGCTCCGCCTGGTGCGCCTGCTGCAGGCGCAGGGCGAGATCGTGGCGATGACGGGTGACGCCGTGAACGACGCCGCGGCGATCAAGCAGGCCGACGTCGGCGTCGCGATGGGCTCCGGATCGGAGGTGACCAAGCAGGCGGCGAAGCTCGTGCTGACCGACGACAACTTCGCCACGCTCGTGCACGCGGTCGAGCTGGGTCGGATCGTGTACGCCAAGATCACGGCCTACCTGCGCTTCCAGATGACGCAGCTGATCAGCCTGATCCTGTTGTTCCTCGCGGCCAGCGCGTTCCAGATCGCGGACGGCGTGGCGCTCTTCCCGCAGCAGGTGCTGTTCCTGAACTTCTTCGTCACGCTGTTCGCGGTGCTCGGCATCGCGGCCGACGCGGCGCCGCCGGCGACGATGACGCAGCCGCCGCGGAACCCGAAGCTCGGCATCGTGAACCCGCACTCGGTCGCCGAGTGGCTCGGCTACGGAGCCGTGATCTTCCTCATCACGCTCGTGCCGCTCGTGTGGGGTCCGGACGAGCCGAGCGCCGACGCACCGAGCGCGTCGATGACCATGGCCTACGTCGTGGTCGGCCTGGCGACCGTGGTCAGCGCCCTGCTCATGCGCCGCTCGCCGGAGTCGGGCCTCGTGCCCCCGATCGCGGCCATCGCGAAGTTCCTGGTGTGGCCGGTCGTCATCATCGTGCTCTCGACCGAGCTCGGCTTCCTGCAGCAGTTGCTCGGCACCGTCTCGCTCACCGGCTGGCAGTGGCTCGAGTGCCTCGTGCTGCTCCTGTTCCTCATCGTCGCGGTCGAGGGCGACAAGTGGATCCGGCGGCTCCGCGCGACGGAGCGCGCGCGGATGGCGCACCAGGCGCAGGCGCAGGCGCCCACTCGGGCGACCGCGTCGTAGCGGCTACCCCTCGAGGAGGCCGCGCAGGTCGTCGGCGTCGAACCCCGCGCCGGAGACGCCGCCGTCGCCGTCGCCGTCGATGACGGATGCCACGAGCTCGCCCTTCCTGGCCTTGAGGTCCATGACCTTCTGCTCGATCGTGCCCGCCGCGACGAGGCGGTAGACCATGACCTGCTTGTCCTGCCCGATCCGGTGGGCGCGGTCGACCGCCTGCTCCTCGCTCGCGGGGTTCCACCACGGGTCCATGAGGAAGACGTAATCGGCCTCGGTCAGGTTCAGCCCGAACCCGCCCGCCTTCAGGCTGATGCAGAAGACGGATGCCTCGCCCGCGCGGAAGCGCGCGACCTCCGCGTCGCGGCGGCGCGCGGGCGTCGACCCGTCGAGGTGCGCGTAGGGCACGCCCGCCGCGTCGAGCCGGGCGGCGACCCGGTCGAGGAACGACGTGAACTGGCTGAACACGAGCGCCCGATGCCCCTCGGCGAGCACGTCGTCGAGCTGCTCGAACAGGGCGTCGAGCTTCGCCGACGGGATGCCGGCGTGGCGTTCGGCGTCGACGAGGCTCGCGTCGAGCGCGAGGAGCCGGAGCAGCGTGAGCGACCGGTAGACGATGAACCGCTGCCGGTCGAGGTCGTCGCCGAGTCCGAGCAGCTTCTGGCGCTCGCGCTGCAGCACGACGTCGTAGAGCCGGCGGTGCTCCGGAGCGAGGTCGACCTCGAGCACCTGCTCCTGCTTCGCGGGCAGCTCGGGGGCGACGGCCTCCTTGGTGCGGCGCAGCACGAGCGGGCGGATGCGGCGCCGCAGCCGGTCGAGGCGCTCGCGGTTGCCGTCCTCCTCGATCGGCCGGCGGTAGCGCTCGTCGAACGCGCGCCGCGAGGGGAAGAGGCCCGGCGCCACGATCCGCAGCACCGCCCACAGCTCGCCGAGGTGGTTCTCGAGGGGCGTGCCGGTCACCGCGATCCGGAACGGCGCACGGATGCCGCGGGCGGCCTCGTGCACGCGCGTCGCGGCGTTCTTCACGAACTGCGCCTCGTCGAGGACGAGCCCTCCCCACTCGACGTCGGCGAACTCCTCGGCATCGAGCCGGAGCACGGCGTACGTCGTGACGACCAGGTCGGCGCCCGCCGCGATCTCGGCGAGCGTGCGGCGGCGCTTCGCGGTAGTGGCGGTGACGGATGCCACGCGCAGGCCGGGCGTGAACCGGGCGGCCTCGCGGACCCAGTTGGAGGCCACCGAGGTGGGCGCGACCACGAGGAAGGGACGCGCGGCGCCGGGGTCGGTGCCGGGGGCCGCAGTCGCCGCGGCATCCGTCGCCCCCTGCTCGAGCGCATGCTGCACGAGTGCGAGGCACTGCACGGTCTTGCCGAGGCCCATGTCGTCGGCGAGCACGCCGCCGAGCCGGTTCGCGTGGAGGAACGCGAGCCACCGGAACCCGTCGAGCTGGTAGGGCCGGAGCGGCAGCGCGAGACCGGACGGGGGCGGGAGCTCGGGCACCGCACCGTGCTCGAGCCCCGCGACCGTGGCCCGCCAGGCGAGCGCCGGCTCCGCGACGTCCGCGAGGTCTTCGAAGTCTGCCCAGAGGCTCGTGCGGCTGCGGTGGATGCGCACGCCCGTCTCCCACTCGTCGAGCGTGCCCGCCTCCGCGATGAGGTCGCGGAGCTCGTCGAAGACGGGCAGGTCGAGCGACAGGGTGGACTTGTCGACGAGCAGCAGCCGCGTGCGGCCCGTGGCGAGCGCACGGAACAGCGGCATGAACGGCACCTTCCGGCCGCCGACCGTCACCACGACGCCGAGGTCGAACCAGTCGCGCTTCCGGCTCTCGACGAGCGAGACCGCGAGCTCGGGCCGCTCGGTCGCCTCGCGGTAGTCGGGGCGCTCACCGCGGACGTCGATGCGGAACGGGCTCGGGCTCCGTTCGGCGAGCGACGCGAGTCGCGGCATCCGCTCGATCGAGAACTGGGCCGTGTCGATGCCGCGAAGCAGGACCGCCTCGAACGGCACCCAGCCGAGCTCGTCGGCGATGCGCGCCACGAGGTCGTCGTCGAACTCGGGGTCGGGCTCGGCCGACGGGTCGACCTCGCTCGTCCGACCGTCGGCGTGCTCCCACCGCCACGCGAGGCGCAGCACGTCGTCGGGCTCGTAGCGGGCGTCGAGCACGAGCGTCGCCGGCGGCTCCGGCGGGAGCTCGAACGTCGCGTCACGGCTCGTGACGGCGACCGCGCGGGCGAGCGGGTGCACGTGCGCCGTGAGGAACTCGGGCACCTCGGCCGCGGGGACGCGGATCGTCTCGGGTGCGGTGAGGAGCGCGAGCTCGGCGGGGCCGAGCCCGGACGGGACCGCCGCGAGCTCGATCCGGCCCGCGTCGAGGTCGAAGCGGTAGAGGCCGTGTCCGGCGATCGGGCGGATGCCGCCTCCGCTCGTGCCATCGGCGCCGCCGAGGGATCGCGCCTCGCCGTCGAGCACGAGCGTCGGCTCGAGCACGAGGTCGCCGTCGGCGCGACTCGCGTCGAGCGCGAGCGCCCCGACGCCGCGCACCACGACCTCGGGCGTCGCCTCGGATCCGACGAGCGCGATGCCGAGCCGAGTCGCCTCGGCCAGCAGGGCCCACAGCATCGGGCTCTCGAACTCGTCGACGGTGATCCACTCCGACCCGTAGACGTGGACCGACGGGGTCGTGCCCTTGAGCAGCGCGAACTGCGCGAACCAGCGCGACTGCGTGGGATCGACGCCCGCGGCGGATGCCTGGTAGGCGATGTTCTGCCAGGTGAGGCCGCCCTTCACCCACGCGCCGCGGGCGCCCTGCACGACCGGCCGGACGGCGAGTCGGTCGACCCCGGAGGCCCGCCGGGCGGGCTCGTCGCGCGGGCCGCGCCACTCGCCGCTGCGTCGCTCGACGCGACGCCGCAACTCGAACTGGAGCCCGAGCGGTCGGAGGCCGCCCGTGCCGCCGGTGCCCGCGGCATCCGTCGTCGCGTCCTCGGCTGCCGCGGCGACACCGCCCTCCGCGTCGAGGCCCGCGAGCGCAGCGCGCCAGTCGGGCGTACGGTCGGCGGGCATGTCGTCCATGCTCGCACGCGCGTCCGACAGCTCGGCTAGCGTGGCGGGATGCAGGTGACCCGGCTCCGCGTGTACCCGGTCAAGTCGTTCGCGGGCCGGGACGTGACGTCGGCGGTGGTGCGGCCGTGGGGGCTCGAGAGCGACCGACGGTGGGGCGTCGTCGAGCCGGACGGCACGCCGGTCACCGCGCGCGAGAGGAATGCGCTGCTCGGACTCACGGCCGAGCCGCTCGCCGACGGCGGGCTCCTGCTCGCCGCGCCCGGCGATGCGGAACCGCTGCGCGTCGATCCACCGTACGGCGCCGCACCGATCCCCGTCGGGCACTCCCGGCAGCGCGAGGCGCTGCCGGCGGGCGACGAGGCCGATGCCTGGCTGACCGAGCGCATGCGGATGCCGCTCCGGCTCGTCTGGCAGCCCGACCCGTCGCAGCGCGCCGTGAACCCCGCGCACGGCGGCCGGCCCGGCGATGGGCTGACGCTCGCCGACGCGGGACCCCTGCTCCTCGCGAGCGAGGCCTCGCTCGCCCAGCTGAACGCCTGGACGCCCGACGACGTGCCGCCGCTCGACGTCGTGAGGTTCCGTCCCAACGTCGTCGTCGACGGCGACGCGCCGTTCGCGGAGGACGCGTGGACGCAGGTGCGCATCGGCGGCGTCCGCTTCCACTTCGGCGAGGTCTGCGACCGCTGCGTCATGACGACGATCGACCCCGAGACCCTCGCCCGCGGGAAGGAGCCGATCCGCACGCTCGCGAGGCACCGGAAGTGGGACGGCGCGACGTGGTTCGGCATCCGGCTCGTCCCGGAGCTCGACCGCGACGCCCACGGCGGATCGGCCCGCATGCCGCGGCTCGCGATCGGCGACGACGTCGAGGTCGCGGTCGGATGACCGGCCGCGCCCGGCTGCGTCAGTGCGGTCGGGCCGGCGTGTCGCCCGTGAGCGCCGCCCGGTTGGCCGCGTAGTCGCGGCGGCCGATGAACCGCCAGGCCAGCCTCGCCGGCGCGGGCATGTGCTCGTGGAGCCACTCGTCTCCGCCGTCGGGCTGCGCGGCGAGGATCGCCCCGAGCTGCTGCCAGGTCTTGCCCTTCGGCGTGGCCCTGCGGCCGTGGACGCCCGCGGCGTCCACCTCCTTCTGCGTCAGCACGGTCTCCATGACCGGCACGATGTTCGCCTCCTCGTCGGGAAGGTGGACGGCGAGCGCGCCGTTCACGCCGTCGAGCGCGGCGAGCACGGCCGCGGCATCCGTCGCGCGCCCGCTCGCACGCCACGCCGGCAGGGCGGCGTCGAGCTCGCGGAGGTGCACGAGCATCTCGGCGTGCTGCTCCTTCATCCGCTCGACGTGGCCCGCGCAGGCGGGCGCACGTTCGTCGAGTGCGTCCCACAGGTGCTCGTCCTCGAACTCGTGGTGCGCGTGGAGGCTTCCCGAGATGAGCGCGAGGTGGTCGCCGACGACGTCGGCATGCGCGCCATCCGCCTCGGCCACGCGCCGGACGAGCTCGGGTCCCTCGGCGAACTCGGCGCGGAACATGCGATGGATCTCGATCATCCCGCGGGCGTCGCACGACCTCGCGGCGGTGGCGCCGGGCTCCGGCGGGTCGCCGCTCGGCGGCAGTGCGGTCGCGGCCATGTGATCCCCCGATCGTCGGCGACGGATGCTGCTGCGCGCGACGCTACGACCCGCCGCGCCGGAGGGCAAGCCCCTATGCGCCGCGCGTCTTGGTCTTGTCGACATGGCGTCGGTAAACTTCTCCCCATGCCCGCCCCCATTCTCCGCCACCGGACACTGCCTCCCGCCGTCGTGGACGCGCAGGGAGCTCGGAGCGCATGAGCGCCGCGATCCCCGCGACCCCGGCCGACGCTCCGCCGCGCCGTGCCGGGTGGGGCCTCTGGGTCGTCCGCATCGTCGCCATCGCCGCCCTCCTCGTCGTCGGCTGGGCCGGCCTGACCGCCTGGGGCGCCATCGTCCACGGCCACCCGGCCTACGGCGTCCTGCTCGTCGCGACCGCGATCGGCGCGGTGACCGCGCTCGCCCTGACGATCCGACGGACGGCTCGGTCGGGCCGGTCGAGCCGGCCGACCCGATCGGTCGTGTGGCGGCGGGTGGGCCGCGTCGCGCTCGTCGCGCTCGCGGTGGCCTGGATCGGCGTGATCGGCTGGCTCCGCCCGTATCCGGCGGTCGAGCCGGCGCTCACGGCGATGGTGTCCGACGAGCTCGTCGACGTCACCGAGACGCCGACCGGGATCACGCTGGCGCCGACCGCCGGCGGCGACGGCACCGGCGTCTTCTTCCAGCCGGGGGCGCTCGTGGACGCCCGCGCCTACGCCGCGGTGCTGCGCCCCCTCGCGGAGGCCGGGCACACCGTGGTCATCGCGAAGCAGCCGCTCGGCATCGCGTTCCTGGCTGTTCCGGCGTTCGACGAGGCCCGGTCGGCGCATCCCGCGATCGAGCGGTGGGTGCTCGGCGGGCACTCCCTCGGCGGCACCGTCGCCGCGATGCAGGCCGACGACGCGGACGACGACGTCGACGCACCCGCAGCAGGGCTGCTGCTCTTCGCCTCCTATCCGGCCGGCGACGTCTCGGAGAGCCTGACCGTCCCGGTGGAGTCGATCTCCGGCTCGCGAGACGGACTGGCCACGCCGTCGAAGATCGAGGCCTCCCGCACGGACCTGCCCACCGGGACCGGGTTCACCGAGATCGCCGGCGCCTCGCATGCGCAGTTCGGCGACTACGGGCCGCAGGCCGGCGACGGCACCCCCGAGCTGACCGACGACGAGGCCCGAGCCCTGATCTCGGAGGCGAGCCTCGCCTTCGTCTCGGGGACCGCCGACTGAGGCGATCGGCGCAGCGCTCGGCGCCCGGAATGGCGAATCCTCACCATGCTTCCGCGCCGTCGTGGTGGCACCGTGGCCGTGCGACCCGAAGGTGAGGAGCACATCATGGACACCGACAGCACGGACGTCGTCCGCCGATTCCTCGAGGCGTGGAGCAGCCAGGACCTCGACACCGCGGCCGGCCTCGTGACCGAGGACTTCGTCAACAACTCGTCGACGAGTCAGGGACGCCAAGGCGTCATCGAGGAGGGGCGTTTCTGGTTCGGGGCATTCCCCGACGCACGGGTCTCGATCGAGGACCTCATCGCCGACGGCGACAAGGTCGTCGCTCGCACCCACGCGACCGCGACGCACCTGGGCGAGTTCCTCGGTTCCGCGCCGACCGGGCGGACCATCGAGCTCGACGAGATCGACATCTTCCGCGTCGAGGGCGGCTCGATCGCCGAATCCTGGTCGGTCCCCGACCTGTTCGGCCTCATGAACCAGATCGGCGCGTTCGAGCACGCGGGCGTGGACTGACCCTCCACCGGTCAGCCGGACCGGAGCAGGTGCGCATGCACCGCGGCCTCGGTCCGGCTGCGCACGCCCAGCTTGGCCAGCACGTTGCTCACGTGATGGCCGGCCGTGACCGGGCTGATGTAGAGCCGCTCGGCGATCTCGGCATTGCTCAGCCCCTCGGCCACGAGGAGGAGCACCTCCCGCTCGCGCTTGGTCAGCGTGCCGACCCGCTTCGGCCCGACGCGCCCGCGCCCGCCGAGCGATCGGGAGAGCGCATCCGCCTCGTCCGCCTCGGCGACGAGACCCGCGCGGTCGAGCACTGCCGCGGCCGCCCGGGCTTCGGCGGCCGAGGATCCCGTGTCCCCTGACGCGGACAGCGCCTCCGCGAGCAGGACCCGTGCCCGGGCCGCGTCCAGCGGCATGCCGAGGCGGTCGTACCGTTCGGCGGCGGACCGGAACCCCTTCCCCGCGGCCTCGGCGTCCCCGCGGGCGAGACGCAGGCGCGCCGCCGCGACGTCGGCGAGCGCACGGTGCGCGTCGTCGCCGGAGGCCGCGGACAGCCGTGAGATCCGCTGCACCGACGTCTCCGCGCCGGCGAGGTCGTGCCGGTCGACCTGGATCGGCACGAGCATGGCGAGGACGGGGATCGCGGCCATCGAGTCCGGTCCGATCTTCGCGAGGCGGCGGTGCAGCACCGACGAGGCCGCGCCGGTCTCGCCCCGGGCGAGGTGGATGCCGGCGACGGCCCGCACCGCCTCCGGCCGGGCCTCGATGCCCGTGACCAGCCGCTCCGCCTCCTCGAGTCGCCCCTGCGCGACCCGCAACTCGGCGAGCCGCGCGGCGGGCTCGACGCAACGCGAGGCGTGCCCGCCGGCCGCCAGCCGGTCGATCGTCCAGGTCAGCCAGCGCTCCGCGCCCGCGGTGTCGCCGCGCGCCGCCAGGATTCCCGCGCAGCACGACCCGCAGAAGCCGAGCAGCGTCGGATGGGGTCGCAGGTCGAGGAATCGCTCCGCGACGCCGCCCCACTGCTCCAAGCGACGTCCGTCGAGGGTCTCCTCGCACGCGGCGACCATGTCGCAGCACGTCTCGGCGAACACCTCCGGCTGCTCCGCCTCGCCCGCGGACGCCGCCGCCATCGCCTCGTCGAGCCGGGCGATGCCGGCGTCCGAGCGCCCGGACCGGACGAGGCCGAGTCCCGACCTCCCGAGCGCCCGGATCTCGAGCGCCGCGTCGGCCGTGTCGCGGGCGACGGCGAGCGCCGCGTCGGCGAGCGCCGCGATCCGGACGGGGTCGGTCTCGAGCGTGCTGCGGGCGAGCGCGAACCATCCCCGCGCCGTCGGGTCGCCGCCGGCGGCGAGTCGCTCGGCGCGGCCGAGCCATCCCCGGGCGATGGCCTCACGACCGGGCGTCGACGCGTGCTCGATCGCGAGCCAGGTCGCGATGCGGGCGGCATCGGCATCCCTCCCCGCCCGGCGGTGGGCCGTGTAGGCGCGGGTGCGGAGCGCGATCGCCTCGGCGGTCTCGCCGATCCACCACATGGTCCGGCCGAGGCCGTCGAGCGCCTCCGCGCTCGGCCGAACGGCGACCACCTCGGTGAACGCGATCCGCGCGTCGCCCCAGCGCGCCTCCGCCAGCGCCGACGCGGCGTCGTCCATGCGCCGGTCGACCTCGTCGCCGTCCACGGCTGCCGGCCTCCTCACCTCGGACCGGCGGCATCGCGTCCTCCGGGCTCCGAGAGCGGGTCGGCCACTCGGTCGTCGGTCGAGGATGCCGCTGCTGCGGACGCTACGACGTCCCGCGTCGCTCGGCAAGGTCGGGCGACCCTCGGCGCGGTCGGGCGGCCGGCATCGCGGCTCCGGTCAGCGCGCGACGATCCCGTCGGCGTGCGCCGCGACCCACTCGACGAGCGGGAGCATCCGGTCCATCAGCTCGCGACCGAGGTCGGTGAGCGAGTACTCGACGCGGGGCGGCACCTCGGGGTAGCTGGTGCGTGCGACGAGCTCGTCGGCCTCGAGCGTTCGAAGCGTCGAGGCGAGCATCTTCTCGCTGATGCCCTCGACCTCGCGGCGCAGTTCTCCCCAGCGGAGCGTGCCATCGGTGAGGGCGAGCAGCACGAGCACGCCCCACTTGCTCATGATGTGGTCGAGCACGACACGGGTCGGGCAACCCTCCATGAAGACCTCGCCGGAGGTCTCCCGGATCTGCGCAAGACTTACCACCATGTGGGTACCTTACTTGAAAGTGGGTACCACCGGAAGGGAAGGTATGCGGCATTCGGTCGGTTGGCCTCGGTGAACCGACGCCGTCGGAACCGATCGAACGGAGTTCCCCATGACCATCCTCGTCACCGCCGCCTCCGGCCACCTCGGCCGCCTCGTCGTCGAGGCGCTGCTCGAGCGCGGCGCCGCCCCCGCCGACGTGATCGCCGCATCGCGCGACACGTCGAGGATCGCGGACCTCGCCGCCCGAGGCATCCGCACCGTCGAGCTCGACTACGCCCGCCCCGAGACCATCGCGCCCGCGCTCGAGGGCGTCGACGCGCTGCTGCTCGTCTCGGGCACCGCCTTCGGCGAGCGCGTCGACCAGCACCGCAACGTCATCGAGGCCGCGAAGGCGGCCGGCGTCGCCAAGCTCGCCTACACGAGCGGGCCGAACGCCGACACGAGCGACCTCGTGCTCATTCCCGAGCACCGCGGCACCGAGGAGGTCATCGCCGAGGTCGGCGTCCCGGCCGTGATCCTGCGCAACAACTGGTACACCGAGAACTATGCGCAGGATGTCGCGGTCGCCGCCTCCACCGGCGTGATCGCCGCCGCGACCGGCACCGGTCGGGTCGCATCGGCACCGCGGCGCGACTACGCCGAGGCCGCGGCGGTCGTCCTCCTCGAGGAGGGGCACGTCGGCGAGGTGTACGAGCTCGGCGGTGACGAGCCCTGGACGTTCGCGGAGCTCGCGGCCGCGGCGTCAGCCGTGCTCGACCGCGAGGTCGCGTTCGTCGACCAGGCGCCGGAGGAGCGCATCGCCTCGCTCATCGCGGTGGGCCTCGACGAGGGCACGGCAGGCTTCGTCGCGGCGATCGACGAGGGCATCGCGCGCGGCGACCTCGCCGAGTCGGACGGGACGCTCTCGCGACTCATCGGACGACCCACGACGCCGCTCGTCGACGCCCTCCGCGACGTCGTCGAGACGCAGCGCGCCGCCTGAGCGCATTCGGCGATCGACGGCGAGGTCGCACGAATCGCCGCCCGAGACCACCCGGGTGGATGATTCGTGCGACTTCGCCGTTTCCGGGCGACGGATGCTGCGACATCCGACTGCCCGATTCGTGAGGCTTCGTCAAGACCCTTCCATGCTCTTCCCCCTGTCCGGGGGACGTGTTAGCGTCCGTCTCACTTGCCCGGGAATCCCGGGCGATTTCCCTGTAAGGAGAGCACGTGAAGCAACGCACGCGCGGATGGCTCGCTGTGACCGCAGCGAGCGCGACGATGGTCGCCGGAGCCGCCTTCGGACCGGCCGCGATCGCCGCCCCCGCGACCGATTCCCCTACCGACTCGACCGCAGCCGCCGAGGCGCGACCCGACAACCGCCCCGGCCCGCTGACCCAACGACAGGACGAGCGCCGCAAGGCGGCGCAGGAGCTGATCCTGTCCGGCCAGGCGGCGCCCGGCGACGACGGCGTCGTCCAGCTTGCGGAAGACAAGTACTACCAGGCAGCCGTCAGCGGCTCGGGTCGCCTGTTCACGATCCTCGCCGAGTTCGGCGACCAGGGCAGCGGCAAGCTCGGCACGACGCCCGGCCCGCTGCACAACGAGATCGCCGAGCCCGACCGCACGGTCAACAACAGCACGCACTGGCGCGCCGACTTCGACACCGCCTACTACGAGGACCTCTTCTTCGGCCCTGAGGACTCCATGGCCGACTTCTACTCGAAGCAGTCCTCGGGGAACTACACCGTCGAGGGCGAGGTGAGCGACTGGGTGCAGGTGCCCGGCAACGCCTCGACCTACGGCGACAACAGCGTCGAGGACGACGGCGGCGCGTGGCAGTTCATCGCCGACTCCGCCGACGCGTGGTACGCCTCCCGCATCGCCGACGGCGCGACCCCCGACGAGGTCGAGGCCGAGCTCGCCTCGTTCGACGTCTGGGACCGCTACGACTTCGACGACGACGGGAACTTCGACGAGCCCGACGGCTACCTCGACCACTTCCAGGCCGTGCACGCCGGCGAGGGCGAGGACGCGGGCGGCGGCGCCCAGGGCGACGACGCGATCTGGTCGCACCGCTGGTACGTCAACTCGACCGACTTCGGCCAGACCGGTCCGATGGTCGGCGACACGCAGGTGAAGTTCGGCGGTACCCGGATCGGCGACTCCGGCATCTGGATCGGCGACTACACGGTCGAGCCCGAGAACGGCGGCCTCGGCGTCTTCGCGCACGAGTACGCCCACGACCTCGGCCTGCCCGACTTCTACGACACCGCGGGCGGCGAGAACTCGACGTCGTTCTGGACCCTCATGTCCAGCGGCTCGTGGCTCGGCGAGGGCGGCGACGACATCGGCACCACGCCGAACTACATGGGTCCGTGGGAGAAGCTCCAGCTCGGCTGGCTCGACTACGCGGTCGTCGACCAGGGCGCCGGCGACGCGGGCGAGTTCACGCTCAGCCCCGCGGCCCGCCAGGTCGCCGACCAGGAGCAGGCGCTCGTCATCGACGTCCCCGACGCGGGCATCACGAGCGAGTACACCGCACCGAACTCCGGTTCGCACGCCTGGTGGACCGGCAGCGCCGACGACCTCAACACGACGCTGACGCGCACGCTCGACCTGGCCGGCGTGCGCTCGGCCACCGTGACGGCCAAGGCCTGGTACGACATCGAGGCCGGCTACGACTACCTCTACGCGGAGTACTCGGTCGACGGCGGCGCGAACTGGACCCAGGTCGGCAGGCCCCTCGACGGCTCGTCGAACGGTCGTTGGTCGAACCTCCGGTACAGCGTGCCCGGCGGCAGCGAGGTGCAGTTCCGGTTCCGGTACCAGACCGACGGCGGCGTGCACTACGCCGGCGCGTTCCTCGACGACATCGTGATCAAGAGCGGCGGCACCACGCTGCTCACCGACGACGTCGAGTCCGGCGAGAACGGCTGGACCGCCGCGGGCGACGGCTTCACGATCAGCACCGGCACCGAGACGAGCGAGGGCGACCGCTACTACCTCGTCGAGAACCGCACGTACGTCGACTACGACGCCACGCTCGAGCACGGCCCGTACCAGTTCGACAAGGGCCTCACGGCGCCCGACCACGTCGAGCACTTCCCGTTCCAGGACGGCATGCTCGTGTGGGCGATCGACGAGGCGTACGGCGACAACAACACCATCGAGCACCAGGGGCACGGCCTCGCGCTCCCGGTGGACGCGAACCCGGTCAAGTTCGCCTACGAGGACGGCACCGGGCCGAGCAACCGGCGCCAGCCGTTCGACGCCACCTTCGGCCTGCAGGCGATCGACGCGGTCACCCTGCACAAGGAGGTCCTCGTCGGCAAGGGCAGGAGCCAGTCGGTCGACTACATCGGCGCGGTGGGCTCCGACGGGACGACGCAGCAGACGGCCACCTTCACGGACGCCGACGCGAACGCGTTCTTCCACTCGTCGAACCCGCTCGGCGGCGTGATCGTCGCCGGGCACGGCGTCGAGGTCACCGTGACCTCGCAGGTCACGGGCGGCACGATGACGATCCACGTCGTCAACCCGTGAGCTGACGCACACGTCGTCCCCAGCGGATGACACGCGAGGGCCCGTCTCCATCACGGAGGCGGGCCCTCGTCGTACGCTCTGCTCAGCGCCCCGGAAGCGGGCGCCGATCGAGGAGCGAGCCATGTCCCAGCCCCTGCCGGCGCAGCCGTCGCCGGAGCACGGACCCGTCTACCCGCCTCCGCCCTCCGATGCGCTCAACCGCATCGAGGACATGCGCGAATCGGTGTTCCTCGACGGGCCGAAGCGCCGTCGCAAGATCCAGCGCTTCTGGATCCTGCTCTCGCTCTCGTCCGTGATCGCCGCGGCGGGCGTCGTGGGCGACTCGACGGCGACCGTCATCGGCGCCATGATCGTCGCCCCGATGATGCTCCCGATCCAGGGCACGATGCTCGCGACCGTGCTCGGCGACCGGCGCAACCTGACGCTGTCGCTGCTCATGATGATCGGCGGCGCGGCGGCCGCGATCGCGATCGGCTACGCGGTCGGACTGCTGGCGGCGAGCCCGATCACCGAGCAGACGAACTCGCAGGTCGCGGCCCGCGCCACGCCGGGCCTCATCGACCTGCTCGCCGCGCTCGCGACGGGAGCGGTCGGCTCGATCGCGCTCGTCCGCAAGGACATCTCCGACACGCTGCCCGGCGTCGCGATCGCGATCTCGCTCGTCCCGCCGCTCGTCGTGGTCGGCATCGCGGCCGAGTCCGGCGACCTCGGCAGCTCGATCGGCTCCCTCATCCTGTTCATCGCGAACGTCGCGGCGATCCTCGGCACCGGCGTGGTGATCATGGCGATCTACCGCGTGCAGCGATGGGGACGCATCGGGCACCAGACCCCGCCCCCGGGGACGAAGGCCGTGAACCGCAAGCGGTCGAACATCGCGATCGCCGGGATGCTGGTTCTCGTCGCGATCCCGCTGAGCGCGTCGACCTGGATCACGACGACCCTGAACACGCAGCAGGCGACGATCACGCAGGCGGCGAGGGCGTGGGCCCTGACGAGCAACCTCGACGTGATCTCGGTCGACTACGTCTCGGCGCTGTCGTACCTCGTGCGCATCACCGGCGGCGAGCAGGCACCGGAGGTCGCGGACCTCACCGATCGGCTGACCGCGGCCGGCGTCGACCCGTCGACCGTCGACGTCGAGTGGATCCCGTCCGTGCGGGTGAACGCGGGCGACTGATCCGGCATCAGTGCGCGCTGCGCGCACGGCCGAACTGCAGTCGGGCGAGCAGGCCCGCGCCGGGGGTGCCGCGGCGAGGCGCGGCGACGCGCTCCGAGCGCGCGAGCGCTCGACGCTCGGCGGCGACGCTGCGGCGCTCCGCGACGAGCTCGGCCGTGCGCTGGTCGTGCTCGGTCATCTGCTGTGCGAGGAAGCCGTGTGCGAGGTCCATGATCCCGATCCCTTCGTGAGGTGGCTGACCACCTGCACTCAGGTTCCTCGCTGAGGTGGGCCCCGCGTATCGGGCGGGTGTCCTATCTTGGGCCGCCGCAGCGCCCCGGGCGGGCCTGAGGTACCTCAGGCGCTCGCTCGCACCACCGGACCGGCGGGCTCCACGAGGCCGGCAGGCCGCGGCTGGCTCGGGTGCGGAGCATCCCCCAGCCGCGACTGCTCGAGCCACATCGCCCGCTCGAGCTCTTCGCGGACCTCGCGGTAGGCCGGGTCGTTGGCGACGTTCCGCAGTTCCTCGGGGTCGCGCTCGAGGTCGTAGAGCTCCCACTCCGGCGGGTAGGTGAACGGCCCGGTGCCGGGCAGGCCGAGCCCGTCGTTGTAGTAGTAGATGAGCTTGTAGCGGTGCGTTCGGTAGCCGTAGTGGGCCGGCGCCTTGTGGAACGCGTCGTCGTGCTCCCAGTACCGGTAGTACATGCCGTCCGCCGGCGGCGACAGGGGCGACCCGACGAGGTCGGGCCAGAAGCTGCGACCCTGCATGCGCGGATGGGCGGGCACCCCCGCGGCATCCAGCAGCGACTGCGCGAAGTCGACGTTCGTGACGATGCCGTCGAAGACGCGGTCGCCCTCGAGCGCGCGCGGGTAGCTGAGCAGCATCGGCATGCGCAACGACTCCTCGTACATGAACCGCTTGTCGAACCAGCCGTGCTCGCCGAGGAAGAAGCCCTGGTCGGAGGCGTACATGAGCAGGGTGTCGTCGAACTCGCCGCGCGCGCGCAGCCGGTCGATGACCCGGCCCACGTTGTCGTCGACGGATGCCACGCACGCGAGGTAGTCCTCCATGAAGCGCTGGTACTTCCACAGCGCGAGCTCCTCGTAGCCGAGCCCCTCGGGCGGCGAGACCTTGAGGTCCTCCTCGTTCAGGTTCTCGGCGAGGCGCATGAGCGCCCGCCTGGTCGACGACGACCGGGTGTCGTAGTCGTCCCAGAACGTCGACGGCACGGGGACCGCATCGCGGAACCGCTCGAGGTCCTCGGGCTTCGGCTCCCACGGCCGGTGCGGCGCCTTGTGGTAGATCAGCACGCACCACGGGTCGTCGCCCTCGAGGGAGTCGAGCCAGTCGAACGCGAGGTCGGTGATCCGGTCGGTCGCGTAGCCCTCGACGATGCGCTCGCCCTCGGCCGACAGGAACAGCGGGTCCCAGTACTCCCCCTGTCCGTCGTGGCCGACGAGGATGTCCCAGTAGTCGAAGCCCTCGGGCGTCGAGCCCGCGTGTTCGCCCATGTGCCACTTGCCGATCATCGCGGTACGGTAGCCGGCGGCCTTCAGCTGCGAGACGAACGTCGGCTGGCTCGCGTCGATCGGCGTGACGAGCGTCGAGACCCCGTTGACGTGGCTGTACGTGCCCGTCAGGATGGACGCCCGGCTCGGCGAGCACAGCGCGTTCGTCGCGAAGCAGTGGTCGAAGCGCCATCCGTTCGCCGCGATCTCGTCGATGCGCGGCGTCGCGTTGAGCACCGAGCCGTACGCGCCGATGGCCTGCGATCCGTGGTCGTCGGTGAGGATCATGACGATGTTCGGGCGGCGGGCGGTCATCAGGCGGACCGCCGTTCGGGGTCGGCCACGGGCACGGGGGCGACGGATGCCACGGGCGCCGCGGCATCCGCTCGCTCGACGGCCTGGTACGTCGTCTCGTCGAGGCCCGACTGGGTCGGGTCGTAGT
Source organism: Agromyces kandeliae (assembly GCF_009674665.1). Classification (GTDB taxonomy): domain Bacteria; phylum Actinomycetota; class Actinomycetes; order Actinomycetales; family Microbacteriaceae; genus Agromyces; species Agromyces kandeliae. The sequence goes on from NZ_WKJD01000016.1 coordinate 411,526, forward strand.
CGACCTCGCCGACGTCGTACATCGTCGTCATCCAGTGGTAGAAGTTGTCGCCACGGTCGCGCAGCAGCCCGTAGAGGCGCTGCATCATCGTGTTCCGGACCTCCCGCATCTCGGGGTGCTCGTAGACGTTGAGGAGCTCGTCGGGGTCCCGTTCGAGGTCGTACAGCTCGTTCACCGAGTCGGGGTTCACGACCAGCTTGTACCGGTCGTTGCGGAGCATCCGCTGCGGGTACGGGAAGTGGTGACCGTGGAACTCGCAGACGATGTCGTCGGCCCACTCCGGCTGCTCGCCGGCGGCGAGCGGCACCAGGCTGCGGGAGTCGACCGCGGGGGACGGGTCCAGCCCTGCGAGTTCGAGGATCGTCGCCGTGCAGTCGAGCAGGCTCACGAACTCGGAGCGGACCTGACCGGCCGGACCGCCGGGGATCCGCAGCAGGCCGGGCGTGCGGTAGATGTCCTCGTACATCGCCGGCCCCTTGTCGTGCAGCCGGTGCGCGCCCGTGAACTCGCCGTGGTCGCACGTGAAGAAGACGGCCGTGTCGTCGACGAGCCCGAGGCGCTCGAGCGCGGCCATGACCCGCCCGATCTGCTGGTCGATCAGGGCGACGTAACCCCAGTAGACCGCGATGAGCTTGCGCGTCACCTCGATCGGCATGGTGTCGAAGGTCCAGTGCGCGCTGTAGTTGCGCTGCACCGGCGGCTTGCCCTCGAAGGTCTCGGCGATCGACTTGGGCAGCTCGATGTCGGCCGGGTCGAACATGTCGAAGTACTCGTTCGGCACGATGTACGGCAGGTGCGGCCCGAAGAAGTTCAGCTCGAGGAAGAACGGGGTGCCGACGCGGTCGGCGTCGGCGGCGTACCGCTCGAGCAGTTCGATCGTGCGCGTCGCGAGGTAGTACTCGAAGGTGGCCTCCACCGGCTGGTGGAGCCGGGCAGCCAGCAGGTTGCCCGGCCCACCGTTCGGCAGGGTGCCGCGGATGCGATCGCTGATCGCGTACGGCGGCAGGTCGTGCTCGGCCAGGTAGCCGAGGTAGTCCTCGTTCTCCACGGGGTTGTGCCATCCGGGAAGGTCGGGGCCGTCGAAGCCGAAGTCGGCGGCGTCCTTCTCGGTGCCGGCGTGCCACTTGCCGACGAGTCCCGTGTTGTAGCCCTTCTCGCGCAGCGCCTCCACGAAGGTGAAGCTGCCCTCGGCGAGGTCCTCCAGGTAGCCCACGTTCCGCTCGTGGTTGGCGAGCACGCGGTGGCGGAAGGGGGCCTGGCCGGTCAGCAGGCTCGCGCGGGCCGGCGTGCAGATCGCGGTCGGCGTGTACCAGCGGTCGAAGCGCGTGCCCGTGCGGGCCAGCTCGTCGAGCACCGGCGTCGCGGCCATCGCGTTGCCGTACGCCCCGAGCGTGTCCGCCCGGTGCTGGTCGGTCATGAGGAAGAGGATGTTGCTCGGCTTCATGGCTGGACTACTCGCCTGCCTGGAGGAACAGGTCGCCGGTGTAGAACGACGACGGCTCCGCGACCTCGGTCAGCTTGCCCGCTGCGACGAAGTAGTCCTGCATGCCGTTCAGCCACGAGTCGACCGTGCCGTCCTCGGTGAGGGTGTCGAGCTCCTCGAGCGAGAGCACCTTGTTGTTCGCGGCGTCTGCGGCGACGGCCTCGGCGTCGAGCGCGTTGTAGGCGGCGGTCAGCTCGACGGCCTCGTCGGGGTTCTCGTAGCGGAACGTGATCGCGTCGCGCAGTGCCTTCAGCACCCGGTCGACTTTCTCGGGCTCGTTCTCGACGACGTCGTTGCCGGCCACGAACGCGGTCGGGAAGGCGACGGTCTCCTCGAAGTCGGAGTTCTGCGCGATCTCGACGAGGTCGGGCACCTGCTCCTTCACGGTCGCGAGGGCCGGGTACCAGAAGCCGGCGCCCTGGACCTGGCCGGACGCCAGCGCCGACACGATCGCCGACGGCTCCATGGGCACGAGCTCGATGTCGTCCTTGGTCATCCCGGCGTCCTCGAGGGCGAGCGTCAGGATCATGTCGCCCGAGGTGCCCTCGGGGACCGCGACGGTCTTGCCGCGGAGGTCCTCCATCGAGTCGTTGCCCGGCTGGCCGACGACGCGGTCGGACTGGCCGAGGGTGTTCATCGCGATGATCTGCGCCTCGCCGCTCGCCGGCAGCCAGAAGGCGCCCGGGCCGATGTAGCCGAAGTCGAGGTCGCCCGTGCCGAGCGCCTGGATCTGCAGTGGGCCGTTGGTGAACGACGGGGTCTCGACGTCGAGCCCGTACTTCGCCCAGTACCCCTGGTCCTCGGCGATGGCGAGCAGGCTGGTGCCGTTGAAGTCGGGGATGTACCCGAAGTTCACCTCGATGACGTCGTCGTACTCGCTCTGCGCGGCGGCCGAGTCGCTCGATCCGCCGTCCGAGGCGCATCCGGTCGCGAGGAGGGCGACGGCGGCGCCGACGGCGGCCGTGCCGAGGAGCTTCCTGGAAAATCGCATGGCTGTGCTTCCCTTCAGTGGGTGTGGGGGTGATTCCGGTGCTGGATGGGTGGGGGCGGGCGCCGCGTCAGTGCGACGTGGCCCCGGCGGCGACGCCGGGTTCCTGGTGGTACACCGCGTGCCAGACGCGGTTGCGCAGTTCCCCGAACTCGGGGCTCAGGCGCACGTCCTCCGTGCGGGGGTACGGGAGGTCCACGTCGATGACGTCGTAGATCCGGCCGGGCCGGGCGGCCATGACGACCACCCGGTTGGCGAGGAACACGGCCTCGTCGACGTCGTGCGTGATGAACATGACCGTCCGCTTCTCGCGGCTCCACGTGTCGAGCAGCTGCTCCTGCAGCTTCACGCGCGTGAGGGCGTCGAGTGCGCCGAACGGCTCGTCCATCAGCAGGATCGAGGGATTGACGGCGTAGGCGCGGGCGATGGCGCACCGCTGCTTCATGCCGCCGGAGAGCATCTTGGGCAGGGCGTCGGCGAACTGCTGGAGTCCGACCATCTCGATGAAGTGCTCGGCCCGTTCGCGGCGCTGCGCCTTCGGCACGCCGTTCACCTTGAGCCCGAACTCGACGTTCTTCCGCACGGACAGCCACGGGAAGAGCGCGTACTGCTGGAAGATCACCCCGCGCTCCGGACCGGGCCCCGACACGGCTCGCCCGTCGACGAGCGCCTCTCCCGAAGTGGGCGTCTCGAGCCCGGCGAGCACGTTCATCAGGGTGGACTTGCCGCATCCGGACGGCCCCACGACGGTGACGAACTCGTTGTCGGCGATGTCGATCGAGACGCGATCGAGGGCGGTGAACTCCTCGCCCTTGAGCGGGAAGGTCTTCGTGACCTCGCGGACGGAGATCTTCGCGTCGGTGGCCGTCGCGGGGTTCGTGGTGGTCATCGTCGTTCCTGCCATCCGGTCAGCTTGGTTTCGGCGAAGAGGAGCAGGCGGTCCATGACCAGGCCGAGGATGCCGATCAGGACGATGCCCACGAAGATGGTCGCCAGGTCGTAGTAGATCTGCGCCTCCTGCATCCGGCGCCCGAGGCCGGCCTGCGCGGCCAGCAGCTCGGCGGCCACGAGCGTGGCCCACGCGGAGCCGAGGCCGACGCGCATGCCCACGAGGATGAACGGCGTCGACGCCGGGACGACGACGCGGGCGAAGATCGTGCCGTCCTTCGCGCCGAGGACGCGCGCCGCGTTGATCAGCGTCCTGTCGACGCTCACGACGCCTTGGTACGTCGAGATCACGCAGGCGAGGAACGCGGCGAGGAAGATGACGACGATCTTCGGGATCTCGCCGATGCCGAGCAGCACGAGCACGAGCGGCAGCAGCGCGAGCGGCGGGATGGTGCGGAAGAACTGGATCCACGGCTCGAACAGCCCGCGGGCCACGGTGTACCAGCCCATCAGGAAGCCGACCGGGATGGCTGCGGCCGAGCCGAGCAGGAAGCCGGCGAGCACGCGGCCGAGACTCGCGAGGATGTCCTCCTGCAGGATGCCCGCGTTCCACAGCTGGACCGCCTTCTCGACCACCTCGGGCGGGGTCGGCAGCTGGAAGCCGTTCAGGGCGAGGAGCCACCAGATCGCGATGCCGCCGATGATCGAGACGGCGTTCAGGATCAGGAGCTTGGTGCGCGTGCCCATCCCGCCAGAGCGGCGTCGGCGCGGGCGGCCGCCGTCGTCGTCGACCGCGGTGATGGCGCTCGTGCGCATGCCGTCGACCACGACCGCGGTGTCCTCGGTGCCGGTGACCGGCTGTTGCGATTGCTGTTCCATCGTGCTCATCCGCGCCATGGCGCGACCTCGTCTCGTGTGGGGGTGGCGTTCACCGTGCGCTCCTTTGCTGCTGAACGGGTTCGGCGGATGCCCCGGCGTCGGGGTACCCGGCGAGGAGTGGGGACTGGTGGAAGATCGCGGCGATCGCGCCGAGGGCGCCATCGCTGTCGCGGAGCTGGGCCGCGCGCACGATGTGCGGCTGGTCCGAGGGGATCGAGTACAGCTCGTAGCGGAGCGTCGCGGCGGCCTGCTCGACGAGTACGGGCGCGATGCGGACGATCTCGCCGCCGATCACGACCTCACGCGGGTTGAGGGTCATCGCCGCCGCCCCGAGCACACGGCCGACCGTCGATCCGACCTCGCGGAGGACCGCGTCGACGGCGGGGTCGCCCTTGGCGACGGCCGCGGCGAGGTCGGCGAGGTTCTCGACGTCGGCACCGGCCTCGCTGCAGGCTCGGAGGATGGCGGGGACCGAGGCGATGGTCTCGAGGCATCCGCGCTTGCCGCACCGGCACGCCGCGCCCGAGGGGTTCGCCGTCACGTGGCCGAGCTCGCCGGCGAAGCCGCGCGACCCGGTGACGAGTCGGCCCGACACGACGAGCCCACCGCCGACGCCGTCGGACAGGCGCAGGTAGATGAGGTTGTCGACCGCGTCGGGGCGGCTGATCGCCTCGGCGAGCGCGGCGAGCCGGGTGTTGTTGTCGACCACGACCGGGGCGCCGAAGCGCTCGGCGAAGGCCCGGTCGACGCCGTCGGGTGCGAGCTGGTTCTTCCAGCTGACGGCGGGCGTGCCGGCGCGGGCGCCCGTGTAGGGACCGGGGACGCCGATGCCGATCGACTGCAGCGCACCGAAGTGCACGCCGGTGTCGCGGCTCAGCCGGTCGATGAGGTCGAACGCGATCTCGAGCCGCTCGGCCCAGGGCGGGTCGTCGTCGTAGCGCTCCACGCCCTGCGCGATGATCTCGTGCGACGCGTCGGCGACCGCGACGTGCACGCGGCGGTGCCCGAAGTCGACGCCGAGGAACTGGCCCGAGTCGGGGTCGAGGGCGAGTCGCTCGGCGGGGCGGCCGCTGCCGGCGCGGGTCGCGGCATCCGTGTCGGCGACGATGATCGCGCCCCGTTGGAGGAGGTTCGCGGTGATCTCGGAGAGCGTCGTGCGGCTGAGGCCCACGCGCTTGGCGAGCTCGCCGCGGCTGAGTGCGCCGTGGGCCCTGAGGGCCGCCAGCACCCGCTCCTCGTGGGTCCGCCTCACGAGGGCGTGGACTCCGGTCGTCGTCGACATGCCAGCAACACTCTCAACGCCGAATTTTTCCGTCAACAGCCCGACAGAAAAACTTCTCGGATCTGTCAGAGCACCGTCAGAAACGGACGATCGGCTCCCGGACGTTCTTTCCGACGGTCCGTTGACGGAAAAATCCCGCCTCCGTAGCGTCCCTCAGCACGGGTCGGCCCTACGGCCCGACGGGCCGTCGCCCACGATGCGCCCATGTCTCAACGAGGGAGATTCGATGATGAACAACTCCGAGATCGGAGCGCGCCTGGGACGACGGGCGTTCCTGGCCGGGGTCACCGGCGCGGTCGCAGCGGCGACCCTGCCGATGACCGCAGCACAGGCGACTCCAGCGGCGAACGCGTCGGGCGACGCCTTCCCGTCGAACTGGCCGGATCCGGAGCCCTACGGCATCGCCGACACGCGAGTGGACCTCTGGCTGCGGGAGGACAACTCGTTCATCCTGCCGCTCGAGCACCGCCCACGAGACCCGGCGAACCGACATGTCTGGATGCGCGACACGTACGTCAACTGCTTCGTGGTCGACGGCAGGCCGTTGTACGTCGCGACCGGCACGACGCGCGTGCCCGGACTCGATCGAGCGGCACCGTGGAATGACGGCATCTTCGTGTGGACGGCCCCGTCGCTTCGCGGACCGTGGCGACTGGCCGACACGACCGCCATCCGGCCCGGCGCCGAGCGTGGCAAGGTATGGTCGCCCGAGTTCGTCGACGAGAACCGCCCAGGGCGCACGGTCGTCGCCCCGTGGCAGGAGTACTGGTACGACGCACGGTTCGGCAAGCGGGGCCAGGTCTGGGCGCCGGAGCTCCACTACTTCAAGGACACCTGGTACATCGTCGCGTGCATGGGCGATCACTCGCAGAAGGTCGGCTCATTCATGCTCGTGAGCGAGGGCGGCATCGAAGGCCCGTACCGCGTGGTCGAGGGCAACCTCGAGAAGCCGTTCGGCGACCCCTTCGTCGGCGGGCCGGCGTTCATCGCGCCCGGCGCGTACCACCACATCGACGGCAGCATGTACACCGAGGGCGACGATGCGTGGCTCGTGCTGCACAACGACGAGTATGCGAAGTTCCGCGATGACATGGAGGACATCGTCCCCTCGACCGGCCTCTCGGAGTTCCAGCAGACGCCCTACTCGCCCGAGCCGTACCTCGAGGGCGCCTACGTGTTCAAATACGGCGGGAAGTACTACCTCATGCACGCCGCATGGGACCGCACGTCCGTCGCGGCGGACGGCAGCGCCCGGTATGCGTACGACCCGCCGGCGCCGGGGAGAACCCAGTACCAGTACGACGCCGTCGTCGCCGTGGCGGATTCGTTCGAGGGCCCCTACTCAGCTCGGTGGAACGCAGGGGTCGGGGCCGGACACAACAACCTCTTCACGGACCACGGCGGCAAGCCCTGGGCGACCTTCTTCCGCAACCCGAACGCGGGATACTGGTCTGATCCGTCACGGATCGACGATTCGGCCGTCCCCGGCGTGGTGCGGATGGAGTGGACGGGACCCGAAGGGAACCGCCTCTACGTGCAGCGCCGGCCCGGCCAGGACTGAGGCGTCGAACGCGTGCCGGAGCGCGTATCGCGCGCTCCGGCACGTGCACCTCCGCAGTTCTCTGACTAGAGTCAGAGATATGGACGACATCGCCAGGGTGCGGCAGTTCAACCGCACGGTCACCGAGCGGATCGGCGCGCTCGACGACGGGTACCTCTCGCGCGGCCGGCCGCTCGGCCAGTCGCGACTGCTGTGGGAGATCGGCGCCGCGGGCGACCGCGGTGCCCAGCTCCGCGATCTGCGCGAGCGGCTCGAGCTCGACAGCGGGTACCTCAGCCGGCAGCTCCGCGCGCTCGAGGCCGACGACCTCGTGCGCGTCGAGGCCTCCCCCGGCGACTCGCGGGTCCGCGTCGCGCGGCTCACGCCCGCCGGAGTCGCCGAGCGCGCCGAGCTCGACCGGTCGTCCGACGCGCTCGTCGGCGGCATCCTCGACCCGCTCACCGAGCGGCAGCGCGAACGGCTGCTCGCCGCGATGGACGAGGTCGGCCGTCTCATGACCGCCTCGGCCGTCGAGGTCCGGTGCGTCGACCCGGCCGATCCGTCGGCCCGCACGAGCGTCGCCGCGTACTTCGCCGAGCTCGCCTCGCGCTTCGACATCGGCTTCGACCCGGCGCGCACTCGGCCCACGCCCGACGACGAGTTCCGCGAGCCGAACGGCACGTTCCTCGTCGCGTTCCTGCACGGCGAGCCGGTCGGCTGCGTGGGCCTCAAGCTGCACGGCGACGAACCCGCGGAGGTCAAGCGGCTCTGGGTCGCGTCGAGCACGCGCGGTCTCGGCTTGGGGGCGCGGCTGCTTCGCGAAGTCGAGGCAGCGGCGGTCGCGCTCGGGGTGGGCGTCGTCCGGCTCGACACGAACCGCACCCTCACCGAGGCGATCGCGATGTACCGCTCGCACGGCTACGTCGAGATCCCCGACTTCAACGGCGAGCCGTACGCGGACTTCTGGTTCGAGAAGCGCCTCGGGTAGTCGCCGCGACCGGATCGCGAGAGGATCGCGGCATGGGCGCGGACACCGTGCAGCACCTGGCCGAGGCGATGGAGCGGATGCCGCTCGTCGACCACCACGTGCACGGCATGCTCCCCGACCCCTCGGAGGCCGACCTGCTCGCGGCCTTGACGCAGGCCGAACCGCCTCCGAAGAGCGCTCACGTGTTCGACAGTGCACAGGGGTTCGCGCTGCGCCGGCACTGCGCGCCGCTCCTGGGGCTGCCGCCCTTCGCGAGCCCCGATGACTACCTCGCCGCCCGGCGCACGCTCGGCTCGGACGAGGTCGCCCGCCGACTCCTCCGCGCCTCCGGCATCGCCGCGTACCTCGTCGACGACGGCCACCGCCCCGACCTGCTGATGGCGGACGAGCGGATGGCGCGACTGGCCGGCGCTCCCACGCACCGCGTCGCTCGGCTCGAGACCATCGCCGAGGCCGTGCTCGCGCAGAGCGCGTCGGGCGCCGAGTTCGCCGAGCGGCTGGAACCCGCGCTGGAAGCGGCCGCCGCCGATGCGGTCGGCTTCAAGACCGTCGCCGCGCATCGGTGCGGGCTCGACCTCGATCCGTCGAAGCCGACCGCGATCGAGCTGCGCTCCGCGGCCGACGCGTGGTTCGCCGAGACCGCCGGCCACGCAGCATCCGCCCACCCCGCGGCATCCGCCCGCCCGCGCCTCACCGACCCGACGATCATCCGCCACCTCGTCTGGTGGACGCTCGAGCGCGGGGCGGTGCTGCAGGTGCACGCGGGCTTCGGCGACGCCGACCTGGTGCTCGAGCGGGCGAACCCGGCGCGCATGCAGGCGCTCGTCGCGGCGACGGCGGGCACCGGCGGGCGCATCGCCTTCCTGCACTGCTACCCGTACGTGCGCGAGGCGGGCTGGCTCGCCCACGTGTTCCCGCACGTCTTCCTCGACGTCGGGCTCGCGGTCGGCTTCCTCGGCGCGAACGCCGACTCGGTCGTCCGCGACGCGCTCGACCTCGCGCCGTTCTCGCGCGTGCTGTTCTCGACCGACGCGTGGGGCGTTCCCGAGCGCGTGCTGCTCGGTGCACGGCTGTGGCGGGATGCCGCGGCACGCGTGCTCGGCGGACACGTCGAGGACCACGGCTGGCCGATCGACGAGGCGATCCGCGTCGCGGAGGGCATCGCGTGGCGGAACGCCGAGGCGGTCTACGTTCGGGCGTTCGTCGAGGCGTGACCCGCTCGGGGACGTCCGGTCGCGGCGGGCGCGCGCTACATTGACAGCGCGGGGGCGGCGCCGGCCCGGCCCCGGACGGGCGACCGTGAGGAGGCGGGATGACCGCGACGCGCTGGCGGATCACGCGAGCCCTCGATCGGCGACTCTGGCGGGGCGTCGAGCTCGGCCCGCACGACATCACCGTGCAGCGCGACCTGCGGACGCCCATGGACGACGGGGTCGAGCTGCTCGGCGACCTCTATCGTCCGCTGGACGTCGACGGCCGCATGCCGACCGTCGTGATCCGCGGACCCTACGGGCGGCGCGGCGGGATCGGCACGATCGCGCGCGTCCTCGCGTACTCGGGATTCCCCGTCCTGTTCCAGAGCTGCCGAGGGACGTGGGGCTCGGGCGGCGAGTTCAGTCCGTGGGTCGACGAACAGCGCGACGGCATCGCGACCTACCGCTGGGTGCGGCGCCAGCCGTGGTTCACCGGTCGTCTCGCGACCGCCGGGGAGAGCTACATGGCCTTCGCCGAGTGGGCGGCCGCGGGGGCGCTGCAGCGCGAGCATCCGGAGGACGCGCCGGAGGCGCTCGTCGTCGAGGTCGCGCTGACCGACTTCGGCTCGGTCGCGTGGGAGAACGGGGCGTTCGCGCTGAACACCGCGCTGGGCTGGAGCCGCGGAATGGACCGCCTGCGGCGAGGCGGCGCGGCGATGCTGGGGATGCTCCTGCCGGACCGGTCGCTCGCGAAGGCCCTCGACGTCCTGCCGCTCGGCGCGGGGGACACCGCCGCCGCCGGCCATCCCATCGAGTGGTACCAGCAGTGGCTCCGGCACGAGGACCTCGCCGACGAGTACTGGACGCGGCAATCGCACGCGGCGTCCGTCGCCGACGTGACTGCTCCGGTGCTCATGGCCACCGGGTGGTACGACCTCTTCCTGCCCTGGCACCTGCGCTCGTACCGGCGCCTCGTCGAAGCGGGGAACCCCCCGCGACTGACCATCGGAGCCTGGAGCCACCGATCGCCGGAACGCGCCTCGGAGGCGCACCCCGACACCGTCGCCTTCCTCCGCGAGGTGTTCCTCGGCGAGGCGTGGGACCGAACGGCGCCGGTGCACGCGTACCAGACGGGGGCCGAGCGCTGGCTCGACCTGCCCGAGTGGCCCCCGCCGACCCACGCCCAGGTCTGGCACCTGGGCGTGGACCGAGGGATGGCACCGGATGCCGCGGCGCCCGGCATCTCGTCGTACACGTACGATCCGCAGCATCCGACGCCCGCGGTCGGCGGTCCGATGCGGCAGCGCGGTGCCGAGCCGATCGACAATGCCGAGCACGAGCACCGGCCGGATGTCGCCACCTACCGATCCGACCCGCTCGGCGCGCCGCTCGACGTCGCGGGCGAGCCCGTCGCGAGCGTGCGCGTCCGATCGAGCGCGCCCAGCTTCGACGTGTTCGTCCGGATCACCGACGTGCACCCGGACGGACGCTCGATGACCGTGTGCGACGGCATCCGGCGCATCGGCTCGGTCGGCACGGTCTCGACCGACCCCGGCCCGGACGGCGACGGGTTCCGCGAGGTGGCGGTGACGCTGTGGCCGACGTTCCATCGGTTCGCCGTCGGACACCGACTCGGCGTCCAGGTCAGCTCGGGCGCGCACCCGCGCTTCGCGCGGAACCCCGGAACCGGGGAACGCGCTGTCGACGCCGCCGAGACGGTGGTCGCCCACCAGGAGGTCGCCCACGGCGGGTCGACCGGGACCCGCATCACGCTGCCGGTGTGGTCGCCCTGACGACCCGAGTCGGGTCCAGCCGCGCGGCGACTCACGTTTCCTGCACGTCGGCACGGCCCGGGATCAGCAGCGCGGCGAGCACCCCGAGCCCCGCGAGCACGACGAGCACCGCGAACGCCCCACCGTAGTCGGCGTCGTCCGGCCCCGCGCCGCCCACGGCGAGCGCCGCCGCGACCCCCGCCGCGCCGAGTGCGCCGCCGACCTGCCGCGCCACGACGTTGACCGCGGTCGTGACGCCGACCTCGTCGTCGGGCACCTGGTCGACGAGCACGTTCACCATGCCCGCCGAGGCGACCGCGATGCCCACGCCGAGCAGCACGGTCCCGACCAGCAGCGCCGCGAAGTCGCGCGTCGCGGCGAAGATCACGAGCCCGCCGGCGGCGGCGGTCACGGCGCCGAGCAGCACCGGCGCGCGCGCGCCGATGCGGCGGCGGAGCACCCCGGAGAGGGGCCCGACCGCGAGCATCGCGAGGGATGCCGGGAGCAGCAGCAGCGCGGCATCCGTCACCGTCCGTCCGAGCCCGCGTCCGGTCTCGGCGGGGGCCTCCGCGAAGGCGGGCAGCAGCACGAAGCTGCCGAGCAGGGTGGCGCCGAGCAGCATCGCGGTCAGGTGCGTCGACCAGACGCCGCGTCGCCGGAGCGTCCGGGGATCGACGAGCGGATCCGGGCTGCGGTGCTCGCGGACGAGCCACGCCGCGATCAGGCCGGCGCCGAGCGCGAGGCATCCGGCCATGGCGAGCGCGGGCAGCGGCCACTGCGGCGCCTCGGTGAGCGCGACGAGCAGCGCCGCGAGCCCGAGCGACAGCCGCAGCGCGGAGCGCACGTCGAGGTGCACGTCGGGGTGGGTCGGGATGTGCGGGAGCGACGCCGCGATGACCAGTTCGGCCGCGGCGAGGAACGCGAGCGGCACCCACGAGAGCGCCCGGACGCCGACGTGGTCGACGAGCAGCCCGGCGATCACGACGCCGAACCCCGTGCCGGTCGCGAACGTCGCGGTGACCAGGCCGACGGCGGCGGCGCGACGACGCTCGGGCACGAGGTGCGGCACGCACGCGATCGCGAGCGGGAACGCCCCGCCCGCGAGTCCCTGGACGGCGCGCCCGGCGATGAGCCAGCCGAGGTCGGGAGCGAGTGCCGCCATGACAAGGCCGATCGCGACGACCGGCAGCAGCATCAGCAGCATCCGCCTCGCACCGAACGCGTCGCCGAGTCGGCCGAGGACCGGCGTCGAGGCGACCGCGACGATGAGCGTCGCGGTGAGCGCCCAGCTCGACTCGGCGACCGTGGCGGAATACGACTCGGCCGTGAGCGCGAGCGTCGGCGCGCTCATCGCCTGCGGCAGCACGGCTCCGAACGTCGCGAGCACGAGCCCGGCGATCGCGGCCGCGCCGCGCACGCCGACCCGCGCCGGCGCGGACGGCGTGGGCGGGTTCACGCGATCCACGGTACTTCGGTACCGACCCGCCGAACGCGACGACCGCCCGCTCCCGTCTCTACGGGCCGCCACCTCCGCCGTCGAAACCACCGCCGTCGAATCCGCCGATGCCACCGCCGTCGAAGCCGCCGATGCCTCCGCCGTCGAACCCGTCGCCGGCGGCGCCGCCGTAGATCGCGCCCCGCCCCCACCCCCTGGTCTCGCTGAAGTAGCCGCCGTCAGTGTTCAGGCCGCGCTGCTCGAGGAGCGGAACGCCGAACCGCCCGTCGTCGCGGCCGCCGACGGCGATCGGCTGGAGGAGGGCCGCGGCGGCCACTCGGAGGCACGAGGCGAGCCGCTCCGGAGTGACCGACTCCGATGAGGCGTACCAGTCGGACTCGGCATCGCGCAGCGCGAACGTCGCGGCCGCCCGTGCGATGAGCTCGTCCTGGCCGAAGAGCACGGCCCACGGGAGCATCGACCGGGCGACGGAGACGTCACGGAGGTCGGCGCTCGCGATCCGCTCTCGGAGGTCGTTCGCCCGCTCCCGCAGTGCGAGTCCGGTCGCGTTGAGGGGGATCCAGCGCGGAAGCACGGCACGTACGACGAGCGCGACCGCACCGATCGCGAGCGCGATCCAGGCGATCGAGTCATCCGTCCCCCTCCCGACGAACTGGGCGACGAAGCCGAGCACGACGCCGGTCACACCGGCGACGGAAGCCGTGCGGAATCGGCCGACTGGCCGCGGCTCGCGGTAGCGCCCGGCCGTGTCGAGGAACCGTCGGCGGGTGACCCAGGCCAGCTCGCCGTTCTGCGCGACGACGCGGTCGACGGGGACGGTGGCGCCGTGCGCGATCACCGAAGCCGTGCCCGTGGTCCCCGGCCCGAAGACGGCGAGCAGGAGATCGGGCGACGCATCGCGCGGAACTCCGGCCCTCACCGAAGGCCGGTCGGACGCGTACACGAGACGGATGCCACGAGCCGAATCCAGCCCGTCCTCGCTCGCGTCGCCGGGGCGACGATCCTCGATCGTGATCGCGCCATCGAGCGCGAGCTCGACCACGGCTGCCGGCAGCCAACGGTTGGATGCGGAGCCGGAGACGTACGCGACCGGAAGCAGTCCGACCGTCTCGGGATCGACGAGCGACGGGTCCGCCGCGTCGCGCGGCTTCTGCAGCCAGGCGACCACGAGCGAACCGACCGCGGTCGCCGCGACGACTGACGTCAGGAGGGCGACGATCGGCAGCACCGCGAGGCCCAGCCCGCTCCCACCCGACGCAGCGAGGTCCATGTCGATGCTCCCGCCTCGGCGCGACCGTGCGTGCCGCTGACTCGCACGGTACTCCGATCGCCGACCGGGGACCACGAGCGAAGCGCCGGTCCCCTCGGCCCTGGTGTGCGGCGGCGCGGGACCGAGGTCCCCCCGCGGCATCCGTCGCACACTAGGCTGACGCGCACCGTGCACCGTGCACCGTGCACCGATCCGGGGGGAACCGAGATGGCCGAGCTCGTCAACGTCGACAACTTCGCACGCGCCGAGACGAACCGCATGTTCGCGGCGTTCGCCGCGCAATCGGGCGGCACCGGGCGCTGGATGCACAGTCGCACGCCCACGCCGCTCGACAACCAGCCGGTCGTCCGGCAGAACCGCGACACCCTCTACAGCATGGCCGTGATCGACGTGACCGACGGCGCGACGGTCACGATCCCCGACCCCGGCGACCGCTACCTGTCGCTCATGATCGTGGACCAGGACCACTACATCCCCACCATCCTCCATGAGCCCGGCGAGCACCGGCTGACCGCCGACGACTTCGACACGCAGTGGGTCGTGCTCGTGCCCCGGATCTTCGTCAACCCGGACGACCCGGACGACGTCGCCGCCGTCAACGCGCTCCAGGACGGGCTCGTCCTCGACGCGACGACCGGCGGGCCGTTCCCGATGCCCGAGTACGACGAGGCGTCGCTCACCGAGACGCGGAACGCCCTCCTTGCCCTCGGCCGAGGCGTGCGGGGCTTCACCACGGCGTTCGGCCGTCGCGACGAGGTGGATCCCGTGCACCACCTGATCGGCACGGCGGTCGGGTGGGGCGGATTGCCGAAGTCGGAGGTGTTCTACCTCAACGTCGAACCGAAGCTGCCGCTCGGCGCCTATCGGCTCGAGCTCGGCGACGTGCCGGTGGACGCGTTCTGGTCGATCACCGTGTACAACCCGACGGGCTTCATGGAGGCCACCGACGGCCTGGTGAGCGTCAACAGCACGACCGCGACCCGCAACGACGACGGCACGACGACGGTGAACTTCGGGGGCCCCGACGACGGCCGACCGAACCGCCTCGGCCTGATGGAGGGCTGGAACTACGCCGTGCGGATGTACCGGCCCCGGGCCGAGGTCCTCGACGGGTCGTGGACGTTCCCAGGGGTGCAGCCGGCCTGAAGCCGGTCAGCGGCCCGCGACGAGGTCCGCGACCCTCGCGATCGGCGAGGTGGTCGCGCGACCGCGCAGTTCAGCGCGATCGGCGGCGTGGTACGCCGTGTAGATGGCCTGCACGGCGAGCCAGCGCAGCGGTTCGACCTCCCAGCGCTTCGCGCGGTGGTTCACCCACGGCAGGCGCGTGAGCTCGGTGTCGCGGCCGAGCACGAGGTCGCGGAGCGTGCGGCCGGCGAGGTTCGTCGCGGTCACGCCCGTGCCGACGTAGCCGCCGGCCCAGCCGAGCCCGGTCGCGGGGTCGAGACCGACGGTCGCCGCCCAGTCGCGCGGCACGCCGAGCACCCCCGCCCAGGCGTGCTCGATCGCGGCGCCCGCAGCGGCCGGGAAGTACCGGCGCAGCAGCTCGGTGAGGCTCTCGATGGTGCGCGGCTGGGTGGCGCCGTCGACGTCGACGCGCGAGCCGTAGCGATAGGGCACGCCGCGACCGCCGAACGCGATGCGGTCGTCGGCGGTGCGCTGGGCGTACATGTAGACGTGGGCGAAGTCGCCGAGCGTCTCGCGACCGTTCCAGCCGATCTCGTCCCAGGCGGATGCCGCGAGCGGCTCGGTCACGATCATCGACGAGTTCATCGGGAGCCAGGTGCGGTGCTCGCCGGCCAGGTTCGGCGTGAAGCCCTCGGTCGCGCGCAGCACGTGCCGGGCGCGGACGGTGCCGTGCTCGGTGCGCGCCTCGCCGGGCGCGATCTCGGTGACGCGCGTGCCCTCGTGGATGGCGACGCCGAGCCGCTCGACGGTGGCCGCGAGCCCGAGCGCCAGCTTCGCCGGGTGCACGCGCGCGCAGTGCGGATGCCACAGCCCGCCGAGCACGCCCGCCACGTTCACGCGGGCCGCGGTCTCGCGGGCGTCGAGCTCCTCGACATCCGTCGCCGGCCACTGGCGCTCGGCCGCCGCGGCGGCGCGCAGGCGCGCGAGCTGTGCGGGCGCGGTCGCGATCTCGAGCTCGCCGCCCTTGTGGATGCCGGCGTCGATGCCCTCGGCGCCGGTGACTCGGATGACCTCGTCGACGGTCTCGTTCAGCGCGCGCTGCTGCGCGATCGCGGCGTCGCGGCCGTGGCTCTTCGCATACTGCTCGCGTCCGCCGGTCACGGAGTTGGTGAGCCACCCGCCGTTGCGCCCCGATGCGCCGAATCCAGCGAAGCGCTGCTCGAGCACCGTGATCCGAAGGTCGGGCTGGTCGCGCTTCAGGTAGTAGGCGGCCCAGAGCCCGGTGTAGCCGCCGCCGACGATCGCGACGTCGACGTCGAGGTCGCCCGCGAGCGTGGGTCGCTCGGCCGGCACGCCGACCTGCTGCATCCAGAACGAGACCCCGCCGTTGGTGACTCCGTCGCCCGCCACACGTCCTCCATCTTTTTTCAAACAGTGTTTGACAACACCTGCAGCGACGTTAGTGTGGTGCCCGTCGGGATGTCAACGAGCGGATGCCGCGGCATCCGCCCCGCCGGAAGGGAGCCGCCGTTGCCGGCCGAAGTCGACACCGCCGAACGCCTGGCCGACATCGCGCGCGCCACGGTCGCCGTCGCCCAGGAGCGCGGCACGCACGCGGTCACGCTGCGCGCGGTCGCCGAGCGACTCGGCCGTTCCACCGCGTTCATCACGCACTTCGTGCCGAGCCGCGCCGAGCTCATGGCGAACGCCCTCGAACTCGCCCGAGCCCGCTGGGACGACGAGCGTCGCGACGAACTCGGCGGCCTCGTCGGCGTCGAGCGGCTCGCCGCCCTCACGCGCTGGATGTGCACCTCCTCCCCCGAGGAATCGGTGTTCCGCAGCCTCTGGATCGAGGTCATCGCCGACGTGCGCGCCGGCCACGACCGCGCCTACGACCTGCTCCGCACGGTGACGGATGCCACCTACGAGAGCTTCCTCGACGGCGCGCGCGCCGCCGACCGCGCCGAGGCCGCACGGATCGCCGACATCCTCTACCTCTACTGCCGCGGCTACGAGGTGAAGTCGGTCGAGGACCCGGAGGGCTGGCCCGACGAGCGCGTGCAGCACTCGCTCGAACTGCTGCTGCGGGTGCTCGTCTTCGACCGGGCGGATGCCGCGGCATCCGCCTGACGCGCTCGACGTCATCGCGTCCGGCGGCGGGTGGGACCAGCCGTGCTCTGCTTGGCGCAGCCCCGAAGGGAAGGCCGCCTGAAACCCGGTGTTCCCGCTCTTGTCTCACGGCTCGGCCGGACGCGGGCCACACGCTACTCGCGCGCGGGCCGGCGCCGCGCGGGCCGAAGGTCCCGAGGATCCCGTCAGTCCGCGCCGAGCGCGCGACGCGCGTGCCGGTACTTCTCCGCGAGGCGCGCCTGCTTGGCGAAGTCGAGACGGCGCAGCCGCCAGGGCGCGGTGTTGTCGTCGATGTCGGCGAGCTTGACGCGCAGTGCGACCGGATGGCGACGGATGCGCGCGTAGTACTCGTCGGGCGTGATCTCGGGCCGGCGGGTGAGGAGCTCGACGACGCCGACGACCTCGAGCAGCACGCCCGCCTCGAACAGCTCGCGCGAGGTGATCGGCGTGTCCTCGAGCACGTCGTGCAGCCACGCCGCCGCCGCGGCGATCGGGTCGGTGACCGGATCGAACCGCTCGGCGATGCGCCCCGGGTGGTCGATGTACGGCGTGCCGCTCTTGTCGAGCTGGCCGCGGTGCGCGGCGAACGCGATGCCCTTCGCGAGCGCGACCTGCGCGACGGCATCGAGCGTGGAGAGCGACTCGGGCGATCGCGGCGCCGCCGGGCGCGGCTCGCTCGGCTCGGACACGTCGGTGACGGATGCCGCGACGGGCGCTGGCCCGGCCCAGGTGCGCGCCGGGTCCGGCGCCTGCGCGAGCGCCGGGTCGGAGGGTGCGGGCTCAGAGGCGGCGGCTGGATCTGCGCCGTCATCGGCCGTGGCGATGCCGTCATCGATCACGGCCTCGGGGTATGCCGGCGCGTCGGCCGCGGCCGGGGCTTCGGAGTCGGAGTCGGCGTCGGCGTCGGCATCCGCATCCTCGCCCGCGTCGGCATCCGCGTCGGCTGCCGGCGCATCGGCCGGCGGCTTCGGAACCACCGGTTCGAACGTCGAGCGCCGCGGCCCCGGCGATTCGGTCCCCTCCGACGACTCGTCAGGTGCGGCGGACGACGGTCGTCCGGAATCGTCGCGATCACCCGGAGCCTCGGCCGGCATGGCGTCGTCGCCGGTGGCGGGTCCGTCCGCGGTGCCGCCGGCCGCGGCATCCGTCGTCGCATCGACCGCGCCGGGCGCGGCGATCGGCAGGATCGCCATCGGACGCGTCGCCTCGAGCGCGGCCTTCTTCGCCGCGGCCACCTCGGCGATCGGATCGCGGCCGTCGAGCGGCCGCACGAAGATGAGCGCCCCCTCGAGCTCGCGCAGCTCGTGCTCGCCGATCTCGAGGAGGGATCGCGTACCGCTCTTGCGCCGCTGCTCGAATGAGAGCTCGTCGACCTCGATGAAGTGCGAGCCGTCGCGCGAGCTGAAGTAGCGACGGCTCGACCCGTCGGTGATCGCGACGATCACGGCCTCGTAGTCGCCGCTGGGCTGCAGGGAACTCAGGAAGTACCGGCGCCGGTCGGGGTCCGCGTGCTCGTCGGACTCGAGCACGATCGTCGCCGCACGTCGGCGCGGCCGGCGCCCCGGGGTCGCGCTCGCGCGCATGGCCCAGCGATCCCGCTCGAGCACGCCGATCTCGTCGGACGCGCTGCCGTCGCGCGAGCGGCGACCGCCGGGTTGCGCGTGGCCGGGGCCGTCGCCGGGCAGGCCGAAGTCGGGCATGGGCTCGTCATCGGCGGGGGCTCTCAACGGGGTGCTCCGAGGGGATCGGGGGCGTCGTGTCGGCGGAACGGCTGGCGCTGCGGGGCGGTGTTCTGTGGCGGTCGGGTGCGCGGGCTCGCGCGTACGCCGATCGTACGGCCTCGACCGTGTCTCCGCTGCCCCTTGCGCGCGGTTCGGCCGAACTCGACCGGGCGTGTCCGCGCGGCGCAGTCCCACTCGGTGCCGGGCCGCCTGGGCGGAGACGCACCAGCCGCCGGACACGGCAGCGGGGCGGATGCCGCGCATCCGCCCCGCTGTGCCGGTCGGCCCGACGAGCCCTCGCCCGCGCGCCGTGCCAGCGCCGCTGGATCAGCTCCCGCTGGAGGTGACCTCCGGCGTCACGACGTCGTCGGCCGCGGAGCGCACCTCGACCTTGCGCGGCTTCGCGCGCTCGGACACCGGGATGATCACGCTCAGCACGCCGTTGTCGTAGTGGGCGCTGATGCCGGAGGTGTCGATGCCCTCGCCGAGGGTGAGCTGGCGCAGGAACGACCCGCTCGGCCGCTCGTGCACGAGCCACCGCACGTTCTCGTCGTTGCGCAGCGTGCGCTCGGCGCGGATGGTCATCAGCTGGCCGTCGACGTCGATGTCGATCGAGCCGGGGTCGACCCCGGGCAGGTCGGCGGACAGCACGTAGTGGTCGCCGTCGCGGTGCAGGTCGATCGGCATCATCCTCGGGCCTCGGCTCGAGTCGATCATGCTCGCCGCGAGACGGTCGAGGTCGCGGAACGGGTCCCAGCTCATTGCCATGAGCGTCTCCTCTCGTGTGAGATCTGGAGTTGAGTCCCCTCGACTCAACTTGCTCCGAGATTAGCACTCACCGCGCGAGAGTGCTAAGACTTTCGACCCGCCGTTCGCCGAGGGCGATCACGCCGGCCACCGGCCGCGCGGGCCGCGCGCGGCCCACTCGCAGGATGAGCCGGCCTATGGGCCCTCATTCGAGGCCGTGACACGGCGCATCCCGCGTACGCGGGCAGGAACGACGCGCCCGTGCGCGAGGTACGGCGGATGTCGAGAACCCGTCAGGCGGCGGCGCCGAGGGTGGCCCAGTCGTCGGTGCCTGCGACGCGCAGGACCTCGTCGATCGCGTTCGCCGTCGACGCCGAGCGGAACTCCGGCGAGACATCCATCGTCTGGGCGTTCACGAAGGTCACGTCGGTGATGCCCACGAATCCGAAGATCGCACGCAGGTACGGCTCCTGGAAGTCGAAGGCGTGCAGCGGGCTCGCCTCCGAGTAGTCGCCGCCCCGCGACGTCACGACGACCATCTTCTTGCCGTGCACGAGGGGGAGCGCGCGGCCGAGCTCGTCGTAGCGGAACATGTACCCCGGCTGCACGATGCAGTCGATGTAGTACTTCAGCGCGTAGGGGATGCTGAGGTTCCACATCGGCGTGGAGATCACGTAGGCGTCGGCGTGCGTGAACCGATCGATCTCGCGTTCGATCTGCTTCCAGGACTCGGCGTGGGTCTTGTCGATGGGCTGGCCGACCATGAGCGTGTACTTCGCCTCGATGTTGTCGCCGGCGATCGCGGGCAGGTCTGCCTGGAAGAGCTCGACCTCCTCGACCTCCAGGCCGGTGATGCGCTCGCCGAGCGCGTCGAGGAGGGCGCTCGAGACTCGGAGGGTGTTGGATGCTTCGCTGCGCGGGCTGGCGATGATGTGGAGCAGCTTCATGACGTGCCTCTTCCGGTGGGTCCTGCACGGGCGTGGGGGAATTGCTCACCGCGCTCGGGCCTCAGCGGTGTGGTCACCGTATCGCCGCAGTGTTTCCGACGTGTCTCGATCAGGTTCCCTCTGATCGGCGCGATCCGGACGCCGCTCTCCGTCGCGTGACGCGGCGTCGGCGCGGCCGTCGCCTTCGGGCGGGGCGGATGGTGCGTTCGCACCGCGCGGTCGGGGTCGCGCTCGGCCCGAGCGGGCTCCGCACTCGGCGCTCACCGCACGCCATGCGCCCCCCATCCAAGTGCGACTTCTGCGTTCGAGTACGGAACCAACCCGCACTCCAATGCAGAAACCGCACTCCGACGAGGCCAGGTGACGAGGTGACGGATGGCTGCGCGGCACCCGCGGCGCGTCAGAACAGCCGCCGCTGCGCGACGACCTCCGCGCCCTCGAGCTCGAGCAGGCGGCGCTTGCGGTCGAGCCCGCCGGCGTAGCCGGTGAGCGACCCGTCGGCGCCGACCACGCGATGGCACGGCACCAGGATGCTGATCGGGTTCCGCCCGACCGCGCCGCCCACGCGC
Organism: Agromyces kandeliae; assembly: GCF_009674665.1. Lineage (GTDB taxonomy): Bacteria > Actinomycetota > Actinomycetes > Actinomycetales > Microbacteriaceae > Agromyces > Agromyces kandeliae. Next base: position 432,504 of record NZ_WKJD01000016.1, read on the forward strand.
CTGGCGAGGTTCCGGTCGCCGAGCCGGTCGGCGAGCTCGCCGTACGTCACGGTCTCGCCGAACGGGATCTCGCGGAGCATCCCCCACACCGCATGCTGGAACTCGTCGCCGGTCGGCGCGAGCGGCAGGTCGAAGCGGATGCGGCGTCCCGCGAGGTACTCGTCGAGCTCGACGCCGAGCCGGCTGAACAGCGGGTCGTCGGCGGCGTCGACGGCGACGCCGACCGACTCGGGGGCGGGCGGATGCCAGTGACCCGGGAAGTAGAGGCCCGCGAGCCCGCCGACGTCGGCGACCACGAGCAGGTCGCCGATCCCGGTCGTGAGCGTGGCGTGGCGGCGGGTCATGCGTCGATTCTCGCGCGTCGCCCGCCGGCTCGCGCGGAGATCGGTAGCGGGAATCGGACATGACGGTCGCGGCGCGGGTGCCAGGACGCCGGCTCGAGCCGTCGGTGGCACCACCCGGTTCGCAGGATGGGCCGCGTCATGCACCTCGTCCGAGGCCCGTGAGGCGGCTCATCCTGCACACTCACCTTCGCTCGGCCGTCAGCCCCTCGCTCGCGGACCGTCGGCGCGAGCACCCCGAGCGGATGCCGCGGCATCCGCCCGCTCCCCGATCGGCGTGTGGTCGGCAGACCGCAGCCATTCGTCGAACGTGATCGCCGCCCGGTCCGCGTCGGCGCCGCCGCGCAGCGCGCCCGACGCCGACGCACGCCCGTACGGCCCCGGCAGCGGGAACTCGAGCACGGGCCGCCGGACGCCGTCGTGCGCGAACATGCGCCGCACCATCTCGGCGAGCCGTTCCTCGCGCGGACCGGCCAGGTCGCGGGCCCGTCCGACCGCCCCGGCCTCGGCGACCTCGACGAGTCGCACGCCGACCTCGCGCGCCGAGACCGGCCGGTAGTGCCCGACCGGGATCGGCGTGAGCATCCGTCCGAGCGACAGCCGCGCCGTCACCTGCTCGGCGAACTCGTGGAACTGCGTCGCCCGCAGGATCGTGTGCGGCACGTCGCCGGCCGCGACGAGGCGCTCCTGCGCGTGTTTGCCCGCGAAGTAGGAGGCGTCGGCGCCGTCGATGCCGACGATCGAGAGCGCGACGTGGTGTCCGACTCCGGCGTCGCGCTCGGCGCGCAGCAGGTTGCCGGTGACCGCGGTGAAGAAGGCGCGCGAGCGGCTCGCCGCGGTGGTCTGCACGCTCGTGACGTCGATCACGGCGTCCACGCCATCGAGGGCGGCGGCGAGAGGCGAGCCCGACGGCCCGGTGCCCCGCTCGAGGTCGTGCCCGGTGCGGCGGGTCAGGGGCAGGATGTCGTGCCCGCGCGCCTCGGCGGCGGCGACGACGTGGCGTCCGACGACGCCGGTCGCTCCAGCGATCGCGATCCTCATCGGGTCACCTCCGTCGCCTCGCCGGCGGAACGGGTCGGGGCGGATGCCGCGGGGTGCGCGTCGGCGGGATCCGACCTCCGGGCGCGGGGCGCGCCCGCCGCGGCAGCCGTCGATGTCGCGGCAGCCGTCGCGGTCGCGACATCCGCTCGCCCTCGATCGCGGCCCGGGATCAGCAGCATTACGCCGAGCGCGAGCGCGATGGTGAGCGACGTGATGGCGGCGATGTCGTCGGCGGCGTCCTGGTGGCCGAGGTGCGTGACGTGGTAGCCGAGGTGCAGCGCGCCGAAGACCGTCCATGCGAGGCCGAGCGCGCGGAAGAGCGCGGGGCTTCGCCAGACGAGCCCGGCGACGCTTGCGACGCCGAGGCCGAGGTACAGGGCGCCGACGTCGCGGATCAGGTGTTCGTTGAAGGGCCCGTTGGTCGAGATCCAGGTGCCGAGCACGCCGGGGAAGGAGTCGTAGAACGAGCGGGGCGCGAAGCACGCCCAGCCGCCGACGAGGAACGCGATGGCCGCCGATGCTGCGAGCGCGGCCGTGTGGATTCTGCTCATGCCAACCCTGACGAAACGGCGGCGCGATGTGTGAGGCGGCTCACGATTCCGGGCGCCGTGTCGTCATGCTGGTGACGGGGGAAGGGAATGAGGATGACGGATGACCCGGGGCGGGCCGCCGACGACGGCACCGCCGAGCGCGCCCGCGACGACCTCGCCGACGTGGTCGATGAGCGCCGCCGCCTGCTCGCGCTCACGTACCGCATGCTCGGCACGACCGGCGAGGCCGAGGACGCCGTGCAGGAGACGTACGTGCGCTGGTACCGGATGTCGGATGCCGAGCGCGCCGCGATCGCGAATCCGCAGGGCTGGCTCACCCGCGTCGCGGGGCGCGTGTGCCTCGACCTGCTCGGCACCGCGCGGGCACGCCGGGAGCGGTACGTCGGCCCGTGGCTGCCCGAACCCCTTCCCGCGGGCTTCTTCGCGGCCGGGACCGGCGCGGCCGCGACATCCGCTGCGACCGCCTCAGCCGGTGTCGGCGACGGATCGGTAACCGCACAGGCCGATGACGCGGCCGACCCGCTCGACCGGGTGACACTCGACGAAGCGGTGTCGAGCGCGCTGCTCGTCGTGCTCGAGGCGATGACGCCGCCCGAGCGGGTGTCGTTCGTGCTGCACGACGTGTTCGCGGTGCCCTTCCCCGAGATCGCGGAGATCGTCGGGCGCTCCCCCGCCGCGGTGCGGCAGCTCGCGACCTCGGCCCGTCGCCGCGTCGCAGCCGAACGCTCGCGCCAGGTCTCGCGTGCGGAGCACGACGCCGTCGTCGCCGCGTTCGCAGCGGCCGCGCAGGCCGGCGACCTCGCCGCGCTGACGCGCGTGCTCGACCCCGACGTGACGCTCCGTTCCGACGGCGGCGGTCTCGTCTCGGCGGCGCGCAAGCCCGTGCTCGGCGCCGAGAACGTCGCGCGGTTCCTGCTCGGCCTGCTCGCCAAGAACCCCGACGACCGGGTCGAGCCGACGGCGACGACGGATGGCACGGGCTTCGCCGTGGTCCGGGGCGACGCCCTCATCGGCATCGTGAACCTCAACGTGGTCGCCGGTCACGTCGCCGACGTGTGGATCGTGATGAACCCGGAGAAGCTCGGGGCCTGGCGCGACTGAGGCCGCCCTGCACCCCGTTGACGCCGCACCCCACCCGGACGATGCTGACGCCATGACCGAACCCACCCTCGAGAACTGGCGCCGCGTCGACGACTACCTCGCGGCGACCCTGCTCGACGACGACCCCGACCTGGTCGCCGCGCGCCGCGACTCCCTCGCCGCGGGCCTCCCGGCGATCGAGGTCACGCCGCTCGCCGGCGCGTTCCTCACCCTGCTCGCCCGCATGTCGGGAGCCCGACGCGTGCTCGAGATCGGCACGCTCGGCGGCTACTCGACGATCCACCTGGCCCGAGGCATCCGCCCCCACGGCCTGGTGGTGACGCTCGAGCTCGAGCAGCGGCACGCGGCCGTGGCCCGCGCCAACCTGACGCGTGCGGCGGTCTCGGACCGGGTCGAGATCATCGTCGGGCGCGCCGCCGACTCGCTGCCCCGCCTCGCCGAGCGCCTCGCCGAACCGGGCGAGGATCCGTTCGACCTCGTCTTCATCGACGCCGACAAGGAGTCGAACGCGCTCTACGTCGATTGGGCGATCCGGCTGGGGCATCCGGGCACCGTCATCGTCGTCGACAACATCGGGCGCGGCGGCGCGGTCGCCGACGCCGACGCCGACAGCGTCGATCCGATGGTGGTCGGCACGCGGCAGGGGCTCGACCTGCTGGGCAGCGACCCGCGGGTGGATGCCACGGCGCTGCAGACCGTGGGCGCGAAGGGGTGGGACGGGCTCGCGATCGGGGTCGTGCGGTAGCGCGGGGCGGTAGCGCGGGTAGTCGAGAGGTCGCATGCGAGGTCGAGTTCGAGTTCGCAGGATGATGCGCGCGATGCATCCGCCGAAGCGACCATCGCCCGTCTCATCCTGCGAACTCCAGGCCCTGCCCGCGCGGGTGGACACCTTGCACGGACTTGCCGCCGCCCTCCGGGCCCGTGGCTACGCTGGCCGTGGAACCGACCGGGAGGGGTGGTGAGTTCCATGACTGCGACGAAGCAGTGGAGCGTCACCGTCGACATCGACGAGCAAGAGGACACCACGTGGGCGCACGTCAGCCTGCGCACGCCCGCGGGCATGGACGTGACCGGCGACGGCCACGCGCAGCGCAATCCGCTCGATCCGAGCGTGCCCGAGATCGGCGATGAGCTCGCGGTCTCGCGCGCGCTCCGCAACCTCGCCGAGCGCATGCTGCACACCGCGGAGAAGGACATCCGCGGCGCGACCGGGCAGCCGGCGCACCTGCACCGGTAGGCCTGGCGAGGGCCGCCCGGCCCGGCGACGACGACGGATGCCGCGGCACGGCGCCGCGCGCGCCGCGAACCCCCGGGGCATCCGCTCGACGCCGCGCTCGGTGCGCCGTACGGTCGGAGCATGGCGATGCGACGGTTCAAGCGCGGGTGGCTGACGTTCATCAAGCACACGCTGAACCACGTCACGCTGGGGATGGCGCGCCGCGGCATCCCGCCGTTCTCGTTCGTGCGCACCGTGGGGCGCAGGAGCGGCCGCACGTTCGAGACGCCGCTCATCCTGGCGCGGGTGCCGGGCGGGTTCGTCGCCGAGCTCACCTACGGCGACGAGGTGAACTGGTACCGCAACCTCATCGCGGCGGGCGGCGGCACCATCGGCTGGAAGCGCCGCGAGATCGCCGTCGAGGCGCCCGAGCCGATGGCGACGGATGCCGGCCTCCGTGCGTTCGGGCCGCCCGCCGAGTGGGTGCTCAGGCTGGCGGGCCGGCACGAGTTCCGGCTGCTGCGCGAGGCGACGCCGCCCGCTGAGGCCTGACGACCCCGCGAACCGCGCCACGCATCCGATCCTGTAATACGCACGAAATATTCACACGTTCTTGGCGTGCAAAGCGCTCCAAGGGTGCCATTTCCGCACGAAACGCGTAAATTCTGCAATTCTTTCGCGCCGATCTGGCATCGCGGCACTCCGTTCGTGAGGCAATCTCGAATCACCGGAACACACCGGTCCCCACCGTTTCACGAAAGGGAGTCCACCGTGACCACCAACATCCTCTGGCTCTCCGACCTCGGCCTCGACGACATCGGGAAGGTGGGCGGCAAGAACGCCTCGCTCGGTGAACTCATCCACAACCTCGGCGCCGCAGGCGTCAACGTGCCCGACGGGTTCGCGACCACCGCCGACGCGTTCCGCACGTTCCTCGCCCAGACCGGCCTCGAGGACCGGATCGCCGCGACCCTCCTCGGGCTCGACAGCTCCGACACCCTGGCCCTGGCTCGCGCCGGCCGCGCCATCCGCGAGGACATCATCGCCACCCCGCTGCAGGAGGACCTCGAGGCCGAGATCCGGTCCGCCTACGCGGCGCTCACCGAGGGCGAGGACCCGGACGACCCGGTCTCCTGGGCCGTGCGCTCGAGCGCGACCGCGGAGGACCTGCCCGACGCATCCTTCGCCGGCCAGCAGGAGACCTTCCTGAACATCCGCGGCATCGACCAGATCCTGCGCGCCGTGCACGAGGTCTTCGCGTCGCTCTACAACGACCGCGCGATCTCGTACCGCGTGCACCACGGCTTCGCGCACCTCGACGTGGCGCTGTCGGTGGGCATCCAGCGGATGGTGCGCAGCGACCTCGCCTCGTCGGGCGTGATGTTCACCATCGACACCGAGTCGGGCTTCTCGAACGCCGTGCTCATCACGTCGGCGTACGGGCTCGGCGAGGGCGTCGTGCAGGGTGCGGTGAACCCCGACGAGTTCGTGGTCTACAAGCCGGCGCTGAACGCGGGCCGCCCCGCCATCCTGAAGCGGACGGTCGGCGAGAAGGCCACCAAGATGATCTACACGAAGTCGAAGACCGTCGGCCGCACCGTCGAGTTCGTGCCGGTCACCAAGCCCGAGGCACGACGCTTCAGCCTGAACGACGCCGAGATCGAGGAGCTCGCCCGCTACGCGGTGAGCATCGAGAAGCACTACGGCCGCCCCATGGACATCGAGTGGGCGAAGGACGGCGTCGACGGCCGCCTGTACATCGTGCAGGCCCGCCCCGAGACGGTCGTCGCACGTCGGACCGGCCGCACCGAGCGGTTCGTCCTCGGCGAGCGCGGCACGGTCGTCACCGAGGGCCGGGCGATCGGGCACAAGATCGGCGCCGGCCCGGCGCGCGTGCTCACCTCGATCGACGACATGCACGAGTTCAACCCCGGCGATGTGCTCGTGGCCGACATGACCGACCCCGACTGGGAGCCGGTGATGAAGATCGCGTCGGCGATCGTCACGAACCGCGGTGGCCGCACCTGTCATGCCGCGATCATCGCCCGCGAGCTCGGCGTGCCCGCCGTCGTCGGCACGGGCGACGGGACATCGACCCTCGTCCACGGCCAGCAGGTCACCGTCTCGTGCGGCGAGGGCGAGACCGGGTACGTCTACGACGGGACGCTCGACTACTCGATCGAGTACACCGACCTCGGCGACCTCCCCGAGATCCCGACGTCGGTGATGATGAACGTCGGCACGCCCGAGCAGGCGTTCAACTTCGCGCAGACCCCGAACGACGGCATCGGCCTCGCCCGCCTCGAGTTCGTCATCAACCGGCAGATCGGCATCCACCCGAAGGCGCTGCTCGACGTCGACGACCAGGCCCCCGAGGTGGCGAAGGAGATCCGAGCGCGCATCGCGCCCTACGCCGGCGCGCGCGACTTCTTCGTCAAGCGCGTCGCCGAGGGCGTCTCGACGCTGGCGGCCGCGTTCGCGCCCGGCCCGGTGATCGTACGGATGTCGGACTTCAAGTCGAACGAGTACGCCAACCTGATCGGCGGCGACCGGTACGAGCCCGACGAGGAGAACCCGATGCTCGGGTTCCGCGGGGCATCGCGGTACGTGTCGCCGGGGTTCCGCGAGTGCTTCGACCTCGAGTGCCAGGCGCTGAAGTTCGTGCGCGACGAGATGGGCCTGACCAACGTCAAGATCATGATCCCGTTCGTCCGGACGATCGCCGAGGCCGAGGCCGTCATCGCGGCACTCGCCGAGAACGGCCTGGTCCGAGGGCAGAACGGTCTGCAGGTCGTGATGATGTGCGAGGTGCCGAGCAACGCGGTGCTCGCGCACGAGTTCCTCAACCACTTCGACGGATTCTCGATCGGCTCGAACGACCTCACCCAGCTCACGCTCGGCGTCGACCGCGACTCGGCCGAGATGGCCCGCGTCTTCGACGAGCGCGACCCCGCGGTGCTGAAGATGCTGAGCATGGCGATCGAGGCGTGCGTCTCGCGCGGCAAGTACGTCGGCATCTGCGGCCAGGGCCCGAGCGACCACCCCGACTTCGCCGAGTGGCTCATGGCGCAGGGCATCTCGTCGATCTCGCTCAACCCCGACACGGTCGTCGAGACCTGGCAGCGGCTGGGGCGGATGGAGGCCGCGAAGCGGGACGCGGCGCTGGTCTGAGGCTGTGCTGGTCGCCTCGCTGAGGGGCGGCAGCGGATGCCACGGGGCCGCGCGAGTGCACGAGCACTCGCGCGGCTCCGCTCGCGTTCCCGCCGCGCCCGTGCCCACCCACTGCTGCGCCCCGCCCCGCGGCCCGCCGCGCCCTCTCGTCGCCCTCGCGGGTTGCCACTTTCGCCGGAAAGTCAGGTTCCGAAAGGCGCAGAAGTGGCACCACGACGAGCGGAGCGCGTCCCTTCGCGCGACGGTGGCGGTGGCGGCGAGTGGTCGGGGCAGCACGCGACGTGCGATGGGTGTCAAGCCCTGCCGGTGCCGCGCAGATCGGGCGAGGCTGGAACGGAGATCACGCGACGGCCGCGCGGCTCGACCGCGTCGCCGTCCCCGAGGAAGGGAGCCGCTGATGAGCGACACGGATCGATCAGCCGAGATGCCCGAGCGACCCGACGGCTACGAGGACGCTCGGGAGCGCACCGAGGATCCGGACGAGGTGCGCGACGGCAGCACGTCGGAGACCGGAGACGCCCAGCCCCTTAGCGAGTCGACGGACGGCGGGCTCGACGGCGGCGACCCCGGCGTCGAGGAGTAGGCGGCGCTGCGCGCGGGGCGCCCTGCCGGAACCGGCGCGGGTCGCCCGCCGCCCATCGGTGAGCCCGGCTGCCAGACTGGCCCGATGCCGACCCGCACCCGACGCCCCGCCCGGACCCGACGCCCTCGCCGATCCGGCGCGCTCACCGTCATCCGCTCGGCCGCTCGCTGGCTGCTCGCCGGCATGCTCGTGTTCGCCGGGCTCTCGCACCTGTTCTGGGCGCGGAAGGGGTTCCGCATCGCGGTGCCCGACTGGGTGGCGAGCGAGCCGGCCGACAAGGATGCCGTCGTGATCGCGTCGGGCGCGGCCGAGATCATGCTCGGCGCCGCCGCGGTGGCGCTGCCGCGCGAGCGCCAGCGTGTGGGCCTCGCGATCGCGGCGTTCTTCGTGGCGGTGTTCCCGGGCAACGTCCACCACTGGCGCACCGGCCGCTCGGTGCCGCTCATGCGCACCGACCGGGCGCGGTTCCTGCGGCTGTTCCTGCAACCGGTGCTCGTGGCCTGGGCGCTGTGGAGCACGGCGCCCGACGGCGCGCGGCGCTGACGCCTGCCGTCCGATCGAGATGCCGGAAATGGTCGGGTCGCCGGCTTCGAACCATCCGTTTGCGGCATCTCGGCGGCCGGCCGTACCGACGAGCGGATGATCGCGCGTCATTGGCGCCGATCTGTACAGATTTCTGTACATTTTTGATACGATCGACCCCATGCAGCCCGCCGCATTCGACGACCTCTCCGGCACCCCGGTCGTGCCGGTCGCTGAGGCGCGCGCCGGCCTCTCGGGCCTCCTCCGCCAGTTCCGCGCGCATGGAGCAGCGGCGAATCCGATCGTCATCGGATCGCACCGCAAGCCCGAGGCGGTGCTGATGCCGTATGCCACCCTCGGCGAGGCGTCGCCCGCCGCCGAACGCACGGCGGAGCCGGTGATCGACCTGCTTCACCGCCGTCGGCAGCTCATCGAGCGCCTCGCTCGCGCGAATCGCATCGGCTCGGTGCAGGTGTTCGGCTCGGTCGCGCGCGGGCACGAGACTCCCGAGAGCGACATCGACCTCCTCGTCGACCCCGATCCCGACGCGTCGCTCTTCGACCTCGCCCAGTTCGAGATCGACCTGGAGTTGCTGCTCGAGCGGCCGGTCGACGTCGTGTCGCGCCGCTCGCTCGACCCGGACCGCGACCGCGACGTGCTCGCCGAGGCCGTCGACCTGTGAGGCCGGCCGACCGCATCGAGCGCTGGCTCGATGACCTCGCCGCGACGCTGGAGACCGCCTCGGCTCTCGTTGCCCGCGGTCGCGCCGACTTCGATCGCGATCCAGCGATCCCGTTGGCATTCGAAGCGCTCTCGAACCGTGTCGGCGATCTCGCGAAGCGCCTCGTCGCCGCCGATCGGTCGCACTTCAACGATCCGCTCTGGTCGCAGGCCGCGCGCAACCGCGACTTCGTCGTGCACCACTACGACCGCGTCGACGCCGACGCGCTCTGGGTCACCGTCTCGCGCAGCTTCCCCGAGCTGGCAGAGCTCGTCGGTCGTATCCGCGCCTGATCGGCGCGCTGGTCGCGGGCATCCGGAACGGAATGTCGGCCGCGATGTCGATCGAGCCGCGCCCCGTTCGACGTCTTCAGTGAGGGCGGCATCCGCCCGATCACGAGAGGACCGACCGATGACGCGGTACTTCCTGACCATGCCCCACGACTCGGCCGACGAGCCCACGATGGAGTCGATGCAGGCCATGGACCCGGCCGAGCTCGCCGCCGTGATGGCCGCGGTCGACGAGTTCAACACCGCGCTCGTGGAGTCGGGCGCGTTCCGCTTCGCGGGCGGCCTGCACCCGCCGTCGACGGCGAAGACCGTGGATGCCTCGGGCGCCGAGCCGCGCGTGCTCGACGAGCCGTTCGTCGAGGCGCCCCTCTACGTGGGCGGGTTCTGGGTGATCGAGGCGGCCGACGAGCGGACGGCGGTCGAGTGGGCGACGCGCGCGTCGCGTGCGCTTCGGACGCCGATCGAGGTGCGCGCGCTACAGCAGGCGCCCGACGCGTAGGGACCCGGATTGCTATCCTCGCGCCATGAGCGACACAAGCCCTGCGCCTGCGCAGCCTCCTGCAGCTGGTTGGTACCCGGAGCCCGAGACGGCCCGCATGCGATGGTGGGACGGAACGGAGTGGGGGCCCCACGCTCCGAATGAGGCTCTTCAAGAGCCTAGGAATACGCCGGCGGCAGTTGCCCGCAAGGAACGTGGCATTGCCTACCTGCTGCTCATCTTGCTCGGTGGGTTCGGCGCTCACCATTTCTACCTGCGCAATTCCGGCGTCGCATTCACGCAATTGGCAATGTGGTTGGGCGGATGGGTCCTTATTGGACTAGGCGCCGGCTTCGGCTGGCTGTTCGTTGCAGGTATCGCCGCTTGGTTGATCGTCGACCTTTTCCAGATCCCTGCATACGTCAGAGCTGCCAACGGCGTTCTCCGCTAGTTGCCGGCGCCTTGCACGTCCGCTCTGACGGGCAGCCTGAGCTGGCCGGCGCCCGCCCTAAGCACCGAACCGCTTGAACGCCTTGTCCGCGATCCGATCCAACTGCTTCGCCGTCAGCCGCCCGTCGAGGCCGCGCGCCTCGCGCGATCGCCGCGACCAGCTCGCGCCGCCCGCGCACCGCTCGCGACCGCCAGTCGGGATCGACCGGCACCGGCCCCTTGCCCGGCACCCAGATCACGCCCGGCGCGTCGTCGATGATGCCGAACAGGATGTACACCCAGTACACGAACCGGTCGTCGATGCCCGTGAAGCGGTCGTTCCACTCGATCCGCTCGAAGATCGCCTTCAGATCGGGCATGACCCCGATGCGATCGGACGCAGGGTCAGCGCTGGGCGTGTTGAGCGAGGACGAGAGCCACGACCGCACGCTTCCCGGCGAGAACGGCTGCCCCTTCCGCGCCTTCCGCCAGCTCTGCAGCAGCACGGCGGCGCCCGTGACGATCGGGCTGGCGCCCGACGTGCCGCCGAACCCGCCGGTGTACGCCGTGGTCGAGGTGCCGGTCCATCCGTCGCCGGTGGTGTCGACGTTCTGGCCCCACGCGTAGCAGTCGACGCGGCTGCCGTGGTTCGAGAACGACAGTCGCGAGTGCGGCGCGGCGGATGACGCGGCGCCGACCAGGATCGCCCCGGAGTCGCGGAAGTCGTCGTCGCCGACCTTCAGCAGGTGGCGGCCGGAGGCATCCGTCCAGTCGTCGAGGTCGTTGCCGCCGTTGCCGGCCGCCTCGACGACCACGATGCCGGCGTCGACCGCATCGCGGATGGCGTCGAACACCGCCTGCTCGACCTCGACCGGAAGGTACGACGTCGACGACCCGGCCGCGGTGGTCTGCGCCTCGAGCAGCAGCACGTCGCCCGGCGACATCGCGTCGGCCGCCGAGATGATGGCCGCCGCGGTGCTGTAGCTCGTCGACGTGCGGTACTGCGACACGACCCGAGCGGATGCCCCCGGCGCGACGCCCACCCCGCCCCTCGTGTTGTCGACCGAGACGACCTCGCCGAGCACCGCCGTGCCGTGCCCGTGGTACGCCTGGCTCACGCCCGAGATGATCGTGATGCCGGCCGCCGCGAGGTCCTCGTGGTTCAGCGTCCACCCCTGCTCGAGGTCGACGAACCCGATGCCCGCGCCATCCGTCGCACCCCACGCCCACCGCGCGTCGATGCCGTCGGGCGTGGCATCCAGGTACCCCTGGTTCCCGCTGCGCGGGTCGTCGCCCGCGTTCACCGGCGGTGGCGTCGGCCCGCCCTCGACGTAGGCGGTCTCGACGTCGTCGCGCGCGTCGAGTTCCTTGGCGAGCTCGGCAGCGGATGCCTCGTCCCGCACCGTGATCGCCGCATACCCGTCGAACCGGGCCCGCCGCCCCCGCCCGAGCCGCTCGCGCTCGTCGCGCCCGACCATCGGCTCGAGGTACGCCTCCCCGGCCATCCGCCGCTGGTACTCCGCGAGCACATCCCCGAGGACCGCGACCGCATCGATCAGCTCGCGCCCGACGTCGTCCTCCTGCTCCCCCGCCCGCCGCTCACCCGGACGCTCCTTCAGCGCCCGCTCGCGCCGCGCCGCATCGGTGACCTTCACGACCACGCGTCGTCGCACCTCCGGCGCCTCGGCCGGGTCGAGCTCCTTGCCGTCGATCATGCCCATGATCCGCTCCCCTCCGTTCGGGATGGCGGTCGTGCGCGCGCGTGCGCTGGGCGCCGCGCGCGGGCGGCCGGCCGGGTTCGATGGTTACGTGAGGATCATGCTCCTTGGTGGGGGCGGATGCATCGGGGTGGGCCCGGACGCTAATGCGGCCGAGGCACCCAGAGGACGCCTCGGCCGCGGAGAAGGCTGTCGACCTCCCCCGGCTGCTTCTACAGACGTGTTTCCCCTGAGAGAGGAGCGATTCTGGTCGGGATCCCACGTGTCGCGCCAGACTAACGAGCCGACGGCGATGCGCGGCTGGCACTACTTCGTATGCCTAGTGGAACGAGTCGGCCTGGTCAGCGCAGGTACTGACCGTAACCTGGAAACCATCGAACCCAGATAGAGCGGGGCCTTCCGTGGGCCTCACCGGGCGGGCGTGCAGCAGGATTCGGCGAAAGGTCCTCACGATCATCGGGTGCCTCCCCTCGTGGGCGTGTGAAGAACTCAGCGAAATTGGCGTCGGCTTCAGCTCGCTCCTGCGGTGTCGCATTCTCGTACCACTGTTCTGCTTCGAGTTCGGAACGCTCGACTTCGTGGCTTTCCCATGCGCTGTACTCCGCGGCTTCGCGTTGGAGGTTACTTAGGAGTCGAGTTCGTCGCGTCCGGTGGTCGTCATGACGCAAATATGCAGCCATCGTTTCTGCCCCCTCAGCTGCGAGCTGGCCGGCCAGGCGGCGCAGCGAACGCTCAGGCGCGCCGTGCCATGCACTCTCCCAAGAGTGATCCCGAGCATCGTTCAGAAACTCTACGATCTGGACGACTTGGGATCGCACCTCTGCGACTGGGATCAGATCTGCTTGAGATCGCATTCCGATTCTCGTGTCGTAAGTCCAGATCTCCTTCCACAAGGGAGCCCACGGTTCCTGCCCGACCATGTGAAGGATCGTCTGCGGACTAGTGTCGACGGCCGCAACTAGCTTGACGAACTTCTCGTGAAGGTCCTGCATGTCCTTCTCGACAGCCACACGCCTTGCGTGCATCAGCTGATTCTCGCGTGCGACGCTGTCTCGCTCCGCCTGATCACGACTGGCGTTCGCTTGCGCGCGAAGCGTGAAGATCCCACCGAGCACGGCACCGATAAACGCGGCTAATGCAGTGCGTACCCACTCCCAAGCGATGGCATCCTGCATCCACGCGAGGAACCAGGGGAAGTCAGGCACGCATCGACCCTACCGACCGACCAAGACCCGGCGCGATCGAGCGTCGACGGACAACCGATCCAGCGGCGGGTGTCACCTGTGCCAGCCCGGTGCGCCCATCAACGATGTCGGTGGGCCCTGGGTATGGTCTCTGTAGGAAGGGTAGAAGTTGACTACTGCACTGACATCGATCGAGATCTGCGCGGGCGCGGGCGGCCAAGCTCTGGGCCTCGAGCAAGCAGGCTTCGAGCATCTGGCAACTGTCGAGATCGACAAGCATGCGTGCGCGACGCTACGCGACAATCGTCCGGGTTGGAACGTGATCGAGGGCGACGTCGTCGGCTGGATCAAGTCACACGCTTCAGCGTACGCCGGGGTCGATCTAGTCGCTGGCGGCGTGCCCTGCCCGCCCTTCTCCAAGGCGGGGAAGCAGCTAGGGGCTGCGGACGAGCGCGATCTATTCCCCGCCATGATCGAGCTCGTTCGCGTTACTCGACCCCGCGCGGTGATGATCGAGAATGTTCGCGGTTTGCTCGATCCCGTCTTCGAGGACTACCGCAATGGCGTAACCCGCAGGTTGCGGCGGCTTGGCTACAGGACGCAGTGGCGGCTCCTGCAAGCGTCAGACTACGGAGTTGCCCAGTTGCGTCCTCGTGTCATCGCGGTCGGACTGCGCGATGACGTCGACGCCTCTTTCGAATTCCCGGAGCCGCGTCCTGATGCTGCGCCGACCGTGGGGAAGCTGCTTCTGGATCTTATGGCAGAGAACGGCTGGGAGGGCGCGACCGCCTGGGCGAACCGAGCTGACAGGATCGCACCGACCCTTGTAGGCGGTTCAAAGAAGCACGGCGGGCCGGATCTCGGACCGACTCGAGCACGACGCGCGTGGGCTGAACTCGGTGTCAACGGTTCGACGATTGCCGAGGCTGCACCCGAACCCGGTTTCGTGGGAGACCCGCGGCTGACGGTCCGTATGGCAGCACGGGTGCAGGGATTTCCGGACTCTTGGAGGTTCAGTGGCGCGAAGACGAATGCCTATCGTCAAGTAGGCAACGCCTTCCCCCCGCCTGTAGCGAGAGCTGTCGGATCGCAGATCGCTGCCGCGCTGAATGCAGGCAAGGCTTCTGCCGCCGCATGAGCGCCATCGTTACGGATGAGCGGCACGCATTTCATCAGCAGCTCATAGCAAGCAGTACGCTCGTGATTACCGAAGTTCAGCCCAAGGACAAGAAGAAGCAGCCGTTCGACTGTGCCTCAAACTCCGATTCTGGCCAGAAATTCTCGGTAGACGTCGGGCTCGACATAGCGAAGCAGCTGGGCGCATCGCGGGCCAAGAAGCGGCTCGACGGGCAGGTCGCTGGCAAGCGCTTCGAAGCTGCGGTCCAGTCGTTTCTAAGCGCCACGTTTCTTCATCTCGGAGCCCTTAGACCGGGCACGTGGGAGATTGAGAATGTGGGTGGCTCTCGCGGCGTCTACCACCTTGCCAGGTACGAGCCCTATCGGCACCTAGACGATCTGGCGCAGGCCATCGAGATGAGCCCCACGCTCGCAAGCGTGCTCGGAAACTCTTACGATATTTCGCCCGACGTCATCGTCATTCGGAAGCCAGAATCGGACTCGCACATCAACAACCAAACGTCTGTGGTAGATGGCTCGACCGCTAGACTCTCGCCCATTCGGCAAGCGAACCAGACTCACGGGATCGTTCACGCGGTCGTCTCATGCAAGTGGACCCTGCGAAGCGACAGAGCTCAGAACGCGCGAAGTGAGGCACTGAACATCATCCGCAACCGCAAGGGCCGGACTCCTCACATCGCCGTGGTGACGGGCGAGCCGTCGTCTACACGACTGGCTTCTCTCGCGCTCGGGACAGGTGATGTCGACACGGTGTACCATTTCGCGCTTCCGGAACTGACGGCCGCAACGAAGCGCTCCGGAAATAGTGAAGCGCAGCAGATGCTCCAGACCCTCGTCGATGGTAGGCGGCTACGGGATATCTCGGATCTACCGCTCGACCTCGCGATCTGATGGTTCGCTGGCACCGGGACGAAGTGATCCTTGCGGGAGATCTGGTCGTAAAGAACGGCTGGAACGCCATCCGCGCCACGTCTCGCGAGGCCCGAGACTTGTCTAGTTTGCTCAGACGAGCCCAACTCCACCCTGGTGAAACTCTGCCGAAGAACTTCAGAAGCCCCTCGAGTATCCAGCGCAAGACCTACGACCTCCTTACGGCGGATGAGGCCTATCGGGGTAAGCCGACCCGATTCGGGCCGCATGACCGTGAGGTCGTGCGCGCCTTCCGGGAGAAACCCGAAGAAATGGGACATCGAGCCGATGCGATTCGCGCCGCGCTTGTATCTGGCGAGGCCCTTGTGAATCCCGACGCTCAACCTGACATCGACGATGAGGCAACCGCGTGGGAGGGCGGGATCCTCGAGTTTGTGGCCCGGCGGCGTGAGCGGAACTCGACAATTCGCCGGAAGAAGATCGAGTCGGTGCTCGCACACGGAGGGTCTCTGAGTTGCGAGGCCTGTGGATTCGAGTTTTCTACAGCGTACGGTCCACGCGGGGAAGGCTACATCGAAGTGCATCATGTCTCCCCACTTCACGTGACTGGGGAGACGGAGACGTCACTTGAGTCCCTCGCGCTCGTATGCTCAAACTGTCATCGTATGTGTCATCGCGGCGAATGGATCACACCCGCCGACGTCGCCGCACTCTTGCGCGCAGCGAGTCAGCGTCGGTAGATGGGCGCAACCGCGTTCCCTCTGGAATCATCGGAACGTGGAGTCATTGGGGACTGACGAGCGAGTCCGGCGATCGATGGTAGCGAACCGCTCGCGGGATACGTCACCCGAGAAGGCGGTGCGGTCACTCCTCCATGCACGTGGTCTCCGATACCGCGTTCACACCCGCCCAGTGGTGGCGTTGCCTCGTACTGCCGACATCGTCTTCACTCGCCGAAGGATCGCTGTGTTCATCGACGGTTGTTTCTGGCACGTGTGCCCAGAGCACGGGCACATTCCGCACTCGAACGTTGAGTACTGGGAACCGAAGTTGCGGGGGAACCAGTTACGCGATCGTGAGACTGATGACGCACTCCGGGACGCGGGATGGTCCGTGCTGCGGTTCTGGGAACACGAGTCGCCCGACGCGGTGGCTGACGCAATCGAACGCACAGTTCGCCTGGAGCCATCCAACCCAACCACAACCTGAGCGTCCCCATAGCGTGCACAGCCCGCCTGGTGGAGCAGCGGCCTACATGCCGAACGCTACAGCTCTGGTCGATGGGATCGGTGCCTCAGCGCTCGTCGCTGCAGCGCCTACTCCGAGCCCGTTTGAACCGATGGATCCATCCATCTCGTCACTGCCCAATCCGCCATTTCTTTGCCGCGGGCCACAATCGTCTCGGCGTTCCAGTCTTCATTGGCCTCACCTAGCATGCGAGCGCTCTTAAAGACTGAGTCGCGCGAGTACACAGGGCGCTTGGAAGCGTATGCCGAATTGCTTAGTTCCGCATTCATTTCGGAGGTCAGCGGAAGCAGGTTGCCAAGGACGTCCTTCAGCTGGTTGTGATCATCGCGGGAGACGGACGGCCACTGCTTCGGAGACCAGGCGTCCGGTAGCACGTGCTCGACCCAAGGCTGAGATTGGACGTGGTCACCCCCAAGCCCGCGGTCGTACTCGATAAGAAAGTACTTGCACACTGCAGACCGGTACATCGGCGTAGCCTGAACTCCTGCCCTAACGTCAGAATCAGTCGGCCATTTCACCGTCTTATGTTTCTTCATCGCGGTCATGACCGACTCAGCGTTCGGGTGGTTCCCGCTCTCCACCCAGAGACGCTTGAACACTGCGTGAAGGCCGGTCGGCTCAATGCTTGACAATGCACGTCGAACCAGGAATGCTTCCACCAGCGTCAATATATCGAGTGCTACATGATCGACTAGTTTCTCCATTCGGATTGCGCGCGAAACGGACATAAGGAACGGATAGGACGAGGACGGAGCACCAGACGCAGCCAGGCGCCCGAATGCGGCGAAGACATCCTTTCCATGCTTCGCGACGTTCTTCCCCGTGACTATGGTCATGAAGTCTGGTTGGTACTCAGAAAGCTCGGAGATTACCTCTCTCGGCGTAAAGCCCTTCCACTTCTCGCTCAACCGCGTGTAGACGTCAGATTTTGTGATATTCGGATCATGCACGAGTCCAAACGGAAAGAAGTACGAGTCGAAATAGTTTACATCCTTGCCGAGGCGGTCCGCGATGAATCGCTGATAGAATGGTTGCCAAAGTTCGGCATTGACGCGCTCCATCTCATCTGCATCCTCGGCGGGCCCCCGCGCGAAGATGTCGTTTCGCACCAGATCTCCGATAGTCATCGGTTCCTGTCGCGAGTTGAGACTATTGAATATTTTCGGACCGTTCGTCGGGTCCTGAATCTCAATCTGGACTACGGTCATTCGCTCAAGCAGCCCATTGATAGCCTCACCAACACGAGCGACGCCGCCCTGATCAAATTGCTCGTTCATGAATCTCTTCGCCGCATTGTAGTTGTTGCGAAGCACACTTCGCGAAGGGCCCGTGCCGCTAACAGACAGTCGCTTGAACGCGAAGGCGCCAAGGTGCTTTGCAAACGACCGGGTATCGAGTAGATCATCTATAATCGCGTTGAGCTGTCGGCGGTCCTCATGACTCGGATGCAGGGCCAAGTTTGAACGCTGTTTCGTGTTGAGCTGGATCGTCAGAAACTTGGCGAAGAAGCTTTGGGCATCTTCCAGTGCGTCGTTCTCCAGCATTACCTTCACGGCCGCACACACGTATAGGTATACGGTCGTCAGCCGCTGCTGTCCATCGATGACTTCAGAAACGGAAACGTCGGCTGAATTGCTGCGCGGCAACCCGTGCGTGATAATCGCGCCAAGGAAGTGGATATCATTAGGAACATCGATGAGAGCCTTGATATCTTCGTTGAGTTCCTTGATCTTATCCGGAGACCACTTGTAGGGTCTCTGAAAGAACGGGATTGAGAATATGGTTCCACTCCCGAGAAGGCGCGCGAGGGGCAATTCGTCCGAGCTGTTGGTGAGCATCGACTTTGCCGGAGTCATCGGTAATTCTTCCCTCAATTCAATACGAATGGTGTGTTGGACTGCAACGGAATTGCGCGCCCCCACCTGCATCTCACTGCACGCCTTCAACACCAACATACGCCGGAAGGCGGGTGATTGAATTAACCAGGCCGATCTGGGCAGGCCGAGCTCGGCCGCCATCGCCACTACTGGCGCATCCAGATCGACCTCGAGCGCCCATGAAGCCCTGCGCACGCTCGAGCCACCCGTCGGAGCCTCGACGTCGCGCCTCCTGCCGTTCGCGACTGTTGCCGCCCGTCCCACTGCGATAGCGATCGAGGATCAAGCCAGCAGGCCAGGTGATCCACGCTGTGTTCGGGAGACAGATCGGTCCGGTACAGTCCGCGACCATACCTGCACGTCGGCTGTCGCTCGGGGTCGGGCGGGCGTGGGTGCATCGAGTCGGCACTCACGCGGGAGAACCTCATCCAGGAGCCAACCCTGGGAGACGGGGCCGCCAGAGTGGTCCGCCATCCGACCTAGAGGCAGCCGTCGTGAGGCACACGCCCGCTGATGTCGGACCCTCCAGCTAGAAAGGATCTATGGTGGCCGATGTGGGGATGACGCGTAGCCGCAACAACTGGGCCTTTGGATCACTCATCGTTGCCGCGATCGCCGCCGCGCTTTTCCTTCTTCTGGTCATTGGACCGCCCCTGACCGATCCATGGTGGCAAGGGGTTGTCAAAGACATCGCGATCGCGATGCTGCTCGCCGTCGCGGTGACGGGTTTTTGGCGACTGCGCGGAAATCGAATGTTCGCAGAGGAGGTTCTCGAGTTGCAGCATGTTGGCGAGTCTGCACAGAACTGGGGATTGCGTGAACTTTCCATGGATTGGGAAAGCGTCGATTGGAAGGGGCTCTTCGAGCATGCGTCGCAGGTCGATATCATTCATGGCTACGGATATACCTGGAGCGGAGGCTCACGCCAGCTTGCGCTCGAAGCGTTTGCGGCCAAGCGTGGCCGGAAGCTCCGGGTAGCACTTCCGGACCCAGGCAGCGACTGGGTAATGACAGCGCTGGCCAAGCGGTTCTTCACCACAGAGGACGTGGTAAAGGCTCGTATCGAGGAGGCCGCGAGTCGCTACCTTTCCCTGCGCAAGGCTAGAGGCGGCGCGGACATTCGAGTGTACTACCGTGAGGGTGAACCTCTTTACGCCGCCTACAAGTTCGACGCAGATCTCGTCATGACCCTGTATACGCATCGAAAAGCGAAGATCGCAGAAATCCCGGTGGTAAGGGTACGCGGTGGAGATCTCGCCAAGTTCGTTCAAGCAGACTTTGATGAGGTATTTCGTATCTCAAGCGAAGTCCCCGCTGCAGAAGGAGCGATCCAATGATCACTATTCCCAGTCCTTCACTGGTCGAAGGAGACATCGACAGCGAGTTCTTTCTCGCGGCTCGGAAGCAGGGCAGTGTCGCTTGGGACATTGAGACGACAGGCCTCGATTGGCGGCACGATCGTATCGGTACCGTGCAGCTCGCACTACCGTCCGGGGAGACAGCTGTCGTTCAGATCAAGCCCGGCCAGACGCCAGAGAATCTTGTTACTCTCCTGGAGATTCCCGCGCTGCGCAAGATCTTTCACTTCGCCCCCTTCGATCTAAGCTTCATGGTCCACGCGTGGAGAGCGCGGCCGCTGAATATCGTTTGCACAAAGGTCCTGGCAAAAATTGTCAGTCCCGGAGCGACGTCCTACAGCCTGCAGGATCTCCTCCGGGCCGAGCTCGGGGTCCGAATCGCTAAGGATCAGATTCGTACGTCGGACTGGTCAACACCGAAGCTCTCGGATGATCAGATCGCCTATGCGGTAGAGGATGTTCGGCACCTTCACGAGTTGTTCGAGGCTCTAATGGCAAAGGCATTAATCGCGGGCGTCGCAGGTTTGGCGGAACGATCCTTCGAGTACCTGCCAATCCGCGTTCTAACAGATTTGCGAGGGTCAGGCGATATTTTCGCCTACTAGGGGTCGCGCTTTCCTGCCGGAATGGGATCTACCTACGGATCGTTCACCTCGCGGATATCGGGTTCTGTCGGTTCGCGCGAGAGGCCGACGCTGGAGGTCAGCAATGGAAACAGCGCTGGGCTGCGGGCCTTCGCGGCAACCCCGCATTCGGGGACTCCCCTCCGCGTCAGCATGACTGGGAGGATTCGGGCGACCCTACCGCCGACCGGATCGACGAGTGATGACCCCACCTCCGCCCGGACCGAGAGACTGGTCCCCACCCGATTCCAGCTCACCGACGCGATCGGTACCGTCAGGGCGCCGCCCGATCCGCGGCGCGGGCCACGTCGACGCGTTCGGGTGGGGTGTCCTGCTCGCTTGGACGAGCCTGGTCTTTGGCGCCGCGTCGCTCGTGATCGGCCTGCTCGCTCCATTGGCCCCCGCTCCTACTCGAATGGTGTGGATCGCCGGGTTCGGTGCAGTAGCCGTCTGGGCGGGTCTTATGGCGATTCCGAGGTATCGGCGTGCGCGACGCGGTCGTTCGGTCCTCGCCATCACCGGCATCACGACGGGCATCGCGACGATCGCCGTGATGGCTTACGCGTTCACCGCCATTTCCCTCGCGTCCGTGAACGTCGTGCTGCCCGCTCCAGCGCACTGGACCAGCGGCTCGGCCGTCTCGTCCGGCGCAGCCTCACCGGTCGGAGTCGAACCCGCTGGCGTGGATTCGACGACGAACTCGGATGCCGTCCAGGTGCCCGCCGAGACCTCTCGCCCGAGCGACCCGATCGAGGCCGAGCGCATCGAACTCGCGCAGTCGATCGGACTCGCGACGGTCCTCATCGGCCAACGCACGCAGGCGGATACCCCATGGCCGGCGTCGCTCGCCATCACCACCGACGGCACCGCTTTATTGCTACCCGACGGCACGCAGCTCACGACGATTCTGCCCGGGACCCAGGTGCTCTACTCGACCTCGAGTGACCGCCGTGAATACTCGCTCACGCTCATCGGCCCCTCGGGAGTGACGGCGACGTTCGCGTCGTCGACCGGTGTCATCGAGACATCCGTGCCATGAGCGCGCCCGAAGCGGCATCTCTCGCCAACCGCCGCCCCGAGGCATCCGTCATCGCCGAATGCCTGCGCATGGAGGCGATCGTGCCGCCGAACACCGCGGTACAACGGTTCTTCGGGTCTGCTGGGCGCTGCGGTCGCTACGTGGGCGGCCTTGCCGGGGTGGTCGTCGAATAACGCCCTGACCCCGAAATGAGGTCCCAGCGTTCGCCGCGCGGTACTCGATCGCGAGCGCGATTCGCCGCAGACCCTCGACCGCGCCATCGACGGCGGCGACGAGCTCTGGATGCGCCTCGGTCTTCGCGAGCATGATTCGAAGCCGTCGGCGATCCTTGACCGTCAGCGCGCGAAGATCGCGGGCGCCGACGAGCGGCGCGAGGGTGCAGAAGTCGCTGATGTGGCGCTGGCCGCGAATGCCGTCGGGAATGCTCACCGCCGCCGCCTTCGCGACGAGCGCTCCGAGCAGGTCGGGGCGCCGGATCCTTCCCACGCGATCCCCGTGCCGCACGCGGACGAGGTTCGCGCGATCGAGCGCCTGCGTGGTTCCCGGTGCCTGCAGGGTGGTGGCGCCGCCGACGCCGGTCGCTCGTCCGGCCCGCTCACCGATCCCGTCGGGAAGCAGGACGTCGATCGACGCAGTCCCGCGAATCCATCGGTGCTGGTGCCCGTCGGCGGTGATCCCGTCCGCCGCGAATCCGAGACGCACCAGCGCCCCGGTGAGGTCCCGCAGCATTGTCGGACGTGCGCGGACGTCGACGACTGCATCCCCGTCATCGGTGGGCCGGGTCGGCACCGCGCCACGCTCGAGGCAGTGCAGCAACACCATGAATCCGCCGATCAGGCACCACCCGTCGGGCACCTCGTCGGCGAGATCGAGGATCCCGGCCCAGGACTCGTCAGCGGCGCCGGCCAGCGGCGGAAGGATGATCAGGGGCGGGTCGTCGCTCACCGACGCAGCTCCTTCATCAGCTGCTCCGCCTGCCCGCGCTCGCGCGCACCGCTGTGGTCGAGCAGGTCGGCGATGACGAAGCCGATCGGAGCGCGGCCCTCATCGTCGAGCGCGATGTCGGCCACGTGCAGCCAGACGTTCGGGCGGTCGCTCTCGACGAGCAGGTAGTCCTTCACGAGGGCGTCGACATCTGCGGGCGACACGTAGCCTTCGGCGACAGCGGATGCCGCGAGGCCGGCGCGCGGGTCGGAGACCCCCGACCGTACGAGACGTACGTCGTCGAGCAGGTCGGGCAGGTCCGCCGCGCTGGCGCCGAGCGCCAGGCGGGACGAGCGCGCCCTGACCCAGCTCCAGAACCGCTGCGCGTCGACGTCGCCCGACCGCACGAGGCCCGCCTTCTCGGCGATCCTCCGCCGGACCACCGGGTCGGATGCGGCGACGCGACCGTTCGAGATCGCCGCGAGCAGGATCTCGGCGTTCGCAGCGGACATCGGCCGTGCGGACGGTTGCGGCGCGGCCAAGGCCTGTTCGGGCACGACCCACTGCGAGCCCACCCGGTAAGCCCCAACGGCGCCGCTCCGGACGCGCTTGTACGCCGCTGCTCGGGACACCCCGAGCTTCGCGGCGAATTCAGCGACCCCGTATGGCATGACACAAGGGTAGCAATACTGATACCCATGTGTCACCTACCCGATCGCGCGACTGGCCGTGACCCGCACCCGCCCGTCTCCGAGCGGGCGCGAGCCGCGGCATCCGTCACCCCTTCATGCGGTCGCGACGGGACCCCTCAGTCCCCCTTCACGTTCACCACCTGCCGCAGCGTGTGCCGCACCCGTACGAGCGACGCGGCATCCGCCATCACCCGATCGATCGGCTTGTACGCTGCCGGGATCTCGTCGATGAACGCGTCGGTGTCACGGAACTCGATGCCGGCCATCGCCTCCCGCAGCTGCTCTTGCGTGAAGGTCCGCCGGGCGGCGGAGCGCGAGTACGTCCGGCCCGCGCCGTGCGGCGAGGAGTTCAGCGACATCCGATCGCCCAGGCCCTCGACCACGTACGACGCGGTACCCATCGAACCCGGGATCAGGCCCGGCCGCCCGGCATCGGCCTGGATCGCGCCCTTCCGCGACACCCACACCCGCTTGCCGAAGTGCTCCTCGCTCTCGGTGAAGTTGTGGTGGCAGTTGATCCGCTCCCGCTCCTCCACCGGCACGCCGACCCACTCCGAGACCTGCCGGATGACCCGGTCCATCATCTCCTCACGGTTCAGCAGCGCGAAGTGCTGCGCCCACCGCAGCTCCGCGATGTACCGCGAGAACTCCGGCGTGCCCTCGACGAGGTACGCGAGGTCCGTGTCGGGCAGGTCGATCCACCACTTCCGGCAGAGCTCCTGCGCGACCCGGATATGGTGCTGCGCGATCCGGTTGCCCACGCCCCGGCTTCCGGAGTGCAGGAACAGCCACACGGCATCCGCCTCGTCGAGCGAGACCTCGATGAAGTGGTTGCCGCTGCCGAGCGAACCCAGCTGCAGCCGCCAATCGCCCCGGTAGCTGGCCGGGTCGAACCCCTTCGCCTCGGCGAGCGCCTCGAGCTCGGCGATCCGCGGCTCGGCGGTCGCGACGACCGTGCGGTTCGCGTGACCGGCCGACAGCGGGATGGCGCGCTCGATCTGCTCCCGGAGCTCCCTCCGGTCGGAGGGCAGGTCGGATGCCTCGAACTGCGTCTTCACCGCGATCATGCCGCAGCCGATGTCGACCCCGACCGCGGCCGGCATGATCGCGCCGAGCGTCGGGATGACCGACCCCACCGTGGCGCCCAGGCCCAGGTGCGCGTCGGGCATCAGCGCGATGTGCGGGTAGATGAACGGCATCGTCGACGACGTGCGGGCCTGCTCGACGGTCTTCTCGTCGATCATGCTCGCCCACGAGACGAGCCGTGCGGAGAGCTTCTCCATGGTCCTTTCCTGTCTGGTTGCGTTGCGGATGTCGCACCGTTCCGCTCCGCTCCCGCGTTCGCGGGCGGGCGGGTCGGTGCGGATCGCGGAGCCCGAGGACTCCCGTCGCGCGCAGACGGAAGGAAACCCCGGGCCTCGGATGGCACGGGGTGACGCGATTCTCGCGGCCATCGGGCCGCGCGGCGTCAGCGTGCCGGTTCGAGCACCTGCTCGAGCGTGCGAAACCGCCGCTCTTGGCGGCGCTTCGCGGGCTCGACGAAGGACTGGCGATTCGTGCGCTGCAGATACACGGCGGCTCGTCCCTCCTCGTGCAGGTCTCCGGGATGCTGCGCGGGTGCGCAGCCTTCGAACGTTAGCGGTGGGGCGGGCGTGGGGTCAATGGCGGGTTTCGCGGCATCCGCCCGGTGCGCGCGCCACCGCACCGCCCCACCGCACCGCGGCATCCCGCCCACCTCCGCCCCGCGGCATCCCCCAACGACGGTCGATTTGTGCGCTCGAGGTACATCTGAAACGGACCTCGAACGCACATCCCGACCGCCAGCGTGTTCATGCGCGCTTCGTCGCCCATGACGAACTGCGGCTGGAGGCGGCTCAGGTGAAGCCCATCCCCCGCCTGGCCGACGATCAGAGGATGTTGTGCTCCGGCTTGTACTGCATCCAGAGCTGGTGCTTCAACTCGTGCGCCGCCTCAGGTGTTTCGCACTCGATCCAAGCGACCTCGAACTCGGCCACGACCTCATTGACCTCCTCGACCATGCTGTCGAGGAGGACGCCCGGACGCTGACGTGCGGTCCACCGACTGACTCCGAGCACCTCGACCGCGACGCTCGCGCGGAGCGTGCTCGAGCTGAGGTTGGAACCGGTGGCTCGGTGCTGGCGAAGGCGACCTCGAAGTCCGTTCCGGCCGGTTCCTTCCCCGACGAAGACCGGGACATCGGCATCGAAGAAGACGAGGACGCCCGGACTCATGGGGATCTCGCTGCTGGAGAGCCCGCCCAGTCGCTTGCGCGGAAGCGCGATGACCGACTCCCACCTGCTCCCGCGGACGAGCCATGGCTCCATGTCGCCATTCGCCCTATCGAGGGCACCGAGGATGGAGATGAGCTCCTCCATGTCCTCTGCACCGTAGGTGTGCATGTCGGCCTGTGCGAGACCCATCGCCTCAGCCATCCGGTCGAAGGTCATGGAGCGACGGTACGGGAACCCGGCGTTGCCCTCGCAACCCCGCATTCGGGGACTCCCCTCCGCATTCGCACGACTGGGAGGATTCGGGCGACCCTACCGCCGACCGGATCGACCACTGATGACCCCACTTCCGCCCGGACCGAGAGACTGGTCCCCGCCCGACCCCGGACCGACGACCCGATCCTCGGCATCAGGCCGAGCTCCGATCCGCGGCGCAGGACACGTCGACGCGTTCGGGTGGGGCGTACTGCTCGCCTGGACGAGCCTGATCGTCGGCATCGCTTCGCTCGTGATCGGCCTGCTCGCTCCCCTGGCACCCGACCCTGCCCGAATGGTGTGGATCACCGGATTCGCGGCGATGGCGATCTGGGCCGGTCTCATGGCGATTCCGAGGTATCGGCGCGCGGGACGCGGTCGTTCGGTCCTCGCCAACACCGGCATCACGACGGGCATCGCGACGATCGCCGTGATGGCCTACGCGTTCACCGCCATCTCCCTCGCGTCCGCGAACGTCGCGCTGCCCGCTCCAGCGCATTGGATCGGCGGCTCGGTCGTCTCCTCCGGCGCAGCCTCACCGGTCGGAGTTGTACCCGCTGGCGTGGATTCGACGACGGATTCGGGTACCGTCCAGGTGCCCGCCGAGACCTCTCTCCCGAGCGACCCGATCGAAGCGGAGCGGGTCGAGCTCGCCCAGTCGATCGGCCTCGCGACGGTCCTCATCGGCCAGCGCACGCAAGCGGATGCCGCATGGCCGGCGTCGCTCGCCATCACCACCGACGGCACCGCCCTCCTCCTACCCGACGGCATGCAGCTCACCACGATCCCACCCGGAACGCAGGTGCTCTACTCGACCTCGAGTGATCGACGTGAGTACTCGCTCACGCTGATCGGCCCATCGGGAGTGACGGCGACCTTCACCTCGTCGACCGGCGTGATCGAGACATCCGTGCCATGACCCGTCCCGAAGCGTCCTCCCTCGTGAGCCGCCGCCCCGCGGCATCCGTCATCGCCGAATGCCTACGCGTGCAGTCGACCGTGCCGCCGAACACCGCCGTGCAACGGTTCTTCGGCGTCTCGCCGCTCGGCCGCGACGCCGAGCCCTGGTACGTCGGCGCGCTCGGCGAACTCCAGGTCGCGCGCCGCCTGGAGGCGCTCGGCCCGGAGTGGGTCGTGCTGCACTCGGTACCGGTCGGTACCGGGTCGAGCGACCTCGACCACGTCGTCATCGGGCGGGCGGGCGTGTTCACGATCAACACGAAGCACCACCGTGGGCAGCCCGTCTGGGTCGGCGCGAAGCGCATCCTCGTGAACGGGCAGCGCACCGACCACCTCCGCAACGCCGCGTACGAGGCGAAGCGCGCGGCGAAGCTGCTGTCCGCCGCCACGGGCACGCCCCTCGAGGTCACGCCGATCATCGCGATCGTCGGGGCGAAGCGGATGACGGTGCGCCAGCGTCCCGCAGACGTCGTGGTGCTGCGCGAGTCCAACCTGGTGCGCTGGCTGCGGCGACGACGGGCGGTGCTGACCCCCGAGCAGGTACGGCATCTCGCCGCGGTCGCGGCACGGCCCGAGGCGTGGGGGCGGATGGCCCAGGCCGAGCCCGTCGACCATGCGGCGTTCGATCGACTGAGAGGTGCGATCACGTCGGCCCAGCACCGGCGAACCGGATGGGTACTCGCGGGCCTGGCTGGGCTGATTCTCGCGGCCATCGCCGGCTTCCCGGCCTGGTCGGATGCCGTGGGCGCGCTGATCGCCGGCTGACCGTGCCGGATCGGCGCGACGCATCGAACATGGGCGCGCGCGAACGTCACGCGGACGGCTGGGCCGGGCCCGCCCGCATCCACGGTCGATTTCTGCGGTCGAGGTCGATTTCGAACGGCACTCCACCGCAGAAACCGTCCTCGGATGGGCGAGACGCGCGCCGGGCGGGCCTACGCGCCGAGGCGCTGCGCGCGGAACGCGCCGATGTCCTGTCGGGCGAGCGCGAGCGATTCGCTCGCGAGGCTCGCGGCGCGCCGGGCCATCGCGATCACCTGCGCCCGGTGGTCGAAATCGGTCACGACGACCGTCGTCTCGGCGCTGCCGAGGTAGTGGCCGAGGTCGACCCGGATGCGCTCCGACTCGGCCAGCCGCGCCAGGGCCTCGGCGCCGATGCAGCCGGGGTGGCCGGCGACGGCATCGCGGGCGACGTCGAGGCGCCGGTCGGCGTCCCTGACCGCGTGGCGGACGTGCACCACGTGCGGGATCGGCGGCTGGTCGCGCGTCGCGCGCTCGCGGGTCGCCGCGAGGGCCCTGTCGAGCGCGATGCGCGCTGCGCGCAGTCGCACGAGGTGCGCGAGCGGGTCGGTGTTCACGCCGGCAGCGGGGAGGGCGGCGAGCGCCGCCTGCAGCTCGGCGATCGCGTCGGCGGCGGCCGGCGAGCGCGGGGCGCCGACCGCGGCGGCGAGCTCCCGGCGGCACTCGTCCGCGAGCGAGGCCAGCGTGGCCTCGGCGCGCAGCGCCTCCACCTCGAAGGTCTCGACGGCGTCGAGCAGCGTCGCGGCGCGACGAACCGAGCGAGCGGATGCCTCGAGCGCGACGTCCGCGTGGTCGCGCCGGCCAGCCTCGCGCCGACGTTCGGCCACGCCGACCCCGTGCTCGGCGAAGGCGAGCAGCTGGGCGGCGTCCGCGGGGTTCGACTCGATGCCGGAAAGCGCGGAGCGCGCATAGCGCGCCCCGAGCCGGTCGATCGTGGTGCGGGCGTACGGGATGCGCGCCCGCAGGCGCAGGATGTCGGCGCGCACGCCGGCAATGAGGTCGGGGGCTCGGCGCGCCCGGGACATCCGCTCTGCCAGGTCTGCGGCCTGTTCGTCGAGCACACGCTCGACGGCGTCGCACAGGTCGACGACGCGCAGGTAGCGGGAGCGCACCTCCTCGGCAGAACCGGGCGAGGCGTCGTGATTCAGCCGATTCTGCCGGAACGCCTCGGTCAGCTGCCTGCGGGCGACCGCAAGCACCCCGGCGGGTTGCACGGTCGCGTCGAAGCCGAGCTCCGCCTCGGCGAAGCCGAGTTCGTCGGCGGCGGCACGGAGGTGGTCGTCGGCGGCGACCAGCGCGGAGCCGGCCCGCGTCGCCAACCCCGCGTCGGCGTCGTGGACCTGGAGTTCGGGCGCACCCCGCCTGCGCCTGGCCCAGAACCCGGCCATGCATGAATTCTACGAGCGCCGCCTGACACGCGCCATGGCGGGTCGGGCGGCGAGGCCGGGGGCCGCAGCGCGCAGGACGCACCGGCTGCGACCGACCGCCAGGCGAGCCACGGCGCGGCGACCCGGCGCGGCGCCCCGGCACGCGTCAGTCGAAGATCCCGTCGAGGATGCTGCCGATCACGAGTCCGCCGAGGATGCCGCCCATGACATCCGACCCGCCACCGCGGCGCCCGCCGCCCCAGCCCTGGCCGCCGCCGGGCCCGCCCCACTGGCCGGGATCCTGCGGACGCGACGAGTCGATGTCGCGCCGTGCCAGGTGCAGCGCCTCTCCGGCGAGGGCTGCGGCACGTCGAGCGATCGCCATCGCGTGCTCGCGGTGGTCGTCGCCGATGACGATGGCGGTCGCCGCGGGCTCGCCGAGGTAGCGGTCGAGGTCATGCCGGGTGCGCTCGGCCTCGGCCAGCCGGGTGCGGGCGTCGGCACCGATCCAGCCTCGGTGGCCCGCGATGACGTCGCGCGTCACGGCGAGCTGCCGGTCGGCGTCGTCGATGGCGTGGCGCACGTGCTCGAGCGGCGGGATCGGGCGCGCCGCTCGCTCGCGCGCCGCGGCGATCGCGGCATCCAGCCCGGAGTTCGCCTCGCGCAATCGGTCGAGGTGCGTGAACGGGTCGGTGTTGACGCCCGCCGGCGGCAGGCTCGCGAGCGCGGCCTGCAGCTCCGCGATCGCCTGCGCGACGCCCGGCGAGTGCGGCTCCTTGAGCGCGACGACGAGGTCGCCGCGGGAGTCCTCGACGATCGCGGCGAGGGTCGACTCGGCGCGAAGCGCCTCGACCTCGAACGTCTCGACCGCGTCGAGCAGGGTCGTCGCGCGACGCACCGATTCGGCGGATGCTTCGAGCGCGAGGTTCGCCTGCTCGCGCTGCCCGGCCTCGCGTCGGCGCTCGGCGACGCCCACGCCGTGCTCGGCGAAGCCGAGCAGCTGGTCGGCCTCGGCGGGGTTGGCGTCGACCTGGGCGAGCGCCTCGGGCGCGTACCGCACGGCCAGTCGGTCGACGGTCTCCCGGGCGTGCGGGATGCGCGCGCGCAGGCGGTCGATGTCGACGCGGATGCCGGCGATGATCTCCGGGGCGCGCCGCGCCCGGGCGATCCGCTCGGCGAGGTCGGAGGTCCGATCGTCGAGCAGCTCCTCTGCCCACTCGCACAGCTGCACGATCCGCGCGTTGCGCGTGCGCAGCTCTTCGGGGGTGTCGGGGATGTGGTCGTGGTTGAGCTGGTGCAGCCGGAACGCCTCGGCCAGGTGGGTGCGCACCGCGGTGAGCGCCTCGCGCAGCGGTTCGGTCGCCTCGGCGCCGAGCTCGGCCTCGGCGAAGCCGAGCTCGTCGGTCGTGACGCGGATGCGCTCGTCGGCGGCGACCAGCGCGGCTCGTGCCCGGATCGCGAGGTCGGCGTCGAGCGCCTCGAGTTGCTGCTGCTCCTCGCGCTTGCGCTTGCCCCAGAACCCGGCCATTCCTCGATCCTAGGGTCGGGCCGCCGAGCCTTCGCCGAGAGCGGGCGGGCTCTGCTCAGACCGTGCCGGCGGGCGGCCACACGCCGATGATGATGGCCATCACGACGAGCGTCACGAGCTCGTGCCCGATGTTGAGGATGGTCAGGGACGACGGGCGACCCTCGAACGCGTCGTGCGTGATGAAGCGCGCCGCGGTGAGGCCGGCCCACAGGATGATCGCCGTGAAGAGCGCGGCGATCAGGTAGCTGCCGCCGTAGAAGTGCCACGCGATCGTCGACGCGCCCGCGAGCACCCACGCCGTGACGAAGCTGACGAGCACGGTCACGACGATCGGGCCGACGGCGCTCGACCCCGGACGGTCCATGTCGACCCCGGCGAGCTTCGACCAGCGGGTGCCGAACACCCCGCGTGCGTACCAGATCGTGCCGACGAGCATGCTCGACAGGGTCGCCAGCAGCACCGCCCAGTAGTTGATCTCGGGGACCGTCATCTCCGCCTCCTCGCCGCGGCCGAGCCGCGCCATCCGCCGTATCGCAGCCGCTAGGCGCGAGCGTACTCCTGGCGCGCCGCGCGATGCGCACCCCGCGCCCCGCACCTCCGCCCCCATCGGATTGCCGAATCCGCCGGAAATTCGGCGACCGTTCCCGACCGAAGCGGCAACCCGCCGAGCCGCGCAGGCGGGCTCAGCAGGCCGGCCGGAGGGGCGGGCTCAGTCGACCACCCCACTCGTACGGCAGCGCGCCGGGTCGACGTGCTGGGCCGCGACGCGGCATCCGCTCTAGGCTTCGGTGCAGGGGTGCGCGAATGGGCAAACGGATGCCGAAGCCGCTGTACACGCAGGAACTCAGGGACCTGCAGGCGCGGCTCGTGGAGATGCAGAAGTGGGTGCAGCAGTCGGGCGCGCGCCTCGTGGTGATCTTCGAGGGGCGGGATGCCGCGGGCAAGGGCTCCGCGATCAAGCGCGTGTCGGAGTACATGAACCCGCGCGTCACGCGCATCGTCGCGCTGCCGGCGCCGAGCGAGCGCGACAAGACGCGCTGGTACTTCCAGCGGTACGTGCCGCACCTGCCGGCCGCGGGCGAGATCGTGCTCATGGACCGCTCCTGGTACAACCGCGCGGGCGTCGAGCGCGTCATGGGGTACTGCACGAACGAGGAGTACCAGCGCTTCCTGCACCAGGCGCCGATCTTCGAGCGGATGCTCGTGGAGGACGGCATCATCCTGCTGAAGTACTGGTTCAGCGTGTCCGACGTCGTGCAGGAGGAGCGCTTCCGCTCACGCCTGAACGACCCGATGCGACGCTGGAAGCTGAGCCCCACCGACCTCAGCTCGATCACCAAGTGGGAGGACTACTCCCGCGCCAAGGACACGATGTTCCTCCACACCGACATCGCCGAGGCCCCCTGGTACGAGATCGAGAGCGACGACAAGCGCCGCTCGCGCATCAACGTGATGGCGCACATCCTCTCGAAGGTGCCGTGGGAGCCCGTGCCGCAGGAGCCGATCGAGATCCCCGACCGCCCGCCGTCGGCCGGCTACGAGCGCCCGCCCCGCCAGTGGACAAACTCGGTGCCCGACTACGCGCGCGAGGTCGAGAAGCGAGCGGGCGCCGCCGACTAGCGGTTCGCCCGGGCGCTCGGCGCTCGGCGCTCGGCGCTCGGCGGCCGGCGTCGCCGCCGACCTGTTTCGCGCGCGAACCCGGTACCGAAGTACCGAAGTACCGAAGTACCGGGCGATGCGAAACGGATGCCACGACCCGCGCGCGCCGAGCACGGCGTGCTCGATCACGGGCGTCGCGCGGCCGTCACTCCGTGAGGCACACCGCCGGCAGGTCGAACCAGCGGAGGTGCTCGAAGTCGTCCGAGAGGCGCGCGGGCGCGGCATCCGTCGTGCCGTCGCCCCCGGTGCCTGCGGCGGATGCCCCGACCCCGACCGGCCCCGCCGCGAACACCCGCTCGGCCTCCGCCAGGTACCCGGCGAGCGCCGACTCCGGCGCGCGGTCCTCGTGGTGCGGGTACACGAGCCGGCCGTCGGCGTCGTACGACACCTGGGAGAGGCGCAGCGGCGGCTCGGACGGCCCGCGCCGGTGGTGCCAGATGCCGCTGGTGGGGTCGAACGTGTAGTCGGGGAGCATCCGCCAGCCGTCGCGGGCGACGAGCTTCACGGCCTCGACGAGGTAGTCGAACACGCCCTCCGAGATGAAGTAGTTGAAGTTGATGCGCACCCAGCCCGGCTTGATGCCCTCGCAGCCGCGGGAGATCTCGCGCTCGAACTCGTGCGACCGCTCGATGTCGATGCCGAGCAGGTCGTGTCCGTAGGGGCCCGCGCAGGAGCATCCGCCCCTCGACTGGATGCCGAACAGGTCGTTCAGCAGCGCGACCACGAAGTTGTGGTGCAGGTACTTGCCGCTCGGGGCGCGCACGACGAACGACACGATCGACAGGCGTTCGGCCCCGACGTTGCCGAGCACCTCGATCGCGGGCTCGTCGTGCCAGGCCGCGATCGCGCGGCGGAGGAAGTCGTCCTCGAGCGCGCGGATCGTCGGGACGCCGACCGCGTCCTTCAGGCCGAACACCAGCCCCGCGCGGATCGACTCGACGATCGCGGGCGTGCCACCCTCCTCGCGGTGCGCGACGTCGGCGAGGTACTCGTGCTCGGTCGGGTTCACGAACGCGACGGTGCCGCCGCCCGGGACATCCGGCACCCGGTTCGTCGCGAGCTCGCGCCGCATGATGAGCACGCCGGGCGTCGACGGCCCGCCGATGAACTTGTGCGGGCTGAGGAAGATCGCGTCCTTGTACTGCCCGGTCGCATGCGCCATGACGGGGTCGCCGTGCGTCATCTCGATGTCGACGTAGGGCGCGGCCGCCGCGAAGTCCCAGAACGAGAGCGCGCCGTACTCGTGCAGCAGCGCCGAGATGCCCGCCGTGTCGCTCACGATGCCGGTCACGTTGCTCGCCGCCGAGAACGAGCCGATCTTCAGCGGCCGGTCGACGTGCCGCACGAGCTCGGCCTCGAGCACGCGCCGGTCGATGTGGCCGTCGGGGTCCTGCGGGATCGTCACGACGTCGGCGATCGACTCGCGCCACGGCAGCTCGTTCGAGTGGTGCTCGAACGGGCCGATGAACACGACCGGCCGCTCCTCGGGCGGGATCGACGCGGCGAAGCGGTACCGGTCGTCGAGGGCGGACGGCACGCGCAGCCCGAGCATCCCGATGAGCTTGTCGATCGCGCCCGTCGAGCCGGCCCCCGTGAAGATCACGACCGTGTCGTCGTCTCCGCCGACGGCGTCGCGGATCGTCGCGCGCGCGTCCTCGCGGAGCCGCGTCGTCTGCAGCCCGGTGCCGCTCGACTCGGTGTGCGTGTTCGCGTAGCGCGGCAGCACCTCATCGCGGATGAAGTCCTCGATGAAGGTCAGCGCACGACCCGATGCCGTGTAGTCGGCGTACGTCACGCGGCGCGGGCCGTACGGCCCCGGCACGACCTGGTCGTCGCCGATGACCGACTCGCGGATGCGGCGCACGAGCGCGGAGTTCCGGGCCGCGTCCAGGTCGGCGCGGTCGATCCGGCGGGCAGCGGATGCCTCGTGGAGGTGGGCCACGCGAGGAGGGTAACGCCGTCGACGTCCTGCGGCTACGGCCGATCGTCCTGCGGCGCGGTCCGGTCGGTCACTCCTCGTCGGCGCGATCCTGGGTCGCCGACGACGACGACGCGCCGTGCCAGTGCTCCGCACGTTCGTCGGACCACCGCTTGGCACGGTCGGCGGACTCGGCCTCGGCCTCGGCCTCCGCCTCGGTCTCCGCCTCAGCCTCCACCTCAGCCGCAGCCTCGGTCTCCGCGCCGTCGTCGGATTCACGCTTCCGGATCATCACGAGCCTCCTCCGCGTCTCTCGCCACCCTAGGCGCTCGGACGCCGCGGGCGCGGGTCGAACGGCCCGCAGCGCCGCCATTCGTGCCATGCGACCCGTCTCCCCTCGACAGGCCGCCGCGCAGCGACCAGACTGGCCGGGCCTGGAGTCGCTGATGCGAGACGACCAGCGGGTCTGCGCCGACGACAGGAGAGCTGGGTCCGATGACCGACACCGAGACATCCGCGACGGCCAGTGAGGATCGCGAACGCCGGCGCCCGGCGACCACCCTCGCCGGACTCGCCGCGGCCTTCGCTCGCGCGCGCCGCGCCGACGTGCCCGCATACGCGCCGCGCGCGTTCGACGCGGCCATGGCGGCATGGCGTTCGGCGACCGCGGCGACCGAGGCCGACCGGGCCACGCGGATCGACGAAGCGGTCGCCGCGTTGGGAACGGCGTCGGAACGGGCGTGCTGCTCGGCCGACCTGCTGGGCGACGTGCGCCGCCGCCGCGTCGGCGCGATGTACCACGATCGCGACCGGTCGCGCGTCACCGTGGTGCTCGACGAGGCGGGGGCCTGAGCGCGCCTCAGCGCACCGGCCGCTCCTCCTCGAGTCGCGTCGACTCGCGCCCCCACCACGTCGTGACGTCGACGCCGTGGTTCTCGGCGTCGGCGAGCGTCCACCACTCGGGCGCGGCGGAGTCGTCGGCGATGCGGCCGCCCGCGGCGAGCGCGGCCTCGATGCGCGCATGGACCTGGTCGTGCGGCACGCACACGTCGACGTGCATGCGCCCGCGCTGCGGGCCGACCCGTCCCTCGGGCTGCAGGAACACGGATGACCCGCGGCGGAGCGGGTCGACGAGGTGCGTGTCGTTCGGGCGCACGTACCCGAGCACCGCGGTCCAGAACGGCGTGACCTCCGCCGACGGCGGCGACGCGACCGCCGTCTGCACGACCTGGAGCACCGAGGCATCCGCCACCAGGCCGTGGTCGCGCGCGACCGTCGAGATGATCCGGGCGACGTCGACGTCGCGCGTGCTGAGGTCACGGACGTCGCGGCTGATGAGCTTCACCGCCACGCCCTCGTGCCGCAGGTCGATGTCGGGCTCGTGGCGCACGACCTCGTCGATCGCGGTGATGGCCGCGACGAACCGCGAGGCCTCCGCGTACGACGACGTGCGGAAGAACGCGTGCGCGCCCCAGTAGAGCACCCGCCAGTCGTCGACGCCCTCGGAATCGTGGAACTGCTGCGGCGAGATCGCGTCGGGCGGGACATCCATGCGACCCATGCTCGCTGCGCCCGCCGACACTCGCAACGGCCCTCCGAAACCCGCCGGTCCCACGCGCTCCGAGCGATCCCCGAAGCGGAACCGGGGCGGGAGGAGCACAATGGAGGGGCAGCGTCGGCGCGATCCGACCGTCGATGACGACCAGTCGAGGAGGAAGACATGAGCGCTGCGACGAGCATCCACGAGACACCCCAGCACGGCGGCTCCGCCCCGTGGGCCGATCCCGGATGGAGCGGGGCGATGGCCTTCACCGGGCCGGTTCACCTGCACGACCGCTTCGAATCCGCGCCGCCCCGGCGCACCGAGGGCGGCCTGTGGGCGACGATCACGCGTCTCTTCGGTGCGGGCCCGCGCGACTGACCGTCGCCGTTCGGAACATCCGACGCGCGGGGTCGCATCCTCAGCCGCAGCGCGTGAGCACCCTCAGCCGAGCAGCATCGCCGACATGGCCAGCACCATGACCGCCATGCCGGCGGCATCCGCACCGCGCAGGCGCGCGGCGATCACGGCCCGCGACGGGGGCGTTCCCGGCTGGCGCGTCCCGCGCCAGGTCGTCACGGCCGACCAGGCCGAGTACCCCGCGAATGCGACCGCGGCGGCGACCACGGCGGGAGCGAGGCCGACTCCCCCGTGGGTCCCGTGCGCCGACGCGGATGTCGCGGCCACCCCGGCCGAGTGACCCGGGTGCGCGACCGCGACGAGCGACGCCGTCACGACCAGCCCGAGCGCACGGTGCAGGTCGACGTGCCCGACCCGCCCCGCGACCCGGCCGGTCCCGACGACGAGCAGGGCAGTGAGCACCATCGCGGCGGCCCAGCCGATCGACCGGCCGGCCCAGCCGGTGGCGCCGGCGCCGGCGAGCGACATGTCGAGCATCGCGCCGAGCATGAGCAGCGCGGCGAGCACGGGCAGCGCCCGCCGGGCAGCGGCCGCGGCCCGCGCACGGCGCCCGGCCGACCCCGAGGAGGGGGCCGACCAGGCGCCGACGCCGACCGAGCAGCAGACGCCGAGCGAGGCGGGGATCACCATGCCCGCCGCGAGCAGCTCGGTCATCGCGTCATCCGATCCGGGCTCAGTGACCGCAGCTGCACGCCGCGCCGGCGTCGCCCGCGCAGTGCGCGCAGCCGGCGTGACCGTGCGCGTCGCCGTGCGCCGACCCCGTCGCGTGCGATCCGGTGCCGTGCGCGGTCGTCGCCGGCACGTTCAGCGCGGGGTTGCGGTCGAAGAAGCCGTACGGCTTCAGCGTGAACTTCGCGTGGTCGACCGGCATGACGGGCCAGTCCTCCGGGCGCGGGAAGTGCGTCGGGCCGAAGGTGTGCCAGAGCACGATGTCCTCGCCGTCGACCGAGCGGTCGCCCGCGCGGTACTTCGCGAGGCCGTCGCCGCCCGGGTTCTGGTGGACGAAGTCGCCCGCGGCGTAGCGCTCGGCCGGGT
Source organism: Agromyces kandeliae (assembly GCF_009674665.1). Taxonomy (GTDB): domain Bacteria; phylum Actinomycetota; class Actinomycetes; order Actinomycetales; family Microbacteriaceae; genus Agromyces; species Agromyces kandeliae. Next base: position 469,350 of record NZ_WKJD01000016.1, read on the forward strand.
CGTACTGCGTGACGAAGAGGTGCTTCGTCGCGAACTCGGCGCGCTCCGCGATGGACGACGACGGGTCGGCGAGCAGCGTCGGCGTCTGCGACGGGTGCAGCACGTAGCCGGTCGGCTGGCCGAGCCGGTTGGTGCGCTCGGTGTTGACGATGTGCCAGGCGCGACCGACCGAGGCATCCGCCTCGCGGGCGGCATCCGCCTCGGTCGCCAGCCGCGTCCGCGAGAACGTGAAGCCGTTGCCGTGCTCGTTCCCGGGTCCGATCGGCACGCGCACCGCATCGACCTCGTCGACCGCGTTCGCCAGGCCGTCCACCATCATGTCGAGGCGGAAGTTGAACAGGTGCTGGTGGTTCGGCGCCCCGAGGCCCGGCGCGACCTGCGTCGCGTACGGGTACCCCTCCTCCGGGTAGGCCGACGAGAAGAGGATGCCGGTGAGCTTCGCCTCGCACTCGATCGTGCCGTCGAGGTAGAGGTACCAGTAGAAGCCGTAGTCGTAGTTGCCGACGGTCGTGAAGAAGCTGATCACGAGCCGGCGGGCGCGGCGCACCTCGTCGGACCCGGTGAACATGTCGCTGTGCTTCCACAGCGTGCCGTAGTCCTCCTCGTGCATGCAGATGCCGTTCTCGATGGTCGTCGGCTGCCCGAGCTCGTCGGCGAACGTCGCGTCGAAGTACTTGATCTCGCCGAGGCAGTCGCAGCCGAGCTTCAGCGAGTTGGTGAACCGGCCGAAGAGGTACTCGCCCGTGTCGAAGTAGTTCTGCCAGAAGCGCGACGCCGACGGGTCGCCGTACGGCACGAGCATCTCCGAGACGCTCGCGCGGTAGATCACCGAGCGCTCCTCCTCGCCGTCGACGATGCGCAGGCGACGCAGGATGAGGCCCTCGCGCGGGTCGAAGCCGATCTGGAAGCGCCAGTTCGCCCACGAGACCTCGTCGCCGTCGACCTCGAAGCTCGGGCCGGCGGGCTGGGTGATCACGAGCGGCTTCAGCGACGCCAGCGGCGGCCCCTGCAGCGCGGGGTCGTCGAAGTTGCCGTGCTCCTCGGGCACCGGCAGGAGCGCGTCGTCGACGAGGCGCGTGATCTTCCGCGCGATGACGTCGACGTACGCCGCGAGGCCGTCGACCGGGTGCGCCCACGGGTGGTCCTGCGGCCCGTCCTGGCGGAAGGCGAACACGCGCAGCATCCGCGTGCCCTCCTCCTCCTCGTAGCCGTAGTGGCCGGCCGACAGCGGCACGCACACGACCCGGTCGTGCGTCACGCCGCGCTTGGCGAGCGCCGCGTGCCAGCGCGGGTCCTCGGCGACGATGTCGCCGACCATCTCGAACTCCTCGACGAGGATCGGCAGCTGCCCCTCGGAGCCGTCGAGCACGGCGGTGCTCCGCACCGCGCCGTCGGTGAGCGAGACGAGCACGTCGAGCGAGCGCCCGTCGGCGAGGTCGAGCAGCATGACGCGCGCGCGGCGCTCGGGCAGCGGGCCGCCCGCCTGCCAGTCGAGCACCTCGAGCTTGTGCGGCTCGTCGAGCCCGACGTAGGCGAAGCGGACGGATGCCGCGAGCGCGAGCTCCGCGACGAGCAGGTCGCGCACGGCCGTGATCTCGGCGGCGGTGAGGTCGCTCAGGGGGTGCGGCAGGCCCGCCGCGGCCGGCGAGGTCTCGCCGAGGGTGAGGTCGGTGATGGTCATGGGTGGTGCTCCTTCTGGTGCCGGGGGCGGATGCCGCGGGACCCGGGTGTGAGCACGGGCCCCGCGGCGGTCTTCGAATGGGTCAGGCGCTGATCGCCTCGGTGATGCGCTGGTAGGTCTCGGGGCTGGTGCGCCGGAGGTACAGCGCCTGCAGGTAGCCGAAGACGGGCAGCGCGACGATGACCGCGAGGCAGATCCAGCTGACGGCGCCGAAGACCGGGTTGCCCGCGGCATCCACGTCGCTGACCATGAACGGGAAGTAGGCGACGATCACGGCCGCCGAGAAGACCAGCCCGATGAGGCCGAGGATCGGCGCGACGACCGTGTTCCACGGGCGGGTGTCGGCCTTCGTCCGCACGAAGTAGGCGATGATCGCGATGCTCGTGATCGACATGAGCACGATGATGCCGAGCGTCGCGATGCCCGCGAGCCAGGTGAAGACCTGGGCGACGGGGTCCATGCCGAGCAGGGCGAACGCGGCGATCGCGACGGCGGCGGTCGCGGTCTGCACGAGCGACGACGTGTGCGGCGACAGGTGCTTGTGGTGCACCTTGCCGAGGCTCGCGGGCAGCACGCCCGCGTTGCTCATCGAGAGCTGGTAGCGCGAGACGACGTTGTGGAACGAGAGCACGCAGGCGAACATGCCGGTGATGATGAGCACGTTGATCGCGATCTCGCCGACCGGGCCGAGGTAGGCGAGCGCCGTCGCGATGACGAGCCCGCCGGGGTCGTTCGTCGCGGCCTCGACGACGCCGGAGGGACCCCACGCCATGACGACGCCCCAGCTGACGAACGTGTAGAACAGCGCGATGCCGATGACGGCGATGTACGTGGCCTTCGGGATGGTGCGGTTCGGGTCGCGCGCCTCGTCGCGGAAGATCGCGGTCGCCTCGAAGCCGATGAACGCGGCGACGGCGAACATGAGGCCGACGCCCGGTGCGCCGGAGACGATCTCGCTCGGCACGAAGGTCTCGAGCGAGAGCCCCTCGGCGCCGCCCTTGAGCACGACGGCGATGGTCATGACGACCGCGATGCCCACCTCGAGCACGAGCAGCACGGCGAGCACCTTCGAGCTCAGGTCGATGTGGCGGTAGCCGAGCACGCCGACGAGCGCGATCACGGCGAGCGCCCAGAGCCACCACGGCAGGTCGGGACCCCCGAGGCCGGCGACCGAGACGCCGATGATGTAGCCGACGTAGCCGTGCACGGCGACCTGCACGGTCGTGTACGTGAGCCACGCGAGGTAGGCGGTGGCCAGGCCCATCGGGCGGCCGAGGCCGTAGCCGGCGTAGGTGAAGAACGCACCGGGCTTCGGCACGTGGCGGGTCATGGCGACGAAGCCGACGGAGAAGAGCAGCATCACGACGCCGGCGAACACGAACAGCGACGGGAAGCCGACGCCGTTGCCGAAGGCGATGCCGAGCGGCACGGAGCCGCCGACGACGGTGAGCGGCGATGCGGCCGCGACGACCATGAAGACGATGGCGGTGACGCCGAGCGAGCCGCTGAGGGTGCGCGGCGCCCGGGTCTCGGCGGGTGCGGCCGAGTCCTGCTGGGTGGTCATGTCGATCCCTTTCGACGAGAGCGGGGGTGGGGCGGATGCCGCACAGCCTCTCGGACGCGTGTTGCGTCGATGTCGGGCGCCGGTAACGCTTCCGGCGCCGCAAGTGAGACGCCGAGTGCGACGCCGTCTCATTCGGGCGTCATCGGCCCGAAACATCGGGAACGCAGGCGGGAAACGGATGCCGCCTAGGCTCGCGTGACCCGCCCCCGCGCGATCAGCACGCCAGCACGCCCGCACCACCCCGAGGAGCCCGCCGATGTCCGCCCTGGAACGCGCGATCGCGAACCCCGAACCCGTTCCGGGCCTCGACGCCGAGTCCCCGGTCGCGGGCCTCGCCCGCCGCAGCGTCGGCGGCATCGAGGTGCTCGCCCAGTCGGTCTCGGCCGTCGCCCCCGCGGGCGCGGCGCTCACCATCCCCGCGATCATCGCCGCGGTCACCGGCTCGGCGTCGCTGCTGCCGATGCTCGTCGCGGCGGGCGTCACGCTGCTCGTGGCATCCACCATCACGCAGTTCAGCCGCCGCATGGCCGCCCCCGGCGGCGTCTCGGCGTACATCGCCCGCGGGCTGGGTTCGACCGCGGCGCTCATCGGCGGCGTCGCGCAGCTGATCGGCTACGGGTTCGTGGCGATGTTCGCCCTCGCGGGCACGGTGTACACGACCCTGTCGCTCGCCGACTTCGTCGCGCCCTCGGGCGTGGCATCGGACGTGGCGACCGGCGGCTGGGCGGTCACGCTCATGGTGCTGTTCGGCGCGCTCGCGCTGTGGATCCTCGTGCGCGGCATCCGCCGCTCCGCCCGTGTGACGCTCGTCGTCGAGGTCGTGTCGGTCGGCGCGATCGCCCTGCTCACGGTGGCGTTCCTCGTCGTGCTCTGGGCGACGGATGCCCCGCGGATGGCGAACCGCACGTTCGCGGTGTTCGATCCGACCGGCATCGACGGGCCCGAGCTGCTCGTCGCGACCGCGCTGGCGATGACCGCCCTCGTCGGCTTCGAGAGCGCGTCGACGCTCGGCGGCGAGGCGAAGCGGCCGCTGCTCGCGATCCCGCGCGCGATCGTCTGGACCGTGTTCGTCTCGGCGGGCCTCTACCTGCTCACCGGGTACGCGCAGCTGGCCGGCGGCGACGCCGCCGACCTGCGCGGCGGCGACGGCTTCTTCCCGGTCGACGGCCTGACCGCGGGCCTCGGGATGCCGTGGCTCGGCGCCGTGCTCGAACTCTCGATCGCCGCGTCGCTGTTCGCGTGCCTCATCGCCTCGGCGACCGCGATGACCCGCGTGCTCTTCGCACTCTCCCGCGAGGGCCTGCTGCCACGCGCGCTCGGCCGTACGAGGCGCCGGTCTGGCACGCCCGTCGCGGCCGTCGCGCTCACGATGCTGCTCGTCACGGCAGTGCCGGCCGTGTCGGTGCTGCTCGGCGCGCAGATCTGGCCGACCATGCAGTGGCTGCTGCTCGGCGCCGCGACCGGCTACCTCGTCGCCTACTTCCTCGCGTGCGTCGCGGCGCCCGTGTTCCTCTGGCGCATCGGCGAGTCGGGCTGGCGCTCGACGCTGGTCGCCGCGGCCGGGGCGATCGCCGTGGTCGTGATCCTCGTCGCCTACCTCGCCGTCGAGTGGACGGGCGCGCGCGCCGTCGCCGCCTGGGTCATCGTCGGCGTGCTCGGCGTCACCGTGCTGCTCGCCGCCTGGCGCGCGGCGTTCGCACTGCGGCATCCGCGCATCCGGGGCGTGTACGACGTGCCCACGATCGCCGACGTGTGGGGCGGCCGCCGTGGCGGCGCCTGACGAGCGATCGGATGCCGCGGCATCCGTCGCCCATGCACCGGGCGGGTCGCCCGGACCGGCGGGTGCGCCCGCGAAAGGCGCCGCGGTCGGCGGCGTCGAGCTGCGCGCGCGCCAGCCGAAGGCGATCCAGCACGCCCTCCACGTGCTCGAGGAGGTCGCCCGCATCGGACCCGGCGTGACCGCGCAGCAGGTGTCGCGGAGCCTCGGGATGCCGAGGGCCACCGCCTACCGCCTGCTCAACCTGCTCGTGCAGGAGGAGTACCTCGTGCGCCTGCCCGACCTGTCGGGCTTCGCGCTCGGCAGCAAGGTCACCCAGCTCGCGACGCTCGTGCCCACCCCGCCGCCCCCGCGCGCCGTGCGCCGGGTCGTCGAGGAGCTCCGCGGCAGCGTGCGCGCCGGCGTGCATCTCGTCCGCTACGACGGCGGCATCCTCCACATCGTCGACGCCGACCCCGACTTCCCGTTCAGCGACGAGGTGCGCATCTCGCGCGACCCGCACGTCTCCGCCCTCGGGGCGCTCCTCCTCGACCCATCGCGCGACCACGCCCGCATGGACTCCCCCATCGACCGCGGACGCGCGTGCCTCGCCGTGCCCATCCGCGACGACCGCGGCACGCTCGTCGCCGGCCTCGCCCTCGCCTCGACGCCGGCCCGCCTCGCCGACCCCGGCCCGGCGCGCGCGACCCTCGTCGACGCGGCCGCGCGCCTGGAGCCGCTGCTGGCGTGAGGCCGCGACGCGGCGGCGGCGACCGCGCTCAGTACTTCCAGCGCACGAGCTCGGCGACGTCCTCCGGCACGTGCTCGCCGTACGCCTCCCACTCGTGCTGGCGCGTCGCGACGTACGCGTCGACGAGCACGTCGCCGAAGACGCCGCGGTAGAACTCGCTCGACTCGAGGCGGTGCAGCGCCGAGCCGAGGTCGGCGGGCAGCGGGCGGATGCCGGCGGATCGCCGCTGCGCGGCCGTGAGGGTCGAGGGGTCGACGCGCACGGGCCTCGGGGGCGTCGCGTCGCGCGTCACCCCGTCGACCGCGGCCGAGATGATCGCGGCGGTCGCGAGGTACGGGTTGGCCGCGCCGTCCACGGGCTTGACCTCGATGTTCGACTGCTCGGCGCCCATGCCCGCCTGGCCGGGCACGAAGCGGATCGCCGCCTCGCGGTTGCCCGCACCCCAGCAGACGTCGGCGCCCGCCCAGGCGTGCGGGCGCAGCCGGTGGAACGAGAGCACGCTGCCGCCGAGCAGTGCCACGCCCTCCTCGAGGCGGTCGAGGATGCCGGCGATCATGTTCGCGCCGACGGGCGTGACGCCGAGCTTGGCCTTCGGGTCGGCGAAGACGTTGCGCCCGTCGCGTCGCGCCGACACGTGCACGTGGCATCCGTTCGTCGAACCGCCCACGATCGGCACCGGAGCGAACGACACCATGAGCCCCTGCTTGTGGGCGACGCGAGTCAGCACGACGCGGGCCAGGGCGAGGTCGTCGACGGCGGCGAGCGGGTCGCGCGGCGCGAACGCGAACTCGAGCTGGCCGGTGCCGAACTCGGGGTGCATCTGGTCGACCGGCACGCCGGCCACGTCGAGCGCCTCGAGCGCCGCGAAGGCGAACGCCTCGAGCTCGAGCAGCGCGCGCGTCGAGTACGCCGGGCCGGTCGTGGCCGGCACGGGCGGCTCGCCCTCGACGGGCGACGGGCGGAACACGGTGCACTCGAGCTCGAACCCGACGAGGAAGGTCAGCCGGGCGTCCTCGGCGTCGTCGACCACGCGGCGCAGCGCGGTGCGCTGGCACGTGGGGTGCGGCGACCCGTCGAGCGAGAACAGGTCGGCGGGGGCCCATGCGAGCCGCGCCTCGCGGTCGAGCATGGCCATCGACGACGTGTCGGCGATGCCCCGCAGGTCGCCCACGACGGGGTCGACGTCGGGGATGGCGTTCAGGTGGTCGTCGACCGAGAACAGCACGCCGACGCTGTTCGAGATCGTGACGCCGTGCGTGCTCGCCGACAGCAGCTTCCGGTGCGGCAGCACCTTCACGCGCGAGATGCCGGCGTTGTCGACATGGCACACGAGCAGGGCGCGGATGTCGTCGAAGCGCACGGATCGGTTCATGCCGGGTCTCCTCCCAGCCGGGGTCCCGGTCGGGGGAGGTCGGGCCCGGCGCTCGGGATCAGTATGCACCCGGCGCGTTTCGCGCGGTTTTCGCGTGCGGGGCGTTCCGACGGCGGTCGCCGGCGTCAGGCTCCGGCCGGCGCTGCGGCGGGCATGCCCTTCAGGTCGGAGTAACGCTGTGCGTGGACCTGCGCCAGGTCGATCGCGCCCGTCATCAACGCCTCGGCGCATTCGCGCGCCGCCTCGTCGAGCTCGAGCTGTCGGCTGGTTCCCTCTGCGCTGGCCTGCAGGGCGCGCTTCAGGCGGTCCCGGTCTTCGTAGATCATGGTCTCCTCTTCTCGGTCCTCGGAGCGATCATGACGTCGTCGTCAACCGGTGCAGAGGAAGATACCGCGTCGCGGCCCCACCGCAAAGCAGAATGTGAACGTTTCGTCATCACGGTCCGCTCACGTCGCCACCCCGTCCGGTTCGACGGTCGTCGGCGGCGGCCCGCGTCACGACAGGCGTTGCGGGTGCCGCGAGACGTGCACCCGCAACGCCTGTCCGGTCACGCAGCGCGAGACCTGCGGTCAGGCCGCCGCGGGGCCGCGCTCGGCACGGGCGAGGTTCGCCACGAGCTCATCCCGCGTCTGCGGCACGACGTAGGCCGGCTGGTCTCGCTCGACGCGCCAACTCTCCGCGAGCGGGCCGACGTTCACCGTGTCGAAGCCGAACTGGTCGTACAGGCGCTCGACGGTGGTGGCGGCATCCTCGAAGTCGCTCGAGGTCGCGAGCGCGCGACGACCGGGCGTTCCGGCCGGGACGCCATCCGTCGTGATGTCCCTCGCCACGATGTGGTTGAAGCCCTTCGCGACGCGGCTCTCCGGCAGGTGCGCCTGCAGCAGGCCCGAGACCGTCGCATGCCCCTCGTCGAGCGCCGGCACGCGGCCGTCGCGCTCCCAGTAGTAGTTGTTCGTGTCGATCACGACCTTGCCGGCGAGCGGCTCGACGGGGATCGACGCGTACGCCCTGAACGGCACCGTCACGACGACGATGTCGCCCGCCGCGCCGGCCTCGGCCGCGGTCGCGGCCCTGGCGCCCGGGCCGAGGTCCTCGATGAGGTCCGAGAGGGCCTCCGGGCCCCGGGAGTTCGCGATGACGACCTCGTAGCCGTTCGCGAGGGCCGCCCGGGCGACCTGGCTGCCGATGTGTCCTGCTCCGATGATTCCGAGAGTGGTCATGGTGACGCCAACGGATGCCTCGGGCGGCGTGTTCCCGGAACCGGCGATGCCCAGCGCGTGCTCAGGCGGCCCCGAGCGCCCACGACCCCGCGATGAGGATCAGGAACGCGGCGGCGATCGTGAGCAGGATCGACACGACGGCGATCCCGACGATCGTCGCGACCAGCCCGAGCAACCGTGCGGCGAGACCGCCGCCGACGGGCTCATCCCAGTAGAGCCGCCAGTGGCTGCTGGCCCTGAGCATCAGCCCGGACAGCGCGAACGGTCCGGCCATCGCGAGGCCGATCCAGGCCGGGCCTCCCGCCGAGACGTCGACGCTGAACCACGCGGGGAACGCGAAGCCGAGCGCGGGGCGCGTCACCGCGAGAAGCACGGGGAGGCAGACGGCGAAGAGCGCGAGCGAGATCGGAAGCTGCACGTGCCCGGCCCACCACACGCCGCGGGCGAAACGCGTGTGGGAAGCTGGCGGGCGTCGGCGCCACCACCGTGTTCGGCTCCGGGTTTCGGGCGCGGCAGCATCGGAGGGGTCGGACACGGAATCCGAATCGGGCCGGGGCATCCGCGTGCTCAGCGCACCACGTCGAAGACGTTCTTGACGACGCCGTTCGAGTAGGCCTCGTGCTCGACGAGCTTCAGCGTGCCCTGCTCGTTGCCGTCGAAGAGGCGCTTGCCCTCGCCCAGGGCGACGGGGAACACGAGCAGGTGGTAGCGGTCGACGAGCCCGGCGGCGGCGAGGCCCTGGGCGAGCGTGGCGCTGCCGTGCACGATGATCGGGTCGCCCTCGCCCTCCTTGAGCGCGACGACCTCGTCGAGCGAACGCAGCACGGTAGTTCCCTCCCACGCCGGGTCGGTGAGGGTCGACGAGACGACGTACTTCGGCATCGCGTTGTACTGCGGGAACTCCTCGGTCATCGTCGGCCAGATCGGTGCGAACTCGTCGTAGCTGACGCGACCCATGAGCATCGCGCCCGCCTCGAGCTGCTCGCGGCCCTTGATCTCGTAGGCCTCCTCGACGAAGGGGACTTCCTTGAAGGTCCAGCCCGCACGCGGGTGGTCCCCGCCTCCGGGCGAGTCGATGATGCCGTCGAGGGTGATGAACTCGGTCACGATGAGGGTGCGCATGGGTCGTCCTTTGCTCGGTTCGGGCGAGGCGGGGTGCCTCTCATTCTGGACGTCGAACGAGCGGGGGTGCGATCGACATGGCGAGGGAGATCCGTCGAGATCGGCTCCGGGGGGGCGGATGCCGCGACCCGCGTCGCTCAGCCTGCGAGCGCGTGCGGCGGCGTCGCGAGCCCCTCGACGACCGCCTCGGCCGGGTCGGCGCCGAGTTCGACGATGCGGTTGGCGGCGTCGACGTGCACGATGCGCGGCGCGAACCCCGCGGCATCCGTCGAGGCCACCGAGGCCCACGAGATGACGATGACCAAGTCGCCGGCGGCGGCGAGGCGCGCGGCCGCACCGTTCACGCCGATGACCCCGGAACCGCGCTCGCCCGCGATCACGTACGTCTCGAAGCGGTCGCCCGTGTTGATGTTCACGACCGAGACGAGCTCGCCCGGCAGGAGGTCGGCAGCGTCGAGCAGGTCGACGTCGACGGTCAGCGAGCCGACGTAGTGCAGGTCGGCGTGGGTCACCGTCGCGCGGTGGATCTTGGACTTCAGCATCGTGCGGTGGAATTCGGCCATCCTCCGATCCTGCACCGCACGGCGCCGCGAAGCCGGACCACGGCGTCACGGCACTACGCCGGGCCGGCGGCACGACGCCGCCGATCGTCAGGCCGTGAGGCTCGCGCGCTGCTCGACCAGCGGGCAGACGAACGGGTCGCGCTCGCCGAGTCCGACCCGGTTGATGTAGCGGAGGACGATGCCGTAGCTCTGCCACAGGCCCGTGACGGTGTACCGGACGCCGCGCTCGCGGCAGTAGTCGGCGATGATCGCGGCCGCCTCGCGGAGGTGGGGGCGGGGCATCGATGGGAACAGGTGGTGCTCGACCTGGTAGTTCAGGCCGCCCATGACGACGTCGAGGAATCGATTGCCGCGGATGTTGCGGCTCATGAGCACCTGCCGGCGGAGGAAGTCGAGCTTCATGCCCTTGGGCACGAGCGGCATGCCCTTGTGGTTCGGCGCGAACGACATGCCCATGTAGACGCCGAACACGCCGAGCTCCACCGCGAGGAACGCGACGGCCACGCCCGGCGAGAGCACCAGGAAGACGAGGGCGACGAACCCGACGATCCGCACCGCGAGGAACGCGATCTCGACGGGCCGACGCGCGACGCGCTCGCGGACCAGCACCCGCCGCACGCTCGACGCGTGCAGCGACAGCCCTTCGAGCAGCAGGATCGGGAAGAAGAACACGCCCTGGTGCGACATGATCCAGCGCATCACGCGCGTCTTGGCGCGCGCGGCCCGGTCGGGCGTGACCGCGACCACGGGAAGCTCGATGTCGGGGTCGGCGCCGATCTGGTTCGGCGTCGCATGGTGGCGGGTGTGCTTGTGCTGCCACCAGCCGTAGCTCATGCCGATGAACAGGTCGCCGACGATCAGGCTGATCCAGTCGTTCCAGCGCCCGGAGCGGAAGATCTGCCGGTGCGCGGCATCGTGACCGAGGAACGCCGTCTGCGTGAACAGCACGGCGAACCCGACGGCGGTGAAGAGCTGCCACCACGTGTCGCCGATCCAGATGAAGATCGCGATCGCCGCGGCGAAGGCCAACGGCACCGAGACGAGCTTCGTCCAGTAGTAGCCGTAGCGGCGACGCATGAGTCCCGCGTCCCTGACACGTCGCGCGAGATCGGTGAAGTCGCTGTTGCTCCGGGCCGGACGCGTGCCGCCGGGCGTCGTCGCGACCTCGATGATTCCGGTCATGACGACCTGCTTCCCCGCACGGCGTCGTGCGTGAGCGGAATCGAGGTCGGTGTCTCCGGCCGGCGCGAGCCCGCCTCACCTCAGGCTAGGTCCGCGATCGGCCGCCGGCGGTGATCCTCGACGTTCTCCCAGCACGTCGACACCCCGTGCCCAGCCCGGCGACCGCACGACGGGTGCCGCACCCGACGCGACGCCGCGCCCGGAGACGCGGATCGCGCCGGCGGGGGCTCCACTCCCCCGCCGACGCGATGTCGGGGCCGGTCGGCCCGGGTACCGCCCCCCGAGCCGACCGGAGTCGGTGCGATCAGGCCGCGGCGAGCAGCCCGAGCGAGTCGATGACGCGGTTCGAGAAGCCCCACTCGTTGTCGTACCAGGCGACGACCTTGACGTGCTTGCCGTCGACGCGGGTCAGCTCGGCGTCGAAGATCGACGAGTGCGGGTTGCCGACGATGTCGCTCGAGACGAGCGGCTCCTCGGAGTACTCGAGCACGCCCTTCAGGGGGCCCTCGGCGGCGGCGCGGTAGGCGGCGAGCACCTCGTCGCGGGTGACGTCCTTCGACACGGTCGCGTTGAGCTCGACGATCGAACCGACCGGCACGGGCACGCGCATCGAGTCGCCGTTGAGCTTGCCGTCGAGGGCGGGCAGGACGAGGCCGATCGCCTTCGCGGCACCGGTCGAGCTCGGGACGATGTTCTCGGCGGCGGCGCGGGAGCGGCGCGCGTCGGAGTGCGGGGCGTCCTGGAGGTTCTGGTCCTGCGTGTACGCGTGGATCGTGGTCATGAAGCCGTGCTCGATGCCGGCGAGGTCGTCGAGGACCTTCGCGAGCGGCGCGAGCGCGTTGGTGGTGCACGACGCGTTCGAGACGATCGTGTGCGACGCGGGGTCGTAGGCGTCCGTGTTCACGCCGTAGGCGAGCGTGACGTCCGCGCCCTTCGACGGGGCGCTGACGAGCACCTTCTTCGCGCCGGCCTCGAGGTGCGCCTTCGCGGCCTCGGCGTCGGTGAACCGGCCGGTCGACTCGAGCACGATGTCGACGCCGAGCTCGCCCCAGGGCAGCTTCGCGGGGTCGCGCTCGGCGAGCACCTTCACGCGGTGGCCGTCGATGACGAGGACGTCGCCGTCCACCTCGACGGAGCGCCCGAAGCGGCCGCCGACGGTGTCGTACTTCAGCAGGCGGGCGAGCGCGGCGGGCTCGGTGAGGTCGTTCACGGCGACCAGTTCGAAGTCGGCGTCGCGCTCGATGAGCGCGCGGACGACGTTGCGGCCGATGCGGCCGAATCCGTTGACGGCGATGCGGGTCATGACGTCAGGGGTCCTTTCCTCTGTTGCGTGTCCAGCATGATGGTGGGACGGATGCCGCGGCAGTGGCTTGAGCGACAGCATGCGAAAGGATCTCGCCAAGGGATCGATCGGGCTCCCACCCGACGCACAGGAGGGACAAAGGTTGGCTCGCGACGATCGGGGAATGCGCCCCTCACGAACCGCCGCCGTGCTGCTCTTCGCGTACGCCGTCGTCATGATGTGGGTGACGCTCGGTCCGGCGCCCGGCGCCGTGTCGGGCAACCAGGCCACGCGCGGGATCCTCGATCCGGGCATCTGGTTCGACTCCGACACCTGGACGATCGGCTCGCAGACCGAGTTCGAGCTCAACGTCCTGCTGTTCGTGCCGTTCGGCGCACTGCTCGCCTTCGCGCTCCGCGGGGCGCCCGCGATCGTGCCCGCCGTCATGAGCGCGGGGTTCGCGCTGCTCATCGAGGTCGCCCAGATCCCGATGGCCGACCGCATCTCCGACCCGCGCGACCTCGTCGCCAACTCGATGGGCGCCGTCATCGGCATCCTCATCGCGCGCATCTCCGACGCGATCGCGAGCATTCCGGCCGCGCTCAAGGCTCGACGGCGCGCCGCGTTCGCCCGCGAGGCGACGCGCACGTCGCCGCTGCAGACGACCCGTACTGCGACCGGCGGCATCCGCATCACCGCGGAGGACCGCGCGCGCCCCCGCGCGCCCGCGGACCGCAGCACACGCTGACCGGCGCGCGCGAGCCCTGACCAGCGGGCTCAGGCCGAGAACGTGTGCCGGTACTCGGTCGGCGAGGTGCCGAGGATCCGGTGGAAGTGCAGCCGGAGGTTCGCGCCGGTGCCGAGCCCGACCCGACCCGCGATCTGCTCGACGCCGAGGTCGGTGCGCTCGAGGAGCTCCCGCGCGAGGTCGATGCGTGCGCGCAGGATCCACTGCATCGGGGTGTAGCCCGTGTCCTCGACGAAGCGCCGCGAGAAGGTGCGCGGCGACACGTTCGCGTTCCGGGCGAGGTCGGCGAGCGTGAGCGGGTCCTGCACGTGCTCCATCGCCCACTGCCGCGTCGCGGCGAACACCTCGCCGAGCGGCTCCGGCAGCGCGCGCGGGACGTACTGCGCCTGGCCGCCGCTCCGGTAGGGCGCGGCGACGAGCCGGCGGGCCGCGTGGTTCGAGACCGCGACGCCGTGGTCGCGTCGGACGAGGTGCAGGCAGAGGTCGATGCCGGATGCCGCGCCGGCCGACGTCAGCACCTGCCCCTCGTCGACGAACAGCACGTTCTCGTCGACCTTGACGAGCGGATGCCGCGCCTGCAGCGCCCGCGTGTAGTGCCAGTGCGTCGTGGCCCGGCGCCCGTCGAGCAACCCGGTCGCGGCGAGCGCGAACGCGCCTGTCGAGATCGCGGCGAGCCGTGCGCCGCGCTCGTGCGCGGCGCGCAGCGCGTCGACGACCGCCGCGGGCGGGTCCTCGCGGTCGGGGTGCCGGTAGCCGGGGATGAAGATCGTCTGGGCCCACTCGAACGCCTCGAGCCCGTCGGCCACGTGGTACGAGAGCCCGTCGCCGCCGGTGACGGGCCCCGGCTGCGCGCCGCACACGCGGACCTCGTACGGCATGCTCGCGCGCGTCGTGAACGTCTGCGCCGGGATGCCGACGTCGAGCGGCTTCGCGCCCTCGAGGACGAGCACCGCGACCCGGTGATTCGACCGCGACATCACCCGCACCTCCCGAACGCGGGCCGCGCGATCTGCGCGTGCCCGCCGTGGCAAGGATGCCACCGATCGCAAGGATGTCGCAGCCCGCCGCCGTCGCACCCCGCGGCGCCCGCGCGTAGCGTGGGCGCATGCAGCACGGTCGCCCGCGAGTTCGCCCGCCTGACCGGTCAGCCCCTGACCGACACCGACGAGCCGCTGCGCGTCGCCGCGTTCGTCACCGGAAGCGGAATGAGCGACGGGCACGTGCTCCCGTCGTTCTGGGTGCGCACCGCCATCCCGATCCTCATCGACCGCTGGGCGGCGGTGCGATCGAGCCGGGCCACCACGACGGCATGAGCGTCGCCATCCTGGCAGCGGATGCCGCGGCATCCGTCTCGTCGCCCAGCGCCCACGTCTCGAGCGCACCGACGAGCCCGCCCGCGATGTACGCCGCGGCTTCGGCGATCGCGACGTCGTCGCGCGGGGCGCCGACCACGCCCTGCGCACGCCACACCTCGAGTGCCAGTCGCGCCCGATGCCGGAGCCTCGCGTCGAGCGCGGACCGGAACACGCCGCGGCTCGTGGAGCCGAAGAGCGCGCGATAGCCGGCGCGGTCCTCGGCGACGTGCTCGAGCACGGCCACCAGCGAGCCGAGGTAGCGCTCGGCGACGTGCTCGGGTGTCTCGGCATCGGGTTCGACGGCCACCGTGGTCAGCCGGTCGAGGTCCTGCGTGAAGACCGCGAGGGCGAACGCGTGCACGTTCGGCGCGTGCGCGTAGAACGTGGTGCGGTGCACGCCCGCCTCCCGGCAGAGCGCCGCGACCGAGATCGCGTCGAGCGGCTCGCGTTCGAGGAGCCGGAGCAGCGCAGCGGTGAGCGCGGCCCGCGTGCGGCGGTGCCGCGGGTCGTCGACGGGCGAGGCCGCGTCACGCGGTGCCGGCATCGTGGGGGCCGCGGCCGTCGGCGGCGGGGCGTCGGCGTCGCTCATGCCGTCACCATATCGGCGGCCCGGAGCTCCGGCGCGCCGCACCCGTGCGGCGCCCCGGTGGCATCCGAGGGGAGTAGGGTCCGACCCGGGAGGCGCACATGGACGAGGGACCCATCCTGGTCACCGGCGGCACGGGCTTCGTCGGGGTCAGCTGCATCATCCGGCTCCTGGCCGACGGCGCGCGCGTGCGGACGACGGTGCGCGACCTCGCTCGAGCCGACGAGCTGCGCGCGCTCGTCCGGCTCGGCGGCACGGATCCGGACGGGATCGAGGTCGTGGCCGCGGACCTGCTCGACGACGCGGGGTGGCCTGCGGCCGTCGACGGCGTCACGCACGTGCTGCACGTCGCGTCGCCCTTCCCCGTGCGGCAGCCGAAGGACGAGGACGAGCTCATCGCGCCCGCACGAGAGGGCGTGCTCCGAGTGCTCCGGGCCGCACGCGATGCAGGGGTCCGGCGCGTCGTGCAGACCTCCTCGTTCGCCGCGATCGGCTACGGCCGGCCGAACCCGGGCCGCCCGTACACGGAGGAGGACTGGACGGACCCGGACGGCCCCGGGGTCACGCCGTACATCCGGTCGAAGACCCTCGCCGAGCGAGCGGCATGGGAGTTCGTCGACCGCGAGGGCGGCGGACTCGAGCTGGCCACCGTGAACCCGGTCGGGATCTTCGGTCCGGCCATCGGCACCGACCTCTCGACGTCGCTCGAACTGCTGCGGCAGCTGCTCGACGGCGACTACCCCGTCGTGCCGAACGGCTCGGCCAGCGCCGTGGACGTGCGCGACGTGGCCGAGCTGCACGTGCTCGCGATGCGCCACCCGGATGCCGCGGGCGAGCGCTTCCTCGCGGTCTCGGGCGATGCGATCACCTACCTCGACCTCTCGCGATTCCTGCGCGACCGCCTCGGCGAGCGGGCCCGGCGCGCACCCACGCGCGTGATCCCGGACTGGGTCGTCAAGGCGGGCGCGCCCTTCAGCCGCGACCTCCGGCAGATGGCGAGCGAGCTCGGCCGACGCGGCGACGCGTCGCACGAGAAGGCGACGCGCATGCTCGGCTGGACTCCGCGTTCCCGCGAGGACGCGATCCTCGCCTCGGCGCAGAGCCTGCTCGACCTGGGCCTCGTCCGCACCTGACCGGATCGGACGGACGAGCGGGCGGGTGAGCCGTCGACCGCGGGCGGATGCCGCGGCGCGGGGCCGCGACATCCGCCCGCAGGTTCGCATGACGCGAGGCCGTCAGATCTCGTAGTGCGCGAGGCCCGCGGTCTCGCCGCCGTCGGCCACGAACTCGGCGCCGGTCGAGAAGCTCGACTCGTCGCTCGCGAGGAACAGGATGAGGTTCGACAGCTCGATGGGCTCGCCGACGCGGTGCAGCGCGACGTGGTTCTGCGGGGTCTCGAGCGACTCGGTCATGGGCGTGCGGATGACGCCCGGGTGCACCGAGTTCACGCGGATGTTGTACCGGCCGAGGTCGAGCGCCGCGTTCTTGGTGAGGCCGCGCACGCCGAACTTCGCGGCGTTGTAGCCGGGGAGCGCCTCGTAGCCCTGCAGGCCCGCGGTCGAGGAGATGTTGATGATCGAGCCGGCGCCGGACTCCTTGAGGGCGGGGATCGCGGACTTGATGCCGTAGAAGACGCCCGTGAGGTTGATGTCGAGGATCTGCTGCCAGGCCTCGATCGTGTAGTCCTCGATGGGGCCGAAGTTCGCGATGCCCGCGTTGTTCACCACGATGTCGAGCCGGCCGAACGCCTCGGTGGCGGTCGCGACGGCGGTCTCCCACTGCGCGTAGTCGGTGACGTCGAGGTGGACGTAGCGCGCGTTCGCCTCGCCGAGCTCCGCGGCGAGCGCGGCGCCCTCGTCGTCGAGGAGGTCGCCGATGACCACCTTGGCGCCCTCCTGGACCAGCAGCCGTGCGTGGGAGGCGCCCATGCCCCGTGCTCCACCGCTGATGAGTGCGACCTTGCCGTTGACGCGTGCCATTGCTGACGCTCCTTGTCTCGCCGCGGGCGTCGGCCCTGCGGCGTTCGTTGCCGTTCGGGCCCGGGGTCGGATGGCTCCGGGTTCGGAGCTAATCTACACCTGTCGATTACGCGATCCTGAGTGCCGGCTGAACCGGAGACCGGCCTCGACTCGTGACGCAGCCGAGACCGCCGTGATCGGATCGAGACCGCGAGGCGCCCGAAACCGGCGTCACACGCCTGCGCATCGCGGGAGGATGTCGGGAGCAACACCGCGAGCTGGGACGACGACGTGCCGGAACTCCCGGCACGCGGGCATCGTCACGCGAACATCCGGGGGAACACCATGTCGGCAGCCGAGTCGCACGAGTCGGGCGAGGACCGCCTGCGCGTCGGCGACCCCTCGGCGCCCTCAGGCCGCGCCCTCGGATCCGCCGCACTCGTCCTCGGCCTCACCACCGTGATCCTCGCGTTCGCGACGCCCTACCGGGAGTCGCTCGGCTCCGCGCTGCTCGCGGCGCTCGCGGTCTTCACGTCGACCCTCGGCCTCGTCGCGCGCAGCCGCGCCCGCCGTGCGGGCGAACGTCCGTCGACGGCCGCGATCGCCGCGGTCTGGCTCGGCGTCGGCGCACTCGCGATCGTCGGGATCTCCGTGCTCCCGGCGCTGCTCATGCCTAGCACGACCGGCGGCATCGGCTGACCCCCCGCGTCACCCGAGCCGCACGAGCCGCCGCACGTCGTCGTCGGGCAGTTCGCCGGCGACCGCGGTGACCTCGACCGAGTCGAGCCGGACCGCGCCGCCGTACGCCGACAGGAACGCGGTGTCGGCCGCGTCGCGCCCCGTCGCGATCCGCAGCATCGTCTCCCGGGGCGCGAGCGTCGTCGCGTCGACGACGTGCCAGCCCCCGTCGACCCAGGCCTCGGCGACCGCGTGGAAGTCCATCGGATCCAGGCCCGGCGCGTACACCGCGACGAGCCGCGCCGGCACGTCGAGCGCGCGCAGCAGCGCCACGACGAGGTGGGCGTAGTCGCGGCACACGCCCTGGCGCGCGAGGAGCGTCTGCACCGCGCCATCCGTCGGACTGCTCGAACCCGGCACGTACGCGAGCCGCGTGCCCACCCACGACGAGACGGCGGCGAGCCGGTCGATGCCCTCGATTCCCGCGAACTCGGCGGCCGCCGTCGCGGCCAGCCGGTCCGACTCGGCGTAGCGACTCGGTCGCAGGTACGTCAGCAGGTCGACGGCGTCGACGGATGCCTCGGGCGCACGCCGCGCCACCTCGGCCGTGTACGAGCACTCGAGCGAGCCCGCCGACGCGTCGACGACGTGCAGGCGGTTGCCCGCGGCATCCGTCAGCTCGGTGAACTCGATCGGGCGGCCGTCCGCACGGAACTCGAGGCGCTCCGTCGCATCGACGTCACTCGCCACCGCGACCTGGAACGCCAGGCGCGCGGGCTCGTCGACCCTCAGGCGGATCTCGCAGCCGACCGAGCGCGCCGTCACGATCGGCCGTCCCGCCAGCCGTGCTCCGGTTCGAAGCCGAGCTCATCGCGCGCCAGCTCGATCGAGAACAGCGACTCGGTCCCCGTGAAGTCGCGCTTCAGCGAGACGCCCGGGAAGAACTCCTCGATCAGCTCGCGCGTCGGCCGGCTCATCACGGTGTCGGCGTTCGCGATCACGTAGGCGCGTGCGCCGTCGACATCGGCCTCGAGCGCGCGACGGACCGACTGCGCGGCATCCCGCACGTCGATGTAGCCGAACGCGTTGAACAGCCGCGACCGCGGGTCGTCCTCGAACGACGGGAAGTCGACGTACTTCTCGGGATCGATGACGTTCGAGAACCGCAGCGCGATGAACGGGATGCCGGTCCAGTCCGAGACGTGGTGGGCCATCGTCTCGCCGAGCACCTTCGACAGCGAGTACGTCGAGTTCGGCTTCGGGTAGTGGTCCTCGTCGAGCGGCAGGTAGTCGGGCAGCCCGTCGGGGCCGAAGTCGAGCCCCAGCGTCGTCTCGCTCGACGCCCACACGACCTTCTCGAGGCCGAGCTTGGCCGCCGCGAGGAAGACGTTCGAGTTGACGGCGTTGTTGACGTTCAGCGTGCGCGCCGGCGTGAAGATCGTCGGCGCCGGGATGGCGGCGAGGTGCGCGACCGCGTCGACGTCCTGCAGCACCTCGACCGTGTCGCCGAAGTCGGTGAGGTCGGCCTGCGTGTAGACGAGGTCGGGCCTCGACCACCGGGCCGGGAGCTTCGGCGACGGCGGCGTCACGTCGGTCGCCAGCACCTCGTACCCGTGCTCCAGCAGGTCGGCCACCACCGCCCGTCCGGCGAGCCCTGACGCGCCCGTGACGCAGATCCGCTTCGGCATGGATGCCCTCCTCGTGGTCGTCCCCCGGTCCCCATCCTGCCCTGACACGGCCGGGGCGTCACCCGGGTTGCGCGTCGGCCCGCGGCGACCTCAGCCGAGCGGCTGCGCCGCCGGGTTGCCGGGCGCGAGCTCGCGGGTGAGCCGCCGCGCGAGGTCCTCGCCCCAGTTCACGAGCGCGCCGTCCCAGTCGTCGAACGTGTCCTCCGTGTAGGTGACGGCGACCGCGATCGTCACCGACCGGCCGTCATCGGCACGGTCCGCCGGGAGTGTGGCGACCGCCGACGCGTACCCGCCGAAGAGCGGGGTCTGCATCACCCAGTCGAGGCTGAGGAAGGCGCCGAGGCCGTACGCGAACTCGGGGACGAGGGTCATGCAGACGCGGCATCCGTCGAGCGGTTCGCCGAAGCCGACGAGGTCCGGTGCGATGAGCGCGTCGTACGAGGCCGGCTCGAGCAGTTCGCCGCGGCCCACGATCGCATCGAAGCTCGCGGTCACGTCGCCGATCGAGCTCGTCTGGACGGCGCCCTCGGGGAGCGTCCACGACGGATTCCAGTAGGTCGAGTCCTCCCACACGCCGCGCTCCGCCGTGAAGGCGTGCACGGCGGGCGCCGGGATCGACGGATCCTCCGACGCGACCGTCTGCCCGAGGCCGAGCGGCTCGAGGACCTCGCGGGCGATCAGCTCGTCGAGCGGCTCGCCCGACGCGGCCTCGAGCACCTCGCCGAGCACGACGTAGTCGGCGTGCGAGTAGTCCCAGTTCTCACCTGCCGGGAAGAGCCGCGGTGCCGACAGGCTCACCTCGATGAGGTCGTCGTTCGTCCACGTGCGGAACGGGTCGGCGGCGAGGGCGTCCTCGAACGCGGGGTCGCCGACGTAGTCGTGGTACCCGGCCGTCATGTTCGCGAGCATCCGGGGCGTGACGCTGTCGCCGTCGCGGATCTCGGGGAGCCACCGGCCGATCGGCTCGTCGAGGTCGAGGACCCCCTCTTCGGCGAGCCGCAGCATCACGACGCTGACGTAGGTGATCGCGACCGCGCCGTTGCGGAAGCGCCCGTCGAGCGTGACCGGCTCGCCCCCGACCGCCTCGCCGAGGGCGACCTGGGCGACCACGTCGCCGTCGACGCGGATCTGGCCGATCAGGGAGCCCAGCGCGTGCGCTTCCACCTGGGCCGCGGCGGACTCGTCGAGGAGCGCCTGCAGCTCCGGGTCGATCGTCCCGGGTTCGCCGCCCGCCCCGCCGCCCGGTTCCTCGGCCGGCGTCGGGCTCGGCTGCGCCGACGGCTCGCCTCCGACGGCGCATCCCACGAGCAGGGCGACGACGGATGCCGCGGCGAACGCGGCCGCGAATCGGACGGGTGCGCGCATGGCCCGGTCTCCGTTCCCCCTCGGCGACGCAGGGCCGACCCTGCCGGTCCATCCTCTCGGGCGGCGCGCGCCGCGCGCCATCCCGCGAACGGGCGACACGTGGGGCCGACCGCCCGATCGGTGCGACGTCGGCACCGCGACCTCCGCCGCCCGTACGATCGAGCACATGACCGATCCCGCCGGGCGCGAGCCCGAGGACCACGACGAGCCCGACCGCGTCGGCGACGCGAGCGGCCCCACCGGCCAGGCGCCGACGCCGTGGTTCGGCGACCAGTACGACGTCGGCGGGCTCGGCATGGGCCGGCTGTTCGCGTGGGCCGCCGTGCTGCTCGGCGCCGGTGCGCTCGGGATCGCGCTGTTCGCCCCGCTCGAGGGCCAGGCGTTGCGCACGGTGTGGATCGCCGGCTTCGGCGCCGCCGCGATGTGGATCGCCTGGATGGCGCCGTCGCGGTACCGCCGCGCCGGCGTGCGCGTCTCGTGGGCGGTGCCGCTCGCGATGGTGCTCGGGGGGCTCGCGATCGGCGTGGCGATCTACGCGTTCATCGTGATCTTCGCGGCGAGCGGCGGCGTCGAACTGCCGGCCCCGTCGTACTGGCTCGCCCCGACCGCGCCCGCGCCGGGCGTGCCCACCTGAGCCGCCTGAACTCGAAGTCGGTTGCCGCGCGTCCGCGAACCGCGTAGACACGACCCCATGACCGTGACGGACCGATGGCAGGACGGCGCACCGTACGAACGGTACGTCGGACGATGGAGTCGACTCGTCGCGGAGCGGTTCGTCGACTCGCTCGACGCGGAACGCGGCATCCGCTGGCTCGACGTCGGCTGCGGCACGGGCGCGCTGACGGCCGCGGCCATCGAGCGCTGGTCGCCGTCCTCGATCCTCGGCGTCGACCCGTCGGAGGGCTTCCTCGCGGCCGCGCGCGAGCGGCCGGGGATCGCCGGTCGCGCCGAGGCGCGATTCGTCGTGGGCGATGCGCAGCATCTCCCGGTGCCCGATGACGCCGTCGACGTCGTGGTCTCGGGGCTCGTGCTCAACTTCGTGCCGGATGCCGCGGCCGCCGTGGCGGAGTTCACGCGGGTCGCCGCACCCGGCGGACTCGTCGCGGCGTACGTCTGGGACTACGCCGACGGCATGCGGATGCTGCGGACGTTCTGGGATGCGGCCGCGTCGGTCGACCCGGCGGCGTCCGAACTCGACGAGGGGCGGCGCTTCCCGACCTGCCGGCCGGAGCCGCTGCGCGAGCTCTGGTCCGGCTCGCCCGGGATGGACGCCGATTCGGTGCGCGTCGAACCCGTCGAGATCGACACCGTCTTCTCGGATTTCGACGACCTGTGGGCGCCGTTCCTCGGCGGGCAGGGCCCGGCACCGACCTATCTGGCGTCGGTCACGGATGCCACGCGCGAGGCGATCCGCGACCGGATGCGCCAGTCGGTGGCACCCGCGACCCGATCCGATGGTTCGATCGCGATGCGCGCGCGAACCTGGGCGGTCATCGGTCGACTCGGCTGAGCGAGCCGGGATCGTCGATCAGGCCCAGAACCCGTCGTGGACGGCGGCGGCCTCGGGCAGGTCGGCGGGACCGACGACGGCCACCGGGCGCCCGCCGCGCGCGAACACCTCACGCGACGGCAGGCTCAGCGTCGGCACGCCCTCCTGTTCGGCGACGATGTCGCGGAGGCCCGCCTCGGACAGGGCGAACACGACCCGCGGGATGCCGCTCCAGTAGATCGCACCCGAGCACATCGCGCACGGCTCGGTGCTCGTGTACAGCGTGGCGGTCGCGAGGTCGCGTTCGTCGAGGACGGCCGCCGCCTCGCGGACGACGTTCGTCTCGGCGTGCCCGGTCGGATCGCGCCGCGTCACGACCGTGTTCATGCCCTCGACGACGCGCCCGTCGGCGGTCACGACGATCGACCCGAACGGATGGTCGCCCCGCTCCCGCGCCTGCTGCGCGAGCTCGACGCATCGCCGCAACCGCGCCAGGTCGCCATCGCTGATCCCGTGATCGCCCACTGGTCCTCCCCATGTCGACGGATGCCGCCGCCTCCCATTCTGCGCACCATCCTGTGGATGGCGTCCGACCGCTCGCCGCGGATCCCCCTACTTTGGACCGCATGCCCGCAGCCGTCCGCCGCCTCGCCGCGCTCGCCCTCGCCGGCACGGCGCTCGCCGCCCTCACCGCCTGCGCCACGGTCGAGCCGGCGCCCTCCCCTTCCCCGACGACGGATGCCGCCGACGCGCCGCTCTTCGCGACCGACGAGGAGGCGCTCGCGGCGGCGGTCGCGGCGTACGAGGAGCACCTTCAGTCGACCGCCAACATACTCTCCGGCCAACTCCCGGCCGGTGTGATTCGGGATTCGTCTTCGGGGCCGTACGGCGAGCAACGCGCCTCCGAACTCGAGGCATTTCTTGGCTCGGGACTGCGGGCCACCGGTGTGACGACGATCGACTCCGCTGCCCTGATCGAGACGCATGTCGACGCGGGCGAGACCGTAGTGTCGATTTACGCATGTCAGGACGTATCAGCCACGGTCTTGCTCAATTCGGAAGGCAAAAACGTCACCCCCGCTAGTCGCGACGAGCGAGTGCCGCTGGTCCTGGAGTTCCGGGGCACTAGCACCAATATCAAGGTGAGTGGGAACGAACTGTGGTCTGGCGAGAACTTCTGCTAGGCGCAATGCTCGCCTCGGGTGCGCTCACGGGATCCGGGGGTCCCAGTTGCCCCGCAGACCTTCAGCTCGCCGGCTTGTGCGATCTCCGCA
This sequence comes from Agromyces kandeliae, assembly GCF_009674665.1. Lineage (GTDB taxonomy): Bacteria > Actinomycetota > Actinomycetes > Actinomycetales > Microbacteriaceae > Agromyces > Agromyces kandeliae. Next base: position 492,984 of record NZ_WKJD01000016.1, read on the forward strand.
TTGACTCCTCGGTTTCCGACAATCTCGCGGAACTTGAGGCGGAGCTCTCAGAACTTCGCGATCAGTCGCGCAATCCTCAACCAAGCGAGGCGGGCATCGCGCTCCTCGATGTGCCGCTGGCCGAGCCCGAGCGCCCCGCCGCGCCGCCGCGCGACGTGTGCAATCCCGAGAACCCGACCGTGTGCGCGTTCGAGGGCGGGGAGCCGGAGCCGCCGGCTCCGGGCGAGCCGACCGTCACCCTCCGCGACATCGCCTCGTTCCGGCCGAGCGTGCCGCCGAGCGGGATGGAGCCCGACGGGTGGGCCGTCGTCGGGCTCCCGGCCAATTTCATCGGATCGGCCACCGTCGAAACCCGCTCCGGCACCTTGCTCGGACGCCCGGCCGAGGTCCGCTTCCACCCCGTCGCCTACCAGTGGGCGCACTCCGACGGAGCCCTGGTCCACGCGGCCGGTCCCGGCGGGACCTGGGACCAGCTGGGTGTCGCCGAGTTCACGACGACGCCGACCAGCCACGCGTACGCGGCATCCGGTCGGTACACGGTCGACCCGACCGTCGTCTACGTGGCCGAGTACCGGTTCGACGGTTCGGTCTGGCGATGGATCGACGGGACGCTCAGCCTTCCCGCACCGCGGATGAACGTGCTCGTCGGCGAATTCGACACGGTCCTCGTCAGGGGTGACTGCACCGCAGTCCGCGACGGCCCGGGCTGCTGACCCGGGGGGGGTCCGGATCGAGGACGCCCGGTACTTCGGTACTTCGGTACCGGGTTTCGGCGGGGGCACCTCTCCCCGCGTTCTCGGCCAACGCGCGATCCGCGGGCGCGCCCCGCTACGCCGAAGGGGCGTGGTCCAGCGAGGCCAGCACGCGCGGCACCGAACCGCCCAGGTTCCACTCCTCCCCGAGGTCCTCGAGGGCCTCGCGGCGGGCGCCCGTCACGGGCGCGAGGCGGGCGCCGAGCTCCTCCGCCGACGGCAGGTCGAGGTCGCGCACCACGTTCACCACGGTCGGGGCGACGGCCAGGTAGTCGTGCGCGCCGGTGAGCTTCGCCCGCATGGAGGCCGACATGGTCGCGGGCGCGGCATCCGCGGCATCCGGATCGCCGGACGCCACCGCGAGCATCGCATCGAGCGAACCGAAGTCGCCGAGCAGGCCCGCGGCGGTCTTCTCGCCGATGCCGGCGACGCCGGGCAGCCCGTCGGACGAGTCGCCGCGGAGCGTCGCGAAGTCGGCGTACTGCGCCGCCTCGATGCCGTACTTCGCGACGACCCACTCGTTGTCGACGAGCTCGAGTCGGTTCATGCCGCGTGCGGTGTAGATGACGCGCACGCCGCGGCCGTCGTCGACGAGCTGGAACAGGTCGCGGTCGCCCGAGACGACATCGACCGGCATGGTCGCCTGGGTCGCGAGCGAGCCGATGACGTCGTCGGCCTCGTGCGCGGCGACGCCGACGATCGGGATGCCAAGCAGGCCGAGCGTCTCGCGGATCATCGGCAGCTGCGCCTCGAGCGGGTCGGGCACCTCCTCGATGTCGGGGCCGGCGGGCACGACCAGCTCGACGCGATGCGCCTTGTAGCTCGGAATGAGCTCGACGCGCCAGTGCGGGCGCCAGTCGTCGTCCCAGCACGCGACCAGGTGGGTCGGCTCGAACTCGGCCACGAGCCGGGCGATCATGTCGAGCAGGCCCCGCACCGCGTTGACGGGCGTGCCGTCGGCCCGCTTCAGCGAGTCGGGCACGCCGTAGAACGCCCGGAAGTACAGCGACGCGGTGTCGAGGAGCATGAGTCGATCGGCCATGCGCCGATCCTCCCATCACCGCCCGACGAGGGCACGCCCGCGCCGGCAGGACCGACACCCCGAGCACCCGCCGGGTGCGCTCCGCCCGCTCACAGCGAACCCACAGCCCGCGGGCGCATCCTGCGGAACATCAGCCGCCCGAACGGGGTTCTTCCTCATGGACGCAGGAGTAACCGGCACAGCCGGTGTCACCGGTCCGGGGCGGCACAGCCGGTGTCGCCGGAGAAGGAGCAACCGTGTCACAGGACTATCGCAGGACTCCCGAGGCGCTCGACCGCCTCACCCCGCTGCAGCGCAAGGTCACGCAGGACGACGCCACCGAGCCCGCGTTCCGCAACGAGTACTGGAACAACCACGAGCCGGGCCTCTACGTCGACGTCGTCTCGGGGCAGCCGCTCTTCGCGAGCGTGCACAAGTACGACAGCCGTTCCGGCTGGCCGAGCTTCACTCGCCCGATCGACCAGACGGCCGTCACCGAGCACGTCGACCGCTCGTTCTTCATGAAGCGCGTCGAGGTCCGATCGGCGGGCGCCGACAGCCACCTCGGCCACGTCTTCGACGACGGGCCGACGGATGCGGGCGGCCTGCGCTACTGCATCAACTCCGCCGCACTCCGCTTCGTGCACCTCGACGACCTCGAGGACGAAGGCTACGGCGAGTACCTCACCCTGTTCGTCACCACCACCGAGGAGACCGCATGACCACCCCAGGCGCCATCACCACCGTCCCCGGAGCCGAGACCGCGGTCCTCGCGGGCGGCTGTTTCTGGGGCATGGAGGACCTCGTCCGCAAGCTGCCCGGCGTGCTCGACACGCGCGTCGGCTACAGCGGCGGCGACGTCGAACACGCGACCTACCGCAACCACGGCTCGCACGCCGAGGCGCTGGAGGTCGTGTTCGACCCGACGAAGCTCAGCTACCGCGAGCTGCTCGAGTTCTTCTTCCAGATCCACGACCCGAGCACGAAGAACCGGCAGGGCAACGACGTCGGCACGAGCTACCGCTCGGCGATCTTCCCGACGAGCGACGCCCAGTACGACACGGCGATCGACACCATCGCCGACGTCGACGCGTCCGGCATCTGGCCCGGACCCGTCGTGACCGAGGTCGCGCCGGCAGGCGAGTTCTGGGAGGCCGAGCCCGAGCACCAGGACTACCTGCAGCGCATCCCGTGGGGCTACACCTGCCACTTCGTCCGGCCCGGATGGCGCCTGCCGAAGCGCGACGCCGCAGGATCCGCGTCGGCCGCCGCGAGCTGAGCAGCGGCACCGGGGCCCGCGACCGCTCGGTCGCGGGCCCCGCGTCGTCCATCGGGCATGCGCTCCTCGCGCCCGCTAGCGTGAGTCGCATGCGGTTGTCCGAGCGGTTCCGCGCCACGAGGCGGGCGCCGATCCTGCAGGTGCTGAAGTCCGCGGTGGCGACGGTCGCGGCGTGGCTGCTCGCCGGGTGGCTGATCCCCGGTCCGCTGCCCGTGTTCGCCGCGATCGCCGCGCTGCTCGTCGTGCAGCCGAGCGTCAACCAGTCGCTGGCCAAGGCGCTCGAGCGCAGCGTCGGCGTGATCGCGGGCGTCGTGATCGCCTCGCTGCTCGGCCTCGCGTTCGGGCCGACGAGCTGGGTGATCCTCGCCGCCATCCTCATCGCACTGCTCGTCGCGTGGGCGCTGCGGATGACGGCCGGCACCTCGAACCAGGTCGCGATCAGCGCGATGCTCGTGCTCGCACTCGGCGGCACGTCACCCGAGTACGCCCTCGACCGCGTGCTCGAGACCCTCATCGGCGCGGCGATCGGCATCGTCGTCAACGCGCTCATCGTCCCGCCGGTGCTCGTCGACCCCGCCCGCGAGCACCTCGCCCGCCTCGGCAGCGAACTCGCGGCATCCACCGACCGCCTCGCCGAAGCGCTGCGCGCGCCGCAGCGCCCGGCCGACCTGACCGAGCTCCTGCTCGAGGTCCGCCTCATGCGGCCCATGCGGGATGCCGCGGCCACCGCCATCGCGGACGCCGAGGAGTCGCTCACCCTGAACCCGCGACGGTCGGCGCATCGCGGCGACATCGCCGAGCAGCATCGCCTGCTCACGCGGCTCAGTCCCATCGTGACGCAGGTCGGGGGGATGACCCGGGCCTTCGTCGACCACTACGACGACGGCCTCGCGACCGAACCCACCGTTCGCGCGATCGCCGAGCAGCTGCACCGGGTCGCGCACGACATCCGGCTCGCGGTCCACCTCGCCGAGGTCGACCCCGAGCCCCTGACCTCCGCGATCCCGGCCCTCACGGCGCCGCTCCAGATCGCTCCGCCGAAGTCGGAACACTGGATCCTCATCGGCTCCCTCATGGAGGACCTCCGCCGCATCCGCGAGGAGCTCCTCGAGGACGATCTCCCGCCGGAACCCACGGCGCGCCGCTCACGGGAGTAGCCTGCGCACGGGAGGCCGCCATGGACGCGCGCGACGGTGGGGTACTCGACGGCATCGGCGGCACGCCGATCGTCCGGCTCGAGTCGATCGTGCCCGATGGGGCCGCAGAGGTCTGGGTGAAGATCGAGGGAGCGAATCCGACCGGGTCGTACAAGGACCGCATGGCGGTGTCCGTGCTCGAGGCGGCGGTCGCCCGCGGCGACGCCTCCCCCGGCGACACGGTCGTCGAGTACACGGGCGGCAGCACCGGCACCTCGCTCGCATTCGTCGCGGCCGTGCTCGGGCTGCGCTTCACCGCGGTCTTCTCGGACGCGTTCTCGGTGAGCAAGCAGCAGGCGATGGAGGCGTTCGGCGGTGAGGTCCTCGTCGAGGAGAGCCACGGCGAGGGGATCACGCCGGAGCTCGTCGGCCGGATGCGGGAGCGCGCGTACGCGCTCGCCGAGAAGCCCGGGCACTACTACGCCGACCAGTTCGGGTCACCCGACGTCATCGCCGGGTACGCCCCCATGGGCGAGGAGATCGGGACCGCGCTGGGCGACGGCGTCGACGTGTTCTGCACGGGCGTCGGCACGGGCGGCGCGCTCATGGGCACGCTCCGCGGCCTCCGGAGCGCGGGCCTCGAGCCGCAGGTCGTCGCGCTCGAGCCTGCCGAGGCACCGCTGCTGTCGGAGGGCGTCTCGCACGGGCACGCGGTCGAGGGCGTCGCGGTGTTCCCCGACCCGCCGTTCCTCGATCGAGGTGTGCTCGACGGCATCCGCACCATCGGTCAGGAGCGCGCGTTCGAGACCTGCCGGACGCTCGCCCGCACCGAGGGCATCTTCGCCGGCGGTTCGACGGGCATGAACGTCAGCGCCGCGATCGACCTGGCGGTCGAACTCGGCGCCGGCCACCGCGTGGTGACCATCGCCTGCGACCACGGTCTCAAGTACCTCGGCGGACGCATCTACTCCTGACGACGCGCGCCCGCGCGATGTCGTGACGGGGCCCGCATGTCAAGGACTTCGCCCTCGCGCGGGTCGCGACTACGCTCGCACGGTCGGAGCGCCGCGACCGCGACGCCGGGGAGGGAACACCATCACGACGACGACCGAGACCCGCGCGCCGCAACGGATCCGCGACGCGCTCCATCGCACACCGGGCTGGCTGCTCGCGGCGATCGCCGCAGCCGTGGTCATCGCGATGGCGGTGGTGGTGACCCAGCCGTGGACGGTGCCGACCGACCTCGTCCGGGACGCTCAGGTCGTCGCGGCTGCGCGCGGCAACGCGAGCCCGGCGTACGGACTGGTCTCGAACCTGGGCATCGTGGCGATGCTGCTCGCCGCCGGTGCCGCCTGCATGGCGCTCCTCCTCCGTCCCCGCTGCCGGGACGTCCGCCGCCTGCTCGCCTGGAGCCTGACGCTGACACTGATCGTCGCATTGGACGACCTGCTCCTGCTCCACGAGACCGCGGCGTTCGGGCCGGGATCGGGCTTCGTGCTCGCCGCCGCCTACGCGATCGCCTTCCTCGCCTTCGCCCTCCGGTTCCGCGACCTCATCGTGGAACGCCTCGACCCGGCGCTGCTCGTGGTCATGTTCGTCGGACTCGGCACCTCGGCGATCGTCGACGTCCTCGTCGAACCGGCCACCCGCGCCTCGGTGCTCGTCGAGGACGGCGCGAAGCTGCTCGGACTGCTCGCATGGTCCGCATTCGTGGCGCGCGCCGCGATCCTCACCCTGCGGACCGACCGCAGCACCGCCGACGACCGATAGTCGGCATTCCGACCTGAGACCTCAGGCGAGCAGGTCTCGGACGGCCTCGCCCCACTCGAAGCCGCAGTCGCGGCAGTCGAAGATGGGGGCCTCGCCGGAGAGGCCGGCGGCCGCGGCATCCGCCTCGACCTCGAGATCGAGCGGGCCGTACACGATGACCCGGACCGCGGCGGAGCCGCAGCGCAGGCAGGGCTCGTCGAGCACGTCGGGCTCGAGCGTCGGAAGCGGCTGGTTCGTCATGGCCATCACGGTACGAGCGACCTCCGACATCCGTCGCAGGCGACCCGCGCGTCGCCCGGTCGGTGGACGAACGGCACGAGGATCGACACGGCGGCGCTCGGCCGGAGGCATCCGCCCTGACTATGTTCGAGGCGGAAAGGGGCGAACATGACCCAGCCCGTCAACATCCGCGGCTTCGACTTCTTCTCGGCGGGCGAGCTGCCCGCACCCGCACTGCCGGCCGACGAGGTCGTCGCGATCGTGCGCCGGCACTGGGGGCTCGACGTCGAGCTCGAGGGGCTCGGCAGCCAGCAGGACCAGAACTTCCTCGCTCGGTCGCGACCGGCCGCGGGCGGCTCCGACGACCCCGGCGCACCGATCGGCGTCGTGAAGGTCACGAACCCCGCCTTCACCGCGGACGAGCTCGACGCGCAGGACCACGCGGCCTCGCGCATCGCCGACGCGGCGCCGCACCTCCGCATCGCCACGACGAGCGTCGCCGACAACGGCTCGCCCCGGTCGATCGTGGCCGACACGAGCGCGGGGCCGCTCGCCGTCCGGCTGCTCGAGTACCTCCCGGGCGGCACCCTGAACGGGCCCGCGTACCTCTCCCCCACGGTCGTCGCGCGCATGGGCGAGGTCGCGGCGCACGCGAGCCTCGCGCTCGCGGACTTCGACCACCCCGGCCTCGACCGCGTGCTGCAGTGGGACCTCCGGGTCGCCGACCGCGTGGTCGACCTGCTCGCCCACTACCACCCCGACCGAGCGAAGCGGGAGCGGGTGACGGAGGCCGCGACCCGCGCGTGGGCCGACGTGCAGGCCGTCGCGAGCGAGCTGCCGATGCAGGCGGTGCACCTCGACCTGACCGACGACAACGTGGTGTGCACGACCGAGCGCGGCATCCGCCTGCCCGACGGGATGATCGACTTCGGCGACGTGACGCGCAGCTGGGCAGTGGCCGAGCTCGCGATCACGATCTCGTCGGTGCTGCACCACGCCGGCGCCGAGCCGGTCTCGGTACTGCCCGCCGTGCGGGCGTTCCACGCGCTGCGTCCCCTGTCGGCCTCCGAGGTGCGCGCGCTGTGGCCGCTCGTCGTGCTCCGCGGCGCCGTGCTCGTCGTGAGCGGCGAGCAGCAGGTGCAGATCGACGGCGGCGCGAACGCGTACGCCGCCGAGGGCGTCGAGCGCGAGTGGCGCATCTTCGAGCAGGCGACCTCGGTGCCCTCGATCGTGATGACCCGGCTCATCGCCGAAGCGCTGGGCGTCGAGCTCGACGACGGGCGAGCGGATGCCTCGCACCACCGCCCCACCCGGATCGGGCTCGACCCGGCACCGGACCTCGCCCGGGCGGCCCGCCTCGACGTGTCGATCACCGCCGACGAGGTCGACGCGGGCGCCTGGCTCGAGCCCGGCCTCGAGGAACGGCTCGCGCTGGCGGCGCTCGACGCCGGCGCGCCCATGGCCTGGCTCGAACGGACGACGCCGCGCCTCACCGCGAGCCGCACGCACTCGGCCGAGTCGCGCGAGACCGTGCCGACCGGCATCGACGTGTGGTTCGCGGTCGCCACCCACGTCTCCTCCGACGGCGACGACGCACGTCTCGTCGTCGAGGCCGCCGACGGCATGACGATCCTCGACGGCACCGTGCCCGCGCGCACGCGCGCCCGGATCCGGCTCGAGGCCGCCGGCGCGCCGACGCACGTGCCGCACCTCGTGCGGCCCGAGGTCGCCCCGGGTTGGCTGTCGCTCACGACCGATCCGGCCGCCGCGATCGGCCTCGCGCCGAGTGCGGCCGCGGCCGGATCCGGCGACCTCGCGCACGACGCCGCCGACCTCGTCGCCCGGCGCGATCGCACCTTCGCCGAGGTCCAGGAGCACTACTACGACGCGCCGCCGCGCATCGAGCGCGGCTGGCGCGAGCACCTCGTCGGCACCGACGGGCGCGTCTACCTCGACATGGTCAACAACGTGACGCCACTCGGTCACGGCCACCCCGGGCTGGCCGCCGCAGTGGCGAAGCAGCTGCGCACGCTGAACACGAACTCCCGCTTCAACTACGGCGCAGTCGTCGAGTTCTCCGAGCGCCTCGCGGCGATGGCGCCCGACCCCCTCGACACGGTCTTCCTCGTCAACTCCGGCTCGGAGGCGACCGACCTCGCGATCCGCGTGACGCTGGCCGCGACCGGGCGCCGAGACGTGGTCTCGGTGCTCGAGGCGTACCACGGCTGGACCTACGCGTCCGACGCCGTGAGCACGTCGACGGCCGACAACCCGAACGCGCTCGCCAGCCGGCCCGACTGGGTGCACGCCGTCGAGGCGCCGAACCCGTTCCGCGGCCGGTACCGGGGCGACGAGGCCGCGCGGTACGCGCCCGAGGCCGCCGAGCGCATCCGCGAGCTCGCGGCATCCGGTCGACCGCCCGCGGCGTTCATCGCCGAGACCTTCTACGGCAACGCCGGCGGCATCCCCCTGCCCGACGGCTACCTCGCCGAGGTGTACGCGGCCGTCCGAGAGGCGGGCGGACTCGCGATCGCCGACGAGGTGCAGGCCGGCTACGGCCGGCTCGGCCAGTGGTTCTGGGGCTTCCAGCAGCAGGGCGTCGTGCCCGACGTGATCGCCGTCGCGAAGGCCGCCGGCAACGGCTACCCGCTCGGCGCGGTCATCACGACCCGCGAGATCGCGGCGCGGTTCCGCACGCAGGGGTACTTCTTCTCGTCGACCGGCGGCAGCCCGGCCTCGAGCATCGCGGGGCTCACCGTGCTCGACGCGTTCCGCGACGACGGACTCCAGCGGAACGCGGCCGACACGGGCGCGTACCTGAAGTCCCGGCTCGAGGCGCTCGCGGAGCGCCATCCGCTCATCGGCGCCGTCCACGGGCTGGGGCTCTACCTCGGCGTCGAGTTCGTGCGCGATCGCGCCACGCTCGAGCCGGCGACGGCGGAGACGGCGGCGATCTGCGACCGACTCCTCGAACTCGGCGTGATCATGCAGCCGACCGGCGACCACCAGAACGTGCTCAAGGTGAAGCCGCCGCTGGTGGCCACGCGCGAGAGCGCCGACTTCTTCGTCGCGATGCTCGACCGGGTGCTCACCGAGGGCTGGTGACCCCCGCCCGGTGATCGCCAGGAGCGCCCGCAGCGCGCCCTGCACGCACACGCACTCCGCCCGCCGATAGCCCTTGACACCGTCGCCCGTGCGTCGCACGCTGCGAACATGAGGCGCATGGAATCGGTCCTGACGGCATGCGCCCCGGGCGGGAGCGACGATGACGACGTTCGGCATCGAGGAGGAGTTCTTCTTCCTCGACCCTGAGACGATGCTCCCCGCGGACATCGCCGAGGAGGTCCACGATCGGCTCGCCGCTGACCCGCGCTGGGGCGAGCACGCCCACCCCGAGTTCCTCGCATCGCAGGTCGAGTTCGCGACGCCGGTGTTCGAGACCCTCGCCGAGGCGGCGGACCAGCTGGTGGCCTTCCGCCGCGAGGTCGACGCCGACGCCGGCCGGCACGCGGCCTGCGTCGCGAGCGTCGGCACGTCGCCCGACGCGCCCCGGTTCCCGTCGATCACCGACACGGATCGCTACCACCGGATCGTGCGCGACATGGCCGGCATCATCGCCGACCACCAGATGAGCGGACTGCACGTGCACGTCGGCGTCCCGAGTCGCGAACACGGCGTCGCCGCGATGAACGCCGTGCGACCGTGGTTGCCGCTGCTCACGGCGATGACGGGGAACTCGCCCCTCTGGCGCGGCGAGGTCACCGGGTACGAGAGCTGGCGCACCGTGCAGCTTCGCCGGTGGACGACGGCCGGCTGCCCGCCGCGATTCGCGGACGCCGCGGAGTACGACCGCCGCATCCACGACATGCTCGGCTTCGGCGGGCTCGTCGAGCTCGCGCTGATCGCCTGGAACGTGCGCCTCTCCGAGCACCTGCCGACGATCGAGTTCCGGATGGCCGACGCGCAGCTCACCGCGGACGACACGCTGCTCGTCGCGGCCCTGTGCCGGGCCCTCGTCATGCGGGCGATCGACGAGCACGACCGCTTCGGCGCCGACCCCGCGGCCACCCGCCAGCTGCGATCGCTCGACGAGCCCGACCCCGACGTGCCGCCCGAGCTCCTGAGTGCGGCGACGCTGCACGCGGCGCACGCCGGCCTGTCGGGCGGCGCGTTCGATCCCGCGAGCGGCCGGCTCGCCCCGGCCCACGACCTCGTCCGACGGCTCGAGCGGCACGTCGCCGAGGCCCTCGAGCGCGCCGGCGACCGCGAGCTCGTGCACCAGCTGGTCGGTCGCCTGCTCCGCGACGGCACGGGAGCGAGCCGGCAGCTCGCCGCGTGGAACCGGGGCGGGGTCGCGGGCCTCCGGCGCCTGTTCGCGGCGACGATCACCGCGCGGCCCAGCACCACGTCCGGCCCGGGCGCCGGGGTGGGCCTCACGGGCGGCCGCACGTCCGGGCCCTCGTGGGATCGGGGCCGCCGGATTCAATCGAACGGTTGACGCCGCCGCCGCCGCGGATTCGTACGCTGGCCGCACCAGCGCCCGATCGGTCCTCGACCACGAGTCGGACGATCGTGGCAGCACGCCGAGGGGAGGCATCCGTTGACATCGACCGAGACCCGCACCCAGGCCACGGCGAACGCACCGGGCACGGCCGCCGACACCGTGCGCCAGGTCGTCGTGCTCGTCACCTCGCTCCTGGCGATCGCGGCGGCGTTCATCGGATCCGGCGCCGCGGGCGGGACGCCCATCCAGGACGCCGCCGGCGGATGGCTCGACGCCGACTCGACGCTGATCGCGCCGGCACGGCCGGCCTTCGGCATCTGGAGCGTCATCTACACGGGCATGCTCGCGTACGCGATCTTCCAGGTGCTGCCCGCCCAGCGCACGAGTTCGCGGCACCGCCGGATCGGCTACGCCGTCGCGGCGTCGCTCGTGCTGAACGCGGTGTGGATCGGCGTCGTGCAGCTCGACCTGCTGTGGGCGAGCCTGCCCGTGATCGTCGCCCTGGTCGTGGTCCTCGCGTGGCTCTTCGTGCAGCTGCGGCGGATGCCGCCGAGCGGCGTCGTCGACGCGGTCGTGACGGACGGCTCGATCGGGCTGTACCTCGGCTGGGTGATCGTCGCGACCGCCGCGAACGCGACCGCGGTGCTGCAGGCCGCCGGCTTCGACGGCTGGGCGCTCCCGGCCGAGGCGTGGGCGATCGGCGTGATCGCCGCTGCCGCCGCGATCGGCGTCGCGCTGGCCTGGTGGGGCCGCGGCCGGATCGCCCCGGCACTGTCGCTCGCCTGGGGCCTCTCGTGGGTCGCGGTGGGTCGACTCACCGACGAGCCGGCGTCGGCGCCGACCGGCATCGCCGCCGCGATCGCGGCGTCGGTCGTCATCGTGGTCACCCTCGTCGTGCGGATCGGAGCCGGACGCTCCACGCGCGACGACCGAGGGGTGGGGACCTCCGGGCACGGGTGACACGGATGCTGCGCGGGGGCGCAGCACGCGGGGCCGGGGCGTTTCGGGTCGTCCCGGCCCCGCCCTCGTCTCGGCTCTCGGCCGGCCGCGCACGGGGTCGTGCGACCGGCGCCGGCTCGGGCACCATGGAACGCATGAGCGACGACGAACGGCCCCTCTCGATCGACGTCGGCGACGGCGTCGGCGAGGTGCCCGCGGTCCTGCGGCGACCGAGTGGTGCGACCGCGACCCTCGTCGTCGCACACGGTGCGGGGGCAGGCAAGGACCATCCGTTCCTCACCGGGTTCTGCCGGGCGATCGGGGGGCTGGACGTCGCGACGCTGCGGTTCGACTTCCCCTACCGGGTGGCGGGCCGCCGCTTCCCGGACCGGCCTCCGGTCGCGATCGCCACCTGGCGGGCGGTCATGGCCGCCGCCCGCGACGAGGCGGGCGACGCCGAACCGGTCTGGGCGTCGGGCAAGTCGTTCGGGGGGCGGATGGCGTCGATGGCCGTCGCCGAGGGGATGGACGCCGCCGGGCTGGTGTTCCTCGGCTATCCGCTGCATCCGCCCGGTCGACCCGAGAAGACGCGCGACGAGCATCTCCCGCAGCTCGCCGGCGTGCCGATGCTGTTCCTGCAGGGCCGCAACGACCCGTTCGCGATCCCGAACGAGCAACTCGATCGGCTCGTCGCGGGGCTCGCCCCCTCGGCGGTGCTCGACTGGATCGACGGCGCGAACCACTCGTTCGAGGTGAAGGGCGCGAAGCGCCCGGCCGCCGAGATCGGTGCCGGACTGGCACCGCGCGTGGCTGCGTTCATGGCCGAGCGCTCGCGCTGACGAGGTGCGCGCGGACGGGGCGTCAGCGCGACGAGACGTGGGCGGCGATCGCGTCGAACGCGTTCAGGTCGAAGCCGTTGAGGTACTCGTCCTTCGACACCGGCTGCGACGACTGCTTCACGATCGCGATGCGCCTGGCGGGGTCCAGGTGGATCCACTGGCCGTTGATGCCGATCGCCATGAACGCCTCGCGACCCGGCGTGTGGCGCACCCACCACTGCGCGCGATAGCTCCACTCACCGCGCCGGTGCACGACGTCGTCGGAATCGGGACCGCGGTCGAACGCCGCGATGTCGCCGCCGGCGGCGATCTTCCGGATCACGCCCGACGGCACGACCTGCTCGCCGGCGAACACGCCGTCGGCGGTCATCATCGCGGCGAACCGGGCGAGGTTCTCGGGAGTCGCGTTCAGGCCGCCGCCGGCGACGAGCGTCGCGTTCCGATCGAGCAGCACGTAGGTCTCGCCGTCCGTGCCGAGCCGCGACCACAGGCGGTCGTGCAGCGTCTCGCGGAACGACCGGCCCTCGACGCGGTTCGTGATCCAGTTCAGCACGTCGGTCTTCGGCGTCTGGTAGTGGAACGTGCGGCCGTGCGGTTCGGCGTCGTCGCGTTCGAGCGTGGCGAGGTAGTCCGGGAGGTTGTCCTCGTAGCGGATGCCCGGCACGGGGTCGGTCCAGCCGAGCACGGCGCCGTACCGGCGGATGCCGGACAGCGGATCGGCGTAGTCCTCGGTGAAGGCCATGGAGTTGGTCATGTCGAGCACCTGCCCGACCGTCGCGTCGGCGAAGGCACTCGAATCCGCGAGCTCCGGGACGTGCGCGACGACGGCATCGGACTCGTCCATCCGGCCGTCCTCGATGGCGAGCAGCGCGAGGAGCCCGCAGAACGACTTGGTGACCGACATCATCTGGTGCGGATGGTCGGCGTGCATGCCGTTCGCGTAGCGTTCGTGGATGACGCGTCCCTCGTGCACGACGACGAGCGCGTCGCCGTACGTCTCGCGGAGGTAGTCGCCGAGCCCCGCCGTCCCGTTCCCGTCGGGTCGCGGGACGGCCACCCCGTCGAGGTCGTCGATCCGACGCTCGAGGGCGATCGGCTCCGCCGCGGCCCGGACCGGGGCCGACGGGTACAGCAACCGCATGTTCAGGTACGCCCAGCGGTTGTACGGCGGCGTGAGCAGCGCCGTCGAGCGCGTGACGCGCAGGTCGCGCGGCGGCGGGAACCCCTGCATCAGGCCGAGCTCGGCTGCGGTGGCGTACGGATCGTCGATCGTCACGTTCGAACCTCCCGGGGTCGCATCCAGTCTGACCCATGCTCCGCGAGCCGGGACCTTCGGCCTCGCCGGGCACGCCGACGACGCATCAGGGTGATGGTGACGAAAGGGGAATCGTCATGACCGCCTACCCGCCCGGCGCCGCGCCCGGCCAGAACCCGCAGGTCGTACGTGCCGCAGGGGCCGCGACCTCGGACCGTTCGTTCATCGCCACGTGGCTCTTCGCGTGGCTGCTCGGCGTGCTCGGCGTCGACCGGTTCTACCTCGGCAAGGTCGGCACCGGCATCCTGAAGCTGCTCACGATCGGCGGTTTCGGCATCTGGTGGCTCGTCGATCTCGTGCTCACGCTCACGAACACCGCGAAGGACTCCGACGGCCGGCGCGTCACGGGCACACGGCAGGAGCAGACGATCGCGTGGATCGTCACCGCCGTCGTCGTCGTGCTGGGCTGGGTCATGAGCGCGGTGACGCAGTCGTTCGCGTTCCTGACCGACCAGCTGATCCCGACCCTGCGATAGGCGGTGCCGGCGCCGCGGCGCATCAGGCGGGCGCGTCTCACCGCGGTCCGCGACGTGCAGGGCCTTGCGTCCCGGCCCGGACCTGTCCTTCCTCCTTACGAACCGCTTACGGTGGCGCCTGCGCGGGCGCCGCGGGTCCGCGGCCGACGTAGCCTGAAGGCATGCCGACCGACGTGGCGCCCCGTGGACGGCTGCGCCCCGCGCTGGCGGGTGTCGCGGCCGCGACGTTCGGCGCCGGAGCGGGCGAGCTCACCGCGGCGGTCATCGCCTCGACCGCGTCGCCGTTCACGTCGATCGGGGCCCTCCTCATCGACCTCGCACCGCCGTGGGCGAAGGATGCCGCGATCGCCCTGTTCGGCACGGCCGACAAGGTCGCCCTGCTGGTCGGCGTGGGCGTGGTGCTCGTCGGCGTCGGCGCCCTCGCGGGGCTGCTCGAGTCGCGGCATCCGCGCTGGGGACGCGGGATCTTCGCGCTGCTCGGCGTATTCGGCGCGGTCGCTGCGGCGACGAGGGCGAACGCGTCGCTCGTCGCGGTGCTGCCGGCCGCGGTCGGTGCGCTCGCGGCGATGGGCGCGCTGTCGATGCTGCTGACCCGACTGCCGGCGGCACGCGCCGCCGCGACGGCCCCCGTCCCGGCCGGGCGACCGGCCGTCCCGGTGGCCGATTCCGGCGAGGCCGACGAACCGCACGCGTCGGTCGACGGGGTCGACCGACGCCGCTTCCTGGTGTGGGCGGGCGGAACCGCCGCGGCGGGCGTGCTCGCCGCGATCGCGTCGACCGCACTGTCGGCCGGGTCGCGCGCGGTCAGCTCGGTCCGCGAGGCGCTCCGGCTTCCCGCGCCCGCGACGACGACGGCGGTTCCGGCATCCGCCGAGTTCGGCATCGACGGGCTCGCACCGGTCATCACGCCGAACGGCGAGTTCTATCGGATCGACACCGCGCTGAACGTGCCGCAGGTCGATCCGGCGGAGTGGCGGCTGCGGATCCACGGCATGGTCGCCCGCGAGGTCGAGCTCACCTGGGACGAGCTCCTCGCCCTGCCGCTCGGCGAGAGCGTGACCACGCTCGCATGCGTGTCGAACGAGGTCGGCGGCGAGCTCATCGGCACGGCCGTGTGGCTCGGGTATCCGATCCGCGAGCTGCTCGCACGCGCCGGCCCGACCCCGGACGCCGACATGGTGCTCTCGCGGAGCATCGACGGATTCACGGCGTCGACTCCGCTCGAGGCGCTGACCGACCCCGGCCGCGAGGCCGTCCTCGCGGTGGGCATGAACGGCACGCCGCTGCCGGTCGAGCACGGGTTCCCGGTTCGGATGGTCGTGCCCGGCCTGTACGGGTACGTCTCGGCGACCAAGTGGGTGACCGAGCTCGAGGTCACCCGATTCGACCGGGATCGGGCGTACTGGTCGGACCGCGGCTGGAGCGAGCGGGGACCGATCAAGCTGTCGTCGCGCATCGACGTGCCGCGCGTGGGCCAGTCCGTCGAGGCGGGCACGGTCGTCGTCGCCGGCGTCGCCTGGCTGCAGCACACGGGCGTCTCGGCGGTCGAGGTCCAGGTCGACGACGGCCCGTGGCAGCCCGCCACGCTCGCGACGGCGATCTCGGCCGACACCTGGGTGCAGTGGCGGTACGACTGGGATGCCGCGCCCGGTCGCCACACGATCCGGGCTCGCGCGATCTCCGCCGACGGCGAGGTGCAGACCGCCGAGCGCGCCCCGGTCGCCCCCGACGGTGCGACGGGCCACCACGAGCGCACCTTCGACGTCCGCTGACGGCGTCGCGCTTCTCGTCCTCCACTGGTCGGGCGACGCCGTCGCGCTCCACCTGATCTCACGGCGCGCCGGGCCGACGTCGATCCGCGGCGCAGGCTGTCCGTGTCCCGCGAAGCCCGGTACTCCGGTACTCCGGTACTCCGGTACCGAGTCCGGAGACGACGTCGCCCCTCCCCCGCGAGCCGAGGAGAGAACCGAGCGCGCGACCAAGGCCGAGACCAAGACCAGGACCAGGACCAGGACCAAGACCAAGACCAAGACCAAGACCAAGACCAAGACCAAGACCAAGACCAAGACCAAGAC
>NZ_WKJD01000017.1 GCF_009674665.1 Agromyces kandeliae
GGGAACGGGAACGGGAACGGGAACGGGAACGGGAACGGGAACGGGAACGGGAACGGGAACGGGGACCGGAACGGGAACGGGAACGGGAACCGGACCGGGAACCGGAACCGGAACGGAGGAGAAGGGGGAGCATCCGCCCCGATGCCGCCCTCGACCGGGTATTGACGAGTGAAACGTTGCACGCTAGTGTGCCGGGAAGCGCTTTCCCAGAGCGCGAACCCCACCCACAGCACGGAGGACGACGATGTTCACGAGGAAGAACGGCCGGCACTGGCTCGCCGCTGCGGCGATGACGGGGGCTGCGGCCCTCGCCCTGACCGGGTGCGCGGGCGGCGGCGCCGGCGGCGAGTACGACCCCGACGAGGAGGTGACGCTGAACTTCACCTGGTGGGGCAACGACGACCGTGCCGACCGCTACGGCCAGCTCATCGACGCGTTCGAGGCCGAGCACCCCAACATCACGATCGACGGCACCTTCACCGACTTCCCCTCCTACTGGGAGAAGCGCAAGACCGAGGCGGCCGGCGGCGGCCTGCCCGACGTGTGGCAGTTCTCCGACTCCTACCTCCGCGAGTACGCCGAGCCCGGCCTGCTGCTCGACCTCGACACGGTCGGCGAGTACATCGACTTCGACGCCTTCGACGAGGGTCTCCGCCAGACCGGCCAGCTCGACGGCACCCAGTACTCGCTCCCGACCGGGTACAGCTCCTGGGCCGTGTTCCTCAACGACGGCCTGCTCGCAGAGGCCGGCGTCGAGCCCTACGAGGGCGGCACGTCCTACGAGGAGTACACCGAGTGGATGGCCGAGGTCACCGAGGCCACGGGTGGCGAGGTCTACGGCGGCACCGACATGACCCAGCGCATCCAGACGTTCGAGAACGTGCTCCGAGCCGAGGGCGGCAACCTGTACACCGAGGACGGCGAGCTCGGCTTCACCGAGGACCAGCTCCGCGACTTCTGGAACTCGGGCGCCGAGGCCCGCGACGGCGTCGCGATCCCACAGCAGCAGCTCGAGGAGATCGCCCCGATCTCGGGCTTCGGTTCCAACCGCACCGCGAGCGAGGCGAGCTGGAGCAACTTCCTCGGCGGCTACCTCGCCGACTCGGGCGCCGAGTCGGTGACGCTCGTCGCGCCGCCGCTCGACGTCCCCGGCGGCACGGACCTCTACCGCCAGGCCGGCCTGCAGGTCGCGATCTCGGCGGACACCGAGCATCCCGAGGCAGCCGCGATGTGGCTCGACTTCGTCGTCAACAGCGAGGCGGCCGGTGAGGTCTTCGGCACCACGCTCGGCTTCCCCGCCTCGGAGACGAAGCTCGCGGGCACGACCCTCGAGGGCGTCGACGCACAGGTCGCCGACTACCTCGACTCGGTCGCCGACCGCATCGGCGACGCCCCTCCCGTCCCCGTCGTCGGCTACGGCTCCCTCGAGCAGACGTTCTGGGACCTCGGCAAGTCGATCGGCCTCGGCGCGATCTCGATCGACGACGCGGTGAGCCAGTTCTTCGGTGAGGCGCAGGTGATCCTGGGCTGACCGATCCGGCCCCGTGGGCGCCGGCTCCCGCAATGGGGGCCGGCGCCCACGGCATGATCGCCCAGCCATCCGCCCCCATCCGGCACCACCGAGAGGACCACCCGTGCACTACGGCGCCGACTACAACCCCGAGCAGTGGCCGGAGGAGACCTGGCTCGAGGACGTCGCGCGCATGCGCGAGGCCGGCGTCACGATGGTGAGCCTCGGCATCTTCGCGTGGTCGCGCATCCAGCCGAGCGAGGGCGAGTTCGACTTCGGATGGCTCGACCGGGTCATCGACCTGCTCCACGAGGGCGGCATCGCCGTCGACCTCGCCACGGCGACCGCCTCGCCACCGCCGTGGGCGACCGCCGCATACCCCGAGATGCTGCCGCAGGACGAGGACGGCGCGACCTACTGGCCGGGAAGCCGCCAGCAGTTCGCGCCCTCGAGCCCGGTCTACCGGCGTCTGGCCGCCGAGCTCGTCACCGCGATCGCGGAGCGGTACGCGAACCATCCCGCGATCGTCATGTGGCACGTGAACAACGAGTACGGATGTCACCTCAACGCCGACTACTCGGATGCCGCGCGCGACGCGTTCCGCCGTTGGCTCGCCGACCGGTACGGCGACATCCGGTCGCTGAACGACGCCTGGGGGACGAACTTCTGGTCGCAGCGCTACCAGTCCTTCGACGAGATCCTCCCGCCGCGCAAGGCGCCCTACTCGCGCAACCCGGGCCAGGAGCTGGACTTCCGCCGGTTCACGAGCGACATGCTGCTCGAGTGCTACCTCATGGAGCGCGACATCATCCGAGCGGCGGGCGCGAGGCAGCCGATCACGACGAACTTCATGGGCGCGTTCAAGCCCGCGGACTACGGGCGCTGGGTCGAGCACCTCGACCTCGTGAGCGACGACTGCTACCCCGACCCGAACGACCCCGAGGCGTTCCGCGCCGCGGCGTTCCAGCGCGACCTGGTCCGCTCGCTGAAGCCCGAGGTGCCGTGGATCCTCATGGAGCAGGCGACGAACGCACTGAACTGGCGGCCGACGAACGCGCCGAAGGCGCCCGGGCAGATGGCCGCGCTCAGCGCGCAGGCGATCGGGCGCGGGGCCGACGGCATCCTGTTCTTCCAGTGGCGGCAGTCGAGGGCGGGCTCCGAGAAGTTCCACTCCGCGATGCTCCCGCACGCCGGCACCGAGACGCGCACCTGGCGCGAGGCCGTCGCGCTCGGCGAGACGCTCGCCGCGCTCCCGGGGCTTCCGGCCGGCACGCGCGTCGCGCGCGTCGCGCTCGTGTTCGACTGGGAGAACTGGTGGGCCGTCGAGGCATCCGACCACCCGCAGAACGCGCTCGACTACGTCTCCGTGGTCCAGCGGTGGTACCGCGCGCTGCACCGGCGCCATGTGCAGGTCGACCTCGTTCCGGCCTCGCGCGTGGGCGAGGGCTACGACGTCGTGATCGCGCCGCTGCTCTACCTGGTGCGAGAGGCGGATGCCGCCGCGCTCACCTCGTTCGTCGAGGCCGGCGGGCACCTGCTCGTCGGTCCGTTCAGCGACGTCGTCGACGAGCTCGACCGCTTCCGCGACGGCGGGTTCGCGACGCAGCTCGGCCCGCTCTGCGGCATCCGGATCGAGGACTTCGGCGCGCTCGTGCCGACGGAGGCCGCTCCCAGCGAGCCGGGGGAGCGCACGGCGCCGTTCTCCGGCGACGGCGACGGCGACGGCGACGGCATCGCGGGGACGGGCACGCTGCTCGCGGAGGAGGTCCACGTCATCGCGGACGTGCGCGTGGAGGCATCCTTCACCGGGGGCCGCCGCGCGGGCGACCCGGCGCTCACGGTTCGCGCCCTCGGCGGGCGCGGCGGCACGGCGCGGTACCTCGCCACGATCCCCGACGAGGCCGGAGCGCAGTCCCTGGTCGATCGACTCCTCGCGACGACCGGGGTGGAGCCGGTCGTCGCGGGGCTGCCCGAGCACGTCGAGGCCGCGCGCCGCGGCCCGCTGCTCACGCTCGTGAACCAGGGCGGCCCGGTCGCGGAGGTCGAGGTCGCGGGGACCGACGCCGTGACCGGCGAGCGGGTCGACCGCGTCCGACTCGACGCGTTCGACTGGGCCATGGTGGTCTCCGACTGAGGGCCGTACGATGCAGCCGAACGAGGAGGTTCCGATGCGGGCCATCATCCTGAGCGGTGCCGGGCGGTACGCCGACCCGTGGCACGACTACGCCGAGACGAGCGCGCGCCTGGCCGAGCTCGTCGCCGGGGCGGGCTTCGACGTCGTGGTCCGG
Source organism: Agromyces kandeliae (assembly GCF_009674665.1). Taxonomy (GTDB): domain Bacteria; phylum Actinomycetota; class Actinomycetes; order Actinomycetales; family Microbacteriaceae; genus Agromyces; species Agromyces kandeliae. The sequence continues at coordinate 3,799 of NZ_WKJD01000017.1, forward strand.
GAGGACGTCGATGCCGCGCTCGGTTCGCTCGACGACGACGTGGCGCTGCTCGTCGTGAACGCCGGCGATCCGGATCGCTCGAGCACCGACGGCGAGCCGCTGCCGGCCGCCGTCGAACGGCCCGCGGTCGACGACGGCCCGCTGGCCGCGGCGCTCGAGCGCGGCGTCGGCATCCTCGCCGTCCATGCTGCCGCGTCGAGCCTGCGCGACGTCGAGGCGTTCGACCGTGCGATCGGCGGCCGATGGGAGTGGGACGTGTCGTGGCATCCGCCGCTCGGCGAGGCGCACGTGCACCTGGTGGGCAACCACGCCATCCGTGAGGGCCTCGACGACTTCACGCTCGACGACGAGCGCTACAGCTCGCTGCTGCTGCACGACGTCATCGAGCCGATCGCGGAGCACGAGCAGGACGGCATCCGGCATCCGCTCGTCTGGGCCCGGGAGATCGGTCCGTCGCGCCTCGTGTACGACGCGCTCGGCCACGACGCCCGGTCGTACGACTCGGCGGGCCACCGGGCGCTGATCGCGAACGCGCTCGATTGGCTGGGCCGCGTGCCGGCGCCGACGGCGGCAGGCCGGCTCCCGGCGGCGGGCGCCGCGTGAGCCGCCGCATCGTCGTCGCGCCCGACTCGTTCAAGGGCACCGCGACCGCGGCCGAGGCCGCCGCCGCGCTCGCGCGCGGGTGGCGGTCGGTGGCGCCGGACGACGAGCTCGTGCCGAAGCCCATGGCCGACGGCGGAGAGGGCACGCTCGACGCGTTCGAGGCCTCGGTCGCGGGCTCCGAACGCGTGCCCGTCACGGTGCAGGGTCCCGACGACCGGCCGGTGGATGCCGCGTGGCTCCGCCTGCCCGACGGCAGCGCCCTCGTCGAGCTCGCCCTCACGAGCGGCATCACGCTGCTCGACCCGCTCCGTCCGCTGGACGCGCACACGATCGGTTTCGGGCAGGCGATCGCGGCGGCGCTCGACGGCGGCGCGACGAGGGTGCTCCTCGCGATCGGCGGGAGTTCGTCGACCGACGGCGGCGCGGGGGCGCTCGCCGCACTGGGCGCACGCTTCCTCGACGGCGACGGGTGGCCCGTCCCCGCGGGCAATCGCGGGCTCGGCTCGATCGCGCGGGTCGACCTGTCGGGCCTCCGGGAGCGGCCGTCGGGCGGTGCCGCGATCCTCAGCGACGTCACCAACCCGCTGCTCGGCCCGTTCGGCGCGGCGGCGATCTTCGGCCGGCAGAAGGGTGCGACCCCTGATCAGATCGAGCCGATGGAGCGGAACCTCGGCCGGCTCGTGCGCGCGATGCCCGACCGCGCCGCGTTCGCCGACGCTGCCGGGGCGGGAGCCGCCGGCGGCACGGGGTTCGGCCTCCTCGCCTGGGGTGCGCACATGGCGGGCGGGTCTGCGGCGGTCGCCGACGCCATCGGGCTGGGCGACGCGCTCGAGGGCGCGACGCTCGTGATCACCGGCGAGGGGCGCTTCGACGGGCAGTCCGCCGCGGGAAAGGTGCCGAGCGAGGTCGCCGCGCGAGCGGGTGTCGCGGGCGTGCCCGTCGCGCTCGTGGCCGGCGCGATCGACGCCGATGCGTCGGGCTTCGCGGCATCCGCGTCGCTGACCGACCTCGCCGGCGGGGGAGCGGCCGCGATGGCCGACCCGCTGCGCTGGCTCGAGGCCGCGGGCGCGGAACTCGCTCGATCGCAGGCCTGACCGGCCGGCGAGTCGAGACCGCCTTCGGGAGGAACTTCCGGTCGCCGCGCTGCGCGCGGGCGTCCGACACTCCGCAGGGTCGCCGGAATCTCCTCCCGATGGAGGGGGCCGGCTCGGCGAGCGCGGGTGCTCGGCCGGCGTTCAGCCCTTGTGCAGGCCGGGGTGCGGCTTCGGGTGGCCCCCCTCGGAGCGCGCGTAGTCGCCGTGCTCCTCGGATGCCTCGTGGACCTCCGGGTGCTCTTCGGTCGACGTGTAGTCGCCGACCACGGACTCGTCTTCCTCGACGCCGTTCCGGCGCGTGTACTCGCCCTCGACGGTCCGCTTCCGCGGTGCCTCGCCCTCGACCTCCGTGTACGTGCCCTCGACGTCGTCGGGATCGGTTGTGCGGGCCTCATCGGGTTCGGACATCATCATCGATCCTCCTGCTCGGTCGGAGGGGCGTCGTCGGACGACGACGTCCTCCTGCCATGCTACGCGCCGAAGCAGGGACCCCGCCCGGACCCGCCCGCGTCCACCGATCCTCAGGCCGACGCCTGCGCCTCCGCATAGCGACGCCGGATCTCCGGGCGCGCGTCGACCGCGAACGGGGCGCCGGACTCGATCGGCCAGGCCGGTCGTCGGCCGGTCAGCACCCAGGCGGCCTGCCGCGCCGCGCCGTCCGCCACGTACTCACCGGGCGCCGGCACGACGACCGGGACGTCGAACACCTGCGTCGCGGCGACCTGCACGGCGGGGTTCTGCGCGGCTCCGCCGATGAGGAGGATCCGCTGCGCGTCGACGCCCTGCCCGCGCACCGCGTCGAGCCCGTCGGCGAGCCCGCAGAGCAGGCCCTCGACCGCGGCGCGCGCGATCGAGGGACGGGTCGTGTTCGCGAGCGTCAGCCCGGAGAAGGAGGCGGTCGCATCCGGGAGGTTCGGCGTGCGCTCGCCCTCGAAGTACGGCACGAGCACGGCGCCGGATGCCCCGGGCTCGGCCTCGAGCGCGAGGCGGCCGAGCTCGGCGTGGTCGACGCCCAGGAGCCCGGCGGTCGCGTCGAGGACGCGCGCGGCGTTCAGCGTCGCGATGAGCGGGAGGAAGCGTCCGGTGGCGTCGGCGAAGCCGGCGACGGTGCCCGACGCGTCGGCGACCGGGGAGTCCGTGACGGCGAACACCGTGCCGCTCGTACCGATCGAGACCACGACGTCGCCGGATGCCGCGTCGAGCCCGAGCGCGGCGCCGGCGTTGTCGCCGGCGCCGGGGCCGACGAGGATGCCGTCGGGGGTCCGGCCCGCAGGTTCGCCGGGCCCGAGCACGCGCGGCAGGACCGCGTCGTGCCCGAGCGCCCGCACGAGCAGGTCGCGGTCGTAGCCGTCGGCGCCCCAGTACGCGGTGCCGCTCGCGTCCGATCGGTCGGTCGTGAGTTCGGCGAGGTCCGGCCCGAGCGGCGACTCGCCCTCCGGCCCGAAGCCGCGCAGCCTCCAGGTGAGCCAGTCGTGCGGGAGCGCCACGGCGGCGACGCGCGCCGCGTTCGCGGGTTCGGCGTCGCGCAGCCAGCGCAGCTTCGTCGCGGTGAACGAGGCGACGGGCACCACGCCCGTCCGCTCCGCGTAGGCGGGCGCACCGACCTCGTCGATCAGGTCCCGCGCGGCCCGCGCCGAGCGGGTGTCGTTCCAGAGCAGGGCGTCGCGGATGACGCGGCCGTCCGCGTCGAGCACGACCATGCCGTGCTGCTGGCCCGCGATCGAGATCGCGTCGACGCCGTCGAATCCGCCGGCGCCGGCGAACGCCGTGAGCAGCGCGCCCCACCAGGCGGCGGGGTCGACTTCGGTGCCGTCGGGGTGCGGCGCGCGGCCGGAGCGCACGAGCGCCCCTGTCGCGGCATCCCGGATCACGACCTTGCACGACTGCGTCGACGAGTCGACGCCGGCGACGAGTGTCATCGCGACGGCCTCAGCGGGCGCCGAGCAGGTGCTCGGTCGCGAGCTGCTGCAGGCGCACGAAGCCGAAGCCCTTGCCGCCGAGGTACGCCGACGGGTCGAAGTCCTCGTACGCCGAGCGGTCGGCGAGGAAGTCGTCGTAGGTCTCGCCGTCGCCGAGGGTCGGCACGGAGAGCTCGTCGACGCGAGCGGCCGCGAGCGCCTCCTGCACCTCGGGGTCGGCGCGGAACGCGGCGGCGCGCTCCTTGAGCAGGAGGTAGGTGCGCATGTTCGCGGCGGCCGACTCCCAGACGCCGGTCTCGTCCTCGGTGCGCGAAGGCTTGTAGTCGAAGTGCCGGGGGCCGTCGTAGGCCGGGACGCCGCCGGGGCCGCCGTTCTCGAGCAGGTCGACGAGCGAGAACGCGTTGTGCAGGTCGCCGTGGCCGAACACGAGGTCCTGGTCGTACTTGATGCCGCGCTGGCCGTTGAGGTCGATGTGGAAGAGCTTGCCGTGGTACAGCGCCTGGGCGATGCCCGCGGTGAAGTTGAGGCCCGCCATCTGCTCGTGGCCCACCTCGGGGTTGAGGCCGACGAGCTCGGGGCGCTCGAGCGAGTCGATGAACGCGATCGCGTGCCCGAGGGTCGGGAGCAGGATGTCGCCGCGGGGCTCGTTCGGCTTCGGCTCGATGGCGAAGCGGATGTCGTAGCCCTTGTCGGTCACGTAGTCGCCGAGCAGGTTCACCGCCTCGCGGTATCGCTCGAGGGCGGCGCGGATGTCCTTCGCCGAGTCGTACTCGGCGCCTTCGCGGCCGCCCCACATCACGAACGTCTTCGCACCGAGCTCGGCGCCGAGGTCGAGCTGGCGGAACACCTTGCGGAGCGCGAAGCGGCGCACCTGGCGGTCGTTCGACGTGAACCCGCCGTCCTTGAAGACCGGGGCCGAGAAGAGGTTGGTGGTGACCATCGGCACGATGAGGCCGGTGTCGGCGAGCGCGCCCTTCAGGCGGTCGACCTGCGTCTGCCGCTCCGCATCGGAGGAGCCGAATGCGAACAGGTCGTCGTCGTGGAAGGTGAGGCCGTAGGCGCCGAGCTCGGCGAGCTTCTCGACGACGTGCACGACGTCGAGCGCGTTGCGGGTGGGACCGCCGAACGGGTCGGTGCCGTTGTAGCCCACGGTCCAGAGGCCGAAGGAGAACTTGTCGTCGCGGGTGGGCGCGCTGGCCATGGGTGATCCGCCTTTCAGCGTCATCGATGATTTGTTGGCGAGATAAACATAACCGGATGTCGCGCCGGCGGCAAGTCCGGCGCGACTCCCCGGAAAGCCATTTGTTCCCAAATTCGACAAAACACTTGCGAAGCGCTTCGACACCGGCGTAGAGTCCCATCGCAATCAGTCGAAACGCTTCGAGACGATGGAGTCGACATGGCGAAGATCCACGAGGTGGCCGCAGCCGCCGGCGTGTCCATCAGCACCGTGTCGTACGCGTTGAGCGGCAAGCGCTCGATCTCGCCCGACACCCGGCGGCGCATCGAGGAGGCGGCGCGCGAGCTCGACTACCGGCCGAACGCCGGCGCCCGCATGCTCGCCGGTCGCCGAACCCAGATCTTCGCGCTCACCGAGCCGTTCCGGGCCGACACCCATGCGCCCGCGCACATGGCGTTCGTCCTCGCGACCTCCATCGCCGCGCGCAGGTACGAGTACGACATCCTGCTCCTCACCGAGGAGGAGGCGTCGGCCGGCATGCGACGCGTCGCGTCGAGCGGCCTGGCCGACGGCGTGCTCGTGCTCGACGTGGCGCCCGACGACGAGCGCGTCGACCTGGCTCGACGCATCGCGCTGCCCACCGTGTTCATCGGCGTCCCCGACGACCACGAGGGCCTCGTCTGCGTCGACCTCGACTTCGAGGCGGCGTCCGCGCTCGCGGTCGACCGGTTGGCCGACCTCGGGCACCGTTCGATCGGGTTCGTCGGCCACCCGCCGACGTCGTACGAGAAGTCGAACTTCCCGCCGCGCGTCCGGCGGGGGCTCGAGGCCCGGGCCGCCGAACGCGGCGTGGCCTGCACCACCGTCCTGCCCGAGTCCGACGGGCCGCGTCGCGCGCCGGTCCGTGCGGCCGTCCGCGACCTGGTCGAGGGCGGCGCCACGGCGCTCGTGCTGCACTGCGACGACACGAGCCATGCGGTCGCGCTCGACGAGCTCGCCGCGCTCGGCCGTCGCGTGCCCCAGGACGTCTCGGTCGTCTCCGTCGGAGCGACCTTCGAGACGTCCTCCTTCCAGCCGCCGATCGATTCCGTCCCGCTCGTGCCGAGCGCGTCGTGCGAGCTCGCGGTCGAGCTCGCGATGCGCATGGTCGACGGCGGCGAGGTCCCGGCGGCCGTCCACCTGATCGCCCCCGAGTACCGGGCGCACGGCTCGACCGCGCCGCCCGGAGGCGCGTCGGGCTGACGGGCGGCCGCGGACACGCGGCATCCGTTCGCCCGGTATCGAAGCGCTTCGACAACTCGCCCCGACCCGACCCGACACCACCACCGAGACAGCCCCGGAACCCACCCCACCCCGCCGGGGAACCGCACACCCACACCAGGAGGTAGCAATGAAGCACACCAGAACCCTCGCCGTCGCGGCCTCGGTCGCCGTCGCGGCCCTCGCCCTCAGCGGCTGCTCCGGCAGCGACGCGGGGGGCGACGAGAACGTCCTCCGCCTCTGGCACTACGAGGGCGCGGACTCGGCCATGGGCATCGCCTGGGCCGAGGCGATCGAGGTCTTCGAGGAGGAGACCGGAGCGACGGTCGAGTTCGAGGAGAAGAGCTTCGAGCAGATCCGCTCGACGGCCAGCCAGGTGCTGAACTCCGACGAGGCGCCCGACCTGCTCGAGTACAACAAGGGCAACGCGACCGCGGGCCTGCTCTCGAGCGAGGGCCTGCTCACGCCGCTCGACGACGTCGTCGACGAGTACGGCTGGGGCGACCAGCTGGCGCCCGCGCTCCAGACGACTGCGAAGTACGACGAGGACGGCGTCATGGGCTCGGGCAGCTGGTACGGCGTGCCCAACTACGGCGAGTTCGTGCAGGTCTACTACAACAAGGACGCGTTCGCCGAGGCCGGCGTCGAGGTGCCGACCACGCTCGCCGAGTTCGAGGACGTGATGGCGACGTTCGCCGACCAGGGTGTCACCCCGCTCGCCGAGTCCGCCGCCGAGTACCCGCTCGGCCAGCTCTGGTACCAGCTCGCGCTGGGCGAGGCCGACCGGCAGTTCGTCAACGACTACCAGCTCTACGAGAACCCGATCGACTGGTCGGGCGACGAGATCTCGACCGCGACCGAGACCGTGAAGGACTGGGTCGACGCGGGCTACATCTCGACGGATGCCTCCGGCCTCAAGGCCGAGGACGCCGGCGTGGGCTTCATCAGCGGGGACGCCCCGATCTTCTACTCCGGCAGCTGGTGGTACGGCCGCTTCGTGAACGAGATCACCGACTTCGAGTGGGGCACGTTCCTCTTCCCCGAGGCCGAGCTGTCGCCGGGATCCGCGGGCAACATGTGGGTCGTGCCCGAGCGGGCGAAGAACAAGGAACTCGCCTACGAGTTCATCGACATCACGATGCGCCCCGAGATCCAGGCGCTGCTCGGCAACAACGGCGGCGTGCCCGTCGCGGCCGACGAGGCCGACATCACCGACGAGAAGTCGCAGGAGCTCATCGCGAACTTCAACGCGCTGAACGACATGGACGGCATCTCGTTCTACCCCGACTGGCCCACGCCGACCTTCTACGACGAGCTGAACGCCGGGCTCCAGGAGCTCGTCAACGGCACCAAGTCCCCGTCCGAGGTGCAGCAGCAGCTCGGCGAGCAGTACCAGTCGGGCGTCGACGACATCGTCGGCTGACCGGCTCGGATGCCGCGGCGAGTGCGTGCGCCGCGGCATCCGCCCCTCGGGGCCACGCCCCACCGGGCCGCAGCGCGGCCCGCCCGGACCACCGGAAGGAACCACCCATGTCAGCCCTCGACACCAGGGCCGCGACGACCATCGAGGCGACGGATGCCGCGGGAGGCCGCCGCAGGTCGCGTCGCCCCGCCGGGCCGGAGGACGGCCTGATCCCCGGCGCCCGCCGCGGCACCTACTGGCTCTACCTCGTGCCCGGCCTCGCGCTCCTCGCCGTGATCGTCGTCGTCCCGCTCGTCTGGAACGTCTACCTCACGTTCACCGAGTACCGCGGCATCCGCCCGCCCGAGTGGATCGGCCTCGAGAACTGGGTCGAGCTCATGGGCGATCGCGTCTTCTGGACGAGCTTCGGCAACTCGATCGCGATGATCCTCGCCATGGTCATCGCGCCGACGCTCCTCGGCCTGCTGCTCGCGGCGATGCTGTTCGACCTGATCGGCCGCAAGTTCGGCGGCCGGCTCGCGAGCTTCCTGCGCGCGACGTACTACCTGCCGCAGATCCTGCCCGCGGTCATCGCGGCCATCGTCATCGGCTGGATCCTGCGCCCCCAGAACGGCGCCCTCAACCAGGTGCTCGAGGCCGTCGGCCTCGGCGACCTCGCCCACAACTGGCTCGGCAGCCCCGACACGGCGCTGCCGAGCCTCATGGTCATCATGGTCTGGGTCCAGCTCGGCTACCCGATCGTGATCTTCATGGCGGCGCTGCAGCGCGTCGACCCGGAGCTCTACGAAGCCGCCGAACTCGACGGCGCGAACTGGTTCCAGCGGTTCCGGGCGATCACGCTCGGCATGATCCGCCCCGAGATCTTCGTGGTCACGCTGACCTGCACGATCGCGGCGCTCAAGGTGTTCGGTCCCGTCTACGCCCTCACCGGCGGCGGGCCGGGCACGTCGACGATCGTCCCCGCCTACTACGCGTACAGCGAGTTCTTCCAGTCGCAGCAGGTCGGCTACGGCGCGACCATCGCGACCGCGCTCACGATCGTGATCGCCGCGGTCAGCGTGCTGTTCATCCTCGCCCAGCACCGCATGGAGAAGAAGGAGGCCGAGCGATGAGCACCATCATCGAGGAGCTCGACCCCGAGCGCCGCGACGTCGAACTCCCGACGGATGCCGCGCCCGCGCCCGCCGCCCTGACGCCGCGCAGCGGCACCCGACCGCGGCGACGCCGCACCGGCAAGCGCACCCCCGGCGACTGGCTCGTGCTCGTCATCGCGATCGTGCTCGGCTTCTTCATCGCCGTGCCGTTCCTGCTGATCCTGGTCAACTCGTTCAAGTCGCCGGCCGACTACAACACCTCGGGTCCGCTGGCGCTGCCGACCGAGTTCTACGTCGACGGTCTCGTCGCGTTCTGGGAGCGCGTGAACTTCCCCGAGAAGCTGTGGAACAGCGTCTTCATCTCGGGCCTCGTCGCGGTCTTCGCGGTGCTCATCTCGATGTTCAACGCCTTCGCGCTCGGCATAGGACGGGTGAAGGGGCGGCTCTGGATCGTCGTGCTCATCCTGCTGGCGAACATGCTGCCGCAGGAGGTGCTGCTCTACCCGCTGTACTTCATGTTCAAGGAGGCCGGGCTCTACGACAGCCAGTGGGCGGTGATCATCATCTTCACGGTCATCCAGTCGGCGTTCGGCACCTACCTGCTCGCGTCGGTGTACTCGACCTTCCCGAAGGAGCTGCTCGAGGCCGCGTCGCTCGACGGCGCCTCGCGCTGGCAGATCCTCTGGCGCGTGGTCTACCCGATCTCGCGGCCGACGCTGTCGGTGCTGCTCATCTTCTTCTTCATCTGGACGTGGAACGAGTTCCTGATCCCGCTGACCTTCCTCGTGTCGAACGCGACCCAGACGGTGCCCGTGGCGATCACGGTCCTCCAGGGCGACCGGCTGATGGACGTCACCACGACGAGCGCGTCGGCCCTCCTGGGGCTCATCCCGACGCTCGTGTTCTTCCTCATCTTCCAGCGCACCCTCACCAGGGGCATCACGGCAGGAGCGGTCAAGTAATGAAGTTCACCGACGGGTTCTGGCACGTCCGGCCCGGAGTCGAGGCGCTCTACGCACAGGAGGCGCGCGACCTCGCGGTCGAGCATGGCGAGGACGACCGCGACGAGCTCGTCGTCTGGGCCCCGACGCGGGTGATCGCCGCGCGCGGCGACACGCTCAACCGGCCGATGCTCACGGTCTCCCTCGCGGGCGTCGCCGAGGGCGTCATCCGCGTGCGGGTGGAGCACCACTGCGGCACGCCCCGCGACGTGGGGTTCGAACTGGCGACGGATGACGCGTACCGCGCCGCGGTCTCGGTCGACGACGAGGGCGGCGTGGTCGACGCGGGCGCCCTGCGCGCTCGGGTCCGGCGCGGTGCCCCGTGGGGCCTCGCGTTCGAAGACGGCTCGGGCACGACGCTCACGACGAGCGGTCACAAGTCGGTCGGGTACCTGAAGCTCGCGCCGGGTGCCCCGGTCGCGGCCGAGCCCGCCGGCGTGACCGGGATCTCGAGCACGGGGCTCGCCGAGGCATCCGCCTACCTGCACGCCCAGCTCTCGCTCGGCGTCGGCGAATCGGTCTACGGGCTCGGCGAGCGGTTCGGTCCGCTCGTGAAGAACGGCCAGACGGTCGACATCTGGAACGCCGACGGCGGCACGTCGAGCGAGCAGGCGTACAAGAACGTGCCGTTCTACCTGACCGACCGCGGCTACGGCGTGCTCGTGAACCACGCCGGGCACGTGTCGTTCGAGGTCGGCTCGGAGGCCGTCGAGCAGGTGCAGTTCTCGGTCGCGGGGGAGTGCCTGGAGTTCTTCGTCATCGCCGGTCCGACGCCCGCCGAGGTCCTGGACCGCTACACCCGGCTCACCGGGCGGCCCGCCCGCGTGCCCGATTGGTCGTACGGCCTGTGGCTCTCGACGAGCTTCACGACCGACTACGACGAGGCGACGGTGAACGCCTTCATCGACGGCATGGCCGAGCGCGACATCCCGCTCGAGGTCTTCCACTTCGACTGCTTCTGGATGCGCGAGTTCCACTGGACCGACTTCCAGTGGGACCCCGCGGTCTTCCCCGACCCCGAGGGCATGCTCGCGCGGCTGCACGAGCGCGACCTGCGGGTGAGCGCGTGGCTGAACCCGTACATCGCGCAGCGGTCGCGGCTGTTCCGCGAGGGCCTCGAGCACGGCTACCTCGTGCGCCGCCCCGACGGCTCGGTGTGGCAGTGGGACCTCTGGCAGGCGGGCATGGCGCTCGTCGACTTCACGAACCCGGAGGCGACGCGCTGGTTCCAGGATCACCTGCGCGGACTCGTCGTCCAGGGTGTGGACGCGATCAAGACCGACTTCGGCGAGCGGATCCCGATCGACGTGGTCTGGCACGACGGCAGCGACCCCGAGGCGATGCACCACCGGTACACCGACCTCTACAACCGCGCGGTGTTCGAGGTGCTCGAGGCCGAACGGGGTGAGGGCGAGGCCGTGCTCTTCGCCCGGTCGGCGACCGCGGGCGGGCAGTCGATGCCGGTGCACTGGGGCGGCGACAACTCCTCGACGTTCACGTCGATGGCCGAGAGCCTGCGCGGCGGCCTCTCGCTCGCGATGACGGGCTTCGGCTACTGGAGCCACGACATCGGCGGCTTCGAGGGCAGCCCCGATCCCGCCGTCTTCAAGCGCTGGCTCGCGTTCGGGCTGCTCTCGAGCCACTCGCGCCTGCACGGCTCGACGAGCTACCGGGTCCCGTGGGCGTTCGACACGGGCGACGAGGCGCCGGGACAGAGCGCGGTCGAGGTCGCGCGCACGTTCGCGAAGCTCAAGGCGTCGCTGCGTCCGTACCTCGTCGCGGCGGGGGAGCAGGCGCACGCCGCCGGCATCCCGATCATGCGGCCGATGCAGCTCGCCTTCCCCGGCGACCCCGCCGTCGCCCACCTCGACCGGCAGTACCTGCTCGGTCCCGACCTGCTCGTCGCACCGGTCTTCTCGGCGTCCGGCGAGGTCGAGTACTACCTGCCCGAGGGGGCGTGGACGAACTGGTTCACGCGCGAGACCGTCGAGGGCGGCGGATGGCGCCGCGAGCGGCACGGCTTCGACACGGTCCCGCTGTGGATCCGGGGCGGGGCGGAGATCCCGGTGGTCGACGAGGACGGAGCACCCGGCGTCGTGCGCGGCTGAGTGCGCTTCGCAAGTTTCGAGGCTAGGCTTCGAAACATGACAACGGATGCCGCGCCCGAGCGCGTCACGCTCGCCGACATCGCCGCCGAGGCGGGCGTCTCGCTCGCGACGATCTCGAAGGTGCTGAACGGTCGCTCGGATGTCGCGGCCGCGACCCGCGCGCGCGTCGAGCACGTGCTCGCCGAGCGCGGGTACCGACGTCGCGGGGGCGGGCGCTCGGAGGCGCGCGCCGAACTCATCGAGCTCGTCTTCCACGAGCTCGACCCGATCTGGTCCATGGAGGTCATCGACGGCGTCGAGTCGGTGGCGAAGGAGCACGGACTGAGCGTCGTGCTGACCGTGAGCGGCACCCGCCACTCGCCCGACCCCGACTGGGTCGAGGGCGTCATGCGTCGGCGGCCGGTCGGAGTCGTGCTCGTCTTCAGCGACCTGGCGCCCGAGTACCACGAGCAGCTCCACTCGCGTGCCATCCCGTTCGTCATCGTCGACCCGGCCGGCGACCCGTCGCCCGACGTGCCGTCGGTCGGCTCGGCGAACTGGTCAGGCGGCCTGGCCGCGACGCGGCACCTCATCGAGCTCGGCCACCGGCGGATCGCCGCGATCACCGGACCGGCCGACATGATGTGCTCGCTCGCGCGCATCGACGGCTACCGTTCCGCGATGAACTCGGCCGGGCTCCCGGTCGACGAGGAGTGGATCCGCTTCGGCGACTTCCACGTGTCCGGCGGCCGCGACCGGGCCCGCGAGCTCCTCGATCGCGAGGACCGCCCCACCGCGATCTTCGCCGGCAGCGACATGCAGGCGCTCGGCGTGCTCGAGGCCGCGCGCGAGCGCGGCATCCACGTGCCCGACGACCTCTCGGTCGTCGGCTACGACGACATCCCGCTCGCCCGCTGGCTCACGCCCAAGCTCACGACCGTCCACCAGCCGCTGCGCCGCATGGGCGAGGAGGCGGCACGCCTCGCCATCCGACTCGCCGAGGACCCGCTCGACCCGGGCGCGCCGACGCCGCGGATGGACCTCGCGACGAGCCTCGTCGTGCGCGACAGCACTGCGGCCCCGGCCGCAGCTGCCTCGCGGTCGTCGCAGCCTCGTGCTAGAGCAGCGACGGCACCGTCGGCGTGACCGGCACGACGATGACCGACGTGCCCCCGTGCTCGAGCGCGTGCGCGAGCGCCGAGCGCACCTCGTCGTCCGTGCCGGCCTCGACGCCGCGGCATCCGTAGCCCTTCGCCAGCGAGACGATGTCGAGCCCCGGGATCTCGAGGCCCGGCACGCCGGGGGTCTCTTCGAGTTCCGCGAACGACTTGAGGATCGCGTACTCGCCGTTGCGAGGCACGACGACGATCAGGTGCGCATCGTGCTGCGCCGCCGTCCAGAGCGCCTGGATGGAGTACTGCAGCGAGCCGTCGCCCATCACTGCGAGCACCGGGCGGTTGCGACCCGTCCTGCGCTCCGCGAGCGCGATGCCCACGGAGGCCGGCAGGTTCCACCCGAGGCTGCCCGACGCGAACGTGAAGAACGTGTCCGGGACCTCGACGGGCCACGCGGCGTGGAGCTCGGCGAGGTTCGACGGGGACTCCTCGACGAGCACGGTGTCGGGCGGAGTCGCATCCCTGAGGATGCGGAAGAGCTGCAGCGGGGTGAGGACGCCCTCGGGCGGCTCCTGCTCGGCGTCCGCGGAGACCGGGGTGGGCGCCATCCGGTGCGGCAGCATCTCGACCGTGCGCATCGGCGCCGGGCGGGCCTCGATGATCTCCGTCAGGGCCTGCATCGCGAGCAGCGGATCGCCGATCAGGCTGTCGCCGACCGGAGCCTTCGCGGTCTCCGCCGGATCGTCCGAGACGTGCAGGAGCTGGAGGCCGTCGGGCAGGTACGGCCCCGCGACGTACGGGTAGTAGCGGAACACGGGCGCGCCGATCACGATCGCGACGTCGTGCCCGGCGAGCTTCTCGGCGAGCGGGCCGATCGCGAACGGCAGGCCGCCCGCGTACAGCGGGTGGTGCTCGGGGAACGGTGCCCGCTCCGAGGCCGGTGCCGCCCAGACCGTGGCGTTCAGCCGTTCGGCGAGCGTGACGGCCTGGTCCCAGCCCTGCTCGCGGGCGACCGAAGCGCCGAGGACGAGGGCCGGATGCTCCGCCGACGACAGGCGCACGGCGAACTCCGCGATGCGCGCCGGATCGGGAGCGATCCGGTTGGCGACACGGCGGACGACCGCGGGACCGTCGGCCTCCCGATCCCAGTCGTCCAGCGGGATCGAGAGGAAGACCGGGCCCTGCGGCGGCTGCGTCGCGATCGCGTACGCGCGCATGAAGGCAGCCGGGACGTCACCGGCCCGCACCGGCTCGTAGCTCCACTTCACCCACGGCTTCGGCAGCACCGACGGCTCGATGTTCGTCAGCCACGGCTCCATCAGCAGCATGTCGCGCGTCTGGTTGCCCGCCGTCACGATGAGCGGCGTGCGGTTCATGAACGCGGTCAGGATGTTCGACATCCCGTTCGACAGGCCCGCCGACGTGTGCACGTTGACGAGCGTCGGCGCGCGTGTCGCCTGCGCGAACCCGTCGGCCGCACCGACGGCGGCGGCCTCGGCGAGCGTCTGCACGTAGGTGAAGTCGGACGGGAAGTCCTTGAGGAAGGTCTCCTCGGTCGAGCCCGGATTGCCGAAGACGGTCGTCAGGCCCAGCTCGCGGAACAGTTGGAATGTCGCTTCTCGTACGGTGACCACGTCGCCTCGCCCCCTCGGCATCCCCGGCGGTCTCGGCGCACACCCTGCCAGAGCGGCCCGGATGCCGCAACGGCACGAGGGCCCGCGGACGGCCCGATCAGCGCGGCTCGACGCGCAGCGTCGTCTCGGTGGCCGGGCTCGTGATCATCGCCTGCGTCGCACTGCCGTTGCCGTACTTCGCGAGGTAGGCGGCGTCGATCTCCGCGTCCTTGGAGGCGTCTGGCACGAACGAGACGTCGATCGTCCTGCCGCCCCAGGTGATCGCGCCCTCGTCGTGTCGCCTGGCGGCTCGATACCACCGGCCGTCCGGCCCCTTGTACGAGCGCAGGTACAGTGCGCCGTCGACCACGACGCCCCAGACGGTCGTGGGGGTCGGAAGCGAGCCGTCCGTGCGTCGTCCCGCCACGCGGATCTCCGAGGCGCGCTCGAGGGAGTCGAGGTCGCGGGTGCTCCATGCGGTCATGCCGGCATCCTCTCGGTCGTGTCCGCGCGGTCGCGCGCGGCGCTGCTGTGAACCACGGTAGGCGCATGCGGCGACGGGAGGGATGCCCTGCCGGTACGTGCCTCGCGCCCGCCCGGCGCCCGCCGGGTCAGCCGCGGCGTGGAACGCCGCCGGTGAGTCCGGCCTCGTACGCGATGATCACCGCGTGCACGCGGTCGCGGGCGCCGAGCTTCGCCAGCAGCCGACCCACGTGGGTCTTCACCGTCGTCTCCGAGATGAACAGGTCGGCCGCGATCTCGCCGTTCGTGCGCCCCTGGGCGACGAGCGCGAGCACGTCGCGTTCGCGGTCCGTGAGCGCGGCGACGAGGTGCGCCGGGGCGGATGCCGCGTCCGGCCGCGGCCGGGCCACGAACGTCTCGATCATGCGCCGGGTGACGCTCGGCGCGAGCAGTGCGTCGCCCTCGTGCACGGCGCGCACCCCCGCGACGAGGAGTTCGGCCTGCACGTCCTTCAGCAGGAACCCGCTCGCTCCGGCCTGGAGCGCGTCGTAGACGTACTCGTCCAGGTCGAAGGTCGTGAGCATGACGACGCGGACGGCGCTCCCGTGCTCCGCGACGATCCGGCGCGTCGCCTCGATGCCGTCGACGCGCGGCATCCGCACGTCCATGAGCACGACGTGCGGCTGGAGGTCGCGCGTCGCCTCGACCGCCTGCTCGCCGTCGGCGACCTCGCCGACGACCTCCAGGTCGGGCTCGATCTCGAGGATCATCCGGAAGCCGGTGCGGACCAGCGCCTGGTCGTCGACGACGAGCACGCGGATGGCGTCGCCACGCGAGTCGTCGGTGCGCGGAGACGGATGCCTCGACGGCGTGGATCCGGTCATGCGGCCTCCAATGGCAACTCGGCCAGCAGTTCGAATCCACCGCCGTCGTGCGGGCGGGCGAGCAGCGATCCGCCGTACAGCGCCACCCGCTCGCGCAGGCCCGCGAGGCCGCTTCCGCCCGCGTTCGAGCGCGTGACCTCCATGTCGGGCCCCGCGCCGTCGTCGATCACCCGAAGGCGCAGTGCGGCGTCGCCGTACTCGACGTCCACGCGCGCCGCGGAGGCGCCGCCAGCATGTCGCAGCGCGTTCGTCAGGCCCTCCTGCACGAGCCGGTACGCGGTCACGTCGAGCGCGGCGGGGAGCTCGCGCGCCTCGCCCGTCACCGACACCGAGACCGGGAGCCCGGCCGCGGTCACGCGTTCGGCCAGCCGGTCGAGGTCGCCGAGTCCCGGCGCGGGTTCCCGGTCGGCGGCCTCGTCGGTCCGCAGCACGCCGACGAGCCGGCGCATCTCGGTGAGCGCCTCACGGCCGGCGGACTCGACCGCCTCCAGCGCGGTCCGCTCGACGTGCTGGTCGGCGGCGAGTCGACGCCGGACGGCCGCGGCCTGGACGATCATCACCGAGAGGCTGTGGCCGACGACGTCGTGGAGCTCGCGCGCGATGCGGTTGCGCTCCTCGGCGATCGCGCGCGACTCGCGCTGCGCGAGCGCCGCGCGACGCTGGTCGCGGGCCTGCAGCGTCGTGCGTACGAGTGCCCCGACGAGCCAGGCGATCACCCACGGTGCGAGCCACACGATGGTGTCGAGCATGTCCGCGAACGTCGCGTTCAGCGGGTCGAGCCACGACCAGCCGAACCAGAGCACCACGCCGAGCGCGACACCGAGCAACGACCGGGGCATCGTCTCGAGCCGTCCGACGGTGTAGATGGCGACGAGCGGCGCCAGCAGCACCGCGTTGCCCTCGGGCGAACCGACGATCGCGAATTCGACGAGGTACACCCCGATCACGCCGGCGAGCACGCCGAGCGGGTGAGCCCGGCGGAACACGAGCAGGGCGGCGGCCAGGCCGAATGCGAGTGAACGGGCCCATTCCGGCCCGACCGCGTTCGTCGTGCCGATGCCGGCCCAGACGTCCAGCTGCGCGACCAGGCACACGATCGCGGCGATCGCGATGTCGGTGGCCCGGATCCTCGCCTGCACGTGGGGATGCTACGCCCAGCGGCACCTCGAGGGCATCCTCCCGTGGGAGGACGCGACGTTTCCTCCCCTGGTCCACCCGATCGGTGCCACGGCGCGACGCCGCGTCATCCGCTCGACCGTACGGTCGGCGCCGACCGCACCTCAGCGCATCACCACCGAAGGAGATCGACCATGAGCGACCGAACCACGACCGCCGCACCCGACGCGGCCACCGCCGCGGCGGGGCCCGCCGCCCCACCCGTCTCGGCCCGCCGTGCCCGCCTGATCGCCGTGATCGCCTGGGCCATGGCGGGCTTCGGCACCATCGCCGGCCAGCTGCACGCGCTGAGCCGCGTCGCCGCGCACCCCGAGGACCTCGAGTCGCCTCTGGTGGCGGCGTGGGCGCGGCCCGCGATCGATGCCCTCCGCCCACTGCTCGACTGGGGCGACCCGACGCTCGTCTACTGGACGTACGGCAAGATCTGGCTGCCGGTCGGCCTCGCGTTCCTGGCCGCGGCGGTCCTCGCGTACCGCGATCGTGGGCCGGTCGGCGCCGAGCGAGTGCTGTGGCGCGTGCAGCTCGGCGCGTACGGACTGCTCGTGCTCGCGCTCGCCGGGGACTACTACACGCCGTGGTCCGACGCGTTCTTCCTGGTCGGACTCGCCGCCTTCGCGGTCATCGGGCTCGGCGGCATCCCGTTCGGCATCGTGCTCCTGCGGCGGGGGTTCCGTCCGCGGACGACCGCGTGGTTGCTGATCGCGATGCTGCCGTTCTTCTTCGTCATCACCGAGATCACCTCGATGGGCAGCGCCATGCTCCCGCTGATGTGGGGATGGGCGCTCGCGGCGGAGTCGGTGGCGCGGCGCGCGGCCGCGGCATCCGTCGCGTGATGCACTGCGGGGCGCCCGGGATCGTCCCGGGCGCCCTGCCTGCAGCGGGGCCGGCGTCGTAGAGTCGAGCCATGGGGGAGAACACATTGCACGCTGTCGCGCGGCCGCACCTGAGCGACACGGCGCAGAACTCGGGATGGTCCATCGCGGTGACGGCCGGTGACGGGCGGGTGCTCGACGTCGAGGTCGTGCATCCGAAGGACATCGGCGCGGACGGAGACGAGGCGGCGATCCGCGAGAAGCTCGCGACGCGCTACGACGTCTCGGACCTCGAGTTCTCACGCGGGTTCGAGGACACCGACGACGGACTGCGCGAGCCCGTGATCCGGATCACCGGGCTGCGCACCGCGTCCTAGCCGTCGGCCGAGGCGGGCTCAGGCGCCGCCGGCGACCGGGATCGGCCGGGTCAGCGGCGGCTCCGCGACGCGTCGCGACGCGACGAGCGCGCGGTGCACGCGCCACGCGGCGAACACCGCGACCACGCTCACCCCGAGGTGCATCCAGAGGAACCCGTCGACGAGGCCCGCGCCGAGCAGGACGCCCGCGACGAGCGGTCCGGCCGCGGTGAACGCGGTCTGCAGCGCCGCCATGGTGCCGAGCGTCTGCCCGACCATGCCCTTCGGCGCGAGCGACGCGGTGAGCGGGTTCAGCACGGGACTGTAGATCGTCTCGCCGACCGCGAAGACGCCGTACGTCGTGACGAAGATCGCCGCGGCGAGGCCGGGGGCGAGCTGCGCCGCCGACAGTCCGAGCCACGCGATCACCCAGATCGCGCCGACGCCCATGAGCAGCACGGGCGCGCTGCGCTTGGCGGTGAGGCGCACCATGACCACCTGGATCGCCACGATCACGAGGCAGTTCACGGCTGCCGCGGTGCCGATGACGGTCGGGTCGACGCCGAGCACGGTGATCCCGTATGCGGGCAGCCCCGCCTCGAACTGCGCGTAGAACCCGAGCGCGAGCGTGATGGTCACGATCGCGGTCCAGCGCAGCGCCGGGGTGGCGAAGATGATGCGCAGGATGCCGCGCGAGCGCGCCTCGACGGCGCGGATCGAGCCGGTCGGGTCGGATGCGAAGTCGGTCGGCACGACGGCGCCTCGGCCGGCGAGCCAGATGATGGCGGATGACACGGCGAAGCCCGCCGCGGCCATCAGGAACCCGACGTCGAGCCCGTCGTGCCGGTCGAGGTCGACCAGGAGCCCGGCGATGAACGCGCCGGCGGCCATGCCGAGCGCCTCGCCCGTGAACTTGTACGCGAACACCTTGCGGCGGTCGTCGCTCGAGGACCACTGCAGTGCGAGCACCTGCTTCGCGGGCGCGGCCGCGGAGAGGCCCATGCCGAAGACGAGCATGCCCGCGAGGAAGGCTCCGGGCTCGTCGGCGACGATGAGCGAGGCCGCCGCCGCGGCGCCGATCAGCTGCGCGGCGACGGCGACCCGCACGGGCGGGAACCGGTCGCTCAGCCGACCCGCGAGCGGTGCGGCGACGAGCGCGCCGACCGAGAAGAGCGATGCGGCGCCGGCCGCGACGAGCGCGCCCCAGTCCCGCGTCTCCGCGGCATAGGCGTACTGGTAGGGCAGGATCCCGCCCCATCCCAGAGATCCGATGCTCGAAGCGAGGACGAGCAGCATCGCGCGCACGGGCGCACCCCTTTCGCGTGGTCGACCGCGAGGTCGATGACGGATGCCGCGGCCGCACGCCGCGGCGACGCCGTCGCCCTCGTGGCTTCGGCGTCGAATACTTCGATGTCGAAATCTTAGCAACCGAAAGACGTGTGCGAGAATTCCCGCATGGCGAGACGCGGGCCGAGTGCGGCCGAGCAGCACCGCAGGGCCGTCGCGGCCTACGTGGCCGCGGGCGGCGAGGAGTCGGTGCAGCGCGTGATCACCGCCGTGCAGAGCCTCTCGAAGAAGCTCGACCAGTGGTACGCCAGGCAACTCGCCGACCTCGACGTCACGGCGGGGGAGTGGGCGGTCGTCGCCACGCTCGCGAAGGACGGCGGCGCGCTCACGCCGAGCCAGCTCGCCGACCTCACCAACGTCGCACCCTCGTCGATGACGCACCGGCTCGACAAGCTCGTCGATCGGGGCCTGGTCGAGCGGACGCCCGACGCCGAGAACCGCACGCGGATCCTCGTGCGGCTCACCGACGGCGGGTGGGAGCTGTTCAGCCTCGCGATCCGCAGCTCCGACGTCGTCGAGTCCGACGTGCTGCAGGACCTCGGCGACGCCGAGCGCGGCGAGCTCGCGCGCCTGCTCGAGGTCGTCATCGCGCGACTCGACGACATCGAGGCCTGAGCTCGGCGCTCGTCCGTTCCCGGTCCAGCCGGCTGCTCAGACCGGGCCAGGCATCGCGCCGCCGGACCCGAGGTGGTCGAGGATCGTCGTGCGCCACTCGGCGAGGTAGCCGGCGTACCCGTCGGCGAAGCGCGCGAGGTCGGCCGCGGCATCCGCACTCATCGCGGTGAGGTCGTAGCCGACGCGGACGAGGCACCCCTCGGCGACATCGGCGAGCTCGACCGTCACGGTGCCCGCCGTCCAGCCCTCGGCGACCCGCGCATACCGCACGGACGCACCGGGCGTGCAGTCGAGCACCACCCACGTCGTCGGGCGGCCGTCGTCGCCGCTCGTCTGCCACACCGTGCCGACCTCGAGGTCGTCGGCCCCTTCGAGGAAGAACCGCGGCACCCACCCGGGCACCCAGAGCTCCTCGCCGCGCGCCGAGAACAGCCGGAACGCCTCGCGTGGCGACAGCGGCAACTCGAACGCGCCGTGCAGGACGGCGCGCGCGCCCTCTCCCGGGTTCGAAGCACCCATCACCGCTCGGCCTCCTCGGCGTTCGGGAAGCGCCAGCGGTGCGGGCGGTCGGCGATCCGGTCGCCGCGGAGGCGCCGGTCGACGTAGTGCATCACGAGTCCGGCGGCGATGAGCGCGGCGCCGAGCGGTGCGAGCGTCGTCCGCGCGATCGCGAGGACGACCTCGAACACGACGGTGGCCGCGCTCCACTCCGCCGTGTTCGCGCCCCACCACGCCGTGAGCGCGTACGGCGCGGCCGCGACGAGCAGGCCACCGGCCAACGCGATGGCGACGCCCCACCAGATCACCGTTCTCGGCATGGACTCCGTGCTCATCGCTCTCCTCGTCGCTCCGTCGCGTGAACGGCCACGCTACCGCGCGCGGATGCGCGAATCGGGCGACGATCGGGCTCGGACCGGGTGACGTCGACCGGCCCGATCAGCCGGCGGTCGGGATCGCGGCGATCGCGTCGACCTCGACCAGGGCGCCCGGCCGTGCGGGAGCGACCGCGAGCACGGTGACCGCCGTCCGGTGCGATCCCCACACGGCCGCGCTCGCGGCGAAGCCGTCGGCCGGATCGATGCCCGGCGCGAGGTGGATCGTGAGCTTCACCACGTGCTCCGGCCCGGTGCCCGCGTCGGCGAGCACCGCGAGCACGTTGCGGAGCGCCTGCTCGGTCTGCGCGCGGAAGCCCGTGAGCAGCGCGCCCGAGGCATCCGTGCCGTTCTGGCCGCCGACGAAGAGCAGCGGACCCGCCGGGGCGATCATCCCCTGCGCGAAGGCCGGACTCGTCGCGAGCTCGGCCGGGTCGACCGGCGTCACGTGGGTGCTCATGCGAGGCTCCTCTCGGATCGCTCCGAGTCTCCCTCCCGCCTCCGACACGACGCCGGTCGATCGCCGGCCGGCGGCGCGCGCGGCTCCCGACCGAGGGTCAGTCGGTCACGGGATCACCCGCTCGATCGCGACCGTCGGATGCAGCGCCCGCCGGTGGCCGACGACACGCGTCGCACCCGCCAGGCGCACGGCGTGCGCGTGCACGAGGTCGCTGCTCGACCGCCCCACCGAGAGCACGAGCTCGCCGGGCTCGACGATCCGCTCGCCGGTGCGCGACGTGAACGACGCGAGGTCGGCGGGCACCGTGAACCGGACGTCGGCGGCGGCGCCCGGCGGCAGGTCGACGCGCGCGAAGCCCACGAGTCGCTGCACGGGCCGCACGACCGATGCCACCGGGTCGTGCAGGTAGAGCTGCACGACCTCGACGCCCCGTCGCTCGCCGGTGTTGCGCACCCGCAGTCGTACGGTCGTCGCACCATCCGTCGCGATCGACGCCTCGTCGCCCGCGAAGGACGACCAGTCGAACGCGGCGTACCCCAGTCCGTGTCCGAACGGGAACGCCGCCGTCGGATCGACGCTCGACACGTCGTTCGCGCGGGCGAGCGGCGGTGCGAGGTACGTCGTCGGCTGCGCGCCCGGCGAGGCCGGGATCGACACCGGAAGGCGCCCGCTCGGGTTCACGCGGCCGCTCAGCACGCCGGCGATCGCACCGGCACCCTCCTCGCCCGTGAAGAACGCCTGCACGATGCCCGCCGCCTCCGACACGGCACGCCCCAGCGCGTACGGGCGCCCGGCGAGCATCGTGAGCACCGCCGGCGTCCCTGAGTCGAGCACCGCGTCGACGAGCGCCTGCTGCGCTCCCGGGAGCGCGAGCGATTCGGCATCGCAGCCCTCGCCGCTCGTGCCGCGGCCGAACAGGCCGGCGCGATCTCCGAGCGCGAGCACGACGACGTCGGCGGATGACGCGAGCTCGACCGCCTCGGCGATGCGGTCGGTCTCGCCGCCGTCCACGCTCGTGCCGACCGCGTGCCGGACCACGCTGCCCGGGAACTCGGCGCGCAGCGCGTCGAGCAGCGTGGGGATGCGGATGCCGATCCCGACGCCCGGGTGCTGGGTCACGACGTGCGTCGGGAACGAGTAGCAGCCGAGCATCGCGTACGGATCGTCGGCGTTGGGGCCGACCACCGCGATCACCGACGGCGCCCCGAGCGGGAGCGTGCCGTCGTTCCTCGCGAGCACGACCGCGCGCTCGGCGAGCTCGCGCGCGAGCGCGCGGTTGCCGGGCGGGTCGAGGTCGATGCGGCCGCGCAGTCGGTCGGCGTGCGCCGCATCGGCGTCGGCGAGGTCGGCGTCGGCGAGGCCGAGCCCGGCGAGCGCGGCCGGCACGGGCGACCAGCCGGCGTCGAGCAGCCCGAGCTCGGCCTTCTGCCGCAGCACGCGGCGCAGCGCGGTGTCGATGAGCCCGGAGTCCACCGCACCGGCTTCGACGGCCGCCCGCAGCGGTTCGCCGAACGCCTTCACGGTCGGGAGCTCGACGTCGAGCCCGGCCTCGAGCGCCGCGGCCGCGGCATCCGCCCAGGTGTCGGCGACGCCGTGCAGCAGCTTCAGGAACGCGACCGCGAAGTAGTCCGCGACGACCGTGCCATCGAAGCCCCAGGTCTCGCGCAGCAGCTCCGTGAGCAGCCACCGGTCCGCGGCGGAGGGCACGCCGTCGAGGTCGGAGTACGAGTTCATGACGCTGCGCGCCCCGCCCTCGCGCACCGCCATCTCGAACGGCGGCAGCAGCACGTCGCCGAGTTCGCGCGGCCCGATCGAGACGGGCGCGAGGTTGCGTCCGGCCTTCGAGGCCGAGTAGCCGACGAAGTGCTTCAGGGTCGCGACGACGCCGGATGCCTCGAGCCCGCGCACGTACGCGGTGCCCACCGTCGCCACGAGGTAGGGGTCCTCGCCGATGGTCTCCTCGACGCGGCCCCAGCGCGCGTCGCGGACGACGTCGAGCACGGGCGCGAGCCCCTGGTGCACGCCGACCGATCGCATGTCGGCGCCGATGCGCCGGGCCATCCGCTCGACCAGCGCCGGGTCGAAGGAGGCGCCCCACGACAGCGGAACCGGATAGGCGGTCGCGCCCCACGCGGCGAAGCCCGCGAGGCACTCGTCGTGCGCGACCGACGGGATGCCGAGGCGGTTCGCACCGGCGATGCGCTGCTGCATGCGCGCGAGCGAGAGCGCCCCGACCGCCGCGTCGACGGGCGCCGTGCCGAACGGCCGCGTGATCTGGCCGAGCCCCGATGGGAGCAGCGCGTCGAGGTCGACGTCGTCGTTCAGGTCGTGCTGGTGCGGGGCGACGTCGCCGCCGCCGTCGTCGGCCGCGCCGACCCAGACGCCGTAGAGCTGCGCGAGCTTCTCGTCGAGCGTCATCTCGGCCACCAGGGCGGCCACGCGCTCGTCGATCGGGCGGGCGGCGTCGCGCCACGCGGCATCCGTCACCTGCGTCGACCCGCCGACGGGGGTCGAACCGTCGAGCGCGGTCATCCCTTCACCGCCCCTTGGAGGCCGCCGACGATGCGTCGCTCGGCGACGAGGAAGAACGCCAGCGCCGGGATCATCGCGAGGGACGTGTACGCGAGCACCGCCGCCGTGTCCTGCGAGTACTGCGTCGAGAACTGCGTGACGCCGAGCGGCAGCGGCCAGAGCTCCTGCGGGAGCGTGCCCGTCGAGATCACGAGCAGCGGCAGCAGGTAGCCGTTCCAGCTGCCGACGAACGCCAGCACGCCGACGGTGACGAGCCCGGGCATCGAGAGGGGCAGGAGGATCCGCCAGAAGAACCCGATGCGGCTCGTCCCGTCGATGGACGCGGCCTCCTCGAGTTCGTCGGGGATGGCGCGGAGGAACGGCACGAGGATGATGATCGTCGTCGGCAGTGCGAAGGCGATCGACGGGATGATGACCCCGAGGTACGATCCGTGCAGGCCGAGCGTGCGCAGCAGCAGCGTGAGCGGCAGCGCGGCGACCGTGAGCGGGAACATGAGCCCGGCGGTGAAGAGCGTGTAGAGCCCCTGGCGTCCGCGGAAGTCGTAGCGCGCGATCACGAACGCCGCCATGATGCCGACGATGACGACGCCGGCGGTCGTGCCGGCGGCGAGGATGACGCTCGCGAGCACGTTGCCCCAGAACCGCTCGGACCCGAGCACGGCCGCCCAGTTCTGCAGCGTCCACGGGTCGGGCAGGCCCGCCGGGTCGGCGTTCAGGTCGGCGGTGGTGCGGAACCCGCCGAGGAAGACGTAGAGCACCGGGCCGATGGCGACGGCGGCGACGACGAGGGCCACGAGGTACACGAACGGCTCGCCCCAGTCGATGCCGCGCCCGGCGCCGCGCCGGGGGAGCTCGGACGGCGGTCGTCCGGTGGTGATGACGGTCGTCGCGGCCATGTCAGCGCACTCCTCGGGTGACGGCGCCGGCGAGGTCGCGGCGGAGGGCGACGCGCTGGTAGATCAGCGCGACGGTGAGCGAGATGAAGAAGAGGATCACGGCGATCGCGCTGCCGTAGCCCGGCTGACCCGCGAACTGGCCCTGCTGCACCATGTAGGTCGCCATGGTCTCGGTGGCCATCCCGCGCACGGTCGGTGCGACGGTGACCCAGACCATGTCGAACAGCTGGAGTGCGCCGATCATGGACAGGAACGCCCAGATGCGGATCGTCGGGCCGAGCAGCGGGATGGTGATGTACCGCTGGATCTGCCACCAGCTCGCGCCGTCGATCGCGGCCGCCTCGGCGAGCTCCTCGGGCACGCCCTGGAGGCCGGCGAGCATGAGGATGATCGCGAATCCGAGGTACTTCCACGTGAGGATCCAGAAGAGCGTCCACAGCGCGATGCCCGGGTCGGCGAGCCAGTTCTGCTGCAGGAAGCCGAGGCCGAGCGACTCGAGCATCGCGTTCACGCCGCCCTGGGGCTGGAGCAGCAGCTTCCACGCGAGGCCGGCGATGACCTCGGCGAGCACGTAGGGGACGAAGATCAGCAGCCGCAGCGCGGTCCGGCCGCGCAGCGGGCGGTTCAGCAGCAGCGCGATGCCGATCGCGAGCGGGCCCTGGATGAGCAGGGACGCGAACAGGATGATGAAGTTGTTGCCGATCGCCCGGACGAACTCGGGGGAGTCGAACGCCCGCTGGTAGTTGGCGAGGCCGACGAACCGGTCGGGCTCGGCGAGCTGCTCCCACCGGAACGCCGGGGGAAGGTTGTAGAGGCTGTAGACCGCGGCGAGGATCACCGGGAGGATCACGAAGCCGAGGAACAGGAGCAGGGCGGGGCCCACGAGCAGGACGACCTCGATGCGCTGCCGCGTCGCGCTCGACCGCGGCCGCCGTCGTCCCGGGGTGGGGGCCGGACCCGCGGCGATCGCGGGCCCGGCCTGCTGGAGCGTTGCGGTCATCAGAGCGTCGCCGCAGCGTCCTGCATCTTCGTGACGATCTCGTCGGGCGTGCCTGAGCCGCCGAAGAGGTTGACGATGCCGTCGTTCATGGCGTTGCCGACGGTGGTGCCGAAGGCCGTGTCGAACCAGAGCTGGACGAAGGACGACGCTGCGAGGCCCTCGGCGACGAGCGTCAGGTTCGGGTCCTCGAGCGAGCTCGTCGCGGCGGGGACCGTGGGGATGCCGGCGCCGCTCGCCGCGAACTTCGCCTGGACGTCCTCGCTCATGATGAACTCGAGCAGCTCCGCGCACTCGGGCGGAGCCTCGGCCGAGCAGGCGAACCCGTCGCCGCCGCCGAGCGCGGCCGTCGGGTCGCCGGCCGAACCCTCGATGCCCGGGAAGGGGAACCAGCCGAGGAACTCGGGCACCTGCTGATCGGGCGTGAGTCCGCCGATGACCCCGGCGTTCCAGTGGCCCATGAGCTCCATCGCCGCCTCGCCGTTGGCCACGAGGCCGGCCGAGCTGCCGGCGCCCTGCTGCGCGGGCGTGCCGAGGAAGCCCTCCTGGAACGGGTCGATGCCGAGGAACTCCTCGAGCTGGTCGCCCGCGTCGACCCAGCAGTCGTCGCTGAAGTCGTACTCGGTCTCGGCGGCCTGCAGCGTCTCGGGCGAGCAGGAGTGCAGGGCGAACTGGTACCACCAGTGCGCGGCGGGCCACTTGTCGCCCGCGCCGACCGCGATGGGCGTGATGCCCGCGTCGCGGAGGGCGCCGACGGCGTCGATCAGCTCGTCGAGCGTGGTCGGGGGCGCGTCGATCCCGGCCTCCTCGAACAGGTCGGTGTTGTACCAGAAGCCCTCGATGCCGAACGTGAAGGGGATGCCGTAGGTGGTGCCCTCGACCTGCCACGGGTTCACGGTCGCGCCCACGCTGTCGATCGTGTCGGGGATGACGTCGTCGAGCGGCATCAGGTAGCCGTTCTCGACCTGGTCGCGGAGCTCGCCGCCCGGCCAGACCTGGAAGAGGTCGGGCGGGTCGCCCGCCGCGAGCGCGTTGGGGATGAGCGTGCGCTGCAGGTCCTCGTTCTGGTAGCCGGTCTGCTCGACCGTGACGCCGGGGTGGGACTCCTCGAACTCCGTGGCGACCTCCTCCCAGACCTCGGGGAGCGGACCGGTCGTGCCGTTGTGCCACCAGGTGAGGGTGACCTCGCCGTCGCCGCCCTCGTCGCCACCGCCGCCGGCGCAGCCGGTGAGCGAGGCGACGGCGAGCCCGGTCGCCGCGGCGAAGGTGACGAGCCGCGTGGTGCTGCGTCTGTTCATCATCGAACCTCTCGAAAATTTCGACCACAACGTCGAAAGTGATCTGGACGTGACGAATATACGCTCGAGCGGTTTTGCGGTCAAGCGCAACATATTCGGCGATGCGCCACCGATTCCCGGCCCGGCGAACCTAGAGTGGTGCGCGTGACCGATCGCAACGGAAGCACCGGGAGTTTCGACGGGGTGCATCGACGCAACCTCGCGCGCATCCTCGGGCTCGTCCACCTCGAGGGGCCGCTCTCCCGAGCACGCATCACCGCGCTCACCGGGCTCAACCGCTCGACGGTCGCCTCGCTCACCGGAGAGCTCGTCGAGCTCGAACTCGTCGAGGAGCGCGCGCCCGACCCCACGAACCGGGTCGGGCGCCCCTCGCCGGTCGTCGCGGCCCACCCGGGCGTCGTCGCCGTGACGGTGAACCCCGAGGTCGACGCCGTGACCCTCGCCGCCGTCGGCCTCGGCGGCCGCATCGACGCGCGCGAGCGCATCGAGGTCGACGACCTGGTCACGCCCGAGCGCACCGCGCTGCTCGTCGCCGACGCGATCCGGCGCTGGCGCGACGGCGACCTCGCCCACGCGCGATTCGCGGGCGTCGGACTCGCGGTGCCCGGCCTCGTGCGCGCCGCCGACGGGCTCGTGCGGTTCGCGCCGCACCTGGAGTGGCACGAGGCGCCCGTGCGCGAGTTCGTCGAGGAGGCCACGGGCCTGCCCGCCGCCGTCGGCAACGACGCGAGCCTGGGTGCGCTCGCCGAGCACCTCTTCGGAGCGGGACGAGGCGTCGACGACCTCGTCTACCTGAACGGCGGCGCGAGCGGCATCGGCGGCGGCCTCGTCGTGCACGGCCGTGCCGTCGGGGGCCGCAGCGGGTACGCGGGCGAGTTCGGCCAGAACCGGCCGGGCATCGCCTCGCACGGGGATCGCCGCGCGGGCGGCGGCGTGCTCGAGGACGAGGTCGGTCGCGCGAGGCTCCTCGAGGCGGTCGGGCTGAGGTCGGCGGACGAGCCGACGCTGGCCGGCGCCATCCGCTCCGCCGTCGACGCCGGCGACCCGGCGATCGCTTCCGAGCTCGATCGCCAGCGACGCATCCTCGCGACCGCCCTCGCGAACGCCGTGAACGTGCTGAACCCGTCGCTCGTGATCCTCGGCGGGTTCCTCGCGACGCTCGCGGAGCAGGATCCGGCCGCGCTGCGGGGTGCGGTGGCCGCCCAGGCCATGCCCGCGGCGATGGAGGACGTCGACGTCGTGGTCGCCGCGCTCGGCGAGGATCGGCTCATGATCGGCGCCGCAGAACTCGCGTTCGCGAGGCTCCTGGCCGATCCGCTCTCGGTCGCCGGCTGAGTCCCGTCGGGGCCCCGCGAACGGAATCCGAATGCGGCTCGGCTTGCGTCACCCGGGGGTCGAAGCGCTAGACTGAGGCCTCAGTCGAATCGATTCGAGGCCATGATGGCCGAGATCGCACCCGGCGGCGCCCCACGGGGCGCCGTTCCTGTTCGCCCGGCGCCCGACGGCGTGCGCCAGCACAGCCGCCTCCGCACGTCCGCACTCCAGCACGCCTCGGGAACCGCCCATGTCCACCGCCTCCATCCCCATCGTCCGCCCGGACGACTACACCGCTCCCCGCCACCCCGGCGACCTCCTGAGCCGCCGCCAGCGACTCGTCTACGTCCTGGTGCTGGGAGCGCTCACCGCGCTCGGCCCGTTCACGGTCGACCTCTACCTGCCGGCGTTCCCTGCGCTGGAGTCCGAGTTCGGCGTCGGTGCCGCTGCCGTGCAGATCACGCTGACCGGCACCATGATCGGCTTCGGCCTCGGCCAGCTCATCGTCGGCCCGTGGAGCGACAAGGTCGGCCGTCGCCTGCCCCTCATCCTCGCGACCGCGCTGCACATCGCCGCGTCGATCGCGGCCGCGCTCGCGCCCGACATCGCCTGGCTCGCCTTCTTCCGCCTCATGCAGGGCTTCGGCGCCGCAGCCGGCGGCGTGGTCGCGATGGCGATGGTCCGCGACCTGTTCGGCGGCAAGCCGCTCGTGCGCATGCTCTCGCGCCTCGCGCTCGTCAACGGCCTCGCCCCGGTGCTCGCGCCGGTCATCGGCTCGCAGTTGCTCGCCTTCATGGACTGGCGGGGCGTGTTCTGGGTGCTCGCCGGCTACGGCGTCGCCGTCGTGCTCTCGGTCGCGTTCCTGATCGTCGAGACCCTGCCCGAGTCCCGCCGCCACGTCGCCGGCCACTCGTCGATGCGCGAGCGCTACCGCGCGCTCTTCCGCGACCGCGTCTACCTCGGTGCCGCGATCATCGGCGGCATGACCTTCACGGGCCTGTTCTCGTACCTGACGACCTCGTCGTTCCTGTTCCAGCAGGTGTACGCGTTCAGCGCGCAGGAGTACGGCCTGCTCTTCGCGGTCAACTCCGTCGGCGTGATCATCGGCGTGCAGACCTCGTCGAGGCTCATCCGCGGGCCGATCCCGCCGCAGTACGTGCTCGCGGGCACCACGATCGTCCACGCCGCGATGGCGATCGCGATCATCGTGCTCGACTCGTCCGGCGCAGGATTCTGGGGCACCGCGATCCCGCTGTGGATCTACATCCTCGCGTGCGGGTTCAGCTTCCCGGCGGTGCAGGTGCTCGCCCTGGCGCACCACGGCGCCGAGGCCGGCACGGCGGCGTCGCTGCTCGGCGCGCTGAACTTCGGCCTCGCCGGCGTCATCTCGCCGCTCATCGGCCTGTTCGGCGTCGACAGCGCGGTGCCGATGGCCGCGTTCATGCTGGGCGCCTCCGTGGTCGCGATCGGCTCGGTCTGGCTGCTCGTGCGCCCCAAGACGGTCCCCGCGCTCAGCGACTGATCGACCCGAGGGGCGGATGCCGCGTGCCGCATGGGCCGCGGCATCCGCTCGTCGCACGCGCCCGGGCGCGGACCGCCGCGGGGTCCGAGGCACGCGGCGCCGGTGCACCGCGGGCTCGCGCCCGCGCGACTAGCGTGTCGACATGAGCGATCCGGACAGCGCCCAGCCCGCAGCGGGGAGGACCTCCGCCGACCACGACGGCGAGACCTCGGCCGAGGTCACCGAACGCGGCCCGGTCGCCCCGACCGGCGAGAGCCTCCACCCGGCGGCCCGCGAGGAGCGCACCGAGCACGTCGGCCGCTTCGTGCCGTTCGCCGCGGGGATCGCGGCGCTCGTCATCGCGCTCGTCCTCGGCATCGTCATCGCGCTCCGCGGTCTCTTCGAGATCGACGAGGAATGGGCGGAGGACATCTTCACGCTCCGCGGGCCGATCGGCGACCTCTTCGCCTACGGGATGAACGCGCTCGGCGGTGGGGTGATCGGGGTGTTCGTCGTCCCGATCGCCATCGCGGTGATCCTGCTCGCGGTCCGGCGACCGTGGGCCGCGCTGTACTTCGTCACGGCGTCCGTCGCGAGTGCGCTCATCGTGCAGTTGCTGAAGAACCTGTTCGGCCGGGCCCGTCCGGAGGACATCATCGTGCTGTCGGACTTCGGCTCCTTCCCGTCCGGCCACGTGGCGAACGCCGCGACGATCGCGGTCACGATCGGCATCATCGTCCCCCGCGGGTGGGTGTGGTTCTGGGGCGTCGTGTACACGGTGCTGATGGCGATCAGCCGCACGTACCTCGGAGCCCACTGGATCACCGACACCATCGGCGGTGCCCTGGTCGGGGCCGGCGCCGCCCTGCTCGTCTGGACGGTCTTCGCCCAGCGGATGGAGCGCGAGCGGCTCGCGCGGGCCGCGGAGATCGGCGAGCGCAACCGCGCGTTCGCGCAGTCCCACGTCACGCCGCCGGCGGTGCCGCGCGCCTAGCTGTACGGGGTTCGTGGGCCGGCATCGGGAATCGGCGGGTCGCGGAGGACCGGCCGTGCGCCCCCGCCGCTCGGGAGGGACTTCCCGGCGACCGTCGGCGTGTCGCATGGCGCCACGCCGACGAGGATCGAGAAGTTCCTCCCGAAGGCGAAGGCGAAGGCGAAGGCGAAGGCGAAGGCGAAGGCGAAGGCGAAGGCGAAGGCGA
>NZ_WKJD01000018.1 GCF_009674665.1 Agromyces kandeliae
ATCCCCATCCCGCAGGACTCGATCGACCGGCTGTACGACCGGTACCAGAACGTCTACGGACAGAGTGGAGACGCACGACGATGAGCGAGACCATGACCACGGATGCCGCGCGCGCCGCGATCCTCGACGGGCGCACGTCGCTCGGCATCGAGTTCGGGTCGACCCGCATCAAGGCCTGCCTGGTCGGGCCCGACCCGACCGAGGTGCTCGCCGTCGGCAGCAACGAGTGGGAGAACCAGTTCTTGGACCGTCGCTGGACGTACTCGCTCGAGTCGGTCTGGGCGGGCCTGCAGTCGGCGTACGCCGACCTCATCGCCGACCTCGGGCGCCGGTACGACGTCGTGCCGGACACGTTCGGCGCGATCGGCGTCTCGGCGATGATGCACGGCTACCTCGCCTTCGACGCCGACGGCGAGCTGCTGGTGCCGTTCCGGACGTGGCGCAACACGTCGACGGGGCCCGCGTCCGCCGAGCTCAGCGAGCGGTTCGGCGTGAACATCCCGCTGCGCTGGTCGATCGCCCACCTGCACCAGGCGGTCCTCGACGAGGAGCCGCATGTGCCCGGGATCGCGACCATCACGACCCTCGCCGGGTACGTGCACTGGAAGCTCACCGGGCGCAACGTGCTCGGCGTCGGCGACGCGTCCGGCATGTTCCCCATCGACTCGGCGACGAACGACTACGACGCGCGACTCATCGGCATCTACGACGACCTCGTCGCCGACCGCGCGCCCGGCGTGAAGGTCGCGGACCTCCTGCCCGAGGTGCTGCCGGCCGGGCGGGTCGCCGGCGAGCTCACTGCCGGGGGCGCCGCGCTCCTCGACCCGACGGGCGCGCTGCGCGCCGGCATCCCGTTCTGCCCGCCCGAGGGCGACGCCGGCACCGGCATGGTGGCCACGAACGCGGTCGCCCCGCGCACCGGCAATGTCAGCGCCGGCACGAGCATCTTCGCGATGGTCGTGCTGGAGCATCCGCTGTCGACTGCGCACGACGAGCTCGACCTCGTCACGACGCCCGCCGGCGACCCGGTCGCGATGGTGCACTGCAACAACGGAGCGAGCGAGCTCGCCGCGTGGGCGGGCGTCTTCGGGCGGTTCGCCGCGGCCGCGGGCGTCGAGCTCGACGGCGATGCGGTGTTCGGCGCGCTGTTCCGCGAGGCGCTCGAGGGCGAGGCGGATGCCGGTGGCCTCATCGCATACAACCACCTCGCGGGCGAACCCATCGCGGGCCTCGAGGAGGGGCGGCCGATGGTCGTCCGCACGCCCGACAGCCGGTTGACCCTCGCGAACCTGATGCGCGCCCACATCTACGGCGTGTACGGCACGCTGGCGCTCGGCATGCGCGTGCTGCACGCCGAGGGCGTCGGCCTCGACCGCATGTTCGCCCACGGTGGCATCTTCCGCACGGCGGGGGTCGCGCAGCGGTTCCTCGCGGGCGCGCTCGACGCGCCGGTCGCCGTCGGCGAGACCGCCTCGGAGGGCGGCGCGTGGGGCATCGCGGTGCTCGCCGACTACCTCGGGCACGCCGACGAGGCCGACCTCGGCACCTACCTCGACCGGCGCGTCTTCGCCGGTGCGGCGATCGACGTCGCCGAGCCCGAACCGACGGATGTCGCCGGCTTCGCCGCCTACCTCGACCGCTACGCCGCCGGACTCGCCGCCGAGGCGGCCGCCGTCGAGGCGCTGTGACGGCGCCGGCGCCCGAGACATTCCGCCCGAGGCATCCACCGACCGGCGCCCCGGAAATCCCAGACACCGCAGACATCCCAGACACCGCAGACATCCCAGACACCCCAGACACCGAAGCACCCGGAACCACACGAAGGACACGCACATGACCCGCACGCCGCTCACCACCTCGCTCGACGGATACGAGGTCTGGTTCCTCACCGGAAGCCAGCACCTCTACGGCCCCGAGACCCTCGCGCAGGTCGCCGACCAGTCGCGCACCATCGCCGGGACGCTCGACGCGGCGTCCGACGTGCCCGTGAAGATCGTCTGGAAGCCCGTGCTCACCGACTCGGCCGCGATCAAGCAGATCGCGCTCGAGGCGAACGCCGCGCCGAACGTGATCGGCGTCGTCGCGTGGATGCACACCTTCAGCCCCGCGAAGATGTGGATCGCCGGCCTCGACGCGCTGCAGAAGCCGCTCGCGCACCTGCACACGCAGGCGAACGTCGAGCTGCCGTACGCCGACATCGACTTCGACTTCATGAACCTGAACCAGGCCGCGCACGGCGACCGCGAGTTCGGGTACATCCAGACACGGCTCGGCGTGCCGCGGAAGACGATCGTCGGCCACGCCTCCGACCCGCGCGTGCAGCGCGAGCTCGGCACGTGGCAGCGTGCGGCGGCCGGCCTCGCGGCATCCCGCGACCTGAAGCTCGCCCGCTTCGGCGACAACATGCGCTTCGTCGCGGTGACCGAGGGCGACAAGACCGAGGCCGAGCTGCGGTTCGGCGTGCAGGTGAACACGTGGGGCGTGAACGAGCTCGCGGACGCCGTGCACGCGGCATCCGACGCCGACATCGACGCGCTCGTCGCGGAGTACGAGGAGCTCTACGAGGTCGCACCCGAGCTGCGGAAGGGCGGCGAGCGGCACGAGTCGCTGCGCTACGGCGCGGCGATCGAGATCGGCCTGCGCTCGTTCCTCGAGGAGGGCGGCTTCGGCGCGTTCACCACGTCGTTCGAGGACCTGGGCGCGCTGCGCCAGTTGCCGGGCCTCGCCGTGCAGCGCCTGCAGGCCGAGGGCTACGGCTTCGGCGCCGAGGGCGACTGGAAGACGGCGATCCTCGTGCGCGTCGCGAACGTCATGGGGGCAGGACTGCCCGGCGGCGCGACCCTCATGGAGGACTACACCTACGACATGACGCCCGGCGACGAGCTGATCCTCGGCGCGCACATGCTCGAGGTCGCCCCGTCGATCACGACGGCCAAGCCGTCGCTCGAGATCCACCCGCTCGGCATCGGCGGCAAGGAGGACCCGGTGCGCCTGGTCTTCACGGCCGACCCCGGCCCGGCCGTCGTCGTCGCGATGTCGGACATGCGCGACCGGTTCCGCCTCACGGCGAACGTCGTCGAGAACGTGGCGCCGCGCGAGCCGCTGCCCAAGCTGCCCGTCGGGCGCGCGATCTGGAAGCCCGCCCCCGACTTCCAGACGTCGGCCGCCGCCTGGCTGACCGCCGGCGCCGCGCACCACACGGTCATGTCGACCGCGGTCGGCGTGGACGTCTTCCGCGACTTCGCCGAGATGGCGCGCGTCGAGCTCCTCGTCATCGACGAGGAGACGACGCAGCGCGGCTTCGAGCGCGAAGTACGGTGGAACCAGGCCTACTACCGACTGGCGCAGGGCCTCTGAAGGAGGACCACGTGACCGGTGCGGATGCCTCGGCGCGGGTCGGCGACGGCCCGGCCGAGGCGTCCGGCCCGGCCGAGGCGTCCGGCCCGTCGGGCGTGCCGACCATGTTCGACGTCGCACGGCACGCCGGCGTCTCGCACCAGACCGTGTCGCGCGTGCTCAACGACCTGCCCGGCGTGGCCGCCGCAACGCGGGTGCGCGTGCGGCAGGCCATCGCCGACCTCAACTACACGCCCTCGCCGACGGCCCGCGCGATGGCGCAGCGGCGCTCGGGCTCGATCGGCCTGATCCAGGCGGGGCGCCCCGACTACGGGCCCTCGAGCGCGGCGCTCGGGTTCAACGAGGCGGCCCGCGAGGCGGGGTACGCCGTCAGTCAGGCGAGCATGCGCACGCTCGACCCCGACGTGCTCACGCAGGCCGTGCACCGGCTCGTGCTGCAGCGCGTCGAGGCGATCGTGCTCATCTCGGGCGAGCGCGACGGCGTCGACGTGCTGCGCGGCATCGACGCGGGCGTGCCCGTCGTGGCCGTGGCATCCGAGATCGAACCCGGCATGCACCGCGTCTCGTTCGACCAGGCCGCGGGCGGCGGGCTCGCGACCGAGCACCTCATCGGGCTCGGGCATCGGCGCATCGCCCACGTGGCGGGCCCCACCGACTCGATGGATGCCGCCGAACGCCGCCGCGGCTACGCCGCCGCGCTCGAGGCCCACGGGCTCGAGGTGCGCGAACCGATCGCGGGGGACTGGCTCGCGGCATCCGGCCACGCGGCGGGACGCCGCCTGCTCGACGACGGGTGGGCGACCGCCGTGTTCGTCGGCAACGACCAGATGGCCCTCGGCCTGCTGCACGCCTGCCACGAGGCCGGCGTCGAGGTGCCGGGCGAGCTCAGCGTCGTCGGGTTCGACGACATCCCCGAGGCCGCGTTCTTCACGCCGCCGCTCACGACGATGCGGCAGGACTTCGACTCGCTCGGACGCGACATCATGGCGACCGTGGCCGACGTGCTGCGCGACGAGGCGGCCGCGCCCGACCGCACCTCGCGGGTGCCCGAGCTGGTCGTGCGGGCGAGCACGGCGGCGCCGCGCGGCTGACGGCGCCGCGCCGCTGGCGGCGCCCGGCGGCTGACGGCGCGCGGGCCTGACGGTGCGCGGACCGCTGACGGCGCGCGGGCCGCTGGCGGTGCGCGGGCCGCGCGCGGCGCGGACGGGCGCACGCCGCGCCCCCCTCCCCGTACTGCGCGCGCCGCACGGTGCGACGGCTCGAGTTCGCAGGATGAGCCGCGCCATGGGGGCGTCTGAGGTGACATCCGCGGCGTCTTCCTGCGAACTCTCGCGTGGAGGGCGCGAGAGCGTGCATCGGGTCGGCTCGGCGTGGGCGAGTTCGCAGGATGAGCCGCGCCATGGTGAGGCCAGGGGCGGCACGCGCCGGGTCATCCTGCGAATTCGTGGTCGGATTGCGCGTGGGCGCGTGGGCGCGCCGGCCCGTGCGTGCGGCGCCCACCACGGGGCATCCGTCGCCTCAGGCGGCCGAGTAGTCGGGCAGCTGCTGGAGCGTCCAGCGGTTGCCGTCGGGGTCGGCGAGCGAGATGAAGCGGCCCCACGCCTGCTCGTCGACGCCCTCGGCCTCGACGCCCTTGGCACGCAGGTCGGCGAGGACGGCGTCGGCGTCGGGGATGACGACCTGGATCGTGTCCTGCCGGCCGGGCTCGAGCGTCATGCCGAGACCCTCGCCGATCGCGATCGAGCACGCCGAGCCGGGCGGGGTGAGCTGCACGAAGCGGAGGTCGTCGCTCACGCGCTGGTCGTGGTCGGCGGTGAAGCCGAGCGTGTCGACGTAGAACTCCTTGGCGCGGTCGACGTCGGTGACGGGCACGAAGATCAGCTCGATCTTCCAGTCCATGGTGGTCCTCCCGTTCGGGCCGGGCGACGGATGCCCCGGCTGCTTCCGCCAGTGTCCCGCGCTTTCCGGTCAGGTGCTGTCCGGAATTGGGATGGATCTGAACGCGCGGCGTTCGGGTCGTCGGAGATTCGGCGCGGCGCGCCGCGCGCATCCGGCGTGTCGTCGGGAATCTCCGACGGCGTGATCGCATCCATGCGCGGGCGCGCGCGCGGGCGGGCGGGGCGCCAAGCCAAGCCAGGCCAGACCGGGCCGGGTCGGCCGCCGACCGGCGAGCCGCGGCCTGCGGTGGGAGGATGGAGCCCATGACCACGCTCAACATCACCGGGGATGCCGCTGCCGACGACCTGCTGGGCAGCGACGCGTTCGCGCTGCTCACGGGCATGCTGCTCGACCAGCAGGTCGCGATGGAGACGGCGTTCGCGGGGCCGGCGAAGATCCGCGACCGCGTCGGCACGATCGAGCCCGCGGCGATCGCCGCCGTCGAGCCCGAGCGGTTCGTCGAGGCGTTCAAGCAGCCTCCCGCAGTCCACCGGTATCCGGGCTCGATGGCCGGGCGCGTGCAGGCGCTCGCCGCCGCGGTGCGCGACGAGTGGGGCGGCGACGCCGCCGCGATCTGGACGCAGGGCGACCCCGACGGCCCCGAGGTGTTGAAGCGACTCAAGGCGCTGCCCGGGTTCGGCGAGCAGAAGGCGAAGATCTTCCTGGCGCTGCTCGGCAAGCAGTGCGGGCTCGAGGCGAGCGGATGGCGCGAGGCCGCCGGCCATTACGGCGACGAGGGGTCGTACGCCTCGGTGGCCGACATCGTCGACCCGGAGTCGCTCGCGAAGGTCCGCGCCACGAAGCAGGCCGCGAAGGCGGCGGCGAAGGCCGCGAAGCAGTAGCGCAGCGCGCGAGACGGCTACCTCTTCGTCACGCCCGAGTACAACCACTCGACCTCGGGTGCCCTGAAGAACGCGATACCGGTGCCACGGCATCACCCGGCGCGACTGGTATCACTCGGCAAGGGGGCGGCGTCCGACCGGGAGTGGACCGACCCGGCGCGGCGGATCATCTCCTCGATCAGTCGCAGGTACTCGTGCTCGGGCGCGGGCCGGATCCACCACGCACGGTCGTCCAGCGGGCTGAGGCCGAGCAGGAACGCGTGGCCGTGGACGTCCGCGGCGACGAGGATGGCGCGCTCCGAGACATCCGCGAACTCGGCACTGCCGACCCGGATCGACTCGACGCTCGCCCACGGCACGAACGCGACCCCGCCGGGTCCGCCCGCGGGCCGCTCGCGGAGCTCGAACCCGTCGGCATCGAGCGTGAGCAGTTGGAAGGCGCGTCCGGGCTTGCGGCGCTCCTCGCGGAGATCCCGCTCGTGTGCCTTCGATGCCGCGAAGCCGGCGGTGCTGCGGACCGCGACGGCGCTCGGATCACCTGCCTGCTCGCGCAAGGCCCGCAATCGCGGGCGCGCTTCACCGAGGACGACGGCCTGCCGGATCCAGATGACCACGGCGCCGATCGTGAGACCCCCGGCGGCGGCGACCACGCCGTCCGCCGCGCCGTTCGCGCTGCCGACGCCGAACGCGAGCGTGGACGCGCCGATGACGATCGCGACGATCAGGGCGAGCGCGGGCCGCCGGGCCGCGGGCAGGCCGGTCGCCGAGCGGCTCCGCAGGCGCGGGCTCGCGCCGAAGTGGTCGGGTCCGTGGGGGGTCACGCGCACACGCTATCGCGACGGGGGACTCGGTCGAACCCGTGTCCGGCTGAGCCGCCGGGCGCTCGCCCGTCAGCGCTCCACGTGCGCGTCGAGGAAGTCGGCGATCGCGCCGGCCATGCTCTCGGGCTGCCACGAGTGCTGCACGGCGGGCACGGTGCCGCGCTCGGCGTGCGGCATCGCGGCGACGATCGCGTCGGCGGCCGGCGCCATCCCGTTCGGGGCCTCCTCCTCGCCGACGAGCACGAGCGTGGGCGCCTGGATCGACCCGAGCAGCTCGGCGTGCGGCGCGGACTGCGCCCAGGCGAGGGACTCGGCATCCGCCTCGAGGCTCGGGCCGATGCGCACCATCAGGGGCCACGCCGGGGTGCCCTTGGCCTGCTCGAGCCAGTCGGGCGGCATGTCCTTCATGAAGTACTCGACGACCGCGTCGGGGTCGTCGCCCGCGACGCGCTCGCGGATGCCGTCGAGGAACTCCGCGCCCTCGTGCCCCTGTTCGGCGCCGATCGGCACCTCGAACGCGACGATCGCGGTCACGGGCAGCCCATGCGCTGCGGCCGCGAGCGCGATGGCCCCGCCGGAGGAGTTGCCGAAGAGGGCGACCCCCTCGCCGAGCTCGTGGATGCGCTGCAGCTCCGCGACGATGGCGCGCAGGTCGGCGAGCGTCTCGTGCAGGCCCATCGGCACGTCGTGCGCGCTCTCGCCACGACCGCGCCGGTCGTAGTTCACGACCGTGTAGCCGCGCTTGGCGAGGTGGGTCGCGAGCTGCTTCGTGGCCGGGTCGAACGCGCGGAACTGGAACGCGCCGCCGACCAGGACGACGGGCGGGCCCTCGCCCTCGCGGTCGTAGGCGATCGAGGCGCCGTCGTGCGAGATCACGGTGTGGGACATGCGGTCCTCCCTCGCAGGCCGGGCCTGCGTCGGTGGTGGGCTGCGTCGGTCTGGTCTGCCGTCGGACTGGTCTGCATCGGAGCGCGGCGGCGTCGGTGCGTCGGTCGAGTCCGTCGTCAGGCTAACCCGCGTGGCCGCACGCCGGTAGGGCCCCGCGGTGCGGGCGCGGGCCTCCCCGTGAAGTGGGGGCGGGCGGATGCCACGACGCGCCGTGTCATCCGTCGCGGGAATGTCGGTGGGTGGTGGCAGCATTACCAGCGGACGCCACCAGATGTTGTGGTCGGCGGGCCGATGAGGGCCAGATGTCGGGTCGGGGGAGCCGGTATGTCGCGTGAAGCCGTCGCCAGCGGGGGTCGTCGCGTCGTCGCCAGGGCGGTGCGGATGCCTCGTGCCGGCGTGGTGCGTGGGCGACACGCCGACGACACGCCCGACATCCACTCACAGGCCGGCTCTGCACAGATGAGCAGGCCTGTGGAGAACCGAATCGCGAACCGCGAGAATCCGCCGATCAGACCGGCATCGACCTGTTGATGAACGGTGGAGAACGCGGTGGAAAACTACACGGATGTAACTACATCATCTTGTGGTCGTGCAATTGCCCAGACACAAGATGTAGTATCGATGAGTCGAAGCAACACCGGGGGAACGGCTCCTCCAGGAGCCTGAGAAAGAGGGGTCACAGAGATGACGGTCACGGTCTACACCAAGCCTTCCTGCGTCCAGTGCAACGCCACGTACCGAGCCCTCGACAGCAAGGGCATCGAGTACGAGGTGCTCGACCTGTCACAGGACGAGACCGCCCTCGCCGCGGTCAAGGAACTCGGCTACCTGCAGGCCCCGGTCGTCATCACCGACGAAGGTCACTGGTCGGGCTTCCGACCCGACAAGATCGACGAGCTGGCCTCTCGGCTCGCGTAACGGCTCCCGGGCGCATCGACCGGGGGGTCGAGATGCACGACCTGGAGCAGTCATGACGAACCTCATCTACTTCTCGAGCGTGTCGGGCAACACCGCGCGCTTCATCGAGAAGCTCGACCGGCCGGCGGCGCGCATCCCGCTCCATGCGAAGGATGCCGCGCTCGTCGCCGACGAGCCGTACGTGCTCGTCGTCCCCACCTACGGTGGCGGCGACGGCAAGGGCGCGGTGCCCAAGCAGGTCATCAGGTTCCTGAACGACCCGCAGAACCGCGGCCTCATCCGCGGCGTCATCGCCGCTGGGAACACCAACTTCGGTGCGGCCTACGGGCTCGCGGGCGACATCATCGCCGCGAAGTGCCACGTGCCGCACCTCTACCGCTTCGAAGTATTCGGAACACCAGACGACGTTCGCGCCGTCGACGAGGGATTGGACGCATTTTGGTCAACGCAGCAGCAGGCGCCGCAGACGACAGTGGCGTAGCGGTCATCGACGCACCGCGCTCG
Source organism: Agromyces kandeliae (assembly GCF_009674665.1). Taxonomy (GTDB): domain Bacteria; phylum Actinomycetota; class Actinomycetes; order Actinomycetales; family Microbacteriaceae; genus Agromyces; species Agromyces kandeliae. The sequence goes on from NZ_WKJD01000018.1 coordinate 9,269, forward strand.
AGCAACTCGGGGATGGACTACCACGCCCTGAACGCGATGCTGAACCTCTACAGCGCCGACGGGAAGATCCAGTTCGAGAAGGACAAGGAGGCGGCGCGGGAGTACTTCCTGCAGCACGTCAACCAGAACACGGTCTTCTTCCACTCGCTGAAGGAGCGCCTCGACTACCTCGTCGAGAAGGAGTACTACGAGCCCGAGACGCTCGGCATGTACTCGTTCGAGTTCATCCAGAAGCTCAACGACCTGGCGTACTCGAAGAAGTTCCGCTTCGAGACGTTCCTCGGCGCGTTCAAGTACTACACGAGCTACACGCTGAAGACCTTCGACGGCAAGCGGTACCTCGAGCGCTTCGAAGACCGGGTCGTCATGACCGCGCTCGGCCTCGCGCAGGGCGACGAGCAGCTCGCGACCGATCTCGTGGAGGAGATCATCGCGGGGCGCTTCCAGCCGGCGACGCCGACGTTCCTCAACACGGGCAAGGCGCAGCGCGGCGAGCTCGTCTCGTGCTTCCTGCTCCGCATCGAAGACAACATGGAGTCGATCTCCCGCGGCATCAACTCGTCGCTGCAGCTGTCGAAGCGCGGCGGCGGCGTGGCGCTCCTGCTCTCGAACATCCGCGAGTCGGGTGCGCCGATCAAGCAGATCGAGAACCAGTCGTCGGGCATCATCCCCGTGATGAAGCTCCTGGAGGACTCGTTCTCGTACGCCAACCAGCTCGGTGCACGCCAGGGCGCGGGTGCCGTGTACCTGTCGGCGCACCACCCCGACATCATGCGGTTCCTCGACACCAAGCGCGAGAACGCCGACGAGAAGATCCGCATCAAGACGCTCTCCCTCGGCGTCGTCGTGCCCGATATCACGTTCGAGCTCGCGAAGAACAACGAGGACATGTACCTCTTCTCGCCGTACGACGTCGAGCGCGTCTACGGCAAGCCGTTCGGCGACGTGCCGATCACCGAGAACTACCGCGCGATGGTCGACGACCCGCGCATCAAGAAGACGAAGATCAACGCGCGCGAGTTCTTCCAGACGATCGCCGAGATCCAGTTCGAGTCGGGCTACCCCTACATCGTGTTCGAGGACACGGTGAACAAGGCCAACCCGATCAAGGGCCGGATCAACATGTCGAACCTGTGCTCCGAGATCCTCCAGGTCAACACGCCGACGACCTACAACGAAGACCTGTCGTACGCCCAGATCGGCAAGGACATCTCGTGCAACCTCGGGTCGATGAACATCGCGCTGTCGATGGACTCGCCCGATCTTGGCAAGACGGTCGAGACGGCCATCCGCGGGCTCACCGCCGTCTCGAACATGTCGCACATCTCGTCGGTGCGGTCCGTCGAAGACGGCAACGACAAGTCGCACGCCATCGGCCTCGGCCAGATGAACCTGCACGGCTACCTCGCCCGCGAGCGCATCCACTACGGCAGCGAAGAGGGCATCGACTTCACGAACATCTACTTCTACACGGTGCTCTTCCACGCGCTGCGCGCGTCGAACCGGATCGCGATCGAGCGCGGCGAGGCCTTCGACGGCTTCGCCGAGTCGAAGTACGCGTCGGGCGAGTTCTTCGACAAGTACACGGATGCCGCGTGGGTGCCCCAGACGGCTCGGGTCATCGAGCTGTTCGCCGACGCCGGCGTGCACATCCCGACGCAGCACGACTGGCAGGAGCTGAAGGCCTCCATCCAGGAGCACGGCATCTACAACCAGAACCTGCAGGCGGTGCCGCCGACCGGCTCGATCTCGTACATCAACAACTCGACGTCGTCGATCCACCCGATCGCGTCGAAGATCGAGATCCGCAAGGAAGGCAAGCTCGGCCGCGTCTACTACCCGGCGCCGTTCATGACGAACGACAACCTCGAGTACTACGAGGACGCGTACGAGATCGGCTACGAGAAGGTCATCGACACCTACGCCGCGGCGACGCAGCACGTCGACCAGGGTCTCTCGCTCACGCTGTTCTTCAAGGACACCGCGACGACCCGCGACATCAACAAGGCCCAGATCTACGCGTGGCGCAAGGGCATCAAGACGATCTACTACATCCGGCTGCGTCAGCTCGCGCTCGAAGGAACGAACATGTCCGAGTGCGTCTCGTGCATGCTTTGATGAGCATTTCTCACATTACGGATGACTCGAGAAGAGGAATGAACGGATGACCCTCACCGACCCGGTGAACTCGGCGAAGAGCGACCCGGCGCACGCCGGCCCGGTCAAGCTGGTCGACCACGTCAACGCGATCAACTGGAACCGCATCCAGGACGACAAGGACCTCGAGGTCTGGAACCGCCTGGTCAACAACTTCTGGCTGCCCGAGAAGGTACCGCTGTCGAACGACGTGCAGTCGTGGAACACGCTGTCGCCCGACGAGCAGCAGACCACGATGCGGGTGTTCACGGGCCTCACGCTGCTCGACACCATCCAGGGCACGGTCGGCGCGGTCTCGCTCATTCCCGACTCGCTGACCCCGCACGAAGAGGCGGTGTACACGAACATCGCGTTCATGGAATCGGTGCACGCCAAGAGCTACTCGTCGATCTTCTCGACGCTGTGCTCGACCAAGGACATCGACGACGCGTTCCGCTGGTCGGTCGAGAACGAGCACCTGCAGAAGAAGGCCTCCATCGTCATGGAGTACTACCGCGGCGACGAGCCCCTGAAGCGCAAGGTCGCCTCGACGCTGCTCGAGTCGTTCCTCTTCTACTCGGGCTTCTACCTGCCCATGTATTGGTCGTCGCGGGCGAAGCTCACCAACACGGCCGACCTCATCCGCCTCATCATCCGCGACGAGGCCGTGCACGGCTACTACATCGGCTACAAGTTCCAGCGCGGACTCGAGCTGGTCGACCAGGCCAAGCGCGACGAGATCAAGGACTACACGTTCTCGCTGCTCTACGAGCTCTACGACAACGAGGTGCAGTACACGCAGAGCCTCTACGACGGCCTCGGCCTCACCGAGGACGTCAAGAAGTTCCTGCACTACAACGCCAACAAGGCCCTCATGAACCTCGGCTACGAGTCGATGTTCCCCTCCTCGGTCACCGACGTGAACCCGGCGATCCTCGCCTCGCTCTCGCCGAACGCCGACGAGAACCACGACTTCTTCTCGGGGTCGGGCTCGTCGTACGTGATCGGCAAGGCGGTCAACACGGAGGACGAGGACTGGGACTTCTAGTGCATTGTGAGACGTCACGATAGTTGACCCATTGGGTACATCGAGATTGCGCTAGTTGGGACTTCTTGATCCTTTGGAAGGTTCTCGAGTCAGCGGACGGCCGAAGCGAGATCACGGCTGGGGTGCTCGAAAGGGTCGCACGTCGGGGTGCGGGCGAACTCGCGAGTTGATGACCGAGCGCATGGAGCTCAGCGATGCTGAGCGCGGGAAGCGAACTGTCCGCTAGTCGACGGTCCGAAGTTGGCGACGCTCCGGCGAGCATGTGACAGGGCCTCTACTCGTCGACGGGGACGCGAGCGGTTGAGCCTCTCAATGCTGACGCGGCAGCCGCACTATTGATGGGATCGACTAAATGCGTACCTATTCCTCAACTCAAGACGAGCGACGCGCAGTGGCTGATTGCCTCACCGCTCTGGTGTCTGCGAGCAAGACAGTCCAGCGCGCAATGCGCGGGACGTCGCCGCGGGGAGTCATTGCGCTCGATCCGACAAGGGAGATCAACGCCGCGGTGCGCTTGATCGCGCTTCACCAGTCCGTGGCGACGGACCACTTGGCGTCCTTCGCCGGATTGCTGACACTCCCCGGTTCGCACGGGCCAAGTCTCGCGACGCTCGACCGAAGCCTCTTGGAAACTTGGGCGCGCGCCTGGTGGGTGATGGATGCTCCGACGTCAACGCGAGCCGAGTACCGTGCGAGAGCCATGGTCGTGGCGGAGCTCGAAGCCGGCGCGGCGCGAGGCATCCAGATGCTGTCCACGGAGCCTATTGGCGTCGCCATTCAGCGGGCGATGCGTGAGCGGGACGAAATCAGAGTCGTTGTACGTGAGAAGGTGCCTCGGCCCACAGCCCTCGCGAAGCAAATGCTGCAGCAGATCGGCTCACCCGCGGGGGAGGCCGCCGCCATCTACTCGCACCTGTCGGGTGTTGCTCATGGCGAATCGGTCTTCACGGAATCGCTGAGCGAGAGGCCCGGCGGACCGGACTTCCCAGAGATCGCCTTACCCAGTGACAACCTTGCGAAGTACTGCACGACTGTATTCGGGGTGACCGTCATCGGCACGTCGCAGCTGATCCGAGTTTGGCAGTTGCCCGCCGCGGTTGGTGACGCCTTCGCACAGGCGACAGCAGATGTCGCGAGCATGCTAAGGACAGCAGAAAGCGGATGAACTGAATCTGTCGCGGCGCCGGCCGTCATGCGGCTGGCGCTACGAGTACGTCCGCGCCACGTCCGGCCCGGCGCAGTCAGCTCGGTACCAGCGGCTAACGCTGGTGTAGACCCTGCCCCAGTTTCCCAATCCGCCAAATTCCACCATGTGCGCTCATCCGAACCGCCAAGGAGTCCAGCCGCGTGCGACCGTCGACCTGCGGCCAGCCGATCGCCTTCGCCCATGGGAACAGCGGGCCGATCACCGCTCGGACTCATCAGAGATGACATCGGGCGACACGACATCAAGACTCACCCACGAAGTCACTGCCTCCTTTAGCAACACGGTCTATCGCGGCCGTTGAATGCGAGAATCGGGCTCGTGGTTCGTCGCCTGATGCTCGACAACAATATCTGGACTTTTCTCGTCAACGCCGATGCCGTCGAGGCCCTGCAGCTCGAGGCTTGGAGCAGGCGCGTTGAAGTCGTAGTGCCACCGGCGATCGTGATCGAGGCTTTACAGGCCCATCCACAGTCTGAAGAGGGTCAGGAGGCGAAGCTTCGTCGCATAGCGGCGATGACTAGCGCAGCATGGGTGCGTCTCATGCCGGAGGCCTATAAGGAAGCAAATGAGGTTCGCGGCGAAGTCGAGCGCCTCCGCCCGGAGTGGATCAACCCGCGCCCTCGCCTCGCGAGTTGGAACCATCACAGGAAGGACTGGCAGTCGGGTTGGTGGGACTTCGTCCGCAAAACCCCGGAGGAAGCCGCACGAATCCACGGAGAGTTATCGGACGCTAGGGTGACGCGCGCTCGCGCAGACGCCCGTCAGGCGCGCGAGGAGGCGAGGGCCACGGGAACTACGTTCGAGCGCGTTTCGTTCGCCGAGGCAGTGATGCTCGTCGGCGAAGAGCCTGGCTGGAGCAGCGATCCCTTCGATGCCTGGCGTGGGGAAGCCATGAACCGTTGGTATGCCGCGCTCAAACAAAGTGGCCCCGACCATGACTGGCTTGCGCCGTGGCTCAATGAGCAAGCGAGCGATCGAGGCCATTGGACACGGTTCTGGACTCGTGAAGTGGACCGCGATCGCGTCCCGCTGAATTGGCTTCGGTGGGCCTTCGGACGTGTCCAATCGACCCTCTCCACCAACGACGGCACACCCGTCGACAATCAGATTGCTACCTATCTCCCCGAGGCAGATGTCTTCTTGACGGCAGACAAGCGGTTCGCGGCCTGCATTCGCGCTGTGGCTCCGCACTCGCCGGTGACGCTCGCCCGCGTGATCACCGTTCCCGCCAATCAGCCCGCCGTACATGAGACGTTCGCCCAGCTCGCTGACCTGGCCGACGCCTGACTCACGGTGCACGCTTCCCAATCCCCATCTCGGCGCCTCATCTCGATCCAGTCAACCCGCCGACTCTGAGATCCAACTCGTAAACGATATGGGCAGCAGCGCGAGGCTGGTTGTGGTCTGCGAAATAGATCCACCTTGTCGTTCCAAGTTCGCACTCCCAGGCGAAGTACCGGCATGGTGTGCGCCCGCCGCGCAGCGTTTCGCTCTCGGAGCTTCACTCCACTGCTCGGACCGCTAGATTCGAGGAACGCATCGGGAAGGACAACATGACCACGTCGGAATACGAAGCCGAGCACTCCGTCGCGGACGAAACAGCCCCGACCAATCCGTTGGACGGTCCCGACGACAGCGACGACACCGAGCAAGCGGAGCCACTGGCAATCGCACCCGACGAACGCAAGCTCGTGACCCAGCCCTACGACCTCGGCGTGCGTTCCATCCGTGAGGACATCAGGAGTGGGCGAATAAGCCTCAATATTGCGTATCAACGCAAGTATGTGTGGGACAGCGGTAAGGCGTCGCGTCTGATCGAGTCGCTGCTGCTAAATGTGCCAATTCCAGTCTGCTACTTCGCTGAGGATGAGGAAGGTGTCTACGAGGTCATAGACGGCCTGCAGCGGCTCACCACCATTCGGAAGTTCTTAGACGATGAATTTGCGCTTACTGGTGTATCGGTGCTTTCGGAACTCAACGGCGACAAGTTTTCTGATCTTGCTCCGAAGGATCAGCGCCGACTAGAAAGTCGAACAATTCGTTGCATCGTCATTACCGCTGACAGTCATCCCGACATCAAATTTGATGTGTTCGAACGCCTCAATACCGGCGCGGCAAGCCTAACTGCGCAGGAGCTCCGCAACTCTGTCTACCGCGGGCCTTTCAACAACTCCCTAAAAGCGCTCGCGCAGGAGTCCTACTTCACCGAGCTGCTTGGCAGCTTCAACAACAAGCGAATGGGTCATGAGGAACTCGTTCTGCGCTTCTTTGCCCTGGTCAATGGGATTGCGTCTTATCGTCCACCATTGCGTCAGTTGCTCAATCAGTATATGCGCACTCATCGAAAGGACCCTATCCTCGATGAGGAGGCTGACCGCTTCGAGAGTGTGTGTAGGACCGTCAAGGATGTATTCGGGGATCGCCCTTTCATGGCCCAAGGTTCTCAGAACCCCGTAAATAAGGCATTGTTTGATGCAGTCATGGTGTCGGTCGCCTATAGCGACCATCGCGCGCTGATTCAAAATCGTGAGTCGGCTCGTGCGGCTCTTGAACTCTTGTCGTCCGAGGAGCGGTTTCAGCTCTCTATTGGAAGGGCAACTGCTGACCGCTCGCGGGTCCTCTATCGCGTCGCCGCGCTCAGCGAACGCCTACGCGAGGCTGGCGTTCCGACGACGCTTTCGACCAATCTCCTAGAAGAAGGCTTGTCTCCTCGTGGCGCTTGACGTTTTCGCGGACGGCACCACCGAGGTTGAACTGTTGCGCCAATTGGCCATCGATGCCGAGAGGCAGGGATCCGCCGAACAGACGAATGCGCTGTGTCGCGCGGCCGTGGTTCTCGTGGTTAGCCATTTTGAGGCGTATCTGAAGACGCTCGCCGAGGAATACGTTGATGCAGTCGGTACAGGTGAAATCGCATCGAGCCGTCTCCCGCGCGGCTTGAGGGAGGTGCACACCTTGCCGAAGCTGGAATCCATCCTCGCGGCGCGCGATGACGAACAGCGGGCATCATTGCTCAAGCGCCTGGGCACCGTCGCAGCTCTTTGGAACGATAACGCCAAGCCTCCGAAAGGTGCTCTGCAGGCCACCACGTTCGCGAGATTAGTTACCAGCGCAAAAGCTTCGGTCATCAACGACATCTTCGCGCGTATGGGAAATGCGGGAAACGTGTGTGATGGCGATATCGAGATGGTTGACGATACCGGCGACGTTCAGACGGCGAGCGTTGAATTGAGCCTGCGCGACATCGTCGACTGCCGCAACGACATCGCGCACGGGAAAGCGGAGCGAAAACCCACGCCGGATGACGTCGGCCGCTATCTTCACTTCTTGCGGACCTTCGCGGAGCGGCTTCAACGGAAAGCTGCCGCGCTGTCAGTCCAAGTTGTCTCCTCTGAATAGCAGGGCCTGAGCATCTCACAGCGGACTACGCGACTACCTTCGGGCAGGCCTCAGGACGCAATGGATCTCGCTTGTCGGCTGTCGGCCGGTCAGGGATGCTGGATGACTCCGAACAGCTGGGCATCGGTGCGATTCGGGTACGGCTCCACCGAGGCGTTCGGTCGCGCGTTCCGACTGCGGCGGCGCCGGGCCGGGCGCCCAAACGGTGAACCCTGCGTAGGCAACCGCCGCTCGGGCTATTCCAGGATGGACATCCGCTACCGGCGGACGTCGCCGCAGCGAGGGACGAGCGGCACCAAGGTCTGAAAGCGCCCGGCGACACCGAATCGGCGGGACTGATGCTAGTGAGCGCGGATGTGGATCCAGACACACCGGGGTTCGTGCGCGGTCGCCCGGTCGTGAGAGGCGAAGGTGGAAGAAGGCTGGCGACGTGAGCAGCGACGGTTGCGAGTAGAGATTCCCGCCGAACCCATGGAAGCTGGCGCTTAGACTTCGCTGTCGCCTCCGACGATGTCGGAGGCGACGTGCACGAGTGCGGGTACCGCCCCCGCGGACTACCGTGAGGGTGTGTCCGCTCCTGCGACCGACGCGATTGACGCACGGGCCGCTCACGCTGACGGCGTGGAGCGCCTGCTGGCGAGCTACCGGGCGCTGCCCGCCACGGCGACGGTGCGGCTGGCCAAGCCGACGTCGAACCTGTTCCGGTCGCGCGACCGGGTCGAGGCGCGGGGCCTGGACACGTCGGGGCTGACGCAGGTCATCGCGGTCGACGCGGAGGCGCGGACCGCCGACGTGGGCGGCATGTGCACATTCGAGGATCTCGTCGCGGCGACGCTGCCGCACGGGTTGGCGCCGCTGGTCGTGCCGCAGCTGAAGACCATCACCCTCGGTGGCGCGGTGACGGGCCTCGGGATCGAGTCGACGTCGTTCCGCAACGGGCTGCCGCACGAGTCGGTGCTCGAGCTCGACATCCTCACCGGCGCCGGCGAGATCGTGACCGCGTCGCCTACGGAGCACGCCGACCTGTTCCGCGCGTTCCCGAACTCGTACGGCACGCTCGGCTACGCGGTGCGGCTGCGCATCGAGTTGGAGCCGGTCGAGCCGTTCGTCGCGCTCACGCATCTGCGGTTCCACGCCATCGCCGACCTCATCGCCGCGATGGACCGCATCGTCGAGACCGGCGCCCTCGACGACGGCACCCGCGTCGACTACCTCGACGGGGTCGTCTTCAGCGCCGAGGAGAGCTACCTGTGCGTGGGCGTGCAGACCGCGGCATCCGGCCCCACCAGCGACTACACCGGACAGCGCATCTTCTACCGCTCCATCCAGCACGCGGAAGGCGCGACGCACGACCGGCTCACCATCCACGACTACCTGTGGCGATGGGACACCGACTGGTTCTGGTGCTCGCAGGCGTTCGGCGCGCAGCATCCACTCGTTCGCCGGCTCTGACGGAAGTCGATTGCGGTATTCCGGAATCGCCCCTTCCAGACCACGGCATCGCCAGTTGCGCCGAAGTGCGGGACGATGGCGGCATGGAAGCCCGCCGCGTCCACGGCCTCTGGGCCGAGGCTTCGGTGGCAACGGGGCTCGTCGCCACCGTCGCCGGGTTCGCGCTCGCCTTGGCGGGATGGCCCGTGAGCCTGCCCTGGCTGGTCGCATCGTTGTGCTCCGTGGTGATCGCGGGAATCGCGCGGCTGCGCTATCGGGGCGATCGAGTCATCAGTTGGATCGTCATCGGCACGGGCCTCGGCGCCGTCGGCACGGGCATCGATGTCTTCACCGACCAGGCTCTGCAGCTGGGAGTTGAGGCGTCGGCGGCCTGGCTCCTGCTCGCGCGGCGAAGCCTCACCGTCGGGGTCCTCCTGCTGATGCTCGTCGCGCTCCGGATCTACCCGGACGGGCGGCCGTTGCCGTACACCGTCCCGGTGCTCTGGGCGACGGGTTCGCTCATGTACGCAACCGTCGCCCTGGTCACCTTCGGAGCGGAGAACCTGCCCCTGGAGTGGTTCGTGCAGGTCTCGGGCGAACCGAATCCGCTTCACGTCCTGCCGTTCGCGATCGGTGACCGCACGGTGCAGGTGATCCTCGGCGCGCTGTGGCTGCCGGCCCTGCTTGCGCCGGCGTTCCTGATCGTGCGCTACGTGACGAGCGGGCCCCGCATCCGCCGCCGCCTGCGCTGGCTGCTCCCGCCGTTCGCACTCATCGGGGTCGTCCTCGTCGTGAACCTCGTCCTGCGGGAGAACGCGGGCGCGGTGACCGTCGCCGTGTACGCGGTGTTCGTGTTCTACCCGCCACTCCTGACCGCCGCGGCCATCCTCGGGGTGATCGATCCCCGTCGGTTCGACCCGGACCGGCTCCTGCGGCGCGGGCTCGTCGCCGCCGTGCTGTGGATCGTGATCGCCGCCGTCTTCGTCGGGGCGGCGTCCATCATCGGCGTCACCGCGAGCGAGTACCTCACCGTGCCGTGGGCGGTGCTCCTGGCCGTCGTGGTCGCGACCCTCTTCGCGCCGACGCAGCGTGTTCTGGGGCGCGTCGCCGATCGATGGCTGTTCGGCGCACGGCCCGATCCCGCCGTCGCCATCGCGCGGCTCGGGAGGACGCTCGCCGAGACCTTCGACCTTGGCACGCTCCTGCCGCGCATGGCGACCGCGCTCGAAGAGGGACTCGGCATCGCGTGGGTGCGGGTCAGCATCACCGATGACGACGCGCCCGGCCGGGCCCCTGATGAGGCGCCGGTCTTCGTCGTTCCGGTGGTGCTCGACGGCGCCCACGTCGGTGACGTGCTGTGCGGACCCAAGCGAGCCGGAGCATGGTCGGCCGAGGACCGCGCCGTCGTCATGACCTTCGCGCAGCAGGCCGCGCTCGCGGTCGCGAACGTGCGCCTCACCCAGCGGCTCGCCGCGCAGGCGGCCGAGCTGTCGGCGTCGCGCACCCGCCTCGTCCACGCCCAGGAGGGCGAGCGGCGACGCATCGAGCGCAACATCCACGACGGCGTCCAGCAGGACCTCGTCGCGCTCATCGCGCTCGTCGGGCAGTTCGACACGGAACCCGCAGTCCAGCCGACCGCGATGGACCTGCTCCGCGACGGCCTGACCCGCGTGCTGGACGACATCCGCGACCTGGCCACGGGGATCCATCCGAGCGTGCTCACCGACCAGGGACTCCTCGGTGCCGTCGAGGCCCTCGCGGCGCGACATCCGATTCCCGTCACCGTCCGGGCGGATGCCGACCTGCGCACGGCACGATTCGATGAGGCGATCGAAGGCGCCGGCTACTTCATCGTCGCGGAGGCGCTCGCGAACAGCCTGAAGCACGCCGAGGCGCATCGGGTGGAGATCACGCTCAGTCGCAACGGCGCGCGCCTCGAGATCGCCATCGCGGATGACGGGATCGGCCCGGGTGGCGACCCGCTCGGCATCGGGCGTGGCCTCGCGGGCGTGCGCGATCGGATCGAAGCGCTCGGCGGGTCGCTGACCGTGGCACGCAATGGGGGCGGGGGCACCCTCGTGCGCGCCTCACTGGACGCACGGGAGGTCGAGTTCGAGGATGCCTGAACCGCTGCGTATCGCGATCGCCGAGGACCACTACCTCGTCCGCGAAGGGGTCCGCCACGCCGTGGAGAACGGCGGGCTCACGGTGATCGCCGCGGTCTCGACCGCGGTCGAGCTCGCCCAGGTGGTCGAGCGTGAGCGACCCGACGCCGTCGTGACCGACATCAGGATGCCTCCGCATCATCGCACCGAGGGCGTGGACGCCGCGCTCGCGATCCGCGCCGCGCACCCTGAGATCGGAGTCGTCGTGCTCTCGCAGCACAACGATCCCGCCTACGCGATGTCGCTGTTCCGGGAAGGCACGCGCGGGCTCGCGTACCTGCTCAAGGAACGGGTCGGGCGACCCGCGCAGCTGCTCGCGGCCATTCGTGAGGTCGTCGACGGCGGGTCGGTGGTGGACGCCGACGTCGTCGCGACCATGGTGGCGCATTCACGCCGGAACGCGGACTCGCCGCTGCTCGCCCTCACCGACCGCGAGCACGAGGTGCTCGCCCTCGTCGCGGGCGGTGCCAGCAACCGTGCGATCGCCGAGCGGCTGCACCTCAGCCAATCCTCGATCGAGAAGTACCTGGGCTCGATCTTCACGAAGCTCGGACTCGCCGACGAGCCTGATGTGCACCGCCGGGTCGCCGCGGTGCTCGCGTTCTTCGACGACCAGCGTCGCGCGCGGCCCATCTGAGCCAGGCCCGCTGGACACCCCGATCGGGGTTCCGGGATTCCGCAACGCATCATGCGAATCCCGGATGTCGCGACGGTCGTCGGCGCCCGTAGCGTCGACGGTGAGCCGAGGTCGAGATCCGGACGCACGCGGACACGGCCGATTGAGGTCGCACTGGACGGAGGCAGCTCATGGAGAACCGCAGCAGACGTGGGTGGTGGGTCGCGGTGGCGATCGTCGCGCTCACCGTGAGCGTGCTCTCGTTCGCGCAGTCGATCGGATACGCGATCGCGTCCGCGGCGGCGGGCGGGCCGGTCCGCTGGATGTGGATCGACCACGCCGGGCCGGCGGTGACGTCGTCCTTGATCGCCGTTGCGACACTCGCGATCGGAATCGCGGCCGTGTTCGCGAGCCGGCGCCGAACCGACGGCACGTCGTCGTTCGAGACGGAGTCGAAGGAAATGCCCGCGATGAACGACACCGTCGCCTCCAGATTCGCGTATGCCGCCGCAGTCTTCTTCGTCCTCGGGATGATCGCGATCATCGGCCTCGGCGTGCGGAACGAGTTCGAAGGTTCCCCGCCGCCGAGCGTGATCATCTACGTGTTCGCCGGACTGGCGTTCCACTTCGCCCTGCTGCCCGTGATCTCCGCCCTTCCCGCCCCGACATGGGCGAGGGCATCAGGCTACGTCTGGGTCGTCGTCGACAACATGATCCTGATGCTGACGCTCTACAGCGTGGGTACGGAGATCATCGATCCGCTTCGCTGGGGAATCCATCTCGCCGCTGCGACGTGGTTGCTCGGCGCGAGCTGGGCCCAACACGGCGTTTCCCGCTGGGTCGGCCTCCTCGCCGCGTTCGGCCTGGCGGGCTCCTCCCTCGGGGGCGCCTTCACCGAGTCCGCCGTGGTGCTGCTCAGAGTCGCTGGTCCGCTCATGGTCGTCTGGCTCATCCTCGCTGGGATCCGACTCGGCAAGTCGGCGGCACCGGTACCGGCACCGGTGCCGGAGGAGCGGACGCGCGTATAGGCGGTGCGGACGTGGGGCGGGAGAGCCATCGCACGGCCCATCGCCAGACGGCCTCGACGTACCGCATCCGGACCGACGGCCCCTGATCCGACGACGCACCGCCGGCCCCATCGGCGCCGATGGACGCAGCGGAGCGGGGGCGTCGGTCGCCGAGGGAACTCCGCATGCGGACAGCGGCCCCTGCGGACTACCGTGAGGGTGTGTCCGCTCCTGCGACCGACGCGACTGACGCACGAGCCGCTCACGCCGACGGCGTGGAGCGCCTGCTGGCGAGCTACCGGGCCCTTCGCCCGACGGCGACGGTGCGGCTGGCCAAGCCGACGTCGAACCTGTTCCGGTCGCGCGACCGAGTCGAGGCCCGGGGCCTGGACACGTCGGGGCTGACGCAGGTCATCGCGGTCGATGCGGAGGCGCGGACGGCCGACGTGGCCGGCATGTGCACCTACGAGGATCTCGTCGCGGCGACGCTGCCGCACGGGTTGGCACCGTTGGTGGTGCCGCAGTTGAAGACCATCACGCTCGGCGGCGCGGTGACGGGGCTCGGGATCGAGTCGACGTCGTTCCGCAGCGGGCTGCCGCACGAGTCGGTGCTCGAGCTCGACATCCTCACCGGCGCCGGCGAGGTCGTGACCGCGTCGCCGACGGAGCACGCCGACCTGTTCCACGCGTTCCCGAACTCGTACGGCACGCTCGGCTACGCGGTGCGCCTGCGCATCGAGCTGGAGCCAGTCGAGCCGTTCGTCGCGCTCACGCACCTGCGGTTCCATGCCATTCCCGACCTCATCCGCGCTATGAACCGCATCGTCGAGACCGGCGCCCTCGACGACGGAACCAGCGTCGACTACCTCGACGGGGTCGTCTTCAGTGCCGACGAGAGCTACCTCTGCGTGGGCGTGCAGACCGCGGCATCCGGCCCGACCAGCGACTACACCGGACAGCGCATCTTCTACCGCTCCATCCAGCACGCGGACGGTGCGACGCACGACCGGCTCACGATCCACGACTACCTGTGGCGGTGGGACACCGACTGGTTCTGGTGCTCGCAGGCGTTCGGCGCGCAGCATCCGCTCGTCCGCCGGCTCTGGCCGCGGCGCTACCGGCGCAGCAGCGCGTACTGGAAGCTCATGAGGCTCGAACGGCGGTACGACATCGGAAACCGCATCGAGCGGTTGCGCGGGCGTCCGCCGCGCGAGCGCGTCATCCAGGACGTCGAGATCCCGATCGAGCGGACCGCCGAGTTCCTCGACTGGTTCCTCGCCGAGGTGCCGATCGAGCCGATCTGGCTGTGCCCGCTGCGACCGCGCGACGACACCGACTGGCCGCTGTACCCGCTCGAGCCGCAGCGCACCTACGTGAACGTCGGCTTCTGGTCGACCGTGCCGGTCGGCGCCACCGAGGGCGCGACGAACCGGCTCATCGAGCGCAAGGTCAGCGAGCTCGACGGGCATAAGTCGCTGTACTCCGACGCCTTCTACCCGCGCGACGAGTTCGACGCGCTCTACGGCGGCGACGCCTACCGCGCCGCGAAGCGGCGGTACGACCCCGACTCACGGCTCCTCGACCTCTACGCGAAGGCGGTGCAACGACGATGACGACGTTCAAGGAGCGCGGGCCCGGGTCGGCGACGTCGGCGACGACGGCGGATGCCACGCCGGCGGATGCCTCGCCGAAGCCGGATGCCTCGGGCAGGCTCACCCTCGCCGAGATCCTCGAGCTCGTCGCCGGCGGGCAGCTCCCGCTGCGATTCACCGCCTATGACGGCAGCTCGGCGGGCCCGCCCGACGCCCCGATCGGCATCGAGCTGAAGACGCCGCGCGGCACGACCTACCTCGCCACCGGCCGCGGCGACCTCGGCCTCGCGCGCGCCTACATCGCCGGCGACCTCGAGATCCACGGCGTGCACCCGGGCGACCCCTACGAACTGCTCCGCGCGCTCGCCGACGAACTGGTGTTCCGGATGCCGCCGCCACGGGCCATCGCGCAGATCCTCCGTTCGATCGGCGTCGAGCACCTGAAGCCGATCGCGCCGCCGCCGGGGGAGGCGCCGCCCCGGTGGCGTCGCGTCGCCACGGGGCGCCGGCACAGCAAGGCCCGCGACGCCGAGGCCATCCACCACCACTACGACGTGTCGAACACCTTCTACGAATGGGTGCTCGGACCGTCGATGACCTACACCTGCGCGTGCTACCCGCGCCCCGAGGCATCCCTCGACGAAGCCCAGGAGAACAAGTACCGGCTCGTCTTCGAGAAGCTGCGGCTGACGCCGGGCGACCGGCTGCTCGACGTGGGCTGCGGGTGGGGCGGCATGGTGCGCTACGCGGCGCGCCGCGGCATCCGTGTCGTCGGCGTCACGCTGTCGGAGGAGCAGGCCACGTGGGCGCAGCGCGCCATCGCCGAGGAGGGCCTGGGCGAGCTCGCCGAGGTGCGCCACGGCGACTACCGCGACATCGCCGACACCGGGTTCGACGCGGTGTCGTCGATCGGGCTGCTCGAGCACATCGGGGTGCGCAACTACGCGAAGTACTTCCGCTTCCTACAGTCGCGGCTGCGCACCGGCGGGCTGCTGCTCAACCACTGCATCACCCGCCCCGACAACCGGTCCGAACCCTCGACCCACGGGTTCATCGACCGCTACGTCTTCCCCGACGGGGAGCTCACGGGATCCGGGCGCATCATCACCGAAGCGCAGGATGTCGGCCTCGAGGTGCTGCACGAGGAGAACCTGCGCCCGCACTACGCGCTGACCCTGCGCGACTGGTGCGCCAACCTCGTCGAGCACTGGGACGAGGCGGTCGACGAGGTCGGCCTGCCGACCGCGAAGGTGTGGGGGCTCTACATGGCCGGCTCGCGGCTCCAGTTCGAGCGCGGCGGCATCCAGCTGCATCAGGTGCTCGCGGTGAAGCCGGACGAGCGCGGGGGAGTGGGGGAGCTGCCGCTGCGGCCGTGGTGGACGGCGTAGGCTCAGGCCCGCCGGAGCCGGTTCGGCGGCGCAGGGCGCGCCTCGGGCGCACGTTACCCACCTCGACGAGGTGCGGCGCGAAGCGCTCCACCAGGCCGATGCTGCGGACGTGCTCGTGGCGACACTGCCCGAGGGGCGACACTCGCGGGCGAGCGACCGTCGGTCGGCGGTGCGGCCGGATGGACGACTGAATGAATGACCGTCGCGGCGCCGGCGACCACGGTCACCGGCGCCGCGTCATTCGCGGTGCGATGCCGCCTAGGCCGCCGCTACCTCGTCCACAGTGCCGAGCGACTCCGCCGGCGTGCGCCCCTCCACGACGTCGGCGAGCGCGCCGTTCCACTCCGGACGGTTCTCGATGAACGCGACGTGGCCGCTGTTCTCGAAGTAGGTCAGCGTCGAGTTCGGCAGGAGCCGGTGCGCCTCCTCCGACCAGCGCGGATCCCAGATGAGATCGTGGCGTCCTGTGAAGATCGCGACTGGCACCTCGATCTCGGGCAGGTGCGGGCGCATGTCGACGTCGATCAGCGCCTGGAAGCTCGTCAGGCCGACGAACGCCGGCACGCGCCATCCGGCCTGCACGAACATCTCCTCGGTGGCCTTGAGGTCCGTCCGGTGGAAGTTGTTGGCGTAGAGGCCGGCGATGGTCTCGGTGCGCGCGACGCGCACGGCGTCGATGAGGCCCTGCACGTCGCCCGGCGGTGTGCCGTACGGGGCGTCCGGTGCCTGCCAGAACCGGGGACCGCTGCCCGTGATGACGAGTCGCGCGAGCCGTTCGGGGTGCTCGTGCGCGTACTTGAGCCCGAGGTGGCCGCCCATCGACCAGCCGACGAGCGTGACGTCCTCGAGGTCGAGGCCGACGATGAGCGCGTGCAGGTCGCGGGCGTACAGGTCGTAGTCGTAGTCGCCCCACGGCTTGTCCGACTCGCCGTGCCCGCGCAGGTCGACCGTGATGCAGCGGTAGTCCGGGGCCAGGTCGAGCACCTGGTAGTCCCACGCATCGCCGCTGCCGGCCCAGCCGTGGACGAAGACGATCGGCTTGCCCGTTCCGCGGTCCTCGTAGGCGAGCCGCACTCCGGGCTCCACTTCGATGTTCGGCATGGTGCTACTCCTTCGTGTTTCCGGGGGGATCTTGGGTGGGGGAGAGGAATCGGCGGATCTCGTCGGCGACCAAAGCGGGCTCCTCGAGGTGCAGCAGGTGTCCGGCACCGGGGGCCTCGACGTACCGGCATGCCGGCGCGGATGCCGCGAGGGCGCGGCCGTTGGGCACGGGCACGACGCGATCGGCGTCGCCGTGCAGGACCAGGATCGGCACACCGAGCCGAGCGGTCGCGGAGCCGGCGGCGAGGAACCGCTCGCACGCCTCGTACTGCGCCAGCCAGACCGCCGTCGGCGTCGGGTGCGCGAGCCGCGCGCGGATCATCCGCTCGTAAGCGTCGGGGTTCGCCTCGGCCCAGCCCTCGCGATAGGAGAGCGGCATCGTGAGTCGCGCATACGACTCCGGTGGCTCGCCGACGGCATCCAGCCATGCAGCGCGGGTCGCATGCGGCACGGGCGTCGCGCCGTCACCGCCCGCGCTCGTGGCGATGAGGACGAGCCGGTCGACCAGTTCGGGATGGCGCGCCGTGAGCGTCTGCGCCACGTATCCGCCCATCGAGTACCCGCAGACGGCGACCCTCCCGCCGAGCGCATCGATCGCGTGCGCGGCATCGTCGACGAGCACGTCCATCGTGATCGGTTCGCTGCCGTCCGTCGATCGGCCGGTGCCGCGGTGGTCGAGCGACCAGAGTCCGATCTCGTCGTCGAGCTCCGCGCGGAGCGCCTCCGCCGCCCAGGAGGCGTAGCCCAGGCCGTGCAGCATCAGGATGTCGCGACGACCGCCCCGCCCTTCGAGATGCAGCGACGCCCCGTCACGGGTCGCGAGTCGGATCGCGGTGAGCTCGCCCGTGCTCATGCGGGCATCTCGATCAGCTGCCGGATGGCTCGGCCGCCCGCGAGCTCGTCCATCGCGTGGTTCACGTCGTCGAGCCGGATCCGCGACGAGATGAGCTCGTGCAGCGGCAGGCGGCCCTCGCGCCAAAGCTGTTCGAAGCGCGGGATGTCGCGTGCGGGGACGGCCGACCCGAGGTAGCTGCCCACGATCTCGCGTGCTCCGGCCACGATCGACAGCGGGGAGACCTCGGCGCGTGCGTCGCCCGCCGGGAGCCCGACCGAGACGGTGCGTCCGCCGATCGCCGTGATCGCGACCGCCGTCTCGAAGGCCCGTGCCGAGCCGGCGGCCTCGATGACGGCGTCGGCCTCGACCGTCCCGACCGCGTCACGCGGCTCGACCGCCGCGGCGGCACCGAGGTCGAGGGCCTTCCGACGCTTGGCCTCGACGGGGTCGACGCCGATGACTCGGACGCCCGGGATGCTGAGCGCGACGAGGAGGGCCGCCATCCCGACCCCGCCGAGGCCGACAACGGCGAGCGTCTGCCCGGCGACCGGTCGTGCGGCGTTCAGGACCGCGCCGCCGCCGGTGAGCACCGCGCAGCCGAGCAGCGCGGCGATGTCGGGCGGCACGTCGTCGCCGACGGGGACGACGGAGCGGCGGTCCACGACGGCGTGGGTCGCGAACGCGGACACCCCGAGGTGGTGGGTCACCGCGCCGTCCGCGCCCATGAGTCGTCGAGCCCCCGAGAGCAGCGTGCCCTCGGCGTTCGCGTGGGAGCCCGGGCTGCACGGAAGGCGGCCGTCGGTCGCGCACGCCGCACAGTCGCCGCAGCGTGGCAGGAACGCCATGACGACCCGCCCGCCGACGAGTTCCGCGCCGCTGTCATCGCCCGCGAGCAGCACCCGACCGGCGGCCTCGTGCCCGAGCAGCATCGGCAGCGGGCGCGGCCGGTTGCCGTCGACGACCGACAGGTCGGAATGGCAGATCCCGGCGGCCTCGATCCGGACGAGCACCTCGGTCGGGCCGGGAGGGTCGAGCTCGAGCTCCTGCACCTCGATCGGCCGGGACCGGTCGAACGGCGCAGGACTGCCTGATGCCGTCAGCACCGCTCCGCGAATCCTCATCGACCTGCCCTCCTCGATGCGTCCGAGTGTGGTCGACGCGCGGGTGATCCGAAATGTATGCCAGCACCATTTCCGTGGAGGATCATGTACGAGACATCCATATCGAGAGGAGTGCGCATGGAATCGCGACGGCCGACGATCAGCTCGACGCTCACCGAGATCGCGCGGGACATCGCCACGCTGCGCTCGCCGGACCTCTTGCTCACCTCCATAGTGCGTCGGGCGCGCCTCCTGCTCGGCACCGACCTTGCGTACGTCAGCCTCAATGACGCGGAGCGGACCGAGACGTTCATCCGGGCCACCGACGGGGTGCGCACCGAGGCCTACGCCGCGATCCGGATGCCGCTCGGCACCGGGGTTCTCGGACTCGCGGCCGGCGGCGTCATCGCCGAGACGCCCGACTACCTGCCCGACGAGGGCAAGACCCACCTGCCCGCCATCGACCGGACCGTGCAGGAGGAGGGCGTGCGCGCGATCGCCGGCGCACCGCTCCGGGTCGCGGGAAGGGTCGTCGGTGCGCTCATGACCGCCAACCGCACGCCCGGCGCGTTCACCGCGCGGCAGCGCGAGCACCTCGAGCAGATCGCGTCCCTCGCGGCGGCCGCGGTCGAACTCGTCACCGCGAAGGGGCGCGAGGCGGCCGCGAGCGAGGTCGCCGCCGAGGCGGTCCTGGAGCGGGACCGCGCGATCGCCGCCGACGCGCTGCGCCGGGAACTCGAGTCCAAGCTGGCCGACGCACTCGCGCAGCACCGGGACCTCGACCACGTGGTCGCGCTCGCCGCATCGATCGCCGGGGCCGAAGTGCGGGTGACGGATGCCGCGGGCCAGGACATCTCCTCCTCCGGCGGGCCCGCCGGGATCGCCGGGTCCGGCGGCCCGAGGGGCTCCGCCGGCGCGGCGGTGGAGGAACGCGCGCCGCTCATCGGCGATGCCGCGCCCGGCGCCGTTGTCGTCCGTCACGCGGCGGAGCCCGCCGTTCCCGGGCTCGTCGCCTCATCCGTCGCCCGCTTCGCGAGCCTCGCGCTGCTCTACGACCGCATGCTCGATGACGTCCGCCACTTCCACGAGGACGAGCTCGTCCGTGCGCTCATCGCCCCGTCCGGGCAGGACCGCGCGGGCCTCTCGCCCACGACCGTGCAACGCGCGCTCGGCGCCGACGGCGAGACCTGCATCGCCGTGCTGTCGCCCGCGAGCCCCGACGGGTCGGGGCTGCGCCGGCTGCTCTCGCAGGCGAGGGCGCTCACCCGGGACGGCCGGACCGCAGTCGCCGGACACCTCGGCCGGGTGACCGTCGTCGCTCGGGGGAGTGAGGCCGAACTGCGCGCCCGACTGGAATCCTCCGTCCGCGATGTCCCGTTCTTCGGTGGCATCGCGGCGGCGCGCGACCTGAGGGGCACGCCTGCCGCGCACGCTGAGGCGATCGCGCTCGCCGGGGCCATGCGCGCCCTCGCACGACCGGGCGTCCTCGCCGGTGCGCCCCAGGCGGGAGTCGCCGGACTGCTGTTCGGCGCGGGCGAGTCGGCCGCGGCAGCAGCGTTCCTCGACGCCTACCTCGGGCCCCTCCTCCGTGCACCGCGCGGCGAGGTGCTGCTCTCCACCGCGCTCGTCCACCTCGACGCCAACGGCTCGATCGCCCGCACCGCCGAGGTGCTCGACATCCACCCGAACACCGTCCGGCAACGTCTGGATCGCATCGACGAGGCGCTGGGGTCCGGATGGCGGACCGGCCCGGCCCGACTCGACGTGCACGTCGCGCTGCGACTCCGCAGCCTCGCCAGCCGAACGGATCCCGCTGCCGCCGTCGCGCGTGCCTCCAGCACCTCACCCGCGAGATCTGGGAGACAAGTCGGGTTGTGAGTGTCGTGTGCCACTGGGGCTGCGGGCTGCTGAAGACCAGGCTCTTCGGCCAGAACCCCTGATCTGCGAACGAGACGGCGACGAAGCTCGCCGCGCTTCGGTGAGGAGAGTCACCGCCACCCCAGCGCCGGCGCCACGTGCGTGAGGAGCGACTCGAGCACGTGCGCGTTGTAGTCGACGCCGAGCTGGTTGGGCACGGTGAGCAGCAGGGTGTCGGCGGCGGCGATCGCCTCGTCCTCGCGGAGCTGCTCGATGAGGGCATCGGGTTCGGCGGCGTAGCTGCGGCCGAAGACGGCGCGGAAGTCGTCGATGACGCCGAACTGGTCCGACTCGTCGCGCTGGCCGCCGCCGAAGTAGGCGCGGTCCATGTCGTTCACGATCGCGAAGATCGAGCGGCTCACCGAGACGCGCGGCTCGCGCTCGTGGCCGGCCTCGGCCCAGGCGGCGCGGAACGCCTCGATCTGCTTGCGCTGCTGCACGTGGAAGGGCTCGCCCGATTCATCCTCCTTGAGCGTCGAGCTCATGAGGTTCATGCCCTGCTCGGCCGCCCACACGGCGGTCGAGTCGGAGCCGGCGCCCCACCAGATGCGGTCGCGCAGGCCGGGCGACTGCGGCTGGATGCCGAGCGGACCCGGGTGCGGGTTCGCGAACATGGGGCGCGGATTGGGCTCGGCGAACCGGGCGCCGTCGATGACCTGAAGGAACACGCCGGTGTTGTTGCGGGCGACGTCGGCCATCGTCGAGCCCTCGGGCGCCTCGTAGCCGAAGTAGCGGTACCCGTCGATGACCTGCTCGGGTGATCCGCGCGACACCCCGAGCTGCAGTCGGCCGCCCGCGATGAGGTCGGCGGCTGCGGCATCCTCGGCCATGTACAGCGGGTTCTCGTAGCGCATGTCGATGACGCCCGTGCCGAGCTCGATGCGACTCGTCTTCGCACCCGCGGCCGCGAGCAGGGGGAACGGGCTGGCGAGCTGGTTCGCGTAGTGGTGCACGCGGAAGTACGCGCCGTCGGCCCCGACCTCCTCGGCCGCGACCGCCAGGTCGATCGACTGGAGCAGCACGTCGGACGCCGATCGCGTCTTCGAGCCGGGGGAGTTCGACCAGTGGCCGAACGAGAGGAAACCGATGCGCTTCATACACGTCTCCAACGTCTGGCGCGGCGGGGCATTCCGCGGGATGCCGGGCGAGTCGCGGCCCGCTCCTCTGCGAGCGAGATCGCCCAGGCCGCGTTGACGAGTCCGACGTGGCTGAACGCCTGCGGGAAGTTGCCGAGTTGCTCGCCGGTGCCGGAGTCGACCTCCTCGGCGAGCAGTCCGACGTCATTGATGTGGGCGATGGCGCGCTCGAACGCGTCGCGAGCCTCCGGCACGCGATCGTCGTCCGCGAGGACGCGCGCGAGCCAGAAGGTGCAGAGCAGGAAGCTTCCCTCGGTGCCGGGGAGGCGATCGACGTCCGGTCCCGCCAGGTAGCGGCGCACCAGGCCGTGATCGTCGATGAGGTGAGCGGTGATCGCATCGACGGTGGAGCGCACACGCGGATCGTCCGGCGGCAGGAGTCCGACGAGGGGGATCATGAGCGCCGAGGCGTCGAGGTGATCGGACCCGAAGGACTGCGTGAAGGCCCCCACCCGCGGGTTCCACCCGTCAGCGAGGATGGCGTCCCGGATGCGATCGGCGGTGCCGCGCCATCCGTCGACGCGGTCGTGCAGGCCGAGTCGGTCGGCCAGCGCGGCGGCGCGATCGAGGGCCACCCAGCACATGAGCTTGGAGAAGAGGTAGTGCCGAGGCGCGCCGCGGATCTCCCAGATCCCGTGGTCGGGTTCGTTCCAGTGCGCGGCGGCGGCATCCGCGAGCGAGGAGAGGAAGTCCCGCAGGTCGGGCGGGAACGGCGCGAGCTGGTCGGCGAGGAGCGCGGCGGCATCCAGCAGTTCGCCGTACACGTCGAGCTGCGGTTGGTTCCACGCACCGTTGCCGATGCGGACCGGGGCGCTGCCGCGCCATCCGGCCCAGTGCGGCACCGTGCGCTCGGTCAGGTCGCGTTCTCCGCCGACCCCGTACATGATCTGCAGGTGGCCCCGGGGGAGCGCCGCAGCGCCGGCCGAGGCGATGAAGCCGAAGAAGTCGTTCGCCTCGTGAGGGCACGCGGCGACCCACAGCGCCCGCATCGTGAAGCTCGCGTCGCGGACCCAGGAATAGCGGTAGTCCCAGTTGCGCGCTCCGCCGACGACCTCGGGCAGCGACGTCGTCGCCGCCGCGACGATCGCCCCCGTCGGCTGGTAGCTGAGCGCCTTCAGCACCCGACCCGAATGATGGACGAGGTCGCGCCACGGCCCCTGGTAGGTCTGGTGCAGGTCCGACCAGTCGCGCCAGGCCGTGACCGTGGTATCGATCGCGGTGATGATCCGGCCCGCCGCGTACGGCGGGGACGGCGGGCTGCCGGCGTCCTGGAACTGCATCGCGAGTGCGATCTCATCGCCGTCGTGCATCCGGAACCGCGCGGTGGCCGTGCCGCCGGCGATGACGCAGGGCACGGTCGTCGAGAGCGTCAGCGTCTCGCCGCCGCCGGTCGCGACCAGCCCGCCGGGCACCGGATCGAGGTGCGCCACGACCGTGCCGTAGCCGGGACGGGGACGGAATTCCATCTCGAGGTCGATCGATCCGCCGGTGCATCGCAGGACGCGGAGGAGGGTGTGCGGTGCATCGACGCCGATCCGGTGCGGATCGGCGGGGGCGGGCAGCTCGAGCGCCTCGACGAGCTCGACCGAGCCCGAACCGGTCCGGTAGGTGCTGCGGAGGACCATGCTGCCGTCCACGTAGGCACGCTCGACGGATGTCGGTTCCGCAGGCCGGATCCACCAGTGCCCACCGTCGTCGTCGAGGATCGACGCGAAGACCGACTCGCTGTCGAACCTGGGGAGGCACAGCCATGCGACGCATCCGTCGCTCGTGACCACCGCCGCGGAATGCCGGTCGGAGAGCAGCGCGTGCTGGCCGATGGGCAGGTCGCTCATCGCGGGCCTCCTCGCCTCGTCGCACCGTCAGGATACGCAGTGCTCGGGTTCCTCCGCCGAGCTCGCGTCGCGGACGCACCGCCACATCCGTGAGCCGCCGGTCGCGACGGCGACGGGTCGATGATGGTCGGTCAGGGTGGCCCGCGGCCGGGCGATCCGGTCAGCCTGCGACCGGCTCGCGCGGCGGGTTGAACATGAACTCGATGCGGATGCCGTTGTCCTCCTCGACGAACGATGCGTAGTAGCGCTCGTTGAAGCGGGGGTAGGTCTTCGGCGCGCGGACGGCCGTCCAGCCGGCGCCCATCGCGATCTCGTGGAGGCGGTCGACCTCGTCGCGGGAGTCGACGGCGAAGGCGAGGTGCTGCCAGCCGACCCGGCCGTGCCGGTGGGGGCCGGTACCTGGCTCGCGGGCCGGGAGGAGGACCAGCTCCTCGCGGCCCTTGTACCAGGAGACCCCGTTGTCGGCGTCGAGCCGCGTGCAGCCGAGGGCGGTCATCACCGGGTCGAACTGTGCGATCGAGCGAGGCAGGTCCTCGACGCTGATGCCGAGGTGGTCGAAGAGAGGCATCCGGCCAGCCTAGTGAGCGCCGCGCTCCGGCGACTCGTGGTCGTGGGGTGCGCCTCTTGCGCGCAGTCCAGAAAATGAAATACCATTCCAAAATCGCACGGAAGGATCGGGAATGGCGACGACAGCGGGGTACGACGGTGGGGCACCGATGCTCGAGGTGCTCGACTCCTCCTACGGCGGCATCGAACTCGAGGCCGCGGCCGCTGCCCGATTCGACGTCGATGTGCGCGATGCCCGCGACGCGGACGGCAGCCGGATCGGCGCAGGGCCCGCAGACGGCGTCCTCGTGCAGTACGGTCCGATCACCGGGGCGGACATGGACGCGAACCCGAGCTGGAAGGTGATCGGCCGGTACGGCGTGGGCGTCGACACGGTCGACGTGGCCGCCGCATCCGCCCGATCGATCTCCGTCGTCAACGTGCCCGACTACTGCGAGGAGGAGGTGGCGACGCACGCCGTCGCGCTGATCCTCAACGCCGCCCGTCGGATCTCGGCGGCAGACTCGCTCGTGCACCGCGGCGGATGGGCCGACTGGACCAGGCTGCGACCGATCGCGCCGCTCTCGACGGCGACGCTCTCGCTCATCGGCGTCGGCCGTATCGGGAGCGAGGTGATCCGGATGATGCGGCCGTTCGTCGGTCGGATCATCGCGCACGACCCGTACGCGAGCGCGCTCGACGACGTGGAGCTCGTGGATCTCGACACCGCACTCGCCGACGGGGACGTGGTGAGCCTGCACTGCCCGCTCACCTCGGACACGCATCACCTGATCGGTGCCGACTCCATCGCGCGCATGAAGCCGACCGCGACGCTCGTGAACGTCTCGCGAGGCGGCCTCGTCGACGGTGCCGCGCTCGCCGCGGCCCTGCGCGAAGGGCGACTCGCGGCTGCCGCCCTCGACGTGCTCGAGGCCGAGCCGCCCACGGCCGACGATCCCCTGCTCTCCGCACCGAACGCGATCATCACGAATCACCTCGCCTGGTACTCCGAGGCGTCGGAGGCGCGCCTGCGGGAGCGCCTCGCCGAGCGGTGCGCAGCCGTGCTGCGTGGCCGCGAGGTCCCCTCGCTCGTCAATCGCGCCGCACTCGCGGATCGAACGGGTTCCGCATCGTCGACGCCCGCGCCCTCGCTCGAACCGACCGCATCCATGGAGCACGCATGAACCGCGCCACCGACTACTCGCCCATCGACCTCCTCGCACTCGCCCTCGAGCCGACGGGGGCGCCCGCCCGGGTGCTCGCCGGCGATCCGAGGACCTCGGAACACGTGCTCGCCGCGCACGACGGGGTCGAGATCGGGGTGTGGGAGGTCACGCCGGGCGAATTCGCGTCAGTGAAGCCCGAGAGCGGCGAGGTCATGCAGTTCCTCACCGGTGAAGGCTCGATCGAGCACGACGACGGGGCCGTGACCGGCATCGCGCCTGGCGCGGTGCTGGTGCTCCAGCCCGGTTGGAGCGGGAAGTGGCGAGTCACCGCGACCGTGCGCAAGGTCTACACGATCTTCGATGCCCCGGTCGCGGATCCGTCCGGGGGTGCGGAAACGCACCGGAACATCGCCGACATCTGATCGAAATCCAATTTCGGTACGGTGTTTCAAAATCAACCGATCGAACAGAACGCGAGAGGAGCTGACATGACCGCGACCGACGCCACGACCCCGACGACACCCTTGGCGATCAACGCCGACCCGGTCGTCCGGCGACGCATCGGCGCGATCA
Organism: Agromyces kandeliae; assembly: GCF_009674665.1. GTDB lineage: Bacteria > Actinomycetota > Actinomycetes > Actinomycetales > Microbacteriaceae > Agromyces > Agromyces kandeliae. The sequence continues at coordinate 35,467 of NZ_WKJD01000018.1, forward strand.
CCGCGCGCGTCGCACTGCTCGCACCGGTCGTCGCGATCTACCTTCTCTTCTTCGTCTGGCCCGTGTTCAGCGTACTGCTGCGATCGCTGAGTCCCGACGGACGCTTCGACGCAGCGGCGCCGGTGATCGACCTCTCGAACTACCAGAAGATCTTCGTCGACGACTTCCTGCTGCGCATCGAGTGGCGCACTGTGCTGCTTGCGGTGAACTCGACGCTGCTCACCGTCCTCCTCGCGTTCCCGACGGCGTACTTCATCTCGAGGCTCTCGAAGCGCACCGCTGCCCTGCTGCTCCTGCTCATCCTCGTGCCGTTCTGGGTCTCCATCGTCGTGCGCCTCTTCGCCGTCACGTCGATTCTCAGCCCCAACGGCATCGTCAACCAGTTGAGCCTCGCACTCGGCCTCGGCGAGACGTCCCTGCTGTACACCCAGGCCGGCACGCTGGTCGGCACGGTCATGTACCTGCTGCCGTACATGGTGCTCGTGCTCTACGCGGGCATGACCTCGGTCGACGACAACCTCGTGCTCGCCGCGCGCACCATGGGCGCCTCGTCGGTGCGCACCTTCTTCACCGTCTACCTCCCCATGGTGCGGGGGTCGATCGTGAGCGGTGCGCTGCTCGTCTTCATCCTCGGCCTCAGCTTCTTCCTCGTGCCGGCGATCCTCGGCGGCCCGCAGGAGCAGACCATCTCGGTCTACATCCAGCAGCAGATCGACGTGTACCAGTGGGGCATCGCGAGCGCGATGGGCATCCTCCTGCTCATCGCGACCATCATCTGCTACGTCGGCGTGGTCAGGGTCGCGGGCAGCTTCCAGCCCGGCGGGATCGGCTCGGCGCAGGCGAAGGGCGTCAGCACGTCGCTGCCGTTCCGTTGGTCGCCGTGGATGGCCGGGTCGGCCGTCGTGAGCGTCGTCACCATCGCGTTCCTCGTGATCCCCGTGCTCTTCGTGTTCCCGCTCGCCGTCGGCGAGACGGGCACCGTCGTCTTCCCGCCGCGCGGCTTCACGCTGCGCTGGTTCGGCGAGGTCTTCACGAGCCAGACCTGGCTCGGACCGATCACGCAGAGCCTCATCGTCGCGCTCGGCACCGCCGTGCTCTCGGTCGGGATGGCGCTCGTGCTCGCCCGCATCACGAGCCGCATGACCTCGACCACCGGCAAGGCCGTCATCGGCGGCCTCGCCTTCGCGCCCATCGTCACGCCCGCGATCCTCCTCGCGATCGGCATCTTCGACGTCGAGCTCAGGCTCGGCCTCACCGGCACCGTGATCGGGCTCGTCTTCGCACACACGATCATCGCGTTCCCCCTGAGCTACGCCCTGATCAGCGCGGCGATGGGTTCGGCCGACCGCGGGATCGAAGCGGCCGCCTGGACGCTCGGCGCCTCGCGCGCCCGCGCCTTCTGGACCATCGTCGTGCGCGGCATCATGCCGAGCGTCGTCGGCGCCTTCGCCATCGCGTTCGTCACCTCGTGGGACGAGGTCGTGCTCGCACTGTTCGTCCAGACCGGACCCACCAAGACCCTCCCCGTCACGATCTACAAGTACCTCGAGAGCGGGATCGTGCCCACCGTGCCGGCCGTGGCCTCACTGCTCGTGCTCGTCGTCGTGCTCATCGTCGTCGTGCGCAGCGTGCTGAACCGCGCGACCGCCGACCGCGCCGCCCGCCGAGGGACCGTACGGCCCCCAGCCCGACAGGAGAAGCCATGACCCTCTCGACGCTCCGCCGTGCGAACGGCCCCCACGCCGCCGCCGTGGGCGAACGCCGCGGCGAGGTCGTCGTGTCCGACATCGGCCTCGACTACAACGGCGTGCCGGCCCTCGCCGACACCGACCTCCACGTGCACGCCGGTGAGTTCTTCACCCTGCTCGGCCCCAGCGGCTCGGGGAAGACGACCCTGCTCCGCATCATCGCGGGACTGCTCGACCCGGCGCGCGGCACCCTCCACATCGATGGAACGGATGTCACGCGCACCCCCACCCAGAAGCGCGACATCGGGTTCGTGTTCCAGAACTACGCGCTGTTCCCGCACCTCACGGTCGCCGAGAACATCGAGTACGGCCTCAAGGTGCGAAAGCTCCCCGCCGCGAAGCGCGCGGCCCGCGTCGCCGAGATGATCGAGCTCGTCGCCCTGGGCGGCTACGCCGGCCGCTACCCGGCCCAGCTCAGCGGCGGGCAGCAGCAGCGAGTCGCGCTCGGCCGCGCCCTCGCGCAGAACCCGCGCGTGCTGTTGCTCGACGAGCCGCTCGGCGCGCTCGATCGCGGCCTCCGCGAGGAGCTCGGCGCCGAGGTGCGACGGATCCAGCAGGAGTCGAACACCACGGCCGTCTACGTCACGCACGACCAGGAGGAGGCGTTCATCCTCTCCGACCGCATGGGCGTCATGCGCGACGGGCGCATCGTGCAACTCGGCACCCCCGAGCAGCTCTACCGCGAACCGAAGGACCTCTTCGTCGCGAAGTTCCTCGGCAAGACGAACCTGTTCCCCGGGCGCCTCACCGGGCGCGACGGGGCATCCGCACTCGTGCGCGTCGGCGACCACGACCTCGCCGCCCGCGCGAACCCCGCCATCCAGGGCGAGGACGTCGTCTGCTCGGTGCGCCCCGAGCAGCTCGTCCTCGGCGCAGTCGGCGACCCGGCGCAGCCCGGCCTCGAACGGCTCGCCGCCGCGACCGTGACCGAGGTCCGGTTCCTCGGTCAGCGCCGCAGCATCCACCTCGACGCCGACGGCATCGCCTGCGCCGCCGACCTCGACCCCTCGGCCCCCGTGCCCGTCGCCGGCGAGCATGTCTCGCTGCTCGTGCGGCCCGGCGAGGTCGCGCTCGTCGCGGCCGAGTAGTGCGCGGTCGCGGCATCGGCCCGACCTGCGTCACGTCCGCACCACCGCACCACCACAGCACGCACCACCACCGCACCACCACAGCACGCACCACCAACCAGCACCACGAGACACCTAGGAGCAGCCATGAGTACCATCCGTCGTCACCGCCTCCTCCTCGCAGGAGCGGCGACCCTCGCCTCGGCGATCGCCCTCACCTCGTGCGCGTCGAGCGGCACCGGCGCCTCGTCGGAGGACGGCGCCCTCAGCGGCGACATCCTCTTCTACGACACCAGCGGCGGGCAGGTGTGGGAGGAGCTCGACGCGACCCTGTTCGCCGACTTCACCGCCGCCACCGGCGTCACCGTGACCGACGACTACAACGAAGCCGCGACGAAGTTCTTCGCCGCCGCCGAGGCCGGTCAGGTGCCGTGGAGCCTCGCGTTCCTGCCCACCGTGAACGATGCCGAGAAGGCCGCCGAGGAGGGGTACCTCGCCGAGATCGATACGTCGATCGTGCCCGTCGACCAGCTCGTCGAGGGCACGTACAGCGACTACGGCATCGAAGTCGGCACGTTCGGCATGGTCCTCACGTGGGACGACGAGGCGTACCCCGGCGAGAAGCCGTCGGAGATGGCCGACCTCTGGGACCTCGACACGTTCCCCGGCAAGCGATGCTTCTTCAACAACCCCCAGTACGGTTGGACCCTCGAGGCCGCGCTCCTCGCTGACGGCGTCGCTCCCGACGCGCTCTACCCGCTCGACGTCGACCGTGCCCTCGCCAAGCTCGACGAGATCAAGGACGACATCACCTGGTGGACGAGCGGCGCCCAGTCGATCGAGTCCTTCGAGAACGGCTCGTGCGACATCGGCATCCTCTGGGCGAACCGCGCGTTCGTCGCGGCGTCCGAGAACGGCTTCCCCGCGTCGATCACGTGGAACGAGGCCGGCTACTCGAACTCCGTCTGGGCGATCCCCGCCGACGCGCCGAACGCCGCTGCGGCACAGGAGCTCCTCGCGAACGTCATCGAGAACACCGACGGGCAGATCGCCTTCGCGAGCAAGGTGCCCACGCCGATCCCCGCGTCGGTCGTCGGCCTCGAGCCCGCCTCGTTCCCCTCGGACGTGCAGCAGTTCCTCCCCATCGGCGACAACGTGACCGACTCGATCCGCCAGGACATCGGCTACTACTCCGAGAACATCGACGCCGTGCTCGACCAGTTCAACCGCTGGGTCGGCGAGTGACCTCGTGACCCCGTGATCCCGAACCGAGCGGATGCTGCGGCCGGCCGGCCGGTCGGCCGCGGCATCCGCGCGGCGCACCACACGAACCACCCCGAGAAGGAGCCACCCGGATGCGCATCGTCTGCATCGACACCGAAGCCCAGTACCGCGAGATCATCGAACGCGACGTCGTGACACCCCTGCGCGCCGCAGGCCACGAGTTCGCCTGGATCGAGGGCGGGCGATTCGACCGGCCCGAGGAGGCGATCGCCGCAGCACAGGGCTTCGAGGCGCTCTACATCATCGGCGACCAGGGCCCGCTGCCCGCAGGGCTGCTGGAGCAGACGCCGTCGCTTGAGCTCGTGAGCTTCGTCGGCACCGGTGCGCGCCGGTTCGTGGACATGGCCGAGGCCGAGCGCGCCGGCGTCACCGTGACGAACGTGCCCGACTTCGCGAGCCAGAGCGTCGCCGAGCACGCCATCGCCCTCATGTTCGCGGTCGCGCGCCGCGTCGTCGAGGGCGACGGCATCGTGCGCTCGGGCGGCTGGGCGAAGCACCAGGGGCTCAAGCTCGCGGGCTCGCGCATCGGCGTCGTCGGCGCCGGCGCCATCGGCGGCCGCGTCATCCGCCTCGCGAAGGGGCTCGGCATGGAGCCGGTCTACTGGAGCCGCACAGTCGACCCCGACCGCAGCGCCGCCCTCGGCGCCGAGCAGGTGAGCCTCGAGGAGCTCTTCGAGACCTCGCGCGTCGTGTCGGTCCACCTGACGCACTCGCCCGAGACTGATCGGCTCGTGAGTCGCGGGCTGCTCGAGCGGATGCGAGACGACGCGATCTTCGTGAACACCGCGCGCGCCGAGGTCGTCGACGGCCGGGCGCTCGACGACCTGCTCGCCGCAGGGCGCATCTTCGGCGCCGGGATCGACGTGTTCACGGAGGAGCCGCCCGCGACCGACGGACTGCCCGCGATCGCGAGCAACGCCGTGCTCACCCCGCACATCGGCTTCCACACCGACGAGGCCGACGACGTGTTCCGCCTCGCCGCCGAGAACATCCTCGCGTTCGCCTCCGGCGAGCCGACGAACGTCATCCGCTAGCGCCACCTACCGGCGACACCCACCGAGCACCATCCATCGAGGGAGCAACATCGCATGCAGATCCGACACGCCTCACACCCCGACGACGTCGCAGCACTGTCCAAGGCCGCGCTGCGCGAGCGCTTCGTCGCCGATGCGCTCTTCGTGCCGGGCGAGCAGGTGCTCGTCTACACCCACGAGGACCGCATGGTCATCGGCGGCGTCATGCCGATCCCCGGTGCCCCCATCGAACTCGAGGCGCCCGCCGCGCTGCGCAGCGAACGATTCTGCGATCGGCGCGAGCTCGCGGTGGTGCAGATCGGCACGGCCGGCACGGTCACGGTCGACGGCGTCGAGTACGCACTCGAGCACCGCGACGTGCTCTACGTCGGCCAGGGATCCAGGAGCATCACGTTCGGCGCCACGAGTGCCGGCGAGGCCGCGTTCTACCTCGCCTCGGCGCTCTCCTTCAGCGGTCACCCGACGACGCTCGTCCGCCTGCAGGACGCGCTCACCACGCGGACCGGGGATGCCGCGACCGCGAATCGGCGCACCGTGCACAAGCACATCCACGCCGACGGGGTTCGCAGCGACCAGCTGGTCCTGGGCATCACCTCGCTCGAGCCCGGGAGCGTGTGGAACAGCATGCCGCCGCACACGCACGACCGTCGCACCGAGATCTACCTGTACTTCGGCCTGCCGGAGGGTCATCGCGTCCAGCACGTGATGGGCGAACCCGACGACACGCGCACCCTCGTGCTGTCGGATCGGGACGCGGTGATCTCGCCGAGCTGGTCGGTCCACTTCGGCTCCGGCACGACCGACTACGCGTTCGTCTGGGTCATGGCCGGCGAGAACCAGGCGTTCACCGACATGGACCAGGTCGCCGTCACGGCACTCGCATGAGACCGGTGGCCGCTACCGTAGGGGCCACCCCGCGACATCCGGTCGGCACCACAGAACCCACTCCGAGAGGAACCCCGATGGTCGACACGTCTGCGAGCCGGCGCGATGCCGGAGGCACGACTGGAACGCAAAGCGTTGACCGCGCGCTGCAGGTGCTGCTCCAGGTCGCGGAGAGTCCGCCGCCGGGTCTGACGCTCGCCGCCTGCAGCTCGATCCTCGGCTACTCCAAGCCGACGACGATGCGCATCCTGAGGACGCTCGAAGCGCGGCAGTTCCTCCGATTCGACGACGAGCTCGGCGTGTACACGCTCGGCCTCGCGACGGTCCAGCTCGGGGCGGAGTACCTGAACCGGCTCGACCTGCGCAGGGCGGCCCTTCCCTCGATGCGGGCCCTCGTCGAGGAGACGCAGGAGACCGCGCACCTCGGCGTGCTGAGCGGAACCGACGTCGTCTACATCGAGCTCGTCGACAGTCCGCACCCCGTGCGCGTCTTCAGCCGTGTCGGTACCGCAGTGCCCGCATATGCGACGGCGATCGGCAAGGCGATCCTGGCCTGGACTCCCGAGAGCACGCGGTCGGCCCACGTGCCGCAGCCGCTCGTGGCCCGCACGCCGTACACCATCGACTCCGAGGCGGCGCTCGAGGCCGATCTCGCCGAGACGCGCGAGCGCGGGTACGCGATCGACGATCAGGAGAATCGGGAGGGCATCCGAGGGTTCGCCGCCCCCGTCTTCGACTTCCAGGGCCGAGCGATCGCCGCGGTCAGCATCGCCGGCCCGGCGACCCGGGTCACGCCCGACGCCGCCGGGGACCTCGGTGCTCGCATCATCGAGACCGCGGGGGAGATCTCCGCGTCGATGGGGGCTCCCGGGAACGCGGCGTGAACGCAGGGGCGGTCTCGGAGCGGACGCCACGTCTCGCGGTCGTGACGGGTGCGAGCAGGGGCATCGGTCGTGCGATCGCGCTGCGACTCGCTCGAGACGGTGCCGACATCGTCGGGGCGGGTTCATCGATCGACGGACTCGCAGCCGTCGCCGCGGAGGTGCGCCGTCTCGGACGGCGGTTCCATCCGATGGCCGCGGACCTGGCGGATCCGGACGCCGCGCTCGACCTCGCCGCGCGCATCGAGGATCACCACGGCACGCCCGACGTGCTCGTGCAGGCTGCCGGCATCAATCGTCGGGCACCGGCAGTGGAGCACTCCACGCTGGACTGGGACGACGTCGTCGGAGTCAACCTGCGCTCGCCGTTCATCCTCGCGCGCGAGTTCGGCCGGGGGATGGTGCGGCGGGGGAGCGGGAGGATCGTCTTCGTCGCCTCGCTGCTCAGCTTCCAGGGTGGACTCACGGTGCCCGGCTACGCCGCGAGCAAGGGCGGGGTGGCGCAGCTCACGAAGGCGCTGGCGAACGAATGGGCCGCATCCGGCGTGAACGTCAACGCCATCGCCCCCGGCTACGTCGCGACCGACATGAACGACGCGCTGCAGGCCGACCCGGTGCGCCATCGGCAGATCTCGGAGCGGATCCCTGCGGGACGGTGGGCGCGCCCGGACGACATCGCCGGCGCGGTGGCCTTCCTCACGTCGCCTGACGCCGACTACGTGCACGGGGTCGTGCTGCCCGTCGACGGAGGGTGGCTCGCGCGCTGAGCGCCGCGATCCCGTGACAAGACTCACGGCGCCGATCGCCGGGACCGAACCGCCCGGTATCGTCACGGGCATGGATCTTCAGCTGCAGGGTCGTGTCGTGCTGGTGGTCGGCGGCGCAGGGTACATCGGATCTGCGATCGTCTCGCGCCTGCGCGAGGAAGGCGCCGAGGTCGTCGCGGCGTCGCGTCGCGACACCGCCGACCTGGTGATCGACGGCGGCGACGACGCATCCGTCACGGCCGGGTTCGCCCGCCTCCTGGAGGACTTCGGGCGCCTGGATGCGCTCGTCGTGACGGCGGCGCCGTCTGCCCGCACGCTCGACCAGTCGAAGAACTCGGATCCCGCCCAGGTTCTGGAGGGGGTCGACCGCAAGGCGATGACCTTCCTGCGCCTGGCGAACGCCGCGCTCGGGCCGATGCGGGAGGCCGGGTTCGGCCGGATCGTCGGCATCAGCGGCCAGAACGCCCTGCTGACCGGCAACGTCACCGGATCGGTGCGCAACGCCGCATTGACGATCGCCGCCAAGGGCCTCGCCGACGCGGCGGCCGGCACGGGCGTCACCGTGAACGTCGTCAGCCCGGGCATGGTGACGGACACGCCGTCGGCCGAGGTCCAGCTCGCACACGGCGGCGAGTCGAGCCCGGAGCAGATCGCCGACCTCGTCGCATTCCTGGTGTCGCCCCGTGCGGGAGCCATCTCGGGCGAGACGGTCAACATCGGGCACCGCGTGCTCGGCGTGACCCACCTCTAGGGACCGCAGGCCGCCGCAGGCCGCGACGGCCCGCCTACTCCACGAGCTTCCCCACCGTCGACACCTCGCGCTCCATGAGCGCCGCGATCACCTCCGGGATCGGCGGGATCGACTCGCGCGTCACGCCCGTCGACGGCGACCAGACGAGGTTGACCTGCAGGGCGGCATCCGTCTCGGGGAAGTCGGAGCGGTTGTGGCACCCGCGGGTCTCGCGTCGCTCGAGTGCGGCCTCGAGGGTCGCACGGGCGGCGAGCGCCGCCGACTTCAGGTCGAAGGCGTGGGCGAGGTCCTGGTAGCCGGCGAGGTCGGGGTGCACGCCGATGTCGGCCATGCGGGCCACGATCGCGTCCAGTTCGGCGAGGCCTGCGCGCAGGCCGGCTTCGTCGCGGACGACTCCGGCGTGCTCGGTCATGGTGTTGCGGATGGCACGCTGGAGCGCGCGCACGTTCTCCGGGCCATCCGCCGCGAGGAGCGCGTCGATCTCGATCCGGGCGGCGTCGACCGCCGACGCCGAGCGCTTCTGGGCCGACAGCCCGCGCGAGTAATCCGCGGCGGCCTGCCCGACGATGCGGCCGAACACGAGCAGCTCGATGAGCGAGTTGCCGCCGAGGCGGTTGGCGCCGTGCAGGCCGGAGGAGGCCTCACCGATCGCGTAGAGCCCTGGGACATCCGTACCGTGGTCGTCGGGGCGCACCCACACGCCGCCCATCGAGTAGTGGGCGGTGGGTGCGATCTCGATCGGCTCCGTGGTGATGTCGCGCATCTGCAGTTCGAGCATCGTCTGGTAGACGCGGGGGAGGCGCCGCATGATCGTCTCGCGGGGCAGGTGCGAGACGTCGAGCCAGACGCCGCCGTTGGGCGTGCCGCGGCCCTCCTTGATCTCGGTGTACGCGGCGAGGGCGACGCGGTCGCGGGTCGAGAGCTCCATGCGCTCCGGGTCGTAGTTCGCCATGAAGCGCTCGCCGAGGGCGTTGGTGAGGATGCCGCCCTCGCCGCGGGCCGCCTCGCTGATGAGGGTGCCCGCCGCGTTCTCGGGCTCGAGGATGCCGGAGGGGTGGAACTGCACGAGCTCGGGGTCGCGCACGCGGCCGCCCGCCTCGACGGCGAGGCGCCACGAGTCGCCCGTGTTCTCGTCGCGTCGCGACGACGTGCGCCGCCAGATGCGGTTGTGACCGCCTGCGGCGAGGATCACGGCGTCGGCGTGGATGAGGTAGCGCGTGCCGTCCTCGAGGTCGAAGCCGTAGGCGCCGAAGACCGCGCCGTCGTCGTTCACGAGGATGCGCGTGACGTAGACCGTGTCGAGGATCGGCACGTTCAGCTGCGCGGCGCGGTTGACGAGCGTGCGCTGGATCTCGAGGCCCGTGTAGTCGCCCGCGAATGCGGTGCGGCGGAAGGTGTGGGCGCCGAAGAAGCGCTGCGAGATGCGGCCGTCCTCCTCGCGGGCGAACGGCATGCCGTAGCGCTCGAGGTCCTGGATGCCGCGGGCCGCGCCCTTGGTCACGGTCTCGACCGTGCGCGGGTCGGCGAGGAGGTAGCTCTCCTTCAGGGTGTCGGCGGCGTGCTGCTGCCAGCTGTCGTCGGCGTCCATGGTGCCGAGGGCGGCGTTGATGCCGCCGGCAGCGAGCGAGGTGTGCGCGTCGGACTTCGCGCGCTTGCCGAGCGCGAGCACGTCGACGCCGGCCTCGGCGAGCTCGATGGCGGCGCGCAGGCCCGAGCCGCCCGTCCCGATGACGAGGACGGTCGTGGAGATCTGGCGCTCAGGGGCGGTGGTGGTGCCGGGGGAGGTCATGCGCTCAACGGTAGGTTCGAGACGATGATGCGTCCAATGCATCTTCCGTCTACTGACGATGCATCAGCGCTATTGAACCCGTAGGCTTCCGCCATGAACCTCGAGCAGCTCCGGTCGTTCGTCGAGGTCGCGCGGTTCGGCAACTTCACGCGCGCCGCCGAGGAGCTCTACCTCGCACAACCGTCGCTCAGCCGCCAGATCGCGGCGCTCGAGCAGGACCTCGGCGCCGAGCTCTTCCATCGCGCGCGCGGCGGCTCGACGCTCACCGTCGCGGGGGAATCGCTGCTGCCGCTCGCGAGGCGCATGCTCGCCGACGCCGAGTCGGTGCGACGCGAACTCGCCGAGCTCGCGGGCCTCGAGCGCGGCCGCGTGCGGCTCGGCGCGACGCCCACGCTCTGCATCAGCCTCGTCGCCGAGGTGCTGAGCACCTTCCACGCCGAGCACCCGGCCATCGAGCTGCACCTCTCGGAGCAGGGCTCGCGGCGCCTGCTCGACGAGCTCGCCGGCGGCGAGCTCGACCTCGCGCTCGTGACGACGACGGATGCCACGGCCCCGGGCCGATTCACCGTGACGCCGCTCCTCGTCGAGGAGCTCGTCGTCGTGTCATCCGCCGCCGCCCCGCCGGTCACGTCACGCGAGACGATCTCGCTCGCCGAGGTCGCCCGGTTGCCGCAGGTCGTCTTCAGCTCGACCTACGACCTGCGGGCCGCGACGGATGCCGCGTTCCGTGCCGCGTCGCTCGAACCCGAGGTCGTCCTGGAGGGCGCCGAGATGGACGCCGTGCTGCGATTCGTCGAGCGCGGGCTCGGCGTCGCGATCGTGCCCGCGCTCGTGCTCATCGACCGCCCCGGGCTTCGGGCGGTGCGGCTCGCCGAGCGCGCGCTTGACCGCACGATCAGCCTGGCGCGACCGGCGGATGTCGCGCCGACCGCGGCCGTCGAGGTCATGCGGCGGACGATCGCGGCGGAGGCGACGGCGTTCGCGGCGCGCGCGGGGGAGACGATGCGGTCGGCGCCCTGACCACCGCGCGCTCGATGGTTCGTGGCGCCCGTTTGGAGCTATCCCACTGCGATGCTCGACTTCCATCGAGATTTCCTCAATCTTTCCGTCAGAGTTTCCATGGCCGAACGCCGCGAGGCAGTACAACTTCCCCCAACCCGAACTCGACTGCAGTGGAACTGGGGGGTCTCATGCGTTGGGTATGGTTCAGGGTCGCCGCCGCGATCGTCGCGGGAACGGGCGTCCTCGCCGGACTTCTGGTGAACGTCGACCGCGCGATGCGCGACGGCCAGGATCTCGGGCTCGTGCTGGCGAACTACTTCAGCATGTTCACGATCGTGTCGTCGATCCTCAGCATCGTGGTGCTGTCGGTCGCGGCGCACTGGATGCGCCGGCATCCGGGCACCTCGCCCGAGCCGGCCGGCATCGCGCTGGCGATCGCCGCCGTCACCGGTCCGGTGATCCTGCTCGGCGTGGTGTTCAACGTGCTGCTCCGCGGCGCGCCGCCCGCCATCGCGGCGACCGACCCGCTCTGGGTCGCGAACCTGGATTCGTGGGCCACGGAGACCCTGCACGTCGTCCTGCCCGCGTACTTCGTGTTCGACCTGCTCTTCGCCTCCAGGCGGCGCGGGCTCCGGTGGGGATCGCTCGCGGTCATCGTCAGCTATCCGCTGGTCTGGACGATCTACACGATGCTGCGCGGGGAGCTCGTGCCGAACCCGGACGGGAGTGCGGAGTGGTGGTATCCGTACGGGTTCCTGGACCCGCACATCGCCGGGTACGGGTCGGCGTTCGGGTACATCGGCGGCATCCTGTTCGCGTTCCTGCTGCTCGGGGTCGCGATCATCGGCATCGGCCGGTCCCGTGAACGCTACGCCGCCACCCATCCGGGGGTGGCACGGCTCCGGATCGGTGCGCTTCCCGGCCAGGTCGTCGCCTGGTTCCGCCGTCTTCGTCACCGGCCGTCGGGTCCGTCGGCGGGGTGATCGCCGACCCGAGTCGGACACGGCGGATGCCGCGGGGCTGACCCCGCGGCACCCGCTGCCGATCGGCGATCGGCGGTCACATCCCGGGGATCTCGAGCGCCTCGAGCACCTCGATCGTGCCGACCTTCAGGTGCGGGTGGCCGTCCATGAGGGCGACGGCCGCGTCGGCATCCGCGGCCTCGACGATCGAGTAGCCGGCGACGTCCGACGACGAGTCGGATGCGCCCGACGAGGCCACGGCGCGGCCGTTGCCGAGGGGCGAGCCGAAGTCGGCCAAGGCACCGCCGACCTTCCCTGCCCAGGCCATCCACTCCTGCATCTCGGCCTGGCCCTCCTCGGGCGACTGCTGCATCTGCTCTTCCGCGCTGACGTCGGCCCGGTACAGCACGAGGTACTTCGCCATCTCCTCTTCCCCTTCGTCAGGAGCGCGACGCCGACCTCGTGACGAGCCTCGGCGCGCGCCATCGGGGCCGACGCTACTCCGGTGCCGGTCGTGCCGCATCCGCCGCGATGCCCTCGGTGCTCGGCCCGCACCTCGGCGTTCGATGCGTCGGCGTGGGCGCGCCCGCCCGCGGGTTCCGCGTCATACGCCAGTGCTGCCGGCGTCATCCCCTTGACATCCGGACGCCGCGCTTGACACTGTAGAACGGTCAACAAAGTGTAGATCGATCTACGGATCGATGCCTTCGAGGAAGAGGGAAATCCACCATGAAGTTGCCCATCACACCACGACGCGTGCGTGACCGTGAAACGAATCAACCGGAGAAGACGCGGGCGGTTCCCGCCTTCGCTCGGCGGCGCAGGGGGGTGGTGGCGGCGCTCGCGGCATCCGCTCTCGCCGTGCCCGCACTCTTCACGGTCGCCGCCCCGGCGGCCGCCGAGGAGGTCGACTGCGCGACCGTGCCGTGGATGGACGCGTCGCTGAGCGCGGACGAGCGGGCGACCGCGCTGCTCGACGCCAGCAGCCAGCACCAGAAGTACCGGTGGCTCGTGGAGCAGCCGGCGAACGACCCGACCCGCACGACGTGGAACCCCGCGTTCGCCGGCGAGGCGAACGTCGTGTACCCGGCACAGCTGCCGTGCACGCCCGTCGTCGTCTACGCCAACGGACCCGACGGCGTCTACCTCTCGGCGGGCACGACCGCGTGGCCCGGGCCCATCGCCGTGGCCGCGACCTGGAACCTCGAACTCGGCGAGGAGAAGGCGATCGCGCACGGCAGCGAGTCGTTCGACAAGCGCAGCGCCGTCATCCTCGGACCGGGCATCGCCTCGGGCCGGACCCCGCTCTCGGGCCGCGGCTCCGAGTACTTCGGCGAGGACCCCGTGCTCTCGGGCCTCATGGCCGCGGCGAACGTGCGCGGACTCGAGGACGGCAACCCCGACAAGCCGATCATCGCGAACCTGAAGCACTACGTCGCGAACGAGCAGGAGGAGGCCCGCCAGTCGAGCTCGTCGAACATGGACGAGCGCACGTTCAAGCAGATCTACGACCTGCCGTACGAGATCGCCGTCCGCAACAGCGACCCCGGCAGCCTCATGTGCTCCTACAACCAGGTCAACGGCGTGTACGCGTGCGAGAACGACATCCTCACCACGAGCCTGCGGCAGGACTACCCGTTCGAGGGCTACGTGATGAGCGACTTCGGGTCGGTGCACTCGACCGCCCCGTCGCTCAACGCCGGACTCGACCAGGAGCTCAACCGCCCGCGCTGGTTCAGCCCCGCGCGACTCGACGCCGCACTCGCCGCGGGTGAGATCACCCAGGAGCGGATCGACGAGGCCGCCTTCCGCGTCGTGCACTCCTACATCGCTGGCGGGCTCTTCGACCACCCGGTGCCCGCGACGCCCGTCGCGGACGTGTCGACGCCCGAGCACAAGGCGCTCGCCAAGGAGATCGCCGAGCAGAGCACCGTGCTGCTGAAGAACGAGGGCGTGCTGCCGCTCGCCGAGGGCGACCTCACGGTCGCCGTCATCGGCCAGACCGCCTCGACGACGCCGACCGGCGGCGTCAGCGCCAAGACCGGCTGCGCGTGGGACTTCCCGTTCGGTCCTCCCGGAAATCAAGCGCTGAACTGCAACGCGATCGTGGACCCGCTGACCGCGCTCACCGAGCGCGTCGGTGACGCCGGCGGTTCGGTGGTCTACGACAACGGTGCCGACCCGGCGCAGGCAGCGGATGTCGCGGCGGCGGCCGACGTCGCCCTCGTCTTCGGGTACTACACCATGGGCGAGACCAAGGACCTCTCCGACCTGCGACTCGACGGCAACGGCGACGCGCTGATCGAGGCCGTCGCCGCGGCGGCACCGAAGACCGTCGCCGTGCTCAATGCCGGCTCGGCGGTCGAGATGCCGTGGATCGACGACGTCGACGCCGTGTTCCACGCCTGGCACTCGGGCGAGCAGTTCGGCCCGGCGCTTGCCGAGCTCGTGTACGGCGACGTGAACCCGTCGGGCAAGCTCCCGATGACGTTCCCGGTCTCCGTCGAGGACACGCCGACGGCGCAGTCCGAGGCGCAGTACCCGGGCATCGCCGATGCCGAGGGAACCCTCCAGGTCGACTACAGCGAGGGCCTGAAGGTCGGCTACCGCTGGTACGAGGCCGAGGGCATCGAGCCGCTGTTCGAGTTCGGACACGGCCTGAGCTACACCGAGTTCGCGTACGACAAGGTCAGCGTCACGCCGAAGTCGACCTCGGGCGACAAGGAGATCCGCGTGCGGTTCCGCCTCGCCAACACGGGTGACGTCGCGGGCACCGAGGTCGCGCAGGTCTACCTCGAGCTGCCGAGCTCGACCGGTGAGCCCTCGAAGCGCCTCATCGGGTGGGAGCGCGTGACGCTCGAGCCCGGCGAGCACCGCAACGTGCAGGTGACGCTGTCGGCCGAGGACCTCGCCGACATGCACCTGCTCGAGTACTGGGACACCGCGGCCGGTGACTGGGCCACTGCGGCCGGCACCTACGAGGTGACCGTCGGCGGCTCCGTCGACGCGGATGCCGCGGCCTCCTTCGCCGTGAAGTAGGCGCGGAGCCCGACGCCGGGTGGGCGGGAACGAGCTTCCCGCCCACCCGGCTTCGGCGTGCGGAGCCAGATCACCGAGCGGTCGCCACCCGCGAGCGCGTACGCGAGAAGGGCCGGTGCGGCAGATGCCGCACCGGCCCTTCTCCGTGTTCAGGCGAAGGCGTGAAGCCGGTCAGCCGGCCGCCGCGCTCGTCTCGATCGACGGGACCTCCGCGACGCGCACGGCGGTCGCCGCGATGCGGTGGCGACCGGGGCCCAGGCGGTCCGACACGAGGGCCACGCCGTCGACGGTGACCTCGGAGGCATCCGTCACCGGCAGGTCGAGCACCGCCTCGGCGCCGTACGGCACCTCGAGCTCGATCGCGAGGTCGCCGTCGGTCAGCGTCCAATCGATCGCGACGGGCCCGAGCCGCGATTCGACCGAGGCGCGAGCCCACGGGATCGACGCGGTCGGGCGCGGCGCCACGACGACGCGACGGTAGCCGGGGCGGTCGGTCGTGGGGGCGATGCCGGCGACGTACCGGTAGATCCAGTCGACGACCGCGCCATAGGCGTAGTGGTTGAACGAGATCATGCCCGAGCTGTCGCCCGTGGCCATCTCGCCCGAGTGGATGCTGCCGTCGGGGCCGATCGCGTCCCACCGCTCCCAGACGGTGGTCGCGCCCATCTCGACCTGGTAGAGCCACGACGGCGGTGCCTGGCGGAGGAGCATGAGGTAGGCCTCCTCGACGTGGCCCGTGTGCACGAGGGCGAAGAGCACGAGCGGCGTGCCGAGGAAGCCGGTCGCGATCCGGCCGTGCTCGGCGCGCACGTTGGCGGCGAGCGACTCGCCGATGCGCTCGCGGTCCGCCGAGGGGGCGAGGTCGAACTCGAGCGCGATCGCCGCGCCCGTCTGCGTCCGGATCGCGGCCTCGCCCCACTCCGCCCAGGTGTCGCGGGCCACGCGGTCGGCGATGCGGTCGGCGTCGGCGGCCCGGGCCGGGTCGCCCACGAGGCGCTCGGCGTCGGCCAGCAGGCGGGCACTCCGCGAGAAGAACGCGTTGGCCACGAAGTCCGACGACACCTTGGCCTTCCACGGCTGGTCGCCCGGGGCGTCCGGGTCGAGCCAGTCGCCGAACTGGAACTCGGTCGGCAGCAGCCCGCGATCGCCGGCCCTCCGCTCGAGGCTGTCGACGAAGCGCCGCATGGAGTCGAGCTGGCGGACGAGGACCTCCTCGCTGCCGTACGACTCGTAGACCGCCCATGGCACGATGGTCGCGGCATCCGCCCACCCGGCCCGACCCATCACGCTGTGCCCGCCGCCGTCGGCCGGGAAGTCGTCGCGCGTGAGGATGTTCGGGACGACGGCCGCGACGGCACCGTCGTCGTCCTGGTCGAGTTCGACATCGCGGAGCCAGCTCAGCCAGAACGACTCGACGTCGAACAGCGTCGACGCCGTGGGTGCGAAGGCCTGCGCGTCGCCGGTCCAGCCGAGGCGCTCGTCGCGCTGGGGGCAATCGGTCGGAAGGGACACGAAGTTGTCGCGCTGCGACCAGGCGACGTTCGAGTGCAGCAGCCCGAGACGCGGGTCCGCGCACTCGAACGTCGAGCGCGGCAGGTCGGCGCTCGAGATCGCGACGGCAGTCGCAGCGACCACCTCGGCTCCGGTGACGTCCGCGTACTGGAAGCCGTGGAAGGTGAAGGTCGGCTCGAGCACGCTCTCGCCGTCATGCGCGAGCACGTACGTGTCGGACGCGCGGGCGGTGCGCAGTGCCGCAGTGTGCAGCGTGCCGTCGATCTCGAGCACCTCGGCATGGCGCACCACCACTCGGTCGCCCGCGCGACCGCGCACGGTCAGCCGCAGCCAGCCGGCGATGTTCTGCCCGAGGTCGAGGAAGGTGTGCTCGCCGCGCGGCTGCGCCTCGACCGGCCATTCGCCGACGGTGCGAACGCCCGTCGTGATCCGGGGTTCGACGACGGACGCATCCACGGCGATCTCCAGCGCCGGCTCCCACGCCGCGGCGTCGAAGCCGGGCCGGTCCCAGCCGGTCGGCTCGGCGGCGAGGTCGACGTCCACCCCGTCGTAGAGGCTCGCGAAGCGGATGCCGCCGGTGGCGCGCTGCCAGTCCGGCCCGCTCCCGACGCGCACGTGCGTGCCGTCCGCGCACTCCACGTCGAGCTGGGCCAGCGCGGCGACCTCGGAGCCGTAGTGCTCGACCTCGTCCTCCCAGCCCAGGCGACCGCGGTACCAGCCGTCGCCGAGCAGCGCACCGAGGACGTTCTCACCCTCGCTGAGGGCGGAGGTGACATCCCACGTGCCGAGCACGATGCGGCCGTCGTACGCGGTCCACCCGGGAGTGAGATGCTCGCCGAGCGCGTTCGCGCCGTTGATCCGGATGTCGCCGACGCCCCAGAAGGTGGCGCGGAGCCGAGCGCGGACTGGCGTGGCCGGAAGGCGGAAGGCGGTGCGGAGGAGGGTGACCGGGTCGTCGACCCGCCCCGCTCCGCCGATCGGACGCGCGGTGAGGTCGGCGGGGTCGATCGCCGCCTCGACGACGGCCTCGTCGCTCCAGTCGGACCAGCCGTCGCGGGTGGCGATCCGCACGGAGTACCGGCGCTCAGAGCCGGATGCCAGGTCGCCTCCCGGTGCCGGCACGCCGATCGAGTCGTCGGACGCGACGACCTCGGCGACGCCCTCCGCGTCACCTGCCCAGCGGACCTGGAAGCCGAGTTGCGGCGCGGCGGCCTCCGCGCGCCACGAGAGTCGGATGCCCGTGCCGGGCACGCCGAGCAGGCCGTCGGGGTACTGGGTGCGCACCGAGTGCACGCGAGCGCTCGCGTCGGTCGAGTCGAAGGGGGGCAGCGTCGTGGACATCGACGTCCTTCCGGGGAGGTGGCCGGCGGAGCCGGCGATGGTTCGAGGGGTCAGCCGGTGCGAACGGCGCGCGTCGAGGCGCGCGCCTTCAGCACGGGGGTCACGGAGAAGTGCGTGGGTTCGATGCGTCCGTCGCGGATGCGTTCCAGCAGCAGGCGGATGGCGCGATCGCCCATCTCGACGCCCGACTGGTCGATGGTGGTGAGCGAGATCGCCGGATGGCTGGCGATGTCGACATCGTCGTACCCGACGACCGAGACATCGGCGGGCGTCAGGCCGGCCTCACCGACGGCGCGGAGCGCGCCGAGTGCGAGTTCGTCGTTTCCGACGAAGATCGCGGTGGGCCGGTCGTCGTCGAGAGCGGCCAGCGTGTCGACGCGGGCCGCGTCTTCGGTCATTCCGGTGCGGATGACGCGGATCTCGTGCTCGAGCCCGGCCGAACGCATGCTCGCGAGGTACTGCTCCAGTCGGACCGCGTGCGGTGTTCCCGACCCGGGATGCGTGACGTCCGCGCTGCGCGTGAGGTGTGCGATCCGTCGGTGACCGAGGTCGAAGAGGTGCGCCATGGCGAGCCGCGTGCCCTCCGCATCGTCGCCGGTCACCGTGTCGTAGTTCTCGGATCGGTCGTGACGACCGATCATGACGATGGGCATCCGGGTGCCGAGGCGCTCGAGCCACGCCGTCGACACGAGCGGGGAGATCGCGATGATGCCGTCGACCTGGCGATCGGCCAGTGCGCCGAGGGCGCGCACGCCCTCCTCGCCGTCGACGTCCGCCGGGGCGATGATCAGCTGGTAGCCGGTCCCCTGGAGGGCCGCGGTGGCGCCGGCGACGATCTTGGTGAAGAACGGGTTGCCGATGTGCGGCAGCTCGATGCCGAGCGTGAAGCTCGAGCCGCGCATGGCGCGGGCCGCGACCCGCGGTCGGTAGTCCAATGCCTCGATGGCGGCGGTGACGCGTTCACGCATCGCGGGGCTCACGCCGTAGGCGTTGCGGATGACCTTGGAGACCGCTGCGCGGGAGACGCCGGCGTGCCGAGCGACGTCCTCGATGGTCGCTGCTCTCGCGTCGGTCATGCCGCTCTCCTCTCGTCGTCGTCAGGAGCGAACTCGTTGTCACTGTACACGTTCCCGCCGGAAACGGTAGATCGATCTACGCCTACGGCCGTCTGATGTAGATCGATTCACGGTCAAACTGTGTAGATCGGTTGACAAACGCGCGGCACGCTCCTAACGTGGCAGGCGCCACAGCACCGAATCCTCGGCGCACCCCAACAGCGCAGTTGCTTTACATGGAGGTAAAGAATGGTCCCCCGTACGACGCGACGCTCGATCGTCGCCCTGGGCGCAGGCGGTCTCGCCCTGTCCCTCGCACTGGCCGGCTGCAGCGCCGGCGACTCCGACTCCGACGGCGGAGCGGTCGAGCTGTCGTTCCTCGTCGACAACGGCGAGTCGACGGTCTCCACGGCCGAGGCCCTCGCCGAGGCGTTCACCGCCGAGAACCCCGACATCACGATCACCGTCGAGACCCGCCCCCAGGGTGCCGACGGCGACAACGTCGTGAAGACCCGCCTCGCCACCGGCGAGATGGCCGACCTGTTCCAGTACAACTCCGGCTCGCTCCTCCAGGCCCTGAACCCCGACCAGACGCTCGTGAACATCGCCGACGAGCCCTACATCGACAAGCTCGACGAGAACTTCGTCACGAGCGTCGCGACCGACAACGGCGTCTACGGCGTCCCGATGGGCCAGTCGATGGCCGGCGCGATGCTCTACAACAAGGACATCTACGCCGACCTCGGCCTCGAGATCCCCGAGAGCTGGGACGAGTTCATCGCCAACAGCGAAGCGATCAAGGAGGCCGGCGTGGCCGCCCCGATCGTGCAGACCTACGGCGACACCTGGACCTCGCAGCTGTTCGTGCTCGGCGACTTCAACAACGTGCTCGCCGAGAACCCCGACTGGGCCGAGGAGTACACCAACAACGAGGCGAAGTACGTCGACCAGCCGGCGTTCGCGGGCTTCGAGCACCTGCAGGCCGCGTACGACGCCGGACTCTTCAACGAGGACTTCGCGTCGGCGACGTACGCCGACGGCGTCTCGATGGTCGCCACGGGCGAGGGTGCGCACTACCCGATGCTCACGTTCGCGGCCTCGCAGCTGGCGACGACGAACCCAGAGGCCACCGACACCGTCGGCTCGTTCCCGATCCCGGGCGACGACGCCTCGACGTTCGGCCTGACGGTGTGGATGCCGACCTACACGGTCTTCGTCCCGCAGTCGACCGAGGGCGCCAAGCTCGACGCCGCGAAGCAGTTCCTCGAGTTCCTCACGACGCCCGAGGCCTGCGACATCCAGGCCGAGGCCAACGCGCCGCAGGGTCCGTTCGTCGTCGAGGGCTGCAGCCTGCCCGACGACGTCCCGGCCATGGTCTCCGACCTGCAGCAGTACTTCGACGCGGGTCAGACGAACCTCGCGCTCGAGTTCCTCTCGCCCATCAAGGGACCGGCCCTGGAGCAGATCACGGTCGCCGTGGGCTCCGGCATCACCTCGGCTGCTGACGGCGCCGCCCAGTACGACGAGGATGTCAAGAAGCAGGCCCAGCAGCTCGGCATCGAGGGCTGGTAAGCCGTACCACTGAACTGCGGGGCCGGGCCGCGCCCGGCCCCGCAGCCATATCCGGGAGATCCACCATGACCACCGCGACGGCCACCGGCCGCACCGCCACGGGCAGGACGGCGACGTCGCCTCCGAAGCCCGCCAAGCGGAAGCCCATGAAGAGCCCCTACCCCTCGTGGTTCTTCATCCCCGCCGGCGTCTTCTACGTCGTGCTGTTCCTCGTTCCGACGGTCGCGTCGTTCTACTTCTCGCTGACGCGGTGGACGCTGTTCGACGTCGAGTTCATCGGGTTCGACAACTTCATCCGGTTCTTCCAGGAGCCGCAGCTCGTCACGGGCTTCATCAACACGTTCATCTACGCGTTCCTGACCTCGGGCGCGAAGGTCGTGCTCGGCCTCCTCTTCGGCGTCCTGCTCAGCTCGCAGATCATCGGCCGCGGCTTCCTCCGCGCCACGATCTTCTTCCCCGTGCTCGTCAGCACGATCGGCGTCGGCATCCTGTTCAAGGTCCTCATGGACCCCTTCGACGGCCCCATCAACGAGACGCTCGCGGCGATCGGGATCCAGGGCCCCGGCTGGCTGACCGACCCCTCGATCGCACTGCTCTCCGTCGCCCTCGTCGACATCTGGAAGGGCGTCGGCCTCGCCACGCTCATCTACATCGCCGGCATGGTCGCGATCCCCCAGGAGTACTACGAGGCCGCGAAGGTCGACGGCGCGGGCGCCTGGAACAACTTCCGCCACATCACGCTGCCGCTGCTCCGCCCCGCGACGGTCACCGTCGTGCTCCTCTCGCTCATCGGCGGCCTGCGCTCGTTCGACCTCATCTGGGCGATGACGGGCGGCGGCCCGGGCTTCACGAGCGATGTGCTCGCCTCGGTCATCTACAAGCAGTACCAGGCCGGGTTCTTCGGCCTCTCCACCGCGGGCAACGTCGTGCTGTTCCTCGTCGTGGCCGCGATCATCTTCCCGCTCTCGTGGTGGCTCAACCGCAAGGAGGCCGACCAATGAGAAACGTCGCCTGGAAGTGGGGCGGCGGCTCGGTCGCCATCCTCGTCGCGATCGTCATCTTCATCGTCCCGTTCACGTTCATCGTCTTCACGGCGGGCAAGACCCAGGCCGAGGCGTCCTTCCTGGAGTTCACCTGGCCGACCGAGTGGGTGCTCTTCGAGAACATCGCCACGGTCCTCCAGAACCGCGACTGGCTGCTGGTGCGTGCCTTCGTCAACAGCACCCTGCTCACCGTCGGCGCCGTGTCGATCATGGTGGTCCTCGGCGCGATGGTCGGGTACGTCCTGCAGCGCCGCAAGTCGCGGTGGAACCCCGTCGTGAACACGCTCGTGCTGGCCGGGCTCATCATCCCGCCGGCCGTCGTGCCCACGATCTGGGTGCTCCAGGGACTCGGCCTGTTCAAGACGCTCGTCGGCCTCATCGCAGTCCACGTCGCGTTCGGGCTCTCGTTCTGCATCCTGCTGTTCCGTGCGTTCGTCGCGACGATTCCGCGCGAGCTCGACGAGGCGGCCGTCATCGACGGCGCCGGGCCGGTCAAACTGTTCTTCCGCGTGATCTTCCCGCTGCTGCGGTCGGTCATCGTGACGGTCATCGTCGTGCAGGCCGTCTTCGTGTTCAGCGACTTCACGTACGCGCTGTACTTCCTGCCGGGCGATGCCAACGCGACCGTCCAGCTGACGACGTTCAACTACATCTCGCAATCGGCCAGCGCGTTCAACCTGCTCTTCGCCGACGTGCTGCTCATCACCATCCCGCCGCTGATCATGTACATCTTCTTCCAGCGCCAGATCGTCGCCGGCATGACCTCCGGCGCCGTGAAGGGCTGACGGATGCCGCAGCAGCCGCCGCGCTCCGCCGAGGAGGTGCGGCGGTGGGTCCGGGCCCGCTCGCCCCAGCCCTTCGAGGACGACGACGTGGTTCCGCGGGCGGCCGACCGCGGATGGGCGTACGCGCGCGACCAGTACGAGCTGGCCCTGCTCGGTCGACTGGTGGAGGACGGGTTCGCCGCCAATCGGCACGTGCACTATCCGCGCAACCACGGACGGCCGGTCGAGCGCGTGCGGTTCCGTGCGACCGCGGCGGAGCCCGGTCGGATCTCGGTGCGGGTGGCCGGGCGTGCCGAGGTCTCGGCGCGAGCGGATGCCGCGGGGTCGGCCGCGCCCGTGATCGCTCTCGTCCTGGGAGATGACGACCTCCGGTTCGAGGTGGCGGCCGCCGGCGCGGTCGTCGAGTTCGACGTCGTCGCCCGACCGGGCGACGTGCCGGCGCTCGGCGTGCCGGTCGGCGCCCCGCTCGTCGACTGGTCCGCCCGCGTCGGAGACGACTCGTGGGAACCGATCGTCCTGCGTCCGGGCGGCGCTCGCGCTCCGCACCTGGAAGGGCCGGGCCATGTCGAGGTCGCAGCGGTCCGGCGACCGGACGGGCTCTACGACCTCGGCGCTCCGCTCCTCGGGAGGCCGATCCTCCCCGCCGGCCCGGAACCGGTCGTCGGCAGCGGAGAGAGCCTGGCCGAGGCGCGCGCCGACGAAGCCGACCGCGAGACGCGCCACGAGGTGATCCCGACGGAGGGCGGCTGGACCACGAGCCATCCGCTCGGGTTCAGGTATCTCGCGGTCGAGTCGGAGGACGTGCCCGACGAGATCCGGGTGCGAGCCGACGTGACGCCGGTCGCCAGGCCGGGCGCGTTCGCATGCTCCGATGAACTCCTGACCCGGATCTGGGCGTCGGCGCAGTACACGCTGCGCGTCTGCGACCAGGGCCTCATGATCGACGGCATCAAGCGCGACCGGATGCCGTGGGCCGGCGACCAGGCGCTCAGCACCCTCGCGAACGCGTTCGCCCTGGGCGACGGCGGAGTCGTGGCCGACGGGCTCGTCGCCCTCGGCAGGCCCGACCACGGGTACGTCAACGGCATCGCGGACTACTCGCTCTGGTGGGTCGTCAACGCCGACCTCTACGTCCGGTACTTCGGCGACCTCGCCTTCGCGGAGCGCGAGGCCGACCACGTCGACGCGTTCGTCGCCGACCTCGCGCGATTCGCCGACGATCGAGGCGTCTTCCGCCCAGAGGCCCAGCGGGGCGGATTCGTCGACTCCGGTCCGGGATCGGTGTTCCTCGACTGGGGGCTCTCGATCGAGGACGGTCGCGATCCGGTGGCGCTGCAGATGCTGTGGTGCTGGGCGCTCCGCAGTGCGGCGAGGCTCCTCGGGCGAGTGGAGCACGCGGGCGCGGTACGGTGGCGGACGCTGGCCGACCGCGTCGAGGCGACCCTGCGGGCGGACGGATGGCTCGACGACACCGGCCGCTGGGCGGACTACCTCGGCGCGGATGCGACGACCTCCTCGCCCGCCCCGTACGCGAACTTCCTCTCGGTGCTCGCCGGGATGCATCCCGACGGCGTGCCCGACGGCGTCGCGTCATCGACCCGCACCGGGACGGCGGGCACGCCGTTCATGACGGCGTTCCGGCTTCGCGCGCGGCTCGAGGCGAGCGAGAACGAGGCGGTGCTCGTGGAGATCCGGCGGATCTGGGGCGCGATGCTCGAGGCCGGGCCGGGCACCTTCTGGGAGGAGGCGTCGTCGGCGGCGAACGACCTCGCGATGTACGGCCGTCCCTTCGGTCGGAGCCTCTGCCACGCCTGGTCGGCCGGACCCGCCGCACTCATCCCGGAGGCGGTGCTCGGCATCCGTCCCCTCGACGACGGATGGGCTCGATTCGAGGTGGTACCGCGCCTCGCCGGGCTGGACTGGGCGTCGGCGGTCGTTCCGACCCCGCTCGGCGACGTGGTCGTGCACGCCGACGCGACCGGGTCGACCGTCCGGATCCCGGCCGGCGCCTCGCTCGCCCACGGCGACCGCATCGACATCGGCCCGGCCGTGGTCGAGTTGGACGTCGCCGCGGCGATGCCCGGCGTGCAGCCCGGGTCGTCCCGCATCGGCTGATCTGCCGCATCGCCGACGACGAGTGGCTCCCACGCGCCATCCTCAGGTGCGCGCGCGCCCGAAGTACATGAGCTCCCAGATGGCCTCGTCGCTGTGCCGTTCGACGGTCGCGCCGTTGCGCCGGACCGTGACGGTGATCGGCCCGGCGAAGCGGAGGTAGGCGCCGTCGAAGCGGGCGAGCCGGGCGAGCAGTCGCTTGACGGGGGACAGTCCATCGGCCATGCGAGCCCGCACGAGGTCTCGCTCGCGCGTGAACTCGACCACGATCTCGTCGTCGCCGTCCGCATAGGTGTACCGAACGACGGATGCCACGGGCTTGCCGGTCACCTCATCGGTGAACACGTCGTCGATCCCGAAGCGCACGCGGGACGCGTCATCCGCCACGATCTCGCCGTCGCGGGCGAGCATGAAGACCGGGATCGCCTGGAATCCGAGCCTCTCGACCGACGTGATGTACGACGCGATCACGCTGTACGGGCCCGCCCGCCCGCGCGCCCAGTACCAGTCGTGCACGATGCGCGGCAGCGGCACGTTGCCCCAGTTGTGGTCGTGGTACCCGACCCCGGAGATCGACCGGGTCGCACCGTCGAGGGTGAGGCTGCCGCTCACGGTGCCCTGCGGCACCGACGGGAGCCAGGCGAAGACGTCCGTGCGCTCGGCGCCGAACACGAGGTGGCCGGTGCCCGGTCGCCACGGCGGGATGTCGCCGATGAGCGTCACGTCGATCGACACCTCGTCGACGGTGGCCGTGATGCGGTAGGTGTGCAGGTCGCCCTCGAAGCGGTTGGCACCGAGGTGGACGTCCGCATGGTCGGTCGCGGCCGACCACGAGTCGGCGGGCAAGGCGTGCAGCTTCTCGATCGTGCGACCGTCGGGCAGGTCGAGGTTGATGCGCAGCAGCGGCGACAGCCCCCGGTCCGGCGAGACGGCATCCTTGTTCTGGAACACCACGACCAGCTTCGAGCCGTCGTCGAGGTGCGCGTCGAAGTACCACCATTCGTAGGTGCCCGGGCTGTTCTCGGTGCGGGCGCCGTCCTCCCACGGCTCGATCGTGGCCGGGTCGAGTCCGAATCGCCGGTAGTCGTCGGGGCTGCCGGCTGTGGATGCCTCGGAAGCGCTGCTCATCGGGCCCTCCCCGCCCTCGATGGATGGCACGAGTCTGCCACCGCGCGCGGCCGGCCGCGCCCGACGGCGGCGACCACCACCAGTAGACTCGCCCCACCGAGCGGCGCCGCCGCCGCGCTGGGCGAACCGGGGGGTGCGTTCGTGGGTGACGACGTCGAGACGTCCTCCGCTCACCGGGAGACGTCGCGCCGGCCGGGTGCGGACGGCCGCGGAATGGGAACGTCGAGGTCGGCACCGGCGCCGAGGCATCCGCGGTCGTGGTCGTCGCGCACCGTCGCGACGTGGGTGTTCTGCATCCTCGTGACGGCGTTCATGCTCTGGAGTCCATACGTCGCATTCGGAATCCCGAACCGATCGCTGCATCTCGTGCTCGATTCGGTCGACAGCTGCGTCGCCCTGTTCGTCGCGTACCTGCTGCACAACCGCTTCCTGCGCCGGCAGCGACTCCAGGACTGGCTCCTGTGCGAGGCGCTCGTGCTCCTCGGCCTGGCGGGCCTCCTCGTCACCTACCTGATCGAGGATGTCGTGGGCATCCGTGACGGCCGGCTGAACGTCTGGCTGCCCCTGGTCGTGCGGGTCATGGGGGCGATCGTCGTGCTCGCCGCTGCGATCGCCGGCGATCGCATCGGCCCGCGGTGGCTTCGCCGGTGGACGCTGCTCGCACCGG
The DNA here is from genome assembly GCF_009674665.1 of Agromyces kandeliae. Taxonomy (GTDB): domain Bacteria; phylum Actinomycetota; class Actinomycetes; order Actinomycetales; family Microbacteriaceae; genus Agromyces; species Agromyces kandeliae. The sequence goes on from NZ_WKJD01000018.1 coordinate 61,891, forward strand.
TGCTCCTCATCGCCGTCGTCGCCGTGGTGCTGCGGGTGGCCGGTGGCACCCTGCCGGTCGCCCTCGGGGAGGACCTCACCGACAGCTCCGCGACGGCACCCGTGTTCGCGGGGCATCCGCTGCTGCTCAGCGGCCAGGCGGTCGGGGCGCTCTGCTTCCTCGCCGCGTCGATCGTCGTGGCGAGGCAGGCGGCACGCCGCAACGACGAACTCCTGCGGTGGCTCGCGCCCGCCTGCACGCTCGCGGGCTTCGCCCGGGTCAACTACCTCCTCTATCCGTCGCTCTACACCGACTGGCTGTACACGGGCGACGTGCTCCGCACCGCCTGCTACCTCCTGCTGCTCGTCGGGGCGCTCCGCGAGCTGCAGCTCTACTGGAGCGCGCAGACGCAGGTCGCGGTGGTCGAGGACCGCCGCCGGCTCGCGCGCGAACTGCATGATGGAGTCATGCAGGAACTGGCGTACATCCGCGTCGAGACCTCGATGCTGCCCGACCAGGCCGCATCGAAGCGCCAGATCTCCGACGCGGCCGTGCGCGCGCTCGACGAGGCGCGGGCCGCCGTGAACGCGCTCGGCAGCCTCGACGACGAGCCGCTCGGCTACGTGCTGCATCGCGCCGCGCGCGAGCTCGCGGCGCGCTACGACGTGCGCCTCGAGGTCGACGTCGACGACTCGATCGCCGCCGATCGCGACCAGCGGCACGCCCTGGTGCGGATCATGCGCGAAGCGGTCGTCAACGCGGTGCGGCACGGAGACGCCCGGCTCGTCCGCGTGCGACTCGACCAGGTCGACGGGGAGCGGCGACTCACGATCGAGGACGACGGATCGGGCTTCGACGTGGGCTCGGGCGAATCCGCGGGCGGGTACGGCATCGTCAGCATGCGGGACCGGGCGAAGGGCCTGCCCGGGTCGATGCGCATCGAGTCCGCACCGGGTGACGGAAGCACGGTGACCGTGACGTGGTAGCTGCGCCCATCACCGTCGTGCTCGCCGACGACCACGCGGCGATGCGATCGGTCGTGCGCCGCGGGCTCGAAGCGGGCGGATGCCGCGTGGTCGGCGAGGCCGCCACCGCCGACGAGGCCGTCGAGCTCGTGACCGGGCATCGGCCCGACGTGGCGCTGCTCGACATCCACATGCCCGGCAACGGCATCCGCGCCGCCGAGGCGATCAGCCGCGCCGTGCCGACGACCGCGATCGTCATGCTCACCCAGTCGCGCGAGGACGACGACCTGTTCGACTCGCTGCGGGCGGGCGCGGCCGGGTACCTGTTGAAGGATGCCGCGCCGCAGTCGCTGGCCGACACCCTCCGCGGCGTCCTGGCCGGCGAGGCGGCGATGCCGCCGGCGCTGGTGGCGCGGATCCTCGACGAGTTCCGCGGGCCCGCGCGGCGCCGGTTCGGGCGGGGCTCCGCCGCCGCGTCCAGGCTGAGCACGCGGGAGTGGGAGGTCATGGACCTGCTCCGGCGCGGTGACAGCACCGACGAAGTCGCGGCTCGGCTGTTCCTGTCGCCGACGACCGTGCGCGTGCACGTGTCATCCGTCCTGCGGAAGCTGTCGGTCACCGATCGGGCGAGCGCGTTCCGCCTGCTCGAGGAGTAGCGCGCGAACACCATCGAGGGGGCCGCGAGCGATGCTCCCGGCCCCCTCGATCCCGGGGGAGGGTTTCGACCCGACCTACTTCAGGATGAAGCCGGCGCTGATGCTCGAGCCGTCGTCGGTCGTCATCGTGACCGTGTAGCAGGCGCCCGGCTTCTTCGGGGTCGCCCAGTTCTGGACGAACTGGCCGGCCGTGGCGTCGTACCGGAGCGCCGTGCCGCCGGTCGTCGTGAACTCGATCGCGTCCATCGGTGCATCGGCGCCCGGGCAGGTCGTCGGCGTGGCGGTGAAGCGGTCGATCGCCGACGTGTCGGTGAACTCCTTGGCGCCCGCGAACACCTCGAACTTCAGCGGCACGGTGCTGCCGCCCTTGACCGTGTTCCACGTGCGGCCCATGTCCACCGGGCTGAAGAAGCCGCTCAGGTTCCAGGCGAGGACCGTGTACGCCAGTTCCGCCGTCGCCACGTTGCCGGCGCGGTCGGTCGCGGTCGCGGTCAGCGTGTGCGGCCCGACGGCCGTGCTGTAGCCCGAGACGGAGCACGCGGAGGCCAGGCCCGACAGCGCGTCGTCCGCCGTGCAGGCCGGAGCGGCGGGCACCTCGCCGAAGTAGTGCGACGAGCCGAAGACACCGGCGAACTCGACCGTCGGCTTCGTGAGGTCGACGTTGATGCCCGCCACGGTGTCGGTCGTGGTGTTGCCCGCCCAGTCGACGGCCGTTCCGGTGACCGTCTGGTTCGCACCCTCGCCCAGGAGCGCATCCGGGCCGCACGACTGGATGCCCGAGCCGCCGATGTCGGCGCAGTCGAACGTGACGTCGACCTCCGTCTTGTACCAGCCGTTCGCGTTCGGTGCGGCGGGGCTCAGCGTGTGGTCGATGGTCGGGGCGCCGGTGTCGACGATCGAGTAGATCACGGTTGCGGTGTCGGCCGCCAGGCCGCCCTGGTCGGTGTGGTCGCACGTGGCGGTCAGCGTGCCGAGTCCGTGCGCGAGGGTTCCCGTGACGACCGCGGGGAACGAGCTCGGGCCGTCCTCTGCATCGGTCACGGCGCAGGTGGGCGTCGGCTCCGAGCCGATCTCGTAGTCGCCCGCCGTCACGCCCTGGACCGAGACCGTCGGCTTGGTGTTGGACGGCGTCGGCGGCCGGGTGACGGTGATCGGGATGAGGACCTGGTTGAGGTAGGAGCCGCCACCCGCGGGGCCGGAGACGATGGCCACCGTGACGTTGCCGCTCACCGCGTCGGCTGCCGCGGAGAAGACGACGGTGAACTCGGTTCCGCACTCGGTGATCACCACCGGGTCCGGATTCGCGGTGATGCCGGTCGGCGTGATCACGTCGAGACGCAGCGGGCTCTCGCCGGCGTCGATGTTGCAGCCCGGGTCGTCGTCGCCCTGCGAGCTGTTGCCGATGAGACGGATGCCCGCGCTCTTCGTCGTCGAGCTTCCCGCCTGAAGGACGAGCGCGGCGTCGGCCGTGTCGGCGATCGTGTCCTGGATGTTGTCGGCGTGCGCGACCAGCGCACTGCCGAACACGGCGGCGGCGGTGAGGAGTGCTGCGGCGGAGGCCATGCCTGCACGCGTGATGCTTCGTTCCATGCGTCGTTCCACTTTCGAGTCCGTCCGGCGTGCCCCCCTCCGGGACGGCCGTCCATCCGACGGTAGGTACGGGGAACGGACGGGGGAATACGTCGCGCGTTCAAATCCCTGAACACGGACCCGAACGGGGGGCAGACGACGCGTCGCGGGCGACGGGATCGGGCCCTTACGGCCGCAGCAGCACCTTGCCGACGCGTCCGGGCGTCGTGCTCGCGACGACCGCGTCGCCGATCTCGTCGAGGGCGTAGACGCCTGCGACGGGCAGGGTGAGCGCGCCGGACAGCACGTGCTGCATGAGGTGCCCGAACAGCATCGATCGCGTCTCGGCATCCATGTCGCGGCTGACGCGGCTGCCCCAGAAGCCCTGGATCGCCAGCTGCTTGTAGATGACGTCGGACGAGGCGAGCTGCATGTTCGGGGAGTGCATGGCGCCGAACACCACGAGGGTGCCGTTCTCGGCGAGCAGGGACGCCAGGTCGCCGGTGGAGGTGCCGCCGACCGAGTCGACGCCGGCGACGATGGGCGCACCGCCGGTGAGGGCGGCGACCTCGTCGCGCCATCCGTCGCCGTCGGTGGCGACGACGTTCGCGATGCCCTGGTCTCGGAGTTCGTCGACGCCCGCGGCGCGGCGGACGAGCCCGATCACGTTGATGCCGCGGGCGGCGCCGATCTGGGCGACCATGCGGCCCACCGCGCCGTTCGCCGCGTTCTGCACCATCCAGTCGCCGGGCTTGAGGTCGAGCGCGTGCATCAGGCTCACCGCACTGAACGGCATCGACACGAGCTGCGCGGCGGCCTCGTCGGTCACGCCGTCGGGCACCGGGATGAGGCCCGCCGCGTTCGCCACGAAGTGCTCGGCCCAGACGCCGAACGTGCCGCCGGTGACGACGCGCTGGCCGGCCTGCACGTTGGTCACGTCGGCGCCGACGGCGTCGACGATGCCCACGGCCTCGGTGCCGGCGGGGGCCGGCAGCTCGGGCGTGAACCCGTAGTCGCCGCTCACGGTGAGCAGGTCGTGGTTGTGGATCGCCGCGAGCAGCGTGCGCACGCGGGCCTGGCCCGGCCCGGGCTCGGGGAGCGGGCGCTCCTCGACCTCGAGCACGGTGCCGGGCTCGCCGAAGGCGGAGTGGATGAGTGCGCGCATGACGCGGTTCCTTTCGTTCGTGTGCGATCGCGCGGCACGGGATGCCGCGGGCGACGACGTGAGTGGCGGTCGTCGCGACGTCAGCCGGTAGTGGCGGATGGCGCGTCGAGGTCGTGACCGGATGCCGCTGCCGTGTGCATCGACGCGGTGACCCGCTGGAGCGTGCGGATCAGCGATTCGGCGTCGCCCTCGCGCACGCCGGCCGCCTCGGCGATCCGCGACGGCAGGTGGGCCAGCTCGGCGCGGAGCGCGGTGCCGCGCTCGCCGAGGGCGACGGTGACCACGCGCTCGTCCTGGGCGCTCCGGGCTCGCACGACGAGCCCGGACTGCTCCATGCGTCGAAGCAGCGGCGAGAGCGTGCCCGAGTCGAGCTGTAGCAGGTCGCCGAGCGAGGTGACCGTCTGATCGCCCTCGCGCCAGAGTGCCACGAGCACCAGGTACTGCGGGTAGGTCAGGCCCCACGGTTCGAGCAGCGTGCGGTAGAGCTGCGTCGTCGCCCGGGAGGCGGCGTACAGCGAGAAGCACACCATCTCATCCGTCACGACCATGCAGAAAGACTTGCACACAATTCAGTTGTGCGCAATTCACTTCGCCGGCATCCGCAGGTCGAGGGGAGCGCGCGGTGGCGGGCGTGCCACCGGTGGCGAGACGCCATCGGTGGAAATCGCCGGAGAACGGCCCCGTGAAGCAATAGATGTGCGCTCAGCTGCGGTTCTGTGATCATGAGTTGCGCGATGGGCCCCCGTCGCGCACACTGTTCCGAGCTCTCACCGATCGGAGGAACATGTCGACCCCAGCCGCCCCGTCGTCCGCGACATCCATGCACGAGGTGTCGGGCAGCACCTCCGACCTCGTGCGGCTCGTGCTCCGGTACGCCGAGAACCGCATCCTCTCGAGCGACACGCCGCTCGACAAGCCGATCGCGCCGACGGACCTCGCGCGCCTCGCGGGGCGCAGCATCGACGAGCACGGCATCGGGGCCGAACGGGCGCTGGATCGATTCGAGCACGTGCTCGCGCCGGCGTGCATCACGACCGATCACCCGCAGTACCTCTCGTTCATCCCGACCGCCCCGACCAAGGCCGCCGTCGCCTTCGATCTCGTGGTCTCGGCGAGCGCGCTGTACGGAGGGTCCTGGCTGGAGGGCGCCGGTGCGGTCCACGCCGAGAACGAGGTGCTCTCATGGCTCGCGGCGGAGTTCGGCCTGCCGACGACCGCGGGCGGGGTGTTCGTGCAGGGCGGCACGCTCGGGAACCTCTCGGCGCTCGTCGCCGCGCGCCAGCACGCCCGTACGGTCGTCGCCCGGTCCGGCGCGGAGCCGCCTGCCCGATGGAAGGTCGTCTGCAGCGCCGAGGCGCACTCGTCGATCGCGTCGGCCGCCCGCGTGATGGACGTCGACGTCGTGCCCGTCGACCCGGGGGCGGACGGCGTGCTGCGCGGCGACGCGGTCCGCGCCGCGCTCGACGAGCACGGGGCATCCGTCTTCGCGGTCGTCGCGACCGCCGGGTCGACGAACTTCGGCATCGTCGACGACCTCGCCTCGATCGCCGCCCTGAAGGACGAGTTCGACGTGTGGCTCCATGTCGACGGGGCGTACGGCCTCGCCGGCATGCTCTCGTCGACGGCGCGCCACCGGTTCGCCGGTGTCGAGCGAGCGGACTCCGTGATCGTCGACCCGCACAAGTGGCTGTTCGCACCGTTCGACGCCTGCGCCCTGATCTACCGCGACCCCGAGGCCGGGCGCCGCGCGCACACGCAGCACGCCGAGTACCTCGACACCCTCACCGAGACGAGCGAGTGGAGCCCGTCGGACTACGCCGCGCACCTCACCCGCCGTGCCCGCGGGCTGCCGCTGTGGTTCTCGCTCGCGACCCACGGCGCCGCCGTCTACCGCGACGCCGTCACGGCCTCCATCCGGCTCGCGCACGACATCGCCCGCGAGATCGACCGCCGCGAGGGATTCCGACTCGTCCGCGAGCCGCAGCTCTCGGTGGTGGTGTTCGAGCGCGACGGCTGGGCGAAGGCCGACTACGCCAGGTGGTCCGCGCGGCTGCTCGACGAGCAGCACGCCTTCGTGACGCCGAGCTCGCACGCGGGCCGGCCCAACACGCGCTTCGCGATCGTCAACCCGCTGACGACGTTCGAGCACCTCACGGCGATCCTCGACACCATGGAGTGAGGCCCGTCATGACCCGCCCTGAGGTCAGTCGGCGCCGGTTCGCATGCCCGCCGAGCCGAGCACCCGCTCGACGGTCAGCTCGAGCACGATCCGCTTCGGATTGGGGCGCGGCTGCCGGTACCGCGCCGCATAGAGTTCGACGGCCAACGCGACCGACTCCGGATCCGACAGGATGCGGACCGGCCCCTCGAAGCTGATCCACCTCGCGCCGTCCACCGTGTTCACGCTCGCGCGCCCGCTGCGCTCGGCATTGACGAACTTCTGCGACCCGCGGCTGCCGATCACGCGGACGATGCCGTCGAGGTAGGTGATCCCGACCGGCACCGAGTGGATCCGGCCGTCGCGGCCGATCGTCGAGAGCGTCGCGAGGTGGCGCTCGGCCAGGAGCTCGCGTGCGGCGTCGGTGATCATCCGTTCTCGTGCTCCACTCTTCCTGGCGGTCGGGCGTCCGCCGCCGCATCAGTCTCTCATCCGCGAAACCTGTGCGATCTCGTTGCACGATGTGCCGCGGACGGGTGTCGCGATCGTGACACCCGCGTGCCCTACTGTCATCCCCATGGGCACGACGGCGTCTGCGTACCTCACCGGCTTCGGGCGGTACCTTCCGGGTGAGCCGGTCGACAACGACGGCATCGTGGCGCGCCTCGGCGGCGACGACCCGGTCACCTCACGCATCCGCGGCATGATCCTCGACCAGAACGGCATCCGGCAGCGGCACTACGCGCTCGACGAGCACGGCGAGCCGACCGAGCTCAACGAGGAGCTCGCGGTGAAGGCGCTCCGGGCGGCGCTCGACGACCGCGGCATCCGCCCCGACGACCTGCGCATGCTGGCGACCGCGACGACCATCGGCGACGTGCTCGTGCCGGGATTCGCATCGATGGTGCACGGCCGCCTCGGCGGCGGACCGATGCAGCTGCTCTCGGCGTCGGGCGTCTGCGCCTCGAGCCTGCAGGCCCTCGACGCGGCGGTGGGCAAGGTCAAGCTCGGCGAGCACCCGAGGGTCGCGGTCGTCGGCTCCGAGCTCGCGAGCCGCAGCCTCCGGCAGCGCCGGTTCGACGGCATCCGCGCGGGCATGGACTCCCACTTCCTCCGCTGGATGCTCTCCGACGGCGCGGGTGCCGTGGTCGTCGAGTTCCAACCGCACCCGACCCGCCCGTCGCTCCGCGTCGACTGGGTGCGCCACGTCTCGCTCGCGCACGAGCACGACGTGTGCATGCGCGCGGGGATGGACGGGCTCGAACCCGAGGTCGGACGCACCTGGCAGGACGTCGGCATCGGCGACGCCGAGGCATCCGGCATGTTCGTGCTCCGACAGGACGTCGGCGTGCTCGACGACCTCGCCGGCGCGGGGCTCCGCGAGTTCGAGCAGCTCGTCGACATCGGACTCGTCGACGTCAGCCACCTCGACCACGTCGTCTGCCACTACAGCACGAACGCCTTCCGCGACCTCGCCTTCGACGGGCTCCGCAAGCGCATCCCGACGCTCGACACCGATCGCTGGTTCTCGAACCTCGAGACCTGCGGCAACACGGGCGCGGCGAGCATCTTCATCGCGCTCGAGGAGGCGTGGCGCACCGGCCGGTTCTCGCCCGGCGAGACCATCCTCCTCGCCGTCCCAGAGTCGGGGCGGTTCTCGTTCGCCTTCGCCCATCTCACCGTGGTCGCCCCACCCGAACCGCAAGGAGCAACGACATGACGACCGACACGACCGCGACCGCGTCGACGGCGGATGCCCCCGGCTCGACCTCGCCCGGCGAATCCGCCGCACTCTCCGAGCGGCTCGCCGAGGTGTGGGTCGGGCTCGAGGAGCGCCTCGACCGCGTGCCGATCCTGCGGGCGCTCGCCGAGGGCACCGTGACCATCGACGACTACCGGCGGCTCCTCTTCAACCTGCGGCAGCAGGTCGTCGACGGGTCGCCGTGGATCTCGCGTGCGGCATCCAACTTCGACATCGACCACTTCACGTTGCGGGCGGCGGCGATCACGCACGCCGAGGAGGAGCACCGCGACTACCTGATGCTCGAGCGCGACTACGTCGCGATCGGAGGGTCGCTCGACGAGTTGCGCGCCGGCCGGAAGAACCTCGGCTCCGAGGCGCTCTCGGGCTACATGTTCACCTACGCCGACCGGCCGAACCCGGTGGGGCTGCTCGGGGCGATGTTCATCATCGAGGGCCTCGGCGCGAAGCGCGCGGCGGGCTGGGCCGCACGGTTCCAGGAGGTGCTCGGGCTCGCCGACAACCAGGTGCACTTCATGCAGTACCACCAGGAGGCAGACGGGGCGCACACCGGCGACCTGCAGGCGATCCTCGACTCGGGCATCATCGACGACGCGGCCGCCGACGAGATCGTCCGCTGCGCCGAGGTCGTGGCGCGGCTCTACGCCCTGCAGCTCGAAGAGCTGGACCGCTGACGTGGCGAGGATGCCGAAGGTGCCGGTGCCGAAGATGGCGGTGCCGCGGGTGCCCGAGTACGTCCGCTCCGATCCGAGCATGTGGCAGGCGGTCTACGCCGACCCGTCGGTGCCGCTCGACCGCGCGCTCGTGCGGCAGATCATCAACGACCAGCGCCGGCTGTCGCGTCGCTGGCTCTACCCGATCGCGCGCGTCGTCTCACGGGTGCTCGTCGCGCTCATCTCGATCGTCAAGCGCGTGCTGCCGTTCCGGTGGATGCCGCTGCACACGATGGACGTGCTCTGCGTGTGGTTCCTCCGCCGGTTCGTCTCGCCCGACGCGGTCGACCTGCTGATCCGGCACTTCGTCGTCGAGACGAACCTCGTGAACTTCATCATCCGGAACACCCCGGTCGACATGGAACCGGTGACGCTCCGGCCCGAGAAGCTCTCCGGGCTCGGCGACCAGGCCGTCGTCGAGCACGACGTCAACGTCTACGACGTGCTCATCGCCCTCGACGACGTGAAGCTCGCCAAGCCCGAGACTCTCGACTTCTCGCAGCTCGACGTGCCACCGCTCGACGCCGAGCGGGGTCGTCGCCGGCTGCTGCGCCTCGACATCCAGACCGCGCTCTGCTTCATGAACATCCCGTTCTCGATGGCGCTCACCGTCGAGGAGTACCGCCGCGCCGTGCACTCGATCCGCTTCGACGACTCGTTCCTCGAGATCCTCGCGCTCGTCACCGACGACGACACCTTCCGGCACTGGAAGCTCGCAGGCATGAGCCTCTGGATGGACTCCAACGTCGACGTGCCGCGCATGGTCTACCGGCACGCGCTCGTGTGCGAGTACGCGCACGCCCGGCTCGTGAAGCTCGCGGGCGGGGCGTACCCGCGCGACACCGACGTCGCGTTCGACTGAGCGGGGAACGACGACGACGGATGCCCCGGGGCCGGCGCCCCGGGGCATCCGCTCGCTCGCGGGTCGCCCGGGCCTACGCGGCCTTGCGCCGGTAGATCCGCATGGCGACGACGAACGCGACGGCCATGATGCCGAGGAGCCACGCGAGCGCGACCCAGATGTCGGTGCCGACCGGTCGGCCGGCGAAGAGCGCGCGCATCGTGTCGACGATCGAGGTGACCGGCTGGTTCTCGGCGAACCAGGCGACGGGCCCCGGCATCGAGTCGGTCGGCACGAAGGCCGAGCTGATGAACGGGAGGAAGATCAGCGGATAGCTGAACGCGCTCGCCCCGTCGACGGTCTTCGCCGAGAGCCCGGCGATCACGGCGATCCAGGTCAGCGCGAGCGTGAACAGCACGAGGATGCCGATCACCGCGAGCCAGGCGCCGACCGATGCGCCCGTGCGGAAGCCCATGACGAGGGCGACTCCCACGACTATCGCGACCGACACGAGGTTGGCGACGAGCGAGGTCAGCACGTGGCCCCACAGCACGCTCGACCTCGCGATCGGCATCGACTTGAAGCGCTGGAAGATTCCGCCCTGCAGGTCGAGGAACAGCCGGTACGCCGTGTAGGCGACCCCCGAGGCGATCGTGATGAGCAGGGTACCGGGGAGCAGGTAGTCGATGTACGACTCCGAGCTGCCGGTCCGGATGGCGCCGCCGAAGACGTAGGTGAACAGCAGCATCAGCGCGATCGGCGTGACCGCGGTGGTGAGGATCGTGTCGGGGCTGCGGACGATGTGGGTGAGCGATCGCACGGTGAGGACGCGGGTGTCGCTCAGGAGGTGGGTGGTCATCGTGGCTCCTTCCCGGTCGCCCGGTCGGGCTCGTCCGCCCGGGCGGGCTCCCCGACGAGGGCGAGGAAGACCTCTTCGAGGCTGGGCTGCTTCTCGACGTACTCGACCTTCGCGGCCGGGAGCAGGCGCTTGAGTTCGGCCAGCGTTCCGTTCCGGATGATCGCGCCCTCGTGGAGGATCGCGATCCGGTCGGCGAGCTGCTCGGCCTCGTCGAGGTACTGGGTGGTGAGCAGCACCGTCGTGCCGCCGTCGGCCAGGGCGCGGATGGTCTGCCAGACCTCGATGCGCGCCTGCGGGTCGAGCCCGGTCGTCGGCTCGTCGAGGAAGATCACGGGCGGGTCGCCGATCAGGCTCATCGCGATGTCGAGGCGGCGCCGCATGCCGCCCGAGTAGGTCGCCGCTCGGCGCCCTCCGGCCTCGGAGAGCGAGAACCTGTCGAGGAGGTCGTCGGCGGTGGCGCCCGGGTCCTCCACGTGGCGGAGCCGCGCGACGAGCACGAGGTTCTCGCGGCCGGTGAGCACCTCGTCGACCGCGGCGAACTGCCCGGTCAGGCTGATCGAGCGTCGCACCTCGGCGGGCGCGGCCCCGACGTCGAACCCCTGCACGGTCGCGGTCCCGGCATCGGCCTTCAGCAGCGTCGAGAGGATGTTCACCAGGGTGGTCTTGCCGGCCCCGTTCGAGCCGAGCAGGGCGACGATGCTGCCCGTGGCGACCTCGAGGTCGACGCCACGGAGCACGTGCAGGTCGGCGAAGGACTTCTCGATGCCCCGAATGCGGATCGCCTGCGCTGCCGGCGCCGCGGGTGCGGCGGGCGCTGCGGCGATCATCGCGGTTCCTCCTCGTCGCGCTTGGCGTCATCGATCGCCCTGGTCAGGCGTGCGCGCTCCTTGTCGATCCACTGCGTTCCGCCGTAGGCCTGGGTGAACGTCTCGGCGAATCCGACCGGGTCGTCGCCGACGATGTCGCCGATGGGCGTGCCGTCGATGGCGGCGCGCTCGAACAGGTCGGCGAAGTCGCCGAGCATGGTGACGAGGGTGTCGCCGTCGGTGATGCCGCCGTAGTACATGAAGTACCGCTCGAACGCCTTCGCGGCGCCGGCGTACGGCTCGGGCAGCGCGGCGACGCGCGCCTTGTACTGGCGGTACTGCTTCTTCTGCTCGAGCGATCCGGTGATCGCCTCGATCCACTTCGCGGCCATGGTCACTTCTCCTCTTCGTGGAGCGGTTCGATGTCGTGGAGCTGTTCGATGCGTGCTGCGAGGAAGCTCCACGTCCTCCAGAACTCGTCGAGGGAGTCGCGCCCCCGTGCGTTGAGCGAGTACACCTTGCGCGGTGGTCCCTTCTCCGACGGCACCTTCTCGACGTCGACGAGGCCGCGCTGCTCGATGCGTACGAGCAGGGCGTAGATGGTGCCCTCGGCGATGTCGGTGAAGCCCTGTTCGCGCAGCCACGAGGTGATCTCGTAGCCGTAGGCGGGCCGGCCGGACAGGACCGCGAGCACGATGCCCTCGAGCGTGCCCTTCAGCATCTCGGTCGCCTGCTTGCCCATCGGGCCTCCTCGACTAATCAGTGTTGCTGAGTACCGGTACATAGTAACCACGAGTACCGGTAGATAGCAACACTGAATACCGAACTCCTCGGCGGGTGTCTCGTGGCGCCGGACGTACGGCACCTTCTCAGGCGGTGTCGGACGGCGCAGGGGTAGCCTGAGGGCGGGTCGCGCCGCGATGCTCCGGCACGCGGCGAAGAGGTCGGCCCGCGGGGGCGCGAAGTCCGAACCATCGCCCGAAACGGAGCTGCTGACCGATGTCCTGGGACGACGACGAATCGACCGGCGACCGCCGGCGCGATTCGCGCCGCCGGACGTCCGCCCGCGAGATCCTCCTCCAGATCGCCGGCTACGTCGGCCTGGTGACCGCGGTCGTCGCCCTGGTGGTGGGCGCGGTGTTCGCGGTGACCGTCTGGGGCGTCGCGGCGAAGCCCGGGGGGTTCGCCGCTCCGTCCGCGTCCGGGCGCGGCGCCCCGCTCCCGCCGGTGACCGCGTCATCGGCCGACGGCGAGCCGGGAACGGGTGCCCGTGCCGAGTCGACGGCTGACCCGAACGCCCTGACCGGTTCGGAAGTGGCGCCGCTCGTCGAGCCCGAACCCGTGGCCGAACCGGAGGTCGAGGTCGACTGGCTCTCGGTGGTCGCCGAGGCGACGGGCATCCCCGCCCGGGCCCTGTCGGCCTACGCGCTCGCACACGTCGCGATCGCCGAGGAGGAGCCGTCGTGCGGGCTCGACTGGACGACGATCGCCGCGATCGGCGCGATCGAGTCCGGCCACGGCGGCCACGGCGGATCGGTCCTCGAAGCGTCGGGCATGGTCCGGCCCACGATCCTCGGCCCGGCGCTCGACGGCGACGGCGTGGCGGCGATCCACGACACCGACGGCGGCCTCCTCGACGGCGACGTCACGTGGGACCGCGCGGTCGGGCCCATGCAGTTCATCCCGTCGACCTGGGAGCAGTGGGGGGCCGACGCGAACGGCGACGGCGTCGCCGACCCCAGCCAGATCGACGACGCGGCCCACGCCGCCGCACGCTACCTGTGCGCCTCCGGCCCGATGACCACGCCCGACGGCTGGCGCGCAGCCGTCTTCTCGTACAACCACCTCGACTCGTACGTCGACAAGGTCGCGAGGATAGCGAACGGCTACGCCGACGCGATCGGGTAGGCCTTCGTCGAACGTGCAAGACTGCCTCGATGACCGCCGACATCGAGCTCGCACGCATCGACGGCGGCACCGTCGCGATGCACGACGCCCGCCGCAGGCTGCGGTGGAGCGTCGAGCTCGAGCCGTTCGAGATCGGCGTGTACCCGGTCACGCAGGAGCAGTTGGCCGAACTCCTCGGTGAGACGGCGACGCACCCGCGCCGACCCGCCACGGGCGTGAGCTGGCTCCGCGCCATCCGCTTCTGCAATGCCGCGTCGGAGTGGGAGGGGCTCGACCCCGCGTACACGTTCGACGGCGAGGAGGTGACCTGGCACGTCGACGCCGACGGGTTCCGCCTGCCGACCGAAGCGGAGTGGGAGTTCGCGTGCCGCGCCGGCTCGACGACCCCGCACTACGGCCCGCTCGACGAGGTGGCGTGGACGAGCGCCGACGGCGTGACCGCCCCGCAGGACGTCGGCGGCAAGCTGCCGAACCTCAACGGGCTGTTCGACACGCTCGGCAACGCGTGGGAGTGGTGCTGGGACCTTCTGGACCCGGCCCGCTACGACGAGTACCGGGTGTTCCGCGGCGGCGGCTTCGCCGACGACGCCTGGAGCGTCAGGGCGTCGGTGCGCCGCGGGGGAGCGCCGCGCATGCACCACGAGGACGTCGGCTTCCGGGTCGCGCGCGGCGGCTTCGATGCGACGGATGCCGCGCAGGGCTGGTCGGCGCAGGCCGACCTCGAGCGCGCGACGGTCGACGGTCCGCTGCCGCCGGGCTGGACGCCGCGCGGGTGATCCGCATCCGGCGGGGCCGCCCACGCCGCCCTTCCGCTCGCGGTGCGGGGTGCCTACGGTTGGGTGCGCGCCCGGTGCACCGGCCGGGTCGAAGTCCGAGGGAGGATCCGCCGTGTCGCCTCAGCAGACCGTGCTCGCCGCCATGTCCGCGCTGTTCGGGCGTCGGGACATCGCGGCGCTCGACGAGTACGTCGCCCCCGGAGCCGCGCTGCGCGCGTTGGTGAGCGGGCTGCCCCCGGCGTACCGCTTCGAGCCCGTGCGGGTGATCGCCGAGGGGGAGTTCGTCGTCGTCCATGGCCTGCACCACGGTCTCGGTCCGGTCCCGCTCGTCGGATTCGACCTCTTCCGCGTCGTCGACGAGCGCATCGTCGAGCACTGGGCCGCGCGCACGCCGGTCGTGGACGAACCGGTCGGCGGTCGATCGCAGACCGACGGACCGGTCGAGCCCGCCGACCACGAACGGACCGCCGAGAACCGGGCGCTCGTCGTCGGCTGGATCGATCGGGTGCTCATCGGCGGCGACCGCGCGGTGCGGGCGGAGTACGTCTCGACGGAGCGCTACGCCCAGCACAATCCGGAGGCCGGCGACGGACTCGACGGGCTGGCCGCGGCCGTCGCCGCGTGGGCGGACGCCGGTCGACGGCTCACCTACGTCGCTCGGCGGCAGGTCGTCGCCGAGGGCGACTTCGTGTTCGCGCGGTGCGAGGGCGACTTCGGCGGGCCGGTGGTGTTCAACGACCTCTGGCGGGTCGAGGGCGGCCGGATCGTCGAGCACTGGGACGTCATCGCCCCGACCCTGCGACCCGTGGACGGCGCCCGGGCCTGAGCCGGGCGCCGATCCGGCTACGGCAGCTGCAGCGCCGTGTCGCCGAGCACGACGGCGGCGACCGACAGGATCGCCCCGGCCGCGAGGACCAGCCCAGCCATCACGAGCACGAGCGCTGTGCCGAAGAGGGTGGCCTTCGATTCCTCCCGGATCGTCTGCGCGGGCGGTTTCGGGGTGTTCGAGGTCATCGCGGTTCCTGCTTCATGTCGGATCCCCTTCGATTCCGATTCGGAGGAGGGCGCTGAGGTGCTCTCCTCCCGGTTGGAGCACATGCTGCGCGCTCAGCGGCGAGGCCGAAACATACTTTCGGATGAACCGACCCGTGGATCGAGGGTCCGTCGTCGGGCGCGCCGCGGCAGCCCCGGGGATCAGCCCAGCGGGTCCACGCCGGTCGCCGAGACCGAGAGCTCCCACAGCCGCTCGGCCGACGGCACGTCGATCGCCCACTCCTTGACGCCGCCCGTCCGGAGGTCCGCGTGATCCGGGGGCACGACGCCCTTGAGGGAGCAGTCCTCGCAGTACACGCCGCCGCGCGACTCGAGCTCGGGCGCGGTCGCTGCCCACAGGCCGGTCGACGCACCCTCGGCCGGGGTCTTGAAGAGCGGATTGGGGTTGCCCTCCTCGTCGATCCACTGGCGGGCCAGCAGTTCCTCGCGCGGCATGTGGCGCTGGAGGTCGGTCATGATGCCGCCGGGGTGGGCCGAGTAGGCGTGGATGCCGCGGGACACGCCGCGCGCGTCGAGCCCGACGGCGAAGAGGGCGTTGGCGGTCTTGGACTGGCCGTACGCGATCCACGGGTCGTACGGGGTCGTCTCGAAGTCGATGTCCTCGAACCTGACGGGGGAGCGGTAGTGCGCCGTCGACGAGTACGAGACGATGCGCGCTCCGTCGACGAGCAGGTCGGCGACGCCGCCGACCAGGGCGAAGTGGCCGAGGTGATTGGTGCCGAACTGCCACTCCCAGCCCTGCGGCGTCTGCTGATGGGGCGACGCCATGACGCCGGCCACGTTGATCACGAGGTCGATCGGGTGGCCGTCGTCCCGGACGGAGGCGGTGAGCGTCGCGACCGAGTCGAGGTCGCCGAGGTCCATGGTGCGCACCTCGACGCCGTCGAGATCGGCCAGGGCGGCGGATGCCGCGTCCGGACGCCGAGCGGGGACCAGCACGGAGACCCCGGCAGCGGACAGCGCCTTCACGGTCTCGAGCCCGAGCCCCGAGTACCCGCCGGTGACGATCGCGCGCTTCCCTGCGAGGTCGTGCCCGGCGATCACCTCGGCGGCAGTGGTCCGATAGCCGAACCCGGCATCGAGCGGGTGCTGGCGGGCGATCATGTCCTGTGTAGTGACCATGTCCCGAGGCTAGGATCTCGAGTGCACTCGAAGTCAAGGAGGGGCGATGGCCATCGACGCGACGACCGCGGAGCGCACCTACAGCATCGGCGAGCTCGCCGACCGCACCGGGATGACGGTCCACACGCTTCGGTGGTACGAATCGCAGGGGCTCTTCCCGGCCGACGTGCCGCGCACCGCCACCGGCCGTCGCGTCTACGGCGAGGACGCCGTGCGCTGGCTGCGACTCCTCGCGCGGCTCCGGGAGTCCGGCATGCCGATCTCGGACATCGCGACGTACTCCGATCTCGTCCGCGCCGGGCGCGGGAACGAGGGTGAGCGGGTGGCGCTCATGGAGGCGCATGCGCGTTCGCTCGACGAGCAGATCGAGCAGCTGATCGCCGCGCGCGAGGTGATCCGCGCGAAGATCTCCGACTACCGGCGCGTGCTCGCGGGGCGGGGGATCGAACTGCCACCCGGCGAGCCCGCCTGACCGGGGCGGCGCGTGCCGCCGCCGGCGCGTACTGCGATCGCGGTACCCGAAGATCGGGCGATCGGAGGACGCGCCATCCGCTCGTACCGCGTTGACTCGAAGCACGGTCGCCGCACTCGGCGATCGCCCCGCCGAGAGGAGCACGATGTCCACCCCAGTCCTGCGTGTCGAGGGCCTCCACCGGGCCTACGGCCGCGGTCCGACCCGCTTCGAGGCGCTCAAGGGCGTCGACGTCGAGGTGCGCGCCGGCGAGTCGCTCGCGATCGTCGGCAAGTCCGGTTCGGGCAAGTCGACCCTGATGCACCTGCTCGCGCTGCTCGATCGTCCGACCTCCGGGAGCGTCGAGCTCAACGGCCTTCCGGCCGACCGCCTCCGCGGCCGCGAGCTCAACCGCGTGCGGAACCAGACCTTCGGGTTCGTGTTCCAGCAGTTCTTCCTCACCCCGAGCGCCACGGTGCTCGAGAACGTCATCCTCCCGCTGAAGATCGCGGGCGTCGGGCGGGGCGAGCGCAAGCGCCGCGGGATGGCCGTGCTCGAGCAGCTCGGCCTCGCCGACAAGGCGAAGAACAAGGCGATCGACCTCTCGGGCGGGCAGAAGCAGCGCGTGGTCATCGCCCGCGCACTCGTCAACGACCCGCAGGTGATCTTCGCCGACGAGCCGACCGGCAACCTCGACACGACGACCGGCGCCGCCGTCGAAGACCTCCTGTTCGGACTGAACCGCGAGCGCGGGATCACGCTCGTGGTCGTCACGCACGACGAGGAGCTCGCTTCCCGCTGCGACCGCCGGATCACCGTGCGCGACGGCCGGATCGAGGCATCCGCCACCGCGCCGACCGCCGCCGCGACCGCCGCCGCGCCCGGTGAACCCGGCCGCCCGACCGAGGGGGTGGCCGCGTGACCCCCGCCGACGTCGTCGGCTCGGCCGTCGCGAACACCTTCCGGTCGAAGACCCGCACCATCCTCACCGTGCTCGCGATCTTCATCGGCGCGTTCACGCTCACCATCACGACCGGGCTCGGCACCGGCATCAACCGCTACATCGACCAGACGGTCGCCGAGATCGGCGCCGAGGACGTCATGACGGTCGCGCACCAGGCCGAGGAGACGACGGATGACGGCCCGCGCGAGTACGACCCCGACGCCGTCACGGCCTCCGGGCTCGGCGCCGACGGACCCGGCGGCGGCGGGACCATCGACCCGATCACCGACGACGACCTCGTGACGATCGCGGCGATCGACGGCGTGGAGTCCGTCGAACCGCTCAAGCAAGTGTCGGTCGACTACATCCAGCACGACGACGGCACCCGCTACGAGGTCTCGGTCGGGTCGTTCATCCCGGGCATGGAGCTCGTGCTCGCCTCGGGCGAGCAGCCCGACCCCGACGCGGCCGCAGCCCAGGTCGCGATCCCCGTCGACTTCGTCGAGCCGCTCGGGTTCGACTCGCAGGCCGACGCACTCGGCAGCGAGGTCGCATTCGGCGTCGCGGATGCCACCGGCGTCGAGCACGTCGTCACGGTCGAGGTCGTCGGCGTCTCCGAGGCCGGCCTGATCGGCACCGGCAACAGCGTCTCGCCCAACACCGCGCTCACCGACGAGCTCTACGCCGCGCAGGCGACGGGCGCGATCGGGCAGACCGACCTCTACGGATCGGCGGTCGTCACGTTCGACCCCGAACTCGGCGAGACGGCGACGCAGGCGCTGAAGGACGACCTCGACGAGGCCGGGTTCACCGCGACCACGGTCGAGGACCAGATCGGCGCCTTCCAGTCGGTCATCGACGGCATCGTGCTCGTGCTCAACGCCTTCGCGGTCATCGCGCTGCTCGCCGCGGGCTTCGGCATCGTGAACACCCTCCTGATGTCGGTGCAGGAGCGCACCCGCGAGATCGGCCTGATGAAGGCGATGGGCATGGGCTCGGGCCGGGTGTTCGGGCTGTTCAGCACCGAGGCCACGTTCATCGGCTTCCTCGGCTCCGCCGTCGGCGTCGTGCTGGGAATGGTCGCCGGGACGGCCGTCGGCGACGCGCTCGCGACCACGATGTTCGCCGATCTCCCGGGCCTCACGCTCATCGCGTTCGACCCGACCTCGGTCGCATCGATCATCGTGCTGGTGATGGCGATCGCCTTCCTCGCCGGCACGATCCCGGCCGGGCGCGCCGCCCGGCAGGACCCCATCGAGTCGCTCCGGTACGAGTAGGAGACGGCGCGATGGATGAGCGGATGGGTCGGGCATGGGGGTGCCCGGCCCATCCGCGACGACGCGGATGCGCGAGGATCGAGGCATGAGCGACGGCGTCAGCGGGCTCGGCGCACCCGACCGGGTGGCAGCGCACCGGACCATGCCCGCCTGGGCGTGGGACGTCGTCGTCGTGGTCGTCGCGATCGCGTCGGCGTGTGCGCCCTACCGCGGGCCCACGCCCGCGTTCCTCGCGGTGGAGTCGCCGGTCGCCTTCGCGCTCGCGCTCGCGCAGGCGCCCGTGCTCCTGCTGCGCCGCCGATTCCCGCTCGTCGCGTACGGCGTGATCTGGGCGCTCATGGCCGCCGGCACGCTGGTCGTCGGAAGCGCACTGCCGTTCGTGGTGCCCGCCGCCATCGCGGCCTACGTCCTCGCGACACGGTCGCCGCGGCGCACCGTCCTCGTCGTCGTGCTCGCCTCGATCGTCCTCCTCATCGGCGTCGAACTCGTCGCGGGCGCGGGCGCCGGATTCGATCCGCGGTTGATCCCCGTGCCGGCGCTCCTCGCGTTCGCCGCCGCGGCGGGGGATGCCACGCGCTCGCGCCGTGCGTACGTGGCCGCGCTCGCCGAGCGCGCCGAGCGCGCCGAGGCGACCCGCGAATCGGAGGCCCGGCGTCGGGTCGCGGAGGAGCGGCTGCGGATCGCGCGCGACCTGCACGACGCCGTCGCCCACCAGATCGCCGTCATCAACCTGCAGTCGAGCGTCGCCGAGCGAGCGATCGCCGAGGGTCGCGAGCCCGACCTCCGACGTGCGCGCGATTCCGTCGCGACGGCGGCGCGGGCCGCACGCGAGGTGCTCGGCGAGATCGGCGACCTGCTCTCCACGCTCCGCACCGACTCCGACGACGCGACGCCCTCGGCCCCGCCGGCCGGCCTCGCCGACCTGGACCGGCTGGTCGACGACTTCGCCTCCGCCGGCCTCCGCGCGACCGTCCGCCTCGAGGTCGCCGACGACGCCGGCGACGTGCCTCCGACCGTCGACCGCGCGGCGTACCTCGTGGTCCGCGAGGCGCTCACGAACGCCAGCAAGCACGGTTCCGACGGTCGCGCCCACGTGCTCGTCGAACGGGGCGCGTCGAGGCTCGCGATCACCGTGACCAACGCCGCGTCGCGCGACGCGGAGCGCGGCGAGGTCGAGCGCGGCCGTCCGGAGCGGACGTCGGGCGGCCACGGACTGCTCGGCCTCCGCGAGCGGGTCGCCGCCGCCAGGGGCACGCTCGTGACGAGCGAGGACGACGGCGTCTTCCGCCTGCGCGCCGAGCTCCCCGTGGGGCCGCGTGGGGCGGTCGGGCAGGCGGATGCCCCGGGGCCGAATGCTCCGCCATCGGATGCTCCGCCATCGGAGGCCCGGCGATGACCGCCCGGATCCTCGTGGTCGACGACCAGCCGCTCATCCGGCAGGCGGTCGCCGCGCTGCTCGGCGCCGAGCCGACCCTCGAGGTCGTCGGCGAGGCCGCCGACGGGAACGAGGCGCTCGACCTCGTCCGTGGACTCCGACCCGATGTCGTGCTCATGGACATCCGGATGCCCGGACTCGACGGCATCGAGGCGACGCGCCGAATCGGCGCGGACCCGGACCTCGCCGACGTGCGGGTGCTCATCCTCACCACGTTCGAGGAGGACGAGAACGTCGTGCGTGCGCTGCACGCCGGGGCGTCGGGCTTCATCGGCAAGGGCACCGACCCCGACGCGCTCGTCGAGGCCGTGCACACGGTGCACGCGGGGGAGTCGCTGCTCTCGCCATCCGCGACCCGCGTGCTCATCGAGCGGTACGTGCGGCCCGGCCCGGTGCCGGCCCCGGCCGCGACGTCGGCGCTCGGCGCCGCGCTCGCGTCGCTCACCGACCGGGAGCACGAGGTGCTCGTGCTCGTCGCCGGCGGCCTGTCGAACGACGACCTCGCCGAGCGGTTGGTGATCTCCCGACACACGGCGAAGACGCACGTGAACCGGGTGATGGCGAAGCTCGGCGCCCACGACCGCGCGCAGCTCGTGATCGCGGCCTACGAAGCGGGGCTCGTCCGGCCGGGTGATAGCGCGGGCGGGGACTGAGCGCGCCGATGGGTCAGTCCGCGGACGCCCCGCGCATCGCGACGATCGCCGCCGCGATGCGGCCGACGAGCTCGACGGGCAGCTCGGCGCTGTGCGGGAGGTTCACCGTGTCCTTGGCGGTCCGCCGCGGCGCGACCTCGGACTCGAGCGGCTCGGGGAGCGCCGGCACCGGGTAGAGGCCGACGTGGTGCTTCCATCCGGCGAAGTGGATGGCGTACCTGCCGCCGATCATGACGGCGGCGATGCCGTAGCGGACCTTCTCCTCCACCGGCGGCGGGACCTCGGCGACGATCGCCGCCCGCACCTGCCGGAGGCGATCCGCGACATCGTCGGGAAACGACGCGATGTACTCGTCCACCGTCTGGGCTGCCATGCGGTCACGCTCGCACCGCTCGGCGGGATGCGCCAGAGCGATGAATCCATGGTGCCGACATGGCGCTCGCCGAGCGGGCCGGGGCGGGACACGGCCGGTGCGCCAAGCTGCGAATTCGCGCGCACCCCCTGCCGTTTCCGGCCGACCTGGCGTAGATTGCGATATATCGCGTCAAGACACGTTATATCGCGTCGTCGGCGCGACGACCGCAGGGACGACGCGACGGGGAGGGGCGGCGCATGGATTCGGATGGGCGCGGAGGCTTCCGCGCGAGCCGGCGGGGGAGCCGGCCATGACCGGGCTCGAGGTGGTGCTGGCCGCACTCGGCGTCATCGTGCTCATCGGCATCGCGAGCTTCGTGACCCTCGTGCTCCTGGTGCGGCACGTCTACCGACGCATCCGTCGCAGCCGACGTGTCGACGGTGCGCTCATGCGGGGCCGCGCCCGAGTGAGCCGCGGACCGCAGCGCACGATCCTCGACCTCAGGGTGCGACTCGACGACGCGCTCGCGAGCGGCCAGGCGGCGGTCGACCTCGCGGCGACCGGCCCCGGCCCGCGTGGGGAGTTCCCGGGCATCTTCCGACGCATCCGCGAGGAGGGCGCGTCGCTCGATGCGCAGCTGCGGTTGATGGAGAGCGAGATCGACCGGTCAGTGCTGACCTCCGAGCTTCCCGCCGCCGAGGAGCGGGTCGGCCAGGTCGAGGCGCTCGTCCGACGCATCCGCTCGGCCGTGGCATCCGCCCTCGCCGGGTCGAGCGACGACGGTCTCACGGGCCTCCGCGCCGACGTCGACCGCGAGGTCGCCGCGCTCCGCGCCGGCGTCGAGGAGCTCCACGCGCTCAGCCTGCGCGACATCGCGGCCGACCCGACCCGGCGGCCCACCACCTCGACGGTCCGCGACCCCGCGACCGTGCACGACAGCTCACCCGTCCGAGACAAGGGGAACCGATCATGAGCGACAACACCTCGCGGATGCGCACCATCTTCCGCAGCAAGACCACCAAGGCCCTCGACCGGATCGAGGACCCGCGAGACACCCTCGACGACAGCTACGACCAGCAGGTCAAGCTGCTGCACGAGGTGCGGCGTGCCGTCGCCGAGGTGGCGACGGCGAAGAAGCGGATCGAACTGCAGGGGCAGGAGATGGGCGGGCGCTACCAACGCCTCGGCGTGCAGGCCCGGGATGCGCTGACGCAGGGCCACGAGGACCTCGCCCGCGCCGCGCTCGAGCGCCGCGCGCTGCTCGAGGGCGAGGTCGCGAAGCTGCAGGCGCAGTACAGCTCGCTCGAGAAGCAGGCGTCGCAGCTGCAGGAGCGCGAGCGTCGACTGACCGACCAGATCGCCGCGTTCCGCGTGGAGAAGGAGACGATCAAGGCCACCTACACGGCGTCGGCCGCCCAGGTGCGGGCCAACGAGGCGGTCGCGGGTCTCAGCGCGAACATCGACGACATCGGCACGAGCCTGGACCGGGCCCGCGACCGTGTCGCGCAGATGCAGGCGCGTGCGGCCGCCACCGACGAGCTGCTCACGAGCGGCGTGCTGAAGGACCTCACCGCGGCGCCCGACGCCGACATCGAACGCCAGCTGGCCGCGATCACCGCGCAGGCCGAGGTGGAGCGGCGCCTCCAGTCGATGCGGGATGCCGCGGGGTCGGACGCCCCCGCCGCCGAACGCGGGGACCAGGGGCCCGACGGCTGGCTGAGCATCGGGCAGGGGCCCGCGAGCTGAGCCGGTTCGCGCGTCGGGCCTCAGGTCGACTCGGGCGCGCCCCCGCTCCGCCCTGACACCGCCCGTGCCGCCGCCGCGGCCCTCTCGACCCACTTGGGCGTCGCTCCGTAGCGCTGGAACGGCACGAGCTCGCCGGCTGCGCTGCACTCGACGAGCTGCGACATCCGTCGTTCGCGCGTGGCTTCCTGCTTCGCGGACAGCACCCAGTAGGCGACCACCTTGCGGTAGCTCGGAGTCGCGACCTCCCAGAAGGCGGACGCTGCGGCATCCGCCTCGAGCATGCGCGTGAACTCGGGCGGCATCGCCTGCTCGGGGTTCTCGAAGGAGTAGATCGACGACCGGTCGTCGCTGCGTCGCTCGTACGCGGCAATGCCCGCCGGCCGCATGCGGCCCTCGGCCGTGAGTCGTTCGACGTGCGCGATGTTCACGGCCGACCAGTTGCTCGTCGGCTTCCGCGGAGTCCAGCGCTGCCGGCGGGCGAGGTCGTCGATGCGCTGGGACACCGAGTCGATCCAGCCGAAGCACAGCGCCTCGGGCACCGCCTCCTCCCATGTGAGCCCCCGCTCGGGTGCGCCCTTCTTGTAGAGGCCCATCCACAGCTCGGTCTCGGTCTCGTGGTTGGCCTCGAGCCAGGCTCGGAATTCGTCGGGGCCGGAGAAGAAGATCGCGGGGCGGTCGGGCGTTCCGCCCGGCGTTCCGATGGAGCCGCTCATGCCACGAGTCTGGCAGGAGCCGCCGACGCCGGCACCGGCACGCGGGCGGGTCGCCGCGCCCGCACCGCACCGACGCCCCGCCGGGCCGATCGTCCACCGAGGTCGACGCAGAACGCGCAATTCGTCCCGAGAACTTTTGACATCGTTGACGCGAAAGTTGCCCGACCGATAGACAGAGCGCACGCTCGATCCGGCCGCGCACCTGCGGGGCCGGGCCGGCCGGCCGGAGTCGGGGGACGACGGTGTTCGCGGGTTCTCCCTTCGGCGCAGGCTCCATCTCAGGGTCCACCGCAACGAGGGGGAAGACATCGATGTCCACGATGAGACGCAGGGTGCTCGGGGGGTCGGCGGCGTTCGCGGCGCTCGCCGGGCTCGTCCTGACCAGCATGACGCCCATCGGTCCGGCCAGCGGCACCGAGCCGCTGCCCGAGCTCATCCGAGACGCCGGCGATGACGTCGCCGTCGTCGAGGTGATCGTCGCCGACGCCGCAGAGCTCGACCGCCTGGTCGACACCGGCGTCGACCTCGACCACGCCGCCCATGCCAACCCCGACGGCACGATCACCGCGCACGCGGTCCTCAGCGACGGCGAGGCCGACGCGCTCCGGGCGCACGGATTCGCGGTCGGGAAGTCCCTGCACGACGAGGACGACACCGCTGCCGTGCTCGCCGAGCGCGACGCGACCATCGCCGAGGCGGTCGCCGCGAACGAGGAGTTCGCCGAAGCGGCCGAGGCCGCCGACGTCTCCGACGTCAAGATCATCCGCGCCGATTACTACACCTCGTACGGCGTCGGCTACCTCTCGGTCGAGGCCAAGTGGGCAGAGGGCCAGACGAACTCGGCCCAGCTCACGGTCGAGCGCGACAGCGGTCCGGGCACCGACCTCGGCTCCGGCGGCAGCCAGAACATCAACCGCTTCGTCGACGCCGGCGTGTACCTGTACCACCGCGGCGCCGCCGTCGTCGAGACGCGGCCCGACATGATCCGCATCGTCAGCCCGACCGGCGACGTCGCCACCGCGAAGGTGAACGACTGGCTCCCGCTCGACGGCGACGACGCGTTCGGCCCGAACTACCAGAGCGACTTCATCACGTCGTACCTGACGCCGACCGAACTCTACGACCGCATCGCGGACCTGGCCGGGGAGTTCCCGCAGATCTCGGAGATCGTCGAACTGCCCTACAAGACGAACGGCTACCGCCGCCTCGCCCAGGCGGTGCTCGGCTCCAGCAGCAGCACCCGCGTCGCGGTCGACTCGATCGCCTGGGGCCATGAGGGCGGCAACGACCTCAGCGTCGCGACGGTCGACCCCGGAGCGCCGAACTCGGCGCTCTCGGTCTCCGTCACCGGCGACGACATCACGGTGTCGCTCGCGACGGACGCCGCCGGCGCGGTCACGAGCACCGCCGCGCAGGTCGTCGCGGCGATCAACGCCTCGCCCGAGGCATCCGCCCTCGTCGTCGCGTACACCTACCGCGGCAACTCCGGGTCGGGGGTCGTCGCCCCGGCGGCGGCGGACCTCACCGATGGCCTGTCGGCGCCCGAGACCGTCTCGCGCGACCCGCACCCGGTGTACGCGATCCGGATCGGCAAGGTGCGCGACGGCTCCAAGCCGGGGGTCCTCGCCTACGCCCAGGAGCACGCACGCGAATGGGTCCCGCCGCTCGTCGCGGTCGAGACCGCCGAGCGGATGCTGCGCAACTACGCGCAGGATGCCGAGACCAAGCGCCTCGTGAACAACCTCGACATCTGGATCGTGCCCTCGGTCAACCCGGACGGGGGCCACTACTCGTTCTACGACTTCAACTCGCAGCGGAAGAACATGTTCAACCACTGCGAGCGGACGGGCAGTGCCGACTTCCTCGCCAGGAACACTTGGGGCGTCGACAACAACCGCAACTACGACACGTACAGCCTCTTCGACGGCTACAACGGTGCATCGACGTCGTGCACGAGCAGCACGTACGCCGGGCCGAGCGAGCTCAGCGAGCCGGAGAGCGCCAACGTCGACTGGATCGCGGCCGAGAACCCGAACATCGAGTTCTCGATGAACCTGCACAGCTCGGGCAACTACTTCATGTGGTCGCCCGGTGCGTACATCACGCCGGGTCGCATCTCGGCGCCGCGCCCGACGGTCGAGGACGAGGCGTACTTCTGGGGCGCGTCGTCGCGGATCCTGTCCGAGATCAAGCGCTACCGCGGCCTGTCGGTGACGCCGGCGCGAACGGGACCGGTCTCCGACGTGCTGTACTCGGCTGCCGGCAACTCCGGTGACATGCTCTGGTACAAGTACGGCATCTACGCCTGGAACTTCGAGGTCGGGACGCAGTTCCAGCCGCCGTTCGAGAACGAGAACCCGATGGGCGCCTCCGCGCACGCCGAGTCGCAGGAGTTCGCGAACGGCCTCGTCGAGCTCATGCGCGTGGCGTACGACTTCGACAGGGACTCGCAGCGGCCCTCGAGCTCGGTGGTCGTCTCGGCGAGCGCCGAGGCGGGCATGGTCGACGTCGTCTTCGAGACGTCGGAGCCGGCGTCGGTGTTCTACACGGTCGACGGATCCAAGCCGACGTTCGCGTCGACGATGTATGCCTCCGCCGGCATCCGCGAGGGCGGTGAGACGGTCACCGTGCCCGCGGGCACCAGCATCAAGTGGTTCTCCGTCGACTCCGCCGGCAACATCGAGAAGAACTACAAGCCCGACGGGGGCGGGACCAACTTCAGCACGACCACGGCGAACGCGCCGAGCTGAGCCTCCCTGCCCAGGCCCGAACCGGCTGCGGCCGCGGCGTCCGAACGGATGCCGCGGCCGCGGTCGTCGGCGTAGGGTGTGCCCATGTCCGACACCGCCATGCCCGAGGCCGTCCGAGCGTTCGTCGACACCACCAACGCCGGCGACTCCGAGGGGTTCGTCGCCGCCTTCACCGAGGACGCGTACCTCAACGACTGGGGTCGCGAGTTCCACGGCCGCGACGGCGTCGCGAGCTGGAACGAGACCGACAACATCGGCAGGAACGCGCACTTCGACGTGCACGGCATCAGGGCGGGGCGGATGCCAGAGCAGTACCTGCTCACGGTGACCGTCTCGGGCGACGGGTACAACGGGCCGGGCGTCTTCACGTTCGACCTGCGTGACGGGCTGATCGCGCGCTTCCTCATCGCGTAGGCATGCGATCCGGACATGCGCTTGCACAGGGCGACGCGACGGCGCACACTGCAACCATGACCACTGAGGCCGATGAACAGCAGGCCGTCGAGCACGTCGTCTCGCGCCTGCTGGAGCGCTTCCCCTCCCTCTCCGAGGATCACGTGCACGCGATCGTCGACGAGGAGCACCACCGGTTCGACGGTCGACCGGTCCGCGACTTCGTGCCCGTGCTCGTCGAGCGCGAGGCCCGCAAGCGGCTGAAGGCGGAGGCGAAGAGCGTCGACGTCGAGCCGGACGCCGCGGCGCTCGCCGCGGCGGACGAGGTCCGGCGCGCCGACGGCGCCGAGGTCGACCCGATGGAGCTCGCGCGACGCCGCGAGGTCGACGGGAGCGACTTCCTCTTCGGGGACCTCGGCGGCCGCGCGTCCTGAGCCTCGCGGGGCGACTGCGCGGGGCGGCTGCGCGCGGGACCTTCCGCCGGTGGAGCCGACGCCGCCCGACGTACCATGGCAGGACCACGCCCCGAACCGCAGACGGGAGTCGCCATGGTCCAGGTCCGCGTCCTCGGGATCGCGCTCGACGCGGCCCGGCAGCACATCGTCCTGCTGAAACCGCTGGGTGAGGAGTCGGCCGAGGGGCGCGTGCTGCCGATCTGGATCGGCGAGCAGGAGGCGACGTCGATCCTCATCGCCCTGGGCGGCGACCATGCGCCCCGTCCGCTCACGCACGACCTGCTGGTCACCCTCATCGAGGCCGTCGGCGGCAACCTCGAGCGCATCGACGTGACCCGCATCGAGGAGGGCACGTTCTACGCCGAGCTCACGCTCGTCACGCCGACCGGACCGCTCGTGATCGATTCACGGCCGTCGGACGCCATCGGCATGGCCGTCCGCATCGACGCGCCCCTCTTCGTGGCCGACGCGGTGATGGATGACGCGGGGATCCCGGCGGAGATGGTCGAGCACCACGACAGCGAGGACGAGGAGAAGCTCGAGGAGTTCAAGAAGTTCCTCGAGGACGTCGACCCGGAGGACTTCCAGGGCTGATCGGGCGCGCGCCGGCGGAGTGGACGCCACCCGGCGGCGCGCTCGTAGCATGGGCGGGTGAGCGTGCTGTGGGTCGTCGCCGGGGTCGCCCTCATCGTGATGGGACTCGATGAGGTCTTCCACACGGTGCTGCACCCGACGGGCCGCGGCCGGCTCTCCCACCTCGCCGCCCGATCGACGTGGGCGTTGACCTCCCGCTTCGGACGTCGCGGGCGCACCGTGGCGGGGCCGGTCGCCGCGGTCGCCGTCGTCGCCGTCTGGGCGGCGCTCCAGGTCGTCGGATGGACGCTGGTCTACCTGCCGTTCGTGCCCGACGGCTTCGAGTACAACCCGGGCATCGACCCGGAGGCCTACCCGGCGATCGTCGAGGCGTTCTACTACTCGACGGTGAGCATGTCGACGCTCGGGCTCGGCGATGTGTACCCGACCGACCCCTGGCTGCGCATCTTCGCGCCCCTGCAGGGGCTGATCGGGTTCGCGCTGCTCACCGCTGCGGTGGCCTGGTTCCTCCAGCTCTACCCGGACCTCGGACGTCGGCGCACGCTGGCGCTGCGCATCGCGCTCATCGGGCGCGCCGACACGGCGGGGCACCTCCTCAACATGGAGTCGGCCACGTCGAGCGGACTGCTGGACTCGCTCACGGCCGCCCTCGCGCAGTCTCGCGTGGACGTGTGGCAGAACTCGGAGTCGTACTACTTCACCGAGGCGGAGGAGACGGCGTCGCTCGCCGCGCAGTTGCCCTACGCGCTCCACCTGGCCCGGCTCGCCCGGCGCTCGTCGGACCGGACCGTCCGCAACAGCGGCCAGATGCTCGAGGAGGCGATCGACGACTACGCGAGCGTGCTCCGCGATCGGTTCATGCGGGTGGGCTCCGATACCGGCGAGATCCTGCGCGAGTACGCGCGGCAGCATCGGCAGCATCCGACCGTGCCCGATGAACCGGCGGGATCGGCCCCCGCCTGAACCGGCCGCTCGCACCTCCGCCGGCGCCGCGCGGCAGAATGGCCGACATGGATGCCGCGTTCCCGTCGCTGACCGAGATGCCCGCGCCGCAGTTCGTCATGTCGGGGGAGGGGCGTCGCATCGCGACGTACTCGTGGGGCGAGGAGGACGCGCCGACCGTCCTCTGCGTGCACGGCTTCGCCTCGAGCTGCCGTGACAACTGGGCGAGCACCGGATGGGTGCGCGACCTGCTGCGCGCCGGATTCCGGGTGCTCGGGGTCGACCAGCGCGGACACGGGGCGAGCGACACGCCGCACGAGGCGTCCGCCTACGGCATGGACTCGTTCGTCGGCGACCTCGTCACCGTCCTCGACACCTACCTCGTCGACACCGTGCGCTACGTCGGGTACTCGCTGGGCGCCCGGGTCGGCTGGCAGGCGGCCGTGCAGGTGCCCCAGCGCATCGAGCGGGCCGTGCTCGGGGGCATCCCCGACGGGCGGCCGCTCGCGCGCATGCAGATCGAGCAGGCGCGCGCCTATGCCGAGCACGGCACACCCGTCGACGACCCCGTCACCCGCAACTACGTGACGCTCGCGGAGCGCGTCGCCGGCAACGACCTGCTCGCGCTCGTCGCGCTCGCCGAGGGCATGCGCGCCGGCGACGCCGATCCCGACCCCTCGAACCCGCCGCCGCAGCCGATCCTCTTCGCGACCGGCACCGAGGATGCGATCATCGAGCAGTCGCGCGCGCTCGCCGCGGCGACGCCCAGCGGGTCGTTCGCCGAGATCCCCGGTCGCCACCACTTCAACGCGCCCGGGTCGCGGGAGTTCCGGCGCGCCGCGATCGGGTTCCTGTCCGAGGCGCGGTGATCGGCGTGCGGCGCGATCTCAGCCCGCCGTCTCGAAGTACAGGTGCGTGTGCAGCCGGCAGCGCGGGTTGAACGCCGCGGCGCACTCCGGGCAGGCCTCGACCTCGAGGTAGGCGGCGATCGGGAGTTCGGCGCCGCACGCTCCGCAGAGGACGGCGCGCGCATCGCGTTCGGCGACGGGCCACTGCCGTGCGGTGTGCCCCGCGGCCTCCTCGTGGCAGAGGTGGCACGGGTAGTACTCGCCGCAGCAGGCGAACCGGATCGCGACGATGTCGACCTCGGTGCGGTAGTGCACGCAGCGGGTCTCGTCGTCGACCACCGCGCCGAGCACGCGCGGTCGTGCGGGCGGGGCGTCGTGCGTCATGCCTCCATCATCCCCGGAACACGAGGATCGGGAGCAGCACGAACGCCGACCAGAACAGGCCCGCGACGAGCACGGTGCCGGTGAGCGCCACCAGCGCGAGCCCCCATGGCCGCACGCGCAGCACGCCGGCGACCAGGACGGCCGAGCCGACCGCGACCTCGATCCACCACCACACGGGGCTCGTCGTGTCGGCGACGACCGTGAGCCCGTAGACGCCCTCGCCGACGAGGATCCCGGCGAGCACCGAGGTGCCGAGCGCGAGCTGCATGCCCCGGCGGCGGAGCGCGTGCGCCGCGCACCCGACGACCGGGCCCGCGAACACGCCGATGATCGCCCAGGTCGTCGGGTCGAAGGCGATGCCGCGCCAGCCGGATGCGACGGCGTAGCCGAGCGTCAGCGAGACGAACGACGCCGCGCCCGCGAGGGACGCCTCGGGGTACGTGCGCGCGAGGAGGAGGACGAGCAGCGCGGTCGGGATGGTCCAGCCCCCCGCCGAGTTCGCCGCCGACGCCGTCTCGGCGGGGAGCAGGAGCTGACCCCACGAGGTGAGCCCGCCCAGCACGACGGCGGCGACGGCGACGAGCAGGATCCGCCGCGCGGCGGCGAACCACGGATGCCGCGGTGCGTGCGCCGGGACCGGGCCGCCGATGTGTCCGTGGGCGTCCACGCGCGCGGCGCCCGGGCCGGGTGCCGCCGGACCGGGCACGCCACCGGGTGCTCCCGCGCCGCCCGGCGCAGGGGCCCGACCCGTGCTTCGTGCCATGCAACGCACGCTAGACGCCATCGGCCCGCCCCGCGTCATCCGCTCGGCTGACTCGCAGGTGGGCCGGCGCCTCGGCTCAGGCCCGGAACAGCAGGAGGCTCGCGAGGTACGCCAGGTAGGCGACGACGAACACGGCTCCCTCCACCCGCTGCATGCGCCGTCCCGTGAGGAACACCGGGATGCACGCGATCGTCGCCGCGACCATGACCGGCAGGTCGATGGCGAGGATCCCCGGGTCGACCCCGATCCCGTCGGCCGGGACGAGGCTCGTGATCCCGAAGATGAACAGGATGTTGAACACCGTGCTGCCGAGGAGGTTGCCCACGGCGATGTCGCGCTCGCGTCGGATGGTCGCCACGATCGCGGTCACGAGCTCGGGCGACGAGGTGCCGATCGCGACGATCGTGAGTCCGATGACCGAGACCGGGATGCCGAACCCCTCGGCCATCGCGACCGCGCCGCTCACGAGCCAGTCGGCGCCGAGGACCACGATGCCGATGCCCACGACGAGCTGGACGGCATCGCGCACGGCCCGGGTGCGCGCCGCGGCGACGCGTGCCCGAGGCTCGCCGAACTCGCGCGCGAACTCGGCGCGCGCGGCGAGGCCCTCCCGGCGCGCTGCGCGGACGATGGTCACCGTGTAGACGATGCCGAGCATCACGAGCAGTGCCCCGTCGAAGCGCGTCACGACGCCGTCGGCGCAGAGCAGCAGGAGGGTCACCGCGGCGACCACCATCGCCGGGAGGTCGAGCCGGATCGCGTGCGACCGCAACGTGAGCGGCCGGATGAGCGCGGCGATGCCGAGGATGAGGAGCACGTTCAGCGTGTTCGTCCCGACGATGTTGCCGAGGGCGAGCGAGCCGCTTCCCTGTGCGGCCGCATCGATGCCGATCGCGAGCTCGGGCGCGCTGGTGCCGAGCGAGACGACGGTCACGCCGATCACCATCGGCGAGACGCCGAGCCGCGCGGCGAGGCGCGTGCCGCCGCGCACGAGCAGCTCGGCGCCGCCGACGAGGGCGAGGAGGCCCGCGACGAGCAGCAGGGATTCGGACATGCCGCTCCCTCCGAGGCTCGCCGGTTCGCAGGTCCGTCCGTTCGACAGTAGGGCCTTTCGCAGCGAATCCGCAGGTGCAGGTCGGGAGCGAACGCCTAGCGTCGGAGGCATGAGCGACGGCGGGCGCGACGGCGCCGCGGCCCGCGCGGGGAGCGCGCGGTGGAGTCCGCTGCGTCGTCGTCGCGACGAGCCGCCCGCCTGGACGCGGGCGCTCGCGGAGGGCGACGATGCCGGGCTGTTCGGTCCGGGGAGCGCGGTGTGGGCGGTCAACGGCGCCCTTCCGACGCTCGTCGCGGGCATCCGCGCGCTGCTCCTGCAGACCCTGCACCCGGGCGCGATGGCGGGCGTCCACGATCACTCGCGGTACCGGGAGGACCCGCTCGGGCGGCTCGACGGCACCGTGCGGTGGGTCGCGACGACGACCTTCGGCGACCGGCGTGCCGCCGCGGCGGCGTGCGCCGCGGTGTCCCGACTGCACGAGCGGGTGACGGGGACGTACGTCGACGCCCGCGGAGCGACGCGCGCCTACGCCGCGAACGACGAGGAGCTGCTGCGGTGGGTGCACGACGCGTTCACCGAGGCGTTCATCGGCGCGCACGAGCGCTGGGGCGGTCCGATCCCGGGCGGCGCCGACGCGTACGTGCGCGAGTGGGCGGAGGTGGGGCGGCTGATGGGCGTGCGCGAGCCGCCGACGTCGCTCGACGCGCTGCGCGCCGAGCTCGACGGCTTCCTGGAGGGCGCCCGGCCCGACGAGCGCGTCGCCGAGGCCGTGCGGTTCATCCGGCGCCCCGGCCTCCCGGGGGTCGTGGGCGGTATCTACCCGATCCTGTTCGGGGGTGCGGTCGCCTCGCTCGACGCGCGCGAGCGCAGCCTGCTCGGCCTCCGGCGGCCGTGGTGGCCCGCGGTCACGCTCACGCGCGCGGTGCTCGCCATCGGCGCGCAGCGGTTCGGGCGGATGTCGCCGAGCGAGCGCAACGCGCGGCAGCGCCTCGCACGGCTCGCGGGCGCGTCGGAGTCGGCCTCGCGCGCCTGATCCGCGCCCCTCCCGACCCGGCTCAGTCGCCGGGGTCGTGCCCGCGGTGCAGGCTCGGATCCCCGCCGGGCTCCACCATCGCGCCGAACTCGTCGGCCGCGAGGGTCGCGATCACGCCCGTGTCGGCGCGCTCCTCGTCGTCGGCGCCGCCGACCGCGGCGGTCGCGCCGGCGCCGGCGCCGACGGCTCGACCGGAGCCCGCCGCCGCCCGCTCGTCGGCGGCTGCGCGTTCGTCGGCCGCCTCCTGCAGCGCCGACTTGGCGCGCAGCGGCGGCGTCCGGAAGAACAGCGAGAGCACGAACGCGATCAGCACCACGACGAGTGCGACCCAGTACACCTGCACGGCCGACTCGTTGAAGCCCACGAGGAACGGCTTCGCCAGCCTCGGATCAGCGCCGGTGAGGAAGGACGTGTCGTCGAGCGCGCTGCTGCCGACCGAGGCGCCATCGCCCTCGTCGCCGGACTGCGCGCCGTCGAACGCCTGCTGCACCGCGGGGAGCGCCTGCTCGACGACCTGCTGCCGTGCCGCATCGTCACCCAGGTCGACCTGCGGCGGCAGGCTCGCGACGATGGGCTCGACGATCGGCGTGTAGATCGTCGCCATGATCTCCTCGTTCGCGGGCGCCTCGGCGACCGTCGGATCGAGGGCCGCGTCGAGGGCGTCGGAGAGCGTCGCCTCGTCGGAGAGCGAGCCCGTGACGTTCGCGGGCATGAGCGTGAACAGGAGCGAGAGCAGCACCGCGGTTCCCGCGGTGCCGCCGATCTGGCGGAAGAACGTGGAGGCACTGGTGGCCACGCCCATGTCGCGCAGCCCGACCGAGTTCTGGCTGGCGATCGTGAGCGTCTGCATGAGCTGTCCGAGCCCGAGGCCGATGAGCAGCATCGCGCCGGCCATGACCCAGTACGACGAGTCGTACTGGAGGGTGGTGAGGTCGAGGAAGCCGCCCGCGAGCATCGCCGTGCCGAGGATCGGGAAGATGCGGTAGTGGCCCGTGCGCGCGATGATCTGCCCGCTCAGGATCGAGGCGATCATGAGGCCGAGGATCATCGGCAGCATCTGGAAGCCGCTCTCGGTCGGGGTCGACCCGAACACCAGCTGCAGGTACAGCGGGATCGTGAGCATCGCGCCGAACATGCCGAAGCCCACGAACACGCCGATGACGGTCGCCATCGAGAAGGTGCTGGAGCGGAACAGCTTCAGCGGGATCAGCGCGTCGTCGCCCATGGCGCGCTCGATGAGGACGAACGCGATGAGGCCGGCCGCGCCGACCGCGTAGCAGGCGACCGCGAGCGGGCTGGTCCAGCCCCAGTCGCGCCCCTCCTCGGCGACGAGGAGGAGCGGCACGAGCCCGATGATGATCGTGGCGGCGCCCCACCAGTCGATCCGCACCCCGGGGCGGGCGTGCTTCGGCAGGTGCAGGAAGCGCAGCACGATGGCGAGGGCGACGAGGCCGATCGGCACGTTGACGAGGAACACCCACCGCCACCCCGCGATGCCGAGGATCTCCTGGGCACCTGCGAACAGGCCGCCGACGAGCGGGCCGATCAGGCTCGAGATGCCGAACACGGCGAGGAAGTAGCCCTGGTACCGCGCGCGTTCGCGCGGGGCCAGCATGTCGCCCATGATCGCGAGCGGCATGGACATCAGGCCGCCGGCGCCGAGGCCCTGGATGGCGCGGAACGCGGCGAGCTCGAGCATCGAGGTCGAGAACGTCGCGAGCAGCGACCCGACCATGAAGATCACGATCGCCGCGATGAACAGCGGACGACGGCCGAAGATGTCGGAGAGCTTGCCGTAGATCGGCGTCGAGATCGTCGAGAGGATCAGGTACGCCGTCGTCACCCACGCCTGCTGGCTGAGGCCGTTCAGGTCGTCGCCGATGGTGCGGATCGCGGTGCCGACGACCGTCTGGTCGAGAGCCGAGAGGAACATGCCCGCCATCAGGCCGAAGATCACGAAGAGGATCTGCCTGTGCGACATCAGCGGCGTGGACGCCGGTGCTGGATTCGTCATGACAGGTCGATGCTAGCCCTCAGGGCGTTCCCTGTTGCCGCGCCGGTCGGGGGTCGATAGGTTCGGCCCTGCACGGCACGCATCATGCGTTCCAGCCTTGTCGAGGAGGCCCCGCGATGCTCTCCAACCACAACGTGCCCGCCGTCCAGGCACCCGATCGCCGCCTGCTGCGCGCCTTCGCGTTCGACCCGATGAGCTCCCGGCTCAGCGGCCAGTTCCTCACGGTCGACATCCCGTTCGAGACGGGCCTCCGGCCGGGCCCCGACGGCGAGCTCGTCCAGGTCGTCGACTACGACGCGACCCGGCGACGGTGGTACCACCCCGTCGACCTCGACGACCCGCCAGTGCTCGCGCAGGAGGGGCTCCGTCCGTCCGAGAGCGATCCGCGGTCGCACCAGCAGATCGTCTACGCGATCACGATGAGCGTCATCGAGCGGTTCGAGCGGTTCACCGGTCGTCGCTTCCGCTGGCGCGGCGACGACCGCCTCCGGCTCGTGCCGCACGCGTTCTACGGCCGCAACGCGTACTTCGACCCGGACCGGCGCGCGGTCCTCTTCGGGTACTACCGCGCGGACGACTCCGACTCGCAGGCGAACCTGCCGCACCAGCTGATGTTCACGTGCCTCTCGGTCGACATCATCGCCCACGAGGTCACGCACGCGATCGTGCACCGGATGCGGCCGCTCTTCACGATCGCGACGAACTCCGACGTCTTCGCCTTCCACGAGGCGTTCGCCGACCTCGTCGCGCTGTTCCACCACTTCCTGTTCACCGACATCGTCGAGGACTTCGTCGCCGGCTCGCGCAGCGAGCTCGCGGATGCCACGGCGCTGCTCTCGCTGGCGGACGAGTTCGGCCGCTCGACCGGGCGAGGCGGGCCGCTGCGCTCGGCGGTCGGCTCGACGCCCGACCCGGCCGACTTCCACGCGGCGCGCGAGCCGCATCGCCGCGGCGCGATCTTCGTGGCGGCCGTGTTCGACGCGTACCTCGCGACCTACCGATCGCGGATCGCGGACCTCCGACGGCTGGCCACCGGGGGCTCCGGCGTGCTCGCCGACGGCGAACTCTCGCCCGACCTCGTCCGCCGCATCGCCGGTGAGGCGGTGAAGAACGCCGACCGGATCCTCGGCATGGTGGTGCGCGGATTCGACTACCTGCCCGCCGTCGACGTCACGTTCGGAGATGTCGTGCGCGCCGTGATCACGGCCGACCGGGACCTCTTCCCCGACGACCGGGGCCATCTCCGCGGCCACCTCGTCGAGGCGCTGCGTCGCCGCGGGATCTTCCCGCCCGGCGTCGTCTCGCTCGCCGACCAGGCGCTGCTCTGGCGTCGCCCGACCATCCCGCTGAACCTCACCACGGGCGATGCGACGGTCGACCTCGGGCAGCTGATCCTCGACTCGACGATCAAGCTCGACCCCGCCGCGTCCTCGGTCACCGCGGCCGGCAACGCCGCCAAGGAGCGGTCGAAGGCGGTGTACGCGCAGACGGTGAACTGGGCGAAGGCGCACGCCGTCGAACTGGGCCTCGATCCCCACGCGGGTCGGATCCGGGTCCTGGGCATGCACGTCGGGTTCCAGAGCGGTGGCGACGGCCAGCCGCACCCGAGGATCTTCATCCAGATCGTGCAGCGGCGCGAGGACCTCGAGTCGGGAGCCGATCGGGACACCCGGACCCGACTCCACGCGGCCTGCACGGTGATCGCGAACGTCGACGGGCGCGTCGCCTGGCTGGTCCCGAAGCCCCTGCCGTTCACGCGCCCGGCCGAGCTCGCGAAGCTTCCGGAGTCGCTCCGGGCGCACGGCCGCCACCAGCACGCCGCCGGCGTGGCACGCCTCGAGGAGATCCACGAGTGGTTCGACGAGGTCGAGGACGGCGACCCGCTCGCGATCTGGCTCGACGAGCCCGCCGTCGGCCGGCTGACGTTCGCGAGCCTGCACGCACCGGAGGGGGACTGAGCCGTGTCCGAGGCGACCGTGACGATCCGGATGTACAACCCCGGCTTCGGCGACTGCTTCCTGGTGACCGTCGCCGACGCCGACGCGACCTGGCGGATGCTCGTGGACTGCGGGGTGCACAGCCACGGCCGTGCCCGGGTCGACGACGTGCCGCGGAAGATCGGCGACGTGGTCGACGCCGTCATCGCCCAGCTCGCGGGCGAGAGCGACGACGGGATGCCGCGGCTCGACGTCGTCGCCGCGACCCACCGCCACTCCGACCACGTCTCGGGGTTCGCGGACGACGCCTGGGCGGCCGTCGACGTCGGCGAGGTGTGGGTGCCGTTCGTCGAGGACGAGCACGACGCCGACGCGATCGGCCTCCGCCAGGGGCTCACCGTCGCGGCGACCGCCCTCCAGGGGCTCGTCGAGCAGGCCGCCGGCGGACGGCCCGTCGAATCGCTCGGACGTTCGATGGCGCTCGCGCTGGACTTCGCCGTGAACTCGGGCCCGAACCTCGCGGCGGCGAGGCGGCTCGTCGACGGCGGGTTCAAGGGGGGTGCCGAGCACCACGACGTGCGGTTCCTGCCGAAACGCGACGCGGCGGCCAACCGCGTCGAGCTGCCCGTCGAGGGAGCCGTGGTGCACGTGCTCGGGCCGAGCCGCGACGCCGAGTACCTCAAGCGGATGGACCCGCCCGCGGCCGTGCACTGGCTCGAGGAGGCGGCCGCAGAGCTCGGTCGCGACGAGGAGGAGGACATCTTCGACCGCATGTACGAGGTGCCGCGCGACGAGGTCTCCGCCCGGGTCCCGATCCAGCTCGTGCGCGCGCGGAACGCCATGCGCCTCGGGCAGCTGGCGCTCGACGAGGAGGCGCTGCTCCGCGCGGCATCCGTCCTCGAACGCTCGGTGAACAACACCAGCCTCTTCTTCGTCCTCGACGTCCGCGGCACCCGATTCGTCTTCGTGGGCGACTCGCAGCAGGGCGCGTGGGAGCACGTGCTCGACGACCCGGCGTCGAGGGCGCTCGTGACCGGCGCCGCGTTCTACAAGGTCGGGCACCACGGCTCGCACAACGCGACGCCCAAGCCGATCGCACGGGAGCTCGTGCACGCCGGCGGCGTCGCCATGGTTCCGGTCGGCACGGTGAAGGCATGGCAGGACAGCATCCCGAAGTCGGAGATCCTCGAGGCGCTCCACGAGAGCGGGGCGCACGTGATCCGCGCGGACGACCCGGAGGCGGGAGCCGAGGGCGACGACGACCTCGACTTCCACGCCGCCCCGGACGGGCTCTGGAGCGAGGTGCGCTTCCGGGTCCCCTGACGCCGGCGCGGACGACCGTCAGGGGATCCGCAGCGTCGCCCAGTCGTCGTCGACCCAGGTCGTGTCGGCGGGCAGTCGCGGCCGGTAGTCCGTCGCCGACATCCGATCGCGCACGCTGGCGTGGACCCGGACGCCCGGGGGGATCGGACGCCGACGCGGCACGAGGAGGCTCCATACGGCCCCGTTCCGGTGCGCCGCTCCGGCCGCGTGCGCGTCGGAGAACCCCTCGAAGGCCTTCGCGGTGCGCTTCGCGTCGAGCTTCAGCCCATGGTCGACCGCGCCCTCGAGCACCCACTTGAGGGCGATGGTCGAGAGCTTCGGGTCGTCGGCGTACGTGCCGCCGACGTCGGAGTGGATGCCCGCGAACCACGCCTCCTCGAGCGTCTCGGGCGCCTTGGTGCGGACCTCGTACTCGCGGAACGGGCGGCGCCGCTCGTCGATCGAGATCGCGTGCCGGACGTGGAGGGCGTTCGGCAGCTGCCTCGTGTACGGCCAGTCCGGGGCGATGCGCACCACGCCGAGGGCCTTCACGGTGTCCCACAGCCCGAGGTACTCGATCGGGATCGTGCTCCGACCGTCGACCTGGCGTGCGAACAGCCGTGAGAAGCGGTGGATCTCGTCCCACGGGATCCGCCCCTCTCCGCCACGGCGGGCGTACTTCGCCACCGCGTACTGCAGCTGGTTCTCGGAACCCTCTCGCATCAGCCCGACCAACCGGAGCATCCCGGTCAGCGCGCGGGCCGTGAACGCGCCGCGGCTGAAGCCGAACACGAAGATCCGGTCGCCGGGCTGCCAGGTCCGCATGAGCCACGCGTAGGCCTCGCCGAGGTTCTGCCGCATCCCCGCCCCGTAGATCAGTCCGCCGAGCCGGGAGAGGCCGCGCGCCAGCGGGGTCCACGCGCCCGGCGAGGCGAACGTGCCGACGCCGGGGTCGTAGTACGCGATCTGCACGGTCTCGTCGGAGAGGTCGAGCAGGTCGTAGACCCGCACGCAGTTCGAGTCGGCATCACCCCGCACCTGGCCGGCCGTCCCGTCCAGGCAGAGCACCAGATTCCGCGCCATGATCGCGTCCCCCCAGACGATCGGCACCCGCCGCCCCGCCCGAACGTCACGGTACTCCCCGAGCCCGCTCCCGCGGAAGGGAGCGCAGGCGGACCGCGGGACCGATGTCCCGGTCGACGGGTTCCAGGCCGCCTACCATCGGCCGCGAGGCGGGCCGGACCGCCGGCCTCGAGCGGATGGAGGCCCAGCATGAAGATCGTCGTCGTCGGAGGGGTCGCGGGCGGAGCGTCGGTCGCGGCGCGCGCACGCCGTCTCGACGAGTTCGCCGAGATCGTCGTGCTCGAGCGCGGCGACTACGTCTCGTTCGCGAACTGCGGCCTGCCGTACCACATCGGCGAGGTCATCACCGATCGCAGCCGACTCCTGCTCCAGACGCCTGAGAGCCTGCACGAGTCGCTCGCGATCGACGTGCGCGTCGGCGCCGAGGTCGTCGCGCTCGACCGCGAGGCGAAGACCGTCACCGTCCGCGAGGCCGCGACCGGTCGCGAGTACGTCGAGTCGTACGACCGGCTCGCGCTCTGCCCCGGCGCCGATCCGCTCAGGCCGCCGCTGCCCGGGATCGACCTGCCCGGCGTGCACGTGCTGCGCAACGTCACCGACATGGACGAGATCAAGGCGCAGCTCGACGAGGCGCTCGCGGCCGCGGCATCCGCACCGGGCCGCTCCCGCACGCCGGTGAAGGCGGTCGTGATCGGCGCCGGGTACATCGGCGTCGAGATGGCCGAGAACCTCCAGCACCGCGGCGCCTCGGTGACGGTCGTCGAACTCGCCGACCAGATCCTCCCGCCGCTCGACAAGGAGGTCTCGGTCCCGGTCGAGCAGCACCTGCGCAGTCGCGGCGTCGAGCTGTTCCTCTCGACCGGCGCGGCGGCGTTCTCCGAGCGCCCCGGCGGCGGGCTCACGGTCGAGCTCACGAACACCCGGTTCGTCGACGCCGACCTCGTGATCCTGTCGGCCGGCGTGCGGCCGAACGCCGGCCTGGCGGCGGATGCCGGCCTCGAGCTCGGGCCGCGCGGCGGCATCCGCGTCGACACGCACATGCGCACGTCGGACCCGTCGATCTGGGCGGCGGGCGACGCCGTCGAGACCCCGCACACCGTCCTCCCGGGCTCGTGGATCACGCCCCTCGCGGGCCCCGCGAACCGCGAGGCGCGCGTCGCAGCCGAGAACATCTGCGGGCGCGACACCGAGTACCGCTCGACGCAGGGCACGTCGATCGTGAAGGTGTTCGACATGGTCGCCGGCGGCACGGGCGCCACCGAACGCCAACTCCTTTCGGAGGGCATCGAGTACCGCGCGATCCACATCCACCCCTCCGGGCACGCGGGCTACTACCCGGGCACGGCGCAGATGCACCTCAAGCTCCTGTTCGCGCCGGGCGACGGACGCATCCTCGGCGCGCAGGTCGCCGGGTTCGACGGCGTCGACAAGCGGCTCGACGTGCTCGCGACGGTCATTCGCCTCGGCGGCACCGTGCACGACCTCGAGGAGCTCGAGCTCGCCTACGCGCCGCCCTTCGGGTCGGCGAAGGACCCCGTCAACATGGCGGGATTCGTGGCGGGCAACGTGCTCCGGGGCGACCTCGTGCTCTGGTACGCGAGCGACTGGCCCGAGCGGGTGGATGGCGCGAGGCTCGTCGACGTGCGCACGCCCGAGGAGTTCGCCATCTGGCACATCCCCGGGGCCGAGAACGTGCCGCTCGCGACGCTGCGCGCGGCCAGCGAGGACTGGGACCGATCGGTCCCGGTGCGCCTCTACTGCGCGGTCGGGTTCCGAAGCTACCTGGCCTACCGGCTGCTGGTGCAGCGCGGCTTCGCGGATGTCGCGACGCTGTCGGGCGGGTCGAACACCTTCCGGTTCCGGCACGAGGTCGAGCCGGCCTCGACCCTCGCGCCGCCGCCGGAGATCGCCTACGCCGAGGCGGTGGACCTCATCGCAGCGACCAAGGGGACGGGGAGGTCGGTCGACCTCGACTGCACCGGGCTCGCCTGCCCCGGCCCGATCATGCGGCTCTCGGCGACGATGGGCGACCTCGCGGCGGGCGACGAGGTGGTCGTGCGCGTCTCCGACCCGGGGTTCGTCAGCGACGGCCCGGCCTGGGCCGCGAGCCACGGGCACGAACTGCTCTCGATGACGCCCGACGGGCCGGGCTACGTCGCGGCCTTCCGCAAGGGGGGCGCCGCGGCATCCGGGACCACCGCCGTCGTCGAGCGGAAGAACCAGACGTCGTTCGTCGTGTTCTCGGGCGACCTCGACAAGATGCTCGCCGCGTTCATCATCGCCAACGGCGCCCTCGCGATGGGCCAGCAGGTGTCGATGTTCTTCACGTTCTGGGGGCTGAACGCCCTCCGGCGGGACCACGCGCCCAAGCGCGAGCACGGCGCGCTCGAGCGCATGATGGGCATGATGATGCCCTCCGGGCCCGACCGGCTGCCGCTCTCGCAGATGAACATGGCCGGCGCCGGACCGGCCATGATCAAGCACGTCATGAAGGAGCACGACGTGCAGTCGGTCCCGGAGCTCATGACCGCCGCACGCGAGGGCGGAGCGCGGCTCATCGCGTGCACGATGACGATGGACCTCCTCGGCATCGCCGAGACCGACCTGCTGGAGGACATCGAGTTCGGCGGCGTCGCGACCTTCCTCGGCGAGGCGGAGAAGTCCGGGACGACGCTCTTCATCTGAGTCCGCCCGCATCCGTCCCCCGAACGGGGTCGGACGTCGGAGTGGGAGTTCTCCCGTGTTCGGTTCATCCGCCCCTAGCATTGGCGCATGAGTGCGCCTGTCTCCGCACCCGACACCACGACGAGCCCCGCCCGTCGCAAGGTGCGGCTGCGCCGCGGTTCGAGCGACCGATCTGCGGCCGCGCTGCTGCTGACGGGCACCGTGCTCGCCATCCTCTGGGCGAACTCGCCGTGGGGCTGGACCTACGAGGCGTTCTGGGAGACCGAACTCGAGATCGGCCTCGGCGGATGGCAACTGCACGCCACGCTGCACGACGTCGTGAACGACGGGCTCATGACGCTGTTCTTCTTCGTGGTCGGCCTCGAGGTCAAGCGGGAGTTCACGGTCGGCGAGCTCACCGACCGGTCGCGCGCGATCGTGCCGATCGTCGCGGCCGTGGCCGGACTCGTGATCCCCGCC
The DNA here is from genome assembly GCF_009674665.1 of Agromyces kandeliae. Classification (GTDB taxonomy): domain Bacteria; phylum Actinomycetota; class Actinomycetes; order Actinomycetales; family Microbacteriaceae; genus Agromyces; species Agromyces kandeliae. Next base: position 104,492 of record NZ_WKJD01000018.1, read on the forward strand.
CTGCTCTTCGTGGTCATCGCCCTGCCGACCGGTGAGCTCAGCGCATGGGGCGTCGTGATCTCGACCGACACCGCGTTCCTGCTCGGCGCGCTCGCGATCATCGGTCCGCCGTTCCCGGCGAGACTCCGCACGTTCCTCCTCACGCTCGCCGTGGTCGACGACGTCGGGGCGCTGCTCGCGATCGGCATCTTCTACAACACCGGGCTCGACCTCGTGCCGCTCGCGGTCGCCGCCGTGCTCATGGTCGCGATCGCCCTCGTGCGGTACCTGCGGGCCGGTCGCGGCCTCGCGTACGGGGTGCTCGGCATCTCGCTGTGGGTTGCGATCGCGATGGCGGGCATCCACCCGACCCTCGCGGGCGTCGCGGTCGCGCTGCTCATCCCCGTGTTCCCGCCGCGTCGCACCGAGGTCGAGCGGACGGAGGAGCTCACGCGCGCCTTCCGCGAGTCGCCGAGCGCGCAGTACGCCGCCGCCGTGAACCGGAGCCTCCGCGAGTCGCTGTCGATCAACGACCGGCTGCAGGCCGAGTGGGGCCCGTACATCGCCTTCCTCGTGCTGCCGATCTTCGCGCTCGCCAACGCGGGCGTGCACCTCGACGCCGAGACGCTCGCGTCGGCATTCACCTCGCCGCTCACGTGGGCGATCATCGCCGGCCTCGTCGTGGGCAAGTTCGTCGGCATCACGGCGTTCACGGCGATCGTGCGGGCGACCGGCATGGGCCGGCTCGCACCGGGACTCGGGATGCCGCGCATCGCGGGCGGTGCGGCCCTGTCGGGCATCGGGTTCACGATCTCGCTGTTCATCGTGGGGATCGCGCTCCCCGACGGGGAGTCCCAGGACCACGGCCGGGTCGGCGTGCTCACGGCATCGCTCATCGCATTCGGGCTCGGGTGGGCGATCTTCGCCGTCGCGGATCGCCTGGACCCCCCGAAGGCGGTCGGCAAGGTGCTCGCGCGGCCGTTCGATCCCGCGCGCGACCACTACCGCGGGCGCCCCGACGCGCCGTACCAGATCGTCGAGTACGGCGACTTCGAGTGCCCGTTCTGCAGCCGTGCGACCGGCTCGATCGACCAGGTGATCCGGCGCTTCGGCGACGAGGTGTGCTGGGTCTGGCGGCACCTCCCGCTCGAGGGGGTGCACCCGCACGCCAAGCTCGCATCCCAGGCGTACGAGGCGGCGGCGTTGCAGGGCCGGTTCCTCGACATGGCGCGAACGCTCTTCCAGCACCAGGACGCGCTCGAGACCGACGACCTGTGCCGCTACGCCGAGGAGATCGGCCTCGACGTCCCCAGGTTCCTCGAGGACCTGCAGTCGCCTGCCGTGGTGCGGCGCGTGGAGGACGACCAGATCGACGCCGAACTCATGGACCTCCATTCGACGCCGACGTTCTTCGTCAACGGCCGCCGCCACATCGGGCCGTGGGACTCGCGGAGCCTGATCCGCTCGCTCGAGGCGTCGGCCGCGACGCCCCCGGAGGCCGCGGCCGAGCGCTGACCCGAACTCCTGCGGGCCCGCTCAGTCGGCCGCGGTGCGGTGCCGGGACACCCCGACGACCACGAGCGCCGCGCCGATCGCCGCGTAGATGACGAGGGCGACGAGGTCGCCCCAGCCGGAGCCGACGCCGAGGCCCGCGAGGAGGAGGCTGTGGCCGGGGCCCGTCGGGACGAGGTTCGCGGGCCCGGCGATCGCGGCGGGCACGGTCGAGGAGACCCCGGCCGCGAGCCCGATGACGCCGGCGATCGCGGCCGCGGTCCGTCCCGGCCCGCCGAAGCCGGCGGCGAGCCCGTGGTTCACGAGGGCGAACACCGTGCCGATGAACACCGCGGCCGCGGCGAAGCCCACGCGCGCGGCGGCGTCGGCGTCGAGCGCGGGCTGCAGTGCGAGCCCGACGAGCAGGCCCTGTCCGGCGCCGAGCGCCGCTCCGGGCCAGATCGAGCGCCCGGCGATCGAGACGGTCGACGCGGACGTGAGCAGGCGACGCTGCGGTACCGCGCGGCGACCGAGGGCGAGGACGATCGCGCCGACCCAGAGCGCGAACGTCGCGAACAGCGGCACCGACTGCGTCCCGTTCGCGGGGACCGCGACGTCGGTGCGGGCGGGCTGTGCGACGACCGAGGAGAGCGTCGCGATGTCCGAGTCCGAGTACGTCGGGATCTGCTCGACGGCCTGCGCGAGCCCGTCGGAGAGCTGAGCGGCACCCGACGAGGTCTCGTCGGCCCCGGACGCCACCTCCTGCGCGCCCGAGTTCACCTGTTCGCCGCCCGCCGCGCTCTCCGCGGCTCCGGCCGCGACCTCGTTCGCCCCCGCCGACGACGCGTCGGCACCCGCGACGAGGCCGGGCATGCCGGCTGCGAGCTGGGCGTTGCCCGCCGCGACCTGATCGGCGCCGGAGGCGAGTGCGTCGACGTCGCCGTCGACCGCCTGGACCCGGGCGAGCACGCTCCGTCCGCGTTCGCAGATGGCACCGGGACGCGCGGCGCACAGGTCGTCGACGACGCGGGCGACGTCCGCGGTGGCCCCGTCGAGTGCGGCGGCGATGGCGTCGAGCGCCGCGGCGACCTGCGCCGAGCCCGTCGCGAGCTGCGCGGTGTCGGACGGCAGGGACTGCACCGAGGCATCGAGCTGCGCGAGGCCCGCGGCGAGCGAGGCGGCGCCCGCGTCGAGCGAGTCGAGCCCGGACGCGAGCTGCGACGTGCCGTCGGCGAGCGAGGCCGCGCCGCCCGCGAGCGACGATGCGCCCGATGCGAGTTCGGCGGCGCCGTCGGCGGCCTGGCCGATCTGCTCGTTGATGGTGTTGAACCCCTGGTAGACGTTGCCGAGGTAGCGCTCGGTGAGCTGGGCGTTGAACGTCGCGACGGCCGCCTGCGTGATGACCTCGGTGAGCGCGGGGTCGAGGTAGGCCGACGCGGGCGTCGTCTGGACGTGCAGCGTCGCGTGCACGGCATCCGCCGCCGGCCCCGAGATCGACGTCGCGTTCGCCGAGAAGGACGGCGGGATCGTGAGCACGGCGGCGTAGCGTCCGTCGCGGAGGCCCGCGGCGGCGTCGTCGTCGTTCGTCAGGATCCACGTGAAGTTGGGACCGCTCGGAGCCGGAGTCGCCGTCGCGTCCGGCCCGGGGTCGTCGGGAGCCCCTTCGCCCGCGATGCCCCCGATGAGGCCGGCGGCGAACTCGCGGCCGAGCGGCACGGTCTGCCCGTTGAGCTGCACCGGCTCGTCGTCGTTGACCACCGCGGCGGTGACCCGGTCGAAGTCGCTCACGGGCGCGGCGAGCCCCCAGGCGAGCAGCCCGGCGATCGCGAGGGGGAGCAGCAGCACGCCGACGATCCCGAGGGCACCGAGGCGTTCGGCGCCCTGCGCCGACGAGAACGAGGTGTCGGTCATGTCGTCGTCCCCGTCGTCGCCGCCTCCCTGGCGGGGCGTGCGGACGGGGCCGGCTCGAGCACCGTCCGGCCGAGCCCGTGCGGCAGCACCGCGTCGGCCGTCGACGCCAGCTCGCACGAGACGAGCAGGGTCAGCGGATGCCCCGTCCGACGCTCCGCGCCGCGTGCGGCTCCGGTGAGCACCTCGAGCAGTTCGTCGCGCGCCGCGGGATCGGCGAGGAGGTCGACGCCGTCGATGGCGAGGAGCTCGGGGCCGTCGGCAGCGGCATCCACCACGGCGGAGATCGGGTCCGGGGTTCGGGCGAGCTCGACGACCGCGCTCCGCGCCCGCACGCTCTGCGCCCGAACGGGCAGCACGAGCCCGAGGCACTTCAGCCGGCCCTCGACGACGGGGCGGCGTCCCGTGAGCGCGAGCAGCACCGCGCGCCGCTCCTCGGGGGTCGCCCCGGCGACCACGAGCGCCTCGCCGGCCGGCACGCGCACGTCGAGGTCGACCAGGCGCGGCTCGCGCCGTACCGCGACTCCCTCCCCGACGATCGCGTGCGCGTCGCCCGGCTCGGGCCAGTCGGCGAGCTCGTCCTCTCGTGCGAGTCCCTCGCCCTCGACGTCGAAGCGGGGGAGCACCCGATCGAGCCCGGCGGGGAACCACCAGGCGTGCCGCCCGAACCAGGCGAGGACCGCGGGCGTCAGCGTCATCCGCACGATGAACGCGTCGATCGCGACGCCGGTCGCGAGCCCGAAGGCGATCGGCTGCATCGACGCCTCGCCGTTCAGGATGAAGCCGCCGAACACCGTGAACATGATGATCCCGGCGGCCGTCACCACGCGCGCCGAGGCGTGGAACCCGCGCTCGATCGCGGGCCGCGGCTCGCCGTGCTTCAGGTAGTCCTCGCGCATGCGGCTGACGAGGAACACCTCGTAGTCCATCGCGAGCCCGAAGAGCACGCCCATCACGATGATCGGCATGAAGCTCGTCACCGACCCGACCGATTCGACGTTCAGCGGGCCGGCGAGGACGCCGTCGACGAACACCAGGCTCGTGAGGCCGAAGGCGGCGCCGATGGAGAGCACGTACCCGAGCGCCGCGGTGATCGGCACGACGATCGAGCGGAACACCATCGCGAGCAGCACGAGCGACAGCCCGACGACGAGCGCCCCGAACGGCAGCAGCGCGCCGCCGAGGCGCTCCGAGATGTCGACGCCGAGCGCCGTGTAGCCCGTCACCGAGAGGTCGACCGCGTAGTCCTCGAGGAACGCGTCGTGCATCGCGCGCAGCCGGTGCACGAGCTGCTCGGTCTGCTCGGAGTCCGGCGCGCCGTCGGGGATCACCTGGATCACGGCGGTGTCGCCCGTCTCGTTCGGCGTCGCGAGCGGCACGGCCGCGACGCCCTGCACGCCGGCGACCTCGGCGGCGATGTCGTCGACGAGGTCGACCGGATCGGTGCTCTGGATGACGGAGCCCGTGAGGATGAGCGGCCCGTTCGCGCCGGCGCCGAAGTGCTCGGCGATGAGGTCGTAGGTGACCCGCCCCGGGGCGCCCTCGGGCAGCGAGCCCGAGTCCGGAAGGGCCAGTCGGAGGTTCGCCGCGGGCATCGCGGCGAGGGCGAGGAGCGCCGTGATGAGCACGACGGTCACCGGGGGCCAGCGGATGGCGGCGCGCACCCAGTGCCCGAAGAACCCGCCGGGCCTCGACTCGGCCGCGGCCTCCGGCTGGTCCGTCCCGGCCGACTCGGCTGCCTCGGCCGCGGCCTCCGGCTGGTCCGTCCCGGTGGGCTCGGCGTCGTGGTCCTCCGGTTCGTCCTCCGCCTCGGCCCCGTCCGCGGGTGCCTCGTGCCCCGGACGGTACCGCTTCGGCACGACGTGCCACCCCGCGAACGACAGCAGCGCCGGCGTGAGCGTCAGCGCGACGAGCGCGGCCGTCGCGACGGCGAGCGCCGCGGAGAGCCCCGTGACGGTGAGGAAGGGGATGCGCGCGACGGAGAGCCCGAGCAGCGCGATGATCACGGTCGTCGCCGCGAACATGACCGCGGAGCCCGCGGTCGCGACCGCGCGCGGTGCGGACTCGGCGGGCGGCATCCCGCGCTTCACCTGGTCCTGGTGGCGGGAGACGATGAACAGGGAGTAGTCGACGCCGACCGCGAGCCCGAGCATGACGGCGAGGAGCGGTGCGGTCGAGGTGACCGTGAGCCAGCGCGTCGCGGTGAGGACCACAGCGACCGAGGCGCCGACGCCGACGAGCGCGGTCGTGATCGGCATGCCCGCGGCGACGAGGGAGCCGAACGTCACGATCAGGACGACGAGGGCGATCAGGATGCTCGTGAGCTCGCTGATGCCGATCCCCGGGTTCACCTGCGAGTACAGGGAACCGCCGACGGCCACCTGCGACCCGTCGGGGAGGTCTCCCTGGAGCGTCGAGCCCTCGGACTGCAGTGCGTCCGACGTCGAGGGCAGCACGTCGACGGCGCCGACCGACAGCTGGATCGTGACGAGGACGGCCGACGAGTCCGATGCGATGTCGGCCGACGACCCGTCGTCGTACGGCGAGCTCACGCCGGAGACCTGGGGGATCGCCTCGATGGCGGTGATCGCGTCCTCGACCGCCGACTCGAAGTCGTCGTCGGTGACGTCGCCGCCGTCGGGGGCGACCGCGATGAGCTGCGCCGAGGTGCCTGAGAACTGGGGGAACGTGCGCGCGAGGGCGTCGAGTGCGTCCTGCGATTCGGTTCCGGGGAATGCGTAGGTGTTGTTCGTCCCGGTGCCGACGAGCCCGGCGATCGTGAAGAGCACGGCGAGGATGCCGACCCAGACGAGCACGACGAGGAGGCGGGCGCGGTAGGCCCATCGTCCGAGCGCGTGCAGAGCCGAGGACACGTCTCTCACTCCCCCCGAAGTGGAGTTGAATGACCTCAACCTAGGGTGCGGCGCGGGGGGACCGCAACGATGCCGCGCGGCGCCGAGTCGGCCCGCGCGGCGTCGAGCAGGTAGGGTGGCACGTCGGCTCGCGACATCCGGGCCCACCCACGGCCATCGCGGCCGCGCGCGACGGGGCGCTCGTACGACACCATCCGGCTCGAACGAGCCCCGCCGATAGGAGACCCACATGCCAGCGCCCGCGCGACCTCCTGCCGACCCCGCCCCCGAGACCGGCGACGCGCGCGCCGCCGCCCTCGCCCGGGCCCGCGCCCAGCCCTCGGTGCTCACCGCACTCCGCACGCCCCGGTTGCTCACCCGCGAGGTGCTCGCGGGCCTCGTCGTCGCGCTCGCCCTGATCCCCGAGGCGATCTCGTTCTCGATCATCGCCGGCGTCGACCCGCGCGTCGGCCTCTTCTCGTCGTTCGTGATGGCGGTGTCGATCGCGTTCCTCGGCGGGCGTCCGGCGATGATCACGGCCGCGACGGGCGCCGTCGCGCTCGTCATCGCGCCCGTCGCGCGCGACTACGGCATGGACTACTTCATCGCGACGGTGATCCTCGCGGGCGTGTTCCAGCTCGTGCTCGGCGCCTTGGGCGTGGCGAAGCTCATGCGCTTCATCCCGCGGAGCGTCATGGTCGGATTCGTCAACTCGCTCGCGATCCTGATCTTCGCCGCGCAGCTGCCGCACCTCGTCGGGGTGCCGTGGCTCGTCTACCCGCTCGTGGCGGCCGGACTCGTGATCATGGTCGGCGTCCCGCGGCTCACGAAGGCCGTTCCCGCGCCGCTCATCGCGATCGTCGTGCTCACGGTCGTGGTCGTCGCGGCCGGCTGGCAGGTGCCCACCGTCGGCGACGAGGGCGAGCTCCCGGAGAGCCTGCCCGAGCTGTTCATCCCGAACGTGCCGCTCACGTGGGAGACCTTCGCGACGATCGCGCCGTTCGCGCTCGCGATGGCGCTCGTCGGCCTCCTCGAGTCGCTCATGACGGCGAAGCTCGTCGACGACATCACCGACACCCGCTCGCGCAAGACGCGCGAGGCGCTCGGCCAGGGCGTCGCCAACATGCTCTCCGGCCTCTTCGGCGGCATGGGCGGCTGCGCGATGATCGGCCAGACGATGATCAACGTGAAGGTGTCCGGCGCGCGGACGCGCATCTCCACGTTCCTCGCGGGCGTCTTCCTGCTCGTCCTCGTCGTCGGGCTCGGGGACCTGGTCGCGATCATGCCCATGGCCGCGCTCGTCGCCGTCATGATCATGGTCTCGGTCGCGACCTTCGACTGGCACTCGGTCCGCTGGTCGACGCTGCGGCGGATGCCGAAGTCGGAGACGACCGTCATGGTCGCGACCGTGGTGGTCGTCGTCGCCACGCACAACCTCGCGATCGGCGTCATCGTCGGCGTGCTCGTGGCGATGGTCGCATTCGCCCGTCGCGTCGCGCACTTCGCGACCGTCACGCGTCGGGTCTCGCTCGACGAGCCGGTGCCGACCGCGCACTACCGCGTCGACGGCGAGCTCTTCTTCGCCTCGTCGAACGACCTGACCACGCAGTTCGAGTACGCGGATGACCCGGACCGGGTCGTGATCGACATGTCGGGCTCGCACATCTGGGACGCCTCGACCGTGGCGGCGCTCGATGCGATCACGACCAAGTACGAGCACCATGGCAAGCGCGTCGTCATCGAGGGGCTGAACGAGGCGAGCTCGGCGATGCACGCGCGCCTCGCCGGTCAGCTCGGCGCCGGGCACTGACGTCGGGCGCGTCCGCGCGCCGCGGAGACGACGAGAGGCGGATGCCACGCGGCATCCGCCTCTCGCCCGATCAGGGGGTCAGACGCTCAGGTCGACGTCCTTCGTCTCCTTGACCAGCGAGACGCCGATCAGGGAGATGACCGCGGCGATCGCGATGTAGAGGCCGATCGTCCACGACTGGCCGGTCTCGCCGAGCAGTGCCGCGGCGATCATCGGGGCGAACGCGCCGCCGAGGATGGCGCCCAGCGCGTAGCCGATCGAGACGCCCGAGTAGCGCACCTTCGCCGGGAACATCTCGGCGTAGAGCGCGGCCTGCGGGCCGTACGAGAGGCCGAGGCCGAACGTCATCAGGAACAGTGCCACGAAGTACCAGACGATGTTCCCGGTGTCGATGAGGAACCACATCGGGATCGCCCACAGCGCGAGGAAGGCGTACCCGATCTGGAAGGTGCGGATGCGACCGAGGCGGTCGGAGAGGCGTCCGCCCCAGAGCGTGAAGACGAGCCAGCCGAACGACGCGAAGGTCGTGGCGAGCAGCACCGTCGGCCGGTCCATGCCGAGCGCGGTCACCGCGTAGGTCGCGAAGTACGCGATGAGCAGGTAGCCCGCGGCGTTGTTGGCGATGAAGATGACCGCGGTGAGGACGACGTTCTTGGTGTTGCTGCGGAACAGCTCCTTCAGCGGCGCCGAGGACTCCTGCTTGCGTTCCTGGAGCTCCTTGAAGACCGGGCTCTCCTCGACCGCACGGCGGATCAGGTAGCCGACCACGATCAGCACGATCGAGAGCATGAACGGGATGCGCCAGCCCCACTCCATGAACGCCTCGGGCGACATGGACGAGGTGATGATCCAGAGCGTGAAGGTCGCGAGGATCATGCCGACGGGCACGCCGATCTGGGGGAAGGCGCCGAAGAAGCCGCGCTTGCCCTTGGGGGCGTGCTCGACCGACATCAGCGCCGCGCCGCCCCACTCGCCGCCGGCCGAGAAGCCCTGCAGGATCCGGAGCAGGATCAGCAGGATGGGCGCCGCGATGCCGATCGCGGCGTACGTCGGCAGGAAGCCGATGAGCGACGTCGACAGGCCCATGAGGATGAGCGTGAAGACCAGCATCTTCTTGCGACCGAGCTTGTCGCCGAGCCAGCCGGCGACGACCGCGCCGAGCGGGCGGAAGAGGAACGAGATGCCGATCGTCGCGAAGGCGAGGACCTGCGCGAGCGTGGCGTTCGCCTCGGCGAGCGGGGCGAGGAAGAGCGGGGCGAGGACGAGCCCGGCCGCCTGTGCGTAGATGAAGAAGTCGTACCACTCGATGGACGTGCCCACGAGGGTGCCGGCGAGGACCTTGCGCTCCTCGGTGGACATCCTCCCGGTGCGCGCGGATTCCTGGACGGTTGCGGTCATGCGAACTCCGTTGTTCTGTGCAGGGTGAATCGGGGATCGACGCGGGGGTGGTGCGCCGTTGCGGGTTTCCCGACCGATCGTTCGGTTGGAAATCCGACCATAGCGCACCGGCCGCGCCGAGCGGTAGCCCCCTGCGACGAACGGCGGTGTCTGCGCGACGAACGGATGGAGCGACCGCGCGTACGCTGTTCGCCATGCCCACGCCCGACTTCGTCCTCGAGCTCCGGCGCCATGTCGGGACCGCGCCCCTCCCGCTCGTCGGCGTGACGGCCGTGATCGTCCGCGACGGACGCGTGCTGCTCGGTCGCCGCGCCGACACCGGCGCGCTCACGCCCATCACCGGCATCGTGGATCCCGGAGAGGAGCCGGCCGTGGCTGCGGCGCGCGAGGCGCACGAGGAGGCCGGTGTCCGGATCGCCGTCGATCGGCTCGCGTGGGTGCACCAGGTGCCCCGCGTCGTCTACGGCAACGGCGACCAGGCCGACTACCTCGACCTCACCTTCCGCTGCACCTGGCTCGACGGCGAGCCGTACCCCGCCGACGGCGAGATGACGGACCTCGGATGGCACGACCCGGCCGACCTCGACGGCGTGAACGCCGAGCACCTCCGCCGCATCGAGGCCGCGCTCGCGGCCGGCGACGGTCCGGCGCGGTTCGAGGTCGGCTGACGCCGGCCGCACCGCGGCCGGCGATCCCGCGGCGGGTCCCCGCCCGGTCAGTCGTCGAACGCGAGGAGGGCGGCACCGACCAGCGGTGCGTCGTCGCCGAGCTCGGCGGGCACGACGCGCACCTCGCGCGCGGCGGGCAGGACCGCCGTGCGGTGCGCCGCCGCCTCGACGAGGGGCAGGTAGTCGTCCGCGACCCGCGAGAAGCCGCCGCCGATGGCGACGGTCGTGACGTCGAGCAGTGCGCCGAACGACGCGATGGCCTGCCCCACGGCATCCGCCGAACGGTGCACGGCCTGCACGGCGACCGGATGGCCGGCGCGGTAGTCCGCCGCGAGTGCGAGCCCGTCGGCACCCGTCCAGCCGTGGGCGATCGCCCACCGCACCGTCCCCGGTCCGGACGCGACGGCTTCGACCGTCGCGGCGACCGGATCGTCCGGGGACGGCTGCCGCACCCACGCCTGGCCGACGTGCCCGGCGTTGCCGGCGTCGCCCCGGATCACCCGGCCGTCGGCGATGATCCCGCCGCCGATCCCCGTCGACACGACCATCGCGATGCCGTTGCGCACACCGCGCAGCGCGCCGAACCGCGCCTCGGCCAGGGCGATGCACGTGCCGTCGAGCGCGACGCGCACGCGCGTGCCGCCCGCGAAGCGTTCGACGGTCGGCACGAGCGGCAGGTCGCGGATGCCCGGCATGTTGAGGGGCGACACATGCGTCCCGTCGCCGAGCAGGGGGCCGGCCGTGCCGACGCCGACGCCGACGAGCCGGTGCGCCACGCCCGCGGCATCCGTCGCCTGCTCGCACACCGAGGCGATCGCGATCGAGAAGGTCTCGGGCCTCTGGCCCGCACCGGTCGGGGCGCGGTGGCGGCTTCCCGGCACGATGCGGCCGTCCGCGCCGACGAGCGCCGCATCGACCTTCGTGCCGCCGATGTCCACGGCGAGGGCGACGGGGATCTCGGACGCGGTCGCAGGCATGAGTCGATCATGCCGGATGCCGCGACCGCGCCGAGCGGCACCACGGCATGATCACCGCAGGTCGATCCGCATCAGGACGCGCGGGAAGCCGTTCAGCACGCTCGTCGTATCGGCGGCCTTCTCGAATCCGGCGCGCTCGAACGCCGCGCGGGTGCCGACGTAGGCCATCGTGAGGTCGACCTTCTCGCCGCGATTGTCGACAGGGTACGCCTCGACGATCGGGGCGCCATGCTCGCGCGCGAACGCCACGGCGCCCGCGATGAGGTGGTGCGAGATGCCCTGCTTCCGGTGCCCGGGCCGAACGCGCACGCACCAGAGCGACCACACGTCGAGGTCGTCGAGGTGCGGGATGCGCCGGTTGGTCGCGAAGCTCGTGTCGGCCCGCGGATGCACGGCCGCCCAGCCGACGGGCTCGTCGCCGTCGTAGGCGATGACGCCCGGCGCCGGATCCTGTGCGCAGAGCTGCCTGACCCGCTCGCCGCGAGCGGGACCTCGGAGCGACAGGTTCTCCTTGGACGAGGTCAACCGGTAGCTCAGGCAGAAGCACACGTTCGCGTCGGGTCGCTTGGGCCCGAGGACCGCGGCCACGTCGTCGAAGACGGATGCCGCCCGAACCTCGATGGCCACGGTCAGTCGATCGACGCGGGGTCGGCCCAGCGCAGCACGCGCAGGGCGCGGAGCGTGTTCCACGGGCTCGGCTCGCCGGCCGGCGCATCGATCTCGTACCGGTTGCGGCCGGGCCAGCGATCGCCGGCGCGCCACCGGCCGTCGTCGTCGCGCTGGCCCAGTACCAGGTCGAGCGCGGGCCGCAGCCGCGCGTCGGGACGGCCGCCCGCGTCGCGGAAGTGATCGAGCGCCCGCAGGACGTCGTAGAACCAGTACGTCGGGAATGAGAAGTTCGTGTAGCGCGGCTTCACGAGCTCGCCCGTCGACTTGCGGCGGAACAGGCTGCGCTCGAGCAGGTACTCCTCGCCGCCGCGTCGGGCGTCCGTCACCGCGGCATCCGTCGACCCGGTCGCCCGCTCGTACGCGAGGAGCCCCTCGACGACGCACAGCGTCGAGTCGAACGACGAGCGCTGCGACTCGTCGGCCGGCTCGCAGTTCCACCCGCCGTCGGGGAGCGTCTCGTCGAGGAGGCGCGCGACGATCCGGTCGCTGCCCGCGCCGAGGACGCCGAAGTACGCGGCGTTCGCGAGGACCCCGCCGTTCACGCACTCCTCGACCTCGCCGCTGAAGTAGGGCAGGTCGTCGAACTCCGCCCAGACCACGCCGTCGACGACTCGGTCGATCGCGGCCCGCACGGGTGCCGCACCGGGTGGCGCACCGAGGTTCCGCAGGACCTGCAGGGTCCACATGACCGAGTCGCGTTCGCGACCCGAGCCGTAGACCTGGCCGCCCCAGTAGCCGTCGTCGCCCTGTTCGGCGAGGAGGCGCGCACCCCAGCCCTCGGTCGCCACGCGCGCGCGTTCGGTGGCGACGGCGTCGTCGGGCGCGTCCTGCAGGTCGCGCATGACCTGCCAGCGCACGCTCGGGTCGCCGCCGAGGAGCCAGGTGATCACATCGTCACGCATACGGCCATGTTCGCCCATGCCGCCGACACCGACGAGCGGGCGATGGATGCCGCGGTACTGCGCTCGCGCGACGTCAGTCGTCTGCGACCTCCGGGGGCCACGCCACCTCGAACCGCTCGAACAGCACGTCGAGATCGTCGTGCCACTCGACGCCGATCCCCGGGCAGACCCGCTGCCAGTAGCGTCGGTGGTTGTCGCGCCACGACTCGAGCGTGCGGTCGTCCTCGCCCTCGTCGAACGCGAACGCGGCGTCGACGCTCGAGAACGGGCCGATCCGCAGCTCGGTGCTGCGGAGGATCGCGCGCGGTCGGCCCGCCGAGTCGCAGGCGATCCAGTGGCTGCCGACGCGGGGGAGCGGCTGCCCCTCGTGGCGGAACTCGGCGACGAGGGTGGCGGTCGCGCGCTTGGTGCCGTCGAGCACGAGGCCGAGCAGTTCGTCGGTGAGTGCGGGGTGGTCGCCGAACACCTCGACGCTCGGCGGTTCGGCGTCGAGGGCGCGATCCGGGCGAGCCGCGCGGTACTCCGCCCAGAACTCGTCGGCGGCCGCTCCGTCGACGGGGGCGTTGGCCCCGCTCATACCCGCCTCGCCAGCAGGCTGCCCGCCCATCCGTGGCCGGTCGGCACGTAGCCGGCGGGGAACGCGCCGCTCCGGGCGAACGCCGCCCAGGCGGCGCGGAGCGCGGCCCCGGCGGCGACGAGGTTCCGGGCGCCGTCAGGTGCGAGCAGCGGCGTGCCCTCCCAGGCCGCCGTCGCGGGGAAGAGCAGCGCGACCTCGATCGCGTGCGCCGACCCGATCCGGCTCCCGTCGGGATGCCCGTCGAACTCGGCGACGCGTACGTCCGCGCCGCCGCCGGCGACGATGTGCGCGAAGCGACGGGCACCGCCGACGTAGACGGCCCGCGTGGTGCGGCGGGTGATCACGCGACGCAGCAGCGGGCCGATCACCGGTCGGGCGGCGAGCGCCGCGAGCCTCGGGTCGACCTCGAAGAAGAACGCGGTCTCGTCGCGGTTCCACGTGACGAGCACGTCGAGGTCGGCGGCGTGCTCGCGCCACGCGGCCTCGATGTCGCCCTCCGCGGGGAGCGGCGCCGCCCCGGCGCGCGGCCCGAACGGCATCGCCGAGCGGAGGCCGGATCCGGCGGCGGCCTGCTTCGCCCGCGCCTGCGCGGCGAAGAGGTCGTCGAGTGAGGCGTCCGGGGCGAGCGGGCCCGCGGCCTCCGCCATGCGCCGCTGCATCTCGGCCCGTCCGGTGCGGATGCCGAGGGGCGCGCTCTGCAGGATCACGCGATGGAAGAGCCCCCGGGCGCCCTCGGCGGCGATCAGGTGCGCGAGCGCGTCACCGCCCGACGACTGGCCGACGGCGGTGATCCGCTCGGCATCGCCGCCGAAGGCGGCGATGTGCTCGCCGACCCACCGGAACGCCGCGATGAGGTCGAGCAGCCCGAGGTTCGCGGGGTGCGCGTCATCCGTCGGGTATCCGAGCAGCCCGAGACGAGACGTGACGGCGACGACGATGACCCGCTGCTCGCGCACGATGGCGGCAGGGTCGTAGCCGGCGAGGTCGCCGGCACCGGAGACGTACGACCCGCCGTGCACCCAGACGAGCACCGGCATCGGCCCGTCGGGAGCGTCCTCCGGGATCGTGATCGTGAGCCGCAGGCAGTCCTCGTCGAACTCCACGCCGCGGAGCGGCCGTCCGAGCAGTTCGTCGCTCGGGCTCGCCGGCTGCGGGCACGCGAGCCGCTGGAATCGTCGATCGGATGACTCGTCGGGGCGCACCTCGGCGGGAACGGGGGCCTCGAATCGGCGCGCGGTGGCGTACCGGACGTTGCGCACCCGGACGACTCCGTCGCCGGCGACCGCGGGGAACGTGCCGAGCGGCGTCGCCAGTTCCGTGGGCGTGCCGAGAGGAGGCGGGTCGGCCGGCGCGGTCGGCCCGTCGGCCTCGGTCGGGTCGGTGGTGTCCAGGTCGGTGGTGTCCGGGTCGGTGGTGTCCGGGTCGGTGGTGTTCGGGTCGGTCTGCATCGGGTGGACTCCAGTGGGCGCCCGCCCGGACCCTCCGAGCGGGGTGCGTCGCCAGCGTAGCCGGACCCCTGGACGCGCGGCGCGGCGCGACGGCCCCGCGCTCCTCGCCCCGGGCCCGGACCGGGGGTCACCGGTTCGGGTTCGTCGCCGTGCCGTCGAGCCAGAGCGTGTCGGTCGGGTCGCTGTGCGTTCCGCCGCTGTCGACGTGCTTCGCGCTGATCCCGGGTCCCTTGGTGATGACGTGCACGAGTGCCATCGCGTGCCCGCGGCCCAGGTCGTAGTCCTCGGCGAGCCACTGCACGATCGGCGTCGCCTTCGTGCCGGGTCCGAAGCCCTTCGCCTCGGCGAGCGCGACGAACTCGCGCGGGGTGAGCCCGGTCTTGGCCTCGATGTTGTCGAGGTAGGCCTGGAACGACATGGCGTGCTCCTTCGTTTCGGTGGTCGTGGTGGTGGATTCAGTCCTCGTCGGCCCAGGTCTGCACGATGACGGCGGACGCGTGGATGCAGAGCACCTTCAGCCGGCCGTCGCCGACGTTCTCGAAGCGGTGCCATGTGCCGGCGGGGACGGTCGCGGTGTCACCCGTCGTGGCGATGATCCGGCGATCGCCCAGGGTGAGCTCGGCCGTGCCCTCGAGCACGACCCAGGTCTCGGGGTACGGATGCCAGTGCAGGCCGGGCCCCTCGCCCGGCTCGTTGTCGACGAAGAAGTACGAGATGCCGGCGCCGTGGTCGAGGCCGACGAAGCGGCGCGTGCGACCCGTGCCGATGCGGAGCGACTCGGCCCGCACGACGACGTCGCCCATGGGCGCGGTCGTGTTCGGCGCGAGCGTGATCTCGGCCGGGTTCATGGTGCCCTCGATTCGTGGTGGGTGATGACGGCTGCTGCAAGGCTCCCGCCGCGGCATCCGCTGGGGGAACTGTTTCGATCTGCATCGAAACCCCATCGCCGGCCGTGGCATGCTGGCCGGGTGGGACCAGCGACGATCGAGGCCTCCGGCTCGGCCTTCGTGCTCCGCCGCGCCGGGCGGCACGACGTCGATGCGCTCGTGGCACTGCTCGCCGCGGACGCCCTGCGGGCCGCGGAGTTCGGCTCGACGTCGGAGGAACGGGCCGGCTACGTCGCCGCGTTCGAGGCGATCGACGCGGATGCCGCGCAGCTGCTGGTCGCGGTCGACGGCCCGGACGGCGACGTCGTGGCCACGATGCAGCTCACGTTCATCCCCGGCCTCTCGCGGGGCGGTGCGACGCGCATGCAGATCGAGGCGGTGCGCGTCGCCGATTCGGTGCGGGGGCGCGGTCTCGGCTCGGCGATGATCGCGTGGGCGGTGGACCACGCGCGCGAGCGCGGCGCGCGTCTGGTGCAGCTGACCTCCGACGCGCGACGCGACGACGCGCACCGGTTCTACGAGCGGCTCGGGTTCACCGCCTCCCACGTCGGGTTCAAGCGGTACCTGTAGGGCGGGCCGGATGGAGCATCGCTACGTGGACTTCCGGCTCGCACCGGGCGACGTGTCGGCGATCCGCTTCGGCGTCTCGCCCGGGCACGAGGTGTGCCACGCGGTCCGGGTCGTGCAGCGTCCGTCGGAGCATCCGCTGCAGTGGGGGTGGCTGCGGAGCGTGCGCGACCGCGTCCCGCGGGAGGCGTTCGAGCTGTTCACGCTCCTCGTGCGCGAGTCGGGGTACTTCCCCGACTTCCTCACGACGACGCCGACGTGGGACCTCGAGCCGGCCGACGAGGCCGCGCGGCTCCGCGAAGTGCCCGACGAGCTGATGCGGGTCGACCTCGGCAAGGTCGTCGTCCGCTCCACCGGTGCCCGGCGGCAGGCGGTGCTCCGCATGCTCGACGACCTCCCGCGCGCCAGGGCGATGATCGGCGACGCCTGGCTGGAGCTGTGGTCGGCCCTCGTCGAGCCCGTGTGGCCGCAGCTCGAGCGGATCGTCCGCGCCGACATCGCCGTCCGCGCGCGCCGCATCGCGACCGACGGCATCGCTGCCATGGCCGCCGGCCTGCACCACACCGTCGAGTGGCACGACGGCGCCCTGCGGGTCGAGCTCACGCAGCACTCCGAGGTGCTCGACTGCCGCGGGTCGGGCATCGTCCTCGTGCCGTCGGTGCTCGGCGGCGGGCGCTGCATGGTGCTCACCGAACCGCCCGCGCAGCCGACGCTGTTCTACCCGGCGCAGGGCGTCACCGAGAACTGGGCGACGGATGCGACGGCGCTCGCCGAGGCGCTCGCCGCGCTCCTCGGGCCCGCTCGGGCCGGCATCCTCCTCGCCGCGCACGAGGCGCGCACGACCTCGCAGGTCGCGGCCGACTCGGGCCTCGCGATCTCGACCGCCTCGCACCACCTCACGGTGCTGCGCGACGCGGGCCTCATCGCGAGCCGCCGCGACGGATCGCGCATGCTGCACCAGCGCACGCCGCTCGGCGAGGCGCTCGTCGGCACGGCGCTCTGATCCGACCGCCAGGGGGCGAGCAGCCGGTCGGGCAAGCCCTATCCGCACCGTCGACGGACGGGTAGGTTATGCCGCATCGACGCCCCCTCGCCCCAGATCCTCGGGCGCACCGACGAGCTCGAACGGCTCGGTGCGCTGCTGGGCGGCGCGCGCAACGGGCACGGCGGCGCCCTCCTCATCCGCGGCGAACCGGGCATCGGAAAGAGCACGATCCTCGACGGGGCGGTCGACGCGGCGCGCGGCCTCAGCGTCGTGCGCGCCGACGGCTACGAGGCCGAGGCGGCGATGCCCTTCGCCGCGCTGCAGCGGCTCACGGCGCCGCTCGCGGAGCACCTCGCCTCGATTCCGCCGCGGCAGGCCGAGGCGCTCCGGATCGCCGCCGGACTCGACCGCGGGGCACCGCCCGACCGCTTCCTCGTCGGGCTCGGCACGCTCTCCCTGCTCGCCGCGGCAGGGGAGGAGGAACCGCTCGCCTGCCTGGTCGACGACGCCCACTTCCTCGATCCGGAGTCCCTCGACGTGTTCGCGTTCGTCGCCCGGCGCCTGCAGGCCGAGCGCGTCGCGCTCCTCCTCGCGGCGCGGGCCGACGCGCTCCCTGAGGCGCGGACCACGGGCGTGACCACGCTGCGCCTCGATGGGCTCGACCCGCTCGACGCCGTGCAGCTGCTCACGCGTTCGGCGGACGAGCCGATCGACCCCTACCTCGCGGTGAGGATCGCCGCGGACACCGGCGGCAACCCGCTCGCGCTCGTCGACCTCGCGCACGAGCTCACGGCCCACCAGTTGATCGCGTCCTCCCTCTCGGAGGAGCCGCTGCCCATCGGCGAGCGACTCGAATCCCACTATCGGGAGCGCCTCGCCGCCCTGCCCGTGCCGACACGGCTCTGGCTGCTTGCGGCGGCGGCCGAGTCGACGGGCGACCGGACCGTCATCAATGCCGCCGCGCGCCGGCTCGAGCTGCCCGGGGACGCGTCGTCGGCGGCCGAACGCGCCGACCTCGTGACCGTCCACGACACGATCCGGTTCCGGCATCCGCTCGTGCGGCTGGCCGCGTACCACGGCATGCCGGCCGCCGACCGTCGGCGGGTGCACGAGGCACTGAGTTCGCTGCTGGCCGATCACGGTCGCGAGGATCTCGGCGCGTGGCACGCGGCATCCGCCACGGTCGGTCCCGACGCCGAGGTCGCGGCCCGGATGGAGCGGGCCGCCGATGCCGCCGGTGGCCGCGGTGGCCTGGTGTCGCGTGCACGGCTCCTCGCTCGCGCGGCCGAACTGACGCCCGACGGACCCGGCCGGGACCTCAGGCTGCTCGCCGCCGCCGAGACCGCCACCGCCGCAGGTGCGGCACAGCTCGCGGCCGAGCTGGTCGGCCGCATCGACGTGTCGCGCCTCGACCCCGTCAGCCACGGCCGTCTGCTCATGCTCCGCGTCGGGATGGCGCTGTTCCTCGGCGACGCCGAAGGCGTCCTCACCGCCTCGGCGACCATGCTCCGCGCCGCGGAGCTCTTCCACGGCCTCGTCCCGGATCTCGAGCAGCGCGCACTCCTCGCGGCATTCGAGGTCCTCCTGACGGCCGAGTGGGCGGCGCGCGACGTCACCCTGCCCGACCTCGGGCGCCGCGTGACCGAGGGCGCCGACCTCGTCGACGGCCCGCGCGCGGTCGCCCTGCGCGCCATCGGCGCCCACATGCTCCTGCCGTACCCGGAGGCCGTGCCGATCATGCGCAGGGCGGTCGACCTGCTCGTGGCCGCCGACGACGCCGAACTGCTCGAGTTCGGCAACTTCGGCGTCGCCCTCACCATGGGGCTCTGGGACGTGGAGACCTGCGTCCGTCTGCTCGAGCGGACCGCGGCCGCGGCGCGCGACGCCGGCGCGATCCAGGTGCTCGACACGACGCTCTGGCTGCTCAGCCTGCTCGAGCTCCTGCACTCCGGGCCGGCGGCATCCGCGCAGTACACCGCTCAGGTGCGCGACCTGCGGCATGCGATCGGCTACGACAGCGAGCAGGTGGTGAACGTCTCGTACCTGGCCTGGTCGGGTGCGCCCTACGAGGTCGTCGAGCAGGTGGGGGAGCAGGCCCTCGCCGCAGGGTTCGGCGGCGTCTGGTCGCTCGCGATGACGGGCCTCGGCATCCGGGAGATCGCCGACGGGCGGTACCGCGACGCCTTCCATCGGTTCGAGCCCATGGTCGCGCGGCCGTTCCTCCAGGTCACCTACCAGCAGCTCCCCGAATACGTCGAGGCGGGCGCGCGGGCCGGTCGGCACGAGGCGGTGCGGCCCGCCCTCGCGCGCCTGCAGCTCTTCGCCGCGGAGAGCCGCACGCCCTGGATCCTCGGCGTCGCCGAACGCAGCGCGGCGCTGCTCGCCGGCGACGACGAGAGCGAGCGCCACTACCGCGCGGCGATCGAGCATCTCACCGGGTCCGCGGCCCGTGCCGACCTGGGCCGCGCCCACCTGGTGTACGGCGAGTGGCTGCGTCGGACGAAGCGCCGCCGCGAGGCGCGCGAGCAGCTCCGCCTCGCGCTCGACCTCTTCACGCGCATCGGCGCCCCAGCCTTCGCGGAGCGGGCGCGCCGCGAGCTGGCGGCGACGGGCGAGCACGTGCCGCACCGCGAACCGGGCGGCTCCGCCGCGGACGCGCTCACGCCCCAGGAGGAGACCGTCGCCCGCATGGCCGCCGACGGTCGCACCAACCCCGAGATCGGCGCGACCCTGTTCATCAGCGCGAACACGGTCGACTACCACCTCCGCAAGGTGTTCCGGAAGCTCGGCGTCACCTCGCGACGGCAGCTCGCGGATCGGCTGCCCGCGACCTGACCGGTCACGACTACGAGCCCCACGTGGTTCGGTCGGGTGCGCTCCGGCGGGAGCATCGAGGCATCCGCTCGTCCCACCGCCACGAGCTCGATGCAACCGGGAGGCCGACATGCCGTACGTCACCGCCGATGACGGCGCCGAGATCTTCTACACCGACTGGGGCACCGAGGGCACGCCGGTCCTCCTCAGCCACGGGTGGCCGCTGAACTCGGATGCCTGGGCGGCCGCCGCCCGCTTCCTCGCCGAGCACGGCCATCGCGCCATCGCCCACGACCGGCGCGGACACGGTCGCTCGAGCCGCACGTGGCACGGCAACGAGATGGACACGTACGCCGACGACCTCGCGTGCCTCATCGACCACCTCGACCTCGCCGACCTCGCGCTCGTCGGCCACTCGACGGGCGGCGGCGAGATCGTGCACTACCTCGGCAGGCACGGCAGCGCGCGCGTCTCCAAGCTCGTGCTCGTCTCGGCGGTGCCGCCGCTCATGCTCCGCACCGACGACAACCCGGAGGGCCTGCCGATCGACGTGTTCGACGGGATCCGCGCCGGCGAGGCATCCGACCGGGCGCAGCTCTACCGGGACCTCGCGGACGGGCCGTTCTTCGGCAACAACCGCAACAACGACGTCTCGCAGGGCACGCGCGACGCGTTCTGGCTGCAGTCGATGGCGTGCGGGCACCGCGCCGCCTACGAGTGCATCGCGGCGTTCTCGGCGACCGACTTCCGCGACGACCTCGCGAAGGTCGACGTGCCGACCCTCGTGATCCACGGCGACGACGACCAGATCGTGCCGTTCGAGGTCGGCGGCAAGCGCTCCGCCGCCATGGTCGACGGCGCCATGCTCCTCGTCTACGAGGACGGCGCGCACGGCCTGCCCGACACGGACCGCGACCGGCTGCACGCCGACCTGCTCGCGTTCATCGACTCCTGACGCGGATGCCTCGGCATCCGCCCGCACGCCCGACCCGACGACCCCACGGAAGGACACCGACCATGACCGACGAGACCACCCCCGACGCCGCCGCACCCGACACCATCGTGCTCGTGCACGGCCTCTGGATGACGCCGCGCAGCTGGGAGGGCTGGAAGGCGCACTTCGAGGCGAAGGGCTACACCGTGCTCACCCCCGCCTACCCGGGCTTCGAGATCGAGGTCGAGGCGCTGCGCGAGAACCCCGACGTCATCGCGAAGCTGACGGTGCCCGAGACCGTCGACCACCTCGCGGGCGTCATCGAGGCGCTGCCGACGCCGCCCATCATCATGGGGCACTCGTTCGGCGGAACGCTCACCCAGCTCCTGCTCGCCCGCGGGCTCGGCGCCTCGGCCGTCGTGATGGACTCCGCCCCCACGGAGGGCGTGCGCGTGACGCCGCTCTCGCAGGTGCGTTCGCTCTTCCCGGCGCTGAAGAACCCCGCGAACCGGCACAAGGCCGTCGCCTTCACCCGCGAGGAGTTCCACTACGCCTTCGCGAACACGCTCTCGCGCGAGGACTCCGACGCGGTGTGGGAGAAGTACGCGATCGGCGCGCCCGGCGAATGGATCTGGGCGTACGGCCTCATCGCGAACTTCAAGCCCGGCATGCAGGAGACCTGGGTCGACTACGCCAAGGACCGTGCGCCGCTGCTGTTCATCGGCGGCGAGAAGGACCACATCATGCCGCCATCGGTCAACAGGTCGAACGCGAAGCACTACGCCACGTCGCCGGCGATCACCGAGTACGTCGAGTTCCCCGGGCGCTCGCACTGGATCTGCGCCGAGCCCGGCTGGGAGGAGGTCGCCGACCACGCGCTCGAGTGGGCGCTGGCGCACGCGCAGCCCGTCACGGTCGCCACGACCTAGTCAATCCGGCCGGTTGCCCGACTCGGGCCCGATCGTGAAGGGCGTCGTCACGCCCTCGTACATCACGTGCGTGATGAGGCCGTCGACCGCGTGCTGCAGGGTGTGGCAGTGATCGCTCCAGATGCCGGGGTTGTCGGCGAGGAAGGCGATGTCGTAGCTCTCGCCGGGGTGCACGTCGAGCGAGTCGATGATCCACGGGCTGCCCGAGGTCGCGACGCCGTCGCGCGCGACCACGACCACGTGGTGCCCGTGCAGGTGCATCGGATGCACCTCGCCCGAGTCGTTCCGGATGCGCATGGCGACCACGTCGCCCTCGGCGACCCCGAACATGGGCACGTCGGGGAACATGCGGCCGTTGATGGTCCAGAAGTACCCCGGGCGGCCGTCGATGAGGCCGGGCCGGCGGCCGATCGCGTACTCGTAGCTGCGGTCGGGCTCGGTCGGGTCGAAGTCGATCACCGTCGGGTCGGGCGTGCCGTAGTCGAGCAGGTCGAGCGTCTCGGACGGCTGCGGGGCGGATGGCGCGGGGGCCGACGGGTCCCCGACGACGACGCTCCGCGCGCCGCCCGTGCGCAGGCGCAGTGCGCTGCCCTCGGGCGGCACGGTGACGGTGACGTCCGCCCGCCCTCCGGCGGGGACCAGCAGGCGCTCCCTGTCGACATCGGTCGGCTGGTTCACCTCGCGGCCGTCGATCGCGACGACCCGGAACGGCGACGACGACCAGACGGCCGCCGTGCCGGAGTCGGTGTTGACCACCCGGACGCGCACGGTCGAACCGGGTTCGGCCGCGACCCGCTCGTCCTCGGCGCCGCCGTTCAGCGTGTGCTGGCCGCCGTAGACGTGCAGCACCGCCGTGACGTCGAGGTCGGCCGGGTGGGCGTCGGCCGGATCGGCGGGATCGATCACGATCGCGCCGAGGAGGCCGCGGAGCACCTGGTCGTGCGAGACCTGGTGGGAGTGGTACCAGTAGGTGCCCGCGTCCTCCGCGACGAAGCGGTACGTGAACCGGCCGCCGACGGGCACCGCGTCCTGCGTGATGCCCGCGACGCCGTCGGCCGCATTCGGCACGTCGATGCCGTGCCAGTGCAGCGTCGCGCCGGCCGCCACGGACTCGTTCTCCAGCGTCACCTCAACGAGGTCGCCCTCCGTCGCCCGGATCTCCGGGCCCGGCGACGTGCCGTTCACGGTGAAGCCCTCGACGGGCCGTCCGCCGTCGATGTCGATGGTCTCGGCGCGCGCGACGAGGTCGACGCGCACGTCGGCCGGGCGGTCGGGATCCGCCACGAGCTCCGTCACGTCGACCTCGCCGCGGGTTCCCGCGGCCGTTCCGGTGCCGGACGCCGCGGTGCCGTGGGTGTTCGCACCGTCGCCGTGACCGCCCGCGCCCATGTCCATGACCGAGTACTCCCCGAGCAGCGTGGAACTCCATGCGAGCGCGCCGGCGCCGAGCGCGGTCACGACCGCGAGGGCGACGGCGCCGAACCGCAGGAGGTCACGCCGCGACGGCATCGGACGTCGCCTCCTCGCCGGCGGTCGGTGCGGAGGCGGCGGCCAGGCGGCCGCGCCGGACGCGCAGCGCCGCAATCGAGGCCGCGGCGACCACCGCGAGCGCATTCGCGCCGTGGATGAGTCCGAGGTACGGCACGTCGGTGATCGAGAACCCGAGCGTGACCTGCAGCGCGACGAGTCCGAACGTGATCGCCGCCCACAGCTTCGCGCCGCGCACGCGGACGAAGAAGGAGATGATGAGCAGCACGAGCGCGACGAGCGGGATCACCATCCCCCCGACGATGCCGTGGATCATGAGGCCGGGCTCGCCCACCCCGGCGGCCTGGTAGCTCTCGAGCAGCGCCTTGTCGACGACGCCGCCCTCCGAGACGAGGTTCAGCATGCCGCCGAACGCGAAGGCGATCGCCGCGGCCTGCACGACGACGGCACCGGCGACGGTCCAGGCGAGGCCGATGTAGAGCTTCTGCATGATCCCACTCCCTGTTCGTGCGGGCCGCCGGATGCGGCATCCGCTCGAGGGAAAGGGTCCTCGTGCGGATCGGCGGCCGGATCGCGGGGAACCGGAGCCGGCCTTGCGGCGGCCCGCAGGACGGGTGGGGGGCAGCCTCCAAGGGCGGACGCGGAGGACCCCCTCCCATGGAGGCGCCGACAGGAGGACCATGGAGTCGTGGAGCGCAGGTGGGTGTGCCTGGCCGTACTCGGCCCGATCGGGGTCGCGTCGCTCGCGTACGTCGTCGTCGTGCGCGGATTCGTGGACGGCAACGCCGATCACCGGCTGGCGTGGCCGATGCTCGGCGTGCTGCCGCTCTTCGTGTTCGGGATGTGGCTGCTCACCGTGTCGAGGTCGCGGACCGCGGTGTTCATCGCGCTCGCCGCGACGGCGCTGCTCGCGAGCGCGGCGTACGAGGCGTTCGTGCAACGCAACGTCGAGGTCATCGGCGAGCCGTGGTTCCCCCTGCTCAATGCCCTCGGGCTCACCGCGGACGGCGTCTCGGCCGCGGCGTTCCTCGTCGTGTTCGCGGCGTTCCCCGACGGGGTGCCCGAGCGGCGCTGGCAGCGCGCCGTGATGCCGATCCTCTGGCTCCCCGCCCTGATGGGACTCCTCCAACTCCTGACCACGCCCCACGTGGTGATCTCGCGGTACGTCGGCGTGAGCGGCGACGCGATCCCCAACCCGTACGCGGTGCCGTGGCTGGAGTGGGCGGCGCCCGCGGTGGAGGTGCAGCCATGGCCCGCGGTGGCGCTCGGGCTCGCCGTGCTCGGCAGCCGTGCGCTGTTCGGAACGCCCGACGTGCGGACCCGGACCCGCGTGATGGCGATCACCGCCGCCGCGGCGATGGTCGCCATGGGGCTCTGGGTGCTCATCCCCGGCATACTCGGCGTGGACCTGCTCGTCTACGCGTCGCTCATCGCCCTGCCGCTCGCCGCGATCCACGGGATCCTCCGATACGGCGCGTTCGACATCGCGCCGGGCGACCGCGGCCGGCTCGTCGCGCGATCGTCGGGCCTGCTGATCACCGTGGTCTACGCCGCCGCCGTGGCGACGCCCGCCGTGCTGCTGACGCCGCCGCTCAGGGCGATCCCCGCGATCCTGCTGACCACGGGGGTCGCGGTCGCCCTGCTCCCGGTCCGCGCGTGGCTGAACCGGCGACTCCGTCGCGTGCTCTTCGGCGATCGCGACCGCCAGGTCGCGATGCTCGCCGAGCTCGGCACGCAGCTCGAGCATGCGGGCGAGCCGCGCGACCTGTTGGCCCGGCTCGCGGAGGCCGTGCGCGTGGGGCTCGACGCGACCTGGGTGCGCATCCGCGCGTCGGCGGGGGAGGGCACGTCGGCGCCGGTCGACGGGATCGCCGCCGGCGACGTCCTGCCCGACGTCGTCGCCGGTCGTCTCGACGCTGCCGCCCCCGACCCGGTCGAGTCCTGCGACCTCGTCCACGGAGACGCGGTGCTCGGGCGCATCGAGCTCGGTCCGCGCCGCCGCGGCGACTACTCGGAGGACGAGCGGACGCTGCTGCGCACGGTCGCCGGCCAGGCCGCGGCGTCCGTCGCGACCCTGCGACTGACCGCGCAACTGGCGGCGCAGCTCGACGAGTTGACCGCGTCGCGCGAGCGTCTCGTCGCGGCGCAGGACGATGAGCGGCGTCGGCTCGAACGCGACCTGCACGACGGAATCCAGCAGGACGTGGTCGCGCAGATCGCGGGCCTCCGGCTCGCGCGCAATCGCCTCGGGCGCGGCGAGCTGACCGCGGCCGAGCTCACGGAACTGCAGGACCAGGCCCGTGCGACGCTCACCGACCTGCGCGAACTCGCCCGCGGCATCCACCCGCCGGTGCTCAGCGACAACGGCCTGGTCGCCGCGGTCGAGTCGGGCGTCGCGCGATTCCCGATCCCGCTCGAGGTCGAGGCGGATGCCGCGATGCGGGCCGAGCGGTTCGCAGACGACGTCGAGACGACGGCGTACTACGTCGTGCGCGAGGCGCTCGCGAACACCGCGAAGCACGCGCACGCGACGCATGCGAGCGTCGCCCTCACGCGGCGCAACGGCACCCTGCGCATCGCCATCAGCGACGACGGATGCGGGATCGACGAGGCGGAGGGCGAGGGCGGCGGGGCCTCCGGGACGGCGGTGCTGCGCGCGTCGCACGGCGGGCTCGCGAACATCCGGGATCGCGTCGCCGCACTCCGCGGCACGGTGCGCGTCGGTCCGAACGAGCCGTCGGGCACGCGGGTGCTCGTCGAACTGCCGGTGGTCGCTCCGCGTGGACCGGGTGGTCCGCGTGGATGAGCGCCGGACGCCCCCCGCGGATGAGCGCCTGATGCTCCGCGTGGTGATCGCCGAGGACAACTACCTCGTGCGCGAGGGCGTGCGGCGACTGCTGGAGGACTCGGGCGAGGTCGACGTCGTCGCGTCGGTCGGCAACGGCACCGAGCTCCGCGATGCGGTGCGGCGGATGTCCCCCGACGCGGTGCTCACCGACATCCGGATGCCGCCGGGCCACCACATGGAGGGCATCGAGGCCGCGCACGACATCCGGGCCTCCTCGCCGCAGACCGGTGTCGTCGTGCTCTCGCAGCACGCCGACGAGAGCTACGCGATGGCGCTGTTCGCCGACGGATCGGCGGGGCTCGGCTACCTGCTGAAGGACCGGATCGGCGACCTCGAGGACCTCGTGCACGCCCTGCGCGAGGTGCGAGCGGGCGGTTCGGTCATCGACCCGCAGATCGTCGACACGCTCGTGCGGCGTCGCAGCGCGGCCGCGTCGAGCCCGCTCTCGGCGCTGTCGCCGCGCGAGCTCGAGGTGCTGCGCGAGATGGCGCGGGGGCGCACGAACGCCGGCATCGAGCAGGCGCTGTTCCTGTCGTCGTCCACCGTCGAGAAGCACGTCAACGCGATCTTCACGAAGTTGCGGCTGCCGGAGACGGGCGTGCATCGACGGGTCGCGGCCGTGCTCGCGTTCCTCCAGGGCGGCGGGGAGCAGGACGCGCCCCCGCAGTAGGCGGTACTGCGACGCGTCGCGATCAGCCCGCGAGCACCGCGGCGAGGCTCTCCCGCACGATCGCGAGGCCCCGGCGGAGCTCCTCCTCGGTGATCGTGAGCGCGGGCAGGAACTTCAGCACCTCGTCGTGGGCGCCCGACGTCTCGATGACCAGGCCGCGCTCGAACGCGGCCTTCGAGACGCGGCCGGCGAGCGTGCGGTCGGCGTCGCACGCGATGCCGTGGAACAGGCCGCGGCCGCGGACGACGAAGCCCTGCTCGGGGTGCTCGGCGGCGATCTGCTCGAGCTCGGCGCGGAGCAGCGCCGACTTCGCGGCGACGCCCTTCATGAACGCGTCGTCGGCCCAGTACGTCTCGAGCGCGACGCGCGCCGACACGAACGCGAGGTTGTTCCCGCGGAAGGTGCCGGTGTGCGCGCCGGGCTTCCAGACGTCGACCTCGGGGCGGAGCAGCACGAGCGACATCGGGAGGCCGGATCCCGAGATCGACTTCGACACGGTCACGATGTCGGGCACGATGCCCGACTCCTCGAACGCGAAGAACGCGCCGGTGCGGCCGACGCCGGCCTGGATCTCGTCGAGGATGAGCAGGATGCCGCGGGCCTCGGTGATCGCGCGGAGGCGCTGCAGCCAGGCCGGTCTCGCGACGTTGATGCCGCCCTCGCCCTGGACCGCCTCGACGATGACCGCGGCGGGAAGGTCGAGCCCCGCGCCCGGGTCGTCGAGCATCTTCTCGAACAGGTCGAGCGTGTCGACGTCGGGGCCGAGGTAGCCGTCGAACGGCAGGCGCGAGACGTCGTCGAGCCCGACGCCGGCCGCTGCGCGGTAGTGGCTGTTGCCGGTCGCGGCGAGGCCGCCGAGGCTCAGCCCGTGGAAGGCGTTCGTGAAGGCCACGACGTTCGACCGGCCGGTCGCCTGGCGCGCGACCTTGAGCGCCGCCTCGACGGCGTTGGCCCCGGTCGGGCCGGTGAACTGCAGCTTGTGGTCGAGGCCGCGCGGGGCGAGCACGAGGCGCTCGAACGCCTCGATGAACGCCTTCTTGGCCGAGGTGGCCATGTCGAGGCCGTGGATGATGCCGCCGCGCTCGAGGTACTCGATGAGCGCGCCCGTGAACGCGGGGTTGTTGTGCCCGTAGTTGAGCACGCCGGCGCCGGCGAAGAAGTCGAGGTACTCCCGGCCGTCGGCGTCGACGAGCGTCGAGCCGGACGCCCGGTCGAACACGGTCGGGAAGGCGCGGACGTACCCGCGCACCTCGGACTCGCGGCGGTCGAAGACATCCAGGGCGGTGGCGCTGCTCATGGCAGGGCGACTCCTCTCGAGGAACGGACGGTGAGATGAGACTACGTCCTCCGCCCGGGAGTCCCGTGCACGCGGCGATCCGTCGGGGATCAGCGTCCCGTGGGTGCCTGCCATGGGCCGCCGGGACCGAGCAGCACGCGCCAGAGCCAGTCCGCCGCCGTGGTGACGGGCGGGCGCGGGTCGCGCGCGAGCCACGCCTCGATGACGCCGAGCGCCGAGCCCGCGATGCCGGCGCCGACGACGTCGAGGGGGAGGCCCTCGAAGGCCGGGGTGCTCGTCCTCGCGATGCCCTCCTGCACGATCGACTCGAGGCGGCCGCGAAGGCGCGCCATCACGATCGCGGAGCCGTGGGGCCCGAGCACGCGGCGGTAGACCTCGGCGTTCTCGTCGAGGTGGACGAGGTAGTCGAAGAGGGCCTGCGGCGGGCCGGCGAGCGGCTCGGCCATCTCGGGCAGGTCGGCGCCCGCGAACTCGGCTGCCGCGTCGAGCGCGTCGGCGAGCAGCGTCTCCTTGTCGGAGTAGTGCTGGTAGAAGCTGCTCCGGTTCACGCCCGCGCGCGTCACGATGTCGGCGACCGTGACCTCCTCGAGCGGGTGCTCGCGCGCGAGTGCGAACAGCGCTTCCTGGAGTGCGCGGCGCGTGCGCTCGACCCGGACGTCCATAGGGGGATTCTGCCAGCCGTCATCCACGGAGGCTGCGCGTTCACCGACGAATGTCGGATTTCCGACATTCGTCGGTTATCCTCGATGCGGCTCGACGGCGCGCCGAACCATTCACGCGACCCGAAAGGCAGCTCGGCATGGCTGAACTCCTGTACCGCCTCGGCAGGTTCTCCTCGCGACGATCCTGGACCGTGATCACCGGATGGATCGTGGCGCTCGCGCTCGCCGCCGGCGCATTCCTCGCGTTCGGCGGCACGCTGACCACGAGCATGAGCATCCCCGGCACCGAGACCGACCGGGTGAACGCCCAGCTCGCGGACGAGCTCGATGGCCTGGGCGGCGCGGCCGGCACCGTGGTCTTCCAGGCCGACGGCGGCTCCGCCTTCACGGATGCGCAGCAGGAGCAGATCGGCGAGGTGCTCGACGACCTCGCCGCAATCGACCGCGTCGACGACGTCGTGAACCCGTTCGACGCGGCATCCGACCGCGCCGACCAGGAGCAGCAGCTCGCCGACGGCGTCATCCAGCTCGACGACGCCGAGCAGCGGATCGCCGACGGCACCGCGCAGCTCGACGCCGCCGAGGCGCAGCTCGATGCCGGACGGGCCCGGCTCGACGCGGCGATCGCCCAGGCGCAGGCCGACGGCACGTACGCGTTCGCGGAGGAGCAGTTCAGCGCACAGCAGGCCGAGCTCGACCAGAACCGCGCGCAGCTCGACGCCCAGCGCGCCGAGCTCGACGCCGGGGCCGCCGAGCTGCCCGACCGGCGCGCGCAGCTCGATGCCGGGCAGCGGCTCGTCGACGCGGCATCCGAGATCCGGACCGTCTCGACCGACGGCGCGACCGCGACCGGCGTCGTGATGTTCGAGGACGACCTCTTCACGCTCCCCGCCGAGACCAAGGCGGCCGTCGCCGAGACCCTCGACGCCGCCGACATCGACGGCGTGCAGGTCGACTACTCGTCCGAGATCGCCGCGAGCACCGACGGGCTCCTCGGCCCGGGCGAGATCGCGGGCGTCGTGCTCGCGCTCCTCGTCCTGATCATCATGTTCCGTGCGCTGCTGCCCGCGGTGCTGCCGATCATCTCGTCGATCGTCGGCGTCGGCGTCGGCGTCGCCGGCTCGCTCGCGTTCTCGGGTCTCATCGACATGTCGTCGGTCACCCCGGTGCTCGGCGTCATGCTCGGGCTCGCGGTCGGGATCGACTACGCGCTGTTCATCATGAACCGCCATCGCAGCCAGGTGCTCGCGGGCATGGAGATCCGCGAGTCGATCGCGCTCGCCAACGGCACCTCGGGCAACGCGGTGGTGTTCGCCGGCTCCACCGTGCTCGTGGCACTGCTCGCGCTGAACATCACCGGCATCCCCTTCCTCGGGGTCATGGGCACCGTGGGCGCCGCCTGCGTGCTCATCGCGGTGCTGCTCGCGGTCAGCTTCACGCCCGCCGTCCTCGGGCTCATCGGCATCCGGATCGTCAACCGCCGCGCCCGGGCGCAGATCGGCCACGAGGCGCACGCGCGGCCGGAGCTCACGCCCATGACGACCGGGCGCGCGCTGCTCCGCGCGGCCCTCGCGATCGTCGTGCTGCTCGTCGTCGCGATCCCCGCGCTGTCGATGCGCCTCGGCCTGCCCGACGGCTCGTCCGAGGCCACGGACTCGACGCAGTACCGGGCGTACACGGCCGTCGCCGACGCGTTCGGCGCAGGCCAGAACGGCCCGCTCCTGGTCACCGCGGCCCTCCCCGCGGGTGTCGCCGAGGACGCGGTCGTGGCGACGCAGGCGGACCTCGCCGAACTGCTCCTCCAGCAGGAGGACGTCGTCGCGGTCGCACCGGTCGGCGTCTCGGACGACCGCGACTTCATCGCGTTCCAGGTGGTGCCGGTCGACGGCCCGTCGAGCGTGTCGACCGAGCAGCTCGTGCACGACCTCCGCGACCTGTCGCCGCTGTCGGCCGACGCGGCCGGCGGCATCGCGGGCGTCGACGGCGACATCGACCTCGGCGTCGCCGGCCAGGCGAGCGGCAACATCGACATCTCCGAGAAGCTCGCGGGCGTGCTGCCGACCTACCTCGCGCTCGTCGTCGGACTCTCGCTCATCATCCTGGTCCTGGTGTTCCGGTCGATCCTGGTTCCGCTCGTCGCGACCGCCGGGTTCGTGCTCTCGCTGTTCGCCGCGTTCGGCGCGATGGTCGCGATCTTCCAGTGGGGATGGCTCGGCTCGGTGTTCGGCGTGCACGACCCGGGCCCGGTCCTGAACTTCGCGCCGATCATCATCATGGGCGTGCTGTTCGGCCTCGCGATGGACTACCAGCTGTTCCTCGTGTCGGGCATGCGCGAGGCGTACGTGCACGGCGTCCCCGCCCGCACCGCGGTCGTCGCCGGCCTCCGCAACGGCCGAGTCGTCGTCACGGCGGCGGCGATCATCATGACCGCGGTGTTCGGCGGGTTCGTCTTCTCGCACCTCACGATGGTCCGCCCGCTCGGCTTCGGCCTCGCGATCGGCGTGCTGTTCGACGCGTTCATCGTGCGGATGCTGCTGATCCCAGCGGTCATGCACCTGCTCGGGAACTCCGCGTGGCGGCTGCCGAAGTGGCTCGACCGGATCCTGCCGAACGTCGACGTCGAGGGCGCCGCACTCGAGCGCAGCCACCCCGTGCACGGGTCGTCGGCGACCGCGGGTGACGCGGCGGGCGACGCCGTCGCCGGCGCGCCTGCGGAGTCGGCGGAGGACGAGCGGCAGCCGGTCGGATAGTCGCCGACGGATGCCGCGGGCGCGCGCTCGCGGCATCCGCCTTCGCCCCCGCCGGAGGCGGCGGTCACGGGGCGGAGCGAACGCTGAGCGTCGTTGGGAAATGCGCCCTGACCGGCTATTGTGCTGCCCGCCGCAGCGCTCAGGTGATCACCGTCTCGAGCCGCTGCGCGCGCAGCGCGCCGACGTAGGCGCGCGCCCGGTCGACCCCCAGCGGTCGTCGGATCCGCATCGCGTACCGGAATCGCTCGCCCGGCGCCGCCGGGATCACGTTCGGCCGCGCGGCGCACGACGCGTCGCCGAACCAGATGCTGATGCTGCCGTCCCCGTTCCTGATGAGGTCGCGGCCGGCGTAGCCCGAGCGGACGGGATCGAGGTGACCCGCCTCGTCGAACTTCAGGACGGAATAGGAGCCGCCGACGGGATCGACGGGTGGCGGCTCGAACGTCCAGATATCGCACCCGCTGCTCGTCGCCGCCGCCTCGAAGTAGACGCCGTGCTCGGCCGGAAGGCTGCCCCAGCCGAAGGCCGTTCCGACGCGGTGCGCGTCGCGATCCGTGTCGCGCCGGGTGCCGAACGCCATCGTCAGGTCGACGTCGTCGGCGCGTCGCACGAGGCCCGCGGCGACCGATCGTCGCGAGGCGTCGTCGTAGGACCGCGCGCGGTACGGGTACGACGTCGCCGCGTCGATCCGGCGGGCGTCCTGCAGCTCGTTGGCGCGCTGGAGCCCGCCCTCGACGCCGGTGCGCCCGAGCACGTACAGGTGCGTGCCGCGGGTGAGGTCCGCGTTCGCGACCGTCACCGATTCGCCCGGTCCGACGACCGCGAGCACGTAGTGGGCCTCGTCGATGAGCGCATCGGCCTGGTACTCGTCGGATGGCGCGACCGACACGGTCGCGCGCTCGGTCACGTCGACGACGGCGTGCGAATGCAGCACGTCGGGATCGGGGCGGACCGTCGACGACTCGACGAGCGGCTCGCGCTCGTGGTGGAAGCGGTTCACCGGCGTTCGCCGCGCCTGCGCCGCGAAGTGGTGCGCGGACTCCGCGCGTGTGAAGTTCCGGTTGGTGACGCGACGCGGCATCGGCGACCTCCCTGCCTGGTGGGCTCCGCCCGTCGGGCTCGGCCCGGTGGGCTCGGGTGCAGTCTGGCAAGGATGCGGCGGGACGGGTAGGCCTTGCGGTCCGCGGCGTCGACGACCTGAGGGTCGGCTCGGCTGCTCCGCGCAGACGGATGCCGCGGGGATCCCCCTCCCCGCGGCATCCGTGGCCCTCATGCCGGGTCGATCAGTTCGCGACCCCGCCGCAGAGCACCGGCACCGTCGCCTCGAGCGGGATGCCCGCGCCGAGCGACGACGAGCGGCTCGAGAACGGGTCGGCCGGGTTGAAGGCGTACGACCCGCTGCCGTCGAAGTCGATGCCGTGCACGACCACCTGCACGGTGCCCGCGTCGGTGTAGCCCGGCATGTCGGTGAACGTGCGCTGGTAGTACAGGTAGCCGTTCGCGTCCGCCATCGCGAACCGATCGAGCGCCAGGGCGCTCGCGGGCGAGACGTCGCCCGTGGAGGTGAGCGAGGTCAGGATGCCGCCGTAGAACGGAGCGCCGTCGAGGACCGTGACGACGCCGTCGGGACCGGCGGCCGCGGGTCCGGGGCAGGCCATGTCGGTCGCGTCCCCGGGCACGCCGTGGAGGTGCATGGCGTGGGGGAGGTTCGGGGAAAGGCCCCACGCCTCCACGGTGACCTGCAGCTTGCCGTTGGGCAGCGCCTTGACCCGGGTCGTGCCGCTTGCACGGCTCTCGGGCACGTCGGCGGGCTGCACGGCGTCCAGGCTGTAGCTGTAGCTCGCGACCTTCTCCGACGGGTTGGCGTCGTGGCCGGCGTAGGCGGCGGTCGCGCCGCCGAGTGCCAGGGCGATGCTCGCCGCCGTGGCGACGATGATGCGTGGTGCGTTCCTCATGTCGTACTCCCTCGTAGCGTCGGGCGTCGGGTCCGCGCCCGTGCAGGGGATTCGGAGCGGGGCCGCATCCGGATGGGATGGAGGCGGGCGACCGCGGCCTCCAGCGATGAAATGCAACCGAAAGGTTGCGTTTGGGGCTCACGCTGTGCAACTCTAGAGTTGCAGTTCGATTCGAGAGGAACCATCATGGTGAGCATGACCGACAACCAGCCCTCCATCGTCGACGAGGGCACGTACTCCGTGCGACGCACCATCCGCATCGCCGCTCCCGTCGAGAAGGTCTGGGCCGCCGTCACCGAGCCCGAGCACATCTCGCGCTGGTTCGGGCGGACGGTGCTCGACGGCGCCGGCGTCGGCGCCGAGGGCACGATGACCTTCGAGGGCTACGGTGCCGTGCCGATCCGGGTCGAGGCGATCGACGCCCCGCGCTCGGTCACGTACCGCTGGGGCAACGACGACGCGCTCGGGCACCTGCCCGGCCGGGTCGAGGAGGCCACCTCGACGGTGTTCACCTTCACGCTCCACCCCGTGCCGGATGGAGGAGGCGCGGAGGATGCGGCGAGCGGCGGCACCGAGCTCACGGTGGTCGAGACCGGGTTCGACCGCACCTCCGACCCCGCGAAGAACATGGCCGAGCACGCCAAGGGCTGGGTCGGCGAGCTCGACAAGCTCGTCGCGCTGCTCGAGGGCGCCGCATGACCACGGGAACGCTGGTCCCGGTGTTCGCCGCACTCGGCGACGAGACCCGGTGGAGCATCCTGGCGGCACTCGGCGAGGGGGACGCGTCGGCGTCCGCCCTCGCCGGGCGCCTGCCCGTCACCAGGCAGGCCATCGCGAAGCACCTGGCCGTGCTGCAGGAGGTCGGCCTCGTCGAGCCGATCCGCGTCGGCCGCGAGGTGCGCTACCGCGTGCTCGGGTCGCAGCTCGGCGAGACCGCTCGCCGGCTCGAGGCCATCGGCGCCGAGTGGGACCGCCGCCTGGCCGCGATCAAGGAGATCGCCGAGGGACTGTAGGACCCGCTCGACCAGGCGCTCGCCGGCGGCCAGACCGATGCGGCCCGTCCTCCTGTACGGCCGGCCGGGTCATCCCGCTGCGTCGAGGATGACGTCGGCGACCGCGCCCGGATGGCTCATCATCGCGACGTGCGAGCTGTCGAGCTCGATCGTCGTCGCGCCGGCGCGCTCGGCCATGACCCGCTCCGCCTCCGGAGGGATGGTGTGGTCCTGCGAGGCGACGACGTACCAGCTCGGAATGCTCTCCCACGCGGGCTCGCCCGACGGGGTGAACAGCGCCTGCAGCGCCGCAGGGCGCTGCGAGGCGGCCATCACCGCGGTCTGCTTCCTGGGCAAGTCGGCGGCGAACAGCTCGTGGAAGTACGCCGGGTCGATGTAGCCGTCGGCGTCGCCCTCGGGCGCGCCGGGGTACGGCCGGATCACGATGTGGTCGGCGAGGTCGGTGTGCCCGCCGCCCAGCGCGTTGGCATCGACCAGCCGCTCGCCCTCGTCGAGCGCGTAGGCCGCGACGTAGACGAGCGCCTCGACGTGCTCGAGGCCGGTCGCGGCGTTCGTGATGACCGCGCCGCCGTACGAGTGGCCGACGAGCACGATCGGGCCCTCGATGCTCTCGAGGATCGAGCGGACGTACGCGGCATCCGCCATCAGCCCGCGCAGCGGGTTGGACGCGGCGAGCACCGTGTATCCGCGCTTCTGCAGCCGCTCGGTCACGTCGTTCCAGCCCGACGAGTCGGCGAACGCCCCGTGGACGAGCACGATGGTCGGCTTCGGTTCGGACGGTGCGCGCGCGACATCGGCCGCGGCTGGGATCGCGACCGAGATCGCCGTCGCGGCGGCGACGGCCGCGACGGCGATCGCGACGCGGATCGGGCCACGACGGGACTTCTGGTTCGTGGCGTGCATGATGGACCTTCCTCACACTCCGGGACGGCGTTCTCAGCCCGGATGGGCGCGGCCGTCGGGATCCACACTCCTGCGAGGCGGAGGCACGCCGAACCACGCACGGCACGTAGTCGTGGTGGACGTGCGGCGTCCGAAGCGGCTTGGTCCGGCGTTCGGCGCGGCGATCGGGGGTCGGCGTACGCCGAAGGAGCGTGCGTCGGCGAGAATGGAACGAACGTTGACGATGACGACGAGGGTGATCGACATGGGTGAGCAGCAGGTGGATGCCACGACGGATGCCTCCGGCGGCATGCACACGCCCGGGCATCACGCGATCGGCTGCCCCGAGTGCTTCGTCGAGCTGCAGCAGAACCACGACTGGTGGAAGGCGCGTCCCGAGGGATCGCGGCTCGTCGGGCTCGTGGTGCCACGCGACGACATGCCGCCGATCCTCGAACAGCGCACCGCGCTGACGCGGTTCGGCGTTCAGATCCTCGACTTCCGGTACCCCACGCCCGACATGCCCGAGACGTGGGAGCAGCGCCTCGGCCGCCTGTTCGCCACGCTGCGGGCCGGCGACGTGCTGGTCGTCGTCAACGAGCTCGCACTCGGCCGGTCGCCCGAGGAAGTCGCCCGCACCATCCGCACGTTGCGTCGCCACGACCTCGTGGTGAAGGTGCTCGGCCGGGGCGCGCCGCACCTGGAGGACGCGCGCGCCTGATCGCGCGGCGAGCGTCGACCTGGCCGGCCGTCGCTCCCTAGCGTCGCGGGCTCGGCGGACGCCGGCGTTCCCACGCGTCGGCGATGTGGGAGCGCATCGCCCGCTCCGCGGCATCCGGATCGGCCGCCTCGATGGCGGCGAACACGTGCTCGTGTTCCTCGAGGGTGGTCTCGAGGCGGCTGTGCAGGTGGAAGCGGGCGCTCTCGCGAGCCTGCCCGAAGAGGATGTTCACGAGGTTGACGGCGAGCCGGTTCGTGCTCATCTCGCCGACGGTCGCGTGGAAGACCACGTCCGCGGCGTTGAACGCCGGTTCGTCCTCGATGGTCTCGCGCATGAGCTGGAGCGCCTCGCGGAGCCGCTCGAGCTCCTCCGGCGACCTGCGCGCGGCCGCGTCGCGGGCGATCACGCCCTCGAGCGAGGCGCGCACGACGCTGAGGTCGTCGAGGATCCCGAGCGTCGCGTCGTTCGCGACGAGCGCCGAGAGCACGGTCGCGTCGACCATGTTCCACGACTCGGCGCCGAGCACCTGGGTGCCGCGACCCTGGGCGACCGTGACGAGGCCCTTCTCCTCGAGTCGCTTGACGGACTCGCGGATGACGGTGCGGCTCACGCCGAACTGCTCGCAGAGCACGGCCTCGGGCGGCAGCGAGGTGCCGGGCGCGAGGTCGCCGCGCACGATGGCGTCGACGAGGTCGGCGACGACGGTCACGCCGAGGCGTGGCGTCCGCGGGCGCGCGGCGATCGTCGGGTAGGCGGCGGATCGCTCCGCGTCGGCGCGGGTCTCGAAGGACATGTCGACAGCATAACCGCGAAAAGTGATCACACCTATGATCTTTCCTTGCGACTTTGTAAGACGTATGATGTAATCGCTTCAAGCCCACCCCGGGCGTGCCCAGTCGTCAGAGACGCCGACCAGAACAGGAATGCGCGACATGTCACAGCACTCGTCCTTCCGACGCCGAGCCACTCGGCTGATCACCACCGGGGCCATCGCGGCCACCGGACTCCTCGTCCTCAGCGCATGCTCCACGGGTGCCGAAGCCGGGGGTGACGACACCTACGGCTTCGCCGCGGCGGAGCAGGTCGCCGACAGCCCCATCACGGTCTGGGTCGACGCCTCGCGCGAACCCGCCGTGACCGCATTCCAGGAGGCGTACCCCGACATCGAGGTCGTGCTCGAGACCTACGACGGCAACGCCGGCGGCAGCGGCTCGTTCCAGAGCAAGATCTCGCTCATGGACCAGGCCGGCGACGGCTGGCCCGACGTCGTCTTCTCGACGCAGCAGAACGACGCCATCTGGGCGTCGAAGGACACCCCGAACGGCGAGCCCGGCTTCGCGGCACCGCTCAACGAGGGCCTCATCGACCAGGACTTCCTCGACGGGTTCGCCGAGGGATCGCTCGACTACGCCACCATCGACGGCACCGTCTACGGCCTCCGCAACGACCTCGCGCAGACCGTCTTCTACTACAACCAGAAGCTCCTCGACGAGTTCGGCTACGACGTGCCCTCGACGTGGGAGGAGTACGCCGAGCTCGGCGACGCCCTCGCCGCCGAGCACCCCGGGTACATCCTGGGCAGCATGGGCGACAGCTTCATGACCTACATCTACTACGGCGGTTCCGAGTCGCCCGTCTTCCAGTCGCCCGAGCCCGGCGTGTTCCACTCCGACACGTCGGCCGAGAACGCCCAGGACATCTCGGCGATCATCGACGGGATGCTGGAGAACGGCACGCTCGTGCAGGACAGCTTCTTCAGCGCCGAGTTCGCCGCGAACTACGCCGACAAGCTCGTCGGCGTGCCGGGTCCGGTCTGGTACACCGGCGCGATCTTCCAGGGCGGCCTCGCGACGCCCGCAGGCGAGATCGGCGTCGCGCCTCCGCTGAAGTGGGAGGGCGGCGACGTCGCGGCCGGCAACGTCGGCGGCGGCATCTGGTACGCCTCGCGCCACTCCGCGAACCTCGACGCGGTCGCGACGTTCCTCGAGTTCGTGACCAGCGCCGACGAGTTCCAGGTCGAGGCCTCCTCGGGATACCCCGCCTATACGTCGGCCGCCGAGAAGTGGCTCGACAAGCAGGCCGAGGCCGGCTACTTCGTCAACGACGACTTCGAGACCGTCATGTCGGATGCCGCGGGCCAGATCTGGAGCGGCTGGAACGTGACCCCGTGGAGCCCCGAGACCGCGTGGGCCAAGGTCGTCATCCCCGGCATGGCCGAGGGTGAGACGGTCGTCTCCCTCCTCCCCGCCTGGCAGACGGAGCTCGAGAACGAGGCCACCGTCAACGGATACACGGTCGAGTAACGTGACCGTCACCGCACCTCCGGCTCCTGCCGGCGTCGTCCCCTCGGGTCGGCGCCGGCCGGAGCGCCGGCGCGCGAGCCGGTCGAACGCCGGCCAGTCGCGCTTCGGGTACGTCTTCGTCAGCGGCTACACGCTCCTCCTCGTGGCGTTCGGCCTGCTGCCCACGCTCTACGCGCTCTTCCTCTCCTTCACCCGCAACGGCGTGTTCGTCGGGTTCGACAACTTCGTCCGGGTCTTCAACGACTACCGGTTCCTCCCCGCCGTCGGCCACGTCGCACTGTACGTCGTGTTCTGGCTCGTCAGCCTGATCGTGCTCGTCGTGATCCTCGCGATCGTGGTGCACAGCATCCGGGTCCGCTGGCTCGGCGACACCGCGCGCTTCCTCTTCTACATCCCGGGCGCCATCGCGGGCGCCTCGAGCGTGCTGCTCTGGCTGTTCGTGCTCGACCCGTCGGTCAGCCCCGTCTCCGCGCTGCTGCGCTCCATGGGCTACGAGTCGCTCGTCAACGTGGTTGCGGTCGGCAACCTCCCCGTGGTCTTCACGGTCATCGCCTTCTGGGCCGGCGCCGGCGGATGGATCGTCATCATGTACGGGGCGCTCAACAACATCAGCGCCGACATCATGGAGGCCGCGCGCATCGACGGCGCCGGCGCGCTCCAGGTGGCCTGGCACATCCAGCTGCCCATGCTGACCAAGTGGATCAGCTACATGGGCATCATGTCGCTTGCCGCGGGCACCCAGCTCTTCGTCGAGCCGAAGATCCTCGCGCAGGCGACGAAGAACGTGGTCCCCGAGGACTACTCGCTGAACCAGCTCGCCTACCTGTACGCCTTCCGCCAGGGCGACTTCTCGGGCTCCGCCGCGATCTCGGTCATGCTCCTCGTCGTGGCGCTCGGCCTCTCCACCATCTTCATCTTCCGCGGAAGGCTGTTCGAACGTGACTGACCTCGCCGTGCGCCGCCGGCGGCGCGCACTCACCCCCGGACAGTGGATCGGTCGCGCCTTCGTGGCCGTCCTGCTCCTCACCTTCGCCGCCTTCTTCATCCTGCCCATCATCTGGCTCGTGCTCGCACCGACGAAGACGAACTCCGAACTGCTGCTCGACGGCCCGTTCGCCTTCGGCTCGTTCGAGCAGCTGGTCGCCAACTGGAACGAGCTGTTCGCGTTCGGGAGCGGCGTGTTCGCCGTCTGGCTCGGCAACTCGGCGTTCTACTCGTTCGCCGCGCTCGCGATCACGCTGATCGTCAGCATCCCGGCGGGGTATGCCCTCGCGCTCATCGAGTTCAAGGGCCGCAGGCTGCTCCTCGTGACGACGCTCGTGGTCATGCTGATCCCGAACACGGCGCTCGTGCTCCCGATCTTCCTCGAGCTCAGCGCCGTGCGCCTGATCGGCAGCCCGCTCGCGGTGATCCTGCCGTTCTCGTTCTTCCCGTTCGGCGTCTACCTCACCTACATCTACTTCTCGACCGCGGTCTCGCGCGACCTGCTGAACGCGGCGCGCATCGACGGCGCCGGGGAGCTGCGGGTGTTCGCCCAGGTGGCGATGCCGCTCGCGACGCCGGTCATCGCGCTCGTCGGCTTCTTCAGCTTCGTGGCCAACTGGAACAACTACTTCCTGCCGTTCCTCGTCGTCGGCGGGCAGAAGATCCCGGTGCAGGTGGGCCTCGCCAACCTGCTCTCGAACGTGCCCGCGTTCAACCCGACGACCGCCTCGAGCATCGTCATCCAACTGCCGACGCTGGCCCTCGCGACCCTCCTCTCGGTCGCGCCGATCCTGCTGATCTTCCTGTTCGCCCAGCGATTCCTCGTCGAGGGCATGACGGCCGGCGGGACGAAGGAGTAGGGGATCCCATGAAGATCACCGGGTACCGCACCCTCACCGCCCAGCAGCACTGGCGGCGCGCCATCGGCGACGTCAACGGCCACATCGTCGAAGCCGTCACCGAGGTGCCCATCGTCGTCGTCGAGACGGATGCCGGCATCGAGGGCGTCGGCATCGGATCGCACGCCGACCTCGCGCGGCTGTTCCCCGCCCTCGAGGGCGAGGACCCGCGAGGCGTCGCGGCGCTCTTCGACCGCATGCTCGCGCAGGTGTTCAAGTCCGGCCACGCCGGTGCCACCTACGGCGGCGTCGCCACGCTCGACGCGGCGCTGTGGGACATCAAGGCGAAGGCCGCGGGCGAGCCGCTCTGGCGCCTGCTCGGCGGGCGCGACAGGTTCGTGCCCGGCTATGCATCGGGACTCGACATCGCGCTCGGAGACGAGGAGCTCGCGGCCTTCTACGCGGAGTTCGCCGCTCGCGGCTTCGTCGCGGGCAAGCTCAAGGGCGGGCTCGACTTCGACGCCGACCTGCGCCGCCTCGGGATCCTGTCCGACGCCCTCGCGGCGAACACGTCGCGGCCAGGCCTCATGCTCGACGCGAACGAGTCCTGGCAGGTCAAGCAGGCCGTCCGCTACGTCAGCGCGCTCGAGGAGCACGTCGACCTGCTGTGGGTCGAGGAGCCCCTCCGCCGCTGGGATGCAGCGGGTCACGCGCGCCTCAGCACCGCGATCCGCGCGGCCGTCGCGACCGGCGAGAACCTCACCGGCGTCGACCAGTTCCGGCCGCTCTTCGAGGCCGGCGCACCCGACGTCGTGCAGGCGGGCGCCATCTGGGGCGTCAGCCACATGCACCGCCTCGCGCTCGCCGCTGCGGCGCGCGACCTGCCGATCAGTCCGGTCGGCTACAACGCCAACCCGGCGGTCGCGCACGTCATGACGGCGGTGCCGAACCACCTCACGACGGAGGTCCAATCGGTCGACTTCGCCGACGGCGTGCTGGTCGACCACGAGTTCGCCGACGGCGGCATCGTCCTGAGCGACGCGCCGGGAGCCGGCATCCGCGTCGACGAGGTGGCGATCGCGGGCGCGCGCAACGGCGACGGCTGGGCGAACCCGGCC
Source organism: Agromyces kandeliae (assembly GCF_009674665.1). Lineage (GTDB taxonomy): Bacteria > Actinomycetota > Actinomycetes > Actinomycetales > Microbacteriaceae > Agromyces > Agromyces kandeliae. The sequence continues at coordinate 145,817 of NZ_WKJD01000018.1, forward strand.
GGGCCGCACATGCGCCCCGTGCGCGCCGGACTGCGCGTCGTGCTCGACGGCGTCGAGCGCTGAGAGGGAACGGGAGATCCGGATGGAGATCAGGCCAGGCCTGCACCGCGTCCAGGCGCCGCTCGGCGAGCGCTTCGTGGCGCTCTACCTGCTGGTCGGCGAGAACGCCGCACTGCTCGTGGACACGGGTGTCCGCGAGAGCATCACCGAGACGCTGCTGCCGTACCTCGACGGGGCCGGCATCCCGCGCGAGATGCTGCGGTGGGCGGTGAACACGCACTGCGACTTCGACCATACGGGCGGCAACGGCGCGCTGAAGGCCGCGATCCCGTCGGTCGAGATCCTGGCGCACGAGCTCGACACCGAACTGGTCGAGGACGTGCAGCGGCTGATCGACGTGCGCTACGGCGAGTTCCGCGACACCGACGGCTTCGACGACCCGCCCGAGACGACGGCGTACCTGCGCAGCGTCTCCGACCTGGTTCCCGTCGACCGGCGGCTCGCCGGAGGCGAGGAGTTCGACCTCGGCGGTCGGAGCGTCCGGGTGCTCCACGTGCCCGGGCACAGCCCCGGCCACGTCGCGGTGCACGATCCGGCGAACCGTGCGCTCATGATCGGCGACGCGACCCTCGGCACGACCGTGCCGTACGCCGACGGCAGCGCCGCCTTCCCGCCGACGTACCGGGATGTCGAGCCGTACGTGGCGAGCCTCCGGCACTTCCGCGAGCTCGACGCCGACCTGCTGCTCACGGCGCACTACCCCGTCTACGAGGGCGCGGGAGTCCGGGCGTTCCTCGACGAGAGCGAGGCGTACACCGAGCGCATCGACGAGGTGCTCTTCGACGTGCTGGAGGCCGCCGACACCCCGCGCACCACGCTCGAGCTGGTCCGCGCGGCGGGCTCCGAGCTCGGCCCGTGGACGGCCGGCGCGCTCGACTACGCCGTCTTCCCCGTGACGGGCAACCTCGAGCGCCTCGCCGCGCGCGGCGTCGTGCGCGAGCAGACGGATGCCGCGGGCCGCCGTCGCTGGAGCCTCGTCCGATGACGGCGCGGGTGCGCCTCGGCGCCGTGGGCGCCGGCTGGTGGGCGACGAGCAACCACTTCCCGATCTTCGCGGGCCGCGACGACGTCGACCTCGTCGGCGTGTGCGGCATCGGACCCGAGCTCGACGACGTGCGCGAGCAGTTCGGCTTCGGCATGGCGACGAACGACTACGACGAACTCCTGGACCAGGACCTCGACGCCGTCGTGATCACGACCCCGCACGACCTGCACCACCCGCAGGCGGTCGCGGCGATCGAGCGAGGGCTGCACGTGCTCGTCGAGAAGCCCGTGACGCTGACGGCCGAGCAGGGCTGGGACCTCGCCGACCGGGTGCGAGAGGCGGGCGTGCACTTCCTCGCCCCCTACGGCTGGAACTACACGCCCTTCACGGTCGAGGCGAAGCGCCTCGTGGAGGCCGGCCACCTCGGCGACATCCAGCACGTGCTCTGCCACATGGCCTCGCCGACGCGAGGGCTCTTCGCGGGCGACACGAACCACATCCGCTCCCTCTGGGACTCGAAGACGAGCGGCCCCGACCCGCGCACCTGGCAGTCGCCCGCGCGGGGCGGCGGATACGCGCACGGACAGGTCACGCACTCGAGCGCCCTGCTGTTCTGGCTGAGCGAGTTGCGCGCGGCATCCGTCATGGCCAAGGTCTCGACCGGCGGCGCTGCGGTCGACCTGTTCGACGCCGCCGTGATCACCTTCGACGGTGGCGCCCTCGGATCGCTCTCGGGCGCGGCCACCCTGCCCGACGGCAACCCGTACCAGGTCGACCTCCGCATCTTCGGCACCGAGGGCGTGCTGCTGCTCGACACCGAGCGCGAGCGCGTCTCCCTGCACCGCTACGACGGGCAGCAGTGGGACCTCGACATCGAGCCCGGCGCGGGCGCGTACGAGTGCATCGTGCCGCCCAACCGCTTCATCGACCTCATCACCGGCGCGAGCACCGAGAACAACTCGGACGCCGACGTCGCCGCGCGCTCCGTCGAGCTCATCGACGCGATGCTGCGGAGCGCCGCCGCCGGCGGGGCCGAGGTCGCCGTCCACGACGATGCCGCCCTCACGGGCGGCGCCAGCACCCACGAGGAGTCCGCGTGACCCAGAACCCCGGAGTGCTCGCGGGCTACCGCGTGCTCGACTGCTCCATCGCCATGGCAGGGCCCTTCGCCGCCCAACGACTCGGCGACCTCGGCGCCGACGTGATCAAGGTCGAGCCGACCACGGGCGAGTGGCAGCGCCACGCCGCGGCCGGCGGTGCGACGGGCAACGAGATCAACGTGTCGTTCCTGTCGCTGAACCGCAACAAGCGCTCGGTCGCGCTCGACCTCAAGAGCGAGGAGGGCCGGGCCGCGCTCCGCGAGCTCGTCGCGGGGGCCGACGTCTTCCTGCAGAACTACCGCCCGGGCGTCGCCGGACGTCTCGGCGTCGACTACGAGTCGCTCCGCGCGATCAACCCGTCGATCGTCTACGTGTCGATCTCGGGCTACGGCGAGGACGGCCCGTATCGCGATCGCCCGGGCCAGGACCTGCTGCTGCAGGCGATGTCGGGCGCGATGCTCTCGGCCGGCCGCCACGGCGACGAGCCGTCGCCCGCCGGCCAGTACCTCGCCGACGCCGTGACCGCGTCGACCGCGTTCGAGGGCGTGCTCGCCGCGCTGCTGCACCGCGAGCGCACGGGCGAGGGCCAGCTCGTCACGGTCAACATGCTCGATGCGCTGACGACGCTGCAGATGCAGGAGCTCTCGGTGTTCACCGTGGGCCGCAAGACCCAGGAGCGCTCGGCCGAGCCGCACGCGCACGTCTACATCCGCGCCCCCTACGGGGTGTTCGAGACGAGCGACGGGTTCGTCGCGCTCGCGTTCGCCGACCTGCACGAGCTCGGCCGCCTCATCGACGAGCCGGTGTTCGAGGGGTGGCGGAGCGAGGTCGAGGGCTGGACCCGGCGCGACGAGATCCACGAGCGCACCGCGGCGAAGCTCCGCGAGAAGCCGGCCGGCTACTGGATCGAGACCCTCGGCGCCGCCGGCATGTGGATCGGACCGGTGTACGGCTACCAGGAGCTCGTGGACGACCCGCAGGTCGCGCACAACGGCACGTTCGTCGAGTACGACCATCCGACCGAGGGGCACGTGAAGACGCCGGGCTTCCCGTACCGCTTCTCGGCGACGCCGCCGCAGGTCTACCGCGGTGCGCCGCTCGTCGGCGAGCACACGCGCGAGATCCTCCTCGAGGCGGGCTTCGACGACGCCGCCGTCGATGCGCTGCTGGCGTCGGGCGCGGCTCGTGCGACCGCGACCGAGGCGGCGCCGGTCGCCGCGAGCGCGTGATGCCCGCCCGCTACCGGGGCCTCACGTGGGACCACCCGCGAGGTCGGCTGGCGCTCGAGCGGGCCGCCGAGACGGCGACGGATGCCGCGGGCGCACCGCTCATCGCCTGGGACGTGCACCCCCTCGAGGGCTTCGAGTCCAGCCCGATCGAGGACCTCGCGGCGCGCTACGACGTCATCGTGCTCGACCACCCGCACCTCGGTGACGCGCTCGAGGCGGGGGCGATCCGGCCGCTCGACGAGTGGTTCGCGCCGGAGTTCCTCGACGCGGTCCGCGTGGGCGCGGTCGGGCCGAGCGCCGCGTCGTACACGCTGGACGGCCGGCTCTGGGCGCTCCCGCTCGACGCGGCGACGCAGGTCGCGGTGCGGGTCCCCGAGCTCGTGCCGGTCGCGCCGGAGACGTGGGCGGAGGTGCTCGAGCTCTCGACGACGGCCCCGGTCGCGCTGAGCCTCGCGGGTCCGCACGCGTTCCTGACGTTCGCGTCGACCTGCGTCGCGCTCGGCGGCGAGCCCGCCGTCGAGCCGGGCTCCGGACTCGTCGACCGCGCCGTCGGCGCGCAGGCGCTCGGCATCATGGCCGAGCTCGCCGCGCGCATGCCCGAGCGCGCCGCCGACCTCAACCCCATCGCCCTGCTCGAGCGGATGCGACGCGAGCGCGACATCGCGTACGTCCCGCTCGTCTACGGGTACGTGACCTACGCCTCCGGTCCCGGCGCACTCGCGTTCGACGACGCGCCCGCCGCGAGCTCGGGCAGACGCCGCGGCTCCACGATCGGCGGCACCGGCATCGCGCTCTCGACGCGCTCCGAACCCGATCAGGCGCTCCTCGCGCACCTCGCGGGGCTGCTCGACCCCGTCGCGCAGCGCACGTCCATCCCCGAGCACGCGGGGCAGCCCGGACTGCGGAGCGCCTGGACCGACGACGCGGTGAACGCGGCATCCGCCGACTTCTACCGGTCGACGCTCGCGACGATCGACGACGCGTGGGTGCGCCCGCGCGTGCCCGGGTACATCCCCTTCCAGTCCGCCGCCTCGGCGATCGTGCGACGCGCGCTCCTGGAGGGCGGTCCGGCGGATGCCGCGCTCGCCGACCTCGACCGCGGCTTCGACGCCCTCGCCCGCGAAAGGAGCACCGTCAGATGATGGAGCCCGCCAGCCCGAACATCCGCCTCGAGGTCGACGGCCACGTCGCGATCATCACCATCGACCGGCCCGAGAAGCTCAACTCGGTCACGCCCGAGATGTCGTACGCGCTCGTCGAGGTCGTCGAATGGGCGGATGCCGCGGACGAGATCCGCGCGATCGTCATCACCGGGGCGGGGGAGCGGGCGTTCTGCGCCGGCTCCGACATCCGCACCCTCGACACCTACGCCACGCCGTGGGAGTTCCGGAACCGCACGGACTACTGCGACGCGATCCGCGACGCACGCAAGCCCGTGATCGCCGCGATCAACGGATACGCGTTCGGCGGCGGGCTCGAGACGTCGCTCATCTGCGACATCCGCCTCGCCTCGACGACCGCGAGCTTCGCGGCGCCCGAGATCAAGCTCGGCTGGATCGGCGGCGGCGGCATGTCCACATTCCTCGCGCACTCGATCGGCCCGTCGAACGCGGCGGTCATGCTCATGACCGGCGACCCGATCGACGCCGAGACCGCGCTGCGCTGGGGCCTCGTGAGCGAGCTCGTCGAGCCCGAGCGGCTCGTGGCCCGCGCGATGGAGCTCGCTCGGGTGATCGCCTCGCGACCGCCGATCGCGGCCGAGACCGCGAAGGCGAACCTGCGCGCGGCCTTCAACATGACCCAGGACGAGGCCATGCGCTACGAGCGCGACCTGCAGACCGTCACCTTCGCCACCGCCGACGCGCACGAGGGCCGGGCGGCCTTCGCCGAGAAGCGCGCGGGCGTCTTCCACCGGCGCTGAGGCGCCCGATCGAATCGACCGGACCCATGAGGAGCCCCACCATGACCTGGCCCGATGCCCGCGGCATCCTGCCCGAAGACGCCGACCGCGCGACCCTCGTCGGCCGCGCCTGGACCGCGGGCGGCCCGAGCGTCGTCGTGCTCCGCCCCGAGGGCGTCGTCGACGTCTCGCGCGCGTTCCCGACGATGCGCTCGCTCACCGAGCGCGCCGATCCGGTCGCCGCGCTCGCCGATGCCGACGGCCCCGTGCTCGGCAGCCTCGACGACCTCGTCGCGAACACGCCGCCCGAGACCCGCGACCCCGTGCGGCCGTGGCTGCTCTCGCCGATCGACCTCCACGTCGTCAAGGCCGCGGGCGTGACGTTCCCCGTCTCGATGCTCGAGCGCGTCATCGAGGAGCGCGCGCGCGGAGACCAGGACGCGGCCGCCGCCATCCGCGCCGAGATCCTCGGCACCATCGGCGGCTCGCTCGACACGCTGAAGCCCGGCTCCGAGGAGGCGGCCGCCCTCAAGGCGCTGCTCATCGAGCGCGGCTGGTGGAGCCAGTACCTCGAGGTCGGCATCGGTCCCGACGCCGAGGTCTTCACCAAGGCGCCGGTGCTCGCGACCGTCGGACCGTGCGTCGACGTGGGCGTGCACCCCGCCTCGCAGTGGAACAACCCCGAGCCGGAGGTCGTCCTCGTCGTGAGCTCGACGGGTCGCATCGTGGGCGCGAGCCTCGGCAACGACGTCAACCTGCGCGACGTCGAGGGTCGGAGCGCCCTGCTCCTCGGCAAGGCGAAGGACAACAACGCGTCGGCGTCGCTCGGCCCGTTCATCCGCCTGTTCGACGACGGCTACGGCATCGACGACCTGCGCGCGTCGGTCGTGCGGCTCTCGATCGAGGGCGAGGAGGGGTATCGCCTCGACGGCACGAGCGAGCTCGCCCGCATCAGCCGCGACCCGGTCGACCTCGTCGGCCAGGTCGTCGGCGCCCACCACCGGTACCCGGACGGCTTCGTGCTCTACCTCGGCACGATGTTCGCACCGGTCGACGACCGCGACGTGCCCGGCCGCGGGTTCACGCACCGTGACGGCGACCTCGTGCGCATCGCGGAGCCGCGCCTCGGCGCGCTCGTGAACCGCGTGCGCTCGACGGACGCCGCCGAGCCGTGGACGTTCGGGATCGACGCCCTCTACCGATCGCTGTCCGCGCGCGGACTGCTCTGACACCGCGCACCATCCCGACCCCGGAGACACCATGCTCACCAGCACGAACCCCCGCACCGGCGAGACCCGGCCGACCGGCATCGCCGCCTGCACGCCCGACGAGGCCGATGCCGTGATCCGGGCGGCGGATGCCGCGTTCGCGGCGGCATCCGCCCACGACCGCCTCTGGCGGGCCGACCTGCTGGACGCGCTCGCGGACGCGCTCGACGCGAACCGCGACGACCTCGCCGCCGTCGCCGACCGGGAGACCGGGCTCGGCCTGCCGCGGCTCACCGGCGAGGTGGGTCGCTCGAGCTTCCAGTTCCGGATGTTCGCCGAGGCGCTCCGCGACGGCGGTGTCCTCGAGGCGACGATCGACCACGCCGGCACGACCCCGCTCGGCCCGCAGCCCGAGATCCGGCGCATGCTCGTGCCGCTCGGCACGGTCGCCGTGTTCGGCTCGAGCAACTTCCCGTTCGCGTTCTCGGTCGCCGGCGGAGACACCGCGTCGGCGCTCGCCGCGGGCAACGCGGTCGTGCTGAAGGCGCACTCGTCGCACCTCGAGACGTCGCGGGCCTCGCACGCCGTGCTGCGCGACGCCGCCGCGGCGTACGGCGCGCCCGACGGGCTCATCGGCATCGTGTACGGCACCGAGGCGGGCCGGGTGCTCGTCTCGAACCCGCACGTGCAGGCCGTCGGCTTCACCGGTTCGCTGCACGGCGGCCGCGCGCTCATGGAGCTCATCGATGCGAGGCCGCGACCGATCCCGTTCTACGGCGAGCTCTCGAGCCTCAACCCGCTCGTGGTCACCCCCGCCGCCGCCGCCGCGCGCGGCGACGCGATCGCCGACGGGCTCTACGGCTCGTTCACGCTCGGGAGCGGTCAGTTCTGCACCAAGCCGGGGGTGGCGTTCGTGCCGACCGGCGACGCGGGCGATGCGCTCGTTGCGCGCATCGCGGCGAGGGCGACGGATGCCGCGGCCACGGTGCTGCTCAACGGACGCATCGCCACGTCGTTCGACGAGATCCGCGACCGGCTGGTCGCGGACGGCGCCGTCGAACTCCTGGCCAGGGGTGCGGCGGGCGACGCCGGCTTCACGGCCGCGCCGACCGTGCTCGTGACGTCCGCCGCCGCATTGACGGCCGAAGCGACCGAGGAGGCGTTCGGGCCGCTCATCGTGCTCGTGCGCTACGACGACGACGCCCAGGTCGTGCGGGCGCTCGACGCCGTGCCCGACTCCCTGACCGCGACGATCCACAGCGAGGCATCCGAGGCCGCCGCCGTCGCCTCGCTCGTGCGCGAGCTCTCGCCGCGCGTCGGACGTCTCGTGTTCGACGGCTACCCGACGGGCGTGCGCGTCTCGTGGGGCCAGCACCACGGCGGACCGTGGCCGGCGACGAACTCGCAGCACACGTCCGTCGGGGTGAGCGCCATCCGCCGCTTCCTCCGGCCGCTGGCATGGCAGGACGCGCCGGAGGCACTGCTTCCTGCCGAGCTCCGCGACGGCTACGAGGGGATCCCGCGGCGGGTCGACGGGGTGCTGCAGCTGGGCTGACCGCAGTCCGGTCGCGTCCGGAGTGCCTGGCGCGTCCGGCGTGCCGTCAGCGCTGCACGGGGTCCGCGCCGAGGTCGCGCTCGAGGTCGCGGCGCGTGGGGAAGCCCTCCCAGTCGCCCGGGTGCGTGCACGCGGCGGCCCCGGTGCGGACCGCGAGGTCGAGCCGCCCGTCGAGATCCTCGCCCGCGAGGCGCGCGGCGAGGTATCCGGCGACGAACGCGTCGCCCGCGCCGACGGTGTCGACGACGCGCACCGGCACGGCCGCGCGCTCGTGAGCTGCGCCGTCGGCGAAGGCGATCGCGCCGTCCTCGCCGAGCTTGACGACGACCTCGGACGGCCCGAGCCCCGCGATCGCGCGCGCGAGGTCGTCGGCGGGGGCCCCGGCGAGTCCGGCCAGCAACTCGGCCTCGTCGACGCCCGCGAACACGAGGTCGGCCCGGGCCGCGAGGGATCGGTACACGGCCGCGGCGTCGGCCGGGTCGGCCCAGAGCGAACTGCGGTGGTTCACGTCGAACGAGACGGGCACCCCGGCGGCGCGGGCGCGATCGACCGCCGCGTCGATCGCCGCGTGCGCCGTCGCCGAGAGTGCCGGGGTGATGCCGGTCACGTGCAGTAGGTCGAACGCGCCGATGTCGACGAGGTCGAGGTCGGCGGGCGAGAGCCGGCTGCCGGCGCTGCCGGCGCGGTGGTAGGTCACGAGCGTGCGCCCCGGTGCGGGGGTCTCCTTGATCAGCAGCCCGGTGGCCGCAGCGTCGAGCGGGGCGACGACGGTGACGCCCTCGGCGCGCAGCTCGCGCGCGACCCGCGTGCCGAGTCCGTCGTCGCCGACGCGGCCGAGCCAGGTGACCGCGGTGCCGAGTCGGGCGAGGCCGATCGCGACGTTGCCCTCGGCGCCGCCCGTGCCGACGACGAGGTCGGTCTCGTGGGCGAGCGAGCCGAGCCCGCGCGTGCGGAGGACGCCGAGGCCCTCGCCGAGGGTCAGCACGCCCCGCGTGCCGCGGTCGCCGGTGCTCATCGCGTCACCGCCGCGACGGCCTCGCGGCTCAGCCGCTCGATGGCCGCGACGTCGCCCGCCGCGATCAGGTCGCGGGTCGCCATCCAGCTTCCGCTCACCGCGAAGACGTTCGGGTCGGCGAGGTAGTCCGCGGCGTTCGCAGGGTTCACGCCGCCGCTCGGCAGGAACCGCACGTCGGGGAACGGCCCGGCGAGCGCTCGGATCAGCCCGAGCCCGCCGAGCTGGGCCGCGGGGAAGAGCTTCAGGCGGGTCAGGCCGAGCCGGACGGCGCGCTGGACCTCCGTCGCGGTCGCGACGCCCGGGACGACGTCGACGCCGCGGGCGAGCGCGCGCTCGACGACGTCGTCCGCGAGCCCGGGGCTCACCACGAACCGCGCACCGGCGTCGACGACGCGGTCCACGTCGTCGGGGGTGAGCACGGTGCCGGCCCCGACCGTGAAATCGGGCAGGTCGCGGAGCGCGGCGATCGCGTCGATGCCCGCCGTGGTGCGGAGCGTGATCTCGGCGCAGCGGATGCCGCCGCGCTGCAGCGCCTCGGCGACCGGCACCGCCCGGGCCGCGTGGTCGAGCACGATGACCGGGACGAACCGCTGGCCGTGGAGGGTCATCGGCCGAGCCACCCGCCGTCGACGGGGATGACGATGCCCGACACGTAGTCGGCGGCGGGGGAGGCGAGGAACACCGTGGCGCCCGCGATGTCGTCGGCGCGGCCCCAGCGGCCGGCGGGGATCCGCTCGAGGATCGCCTTCGAGCGATCGGGGTCGTCGCGGAGGGCCTGCGTGTTGTCGGTCGCGATGTAGCCCGGTGCGACGCCGTTGACGGTGACGCCCTTCGCGGTCCACTCGTTCGCGAGCGCCTTGACGAGCCCGGCGATGCCGGACTTCGCCGCCGTGTACCCGGGCACGTTGATGCCGCCCTGGAAGCTCAGCAGGCTCGCAGTGAAGATCACCTTCCCGCGACCGCGCTCGAGCATCCCCTGGGCGACGGCCTGGGTGAGCACGAACTGGCTCGACAGGTTCACCTCGAGGACGCGATCCCAGAGTTCGAGCGGATGCTCCGCCGCGGGCGCCCTCGCGATGGTGCCGGCGTTGTTGACGAGGATGTCGATCCGGCGGCCGCGGAGCGACTCGCCGAACGCCAGTACGGCGTCGCGGTCGGCGAAGTCGACCGCGTGCGCCTCGAAGGTCCGCCCGTGCGCAGCGACGGCTGCGCCGATGGCGCTGCCCTCGGCCTCGAGGCTCGCGCTCACGGCGATGATGTCGGCGCCCGCGGCGGCGAGCGCCTCGGCCATCGCGAAGCCGATGCCGCGCTTGGCGCCCGTGACGAGTGCGGTGGTCCCGGTGAGGTCGAAGCTGACGCTCATGCCGCGGCCTCCTCGCCGGTCGTCTCCTGGCCCGCCTGCACGTCGACCAGCACCTTCATGGCGCGACCGCCCTCGAGGTCGTCGAACGCCGCCCGCGTCTCGGCGAGCGGCACGACCTTCGTGATGAGGAGGTCGCTCGGGATGGTGCCGTCGGCGACGAGCTCGACGGCCTTCTCGAAGTCGGTGCGCTGGTAGACGCGCGCGCCGAGGATCCGGAGCTCGCGCCAGAAGACGCGCTGCAGGTCGATCTCGCGCGGCCGGGGGTGGATGGCGACGACGACGAGCGTGCCGCGGACCTTGGCCAACGAGGTCGCGCCGAGCACCGCGGCCGCGGCGCCGGAGACCTCGAAGACGACGTCCGCTCCGGCACCGCCGGTCCACTCCTCGACCCAGGCGACCTGGTCGACCTCGCGGGGGTCGAGCGTGGCGAAACCGAGGCCCGCGATCTGCGCGCGGCGGTTCGCGTCGAGCTCGATCACGGCGACCTCGGCGCCGAAGGCGCGCGCGACGGTCGCGATGAGCACGCCGATGGGCCCGCCGCCGATCACGACGGCCTTCTCGCCGATCGCGATCTCGGAACGGCGGACGTCGTGCACGGCGACCGCGACGGGCTCGACGAGGGCGGCGGCGTCGAGCGCGATGCCGTGGGGGAGTGCGACGAGCACGTCGGCGGGCACGTTCCAGACCGCCTGCAGGGCGCCGGGCGAGTCGATGCCGATGAAGTCGAGGTTCTGGCAGATGTGCTCGTTGCCCGCGAGGCAGGCGGGGCATGTGCCGTCCCACGCGAGCGGCATGACGGTGACGGCATCGCCGAGATCCCATCCGGTGACGCCCTCGCCGAGCGCGGCGATGGTCCCGCTCATCTCGTGGCCGAACACCAGCGGGGTCCGGACGCGGGCGTCCATGCTGCCGTGGAGGATGTGCAGGTCGGTGCCGCAGAGGCCGACGTAGGCGACGCGGATCTGCACCTGCCCCGGGGCCGGCGGTCGGGGTTCCGCCTCCGAGACGGTGATGGTCGAGTCGCCCGTGTACGCGGCGGTCAGCATTGATCCTCCAAGCGGATGTCCGTGGTTCGACGCGAGGAATTGAGGAGACCTTTGCGTCGTGCTCCCCACCATTGTGACAGAGAAATGGAATATCGACACCAAATCATCTAACCTTTACGGAGTCATGTCGCCCCATGGAGGTCCCTCGATGTTGAGTCGCACCCTGAGGTCCGGCGCTGCCCTCACCGAACTCGGGTTCGGCGCCGCGCAGCTCGGCAACCTGTACCGGCCGACGGGCGACGACGAGGCGCGGGCGGCCGTCGATGCGGCCTGGGCTGCAGGCATCCGCTACTTCGACACCGCGCCCCACTACGGCCTCGGGCTCTCCGAGCGACGGCTCGGCGAGGCACTGCGCGACCGCCCCCGCGACGAGTTCGTGCTGTCCACGAAGGTCGGACGACTGCTCGTCCCGAGCGGCTCCCCCGAGGGCACCATGGACGACGGCGGCTTCGCCGTGCCGGCGACCCTCCGACGCGAGTGGGACCTCAGCCGCGACGGCATCCGCCGATCGGTCGACGAGAGCCTCGAGCGACTCGGCCTCGACCGGATCGACATCGCCTACCTCCACGACCCCGACGACCACGGCTCGCAGGCGCACGCCGAGGCGATCCCCGCGCTGATCGAACTGCGCGACGAGGGGGTCGTCGGTGCGATCGGCGCCGGCATGAACCAGTCGGCGATGCCCACCGAGTTCGTGCGCCGCCACGACGTGGACCTGATCATGCTCGCCGGGCGGTACACCCTGCTCGAGCAGGGCGCGCTCGACGACCTGCTCCCGCTCGCGCTCGAGCGCGGCGTCGGCATCGTGGCCGCGGCCGTCTACAACTCCGGGCTGCTCTCGAAGCCGCGCCCGGCCGCCGACGCCACCTACGACTACGGTCCGGCGCCGGCCGACGTGCTCGCGCGGGCGAACGCGATCGCCGACGTCTGCGAGGAGTTCGGCCTGTCGCTGCCCGACGCCGCCGTGGCGTTCCCGCTGCGCCATCCGGCCGTCGTCTCGGTCGTGGTGGGCATGCGCACGGCCGACCAGGTGGCGAGCACCGCCGACCGGTACCGCGCGGAGATCCCCGAGGAGTTCTGGCGGGCGCTCTCCCGACGGGGGCTGGTGCGCGATGCGTGAGTCGTCAGTCGACGTCGTCGACGGGCTGCTCGTCGACGTGCCGCTCGGTGTAATCCTCGACGCCGAGTACGTGGACGCTCATGCGGATGCGCGCCCGGTCGGGGTCGTGCGCCTCGAGCGCGTCGAGGATGGCGCGGTGCTCTCGCTGGGTGTCGTGCACCGCACCGTGCTGGTGGATGGCGCGCCAGAGCCGAGCGCGGGCCGTCCGGCCGACGAGCGCGTCGATGATCGCGGCGAACGCGGGGTTGCCGCTCGCGGTCGCGATCAGGCGATGGAACTCGGTGTCGACGTCGATCGTCGCCTCGAGGTCGACGTCGTCCCCGACCGAGAGGATCGCCTCGCCGCGCTCGAGGATCCGGCGCGCCTCGGCGAGCTCGTCGTCGGAGATGCGCAGCGCCGCGTGCGCCGCGGCCTCGGGCTCGAGCACGCGCCGCACGGCGAGCAGGTGCACGCTGTTCTCGGGGCTCTGGAGCTCGGCGAGCATGCCGAGCGGCTCGAGGAGCTGTCCGGGTTCGAGCGAGGTGACGTAGGTGCCGTCGCCCTGCCTGGTCTCGAGCACCCCGAGCACGACGAGTGCACGGACGCCCTCGCGCAGCGGCCCGCGCGAGACGCCGAGCCTGGCGCCGAGCTCGCGCTCGACGGGCAGCCGGGAGCCGGCGACGAGCTCGCCGCTCGTGATCATCTGGCGGATTCCGTCGATGACGACGTTCGAACGCGATCCCATGGGCTCAGCATAGGTGCTGCGCTCGAAGTCATCAGACCTTTCACCATGACCCGCAGGGAGGCGGCATGAGCGCAATCATCGACACCCACCAACACGTCTGGGACCTCGACCGGGCGCGCTACAGCTGGCTGACGCCCGAGGCCGGCGTGCTGTACCGGTCGATCGGCATGGACGAGGTGCTCCCGTCCATCGCCGCGACGGGCGTGACCGGCACCGTGCTCGTGCAGTCCGCCGACAACGACGAGGACACCGACCTCATGTTCGAGGTCGCGGCCGGCGAGCCGCTCGTCGTCGGCGTGGTCGGCTACGTGCCCCTGCACGAGCCGGAGCGCGCGGCGGAGCGACTCGAGGAACTGCGCAGTCGGCCCCTCTTCCGCGGCATCCGCAACCTCATCCACGACCGGCCCGACCCGCGCTGGCTGCTGCGCGACGACGTCGACGCCGGCCTCGGCGTGCTCGAGGCCGCGGGCGTTCCGTTCGACGTCGTGGGCGTGCTGCCCGAGCACCTCGAGGCGGTGCTCGAGGTCTCCCGACGGCATCCCGAGCTCGACCTCGTGCTCGACCACCTGAACAAGCCGCCGATCGGCGCCGGCGACCTGGAGCCGTGGGCCTCGCTCATCGCGCGCGTCGCCGAGAACCCGCGCGTGCACGCGAAGGTCTCGGGCCTCTACTCGGCCGTGGGCGACCCCGCCGACTGGACCGTCGAGACCGTGCGCCCCGCGTTCGAGCACGCGCTCGACGTGTTCGGCCCCGAACGGCTCATGTACGGCGGCGACTGGCCCGTCTCGCTCATCGCGGGCGGCTACGAGCGGGTGTTCGCGGGCATCGAGGCCCTGCTCGCCGACCTCGACCCGCGCGAGCGGGACCTCATCCTCGCCGGCACGGCACGCCGGTTCTACTCGCTCCCCGACACGGAAGGCACACGATGACCGACAGCTTCACCCTCGCCCGACTGGGCGCCCCCGGCGAGGAGGTGCCCGTCGTGCGCGTCGGCGACCGCGTGCTCGACGCCCGAGGCGTCACGGCCGACTACGACGGGGCGTTCTTCGCCGGCGACGGCATCGCGCGCCTCGGCGCGGCGCTCGACACGCTCCCCGAGTTCGACGGCGACACCGCGCGCGTGGGCGCGCCCATCGCCCGCCCCGGCAAGATCGTGTGCATCGGCCTGAACTACCGCGACCACGCGGAGGAGACCGGGGCCGCGCTGCCCGCAGAGCCGGTGATCTTCATGAAGGACCCGTACACGCTCGTCGGCCCCAACGACGACGTGCTGATCCCGCGGAACTCGACGAAGACCGACTGGGAGGTCGAGCTGGGCGTCGTCATCGGGCAGACCGCGCGCTACCTCGACTCGCCCGAGGACGCGCTCGCGCACGTCGCGGGCTACGCGGTCTCGCACGACGTCTCCGAACGCGAGTTCCAGCTCGAGCGCGGCGGCCAGTGGGACAAGGGCAAGAGCTGCGAGACGTTCAATCCGTTCGGTCCCGACCTCGTGCCCGCGGCCCGGGTCGACGACCCCCAGCGGCTCGGGCTGCGGCTCTGGGTCAACGGCGAGCTGCGCCAGGACGGCTCGACCGAGAACATGCTCTTCTCCGTCGCCCACGTGATCTGGTACCTCAGCCAGTTCATGGTGCTCCAGCCGGGCGACGTCATCAACACCGGCACCCCCGCGGGCGTCGCACTCGGCCTCCCGGGCACCCCGTACCTGCGCGACGGCGACACCGTCGAGCTCGAGATCGACGGCCTCGGCCGCGCCGGCCAGCGGATGGTGCAGGCATGAGCGCCGCGGAGTTCGACGGGCTCGTCGCGGTCGTGACCGGCGGCGCCTCGGGCATCGGCCTCGCCGCGGCGCAGGAGCTCGCCGCCCGCGGCGCGCGCGTCGCCGTGCTCGACCGGTCGATCGAGGGCCTGCCGGAGCCGCTCGTCGGCTTCCCCGCCGACGTCTCCGACCGCACGTCGGTCGCCGACGCCGTCGCGGCGATCGCGGAGCGGCTCGGCGGCATCGACGTCGTCGTCAACAACGCCGGCATCAGCGCCGTGGGCACGGTCGAGGACAACGACGACGCCGAGTGGTCGCGGGTCCTCGACGTCAACGTCGTCGGGATGGCGCGCGTCACCGCCGCGGCGCTGCCGTGGCTGCGGCGCTCGGAGGCGGCATCCGTCGTCAACCTCTGCTCGATCGCCGCGCTCAACGGCCTGCCGCAGCGGGCGCTCTACTCGGCCTCCAAGGGCGCCGTCCTCGCGCTCACCTACGCGATGGCGACCGACCACGTGGGCGAGGGCGTCCGCGTCAACTGCGTCAGCCCCGGCACGGTGTCGACCCCGTTCGTCGAGCGGATGCTCCAGGGCTTCGCGGACCCCGTCGCCGAGCGCGCCGCACTCGACGCCCGCCAGGCCACGGGCCGCATGGTCACGCCCGAGGAGGTCGCCGGGGCGATCGCCTACCTCGCCAGCCCGCGTTCGGGTTCGACCACGGGCACCGCGCTCGAGGTCGACGGCGGCGTCTCTCACGTCCGGGCCCGCGCGGCGGGGGCGCGCGCATGAGCCGCGAGGAGCGCATCGTCGGCGAGACGCGCGTGCGTCGCCTCGCGTCGGTGATCGGCCTGCCCGCGGCGAACCGCGCGGAGTACGAGCGCCTGCACGCCGCCGTCTGGCCGAAGGTGCTGGAGCGCCTCGCGCTCAGCAACATCCGCAACTACTCGATCTTCCGCCACGGCGAGGTGCTCTTCGCCTACATGGAGTACGTCGGGGACGACCTCGAGGCCGACATGGCCGCGATCGCGGCCGATCCCACGACGCAGGAGTGGTGGTCGGTCTGCGAGCCGCTGCAACGGCCGTTCGCGGAGCGCGCGGAGGGGGAGTGGTGGATGGAGATCCCGGAGATCTTCCACCTGGACTGAGGGTCGGCCGGATGCCGCGGGGCCGACGCCCCGCGGCATCCGCTGCCGCACCCGTCGCGGTCACGCCGGCCAGTTGCTCCGGGCCCAGGCGACGAGCGAGTTGAGTGCGCCACCGCCGGCGCCGACGTTGGTGTCCTCGATGGTCCACCAGAGGAACGTGGTCTTCGAGCCGCCGCTGTGCGTCGCGATGGCGTACGGGAGGCCGCTCCAGAACCCGAACACGGGTCCGCCGGAGTTGCCGGGCGTCGAATCGGCCTCGTACTCGACCTCCTCGGCCGAGCCGCTGCCGTCGTCGTCGAGCACCGGCCACCACATCTGGCGCGACGGGCGATTGCCGCCGGCCACAGCGCCGGGGTATCCGGCGAGGGTCCAGTAGTTCCCGCCCTCCCAGGCGCTGTCGTAGTCCTTCGTGCCGAAGTAGCCGTAGTTGACGCCGAGCGGCGTGTAGAGCCGCAGCACCGCCATGTCCCAGGCGGACACCGTGTCGTCGGTGTCGTAGCCGTAGTAGTCCGACACGTACGAGCTCACCCCGCGGCCGAGCGTGGAGACGCCGTCGTAGTACGCCGGGACGAACTGCATCGCCCAGTTGCCGGAGCCCCACGGGCACATGTGTCCTGCGGTCAGGACCGTACGATCGCCGATGAGGACGCCCGAGCCGGACCACGCCGGGTACGGCGAGCCCCAGTCGTCCCACACGTACACCTTGCCGACGCACGTCCACGGGTAGCCGCCGGGGTAGTACACCTGGCGGTCGTCGGCTCCGAAGACGCCGTAGTGCGGTTCGAGGATCGTCCCGTCGAGCCGACGGAGCACGGTGGTCCGCGCTGCGGAAACCTTCGCGTGCGGCTCGTAGTCGACCCAGGCGGGGCGGGATGCCGCGAGCTCGCCGGACTCGCCGAGTTCTCGAACCGCGGCCCTGCCGACCTCGTCGACCGAGAGCCGCCCCGACGTGCGGCCGGGCATCACCAGGCCGGTTCCCTCCGGCAGCTTCACCTGCCATCGGTCGCCGTCGTAGGGCACCGGCTCGACGGACCTGAAGTCGAACTTCTCTCGCGTGGTGATCGAGAGCGTCCGACCCTCCACCAGCGCCGCCAGCTCCTTCGGCATGCGTTCGCCGCTGCGCTCGTTGTCGAGTCGTATGAATTCGTCGGCGCCGACGGGCGGCTCCTGCGCGGCGTTCGCCGATGTGCGTTCTTCCATGAGTCTCACCTCCGGGCATCCGGGGTGCGTTCCCCGGATGCAGGCGAGGACGGCTCCTCGTCGGCGGCGCGCCGCGGGGCCATCTCGGTCCGCGACATCGTCGCGGAACCGCCCTTCCGAAGACGACGATGCCGTCGCCCGGTGATGGCGTCATCAGGGGACGCCCTCGGCCGGGGTCGGGGTGGCCACGTAGGCTCGAGACATGGCGACGAGCAACCGGCCGGGCAAGGTCGTCAGCTGCCCGGCGTGCGCGACGAGGAACCGCGTCCCGTTCACCGGCCGCGGTCGCGTGCGCTGCTCGAACTGCCATGCCGACCTGCCGTGGCTGGTCGAGGCCGACGACGTGAGCTTCGACCAGGCCGTCGCGAGCCGCATGCTCGTGCTCGTCGACGTCTGGGCGGTGTGGTGCGGCCCGTGCCGTGCGATCGCTCCCGTCGTCGAGCAGCTCTCGCGCGAGCTCGCCGGGCGCCTGAAGGTCGTCAAGGTCGACGCGGACCGGTCGCCGGTCGTGTCGAGCCGCCACGCGGTGACCGCGATCCCCACCCTGCTGCTCTACCGCGACGGCGCCGAGGTCGGTCGGCAGGTCGGCGCCGTGCCCGCGGCGCAGCTGCGCGCGTGGGTCGAGTCGGCGCTGCCGTCGAGCTGACCACGGGCGGGCCGGGAGGCCGCCGACGCACGTCGTCACGGCCGGGTCTTGACGTCGCGTGGCCGCCGGAGTACGTTGACCCATGAAATCGGTCGATCGACCGAACGAAATGAGGGGGAATGCGAGATGCCGACCAACACGACCGTCGCCAGCATCCTGGACGCGACCCGCCGACTGGTCGTCGACCAGGGGTACGCGGCGCTCTCGACGCGCAAGGTCGCCGACCTCGCGGGCGTGCCGCTGTCGCAGATCCACTACCACTTCGGCTCCAAGGAACTGCTCGTGCTGAGCATGCTCGACGCCGAGAACGCGCAGCTGCTCGAGCGTCAAGGGGCCATGTACGCCGAGGACGAGCCGCTGTCGCAGCAGTGGGCGACCGCGTGCGACTACCTCGACGACGACCTCGCCTCCGGGTACGTGCGCGTGCTGCTCGAGATGATGGCCGCCGGCCTGTCCAACGACCTCATCGGCGAGCGCGTGCACGACATCATCCACGGCTGGTCCGAGGTGCTCACCACCGCCGCCCGCCGGCACGCCGACCAGGGCTTCTCGTTCGGGCCGCTCAGCATCGAGGAGGTCGTCGCGCTGACCTCGGCGGCGTTCGTCGGGGCCGAGCTCCTGATCCTCTCCGGCCACGAGGAGGACCTCCCGCTGCGCCCTGCCCTTCGCGCGATCGGCACCCTCATCGAGGCCGGCGAGCGCGCCATGGCTCGCCAGGTGGCGTGATGGAGGTCGCCACGCCCACGCACGAGGGCGACATCGAGCGCGCCGGTGCGTCGATCCACTACGAGGTCTACGGCGACGACGGACCGACGATCCTGCTGCTGCCCACGTGGGAGCTCGTGCACGAGCGCGTCTGGAAGATGCAGGTGCCCTACCTCGCACGCCACTTCCGCGTGGTCGTCTACGACGCGGTCGGCGCCGGCCGCTCGTCCCGCCCGCTCGACCCCGCTCGCTACACGTTCGGCCACCGGGTGGCCGACGCGATCGCCGTGCTCGATGCGACCGGGACGGATGCCGCGGTGGTCGTCGGGTACTCGATGGGCGGGGAGATCGCGATCAACCTCGCGGCGATGCACCCGCAGCGGGTCCTCGGGATGGTCTCGATCTCCGGCCACCACCCGTGGATCGCGCCGCTGCCGGAACGGGCCCCCGACGTCCCGTACGACCCCGTGGCGAACCCGGAGCCGCGAGGCTGGGCGAAGTTCGACTTCGACTACTGGCAGCGCGACTGGCCCGACTTCGTCGAGTTCTTCATGTCGCAGGTGGCCTCCGACCCGCACTCGACGAAGGCCTGGGACGACCTCGTCGAATGGGGGCTCGACCAGCGGCCCGACGTCCTCGCCTGGTCGATCACCGACGACTACGACGAGCTCACGGTCGAGGAGCTCCGAGACCGCCTCGAGACGCTGGAGACCCCGGCCCTGCTCATCCACGGCACCGAGGATCGCATCACGTCCTTCGAGTCCTCCCGGGTCATGCAGGAGATCCTCCCCGACGCCGAACTCCTCGCCGTCGAGGGCTCCGGGCACGCTCCGCAGGTGCGCTACCCGGTCCGCGTCAACCACGCGATCCGTGCGTTCGCCGACCGCATCTTCGGCACGACCCGGCTCGACGGCAGCTGGTGGGTGGGTCCCGGCCGCGAGAAGACGGTGCTGTACCTCTCGTCGCCGATCGGGCTCGGCCACGCCCGTCGCGACCTCGCGATCGCGCAGGAGCTCCGCGCGCTGCATCCGGAAGCGCGCATCGACTGGCTGGCACAGGACCCGGTGACGCGCGTGCTGGACGTCGCGGGCGAACGCCTGCACCCGGCATCCGCCGCCCTCGCCAGCGAGTCCTCGCACATCGAGCACGAGAGCGGCGACCACGACCTCGCGGTCTTCCAGTCCCTGCGCAACATGGACGAGATCCTCCTGCACAACTTCATGGTGTTCGAGGAGGTCGTCGCGGCGGGCGAGTACGACCTCGTCATCGCCGACGAGTCGTGGGAGGTCGACCACTACCTGTTCGAGAACCCGAACCTCAAGCGCGGTGCGCTCGCCTGGATGACCGACTTCGTCGGCTACCTGCCGATGCCCTCGCGCGGGCCGCGCGAGGCGGAGGTGGCCGCCGACTACAACCTCGAGATGATCGAGCACGTCGCCCGGTACGGCCGCATCCGCGACGCCGCGGTGTTCGTCGGCTCGACCGACGACATCGTGCCCGACACGTTCGGCCCCGGCCTCCCGAGGATCCGCGACTGGACGGAGGAGCACTTCGACTTCTCCGGGTACATCACCGGGTTCGATCCGGCGGCACTCGGCGAGAAGGCCGAGCTGCGCGAACGGCTCGGGTACCGCGACGACGAGCGCGTCGTCATCGCCGCGGTCGGCGGTTCGGGCGTCGGCGCCTCGCTGCTGCGGCGCATCGTGGCCGGCGCCGAGGCGGCGCACCGGGCCATCCCGGGCCTGCGGATGATCGTCGTGACCGGGCCGCGCATCGACCCGGCGAGCCTGCCGCAGGTGCCGGGCGTCGAGTACCGCGCGTACGTCCCGAACCTGCACGAGCACCTCACCGCGTGCGACCTGGCGATCGTGCAGGGCGGACTCACGACGACGATGGAGCTCACCGCCGCGAAGGTGCCGTTCATCTACGTCCCGCTGCAGGAGCACTTCGAGCAGCGCTTCCACGTGCGCGCGCGCCTCGATCGCTACCGGGCCGGCCGCTTCATGGAGTACGACGACCTCACGCCCGAGGCCCTCGCCGCGGCGATGGCCGAGGAGATCGGCCGCACCGTCGACTACCGCGATGTCGAGACGGATGGCGCGGCGCGCGCGGCGGCGATGATCGGGCGGTTGCTCTGAGACGGATGCCGGATGCCGGGCCGGCCGTCAGCCCATCGCCTCCTGCATCCCCGCTTCGCCGAGCAGGGCGACGAGCGCGTCGAGCCGCGCGGTGCGGCGCTGTCCGTGCGGCATCGCCAGGACCACGTCGTTCGGCTCGACGGCGTCGCGCACGCGCACGTACGCGACGTGCCGTCCGTCGAAGCTCTGGGTCCCGCGCGGGCGTCCGCTGAAGACCGAGTAGCCGAGTCCGCGTGCGACCATCGCGCGCACCGTCTCGGGGTTGGCGAACGCCCAGCCCGCTCGCGGCACCACTCCGGCCTCCTCGATGAGGGTCTCGATCACGCCCCGCGAGCCGGCGGGTTGGACCAGGATGAGCCGCTCGTCCGCGAGGTCGGCGAGCGCGACGTCGTCGGCCCGCGCCAGCGGATGCTCCTCCGGAAGCACCGCGTACGGTGCGAGGGAGCGGATCGTCCGTGCCTCGACGCCGGGAAGCAGCTGCCGCCGGTACAGCAGCGCGGCATCCGCCGTGCCGTCGCGCACGAGGTCCTGGACCTCGCTCGCGAGCCCGTCGACGAGGTCGAGCACGACGCGCGGATGCCGCTCGGCGAAGGCCTCGGCCAGGGGCGGGAGCACGCGCGGCGAGAGGGCGACCGTGCAGGCGACGCGGAGCGGGCCCGCCACCTCGTCCTGCTCGGCACCCGCGAGCTGGGAGAGCTCGCCGAGGTCGTCGAGGATGCGGCGTGCGACGGGCAGCATCCGCTCGCCGGGACGCGTGAGCACGACGCCCTTGGCCGGCCGTCGCACGAGCAGCTGGAGGCCGAGGGCGCGTTCCATGTCGGCGAGCCCCGTCGACACTGCGGCCTGCGACGCGAGGCACCGGTCGGCGGCGGCGCTCAGGGTGCCGAGGTCGGCGGCGGCGACGAAGTACTCGAGCTGTCGCACGGTCACGCCATTCATCGGTTCTCCTTATGAAGAGCTTTGGAAACCTCCGCTGTACAGAACATTACGCGCCGCCGACGATGGTCTCATCAGGCACGTCGAAGGAGACACCGCATGACCGAGCACCGCATCGTCACCCTGGGCACCGCAGGAGGCCCCCGCTGGTGGACGCCGATCGACGCGCACTCCCGGTTCGGCATCTCGACGGCGGTCGCCGTCGGCGACCGGGTCTACCTGGTCGACGCCGGACTCGGCGCCGGCCGCCAGTTCGCCCGAGCCGGGTTCACGATGGATCGCCTCGGCGGCGTGTTCCTCACGCACCTCCACTCCGACCACACCACCGACCTCGCGAACCTCGCCCTGTTCGGCATGTTCGGCCTGAGCGGCGACGCCGCGCCGATCCCGATCGTCGGCCCCGGCGACCGCGGCGTCCTCCCTCCGGTCTCGCCGCGGGCGACCGTGCCGCCGCGTCCAGTCGCCCCGCACCTGCCGACGCCCGGCACCGCCGACCTGTTCCGCCTGCTGATGGAGGCGCAGGCCACCGACCTCAACGACCGCGTGCTCGACGCGCTCCGGCCGTCCCCGACCGACCTGTTCGACGCGCGCGACATCGTGATCCCCGCCGGCATCGGGTACCACCCGAACGACGCCCCGACGCCCGACATGGACCCGTTCACGGTCTTCGAGGACGACCGAGTGCGCGTGGACGCGATCCTCGTGCAGCATCCGCCCATCGCCCCCGCCTTCGCGTTCCGGTTCACGACCGACGAGGGCTCGGTCGCGATCTCCGGCGACACCGCGCCATGCGCGAACACGGTCCGCCTCGCCGAGGACGTCGACCTGCTGCTGCACGAGGCGATCAGCTTCGAGTGGGTCGCCGAGGCGTACGGGTCGCGCGAGGACGAGACCTCGCGCGCCTCGATCGACCACCACCGCAAGTCGCACACCAGCGTCGAGGAGGCGATCGCCCTGGCCCAGGAGGCCGGCGCGCGGCGCCTCGCCCTGCACCACCTCGTCCCCGGGCACCTGCCCGCGGACGACTGGCTCCGCGCCGCCGCAGGAGCCGACCTCGAGGTCCTCATCCCCGACGACCTCGACCGCATCTCCTTCGCCCGGGAGCGCGTGCTCGCGGCCTGACCGCACTCGCACGCCGTGACACACTGATACGAGAGAGGTCGACGATGACCCAGATCACCCGCACCGCACCGCCCGAGACGACGGCGCCGACCACGGCCGCCGACGGCACGCAGCTGTCCATGACCACGAAGGACATGCGACGCGTCATCGCGTCGAGCTTCATGGGCAGCATGATCGAGTTCTACGACTTCATCCTCTACGCGACGGCGGCCAGCCTCGTGTTCGGGCAGGTCTTCTTCGCCGGCCTCGGGCCCGCCTTCGCCACGTTCGCCTCGTTCGCGACCTTCGCCGTCGGCTACCTCGCCCGGCCCCTCGGCGGCATCGTCTTCGGCCACTTCGGCGACACCCGCGGCCGGAAGGTCGTGCTGATCCTGACCATGGTCCTGATGGGCGTCGCCTCGACCATCATGGGCCTGCTGCCGCCGACGGACTCCGTCGGCATCATCGCGCCGATCCTCCTCGTGCTGCTGCGCGTCGTGCAGGGCATCTCGGTCGGCGGCGAATGGGGCGGCGCCATCCTGGTCGCCCTCGAGCACGCGCCCAAGAAGCACCGCGGGCTCGCGGCGAGCTTCGCGAACGCGGGCGGCCCGGTCGGCGCCGTGCTCGCGACGCTGATGCTGAGCCTGTTCTCGCTGCTGCCCGAGGACCAGTTCCTCGCGTGGGGATGGCGCGTGCCGTTCCTCTTCAGCATCGCGCTCGTCGCCGTCGGCCTCGTCATCCGCCTCCGAGTCGCCGAGACCCCCATGTTCCAGCAGCTCGAGCAGATCGGCGCTCGCCGACGCGTTCCGATCCTCGACGTGCTGCGCAACCACTGGCGGGCCGTGGTCATCGCGTTCGTCGCCGTCCTCTCGTTCACGACCTCGCAGGGCCTGATGACCGTGTGGGGCGTCTCGGAGGCCGTGAACAGCGGTGCCGACAGCACCGGCGTCCTCAACTGGAAGGCGGCCGCCGCCGTCGTGACCGTCGTCGTCTCGATCCTCGCCGCCCGCGCGAGCGACCGGCTCGGCCGGCGCACGATGATCGTCGCCGGGTGCGTGCTGGGCATCGTGCTCGCGCTGCCGATCATCGGCCTGCTCCAGACCGGCACGGTATGGGGCTTCGCGATCGCGATCATCCTCGGCAACGGACTCGTGCAGGGCATGGTCTACGGTCCGATCGCCGCCTTCGTGGCCGAGCAGTTCCCGACCTCCCTGCGGTTCTCGGGGGCCTCCGCGGCCTACCAGTCCGCATCGACGATCGGCGCCGGCTTCTCCCCGCTGATCGCCACGAGCCTCGTGATCGCCTTCGGTGCGACGTGGCCGGTCGCGGTCTTCTGGATGGTCGTGTTCGTCGCGAGTGCCGGCGCCGTGCTACTGGCCCGGGAGAGCAAGGACGTCGACATCCACGCCACCCGCGGGGAGCGCTGACCGGCGTCAACCGTTCTCGGGGAGGTCCCCGGCGACCGGCAGGACGCGCTGGATCACATCGGTCAGCGTGACGACGCCGAGCAGCTCGCCGTCGCGTTCGACGACGGCGAGCTGCACCTGCTGCTCGCGCATGCGACGGAGGAGCTCGTACGCCGGGGTCGCCGAGTCCACCCGGAACGCCGGTCGTCCGAAGTCGGTCGCGGGCTCGCCGTCCGCGGCGAGCAGGGTGTCGCGAACGTGCACGACCTCGCCCATCCGACCGGTGCCGTCGTCGAGCAGGATGCGCAGGTGGCCCGACGCGAGCGCCGCGGCGCGCACGTCGCCGACCGAGGCATCCGCCGGTGCGGCGGTCGGGGCGCCGTCGGGCCTGGTGATGTTGCCGACGGAGAGCTCCTGCAGCGCGATCACCTCGGTGATCTGCGACTGCAGCTCCGGCTCCAGGACGCCGACCTGCGTGGAGTACTCGACGAGGTTGCGGATGGTGTCGGCGTCGCGCCCGCCGACGGCGGCGCGATCGACGGGCTCCACCCCGGTCCTCGCCACGAGCGCGTTGGCGATCCGGTTCACCCACAGCAGGAACGGGCGGAAGACGCGGATGAAGCCTCGGGAGGGCAGGCCGATGAGCTTCGCGGCCCGCTCCGGATGCGCGATGGCCCAGGACTTCGGCGCCATCTCGCCGACGACCAGGTGCAGGAACGTGACGATGAGCAGCGCCAGCGCGAAGGCGGCACCGCCCGCGAGCCACTCGGGCAGGCCCCACGCGAGGAACACCGGACCGAGCCACTCGTCCACCGCGGGCTTCGTGACCGCGCCGAGCGCGAACGTCGAGGCCGTGATGCCGAGCTGGGCTCCGGCGAGCATCACGGTGAGTTCGTTCATGCCGCGCAGTGCCGCCCGGGCGGACGCGCTGTCCGCGGCCTCCTGCTCGAGCCGGTGGCGTCGGGCCCCGATGAGCGCGAACTCGATGATCACGAAGAAGGCGCTGAGCACGATGAGCCCGACGGTGACCGGGATGACGATCCACGGGTTCATCGCTCGACCTCCGGTTCGATCAGGGCGACCCTCACGACGGATGGCACGTGCCGATCGATCTCGGCGACCTCGATGCGCAGTCGGACGGCCACGGGCTCGTCCTGCTCCGCGAGGTCCGCACCGCTGACGGGAAGCTCGACCTCCACGACGTCGCCCGGGCTCGGCAGGCCGCGGAGCTCCGAGATCATGAGCCCCGCGACGGTCTCGTAGTCGCCGCGCGGCAGCCCACGGCCGATGATGCGCGCGACCTCGTCGAGGTGCACGTCCCCGTCCATGACCCAGACGCCCTCGGCGTCGCGTTCCGCACCGGCGGTCGTCTCGACGTCGTGCTCGTCGGCGATCTCGCCGACGAGTTCCTCCGCCAGGTCCTCGATCGTCACGACGCCGCTGAAGCCGCCGTACTCGTCGATGACGCACGCGAGCTCGTTGCGCGACTCCGTCAGGGCGTCGAGCGCGTCGGGCAGCGGCATCAGGGTCGGCACGACGAGCGGGTCCCGCATGATCTCGCGCACCGCCCGACGGTCGTCCGGGTCGGCGCGCAGCACGTCGGCGAGGTGCACCACGCCGATGGGCTCCTCGCGGTCGCCGATCACCGGGTACCGCGTGTGCCCGCTCGCCATGATCGTCCGCAGGTCGGCGATCGGCGCATCGGGCGCGACGACGTCGACACGCACCCGCGGCACCATGGCGTGCTCGACGTCGCGCCGGGGGAAGTCGAGGATGCGATCGAGCAGGATCGACAACTCGTCCGGGAGGTCGCCGCTGGCCCGCGAGTCGTCGATGATGTGCTCGAGGTCCTCGGCGGTGGCGCTCGAGTCGACGTCGTGCACGGGCTCGACGCGGATGAGGCGGAGGACGGCGTTGGATGCCGCGTCGAACAGCGCGATGAGCCATCCGAACGCGCCGAGGTAGACCTGGGTCGACCTCGCGAGGCCACGGGCCAGTGGCTCCGGATTCGCGATGGCGAGGTTCTTCGGGAACAGCTCGCCGAAGATCATCTGCGCGACCGTCGCGAGCGCGAGCGCGAGCACCGTGCCGACGGCGATGCCGACGGCCGGCGGCACGCCGACCCCGCCGAGCAGCACGCCCAGCGACTCGCCGATGAACGGCTCGGCGACGTACCCCGCGAGCAGGCCGGTGACCGTGATCCCGAGCTGCGCGCCCGAGAGCATGAACGACGTGCGCCGGGTGACGGAGAGCGCCCGCTCCGCAGCCGCGTCGCCCTGCTCCGCGCGCGCACGGAGGCGAGCCCGGTCGACCGACATGTACGCGAACTCCTGCGCGACGAAGTAGCCGTTCACGGCGATGATCGCAGCGGTCAGCACGAGGCCGACGAGCAGGAGCAGCAGGGCCGCGGTCACGACCGCGCCTCATCGGCACGTGAAGGATGACGGCGTGGACCATCGACGGGGTAGGGCACGGGGTGCTCGACGCCTCCAGGACTCGGTGGACTCACCCGAGCGTACCGATGGCGGCTCGGAAGGCGCTGTGGCGACACCGCGGGCGACCCGATCCCACCTCCGCCGCGCGGCGATCAGGTGTCCCGGGTCGACCCGATCACGCGACGATGCACGTCCTCCATTGCGTCGGCCGGGATCGCCTCCGTGATCCACGGCCCGGTGCCCTCGCTCGGGTCGAGGATCCCGTCCTCGAGCCAGGCGTAGTCGCCGTCGAGCACGCGCGACGCGAGGCGCTCGTCCGTGGCATCCGTGTTGTGCCAGAGCTCGTCGAGCAGGCGCTCGGTGCGGTGCCGCGACTGCTCGGCGAACGTGTGCGCGAGCTGGAAGGCCGACTTGCCCTGGTCGGGGGTGTCTGCGGCGAGCATCGCGGCGCGCACGCACGAGGCCGCGACGGCGAACAGCTCCGCGCCGACGTCGACGACGCGGGCGAGGAAGCCCTGCTTGCGCTCCAGCCCGCCCTGCCAGCGCGCCATGCCGTAGAACGTGGCGCGCGCGAGCTTGCGGCTCGTGCGCTCGACGTAGCGGAGGTGGGGCGCGAGCGGGCCGAACTCGTCGTACGAGGCGGGCAGGTCGCCCTTCCCGGCGACGAGCTGCGGCAGCCAGCGCGCATAGAACCCGCCGGCCGAGACGGCGGCCCTCAGGCGATCGGCGAGCTCGAGGTGCGGGTCGATGAGGTCTCCCGCGGCCGTGAGGTGCGCGTCGACCGCCTCGCGCGCGATCAGCAGGTGCATGATCTCGGTCGATCCCTCGAAGATGCGGTTGATCCGGAGGTCGCGCAGCTGCTGCTCGGCGCCGACCGCGCGCTCGCCGCGGGCGCGGAGGGATGCGGCGGTCTCGAAGCCGCGCCCGCCGCGGATCTGGACGAGCTCGTCGGCGATGCGCCACCCCATCTCCGACGCCCAGAGCTTCGCCAGTGCGGCCTCGATGCGGATGTCCTTGCGGTCCTCGTCGGCGAGCATGCCCGAGAGGTCGACGACCGCCTCGAGCGCGAACGTCGTCGCGGCGATGAACGCGACCTTGTGCGCGACCGCGGCGTGCTCGCCGACCGGGTGCCCCCACTGCACGCGCGCCTTCGACCACTCGCGGGCGATCTTGAGGCTCCACTTGCCGGCGCCCGCGCAGATCGCCGGGATGGCGAGCCGGCCGGCGTTCAGGGTCGTCAGCGCGATCTTCAGTCCCTCGCCCTCGCGGCCGACCAGGTTCCCGGCCGGGACCCGCACGCCCTTCAGCGACGTCAGCCCGTTCTCGATGCCGCGCAGGCCCATGAACGCGTTCCGGCGGTGCACGGTGATGCCCGGGGCATCCGCCTCGACGATGAAGGCGCTGATGCCGCCGCGATGGCCGTCGGACTTCGGTACGCGCGCCATGACGACGAGCAGTTCGGCGACGACGCCGTTCGTGGTCCACAGCTTCGTGCCGTCGAGCACGTACTCGGACCCGTCCTCCGACGGGACCGCCGTCGCCTGCAGTCGCGCGGGGTCGGAGCCGACCTCGGGTTCGGTCAGGAGGAATGCGCTCACGGCACCCGCCGCGCACCGCGGCAGCCACCGTCGCTTCTGCTCCTCGGTGCCCGCGAGCATGAGCGGCTCGGGCACGCCGACGGACTGGTGCGCCGACAGCAGCGCGCCGATGCTCGCGTTCACCGAGCCGACCATCGTGAGGGCGTGGTTGTAGTAGCTCTGGCCGAGGCCGAGCCCGCCGTACTCGACGGGGATCTTCATGCCGAACGCGCCGAGGTCGGCGAGCCCCTGGAAGACGGCATCGGGGATGCGGGCGTCGCGCTCGATCCCGGCGGCGTCGACCGTGCGCAGGAACGCCTCGAGGTCGGCGAGGAACGCCTCGCCGCGTTCGACCCGCTCGGCGTCGGGTCTCGGGTGCGGATGGATCAGCGACAGGTCGAACTGCCCCAGGTACAGGCCCTTGGCGAAGCTCGGCTTCCGCCACTCCTGCTCGCGCGCGGCCTCCGCGACCGCTCGCGATTCCTGCTCATCGACGGGGGAGACGGTGGACTCTCGGGTGGTGCTCACGCGAACCTCCTCGTTCGAGATCCAACGTACGCCGGGGCGGGGAGCCGGGCCAGCCCTTGCGCCGGCTCACGCCTCGGCGCGGTCGACCTCGACGAGCGCGGCGAGGCGTTCGGCCTCCTGGATTCCCGGCTGCGCCCCGACTCCTCCGGCTCCTCGCGTCGACGCGGTACCGCACGCGACGGCGAAGGCGAGCGCGTCCTCGGTCGATGCGCCTCGAATCGTCGCGGCCAGGAACCCGGCCGCCAGCGTATCGCCGGCTCCGACCGTGTCGACGAGCGGCGCGTCGACGACCGGAGGACGTGCGATCACGCGGACGGAACGTCCGTCGATCCGGCGCTCGGCGATCGCCCCGTCCGCCCCGAGCTTGCCGACGACGATCGCCCCGGGAGGCATCGCGTCGAGGGCCGCCGCCATCGCCGCGTCCATGCTCGAGGCACCGGTGATGCCACGGAGCTCCTGGTCGTTGCCGAACAGGATGTCGACCTCGCGGAGGGCATCGAGGATGCCGCCGTCCCACCGCTCGCTCGGGTCGAAGTTGCCGTCGAGGGAGGTGGTGGCGCCCAGTTCCCGCGCACGTGCGAAGAGCGCCCTCGCGTCGGCCTGGAGCGAGCCCTGAAGGAAGTAGCTGCCGACGTGAAGGTGCGCCGCACCCTCGAGGAGCGGCTCGGGGACATCCGCTGCGACGACCGTCCCGATGGAGCCCATGGAGGTCAGGATGGCGCGGTCGCCATCCGGCCGGGTCAGGTGCGTCGAGGCACCGGTGGGCATGGTCTCGTCGATGCGGACGTGCGTCGGGTCGACGCCGCGGCGTTCCAGTTCCGAGATCAGGTAGCTCCCGAACGTGTCCGGACCGCAGACGCTCACGAGCGTCGTCGGCACGCCCAGCGCGGCGGCCCCGCAGGCGGTGATCGCCGAGGAACTGCCCATCGTCATGGTCGTGCGGCCGACGATCTGCTCGTGCTGGCCGAAGCGGAGTTCGCTTCCGCCGAGCTCGACGATCAGGTCGACGCAGAGCTCGCCGACCACGAGCAGGCGATTCAGCGCGGCTGGGGTGCCAGCCATTCGCACCACACTCCCTCCAGTTCGAGCGATTGCGCGGACGCCCAGCGCGCGACGGCGTCCTGGGCGGCCTCGCGAGCGCGTCCGATGGCCGCATCGCCCCGGTCCGACCCGTGGATCGTGACGACGATCCAGGTTCCGGCATCCGATGCGCCTCCACCGGCGACGCTACGCGATGATTCGACGGACACCGCGAGGACGTCGCGTTCGCCGAGTCCGAGCGAGGAGGCGATCGCGCCCGCGATACCGGCGAGCAGTTCCCGGCCGGCAGGGTGGGCGGGTGCGGTGACGGAGACGATCGGCATCACTCGGTCACGAGCACGGAGCGGTTCAGGAAGGGAGGAGTGTCCGGATCCCGGTCGCGGATCGCGGCGAGTTCGACCGCGAGGCGGTGCACGAGCGGAAGATCGGCCTGAGGGTCGAGGTCGTCCACGTACACGTCCGCGCCCGTGGCGCGGACGTCCGCGACCACGGACTCGGGGGCGTCGCTGAGGAACCAGACCAGGCTGCCTGGACCGGCGCATGAGATCGGCCCGTGCTGGTACTCCCAGACGGGATAGGCCTCGGTCCAGAATCCGGCCGACTCGCGAACCTTGAGCGCCGCTTCGTGCGCGAGGCCGGTGGTCCATCGATGGCCGAGGAAGACGACGTGGCGGAGGGCCGCCGGGTCGATCGGGAGGTCGAGTTCGAGGGCACGGCGACCGTCGGCGACCAGCTTTCCGTCGATCGCCCCGATCGATGCCCGGAGCACGGTGAGCCCCGTGGTGGCGAACCTCGTCTGCACGATGGAACGCTCGTCGGCGAAGTCGAGGTGCACCGTCCGATCTGCGCAGAGCCGGCCGAGGGGCGTCTCGACGTCGCCGATGATCGCAGTGATCCGGTTCGTCGAGCGGTGTCGCTCGACGAAGTCGACCACGTCGGCCGTCGTGCCCGAGCGGGAGACCACCACGAGATGCTCGTCGGGATCCACCCAGGTCACTTCGCTCGGGATCGCGGCACGAGTGCGTCCCAAGCCGGCATCGTTGCGGAGGTAGGCGTAGGCGTCTCCGACGTAGTACGACGTCCCGCACCCGACCACGAGCACCCGCTCGCCGCTCTGGGGGAGCAGCGTCCGGTGTCGTTCGGAGAGTTCGATGGCGCGCGCCCACATCTCGGGCTGGCTCGCCAGCTCGGCGCGAGTGATCGCGCCGTGCTCGGGTGTGCTGTCGTTCATCGCATTCGCCTTCGTGCTCGGACACCGCTCGGTGCGGTGATCTGAGCAAATTCAATCAGAAATGAGCAAAGAATGAAAGTTCTTGACGGATTGCGACTGATGCTGAATACTGCCGGATACCAAGTGGCGCAGCGAAGCTCCGTGGCTCGCCCGTCCGATGAGAAGGAGATCACAGCGTGAAACTCAGCAGTAAGCGGATGCTCGGCGCCGCCGCCGTCGTCACCGCGGGCAGCCTCGTGCTGACCGGGTGCGCCGGATTCGGGGGCGGCGGCGAGGAGGGCGGCGATCAGGCGCTGACCTTCACCACGTGGGGCAGCGAGGCGGAGGAGGCGAGCTTCACCGAGCTCATCGACCAGTTCGAGGCCGAACACGATGGTGCGGAGGTCAAGCTGAACGTCGTGCCGTACGACCAGATGTTCTCGAACATCGATGCGCAGCTCTCCTCCGGCGATGCCCCCGACCTGTTCCGCGTCGACTACGGCAACCTCGGCGTCTACTCGAGCCAGGGCCAGCTGCTCGACCTGAGCCCCTACTTCGACAACGCCGAGGTGGACGAGTTCGTACCCGCGATGTGGGAGGCCGTGTCCTACGAGGGGGTGCCCTACGGCGTCCCGCACCAGACCGACGTCTCCGCCGTCCTCGTGAACACCGCGATGGTCGAGCAGGCCGGCATCGACCCGTCGACGCTGCCACAGACGCAGGAGGATGCCTGGACGTGGCAGGAGTTCGCCGACGTCGCCGAGCAGCTCCGCGCGTCCCTTCCCGCCGACAAGTACCCCTTCGTCTACAACTGGCAGCTCGGCGGTGCGCCGCGGTGGCTCAGCTGGCTCTTCCAGGCCGACGGCACGTTCCTCGACGGATCGACCGCCACGATCGACTCCGCCGAAGGCGAGCAGGCGCTCGACTTCACGAAGAGCTTCTTCGAGAACGACTGGGTGCCGCCGACGAGTTCGACGAAGGGAACCGTCTACGCGGACTCCCTGTTCACCGAGGGCACGGCCGCGATGGCGTTCATCGGATCGTTCCTCGTGCCCGACGTCGACTACCTCGCCGAGTTCGAGTGGACCGCCATCCCGATGCCGAGGGACGTCCGGGGAGCGACCGACCTGGGCGGCAACGCGCTCGTCGCGACCAAGGACACCGACAACCCCGATCTGGCTGCCGAGTTCCTGAAGTTCATGACGTCGGCTGACGCGATGTCGCTGTTCTGCGCGAACACCAACGAGCTGCCGACCCGACTCGACCTCGAAGGCGACGCCGTGCAGTTCGTGATCCGCCCCGACGTCATGCCCGTCTTCGTCGACCAGGCTGCGACGATCGAACCCTCGGACGTGAAGCAGCTGACGTCGCCCGCGATGGCGGCGGTCAACACGGCGCTCCAGGACCAGCTGGAAGCCGCCTTCATCGGTGGCCAGTCGACCGCTGACACGCTGTCGAACCTGTCCGCCGCCATCGAGGAGGCTGCGCAGTAATGACCACCCTGACCGCCCGCGGCCGTGGGCACGCGACCGCGTCCTCACGGCCGCGGGCGGCGCGCCGCACCGCCCGCCTCCGGGAGTCGCTCGTCGGGTGGGGGTTCGCCGCGCCGAACCTCGTCCTGATGACCCTCTTCCTGTTCATCCCGATCGTCTGGGCGCTGATCCTGTCCCTGCAGGAGACGAAGGGATTCGGGGACCCCGAGTGGGTCGGCGTCGACAACTACGCCAAGCTCGTCGGCGATCCTGTGTTCTGGCAGAGCCTCGCGAACACGATCGTCTTCACGATCGCGACCGTCCCGATCGAACTCGCCGGCGGCCTCGGGCTCGCCGTCCTGCTGAACTCGGTGCTGCCGGCTCGCGGCGTGTTCCGTACCATCATCGTCCTGCCGATGGTCATCTCCGGCGTCGCATCCGGAATGATCGCCGTGATCCTCTTCTACGAGTCCAACGGCCTGCTCAACAAGGTGCTGACCGCGATCGGCCTCGGCCCGGTGGCGTGGCAGTCGCAGGGTGTCCCGGCGATGATCTCGGTCGTGATCGCAGCCATCTGGCTCAGGATCGGCTTCAACATGATCATCTACCTCGCGGGGCTCCAGAACATCTCGCCGGAACTGTACGAAGCGGCGCGCATCGATGGCGCGAGCCGTTGGCAGCAGTTCCGATCGGTCACCGTCCCCCTCGTGGGACCGTCGACCTTCTTCCTGCTGATCATGAACGTCATCGCGTCGTTCCAGGTGTTCGACCTGATCTTCGTGATGACGGGCGGAGGCCCCGGCAACGCGACCTCCGTGCTCGTCACCTACGCGTACCGGAACGGCTTCCAGATCCGCGAACAGGGGTACGGCGCCGCGATCGGCATCGTCATCCTCGTCATCACGCTCGCCTTCACCTTCATCCAGTGGAAGACGAGCCGGACCCGCGACCTGGCCGAATAGGAGGACCAGATGGCACAGACCACCGCCATGCTCGAGATCGCCGAAGCCGATCTCCTCGGCCCGCGGCAGGCCGCGCGGCTGCGCCGCCGCCGCCGCAACCGGAGCGGCGACCGGCGCGGGATCATCCTGCGAACGCTGATCGCCGTCGTCGTCGCCGCCGTCGTCGTGTTCCCGCTCTACTGGATGCTCGTCGTCGCATTCTCGCCCAGGGGCGAGGTGTTCGAGCCGGGCCTGCGGCTGTGGCCGAGCACCTTCACGCTCGAGAACTTCGTCAAGGTCTTCGATCGCGTCCCGGTGGTCGACTGGTTCGGCAACTCGGTCGTGATCGGGGTCTTCGTCACCGCCTTCACCGTCGTCGTCAACCTGCTCGCCGGATACGCGTTCGCCCGGCTGCGATTCGCCGGACGCAACGGCATATTCCTCCTGGCGCTCTCGACGATGATGATCCCCGTCCAGGCGATCATGGTCGCGCAGTTCAAGCTGGTCACGGGGCTCGGCATCTACGGCACCTACTGGGGCGTGATCCTCCCTGCAGCCGCCGCGGCCTTCGGCATCTTCCTCGCACGCCAGTTCTTCATCAGCATCCCCGACGAGATCATCGAGGCGGCGCGCATCGACGGGGCTGGGCACCTGCGGATCTTCATGCAGGTCGTGCTGCCCCTGTGCAAGCCGCTGATCGCCGTGCTCACTCTGCTCACCCTCATGGGGAGCTGGAACGACTTCGCCTGGCCGCTCATCGCCCTGAAGGACAACGATCTCTTCACGCTTCCGATCGGGCTGCTCTACCTGAAGAACCAGACCTCGCCCGACTACAACGCCATCATGGCGCTCGCGCTGATCTCGGTCCTCCCGATGGTGCTCCTCTTCCTGTTCTTCCAGCGCTACTTCGTCCAGGGATTCGCAAGGAGCGGAATCAAGTGACCCAGACCTACCTCTGCACCTTGCCCCTCCCCGAGGAGTGGTTCGGTGAACTGCGGCGCCGGTTGCCCGACGTGGAGATCCACCGCGCGTCCGTCGATCGCCCGCCCGAGCCCGACGTCCTCGCCCGCGTCGACTTCCTGCACACGAGCGAGTGGTTCCCCGACCGTGCCGACGCCCCGGCCCTGCGGTGCATCCAGCTCGACACCTCGGGCGTCGACCACGTCCGCTCCACATCGCTCTGGGACACGACGATCCCGATCACCACGCTCGGGGGGATCGCACCGGTGCCGATGGCCGAGTACGCGATGATGGCCATCCTCGAGCTCGCCCATCGCATGCCGCTGATCGAACGACATCGCGCCGAGCGGAGCTGGCCGTCCAACGCAGAGCGACTCGCGAACCTGACGCCCGTCGACCTCCCAGGTGCGACCGTCGGCGTGGTCGGCTACGGTCGGATCGGCCGGGAGATCTCGCGGCTCGCCGGTGCGTTCGGCATGAACGTGCTCGGCGTGAGCCGATCCGGACGGGCAGGCGCGGGCGGCGACAAGTTCGACACCGGACGCTCGACGGCTGGTGAGGATCGAGCCGAGCTCTTCCCGGTGTCCGAACTCGACGAGGTCCTGCGTCGCAGCGACGTCCTCGTTGTGGTGGTCCCGCTCACGGAATCGACGCGCGGGCTCATCGGCGCGGGGCAGCTCGACCAGCTGCGCCCGGGATCGTTCGTCGTGAACATCGCGCGCGGTGGCATCGTCGATGAGGCCGCACTGCTCGATCGACTGCGCGACGGCCGTGTCGGCGGGGTCGCGCTCGACGTGTTCGACGACGAACCTCTTCCCCCCGACTCACCCTGGTGGTCGGAATCCGGCGCACTGATCACGCCGCATGTTGCGGGCCTCGCGCCGCAGTACCATGCACAGACACTCGACCTCGTCGTCGAGAACCTGACCCGGCTGGCCGAGGATCGGCCCTTGGTGAATGAGGTGGACCGTGTCGCCGGCTACTGAACCCCTGCTCGGACCGAAGCGCCAGCGCGAGCTCCTGAACTTCATCCGCGCCACCGGAGCGGGGTCGGTCAACGAGATGGCCCGGATGCTGGGGGTGAGCGCCTCGACGGTGCGACGCGACCTCAACGACCTGCAGGAGCGAGGGCTCATCGAGCGCGTCCACGGCGGGGCTGCGCATGTCGATGACGATGTCGAGCCGTTGCGTCCGCTGCGCGAGACCGTCAACGCAGAGCAGAAGCACCGGATCGGGCAGGCCGCCGCCGCGCACGTCCGGGCCAACTCGACGGTCCTGATCACCGGCGGCACCACGACCGAGGCGATGCTGCCGTTCCTCGGCGGCGTCCGCGGGCTCACCGTCCTGACGAACAGCCTGACGGTGGTCAATCGCCTGGCGCAGTTCCCTGAGGTGGACATCATCGTGCTCGGTGGCCTCCTCCGACGCCAGGAGATGAGCCTGCTCGGTCACCTGACGATCTCGGGACTGAGCGAGTTCGGCATCGACCAGGTCTACACCGGCGCGTTCGGCGTCGACGCGGACATGGGCGTCACGGGCACGAACCTGTCCGAGACCCAGACGGACCGCTCGCTCGCCTCGTCCGCGCGAGAGGTGATCGTGCTCGCCGATCACTCGAAGCTCTCCCAGCGTGGACCGGCGCGGCTGATCCCGATCACCGGGATCTCGACGCTGATCGTCGACGCCGACGCGGATCCGGCCGACCTCGCGCGGCTTCGTTCGGCGGGGGTGAACGTCGAGACATGCTGATCCGGACCTCCCGCCTCGCGGCGGAGGTGGGCGCGAGCCTGCCTGCGATCGCCGCATTCAACGTCATCACGCTCGAGTTCGCCGAGGGGATCGTCGTGGGTGCCGAGCGTGCCGGACTGCCGGTCCTGCTCTCGGTGAGCCACAACGCCGTCCGATTCCACGGAGGCCTCTCGCCGATCGCCTCGGCCTGCCGTGCGGTCGCAGAAGGCGCATCGGTCCCCGTCGGCCTCCACCTGGACCACTGCGAGTCGGAAGACCTCGTGCGCGAGGCGGCCGACCTCGGCTTCGGTTCGGCGATGTACGACGCGTCGACGCTCGACTACGGCGCGAACGTCGCGGCGACTGCGCGGGTCGCGGAGCGCGGCCGCGAGCGCGGACTCTGGATCGAGGCCGAGCTCGGCGAGATCGGTGGTAAGGGCGGCGCCCACGCTCCGGGCGTCCGCACCGACCCGGAAGAGGCGAGCGCGTTCGTCCGCGCGACCGGGGTGGACGCGCTCGCCGTCGCCGTCGGCACCTCCCATGCGATGACGACACGGACGGCTCGGCCGGACATGGCGCTCATCGCCCGTCTCGCTGCCGCGGTACCCGTACCGCTCGTCCTCCACGGCTCGTCAGGCGTGGACGACGAGGGAATCCAGGCGTCGATCGTCGCCGGAATCCGGAAGGTCAACGTCGGTACGCAGCTGTCGGCGGCGTACACGACCGCCTTGGTGGAGCGCCTCGGCGATCGACCCGACCCGCGGCCCGGCCTCGCCGCGGCACGCGACTCCATCGCCGAGATCGTCGAGCGCCTGCTCGGCGTGATCTCCGCACCCCGACCCGTCGAGAGTAAGGAACCAGTATGTCCGTGACCGTGTCCGGTCCCTCGTCCCATGAGGGCGAGCCGTCTGCCGC
This sequence comes from Agromyces kandeliae, assembly GCF_009674665.1. Classification (GTDB taxonomy): domain Bacteria; phylum Actinomycetota; class Actinomycetes; order Actinomycetales; family Microbacteriaceae; genus Agromyces; species Agromyces kandeliae. The sequence goes on from NZ_WKJD01000018.1 coordinate 182,961, forward strand.
CGAGCTGTTCGAGGCAGGCGACCTCATCGGCCTCCTGCGAGCCTGCAACGACCGCAGACTCGAGCGTGAGGGCATCCCGATGGTGCTCGGGCTCGCGGACGAGCGAGGAGCGATCCCGGCGGCGGCCACCGCCGAGCAGCTCGCCGAGGGCCGCGCGTTCGCCGAGGGCTTCGACCTCTACGCGAACGCACTCGTCCCGTGGGCGCGGGACGACGACGAGGGTGCCGTGATCGTCGCCATGGGCGCCCTCGGCTTCACCCACTTCGCACCGGGTGCGGCGCCCGGCACGGACGCCGCCCGATCCAGCCGAGAAGGAGCACCGGAATGACTCACCCTTCGTTCCAGACACAGCGAGCGCAGCTCGAACGCGGCCACTTCATTCGCGTGGTGAACTACCACTCGACGCCGACCGCCGCCCGTGATGAACTCGCCGCGGAGCTCGCCGGGTTCGCGCGCGACTACGCGGCAGTCACGCTCGACGACCTCGACCGCCTGTTCGAGACCGGAACCTGGCACAAGGACAAGCCCGGCCTGATCCCGGTCTTCTACGAGGGGTACCGCAACTCCGCGACGGTCGCCGCCCCCCTGTGCGACGAGCTCGGCCTCACCGGTTGGTTCCCGATCGCGACCTCGTTCGTCGACTGCGACCCCGAGTACCAGGAGGCCTTCGCGAGGGCGCATTGGATCTCGCTCGTCGAGGAGGACACCAGGGGCGGTCGCATCGCCATGAGCTGGGACGAGGTCGCCGACATCTCAGGGCGTCACGTCGTCTTCCCGCACACGGCGCACCACGAGGGATTCGACACCGTCCTCAGCGACGCCGACATCGATCGGGAGGTGGTCGAGTCGAAGCGTCGACTCGAGGCGGTCACCGGACAGCCCGCCCCCGCATTCGTCTGGCTCCACGGTTCGTCCTACGGCCAGAGCCCGCGGCACGACCACGCCGTGAAGGATGCCGGCTACCGGTACCAGTTCGCGAACACCATGATCCACCGCGTGAACTGAAGCGTGGGGCGCGCCCGGTGGCGCGCCCCACGCCCCGTGCGCTCAGGGACTCGGGATGCCGAGATGGCGGATGCGGCCCTGCGCGTCGCGCCACGTCGCCTCGATGGTTCCGCCGTCTCGCGAGGAGCGCACTTCGCGGAGCCCCGTCGCTCCGGTCTCGCGGGCGTCTGCCACGTCGACGGTCGGCCCCGGCTCGTCGAGTCCCGGGCCTCCCTGAACGGTGGTCCACGTCCGCTCCGGATACCCGGAACCGTCCGAACGCACGTGGGCGATCAGTCCACCCCGCTGCATCGCGCTGACGCTCAGCACTCCGTCCGAGTGCACGGCGCGGAATGCCGTCACGCCTCGCGCGGCCGGCTCGGCCCGGAGCCGGAAGCCCGGGCCAGGCGACCAGTACCAGCTCTGCAGCTCGCCGTGGTCGGCGAGAGCGAGCACCTCGAGGTGGTCGGGGCCGAGAGCCGACTGCAGGATCTGCGCCGCGACGAACCGCGTTCCCGGGGCGAAACGCAGGCCGGAGCTCCAGCTTCCCGGCGGCACCTCAGGAGTCTCGAGCGGGTCGGATTCGAGGTCGGCATTGAACCAGAACACCCAGAGTCCCTCCTGTCCGTCGCAGGCGACGAGTTCGAGGTTGCCGCGGCGCCCGTACGCGCCCTGCACCAGTGACGGGACTCCGATCGTCTCGCGATCGCATCCGACGATCGCGGCTGTTTGTGAATGCATATGCTCATTCTTGCTCATTTATGATTGGATATGGCAAGATTACCGAACCAGCCCATCTCGGAGGAATGACATGAGAACCGCTCGAGCCGTCGTCGACGGAAGCCCCCGCATCGTCGTGAAGGACGCCGACGGCGTGCGTGTCGCGCCGGTGGATCACCCCGACGATGCGCTCCAGGCGCTCGAATCCGTGGCATCCGGCCGGTCGGCCGATTGGCAGCCCATCGACCTTGAGGGGCTGGAACTGCTCGCGCCGGTGGCCGGTGCTGGCAAGATCATCGCGGTCGGCCTGAACTACGTCGACCACACCGCGGAGACGGGCATCGCCCAGCCCGAGCGGCCGCTGACGTTCGCCAAGTACGCCACCTCCCTCACGGGCCCCGCCAGCGACGTCGTGATCCCCGACCACATCACACAAGGCGTCGACTTCGAGGCCGAACTCGCGCTGCTCATCGGCCGTCGATGCGGCGGCGACACCCCGGCCACGCTCGAGGACGTCGCGGCATACACCGTGGCGAACGACGTCTCGGCCCGAGACGTGCAGTTCGGCGACGTCCAGTGGACCCGCGGGAAGTCGTTCGACACGTTCACGCCGCTCGGTCCGTGGCTCGTGGCAGCCGACGAATTCGGCGACCCGAGCGGTCACCGGATCTACGCAGAGGTCGACGGCGAGCTGCTCCAGGAGGACGACACTGCCGAGATGATCTTCGACGTGCCGACGATCCTCGCGTTCGTCAGCGACGGCGTCACACTGGAGCCCGGTGACCTGGTCCTGACGGGAACTCCGGCGGGCGCGGGCGGCTTCCGCACTCCGCCGCGCTACCTCCAGCACGGCCAGACGGTCGTGGTCGGCGTCGAGGGCATCGGGGAATTGCGCAACCGGTTCGTCCACCGCTCGCGGACCGCGGCCTAACATCTGCATCGACTGCGAAGGAGCATCATGACCACCGATCGCCGCGTGCTCGTCCTCATCGGCGCCGGATCCGCCGTGTTCACCCGCGGCCTGCTCGCCGACCTCATCGGCGCTCGAGACCTGGGGGGGTGGGAGATCCGACTCGTCGACGTCGACCCCGTCGCGCTTGACGTCGCGGCGGATCTCGCCGAGTCGATGGTCGCCGCACGCGGCGTGGGCGAGGACATCCGGGTCGTCCGCAGCGCGGATCGGCGTTCGGTGCTTCGCGGCGCCGACTTCGTCGTCACCTGCGTGGGCGTCGGCGGACGGCCGGCGTGGCAGCTCGACCACGAGATCGTGCAGCGCCACGGGATCTTCCAGCCCGTAGGCGACTCGATCATGCCGGGCGGCATCTCCCGACTGCTCCGGACCACACCGGTGCTCGTCGACATCGCTCGCGACATCGCGCAACTCGCCCCGGAGGCGTTCTTCTTCAACTACTCGAATCCAATGACGGCCAACGTCCAGGCCATCCACGCGGAGACCGGGCTCGAGGTCGTCGGACTCTGCCACGGCATGCACCACATCCAGCGCGAGCTCGCCCAACTCATCGGAGCGCCGTTCGAGGAGACGTCCACCCTCTACGCGGGCATCAACCACCTGACCTTCATCTACGACTTCCGGTGGAGCGGCCGGGACGCTTGGCCGCTCATCCGCGAGCGCGTCTCGGCGGAGCTCGCGGCGGGGCCCGACTCCTCCGACATCGGGAACATCTTCTACGACTCGCCGACCGCCTGGCACAATCCGTTCGCGTGGGAGCTCTTCGAGCGGTATGGCGCATTCGCTGCGGCGGGTGATCGCCACGTCGTCGAGTTCTTCCCCGAGCGCTTCGCGTCCGGGGACTACTACGGCAAGAAGCTCGGCATCGACGCGTTCAGCCTGCCGGAGATCCTCGAGTGGGGCGAGGCGCGCTACCAGGCGATGAAACGGCAGGCCGTGGGCGAGGAACCGCTCGACCAGTCGATCTTCGACCGCTCCGGAGGTGAACAGGAGCAGCTGATCGCCATCCTCCGATCCATCACGTTCGACTCGCGCGAGATGTTCAGCTGCAACGTCGTGAACCGCGGGCTCGTCCCCGGACTGCCCGAGTGGTCCGCGGTCGAGATCCCGGGGGTCGCCACGGCCCGTGGCATCCGTCCCGTGGCGGTGCCCGACCTCGGCAGGCCGCTTACCGCGATCCTCGCTCGGCGGCTCTCGTCCGTCGACGTGGCGGTCGAGGCGGCACTCACCGGCGACCGCGATCTGGTGGTCGAGGCGATGATCGCGGACGGGGCCGTCTCGGACACCGACCTCGCGGCCTCCCTCACCGACGAACTCCTGGCCGCGCAGGCGCGGTACCTTCCGAGGTTCGCATGAGCGCGCGGAACCTCGGCAGGGAGGAACGCGAGGCGGTGGCAGGCAGCGGTCTGCGCAGCGCTCGCTGGTTCGGGGCCGAGGGCAAGACGGGGTTCATGCATCGGTCTTGGATGCGGAGCGAGGGGCTCCCCGACGACACGTTCCGCGGACGTCCGGTCATCGGCATCGCGAACTCGTGGAGCGAGTTGACGAGCTGCAACATCCACCTCCGTGCGCTCGCCGAGCACGTGAAGCGGGGGATCTGGCAGGCGGGAGGGGTTCCCTTCGAGTTCCCCACCACGTCCGCGGGCGAACCCATCGTGCGCCCGACGGCCATGCTCCTCCGGAACCTCATGGCCATGGACCTCGAGGAGACCCTCCGGGCCAATCCGCTCGACGGCGTCGTGCTCCTCGCGGGGTGCGACAAGACGACGCCCGCCTACCTCATGGGCGCGGCATCGGTCGACCTCCCCGCACTGCTGATCACCGGCGGACCGATGCTGAACGGGAAGTACCGGGGCGGCGACATCGGATCGGGGACCTCGGTCTGGCGGTTCACCGAGGCGTACCGGGCAGGGCAGATCGACGCATCGGCGGTGACCGAGGCGGAGGGCTGCATGGCGAGGAGCCAAGGGCACTGCATGACGATGGGCACGGCGTCGACCATGGCGTGTGTCTCCGAGTTCATGGGGATGCAGCTGCCCGGCACTGCGGCCCTCCCCGCGAACGACTCCCGGCGCGCGACGGCAGCGCACCTGGCCGGGCGGCGCATCGTCGAAATGGTGGCCGAGGACCTGAGGCCGTCGAAGATCCTGACGCGGAAGGCGTTCGAGAACGGCGTCCGTGCGAACGCGGCTCTCGGCGGATCCACGAACGCGGTCATCCACCTGCTCGCACTCGCGCGACGCGTCGGGGTCGAGCTCACGCTCGACGACTTCGACCGACTCGTGCGGGACGTCCCGGTCCTCGCCGACCTGATGCCGAGCGGCCGGTTCCTGATGGAGGAGTTCGCGTATGCGGGCGGGACCGCGGGGTTCGCCGAGACGCTCGGCGACCTCCTCCACCGAGACGCCCTCACGATCACCGGCACGACGCTCGGCGAGAACTACGCGGGTGCCGAGGTCTTCGATCGCGAGGTCATCCGTCCCCTCGACAACCCCGTGAAGCCCGTGGGCAGCGGCATCGCGGTGCTCACCGGCAACCTCGCACCTCGGGGCGCTGTCATCAAGCAGTCGGCGGCGACGCCCGCACTGATGGTGCATCGCGGCCGCGCACTCGTCTGGGACTCGCTCGACGAGTACCTGGCCGACGCGGACGACCACGACCTCGATGTGGTCCCGGAGGACATCCTCGTCGTGCGCAACGTCGGGCCGAAGGGGTACCCCGGCATGCCGGAGGTGGGCAACCTGCCGCTTCCGAGGAAGCTGCTCGAGGCGGGCGTGACCGACATGGTGCGCATCTCCGACGCCCGCATGAGCGGAACCTCGTACGGGACGGTCGTGCTGCACGTCGTCCCGGAGGCTGCGGACGGCGGGCCGTTGGCACTCGTGCGCACGGGGGATCTCATCTCGCTGGACGTGCCGAACCGGAGCCTCGACGTCGAGGTCCCGGCCGGGGAGCTCGAGTCGCGACGCCGGGAGTGGCGCCCGCGCGAGGTTCCGGGCGGTGAGCGCGGCTGGACCAAGCTCTACATCGACCACGTCACACAGGCCGACGAGGGACTCGACCTCGACTTCCTGCAGGGCCGGAGCGGGGCTGCGGTCCCTCGGCAGGCGTTCTGATGGGCGACGACGTCCTGATCGTCGGCGCGTCCGGAATCCTCGCGCCCGCGGCGGCCGAACTGGCAGCACGCGGGCATCGGGTGACCGGGATCGCGATGCGGCGAGACGTCCCAGCAAGCGTCGCGGCGCTCCGGGTCGACGTTCGGGACGCGCACGCACTCGGCGTTGCGCTCGGATCGCGGCGCTGGGGGTCGGCGATCGTGTACGAGCCGGCGACCACCAGCGAGTCACGCGTCCTGCTCGAGGCTGCGGTCGACGGAAACCTCGTCCTGGTTCGGACGAGCGCTGCCGCCGATCCGGCCAACGGCGAGTTCCGCCCGCCGAAGGGCACGCTCCAGCTCGGCTGGATCGCAGGTCCGCCCCCACGCTGGCATGACGCCGAGGAGGTCTCGAGCGCAGCGCTCGAGGTGCTCGCCGACGGTCGCTCGCGGGTCCTCGGGGTCATCCGGCCGTGGGAGGAACGTCCGTGATCCTCGCCCTCTCGCTCTCGACGAGCCTCGACCTCACGTACGAGGTCGACGCGCTGCGGGTCGGCGCGATCACCCGCCCCCGGCAGGTCACGCCGGTCGCCGGCGGAAAGGCCCTGAACATGGCGCGGGCGGCAGTTGCCCTCGGAGGTGAGGTGCATGCGGTCGCCGCGGTGGGCGGGTTCACCGGGGAGCGCGTCGCCCGGCTGCTGCGGAACGACGGTGTCGGACTCACCGCCGTTCCCGTGTCCGGTGAGACCCGGACCTGCATCGCCATCGTCGAGCCCGCCGGCGGCGCCACGAGCACCGACATCTACGAACCGCCGGCGGCCTTCGCCGACTGGGACTGGCGGGCATTCGCGGACGCGGCGATCGCCGCGGTCGGCGAGCTGCGTCCGGGTTGGATCGTCGTGTCGGGCTCGGTGCCGCGGGGCATCGACCTCGACGGGCTCGCCGGGGTCGTCCGCGGATTCCGGGTCGCCGGCGCGCGGGTCGCGCTCGACACCTCGGGTGCCCCCCTGGCCGCCCTGGTCGAGGTCGCCGATCTCGTCAAGGTGAACCTCGAGGAGGCGTCCGACCTCGTCGGCCGGGCACTTCCGGACGCCGCCGAGGCCTGCCGAGAGCTCGGCGGGTCGTACGGGGTCGATGCCGTCGTCACGAACGGCGTCCGCGGTGCGGCCGCCATCGTCGACGGCGGTGCCCACGTGGTCGGGCCGCCGCGCGCGCGGGGACGCTTCCCCGCGGGCAGCGGTGACGCATTCTTGGCGGGGTTCATCGTCGCGCTGCATCGTGGTATTCCGGCGGCCGGCGCTCTCGCTCTGGCAGGGGAGGCGGGCGAGCGCAATGCGATGACTCCGGGCCAGGGAAGGCTCGGCGCCGCGCCGCAGCCATAGCGGACCCGCCTCGCCTCGGCCCCCGGTGGGCGGGCACGGGTGTCACACCCGCCGTCCGCCCGGTGGCGCCCTCGCGAGGTTCGGCGCCCGGCGCCTGATCGGCCGCGTGCCCGACGCGGTCGGCGTCATCACGCCGGGGCGGGGAGCCGGGCCAGCCCTTGCGCCGGCTGCCTGTGCGGCCCGGGGAGTCGAGGAGGTGCTGTCGTGCCGGATCGGACTACCGCGGGGTGCCAGACGGTGACCGCATGTCCCGCAACGCCCGCCCGTAGGCATCGCGGAGTCGTCCGTAGTCTCCGTCATCCCGCAGGAACGCTCCGATCCTGCAGAGCTTCTGAAGCTCCGACCATGCGTCGTCGCGCGCCGCGCCGTCGTCCCCGGCCCGGGTCCACGCGTCCATCAGATGACGCTTCTCTTCGCGATACTCATCGACGAGCCCGACCAGATACGCTTCCATGCTCTTGATCTGGTCCAGGATGTCGTCCCACCTGCCGAACAGCGGCCGGCCGGTCGCCGAGAACGTCGTCACGTCGTGTCGGACATCACGGAGCTCGACGTAGGCCCGGATGATCCGACGCATCTGCCGGTCCCAGGTCGCAACCGAGCGATCCGCCCACATGTAGGTCCGAGCGAGCTCGATGGCATGACTCGCGTCAACGAGACGACGGGCGTACCCGGCGCGACGGAGGTCGTCCTGCTCACGCCTGGCGCGATCGGCCTGCGCGCTGTCGACGACAGCCTTGACGACCACGCCGAGGATGACGATCACGATGGCCTGGACGGCAAGCTTCAGCATCTCGATTCGAGCCTGCTGCTGGCCGGCGGGTCCGAGCCCGAACCACGCCCCCAGTCCGATCGCGACGGCGATCGCCGTGATCGCGATGGCCGCGATCACGTAGCCGCTGCTTCGCCACGTCCTGCTCATGCGCTGCATCGGCGCCTCGGGGCGCCCCTAGAAAGCGGAGCATACTCGCGTTCAGCCGTCTCCGCCGAGTACCGGTGAGCGATTCCGGATCGGATGTCACACCCGCCGTCCGCCCGGTGTCTCCATGTCATCGACCCCGCTCGAGACCACAGAGGAGCCATGACCGACACCACGACCGACACCACGACCCGCGTCCCCGTCGCAGAGCTCACCGGCCCGCTCGGCGCCCTCGCGAGGTTCGGCGCCCGGCGCATGATCGGCCGCGTGCCCGACTCGGTCGGCGTCATGTGGCACAACCGTCGCGTGCTCCTCGACCTCATGGGCATCGGGCGCAAGGCGGAGAAGTGGAGCGCGCTCGACGCGAACCTGGGCTCCTACGCGTCGATGGCGGCCGCGGCCGCGATCGGATGCGGCTTCTGCCTCGACTTCCACTACTTCCTGTCGCACGACCACGGCCTCGACGAGGAGAAGGCGCGCGAGGTGCCGCGGTGGCGCGCGTCATCCGTCTTCACCCCGCTCGAGCGCCGGGTCATGGAGTACGCCGAGGCGATGTGCGAGACGCCGGTCGCCGTGACGGACGAGTTGTCCGATGCCCTGCTCGCCGAGCTCGGGCCGGCGGCGTTGGTCGAGCTGAGCGCGAAGGTCGGCCTGATGAACGCGACCGCGCGGGGCAACATCGCGCTCGGCATCCGTTCCGAGCACTTCGCGGATGCCTGCGGCCTCCCGCCGCTCGCGACCGGCTCGGCCGTCGTCGAGGCCGCGTAGGGTGGCGCGCATGAGCACGCACGACGGCGCCGGTGCCGACCCGTTCGTGACGCACCGCAACCTGCTCTTCACCGTCGCGTACGAGTTGCTCGGCTCGGCCGCCGACGCGGAGGACGTGCTGCAGGAGTCCTGGCTGCGGTGGGCCGAGGTCGACCGGGCCGAGGTGCGCGATCCGCGCGCGTACCTCGTCCGGGTCGTGACGCGGCAGTCGCTCAACCACCTGCGCACGCTGTCCCGGCGGCGCGAGGACTACGTCGGCGAGTGGCTGCCCGAGCCGCTGTTGACCAGTCGCGACGTCGCGGAGGACGTCGAGCTCGCCGAGTCCCTCTCGATCGCGACGCTCACGGTGCTCGAGACCCTCGGCCCGGCGGAGCGGGCGGTGTTCGTGCTGCGCGAGGTGTTCGACCTCGGCTACGACGAGATCGCGGACGCCGTGGGCAAGACTCCGGCGGCGGTGCGCCAGATCGCGCACCGGGCGAAGGAGCACGTCGCGGCCCGGCGTCCGCGCGTGCGCGTCGAGCCCACCGAGCAGGAGCGGGTCGTTCGGCGGCTCATGCTCGCCTTCAACACCGGCGACGTGCAGGCGCTCATGGACGTGCTCGCGCCCGACGTCGTCGCGATCGGCGACGGCGGGGGCAAGGCGCGCGGGGCGGCGCGGCGTCCGATCAGGGGTGCGCAGAGGATCGTCGCGTTCCTCATCGGCGCGACCGAGAAGTGGGGCCTGCGCCCCGTCGCGTCGATGACCTGGATCAACGGCGCGCCCGCGCTGCGGGTCGAGGTCGACGGGGAGCTCGCCGGCACGGTCAGCGTCGCGATCGAGCACGGGCTCGTGACGCGGATCTACTCGGTCGCGAATCCCGACAAGCTCGCGAGGCTCGACTCGGAGGCGCCGCTCGCGCGCTGAGCGCTCACCGGTCCGCGGGGCCGGAGCGCTCGGCAGCCTCGGCGAGCCGCCGCCGCTCGATTCCCTCGAGCAGCAGGTCGAGGCCGAACTCGAACTCGGTCTGGTCGTCGCACCAGCCGAGCGTCGACTCGGGGTCGACGTGGGCGACCTCGGCGAGCATGGCGGCGAGGTGCGGCGCGAACGACTGCATCTGCTCGAGCTGCCCGGGGGGCGGGGCCTGGCCGTCGTCGGAGAGCTCCTGCACGTACCCGTAGACGCGATTGCCGATCGCGTGGAGCGAGTGGTGGATGAGGTCGTGCGACATCCCGCTGTCGCGCATGACACCGACGATGCCGTCGACGTGCCGCACCATCGCGGGTGAGAAGGACTTGCGCTGATCGATGACGACGGGGGCCCATGGATGCCGCAGCAGCACGCGGCGCGCCCCGAGGATGCGCGCTCGGACCGCGGCGGACCAGCCCGCGGCGTCCGCTCGTGCCGGCCCCTGCGCTGCTGCCTCTGCTGCGATCTCGGCGAACGTCAGCTCGACGACGCCGTCGAGGATCGCGTTCTTGTTGGGCAGGTGGTAGTAGATCGACATCGCCTCGACGCCGAGCTCGTCGGCCAGGGCGCGCATCGTGAGGGCGTCGAGGCCGTCGCGGTCGGCGAGGTCGGAGGCGGCCCGGAGCACGCGCTCGCGGGTGAGCGGCGTGCGCGGCGCGCTGGTCCGCGTTTCGGCTGCCTTCGGCCCCATGTCCTCACCTTACAACGTGAGGTTTCATCCCCCGGGGTATGGACACGAGGGCCACGACCGGCGTATCTTACGTCGTAAGACTTACGATGTAAGGGAGCGATCATGACCAGCACCGACACCCGCACCATGCGAGCCGCCGTCGTCGAGCGGTTCGGCGGCCCCGAGACCGTCGCCATCGCGGACCGGTCCCGGCCGGAGCCCGCCGACGACGAACTGCTCGTGCGCGTGCGCGCCTCGACCGTGAGCATCGCCGACCATCGCCTGCGCACGCGCGAGGTGCCGCGAGGGCTCGGGCTCCTCGTCGGACCGGCGATCGGATTCCGCCGCCCGAGGCACGCGGTGCTCGGCATGGAGGCCGCCGGCGTCGTCGAGGCCGTCGGGTCGCGGGTGACGCGCTTCGCGCCCGGCGACGAGGTGATCCTCATGCGCGGCGCGCGCTTCGGATGCCATGCCGAGTACGTCACCGTCGCCGAGGGCGGCGAAATCGCCCGGAAGCCCGCGAACCTGTCGTTCGAGGAGGCGGCCGCCGTGATCTTCGGCGGGCACACCGCGCTGCGGTACCTCGACCTCGTCGACCTCGGCCCCGGCAGCGAGGTCCTCGTCAACGGCGCATCCGGCGCCGTCGGCACGGCCGTCGTCCAGCTCGCCGCACGCCGCGGTGCGCGGGTCACCGCCGTGACGAGCGGGCGGAACGCCGAGTTCGTGCGCTCGCTCGGGGCCGACGACGTCATCGACTACACGCGCGAGGACTTCGCCGCGGCCGGTCCCGGGCCCCGATACGACGTCATCGTCGAGTGCGTCGGCAACGCGCCGTTCGGCCGTGTCGGTCGTCTCATCCGCCCGGGCGGTGCGCTGCTCCTCGTGATCGCGGACCTGGCCGGCATGATCGGCGCCGCCGTCCGACCGCGGCGTCGCGGCATCCTCGTGAACCAGGCCGGCGGGTCGATGGGCGCGGGCGGGATGGCCCGGCTCTCCGAGCTCGCCGAGGCGGGCGACCTGCGCCCGGTCATCGATCGCACCTACGACCTCCACGACATCGTCGAGGCGCACCGCTACGTCGACACGGGGCGCAAGCGGGGGAGCGTCGTGGTGCGGGTGGGGTGAGGTTCAGCGCGCCCGCAGCTGCAGCCAGGCGGCCAGTCGCTGGTCGGGCCGCTCGAGCCGGATCCCGTGCTCGTCGGCCGCGCGACGGAGTCGGTGGCGGACGGTGTTCTGGTGCACGCCGAGGCGCTCGGCGGTCTGGGCGATGTTGCCGAACGACTCGAGCCAGGTGAGCAGGGTCTCGGCGAGCGGACGGGTGGCCTCGAACTCGAACAGCGCGTCGATCGCGGGGTCGCGCATCTCCTCGCTTCCGGCGAGCAGCTCGGCGACGCGCGTGACGACGAGCCTCGGACGGACGGAGTCCACCGTCACGATGCGCATCGCCGTCGTCGCGTCGCCCGGCGCGGCGACCTCGAGCAGGCGATCGGCGAGTTCACGGGCCCCGGCGACGTCGCCCGACCGATGCGCCGGACCGACGACCGCGATCCGCACGCCGTCGCCGACGAGGCGGTCGAGGAGCGGCAGCATCGGCTCGGCGATCGTCACGGCCTCGCCGACCGCCGCTGCGGCGAACAGCGCGTAGACGTGGCCGCGATGCGCGACCGCGACGGTGTCGGGCCGGTGCAGCACGAGGTGGCGGATCACGGTCGAGCGGAGCTGTGCGATGGCGGTCGGCCCGGCAGCGGGAACGTCGAACGCGAGCAGCGCGGCACCGCGCTCCTCGGGGATGCCGAGTTCGGCGAACTCGGTGCCCGTGAGGTCGATGCCGGTCAGCAGGGTCCGCAGGCGGTCCTCGCGAGGGCGCTGGTTCGTGGCGTGCGTGCGCAGGTCGTCGAGGAGGTGGGCGCCCGCGAGGGCGCTCGCGCGTCGGATCCGCTCGTCCTGCTCGTCGGTGATCGGCCCGTCGCCCGAGGCGTCGATCGCCCAGATCGTGCCGAGCGGGAGCGCTCCGGCTCGGATGGCGAACGCCACCCGCGGCTGCTCGTCGCCGAGCCGCGGGTACTTGATCGGCCCGTCGGCGCGGAGGACGGTGCGGTACTGGTCGTCGTTGTAGGGCGAGGCCGGAACCTGGCGCGCGAGGATGCCGTGCGTGCGGAGCTCGTCGATGAGCTGCCCCGGCACCGACGAGTAGGCGAGGATGTTGCGGCTCAGGTCCTCGATCGCGACGGAGCCGCCGAAGTGCTCGGCGAGCTCGTTGGCGATGGCGAAGAGCGGTTCGGCGCCGCGATCCTGCGGTCCGGTGAAGCCCGCGTCCGACTCGCCGATCAGGTGGGTGAGCTGCGCGTCGAGCAGGCGCCAGCTGATCCGGTCGGCGACCCGCAGGACCGCGAGACCGCTCGACTCGGCGATCGCCGCGAGCGCCGGCACGCGGTCGGCGCTGCACTTGACGACGAGCCCCACCGCGCCGCGATCGGCCGCGGATGACGCGAGCGCCGCCATGCGGGCCGTGCTGAGCGAGGCGGTCGAGGGGGCGAGCAGCAGGGTGCCCGCGGCATCCGTCACCTCGTCCGCGATGTCGAGGAACTCGGTGCCCGTGACCGCCTCGTGGCCGGGGATCGCCCCGAGCGACGTCAGCGTCGCGGGCCCCAGCTGGTCGACGAGTTCGCCGACCGTCACCCGCGGAATGATCGACGGGGATGGAGGAATCACTGCATCCATGAGGCAAAGTTATCTGGAATCTCCAACCACGGACAGGATCGATCTTCCTAGGCTGGCCCCGCGACGGCGCATCGGTGCCTCGCGAAGGAGGAACGATGACCGCGAACCGGCCGGCTCCCGCAGGCACCCGCCTCGGCGACCTGTGGCGCATCCTGCCCGAGGAGGCGACCGCGACCGACGACGGCGTGCTCGAGATCGGGGGCGTCGCGGTCACCGAGCTCGCGGAGCGCTTCGGCACCCCGCTGCACGTCTACGACGAAGCCGGCTTGCGCCGCCAGATCCGTCGATTCATCGACGGCCTGCACGCCCGCTGGGCCGATTCGGAGGTGCTCTTCGCCTCGAAGTCGCTGCCCGCCGTCGGCATGTACCGCATCGCGCAGGAGGAGGGGCTCTCGGTGGATGTCGCGGGCGGCGGCGAGCTGCGGCTCGCGCTCGCCGCGGGCGTCGACCCCGGCCGGATCCACATGCACGGCAACGCCAAGACCGACGCCGAACTGCGCATGGCGATCGAGGCCGGCGTCGACACGATCATCGTCGACAACGAGGATGAGCTCGACCGGCTCGAACGACTCCTCGAGCGCCCGCAGAAGCTGCTGCTCCGCGTCATCCCCGGCGTCGAGGCCAAGACCCACGCGTCGCAGGCGACCGGCGGGGCGACCTCGAAGTTCGGGCTTCCCATGGACCAGGCGGAACGGGCCATCGGCCGCATGCAGGCGCATCGGCTCATGCGGTTCGAGGGCGTGCACCTGCACATCGGCTCGCAGATCCTCGACACGGCGCAGTTCGGCGAGGCCGTCGCCAAGATCTCGTCGGTCGGTTCGTTCGGCACGTACGACGTCGGTGGCGGCCTCGGCATCGCCTACACCTACGACGAGCAGGCCCCGACCGTCGAGGACTACCTCGACGCCGTGGTCGCGGCAGCGCGCGCGAACCTGCCCGCCGACGCGCGGCTGCTCATCGAGCCCGGGCGCTCGATCGTCGGCCGGTCGGGGGTGACGCTCTACCGCGCCACCACGGTGAAGCGCACGGGCCGCACGTTCGTCGCGGTCGACGGCGGCCTCGCCGACCAGATGGACATCGCCCTCACCCAGCAGCGCTACGAGGCGATCCTCGCCGATCGGCTGCTCGAGCCGTGGACCGAGACCGCGCAGGTCGTCGGCCGCCAGTGCGAGTCGGGCGACCTGCTCGTCGACGGCGCGGCCATGCCGCCTGCGAGGGTCGGCGACCTCGTCGTGATGCCCGCGACCGGCGCGTACGCCTACACGATGTCGAACAACTACAACGGCGCGCTGAAGCCCGCGATCGTCTTCGTGTCGGATGGCGCGACCCGCGTGGTCGCGCGTCGCGAGACCTACGACGACCTGCTCGCGACGCACGCGCCCGCGACGGCCCCGGCGTACGCCTGAGCACGGAGCCGTCGCCCCGTACCCCACCCCGAACGCCACACCTCCAACGAAGGAGCCACCATGGCACTGCGCACCACCATCACCACCACCGCACTGCTCGGCGCGACTGCGGTCCTCGCCTCGCTCGCGCTCACCGGATGCTCGGGCTTCGGCACCGCTGCGGCCGGCGCCGCCGCGGGCGGCCCCGATGTCCCGATCGGCGACGAGGTCTCGACGACCGCCGACCCCGAGATCGCTGCGCTGCTGCCTGCGGCGATCGTGGAGAAGGGCCACCTCGACATCGCGGTCGACATCCCCTTCCCCCCGATGGCGATGTACGACGACACGAACCGCGAGGTCGGATTCGACCCCGAGCTCGCACGCCTCATCGGACAGAAGCTCGACATCGACGTCTCGATCAACAAGCAGGCGTTCGACTCGGTGATCCCGTCGCTGCAGGCGGGCAAGAACGACCTCATCATGAGCGGCATGAACGACACCGTCGAGCGGCAGGAGACGCTGAACTTCGTCGACTACACGCATGGCGGCTTCGCGATCGTCGTGAAGGCCGGCAACCCCGCCGGCATCGCCACCCAGACCGACCTGTGCGGTGCGACCGTGGCCGTGCAGAAGGCGACCGTGCAGGGCGAACTGCTCCGGGCAATGGCGTGCGGCGGGTCGCCCGTCGTCGTGACCGAACTGCCGTCCGACCTCGACGCGCAGACCGCGCTTCGCGCGGGCAAGGCCGACGCCTACGTCTCCGACGCGGTCGTCGCCGAGTACGCCGCCGCGACCACGGACGACGGCGATGCCTTCGACGTCGTCCGCGACCCCGAGAACCCTGCCGGGTTCGCACCCGTCTACAGCGGCATCGGCATCCTGAATGACGAAGACGAGCTCACCGAGGCCATCCGGCAGGCGTTCCAGGCGCTCATCGACGAGGGCGCGTACCAGCAGGTGCTCGACCGCAACAACATCGGCGCCTATGCGGTCGAGTCGGCGGAGCTGAACCGGGGGCGGGATCGTGACGGCCATCCACCAGGTGTCGCCCGTCGACGCGTCGGGGACCGACGACGACGTCGTCGCCGTTCCGCTCCGCCGACCGTGGCGGTGGGTCGGGGCCGTCGCGGTGCTCGTGCTCGCGGGTGCGTTCGCGGCATCCGTCGCCACCAACCCGAACCTCGACTTCGACGCGATCGGCGCCTTCCTCGTCGACCCGCGGATCCTCGAGGGCGTCGGCCTGACGCTCCTCATCACGTTCATCTCGATGGTCGTCTCGACGTTCCTCGCGATCGTGATCGCGGCGATGCGACTCTCGTCGAACCCGGTGCTCTCGTCGGTCGCGTGGTTCTACGTCTGGGCGTTCCGCGGCACGCCGCTGCTCGTGCAGATCGTGCTCTGGGGCTACCTCGGACTGCTCTACGACCGAATCACGATCGGCGTCCCGTTCACGGACATCGTGTTCTGGTCCGTCGACACCAACGTCCTGATCAGCGCCTTCACCGCCGGCCTCCTGGCACTGACGCTGAACCAGGCCGCGTACTCGTCCGAGATCGTCCGCGCCGGCATGATGTCGGTCGACGAGGGGCAGCGCGAAGCCGCCACCTCGCTCGGCATGTCGCCGCTGTACACCTTCCGTCGGGTGCTGCTCCCGCAGGCGATGCGCGTCATCATCCCGCCGATGGGCAACGAGACGATCTCGATGCTGAAGAACACGTCGCTGCTCTCGGTGATCGCCGTGCTCGAGCTCTACACGCAGGCGAGCGTGATCTCGTCGCAGAACCTGAAGCAGGTCGAGCTCCTCATCGTGGCGAGCCTCTGGTACCTGCTCATGACGAGCCTGCTCTCGATCCCGCAGTACTACCTCGAGCGCCGGTTCGGCCGCGGTGCGAGCCGCACGCTGCCGGCGACGCCGATGCAGCGACTCCGTCGAGCCATCGCCTCGCGCAGGCCCGCGCCGGACCCGGCGCCCGTGACCAAGGAGGTCGGAGTCGTATGACCATCACCGCTCCCGCAGACGCCGTGGAACGCGCCGTCGCGCGCCCGCTCGTCGAGATCCGCCGCGTTCGCAAGAGCTTCGGCGCCCACCAGGTGCTCCGCGACATCTCGCTCGATGCGCCGGAGGGCACGGTCACCGTGCTGCTCGGGCCGTCGGGCTCCGGCAAGTCCACGCTGCTGCGCTGCATCAACCACCTCGAGACCATCGACGGCGGACGCATCATGGTCGACGGCGAGCTCATCGGCTACCGCCAGACCGGGCACACGACGCACGAGATGACGCCGCGGCAGATCGCACGCCAGCGGCGCGGCATCGGCATGGTGTTCCAGCGCTTCAACCTCTTCCCGCACATGACCGCGCTCGAGAACGTCACCGAGGCGCCGACCGGCGTCGCGGGCGTGCCGGCGGCCGCGGCGAAGGCGCGCGGGCTCGACCTGCTCGACCGCGTCGGCCTCGCCGACTTCGCCCGGCACTACCCGGCGCAGCTCTCCGGCGGCCAGCAGCAGCGGGTCGCCATCGCGCGGGCGCTCGCGATGAGCCCCAAGCTCATGCTCTTCGACGAGCCGACGTCGGCGCTCGACCCCGAGCTCGTCGGCGACGTGCTCGACGTCATGCGCGAGCTCGCGCGCGACGGCATGACGATGATCGTCGTGACGCACGAGATCGGCTTCGCCCGCGGGGTGGCCGACCAGGTCGTGTTCATGGACGGCGGCGTCGTGGTCGAGTCCGGCGACGCCGCGGCGGTCATCGATGCGCCGCGGCGGCAGCGGACGCGGAACTTCCTCGAGAGCGTGCGCTAGGGGTCGCACGCCGAGATCGAGGGGGCGAGCGGATGCCGCGGGGAGGGGACCCCGCGGCATCCGTGTTTCAGACCGGCAGCGGCCGGTCGTCGACGATCGTCTTCATCACGAGCGTCGACTCGACGCGGCGCACGCCCGGCAGGGCCGACAATCGCTCGTCCCACAGCCGCTGGTAGGCGGGCAGGTCGGGCACGGCGACGCGCAGCAGGTAGTCGGGGTCGCCGAAGAGCCGCAGCGCCTGGATGACCTCGGGGATCTCGGCGACCGCCTCGTCGAACGCGGGCACGGTCGCCCGGTTCGCCTGGTCCATCGTGACGAACACGAGGGCGCCGAACCCCATGCCGACCGCGTCCGGGTCGATGATCGCGCGGTACCCCGTGATGGCGCCGGACGCCTCGAGCGCGCGCAGCCGGCGGTGGGTCGGCGACATGCTGAGCTGCACGCGCTCGGCCAGTTCGGTGAGGCTCAGCCGGCCATCGTGCTGCAGCTCGGCAAGGATTCTCCGATCGATGGCGTCCATGAGGAGGATTCTTCCACGGGTGCGGCGCGGCGGGGTGGAACTGGGCAGCGGCTTCCACGCGATCCTCCCTAGGTTCGTTCCCATGGACGTGCAACTGCTCATCGCGTGCTCGGTGATGATGACCCTGATGGTGATCCTGCCGGGGCCCGACTGGGCGTACCTCATCGCGGCGGGCACTCGGGAGCGCACCATACTGCCGTCGCTCGCGGGCATCCTCCTCGGCTACCTCGCGACCGTGGCGGCGGTGGCGATCGGCGTCGGCGCCGCGGTGGCGGCCGTGCCGTGGATCATCGTCGGGCTGACGTTCGCGGCGGCGGTCTACCTCACCTACCTGGGCGTGCGCGTGCTGCGCGAGCCGCCCGTCCTGGTCGCCGTGGCGGGCGGTGCTCCCGCCGAGGCATCCGCTCGCCCCTGGCTTCGCCTGCTGCAGGGCGCCGGCGTCTCGGGGCTCAACCCCAAGGGCCTGCTGGTGCTCGTCGTGCTGCTGCCCCAGTTCACGGATGCCGCGGGCAGCTGGCCGATCCCGGTGCAGCTCGCGGTGCTCGGCCTCATCTTCGTCGCGGCGTGCGCGGCCGTGTACACGGTCGTCGGGTACGGCTCGCGAACGGTGCTGCGGCTGCGCCCGTCGGCGATGCGGATCGTGTCGCGCGTGTCGGGGGCGGCGATGATCGTGCTCGCGGCGGTGCTCGTCGTGGAGCAGGTGGTGCACCTCACCCGAGGCTGAACCCGCCGTCGCTCGTGATGACCTGCCCGGTGACCCACGCGCCGCTCGGCGTGGCGAGCCATCCGATCAGGTTCGCGACATCCTCGGGTCGGCCGACCCTGCCGAACGGGGTGGTCGCGAGGTGCGCCTCGAGCTCGTCGAGCGGCCGGTCGGACGTCTCCGGGTCGAGGTACCCCGTGTTCACCGGCCCGGGGTCGATCGTGGTGAGCAGCACCCCCAGCTCGAGCAGCTCGGCGGCGACGGTCGCGGTGACGCCGGCCAGTGCCGCCTTGCTCGTCGCGTACGCGACCTCCCCGCGCATCGGGCCGTGCACCTGGCCGGAGGTCATCCAGAACACGCGCCCCTGCGGTTCGGCGAAGGGCGCGTCGCGTCGGATGCGTTCGCCGGGGCGGAGCGGCGGCGCATCCGACCGAGGTCGCTTCGAGCGCGCGAACGCGGCGGTGAGGAGCAGCGTCGACCGCGTGTTGACGTCCCAGAACGCGTCGAGCGCCTCGGGCGTCATGTCGAGGATGCCGCCGTCGCCGCCGCTCTTCGCGTGGTTGCAGACGAGGAGGTCGAGCTCGCCGGTGAGCCCTCGTGCCGCCCCGATCACTCGCTCGACCTGCGAGGCGTCCGCGAGGTCCGCGGCGACGTCGTCCATCCGGGCGCCGGGGGCGAGCGACGAGCGGATGCCGGCGCGGACCGCGTCGAGGTCGTCGCCGCCCCACGGCTGGTCGAGGTCGTGCGGGCGGTGGTGGTGGATCACGACGTTCGCGCCGAGGGCGGCGAACCTGGTCGCGACCGCGTAGCCGATCCCGCGGCGCCGGGAGACGCCGGTCACGAGGGCCGTCCGGCCGGAAAGGGCGAGAGGTGCATGCATGGGTGAGCCTTTCGCTGCGCGCGGAGCGCGCTGGGGAATCAGGGAACGAGCGGAGGCGGCTCACCGGCATTGCATGGCGTCACCGTAGCGCATGCGTGACGTCCCGAGGTGCCCCAAGGGTGACGGGTCAGGGGCTAGACAGTTGCGCCGCGTAGACGTGCTCGCGGATCACCGCGCCGGCGAGATCGTACTTCTGCCAGTTCTCGAGCTTCGTGAAGAAGGTGTGCGAGAACCACGCGTCCGGGTTCGCCCAGTGGAGTTCGACGGGCTTGTGGGGCAGCTTCGCTTGATCGAAGCGCTGCGTGCTGCCGTTGACAAGCCCGTCGGCCAGTACGACGTGATCCAATCGCGTGCGCATCACCACGGCGCGGCCGACGTGGTCGCGGATCCGCCCCCATTCGTCGTCGGACCTCGGAAGCACGGGCGTGTGCATGAGGACGAACATCCGCACGACCTCACCGTTGCCTGAAGCGGTGAGCGCGACATTCCCGCCATGGCTGTGGGTGAACACGGTGTCGAACGGCGGGAGTGCGAGCGCATCGTGCCAGACGCGCAGCTCCGATGCTCCGGCATCGCGCGCTTCCTGGGAGAACACGCCGCTCCATGTGAAGTACGTGACCTCGTCGTAGAGGTTCGGTGTGCACGCGTCGAGGAGGTGCGAGTGGAGGGGGCTTCCGGGAACGTACCAGGAGTCCTTCGCGACCTGGGCCCATGTGCCGTGGATCGCGAGGCTGACCTCGGCCCCGGTCGCCGGGGGAGCCGCTCCTCCAGCCGCGCTCGTCGGACCGCCCGTGGCTGTGGGGCCCTCTTCACCGAGGACGGCACGGGCCATCATCGCGACGTGATCGTCCTCCGACTCCAAGGACTGCGTCAGAACACCGCTCGCACCGACGAGCCCCTCACCACCGAACGCCCGGAGCCCGGCGGCCGCAGCGACGCGCTCGACCTCCGCCTCACTTCCGAGCGTGTAATTGAGCAGAGCGAGCAGGGCCGTGGGCGCATGCGTGAACTCGACGTTGCGCCAGAGCGCGATCTCTTCCTCCTTGCGCGTCGGCGCACCGAGATACCAGCCTTCGGGCCCCGACACGCCATGGTCCCGCAGCGCGAACCTCGTCAGGTCGTCGAGCCGCTCCTGATCCCGCCAGATCGCGAGTTCCTCGCCGGCCGGCTCGACGTACGGAACGCCGAGAGCTTCGGCGTCGTCGCGGATGTCCGCGACCTGTGACGGGGTGCCGAACGCTTCGGTCGACATCGCCAGCGACTGCGCAGCCCTGCTGCTCTCGGCGCCGAGGGTGTCGGTCTCGTAGGCGTCCTGTCCGAAGACGGGCGTGAATCGGTCATCCGGGCCCGGGGGCGGTTCGAGGGTGGTCATCGCTGCTTCGTTTCTCTCGCGAACGGCGTCGACGGTCGAGCGCGACGCTCGAGGTGAGTATCGTCCTCAGTTCATCGATGCGTGACCCCCGTTCGGGCCACATATCTGAATCGATCCTGACTGGATAGGGGGGATTCGGGTCCGCGACGAGCCCGTACCCTGTCCGGGTGGATGCCTGCGCCGCCCTCGCCGACTCGATCGAGCGCCTCGCCGAGCGCGGCTACGCGAACCGGCGGTTCCTCAAGGAACTGGGCCGCGCTGCCGGGGTCGGTCGCGGTCCGCGGTGGTTGTTCGACGCGGCATCCGGTGGCAGCAATCGCCTGCGCGGGCGCGGCTTCCGGAGGCACGTCGACGACCGCACCGACGGACAGGCGCGCCACTTCGCCGGGACGGTCGCCGTCGCCGCCCGCATCGGTGGGCCGCTGACGCGGTGGCTCACGACGGTGGTGCTGCGCGATCCGCCGACCACGCCCGACGGGAGGCTCAGCGACGAGGCGATCGAGTTCGCGCGACTCGTCCGGTCGGGCGAGCTCGCCCAGACGGATGCCGCGGGGTGGGTGCGCGACCGGCTCTGCCACGCGGCGGCGTAGCCGGCCGGCGACGCGTGCGCGGTCGGCCCGCGCGGGCGCGACGCCGCGGCGCGGAGGGTGGGCGTAGCCTGCACGCATGGGCGACGCGAACACCGGCGACCGGGCGTACGAGAAGTACGACGTGAAGCGCGCGCATCGTGAGCTGTACGCTCCGTCGGCGAAGGACTTCGCGCTCGTCGACGTGCCGCCGATGCAGTACCTCGCGATCGACGGGCACGGCGACCCGAACACGGCTCCGGCCTACTCCGAGGCGGTCGAGGCGCTGTTCGGGGTCGCGTACGCGGTGAAGTTCGCGAGCAGGAGATCGCTCGGTCGCGACTTCGCGGTGGCGCCGCTCGAAGGGCTCTGGTGGGCGGACGACCCGGCGGCGTTCGCCGCGAACGACCGCGCCGCGTGGAACTGGACGATGCTGATCGCGCAGCCCGACTGGATCGACGAGGCGGCCGTCGCGGCCGCCGTCGACGCGACTCGGGCGAAGGGCCGGGGCTCGCCGTCGCTCGACGCGCTCCGCCTCACCCGCCTCGCGGAGGGCAGGTCCGCGCAGATCATGCACCTCGGTCCGTTCGCGGACGAGGCGCCCACGCTCGCTCGCCTGCATCACGAGTGGATGCCGCAGCACGGACTGACCTTCAACGGCCCGCATCACGAGATCTACCTCAGCGATCCGCGGCGCACCGCGCCGGAGAAGCTGCGGACGGTGCTCCGGCAGCCGGTGCGGTCGGAGTGACCGTGGCGTGTGCCGGTGCCGCGATCAGGCCTCCGTCACGTCGATCAGCACCTTCCCGATGGTCCCCGCCTCGACCGCGTCGTGCGCCTCGGCGGCGCGCTCGAGGGGGAACCGCGTGAGCGGGAGCCCGGCGTCCTCGCCGACGGGCAGCGCGCCGTCCTCGAGCGCACGCGTGAGGTCCTCCGCCGCGGCGGCGAGCGCCGCGTCGCCGACGGTGTAGAGCAGGAGGAACTGGTACCGGGCGTTGAGTGCGAAGTGGTGGCGCACGTCGAGCGTCATCTCGGCGCCGCCGTCGGTGGCGTACACCGAGATCGAGCCGTGGTTGGCGATGACCTTCGCGTTCAGCGCCGCGTTGCGGGCGGGGGAGACCTCGACGACCTGGTCGACGCCGTCGGGCGCGAT
This sequence comes from Agromyces kandeliae, assembly GCF_009674665.1. Taxonomy (GTDB): domain Bacteria; phylum Actinomycetota; class Actinomycetes; order Actinomycetales; family Microbacteriaceae; genus Agromyces; species Agromyces kandeliae. The sequence goes on from NZ_WKJD01000018.1 coordinate 205,513, forward strand.
GGCGCGGATGGCGCGGGCCGCGTCTTCCGTACGGTAGTTCACCACGTGGTGGGCGCCGGCCGCCGTGGCGAGTGCGGCCTTCTCGGGCGAGCTGATGGTGGTGATGACCCGGGCGCCCGCCCAGCGGGCGAGCTGGATGGCGGCGTGTCCGACGGCGCCGGCGCCGCCGGCGACGAGCACGGTGCGGCCGTCGAGCGTGCCCGGGCCGAGCCGCGCCGGGCCGCCGTCGTGCACGGTGAGGGCCCGGTGGGCGGTCATGGCGGGGACGCCGAGGGATGCGCCGACGTCGAAGCCCGCGGCATCCGGAAGGCGCACGACTCGGCTCGCGGGGACCACCGTGAACTCCTGCGCGGTCCCCGTCGGCCGCTCGTGCGCGGCGAGGAGGATCCAGACCCGGTCGCCGACCGCGAACCCGGTCGCCCCGTCGCCGACCGCATCGACGACGCCGGCGCCGTCCTGGTTCGGCACGACCTCGGGAAAGGGCGTGGCCGCGCCGGGCGCTGCGCCGATGCCGATACGCGCCTTCCAGTCGGTCGGGTTGACGCCCGAGACCGCGACGCGCACCCGCACCTCGCCAGGGCTGGGCTCCGGGATGTCGCGCTGGACGAGCTGGAGGACGGACGACGGGCCGGTCGAGGAGTAGGCGATCGCTCTCATGCATGGGGCAACGCGTCAGGGGCGGTGAATCTTCCGGCCCCCGATCGATGGCGCGCGTCGGCGGCGGACGGACAGTGCCAGCACCGAGGCATCCGCCCGCCCTCGAAGGGTACGCTCGCGGCATCGAGCCCCGATCGGACCGGATCCGGGCCGATCCGGACGGTGATCCTCGATGACGAACCCGAACGCCCGCACGTACCTCTTCGCGCTGACCGACGCCGGCGGCACCGTGCCGCCAGAGGTCGGGGTCGTGCGTCGGGTCGTCGATCGCGGGCACCGGGTGACGGTCCTCGCCGACGAGACGATGGCGCCCGTCGTCGAGAGCGCGGGGGCGGCGGTGCGGATCTGGCGGCGGCCGTTCGAGGAGTTCCGCGACTGGGAGCTCAGGACGCCGATCGCGTTGGCCCGGGGCATGGCCGAGCACATGCTCGTCGGCCCGGCCGCCGAACAGGCCGATGACACGGGCGTCGCGATCGACGAGATCGAGCCCGACCTCGTCGTGACCTCGGGCTTCGCGCTCGGCGCGATGATCGCGGCCGAGTCGCGTGGGGTGCCGTTCGACCTCCTGATGCCGAACGTCTACGTGCTGCCCGCCGACGGAATGCCGCCGTTCGGCGCGGGCTCGCGCCCGCGCACGGCGCGCTCGGACGCGCTCGCGACCGCGCGATGCGCGCGGGATCCGCTCGCCTCATCGATCACTCCACGCTGCGGGAGCTCAACGAGGTCCGGAATCGTGCGGGGCTCCCGCCGATCCCGACGCTCTGGGCGCAGATGCGGCATGCCCGGATGCAGCTCGTCCTCACCTCGGCGGCCTTCGACTTCCCCGCGACCCTGCCCGGCAATGCGCGCTACGTCGGGCCGATCCTCGACGACCCCGAGTGGGCGGATGCCGCGGGTTGGAGCCCACCCGACGGCGACGACCCGCTCGTGCTCGTCGCGATGTCGTCGACCTTCCAGAACCACGTCGACTGCATGCAGCGCATCGCCGACGCGCTGGGCGAGCTGCCCGTGCGCGGACTCGTGACGACCGGCCCGGCCGTCGAGCCGGGCAGGATCCGTGCGCCGACGAACGTCGAGGTCGTGGCATCCGCGCCGCACGCCGAGGTGCTGCCGCGCGCCGACCTCGTCGTCACGCACGGCGGCCACGGCACGGTCATCAAGGCGCTCGCCGCCGGATGCCCGCTCGTGATCCTGCACCACGGACGGGACCAGGCCGACAATGCGGTGCGCGTGACCCGGCGCGGTGCAGGGGTCGCCGTCCCGCGCACGGCGTCGAGCGCGCGCATCGCGCGGGCCGTCGCGGAGGTGCTCGGAGATGCGAGCTATCGCGAGGCGGCGGCGCGGTTGGGGCGCGCGATCGTGCGGGATGTCGCGGAGTCGCCGCTGCTCGATGAGCTCGAGCGGGTGCCGGCGCGCCGGGGGTAGTCTCCAAGCGTGCCCCCGACACCTGTTCCCGGTGCGGCTGTGACGCAGTTCGCGGTGCTCGACGCGCTGCTCGCGGGCGCCTACGAGTCCGGCCTGCGCGTCGGCGAGGCGTGCGCGATCGGGGACTTCGGCCTCGGCTGCGTCGAGCAGCTGGGCGGCGAGGTCGTGATCCTCGACGCGGCGGCGATCGAGTGCACGCTCGACGGCCCGCCCGCGGTGATGCGCATGGATGAGACCCTGCCGTTCGCGATCGTCTGCCGATTCCCGGACATCCCGTCGACCGACGTGCACGGTCGCGACCTGGCCGGCTTCGCGGCATCCGTCGACGAGGCGCTGACGAGCCGGAACCTCTTCCATGCCGTCCGCTTCGACGGCGTCCTGTCGGAGGTTCGCGTGCGTGTCACGCCGCGCCAGCGGCATCCGCTCCCGCCCCTCGCCGAGGTGACGGAGCAGCAGGTCGAGACGGTGGCGCTCGGCATCCGCGGCACGCTCGTCGGGTTCTGGACGCCCGCGATCTACCAGGGCATCGCGGTCGCCGGCCTCCACCTGCACTTCCTCAGCGACGACCGGAGCTTCGGCGGGCACGTGCTCGACCTCGCCGTCGAGGCCGGCGAGCTGCGCGTCGCGGCGTTCGCGCGCTTCGACCTGCACCTGCCGACCGACGAGCTCTTCCTCCGCACCGAGCTCACGCACGCCGAGGACCACCGCATCGTCGCGGTCGAGGGCGGCGGGGCGACGTCGTGAGAGCGCGAGCGGATTGACCCATGGTCGAGATCTCCGATGACGACTTCGAGCGGATGCTCGGCGAGGTCTTCGACGCGCTCCCCGACGACATGGTCCGCGGCCTCGAGAACGTCGCGATCTCGTTCGAGGACCAGCCGATCGCGCAGCGACCTCGGCTCTTCGGCCAGTACCGGGGCCACCCGCTCACGACACGCGGCGTCTACGGGTTCGGCGAACTGCCCGACCGCATCACGCTCTACAAGAACAACCTCGAGGAGCACAGCGCCGACCTCGACGCCCTCCGCGCGCGGATCCGCATCACGCTCGTCCACGAGATCGGGCACTACTTCGGGCTCGACGACGCGCGGCTCAGGGAGTTGGGCTGGGCGTAGGTGCGCGCGTCGGGCCCGGTGCCGCGACCGGTGCGCAGGTCAGCGCCAGAGCACCGCGATCGCGGCGTTCGCGAACGTCAGGATGCCGATCAGCCAGAAGATCGCAGGCGGCACCGAACCGGTCTTGCGCTGACGCCCGGCGCCGATGCCGAGGAGCGCGCCGATGACGATCAGGATCACGAGCTTCGTGCCGATCTTGGCGTAGTTCAGGTCGTATTCGATGCCCCACGGCGCGGCGAGCGCGAGGCCGGCCACGCCGGCGATCGCGAGCCCCCAGTTCATGAGGCGCGTGATGCCCCGCTTGCCGTTGACGAGTTCGACGACCCACGCGCCGAAGAGCACGGCGAAGCCGACGAGGTGGATGAGCACGACGAGGTGGCGGAGGAATTCCATGCGGTCACGCTATCGCCCGTCGCGCCGTGGGAGGCAGACCCCTCGCCGCTCGGCGCGCCGGGCTACGCTGGCCGCATCGACGGCTCGGGGGAGGACGGGATGCGCGTGCTCGGACAGGTCCTGATCACGAAGTCGGCGACCCCTCGATCGTGACGACGGACGTACGTCATCCCCGCGCGGGCGGACGCGCGCGTCGCGCCGGCGCCGCGCTCGCCGTCGCCGCCGGCGCGAGCCTGATCGCCGGCTGCGCCCCGACCGGGGCATCCGACATGACGGACGCGCCCGAGGCATCCGCCGTCGCCGCACTCGGCACGTTCGCCGCCGTCGGCGACTCGATCACCGACGCCGACAGCCGCGACTTCGCGGCCGGCGACCTCGGTGCCGCGTCGTGGGCGACCTACGTCGTCGACGACGGGTTCGCGCTCGCCGGCGGATGGGCGCAATGGGGCGCGACGACCGAGCGGATGGCCGAGTCGGTCGCGCCCGTCGAGGCGGACGTTCTCGTCCTACTCGCCGGCACCAACGACGTCGCGTTCGGCGTCCCGTTCGACGAGTCCGCGGCGAACCTCGCTCGAATCGTCGACGCGGTCGGCATCACGGACGTGGTCGTCGCCTCGATCCCGCCCATGGACGCGTTCCCGGAGCGCGCTGAGGACTACAACGCTCGCCTCGACGACCTGTCCGGCGATCGCGGATGGCGGTTCGTCGACGCATCCGCGGACCTGCGGACCGCCGACGGGCGGTTCGAGTACGGGATGAGCTCCGACGGCCTGCATCCGACGGCGGAGGGCGCACGGGTCCTCGGCGCGGCGATCGCCGCGGCGCTGCGAGAGGGGTGAGCGCGACCGCGCCGGCGGCTCAGCCCGATGTCGGCGTCGCGACCCGCTCGGGTTCTCCCATGGCGGCGCGACCGCGGGCGTTGCCGCGGATGAAGATCAGCAGCACCAGCGCGCCGATCATCATGAGCACCGTCGCCGGCGAGACCAGGGTGATGAAGACGTTCGTCGTGCCGGAGTTCAGCTCGTCGACGCCGCCGCTCGCGAGCATCGTGGTCGGATCGGTGAGCCCGTGGAGCACCATCGCCCAGATGATCGTGCCGGTCACGCGCATGATCAGGTACATCATGATGCCGAAGCAGAACGTGTAGGCGAGCGTGAAGCCCACGGTCGCCACCTCCTGGCCGGTGAAGAAGTTGGCGCTGTGCAGCGCGGAGAAGAGGAGGGCGCAGAGCGCCGCCACGACCCACTCGTTGTAGCCGCCGCGCCGGAGCAGCACGACCACGACGCCGCGGGTGAGCAACTCCTCGGAGAAGCCCACGAACGCCGCGGAGAGGAAGACCATCAGGATGACCCCGACCGAGTAGCGGCTGTAGTCGGTGCCGAGCGCGCGCAGGACGATCGGGATGAGCACGAGCACCACGGCCAGCCACATCCACCAGCGCCCGCGCACCGGTTGGCGCCCGAAGAGCGGCTTCGGCAGCCACCGGACGGTCAGTGCGAAGACGATCAACAGCACCGAGCCGACGAGCAGCGAGAACGTGATCGCGACGAAGACGCTCTCGGGTGTCGCGAACACGTCGTCCTGGTCGATCGCCCCGCGGAGGACCGGCGCCGCCAGCAGCGGCAGGAACTGGTATGCCGCGAGGTAGACGACCACGAACCCGAGGGCCTTCCACCACCCGCCGCGATCCCAGAACGCCCGCCAGGCATTGGTGCGGGCGGGGGTGCTGGTCTCGGTCATCGCCACTCCACTCGTCGAGGTGCGGGGCTGGAACGATCGGTGGGGCGACTGCGTCGTCGCCTCACGAGGTCACGCTATCGAAGGCTCGGGACCAATGTCACCTCGGCCGGGTCGACCCGGGTCTAGGTTCTGGGGCCGTGCACGACCGCCGGTCGTGACGGCGGGGCGCGTCGGGGGAGACGAGCGCGCCCCGCAGATCTCAATGGGGTGATCTGATGAAGTCCTCGTCGATGCAGTGGGCCGCGCAACTGGCGCTCGTGGGGCTGGTCCTCACGACCGCCGCGATCGATTCCGGGGCGAGAACGGGCCCGTCGGCCGACGCGGCGCAGGCGGTCGCCGCCGGTGCGCAGGGCGCGGTGGGGAACGCGTCGACGAAGGTGCCGGAGGGCACCGGGAACCTGGCCGAGGACATCCGGATCATGCTCCTGCGGTCGTACGTGCCCAAGGACGGGCGCCTGTCCATCGACGCGGATCCTCCGCAGATCACGATCGTGAAACGCGATCCGTCCTCAGGGGACCTGAAGCGGTTCGAGCTGCCGGACTGCCCGAAGCGCATCACCGACACCGACGCGTTCACCGACCTCTTCAACGACACGAAGAGCGAGACGGTCGAGGAGCACTTCCGCGACATGGCCGCCGATCTCGGGTTCAAGAAGAAGGACCTCGCACGCGCGGGCACCGCGTTCCCGTACTGCAGCTGGTGGGCGCGCATCAACACCAAGGTGTACGACAGCCGCGACTACACGCGGAACACGACGCCGGTTCAGGACGGCATGGACATCTTCCTCCCGGACTCGGACGCCACGTACTGGGCCGTGCCGTTCGACGCGAGCACCGAACCCGATCGCCGCGGCCTGGTGCTCGACCACGTCGAGATCCACGGCCAGTTCCAAGAGCAGCTCTTCATGTCGTACGTGCTCTACGACTCGACCATGGACTTCTACTACTACGAGAACGCCGCCGGCACGACCTGCCAGTCGTACAACACCGACTTCCAGATCGCGCCGGACCCGGGTTCCGTCAACCCGTGGGTCACCGAGAGCACGGCCTACGACGACACCTACACCCTCCAGCTCGTGCCCGACCCGCAGGGCACCGACTGCAGTGGCGGCGGCCCCGGCGCGTTCGCGAGCGGCGGCACGGACTTCAACGTGCTGCCGCTGGGCCGCACGGGTTCCGGGTACGGGCCGACGTCGCCGAGCGGCAGTCCGGTGCAGGGCGACTTCTTCGGGGCGGCCGCGGACGGCTCGGTCCCGCGCGCCTCGAACGCGTGCGCCTACGTGGGCGCCGACCTCACGCCGTGCTCGACACCGCTGATGTTCGTCGCGCCGACGGCCGCGGCGCAGAACAGCGTGTGGTCGAACCCGGTCGCCGGGTACCTCGCCGCCGGGTTCATCCCGGCGCCGGACGAGGTGTACGTCTTCCGCGGGAAGGCGCCGCGCGTCCCGGTGGGTGCGAGCCCGGTGCCGTGGAACGACAACGATCCGGCGGAGTACGACATGCGGTACTTCTCGCTCTGCCTCGACAAGAAGGTCTGGCCGTACCCGGCGCAGGACGCGAACTGGTCATGCGCCAACGGCTCGTTCGGCAGCGGGGAGTACAACCCGGACACGAACCCCGACGGCCTGACACGGCTCGCCATCGGCGCGGACGGGTACTGGACCGTGATCGTGTCGTCGGCGGACCTCACCGACAGTCAGGAGGTCGGCGATGCGACCGTGCTCCGCGTGCAGGCCGGCGTCCCGGCGGCGATGATCATGCGCCACATGGTCGTCAGCGACGACTTCCACAACGCGGTGCAGGACGTCCCGCGCGACGGGGCGTGGACCTCGGCGTTCGCGACGCTCGGCGAGTACTACCCGGTGAACTCGGTCGTCTGCAACCTGGGCCAGTTCGAGCAGAGGGGCTGGCAGGAGGGCGGATGCTTCGTGCCGCCCGTGAACTGAGCCGGGTCACCGGCGCGCGCAGGGCCGAGCGGGCGGGTCACCCGACCTGCTCGGCCAGCGCGACGATGATGCCGGCGGGCCCGCGCAGGTAGCAGAGACGGTACTCGTCCTGGTAGTTCGCGACCTCGCGCAGCAGTTCGGCGCCGTGCGGACGCAGGCGCGCGAGGGTGTCGTCGAGGTCGTCGACGGCGAACATCACGCGGTGCAGCCCGAGGGTGTTCGGCGGCGGCACCGCGGGTGACGGCGCGGATGCCTCGGGGTGCAGGTACCTGGTCAGCTCGAGCCGGCCGTGGCCGTCGGGCGTGCGCATCATCGCGATCTCGCTGCGGATGCCGTCGAGGCCGACGGCCCGGTCGGCGAAGTCGCCCTCGATGTGCGCGCGCCCCTCGAGTTCCATGCCGAGCTCGGCGTAGAAGCCGATCGCCGCACCCAGGTCGTCGACGACGACGGCGACGTTGTCCATGCGCTGGATGGTCATGCGGTGAGCCTAGGGCGAACGTCCGACGCGCTCACCGCACGTGCCCGAGCTTCGCCGGGTTCCCGACACCGTGGATGGTCGCGATCCGATCGCCGGCGAACTCCAGCGCGAGTACCGAGACGATGCGGTCGCGACGGCGCACCACGACGCCGGGCTCGCCGTTGACCTCGGCGACCCGGAACTCGAGGCCGAGCCCGCCGACCCCCGCCAGGAACTGCCGCGCAACCTGCTCGGCGCCGCGGACCGGCTCGGTCGGAGCGCCCGGGTAGGCGCCGCCGGAATCGAACCAGCCCGTGGCATCCGTCGCGAGCACCGCGACCAGGCCCTCGAGGTCGCCGTCTGATGCCGCGGCGGCGAAGCGTTCCGACAGGCGGCGGGCCGCAGCGGGGTCGACCGTGAACCGGGCCTCGCCCTGCGCCGCGACCCGCCGGCGGGCACGCGACGCCGACTGCCGGGCGGCGGCCGGGCTGACGCCGAGCACGTCGGCGATGCGGTCGAAGTCGAGGTCGAAGACGTCGTGCAGGAGGAAGGCCGTCCGTTCGGCCGGCGTCAGTTGCTCGAGCACGACGAGCAGCGCCATCCGCACCGAGTCGTCGAGCGTGATGCGGTCCTCGGGCAGGATTCGGTCGTCGGTGACGATCGGCTCGGGCAGCCACGGCCCGACGTAGGCGCGCCGCGAGTGCTCGTGCGCGCGCAACCGGTCGATCGCGAGCCGCGACGCGACCGTCACGAGCCACGCGCGCGCGTCGTCGAGCGGCGCGGCATGGGGATCGTCGTCGCGGGCGAGCAGGCGCAGGTACGTCTCCTGCGTGACGTCCTCGGCCTCGGCGACGGAACCGAGCACCCGGTAGGCGACGTCGCGGACGACGTGCCGGTGCGTGGTCCACAGGTCGGCGAACTCGGTCATGACATGGAGACGATCCACCCGCGGCGGATGTGACGCAAGGGCGGATGCCGCGGATGCAGCGGATGCCGCGGGCCGATCCTGCTCCGGCGTGTCACATCCGTGCCGACTCGATCGTCCCCTCTGCATGAACGAGACGTCCGAACGGTCCCGATCCGCCCGGCCACGCGCCACCGCCGGCCCGCCCCGTGGGCTCGTCGACGCGACGGCGCCCGTCGCGCGCGCCCTCGCCGGGCGGCGGTGGATGCCGCTCTGGGCGGTGATCCGCCACACCGGGCGACGCAGCGGCACCCCCTACGAGACCCCGATCGCGGTCGTGCCCACGACGGATCGCGGCATCGTGATGATCGGGCTGCCGTGGGGCGCCCGGACCAACTGGGCGCGGAACGTGCTCGCGACGAGCGGGGCGTCGCTGCGGTGGCGAGGGCGCGAGGTCGAGCTGGTGCGCCCGCGCATCGTCGAGGGCGCCGAGGCGTCGCAGCTCGCGCGGGCCGCGTTCCGGCCGGTGCTCCGACGGTTCCCCGCCGCGGTCGTGTTCGATCGGGGGTGACCCCGTGCGCGGGGGATGCCGGCCGCACGGCCGCAACCCCGTGACATCCGCCGCGGTTCGGCGCAGTCTGGCGACATGGGAACCGTGACGATCTCGTTCGAGATGACGCTCGACGGCGTCTTCGACCGGATGGAGCAGTGGTTCGACCCGAACGAGCCGTCGGTGCAGCACGCGTCGGACGAGCTCGTGTTCGGCGCCGACGCGGTGCTGATGGGCCGCGCGAGCTACGAGTTCTTCCGCGAGTACTGGCCGAAGCAGACGGATGACCGCGGCTTCGCCGACCACTACAACGCCCTGCCGAAGTTCGTCGCCTCGACGACGCTGGAGGGCCCGCTCGACTGGAACGCGACGCTGATCGAGGGCGATGTCGCGGAGTACGTGCGCGGCCTCCGCGAGCGGTACGGCTCGATCGTCTCGCACGGGTACGGCGCGCTCGCCGCCGAGCTCGTCGACGCCGGCCTGGTCGACGAGATCCACGTGGGCGTCCATCCGTTCCTCTTCGGCGACGGAGAAGGCGACGGCGACGGTGACGATCGGCTGCGGTCGCCGCATCCGGTCGGGCTGCGGCTGCTCCGCGTCGCGCCGTCGGAGTCGGGGATCATCCACGCGCGGTACGCGCCGACGTCGAGTCCCTAGGCGGGCGGTGCGGCGGGTGCCGCATACGACATCCCGGCCCCGCACCCGCACGACTCGCGCAATTCGAGCTCATAGCCGAGCACGTCGTGCACCGGATCGCCGCGGGCCTCCGCGAGGAGGCCCACGGCCCGCTCGGCGATCCTGGGGATCGGCTGGCGGACGGTGCTGAGCGCCGGCACTGCGTATGCCGAGTGGCCGGTGCCGTCGAAGCCCATCACGGCGAGGTCCTGCGGCACGCGCAGGCCGAGTCGGTGCGCGGCGTGCAGCACGCCGTAGGCCTGCTCATCGGTGGCGCACGTGACGGCGCGGGGGCGGTCGGGTCGGGCGAGCCAGTCGAGGGCCCTGGCCGCGGCATCCGCTCGTGAGGTCGCCGAGTTCACTTCCGACGTGCGTATCGGAGCGTCTGCGCGTTCGACGGCGGCGCGGAACCCGCGACGGTGCTGTCCGGCGCCGACCGAGTCGTACGGGCCGTTGAGCAGTGCGATCGAGTCGTACCCGTGGGACACGAGGTGCTCGGCGGCGGCGCGCGCGGCCGCCTCGTAGTCGATGGTGACCGAGGATGCCGCGGACCCGCGGTCGACCGGGTGCAGCGCGACGACCGGAATGCCGGCCTGGGTGAACGCGCTGAAGTCGGGGTGTTCGCGGATCGAGACCATGACGACCGAGTCGACCCTGCGCTCCACGAACGCGGCGATGATCTGCGCTTCGCGGTCCTCGTCGAGGGCGGAGTCGCCGATGAGCAGCAGGTCGCCCCGGGCGATGGCCGCGTCCTCGAGCGCTCGTGCGAGCTCGCCGAAGAAGGGGTTCGCGATGTCGGGGACGATGAGGCCGACCGAAGCGGTGCGGCCGAAGCTCAGTGCGCGGGCGAGCGCGTTCGGCCGGTAGTTGAGCTTCTCGGCTGCGGCGAGCACCTTGGCCCGCGTCTCGTCGGAGACGTTGCGCGGGCCGTTGTTGAAGACATAGCTGACGACGGCGGTGGAGGTGCCCGCCAGCTGCGCCACGTCGCGTCCTGTCGCCATCCGTTCCCCCTGTTGACGCTAACCGGTTAGATGTCTGGCAATGCTAGCACCGAGATCGCGGGAATCCGGTTGTTGCGGGAAATCCCGGCTGCGCCTATAGTGCCATCTAACCGCTTCGTCTATCCGCTTAGATGACGGCGATACACTGCAGGAAGGTGCATTTCAATGAAGCGATCACATCTGCTCCTCGCGGCTGCCGCGGCCGGCGCGCTGGTGCTCAGCGGCTGCTCGTCGGCGAGCGAATCGGCGTCCACCTCGGGCACGGTGAACCTGCTCGGCCCCGAGGACCCGGCCACATTCGCGCCGGTCATCGAGGCGTTCGAGGCGGACCACCCCGACATCACCATCGAATACACGCAGGTGCCCTTCGACCAGTACTCGAACACGCTCCAGCAGCGCCTCGGCGCCGAGGACGACAGCATCGACGTCTACGCCGTCGACCAGCCGAACCTGTCGCAGCTCGCAGCGCAGGGCTTCCTCGAGGACCTCAGCGACCTCGAGGACGAGGCGCGCGCGGCGACCTCAGCGGCCCAGTTCGACATCAACGTCTACGACGGCAGGATGTGGGCGCTGTCGATCTGGAACTCGACCCAGATGCTGTTCTTCAACCGCGACGCCCTCGCCGCGGCCGGCGTCGAGGCGCCCTCCGTCGCTCCCGCCGAGCGCTGGACCTGGGAGCAGATCGTCGACGCCGGCCGCGCAACGCAGGACGCCGGCATGGAGTACGGCCTGCTGTTCGAGCAGGTCGAGGCCTACTACCAGCTGCAGCCGCTCGCCGAGTCGCTGGGCGGAGGTTCGGGCATCACCGGCGATGAGATGCTCACGGTCGACGTCACCGATGACGGCTGGCAGGAGGCCATGGACTGGTATGCCGACACGTTCGAGAGCGGCCTGTCGCCGCGCGGCGTCGGCGGCTTCCAGACCTCGCCGGTCTTCATGGACGGAGACGTGACGTTCTTCGTCGGCGGGCCGTGGGACGTCGGTCGCTTCGCGAGCGACGTCGACTTCGACTGGGGCGTCGCGCCGATGCCGTACTTCGAGGGCGGCGAGGTGGCCACTCCGACCGGCTCGTGGTCATGGGGGATCAACACCGCCTCCAAGAACGCGGATGCCGCGCGGAAGTTCCTCGAGTTCGCCGCGCTCGACGCGGCCGGCAACCTCGCCACGACCGAGGCGACGACCATCATCCCCGCGAACTCCGAGGCGGCGGCCGAATACCTCCCCGGCCTCGAGGCGCTCGGCGGTGAGCACACGGTCGGGGTCGCGGACCTCGTCACCTACGAGGTCGAGAACACGGCGGTTGCGCGACCCGTGTCCGTCGGGTACGTGCAGTTCGAGTCCGCGATGAACCGCGCCTTCGCCGACATCCGCAACGGATCGCCGGTCGCGAGTCGCCTCGACCAGGCGACGACGCAGATCGAGGATGCCTGGAGCAAGTTGCGATGACCATCCAGTCGACCCGTGCGGGCGCGCGCGACACGCGCGCCCGCACGGGAAGCCCCGGGCCGCGCGCGCGGCGGCCGCTCCGGCAGCATCCCGCGTTGATCGCGCTGGCCTTCCTCGCGCCCGCGCTCGTCGCGCTCATCGTGCTGCGCCTCGCGCCCGCAGCCGTCGCGCTGTGGGACAGCCTCTTCCGCACCAGCCTCCTCGGCGGCACGCAGTTCGTCGGCGCGGGCAACTACCTCGACCTCGCGACGAACCCCGACTTCCAGAACGCGGTCGGCGTCACGCTGCTCTTCACCATCCTGATCAACCCGCTCCAGGTGGCCACGGCGTTCCTGCTCGCGGTGCTGTACACCCGGCGTGCGGCGGGCTCGAAGCTCTGGCGCTCGCTCGTGATCCTGCCCATCGCGGTGCCGCCGGCGGTCTCGGCAGTGATCTGGAGCGTGATCTACCGCCCCGACGGCCTGGCGAACGCGTTCCTCGACCTGTTCGGCATCCCGGCGCAGCCCTTCCTCACGTCGCCTCAGCAGTCGCTCGCGTCCATCATGGTGCTGCTGTCATGGATCGGCGTCGGCTACTGGATGATGTTCCTCATCGCTGGGATCAACGACATCCCGGGCTCGTACTACGAGGCCGCATCGCTCGACGGGGCATCCGGATGGCGCCAGCTGTGGACGATCACGTTCCCGCTCGTGCGACGGCCGCTCGCCTTCGTTCTCGTGGCCGACACCGTCTCGAACCTCCTCGTCTTCGCGCCGGTCCAGATCCTCACCAAGGGCGGACCCGAGGGTTCGACGAACCTGCTCATGTACGACATCTTCACCCGGGCCTACACGCTCGGCGACCTGAACACCGCGCAGGCGGAGGTCGTCATCCTCGTGCTCATCACGATCGCGATCGTGGCCGTGCAGTTCCGCCTGCTGAAGTCGGAGGACTGACCGTGGCCATGCAACTCGCCGGTACCCGCCGCACTCCGCGCCGCTGGGTCATGCGCGCCTTCACCGCGTTCGCCGCCGCCGTCGTCGGGCTCGCGTTCCTCATCCCGATGTGGTGGTCGTTCGTCAACTCGCTTCGGCCGGGCGACGAGACGTTCAGCTACCTGAACCCGCTGAGCTGGCAGACGTTCTTCACGCTGACCCCGACCTTCGAGAACTACGCGGCGTTGTTCGATACCGACCTGGCGCGCGCGATCGGCAACTCGTTGTTCATCAGCCTCGTCACGGTCATCGTCGGCCTCGCCATCTGCGCGACCGCGGCGTTCGGGCTCGCGGCGTTCCGCTTCCGCGGTCGGGGCCTCATGTTCTCGGTGATCATCCTGTCGTTCCTCATCCCGTTCGACGCGATCGCGATCCCGCTGGCCGACATGTTCCGCGACTGGAACCTGCAGAACACGTTCTTCGGCCTGATCCTGCCGGGCCTCGGCAACGGCATGGCGATCTTCCTGCTGCGCACGTTCTTCCTCGCGATCCCGGAGGAGCTCGTCGAAGCGGCGCGGCTCGACGGCCTCGGTTGGTGGGGCGTCTTCCGCCGCATCTACCTTCCGCTGTCGGTTCCAGCGCTCATCGGCGCGGGCCTGATGCTCTTCCTGTTCCAGTGGCAGGCGTACGTCTGGCCCCTGCTGATGGGCACCGACCGCGACCACATCGTCGGACCCGTCGCGCTGTCGAACCTGCAGGGCCAGTTCGCCGTCGACTACGGCGTGCTGTTCGCGGCCTCCATGATCCTGATCCTCATCCCGCTCGCGATCATCCTCGGATTCCAGCGCTACTTCATCCAGTCCGTCTCCACGACCGGCATCAAGTGATCATGCGGTCGCACGGCGACCGCACGAGTCCACGCACCACTGAAAGGAGTGCAGCCATGCGTGCTGCCCACCGAGTCATCCTCGACACCGACATCGGCACCGACGTCGACGACGCCATGGCGCTCAGCCAGCTCTTCGGCCTGGCCGAGGTCGACCTCGTCGGCATCACCACGGTCTACGGCGACACCCTGCTGCGGGCGCGCCTGGCGCGTCGCCTCGCTCGCCTGGCGGGTCGTGAGGTTCCGGTTCACGCCGGCCGCCGCGATCCGCTCTCCGGTCGTGAGGTCTGGTGGGCCGGCCACGAGGGCGCCCTCTACGAGGACCTCGAGCGCGAATCGATCGAGCCGACGGATGCCGTGGCATTCCTGGTCGAGCGGGTGGTCGCGAACCCCGGCGAGATCGACGTCGTCGCGATCGGACCCCTGACGAACGTCGCCGAGGCGATCGCGGCCGATCCGCGGTTCGCCGGCGCCGTGCGCCACCTGTGGGTCATGGGCGGCGCCTTCACGACCGACGAGCCCGAGCACAACTTCCGCAGCGACACGCACGCGGCCGAGGTCGTGTTCGCCTCGGGCATTCCCATGACGGTCACCGGACTGGAGGCCACCCGCCAGGTCGAGATCCGCCGAGACGAACTCGCGCGCATCGGAGCGGCGGGCGAGCTCGGGGCGATGCTCGTCGCGGAGATCGAGCAGTGGTGGCGGTTCTGGAACGAGGAGTGGAACGTGCCGCACGACCCCGTGACGGTGCTCACCATGGTCGAGCCGGGGCTCTTCGAGTTCTCGCCCACCGGCCGAATCGAGGTGGAGCTCAACGGCGACGACGCCGGGCGCAGCCGGTTCGTCACGGGCGACGGCTCGGCGTGCATCGTGACGGGGCTGGACGGCCCGACGGTCGCCGCACGCGTCGTCGACGCCATCGAGCGGGCGGGGATCGCCGCGGCGGTCGAGGCGGCACCGTGACCGGTCGGGCACGACTGGCAGTCGTCGGCTCGCTGAACGTCGACGTCGTCGCGACGGCGCCACGGCTGCCGGCGCCCGGCGAGACGATCGGCGACGGCGTGCTGCGTCGCGAGCCGGGCGGCAAGGGCGCGAACCAGGCGGCCGCTGCGGCACGCCTCGGTGCTGTCACGCGCATGTTCGGTTGCGTCGGGCGCGACGCCGACGGCGACCTGCTCGTCGGTGCGCTCGGCGCGGCGGGCGTCGACGTCGCCGGCATCGGGCGCGCGGACGCCGCGACCGGCACCGCCATCATCATGGTCGACGCCGCGGGGGAGAACAGCATCGTCGTCTGCCCGGGCGCGAACGCAGCGGTCGACTCCGACGCGATCGGCATCGGCGGCGACGAGGCCGTGCTCATGCAGCTCGAGGTGCCGCTCGAGGTGGTGCGCCGCGTCGCGACATCCGCCCCCGGGTTCGTGGCGCTGAACGCCGCACCGGCCAGGTCAATCCCGACGGACCTCGTCGAGCGCGTCGACCTCTTCGTCGTCAATGAGACGGAGTACGGACTCATCCCGGAGCTCGCCGGCGCTCGCCGCGTCGTCGTCACCCTCGGCGCCGACGGCGCGGAGCTGCGCGAGCGCGGTGAGGTCGTCGCACGAGCCGCGGGGATCCCGCCCGCGGCGGTGCGCAGTACCGTGGGCGCGGGCGACGCGTTCGCTGCGGCACTGGTGGTCGCTCTGCTGGAGGGCGACGAGCCGGCCGCCGCACTGGGGGTCGCCTGCCGTGTGGGCTCGGCTGCCGTCGAGCACCTCGCGGCGCAGCCGCCCTTCGACCGACTCGACCACTACCGGAGCCACGCGTGACCGACGCAATCCCCGTCTACCTCGACTGCGACACCGGCATCGACGACGCCGTCGCCCTCGCCTACCTGATCGCCCACCCCGGGGTGCGCGTGGTGGGCATCGGCACGGTCTCCGGGAACGTCTCGGCCGAGCGTGCGGCATCGAACACGCTCGCGCTGCTCGCTGCCGCTGGCGTCGACGACGTGCCGGTCGCGGTGGGCGCGGCCGACCCGCTCGGTGGGTCGTTCCACGGTGGTGCGCCGCGGGTGCATGGCGAGGACGGTGTGGGCGGAGTCGGCGGGATCCTACCGTCCGCGACACGGCAGCCCGAGACGGCGACGGATGCCGCTGGGCTGCTGATCCGGCTCGCTGCGGACTACGGGGCGGAGCTCCGCGTGCTGGCGGTTGGGCCCCTGACGAACTTCGCGGTCGCCCTGCGGCGCGACGCCTCGGTGGCCTCGCGCGTGCACTCGGTGACCGTCATGGGCGGTGCGCTCGACGCGCCGGGCAACGTCTCGCTCGTCGCCGAGGCGAACCTCCGAAACGATCCCGCCGCCGCCGCCGAGGTGCTCGCCGCACCGTGGCCCGTGACGCTCGTTCCGCTCGACGTGACGACGCAGCACACGTTCGGCGAAGCGCATCGGGCCGAGCTGCTCGCAGCGCCCGGGCAGGTTCCTCGCCTGCTCGGGGCGATGCTCGATACGTACTTCGGCTTCTACACGGCGCGGTACGGCGAGCGGAGGTGCGCGCTCCACGACCCGCTCGCGGCGGCCGCGGTCGTCGGTGACGTCGGGGAGCCGGCCTGGCGACGCGGCTGGTTCGATGTCGTGGACGACCACGCGCACGCCGATCACGGGAGGGTGATCGAGCTCGAGCCGGTTCTGCCGCACGACCATGACGGTCCGAGCCGACCGGCGAGCCGGGCGCTGATGGGCGCGGACGCCGCGGTCGCGGATCGGATCCTGCGACGAATCCTGCAGCACGACTGGCCCGTCGCGGCCACCGGGTCGCGCGAGGGCTGAGCCCCGAAGTACTCCCGCGTCGGCAGGCAGGTGGAGTGCCCGTCGGCGCGGGACCCAACGGGATTCGGGCGTCATCCGACCGACGACGTCTTGACGCGGCGGCTCTGCGGGGCGAGGGTGATCTCGTCAACCGCAATGGCGCGGGATGCCGCGCGAGGGAGCGAGCCGCATGGAGACCACGACCGACCTCACCACCGAGCAGATCGCCCGAGCGTTCTCGGGCCATCGATTCGACCTCGCCCTGCAGCATCTCGCCGACGACGTGATCTGGACCTCCGTCGGCGGCGGGCCGCTGGTCGGGAGGAAGGCGGTGGCGAAGGCGATCGAGCGCACTGCCGCCGACCTCGCCGACGTCACGACGGAGTTCCAGCGGTTCCGTTCGGTCGTGGGTGAGGAGAGCGTCGTCGTCGACAGCCTCGCCCGCTACACCGACACCGACGGCGGGGTCTCGATCGTGGCGTCCTGCGACGTCTTCGACTTCGCGGCCGACGGCCGGATCACGGAGATCGTGTCGTACATGATCGAGCTGCCGAACTGAGGCGCCGGCCGCGCTCGGCGCCGGGTCAGTCGAGTTCGCGGAGCTCGGTCGTGCGCTCGCTCGGGGTGTCGCCCGTGTTCACGACGCCCTCCGGCTCGATGAGGATCGCCGAGACCTCGCCCGCGGCCTTCGGGCAGTGCTCGACGCCGCGCGGCACGACGTAGACGTCGCCCGGCCCGAGCTCCACGTCGCCGGCCCGCAGCTGGATGACGAGCTGCCCCGAGAGCACCATGAACAGCTCGTCGGTGTCGGGGTGCGAGTGCCAGGTGAACTCGCCGAGGAGCTTCACGACCTTCACGTCGTAGTCGTTCACGCTCGCGAGCCGGTGGGGCTGCCAGTGCTCCGTGAACGAGTCGAGGGCGTCGTGCACGTTGCGGATCCGGGCGTCGCTCATGGTCCGATCCTCTCTTCGTCGATCGCCCACCGCAACGCGCGCATTCCCCCCGTCGCCCACGTCGGAGGAATGGGGGCGACGACGAGACCGGAACCCGTCGTCGCCCCCTCACCGTCACCCCTCCGTCGCCGCGACCGGCGCGACCACCACGGCGAAGGATGCCGCGAGCAGCGCCTCGTCGCGCGAGGAGGGCCCGACCAGCAGCTCGAACGTTCCCGGCTCGACCACGCGCGTGCCGTTCGCGTCGACGAGCGTGCAGTCGGCGACGGCGAGCTCGATGGACACGACGCGCGACTCGCCCGGCTCGAGGTCGACGAGGCGGTAGGCCTTCAGCTCCTTGTCCGCCCAGCTCACCGACGTGACCTCGTCGCGGAGGTACGCCTGCACCAGCTCGCGCGACGGGCGGGCCCCGGTGTTCGTGACGCGGACCTCGGCGCGCACGGAGCCGTCCGGCCCGACCACGTGGTCGAGGATCCGGAGGTCGTCGTACTCGACGGTGGTGTAGGTCAGGCCCTCGCCGAACGCGTGCGCCGGGCTCTGCGTGAGGTCTGCGTACCGGGTGCCGTGCTGCCCGCGGACCTGGTTGTAGTAGGTCGGCTGCTGCCCCGCGTGCCGGGCGAACGAGATCGGCAGGCGCCCGGTCGGCTCGACGAGTCCGAGCAGCAGCTCGGCGATCGCGCGGCCGCCCTCCATGCCGGGGTTCGCCGCCCAGACGAGCGCCGAGGCGCGCTCGGCCGACGGCGGGAGCACGAGGGGCTTCGAGGCCAGCAGCACGACCACGAACGGCTTGCCGGTCTCGGCGACCGCGTCGAGGAGGGCGACCTGGTCGCCGACGAGTTCGAGCGTGGCGGTCGAGCGGCCCTCGCCGACGAGCTCGATGCGGTCGCCGACGACCACGACCGCGAGGTCGCTGCGGCGGGCGGCGTCGGCGGCCTCGGCGATGAGCACCTCGTCGGGCGCGCAGGGGACGACCACCTGCGGTCGCGGCTGGCCGTCGGGGAAGAACGCGCCCGCGGGATCCTCGTCGAGCGTCAGGATCCGCGCACCCTCGGCGTGCTCGACCGTCCAGTCGCCCGGCGCGGTTCCGCGCAGTCCGTCGAGGACGGTCGTGATCATGCCGCGCGGGTGGCCGTCGGGCAGCCAATCCGCCTGGCCCGAGGATCCCGCCCAGTCGCCGAGCTGCGTCTGCGCGTCGTCGGCGAGCGGCCCGATCACGGCGACGCGACGGGGCGTGCCGTCCGAGACCGCGCGGCCCGCGGCATCCGGAACCCGACCGGGGAGCAGGGGAAGCACGCCGTCGTTGCGGAGCAGCACCAGCGAGCTGCGGGCCGCCTCGAGGTTGAGCGACGCGTGCGCCGTGTTGCCGACGACCGCCTCGATGCGCGCGAGGTCCGGCTTCCGGGGGTTCTCGAAGAGCCCGAACTCGAACTTCAGCAGCAGGATGCGCGACACCGCGCGATCGAGGTCGGATTCGGCGAGCAGTCCGCGCTCGATCGCCTCGAGCGCCCCGCGGAAGAACCCGGGCGTCGTCATGACCATGTCGTTGCCGGCCTTCACCGCGGCGGCGGCCGCGTGCGCGTAGTCGGGCTGGACCTTCTGCTCCCACACCATGCGGCCGACGTTGTCCCAGTCGGTGATGAGCGTGCCCGTGTAGCCCCACTCGCCGCGCAGCACGTCGTTGAGGAGCCACTCGTTCACCGTGATCGGCACGCCGTCGGTGGTCTGGTACCCCAGCATGAACGTGCGGCACCCCTCCTTCGCCACGCGCTCGAACGGCGGCAGGAACCACGAGCGGAGCTTCCGGCGCGACAGGTCGGCCTCGCTCGCGTCCCGGCCGCCCTGGGTCTCGGAGTACCCGGCGAAGTGCTTGGCGGTCGCGAGGATGGCGGTGTCGTCGTCCAGTCCGCCGCCCTGGTAGCCGCGCACCATCGCCGAGGCGAGCTCGCCGATGAGGAACGGGTCCTCGCCGAAGGTCTCGTCGATGCGTCCCCAGCGGAGGTCGCGGGCGATGCACAGCACGGGCGAGAAGGTCCAGTGCACGCCGGTCGCCGCGACCTCCTCGGCGGTCGCCCGCGCGACCCGCTCGAGCAGGTCGGCGTCCCACGACGCGGCCATGCCGAGCTGGGTGGGGAAGATCGTCGCGCCCTCGAAGAACGAGTGCCCGTGGATGCAATCCTCGCCGACGAGCAGGGGGATCCGCAGCCGCGTCTGCGCGACGAGGTCGTGGGCGAGGGCGATCCGCTCGGGCGACGCGTGCAGGATCGAGCCGACGTGCTGGCGCAGCACCTGGTCCTCGAGGTCCTCGCGGGCGTCGAGCTGCAGCATCTGCCCGACCTTCTCCTCGACGCTCATCCGGGAGAGGAGGTCGGCGATGCGGTCGGCGACGGGGCTCGTCGAATCGAGGTACATGGGGCTGACGATATCGGCCGTGGTCACGGGGTCTCCTCATTCGGGTTCGAGGGGGTGGCGGTGGGGCGGACGACGGTCACGGTGTCGTTGACGTTCATGCCCTTCTTCTTCATCGCGCGGGCCCGCTCGCCGGCCGACCGCAGGCGCGGGTTGACGTACTCGTCGATGCCGAAGTTGATGAGCGACAGGGCGACGCCGATCGCGGCGATGCAGAGTCCCGGCGGCAGGTACCACCACCACTGGTTCTGCCGGAACGCGCCCTGCGCGCCGGCCCAGTTCAGGATCGTGCCCCAGTTGTACGTCGTGACCGGGATGACCCCGATGTACGACAGCGTCGTGAGCGCGAGGATTGCCGCGGTCACCGTGCCGACGAAGCTCGCGGCGATGAGCGCCATGAGGTTCGGCAGCATCTCGACCGTGATGATCCGGCGCAGCGGCTCGCCGTTGGCGCGCGCGGCCTGGATGAAGTCGCGATTGCGCAGCGACATCGTCTGCGCGCGAAGCACGCGCGCGCCCCATGCCCACCCGATCAGGCCGAGCACCCCGGCCACGACCGCCAGCGGCGGATCCTCGAACATCGACGCGACGATGATGATGAGCGGCAGCGCGGGGATCACCAGGAACACGTTCGTCAGGGCGGACAGGCTCTCGCTGCGCCATCCGCGCAGGTAGCCCGACATGACGCCGACGACGATGGCGATGAGGGTCGCGATGATCGCCGCGAGGAAGCCGACGACGATCACGCCGCGCGTGCCGTGGATGACCTGGCTGAGCACGTCCTCGCCGATGTGGGTCGTGCCGAGCCAGTGCTCGGCCGACGGCGGCTGGAAGCGTGCGGTGTGGTCGACGGCGGTCGGCGAGTACGGCGCGAGCACGTCGGCGAAGATCGCGACGAGCACGAAGAAGCCGAGGATCGACAGCCCCGCGATCGACTTGCCGTTGCGGAACATCGCGAAGGCCGAGCCCAGCTTCGACCGGAACGCCGGTCGGTCGTGCGTGCGCTTCCCGGACGGCTGCTCCGCCGTGCGGATCGTGGCGGTCGCGGGCACGCCCGCCGGGCGGGCGGTCGCTCGGTCGTTCGTCCGGTCGGTGACGATGGTGTCCATGGTTCAGGCCTCCGTCTGGCGCGTGCGCGGGTCGAGGAATGCGTAGGCGACGTCGGCGAGGAGGTTCGCCAGCAGCACCGAGAGGGTGATCACGAGGAACACGCCCTGCATCAGCGCGTAGTCCTTCGCATTGGTGGCATCCAGCAGCAGCTTGCCGACGCCCGGGTAACTGAAGACCATCTCCATCACGATCGTGCCGCCCACGATGAACCCGATCGACAGCGCGAAGCTCTGGATCTGGGGGAGCACGGCGTTGCGCGCGGCGTAGCCCCAGAGCACCCGCTTGCGGGGCATCCCCTTCGCCTCGGCGACCATGACGTAGTCCTCGTCGAGCACCGTGAGCATCATGTTGCGCATGCCGAGCATCCAGCCGCCGAGCGACGCGATGATGATCGTCGCGGCGGGCAGCGTGCCGTGGTGGACGACCTGGCCGATGAACTCGGGCGAGAACTCCGGGCTCATGCCGACGCCGTAGGCCTTGCCGATCGGGAACCAGCCGAGGTTCACCGAGAACAGCGCGATCGCGAGCAGTCCGAGCCAGAAGTAGGGGATGGTGCTGAGGAACGTCGTGATCGGGATGAGCGCGTCGAGCCGGCTGCCGCGCCGCCACCCGACGATCGCACCGCCGATCGTCCCGATGGCGAACGAGACGATCGTCGCGAAGCCCACGAGCCCGATCGTCCAGGGCAGCGATTGGCCGATCACCTCGGTGACCGGGCGGAGGCCGTGGAGCAGCGAGACGCCGAGGTCGCCGCGCAGCAGCAGCGCCCAGTAGTCGACGTACTGCTGCCAGAGGCTCTTGTCGGTGTCGAGGCCGAGGAGCGAGCGCAGCGCGTCGGCCGCCTCGGGGCTGACGTTGCGGTTGCGCGACAGGTACTGCGTGACGGCGTCGCCCTTCATCATGCGGGGCAGGAAGAAGTTGATCGTGATCGCCGCCCACAGGGTGAAGAGGTAGAACACGGCACGGCCGCCGAGGAACCGCCACGGGATCCGCGAGCGGCCCCTGGTCGCGCGGGTCGCGGTGGTGCCGGCCTCGACGGCGTCGGTCTCGCTGCCTGAGGGCAGGTCGGCGCGCGTCTCGGTCTCTTGGGTGTGGGACTGGGGCTGGACCGCGGTCACAGTGCACCTCCGTCGATGCCGGATGCCGACGCGAAGTGCGCGTCGGGGTCGGGGGATGCCGCGCGGAGCTCCTGCGTGTAGGGGTGCTGCGGGTCCAGGATCACGTCGTCGGCGGGCCCGCGTTCGACGACGCGCCCCTGATTGAGCACGAGGATCTCGTCGCTGAAGTGGCGGGCGGTCGCGAGGTCGTGCGTGATGTAGAGCACGCCGAGGCCCTCCTCGCGCTGCAGGTCGGCGAGCAGGTTCAGCACGCCGAGGCGGATCGAGACGTCGAGCATCGAGACCGGTTCGTCGGCCACGAGCAGCCTCGGCCGGGACGCGAGGGCACGGGCGATGGCGACGCGTTGCCGCTGGCCGCCGGAGAGCTCGTGCGGCCGCCGGTCGATCACGACCTCCGGGTCGAGGCGCACGCGCTCGAGCAGGCGCCGCACCTCGTCGTCCTCCTCCGACTTCGGCACGACGTGGTCGAGCCGCAGGGGGCGCTGGAGGTGGTACCGGATGGAGTGGTACGGGTTCAGCGACGCGAACGGGTCCTGGAAGACCATCCGCAGCTGGCCTCGGTAGGCTCGCAGCGCGGCGCCGCGACGCGGGATCGGCGTGCCGTCGAGGCGGACCTCGCCGCTCGTGGGCGTCTCGAGCTGGGTCAGGATCTTCGCGATCGTGGACTTGCCGCTACCGGACTGGCCGACCAGGCCGATCGTCTGGCCGGAGCGCAGCGTGAAGCTCACGTCGTCCAGTGCCGTGATGTGGCCGGCGCCGCGCACCGGGTACACCTTGGTGACGGCGTCGAACTCGAGGAGCGTCATCGCAGCACCATCCCCTTCTCTCCGGTGAGGCGCGGGAAGGACGACAGGAGCGTCTTCGTGTAGTCGTCCTGCGGGTCGGTCCAGATCCGCTCGGCGGTGTCGAGCTCGACGATCTCGCCGTTGCGCATGATCGCGATGCGGTCGCTGATCTCGAGGAGCAGCGGGAGGTCGTGCGTGATGAAGATCACCGAGAAGCCGAACTCGTGGCGCAGCGCCGAGATCTGCTTGAGGATCTCGCGCTGCACGAGCACGTCGAGCGCGGTGGTGGGTTCGTCCATCACCATGAGCTGCGGGCGGAGGGCCAGCGCCATCGCGATCATCACGCGCTGCCGCATGCCGCCCGACAGTTCGTGCGGGAACGAGCGGTACCGCTGCGCGCCCACCTTGACGATCTCGAGGAGCTCGACGACGGCCTCGCGGCGCTCCGAGCGGGTGAGTCCCGGGCGGTGCACCTCGAACACGTCCTCGAGCTGCGAGCCGATCGTCGCGACCGGGTTCAGGGAGTTCATCGCCCCCTGGAACACCATCGAGATCTTGTCCCAGCGGAACCGGCGCATCTCGTCGGCGTCGAGGGCGTTGACGTCGATGTCGTCGCCGCTCGCGTCGTGGAAGACGACCGACCCGTTCGTGATGACGGCCGGCGCCTTGAGGAGGCGCTGCACTCCGTAGGCGAGGGTGGTCTTACCGCATCCGCTCTCGCCGGCGAGGCCGAGGATCTCGCCGCGGCGGAGTTCGAGGGTGACGTTCCTGACCGCTTGCACGGCCGGGTCGACGTCGTACACGACCGAGAAGTCGCGGATGGACAGCAACGTGTCGTTCATGGGTGGGGGTTCCCTTCGTGATGCCCGACGTGCCGGGTGATGCCGACGCGGGGGTGGGGCGGATGCACCGGGGTGCACCCGCCCCATCCGATCCGGGTCAGCCGGCCGGCTGCAGGTTCGTCAGGACCTGGACGATGCCCGGCTGCGTCGGGTCGGCCGAGGCGTACTGGTCGTCCTCGGTCGGGAACCCGACGTAGTTGCGGGTGTTGTACTCGCCGAGCAGCGGGTGCGAGCCGAGGGGGATGGCCGGCACGTTCTCGACGAACGCGGCCTGCATGACGGCCAGCGCCGCCTCTCGGTCGGCGTCGGACGACGCGTTGGCGTAGGTGTTCAGCGCCTCGGTGACCGCGGGGTCGTCGAATCGGCCGAAGTTGAACTGCGCGCGGTCGTCGACGATCCACTTCGGGTCCATCGTCGAGGTGTAGAGGCCGTAGGCGTTGCCGGTGTCCTCGAGCCAGTGGATGATCGCCTGGAAGGTGCCCTCCTGGCGAGCGGCGTCCCAGCCGCCCCAGTCGGGCTGGTCGACCTTGACCTCGATGCCGAGCGCGGCGTCGAGCTCCTCGGCGATGAGCGCCTGCTCGGTGTTCCAGTCGCTCCATCCGGCCGGGACCGAGATCGAGAACGAGACGGCCTCGCCGTCGGGGTCGATCAGCTTCTCGTCCTTCCAGGTGTAGCCGGCGTCCTCGAGGATGCTCTTGGCCTTGTCGACGTCGACCTCGTAGACGTCGTCCGCGTACTCGGGCAGGATCTCGTCCTCGAGCAGGCCGCTCAGCCCGGTCGCGCTCCAGATCGCCGTGCTCGCGCCCTCGCGGGCGATGTCGACGTAGGCCTCGCGGTCGATGGTCCACGCGAGCGCCTGGCGGAGTGCCGGGTCGTCGAACGGCTCGGCCTGCAGGTTCAGGAACAGCGTGCCGGCACCGGCCGTGGGCGACGCGAGGAAGTGGTTGTCCTCGTCGGCGGCCAGGTAGCTCGACTCGATCTGCGGGATGAACGCCTGGGCCCAGTCGGCCTCGCCCGAGACGAGGGCGGTCGTGAGTGC
This sequence comes from Agromyces kandeliae, assembly GCF_009674665.1. Lineage (GTDB taxonomy): Bacteria > Actinomycetota > Actinomycetes > Actinomycetales > Microbacteriaceae > Agromyces > Agromyces kandeliae. The sequence goes on from NZ_WKJD01000018.1 coordinate 230,660, forward strand.
GGCGTTGTCGCCGTAGGAGACGTAGTGCAGTTCGGGCACGGCCAGGTCGCCGCCCCAGTAGTCCTCGTTCGCCGCGAGGGTGACCGACTCGGTCGACCACGAGTCGAGCACGTACGGGCCGGTGCCGACGGCGAGGCCCTCGCCGGTCAGCGGGTCGGTGTTCGGGTCGTCGATGCCCTCCCAGATGTGCTTGGGCACGATCGGGGTGTGCAGCACGCGCGACTGCGCGATGTACTTCGAGTCGGCGAACTTCAGGGTGATCGCGTCACCGTCGACGGTCGCGCCCTCGTACTTCAGGCCCGAGGTGTCGGCGAGCCTGCCGGTGAGGAACTGGTCGAAGGTGAAGACGATGTCGTCGCCGGTGAACTCGGTGCCGTCGCTCCACGTGACGCCGCTGCGGGGGACCACGGTCAGCTCGGTGTAGTCGTCGTTCCACTCGACCGACTCGGCGAGCCACGGGGTGGTGCCGAGGTCGCCCGTCGGGTTGACGAGCGCGAGCGGCTCGAAGATGACCTTGGCGTAGCCGTACTTCGAGGCGGACGAGTCGCCGAGGTACGGGTTGTGCGATTCGGTGGTGATCGCGCCGTCGGGCTTGGCGATCGTCAGCGCCGCGCCGCTCTCGGCGGGGGTGCTGTCGGTGTTCGCGCCGGCGCAACCGGTGAGCGCCAGCGCGGCGATCATGCCGACGGCGCCGAGGGACGTTGTGAGCCTCATTGCTTCTCCTTCGTGTGGGGGCACGACACCGTGCCTGCCTGAAGGGCGACGACGGCGTCGAGTGGGTGCGCGGTTAACTTACTATCGAGTAAGTAAGTAATGCAACGCAGCGTCCCCGGCGCTCGCGGGCGTGCGTAGACTCGTGATCCGGCAGGCGAGGAAGGCGGTGCCACCGATGACGGAATCGACGGCGGCTCAGCGTCGGCAGCCGCGGTCGCGCCCCGAGACGCTCGCGAAGCGGCGTGACATCCTCGACGCCGCGGTCGAGATCTTCGGGAGCAAGGGGTTCGCGGGCGGAACCCTCCAGGAGATCGCCGACCAGGTGGGCATGACCCACGCCGGGATCCTCCACCACTTCGGGTCGAAGGACCAGCTCCTTCTCGAGGTGCTCAGCCATCGCGACGAGACCGACGTGGCCGATCTCGAGGAGCAGCACATCCCCGGCGGGATTGCGCTCTTCCGGCATCTCGTGCGCACGGCGTTCGTCAACGCCCACCGCGCCGGCATCGTCCAGGCCTACGTCGTGCTGTCGGCGGAATCGGTGACCGACGACCACCCCGGGCGCGTCTTCTTCCAGAAGCGCTACGAGACCCTGCGGGGCGAGGTCGCCCGGGCCTTCGAGGTCGTGTGCGCCGAGCGCGGCGTCGCCGCTCCTGAAACGATCGAACTCGCCTCGGCGAGCATCCTCGCCGTCATGGACGGGCTGCAGGTGCAGTGGCTGCTCGACCCCGATGCCGTCGACCTCGGCCGCGCGTCGGAGTTCGCCATCGAGGCGATCGTCGACTCGGTGCTCTCGCCGTCGACGTCGCCGCTGGCCTGACGGGCGAGCGACGACGACGTCCGTCTCCAGGGCGTCGACACGACGGCGGCAGCCGGGCGCGCGCGCCACGTGGCGGATGGCTTCGGCAGCGGAGGGTTCAGCCGGCCGGCCCCCGGGGCCGACGCTCCGACGCCCCATCCGGCGTCACGCACCCGCAGCTCTCCCGAGCGATGAGTGCGCCCCGGGTTTCCAGTTCGTCCTCGGTCCCGTCCATGAGCGCGGACACCGCACGCTCGGCCATCTGGTCGATCGGCTGGTGGACGACGCTCAGCGAGGGGACCGTGCAGTCCGTCCCGGACGTGCCGTCCAGGCTGATGACGGCGAGTTCGTCCGGCACGCGGATGCCACGGAGATGCGCTGCGGCCAGCAGCCCGATCGCCTGCTCGTCCGTGGCCACGATGATCGCTCGCTCGAGGGACCGATCATCCGCCTGGAGTAGGGCGTCCCGGGCTTCCCCTCGCGTGTACCCGGAGCGGTGCGGTTCGCCGACGCCGTCCCGCAACGCCCTCCACGCGGCCAGCCGTCGTCCCACCGGTCCGACGTCGTCCGGTCCCGTCCAGAAACCGATGTCCTCGTGGCCGTGATCATCTCGCAGGTGCTCGAAGGCGAGGCCCACCGCGTGTTCGTCGTCCGCCGCGACGAACACGCCCTGCGCGCCATCCGGTCGGTGATGCGTGAAGACGATGGGGGTCGCGGACTGCGACAGGTCTGCCCGGAGTGGCCTGGCCTCCCACGCGACCATGACCAGCCCGTCGACCTGCGCCCCGATCAGGGAACGCAGCGCCTGCTCGTCCGTCATGCCGGCGGGGCCCGGATGGCTGATGAGGGCGGTCGATCCCCGTGCACCGATCGCGGCGATGACTGCGCGATCGAGTTGTGCGAAGTACGGGTTCGATGAGTCCGGGGAGATGACGCCGATAAACCCGGAGCGGGCGGCGCGAAGTGCTCGTGCGATGCGATTCGGGCGGTACCCGAGTTCCGCCGCGGCATCCAGGACCCGCTGTCGAGCTCGGTCGGACACGCCGCGCGGCCCATCATTGAAGACGTAGCTCACGACCGCCGTCGACGTCCCGGCTCGCTCGGCGACATCCTTCATCGTGACGGCCACGACACCTCCCGGTTCACCCTCCGATCCTAGGAAGTCCCCGACCGCCTGTCGGTGAACGCGGCCCGCTCGGCGTTCGCCTGCGCGGCGGCCCAATCGGCGGATGTCCAGCCGAACGTGTGCTCGAGAAGGGCCCGTTCGCCCTGCAGGGTCACGCCCGATACGGTGCGTCCGTCGCACGAGACCGTGACCGGCACGCCGGCGCGGCGGAGCTCGTCGATCGGATGCTCGGCGAGGCTCGCGACCGCCGCCGTCTGGACGTTGGATGTCGGACACACCTCCAATGCGATGGCGTCGGTCGCGAGGCGACGTACCAGTGCCGGGTCGCGCACGCTTCGGACGCCGTGCCCGATCCGCTCGGCGCCGAGTTCGTCGATTGCATCCCAGACGCTGCGCGGCCCGTCGGCCTCCCCGGCATGGACCGTGATGCGAAGGCCGGCGTCGCGCGCCGCGCGGAACGCCGCGGCATGGGGGAGCAGCGAGACGCCCGCTTCGGGGCCGGACACGTCGAGTCCGATGACCTGATCGCTCGTCGCGGCCGTCTCGACGACGGCCCAGGTCACGTCGGGAGCGGCCGGTCGCAGGCAGCAGAGGATGAGCCGCGTCTCGACCCCGGTCGCGTCGCCGCCGTCCCGGAGCCCGCTCGCGACGGCCTCGGTGATCGCGGCGAGGTCGAGGCCCCTCCGGCGATGGAGGGCAGGGGCGAACCGCGCCTCGCCGTGATGCACGCCATCCGCTCTCCAGTCCTCGACGAGTTCGAACGCGGCACGGTAGAGCGCCTCGGGCGTCTGGAGCACGTCGAGGGCGACGTCGATCGCGGCGATGTATTCGACGAGGGACGTGCACGACGGGCTCACGCGAGCGAGGGCCTCGGCCGGTCCGGGGAGGTCGATGCCCTGTCGCCGGGCGAGGTCCTCGATCGTACTGGGGCGGACCGACCCGTCGATGTGGCAGTGGAGCTCGGTCGCCGTGCCCGCGGACTCAGCCACGGCCCACCGCCGCGAGCTCGCGCGTGAGCAGCGAGAGGAGTTGGCCCATGAGCGCCGACGGGTCGACAGCGGTCACGACGGTGAGGTTCGGCGAGCGCGGCGGAAGCCGGTGATCGGCGAAGGTCTGGCCGCGGGTGGACTCGTCGGTGGAGACGGCGACGTGGGTCCTCGTCGATTCGACGACGATCGACGGGTCGATCGCCACGGCCATCGCCAGCGGATCGGGCAGGTCGTAGCCGTCGATCCCCGTGACGTCCCGGCCCCAGGCGCGCACCGACCGATTGATCTCGCAGATGAACTCGCCGAGCGCGCCGGTGGCGCGCAGCTCGCACTCGTCCGCATCGGTGATGACCGCGTACTTGCGGGATGCGTCCCATCCCACCATCCGCTTGTCCCCGGGTGCGTGGAAGACGATCTTGGCCGCCTCCGGGTCCGCCCACGCGTTGAACTCCCCGGTCGCCGCCACGTTCCCGCGGCCGTCCGCCGCACCGATCATCATTGTCACGCGGGTGAACCGCGTCAGCAGGTCCGGGTCGATGAGGAGGGCGGCGGCGATGTTCGTCAGTGGTCCGAGGGTGACGAGCTCGTGCCGGTGCGGTTCGTCGCGCCCGAGGCGGATGAGCGCCTCGACCGCGTGCTCGGTCTGGGGCTGCGTCTCGGGCTCGATCAGCGGAGCCCCGCTCATTCCATCCTCACCGTGCACGTGCTGGGCCGTCTCGAGGGGCCTCAGGATCGGCCCGGCGCAGCCCGGATGGACGGGGATGTCGGTCGCGTTCGCGAGTTCGAGCGTGACGAGGGCGTTGCGGGTCGCGGTCGGCAGCGGAACGTTCCCGGCCACGGTCGTCACGGCGCGGACCTCGATGTCGGGGTGCAGGACGGCCTGGAGGATCGCCACGGCGTCGTCGGACGCGGTGTCGGTGTCGATCACCATGCTTCGGTTCATTCGTCGGTCTCCGTTCTCGTCGGGCGTCGTGCCGACCATCGTGGTGGGTTCGGGAGGTGGTGCCGGGCTCATGCCGTGGCTCCCGCCATGAGCGATGCGGCTGTCGCTCCGAGGGCGCAGACGGCCCGCGCGCCGGCCGCGACGGCCGCCTCGACGGACTCCGCGACGGACGCCCCCGCGGCACGGGAGGCGGCGAAAGCGCCGACGAAGGCGTCACCGGCTCCCGTCGTGTCGACGACCCGTTCGGCCGGCACTCCGGGGACGTCGAATGCGATGCCGAGCTTGTCGACCATGTGCACGCCCGATGCGCCACGGGTCACGATGACGGTGACTCCGAGTTCGCGATGCAGCACCCCGGCCGCCTCCTGGACCGACGACGGATGCGGCGCGCCCGGGTCGAAGGACGACGCGAGGGACCGGGCCTCCGTTTCGTTGAGGATGAGCGGACCTGCAGCCCGGAGCGCAGAACGTGGGAGCTCTCGCACCGGAGCGAGGTTGAGCACGAAGGGCACATCGTGCTCCGTTGCGAACCGCGCTGCCGCCTCGATCGCTCGAATCGGGACCTCGCCCTGGCAGACGACGACGAGTCGCTCCGGGTTCCCGGAGGCGATCGCGTCGAGCGACCGTCGGACGTGGGAGGCGGTGAGGCCCGCGTTCGCTCCCGCGACGACGACGATGCTGTTCTCGCCGTCCGCGTCGATCGACACGAACGCCCGACCGGTCGCCAGCTTCGCGGTCCGGGCGACGTACGTCGTGTCGACCGCGTGCCGACCGAGCTCGGCGAGCGCGTCTGACCCGGCCGCGTCGGTGCCGACGGCCGCGATGAGGTACGTGCGGATGTCCGCCCTCGTCGCCGCGGCCCAGATCGCCTGATTCGCGCCCTTCCCGCCAGGGCCCGAACGCGTGCCCGTCGCCACCACCGTCTCGCCGGGGACCGGCAGCTTGGCGAGGGCGAGGGTGACGTCGACGTTCACCGAACCGACGACCGCAACTGCGACTTCCGAACTCACCATGACTCCCTCGTCTGTCGAATGCCAGAAATCTAATCGTATAGATTTCGTTCGTCAAGAGGTTCTCGATGAGTGCGGCGCGTGGTAGACCTCCGAACGACGACGTCGAGCCTGCCGGGGAATCCCGGGCGGGTGCGTGAGCGCGTCGCATCCGTTGGAGGTCCGTGCCAACGCCTGGTCGGTGTCGCAGGAGTGCTCGCCCTCACGCCGTCGCAGGAGTGCTCAGCCTCACGCCGTCGCAGCGAGTGCTCGCACGGCGCGCTCGACGACCGGTCGCACGTCGAGACCGGGGTCGATCGTGAGGCGGTGCAGGATGAGGCCGTCGCCGAGCGCCATCAGCGCCCGCCCTGCCGGGATCGGGTCGGGGATGCCGGCGGCGGTGACGAGTCGGTCGGTCCACTGCTCGAACTCCTGGCGCTGACGGCGCAGCGGTGCGAGGAGCTCGTCGTCGGCCCCGAGCTCGAGGAACAGCGCGAACCGGGCGCGCGTGCGCACCGCGAACGGTCCGGTCTGCGCGAGCAGCACCGCGCAGAGTCCCTCGATGATCGATGCGGGAGTGGGCTCGTCGAACAGGGTGGGGGAGAAGTCGGCCCGCTCCTGCTCGGCCATCCAGTCGATGATGCCGGCGAGCAGCGCCCGGCGAGTCCGGAACCAGTTCGACGTCGATCCGTTCGGGAGCTCGGCCCGGGCGTCCACCCGGGCATGACTGAGTGCGCGGACGCCCTCCGAACCGAGCAGCTGCACGGCCGCCTCGAGCGCCCGGTCCTTCGTCGTCGGCATGGACACCGTCCCGTCTCGCGTCTACTATGTTCCTAGTGGGGCAGACTACGAATCTAGTATCTGCCCGCCGGGAGGGGGTTCCCGATGGACACGCCGATGCCCGAGGCATCCGGATTCGACCACCTGACGATTGCGACCCGCGGTCTCGCGTCGCATGTCGCGGTGGTCGGCGAGGGCGCACCCGTCGTGATGCTGCACGGGTTCCCGCAGCACTGGTGGCAGTGGCGCGACATCGGGCCGCGGCTCGCCGAGCGGGGGTATCGGGTGATCTGTCCCGACCTCCGCGGCGCCGGCTGGACCGTCGCCGAGAGCCCGCGCATCGAACGCGAGACGCGTCGACACGACCTCGTCGCGCTGCTCGACGCGATGGGCTTCGATCGCGTGCGACTGGTCGGTCACGACATGGGTGCCATGGCGGCGATGCAGCTCGCCTACACCGACCCCGAGCGCGTCGAGGCGCTCGTGTGGCTCGCCGCTCCGCCGCCGTTCATGTCGTTCAGCCCCAAGATGCTGGGCGCGCTGCGCCACCTCCCGCCGCTCGTGTGGCATCGGCCCGGCCGGTCGCTCGCGGCCATCTTCGGCGAGGCGTACGCCGTCCGGCCGCTCGCGCCCGTCACGGTCGAGACGTACCTCGCCCCGATGCGCCGCCCGGAGGTCGACGCCGCCGTGCGGTGGCTCTATCGCGGGATGGTGCTGCCCGAGGCGGTGCGCATCGCCCGGGGCGCCTACACGGCGCAGCGTCTCCGGCCGCCGACCCTCTGCGCGTTCGGCCGCCGAGACGGCGCCTACTCCGAAGCGGACCTGCGGCGGCTCACCGGCGACCCGACCCGGTACGCCGATCACTTCGAGTTCGCGTTCATCGATGACGCGTCGCACTTCATCACGGACGACGCGCCGGAGGCGGTCTCCGAGGTGATCCTCGAGCATTTCGCACGGGCGGATGCCTCGGCGTGACGACGGCGGCACCGCCGTGCTGAACGAGATGAATCCGGGCGGCACCGAGAGCTGCACCGCCCGCCCCACGCGGTCGGGGTGGCTGTAGGCGAGCTGCATCGCGGTGATCGCCCCCATGTCGTGGTTGACGAGGTGCACGCGCCCGATGCCGAGCCCGTCGAGCACGGCGACCAGGTCGTGCAGCGCGTCTCGCGTTCGATGCGGGGGTCGTCGGCCTCGGTCCAGCCGGCGCCGCGGAGGTCGGGGCAGACCACTTGGTAGCCCTGCTCGGCGATCAGTGGTGCGACATCGTGCCACTGCCACCAGTGCAGCGGGAAGCCGTGCAGCAGCACGACCGGTTCACCGTCGCCGATCGTGGCGACGTGGGTGCGCAGGCCCGGGGTCTCGACCATGAGGTGCTCGAAGCCGGATGCCTCGGGCAGCTGCGGCGCCCGGGCTGCCGTGGCAGCGGCGGAATCGCGGTGAGGGTCGGTTGCGCGCATGACGAGCGCGTCCAGCTGATTCGTCGGGCGACCACCGCCCGAGTCGAAGCCCGGGGGCTCCGGAATCACCGCGGCCCGCGCCGCCCGAACGCCCCCGCGAACACCGCGTGCAGCAGCGGGATGACGGACACCCCGAGCAGGATCCCGCCCCAGACCGGTTCATCGACGCGCAGCAGGATGCCGCCCAGGAACAGCCCCACGAAGATGACCGCCGAGACGATGCGCCCGGCCGTGCGCTCGAGCCGGGACATCCGTTGCTCGATGCGCGGGGAGTTCGCGACGAGGCGTCCCTGCTCGATTCGGTCGACGACCTTGTCGAGGCGCTGGGGCAGCCGCCAAGTGGTGCCGACGACCGACATCGCCTCGCGGCCGAGGGCCTGGACGATGTTGCCGCGCTCGTCGCGGAGGAGCTTGGCTGCGTAGGGCTCGACGGCGTCCCACATGTTGAACTCGGGATCGAGCGAGCTGCACATGCCCGAGGTCAGCGACATGGCGCGGATGATGAGCAGGAAGTTCTCGGGCAGCTGGAACGGCAGCGTGCGCATCACGTCGCTGAACTCGATCGCGAACCGGCGCAGCTCGCGCTCGTCGACCTGCGCGAGCTCGGCGAAGCCCATGCCGCCGAAGCGCGCGAACAGCTCGGTCATCGCCCGCTCGAGCTCCGCGGTCTCGGCGGTCGGCAGCAGGAAGCCGACGCTGCGGAAGCTCTCGACCAGCCGCTTGCCGTCACGCGAGGCGACGGCGATCATGAGCTGCTGCAGGGCCTGTCGCAGCCCGTCGGGCACCTGGCCCATCATGCCGAAGTCGATGAAGGTGAGCTTCCAGGCCGGCGAGGCGGGCGACGCAGTGGAACCGGCGGATGTCGTGTCGGGTGCCGGCCCCGTGGCATCCGTCGCTGCCTCGGTCGAAGCGGATGCCGCGGCATCCGTCTCGCCCGACAGCACGCGGACCGGCGTGACGAAGATGTTCCCGGGGTGCGGGTCGGCGTGGAAGTAGCCGTCGCGGAAGAGCTGGTCGAACATGACGGTCGCGAACTGCTGGGCGACCGCCTTCGGATCGATGCCCGCCGCGACGAGGGCGGCGCGGTCGTTGATCTTGATCGCGGTGACGTCGGCGAGGGTGAGCACGCGGCGGGTGGTGCGCTCCCAGACGACCTCGGGCGCGGCGACGCGCGGGTCGCCGGCGAAGCTCGCGGCGAACCGCTCGGCGTTGCCGGCCTCGTTGACGTAGTCGATCTCCTCGAGGCTCGTCGTCGCGAACTCCTCCACGAGCGAGGGCAGGTCGACGCGGCTCGCGACGAACCGCACGCGGCTGAGCCATCCCGCGATGCGACGCAGTGCGGCGAGGTCGGTGTCGACGATCACCTCGATGCCCGGACGCTGCACCTTCACGACGGCCTCGTCGTAGCCCATGTCGCCGGCGTCGATGGGGGAGAGGCGGGCGCGGTGCGCCTGGCCGAGGGATGCCGCGGCCACCGGGGTCGGGTCGAACGATGCGTACGCACGCTCGAGCGGCATGCCGAGTTCGGCTTCGGCGAGTTCGCGGATGCGGTCGAACGGCACCGGCGGCACCTCGTCCTGCAGCCCGGCGAGTTCGCGCGTGATCTCGGGCGGCAGCACGTCGAGCCGTGAGGAGAGGTACTGGCCGACCTTGATCATGAGTCCGCCGAGGTCGACCGCGAGGTCGTGGAAGCGCTGCGCGATGCGGGTCAGCCGCGCCTCGCGGCCGCGCGCGACGTAGCCGGACAGGCCGAACCGTGGCAGCACGAGCTCGAACCACCAGGTCTGCACGATGTACCGCGCGGCGAATCGGAGGATCCGTCGGTAGCGGGCGCGCGTGTTCCCCACATCGGGCATCCTGCCTGCCGGATGCCGACGTGTCGAGGGCACTCGGTCAGCCCTGGGCGAGGATCGAGTAGAGCCGGCGGCGTGCGTCTTCGAGCACCTCGACGGCTTCCTTGACCTGCTCGGGGGTGCCGGAGCGTCCGACCTGTGCGGCCGCCTGCGCGAGCTCGATGCCGGCCTTTGGCAGTGCGCCCGACATGCCGAAGTCGCGCCCGCCGCCTCCGCTGCCGGGCGGGGTGGGCCAGGGGGTGCGTTCGGCGGATGCCTCCGCCTCGGCCTTGCCCGCCTCGGTGAGGGTGTACGTCTTGCGTCCGCCCTCCTCTTCTGCGGTGATGAGGCCCTCGTCGGCGAGGAGCTGCAGCGTGGGGTACACCGAGCCCGCGCTCGGCTTCCACGCGCCGCCGCTGCGCTCGGCGATCTCGCTGATGATCTGGTACCCGTGCATCGGCTTCTCGGCGAGCAGCGCGAGCACCGCCGCGCGGACGTCGCCCTTGCCCATGCGCGGGGCGACCTTCTGCTCGAACATGCCGCGGAGCTGCTCCATGGCATCCCACAGGCCCTGGCCGCCGCGGCCCGGACCCCAGTTGGACGAGGAACCGCCGAAGGGGTTGTCTCCCGTGAATGAACCTGAACCGCTCATGATGTGCCTCCCTGGAACCGGGGCCCTGATCGGGTCTCGACGATATGTCAACGATATATCGTTCGATTCTGCGAGTGGTCGTGAATCTGCTGAGAGAACTCGCGTGCACCAGAATCGGAACCACCATGACGAGCCCGCGCGCAGACGACACGAGTCCTGCTCCCTCGCGCATGCGCATCGCCGACCTCCACCCCGACCTGCGCCGCGCCTACCGGTGGTTCCCTCGCCCGCAGGTCCGGCGCGGTTGGCAGCGACGGATGGCGCAGGCTGCGTTCGCCCTCATCCCGCCGCCGAAGCGGGCAGCGGGCGTGCGATTCGAGCAGGTCGACTTCGACGCTCCCGGCACGGGGGTGCGGGTCTTCACCCCCACCCACGCGAGGGCGTCGGTGCCGCCCGGTCGCGGAGCACTGCTGTGGATCCACGGCGGTGGCCTCGTGATCGGCGCCGCCGCGCAGGACGATGGTCTCTGCGCCCTCCTCGCGGAGCGCCTCGGCATCGTGGTCGTGTCCGTCGAGTACCGGCTCGCCCCGGAGCATCCGTTCCCGGCGCCTCTCGAGGATTGCGTCGCCGCGTGGCAGTGGCTTCAGGATGCCGCGTCCGCGCGCGGCATCGACCCGGCCCGAGTCGCGGTCGGCGGGCAGAGTGCCGGCGGTGGTCTCGCGGCCACGCTCGCGCAGCGCCTGCTCGCCGACGGCGGAACCCAGCCCGCCGCACAGCTGCTGTACTGTCCGATGCTCGACGACCGCACCGCGGCGCGGCGCGACCTCGACAGGGTGCGGCATTTCGCCTGGACCAACCGCGACAACCTCGTGGGCTGGTCGTCGTACCTCCAGGCGGCGCCGGGCGCCGCGGCCGACTCGGTCCCCGACTTCGCCGTGCCCGCTCGCCGCACCGACCTGTCCGGACTTCCGCCGGCGTGGATCGGCGTCGGCGACATCGACCTGTTCCACGACGAGGACCTCGCCTACGCTGCGGCGCTCCGCGACGCGGGCGTCGAGTGCACGGTCGACGTGGTGCCTGGGGCGCCGCACGGCTTCGAGACGATCGCCCGTGGCGCCGACGTGTCGCGCGCGTTCCACGCCCGGGCGCGGGCGTGGCTGGGGGAGCGGCTCGCGGCATCCGCTGACGTCTGAGCGCGCCAGACCTGGCGGTGCGGCGCGGACGCCCGCGAACGGTGGCCTGCCGCCGCGCCGCGCGGCGCGAACGCTCCCGAAGCGCATCGCAGCCCGGATGCGTAGGAACTGCAGATGCCGCCGAACGCCGAACGGTTCATGCCGCCCGGTCTTCGCGCAGCTCGAAGCTCGTTCGTCCGCCGAGTCGTGGGACCTGTGCCGGGTCGATATGCGGTGGCGGGATGAACCACACCTCGGTCGGGCCGGGCCGGATCTGCCACCCGTCGCGATGGATCATGTGGTGGCAGAAGCTGCAGAGCAGGACTCCGTTGGCGAGGTCCGTCGGGCCGGCGTCGCGTTCCCACCAGTCGATGTGGTGCGCTTCGACGTAGCCGATGTTCTGG
>NZ_WKJD01000019.1 GCF_009674665.1 Agromyces kandeliae
GCCGAACTCGGTCGCGCCGTTCGCGACCAGGCCGAGGGTGACGGCGGGGTTGATGTGCGCGCCTGACGCGTAGGCCACGACGACACCGGAGAAGACCGCGAGGCCCCAGCCGATGTTGACCAACAGGAACCCGCCGTTGTAGCCCTTCGTCTTCACAAGGGCGACGTTCGCCACGACTCCGCAACCGAGCAGCACGAGCATCGCCGTGCCGACGAGTTCGGAGAGGAACAGCACTCCGAGATTGTCCACGTTGACCTTCCATCCTTTCGCCGTGCCCGAGGGCCGCGCCCCAGGGCGGATCAGCGCCCACCCTACTCGCGTGGTCGAGATGCGCGGAAGGGCGCGCGGCAATCGTCGGATAGCCCTTTCATCGGCGGGGCCCGCCGGAGTAGTTTTGCGGGGGAGTGCCGCGTCAACGTCGACAGGCGACGGGCCGGGCGGGTGCGGCCGAGGGGAAGGGACGTTTTCGTGAAGAAGATCATCAACGATCCCAAGCACGTGGTCGACGAGTCAGTCGCAGGCTTCGGTCTCGCGCACGCCGACCTCGTGAGGCTCGAGACGGATCCCATCCACGTCGTGCGCGCCGACGCGCCGGTCGCGGGCAAGGTCGGCCTCGTGTCCGGCGGCGGGAGCGGACACGAGCCGCTGCACGCAGGATTCGTCGGCCCCGGCATGCTCGATGCGGCCGTACCCGGTGCGGTCTTCACCTCGCCGACGCCCGATCCGATCCTCGCGGCCACCAAGGCCGTCGACGGCGGCAAGGGCGTGCTCCACATCGTGAAGAACTACACGGGCGACGTCCTGAACTTCGAGACCGCGGCCGATCTCGCGGCCGCGGACGACATCGAGGTCCGTGCCGTGGTGACGAACGACGACGTCGCGGTCAAGGACTCCCTCTACACGGCGGGCCGTCGCGGCGTCGGCGGCACCGTGCTCGTCGAGAAGATCGCCGGCGCCGCCGCCGATCGCGGCGACGGCCTCGATCAGGTGGCCGAGATCGCGGAGCGGGTCAACGCCAACGCGCGCTCGATGGGCATGGCGCTCACGCCGTGCATCGTCCCGCACGCCGGCGAGCCGAGCTTCACGCTCGCCGAGGACGAGGTCGAGATCGGCATCGGCATCCACGGCGAGCCGGGACGAGAGCGCATCAAGCTCGAGCCGGCCGACGCGATCGTCGACCGACTCATCACGCCCATCATCGAGGACCTCCCGTACGCATCCGGCGACCGGGTGCTCCTCTTCGTGAACGGCATGGGCGGGACGCCGCAGATCGAGCTCTACATCGCGTACCGGCGTGCCGCCGAGGTCCTCGCCGAGAAGGGGATCACGATCGAGCGCTCACTGGTCGGAAACTACATCACCTCGCTCGAGATGCAGGGGTTCTCGATCACCCTCCTGAAGCTCGACGACGAGATGATCGGGCTCTGGGACGCTCCCGTGCACACGGCGGCACTCCGGTGGGGCCGATAGGGGCGGCCGCGGTGGGATTGGACATCACCTGGGCGGTGGACTGGGTCAGGCGCAGCGCGGACTCGATGGCGGAGCATCGGATCGAGCTGATCACGCTCGACCGGGAGATCGGCGACGGCGACCACGGGGAGAACATGGATCGCGGCTTCCAGGCCGTGCTTCCGAAGCTCGACGACCTGCCCGCCGGATCGACGCCGGCGGACGTGCTGAAGATGGTCGCGACGACGCTGATCTCGACGGTCGGCGGCGCGGCTGGACCGCTCTACGGGACGGCGTACCTGAAGGGATCGGTCGCGATCGCGGGGGAGGCGTCCATCGACGCGTCCGGCGTCGTGTCGTTCCTCGAGGCGTCCCGCGACGGCATCGTGGCGAGGGGGAAGGCCGAGTCCGGCGACAAGACCATGGTCGACGCCTGGACGCCTGCGGTGGACGCGGCACGGAGCGCCGCCGACGGGGGCGCGAGCGCCGCGGCGACGCTACGGGCGGCGGCGGATGCCGCGGCATCGGGCGCCGTCGCGACCGAACCGCTCGTCGCGCGCAAGGGTCGGGCCAGCTACCTGGGCGAACGCTCGGCCGGTCATCGCGACCCGGGCGCGCAATCGACGGCGTACCTCCTCGAGGCGGCGGCCGCAGCCGCGTCGAACGGGACCAGTGCCTGATATGGCGGATGGGGATCGCATCGGGATCGTCGTCGTCTCGCACTCCGAGAAGTTGGCCGCGGGGGTGATCGAACTCGCACACCAGATGGCCCCGAACGTCCGCATCGAACCCGCCGGAGGAACCGACGACGGCCGGATCGGGACGAGCTTCGAGCGCGTGACGACGGCGATCGGCGCAGCGGATGCCGGCGCCGGCGTCGTCGTCCTCTGCGACCTCGGGTCGGCCATCCTCACCGCCGAGACCGCCATGGACTTCCTCGACGACGACGTGCGGCAGCGAGTGCGCATCGCGGACGCGCCGCTCGTGGAGGGAACGGTCGCGGCATCCGTCGCCGCGGAGTCCGGCGACCCGCTCGAGGGCGTCGTCCGGGCCGCGGAATCGGCCGGCGGGGGAGGCACGGCCGACCTGGCGGATGTGCCGGCGGAATCGGCGGGGGCGTCAGACGATGGCTCGTCGGGCGAGCCCATCAGCCGGCGCATCACCCTCACGAATTCGGACGGACTGCACGCGCGCCCCGCCGCCGAACTCGTGAAGCTCGCGAGTACCTTCCCGCAGCGCGTCACCGTGAACGGCATCGACGCCAAGAGCCTGCTCGCCATCATGGCGCTCGGTCTCGTGAAGGGCGACGAGGTCGAGATCGCGACGGAGGACCCGGCGGGCGCTCACGCCGTGGAGGCACTCGCCGAACTCGCGGCCAGCGGATTCGGCGAGCACTGAGCTCCCGCCGATCCAGGGCTCGTTCCGCGTGCCGACCGGCGGGTGATGGAACCTGAGGGGTGCCATCGCATCCATCGGATAGTCCTGCTGTCCAGATTCCCCTCGCATCGCGGGTGAGAGCGGGAGTACGATCGGCGCCATGGCACGCGAAGAGGCGGGCCACGGCGAAGGCAACGCGTTCACCCGGTTCTTCGACCGGGTGGATCGGGTCATGACCCCAGCGTTCGAATCGCCGCGGATGGCCCCGGAAGAGCCCGACGACCGCAGTCAGTCGGGGGAGAAGCCGTGTCCGCTCTGCGGACACCCGATGTTCGAGCACCACATCGACGAGTCGACGCCGAATGTCCTGCTCGAATGCCCGACCGATGTCCGACTGCCGGAGCCGGCGATGAGCGGTCCGCTCAACGAGTTCGGCATGCCGGCGAGCGACGAGCGGATCGAGAAGACCAGGCGCCACGAGCGCTCCTGATCGTTCAACCCAGTCCATCGGGGGAGCGGTCGCCGCCGAGCGACCGCTCGTCCCGCGTGACCCGTTCGGCCTCACACGACGACACGATGAATCGTCAGCATCGTGAAGTCAGTTCACGACATGGTTGCCTGCGGTGATGCGACCGCACAGTTCGCAGCCGACCAGAGGCTCTCGGGAGCGGGATGCGTCGTGGTCGCGGGCGCGACAGACTCGCACCTCTCACCTGCGCATTCCCGCCGTCGGTCACCGCGAACGAGTCGATCAGACGGAGCGGCAGGGGAGTCCGGGTTCGGGTGTCGTCGCCCGATGGCTCCCCAGTTCGGACATAATGTGCATTATCGGCGTAATGTTCACTCGGCCGATCGTCTGAGCCGAAGCCGTTCCCTCAGCGCGACCGGGCTCAGCCGATCGCCTTCGTCACGAGCTCGACGATGCGCCGTTCGCCCGCTGCCGTCAGCTCCATGAGCGCGTACGAGGTGGGCCACAGCTCGCCGTCGTCGAGCATCGCGTTGTCGTTGAAGCCGAACGTGGCGTAGCGCGTCTTGAACTTCAGCGCCGGCTGGAAGAAGCACAGCACCTTGCCGTCCTTCGCCCAGGCGGGCATGCCGTAGTACGTGCGCGGCGCGAGCTCGGGAGCATGCTCGGTGATGAGCTCATGCAGCCGTTCCGCCATCGCGCGATCGGCGCCCTCCAACTCGGCGATCTTCTCGAGCAGGTCGGCAGCGCCGTCCTTCTTCTTGCCGCGGCGCACCTCCCTGGCGCGCTCTTTCATCGCGGCACGCTCCTCGTCGGTGAACCCGCCCGAGTCCTCGTCGCGTGCGGGCGTGCGCTTCGTCTCAGCCATGATCGGCTCCCTTCATCTCGTTCGATGCGACTCCGGCCATCGGAATCGCGACGGAATCCCCCGTGCGGCTCCCCGATGACGCCAGCGCAGGCACCGGTGCGAGGTCTCGCGAATGGACCGCTCCCCCGGACCCGTAGGCAGAATGCAGGCACATCCGCGTTCCTCCGTTCTCCAGGCGATACCCCGTGGGGTATCACGCCCTCACGTATTCGGCCAGGTGTTCCCCGGTCAGCGTCGCCCGGGCGGCGACGAGATCGGCGGGCGTGCCCTCGAAGACGATCCGCCCGCCATCGTGGCCGGCACCCGGCCCGAGGTCGATGATCCAGTCGGCGTGCGCCATCACCGCCTGGTGGTGCTCGATGACGATCACGGTCTTGCCGGAATCGACGAGACCGTCGAGCAGCCGCAGCAGGTTGTCGACGTCGGCGAGGTGCAGGCCGGTCGTCGGCTCGTCGAGGACGTACACGTCGCCCGTCTCGCCCATCGCGATCGCGAGCTTCACCCGCTGGCGCTCACCGCCGGACAGCGTCGACAGCGGCTGGCCGAGGCTGAGGTATCCGAGGCCGACGTCCTCCAGCCGCCCCAGGATCGCAGCCGCGGCGGGGATCCTCGCCTCCCCCGACGAGAAGAACTCGCGCGCCTTCGCGACCGGCAGGTCGAGCACCTCGGTGATGTCCAGCCCACCGAGCGTGTACTGCAGCACGCCTGCCTGGAAGCGCTTGCCCCCGCAGTCCTCGCAGGGCGTCTCGATCGTGTCCATGAACCCGAGTTCCGTCACGATGACTCCGGCGCCCTTGCACGTCGGGCACGCGCCCTCCGAGTTGGCGCTGAAGAACGCGGGCTTCACGCCGTTGGCCTTCGCGAACGCCTTCCGGATCGGTTCGAGCAGGCCGGTGTAGGTCGCCGGGCTGCTGCGACGCGACCCCTTGATCGCGCCCTGGTCGATGGACACGATTCCGTCGCGCGGGGAGACGGACCCGTCGATGAGCGAGCTCTTGCCGGATCCGGCGACGCCGGTCACGACCGTGAGCACCCCGATCGGAATGTCGACATCCACGCTCTCGAGGTTGTTCTCGTCGGCACCGCGCACCTCGATCGCACCCGACGGCGTGCGCACGTCGGGCTTGATCCTCGCGCGATCGTCGAGGTGCCGACCCGTGATGGTGCCGCTCGCCTTCAGCCCCTCGACCGTGCCCTCGAAGCCGATCTCGCCGCCGTCGACTCCGGCCCTCGGGCCGAGGTCGACGACATGGTCGGCGATGGCGATCGTCTCGGGCTTGTGCTCGACCACGAGCACGGTGTTGCCCTTGTCGCGCAGCTGCAGGAGCAGCGTGTTCATGCGCTGGATATCGTGCGGATGGAGGCCGATCGTGGGCTCGTCGAAGACGTACGTGACATCCGTCAGCGACGATCCGAGGTGCCGCAGCATCTTGATCCGCTGGGCCTCGCCGCCCGAGAGGGTGCCCGAGGGCCGTTCGAGGCTGAGGTAGCCCAGTCCGAGGGTGACGAAGGCGTCGAGGTTCGCTCCGAGGGCCTCGAGCAGTGGACCGGCATCGGGCCGATCGAGCCCGCGTACCCAGTGCGCGAGGTCGGTCACCTGCATGCGGCACGCGTCGGCGATGCTCACGCCGTCGATCCGTGACGATCGCGCGGCCTCGGTCAGGCGCGTGCCGTCGCACTCCGGGCAGGGGGCGAACGTCGCCACGCGCTCGACGAACGCCCGGATGTGGGGCTGGAGCGCATCGAGGTCCTTGGAGAGCATCGACTTCGTGATCTTGGGGATGAGCCCCTCGTAGGTCATGTTGATGTTCTGGATCCGGACCTTCTTCTGCTCGCTGTAGAGCAGCGCGTGCCGTTCCTCCTGCGTGAACTCGGAGATCGGCGTGTCGGGGTCGTAGAACCCCGACTCCGCGAACCCGCGGACCATCCACCCGTCTGCGGTGTAGCCGGGCACCATGATCGCGCCCTCGTTCAGCGACCGCGCTTCGTCGATCACCTGGGAGAGGTCGAGGTCGGACACGGAGCCGCGCCCCTCGCAGCGCGGGCACATGCCCCCGAGGTACACGACGTCGCGCACGATCGTCTTGTCGCCGGTCGCCGAGGTCATGACCCCGCTCGCCTTCTGGGTCGGGATGTTGAACGAGAACGCGGTCGGGCCGCCGATGTGCGGTTCGCCGAGGCGGCTGAACAGGATCCGCAGCATCGCGTTCGCGTCCGTGACGGTGCCCACGGTCGATCGCGGGTTGGCGCCGAGTCGCTCCTGGTCCACGATGATCGCGGTCGTCAGGCCCTCGAGCACGTCGACGTCGGGGCGCGGGACGGACGGCATGAACCCCTGCACGAAGGCGCTGTAGGTCTCGTCGATGAGCCGACGCGACTCGGCGGCGATGGTGTCGAACACGAGCGAGCTCTTGCCCGAGCCGGAGACGCCCGTGAACACCGTCAGCCGGCGCTTCGGCAGTTCGACCGAGACGTCCTTCAGGTTGTTCTCGCGGGCGCCCTGCACCCGGATCCGGTCGTGGGCGTCCGCGGCGGGCAGGGCGGATGCCGCGGGGACGACGTTCGGGGTCGTGGTCATCGTTCCTCCATGACGGTCGTTCCGATCCAAGCACCGCGAGGCCCCGGACGCCGGACGCGTGGCGGGTGCGGCGGCGCGGTCACCCGACCTGCTGGATGCGGATCATGTTGCCGGCGGGGTCGCGGAAGGCGCAGTCGCGCAGCCCGTATGGCTGGTCGACGGGCTCCTGCACGACCTCGGCGCCGGCGGCCTCGAGCTGGGCGAACGTCGCGTCGAGGTCGTTCGATGCGAGGTTCACGCCGAAGTAGCTGCCCTTGGCGATGATCTCGAGGAGCGCGTTCCGGTCCTCGTCGGTCATGCCCGGCCCGACGCCCGGCGGGTGCAGCACGATCGCCGTGTCGGGCTGGTCGGCGGGGCCGACGGTGATCCATCGCATGCCCTCGTAGCCGACGTCGTTGCGGACCTCGAAGCCGAGCACGTCGCGGTAGAAGGCGAGCGAGGCCTCCGGGTCGACGTGCGGGAGGAAGCTGGAGTGGATGGTGAGGCTCATGGCGTTCACGTTATCGACGGCCGCCGACGACCGCTTCTCGATTCCTGACCGGCTTCGTCACCTGCTTCGCGACGCACGGGAGCATGCCGAGCGTCTCGCCCGCATACCGCTCGCGGTACACGCTCGGCGGCACGCCGACGAGCTCGGTGAACCGCGTGCTGAAGGTGCCGAGCGACGAGCACCCCACCTCGAAGCACACCTCGGTCACGGAGAGGTCGCCGCGACGGAGCAGGGCCATCGCCCGCTCGATCCGACGCGTCATCACGTAGGAGTAGGGCGTCTCCCCGAACGCCGCCCGGAACCGCCGGCTGAGGTGACCCGACGACATGTTCGCGCCGTGCGCGAGCGCCTCCACGTCCAACGGCTCGGCGTACTCGCGGTCGATGCGGTCGCGCACGCGACGCAGCACCGCGAGGTCGCGCAGCACGTCCGGGCCGATGGGTCGAGCGCTCACGAGCGCGATGCTGCCACCTCCCGGGTGGGAAGTCCAGCCGCGCCCGTCGGGTGCCAGAATGGCGCCATGGACTCCGGCAAGGTGGCGTTCGTGCTCGGGGGCGGCGGGGTGCTCGGTGCCGTGCAGGTCGGCATGCTCCGTGCGGTGCTCGAGCGCGGCATCCGCCCCGACCTCGTCGTCGGCACGTCGATCGGCGCGATCAACGGGGCGATCATCGCCGCCGACGTCGACCGGAGCCTGGAGCGCCTCGAGGCGGCCTGGACGTCGAGGGAGGCGCGTGCGATCACCACCGGCGTGGGCCTGCGGATCGCGCGAGCGCACGTGATGTCGACCGAGCCGCTGCGTCGGATGCTCATGCAGGGGCTCGCCGGCGCCGCCGAGTTCGAGGACCTCGACGTGGAGTTCCGCTGCTGCGCCGCGAGCGTCGAACGCGCGGCCGAGCACTGGTTCGACTCGGGCCCGCTGGTGCCGGCGGTGCTCGCCTCCGCGGCCCTGCCGGGCCTGTTCCCGGCGGTGCGGATCGGCGACGAGCACTTCGTCGACGGCGGGATCGTGAACTCGATCCCGGTCGGCCAGGCCGCGGACGCCGGGGCGACGGACATCTACGTGATGCAGGTCGGCCGGATCGAACACGCGCTGACCCCGCCCCGGAACCAGTTCGACAACGCCCGCATCGCCTTCGAGATCTCGCGCAGGCATCGCTTCGCGCGCGACAGCGCCGCCCTCGGCGAGGGGACCCGATTGCACGTCCTCCCCACCGGCACCTCCTCGGCGAAGGAGAACCGCATCTCGCGCAACCTCTCCCCTGCCGCGCTCCGCCGGCGGATGGCGACCGCCCACGGTGCGGCGTCGGCATACCTCGACCGCGAGGCCGAGCGCGACGGCGATGCGGCGGACCGGGCCGCGGACTGATGCGCCTGCCGCCGAAGTGGGTGCGCCGAGGCATCCTCGCGCCGCTCGTGATCCTGCTCGCGCTCGTCGTCGTCGCCCTCCTGCCGGCATGGCTGACGATCGCATTGATCGTGTCGATCTTCCTGGAGCCGCGGCTGCGGACCCCGCGGCTGCTCCTCATGGTCGCGATCTACCTGCTGTGGGATGCCGCGGCGATCGTCGTGCTCTTCGGGCTGTGGATCGCCTCCGGCTTCGGATGGCGCATCCACTCGCGCGGCTTCCAGCACGCGCACTACCGGTTCGTCGCGCGCATGCTCGGCTTCCTGTTCTGGAACGCGCACTGGGTGCTCCGCCTCGACATCGACGTGCGCGTGCCGGAGGGGTTCCACGACGACGACCAGCCGAGGGTCATCGCGAGCCGCCACGCGGGGCCCGGCGACTCGTTCATCCTCATCCACGCCGTCCTCAACTGGTTCGACCGGTCGCCGCGCATCGTGCTGAAGGACACCATGCAGTGGGATCCGGCCGTCGACGTGGTCCTCAACCGCCTGCCGAATCGCTTCATCGCACCGCCGCCCGTCGCCGGTCGCGTGGGCGGCGCGCGCAGCCCCGGTCCACGCTCGACGCCGTCGGTCCCGCTGACCGATCGCATCAGCGAGCTCGCGAACGGCATGGAGGAACGCGACGCGCTCGTCATCTTCCCCGAGGGCGGCAACTTCACACCGGAACGCCGTGCGCGGGCCATCGACCGCCTGCGGGCGGCCGGGCTCACGTCCGCGGCCGAACGCGCCGCCCGTCTGATGAACGTCATGGCGCCACGCCCGGCGGGCCTGTTCGCCGCACTCGACGCGGCACCGCACGCCGACGTGTTCCTCGTCGCGCACACCGGCCTGGACCGGATCAGGACGGTCGGCGACGTCTGGCGCGAACTGCCGACCGACAAGACGATCACGATGCAGGTCTGGAACGTCCCGCGCGCCGAAATCCCCGACGACCACGACGCGCGGACGGACTGGCTCATGGACCAGTGGGAGCGCATCGACGGATGGATCGAGGCGCGCCGGGCCTGAACCGGGCGGACCGGGGGTGCGACACGCCGCGGCCTCGGGACCAACGGCTCCACCGCCGAGCCCGCCGCTGGGAATAGCCTGAACGCGAGCGCGCCAGTCGGGGTGCGCCGGAAGGAGTCGGAATGTCCTCCCCGCAGTCCAACAGCATGTTCGCGGCGTTCGCGTTCGATTCGGCCGAGCTCACGAAGTCGGCGGTGAACTCGATCCGCATCGCCCTCGGCGTGACGGGGGTCATCGCGCTCATCATGGGCATCTTCATCACGTTCTGGCCGAAGGATTCGGCCGTCGTCCTGACCGTGATGCTCGCGATCTACTTCCTGATCGCCGGCCTGGCCTACGTCGGCATCGGCATCTTCTCGAGGTCGATCTCGGGCGGCGCGAGGGCGCTCGACATCATCCTCGGCGTCCTGTTCCTGTTCGGCGCCATCGTCATGTTCGCCAACCCGACCGAGAGCGCCGTCGTCATCGGCATCTTCGTCGGCATCCTGGTCGGCATCCTCTGGATCATCGAGGGAGTGGTCGCGCTGGCGCAGGCCGGCAGCTCGTCGTCGAAGGCATGGAGCATCTTCTTCGGCATCCTGAGCATCATCGCGGGGATCGTGCTGCTGTTCTCGCCGCTCTGGGGCGTGGTCATCCTGTTCGTGGTGACGGGCATCGCGCTCATCGTCCTCGGCATCGTGCAGATCGTGCGCGCGTTCACCTTCGGGCGCGGGATGCAGCTCTCGTCGTGATCATCTGACCCGCGGGATGCGACGAGGGCGGGACCGGTCCGACCGGTCCCGCCCTCGTCGCATGCGGGTCAGCGCGCGGGCGCGCGGCGGATCATCCCTCTTGGGCGAACCCCGAGACGTCGCCCACGTAGCGGGTGTGCTCGGCGGGGATCGGCTCGACGGCGGCCGAGGCGACCTCCGCGGCGAACTCGGCGACGTTGTAGAGCTTGCCCGCATCCTCCTTGCGGGCGGCGATCGCGCCCGGGTTCGCGCGCTCGAGCAGCGTGGCGGTGATGGTGCCCTCGATCATGTCGCCGGACACGACCACGAACTCGACGCCCTGCTCGTCGAACTCCGGGAGCTTCGCCCGCAGGGCGTCCTCGCCGGCGCGCTTGGAGAGGGCGACGGGCTCGTACTCCGGCATCGTGGGCGTCGTGCGGATGAAGTGCGCCTGGTGGCTCGTCACGAACACGATCCGGGCGCCCTCCGCGAGGTGCGGGAGCGCATTGTCGACGACGTTGACCTGCGCGTCGCGGTTCAGGCGCATCGCGTAGTCCTCGCCCATGCCGGTCTCCATGCCGCCCGAGGCGTTGAGCACGAGCAGGTCGACGGGACCGAGCTCGGCCACGGCGCGCTCGAACATGGCCTGCACCGACGACGCATCGGTCAGGTCGGCGCCGACGGCGATCGCGCGGCCGCCTGCTGTCGTGATCTCGTTCACGATCTTCTCGGCGCGCGGGGCCTTGCTGCGGTAGTTGATGACGACCGCTGCGCCGGCCTCGGCGAGGTAGCGTGCGGTATCCGCGCCGATGCCGCGGGACGAGCCCGTGACGAGGGCGACGCGGCCGTCGAGCGATCCGGGGGCGAGCGGGTTGGTCACGTTTGGGCTCCTCGAGTGGTGCGGATGTCGCGGGCGCGCGCTGCGCGCCGCACCGAGACTACCAACTCCCCCACCGCCGTCCCATGCGCTGCTAGGTTGACAGACGGGGGCCTAAGGAGACCAAGTTGGATGTTCTGACTCAGTACGCGTGGATCGCCTGGCTGGTCCTGATCCTCGTGTTCGCCACGATCGAGGTGTTCACCCTCGAGATGACCTTCCTGATGCTGGCCCTCGGAAGCGTCGCGGGCCTGCTCTCGGGTCTCACCGGCATCCCCTGGTGGGCGCAGTTCATCGTGGCGGCGGTCGTCGCGGTCGCACTCATCCTGACGCTGCGACCCCCGCTCCTGCGGATGCTCCGCCGGGGCGCCGATCCGGCCAGGAGCAACGTCGACGCGCTGATCGGCGCCTCCGGCACCGTGGTGCGCACGGTCGGGCCCGCCGGCGGCCAGGTCCGCCTCGAGAACGGGGACGTCTGGACGGCGCGGCTCTCGCCGGTGACCGAGCAGGCGGATGTCGCCGTGGGCGAGCACGTGCTCGTCACCGGCATCGACGGGGCGACGGCGGTCGTCGTCCCGATGGAGAGGAGCACCCAGGCGTGAACGACGTCGGACCCATCATCGCCCTGATCGTCGTCGTCGCGATCGCGATCTTCGCGATCGTGGTGATCGCGAAGTCGATCCGGATCATCCCGCAGGCGTACGCCGGCGTCGTCGAGCGGCTCGGCAGGTACCACAAGACGCTCACGCCGGGCCTCAACATCCTCATCCCGTTCATCGACCGACTGCTCCCGCTCGTCGACATGCGCGAGCAGGTCGTCTCGTTCCCGCCGCAGCCGGTGATCACCGAGGACAACCTCGTCGTGTCGATCGATACGGTCGTGTACTTCCAGGTGACCGATGCGCGGGCCGCCACGTACGAGATCAACAACTACCTCGGCGCGGTCGAGCAGCTGACGACGACCACGCTCCGTAACGTCGTCGGTGGACTGAACCTCGAAGAGGCGCTCACGAGCCGCGACAACATCAACGGCCAACTCCGCATCGTGCTCGACGAGGCGACGGGCAAGTGGGGCATCCGCGTGTCCCGCGTCGAGCTGAAGGCGATCGATCCGCCCCTCTCCATCCAGGACTCGATGGAGAAGCAGATGCGCGCCGAGCGCGACCGGCGCGCCGCGATCCTCACCGCCGAGGGCACGAAGCAGTCCGCGATCCTCGAGGCCGAGGGTTCCCGGCAGGCCGCGATCCTGAAGGCGGAGGGTGACGCCAAGGCCGCTGTGCTCCGAGCGCAGGGCGAGGCGGAGGCGATCCTGACGGTGTTCGACGCCATCCACAAGGGCGATCCCGACCCCAAGCTGCTCGGTTACCAGTACCTCCAGATGCTCCCGCAGCTTGCGGAGGGCGCGTCGAACAAGCTCTGGATCATCCCGAGCGAGCTCACCGAGGCACTGAAGGGCATCGGGCGCGCGTTCACGCCGAACGGTGCCGCAGACGGGACCGGCGGCACGGGTCCCGCCGCGCCGCGCGGGACGTCCGGCCCGAGCTTCCCCGGCTGACCTGAGTGGCCGGCGGCTGGTTCGAGCCGCCCGCACCGCGCGTCCTCGCGCACCGCGGGCTCGCGCTGGAGGCACCCGAGAACACCCTCGCCGCGTTCGAGGCCGCGGTGCGGGCCGGCGCGCAGTACCTCGAGACCGACATCCACCCGAGCGCCGAGGGTGCGGCCGTGCTGGCGCACGACCCCACGCTGCGACGTGTCGCCGGTCGCCCCGAGTCGGTGTCCGACCTCTCGCTCGACGCACTCCGAGGGGTCGACCTCGGCGGCGGGCACGGATTCGCCACGCTCGACGAGCTGCTGCACGCGTTCCCCGAGGTCCGCCTCAACGTCGACGTGAAGACGGATGCCGCGGTCGCGCCGACGGTCGATGCGGTCCGTCGTGCCGGGGCCGCCGATCGGGTCCTGCTCACCGCATTCTCGGACGCGCGGCGACGGCGACTCGCCGACGCGGTTCCCGGATCGGTCACGTCGGCCGGTCGCACGTCCGTGCTCCGCGCGGTCGCGGCATCCCGCACCCGCAGTTCGGCCGCGATGCGTCGCGGCGTCGCGGGAGCCCGCGCCCTGCAGATCCCCGAGCGGGTCGGGCGGCTCCGAGTCCTCTCCCCCGCACTCATCGAGACGGCGCACGCCGCGGGCCTCGAGGTGCACGTCTGGACCGTGAACGACGAGGTCGACATGCGGCGCCTGCTCGGCCTCGGCGTCGACGGGCTCGTGACCGATCGTGCCGACCTCGCGCTGCGCGTCGTCGCGGGAATCTGAGCGTTCCCCGGCAAAACCTCAGCCGGCGGGAAGAAGATGCACAGCTTGATCGTCTATACCTGATTGACGATCGAGAGGAGTACGCCATGGCGGACCGGAGCCTTCGAGGCATGCGTATCGGCGCCCAGAGCCTGCAGAGCGAGGACGGCGTGATCTTCGCCGACCGCGCTGACTACACGTACCGCTGCGAGACGTGCGGTCGTGACACCGTGATGACCTTCTCGACCGAGGCCGAGCTTCCGGAGGAGTGGGAGTGCCGTCACTGCGGCAACTCCGCCGTCCTCCTCGTCGACTCCAAGCCCGTCGAGATCGACCGTTCGGGCGAGAAGGTCGCCCGCACCCACTGGGACATGCTGCTCGAGCGCCGCACCCGCGCCGAGCTCGAGGAGATCCTCGAGGAGCGCCTCCAGTACCTGCGGGCCCGTCGCGGTCAGCAGAAGATCGGCGCCTAGGAATCCAGCGCACCCGCACGCCCGGCATCGGACCTCGTCCGGCGCCGGGCGTTTCGCTGCACCGCGATCCCCGCCCAGGCGAGGCCGGCGAGCGAGCCGAGCGCGAGCACGAGCGGGACGATCCCGCCCAGCACGACCGATGGCGTGAGCCCGGTCCGGAGCTCGACATCGGTCACCATCGCGCCGGCCTCGTAGGCGGGCAGTGCGTCGATCGTGCGGCCGGCCGGGTCGATCACCTGGCTGGTGCCGACGGTGGAGATGTTCACGACCGACCGGCCGGTCTCGATCGCCCGCAGACGCGCGATCGCGAGCTGCTGCTGGTTCTCGTCGGTGCCGCGGAAGTCGGCGTTGTTGGTCTGGAGCATGTAGAGTTCCGCGCCGTCGCGCGCACCCTCCCACATCAGGTCGTCGTAGATGACGTCGAAGCAGATCGCCAGCCCGGTGACCGCGTCGCCGAGGTCGAAGACCGGCGGTTCGGCACCCGGTGAGTACCCGCGCTGGATCAGGCCCGTGAGCTCGGGCACCAGGGCGTCGTAGAACCACCGGTCGGGGATGTACTCGCCGAAGGGCACCGGATTGCGCTTGGCGAACCGGTCGACGGCGCCCTCGCCCGCCTCCCAGAGCAGCGACGTGTTGTAGAAGCGCTCGTCGCCCTCCTCCCCGTCGACGGTGACCGTGTTCAGGACGACGGGAGCGTCGAGGTCCTCCGACAGCCGATCGAAGATGCGCGCCACGGACGGGCTGCGGGTCGGGTCGATGTCGGACCCGCCCTCCGGCCAGAGCAGCACGTCGACGTCGTCGCCGAGCACCGGCTCGGTCGCCTCGAGCTGTGATCGGAGAATGTCACCCTGTTCCCGCTCGTCGAAGTACCCGGCCGGTCCGTTCCCCTGCACGCTCGCGACGCGGAGATCACCGACCGGGATCGTCGGGAACGCCGGGACCGCGACGGCGATGGCGACCAGCACGACGACGGGGACGGCGCTGCGGAGGTCGCGCCATCCGCGCGCTCGCACCCACTCGATGACGCCAGCCGTCAGCGCGACCATCACGAACCCCAGGCCGGAGGATCCGATCCAGGAGACGACGGGCGCGAACGGGCTCTCGGACTGGCTGAGCGCAGCCCGGCCCCACGGGAAACCGCCGTAGGGGAAGGTGCCGGTCACGGTCTCGCGAAGGACCCAGAGGCCGGCCACGAGCGCCGGGAGCGCGATGAGCCGAAGCCAGCGCGAGCGGCCCGCGAGGGGCACCCAGCGGTACGCGAGCGTGATGAGCACCGCCCCGCCCGCCACGAAGAGCGACTCGAGGATCGACAGCGCGAGCCACGGGATCGGACCGAGGTAGAGCGAGGTCCAGGAGACGTGCGAGAGGTAGAACGCGAGGCCGAAGGCGAGCCCGACGTGGAACGACGACAGCAGCGAACGCCCGATGAGCGGGACGAGGGCCATCGAGATCCCGACGAAGGCGAGGGGCCAGACGCTCGCGCCCGGGAAGCCGAGGTCGTAGACGAACCCGCCGAGCGCGGACACGATGAGGGCGGCCCACAGCGGCAGGATCGGGCGCGTGCCAGGGTCGGCATGGGCTGCGGCGTCCGTACCGCGGACTCCACCGGATGCGACCGTCGCGCGTCCCTCGGCCGAGCGCTCGTGTGCCGCGGTCGCGGCCGGATCGGCGCTCATGCCGCCGTCCCGTAGGCGACGACTCCCCGCCGGACGGCGTCGATCGCCGCGCGAGCGGTCGCGCCGAGCTCCGCGTCGGCCACGATCGACACCTGGTCGAGCAGGTCGACGACCTGCTTGGACAGCCGCACGAAGTCGCCGGCGGCGAGTTCGGTGTCGGCGAGCACCTGGGCCAGTCCGGCTCCGCGCGCCCAGGCGTGCATCGCCGTCGCCAGGGCGGGCGAGGGCTGTTCGCTTCCCGGCAGTCGATGGTCGCGCTCGACGTCGTCGAGCTCGCTCCACGCATCGAGCGTCCGGTCGAAGCTCGCACGGAAGCCGCCCTTCGGCATCCGGTACTGCACCCCGCGGTCGTCGCGACGCGGTTCGTAGACGAGCGCGGCTGCCATCGCGGCGACCGACGGAACGTCGAGACCTTCCCAGAGCCCGCGTCGGAGCGCCTCGGCGACCAGCAGGTCCCGCTCGCCGTAGATGCGCTTGAGCGTCCGACCCGCGGCCGTCGAAGCCAGGCCGCCGGTGCCATCGCGCTCCAGGTACCCGAGTTCCTCGAGCACCTCGGCGACGCGGTCGAACCGCTTCGCGACCTGGCCGGTACGCGCGCGGATCTGGCGCGAGAGCTCGTCGTGATCGCGCTTCAGGCGCCACCAGCGCTCGGCCCACCGGGCGTGCTGCTCCCGCTCCGCGCACCCGTGGCACGGATGCGCACGGAGTCGCTTGCGCTCGGCGCCGAGCTCCCGTTGGAGCCGCTCGCGCTGCGCGTGCGTCGGGTTGCCCTTCGAGGACTGCCGCTCGAGGTCGCCGATCCGGCGGCGGATGCCGGCGTACTCGGCGAAGTCGCCGAGGTGGCAGCGCATCGCCTCCTCGAAGCCGGCCATGGACTCCTCCTGCTTGCGGAGGGTGCGGGCGAGGTCGACCACGGCTCGATCGGCCTGGAACTGCGCGAACGAGAGCTCGAGGATCTGCCGGGTGCGCTCGCGGCCGAACTGGTCGACGAGGTTCACGGCCATGTTGTACGTCGGGGTGAAGCTCGAGTTCAGCGGATAGCTCCGACGTGACGCGAGCGAGGCGACCGACTCCGGATCGAGGCCGTCGACCCACTGGATCACGGAGTGGCCCTCGACGTCGATCCCACGACGCCCCGCGCGGCCGGTCAGCTGCGTGTACTCCCCCGGCGTGATCGGCACGCGCGCCTCGCCGTTGAACTTCTCGAGCTTCTCGAGCACGACCGATCGGGCGGGCATGTTGACGCCGAGGGCGAGCGTCTCGGTCGCGAACACGACCTTCAGGAGCTTGCGCTGGAAGAGGTCCTCGACGATCTCCTTGAACGTCGGGAGCATGCCGGCATGGTGCGCGGCCACACCCCGCTGGAGTCCCTCGATCCACTCCCAGTAGCCGAGCACCGCGAGGTCGTCGTCGCGCAGCATCCGGGCCCGCTCCTCGACGATGGCGCGGATCTCCGCGCGCTCGTCGGCGTCGGTGAGGCGGATGCCGCTGCGCAGCACCTGGCGCACCGCCTGGTCGCACCCGGCCCGCGAGAAGATGAAGAAGATGGCGGGCAGCAGGTGCTTGCCGCTCAGCAGCTCAACGACCGCAGACCGTTCCGCACGCCCACCGCCGGGCGCGGGCCTGTGGTAGCGACCGCGGTCGCTGCCGCGACGACCACGCTGCGAACGGCCGCCGATCGATCGGCCGCCGGCGCGAGCGAGCCGCTGCAGCTCGGGGTTCACGCGATGCGTCGCCGCCTGGCCCGACGAGTCGAAGAGGTCGATGAGCTTCGACCCCACCAGCACGTGCTGCTCGAGCGGCACGGGCCGCTGCTCGGAGACGATGACGTCCGTGTCGCCGCGGACCGCCTGCAGCCAGTCGCCGAACTCCTCGGCGTTCGACACGGTCGCGCTGAGGGACACGAGCCGCACGTGCTCGGGGAGGTGGATGATGACCTCCTCCCACACCGCGCCGCGGAAACGGTCGGCGAGGTAGTGCACCTCGTCCATGACGACGAACGAGAGTCGTTCGAGCAGCGGCGAGTCGGCGTAGAGCATGTTGCGGAGGACCTCGGTGGTCATCACCACGATCCGGGCGCCGGCGTTGATGTTCGTGTCGCCCGTCAGCAGGCCCACGCTCTTCGGACCCCAGGCCTCGACGAACTCCTGGTACTTCTGGTTCGAGAGCGCCTTGATGGGCGTCGTGTAGAAGACCTTCTCGTCGGCCCCGTTCATGGCGAGGTGCACGGCGAACTCGGCGACCGCGGTCTTGCCCGCACCCGTGGGCGCCGCGACGAGGACGCTTCGGCCCTCGTCGAGCGCCGCGCACGCGGCGCGCTGGAACGGATCGAGGTCGAAGGAGAGGTCCGCTGCGAACTCCTGCAGCCTGGGCTGCCGGCGCTGCTGCCGGGAGAGTGCGTAGCGTTCCGCCGGCGAGAGGCTCATCACCCCTCCAGCCTAGACAGCGTCGCCGAACTCCAACTGATTGCGCTTGGCGACGCGACGGTCGTGCAGGTACGCGAGCCCGTACGCCGCGAAGTACAGCCCGATCATCGGGATCGCGAGCATGAACATCGAGACGATGTCGGCCGACGGCGTCGCGAACGCCGTGAACAGGACGATCACGAGGATCGCGACGCGCCACGACTTGATGATCGACGCAGCGCTCAGGATCCCGGCGAAGTTCAGGAGCACGATGAACACCGGCACCACGAACGCGATGCCGATGGCGACGACGAGCTTCAGCACGAAGTCGATGTACTCCTTCGCCGTCAGGAGCGTCTCGGCGCCCTCCGGGACGAACCCGGTCATGAGCTTCACGATGTTGGGAAGCACGAACCAGCCGGCTGCGCAGCCGGCGAAGAAGAGCGGGATCGCCGTCGCGAAGAACGCGAAGGTGTACTTGCGCTCGCGCGTGTTCAGGCCCGGGACCAGGAAGGCGAAGACCTGGTAGAGCCAGACCGGGGCCGAGATCACGATGCCGAGCGTGAACGCGATCTGCAGGCGGAGGTCGAACGCACTGGAGATCGTCGGGAAGATGATGCCCGTCGACGCGGCGTCGGTGCCCTGCTGCGCCTCGACCACGAGGTTGACCGGCTCCTGGATCGCCTGCCACACGAACGCGTCCGTCAGCCACCAGCCCGCGACCATGCCGATGACGATGGCGATCGCGGAACGGAAGAGGCGCTTGCGCAGCTCGACGAGGTGCGCGCCGAGCGACATCCGCTTCTCGCGGTTCTTCTCCCCGCGATCCTTCACCGCGGTCATGCGGCTCAGGCGCTCGGGCCGGAGTCCGCGCGCTTCGGCTGCTCGACCTGGGCGGGCGTCGTCGACGCGGGCGTCGACGTGGTCGTCGAGGCCGGGGCCTCGGTGCTCGCCGCAGCGCCGTCCTTGGCTTCGGCGTCGGCGTCGTCTCCGTCGGAGCGGACCTCGTTCTTGAGGATCTTCATCGACTGGCCCAGGCTCCGCGCGAGCGCGGGAAGCTTCGGCGCACCGAACAGCAGCAGGATCACCAAGAGGATGATCAGCGCGTGCCAACCGGTGAAGGCGTTTCCAAACATAGGTGCTCGTCCATTCTGGCGGGATGGTGCGGCCAGTCTACCTGCTCGTGAGAGGGGCGAGCCTCACACCTCTGCTTCGATCGGGTCACGATCGGACAGGTCGTCCGGATAGGCCGCGAGACCGGCCTCCGCCCACGCGGCAACGACCTCGCGGGCCTCCTTCGGGGCGACGACCGTCACGAGACCGGGCAGACCCGTGACGAGGCGCTTCAGCCCGTGCACGTGCGCGAGGCGCAGGGTCACGCGCAGTCGTCCGTCCACCTCGGTCGACGTGGAGTCCGCGAGGTAGTCGGCGAGCAGAGGCAGGCTCTCGGGCGCGACGTCCACGACGATCTCGAGATCGTCCGGCGACGCCTGGAAGAGGGTCTCGGGGATGACCCGGCCCGTGTGGTCGCCGATCGGCTCGTCGGTGATGCTGAGCCCGCTCATCCGGTCGATCCGGAAGTTGCGGACGTCCTCGCGGTGCTGGTCGTAGGCCTGCAGGTACCAGTCGGCGCCGAGCGACGCGATCCGGAGGGGGTCGACCCGACGGCGCCGGTGCTCCCCACGCGCGTTCAGGTAGTCGAACTCGAGCCTGCGGCCGGATGCCACGGCCCGGCGCACCTCGGCGAGGGTCGCGTCGACGGCCTCCTCGGCGACCGCGATGCGGCTCGGCTCGCCCGAGGCGCCCGCCCGGAGCTTCTCGGTGAGCGCGGCGAGCGATGCGCTGTCGGCGTTCTCGGGCGCCGCGGAGAGGTAGCGGAGGCCCGCGATGAGCGCGGCGGCCTCACGGGCGGAGAGCTTCGGGGCGTCGTCGATCGCGACGTGATGGACGATGACGATGACGTCGTCGTCCTCGAACGCGTCCCAGTCGATGTCGAAGAGGTCGTTCGGCTGGTAGGTCCCGGTCGCACCGGGCAGCCCGGACGTCGCGATGAGCATCACCGCGTCCCGGATCTCCTGCTCGCCGACGCCGAAGTGGGCGGCCGCGTCGGCGACGTCCACGACACGCTGCTCGAGCAGGTACGGCACGAGCGAGAGCAGGAAGACGAGCTTGTCGGGCGCGCGCAGCCCCGCGGGCCGCCGCGACGGGCGAGCGCTCATGCGGCGCCTCCCGTGCGGTGCGCGGCGGCGACCGTCGCGAGTCGCGTCCGCACGGCGTCCCGCAGCGAATCGGGTGCGATGACGCGCACCTCCGGACCGTACGAGGCGAGCTCGTCGGCGAAGACGACCTCGTCGGTGTAGTGCAGGCGGATGACTCCGGCGTCGTCGTCGACCTCGACGGCACGCTTGCCGAGCCGCACCTCCGCATCGGACCCGGCGCTCACCACGAGGTCGGCCGTGTTGGCGAGCCGCAGCGCCTGGAGGTCGGCGAGGACGCGATCCTGCACGTCGGCAGGCGGCGCGTCGAACGGCGCTCCGGTCAGCGCCTTCACGTCGCCCACGATCCGCGAGAGGAGGAACGTGCGCGGCGCCGCCGCGTCGACGTCCCGCCCGTGGAGGTGCCAGCGGCCCTCGTGCAGGACCACCGCGTAGGGCTCGACGGTGCGCAGGCGAGGCGCCTGCTCGCCGGGCTTGAGGTAGTGGAAGCGGACGCGCTGCCGCCGGTCGAGCGCCTGCCGGAGCGGTTCGAACGCGGCATCCCTCACCCGAAGCCGCGGCGCGTAGCCGATCACGGGTTCGCGCGGCTCGATGCCGAGCGAGCGGAGCTTCGTGAGCGCGCGCTGCGAGTCGGCCGAGAGCGAGGCCTCGCGCCACACCTCGGCCGCGAGGCCCAGGAGCGCGAGCTCGTCGGGCGTGAACCGCACGTCGACGGGCAGGTCGTACTCGCCCTTCGGGATCCGGTATCGCAACGCCTGGTTGTCGCCGGGACGATCCGGGGACTCGACCGTCTCGAGCGGGATCCCGAGGTCGCGGATGTCGTCCTTGTCGCGTTCGAACTGGCGCTCGAGGTTCGCGTTCCCGCCGCTCGGATCGTAGCGCTCCGCGTAGCCGCGCACGGTCGAGAGGATCTCGGACTTGAGCAGTCCGGTCTCGGTCGCGAGCAGCGCGAGGACGAGGCTGAAGAGCCGGTCCTCGACCGGGATCCGAGACTCCCCCGCGGGCTTGGATGACGCCACGTCAGCGATCATACTGAAGCGCCCGCGGCGGCACGGCCGCCGCCCGGCCTCACACCACGCCGAGGATGTCGATGACGAAGAAGAGCGTCGACCCGGCGGGGATGCCGGCCTGCTCGGCGTCGCCGTACCCGTCCTCCGGGGCGATGACGACGCCGACCTGCGAGCCGACCTGCTGGCCGATGAGCGCCTCGGCGAAGCCCGGGATCACCTGCGAGCCCGAGCCCTCGCTCACGATGAACGACGCCGGTGCGCCGTTCTCCCAGCTCGAGTCGAACACCTCGTTGTCGTCCCAGAGCACGCCCGTGTAGTGCACCACGACCCGGTCGCCGTCCTCGACGGTCTCGCCGGAACCCTGCTTCAGGACCTCGACCTCGGTCGTCTCGAACGGCTCGTCGTCCGGCACGGTGATGCCGGGCCGGCCGTCGGGCGCGGTGACGACGGCCGGGAAGCCGTCACGGGTGATGCGCGGCGCTCCGTTCGCCCTCGGCAGGAACGCCTCCTGCACGTCGAAGACGACGACGAGGCTGTCCTCCGCGCCGATCCCGAGTCCCGCGTTGCCCGCCTCGCCGAAGCCGTCGGCCGGCGGGATGACGACCGCGACGCGCGACCCCTCGCGCGCGCAGCTCAGCCCGGTGCGCAGGCCCGTCAGCGTGTTCGCCCCGAGCACGACCGGCAGCGGGTCCTGGCTGCCGAAGCCCTGGGGCGCCTGGATCTCCTCGCCCGTCGTCCCGTTGTAGACCGCGAGCCCGACGAGCGCCTGCTGACCGTCGACGAGGTAGTCGCCCGTGCCCTCGATCAGCTCGGTGCACTGCGTCGTGTCGGGCACGAGCGGGGTCGGGAAGTCGACGCGCGGCGTCTCGCCGAAGTCGCCCCGGACGTCGACGAGGTCGGACGACCCGCCGGACTCGGCCTGCGGTGCGGGCGCCGAGGCGCAGCCGGTCAGGGCGAGGGCGACGGCGGTCGCGGTGACGGTGAGTGCGAGCGGGAGGCGCACGGATCCTCGTTTCGTCTCGGGTGGAACGGGCGCAGACAGCCTAGTCGGCGTCGGCGGGGTCGGTGGTGGGGTCCGCGTCGATGTCGCCGCGCGAACTGCGCGCCGCGGCATCCGCCGCCCTGGCCCGCTTGCGGAGCACCTTGTCGCTGACGTTGCGTTCGCCGAGCGCGCCGGGCGTCCACGCCTCGACGTCCTCATCGCTGAACTCGGTCTTCGACGGCCGCCGCTTGAGCTCCGGGAGGATGGTGTCGGGCGCGAGCCGGCGCGCCGTGATCAGGAAGCCGGTGTGCGCGATCATGCGATGGTCGGGCCGCACGGCGAGCCCCTGCACGTGCCATCCGCGCACCATCGTCTCGTTCGCGACGGGCTCGGTGTACCAGCCCGTCGCCCGGATCGCCTCGGCGACCCGGGAGAGCTGCGTGACGGTCGCGACGTAGCAGAGCACGACGCCGCCGGGCTTCAGCGCCGCCGAGACGACGTCGAGGCACTCCCACGGCGCGAGCATGTCGAGCACCACGCGATCGACGGAGGCGGGCTCGGCCTGCTGCGGGAGCGCCTCGGCGAGGTCGCCGAGGGTGATCGACCAGTTGGCCGGATCCTCGCCGTGGAAGGTCGCGACGTTGCCTCGTGCGACGTCGGCGAACTCCTCGCGCCGCTCGAACGACATGAGCCGGCCCGCCGGCCCGATCGCGCGGAGCAGCCAGAGCGACAGCGCGCCGGAGCCCACGCCCGCCTCGACGACGGTCGCCCCGGGGAAGACGTCGGCCTGCGCGAGGATCTGCACGGCGTCCTTCGGGTAGACGATGGCCGCACCGCGCGGCATCGACATGACGAAGTCGCTGAGCAGGGGTCGGAGGGCCAGGTACTCGACCCCGACCGCGTTGGCCACGACCGAGCCGTCGGGAAGGCCGATGATCTCGTCGTGGGCGATCGTGCCCTTGTGCGAGTGGAAGACCTTGCCCGGCTCGAGCGTGATCGTGTGCATGCGGCCCTTCGGGCCGGTCAGCTGAACTCGGTCGCCGACGCGGAACGGCCCGCTCGCCTCGCCGCGGCTCACGCGCGCGCCCACTTGGTCGCCGCGACCTCCACGAGATCGTCGAGCGTCCGGCCGTCGAGCGTGTCCCACACCACGTCGGAGGGCGCCTCGTCGAGGGCGAGCATGTGGGGCACGCCGATCGCCACGGCGCCCGCCGCGGTCGCCGACGCGAGGCCCGTCGGCGAGTCCTCGATCGCGACGCAGTCCGCGATGTCGACGCCGAGGCGCCCCGCGGCGGCCAGGTAGGGCTCGGGGTGCGGCTTCGGCGCGGCGACCTCGTCGCCCGTCACGAGCTCGTCGAACGCGGCGAACGGGATGGCGCCGACGACGTCCTCCGCCATCGAGCGGATCGACATCGTCACGAGCGCGGTGGGGATCCCGGCGTCGCGGAGCTGCTTCAGGAGCGCCTGCGCCCCCGGCTGCCAGGGGACGCCGTGCTGGGCGAGCTGCTCGCGCACGCGCTCGGTGAGCCGCTCGACGATCTCGTCGGCCGGGAGGTCGACGCCGGCGCGCCGGAACACCTCCGCGGCGTCCCAGAGACCCATGCCGACCATCTGCAGCGCGTCCTCGTGCGTCCAGGTCCGGCCGAACTCGGTGACGAGTTCGATCTCGGCCCGCATCCAGTACGGCTCGGTATCGACGAGGGTGCCGTCCATGTCCCAGAGGACGGCGGCGGGCAGGCGCTTGGTCACAACGGGCGATTCTATCGGCACGGCCTATTGTGGACATGAGTCCGGACGTTCCGGGCTCGGGAAGCGGGGCGGACCGAGTGCAGCAGCCGACCGGGTTCGAGGGCGGACGACTCCTCGTCGTGGCATTCGAAGGATGGAACGACGCCGGTGAGGCGGCCACCGGAGCCGCCCGGCTCCTGGCGGAACGGCTGGGTCTCGTCGAGATCGCCGCCGTCGACCCCGAGCTCTACTTCGACTACCAGTTCACGCGCCCCACGATCGAGTCCGCACCCGACGGCACGCGTCGACTGAGCTGGCCCGGCGCCGCGATCCTCGGCCCGAGCGGCGAACCGCGCCCCGACGACGACGACGAGGTGGTCACGGGGCCCGGGGCCGATCGGCTGCACGTCCTCCTCGGCGCGGAACCCGCGCGAACCTGGAAGGGCTTCGCCGCCGAGCTCATCGACGCCGCGCTCACCGCCGACATCGAGGGCATCGTGCTCCTCGGCGCGATGCTCGCCGACGCGCCCCACACGCGCCCGCTCTCCGTCTTCGCTTCGAGCGAGAACCCCGAGGTGCGCGCCGCGCTCGGCGTCGACCGCTCGACCTACGAGGGGCCGGTCGGCATCCTCAGCGTCATCGCCGACCAGGCCGAGCGCGTCGGCATCCCCACGGTGTCGCTCTGGGCGTCGGTGCCGCACTACGTGCACAACGCCCCGTCGCCGAAGGCCGTGCTCGCGCTGCTCGGCAAGGTCGAGGAACTCACCGGGCTCAGCATCCCGCGCGGCTCGCTCGAGGACGAGGCGAAGGCGTGGGAGTCGAGCGTCGACGCCCTCGCCGCCGACGACGAGGAGATGGCCGGGTACATCACCCAGCTGGAGCAGGCCCGCGACGCGGTCGACGCGCCCGAGGCGTCCGGCGAGGCGATCGCCCAGGAGTTCGAACGCTACCTCCGCCGGCGCGGGGACCAGCCCGGCGGCGGCCCGTGGCGGCCGCGCGACGGCGGCTGACGCGCGGCATCCGCTCGCCCGATCGCGGCCGGGCCCCGGTCGGGTCGCTCGCGCTCGCCCGCCTCGACCGCGCGCGGATCAGAACGGCTCGAGGACGCCCGCGCCGAGCAGCACGAACACGGTCGTGCCGAGCGCGATGCGGTAGATCACGAACGGCAGGAAGCTGTGCCGCGAGATCCACTTCATGAAGAACGCGATCACCAGGATCGCGACGACGAACGCCACGACGGTCGCGGCGGCGGTCTCCAGTGGGCCGTACACGGCCGGCTCGCCCCAGCTCTTGAAGAGCTGGTAGAAGCCCGACCCGAACACCGCCGGGATCGCGAGGAGGAACGCGTACCGCGCCGCGGCCGCGCGCTCGTAGCCGAGCAGGAGGCCCATCGTGATCGTCCCTCCCGAGCGCGAGACGCCCGGGATGAGCGCGAGCGACTGGGCGAGCCCGAAGTAGACGCCGTGCGGGTACGTCAGGTCGTCGAGCTTGCGGCGCTTGGCGCCCGCCCAGTCGGCGAGGCCGAGGACGATGCCGAACACGATGAGCATCGTCGCGACGACGTAGAGCGAGCGGAAGACCGTCTCGATCTGGTCCTGGAACAGCAGGCCGAGGACGACGATCGGGATGGAGCCGATGATGATCAGCCAGCCCATGCGCGCATCGGGGTCGTTGCGCGGAACACGGCCGAGCAGCGCACCGAACCACTGGCGGATGATCCGGACGATGTCGCGCCAGAAGAACACGACGACCGCGGCCTCGGTGCCGAGCTGCGTGATCGCGGTGAAGGCCGCGCCCGGGTCCGCCGCGTTGGGCAGGAACTCACCGAGGATGCGCAGGTGCGCGCTCGAGGAGATCGGCAGGAACTCGGTGAGTCCCTGCACGAGGCCGAGGATCAGGGCTTCGAACAAGGGGGCATCGCCTTCCGCCCCTCGACGCGAAGGGCACGGGACCGTCGTGGTCGGGAACGGGTGGGCGCGATCAGTACGCCAGGAGCAGGTCCCGCAGGACCCGCCTACCGAAGACTAGTGCGTCGAGCGGCACGCGTTCGTCGACGCCGTGGAACATCGCAGGGAAGTCGAGGCCGTCGGGCAGCCGGAGCGGCGCGAAGCCGTAGCCCGAGACGCCGAGCCGCGACAGTGCCTTGTTGTCGGTGCCCCCGCTGAGCAGGTACGGGAAGACCGCCGCCTCGGGGTCGTGCGCGTGCAGGGCGTGCGTGACGGCGTCGACGAGCGGGCCGTGCGTGGGCGCCTCGAGGCCGACGTCGCGGTGAACGATCTCGAGCTCGACGTCGGGCCCGAGGAGCTCGCCGATCTCGGCGAGGACCGCGTCCTCCTCCCCCGGCAGCGTGCGGATGTCGATGAGCGCCTCCGCGCGGTCGGGGATGACGTTGTGCTTGTATCCGGCCTGCAGCAGCGTCGGGTTCGACGTCGTGCGGAGGGTCGCCGTGATGAATCCCGAGGCCGACCCCGTGGCGAGCGCCAGCTCGTCGGGCGAGGCCTGCTCGGGGTCGACGCCGAGTGCGCCGGCGATCGCGGCGAGCAGCTCTCGGGTCGTGCCCGTCAGCCGGATCGGCCATTCGCGTCGGCCGATGCGCGCGATCGCCTCGGCGAGCTTCGTGACCGCGTTGTCGCGGACGAGCCTCGAGCCGTGGGCGGCCGTGCCGTGCGCGACGAGCCGCACCCAGACGAGCGACTTCTCGCCGGTCTGCAGGAGGTACGCGCGCTTTCCGCCGACCGTGATCGAGTACCCGCCGACCTCGCTGATCGCCTCGGTCGCGCCGGCGAAGAGCTCCGGGTGCTCGTCGACGAGCCAGCTCGCGCCGTACAGTCCCCCCGCCTCCTCGTCGGCGAAGAAGCCCAGGATCAGCTCGCGCTCGGGGAGGCGCCCCTCGGCGAGGATGTCGCCGACCGCGGTGAGGATCATGGCGTCCATGTCCTTCATGTCCACGGCGCCGCGCCCCCACAGCATGCCGTCGCGGATCTCGCCCGCGAACGGGTCGACGCTCCAGTTCCGGGGGTCGGCGGGCACGACGTCGAGGTGGCCGTGGAGGACGAGCGCGGGCTTGTCGGGGTTCGCACCCGGGACGCGTGCGACGACGTTGGCGCGACGCGGCGCGGACTCGTGCACGACCGGCTCGAGGCCCATCGCGCGCAGGCGCGCCTCGACGTACTCCGCGGCCTCTCGCTCGCCGTTCGAGCGGCCCTCGCCGTGGTTCGTGGTGTCGAATCGGATGAGGTCGCGCGCGATGAGCGCGGTCTCGTCGAGCTCGGGCTGGGGCTCGGGGTTCGTCGGGAGCGTCTCGGCCATGCGGTCCACGCTATCGCGCGGCCTCGGCTTCGCGGGTGGCGACGGATGCCTCGGAAATCCGGCTTTCCGCGCCTGACCTGCCCCGTCCTCCACCCGTGGTCGCCCAGGGGTGCCGAGTGGTCTGGGGCCCCCGCAAACCGTGCTAGTGTCTTCTACGGCCGCTGAGCGATCGGAGGCCGAGACAACGCGCGGGTGGCGGAAATGGCAGACGCGCTAGCTTGAGGTGCTAGTGCCCTAACGGGCGTGGGGGTTCAAGTCCCCCCTCGCGCACGCGTTGTCGAGAAGGCCGGATCTTCGGATCCGGCCTTCTCGCGTTTAACGCACGCTCCCCGCCGGTCGCGCCGCGAACGGGAGGATGTTCCGCGGGCCGCGCGGCGCGTCGCGCCGGGACACACCGGCGAGCCGCCGGAACTTCCTCCCGTGGGCTCCGGTGTGCCGCCGCGCCGCCGACACGACCCCCGCTCGGGGGCGTGGACGCGTGGCATCCCCGACTTGCCACATTCGAACATGTGTTCGAACATTGAGGGGTGACGATGATCGCTCCCCGACCCGCGCCCGACGGCGCGATCGCCCCCGAGTCGGCGCCCGCCGCACGGCTCGAGCGGGTCGAGGATCTGCAGGCCCGCATCCGCGGCATGCAGGCCACGAGGCTCGACACGCGGGCCGTGCCCACCCACCCGGCGCTCGCGAGCGTGCTGCCGGGCGGCGCGCTGCGCGAGGGCGCGGTCGTGCAGGTCGAGGGCTCGATCACGCTGCTCATGGCCGCGCTCGCCGGGCCGTCGCGGAGCGGTCGCTGGGTCGCGGTCTCGGGCATCCCCGAGTTCGGCGTCGAGGCGGCGGCGCGGTTCGGGATCGACCTGGAGCGGCTCGTGCTCGTGCCCGATCCCGGCCGTCAGTGGCTGACGGTCGCCGCGGCGCTCGCCGACGTGATCCCCGTGGTCGCCGTGCGGCCCGCGGGTCGGCTCGCCCCGGCCGAGGCATCGCGGTTCGCGGCACGGCTGCGCCAGCGCGGCGCACTGCTCCTCGTCGACGGCGGCTGGCCGGGCAGCGACGCCCGGCTCGAACTCGAGCGGAGCGACTGGACCGGCCTCGGGCACGGGCACGGGCACCTCGCCGAGCGCGAGGTCGTGGTGCGGGTCACCGGGCGCGGCGAGGTCGGGCGCGGCGCCCGGCGGCGGCTGCGGCTGCCGGGGGGCGACCTCGGGTTCGCCGCGATCGAGGAGGCGGGCGCGCCGTCCGCGATCCGCGCCGTCGATGCCGGCAGCGGCGACGATGAGCCGGAGGTCGCACCCGAGGGGGTCGGGGCGGATGCCGCGGACGCGGCATCCGCGCACGGCATCGTGCACCGACCCGAGTTCACGGCGAGGGCGTCGTGAGCACGGGCGTGCGCACCATCGTGCTCTGGTGCCCCGACTGGCCCGTGCTCGCGGCGTGCCGCGAGCACGGCATCGACCCCGCGCTGCCGGTCGCGCTCACCGAGAAGGGGCTCGTGCACTCCTGCTCGCCAGCGGCCCGGCGCGACGGCGTGGCGCGGGGGCTGCGGTTGCGCGAGGCGCAGTACCGCTCGACCGCGCTCGCGGTGCTGGAGTACGACGCCGCGCTCGACCACCGCGCGTTCGAGCCGGTCGTGCGGGGCATCGAGGCGATCGTGCCCGGCGTGCAGGTCCTGCGGCCCGGCACGCTGGCGATGCGGGCGCGCGGTCCGGTCAGGTACTACGGCGGTGAGGATGCCGCGGCGCGGGCGCTCCTCGAGGCCGCCGCGGGGCTGGGGGTCGTGGGGGCACGCGTGGGCGTCGCCGACGGGCCGTTCGCCGCCGAGCAGGCGGCGCGGGCAGCGGGCGCCGCGCATGCTGAGGGCGCTTCGCCCGCACCGGGCGCGGTGCTCGCGGTGCCTCCCGGCGCGTCGGCGCGGTTCCTGGCGCCACTGCCGGTCTCGCTCGTGGCCGACGGCCGCACCGCGACCCTGCTCCACCGGCTGGGCGTGCGCACGCTCGGCGAGTTCGCGGCACTGCCCGAAGAGGACGTGCGGCGGCGCTTCGGCGCGGCCGGCGCGTTCGCGCACGATCGGGCCGCCGGGCGGGAGCAGTCGCGCGTGGCGCCGCGGACTCCCCCGCCCGACTTCGAGGTGGAGCAGCACTTCGAGCCCCCGCTCGAGCGCGTCGACCAACTCGCGTTCGCGTTCCGCGTGCGGGCCGAGGAGTTCATCGAGCGGATGCGGGCCGTGCGGCTCGTGTGCACGGGCATCCGGGTCGAACTCGACGACGAGCGCGGTGGCCACTCGAGCCGGAGCTGGCTGCACCCGCACTGGTTCACGCCGGCCGACGTGGTCGACCGCGTGCGGTGGCAGCTGCAGGGGTCCGGCACGGCCGACACAGGGCTCGAGTCCGCGATCGTGCGCCTGCGGATCGTGCCCGAGCGGGTCGACTCGACCGGCAACCACGAGGAGGGGCTCTGGGGCGGCGGACCCGACGAGCGCGTGCACCACGGGCTCACGCGCGTGCAGAGCATGCTCGGGCACGAGGGCGTGGTCACGGCGGCGATCGGCGGCGGGCGCATGCTGGCCGACCGTCAGGTGCTCGTGCCGTGGGGCGATCGCGCCCCCGAGCGGGTCGCGGCGGAAGCGCCCTGGCCGGGGAGCCTGCCTGCGCTCGCGCCCGCGAGCGTGTTCCGCGAGCGGCTGCCGGTCGCGCTCGTCGACGCCGAGGCCGCACCCGTGGCGGTCGATGCGCGCGGGGCGATCTCCGCGGCGCCGGCCTCGTTCGCGGTCGGCGGTGGGCGGCCATCGCCCGTGCGGGCGTGGGCGGGCCCGTGGCCGGTCGTCGAACGCTGGTGGGACGCGGAGCGCGCCCGCCGGGTGCACCGCTTCCAGGTGGTCGACCACGACGGCTGCGCGTGGCTGCTGGTCCGCGACGCGGACGGCTGGTGGGCCGAGGCGAGGTACGACTGATGGGCTGGAACAACCCCGAGATCCCGTGGTCCGAGCTCGAGCGGCGGCTCTCCGACCGGCAGCGTCCGGGCGGCGCGTCCGCCGGTCGCTCCAAGGTGATGGGCGACGGCGGCGACAGCCCGGCCTGGAGCCGGAAGCGGCATCCGTACCGGCCGCCGGAGGCCGACGAGCGGCCGACCGGGCCCGTCGTCCCGTACGCCGAGCTGCACGCGCACTCGACGTTCAGCTTCCTCGACGGGGCGTCGGGTCCCGAGAAGCTCGTCGAGGAGGCGCACCGGCTGGGGCTCACCGGCATCGCGATCACCGACCACGACGGCTTCTACGGCATCGTGCGCTTCGCCGAGGCCGCCGAGGCGTACCCGGAGCTCGAGACCGTGTACGGCGCCGAGCTCTCGTTCGGGCTCAGCGAGCCGCAGATGGGCGCCGCCGACCCCGAGGGCGACCACCTGCTCGTGCTCGCCGCGCGCGAGGAGGGGTACCACCGGCTCGCGTCGGCGATCACCGCCGGCCAGCTCGCGGGCGGCGAGAAGGGCCGTCCGGTCTACGACCTCGACGACCTGGCGGCGCGCGCCGACGGGCACTGGGTCGTCTCGACGGGGTGTCGCAAGGGCGCGGTGCGCCGGGCGCTCGCGGGCGAGGGCGGGGCGGATGCCGCATGGCGCGAGCTCGACCGGCTGGTCGCGCTGTTCGGCCGCGACCACGTCGTCGTCGAGCTCACCGACCACGGCGACCCGCTCGACCAGGTCCGCAACGACGCGCTCGCCGCGCTCGCCGGCCGTGCGCGCGTGCCGGTGCTCGCGACGAACGCGGTCCACTACGCGACGCCCCGCGAGCATCGGCTCGCCTCCGCGCTCGCGGCGGTGCGGGCGCGGCGCAGCCTCGACGAGCTCGACGGGTGGCTTCCGGCGACCGACGGCCTGCACCTGCGCGCGGGCGCCGAGATGCTCGCGCGCTTCGAGCGCCACCCCGGCGCCGTCGAGCACTCGGTGACGCTCGCGCGCGACCTGTCGTTCCGGCTGCGGAGCGCGCGTCCGCGCCTGCCGCGGCAGGAGGTGCCCGAGGGCCACACGCCCATGTCGTGGCTGCGCGAGCTCGCGTGGCGGGGGGCCGAGCGGCGCTACCCGGGCGTGCCCGACCACGTGCGCGAGCGCCTCGCGAAGGAGCTCGACGTGATCGAGCAGAAGGACTTCCCGGGGTACTTCCTCATCGTGCACGACCTGGTGCAGGAGGCCCGCCGCCGCGGCATCCTCTGCCAGGGCCGCGGGTCGGCCGCGAACTCGGCCGTCTGCTACGTGCTCGACATCACCGGGGTCGACTCGATCTACTACGAGCTGCCGTTCGAGCGGTTCCTGTCGTCGCTGCGCGACGAGGAGCCCGACATCGACGTCGACTTCGACTCCGACCGCCGCGAGGAGATCATCCAGTACGTCTACGGCAGGTACGGGCGGCACAACGCCGCGCAGGTCGCGAACGTGATCAGCTATCGGCCGAAGGGCGCGGTGCGCGACATGGCGAAGGCGCTCGGCTACTCGACCGGGCAGCAGGACGCGTGGTCGCGTCAGGTCGAACGCTGGGGTTCGGTCGTCGAGACCGACGAGCACGACATCCCCGAGTCGGTCGTCGAGCTCGCCGAGCAGCTGCTGACCTTCCCGCGGCACCTCGGCATCCACTCGGGCGGCATGGTGCTCACCGATCGCCCCGTGGGCGAGGTGTGCCCCATCGAGCACGCGCGCATGGAGAAC
This sequence comes from Agromyces kandeliae, assembly GCF_009674665.1. GTDB lineage: Bacteria > Actinomycetota > Actinomycetes > Actinomycetales > Microbacteriaceae > Agromyces > Agromyces kandeliae. The sequence continues at coordinate 32,011 of NZ_WKJD01000019.1, forward strand.
CGGACGGTGCTGCAGTGGGACAAGGACGACTGCGCCTGGATGGGCCTGGTGAAGTTCGACCTGCTCGGGCTCGGCATGCTCGCCGCGCTGCAGTACACGTTCGACCTCGTCCGCGAGCACACGGGCGAGGAGTGGGAGCTCGCGACGATCCCGAAGGAGGAGCCGGCGGTCTACGACATGCTGTGCCGCGCCGACTCCATCGGGGTGTTCCAGGTCGAGTCGCGCGCGCAGATGGGCACGCTCCCCCGGCTGCAACCGCGCTGCTTCTACGACCTCGTCGTCGAGATCGCGCTCATCCGTCCGGGGCCGGTGCAGGGCGGTGCGGTGCACCCCTACATCCGCCGCCGCACGGGCGAGGAGCAGGTGTCCTACCTGCACCCGAAGCTCGAGCCCGTGCTGCGGCGCACGCTCGGGGTGCCGCTCTTCCAGGAGCAGCTCATGCAGATGGCCGTCGCGGTGGGCGACTGCGACGCGGCCGACGCCGACCTGCTGCGTCGGGCGATGGGCTCCAAGCGGGGCGTCGAGAAGATCGAGCGGCTGCGCGCGAAGCTCTACGCCGGGATGGCGCGCAACGGCATCGACCCCGAGACCGCCGACGCGATCTACGAGAAGATCGAGGCGTTCGCGAACTTCGGGTTCGCCGAGAGCCACGCCATCAGCTTCGGGCTGCTCGTCTACGCGAGCTCGTGGCTGAAGCTGCACTACCCCGCGGCGTTCCTGGCGGCGCTGCTGCGCGCCCAGCCGATGGGCTTCTACTCGCCGCACACGCTCACCGCCGACGCGCGGCGGCACGGCGTCGAGCTGCTCCGGCCCGACCTCGCACGCTCGGGCGTGCACGCGGGGCTCGAGGCGGTCGGGCGGAGCGGTGCGGCCGGCGCTGACGGCGGCGCCGAGGCGACGGCGACGGATGCCGCGGCGGGGGCGCGCGGCATCCGTCGCCCCACCGGCAGGCGGGACTGCGCCCACGCCGCCCAGCCGCCGGTCGGGCCGTTCGATCGCGAGGCGCCCGACCGCTCGACCGAGCATCGCCGCGACGGTGCGTTCGCGGTGCGCCTGGGACTCGCCGACGTCACCTCGATCGGGGCGAAGGTCGCCGAGCGCATCGTCGCCGAGCGCGACGCGCACGGCCCGTATCGCGACATGGCCGACCTCTCCCGTCGCGCCGACCTCGATGCGACGCAACTCGAGGCGCTCGCCGCGGCGGGGGCGTTCGAGTGCTTCGACCTGCGGCCACGGCAGGCCCTGTGGCTCGCGGGCGAGGCCGCGCAGGACCGTGCCGACTACCTGCCCGGCGCGGTCGTCGTCGTGCAGCCGCCGCTGCTGCCCCTGCTGAACGACGCCGAGCAGGTCGTCTACGACCTGTGGGCGACGGGCATCTCGCCCGACGACCACCCCATCCGGCACGTGCGCGACCGGCTCGACGCGCGCGGCGTGGTTCGCATCGATCGGCTTTGGGGTGCCGAGTCGGGGCGACGCATCGAGGTGGGTGGCGTCGTCACGCACCGGCAACGACCGGCGACCGCGAGCGGCATCACATTCATGAACCTCGAGGACGAATCCGGCACGCTCAACGTGATCGCAAGCGTGGGCGTGTGGTCGCGGTACCGCCGGATCGCGCGCGAGGCGCCGGCGATGGTGGTCCGCGGGATCCTGGAGCGCTCGCGCGAGGGCGTGGTCAACCTCGTCGCGGACCGGTTCGAGCCGTTGACCGTGTCGACCACCAACCGGTCCCGCGACTTCCGCTGACCCCGCGGCCGATCCTCATCGCGGCTGGAGACGCGCCTCCGGCACGGCCCCGGCCGTGCCGCTCGGGCGGGCGTCCGCCCCGAGCGCCGCGACATTGCGGATGAACAGGATGATCCACGTGAAGACGAGGATGCCCGCGACGAGCTCGACTGCGGTGAGCGTGTACAGGCCGACGATGAAGTACACGGCCAACAGGACGACGACGGCCATGAACGACCAGCCGACGACCAGGAACGTCCGCGACGTGCCCGGGATCCAGCGCCGCAGTGCGACGACCAGCACGAAGAACGTCACCGCCATCCCGGATGCCGCGACCGTGTGGATCCAGAAGTGGGTGTCGACGGGGAAGATCCCGACGCATGCGAGGAGCACCCCGATGAGCACGAGGCAGACGCGCACGTTGCGCCGCCCGTGCGGATGCGACGTGGTGACGGTCGTCGTCGCGGCACGGGCGAGCGTGGTCACGAGGAAGCCGGCGACGATGAGCGTCAGGTTGAACGCCCGGGCCGACAGGTCGTCCGTCATGCCGAGCGCACTCAGGTGCTCGGCCCACCAGTGCGGGTCGGAGGCGGTCAGCATGCTCGCGAGCATGCCCTCGACGAGGAACACCGCCAGGACGATCGCGAGCAGCAGGAGGTCCATGTGCGTCGCCGACGAGAACACGACGTAGGCCGTGACGGCACCGGCGGAGCCCGCGATGACGAGCAGCGGAACGGCGAACACCGGTGCGCCGATGAACGCGCGCTCGAGGATGTCGGCCAGCAGGGTCCACGTGAGCAGGGCGATCACGCCGTGCGCGATGGCGAGCGCGACGACGTCGAGCACGTCCATCGGCCGCATCCGCCCGCCGCCCTCGCGCCCGGCGACGATCGCCCTCCCGGCGGCGAACACGACGATCGCGACGACGCCGCTCGCGACGGCGGCGTACTCGCCGATCGAGCCGCGTCCGGAGATCGGCGCGTCGCCCAGCCCGAACACCGGGATCGCGATCAGCCCCACCGCAGCGAACGAGACGGCGCCCGCGGCGAGGGCGAGGGACTCCAGCGAGCGCTCGCCGGTTCCGAGGAGCCGCTTCAGGCCCGCACTGCGGTCGGTCGGCACGACTCGCTCCCCTCGCCGGCGAAGCCGTCCCGGGCGGCGCCGCATCGTACGGCGACCGGGGCCGGCCTCGTGCTCTGATGGCCACGGTAGCGCAGCGCTCAGCCGGTGCGGCGGCGGCCGGACGGCGATACGCTGGCCACGGCCCGGACGCGCGACGCGCACGCGACGCGAGGAGGTGGCCGCATGGCCGGATCGACGCGCGAACCGCTCTTCACGCGAGCCTTCATCGCTCTGGCCGTCGCCGAGTTGGCGTACTTCACGGCGACCGGACTCGCCCTCTTCGCGCTTCCGCTCTACGTGACCGGGCCCGTCGGTGGCGACGAGGCCTCCGCGGGGCTCTCGGTGGGCGTCTTCGCGGTCTCCGCATTCGTGCTGCGACCGTTCGCGGGACGCGCGTCCGACCGCTTCGGCCGCCGGCCGATGCTGGTGGGAGGGGCGCTGCTCGCGGCCGCATCCCTGCTCCTGCTCACGGTGACCCAGGATCTCGCCGTCATCATCGGCCTCCGGCTGCTCGCCGGGGTCGCCGAGGCGGCCTTCTTCGTGTCGGTGTTCGCCGCGCTGGCCGACCTGGCGCCCGCCTCGCGCCTGGGCGAGGCGCTCTCGTACAACTCACTCGGGCTCTACCTCGGCATCGCGTTCGGACCCCTCGTCGGCCAGGTGCTGCTGGATGCCGCGGGGTTCCGCGCTGTGTGGCTCGGGGGCGCCGGCCTCGCCGTGCTCGCGGCGGGGCTCGCATTCCTCGTGGGCGAGACGAGGACCGCCCCGCCCGAGATCGGGGGCCGGCTGCGGATCGTCCACCGTCCGGCGATCCCGATCTCGATCGGCTTCCTCAGCTCGCTCGCCGCCGTCGGCGGCTTCATCGCGTTCGCGACGCTGTGGGCCCAGCGCATCGACCTCGCCTCGCCGAGCATCGCCCTGTTCGCCTACGGCGCCGTCGTGGTGGTGTGCCGCATCGCCTTCGCCCGCGTCCCCGATCGCCTCCCGTCGCTGCCGCTCGCCGCGGCGTCGCTCGTCCTCATCGGCGTCGGCCTGGTGATCGCCGCCGCATGGCAGGACTGGGTCGGGCTGCTCGTCGGCGTCGTGTTCATGGCGGTCGGCATCACCTTCACGACCCCCGCCTTCTTCTCCGCCGTCTTCGCCACGGCGTCCCCGTCCGAGCGGGGCGTCGCCTCGGGCACGGCCAGCGCCGCGCTCGACCTGGGCCTCGGCATCGGCCCCATCGCCCTCGGCCTCGTCGCGGCGCCCTTCGGCATCCCGTGGGCGTTCGCGGTCGCCGCGGGCATCGCCTTCGCGGGCGCGGCCTGGACCGCCGGCCTCGTGCGCCGGGCACCTGCACGAACCTGAGGCCCGTCCCCGTCGTGTCGACGCCGGGCGTCGCGATCGATTCGCTAGCCTCGTCCGGTGCCCCCAGCCTCGAACGATCGCTTCGGACCCGACCGCTACGGCCCGGACGTCCTCGCCGGCGACTGGCGCGCCGCCGGGCGGCGCACGATCCCGGAGCTCCCGGCGACGCGCGACCTGGTCGTCGAGCTCGCCGCCGACGGGTACTGCGGGGCCGTGGTCTCGGTCGAGAAGCAGACCGTGACGCTCGAGGACCGCCACGGCCGCATGCGGATGTTCCCGCTGGGGCACGGCTTCCTGGTCGACGGCGAGCCGGTGCGACTCGTGGCACCGGAGGCCCGCGCGCCGCAGGGCCGGATCCGCACGGCGTCGGGCTCGTTCGCGGTCGAGGCGGGGCGCCCGGCGAAGGTCGCCCTGCCGAGCCGCATCTTCGTCGAGGGTCGGCACGACGCCGAACTCGTGGAGAGGATCTGGGGTGCGGACCTGCGCGTCGAGGGCGTCGTCGTCGAGTACCTCGAGGGCGTCGACGTGCTGGGCGACGTGCTCGACGAGTTCCAGCCGGGACCCGGTCGCCGGGTCGGCGTGCTGGTCGACCACCTGGTCGCCGGGTCGAAGGAGCAGCGGATCGCGGATGCCGCGATGCGCGGCCCGCACCGCGGCCACGTGCTCGTGGTCGGCCACCCGTTCGTCGACGTCTGGCAGGCCGTCAAGCCGACTCGCGTCGGCCGGGAGTCGTGGCCGGTGATCCCGCGGGGCACGTCGTGGAAGCACGGGGTCTGCGCGGCGTTCGGCTGGCCGCACGAGGACCAGGCGGACATCGCGCGCGCCTGGCAGCGCATCCTCGGTCGGGTGCGCGGCTACGGCGACCTCGAGCCGGCGCTGCTGGGGCGCGTCGAGGAGCTGATCGACTTCGTCACCGCCCCGGCCGACTGAGCCGTGACGGCTACGCGATCGTGGTGCCGAACGCGAGGCCGAGGACGTAGGTGACGGCCGCGGCGCCCAGGCCGATCGCGAGCTGGCGCAGCGCGCGCTTCAGCGGCGGCGCGCCCGAGAGCAGTCCGACGGTCGCGCCGGTCAGCAGCAGCGCCAGGCTCACCAGCACCGTCGCGGTGACGGTGGCGGCGAGGCCCGACATCCCGAAGAGCCACGGCAGCACCGGGATCAGCGCGCCCGACGCGAAGAACAGGAAGCTCGAGATCGCCGCGCTCATTCCGGTGCCGACCGCCTCGTCGTCGTGCTCGAGCGTGCCGATCGCATCGGTCGGCGCCGCCTGACGTTCGGCGGCCTGCACGCGCGCGAGCACGAGCGCGGCCTGGTCGACCGCCTCGTCGGGTGCCATCCCGCGTGCGCGGTACACGAGCGCCAGCTCGTTCGCGTCGAGGTCGAGGTCGCCGAGTGCGTCGCGCGCACTCGGGTCGGGGGCGGATGCCTCGAGCAGCTCGCGCTGCGAGCGGACGGACACGTACTCCCCCGCGCCCATGGACAGGGCTCCCGCAAGGAGACCGGCGATGCCCGTGAACAGCACGACGGGTGCGGGGACGCCGGTCGCCCCGATGCCGAGCACGAGTGCGAGGTTCGACACGAGGCCGTCGTTCGCGCCGAAGACGGCGGCGCGGAACGTGCCCGCGAGGCGACGGCGTCCCCGTGCGGCGAGGCCGCGCACGACCTCGCCGTGGATGCGCTCGTCGGCGGCCATCGCGGCGGTCGCGTGCGGGTCGGTCGCGTACGGCGATCGCGCCTCGGCACGCTGGGCGAGCGCGAGCACGAAGATCGACCCGAAGCGGCGCGCGAGTCCGCCGAGCATCCTGGTGCGGACGTCGGCCCGCGGGATGCCCGTCTCGTCGCCACCGAGGAGGCGCAGCCAGTGCGCCTCGTGGCGCCCCTCGGCCGCGGCGAGGGCCAGCAGGATCTCGCGCTCCTCGCCGTCGCGTCGCGCCGCGAGCTCCCGGTAGACGGCGGCCTCTGCTCGTTCGTCCGCGAGGTACCGCCGCCATCGGTCGCGGTCGGCTGCGGTCCCGCGCGGCTCGACGTGGGGGTCGCGCGCTGCGTCGTCGGCGGTCATGGCGGTGTCTGCTCCATCGGTTCGCAGACCCCCGTGCCGCGGTGCGTCGGCGTGTCGGGCGCCTGCGTCGTCGCGTAGGTCGGCCCGGTCGGGCCGTCCGAAAGGCTAGCGGTGCGGATGGCGCGGCGTCATGCCGCGCGGCCGGATTGGCAGCATTTCGGAACGCCGAACGACTGCGTGCGGCGGGAACCGGTCGTTCAGCCGACGAGCTTCTGCCAGCCGTCGCCCTCGGCGTGCTCGAAGATCAGGTTCGTCTCGGTGTGGGCGACGGCCGGGTGGCCGGTGAGGTGGGCGAGCACGAATTCGCGCAGCTCCTCCGCGTCGCGGGCGGCGACGTGGAGGAGGTAGTCCTCCGCGCCGGCCATGTGGAACACGCCGATCACGCCCGGCAGGTGCGGTACCGCGTTGCGGAAGGCGTCGATCTCGCTGCGGTCGTGCTTGACCAGCCGGATCGCGATGAGCGCCTGGAGCGAGACGCCGAGTGAGACGAGGTCGACGTCGACGCGGTACCCGCGGACGGTGCCGAGGCTCTGCAGGCGCCGGAGCCGCAGCGACACCGTCGACTCCGCCACGCCGACCTCGGCAGCGAGCGCTGCGCCCGAGGCCCGCGCGTTCTTCGACAGGGCGGTGAGCAGGGCCCGGTCGACCCGGTCGAGTTCCGCTTTCTGCGCCATGGTCGAGACCCTTCCAATCACGCGTGCACTTTCTTCTACGATTCTCGCTGATTCGCAAGTATCTTCGCAAGGCACCCGAACTAGTGACAGATTCTGTAGCCTGCTCGCATGCTGACACCGTCGTCGAACCTCGAGACCCGTGCCGTCCACGCTGGAATGGAAGGGGTGCACGAGGCGGGCTCCCACGTTCCCACCATCGATCTTTCCACGACGAATCCGCTCGGCGACGTCGAGAACGGCGGAATGTCCTACGAGGACCTCGCGACGGGCGGGTGCCTCACCGAGGGCCGCTCCGCGGTCTACCAGCGTCTCTGGCACCCCGGCGTCGCCCGGTTCGAGGCCGCGCTCGCCGACCTCGAGGGCGCCGACGGCTCCGTCGCGTTCGCCAGCGGCATGGCCGCGCTCGCCGCGACGCTCATCGCCGCGACGACCGCCGGTACCCCGCACGTCGTGGCCGTCCGCCCGCTCTACGGAGGCAGCGACCACGTCCTCGAGAGCGGCCTGCTCGGCACGAGCGTCACCTGGACCGACGTCGACGGCATCGCCGCGGCCATCCGCCCCGACACCGGTCTCGTGATCGTCGAGACACCGGCGAACCCGACGCTCGAACTGCTCGACCTCCGACGGGTGGCGGATGCCGCGGGCAGCGTGCCGCTCCTCGTCGACAACACGTTCGCGACCCCCGTGCTGCAGCGTCCGCTCGAGCACGGCGCGACCCTCGTGCTGCACAGCGCCACGAAGTACCTGGGCGGCCACGGGGACGCGATGGGCGGCGTCGTCGCGGGACCGACCGAATGGGTCGAGCGTCTCCGGCGGGTCCGCGCCCTGACCGGCGGCCTCCTGCACCCGATGGGCGCCTACCTCCTGCACCGCGGCATCCGCACCCTGCCGATCCGCGTGCGCGCGCAGCAGGAGACGGCCGGCGAGCTCGCCCGACGCCTCCAGGCGCACCCGGCCGTCGCCCGGGTCCGCTACCCGGGCCTGCCCGGACAGGACCCGCAGGGCCTCCTCGGCCGTCAGCTCGCGGGGCCCGGTTCGATCATCGCCATCGAGCTCGCAGGCGGCTACGACGCCGCCTGCCGCTTCACCGAGGCCTGTCGCCTCGTGACGCACGCGGTCTCGCTCGGCGGCGTCGACTCGCTCGTCCAGCACCCCGCGTCGCTCACGCACCGACCGGTCGCGGCGCATGCCAAGCCGGACGGCGGTGTCGTGCGACTGTCGATCGGGCTCGAGCACGTCGACGACCTGACGGCCGACCTGATGGCCGCACTCGACGCCGCGGCGGACGCTCAGGACCTCGGGCGCTCCTCGGAGCTCGCCGCATCTGCGGACGCGCTGGGCTGATCCGACGCACCCGGGTTGCGGATGCCGATCCACGACACGAGGCCGCCGACGAAGAGCAGCGCCGCGATCACGACCGCCGTGCGGCGGTAGCCGTCGACGTCCAGGGCGCCGGCGACGATGACGCCGATGGACGCCACCGAGACGAGTCCTGCGATGCGGGCGACGGCGTTGTTCACGGCCGAGCCGATACCGGCTCGCGACGGGTCCACCGCGCCGAGGATCGCCGACGTCAACGGGGCGACGGTCATCGCCATCCCGAGGCCGACCACCACCATGCCCGGGAAGACCTGCCACCAGTACTGGACGGGCACGTCGACGACCACGGTCAGCAGGTACCCGACGCCGACCACGACCGGTCCCGCGGACATGAAGAACCGCGGACCGAACTTCCCCCCGAGGGTGCCGAACCAGGAGCCGAGCAGCACGAGCAGCACCATCGGGGGCAGCGTGGCGAGGCCGGCGAGGGTCGCCGGGAATCCGCCGACCTCCTGCAGGAAGATCGGCAGCGCGAACAGGCCCAGCATGAACGCGGCGTAGATGAACCAGGTCGCGAGGTTGCCGGCTGCGAAGTTGCGCGCACGGAACAGCGACAGCGGGAGCATCGGTGCGGGTGCGCGCCGCTCCCACAGCACGAACGCGACGAGTGCGACGACGCCCACCAGCGCGGGAACGAACACGAGGGGGTCCGCCCAGCCGAGGCGGCCCTGCTCGATGAGCGCGAAGACCATGCCGCCGAGGCCCACGACGCCGAGGGTCGCGCCGAGCCAGTCGACGCGAGCCCGATCCGGGTTCGGCTCGTCGCGGCCCAGCGGGCGCATCATGATCAGGGCGACTGCGATCGGCAGCACGTTGATCGCGAACACGAGCCGCCACGAGACGAGGTCGACGAAGGCGCCGCCGAGGATCGGTCCGATGAGGAATGCGCTCGTCGTCCAGGCCGTCCACCGGCCGATCGCCCGGCCCTGCTCGGCTGACGGGAAGTTCGCGATGATGAGGGCGAGCGAGCTCGGCACGAGCAGCGCGCCGGCGGCGCCCTGCAGCGCACGCGCCACGACGAGCACCGTGCCGTCCACCGCGATCGCGCACACGATCGACGTGACGCCGAAGCCGTACAACCCGATGCGCAGCACCCGGAGTCGCCCGAACGAGTCGGAGAGCGATCCGGCGAGCAGGATGAGCGAGCCCAGGGTGAGGAGGTAGGCGTCGACCGCCCACTGCTGGAGCGTGAGCCCGCCTCCGAGTTCGGCCTCGATCGCCGGAAGCGCGATGTTGATCACCGCACCGTCGAGGAAGGCGATGAAGGCGACGATGATCGCGATGGCGAGCACGCGGCTGCGGCGGTCCATGGGCGCCATGCTACGCCGCACGGGCGACGGCGTCCGGGGCCTTGGTCGCGGGCGTCCGACGAAACTCATCGAGCCCCGCGGATGCCGCGGAAGCCGCGGCGCGGCCTCAGCGCCCGGACAGCCGGCGGCGCAGCAGCTCGATGCGCGACTGCAGCTGCGTCACGGTCGCCTGGGCGACCTCCGGGCCGCCGCACGCGCGCCGGAGCTCGGCATGGACGAGCGAGTGCGCCTGTCCCGTCTGTCGCGCGTAGAGGCCCACGAGGCTGTTCAGCAGCGAGCGCTGCTCCTTGAGCGTGCGGTACAGGGCCACCGGCTCGGCGCGCTCCTCGCCGTCGGCTTCCGCCGACTCCCCCGCGGCGAGCGCGTGCTTGCGGCGGTCGGATGCGCGGCGCGCCTGACGGGCCTGGCGGTGGCGGAGGAGCTCGCTGACCTGTTCGGGTTCGAGGATGCCGGGGATCCCGATGAAGTCGAGCTCCTCGTCGCTGCCCGGTTCGGCGAACGTGCCGAAGTCGGTGCCGTCGTAGACGACGCGGTCGAACGCGGCATCCGAACCGAGCGCCTGCCAGGTGAACTCGTCCTGGAGCTCGTCGGAGGCCGAGTCCTCGCGGTTCGCCGACTCGAGCAGCCCGTCCTCGAGGCCCGGATCGTCGTCGCCGTCCCCGCTGCGCCGGTCCAGCGCGTGATCGCGCTGCCGCTCGAGCTCGCCCGCGAGCGCCATCAGCACGGGCACGTTCGGAAGGAACACGGACGCGGTCTCCCCGCGGCGTCGGGCCCGCACGAACCGCCCGATCGCCTGTGCGAAGAACAGCGGGGTCGACGAGCTGGTCGCGTACACGCCCACGGCGAGGCGGGGCACGTCCACGCCCTCGGACACCATGCGGACGGCGACCATCCAGCGGCTCGTGCCCTCCGAGAACTCCTCGATCCGGCCGGACGCCTCCTTCTCGTCGGAGAGCACGACGGTGACCTTCTCGCCGCACACGCCCTCGAGGATCTCGGCGTACGCGCGCGCGGTCGACTGGTCGGTCGCGATGACGAGCCCGCCGGCGTCCGGGATCGCGTGCCGCACCTCGGTGAGGCGACGGTCGGCGGCCTGGAGCACGGACGGGATCCACTCCCCCGACGGTTCGAGCGCGGTCCGCCACGCCGCCGAGTGGATGTCCTTCGTGGCGTCCTCGCCGAGGCGCGCCTCCATCTCGTCGCCGGCCCTCGTGCGCCAGCGCATGCTGCCCGCGTAGACCATGAAGAGCACGGGGCGGACGACACCGTCCCGGAGGGCCCGGCCGTACCCGTAGTCGTAGTCCGTCCGCGAGATCCGGACGCCCTGCTCGTCGGGCGCGTAGTCGACGAAGGGGATCGGCGCGGTGTCGCTCCGGAACGGCGTGCCCGTGAGCGAGAGCCGGCGCGTCGCGGGCTCGAACGCCTCGCGGATCGCATCGCCCCAGGAGAGCGTGTCGCCGCCGTGGTGGACCTCGTCGAGGATCACGAGCGAGCGCCCGGAGAGGGTCAGCTCGCGGTGCAGCGCGGGCCGCACCGCGACCTGAGCGTACGTCACGGCGACGCCGTGGTAGTGCCGGGCCGAGCGCCCGTGCGCGTTGCGGAAGCCGGGATCGAGCCGGATGCCGACGCGCGCCGCGGCATCCGCCCATTGGCGCTTCAGGTGGTCGGTGGGGGCGACGACCGTGATGCGATCGATGGTGCGTCGAGCGCGCAGCTCCGCCGCGAGGCGGAGTGCGAACGTCGTCTTGCCGGCGCCCGGGGTCGCGGCGGCGAGGAAGTCGCGCGGCTCGGATGCGAAGTACTGCTCGAGCGCCTCGGCCTGCCAGGCACGCAGCTTCGACGCGGTGCCCCAAGGCGCACGGGCCGGGAAGGAGGGTGAGAGGTGCTCTGCGGCCGAGGTGCCGGGCAGGTGGCTGCCGGATGGGGTCGCGTTGCTCACTCTGCAGCACTGTAGTCGAGTCGACCGACACGGATGTCGCGCGACGCACGCACGTGCAGCCGACACGCCGCACCGCCGCCTCGCGGGCTGTGCAGAATGGAGGGATGGTCACGCAGCAGCATCCCTGGTCGAGATATGTCGCGATCGGCGACTCGTTCACGGAGGGCATCGGCGACCCGGAGCCCGGCGTGCCCGGCGGCCACCGCGGGTGGGCCGACCGCGTCGCCGAGGTCCTCTCGCAGGGTGCCGACGACTTCGCCTATGCGAACCTCGCGATCCGTGGCCGGCTCATCCAGCAGATCATCGACGAGCAGATCGAGCCCGCGCTCGAACTGCGCCCCGACCTCATCACGATCTCGGCCGGCGGCAACGACGTGATCCGTCCGCGAACGGATCCCGATGAGATCTCCGCCCGCTTCGAGTACGCGATCGAGCGGCTCGCGCGCGACCGGGCGACGATCGTCATCTTCACGGGCGTCGACGTCGGCTTCTCCCCCGTGTTCCGGGGCATCCGCGGCAAGGTCGCGATCTACAACGAGAACCTCCGCGCGATCGCGCAGAAGCACGACTGCCTCGTCGCCGACCAGTGGGCGCTCGCCGAGATCCAGGACCAGCGCATGTGGGACCGCGACCGCCTGCACCTGAACGCGCTGGGTCACCACACCGTGGCCCGGATGGTGCTGCAGTCGCTCAACGTCGAGAACGACCTCGAGCCGATGAAGCCCGAGCCGCTGCCCGAGCGCTCGTGGCGCGAGGCGCGGACGGAGGACCTCTCCTGGGCGCGCGAGTACCTCGTGCCCTGGGTCATCCGCCGGATCCGGCACCAGTCCTCCGGCGACCTCGTCACGCCGAAGCGGCCGGCGGCGGGACCGTACGCCTCGCGACCCGAGGCGAGGCCCGGCCACTGACGCGCGGCGACTCGGTCAGCCGGCGGGGGGCTCCGCCACGGCGCCCTCGTCGAGTGCGCCCGGGTTCGACAGGCGCCACCACGCGCCCGGGTCCTCGAGTGCACCGTCGACCGCGAGCGGCACCTCGATGACCTGGGTGCCGGCCGTGACCGTCGCGACGCCGACCTCCGCGCCGTCGTCGACGAGGCGCAGGGGCCCGGCCTCGACGGCGATGTCGACGGGCGTGTCCGACCAGACGACGACGGTCGCCCCCTCGGTCGTGACGGCCTCGGCCGTGTCGCCCCACGGCGTCGCGTACGCGGCGAGCGGCCGACCGGCCTCGAGCGCGACGACCTCGTGGAACCCGGGCCCGATCGAGTCGACGAGCCCTGCGACGGCCCCGCGCACGAGCGCGTGCGTGTCGCCGCCGAGCACCACGCCGACCAATGTGACGGAGCTCTCGCCGACCGCCACGTCTGCGGAGAAGAGCAGGTTCGCCGCGTCATCCGTCGTGCCCGTCTTGATGCCGTCGATGCCGTGCGTGCCGAGCAGCCGGTTCGAGTTCTCGATCGTGCCGAGTTCCGGGATGGCGACCGACCGGGTGGCGACGATCTGGGCGAGCGTCGGGTTCTCGAGCGCGATCTCGCCGAGCCGGACGAGGTCGGCGGCGGTGCTGACGTCGTCGAGCGAGAGACCGCTCGTGTCCACCACGCGCGTCTCGGTCAGCCCGTGTCCGGACAGCCACGCGGACGCCCGCTCGAGGTACCCGTCGACCGAACCGAACGCCCAGTTCGCGAGCGAGATGCTGTAGTTGTTGCCCGACGGCAGCATCATCGCCTCGAGGCTCTCCTTCAGCGAGAGCTCGGAACCGGCGACGACCGGCGCGACGGAACCGTTCTGGGCGACCATGTCCCAGTAGATGTCGACGTCGGCGTCGGTGTAGGCGATCTGCGGGCCGCCCTCGCCGGCGGGGATCGGGTGCTCCTCGAGCACGACGAGCGCCGTGATGACCTTGGCGATGCTCGCCATCGGCATCGGGGTGTCCTCGCCCCCTGCGGCCATCAGGCCGTCGAACCCGACGGCGCCGACCGCCCACGTGCCGAACCCGGGCTGGGCGACCTCCTGGGCCTGCGCGGCGATCGGCGCGGGGTCGGCGATCGCGGGCTCCGCGGCCGGGACCGGTGCGCCGAGCGCCGACGAGGTGTACATGCCGCCGCCGATGAACAGCCCGAGGAGGACGGCGAGGACGGCGACCGCGACGATCCGCCGCCGCCGGTAGACCGCGGCCGACGGCTTCGGGGGTCGCGTCGGGGTGGGCGGAGCCGGGTCGAGCGTGCGAGACATCCGTTGCAGGATACCCAGCCGACCTATGCGATCGCGTACAACGCCACGGCGGCGGCGGCCGCCACGTTCAGCGAGTCCACGCCGCGGGCCATCGGGATCGTCACGATCGTGTCGGCCGCGGCGAGCGCCTGGCGGGACAGGCCGTCCCCCTCCGCGCCGAGCACGAGCGCCAGCCGCTCGGGAGGGTCGGCGGCCAGCTCCCGGAGGCTCACGGCGTCGTCGGCGAGTGCGAGCGCCGCGACGCGGAACCCGTGGGCGGTGAGCAGCTCGCGCGCCTCGCCCCACTCGGGCAGCCGCGTCCAGGGCACCTGGAAGACCGTGCCCATGCTCACGCGCACGCTCCTCCGATAGAGCGGGTCGGCGCACCGGGGCGTGACGAGCACGGCGCCCGCGCCGAGCGCCGCGACCGAGCGGAGGATCGCGCCGACGTTGGTGTGGTCGACGATGTCCTCGAGGACGACGACGCGTCGGGCGCCGGCGAGGAGGTCGCCCGGGTCCGGCAGCACGGGGCGCTCGAACGCCGCCAGCGCGCCGCGGTGCACGCGGTACCCGGTGATCGCCTCGAGCCCAGCGGGGTCGGCGAGGTGCACGGGGATGTCGAACGGCGCGAGATGGGGTTCGAGGTCGGCGAGCCACTTCTCCTCCATGAGCACGGAACGCGGCGTGCACCCGGCGGCGATGGCGCGGCGGATGACCTTGGCGGACTCGGCGATGAACACGCCCCGCTCGGGCTCGGTGATGCTGCGGAGGGCGACATCGGTGAGCCTGGCGTAGTCGGCCACGGCGTCGGATGTCGCGTCGGTGACGTGTTCGATGCGCATGGGTCCTCCCGGTCGTCGCGCGGCATCCGGAAACATTCCGGAAAAGCCGCATGTCTAGAATCGCAGCACGGTCGAAGGGAGACGCGCGTGGTCACTGGGATCGAGGCTCCGGCGCCGTCCGATGTGCTGCTGGACGAGGCGATCCGCCTCATGCGCGGGTCCCGCGTGGCGGTGCTGACGGGCGCGGGCGTGAGCACCGACTCGGGCATCCCCGACTATCGGGGCGAGGGAGCGCCGGTGCGCACGCCCATGACTGCGCAGACGTTCGTGGCGTCCGAGGCGGCGCGGAAGCGGTACTGGGCGGGCAGCCACCTCGGCTGGCGCACCTTCGGCACCGCGCAGCCGAACGACGGGCATCGCGCCCTCGCACGACTCGAGGAGTCGGGGGTCGTCTCGGGCGTCGTCACGCAGAACGTCGACGGGCTGCACC
This sequence comes from Agromyces kandeliae, assembly GCF_009674665.1. Classification (GTDB taxonomy): domain Bacteria; phylum Actinomycetota; class Actinomycetes; order Actinomycetales; family Microbacteriaceae; genus Agromyces; species Agromyces kandeliae. The sequence continues at coordinate 47,046 of NZ_WKJD01000019.1, forward strand.
GTCGCGCGGGCAGTTCGCACGTGGTGGAGCTGCACGGCGCCTCCGACCGGGTGGTGTGCCTCTCGTGCGGTCAGGTGTTCGCACGCCAGTCCGTCGCCGACCGACTGGCCGAGCTGAACCCGCACATCGACCTCGACGTCGCGATCCGGCCGGCGCCCGACGGCGACGTCGAGGTCGACGACGTGGAGTCGATGGCGATCCCGTCGTGCACGGTGTGCGGCGGCATCCTCAAGCCCGACGTGGTGTTCTTCGGCGAGTTCGTTCCGACGCCCGTGTACCGGCAGGCCGCGGCGCTCGTGCAGCGCGCCGACGTGATGCTCGTGGCGGGCTCGTCGCTGGTCGTGAACTCCGGCGTGCGCCTGCTCGAGATCGCCCGCCGACGCCGCGTGCCCATCGTGGTCGTGAACCGGGGCATCACGAAGGGCGACAGCCGGGCCACGGTGAAGCTCGACGCGGGCGCGACCGAGACGCTCACCGCGATGGCCGCGGCGCTCGCCTGACCCCCGCGGACCGGGCGGGCGGAGCTCAGCGCCGCCGCCGCGAGTGCGCAGCGCGCCGATTGGTGCCGCCGACGTCGGCGAGCACCTCGAGCAGCCGCTCGGCGGACGCGCTCCACGTGAACCGCCGCGCGATGTCGACGGATGCCGCGGACCGTCGTTCCCACTCCCCGGGCGCGTCGAGCGAGGCGATCGCGCGGGCCGCGGCATCCGCATCGTCGACGGCGAAGTAGGTCGCCGCCTCGCCGCCGATCTCGCGGAAGATCGGGATGTCGCTCACGACGACGGGCGTGCCGAGGCGCATCGCCTCGACGAGCGGGATGCCGAAGCCCTCGGCCTTCGACGCCGTGACGAGCGCCGTCGCGCCGGAGAGCACACGCGCGTACTCCTCGTCGGTCGCTCCGTCGTGGAACACGAGCCGCGCCTCGGGCGCCATGCGGGTCAGCCTCCGCCGCTGCTCGTCGGAGACGCGGCTCATGAGGTGCAGTTCGTGGTCGGGCAGCTGCGCGACCGCGCGCACGAGCGTCTCGACGCCCTTGTACGACATGAACGAGCCCATGTAGACGAGCCGGCCGCCCTCGGGACGGGCGCGGGGCAGCCGCGGCGTGCCGATCTCGTCGGCCGCGTTCTGGACCACGGTGAGCGGCCGCTTCGTGAGGCGGTGCTTCCGGATGAGGCCGGCGCTCGTCTCGGACACCGTCACGACCGCGTCGGCGCGGTTCAGGAGCATCCGCTGCGGCCACCACATCAGGTGGTACAGCCGCCACAGCACGCGCACGAACGCCGGCAGGTCGCGCGGCGGGGTGCGGTTCTCGTAGTAGATCAGGTCGTGCAGCGTCAGCACGAGGCCGTAGTCGCGCCCCCACGAGCCCATGGTCTGCATGGGCGAGAACACCACGTCGGGCCGGAGCTTGCGCACCTGGCGGGCGACCCACGGCTCGCGCACGCTCGTCGGCCCGCTCACGATCTCCCACGGCAGCGCGGGCAGCTTGTCGAGCTGCCGGTGATCGCTGATCAGCATGGTGAGGGGGTGCCGCTTCGCGAGTTCGGCGACGATCCCCGCGGTGAACCGGCTGATCCCGTCGTGGTGGTCGATCCGGACGTACCGGCAGTCGACGACGAGCCTCACGCCCGCTCCCCCTCGACGAACACGCGGATGTGTCCCGCCGCCTCGCCTGGCGTCTCGTAGTGGATCAGGTGGCCGACGTCGGGGATGACGGCGAGCGTCGCGTCCTCGAACAGCGGACGCAGCCGGTACTGGGCCTCGAGCGGCGTGACGTCGTCCTCCTCCGCGACGACCAGCAGGGTGGGCGTGGAGATGGCGGGCGCGTACTCGCGCACGTCGTGCCCGACGGATGCCTCGAACGCCTGGAGCACGGCATCGCGGTCGTCGAACGCGGAGAAGTACCGGTCGTGCTGGTCGTGGATGAAGCGTCGAAGCTCCGGGTCGCGGGTCTTGGCCATCGTGACGCTCATGACCCGCACGATCGCGCCGTTGCGGAGCAGCGCGAAGCCGGCGCGCTCGGGAAGCGCCGCGGCGGCCCGGTAGTAGCCGACCGCGAGCCGCGTCATGATCGCGCGCGGCCCCTCGAGGGCGGGCGCGCCGATCGGGTTGAGCAGGATGAGCCGGTCGGGTGCGAGGCCGGATGCCACCGCGGAGCTCGTGACGATCGAGCCGAACGAGTGGCCGAGCAGGGTCCATTCGCCGGAGTGCGCCGCGGCATCCGCGACCCCCGTCTCGTCGACGAAGGCGACGAGCCACTCGGCGTACGCGTCGATGTCGTGCGGTCGGTCGGCGAATGTCGACGACGCGCCGAACCCGGGCAGGTCGGGGATGATCACGCGGTATCCGGGCAGCTTCGCCACGATCGGCTCGAGGCCGTGGTGGTCGCCGCGGAAGCCGTGCACCGCGACGATGGCGGGGCCGTCCTCCGGTCCGTACTCCCACCATGCGGTCTCGCTGCCCTGGACGAGGGCACGGTGCTCGCGGACGGGGATCCGCGCGAGGTCGACGGCGTACGGTGAGGCGATCATCCCCAGCATCCTACGGCGCGTCACCTGAGCGCTGTCGGAGGCCGCCGATACCGTGACCGGCATGGAGCCCTCCCCCGTCGCATCCTGGGCCGACACCCTCGCGGTGTTCGACCTCGAGACCACCGGCATCGACATCGACACGTGCCGCATCGTCACCGCCCACGTCGGCGTGATCGGGGCCGACGGGGCCGTGCTCGAGCAACGCCAGTGGCTCGTCGATCCCGGCGTCGAGATCCCGACCGCCGCCTCGCTCATCCACGGCGTGAGCACCGAGCGGGCGCGGCTCGAGGGGCAGCCGGCCGCGCAGGCGGTCGCCGAGATCATCGAAGCGCTCCGGGATGCCGCGGGCCGCGGCTACCCGATCGTCGCCTACAACGCCGCCTACGACCTCTCCGTGCTGCACCGCGAGGCCGAGCGCTATGCGCACGAGGCGTTCCGCGGCCCGGGCTTCGTGATCGACCCGCTCGTGATCGACAAAGCCGTCGACCGCTTCCGGCGTGGCAAGCGCACGCTCACGGCGGCGTGCGAGCACTACGGGGTCGAACTCACCGCGGCGCACGACGCGGGCGCCGACGCGATCGCCGCGGGCCGGGTGGCCCAGGCGATCGCCCGTTCGTTCCCCGAGGTGGCCGCCACCGCCATCGCCGAGCTCCACGCCAGCCAGGTCGACTGGTCGCGCGAGCAGGCCGAGAGCTACCAGGAATGGCGGCGGATGAACGGCGAGCCGGAGTTCACCACGTCGGGGGCCTGGCCGCTCCGCTGAATCCGGGCCGGAAGTCCATCGCGCCGCAGCCGCCGAAGTGGGAGCCTTGAGCCATGTCGGAACGACTCCCCGAACGCCCAGCGACCGACGCGCTCGTCGAGTCGAGCGCCCTGTGGATCCTCGGGGACAGTCCGCCGGGCTTCCTCGTCGACGCGGCCGTCGAGGCCACGGTCGCCGGCCTCGACTCCCCGGCGCTGCACGAGCTCGCCGGCATGTCCGACGCGGACTCGCCATGGGACCTCAGGGAGGCGCTCGGACGCGCGCTCGCCGAGCTCGGGACCGCCGTGCCCGACCCGCGCGAGCCGGCCACCCTGCGGCTCGCGCTCCGCGAGCTCGCCGCGCAGTTCCTCCACGAGCGCATCTCGATCCGCGAGCTCGTCGACCGCGCGCGCTCGGTGATCGACGAGGGCACGGGCACGCCCCACGAGGCGGCGGCACTGCTCGCCGCGGGCGAGGCGCTCGATGCCGGGCGCATCACCGCGCATCAGGCGCAGCTCGACGCGCTCGATTGGGCCGCGGGGCTGACCCGGGCATGACGAAGGGGCGGGCGACCGGAGTCGCCCGCCCCTGTCGTGGAGCGTCTTACGCGCCGAAGCCCTTGAAGCGCTTGTTGAACTTCTCGACGCGACCCGCCGAGTCCATGATGCGCTGCTTGCCCGTGTAGAACGGGTGCGAGGCCGACGAGATCTCGACGTCGATCACCGGGTAGGTCTCGCCGTCGAGTTCGATGGTCTTGTCGCTCGTGACCGTCGAGCGGGTGAGGAACGTCTCGCCCGAGGCGAGGTCGCGGAAGACGACGGCGTTGTACTCGGGGTGGATGTCGGTCTTCATGAGAATCCTTGCTTGATCGGATGTTGGGGTCACCCCGCCTCGAGGGCAGGGAAGTGCGTCGGCCTTTGGCCAAAACACGATTCTAGCAGAGACGTGCCTCTCGGTGCGTCAACGTGCGGCGCGTGCCGTGAAGCGGCCGTCGCGCTCGCTGAGCTCGATCGGCATGCCGAAGGTGTCGCTGAGCGTCTCGGACGTGAGCGCCTCGGCGATCGGTCCCGCCGAGCGGATCCCGCCGTCGGCGAGGAGCAGGGCGTGCGTGAAGCCCTCCGGGATCTCCTCGACGTGGTGGGTCACCATGACGATCGCGGGCGACGACTTCGAGGACGCATAGCCGCCGAGGAGTGCGACGAGCTCCTCGCGAGCGCCGAGGTCGAGGCTCGCCGCCGGCTCGTCGAGCAGCAGCAGCTCGGGATCGGTCATGACCGAACGCGCGATCTGCACCCGCTTCTGCTCTCCGTCGGACAGGCTGCCGAAGCGGCGCTCCGCGAAGCCGTCGAGGCCCCATTCCTTGAGCACGCGCTGCGCGCGACGGTCGTCGATCGACTCGTACTCCTCGTTCCATCGGCCGGTGACCGAGTACGCCGCGGTGAGCACGGTGTCGAGCACGCTCTCGTTCCGCGGGATGAGCCGGGCCATCGCCGTCGAGGCGAACCCGATCATCGGGCGAAGCTCGAACACGTCGACCTTGCCGAGCGCCTCCTGCAGCACCTCGACCGAGCCGCGCGTGGGGTGCATCGCGGCCGCGGCGATCTGGAGCAGCGTGGTCTTGCCCGCGCCGTTCGGCCCGAGGACCACCCAGCGCTCATCGGAGGCCACGTTCCAGTCGATGTCGTCGAGGATCGTGTTGCCATCGCGAATCACCGACACATGCTGGAACTGCAGAACCGTAGACGCCATGGTCTCCAGCCTAGTGGGACCCGGCGGACGGACCCGCGCACGGGACACCCCTCAGCGGCCCGCCAGGACGCGCTCGTAGAGCGCCCGCGTCTCGGCCGCGATCGCGTCCCACGCGAAGTGCTCCTCCGCGCGCCGTCGGCCCGCCGCGCCCATCTCCCGAGCGCGGCCGGGGTCGGCGACCACACGCTCGAGCGCCGCGGCGAGGTCGGCGACGAAGCGGTCGGGATCGAGCGGCGTGCCGGTGCCGTCGTCGTGCTGCTCGATCGGCACGAGCACGCCCGTGACGCCGTCGTCGACGACCTCGGGGATGCCGCCCGTCGCCGTGCCGACGACCGCGGCGCCGCACGCCATCGCCTCGAGGTTCACGATGCCGAGCGGCTCGTAGACGGACGGGCAGACGAAGCAGGTCGCCGCGGTGAGGAGCGCCGTGAGCTCGTTCCGCGGCAGGTGCCGGTCGATCCAGACGACGCCCTGGCGCGTCGCCGCCAGCTCGTCGACGAGCCCCGAGACCTCGGCCATGATCTCCGGGGTGTCGGGCGCTCCGGCGCACAGCACGAGCTGCACGTCGTCGGGCAGGGACCGCGCCGCGCGCAGCAGGTAGGGCAGTCCCTTCTGCCGCGTGATCCGGCCGACGAACACGATCGACGGGCGGTCGGGATCGAGACCGAGCGAACGCGCCAGGTCGGGGTCGTCGTTGGGACGCCAGTCGGCGAGGTCGATGCCGTTGTAGACGACCGAGACCTTCGCCGGGTCGATGTCGGGATAGGAGCGCAGGATGTCGCGCCGCATCCCGTCGCTCACGGCGATCACGGCGTCCGCGTCCTCGAACGAAGTCCGCTCGACCCAGCTCGACACGCGGTAGCCGCCGCCCAGCTGCTCGGCCTTCCAGGGTCGGAGCGGCTCGAGGCTGTGGGCGGTGACGACATGCGGGATGCCGTGCAGCGCCTTGGCGGTGAAGCCCGCGAAGTTCGCGTACCAGGTGTGCGAGTGCACGAGGTCGGCGCCGGAGGCATCCTGCGCCATCAGGAGGTCGACGCCCATGGTCGACAGTGCGGCGTTGGCGCCCGCGAACTCTGCGGGGGTCGGGTACGCGGTCGTCCCGGCCTCCTCGCGCGGGCTGCCGAAGCATCGCACCCGCACGTCGATGTCGCGACGGAGCGCGCGGACGAGTTCGGCGACGTGTACGCCGGCCCCTCCGTAGATCTCGGGCGGGTATTCGCGCGTGAGCAGGTCGACTCGCATGCGGCAACGTTAGTCCGAGTCGGTCGCGTGCCGTCAAGACTTGCGGTCACGCGCCGTCAACCACCTGTCGGCGGCGGCGTCCTGCTGACTACGCTGGGCACATGGCTACGCGGAAGATCTTCGGAATCGTGCTCGCGGGCGGCGAAGGCAAGCGCCTCATGCCCCTGACCGAGGACCGCGCCAAGCCCGCGGTGCCGTTCGGGGGGCAGTACCGCCTGATCGACTTCGCCCTGTCGAACCTCATCAATTCGGGTCTCCAGCAGATCGTGGTGCTGACGCAGTACAAGTCGCACAGCCTCGACCGGCACGTGTCGCAGACGTGGCGCCTCGACGGCATGCTCGGCTCGTACGTGGCGTCCGTGCCGGCGCAGCAGCGCCTCGGCAAGCGCTGGTTCTCGGGGTCGGCCGACGCGATCCTGCAGAGCCTCAACCTGATCTACGACGAGCAGCCCGACATCATCGTCGTGGTCGGCGCCGACCACGTCTACCGCATGGACTTCAGCCAGATGATCCAGGCGCACATCGACTCCGGCGCCGAGGCGACGGTCGCCGCGATCCGGCAGCCGATCTCGCTCGCGAACCAGTTCGGCGTCATCGAGGTCGACGGGTCGTCGCCCGACCGCATCCACCGATTCCTCGAGAAGCCGAGCGACCCCGAGGGCCTGCCCGACTCCCCCGGCGAGGTGCTCGCCTCGATGGGCAACTACGTCTTCAACGCCGACGCGCTGATCGACGCCGTGCTGCGCGACGGCGAACGCACCGACTCCAGCCACGACATGGGCGGCGACATCATCCCCGCCTTCGTCTCGCAGGGCAAGGCGGGCGTCTACGACCTGAAGGGCAACGAGGTGCCCGGCTCGACCGACCGCGACCGGTACTACTGGCGCGACGTGGGGACGATCGACTCGTTCTTCGAGGCCCACCAGGACCTCATCTCGGTGCTGCCCGTCTTCAACCTCTACAACCAGGAGTGGCCGATCTTCAGCCAGCAGGTCAACTCGCCGCCCGCGAAGTTCACGCGCGACGCGCGCGGGTCGCTCGGCACCGTGATCGACTCGATCGTCTCGCTCGGCTCGGTCATCTCGGGCGCGCACGTCGAGCGCAGCGTCCTCGGTCCGTGGGCGATCGTCGGTTCGGGCGCGAACGTCTCCGACTCGATCCTGTTCGACCGCGCCCGCATCGAGGCGGGTGCGACGGTGCGACGCGCCATCCTCGACAAGGAGGTCGTCGTCGAGGCCGGGGCGCACATCGGCGTCGACCGCGCCGAGGACCGCGCACGCGGGTTCGTCGTCACCGACAGCGGCATCACCGTCGTGGGCAAGGGGTCCCACGTGCGGAAGCACGCGTGAGCCACGGCACCACCGGCCGCCAAGGCGGCCTCCTCGTCGTGCTCGACGCCGACTCGACCCTGATCCGCGAGGAGGCGATCGAGCTCCTCGCCGAAGCCGCGGGAAGCCTCCAGCACGTGGCCGAGGTGACGGAGCGCGCGATGCGCGGCGAACTCGACTTCGCGGCGAGCCTGCGCGAGCGGGTCGCGACCCTCGCCGGCCTGCCCGTCGCCGAGGTGCTCGCGGCGCGCGCGCGGCTCACCCCCACGCCCGGCGTGCGGGAACTCATCGACGGCGTGCACGCCGCCGGCGGTCGCGTCGGCGTGGTCTCCGGCGGATTCCATGAGCTGCTCGATCCGCTCGCGGAGCGCCTCGGGCTCGACTTCTGCCGCGCGAACCGGCTCGAGGTCGACGACGACCGGCTCACCGGCCGCGTGCTGGGCGACATCGTCGACGCGGAGGCGAAGCGGCGCGCGCTCGAGGAGTGGGCGGCGGCATCCGGCATCCCGCTCGCGCGCACCATCGCGGTGGGCGACGGCGCGAACGACCTGCGCATGCTCGACCGTGCGGCGCTCGGCGTCGCGTTCTGCGCGAAGCCGGTGGTGCGGGCGCAGGCGGATGTCGCGATCGACCGGGTCGACCTGAGCGGCGTGCTCGCGCTCGCCGGCCTGCGCGGCTGATCCCGTTCGGCGCTCGCGGCTGGGAGTCGCGTGCGAACCCGTCGCGGCCTGCGTCGGTCGGGCCTAGCCTGACCCCATGGACAGCCGCATCGTCGCACGTTCGTCCGTCGCGGGCGCGTTCGCCGCGCTCCTCATCGCCTCGGTCGCGTCGCCGGCCGCCGCGATCCCAGCGTCGTCGTCCGGCGGTGGTGCGGTCGAATCGGTCATCGACCTGCCCGACGGCTTCCAGCCGGAGGGGATCGCGATCGCGCCGGGCGGCACCGCCTACTTCGGCTCGCTCGCCGACGGCGACATCTACGCCGCCGACCTCCGGAGCGGAGAGGGAGAGGTGGTCAGCGAGGGTCCGGGCACGCCGTCCGTGGGCCTCGACCTCGATGCCATGGGCCGCCTCTTCGTCTCGGGCGGCGACGCCGGCGATGCGCGCGTCGTCGACACGGCGACAGGCGAGGTGCTCGCGTCCTACCAGCTCACCGAGGGGGCGGGATTCATCAACGACGTCATCGTGACCCGGGATGCCGCGTGGTTCACCAACAGCTTCGCCGCGGAGCTCTACCGGCTCCCGCTCGGCCCGGGCGGCGCCCTGCCCGACCCCTCCGAGGTGGAGACGGTCCCGCTCGGTGGCGACTGGGTGCAGCAGGGCTTCTTCAACGCCAACGGCATCGTGGCCGCGCCCGACGGGAAGGCGCTGCTCGTGATCCAGAGCTCGACCGCGACGCTGTACCGGGTCGACCCGGCGACCGGGGACGCGACCGCCGTCGACCTGGGCGGGGCGAACCTGCCCAACGGCGATGGGATGCTCGTGATCGGCCGGACGCTCTACGTGGTGCAGAACCAGCTGAACCAGGTGGCGAAGGTCCGGCTCGACCCGTCCGGTTCGGCCGGCGAGGTCGTCGACACGCTCACGAGCGCCGACTTCGACGTGCCCACGACGGTGGACTCGTTCGGGAACGGCCTCTACCTGCCCAACGCTCGGTTCGGCACGCCGCCGACGCCGACGACCACCTACGAGGCGGTTCGCGTCGATCGCTGACCGTCACGGTGCGGTCGGCGCCGGGACCGCGGCATCCGCCTCGCTCAGTGCCCCATGCCGAGGCCGCCGTCGACCGGGATGACGGCGCCGGAGATGTAGCCGGCGTCGTCGCCCGCGACCCACGCGACGACCTTCGCGACCTCGGACGGGGTCGCGAAGCGGCCGGCCGGGATGCTCTTCTTGTACTCGGCCTGCTGGGCCTCGGGGAGCGCGTCGGTCATGTCGGTCTCGATGAAGCCCGGGGCGACGACGTTCGCGGTGATGTTCCGCGCACCGAGCTCGCGCGTGATCGAACGCGCCATGCCCACGAGCGCGGCCTTCGACGACGAGTAGTTGACCTGGCCGGCGCCGCCGTAGAGCCCGACGACGCTCGAGATGAGCACGATGCGGCCGAAGCGCGCCTTCAGCATGCCCTTCGACGCGCGCTTGACGACGCGGAACGCCCCCGTGAGGTTGGTGTCGACGACGCTGGTGAACTCCTCCTCGCTCATGCGCATGAGGAGCGTGTCGCGGGTGATGCCCGCGTTGGCGACGACGACCTCGACCGGACCGAGCTCGGCCTCGATCTCGCCGAACGCCCGGTCGATCGACTCGGCGTCGGTCACGTCGGCGCGGACCGTGAGGGTGCCCTCGGGGCCCTCGCCGGAGCGTGCCGTGACGGCCACGCGGTGACCCTGCGCGACGAACTCCTCGGCGATCGCGTAGCCGATCCCCCGATTGCCTCCGGTCACCAGCACCGTGCGGCTCGTGGTCATGGCGGGACTCCGTCTCTCTCGGGGATCGTGCGGGCGATCGCGGGCGGTTCAGACCCGGTCGGCTCGATGGGTGCGCGGACGGGCCGCGCGACCCGTCCCAGCATAGAGCTTGCCGAGTAGGCGGCATCCGTCGACCGGAGCGGACGTAGGCTTGAGGTGAGGAGCGCCGCAGTCCACGGCGACCACCATGAAGCACCCACCACTGCAGTCGATCACGTCGCTGCCTCCGTCGCCCGACGAGGAACGCCGCGCTCGCATGATCAAGTACACGGTGATGATGTCCATCCGTGTCGTCTGCATCGTCGCGCTGCTGTTCGTCCAGGGATGGTGGCTGCTCGTCTTCGCGCTCGGCGCGGTGTTCCTGCCGTACTTCGCGGTCGTCGTCGCGAACGTGGCGACGACGCGACGCTCCGACGTCGAGAGCCCGGGTGGGATCGTCCCGTTGCGCCGCGCCGACGGCGGCACCGACTGGACGACGGCGGATGCCACGGGCGCCCCCGGTCCCTCCGCCGGCGGTTCCGCATCCGACCCCGGTGCTCCGCCGACCGGCGACGCGACCGATCGCCCCGACGACGACCGGGAGGGCGACCGGTGATCGGCCTCTCCTCGGCCGCCCCGCAGGGCGGCTGCTCCCGCGCGGGGTGCCGCGAGGCCGCCACGTGGCGCATCGACTGGCGCAACCCGAAGATCCACTCGGAGGACCGCGTGAAGACGTGGCTCGCGTGCGACGAGCACGTCGAGTACCTGCGCGACTTCCTGGCATCGCGGTCGTTCCCCGTGCGTGTCGAGGCGTTCGAGGCGACGGATGCCGCGCCCGCGGCCCCGCTCGGGCGCGACGCCGTCCCCGGCGGTGAGGGCGCATGAGCCGGTGGCGGTTCCTCGCATCGCCCCGATGGGCGGGGTACCTCGCGCTCGTCATCGTGTTCGCGATCGCCTGCTCGGCACTCGGCACCTGGCAGCTCAACCGTCGCGCCGAGGCGCTCGCCGAGGTCGCGCGCATCGACGCGAACTACGACGCCCCGGCGGTTCCGCTCGCCGAGGCGCTACCGGAGCTCGACGAGTTCGACATCGACCAGCGCTGGCAGGTCGTGGCCGCCACGGGCGAGTACCTCGCGTCCGAGGAGGTCGTGGTCCGCAACCGCCCGTTCGGCGGCAGCACGGGCTTCGAGGTGATCACGCCGTTCCTCCTGCCGGACGGCACGGTCTTCATGGTCGACCGCGGCTGGATCCCGCAGGACTCCGACGGCCGCCCATCGGAGGTCGCGCCGCCGCCCACCGGTGAGGTGGAGGTCACCGCGCGCCTCAAGGCCGGCGAGGGGCGGATCGCCGGCCGGACGTCGTCGGGCGCCGAGCTTGCGACGATCGACCTCGCCGAGCTCGCCGAGCGGGTCGACGCGCCCGCGTACACCGGCGCGTACGGCATCCTCGTCCAGTCCGGCGCCGCCGCGGGCGAGCCGCCGGTGGCGCTCCCCCGCCCGGTCCGCGACGAGGGGCCGCACCTCTCCTACGCGCTCCAGTGGTTCGTGTTCGCGCTGCTCGCGTTCATCGCGCTGGCCTGGTTCGCGAACCAGGAGCGCAAGGTGCTCGAGGCGGATGCCGCGGGCGGCGGTTCGTCGCCCTCGGACGACGATCGCGTGGCCCACGGTCGGCGTCCGTCCACCGCGGAGCGGACACGCCGGACCGGGCGCGCCGCCGAGCAGCAGGCGCGGCCGGCGAAGGCGGGTCGACGCCGGTCGGACGCCGACGTCGAGGACGAGATCCTCGACCGCCGCTAGGCCACCCCGACCGGCATCCGGAAGTCCTCGTGCACGGCGCGAGCCCGGGGACGGACGCGGGTCCCGTGTGCGAGCCTAGGCATGCTCGGCACACCGACGGAGGACGGGCTCGATGCGACGACTGCACTACGGCATGAACGTGTCCCTGGACGGCTACATCGCCACGCCCGGCGGCGACCTCGACTGGAGCGAGCCGAGCGACGCGCTGTTCCAGTGGTGGCTCGACGAGGAGAAGGCGATCAGCCTGTTCCTGTACGGGCGCAGGCTGTGGGAGACCATGAACGGCTACTGGCCGACCGGCGACCGCCAGCCGGGTGCCACTCCGGCGGAGATCGAGTTCGCGCGAAACTGGCGGGACACCCCGAAGGTCGTGTTCTCCTCGACGATCGCCGAGGTCGACGGCAACGCTCGCCTGGTGACCGGCGACGCGGTCGCGGAGATCACCCGGCTCAAGGGCGAGGACGGTGGGCCGATGAGGGTCGGCGGCGCAGCGCTCGCGGCGTCGGCGATGCGGTCCGGGCTGGTCGACGAGTACGCGATCGTCACCCATCCGGTCCTGCTGGGCGGTGGCACGCCGTTCTTCACCGCGCTGGACGGCCGGGTGGACCTGGACCTGGTCGAGACCCGGACGTTCCCCGGAGGCGTGGTCCTGACCAGGTACGAGACGAGGCGCTGAACGCGACCGCGCTGCGCGACGGGGACGAGGTCGACCGTTCGGGCACGCCCCCGGCTACGCCTGGGCGTCGGCCGACTCAGCGCCGCGCAGGATCGAGGCCATCTTCTTCCCGCGGGCGACCTCGTCCACCAGCTTGTCCATGTAGCGGATCTTCTGCATGAGCGGGTCCTCGATCTCCTCGACGCGGACGCCGCAGATCACGCCCGTGATGAGCGTCGCATTCGGGTTGAGCGCGGGGGCATCCGCGAAGAACGCCTCGAGGGTTCGCCCGTCCGCGATCGCCTCGCTGAGGCCCGCGTCGTCGTAGCCAGTGAGCCAGGTGATGACCTGGTCGAGCTCGGCCCTGGTCCGGCCCTTCCGCTCGACCTTCTGCACGTACAGCGGGTGGATGCTGCCGAAGCTCATCCCGAAGATCCGGTGTCCGGCCACGCGTCTCCTCCGATCGAAGTCCTTCTCCCCGAGCCTACGCGGCGAAGATCGCGTCGGCGGCGCGGCCGGTCGCGGACGTCGGTCGCCGGAGCGCCCGGTGCCGCGGTTCAGTCGTCGCCTCGGCGGTCGATGACCCGGTCGTCCGAGTGCGCGCCGAAGTGATCGGACTGCCGTCGCATGATCTCGCGCATCGGCGTCCCACGCGTGACGCCGTACACGGTCCCGGGGAAGTCGAGCTCGCGCTGGATCGCCCAGATCTCATCGTGCCGCTCGGGCGGGAGGATCGACGCCGGGGCCCCGACGGCGACCCACCCGATCGGGACCACGGCCCCCGGCTCGACGGTCGTCCTCACCTGGACGACGCCGTTGACGCGAACCTCGGCACCCGAGCCGATCCGGCTGCCCGGGAAGAGCGACGCGCCGGTCGCGATGAAGGCCTCATCTTCCACGGTGCTGCCGTTCACGTGGGTGTGGGGGCCGATCATGACCGCGGACCCGATGCGCACGGGATGATCGGCCCGCCCCCGGATCAGGGCGTGCTCCATGATGACGGTGTCCTCGCCGATCGCGACATCACCGTCCTCCGCGGTGATCACCGCGCCGTGCAGCACGCGCGCGCCGGCGCCGATCCGTACCGCGCCGACGACCACGGCCGACTCCGCGACGTACGCGGACGCATCGATCGCCGGTTCGCGATCACGGTGTCGTACGAGCATTCCGTGCCTCCGATCCTCGACCCCACCGTAGCCGCGATCGACCCCGACCCTGCCGGTTCGACCCGCGTGAGGCGACCCGACGCGGACGGAGCGGCACGGAGTCATCCGCGCACGAGGGATGATGGGACCATGCCCGCCGCCCACCGCCCCGGCCTTCGGGTCGACGCACGGCTGACGATCCCCGAGGCCGAGTTGACGTGGCGGTTCTCACGTTCGTCGGGTCCCGGCGGGCAGGGCGTGAACACCACCGACTCCCGTGCGGAACTCGTGTGGGACGTGGCCACCTCGAGCGTGCTCTCCCCGCTGCAGCGGGAGCGAATCCTCGAGCGGCTGAGCGGTCGTGTCGTGGACGGAGTGCTGACCATCACGGCATCCGAGCACCGAGCACAACTGCGCAACAGGAATGCCGCGCGCGCTCGGCTGGCCGCCGTGGTGGCCGAGGCCCTGCGACCGCCGTCGCCGTCGCGGCGACCGACCCGCCCGAGTCGCGGCGCCGAGGAACGGCGCCTGAAGGCGAAGAAGCGGCGCACCGACGTCAAGCGACTGCGTCGCCCGCCGGACGATTGACCGCCGAGGTGACCGTCGTGGGTTGCGGCTCGCCCGCAGCACTCGGAGACTGATCTCTCAGCACGACGCGGGCCGTGTCGGTTGCGGACCGGCGACGGTGGTCGGCTGCGCGAACGAGTCCGGAGAGGGGCTGCGAGCATGGACATGCTGAAGGGCGATCAGATCGCCGAGGCCGACCTGACCGAGTGGCGCAAGCTCGCCCAAGGCCTGCATGCCCGGTACCTGGTCGACGACTTCGGCACCGGCGTGCGGTTCGTCCAGGCGGTGGGCGCGGCGGGAGACGCGCTCGGCCATCACCCCACCGTGTCGTTGGGCAGTCGCCACGTCGATCTCAAGCTGGTCAGTGCGGACGCCGTCTACCGCGACGACGAGGGCACCGAACACGTCGTCGAATGGGTGACCCGAAAGGACGTCGACCTCGCGCGGCAGATCACCGAGATCGCCGCCGACCATGGGATCGCCGCGGATCCGAGCTCGGTCAGCGTCATCGAGCTCGGCCTCGACACGGCGCACTCCGCGACCATCGCCCCGGTGTGGGCCGTCCTGCTGACCGGAGACGCCGAGGCCCAGGGCCACGGGTCCCCCAGCGACGAGATCCGGGACGTGACGGGGCGGGTGCCGAACCTGTGGTTCGGGGACGTCGACGGGCACGCGACCCCGCGTCAGCGGTTCCACGTCGAGGTCTACGTCGCGCCCGAGGTCGCCGAGCAGCGGATCGCCGCCGCGGTCGCCGCGGGTGGGACCGTCGTCGACGACAGCGACGCGCCGTCGCTCACCGTGATCGCCGACCAGGACGGCAACACCGGAGTCGTCTGCGTCGACGCGTCCGCTGCGGGCGGGGACTGAAGCGCGTGCGAGAGGTCGACCCGACGAGGCGAGAGTCGGGACCGTCGTCACGAGAGATCTCCCGCAGGGTCGCGATGCTCGTCTCGGGCGCGAGCACCTTCGGTGCGCTGATCGTCTTCCTCTACTTCTCGCTGATCGACCCGATACCGGTCGACGACGAGGCGGTGCGGTCGATCGAGACCGAGGGCATCGTGACCTTCGCGGTCGTCGGAGCGGTGATCCTCGTCGGTGCGCTCGCGATGGTCATCTGGCTGGGGCGACCGATCCGGAAGTGGCTGGCCCTGATCGAGGACGGCACGCCCGCCTCGGAGATGCCGCCGAGGGTCGCTCGCCTGGTCGTGGTGTGGCCGCTCGTCGGAGCCTCGCTCGTCGCCGTCAGCAGTCTCCTCGTGGCCGTGTTCCTCGCGATCCTGTACGACGATCCGGGCAATTTCGTCGGCATCGCCATCGGCGGCGCCGTCGGGACGACCATCGTCTACTTCGGCACCGACCTGATCTGGCGGCAACAGGTTCCGACCTTCTTCCCCGATGGGCACCTGAGCAGCATCCCGGCCTTCCGGCTCCTGGTGCGGAGACGCCTGCTCCTGGCCTTCATCCTCATCGGCGGGCTCACGCCGACGCTGCTCGTGGTCCTGTCGCAGGTACGCACGCGAGCCGTGCTCGACGCCGAGAATCCCCAGGCGATCCTCGACAACCTCGTCGTCGTGCAGCTGTTCATCCTCGGGGTCGGGTTGGCCGCGGGCCTCATCACGGCGGTCCTCGTCGCGCGCGCCATCGTGGGGCCGCTGCAGGCCCTGGAGGTGGCGATGGGTCGCGTGGAGGGCGGCGAGCTCGACACGACGGTCGTGGTGGCCACCAACGACGAGCTCGGCTACCTCGGCGAGCGATTCAACGTCATGACGGACGGGTTGCGCCAGGGGGAACGACTCAGGGAGCTGTTCGGCCTCTACGTCAGCGCCGAGGTCGCCCAGGCCGCCGTGGAAACCGGGGCCGGGCTCGGTGGAACGCTCGTCGACTGCTCGGTGGTCTTCTCGGACATCCGTGACTTCACGACGCTCAGCGAGCGGATGCCGCCCGCGCGACTGGTCGAGGTGATCAACCGGTACATGA
Source organism: Agromyces kandeliae (assembly GCF_009674665.1). Lineage (GTDB taxonomy): Bacteria > Actinomycetota > Actinomycetes > Actinomycetales > Microbacteriaceae > Agromyces > Agromyces kandeliae. The sequence goes on from NZ_WKJD01000019.1 coordinate 63,222, forward strand.
CCGCCATGGTGTCGGTCGTCGTCGATCACGGGGGCGTGGTCACGCGCTTCGGAGGGGATTCGATCCTGGCGGTCTTCGGAACGCCGCTGAACCCCATGGGCGATCATGCCGACCGAGCAGTGAGAGCGGCGTTCGGGATGCGTCGGGCGCTGGCGGCCTTCAACCGGGAGGCGACCATCGACCGCCTCCCGAACCTCGAGGCCGGGATCGGCATCGCGAGCGGGCCGGTCATCGCCGGCAACATCGGCGGCAAGGAGCGGATCGAGTACACGGTGATGGGGGATGCCGTCAACCTCGCCGCGCGATTGGAGGACCGGACCAAGGATGCCGGCGCCCCCATCCTCATGAGCGCCGAGACCTACCGGGCGATCGACGGACACCAGGACCTGCCCGCCAGGGCGCTGACGGACCTGCAGATCAAGGGGAAGCGAGACCCGGTCACCGCCTACGCCATCTCCGATTGACCCGGCGCGGAGCGGGACCGACGCGCCTCCGGCGTCGTTCCCGCTACGCCAGCTCGATGAGCTCCTGGTACTCCCGGCTCCAATGATCCTCGACGCCGTCGGGCATGATCAGCACGCGCTCGGGATTGAGCGACTCGACCGCACCGGGGTCGTGCGAGACGAGGACGACGGCGCCCTCGTAGTGCGCGAGCGCGTCGAGGATCTCCTCGCGGCTGGCGGGGTCGAGGTTGTTCGTCGGCTCGTCGAGGAGCAGCACGTTCGCGCCCGAGACGACGATCGTGGCCAGCGCGAGGCGGGTCTTCTCGCCGCCGGAGAGCACGCCGGCGGGCTTGTGCACGTCGTCGCCGGTGAACAGGAACGAGCCGAGGACCTTGCGAGCCTCGGTCTCGGTGAGGTTCGGCGAGGCGCTCACCATGTTCTGCAGCACGGTCCGCGAGACGTCGAGCGTCTCGTGCTCCTGCGCGTAGTAGCCGATCCGGAGGCCGTGCCCGGCGTCGACGACCCCGGTGTCGGGGCGGTCGACACCCGCGAGGATGCGGAGCAGCGTCGTCTTGCCGGCACCGTTCAGGCCGATGATGACGACCTTCGAGCCGCGGTCGATCGCGAGGTCGACGGCCGTGAAGATCTCGAGCGAGCCGTAGCTCTTCGACAGGTCGGCGGCGGTCAGCGGCGTGCGCCCGCAGGGCGCGGGCGTCGGGAACCGCAGCTTCGCGACGCGGTCGACCGTGCGGACCTCCTCGAGCCCGGAGAGGAGCTTCTCGGCGCGAGCGACCATCTGGTGGGCCGCGGCCGCCTTGGACGCCTTCGCACCGAACCGCGCGGCCTGCTGCTGCAGGGCGGACGCCTTCTTCTCGGCGTTCGCACGCTCCTTCTTGCGGCGCTCCTCGTCGGCGGCGCGCTGGCGGAGGTAGTGCTTCCAGCCCATGTTGTACACGTCGATGATCGACCGGTTCGCGTCGAGGTAGAACACGCGGTTCACGACCTCGCCGACGAGCTCGACGTCGTGGCTGATGACGATCACGCCGCCCTTGTAGTTCTTCAGGAACTCGCGGAGCCAGACGACGGAGTCGGCGTCGAGGTGGTTCGTGGGCTCGTCGAGGATCATCGTGTCGGCGTCGGAGAACAGGATGCGCGCGAGTTCGATGCGCCGCCGCTGGCCGCCCGAGAGGGTCTTCAGCGGCTGGTCGAGGATCCGGTCGGGCAGGTTCAGGTTGGACGCGATCGAGGCGGCCTCGGCCTCGGCGGCGTAGCCGCCGAGCGCGGTGAACCGGTCGGTCAGCGTCCCGAAGCGCTTCATCGCCTTCTCGGCGACGACGGGGTCGGTCGAGCCCATCCGCTCCGACGCCTCGCGCATGCCGACGACGAGCGAGCCGAGCCCCCGGGCATCGAGGATCCGCGTGCGGGCCAGCATCTCGGGGTCGCCCGAGCGCGGGTCCTGCGGGAGGTAGCCGATCTCACCCGAGCGGTCGATGCGGCCGCCGGTGGGCAGCGTCTCCCCCGCCAGCGTCTTCGTGAGCGTCGTCTTGCCCGCGCCGTTGCGGCCGACGAGGCCGATCTTGTCGCCCGAGGAGACGCGGAAGCTGACGTCCTCCATGAGCAGGCGCGCACCGACGCGGATCTCGAGGTCGTGGACGGCGAGCACGGTGACCTCCGGGGCCGGGAGCGGGTTGGGTTGGCGTGCCGAGCGGCACAGCCCTCCAGTCTAGCCTCGGGCGAGGGATGCCGCGTGTCGGCGGTGCGCGGCAGACTGGCCGCATGCCGACCGCTTCCTCCCAGCTCGCGCGCGCCGTGCGCCTGCACTCGCACGGGTTCCGCACACCGGCCGACGACGCCGCGAGCGTCGTCGACCGGCTGGGGGCGATCCAGGCGCAGGACCTGGGCGCCGCGAAGTGGGTCATCGGGTCGCGGATGACGCGGCCGACGCCCGGCGCGATCAACGCGGCGATCGCCGAATGCCGGGTCGTGCGCTCCTGGCCGATGCGCGGAACGCTGCACATCCTGCCGGCGCGGATGCTCCGACCCACGCTGCGGCTCACGTCACCACGCGTGCTCGCGAACGCGCGGCGGCGGCACGAGGCGCTCGAGCTCGGCGAGGCAGAGTACCGAACGGCGCGCGACGCGGTCGAGCGTGCGCTCGCCGGGGGCGCCACGGCGACCCGCGACGAGCTCTCCGCGCTGTGGAGCGCGGCGGGCATCGTGGCGAACGGGCCGCGCACCTACCACCTGATCTGGTGGCTGGCGCTCGACGGCGTGCTGTGCGGCGGACCGGTCGACGGCCGCGTCCAGCACTTCGCGCTGCTCGACGACTGGGCACCGCCCGCTGCCGACGAGCCCGACTCCCCCGAGCAGACGCTCGCCGAGCTCTTCAGCTCCTACGTCCGCGGGCACGGCCCCGTGACGCTCGCCGATTTCGCCTGGTGGAGCGGGCTGACGATGCGCGACACGCGGACCGCGCTCGACGGAGCGGGCGAGCACGTCGAGCGGTTCGTCGATCGTCCCGCCGACGACGGGCCCGACCGGTACGTCGAGGCCGGTGCGACGGATGCCGCGGCATCCCGCCCGAGCGGCGCGCTCGCCCTCGCGGGCTTCGACGAGTACTACCTCGGCTACGCCGACCGCTCCGCCGTGTGCGATCCGCGGTTCGGCGACCTCGTGATCCCCGGCGGCAACGGGGTGTTCCAGCCGACCCTCGTGCTCGACGGGCGCGTCGTCGGCACGTGGAAGCGCTCGGGCACCGCCGCCAAGCCGCGCGTGGAGCTGCGCTGGTTCGAGTCGAGGTCCGCCGACGCCGCGGCGCGGTTCGAGCGGCCGATCCGCGCGTGGGCGAGGTTCCAGGGGCTCGACCTGCACGGGATCGACTCGACGACGCCCTGACCCGCCCCGACCGCGTGGGAATGCACGAGGGGCCGCACCGGCATGCGCCGACACGACCCCTCGCCGGGTCCGCTCGGCCGCGCTGCGCCGCCGAGCGGTTGCGATCACTCCTGGACGAGCGCCGCCTGCAGCTCGAGCGTGATGGTGACCTGCTCGCCGAGGAGCACGCCGCCGGTCTCGAGGGCCGCGTTGTAGCTGAGGCCGAAGTCCTCGCGGTTCACGACGGCCTTCGCCGTGGCGCCGCCCTTGTAGTTGCCGTAGGGGTCGCCGCCGAAGCCGCCGAAGTCGAAGTCGAACGTGACGGGCTTGGTGACGCCGCGCATGGTGAGCTCGCCGTCGACCTTGAACTCGCCGCCCTCGACGCGGACGCCGGTCGAGACGAAGTCGATGGTCGGGTACTGCTCGGCGGCGAAGAAGTCGCCGGTCCGGAGGTGCGCGTCGCGGTTGGGCTCGTTGGTGGTGATCGAGGCCACTTCGGCCGACGCGGTCACGCGCGACTCCAGCGGGTCCTCGGCGGTGATGAACGTGGCGTCGAAGCGCTCGAACTTGCCCTTGACCTTGCTGATCATGAGGTGGCGGATGCTGAACCCCACCTCGCTGTGCGTCGGGTCGATCGTCCAGGTGCCGGCGCGGTAGCCGGGGATCTCGAGGGTCGTCGCGGTCGTCGTCATTCGGGGTCTCTCCCAGTCGTTGCGTTCACGGGCCGGTTGGCCACGAAGGATGCAAACGCATGGACCGATGCGATCTATTCCCCGGATCCCGTAACGAGTTCGCGCCGGAGCTCCATGACGCGGATCGCGGCCTCCTCGAGGCGCTCCGGCGGGATCCGCCCATCGGCCACCGCACCGGCGATCGACGCGGCGAGCCCGTCGACGCTGATCCCGAACTCGGACGGGTCGGACGGGAGCACGTAGAGGAGCAGGTCGCTGCCGGCGGCGACGGCGCGGATGGCGTTCTCCCCCGGGTTCGCGTACTCCGGGAGCCCGTTGTGCTGGAGCATCAGCATGTCGTCGGTGACGAGCACGCCCTCGAACCCGAGTTCGTCCCGCAGGATCCGGTGCCACTCCGGGGAGAGCGACGCCGGCGCGGCGTCGACCGCCGGGTAGCTGAGGTGACCCGTCATCACGAGTTCGACGTCGGCATCGATCGCCGCCTCGAACGGCACGGCCGGGCCCGCCTGCCACTGGTCGAGCGTGAGCGGCGCCGACGGCACCGACACGTGCGAGTCGCCGGGCGCCGCACCGTGCCCCGGGAAGTGCTTGACCGTGCTCGCGACCGTGCCGCGCTCGCCCTCGACGGCCGCGGCGACGTGCTCGGCCGACGCCTGCGGGGAGGTCCCGAGGATGCGGTCGTAGATGAACGAGGCCGGGTCGTCCGTGACATCCGCCACGATGCCGAAGTTGACGTTCACGCCGGATGCCTCGAGCGCGGCCGCGCGCGCGGCGAACGCGTCGCGCGTCGCCGCCGCGGGCTGGTCGCGGAGCTCGTACGGACCGGGCGCGGGATCCCATGCGATGCGGCTCACGATGCCGCCCTCCTGGTCGATGCCGATCAGGGTCGCCGCATCCGGATCGGCCTGGAGGGCGGCCGTCAGTGCGGCGAGCTCGCCCTCGGAGCCCGGCATGTTGTCGCCCATCAGGATGACGCCGGCGATGCCCTGCTCGACGAGGGCGCTCATCGCGGCCGGATCCGTTCCGGGCGCGTGCAGCATGAGCAGTGATGCCGCGCGCTCCTGATCGGACATCGCGGCCACGCGCTCGGTCGCCCACTCGGACGGAGTGGGCGGCGTCGGGGTCGGCGTGGGTGACGGGGACGGCGCCGCAGCGCTCGTCGTGGGCGCCGTCGGCGCGCCGGGGGTCGCGCAGCCCGCGAGGACCGCCGCGCCGAGGACGATCGCGGCGACCGACAGCGAACCCGCATTCCGACGCACCCGGGGAGTCTACGCGGCACGGCTGAACGCATCCCACCGCCGTGCGGTGGAGACTGGTGGGGTGAGCGACGCGCATGGCCCGGAGGCCGAGCAGGCCGTGCTCCGTCGCCACGCGGCCGACGCGACGCTGATGGCGGGAGGTGCGGCGGCCATCCTGCTGCAGCTCGCCGACCCACGCGTGGCCGCCGGCGTCGCACGGCACAGCCGCTTCCGCGACCGGCCGCTCGACCGACTCGTCGGCACGCACGCCTACCTCACCGCGCTCGTGTTCGGCGACGAGCGCGACATCCGCCACGTCGCCCGGATCGTGGACGCGCGCCACTCGCGGGTCCGCGGTGACGGCGCCCACCCCGATGGTCCCGCCTACGACGCGCGCGATCCCGACGCGCAGCGCTGGGTGGCTGCGACGCTCCTGGCCGTGGCACTCGACCTCGAGGAGCGGCTGACCGGATCGCGCCTCGACGAGGCGACCGCCGACGCCCTCGTCCGCGGGTACGCACCGATCGCGGCGCGCCTCCAGGGCGGACCGGCGGGCTGGCCCGGGACGCGGGCCGAGTTCGAGGCGTGGTGGGACATCCGGCTCGCCGGCCTCAGGGTCGACGACGACGCGCGCGCGGTGGCGCGCGACCTCCTCGCGGGCACCGGGCTTCCGACGGCCCTCCTCCCGCTCATGGCCCCCGTACGGCTGATCACCGCGGCGCTGCTCCCGCCCACCCTGCGCACCGCCTACGGCATGCGCTGGACCCCGCGCGTGCAGCGGGCGGCGAACGGATGGCTCACCGCGCTCGCCGTGCTCCGCCGCCTCGTTCCGGCCGGTGTCCGCGCGATCCCGACGAGGGCATCGCTCCGTCGGCTGCGACGTCGCAGCCGGTACGCTGAGGGTGACCTGCGAGGACGAGGATGACCCAGCACGCACCGCACCACGACGAGCCGCTCGACGCGATCGACCGGCGGATCGTCGCGGAGCTCAGCCGCGACGGCCGGCTCTCGGTGCGCACCCTCGCCGAGCGCGTGCACATCTCGCGGACGGCAGCCCACAACCGGGTCCTCGCGTTGCAGCAGCGCGGGGTGATCACCGGGTTCGGCGCGCAGATCGACCGCAAGTCGATCGGCCTGAACATCTCCGCGCTCGTCGTCGTCCGGATCGGCGACGTGTCGTGGGAGTCGATCGCCGCCAAGCTCGCCACGCTTCCGTTCGTCGAGAAGGTGCAGGCGGTGTCGGGCGACATCGACATCATCCTCACGGTGAGCGCGCCCGACCACGAGCAGCTCAGCCAGGCGATCCTGCGCGACATCCACGACATGCCCGGCGTCGTCTCCACGCGGTCGCACCTGATCCTGGAGGAGATCGACGGCCGACCGCCCGCTCAGTCGCTGGACATCTGGCGCCCCTGAGGCGCCTCGCGCGGGACGATCGGTTCGAGTTCGGCCGTTCGCGTGCCGATCGTTCACCGTTGTCTCGTACCCCGAGCGGGGGCCGTGCAGACTGGCGCACCATGGCCACATGAGCCTCAACGTCGAGCATCACGAGCCACGCGTCCTCCCCTCCGAGAAGCCGATCCGACTCCTCGACAACGCGGGGCATGCACTGCGCGGTCGTGAGACCGGCGGGTTCGAACTGCCGCCAGTCGAGCGCCTGCTCGACCTCTACCGGCGCATGGTCGTCGCGCGCCGCTTCGACGTGCAGGTGACCGCGCTCACCAAGCAGGGCCGGCTCGCGACGTACCCCTCCGCGTACGGCCAGGAGGCCTGCGAGATCGGCGTCGTCTCGGCGATCACCGCCGACGACTGGCTCTTCCCGACGTACCGCGACAGCATCGCGCTGCTCACCCGGGGCCTCGAGCCCGGTGAGATCCTCCAGTCCTTCCGCGGCGACTGGCACAACGGCTGGGACCAGCACGAGCACCGCACCGCCGCCATGGCCACGCCGCTCGCCACGCAGGCCCTGCACGCCGTCGGGCTCGCGCACGCCGCGAGGCTCCGCAGCGACCCGATCGTGACGCTCGCCTACCTCGGCGACGGCGCCACCAGCGAGGGCGACGCGCACGAGGCGTTCAACTTCGCCGCCGTGTGGCAGACGCCGACCGTCTTCCTCGTGCAGAACAACCAGTTCGCGATCAGCACGCCGATCGCCCGCCAGACGCATGCGACGACCCTCGCCGACAAGGCGGTGGGCTACGGGATGCCGGGCTACCACGTCGACGGCAACGACGTCGCGGCCATGTTCGCCGTGGCGACCGCCGCGGTCGACCGGGCGCGTTCCGGCGGCGGGCCCACGCTGATCGAGGGCCTCACGTACCGCATCGAATCGCACACGAACTCCGACGACCCCACGCGCTACCGCGCCGCCCGCGACGTGGAGCACTGGAAGCGGCGCGACCCGATCGAGCGACTCGAGAAGTACCTCGTGTCCGAGGGCGCACTCACCGACGACGTCCGCACCGCGATCGCCGAGGCCGGCGAGGCGCTCGCCGCGCGCACGCGCGACGCGATGAGCGTGTCGCCCGAGCTCGACCCGCTCGAGCTGTTCGACCACGTCTACGCGACCCCGCGCACGGCGCTCGCCGAGCAACGCGCCGCGCTCGAGGCGGAGCTCGCCGCCCACTCGGAGCACGCACGCGAGGAGGTGGCCGCCCGATGAGCACACCCGTCACCGAACCCGCGACGGATGCCGCGGCATCCGCCCCCCAGCCCCTGACCATGGCGGGCGCGCTGAACGCCGCCCTGCGCGACGCGATGGCCGAGGACGACCGCGTGGTCGTCTACGGCGAGGACGTCGGACCGCTCGGCGGCGTCTTCCGGGTCACCGACGGACTCCAGGCCGCGTTCGGCGAGGACCGCGTGTGGGACTCCCCGCTCGCCGAGTCGGGCATCGTCGGCACGGCCGTCGGCATGGCGATGTACGGACTCCGCCCGGTCGTCGAGATGCAGTTCGACGCGTTCAGCTACCCGGCCTTCGAGCAGATCGTCTCGCACGTCGCGAAGATGCGGAACCGCACCAAGGGCCGCGTGAGCCTGCCGATGGTCATACGCATCCCGTGCGCCGGCGCGATCGGCGGCGTCGAGCACCACTCCGACTCCTCCGAGGCGTACTGGGCGGCGACGCCGGGCCTCACGGTGGTCATGCCGTCGAATCCGGCCGACGCGTACTCGATGCTGCGCGAGGCCATCGACAGCGACGACCCCGTCGTCTTCATGGAGCCGAAGAGCCGCTACTGGTCGAAGGCCGAGCTGGCGCTCCCCGTGCGCACCGCGCCCATGAACCGGGCCGAGGTCGTCCGCGAGGGCACCGACGTCACCCTGATCGGGTACGGGCCGACGGTGCGCACGGCGCTGGATGCCGCGGCCGCCGCCGAGTCGGAGGGGCTCTCGATCGAGGTGGTCGACCTCCGCAGCCTCTCGCCGTTCGACGACGAGACGGTCGGCGCGTCGCTCCGCAAGACGTCGCGCGCGGCCGTCATCCACGAGGCCGCCCAGTTCGGCGGATACGGCGCCGAGGTCGCCGCACGGCTGACCGAGCGGAACTTCTTCCACCTCGCCGCCCCGATCCTCCGGATCACCGGCTACGACATCCCCTACCCGTCGCCGAAGCTCGAGGAACACTACCTGCCGACGCCCGACCGCGTGCTCGAAGCGCTGGCCTCGTGGGAATGGGACCTCGCATGAGCGCCCGCGAGTTCATCCTGCCCGACCTCGGCGAGGGCCTGACCGAGGCCGAGGTCGTCGCGTGGCTCGTCGCCCCGGGCGACGAGGTGACCGTCGACCAGCCCGTCGTCGAGCTCGAGTCGGCCAAGTCGGTCGTGCAGCTGCCGACGCCGTTCGCGGGCGTCGTCGAGTCGCTCGGCGGCGAGGTCGGCCAGGTGCTGCACGCCGGCGAGGTGCTCATGCGGCTCGCGCCGGTGGGGGCCGACGTCCGGGCCGAGGCGACGACGGATGCCGCGGGGCCCGCGGCAGCTGCGGAGAGCACGCCCGCGACGGCCGAGTCCGCGACGACGGGCGCCGGCCCGGTCGCGGCGGAGCCCGGGATCGCGGTGCCCACCGAGGCCGCGTCCGAGGAGTCCGGGGCCGTCCTCATCGGCTACGGCACGCGGGCCAGCGCGGCCACCGCACGATCGGCGTCCGCGCCGTCGCGGTTCGGTCGTCGTCGCGACGCCGACCATGCATCTGAGGTGCCGCTGCCCGCTGGCGCACCCGCCGAGCACGCCCCGGACGGTGCCGGCGCGACCTCCGCGACGGCGCCGGCCGGCACGCAGGACGACGTCGACGAGGCCGCGCTCGCCGAAGCGCACGCCGCACACACGCTCGAGCACGGCCGCCACTCCCCCGTCATCTCCCCGATCGTCCGCCGGCTCGCCCGCGAGCACGGCTTCGACGCGAGCGAGCTGCTCGGCAGCGGCCCGGACGGCCTCGTGGTCCGCGCCGACGTCGAGGCGTTCATCGCCGAGCTCGACGAGGCGCGCGCCGGCCGCGGAACACCGACCGCGATGCCGTCCATGCCCGACACCGTCGCGGCGCCCTCCGCGCCCCGCGCTGGCGAGCAGCGCGTGCCGCTCGACCGCATGCAGCGAGCCGCCGCCGCGCACTTCACGCGCTCTCGGCGCGAGATCCCCGAGGCGACGGTCTGGATGGACGTCGACGCGACCGAACTCCTCGCCGCACGACGCCAGCTCAACGCGGCGACGGGCGAGCGGTTCGGGATCACCGCGCTCGTCGCCCGGTTCGCGATCGCCGGGCTCCGGCGGCATCCGTCGCTGAACGCCAGCTTCGACGCCGACCGGAACGAGCTCGTCCTGCACTCCGGGATCAACCTCGGGCTCGCCGCACAGACCCCGCGGGGCCTGCTCGTGCCCGTCGTGCACGGCGTCGAGCGGATGTCGCTCCGCGACCTGCGCGACGCGATCCAGGCTCGGACCGACCAGGCCTCGACGGGTGCCTTCCCGCCCGATGCGCTGACCGGCGGCACCTTCACGCTGAACAACTACGGCACGCTCGGCGTGGACGGCTCCGCGGCGATCATCAACCACCCCGAGGCCGCGATGCTCGGCATCGGTCGGCTCGTGGAGCGGCCGTGGGTGGTCGACGGCGCGATCGCCGTGCGCACGGTCACGGAGCTCACGATCTCGTTCGACCATCGCGTGTGCGACGGGGCCGAGGCGGCCGCGTTCCTCACGTTCATCGCCGGCTGCATCGAGCGCCCGATCTCGCTGCTCGCCGACCTCTGATCGACGAAGGGCCTGACGAGGGACGCACCCGAGGCGTGGCGAAGGCGCATCCTGGCGGATGCGCCTTCGCCGTTTCCGGGCTCCAGCCGGTCTAGAAGAAGTCGTCGGGGGTGCCGGCGGCACGCTGGACGTCGCGGGTCTCGATGCGAGCCGCCTCGAGCTTCGCGACCGCGACGCGCAGGCCGGACTCCATCTGCGCTGCCCAGGCGTCGGACTCGCGCGCGCTCGTCTCGGCCGCGCGGGCGCGGGCGTCGGCGGCATCGGCGGAGCGCCGTGCCTCCGCCACCTGCCGCAGCGCGAGCGAGATCCCGTAGTACGCCGCGACCATGGTCGCGATCGGAGCCGCGACGATCGCCAGCGCCGCGATGCCGGAGGCGTCGGGGCTGAACGCGACGACGAGCGCGAACGCCAGGAACAGTGCCGCGATCGCGACGAGCACGACGAGCATGAAGCGGAGGTCGCGGCTCCAGGAACCGCGCTTGGCCGTCGCCTCCGCCTGCGTGTCGGCGGCCTCCGGCTCGGGCTGGAAGACGACGGTGTCGCCGTATGCGCCGTCGCCGCCCGTGTGGTCGACGGGGCGGGTGGTCGTGTCGCTCATATCGCGCAATCCCCCAGTGTTGGCATGTCCCCCAATTGTGGGCCGGGCCGCTGAGGCGGTCAAGCAAGCGCGCCGGATCGTCGGCCGCCGGAATGTCGGCGGGTCGTGAGAACCTCTCGACATGGGAATCGTCGAACTGATGCAGGCCAGGGAGCTCGCCGTGGGCGACGTCCTCGTCAGCGCGACCGGCGGCGCGTACGAGATCACCAGGGTCGCGCGGGTCGGGCGCGGCATTCGCGTGCAGTACCTGATCGAAGAGGGGCGGCAGGGCCGGTTCACGGCCGCGCCCGAGTCGGTCGTCCGAGCGCGTCGCTCGCACGCCACGCACGCCGCCTGACCGGTTCGCGTGCCTCGGGCGACGGCCGCGGGCATCCGCCGGCACGAGGCCGCCGCTGAACGACGGAAGCCCCCGAGCGACTCGCTCGGGGGCTTCAGTGGTGGATCTGAGGGGACTCGAACCCCTGACCCCCTGCATGCCATGCAGGTGCGCTACCAGCTGCGCCACAGACCCGTTCTGCACCGACTCGGTCGGTGTGCCGCCCCCTTGGGGGCAACGGATTCAGATTACACCAGCCCTCGGGAGGATGCGAAATCGAGCCGGGCTCAGCCCTGCGACGAGGTCCCCGGGCCGGTCGACGAGCCGTCGCGCTCGAGCAGCGGACCCACCGGAATGGCCGGACAGTCGCGCCAGAGTCGCTCCAGCCCGTAGTACATCCGCTCCTCGCGGTGGAAGACGTGCACGACGAGGTCGCCGAAGTCGAGCAGGGCCCAGCGTCCTCCGTCGCGTCCCTCGCGACGCGAGATGTCCTGGCCCTCCTCGCGGAGCGCCTCGACGACCGCGTCGGCGATCGCGACGACGTTGCGTTCGGCAGTGCCGGTGACGAGCAGGAAGACGTCCGCGAACGGCAACGGCTCGGACACGTCGAGCGCGACGAGGTCCTCACCGCCCTTCGCGTCCGCCGCGCGCGCAGCGATGGCGAGCAGGCGGTGTGCGTGGTCGGTTGCGGTCATGTCCTCGACTTCCCGGGAGCCGCCGTCCGGCCCGCCCCCATCATGTCCTCGATCAGAAGAGCCCCGCCATCGCGCCGACGACGAGCGTCGCCACCACGCCCAGTGCGAGCACGCCCGCAGTGACCGCGAGCACGAGGGGCACGTTCATGCCCTCCTTGCTCGGTGGCGCCATCATCGCCCTGCTCGGCTGCTGGGTGCTGATCGCCCGGGTCGCCGCGACGGGCGCGACGCCGGGGCCGGCGAGGTCCTCGACCGAGTCGAACAATCGGTCGATGTCGCTCGAGTCGACCTGGCTCGGATGCACGCCGGTCGCACCATAGCTGCGCGGCAGGTCGATCGACCCCGTCACGATGATCTCGCCGCTCGGGGCGAGCTGCTGACCGAGCGAGCCCTGGTCGGGCAGCGACGGCAGGATGAGCGCGTTCGTCGTCGTCGGGACGCCGCGCGGTGAGCCGCCCCGCGAGAGGAGCTGGTCGTACGGCTCCGAGTGGTCGTCGGGGAGGTTCAGCTGCGAGGTCCAGTGCCCGACAGGCTTCGGTGCGACGACGGGCTCGTCGAGGCCGGCGTCGACCGTCGTGTGCGGTGCTGCGGCGCGCGTCGGCGCCGGCTGGTGCGGATGCCGCGGCGGCTGACCCTCGTCGTTCGGTCGGCCGGTGACCGGCGGCTGCGGCCGGCGCTGCGCCGAACCGCCAGCGGGCATCGGACGCGGCGGGGCCGCCTCGGGCTCGACGTCGTCGACGTCGTCGAAGCCGTCACCCGAGTGGGACTCGAGCATCGCACGGAGCTCGCGGCGCGTGAGCGTGCGCTCCGGCGTGGTCTGCGGCGCGGGCGCGCTTCGCGGCGGGCCCTGCGGGGGACGCGGCGGAACGCCTCCGGGCGGGACCTGCCCCTGGCCGGGATGCGGTCGGTCGGCCGCGGGAACCGGCATCGGGCCGGACGTCGTCGCGGAGCGCGGTGGCTGCGGAGCGCGCTGCGGCGCGGGCGGTCCCTGCTGCCTGCGCGGTTCGTTCCAGCCCTGCGGCGGTCGCTGCGAGGGCGGGGCCTGGCGCGGATCCGCCTGGCGAGGGTCGGCCTGGCGCTGCGGAGGCATGCCGGACGGCCCGCCTCCGGCGGGCCGGGCGGGCTGCGCCGTCCGCGGGTCCTGGCCCTGCGGGTACGCGGGCCGAGCCTGCTGCTGCGGGTACGGCTGGGGCGGCGACGACGGCTGTGCGGGTGCGGCGGCGTCCGGCGCCGATGACGACGCGGCTCGCTGCTGCTCCAGCAAACGCTCGCGCTCGCGCATCTCACGGCGCGTGAGCGGCGGTTCCTGCGACGACGTCATTCGACACTCCGGTAGAGGTGGTGCTTGGAGATGTACTGGACGACCCCGTCAGGCACCAGGTACCACACCGGTGATCCCCGGTGCACTCGGTCCCGGCAATCGGTCGACGAGATCGCCAACGCCGGGACTTCCAGCAAGCTTACGTCCTGCTCGGGCAGACCCGAAACGGACAGCACATGTCCCGGGCGACTCACAGCGACGAAATGCGCGAGGCTCCAGAGCTCCGCCACGTCCTTCCAGGACAGGATCTGGGCGATCGCATCGGAACCCGAGATGAAGAACAGGTCGGAATCCGGTCGCTCACGACGGAGGTCGCGCAGCGTGTCGATCGTGTACGTCGGCTTCTCGCGATCGATGTCGACCCTGCTGACCGTGAACCGCGGATTGGACGCGGTCGCGATCACGGTCATGAGGTAGCGGTGCTCGGCCGGCGTCACGACCTCCTTGTAGTAGGGCCGCCCGGTGGGCACGAAGACCACCTCGTCGAGGTCGAACTCCTGGGCGACCTCGCTCGCCGCCACGAGGTGCCCGTGGTGGATGGGGTCGAAGGTTCCGCCCATCACGCCGAGGCGCGGGCGCCGCGCTGTCGAGGTCATGGCCGGATCGACGGAGTCAGTGACCGCCGTGGTCGTCTCCCGCGTGGCGGGCGGCGTACGCCTCGGCCTTGCTGCGGTGGCGGTTGGCCACGTCGCGGTACGAGTAGACGACGACGCCGAGCGCCGCGAAGATCCCGAAGACGATCACGCCGTACCAGATCGGGTCGAACGGGAGTTCCCTCGCGAACTCGGTCTCGGTCAGGACCGTGATCGTCTGCAGTGCGGTCGACAGGCTCATCAGCCGTTCCTCCAGGTGTTTCGGGTGACGCTCGGGACAGTCTATCGGTGGATCCGGACGCGGTGAGGCTCAGGCGCGCACGTGACCGGAGCCCCGCACGATCCACTTCGTGCTCGTGAGCTCGGGCAGGCCCATCGGGCCGCGGGCGTGCAGCTTCTGCGTCGAGATCCCGACCTCGGCGCCGAAGCCGAACTCGGCACCGTCCGTGAAGCGCGTCGACGCGTTCACCATGACCGCCGCGGCATCCACCTCGTCGAGGAACCGCTCGGCGTTGCCGAGGTCGTTCGTGACGATCGATTCGGTGTGCCTCGTCGAGTACCGCCGGATGTGCGCGAGCGCGTCGTCGAGCGAGTCCACCACGCCGACGTTGAGGTCGAGGCTCATGTGCTCGGTGGCCCAGTCCTCGTCGGTCGTCGGCAGCGCGCCGGGGTGCAGTGCACGGACGCGGTCGTCGCCGTGAACCGTGACGCCGGATGCCTCGAGCCGGGCGAGCACGGGCGGCAGGAGCCGGTCGGCGGCATCGGCGTGCACGAGCAGCGTCTCGAGCGCGTTGCAGACGCTGGGTCGCTGCACCTTGGCATTGTGCACGAGGTCGACCGACCAGTCCTCGCGTGCACTCGCGTCGAGGAACATGTGGACGACGCCCGCTCCGGTCTCGATGACGGGCACGGTCGCCTCGTCGACGACGGCACGGATGAGCGCCGCACTCCCCCGCGGGATGAGGACGTCGACGTGGTCGCGCGCGCGCATGAGGTGACGGGCTCCCTCGCGGCCGTAGTCGTCGACGGTCTGCACGACGTCGCCCGGGAGCCCGGCGCCCGCGATGGCCTCGCGGAGCACCTCGACGAGCACCGCGTTGGTGCGCTCGGCGGCCGAGCCGCCGCGGAGGGCGACCGCGTTGCCGCTCTTCAGGGCGAGCGCCGCGATGTCGACGGTGACGTTCGGGCGCGCCTCGTAGATGGCCCCGACGACGCCGAGCGGCACGCGGACCTGCTCGATGCGCACCCCGTTCGGGAGCGTGCGACCGCTCACGGTCTCGCCCACCGGGTCGCCGAGCCCGACGACGTCGAGCACGGCGTCGGCGATGGCGCCGATGCGCGCGTCGTCGAGCGTGAGGCGGTCCAGCAGCCCCGTGCCGAGGCCCGCCTCCCGGCCCCGCTCGAGGTCCTCGCGATTCGCCGCGACGATGTCGTCGACCCGGGCTCGGAGCCGCTCCGCGATCGCCGCGAGCGCGGCATCCTTCTCGGCGGTCGTCGCACGGGCGAGGCGCCGCGACGCCTCCTTCGCGGCGGCGAGGCGCGCGTCGAGCACCTCGGCGAGGTCTGCGTGGGCGGTGCGGACGTCGATCATGCGTCCAGCCTAGTTCCGCGCCGGGGGCCGGATGCCGCGTGTGACGTCAGCCTGCGGCGGGCTCGAACCACGTGCCGACGGGCTCCCCCGCGAGCGCCTCGTCGACGAGCGAGGTCGCCGTCACGAGCACCCCGGTGCCGGATGCCGCGGCGATCCGCGCGGCCGAGACCTTCGTCTCCGCGCCGCCGGTGCCGACGCCTGCGCGGCCGATCGAGCCGATCTCGATGCCCGCGAGCTCGTCGCCGAACGGCACGTGCGCGATGCGCTCGGCGCCGGGCAGGTGCGGCGGCCGCGTGTAGAGCGCGTCGACGTCGGAGAGCAGGACGAGCAGGTCTGCGCCCGTGAGCTCGGCGACCATCGCGGCGAGCCGGTCGTTGTCGCCGAATCGGATCTCGTGCGTGGCGACCGTGTCGTTCTCGTTCACGATCGGCAGGATGCGCAGGCCCAGCAGCCGCTCCATGGCGCGCTGCGCGTTGAGCCGGTGGGTCGAGTTCTCGAGGTCGCCCGCGGTGAGCAGGACCTGGCCGGCGACGATCCGGTATCGCCGCAGCGACTCCTGGTAGCGGTAGATGAGGATGTTCTGGCCGACGGATGCCGCGGCCTGCTGGGTCGCGAGGTCGTCGGGCCGTGCGTCGAGCGCCAGGTAGGGCATCCCGGTCGCGATCGCGCCCGAGGAGACGAGCACGACCTCGGCACCGCGAGCGTGCGCGCCCGCGAGGGCGTCGACGAGCGGGGCGATCTGGCCGACGTTCTCCCCGGAGATCGAGGAGGAACCGACCTTCACGACGATGCGCCGTGCGGAGGCGATCCCGTCGCGGGTCAGACCGGTCATCCCCGCCCCTCGTCGTCGGCGCCGGCGGCGTCCTGCTCGCCGACCCAGATGCCGGCCTCGCGCTCGCGCTCGAGTTCGGCGCGGGCCTCGGCCTTCGCGTCCATGCGCTCGTGGTAGCCGCTGCGCCGTTCCGCGCGGGTGGCGCGGCGGCGCTCGTCGAGCCGGTCGTCGGTGCCGCGGGGCGACGACATCAGCTCGGCCGTGGAGGTGAGCGTGGGCTCCCAGTCGAAGACGACGCCGGCACCCGGCCCGATGACGACGGTCGAGCCCGCGACCGCACCGGCGCGGACGAGTTCGTCCTCGACGCCGAGGCGGGCGAGCCGGTCGGCGAGGTAGCCGACGGCCTCGTCGTTCTGGAAGTCGGTCTGCGCGACCCAGCGCTCGGGCTTGGTGCCGAGCACGCGATAGATCGTGCCGTAGCTGCCGCCCTCGGGCTTGACCACGAACTCGGCCTCGCGGACCGCCTTCGGACGGAGCACGATCCGGGGCGCCTCGGGCGCCTGGGCCGCCTCCGCGCGGGCGCGGTCGACCTCCTCGCCGAGCGCGAAGCCGAGCTGGCGGAGACCCTCGTGGCTCACCGTCGAGATCTCGAACACGCGGTAGCCGCGCGACTCCAGCTCCGGGCGGACGAACTCGGCGAGTTCCCGCGCCTCGGGGACGTCGATCTTGTTGAGCGCGACGAGCTGCGGACGCTCGAGGAGCGGCACCTGCCCTTCGGGCACCTCGTACGCCTCGAGCTCCCGGAGGATCACCTCGAGGTCGGTGACCGGGTCGCGGCCGGGCTCGAGCGTGGCGCAGTCGAGCACGTGGAGCAGCGCGGAGCAGCGCTCGACGTGGCGGAGGAATTCGAGCCCGAGGCCCTTGCCCTCGCTCGCGCCCTCGATGAGTCCGGGGACGTCGGCGACGGTGAACCGGTGGTCGCCGGCCTGCACGACGCCGAGGTTCGGGTGCAGCGTGGTGAACGGGTAGTCGGCGATCTTGGGTCGCGCGGCGGACAGCGCGGCGATGAGGCTCGACTTGCCGGCCGACGGGAAGCCGACGAGGGCGACATCCGCGATCGTCTTCAGCTCGAGCGTGACCTCGCCCTCGTAGCCGGGCGTGCCGAGCAGTGCGAAGCCGGGGGCCTTCCGCTTCGGGGAGGCGAGCGCCGCGTTGCCGAGTCCGCCCTGTCCGCCGGGCGCGACGACGAACCGCATGCCGGGCTCGGTGAGGTCGACGAGTTCGGTGCCGCCGTCGTCCTTCACGACCGTGCCGACGGGCACGGGCAGCTCGAGGATCTCGCCCGCGGCCCCGGAGCGGTTGTCGCCCGCGCCGGGCTGGCCGTTCTCGGACGAGCGGTGCGGGCGGCCGTGGTACGACAGGAGGGTCGTGACCTGGGGGTCGGCCACGAGGACGATGTCGCCGCCGTCGCCGCCGTTGCCGCCGTCGGGACCGGCGAGCGGCTTGAACTTCTCACGGCGCACCGACACGCAGCCGTTGCCACCGTGGCCGGCGCGCAGGAACAGGCGCACCTGGTCGACGAAGCTCACCATCGCCGCATCACTACTCCTTCTCGGGAAACACGTGAGGGCGAGCCGAAGCCCGCCCTCACGAAAACCGGTCGCTGCTTACGCGTCGACCGAGACGATGTTCACGACCTTGCGGCCGCCCTTGTTGCCGAACTCGACGGCGCCCGCCTCGAGGGCGAACAGCGTGTCGTCGCCGCCGCGACCCACACCCGCACCGGGGTGGAAGTGCGTGCCGCGCTGGCGGACGAGGATCTCGCCGGCCGAGACGACCTGGCCGCCGAAGCGCTTCACGCCGAGGCGCTTGGCGTTCGAGTCACGACCGTTGCGAGTGGAGCTCGCACCCTTCTTGTGTGCCATAGTCCCTGTCTCCTCTGGCCGTTACTTGATGCCGGTGATCTTGACGCGCGTGAGCTCCTGACGGTGGCCCTGGCGCTTCTTGTAGCCGGTCTTGTTCTTGAACTTCTGGATCACGATCTTCGGACCGCGCAGGTCGTTCAGGACCTCGGCCGTGACCGTGACCTTGGCGAGCGACTTCGCGTCGGAGGTGATCTTGTCGCCGTCCACGAGGAGGACGGGCGTGAGCTGGACGTTGCCGTCCTTGTCGGCCGCGATCCGGTCCATCGTCACGATGGTGCCGACCTCGACCCTCTCCTGCCGGCCACCGGCGCGCACTACTGCGTAAACCACTTCTCGTACCTATCTCCGGGGAGTCCTGCGACTCCGTCTACTTGATGGGATGTCACTGCGCGGGAGACCCCAGCGGGAAGGAGGGTCGTCACTGCCAGAAAACTGTGCGTGCCGGCCGGGATAAGCGGTGGCACCAACGGTCGAGTTTACCGGATGGCCGCAAGGCGGTCAAACGGGCGCCGACCGCGTGTCGCAGGGCCCCGAGCGGATGCCGCGGCGGCGGCGTACACTCGCCCCCATGGCCGTGCTGATCGACCCGCCGCTCTGGCCGAAGCACGGCACCGTCTGGTCCCACCTGGTGAGCGACACCTCGATAGAGGAGCTCGTGGCGTTCGCCGACCGGACGGGCATCCCGCGTCGCGGCTTCGACCTCGACCACTACGACGTTCCCGCCGAACGGTACGACGAGCTCGTCGCGGCCGGGGCGGAGCCCGTCCCGGCGCGCGACCTCGTCCGCCGGCTCGCGGCGAGCGGCCTGCGCATCACCCCGCGCGAGCGGCGCGCCTCACTCGGACGCTGAGTCCGCCTCCGAGCCGTCGGGCCGCGTGATGACCGGCGGTGCGCCCGCCGGGCTCAGTGCGGCCGTGGACACGCGGCGACTGCGTGAGCGCGAGCGCCCCTCGCCCGCGGCCTTCGGCGCGGGGAGCGAGTCGAGAACCGAGTCGAGGAGCGTCTCGGCCTCGACCGCGCGCGGCCGCTCGCGACGCGTCGGCGCCTCGGGCAGGTCGATGAGCGCCGCGGGACGCGCGGCCGCGTCGTCCGCCGCACGCGATGCCGTCTCCTCGGCGGGCCGCTCGGACGGGGGGTCGGCGGGCCGCTCCTCGCGCGGCTCGCGCTCGCCGGACTGCGGGCGGTCGCCGCCCTGCTGCTGCGAACCCGATCCGCGCGCGCGGCGACGGCCGCGGCGACGTTCGTTCCGCGGCGCCGGCTCGGTGCCGGTCGGCGCGCCATCCGTCGTCTCGCCCCCGGTCGCGGGCGCCTGGGCCGAAGCCGCCGTCGCCTCGTCGGCCGCGGTCGCCGCCTCCGCGGCGGGACGCTGCTCCTGATGCGCGACGGTGGATGCGGCGATCTGCGCGAGGGCGTGCTTGACGTCCTCCGTGATCGCGTGCGTGCCCTGGTGAGCCTTGTCGGTCGCCGGCTGCTGCGGCTGGCCGCCGCCGTTGCCGCCGCCACCTCCGCCGCGATTGCGACGGCGCTCGACCTGCTGCTGCGGCGCGCGGTGCTTCGCGACCGGCTCGTGGTGCACGATGATGCCGCGACCGGCACAGACCTCGCACGGCTCGCTGAACGACTCCAGCAGCCCGAGGCCCAGCTTCTTCCGGGTCATCTGCACGAGCCCGAGCGAGGTGACCTCGGCGACCTGGTGCTTCGTGCGGTCGCGCGACAGGCACTCGACGAGTCGGCGCAGCACGAGGTCGCGATTGGACTCGAGCACCATGTCGATGAAGTCGACCACGATGATGCCGCCGATGTCGCGAAGGCGCAGCTGCCGGACGATCTCCTCGGCCGCCTCCAGGTTGTTCTTGGTGACCGTCTCCTCGAGGTTGCCGCCGGAGCCGACGAACTTGCCCGTGTTGACGTCGATGACCGTCATGGCCTCGGTCCGATCGATGATGAGCGAACCGCCGGAGGGCAGCCAGACCTTGCGCTCGAGCGCCTTCTCGATCTGCTCGGTGATGCGGAACTCGTCGAACGCGTCGCGCTCGCCCTCGTACGCCTCCACGCGCTCGAGCAGGTCGGGCGCGACTTGGCCGAGGTACTTCTCGATCGTGCGGCGCGCCTCGTCGCCCGCGATGACCATCTTCTGGAAGTCCTCGTTGAAGACGTCGCGGACGATCTTGATGAGCAGGTCGGGCTCGGAGTGCAGCAGCGCCGGCGCCTGGACCTTCTCGACGGTCTGCGAGATGTCCTGCCACTGCGAGATCAGGCGGTTCACGTCGCGCGTGAGCTGCTCCTCGGTGGCGCCCTCGGCGGCCGTGCGGACGATGACGCCCTGGTTCTCGGGGAGCACCTCCTTCAGGATCTTCTTCAGCCGCGCACGCTCGGTGTCGGGCAGCTTGCGGCTGATCCCGTTCATCGAGCCGTTCGGGACGTACACCAGGTAGCGGCCGGGCAGCGAGACCTGGCTCGTCAGGCGGGCGCCCTTGTGGCCGACCGGGTCCTTCGTCACCTGGACGAGCACGCGGTCCCCCGGCTTCAGCGCGAGCTCGATGCGGCGCGGCTGGTTCTTCTCGCCGTTCTCGGCTGCGGCGTCCCAGTCGACCTCGCCCGAGTACAGCACGGCGTTGCGACCGCGGCCGATGTCGACGAAGGCGGCCTCCATCGACGGCAGCACGTTCTGCACGCGCCCGAGGTAGACGTTGCCGATGAGGGACGCGTCCTGGTTGCGGGCCACGTAGTGCTCGACGAGCACGTCGTCCTCGAGCACGCCGATCTGGATGCGGCCGCCCTTCTGACGGACGACCATCCGGCGATCGACCGACTCGCGGCGGGCGAGGAACTCGGCCTCGGTGATCACGGCACGGCGGCGCCCGGCGTCGCGACCGTCGCGACGGCGCTGCTTCTTCGCCTCGAGACGGGTCGAGCCCTTCACCTTCTGGGGCTCGGTGATGAGCTCGGGCTCGCGGGGCTTGCGGACCTTGACGACCGTGTTGGCGGGATCGTCCTCGTTCGCGCGCGACTCCTCGCCGCTGCGCCGACGCGAGCGGCGGCGCACGCTCGAACCCTCGCGGTCCGCGGCCTCGCGCCCGGCGGCGCGGTCCTCGCCGCGCTCGGGTCCGGACCCGGCCGGCGGAGCGTACACGGGCGGGGCGTGGAAGATGAGCGAGGTGGTCGAGAGCACCGACGGGATCGGCGAGTCGGCCTCGGTCGAGTCGCCGGAATCGGATGCCCCGGGGGCGGTGTCGTCGGAAGCGGCATCCGCCTCGGCATCGGGCGATGCGACGCCGGGCTCGGCCGACGCATCGCCGGCGTCGGCGTCGGCGTCGGCGACGGTCGCGTCCGGCTCGTCGACCTGCTCGGCGGCGGGCTGCTCGGTGGGAGCCTCGTCGGTGGGAGCCTGCTCGGCGACAGGCTGCGCTGCGGCGTCCTCGGCCGATGCGGCGCCGTCGACCGCAGACGCGGCAGTCTCGTCCGGCCGCGGTGCGACGGTCTCGTCGACCGGGGCGTCGGCAGCGGTGTCCTCGACATCGGTCGGGGCGTCCGCCGCCGACCGCGGCACGACCTGCGCCCGACGACCCGGTCGACGCGCCCCGAAGAGCCCGCCCATGCGACGAGGCTCATCGCCCCCGGGTTCGTTCGGCGGTGTTGCGTTGTCTTCCACCATCTCTGGTGCACTCCTACACCGGGTCCGACGGCCGCGCCATCGTTCCCGTACTCCTCAGAGCGGACCAGCGCCGTTCGCGCTGTTCCGCCAATCCTTCACTGCTGCGCCCGGCGGGTGCCGGTGACGCCAAATCTCGCGGTTCCTCCGCGGATGGGATGCGGTGCATCCTCGAAGCCCTCGTTGGCGTCGCACCGGGCGCGGCCCGGGCGACTGCATCGATTATCGCACGCTCACCCAGCGGACCGTCGAATCGCCGTGCCAGAATCGTGGGCATGCCCGACTCCCCCCGCGCATCCCGGCCGATCGGCGTCGCCGTCTTCCTCCTCGTCGCAGGGGCCCTGGGACTGCTCGCGGCCTTCGAACTCTCGCTCGAGAAGGTCCTCACGCTCGCCGACCCGACCCACGTCCCGAACTGCAACGTGGGCGTCCTCGTCGGCTGCAGCACGAACCTCGCGTCGTGGCAGGGCAGCCTCTTCGGCTTCCCCAATCCGTTCATCGGCCTCATGGCCTGGCCCGTGGTCATCACGATCGCGATGGCCCTGCTCGCCGGCGCGCGGTTCGCGCGATGGTTCTGGATCGGGTTGAACGTCGGCGTCACCGGTGCCGTCGTCTTCGTCGGCTGGCTGATCTACCAGAGCATCTACGCGCTCGACGTGCTGTGCCCCTGGTGCATGCTCACCTGGGCGGTGACGATCCCGACGTTCCTCGTCGTCACCCTGCGGAACCTCCGCGAGGGCGTGTTCGGCGATTCGGCCGGGCTCCGTCGGTTCGGGGCGTCCGCCATGGGCTGGATCGTCGTGATCACCGCCGCGTGCTACGCGATCGTGATCGTCCTGGCGCAGGCGCAGATGAACGCGATCCCGCGCGTCGTCATCGACCTGCAGAACCTCTTCTGAGCCGCTCGGCGCGCCGCTGCGGCGTGTCGGCGACCGGACGACCGCGGGGCCGCGGCATCCGCTGATCGGATGCCGCGGCCCCGCGATTCGACGACGTCAGGCGAACCAGAGCGACAGCTCGCGCTCGGCCGACTCGACCGAGTCGGAACCGTGGACGAGGTTCTGCTGGACCTTCAGGCCCCAGTCACGGCCGAAGTCGCCGCGGACCGTGCCGGGCAGCGCGGTCGTCGGATCGGTCGCCCCCGCGAGCACGCGGAACCCCTCGATCACGCGGTTGCCGGCGACGCGCATCGCGACGACGGGGCCCGACTCCATGAACTCCATGAGCGGCTCGTAGAAGGGCTTGCCCTCGTGCTCGGCGTAGTGCTGGGCGAGGAGGTCCCGGTCGGCCTGCACCATGCGGATGTCGACGAGCGAGTAGCCCTTCGCCTCGATGCGGCGGAGGATCTCGCCGGTGAGGTTGCGCGCGACGCCGTCTGGCTTGACGAGGACGAGGGTCTCTTCGATGGCGGTGGTCATGCGGATTCCTTTCCAGGTTCGGCGTCCGCGGCGGCGGCCGCCTCGCGGGCACGATCGATGCGCGCGCCGACGATCATGCAGTACGCCCACATGCCGCCGAACAGCGCGCCGACGACGAACATCGCCGGGTTGAGGAGCCCCGAGACGAGGAGCAGCACCTGCAGGGCCCAGCCCAGCACGTACGCCCACTCGTACCGGAGCAGGGGGATGGTGACGACCAGGCCGAGGATGACCACGCCGCCCGCGGCGAGCGGCGCCCAGGTCGGCAGGCCGAACGCGCCGCCGCCCTCGCGGGACAGGCCCCAGATCACGAGGGCCGCGAGGAAGACGACGACGATCTCGAACGTGAGCACGATCGAGGCGAGGCTCTCCCGCACGGACCGCGCGCGGCGGGCCGGGCGGCGCGGTGCGGGGTCCGCGCCGTCGGCCTCGGAGTCGCGCCCGTCGAGGGGCCCGCGGGCCCCGGTCGGCTCGTCGCTCGGCGCCGGCGCCTCGGCGGTCATCGATCGCTCCAGCCGCGGTCGTCCGCGATCGCGAGCACGTCGCCCACGAGGGTGATCGACCCGGTCACCACCACGCCGCGCTTCTCAGCGCGGCCCGCCCAGTCGCGGGCCTCGTCGAGCGCGTCGTCGAGCCGCTCGGCGACGTCGACCCGCTCGGGGCCGACGACACCCGCGACGACCGCCGCGAGCTCGTCGGCGGGAACGGCCCGATCGGACTCGGAGCGGGTCACGATGAAGTGCGCGCCGGTCGGCTCGAGTGCGCGGACGATGCCCACGGCGTCCTTGTCGCCGAGGACGCCGAGCACGATCACGAGCTCGTCGAAGTCGAACACCTCGCCGAGCGCCGCGACGAGCGCCGCGGCACCGTGGGGGTTGTGGGCGGCGTCCACGAGGATCGTCGGGTCGGTCGAGACGAGCTGCAGTCGGCCCGGCGAGGTCACGGCGCCGAGGCCGGTCTCGAGCACGTCGTCGGCCAGCCGCACGGCGCGTCCGAGGAACGCCTCGACGGCGGCGATCGCGACGGCGGCGTTCTCGGCCTGGTGGCGGCCGTGCAGGGGAAGGGCGAGCTCGCGGTACTCCCCCGCGAGACCCCGGACCGACACGAGCTGCCCGCCCACGGCGACCCGCGAGTCGAGCACGGCGAACGCGCCGCCCTCGACCGCGAGGCTCGCGTCGTTCCGCTCGGCGGCCTCGCTCAGCACCGTCAGCGCAGCAGGGTCCTGGAAGGCGGTCACGACCTCGGCGCCCGGCTTGATGATGCCGGCCTTGGTCCGCGCGATCTCCGCGATGGTCCGGCCGAGTCGCTGCTCGTGGTCGATCGCGATCGGCGTGATCACGGCGACCTGGCCGTCGGCGACGTTCGTGGAGTCCCACTCGCCGCCCATCCCGACCTCGAGCACGACGACGTCGACGGGCGCGTCGGCGAACGCCGCGAAGGCGAGTGCGGTGAGCGCCTCGAAGAACGTCAGCGCCTCCTCGCCGCTCGCGGCGAGTTCGTCGTCGACGATCGCGACGACCGGCGCGATCTCCTCCCAGATCCGGGCGACGGCCTCGTCGGCGATCGGCTCGCCGTCGATGCGGATGCGCTCGGTGAACCGCACGAGGTGCGGACTCGTGAGCAGGCCCGTCCGGAGCCCCTGCGCGCGCAGGATCGACTCGATCATGCGGCTCGTCGAGGTCTTGCCGTTCGTTCCCGTCAGGTGGATGACGGGCGCGGCGCGATGCGGATCGCCGAGCAGCTCGACGGCGCGTCGGGTCGCGTCGAGACGCGGCTGCGGCGCCGACTCGCCGACGCGCGCCAGGAGGTCGGCGTACACGGCGTCGGCCGCGTCGCGCTCCTCGGGCGTGGAATCCGGGATCGCGTCGGTCATCGGGCGGCCTCCCCCAGCTTCGCTACCGAGACGAGGAGCTTCGACCCCTCGCCGACCTTGTGCGCGCCCTCGCCGTCGACCTCGCCGACCGAGACGAGCACCTCGGGGGCGAGCGTCTCGCGGCCGATCAGGTCGCGATGCGCCTCGGCGGCCGCCGCGCCGGCGGCGTCGAGCGTGAGGTCGAGGCGGATGCGGTCGCCGACCTCGAGGCCCGCAGCCTTCCGCGACTCCTGGACGGCACGCACGATGTCGCGTGCGAGCCCCTCGGCCTCGAGCTCGGGCGTGGTGCGCACGTCGAGGATCGCGAAGCCGCCATCGGCGAGGAGGCCGAGCGCGTTGCCGCCCTCGGCACCGCCGCTCGCCTCGAGCACGAGCTCGTACTCGCCGGGCTCGAGCGCGATGCCGCCGGCCGCGACCACGTCGCCGTCGAGCGCCCAGTCACCGGCGCGCGCGGCACGGATGGCCTGCTGCACCTGCTTGCCGAGGCGCGGACCCGCCGCACGGGCGTTCACCGTGAGGCGCTTCGTGACGCCGTACGCGGCCGCGCTCGAGTCGTCGAGCTCGACGAGGTCGACGCGCTTGACGTTGAGCTCGTCGCGCAGGATCGACTCGAACGGCGCGAGGCTCGCGGCATCCGTCGTCACGACCGTGAGCGATGCGAGCGGCAGGCGCACGCGGCGACCGGCCTGCTTGCGGAGCGCGAGCACCGCACCCGTCACCTCGCGGACGGCGTCCATCGCGGCGACGAGTTCTGCGTCGGCCGGGAACTCGTCGGCGACCGGCCAGTCGGCGAGGTGCACGCTGCGACCCCCGGTGAGCCCGCGCCAGACCTTCTCGGTCACGAGCGGCAGCATCGGCGCCGCGAGGCGCGTGAGCGTCTCGAGCACCGTGTACAGCGTGTCGAACGCCTCCGCGCCCGAGCCGTCGGCGCCCACGCCCTGCCAGAACCGGTCGCGCGACCGGCGCACGTACCAGTTCGTGAGCACGTCGCCGAAGTCGCGGAGCTTCTGCGAGGCGAGCGTCGTGTCGAAGTCCTCGTAGTCGGCCGTGACGGCCTCGACGAGGTCGCGCAGCTTCGCGAGCAGGTACCGGTCGAGCACGTCGGTCGACGCGGTCGAGCGGGATGCCTCGTAGCCGCCCTCGCGCGCCGTGTTGGCGTAGAGGGAGAAGAAGTACCAGGTGCTCCAGAGCGGCAGCATGAGCTGGCGCACGCCCTCGCGGATGCCCTCCTCGGTCACGACGAGGTTGCCGCCGCGCAGCACCGGGCTCGACATGAGGAACCAGCGCATCGCGTCGGAGCCGTCGCGCTCGAACACCTCGGAGACGTCCGGGTAGTTGCGCAGCGACTTCGACATCTTCTGCCCGTCGCTGCCGAGCACGATGCCGTGGCTCACGACGTTCTTGAACGCCGGGCGATCGAACAGCGCGGTGGCGAGCACGTGCATGACGTAGAACCAGCCACGGGTCTGCCCGATGTACTCGACGATAAAGTCGGCCGGGTTGTGCGTGTCGAACCAGTCCTGGTTCTCGAACGGGTAGTGCACCTGGGCGAACGGCATCGAACCCGAGTCGAACCACACGTCGAACACGTCGCTGATGCGGCGCATCGTGGACTTCCCGGTCGGGTCGTCGGGGTTCGGCCGCGTGAGCTCGTCGATGTACGGGCGGTGCAGGTCGGGCTCGCCCTCGGGGTTCGTCGGCACGCGGCCGAAGTCGCGCTCGAGCTCCTCGAGGGAACCGTACACGTCGACGCGGGGGTACTCGGGGTCATCGCTCTTCCACACCGGGATCGGCGAGCCGAAGTAGCGGTTGCGGCTGATCGACCAGTCGCGGGCGTTGCCCACCCACTTGCCGAACTGGCCGTACTTGACGTTCTCGGGCACCCAGGTGATGTCCTCGTTGAGCTCGCTCATGCGATCGCGGAACTCGGGGACGCGAACGAACCAGCTCGAGACCGCCTTGTAGATCAGCGGGTTCCGGCAACGCCAGCAGTGCGGGTACGAGTGCTCGTAGCTCGCCTGGCGGAGCAGGCGGCCCTCCGCCTTGAGGAGCTGGGTGAGCGGCTTGTTCGCGTCGGACCATAGCAGCCCCGCGACATCCGTCACCTCGGGGAGGAAGCGACCCGAGTCGTCGACCGAGATCACGACGGGGATGCCGTGCGCCTCGCAGACCTTCTGGTCCTCCTCGCCGTAGGCGGGAGCCTGGTGAACGATGCCCGTCCCGTCCTCGGTCGTGACGTAGTCGGCCACGAGCACGCGCCAGGCACGTTCGAGGCCGAACCGCTCGACGTCGGCGTAGTAGTCGAAGAGTCGGTCGTAGGTGACGTCCTCGAGCTCGGCGCCCAGGACCGTGCGCGACACCGCGGCGCGCGCCTCGTCGGCCGACTCGTAGCCGAGCTCCTTGGCGTAGTTGCCGACGAGGTCGAGGGCGAGCAGGTACTCGGCTCCCAGCACCTCGGTGTCGTCGGTGCCGCCCGGTGCGTGCTCGCGGAGCACGGTGGCGTCCGGGGTGCCGTTCGGGCCGGCCGGGACGACCGCGTAGGTGATCCCGGGCCCGACGGCGAGCGCGAAGTTCGTGGGCAGGGTCCAGGGCGTCGTCGTCCAGGCGAGCGCCCGCACCGCGGTGAGGCCGAGGGCCTCGGCCTTCGGGCCGGTGAGCGGGAACGTGACCGTGACCGTCTGGTCCTGGCGCGGCTTGTAGACGTCGTCGTCCATGCGCAGCTCGTGGTTCGACAGCGGCGTCTGGTCGCGCCAGCAGTAGGGCAGCACGCGGTGGCCCTCGTAGGCGAGGCCCTTCTCGTGCAGCGTCTTGAACGCCCAGAGCACGGACTCCATGAAGGTCACGTCGAGCGTCTTGTAGTCGTTCTCGAAGTCGACCCAGCGCGCCTGGCGCGTGACGTAGTCCTGCCACTCCTCGGTGTAGCGCAGGACGGCGTCGCGGGCGGCGCGGTTGAACGCCGCGATGCCCATCTCCTCGATCTGCACCTTGTCGGTGATGCCGAGCTGGCGCTCGGCCTCGAGCTCCGCGGGCAGGCCGTGGGTGTCCCAGCCGAACCGGCGGTGCACCTGCTTCCCGCGCATGGTCTGGAAGCGGGGGAAGACGTCCTTCGCGTAGCCCGTGAGGAGGTGCCCGTAGTGCGGCAGGCCGTTGGCGAACGGCGGGCCGTCGTAGAAGACCCACTCCTCGGCGCCCTCGCGCCGGTCGATCGAGGCCTGGAACGTGCCGTCGGCCTTCCAGTGCGCGAGCATCTCCTGCTCGATCGCCGGGAAGGACGGCGACGGCGTGACGGACTGCTGCTCGGGGTCGTGGCCCTTGGGGTACAACGCTCGCTCCTGCTGGATCTCGCCGGTTCACGAGGACGGCCGGCTCGTCGAGCCCAACCGCGGTACCACCCCGCTTGCCCCGGCGATGCGGGACCACTCGTTCGTCAGCTGTGACGGGCTGGACCCGTTCGGTTCTAGTGACGGTGCGGATGCCGTGGCATCCGTTCCGCGTTCTTCCGAAGACTCCCCGGTGATGGCCGGATCGGCGTCGTTGCCGTCAATGCTACCGCGCACTCCCCCCGCGTCGCGCGCCGGCACCGACCGTCAGCGCCAGGCCGCGCGCACGAGGGCGAGCAGCGCCTCGCGGTCCACCCCGTTCAGCTTGGCCTCCTCGACGAGGTCGTGGATGGCGCCGGCCAGCGCGGTGTGGTGGCCGAGTCGCTTCGCGACCGTCGCGCCGCGGCCGGGATGGAGGTCGATGAACCCCTCGTCCCTGAGGAGCCGATACGCGCGGAGGGCGGTGTTGACGTTGACGCCGACTTGGCCGGCCAGCCCTCGGGCGGGCGGCAGGCGCTCGCCGAACCCGATCCGCCCGTCGACGATCGCGGCGCGGAGGCCTGCGGCGAGCCGTTCGAAGATCGGCCCGGGGCCGTCGGGGTCGATCGTGATCCGCACCGGCCGATGCTAGCACTTGCGATACTCGATATAGCACATCTGTCGCATTTGGCTTGTCGAGGCATCCGCTCGCTGTCAGGATGGCTCCCCGTGACCACCGAAGCCCCATCCCCCGCTTCCCTTCCCGCCTCGTCGTCGCCGGTCCGGCGCGTCGCCTGGGCGTCCATGATCGGCACGTCGCTCGAGTCGTTCGACTTCTACGTGTTCGCGTACTTCAGCGCCTACTTCATCGGACCGCTGTTCTTCGACCCGCTCGGGCAGTTCGGCGGCACGCTCGCCGCGTTCGCCACGATCGGCGTCGCGTTCGTCGTCCGCCCGCTCGGCGCCGCGATCTTCGGCCACATGGGCGACCGGTTGGGCCGACGCGCGACCCTGCTCTGGACGATCGGCATCATGGGCGTCGCGACCGGCCTCATCGGCCTGCTCCCGACGTACGCGCAGGCCGGATGGCTCGGCGCAGTGCTGCTCGTCCTGCTGCGCGTGGCGCAGGGCCTCTCGCTCGGCGGCGAGTGGGGCGGGTCGATCCTGCTCGCGACCGAGCACTCCAGCCCCGTCAAGCGCGCCTTCTACGCGGCGGTGCCGCAACTCGGCTCACCCGTGGGCTCGATCCTCTCCGCCGTCGTGTTCATCGTGATGACGCTCGCTCTGCCGGCCGAGGAGCTCGCGGCGTGGGGTTGGCGCATCCCGTTCCTCCTCGCGATCCCGCTCCTGGCCGTCTCGCTCTACCTCCGCCTGACCATCGACGAGACGCCCGTCTTCAAGGCCGTCGTCTCCGAGCAGCGACGCGACCGCGTGCCGTTCGCCACGATGTTCCGCGCGCAGCCGACCGCGCTCCTCATCGCGTTCGGCGCGGCACTGCTCGGCATCGGCTCTTACTCGTTGATGAACACGTACACGATCAACTACGGCGTGACGACGCTCGGATTCAGCTTCCAGGACCTGCTCGTCGCCACGACGATCGGCGGACTCCTGCAGCTCGTGACCATCCCGCTCTTCGGATGGTGGGCGACCCGCATCGGCTCCGCGCGGGTCGTCGCCTACGGCGCCCTCGGCACGCTGCTCATCACGTTCCCGATGTACTGGCTGCTGCAGTTCTCGAGCTTCCCGGTGCTCGTCGGCACGATGATCGTCGGCGGAATCCTCCCGACCATGTCGTGGGCCGCACTCGGCGGGCTCATGAACGACCTGTTCGCCGACCACTACCGGTACTCGGCGCTCTCTGTGGCCTACGCGGTCGCGGCGGCGGTGAGCGGGTTCATCCCGCTCGTGACGACGCTGCTCGGCGAGTCGACCGGATACGTCTGGTGGCACCCCGGCGTCGTCCTCGCGCTGCTCTCCGCGATCACGCTGGTCTCGGCGTGGGCGGCGAACCGCGTCCGACACGCGCCGATCTCCGAGGACGGCCGCGAGGTCCAGCCCGCAGCCGTCTGAGCTCCCAGGCGATCGTGCTCCAGTCGCCCGAGGTCCGGGGGCGGATGCCGCGGCGCGAGCTCGCGGCATCCGCCCTCGGCCCGCCTCGACGCCACGGCACGCCGACCCGCATCCCCGCAGGTCACGGCGGATTCCCCCGACTCCGGTAGGCTGGACTGTCGCATATTCAGGCACCCCAGTGGACTCGGTGCCGCACATACCGAACCGGAGCATCATGACCGACACCGCGCGCATCCCCGACAAGCCCGCTCTCGAGGGCCTCGAATCCAAGTGGGGCGGCGTCTGGGAGACCGAGGGGACCTACCGGTTCGAGCGCGAGGGGGCGACCCGCGAGGGCATCTACTCGATCGACACGCCGCCGCCCACGGCCTCCGGCTCGCTGCACATCGGCCACGTCTTCTCCTACACGCACACCGACGTCATGGCGCGCTTCCAGCGCATGCGCGGCAAGCACGTGTTCTACCCGATGGGCTGGGACGACAACGGCCTGCCCACCGAGCGCCGAGTGCAGAACTACTACGGCGTGCGCTGCGACCCGACCCTGCCGTACGAGCCCGACTTCACGCCGCCGTTCGAGGGCGGCGAGGGCAAGAGCGTCAAGGCCGCCGACCAGAAGCCGATCAGCCGCCGCAACTTCATCGAGCTGTGCGAGCGGCTCACCGTCGAGGACGAGCAGCAGTTCGAGGCGCTCTGGCGCCAGCTCGGCCTCTCGGTCGACTGGACCCAGACCTACCGCACCATCGCCGACGAGGCGCTGTTCACGTCGCAGCTCGCATTCGTCCGCAACGTCGAGCGCGGCGAGGCCTACCAGGCCCTCGCGCCGACGCTCTGGGACGTCACCTTCCGCACTGCCGTCGCGCAGGCCGAGCTCGAGGACCGCGAGCAGCCGGGCCACTACCACCGGGTGGCGTTCGCCAAGCCCGACGGCGGCCACGTCGAGATCGAGACGAGCCGTCCCGAGCTGATCCCCGCGTGCGTCGCGCTGGTGGCGCACCCGGATGACGAGCGGTACCAGCCGCTGTTCGGCACGACCGTGACCACGCCCGTCTTCGGCGTCGAGGTGCCCGTCGTCGCGCACCACCTCGCCCAGAAGGACAAGGGCACCGGCATCGCCATGATCTGCACCTTCGGCGACGTGACCGACGTGGTGTGGTGGCGCGAGCTCGACCTGCCGAACCGCGCGATCATCGGCTTCGACGGCCGCATCATCGCCGAGGCGCCCGACGCGATCACCACCGAGGCCGGCCGCGAGGCGTACGCGAAGCTCGCGGGCAAGACCGCGTTCTCGGCCAAGCAGGCCGTCGTGGAGCTGCTCCGCGAGTCCGGCGACCTCCTCGCCGACCCGAAGGCGATCACCCACCCGGTGAAGTTCTTCGAGAAGGGCGACCGCCCGCTCGAGATCGTCTCGACCCGCCAGTGGTACGTCGTGAACGGCGCGCGCGACGAAGCGCTGAAGGACCGCCTGCTGGAGCGCGGACGCCAGATCGGATGGCACCCCGACTTCATGCGCGTGCGCTACGAGAACTGGGTCGGCGGGCTCTCGGGCGACTGGCTCATCTCGCGGCAGCGCTTCTTCGGCGTGCCGATCCCCGTCTGGTACCCGATCGACGCCCAGGGCGACCCCGTGTTCGACGAGCCCATCGTCGCCACGCGCGAGATGCTCCCCGTCGACCCGTCCTCGACGGCGGCGCCCGGCTACGACGAGTCGCAGCGCGGGCAGGCCGGCGGCTTCGTCGGCGAGCACGACGTCATGGACACCTGGGCCACCTCATCGCTCACCCCGCAGCTCGCGGGCGGCTGGGAGCGCGACCCCGAGCTCTTCGACCTCGTCTTCCCCTATTCGCTTCGCCCGCAGGGCCAGGACATCATCCGCACGTGGCTCTTCTCCACCGCCCTGCGCGCCGAGCTCGAGCACGGCGTCGCCCCGTGGTCGAACGCCGCGGTCTCCGGCTTCATCGTCGACCCCGACCGCAAGAAGATGTCGAAGTCGAAGGGCAACGTCGTCACGCCTGCGGGCCTGCTGGACCAGCACGGCGCCGACGCGGTGCGCTACTGGGCGGCGTCCTCGCGCCTCGGCACCGATGCCGCGTTCGACCCGCAGAACCCGACGCAGGTGAAGATCGGCCGGCGCCTCGCCATCAAGGTACTGAACGCCGCGAAGTTCATCCTCGGCTTCGAGGGCGCAGCGGATGCCGCCGTGACCGTGCCCGTCGATCGCAGCATGCTCGCCGGACTCGCGACCGTCGTCGACCAGGCGACGCGCGCGCTCGAGTCCTACGACCACGCGCGCGCCCTCGAGGTCTCGGAGACGTTCTTCTGGACGTTCTGCGACGACTACCTCGAACTCGTGAAGGAGCGCGCGTACGGTGAGGCGAGCGCCGAGCAGGCCTCGGCCGTCGCCGCGCTCAAGACCGCGCTCAGCGTGCTGCTGCGCCTGTTCGCGCCGGTGATCCCGTACGCCGCGGAAGAGGCCTGGAGCTGGTCGAACCCCGGATCGGTGCACGTGGCCGACTGGCCGGCCGTCGACGAGCTCGCCGCGCGCGGCGAGGCCGGGGTCGAGCTGCTCGAGCTCGCGAGCCTCGCACTCACCGGCATCCGTCGCGCGAAGACCGACGCGAAGGCCTCGCAGAAGACCCCGGTCGCGAGCGCCGTCATCGCCGCCCCCGCCGCGGCGACCGCCCTCCTCGCCTCGGCCGAGGGCGACCTGCGCGCCGTCGGACGCATCGCCGACCTGGGCTTCGAGGAGGCCGAGGTGCTGCAGGTGCGCGACGTCGTGCTCGAGGTTCCGAGGGAGGAGGCGAGCGCATGAGCGTGAGCGTGCGGGACGTCGCGGACAACGACTTCTTCGCCTGGCTGCCCCTGTTCGACGCGTACTGCGCGGGCCGTGGCCGCCGGCTCGACGACACCAAGGCCCTCATCGTGTGGAGCTGGATCCAGGACCCGCGGAACGCACTGCGCGCTGCGGTCGCGGTCGACGACGAGGGCATCCTCGTCGGCCTCGTGCACGCGCATCCCGAGCCGCGCACCGTCGACGCGAGCACCGGCATCGTCGTCGACGACCTCTACGTCGTCGAGGCGCACCGCGGGAACGGCGTCGCCGGCAGGCTCCTCGAACGCGTCCGCGCGCTGGCGGGCGAGCTCCGCGCGACGCGCCTCACCTGGGCCACCGACCCCGGTGACGTCGACGGGCTGCGCCTCTCCGACGAGATCGCCCGGCGCTCCCCCGAGATCGTGTTCGAGATGGAGATCTGATGCAGCTGGGCACACGTTGGGCCTTCGGCGACGAGCCGCCGCGATCCGTGCCGATGGAGCTGCGTCCCGGCATCGCCGCGGCGGAGTCCGGCACCCCCGACGGCGCCGGCCGCCATTGGACGCTCACCTGGCTGGAGGGCCGGCCGATCGCCGAGCTCGACGACGGCACGGTCGTGACGCTGGAGCACTCGAGCGGCGGCGCCGCGGACGACGACGGCGACGACTGGTAGCCCGTCGGCCTGAGCCCGGCACCTACGCGCGCGCGAGGATCTCGCCGTGCGGCATGAGGAACCAGCCGTCGGGATCCGAGGCCCAGCGGCTCCACGCGGACGAGATCGCCTCGAGTTCCGCGTGGGACGCGTGCCCGGATTCGATCGCATGCGCCGCGAAGGTGGAGTGCAGCGCGCGCTCCGCCCAGTTGCCGCCCCACCACTCGCGATCGCGGTTCGACGAGAACACCCACACGGACCCGCTCGCCTCGACGTCGGCGAAGCCCGCCGCCCGCGCCCAGCGCGTGAGGTGCCTCCCGGCGTTACCGTCGCCGCCGTTCCAGGCGCAGATGAGCTCGTTCAACTCGCGCCAGCGTGCGAGCTCTGGTGACTCCGGGCTCCAGATCACGCCGCCGTAGTCCACGTCGCGGGCGGCCACCATTCCGCCCGGCCGCAGCACGCGGCGGAACTCGCGCAGCGCGTCGACCGGACGAGCCAGGTGCTGCAGCACCTGGTGCGCATGGACGACGTCGAACACCCCGTCGGGGAAGTCGAGGCGGTAGGCGTCCCCCGTGCGGAACTCCGCGTTGGGGACGCCCTCGCTCTGGGCGAGTCCCTGGGCTCGCGCGACGACCTCGGCGGACGCGTCCACGCCGACGGCCTTCCCCGGTCGGACCCGGCGGGCGAGGTCGAGCGTGATCGTGCCGGGGCCGCTCCCGATGTCGAGCACCCGCATCCCCTCGCGGAGGTGCGGCGCGAGGTAGGCCGCCGAGTTCTCGACCGTGCGCCACTCGTGCACTCGGAGGACGCTCTCGTGGTGGCCGTGCATGTACGCGTCGCGGGCGGACGCGGCCGTTCCCTGCATGCCCCGAGCCTATTCCTCGACGGGCCCGGACACGCCGGGGGAACCGAAAGGGAGGCCCCTTCCGGGACCTCCCTCGACGATGTGCGGTTCAGATCGCGAAGCCGAGCGCACGCATCATGTCGCGTCCGTCGTCCGTGATCCGCTCGGGACCCCACGGCGGCATCCACACCCAGTTGATGCGGAACCGTTCGACGGTGCCGTCGAGCGCCTCGGCGGTCTGCTCCTCGATGACGTCGGTCAGCGGGCAGCCCGCGCTGGTCAGGGTCATGTTGACGACGAGGGCGTCGTTCTCGTCGTCCCAGTTCAGGTCGTAGATGAGGCCCAGATCGACGATGTTGACGCCCAGCTCGGGGTCGACGACATCCTTCAGCGCCTCGCTGATCTGGTCGTAGCGCTCGGGTGCGAGTGAGGTGACCATGCGTCCAGCCTACGCCCGATTACTGCGTCGCCGACTCGGCGACGTGGTAGCGGTCGTAGCCCTCCTCCTCGAGCCGGTCGGCGAGCTCGGGTCCGCCCTGCTCCGCGATCTTGCCGGCGACGAACACGTGCACGAAGTCGGGCTTGATGTACCGGAGGATGCGCGTGTAGTGCGTGATGAGCAGGATGCCGAGGCCGGTGTTCGCGTGGGCACGGTTCACGCCCTCGGAGACGACCTTGAGCGCGTCGACGTCGAGGCCCGAGTCGGTCTCGTCGAGCACCGCGAACTTCGGCTTCAGCAGCTCGAGTTGGAGGATCTCGTTGCGCTTCTTCTCGCCGCCCGAGAAGCCCTCGTTGACGTTGCGCTCGGCGAAGGCCGAGTCCATCTTGAGGTTCGTCATGGCGCCGCGGACGTCCTTCAGCCACGTGCGGATCGAGGGCGCCTCGCCGTCGATCGCGGTCTTGGCGGTGCGGAGGAAGTTCGTGACGGTGACGCCCGGGATCTCGACCGGGTACTGCATCGCCAGGAACATGCCGGCGCGGGCGCGCTCGTCGACGGACATCTCCAGCACGTCCTCGCCGTCGAGCAGGATCTCGCCCTGGACGACGGTGTACTTGGGGTGGCCGGCGATCGTGTAGGCGAGCGTGGACTTGCCGGAGCCGTTCGGCCCCATGATCGCGTGGATCTCGCCCTCGCGGATGGTCAGGTCGACGCCGCGGAGGATCTCGCGGGTGCCCTGGTCGGTCTCGACGTTGACGTGCAGGTTCTTGATCTCGAGCACGGACATGGTGATTCGGTGTCTCTTTCGGTTCGTGTCCGGCCGCGCGGGCCGGGAGTTCATGGGAGTTCGGAGGTCAGACGGCGAGCTTCACCGCGGGATCGATGAAGACGCCCCCGTCGGTGATCTCGACCTGGTACACGGGAACGGGCTCGTACGCCGGCAGCGTGAGCGGCTTTCCCGTCAGGAGGGAGAACTTCGAGCCATGGGCCCAGCACTCGAGCGTGTCGTCCTCGACGAACCCCTCCGACAGCGAGATGTCGCCGTGGGTGCAGGTGTCGCCGATCGCGAAGACGTCTCCGGCGGAGTCCTTCACGACCGCGATAGGCACGCCGTCCACGACGAACTTCTGCGCCTCATTGACGGCGAGGTCGTCGACCCCGCACACGCGAGTGGATGCCACGTCAGCTCCCCTGGAGTTCCGCTTCGAGCGCCCGGATGAGACGCTCCTCGAGCTCGGCGTCGCCGATCTGCTGCACGACCTCGGCGAGGAAGCCGCGCACGACGAGACGGCGCGCCTCGTCCTCCGGGATGCCTCGCGCCTGGAGGTAGAACAGCTGCTCGTCGTCGAACCGGCCCGTGGCCGACGCATGACCGGCGCCCTCGATGTCGCCGGTCTCGATCTCGAGGTTCGGGACCGAGTCCGCCCGGGTGCCGTCCGTGAGGACGAGGTTGCGGTTCTGCTCGTAGCTGTCGGTGCCGGTCGCGGCGTTGCCGATCAGGACGTCGCCGATCCACACGCTGCGCGCGCCCTCGCCCTGCAGCGCGCCCTTGTAGGTCACGCGCGAGCGGGTGTGCGGTGCGTCGTGGTGGACGAAGACCTGCTGCTCGAGGTGCTGGCCCGCGTCGGAGAAGTACAGGCCGAGCGCCTCGACGTCGGCGCCCTGCTCTGCGAGGTGCGTCGACGGGTTCACGCGCACGACCTTCCCGCCGAGCGAGACGACGATGTGCTTGAGCTTGGCGTCGCGGCCGATGCGCGCGAAGTGGCTCGCGAGGTGGACCGAGTCGTCGGTCCACTCCTGGAGGGAGACGACCGTGAGGTTCGCTCCTTCGCCGACGACGACCTCGACGTTCTCGCTGAGGCGTGCATCGCCGATGCCGCGCAGCACGACGAGCGCGCGGCTGTTCGGCGCGGCCTCGACGACGGTGTGCGCGGCGCGCGGGGTCGTGCCCAGGCCCGAGCGGGTCACGGTGATGGTCTTCGCCTCCTCGCCGGCGACCTCGACGAGGAGCGCCTCGCCGAAGCTGGACCACGCGTTCGCCGAGGCGCGCTCCTCGGGCGTCCCGGCGCGGCCGATGCGGGCATCGTCGCGCGGGATCCACGAGAGGGACAGGCCCGCGGCATCCGTGGCCTCGACCTCGAGGCGCGAGCCGTCGAGCTCACCGGAGGTGAGATCGGCGAACGCGGCGACGGGCGAGTACTTCCACTCGTGCTCGCGGCCCGTGATGGGCGCGAAGTCGGCGACGTCGGTCGAGCGGAACCGCTCGGAGCGCGTCTGGACGGGCACGATCGGGCCGTCGGAGTGCGCACGGATGCCGTGCTGCTCGGGGGTGGGCAGGGCGGTGCTCTGCATCGCGGTGCTCATCGGTTAGCCGACCGATCCTTCCATGCCCATCTCGATGAGCTTGTTGAGTTCCATCGCGTACTCCATGGGCAGCTCTCGCGCGATCGGCTCGATGAAGCCGCGCACGATCATGGCCATCGCCTCGTCCTCCGGGAGACCCCGCGACATGAGGTAGAAGAGCTGCTCCTCGCTGACCTTCGAGACCGTGGCCTCGTGGCCGAGCTGCACGTCGTCGACGCGGATGTCGATCGCCGGGTAGGTGTCGGAGCGCGAGATCGTGTCGACCAGCAGCGCGTCGCAGCGCACCGTGTTGGCCGAGTGGTGCGCGTTCGCGTCGACGCGGACCTCGCCGCGGTAGCCGGCGCGGCCACCGCCGCGCGCGATCGACTTGGAGACGATCGACGACTGCGTGTACGGCGCCATGTGGATCATCTTCGCGCCGGCGTCCTGGTGCTGGCCCGGGCCCGCGAACGCGACCGAGAGGGTCTCGCCCTTGGCGTGCTCGCCCATGAGGAAGATCGACGGGTACTTCATCGTGACCTTCGAGCCGATGTTGCCGTCGACCCACTCCATGGTGGCGCCCTCGTGCGCGACGGCGCGCTTGGTCACGAGGTTGTAGACGTTGTTCGACCAGTTCTGGATCGTCGTGTAGCGCACGCGGGCGTTCTTCTTCACGATGATCTCGACGACCGCCGAGTGCAGCGAGTCGGACTTGTAGATCGGTGCCGTGCAGCCCTCGATGTAGTGGACGTAGCTGTCCTCGTCGGCGATGATCAGCGTGCGCTCGAACTGGCCCATGTTCTCGGTGTTGATCCGGAAGTAGGCCTGGAGCGGGATCTCGACGTGCACGCCCTTCGGGACGTAGACGAAGGAGCCGCCCGACCAGACGGCCGTGTTGAGCGCGGCGAACTTGTTGTCGCCCGCCGGGATCACCGTGCCGAAGTACTCCTCGAAGAACTCGGGGTGCTCCTTGAGCGCGGTGTCGGTGTCGAGGAAGATGACACCCTGCTCCTCCAGGTCCTCGCGGATCTGGTGGTAGACGACCTCGGACTCGTACTGCGCGGCGACGCCCGCGACGAGGCGCTGCCGCTCGGCCTCGGGGATGCCGAGGCGCTCGTAGGTGTTGCGGATGTCCTCGGGGAGGTCCTCCCAGGTCTGGGCCTGCTTCTCGGTGGACCGGACGAAGTACTTGATGTTGTCGAAGTCGATCTCCGACAGGTCGGCGCCCCAGGACGGCATCGGCTTCCGGTCGAACAGCTGCAGCCCGCGCATGCGGCGCTGCAGCATCCACTCGGGCTCGTCCTTCAGGCGCGAGATGTCGGCCACCACTTCGGGCGCCAGGCCGCGGCGAGCGGATGCCCCGGCGACGTCTGAGTCGGACCAGCCGAACTCGTACGTGCCGAGCCCCTCCAACTCGGGGCGGTCGATGAGTACGTCCGTCATGCTCTCCCTCTTCTCCTCCCGCGCACCGGCTATCAGTCCGGCCCACCCCCGGCCTTCCGGTCGAGGTGCCGGTTCGGTCGTGGGGTGATGTGCGGGTGGCTTCGTCGCGAACCTACAATGGTGATGCGCCGCGCCGCACACGCGCGCGGAACCGCGTCAACCAATCAAGTCTATAGGGTCGAAGGTCCCGGAGTCCCGACTCCCAGTACCCTCACACTCCGACCCGGATCAGGAACTCGACGAGCCGTGAACCGCGTCATCGCCTGGCTGCCCGACCGCATCGACCGCCGCGTGCGCGTCGCCGCATGGCTCTCGTTCCTCGCCCAGACGATCATCATCGCCACAGGCGGCGCGGTCCGCCTGACCGGCTCCGGACTCGGCTGCCCCACCTGGCCGATGTGCACGGCCGACTCGCTCGTCACGACGCCCGAGATGGGCATCCACGGCGTGATCGAGTTCGGAAACCGACTCATGACCGGCGTCGTCGGCATCGTCGCGCTGCTCGTGCTGCTCTCGATCTGGCGCCTGCGCCGTGAGCGCCGCGACCTCTGGAGGCTCGCGCTGGTCGTGCTCCTCGGCATCGTCGCGCAGGCCGTGGTGGGCGGCGTCACCGTGTGGACCGGCCTCAACCCCTTCATCGTCGGCTTCCACTACGTCGCCTCGCTCGCGCTCGTGTGCGTGACGGCCTCGTACCTGGTGCGCCTCGACGCGACGCCCGGCGCGCGCGAGCTCGCCGCACCGCGCTGGTTCGCCATACTCACGCACGCCACGACCGCGGTGCTCGCGATCTCGATCGCCTTCGGCGTGCTGACCACCGCCTCCGGCCCGCACTCCGGCGACGCCGACGCCGGCCGCACGGGCTTCAACGCCGAACTCCTCGAGCACGTGCACGCGTGGCCCGGCTACGCCCTGTTCGCGCTGACCGTGGTGCTCGCGATCGCCGCGTGGCGCCTGCGGCTGCAGGTCGCGCGCTGGTCGATCGTGCTCCTGGCCGTCGAACTCGTCCAGATCGGCGTCGGCCTCTACCAGGCGCGCAACGGCCTCCCGCCGCTCGCCGTCGGCATCCACATGGTCCTCGCGGCGCTCACGGCCGCGACGATGACCGTCGTGGTGATGAAGCTCACGCGCCCGGTGGCGACGGATGCCTCGTCCGACGCGGCGGCCATCGCGGCATCCGCTCGCTGACCGCGACGACTCACGGCGCGCCGTCCGCGTCGGTGCGGCCGTCCTCGCCCTCGTCCCCGTGCTCCAGCCGACGGACCAGCCGCGCCAGTTCGACCCGGTTCGCCGACCCGGTCTTCGCCAGCAGGTGCGACACGTGCGTGCTGACGGTCTTCTCGCTGATGACCAGTGACCGGGCGATCTCGGAGTAGGTCCGTCCGACCGCGATGAGCGCGAGGACCTCGCGCTCCCGGGCGGTGAGGCCGGGCACCTCGGACCCGGGTGGCGGGCTCGTCGGATCGGGCTCGCCGATCGGCACGCGCGCCCGGCGTGCGAGGTCGACGAGTTCCTCCTCGACCGGCTTCGCACGGAGCCGTCGAGCGAGGGCGAGACCCGTCCTGAGCATCTCCGCCCCGGCCGATCGATCTGCGCCCCGCCCGAGCCACTCCTCCGCCGCTCGCCATCGGGCGTACGCCTCCTCCCACGGGAGGCGCGCGGCCGAGCACTGCGCCACCGCGAGCGACCACGACTCGGCGGCCTCGGGTGCGGCTCGGGCGCGGGCGCACTCCGCCGCGTACAGGCCGTCGAGTGCGGCGACCTGCCGTCGGATGATCTCCGTCGACGTGCTCATGTCCTCGATGACGTGGGGGAAGCGTTCGACGAGTGCATCGAGCCGGCGGAGCACGTCCCCGGCGGGTTCGCCGGCGTCGCGCGCGGACTGCGCCTGGTCTGCGAGGGCGCGGGCCGCGAAGGGCATCAGCCATTCGGCCATGGTCGGCGTCGTCCCCCGATCGACGGCGCCCGCGACCGCCGCGTCGTACGCGCCGGCCGTGTCGCCGGCCGCGAGGCGGACCTCTGCGCGCACCGCGTCGTACTCGAGGGGAAGGAACGCCGACCCGTCGACGACGAGTTCCTCGACACGCCGAAGGTGCGCCTCCGCCTCATGGACCTGCCCCTGGAGCGCTGCGAGCCGTGCCGCGGTCAGGCGGGCCTCGACATCCCCCAACGGGCCGGGATCGGAGCCGAGGGCGACGCGCAGCCGCTCGTCGGCTTCGCGCCAGGCTCCCCCGGCCAGGCGCGCGTTGGCCTCGACGGCCGACAGCCAGGCGAGGTACGCGTGGGGGCCGCCGCTCGATTCGAGCTCCCGGCGGCAGGCTCCGATCCGTTCCGCATAGGCCTCGGTCGCCCAGGACTGCGTCGCGTTCGCCGCCCACAATGCAGCGTGGACGTACCCGAACCAGTCGCGTGCCTCGAGCGCCGGCGGCATCGCCTGCTCGCCGAACTCGGCCGCAGCCGCGATGTCGCCCGCGAAGGTCGCGTTCATGGACGCGACGGTGAGTGCGAACGACAGCGCCCTCGGATCGCCGACGGCGCGCGCGTGCGCCAACGCCCCCGTTGCGTGTTCGTCGGCGGCCGCGCTTCCGTGCCACCGCTCCGTCTGGGCGAGCTCCGCCAGCGCGAGCGCGTACTCGGGACTTGCGATGTCGGCCGACGCGAGCCGCACCGCATGCTCCATCTCCGGCAGCTCGGGGAACGCCAGCCCACGCATGAACCGGAGGTGCATGCGTCGCACGCGGAGCGCTGCCGCGCGAAGCGGATCGACCTCCTCGTCGATCCGTTCCAGGAGCATCTCCACCGCCTCGAGCTCCTCCGCCGTCGCACCCGCGTCCTCGGCGGCCCGGCGGAGTCGACGCAGCACGTCCTCCATCGATGGCTCGGCATCGGGCATCTGCGCTCGGAGGTCCACCGCGCGGCGGAGCAGCCGCAGCTCCTCCCCAGTGCCCGCCGCCCCTCGGACCGCATCCGCCGCGCGCAGTGCCCAGTCGAAGGCCGCCTCCGGCTCCCCCGCGCGGTAGCGGTGGTCCGCCACGGCGACGGCCGAGGACACGGATGCCGCGGCCCCGCCGTCGGCCTCGATGGCGTCGGCGAACCTCCGATGCCACTCGCGGCGCTCGTCGGCGCCGAGCGCGGCCTCGAGGGCCTCCGCGTTGAGCGGATGGTGGAACCAGAAGCCGCCGTCGTCGAGCAGGTCCAGTGTTCCCTCCGCGACCGCCTCGAGCAGCAGCGACCGGGTCCTCGCGACGTCCGCGTCGCCCACGACCGCCGCGAGGTCGTCGGCCCGCATCGCTCGCCCTCCGACCGCGAGCCGGGTCGCGAGCTGCCTCGTCGGCTCGGAGAGCCGGTACCACGACTGCAGCACCGCCGAGCTCAGGTCGGCCGGGAACGAGGCGGGCACGGCTCGCGCGTCCGGAGCGAGCCCGGTGACGAGCAGGCGCGTGAAGTAGGGGTTGCCCCTGCTGTGCGCGTGCACGTCGTCGATCAGCGACTGGTGCGGCAGGGTGCCGAGCAGCCTCTGCACCTGGGCAGCGGTCCCCGCACGGTCCAGCGGTCCGAGCTCGAGTTCGGTCGTCCGGGGCAGGCGCCGGACGTCGGCGAGCCACCGCTGGAGCGGATGTCCGAGGCCGACCTCGCCGGAGCGCAACGTCACGACGATCGCGAGGCGGCGCGACGCCGGACCGGCGACCGCGTACATCAGCGTGTCGAGCGTGCTGCGATCGGCCCACTGGACGTCGTCCACCACCAGCGCGAGCGGCCGCCGGTCGCTCTGCTCGTCCAGCCACGCGTCGAAGCGCACGGCGAAGTCGCGGCCCGCGCCGTCGGCCTGCGAGAGCGGCGGAGCGATCAGGCGCGGATTCCCACGCAGCGCCGAGCGGATGGGGAGGAACGGGATCGACATCGAGGTGAGCGGCAGGCACGCGCCGACGAGGATCTCGCCAGCTCCCTGCCGGACTTCGCACGCCCCGGCGACGAGGGCGGTCTTGCCGACTCCGGCGTCACCGGAGACGACGAGGGTCTGGGCCTCCTCGCCCCACGCCCGGTCGAGGAGTCCCCCCACGATCTCGAGCTCCCGCTCGCGGCCGATCAATTGCGGCCCGGCGGTCGCGACTGCCACGACCACCCGACCAGTCTGGCATCGGACCGCCCGAGAATCAGGTGTTTCGTCATCCATCTCAGGGTCGGGCTCCGATCCGGCGGCGCGCGGCGGCGCGCATCGTCGTGGGTGTCGACACGAGGTCGACCCCATCCCGGAAGGACCACGATCATGCGCACCACCACCACCACCACCACCACCATCGCCACCTCGGCGCTGGTCGCCACGGCCGCCGCCGTGCTCGCCGCCATCACGGCCGCTCCCGCGGTCGCGCGTCCCGAGCCGGCCCCGGAACCGGCTCCCGCCGTGGTCTCCGTCGCGCGAACGGATGCCGGGATGTGCACGCTCGAGCGCATCGGCACCCAGTTC
The DNA here is from genome assembly GCF_009674665.1 of Agromyces kandeliae. Lineage (GTDB taxonomy): Bacteria > Actinomycetota > Actinomycetes > Actinomycetales > Microbacteriaceae > Agromyces > Agromyces kandeliae. The sequence continues at coordinate 106,827 of NZ_WKJD01000019.1, forward strand.
GTCCGGTGCGACGACCTCACGGGCGCGGGTGTCGCCGCCCCGTCCCACATTCCCGAACAGCGCTGACGAGAGGGTTCCCTTGCGAGCTCTGACGCCACGGGGTCGTGGCTCCGAGCGCGTCCCGGGGGGGGCGCGACGGGGATTCGCGGCAGGCGGCGCCGCGAGACTAGAAGGGCAGCAGCGGGTCGACGCCGACCGCGAGGAAGAGCAGCGACAGGTAGACGATCGAGCCGTGGAACACCCGCATCGGCGACACCTCCTGGCCGCGGATCGCGAGGTTGTAGAGGCGGTGGCACTCGGCGACGAACCAGATGCCGGACACGAGTGCGACGCTCGAGTAGAGCAGCCCCATCCCCGCGACGGGGATGAGCAGGAGCGAGGCGGCGACCGTCGCGTAGGCGTAGAGGATGACCTGCAGGCCCACCTGGGCCCGGCCGCGCACGACGGCGAGCATCGGGACGCCGGCGGCCGCGTAGTCGTCCTTGTACTTCATCGACAGCGGCCAGTAGTGGGGCGGCGTCCAGAGGAAGATGATGAGGAAGAGGATGAACGGCGCCCAGCTGAGGCTCTCGGTCACCGCGGCCCAGCCGATCAGCACCGGCATGCAGCCGGCCACGCCGCCCCAGACGATGTTCTGCGCGGTGCGCCGCTTCAGGATCAGGCTGTAGAAGACGACGTAGAGCAGGATCGCGGCGAGCGAGAGCAGTGCGGCCAGCCAGTTCGCGAAGACCCAGAGCCAGACGATGGATGCCGCGCCGAGCGCGTACGCGAAGACCAGCGCCTCGCGGTCGGTGAGCTCGCCGGTGACGAGCGGGCGACCCTTCGTGCGCTTCATGACGCGATCGATGTCGCGGTCGATGTAGCAGTTGAAGGCGCCCGCGGAACCGGCGCTCATCGCGCCGCCGATGAGGGTCGCGAGCAGGAGCCAGACGTCGGGCAGGCCGTTCGATGCGAGGATCATCGTCGGCGCGGTCACCACGAGCAGGAGCTCGATCACGCGAGGCTTGGTGAGTGCGACGTATGCGGCGACCTTGCGTCGCACGTTCGTCGTCCGTCGAGCGTCACGGATGGTCGGCGCGGCCTGCATTGAATCCTCTTCCGGCGCGCGCCGACGAGGCAGGGCGCGCGACCCGTTCGATTCTAGGCCATCCGGTCGTCGCCGGACGGACGCGTCAAGCCCCGTCATAGAGTGAGGGCGACTCCATATACTGAACCCAGCGCGCCCGGTGGCGCGGATTCGACGTGCAACTCCACCTGACGCATGACCGGATCGGTCCCGGGCTCCACCGCGCCGTCGCGTTTCCCGGCGGGTCCGGGAGCCGAATGGAGAGGCTCCCCGACTCCGTCACGACCGGAAGGAACCCCAACCCGTGGCAACTCTGCACTGGGACCCCATCGACGATCGCGCGGTCGACACGGCGCGCGTGCTCGCCGCCGATGCCGTGGAGAAGGTCGGCAACGGCCACCCCGGCACGGCGATGAGCCTCGCGCCCGTCGCGTACCTGCTCTTCCAGAAGGTGATGCGCCGTGACCCGGCCGACCACGACTGGCTCGGGCGGGACCGCTTCATCCTCTCGGCGGGCCACAGCTCGCTGACGCAGTACGTCCAGCTGTACCTCGCCGGCGACGGCCTCGAACTGTCCGACCTCGAGGCGCTGCGCACGTGGGGCTCGAAGACCCCCGGCCACCCCGAGTACGGCCACACGGCCGGCGTCGAGATCACGACCGGACCGCTCGGCCAGGGCCTGGCGTCGGCGGTCGGCTTCGCCTACGCCGCACGCTACGAGCGCGGCCTGTTCGACCCCGAGGCGGCAGACGGCGAGAGCCCGTTCGACCACCACGTGTACGTGATCGCCTCCGACGGCGACCTCGAGGAGGGCGTGACGAGCGAGGCCTCCTCGCTCGCGGGCCACCAGCAGCTCGGCAACCTCGTCGTCATCTACGACTCGAACCAGATCTCGATCGAGGACGACACCGACATCGCCTTCACCGAAGACGTCGCGAAGCGCTACGAGGCCTACGGATGGCACGTGCAGACGGTCGACTGGAAGAAGACCGGCGACTACGTCGAGGACGTCGCCGAGCTCAACGACGCCATCGAGGCCGCCAAGGCCGAGACAGGCAAGCCGTCGATCATCGTCCTGAAGACGATCATCGGCTGGCCCGCGCCCAAGAAGCAGAACACCGGCAAGATCCACGGTTCCGCGCTCGGCGCGGAGGAGCTCGCCGCGACCAAGGAGGTGCTCGGGTTCGACCCCGCGCAGAACTTCGCCGTGGCCGACGAGGTCATCGAGCGCACCCGCGGCAACGCGCGGGACCGCGCCGCCGAGGCCAAGCAGGCCTGGCAGGCGTCGTTCGACGCGTGGGCCGCCGCGAACCCCGAGCGCAAGGCGCTGCTCGACCGACTCGAGGCCGGCGAGCTGCCCGAGGGCCTCGAGGCCGCCCTCCCGGTGTTCGAACCGGGCAAGGACGTCTCGACGCGCGCCGCGTCCGGCAAGGCGATCAATGCGCTCGCCGCTCACCTCCCCGAGCTCTGGGGCGGATCCGCCGACCTCGCGGAGTCGAACCTGACCACGATCAACGGTGCGCCGTCGTTCGTCCCCGCCGAGCACTCGACCCACGAGTTCCCCGGGAACCGGCACGGCCGAGTGCTGCACTTCGGCATCCGCGAGCACGCCATGGGCGCGATACTGAACGGCATCGTCCTGCACGGACCGACGCGCGCCTTCGGCGGCACGTTCCTCATCTTCAGCGACTACATGCGCCCGGCCGTCCGTCTCGCCGCGCTCATGCAGATCCCGTCGATCTTCGTCTGGACGCACGACTCCGTCGCCCTCGGCGAGGACGGACCGACGCACCAGCCGATCGAGCAGCTCAGCGCCCTGCGGGCGATCCCGCACCTGTCCGTCGTGCGGCCGGCCGACGCGAACGAGACCGCCTGGTCCTGGCTCGAGATCCTGAAGCGCCGCGGCGGCCCCGCGGGCATCGCCCTGACCCGTCAGAACGTGGCCGTGTTCGAGCGCGGCGAGGGCGAGGCATCCGGCGACACGCTCGCAGCGGCGTCGAACGTCGCGAAGGGCGCGTACGTCCTGGCCGAGGCCGCGTCGGGCACTCCCGACGTGATCCTCATCGCCACCGGCTCCGAGGTGCAGGTCGCGCTCGCCGCGCGCGAGCAGCTCGCCGCCGACGGCGTGGCCGCCCGCGTGGTGTCCGCGCCGAGCCTCGAGTGGTTCGAGGAGCAGTCGGCGGAGTACCGCGAGTCGGTGCTGCCGTCGTCCGTGACCGCCCGAGTCAGCGTCGAGGCGGGGCTCGCCCTCAGCTGGTACCGCTACCTCGGCACGCGCGGCCGCGCGGTGTCCATCGAGCACTTCGGCGCCTCCGCCGACTACAAGACCCTGTTCCGCGAGTTCGGCATCACGCCTGAGCACGTCGTGGCCGCCGCGAAGGAATCGCTCGCGTCGAGCTGACCGAGCACGAAGGAGACATCATCATGAGCACCACTCCCACCGCCGCCCTCTCGCAGGCCGGCGTCAGCATCTGGCTCGACGACCTCTCGCGCGAGCGGATCACCTCGGGCGGCCTCGAGCGGCTCATCGCCGAGCGCGACGTCGTCGGCGTCACCACGAACCCGACGATCTTCGCCGGGGCGCTCGCCAAGGGCGACGCCTACCGCGACCAGGTCGCCGCGCTCGCGGCCGACGGTGCCGACGTCGACCGCGCCGTCTTCGAGATCACCACCGACGACGTGCGCGACGCCGCCGACCACTTCCGTCCGGTCTACGACCGCACCGACGGCTACGACGGCCGCGTCTCGATCGAGGTCTCCCCCGACCTCGCGAACGAGACCGATGCGACCATCTCCGAGGCGCACCGTCTCTGGGACAAGGTCGACCGTCCCAACGTCATGATCAAGATCCCCGCCACCAAGGCCGGCCTCCCGGCGATCACCGCGGCGATCGGCGCGGGCATCAGCGTCAACGTGACGCTGATCTTCAGCCTCGACCGGTACCGCGAGGTCATCGACGCCTACCTGACCGGGCTCGGGCAGGCGAAGGCGGCCGGCATCGACCTGTCGACGATCCACTCCGTCGCCTCGTTCTTCGTCTCGCGCGTCGACACCGAGATCGACAAGCGCCTCGAGGCGATCGGCTCGCCCGAGGCGATCGCGCTCAAGAGCCGGGCCGGCGTGGCCAACGCCCGGCTCGCGTACGAGCTGTACCTGCAGCAGTTCGCCGCGCCGCGCGCGGTCGCGCTCCTCGACGCAGGCGCCAACCGGCAGCGCCCGCTGTGGGCCTCCACCGGCGTCAAGGACCCCGCACTTCCCGACACGCTCTACGTGACCGAGCTCGTCGCCCACGGCGTGGTGAACACCATGCCCGAGAAGACCCTCGAGGCGACCTTCGACCACGGGGTCATCGAGGGAGACACCGTCACCGGCGCATTCGCCGAGGCGGGACGCGTGCTCGACGCGCTGGCCGGCGTCGGCGTCGACTACGACGACGTCACGGAGCTCCTCGAACGCGAGGGCGTCGACAAGTTCATCGTCTCCTGGAACGAGCTCCTCGACACCGTGCGCTCCGCCCTGGAGGCAGCTCGGTGAATGTCCGGATCTCCGTGAGCGGCCCAGCGGCCGACGCGGTGCGCCGCATCGTGCCGCAGCTGGTGGCCGACCGGGTGGCGACGGGCATCACCTCGCTCGACGCGAGCCTGTGGGGGCCGGCCGCCGAGGAGGAGGCCGCGAACCGTCTCGGCTGGACCGAGGCGATCGCGGTGTCCCGGCCGCTCCTGCCCGAGATCGCGGCGCTCCGCGACGAGCTCCGCGCCCGCGGGATCGATCACGTGGTGCTCGCGGGCATGGGAGGCTCCTCCCTCGCTCCCGAGGTCATCGCCCGCACGGCAGGCGCCGATCTCACCGTGCTCGATTCGACCGAGCCCGGCCAGGTCCGGTCGGCGATCGCCGACCGACTCCAGCGGACGGTGCTCGTCGTCGCGTCGAAGTCCGGATCCACCGTCGAGACCGATTCGCAGCGTCGGGCCTACGAGCAGGCGTTCCTCGACGCCGGCATCGACCCTGCGACGCGCATCGTCGTCGTCACCGACCCGGGTTCGCCGCTCGAGGGGTCCGCACACGCGGCGGGCTACCGGGTCTTCACGGCGGACCCGACGGTCGGCGGACGCTACTCGGCGCTCACGGCCTTCGGCCTCGTGCCGACGGGCCTCGCCGGAGTCGACCTCGGGGAGCTCCTCGACGAGGCGGAGGCGATCGAACTCGCCCTCGCGATCGATTCAGAGGAGAACCCCGGGCTGGTCCTCGGCGCCGCGATCGCCGGGACCGACCCGCGCAGGGACAAGCTCGCGATCGTCGCCGACGGCACCCACATCGTCGGGTTCGCCGACTGGGCCGAGCAGCTCATCGCCGAATCGACGGGCAAGGAGGGCACGGGCATCCTGCCCGTCGTCCTCGGCCCGGGTGCCCCGGAGCTCGTGTCCCGTCCGTCCGACCTGCAGGTCGTGCGCCTCGTCGACGACGCGGGCACCGAGCGCTTCGCGGAGGGCACCGACGGGGAGATCCGCGTCTCGGGCACGCTCGGCGCGCAGCTGCTCGCCTGGGAGTACGCGACGGCGGTCGCCGGGCGGCTCCTCGGCATCAACCCGTTCGACCAGCCCGACGTGGAGTCGGCGAAGGTCGCCGCGCGCGGTCTCCTCGAGGCGCGGCCGGAGCCTGCTCCGGCCGCATTCGTCGCCGGCGCGATCGAGGTCCGCGGCACGCCCGACGTGATCGGTGCGGCAAGCGACCCGGCGTCCGCGGTCGAGGTCCTCCTCGAGGAGATCCCGGTCGACGGGTACCTCGCCGTGCAGGCCTACGTCGACCGGGTGGCGCACCCCGAGTTCGGACGGCTCCGCGACCTGCTCGCCGAGCGCAGCGGCCGCCCGGTCACGTTCGGCTGGGGTCCGAGATTCCTGCACTCCACCGGCCAGTACCACAAGGGCGGGCCCGCGCACGGGGCGTTCCTGCAGCTCGTGCAGCGCCCGACCGACGACCTCCCGATCCCCGGTCGACCGTTCACGTTCGGCGACCTCATCGCGGCCCAGGCCTCCGGCGACGCATCCGTCATCGCCGAGCACGGCCGGCCGGTCCTCACCCTGACCCTGCCCGATCCGAGCGCCGACCTGCGGTCGCTGCGCGCGGCCATCGGCTGATCCTGGAGCACGCATGCATCCGGTCGAGATCACGGCGACGCACAACCCGTTGCGGTCGCCCAAGGACTACCGCCTGAACCGGATCGCCGGTCCGTCGAGCCTCATCATCTTCGGCGTCACCGGCGACCTCTCCCGCAAGAAGCTCATGCCCGCGGTCTACGACCTCGCGAATCGGGGGCTGCTGCCGCCGGGCTTCGCGCTCGTCGGCTTCGCCCGGCGCGACTGGGAGGACCAGGACTTCGCCGCAGTCGTGCACGACTCGGTGAAGAAGTACGCCCGCACCGAGTTCCGCGAGGACGTCTGGAAGCAGCTCTCGCGCGGCATCCGCTTCGTCCAGGGCACCTTCGACGACGACGAGGCGTTCGCGCGCCTTCGACGCACCGTCGAGGGCCTGGACCGCGAGCGGGGCACCATGGGCAACCACGCGTTCTACCTGTCGATCCCGCCGAAGTCCTTCCCGCAGGTCACCGAGCAGCTCAAGCGCTCCGGCCTGACGGAGCAGAAGGGCGACCAGTGGCGGCGCGTCGTCATCGAGAAGCCGTTCGGATCCGACCTGAAGACGGCGATCGAACTGAACGACGTCGTCGCGTCGGTCTTCCCGCCCGACTCGGTCTTCCGGATCGATCACTACCTCGGCAAGGAGACGGTCCAGAACATCCTCGCGCTGCGGTTCGCCAACCAGCTCTACGAGCCCATCTGGAACGCCAACTTCGTCGACCACGTGCAGATCACGATGGCCGAGGACATCGGCGTGGGCGGGCGTGCCGGCTACTACGACGGCATCGGCGCCGCACGCGACGTCATCCAGAACCACCTGCTGCAGTTGCTCGCGCTCACCGCGATGGAGGAGCCCATCTCGTTCGACGCGGCGGACCTCCGTGCGGAGAAGGAGAAGATCCTCCGTGCGGTGCGCCTTCCGTCGGACCTCGCGACGGCGACTGCGCGCGGACAGTACTCGGGCGGATGGCAGGGCGGCGAGAAGGTCACCGGATTCCTCGACGAGGACGGGATGAATCCCGAATCGACGACCGAGACCTACGCGGCCATGAAGCTGCTCATCGGGACGCGCCGTTGGGCCGGCGTCCCCTTCTACCTCAGGGCCGGCAAGCGCCTCGGCCGCCGGGTGACCGAGATCGCGGTCGTCTTCAAGCGCGCGCCCCAGCAGGTGTTCGCCGACAGCCAGACGTCCCAGCTCGGCCAGAACGCGCTCGTGATCCGGGTGCAGCCCGACGAGGGCGTGACCATCCGGTTCGGCTCCAAGGTGCCCGGCGCGGGCATGCAGGTCCGCGACGTGACGATGGACTTCGGCTACGGACACGCGTTCACCGAAGCCAGCCCCGAGGCGTACGAACGACTCATCCTCGACGTGCTCCTCGGCGACCCGCCCCTCTTCCCCAGGCAGGAGGAGGTCGAGCTGTCCTGGAAGATCCTCGACCCGATCGAGGAGTTCTGGGCGTCGCAGGGTCGACCCGAGCAGTACAAGCCCGGATCGTGGGGCCCGGCCTCGGCCGACGAGCTCCTCGCCCGCGACGGACGCACCTGGAGGCGCCCATGATCGTCGAACTGCCCGACACGACCACGAGCCAGGTCTCGAAGACGCTCGTGAAGATCCGCGAGGAGGGCGGCGTCGTGGCCCTCGGCCGCGTGCTGACCCTCGTCATCGCGACCACGCACGACGCCGAGGAGGAGGCGATCGAGGCGGCGAACGACGCGTCCAGGGAACACCCGATGCGCGTCATCGTCGTCTCGACCGTCGACCAGGGCGACCCCGACGTCAGCCGGCTCGACGCGGAGATCCGCGTGGGCGGCGACGCGGGGGCGAGCGAGGTCGTCATCCTCAGGGCGAGCGGAGACGCCGCCCAGGACGAGCAGGGTCTCGTGATGGGGCTCCTCCTCCCCGACGCCCCGGTGGTCACCTGGTGGCCGGGCGCGGCGCCCGAGGTACCCGGCGACTCCCCGCTCGGCAGGATCGCCCAGCGGCGCATCACGGACGCGTCCATGCAGTCCGACCCGCAGGCCGCGCTCGACGCGCTCGCCGCGAGCTACCGGCCCGGCGATGCCGACTTCGCGTGGACTCGGCTCACGCTGTGGCGGGCGCAGCTCGCGGCCGTGCTCGACCAGCCACCGTACGAATCGGTGACCACGGTGCAGGTGACCGGGTCGATCGATTCCCCGTCGACGACGCTGCTCGCCGCCTGGTTGTCCATGCAGCTCGGCGCATCGACGAACTGCGCACTGACCGGACTCGAGCACGGCTCGCACGGCATCCGCGGAGTCTCGCTCGGCCGGGCGACCGGCACGATCGAGCTCGTCCGGGACCTGCCGGGCGTCGCCACGCTGCGTCAGCCCGGCCAGCCGGTGCACGATGTCGCACTCCCCCGGCGCAGCCTCCGTGACTGCCTCGCCGACGAGCTGCGCCGCCTCGATCCCGACGAGCTGTACGGTGAGGTGATCACCCGGGGGCTCGGCCTGCTCCCCGACCACCGCACCCCCGCGAGCGAAGGAGCCACCGCATGACGAACGAGCGGCGCGTACTCGTCCATCCCGACAAGGACACCCTCGCCGGGGCGGTCGCCGCTCGCTTCATCACCAAGGTCCTCGACCTGCTCGATGCGCAGGAGACGGTCCACGTGGTGCTCACCGGAGGTTCCATGGGCGCCGCCGTGCTCGAGGCCGTCCGCGCGTCCCCAGCGCACAAGTCCATCGACTGGCAGCGCATCCACTTCTGGTGGGGCGACGAGCGATGGGTCCCCGCGGGCGACGACGAGCGCAACGACCGGCAGTCGCGCGAGGCGCTCCTGGACGCACTGCACCTGCCCGACGACCACGTCCACCCGTTCCCGGCGTCGGATTCCGGGCTCTCGCTCGACGAGGCGGCCGACGCCTATGCGTCGGAGCTCGCCGCGCACGGGGCCGACGGCCTCCCGCATCCGGTGTTCGACATCGTGTTCCTCGGAGTGGGACCCGACGGCCACATCGCCTCGCTGTTCCCGCACCGGTCGGGAATCCAGGTCGTGGATCGGCCCGTGATCGCCGTCCGCGACTCGCCGAAGCCGCCGCCCGAGCGTCTGAGCCTGACCCGACCGGTCATCAACGCGGCGCAACGTGTCTGGCTGGTTCTGGCCGGCGCCGACAAGGCGTCGGCGCTCGGTCTCGCGCTCGCCGGAGCGAGCCGCGACGAAGTGCCCGTCGCGGGGATCAAGGGTCGGCGACGCACCGTCTTCTTCGTCGATCGGGATGCCGCGGCCGAGGTCCCCGACGCGCTCATCGCCCGCGACTACTGAGACGACGCGACGACCGTCCTGCCGGCGCGCCGGGTACGACGAAGGGCCGCCCCGCGGGGCGGCCCTTCGTCGTACCCGGGTCGGGATTCAGTCGTTCGCAGCGGTCCCGCGACGGGCGCGCAGCTGCTGCAGCGCCTCCTCGAGGAGGGCGGCAGCCTCCTCCTCGCTGCGGCGCTCCTTCACGTACGCGAGGTGCGTCTTGTACGGCTCGAGCTTCGCCACAGCGGGCGGGTTGTCCTTGTCACGGCCGGCCGGCAGGCCGGTCGACGGGCTGTCGATGACGTCCGGGATCTCCTCCTCGGGCACGTTGGCCGCGAAGTACCGCACGGTCTCGTTGCCCTGGGCGTCCCAGTAGCTCACGGCGACGCGCTCGGCGTGGAACCCACGGTCCTGCTCGCCCATCGGACCCGAACCGACCCGCGAACCGCGGATCGCGCTGTTTCCAGAAACCACGTCTCCTCCGTCAGATTCCGGCGTCGAACTTGGTGATGAGTCCGAGCACCACGATGCACGTCACCCAGACGAGTCCGAGGATGATCGTGATGCGGTTGAGGTTGCGCTCCGCGACCCCGGACGCACCGAGGTTCGACGTGACGCCGCCGCCGAACATGTCGGACAGCCCGCCGCCGCGGCCCTTGTGCAGCAGGATCAGGAGCGTGAGCAGGATGCTCGTGAGGCCGAGCAGCACCTGCAGGACGACCTGGAGAATCTCCACGGTGAAACCTTTCCGGGCATGACCGGGTATGTCGATGCCGCCTGTCGAGTATAGCCGCAGCGCCGTCCGGCCAACGCCCACGCGGGCGCGGCCGGACGGCGCTGCGGTGGAATCGGGGTCCTCGGATCAGGCCCCGACGTGCTTCTTGAAGCGGACGATGCTCGAGAACTCGTCGAGGTCGAGGCTCGCACCCCCGACCAGCGCGCCGTCGACATCGGGCTCCCGCATGAAGGCAGCGATGTTGGCCGCCTTCACGGAGCCGCCGTAGAGGATGCGGGTCGACGCCGCGAGCTCGGCACCGGCGATATCGGCGAGCACGCCGCGGAGGGCCGCGGCGACCTGCTGCGCCTGCTCGGGCGTGGCCGCCTGGCCCGACCCGATCGCCCAGACGGGCTCGTAGGCGACGACGAGTCCCTTGGACACGTCGACGCCCTCCAGCGCGGCACGGAGCTGCGCGACGGGCACGGCGCTGGCGCCGTGCTGCTCGAGGTCCTCCGCGGTCTCGCCGACGCACAGCACCGGAACGAGCCCATGGCGGTGCGAGGCGATCACCTTGGCGTTCACGACGTCGTCGGCCTCGGCGTGCATGGTGCGGCGCTCCGAGTGGCCGATGATGACGTACGCGCAGTCGAGCTTGGCCAGGAAGGCACCCGACACCTCGCCGGTGTAGGCGCCCGAGTCCTTGGCCGAGAGGTCCTGCGCGCCGTACTTCACCGGCAGGTCGTCGGCCGACACGAGCGTCTGGACGGAGCGCAGGTCGGTGAACGGCGGGAAGACCGCCACCTCGGCGTCGGCGAAGTCGTGCTTCGCGTCCGAGAGGTTCCACGCGAGCTTCTGGACGAACGCGATCGCCTGCAGGTGATCGAGGTTCATCTTCCAGTTGCCCGCGATGAACGGGGTGCGGGTCACTGCCATCCGAGGACCTCCAGTCCGGGGAGCTTCTTGCCTTCGAGGAATTCCAGGCTCGCGCCGCCGCCCGTCGAGATGTGCCCGAAGGCGGACTCGTCGAAGCCGAGCTGGCGGACCGCCGCCGCCGAGTCGCCGCCGCCGACGACGCTGAGGCCGTCGATCTCGGTGAGGGCGGATGCCACGGTGCGCGTGCCCTCGGCGAACGGAGCCAGCTCGAACACGCCCATGGGGCCGTTCCAGAACACGGTCCTGGCGTCTCGGATGCGGTCGGCGAACGCGGCGGCCGTCTCCGGCCCGATGTCGAGGCCGAGGCCGGAGGCGCCGAACGGCGTCTCCTCGATGGCGTCGGCCGGGGCCACCTCGTGGTCGGCATCGGCGGAGAACGACGCGGCGACGACGACGTCGGTCGGCAGGACGATGTCGACGCCGCGCTCCGCGGCATCCGCGAGGTACCCCTTCACGGTGTCGATCTGGTCGGCCTCGAGGAGGCTCGAGCCCACCTTGTGACCCTGGGCCGCGAGGAAGGTGAACAGCATCCCGCCGCCGATGAGGAGCGCGTCGACCCTCGGGAGCAGATGCTCGATGACGCCGAGCTTGTCGGAGACCTTCGAACCGCCGAGCACGACCACATACGGCCGCTCCGGGTTCTCGGTGAGGCGGTCGAGCACGTCGAGCTCGGCGGCGATGAGCCGGCCGGCCGCGCTGGGGCGGAGCTGCTCGAGCTCGTAGACGCTCGCCTGCTTGCGGTGCACGACGCCGAAGCCGTCGGAGACGACGGCATCGGCGAACTCGGCGAGCTGCCCGGCGAACGCGGTGCGCTCGGCCTCGTTCTTGCTCGTCTCACCCGGGTTGAAGCGGAGGTTCTCGAGCACGAGCACCTCGCCGTCGCCGAGGGCGGCCACCTTCGCCGCGGCATCCTCGCCGACCGTGTCGGTCGCGAATGCGACCGGGGCGTCCAGCACCTCGCCGAGGCGGACCGCCACCGGCTCGAGGCTGTACTTCGGGTCGGGTTCGCCCTCGGGGCGGCCGAGGTGGGAGAGCACGATCACCTTTGCGCCCTGTTCGACGAGCGCGGCGAGCGTGGGGACCGACGCACGAACGCGGCCGTCGTCCGTGATCACTCCGTCCTTCAACGGGACGTTGAGATCGCAGCGGACGACGACACGCGTGCCGGCGAGCGGACCCAGGGAATCGATGGTCCTGAGGGTCACGTCAGCTCGATTCAGAGTCGCTCGGCGACGTACTCGGTCAGGTCGACCAGTCGGTTCGAGTAGCCCCACTCGTTGTCGTACCACGACGAGAGCTTGACCTGATCGCCCAGGACCCGCAGCAGGCCGGAGTCGAAGATCGACGAATGCGGGTCGGTGACGATGTCGCTCGACACGATCGGGTCCTCGGTGTACTTGAGGATGCCCTTCATCGGGCCCTCGGCGGCCTTCTTGTAGGCGGCCTTGACCTCGTCGACCGTGACCGGGCGCGACGACGTCACCGTGAGGTCGGTGATCGAGCCGGTGGGCACCGGAACGCGCAGGGCGAAGCCGTCGAGCTTGCCGACGAGCTCGGGCAGCACGAGGCCGATGGCCTTGGCCGCACCGGTCGAGGTCGGGACGATGTTGACCGCGGCGGCGCGTGCGCGGCGGAGGTCCTTGTGCGGGCCGTCCTGCAGGTTCTGGTCGGCCGTGTACGCGTGCACCGTCGTCATGAGGCCGCGCTCGATGCCGAACTCGTCGTTGAAGACCTTCGCGAGCGGCGCGAGGCAGTTCGTGGTGCACGACGCGTTCGAGATGATGTGGTGCGCGGCGGGGTCGTACGAATCCTCGTTGACGCCCATCACGAAGGTGGCGTCCTCGTCGGTGGCGGGCGCGGAGATGAGGACCTTCTTGGCCCCGGCGTCGAGGTGCTTGCGCGCGTCGGCGGCCTTGGTGAAGAAGCCGGTCGACTCGATGACGATGTCGACCCCGAGGTCGCCCCACGGCAGGTTCGCGGGGTCTCGCTCGGCGAAGGCCCTGATCGCCTTGCCGTCGACGATGAGGTTGTCCTCGTCGTACTCGACGGAGACGTCGAGGCGCCCGGTGATCGAGTCGTACTTCAGCAGGTGCGCGAGGGTCTTGTTGTCGGTGAGGTCGTTCACCGCGACGATCTCGAGGTCCGCGCCCTGCGCGAGCGCGGCGCGGAAGTAGTTGCGGCCGATGCGGCCGAAGCCGTTGATGCCGATCTTTACGGACACAGGAATCTCCCCTGTAGGTACGGGCGCGATCGCGCCTTCGAGATGGATCTGACCGGACGGCGGTGTCCCCGGACGGCGTCCGGGGACACCATCCGCTATGACAGTAGCAGCAGGCCTGAGGTCTTCTCACTGGCGGCCTGGAAGCGCTGCTGGACGTTCGCCCAGCTCACGATGTTCCAGAACGCCTTCACGTAGTCGGCGCGCACGTTCCGGTAGTCGAGGTAGTACGCGTGCTCCCACACGTCCAGCATCAGCAGCGGGACGACGCCGGCCGGGAAGTTTGCCTGCTGGTCGAAGAACTGGACGATGATCAGGCGCTGGCCGATCGAGTCCCAGGCGAGCACGGCCCATCCCGAACCCTGAACGCCGAGCGCGGTCGCCGTGAAGTGCGCCTGGAACTTGTCGAACGAGCCGAAGTGGTCGTCGATCGCCGAGGCGAGCTCGCCGGTCGGCTTGTCGCCGCCGTCCGGCGACATGTTGGTCCAGAAGATCGAGTGGTTGACGTGTCCGCCGAGGTTGAACGCGAGGTCCTTCTCGAGCTTGTTCACGTTGGCGAGGTTGCCGGAGTCGCGCGCCTCGGCGAGCTGGGCGAGCGCCGTGTTCGCACCGGTCACGTAGGCCTGGTGGTGCTTCGAGTGGTGCAACTCCATGATCGTGCCGCTGATCGACGGCTCGAGCGCCGCGTAATCGTAGGCGAGCTCAGGGAGGGTGTAGTCAGCCATTGCTTCTCCTTGTCAGCAGCCGGGTGAACCGGACGTCTGCCCGGGGACCGCGGCGTTCTCGATCCTATGCCCGTGGTCGGGCCGGATGACGGGGGTTGACGGCGTTCGGGCGCCGTTCGGGCGCCGTTCAGACGTCGTCGAGGTCGGCCGGCAGGTTCGCCTCGGTGCCCGGCACGCCGAGTTCGACGGCGCGCTTGTCGGCCATCGCCAGCAGTCGACGGATGCGTCCTGCGACCGCGTCCTTCGTCAGCGGCGGGTCGGCGTGGTGGCCGAGCTCGTCGAGGCTCGCGTCGCGATGGGCCAGGCGCAGGTCGCCGGCGTACTTCAGGTGGTCGGGGATCTCGTCGCCGAGGATCTCCATCGCCCGCTCGACCCGGGCGCAGGCCGCCACGGCGGCCTGCGCGGAGCGGCGGAGGTTCGCGTCGTCGAAGTTCACGAGCCGGTTCGCCGTCGCCCGGACCTCGCGTCGCTGACGCAGCTCCTCCCAGTTCCGGACCGTCTCGTCGGCGCCCATGAGTGCGAGCATCGCACTGATGGCCTCGCCGTCGCGGATCACGACCCGATGCACGCCGCGCACCTCGCGGGCCTTCGCGGAGACGCCGAGCCGCCCGGCGGCGCCCACGAGCGCCATGGCCGTCTCGCCGCCGGGGCAGGTCACCTCGAGCGCCGCGGACCGACCCGGGTCGGTGAGGCTCCCCCGCGCCAGGAACGCGCCGCGCCACACTGCCGCCACCTCATCGCGCGAACCGGTGGTCAGCTTGTTGGGCAGCCCGCGCACCGGCCGTCGGCGCGCGTCGAGCAGCCCGGTCTGGCGCGCGAGCGTCTCACCGCCATCGAGCACGCGCACGAGGTACTGGTTCGTCCGGCGCAGGCCGGATGCGGAGATCACCGAGACGTCGGGCCGGACGCCGTACAGCTCGCCGAGGTCGCGGGTCACCCTGCGCGCGATCGACGGCGCGTCGAGCTCGGCCTCGATGGCGATCCGGCTCGAGATGATGTGGAGTCCCCCGGCGAATCGGAGCACGGATGCCAACTCCGCGGCTCGAACCGAGGTCCGGGTGACCTCGACCTTCGCCAGCTCCTCTTTCACCTCAGCGGTCAGGGCCACGTGGTCGTCCTCTCTGTGTTGCGTCGGCGCCGTCGGCGCCGGTTCATTCCCGTCCGAGATCGCGGTGCTTCACGCTCACCGCGAGCCCCGGGATCGATCTCAGTCGCGCCGCGAGCTCGCGGACCAGCGCGACCGAGCGGTGCTTTCCGCCGGTGCAGCCGAGTGCGATGGTCGCATGGCGCTTGTTCTCCCGCTGGTAGCCCTCGAGGACGGGGCGCAGCGCAGCGACGTAGGCGTCGAGGAACTCGCGCGCACCGGGCTGGCCGAGCACGAACTCCGCGACCTCGGGGTCCTCGCCGGTGTGGGCGCGAAGCTCGGGCTCCCAGAACGGGTTCGGCAGGAATCGCGCATCGGCGACGAGGTCCGCGTCGGGGGGCAGGCCGTACTTGAACCCGAAGCTCTGGACGATCACGCGCAGGCCCGCGCGGTCCTCCTCGGCGAAGGTCTCGGTGACGAGGGTCGCGAGCTGGTGGATGTTGAGGTCGGAGCTGTCGACGATGATGTCGCTCGATTCGCGCACCTCGGCGAGCCGTGCACGCTCGGCCGTGATGCCGTCGAGCAGCGTGCCGTCACCCTGCAGCGGGTGCGGCCGGCGCACGGACTCGAAACGGCGCACGAGCACCGCGTCGTTCGCGTCGAGGAAGACCACGCGGACGTCCACCTTGTCGCGGAGCGACTCGACCATCTCCTGCAGTTCCGAGAAGAACGTGCCGCCACGGATGTCGACGACCGCGGCGATCCGCGGCAGCGACGCGCCCGCCCGCTGCGCGAGCTCGACGAGGGGGCGGAGCATCTGGGGCGGGAGGTTGTCGACGACGTACCAGCCGAGATCCTCGAGTGCGTCGGCGACGGTGGAGCGTCCTGCTCCCGACATCCCCGTGACGATGAGCATCTCCTGGCGATCGCCGTCGGTCATCTCGCTCGGCGCTCCCTTCCTGCATTCCCCCGGTGGTCCAGCCTAGTCCGCGGCGGACCGGTGCGATCCCTCCAGGTGCGAGCGGATGGCCGATGCGAGGCTCGGGCCGATGCCCGGGACCTCGGCGATCGCCGACTCGTCGGCCCCGCGGAGTCGCGCGACCGAGCCGAAGTGCTTGAGCAGCGCCTTCACGCGGGCGGGACCGAGCCCGGGCACCTCCGACAGGACGGTCGCGATGTCGCGCTTGCGGCGCTGCCGCTGGTGGGTGATCGCGAAGCGGTGCGCCTCGTCGCGGATGCGCTGGAAGAGGAAGAGGGCGTCGCTGTTCCGGGGCAGGATCACCGGGAAGTCGGAATCCGGGGTCCAGATCTCCTCGAGGCGCTTGGCGATGCCGCAGAGGTAGACGCCGCCGACCCCGGATTCGCGCAGGGCCCGCTCGGCCGCAGCGACCTGCGGCTGCCCGCCGTCGACGACGAGAAGGTTCGGCCGGTACGCGAACTTGGCACGTCGCGGCGACACGACGGCCTCGCCCTCGTCGACCGGCGGTTCCGGCGTTCCCGCGCCATCGTCGCCGACGGGCGCCCGGGTCGCGGCATCCGCCTCGTTCGCACCGTCGCCTGGAGATGCGAGGTACGCGAGACGACGCGTGAGCACCTGGTGGATCGAGTCGGTGTCGTCGGTGGTGCTCGGGATCGTGAAGCGGCGGTACTCGTCCTTCCGCGGCAGTCCGTCCTCGAAGACGACCATCGACGCGACGACATTGGTGCCGCTCAGGTGCGAGACGTCGAAGCACTCGATGCGAAGGGGCGCGTCGGCCATGCCGAGCGCCTCCTGGATGTCCTCGAGCGCACGGGAGCGCGCGGTGAAGTCGGCGCTCCGTCGGGTCTTGTACAGCACGAGCGTCTGGCGTGCGTTCTGCGTCGCCGTCTCGAGGAGCGCCGCCTTGTCTCCTCGCCGGGCGGCCCGGAGCCGCACCCTGCGGCTCCCGAGCGCCGCGAGCCAGCCTTCGAGCGCCTCGGCGTCATCGGGCAGCGCCGGGACCACGACCTCGGCCGGCGGACGGATGTCGCCGCCGTAGGCGTTCTGCACCACGGAGTCGACGAGATCGCCGAGGCTCATGTCGAGCTCGGTGTCGACGGTCCAGGAACGCACGCCCCGGATCCGGCCGCCTCGGACCATGAAGAGGTGCACGGCCGCCGCCAGCTCGTCGTGGTCGATGCCGAACACGTCGACGTCGACGTGGTCGCGGAGGACGACCGCGCTCTTCTCGAAGAAGGACTCGGCCGCCTGCAGCTCGTCGCGCCGCCGCGCCGCGGTCTCGTAGTCCTGCACCGCCGCGGCCGCACGCATCTGCTGCGTGAGGTCGGTGATGATGCGGCGGTCCTGGTTCTGCATGAACGCCACGAACCGGTCGACGTTCGCGCGGTGCTCGGCGATCGTGACCCGACCCGAGCACGGGCCGAAGCACCGCCCGATCTGACCGGCGAAGCAGGGCTTGCCGGTCTGCATCGCCCGCTTGTAGTCGGAGTCCTTGCAGGTGCGGATCGGGAAGAGCTTCAGCAGCAGGTCGAGCGTCTCGTTGACCGCCCACACCTTCGGGTACGGGCCGAAGTACCTCGCACCGGGGATGCCGCGGCGCCGTGTCACGATCGCCCGGGGCGCCTCGTCGGCGAGCGTCACCGCGAGGTAGGGGTACGACTTGTCGTCGCGGTACTTGACGTTGAACGGCGGATCGAACTCCTTGATCCACGTGTACTCGAGCTGGAGCGCCTCGATGTCGTTGCCGACCACGGTCCATTCGACGGACGCCGCGGTCGTGACCATGCGGCGGGTGCGCTCGTGGAGCGTGTGCAGCGGCGCGAAGTAGTTCGACAGCCGCGCGCGGAGGTTCATCGCCTTGCCGACGTAGAGCACGCGTCGGTCGGCGTCTCGGAATCGGTAGACGCCCGGATCGGTCGGGATCTCGCCCGGCCGCGGACGGTACGGGACGGTGTTCGCCATGTTCAGCTGGCGGCGACCGCCGGGCCGGCGGCGGCCTCGAAGATCTCGCGCAGGAAGTACCCCGTGTGGCTCTCGTGGACCTCGGCGACCTGCTCCGGCGTGCCCGTCGCGACGACCTGGCCTCCGCCCGAACCGCCCTCGGGTCCGAGGTCGATGATCCAGTCGGCGGACTTGATCACATCGAGGCTGTGCTCGATCACGATGACCGTGTTGCCCTTCTCGACGAGCTTCCCGAGCACCTTCAGCAGCTTCCGCACGTCTTCGAAGTGCAGCCCGGTCGTGGGCTCGTCGAGCACGTACACGCTGCGCCCGTTCGACCGGCGCTGCAGCTCGGTCGCGAGCTTGACGCGCTGCGCCTCGCCGCCGGAGAGCGTCGTCGCACTCTGACCGAGCTGGACGTAGCCGAGGCCGACGTCGACGAGCGTCTTGAGGTAGCGGTGGATCGCCGAGATCGGCTCGAAGAACTCGGCCGCCTCGCTGATCGGCATCTCGAGCACCTCGGCGATGTTCCGGCCCTTGTAGTGCACCTGCAGCGTCTCGCGGTTGTAGCGCTTCCCGCCGCAGACCTCGCACGCGACGTACACATCGGGCAGGAAGTTCATCTCGATCTTGATCGTGCCGTCGCCCGAGCACGCCTCGCAGCGGCCGCCCTTGACGTTGAAGCTGAACCGCCCGGGCAGGTAGCCGCGGGCCTTGGCCTCGGCGGTCTCGGAGAACAGCGTGCGGATGCGGTCGAACACACCGGTGTAGGTCGCCGGGTTCGACCGCGGGGTGCGCCCGATCGGGGCCTGGTCGACGTGGACCACCTTGTCGAGGTGCTCGAGGCCGCTCACGCGACGATGCTTGCCGGGCACCTTGCGCGCCCCGTTCAGCCGGTTCGCGAGCACCCGGTAGAGGATGTCGTTCACGAGCGACGACTTGCCCGACCCGCTCACGCCCGTGACGGCCGTGAAGGTCCCGAGCGGGAACTCGACATCGACGCCGCGGAGGTTGTTGGCCTGTGCCCCCTCGACCCGGATCACGCGCGCGGGATCGACCGGTCGACGCGCCGACGGGATCGCGATCTCCTTGCGCCCGGCGAGGTAGTCGCCGGTGAGCGACTCGGTGTTCTTCATCAGGTCGGCATAGCTGCCGCTGTGCACCACCGTGCCGCCGTGCACGCCGGCCCCGGGGCCGATGTCGACGATCCAGTCGGCCGTCCGGATCGTGTCCTCGTCGTGCTCGACGACGATCAGCGTGTTGCCGAGGTCGCGAAGGGCGACGAGCGTGTCGATCAGCCTGCGGTTGTCCCGCTGGTGCAGGCCGATGCTCGGTTCGTCGAGCACGTACAGCACGCCCGTGAGTCCCGAGCCGATCTGGGTGGCGAGTCGGATGCGCTGCGCCTCGCCGCCCGAGAGGGTGCCTGCAGCACGGGCGAGGTCGAGGTAGCTGAGCCCGACGCGGATGAGGAAGTCGAGTCGGAGCTTGATCTCGCGGAGCACCTGCGCCGCGATGGCCTGCTCGCGATCGGTCAGCTCGAGGCGGTCCATGAACGCCCGCGCGTCGTGCAGGCTGAGGCGGCACACGTCGGCGATGGACGCGTCGTGGATGCGGACCGCGAGCACCTCGGGCTTCAGCCGGTCGCCGCGGCACACCGGGCAGGGGATCTCGCGGAGGTACTCGGCCCAGCGTGCACGCTGCACGTCGGTCTCGGCCTGGAGGTACTGCCGTTCGATGTAGGGCACGACCCCCTCGAAGCCCGAGGTGTAGCTCATCTCGCGGCCGTACCGGTTGCGCCAGCGGACGCGCACCTCGAAGTTGTCGCCGCGCAGCACCGCGTGGCGGGCGTCCGCGTCGAGTTCCTCCCATGGCGTGTCGAGCGAGAAGCCCAGGTCGCGGGCCAGCCCGTCGAGGAGCTTCTCGTAGTAGTTGTAGAGGCTCTTGCCCTGCGAGGTCCACGGCAGGATCACGCCCTCCGCGATGCTGAGCGTCGGGTCGCCGAGCAGCAGCTCCTCGTCGACCGACATGCGCGTGCCGAGCCCGGAGCACTCGGGGCACGCACCGAAGGGGGCGTTGAACGAGAACGTCCGCGGTTCGATCTCGGTGAGCGCGATCGGGTGCTGGTTGGGGCAGCTGAGCTTCTCGGAGAAGGTCTGCCACGCGGCATCGCCCTCGCGGTCGACGTAGTTGACCTGCACGACGCCGTCGGTCAGCCGCAGCGCGGTCTCGAGCGAGTCGGTCAGTCGACCCAGGAGGTCGTCGGATGCCACGAGCCGATCGATCACGACCGAGATGTCGTGCTTGACCTGCTTCTTGAGCTTGGGCGCCTCGTCGAGTCGGATGAGCTCGCCGTCGACGACGGCGCGGGAGTACCCCTGGCCCGAGAGCTCGCGGAAGAGGTCGACGAACTCGCCCTTCTTCTGCGAGACGACGGGGCTCAGCACCTGGAACCGCGTTCCGGCCTCGAGTTCCATCAGGCGGTCCGCGATCTGCTGCACGGTCTGGCGCTGGATCCGCTCGCCGCACACCGGGCAGTGCGGCACGCCGATGCGCGCCCAGAGCAGTCGCATGTAGTCGTAGATCTCGGTGATCGTGCCGACGGTCGATCGCGGATTGCGGTTCGTCGACTTCTGGTCGATCGAGACGGCCGGGCTCAGGCCCTCGATGAAGTCGACGTCGGGCCGGTCGACCTGCCCGAGGAACTGCCGCGCGTACGCGGAGAGCGATTCGACGTATCGGCGCTGGCCCTCGGCGAAGATCGTGTCGAACGCGAGCGAGGACTTGCCCGAGCCCGAGAGCCCGGTGAACACCACCATCGCGTCCCGGGGGATCTCGACATCGACGTCGCGCAGGTTGTGGACGCGTGCCCCGCGGACACTCAGGCGCGAATGGGCATCGAGACGTGAAACTGGCACCCTACGAGTCTACGAACGGCCTCCGACACTCATGCCGCGCGCGCACCTGCTGAGAGCGAACACACGTTCGATCGACGGGTCCGCTCGGCGCTTCGCCGCCGAGGCGGCCCGTCAGCCGAGGTGCCCCGCCTTCTCCATCTGGCGGAGCTCACGCTTCAACTCGGACACCTCGTCGCGCAGTCGCGCGGCCAGCTCGAACTTCAGCTCGCCGGCGGCCTCGAGCATCTGGTCGTTGAGGTCGCGGATGAGCTCCTCGAGATCGTTCGCCCCGGCGGCGGCGATGCCGTCGCGCTTCATCGGCACCGGCGAGGTCTTCCGCCCCTCGCGACCGGAGAGGAGCGCGGCCGTGTCGGCCTCCTCCCGCGCGAGCACCTCCGTGATGTCGGCGATCCGCTTGCGGAGCGGCGTCGGGTCGATCGCGTTGACGCGGTTGTACTCGAGCTGCCTGTCGCGGCGGCGATTGGTCTCCTCGATCGCGAGCTGCATCGAGTCGGTCATGACGTCGGCGTACATGTGGACCTGGCCCGACACGTTGCGCGCTGCGCGTCCGATCGTCTGGATGAGCGAGGTCGAGGAGCGCAGGAACCCCTCCTTGTCGGCATCGAGGATCGCGACGAGCGACACCTCGGGCAGGTCGAGTCCCTCGCGGAGCAGGTTGATTCCCACCAGCACGTCGAAGACGCCCGCCCGCAGCTCGGTCAGCAGCTCGACCCGGCGGAGTGTGTCGACATCGGAGTGGAGGTACCGCACGCGGACCCCCGCCTCGGTGAGGAAGTCGGTGAGCTCCTCGGCCATGCGCTTGGTGAGCGTCGTGACGAGCACGCGCTCGTCGCGCTCCGCGCGCGCCCGGATCTCCTCGAGCAGGTCGTCGATCTGCCCCTTCGTGGGCTTCACGACGATCTCGGGGTCGACGAGGCCCGTCGGGCGGATGATCTGCTCGACCACGCCGTCGGCGATGCCCATCTCGTACCGGCCGGGCGTCGCCGACAGGTACACGGTCTGCCCCACGCGGTCCTTGAATTCGTCCCATTTCAACGGGCGGTTGTCGAGGGCGCTCGGCAGGCGGAACCCGTGCTCGACCAGCGTGCGCTTGCGCGATGCGTCACCCTCGTACATCGCGCCGATCTGCGGCACGGTCACGTGCGACTCGTCGATCACGACCAGGAGGTCGTCGGGGAAGTAGTCGAGCAGGCAGTGCGGCGCCTCGCCAGGGGCACGCCCGTCGATGTGCCGGGAGTAGTTCTCGATGCCCGAGCAGAAGCCGATCTGCTCCATCATCTCGAGGTCGAACGTCGTCCGCATGCGCAGTCGCTGCGCCTCGAGCAGCTTGCCCTCCCGTTCGAGCTCCTGGAGTCGCTCGTCGAGCTCGTCGCGGATCGTGCCGATGGCCCGCTGCATGACGTCGACGCTCGCGACGTAGTGCGAGGCCGGGAACACGGGCACCGCGTCGAGCTTCGCGACGACGGTCCCGGTGAGCGGATGGAGGCTGTGCAGCGCCTCGACCTCGTCGCCGAACATCTCGATCCGGATCGCGTGCTCCTCGTAGACCGGGATGATCTCGATCGTGTCGCCGCGCACGCGGAAGGTGCCCCTCGAGAAGTCGACGTCGTTGCGCTGGTACTGCATCGACACGAACTTCCGGATCAGCCAGTCGCGATCGACGCGCTGGCCGACCTGCAGCGGCATCATCGCGCTGAGGTACTCCTCGGGCGTGCCGAGGCCGTAGATGCACGAGACGGTCGACACCACGACGACGTCGCGGCGACTGAGCAGCGAGTTCGTCGTCGAATGCCGGAGCCGCTCGACCTCGGCGTTGATCGAGGAGTCCTTCTCGATGAACGTGTCCGTCTGCGGCACGTACGCCTCGGGCTGGTAGTAGTCGTAGTACGAGACGAAGTACTCGACCGCGTTGTTCGGCATGAGCTCGCGGAACTCGTTGGCGAGCTGCGCCGCGAGGGTCTTGTTGTGGGCGAGCACGAGCGTCGGCCGCTGCACCTGCTCGATCAACCACGCCGTCGTCGCGGACTTGCCGGTGCCGGTCGCCCCGAGGAGGACCACGTCGGTCTCGCCGGCGTTGATCCGGGCCGCCAGATCGGCGATCGCCTTCGGCTGGTCACCGCTCGGGGCGTAGTCGCTGACGACCTCGAACGGGCGCACGGAACGGGTGGACTGCATGGATTCCAGTCTAGGTTCGGCCACCGACACCGCGGCCCGAGGCGGCGGGGTGCCCCGCCGCCGGCTCAGCCGCGCTTCGCGTGCCGCGTTCGCTCGATGTCGACCCACAGCGCGTCGGCCTGGCTCATGGTGTGCGCGATGGTGCCGCCGGTGTCGATGACGACATCCGCCACGGCACGCCGTTCGGCATCGCCGACCTGCGCATCGACGCGTGCCTCGGCCTGGATCGGATCGAGGCCGCGCTCCTCCACGAGTCGCTTGACCTGCGCGCGCTTCGGCGCACTCGTGACGACCACGAGGTCGAACGGATGGTCGACCTGCGCCTCGACGAGCAGCGGGACGTCGTAGACGACCACCGCATCGGGGTCCTCCTGCTCGGCCCCCTCGATGAGCCGTGCCGACAGCTCGCGCACCGCCGGGTGCACGATCGCGTTCAGCCGCGCGCGCGCGTCGTCATCGTGGAACACGAGTTCGCCGAGGCGCTGTCGATCGAGCGTGCCGTCGGGACGCAGCACGTCCTCGCCGAACTCGTCGACGATCGCTCGGAGGCAGGGTGTCCCCGGGTCGACCACACGGCGGGCCAACTGGTCCGCGTCGAGGTGGATGGCGCCGTGCTCGACGAGCCGGCGCGCAACGGTGGACTTGCCCGACGCGATACCGCCGGTGAGGCCGATCAGATACACGCGTCCACTCTATTGGTGACGGCGCTCCACCCGAACACGGACGACTCGGCGGACCGCAACGCCGGAAGGCCGGCCCCCGAGGGGACCGGCCTTCCATGTGACGTTCGAGCAGCGAGGCTGCGCGAAGCGACTAGTTGCTCGAGAGCTTCTCGCGCAGCGCCGCCAGCGAGGCGTCGTCGGCGAGGGTGCCCGCACCGGCCGAGTCGCTCGAGAACGACGAAGCGCCCGACGAGAACGAGTCGTCCGAAGCCTGCGCCGCGAGCGAGGCCGCGACCTGCTTCTTGTGCGCCTCCCAGCGAGCCTGGGCGGCAGCGTACTCCTGCTCCCACTTCTCGCGCTGGGCCTCGAAGCCCTCGCGCCACTCGTTGGTCTCGGGGTCGAAGCCCTCGGGGTACTTGTAGTTGCCCTGCTCGTCGTACTCGGTGAGCATGCCGTAGAGCGCCGGGTCGAACTCGGTGCCCTCGGGGTCGACCCCATCGTTGGCCTGCTTGAGCGACAGCGAGATGCGGCGACGCTCGAGGTCGATGTCGATGACCTTGACGAAGACCTCTTCGCCGACCGACACGACCTGCTCGGCGAGCTCGACGTGACGGCCCGACAGCTCCGAGATGTGCACGAGGCCCTCGATGCCGTCCGCGACGCGGACGAACGCGCCGAACGGGACCAGCTTCGTGACCTTGCCCGGGGTGACCTGGCCGATCGCGTGCGTGCGCGCGAAGACCTGCCACGGGTCCTCCTGGGTCGCCTTGAGCGAGAGCGAGACGCGCTCGCGGTCGAGCTCGACGGAGAGCACCTCGACGGTGACCTCCTGGCCGACCTCGACGACCTCGGACGCGTGCTCGATGTGCTTCCACGAGAGCTCCGAGACGTGGACGAGACCGTCGACGCCACCGAGGTCGACGAACGCACCGAAGTTGACGATCGACGAGATGACACCCTTGCGGATCTGTCCCGGGTGGAGGTTCTGCAGGAAGGTCGAGCGCGACTCCGACTGGGTCTGCTCGAGGAGGGCGCGACGCGACAGGACCACGTTGTTGCGGTTCTTGTCGAGCTCGAGGATCTTCGCCTCGATCTCCTGGCCGAGGTACGGCGTGAGGTCGCGGACGCGGCGCAGCTCGATGAGCGAGGCCGGGAGGAAGCCGCGGAGGCCGATGTCGACGATGAGGCCGCCCTTGACGACCTCGATGACCGAGCCGGTGACGACGCCGTCGTCTTCCTTGATCTTCTCCACGTCGCCCCAGGCGCGCTCGTACTGCGCGCGCTTCTTCGACAGGATCAGACGGCCTTCCTTGTCCTCCTTCTGGAGAACGAGGGCCTCGACGGAGTCGCCGACCTCGACGACCTCGCTGGGGTCGACGTCGTGCTTGATGGAAAGTTCGCGTGAGGGGATCACACCCTCGGTCTTGTAGCCGACGTCGAGGAGGACCTCGTCGCGGTCGATCTTCACGACGGTGCCCTCGATGAGGTCGCCGTCGTTGAAGAACTTGAGCGTCTTCTCGACCGCGGCGAGGAAATCGTCAGCAGATCCGATGTCGTTGATCGCGACCTGCTTGGGCGCCTTGGTCGTTGCGGTTGTCATGTAGTGGATGCTCCGAATGGACAATATCGGGCCCGACGCGGGAAGAGCGTTGTCTTTGGTGGTCCGCGACGGGCAGGCGGACAGGATTGTCACACGAGTGACACTCCATCCTAGCCGTGCGCGACGCCATGCGGCAACCCGGGCGTGTCGCGGCACGCCCGCTCAGGCCCTCAGGCCGCCAGCGCGCCCCGCAACGTGTCGAGGCCGACGCCGCCGAGCGACAGCGCCCGCCGGTGGAACGCACGGACGTCGAAGGCCGCCCCCTCTCGCCGGCGCACGTCGTCGCGCAGCCCCTCCCAGATGCGCTGCCCGACCTTGTACGACGGCGCCTGTCCGGGCCAGCCGAGGTAGCGGTGCACCTCGAAGCGCACGAACTCCGGGGGCATGTTGACGTTCCTGCCCATGAAGTCGAATGCGTACTCCCCCGTCCATGGCCCTGCTCCGTCGGGACGCTGCTTTCCGAGGTGCACCCCGATGTCGAGCACGACGCGCGCGGCGCGCATGCGCTGCCCGTCGAGCATGCCGAGCCGGTCCGCCGGATCGTCGAGGTAGCCGAGGTCCTGCATGAGCCGCTCCGCGTAGAGCGCCCACCCCTCCGCGTGACCCGACGTGCCCGCGAGCTGCCTCCGCCAGGTGTTCAGCGCCCCGCGATTCACGACGGCCTGGCCGATCTGCAGGTGGTGACCCGGGACGCCCTCGTGGTAGACCGTGGTCTTCTCGCGCCAGGTGTCGAACTCCGTGACACCCTCCGGGACCGACCACCACATCCGGCCGGGACGCGTGAAGTCGTCGCTCGGCCCGGTGTAGTAGATGCCGCCCTCCTGCGTGGGCGCGATGAGGCACTCGAGAGTGCGGATCTCCTCCGGGATGTCGAACTGGGTGGCCCCGAGCTCTGCGACGGCGCGGTCGCTCGTCTCCTGCATCCACCGCTGCAGCGCCGCGGTGCCGACCAGCTTGCGCGCCGGATCCGCTTCGAGGTGCGCGACGGCCTCCTCGACGCTCGCCCCGGGCAGGATCTCCTTCGCGACCGCCTCCTGCTCCGCGACCATGCGCGCGAGTTCCTCGATGCCCCACTCGTACGTCTCGTCGAGGTCGACGACCGCACCGAGGAAGTGGCGCGAGCGGAGCGCGTAGATCTCCCGGCCGACGGCGTCGTCCATGCCCGCCTTCGGGGCGAGTTCGCCCTCCAGGAACTCGGCCAGGCGATCGTAGGCGGATGCCGCGGCCGCGGCTCCGGCCTCGAGGTCGCGCCGCACCGACTCCCCCGCCGCGTCGCCCGCCCCGCCGGCGAACGTGCTGAAGAACCCGTCGGCCCGTGCGTGCCGGCGTGCCTGCACCGCGACCTCGCGGACCTGACGGACGGCCGGAACGACGCCGCGCTCGATCCCGAGGCGCAGCGTCTCGACGTACCCGTCGATCGCGCCCGGGACCGCCGACAGCCTCGACGCGATCCGGGCCCAGTCCGCCTCCGCGGCGCGAGGCATGAGGTCGAAGACCTCGCGGATCTCCTGGGCGGGGCTCGCGATGACGTTGAGGTCGCGCAAGTGCAGGGCGGCGGCATCCGCTTCGAGATCGAGTCCGAGCTCGGCGCCGAGGTCGGCGACGGTGATCCGGTCGACGTCGTCGGCGACCGATGCCGACTCCAGTGCGGCCCGTGCGGTCCGCACGGCCTCGATGCGGGACTCGTGCCCCTCCGGCGAGAAGTCGGGGAGCCTGTGGTCCTGGTCGGTGCGGCCGAGGTACGTGCCGACCGTGGGATTCAGGTCGACGATCGTGTCGACCCACTCCTCGGCGATGCGATCGACGGCGGTGGGGGTACGGACTGCGGTGACCATGACCGCGAGCCTAGACGAGCGGACGCCGGGGCCGCGAAGCCGTGAGCTGGCCTCGCATCCGGGCGCTCGCGACGATGGTCGAACGCAGTGTGGTCAGTGCGCCGCGTCCTCCCAGTCGCGACCTCGACCGACCTGCACGTCGAGCGGCACGAGGAGGTCCGCCGCATGCGACATCCGGTCGTGCACGAGGGCCTCGAGCTGGTCGCCCTCACCCTCGGCCACCTCGAAGATGAGCTCGTCGTGCACCTGCATGAGCATTCGCGAGCGCAGGTCGCGCGCGCGCAGCTCACCCTCGACGCCGATCATGGCGAACTTCATGATGTCCGCGGCCGAGCCCTGGATCGGGGCGTTGAGCGCCGCACGCTCGGCGTTCTCACGAAGCACGCGGTTCGGGCTGTTGAGGTCGGGGAACGGACGGCGTCGCCCGAAGATCGTCTCGGTGTAGCCGTCGAGCTTCGCCTGCGCGACGACACCGCGCAGGTAGTCGCGGACCGCGCCGAACCGCTCGAAGTAGTCCTTCATGAGCTGGGTCGCCTCGGCGCGGTCGATGCGCAGCTGCTTCGAGAGGCCGAACGCGCTGAGTCCGTAGGCGAGGCCGTACGACATGGCCTTCACCTTGGTCCGCATGAGCGGCGTGACGTCGGCCGGATCGACGTCGAAGATCCGAGCACCCACGAAGCGGTGCAGGTCCTCTCCGGAGTGGAACGCCTCGATGAGGCCCGGGTCCTGCGACAGGTGCGCCATGATCCGCATCTCGATCTGCGAGTAGTCGGCGGTCAGCAGTTCGACGTACTCGGGGCCGTGGGTGAAGGCGGCGCGGATGCGTCGGCCCTCCTCGGTGCGGACCGGGATGTTCTGGAGGTTGGGATCGGTCGACGAGATGCGGCCCGTCGTGGTGCCCACCTGCACATAGCTGGTGTGGACGCGGCCGTCGGACTGGATCGACTTGTCGAGCGTCTCGACGATCTGCCGCAGCTTCGTCGCGTCGCGGTGTTCGAGCAGAAGCCCGAGGAACGGGTGCGGGTTCGTCTCCTGGAGGTCGGCGAGCGCCCCCGCGTCGGTCGAGTAGCCCGTCTTGGTGGCGCGGGTCTTCGGCATGCCGAGCTGGTCGAACAGCACCTCCTGGAGCTGCTTCGGCGAGCCGAGGTTCACCTCGCGGCCGATCTCGTCGTACGCCGACCGCGCGAGCGCTGCCGCCCGCTCCCCGAGCTGGGCGGAGAGCTCCGCGAGCTTCGCATGCTCGACGGTGACCCCGCGGAGCTCCATCTCGGCGAGCACGCCGACGATCGGGATCTCGATGTCGGCGAGGACGCGTCGCGACCCCTCGGAGAGCGCCGCGAGCACGTGCGGCGCGACCCGCAGCGAGTACCAGGCGAACTCCGGCGCGCCGGCGGTGCTCTCGGCGTCGGGCACCAACTGCGACGGGTCGGCCATGGGGACGGTCTCGCCGAGGTAGCGGGACACGAGGTCCACGAGGTCCTTCTCGGCCAGGCTCGGACGCACGAGCCACCCGGCGATCAGCGTGTCGACGACCAGCCCGCCGAACCCGAGGCCCGAGCGGCGCAGCGCCTTGAGCTGCGGCTTGGCGTCGGTCATGACCTTCGGCGCGTCACCCGCGAGCCACTCCTCGAACGGAGCCAGGTCGGGCTCGCCCGCGGCCCAGTCGAGGCGCACGCTCTCGGTCGTGCTCGCGATGCCCGCGCCGATCACCCGGCCGTCGAGCACCTCGAGGCTGAGCCCGAGCCCGGCCGGCTCGGCTGCGGTCGACCGCGCGAGCCAGGCGGCGAGCTCGTCACCCCGGAGCGCCTGCGGAACGGGCGTCACCGCCGCGGGCTCCGCCTCCGCGGACAGGGCGGCGGTGCCGTCGGCCGTCAGCCCGTTCGACTCGGCCGCCATCTTGGTCACGCGATCGAGCAGGGTCTTGAACTCGAGCCGGTCGAACAGCTCGCGGACGGCCGCCTCGTCCATCGGCCGGGCCACGAGGTCGGGGATCTCGACGTCGAGTTCGAGGTCGCGGACCAGGCGATTGAGGCGTCGATTGCGGATCGCGTTCTCGCGTTCCCGCCGCAGGTTGTCGCCGACCACGCCCTTGATCTCGTCGATGTGCTCGAGGATGCCGTCGAGGCTGCCGTAGAGGCCCAGCCACTTGACCGCGGTCTTCTCGCCGACCTTGGTGATGCCGGGAAGGTTGTCACTGGTCTCGCCCACGAGCGCCGCGACCTCGGGGTACTGCTCGGGCCGCACGCCGTACCGCTCGACGACCGCCTCGGCGTCGTAGCGCTTCAACTGCGACACGCCCTGCACGTTCGGGTACAGGAGGGTCACGTCGTCGTCGACGAGCTGGATCGTGTCGCGGTCGCCCGAGACGACGAGCACGTCGAACCCCTCGGCAGCGCCGCGCGTGGCCAGCGTGGCGAGGATGTCGTCGGCCTCGTAGTCCTCCTTCTCGAGCACCGTGATGCGCATGGCGCGCAGCGCCTCCTTCAGGAGGCCGATCTGGCCCTTGAACTCCTGCGGCGTCTCGCTGCGGTTCGCCTTGTACTCGGTGTACTCGCGGGTGCGGAAGGACTGCCTCGAGGTGTCGAAGGCGACCGCCAGGTGCGTCGGCCGCTCGTTGCGCAGCAGCATGAGCAGCATCGACAGGAAGCCGTGGATGGCGTTCGTGTGCTGCCCGTCGCGGGTGCTGAAGCTGTCGACCGGCAGCGCGTAGAACGCACGGTAGGCCAGCGAGTGGCCGTCGACGACGAGCAGGGTGGGCTTCACGGGGGTGGGGTCGGGCACCCGACAAGACTACAAGCGGGCACCGACACGACCGGGGCCTGCGCCCGGCCGCGCTCAGCCGGTCGATGCACCCCGCGCGGCGTCGAGGAGGATCCGCCGCTCAGCGGCCGCCACCACCCCTCGGGTGCGGTCCGCGGCATCCGGATTGACCGAGATCGAGTCGATGCCGAACCGCACGAGGTGCTCGGCGAACGCCGGGTCGTTCGACGGCGCCTGGCCGCACAGTGACGACGTGATGCCCGACGCGCGGCACGCCGCGATGATCCGCTCGATCGCATCGAGCACCGCGGCGTCGGACTCGTCGAACAGGTCGGCGCAGATCTCCGAGTCCCGGTCGACACCCAGCATCAACTGGGTGAGGTCGTTCGAGCCGATCGAGACACCGTCGATCCCCAGTGCCGCGTACTCGGGGATGCGGTACGCGATGGACGGGACCTCCGCCATCACCCACCGCTTGAGTCCCCGCTGGCGGCCGAGTGGACTGGCATCGATCAGCTCGAGGCAGGCCTCCAGCTCCCAGCGCGTGCGGACGAACGGCAGCATCACGTGCAGGTTCGGCGTCTCCTCGCGCACCCTGGCGAGCAGCTCCATCTCGAGCGAGAACAGCTCGGGCTCCCTGACGTACCGGTAGGCACCGCGATACCCGATCATCGGGTTGTTCTCCTCGGGCTCGAACCGGTCGCCGCCCTCGAGCCCTCGGAACTCGTTCGTTCGGAAGTCGATCGTTCGATACACCACGGGGCGGCGGCCGAACGCGCGCGTGACGGCCAGCAGGGACTCGGTCATCCTCCGCAGGAACTCCTCGCGCTCACCGCGTGCGAGCATCTCGCGCGGATGCAGGCCGCCGAGGGCGTCGGTGATCATGAACTCCGCGCGCAACAGGCCGACGCCGTCGACGCCGAGGGCGGCGACCTCCTCCGCGCGCTCGGCGATCGCGAGGTTGACGTAGAGCTTCGTGGCCAGCGGCACGGATGCCGCCGACCCACCGGGCACCGCGACCGGCGCGGTCGCGGCCGGCGACACGGAACTCGGCCGCGTCGCGGCATCCGCCCCCTCGACCACCTCGCCCTTGGCGCCGTCGACGGTGACGAGTTCGCCGTCGCGGAGGACCGACGTCGCGGTGCGAGCGCCGACGACCGCAGGCACGCCGAGCTCGCGCGCGACGATCGCCGCATGGCAGGTCATGCCCCCTCCGTCGGTCACGACGGCGGCCGCGCGGCGCATGGTCGGAACCCAGTCCGGGTTGGTCATGGGCGCGACGAGGACCTCGCCGGCCCGCAACTGACCGCCCTCCGCCGGGGTGCCCAGGATCCGGACGCGACCCGTGACCCGGCCCGGAGCGGCGCCGAGGCCGCGCAGCAGCACGGCACCGACGGGCGGTCCACCTGCGATCGATCGGTCGTCGGCCTCCGGGACCGCGGGTCCTCCGCCGAGCGTGGTGACCGGCCGCGACTGCAGCATCCAGAGCCGCCCGCCGGAGTACGCCCACTCGGTGTCCTGCGGCTCGCCGTAGTGCGCCTCGACACGCAGGCCGAGCTCCGCGACCTCGAGCACCTCCGCATCGGTAAGCACCCTCGCATCGGCGTCGGCGGGAGACAGGTCCTCGCGCTCGACGCTCCCACCGGGTCCGGGCACGAGGCGGTGCGCCTGGCGTCCGACGCGAACGGACGCCAGGCGCAGGCCCTCCTTCGCCACGATGTAGGTGTCGGGCTCGACGAGGCCCGACACGACGACCTCCCCGAGGCCCAGCGCCGCCTCGATCACCAATCGGTCGCGCGCTCCCGTCGACGGGTCGACGGTGAACATCACGCCGGAGCGATCGGATGCGACCTGCGTCTGCACCACGACCGCCAGCACGGGTTCCTCGTCCATGCCCTGGCTCGCACGGTAGGCGATCACACGCTCGCCGTACAGGGAGGCCCAGCAGTCCCGGATGCGGTCGAGGAGCGCGTCCTCGCCGACCACGTTGTTGTAGGTCTCGTGCATTCCCGCGAAGGACGTCCCCGCCGCGTCCTCCGACGTCGCTGAGGAGCGGACCGCCACGGCCGCCGAGCCGAGGCGGCGGTACTCGCCCAGGACGGCGTCGCGGACGCGCTCCGGGAGCGTCATGCCGCGCACGGCGGCGCGGAGCTCGGCAGCCGCCCGCGGCAGCGAAACGGGATCGTCGGCCGCCGCCGCCGCGGCGCGGAAGCCATCGACCAGCCGAGCGCGGATGCCGGCGTGCTCCATCGCCTCAAGGTAGGCCTCGGCCGTCACGACGAAGCCCGGCGGCACGGGCAGGCCCGCGGCGGTCAGCTCCCCGAGGTTCGCCCCCTTGCCGCCGACGGAGGCCGCGTCGCCGAGGCGCACGTCCTCGAAGCGGGTGACCAGGGTGGACGTGACATCGTGCAGCATGGTGCGCTCCGGTTCGCTCGGCACCCGAGCCGCGTCGCCCCGGTGCGCACACATCCTGCCCACGAGCGTGGACGCCGGCCTAGGGCCGGAGGGCCCACGGCCTACTTCTTCGGCGCGAGCTGCTCGATGATCGCCTGCGAGACGTCCTTCATGGTGAGGCGCCGGTCCATCGAGGCCTTCTGGATCCAGCGGAACGCCTCGGGCTCGGTGAGGCCCATCTTCTCGTTCAGCAGGCCCTTCGCGCGGTCGACGAGCTTGCGGGTCTCGAAGCGCTCGACGAGGTCGCCGACCTCTGCCTCGAGCGCGATGATCTGCGCGTGGCGGGCGAGCGCGATCTCGATCGCGGGGAGCAGGTCGTTGGGGGTGAACGGCTTGACGACGTACGCCAGCGCGCCCGCCTCGCTCGCACGCTCGACGAGTTCCTTCTGGCTGAACGCGGTCAGCAGGACGACCGGGGCGATGTGGCCCTTGGAGAGTCGCTCCGCCGCCGAGATGCCGTCGAGCTGCGGCATCTTCACGTCCATGATGACCAGGTCGGGTCGCAACTCGGTCGCGAGCTGGACCGCGGTCTCGCCGTCGCCGGCCTCGCCGACCACCTCGTAGCCATGGTCGCGCAGGATCTCGACGATGTCGAGGCGGATGAGCGACTCGTCCTCCGCGACGACGACGCGACGCGGAGCCGGCTGGGTGTCTTCGGTGTCTGTCACGCTGGAAAGCCTACGGTATTCTGGCCGGGGCCCTGAGGCCGGTGTGGCGGAATGG
The DNA here is from genome assembly GCF_009674665.1 of Agromyces kandeliae. Taxonomy (GTDB): domain Bacteria; phylum Actinomycetota; class Actinomycetes; order Actinomycetales; family Microbacteriaceae; genus Agromyces; species Agromyces kandeliae. Next base: position 140,013 of record NZ_WKJD01000019.1, read on the forward strand.
CAGACGCGGAGCACTCAAAATGCTTTGCCCGTGAGGGCGTGTGGGTTCGACCCCCACCACCGGCACCACGCGGTCGGATGCCTCGCCCGGCGCCGCCGCCCGAGCACGCCGAACGGCCCGGCCGCGTCGCGCGACCGGGCCGTTCGGACGGACCGTGGGTCAGAGCACCTCGCCGACGATGTGCACGCGCACGTCGTTGGTCGTGCCGGGGATTCCAGGAGGGGAACCCGAGATGATGACGACCTTCTCGCCGACCGAGGCCTTGCCGGTCTTCTCGAGCACCTCGTCCACCTGGCCGACCATCTGGTCGGTGTGCGTGACCCGGTCGACGACGTACGACTCGACGCCCCAGTAGAGCGCCATCCGGCGGCGGATCGCGGGGTCGGGCGTGAACGCGAGGATCGGGATGACCGAGCGGATGCGGGCCATCCGTCGCACCGACTCACCGGTCTCGGTGAAGACGCAGAGGTACTTGGCCTCGACGAAGTCGGCGACCTCGACCGCGGCCAGCGTGATCGCCCCGGACTGGGTGCGCGGCTTGGTGCCGAGCGGCGCGATGCGGTCCAGCCCGTGCTTCTCGGTCGACTCGACGATGCGGGACATGGTCTTCACGGTCTGCACCGGGTACTCGCCGACGCTCGTCTCGCCCGACAGCATGACCGCGTCGGCACCGTCGAGGATGGCGTTCGCGACATCCGACGTCTCGGCCCGCGTCGGGACCGGCGCGTGGGTCATCGACTCGAGCATCTGCGTCGCCACGATCACCGGCTTGGCCAGCCGGCGAGCGATCTCGACCGCGCGCTTCTGCACGATGGGCACCGCTTCGAGCGGGAGCTCGACGCCGAGGTCGCCGCGGGCGACCATGATGGCGTCGAACGCCTCGATGATGCCCTCGAGCGCGTCGACGGCCTGCGGCTTCTCGATCTTCGCGATGACGGGAAGGCGCCGGCCCTCCTCCGACATGATCTGGTGCACGCGGTCGATGTCGGCCGCGTTGCGCACGAAGGAGAGCGCGATGAGGTCGGCCCCGAGCTTGAGCGCCCAGCGCAGGTCGGCCTCGTCCTTGTCGGAGAGCGCCGGGACGTTCACCGCGACGCCGGGCAGGTTGATGCCCTTGTTGTTCGAGACCGGTCCGGCCACGATCACCTTGGTCGTGACGACGGTGCCGTCGGTCTCGAGCACCTCGACGCGGACCTTGCCGTCGTCGATGAGGAGGTGGTCGCCCGCCTCGACGTCGTGCGGCAGTCCCTTGAAGGTGGTTCCGACGATCTCCTTCGTCCCGAGGATCTCCTCCGTCGTGATCTTGAAGATGTCGCCCTCGGCGAGCTCGTGCGGCCCGTCGGCGAACTTGCCCAGGCGGATCTTCGGCCCCTGCAGGTCGACGAGCACCGCGACCGAACGACCGGAGTCGTTGGCGGCCTTCCGCACGTTCTGGTAGACGCCCTCGTGCACGTCGTAGCTGCCGTGGCTGAGGTTCATCCGGGCGACGTCGATGCCCGCGTCGATGATCGCGCGGATCTGCTCGTAACTGGATGTTGCGGGCCCGAGCGTGGCGACGATCTTCGCTCTTCTCATGTGGTGTGTGCTCCAGGGGTTGCGCGCCGAAGCGCTGGATCGGGGTCTGCAGGCGCCGTCGGCGCCGGTCACACGGCGAAGGCTCGCGCCGTCGCGGGGATGGGGCTCGGCAGCTGCGTCTCACCTTCAAGGTACCGGTCGACGGATGCCGCCGCAGCCCGCCCCTCGGCGATGGCCCAGACGATGAGCGACTGCCCGCGGCCCGCGTCGCCGGCGACGAACACGCCGGGCTCCTCGGTCGCGTAATCGGCCTCGCGCGCGAAGTTCCCTCGCTCCGTGGGCCGGAGGCCGAGCTGGTCGGTCGCCGCCTCGGTCTCGGGGCCGGTGAAGCCGAGGGCGAGCAGGACGAGGTCGGCCGGGATCTCGCGCTCGGTGCCCGCCTTCGGCACGCGGCGGCCGTCGAGGTACTCGGTCTCGGCGACGCGGATCGCGCGGACCTCACCGACGTCGTTCGCGAGGAACTCGACCGTCGAGGCGAGGTACTGCCGCTGGCCTCCCTCCTCGTGGGCGCTCTGCACCTCGAACACGTTCGGGTGCATCGGCCACGGCTGGTCCGCCGAGCGGGTGGTGCTCGGCTGCTTGCCGATGGCGAGGTTCGTGACGGACAGCGCGCCCTGGCGGTGGGCGGTGCCGATGCAGTCCGCGCCCGTGTCGCCGCCGCCGAGGACCACGACGTGCTTGCCCTCCGCACTGATCTGGTCGAACACGTCGTCGCCCGCGACCACGCGGTTGGACTGCGTGAGGAACTCCATGGCGAAGTGCACGCCCGGAAGGTCGCGGCCGGGGATCGGCAGGTCGCGGGGCACGAGTGCGCCCGTCGCGACCACGACGGCGTCGTAGCGCCGGCGCAGTTCGTCCCACGAGAGGTCCACGCCGATCTCGACGCCGGCCCGGAAGCGGGTCCCCTCGGCCGTCATCTGGGCGAGCCGCTGCTCGAGGTGCTTCTTCTCCATCTTGAAGTCGGGGATGCCGTACCGCAGGAGGCCGCCGATGCGGTCGTCCCGCTCGTACACCGCCACCGTGTGGCCGGCACGGGTGAGCTGCTGCGCGGCCGCGAGGCCGGCAGGACCCGAGCCGACGACCGCGACGGTCTTGCCGGTGAGGCGCCCGGGCGGCTGCGGCTGCACCCATCCGCTGCCGAAGGCCTGGTCGATGATCGAGACCTCGACCTGCTTGATCGTGACGGCCGGCTGGTTGATGCCGAGGACGCACGACGACTCGCACGGGGCCGGGCAGAGCCGCCCGGTGAACTCGGGGAAGTTGTTCGTCGCGTGCAGTCTCTCGATCGCGGCACGGCCCTCGCCCCGCCACATCAGGTCGTTCCACTCGGGGATCAGGTTGCCGAGCGGGCACCCCTGGTGGCAGAACGGGATGCCGCAGTCCATGCAGCGGCCGGCCTGGCGTCGGAGCTGGGCGGAGTCGCCCTGCTCGTAGACCTCTTTCCAGTCCATGATGCGCACCGGGACGGGGCGACGCTTGGGAAGCTCCCGCTCGGTGACCTTCAGAAAGCCCTTCGGGTCAGCCACCCGTCACCTCCGTGCAGTCGATCGGGACCGTGCGGCGGGGCGTCACGCGCTCAGCCACCGGTCACCTCCAGGATGCGGCTCCACACGACGTCGCCGTCGGGGTCGAGGCCCTCGTCGACGGCGCTCTGCCGCGTTCGGAGGACCGCGGCGTAGTCGCGCGGCAGCACCTTCGTGAAGCGGTCGAACGCGGCGTCCCCCTCGGCGAGGAGGGTCGCGGCGACCGCCGAGTCCGTGTACTCGAGGTGCTGCTCGAGCAGGTCGCGGACGATCTCGTGGTCCGCGCTGCCGAGCTCGTGGAGCTCCAGCTCGCCGCTCGAGAGCGACTCGCGGTTGACCTTGACCTCTGCGAGGTCGAGCACGTAGGCGGTGCCGCCCGACATGCCCGCACCGAGGTTCCGACCGGTCGGGCCGAGGATCAGGGCGAGTCCGCCCGTCATGTACTCCAGCGCGTGGTCGCCGACGCCCTCGGCGACGGCGGTCGCCCCCGAGTTGCGGACGAGGAACCGCTCCCCCACGATGCCGCGGATGAACATGCTCCCCTGCGTCGCGCCGTAGCCGATCACGTTGCCCGCGATCACGTTGCGCTCGGCGACGAACCCGGCCTCGCGCGCCGGACGGACGATGATCTGTCCGCCCGAGAGGCCCTTGCCGACGTAGTCGTTCGAGTCGCCCTCGAGGCGCAGCCGGATGCCGCCCGGGAGGAACGCGCCGAACGACTGGCCGGCGCTGCCCGTCAGCGTCACGTCGATCGATCCCTCGGGCAGCCCCTGGGCGCCGTGGCGGACGGTGACCTCGTGGCCGAGCATGGTTCCGACCGCGCGCTCGGTGTTCCGCACCGGCAGCTCGATCTCGACGCGACCGCCCTGCTCCAGGACGAGCGCGCTCCGGCGGATCAGCTCGTTGTCGAAGTGCTCGTCGAGCTCGTGGTCCTGGCGGCGACCGTTGCGGCGCGGCTCGGAGTCGGAGAAGTCCGGCCCGACGAGCACGGGCGTGAGGTCGAGGCCCGACGCCTTCCAGTGGCGCACCGCACGCTCGACGTCGAGGAGCTCGCGGCGGCCGATGATCTCGTCGAGCGAACGGTAGCCGAGCTCCGCGAGGTACTCGCGGACCTCCTGCGCGATGAACTCGAAGAAGTTCACGACGAACTCCGGCTTGCCCGTGAAGCGCTTGCGCAGCTCCGGGTTCTGGGTCGCGACGCCGACCGGGCACGTGTCGAGGTGGCAGACGCGCATCATGACGCAGCCTTCGACGACGAGCGGCGCGGTCGCGAAGCCGAACTCCTCGGCACCGAGCAGCGCGCCGATCACGACGTCGCGACCGGTCTTGAGCTGCCCGTCGACCTGCACGACCACCCGGTCGCGCATGCCGTTCAGCATGAGCGTCTGCTGCGTCTCCGCGAGGCCGAGCTCCCACGGCGTGCCCGCGTGCTTCAGCGAGTTCAGCGGGCTCGCGCCGGTGCCGCCGTCGTGGCCGGAGACCAGGATGACGTCGGCGAGCGCCTTCGCGGTGCCGGCGGCGACCGCCCCGATGCCCGACTGGCTCACGAGCTTGACGTGCACGCGAGCGCCGGGGTTGGCGCGCTTGAGGTCGAAGATCAGCTGCTTGAGGTCTTCGATCGAGTAGATGTCGTGGTGCGGCGGCGGCGAGATCAGGCCGACGCCCGCCGTCGCGTGCCGGGTGCGCGCGACCCACGGGTAGACCTTCGTCGGCGGCAGCTGCCCGCCCTCGCCGGGCTTGGCGCCCTGCGCGAGCTTGATCTGGATGTCGTCGGCGTGGGTGAGGTACATGCTCGTGACGCCGAAGCGGCCCGAGGCCACCTGCTTGACCGCGCTGCGGCGCTCCGGGTCGAGCAGGCGGTCGAGGTCCTCGCCGCCCTCACCGGTGTTCGACCTCCCGCCGAGCCGGTTCATGGCGATCGCGAGGGTCTCGTGCGCCTCCTTCGAGATCGAGCCGTAGCTCATCGCGCCCGTGGAGAAGCGCTTGACGATCGACTCGATCGGCTCGACCTCGTCGATCGGCACGGCAGGGCGCACCCCGCTCCGCAGGGCGAACATGCCGCGGAGCGTCATCAGCTGCTCCGCCTGCGTGTCGACCATGTCGGTGTACTCGCGGAACACGTCGTAGCGACGGTTGCGCGTCGAGTGCTGCAGGCGGAAGACCGTCTCGGGGTTGAAGAGGTGCGGCGAGCCGTCGCGACGCCACTGGTACTCGCCGCCGGTCTGCAGTCGTTCGTGCGCCCGCACCGCGACGTCCGCCGGGTAGGCCACGGAGTGACGCGACCGGTTCTCGTCGGCGATCACGTCGATGCCGACGCCGCCGAGCTTCGAGGTCGTACCGGTGAAGTACTCGTCGATGAAGTCCTGCGAGAGCCCGACGGCCTCGAAGGCCTGCGCGCCCGCGTACGACGCGATGGTCGAGATGCCCATCTTCGACATGATCTTCAGCACGCCCTTGCCGAGTGCGGTGATCACGTTGCGCACCGCCTGCTCGGGGGTGATGCCCGTGAGGACGCCCGAGCGGACGAGTTCCTCGCACGTCTCCATCGCGAGGTACGGGTTCACGGCCGATGCGCCGTAGCCGACGAGGAGCGCCACGTGGTGCACCTCGCGGACGTCGCCGGCCTCGACCACGAGGCCGACCTTCATGCGCGTCTCGGAGCGGATGAGGTGGTGGTGCACCGCCGAGAGCATGAGCAGCGACGGGATCGGCGCGAGGTCCTTAGTCGTGTCGCGGTCGCTCAGGACGATGAACGACGCGCCCTCCTCGATCGCCTCGTCGACCTCGCGGCAGAGCTCCTCGATCCGCTCGCGGAGGCCGGCGTCGCCCTCGTCGACGCGATACAGCCCCCGGAGCGTGCGCGCGGCACGGGCGCCGGACGGCGCGGTCATGTGCACGATCTTCGCCAGCTGGTCGTTGTCGATGACCGGGAAGTCGAGGGACACCTGCCGGGCGTGCTCGGGCCCCGCCGTCAGCAGGTTCCGCTCCGGCCCGAGCGAGGTCGACAGCGAGGTGACGACCTGCTCCCGGATGGAGTCGAGCGGCGGGTTCGTCACCTGGGCGAACTGCTGGGTGAAGTAGTCGAAGAGCAGCCGCGGGCGCTGCGAGAGCACGGCGATCGGGGTGTCGGACCCCATGGCGCCGATCGGCTCCTGGCCGGCCTTCGCCATCGGCGCGAGGAGGACCTTGACCTCTTCCTCGGTGTACCCGAACGTGCGCTGACGGCGGTTCACCGATGCGGGCGGGTGCACGATGTGCTCGCGCTCCGGCAGGTCGGCGAGGCGGATGCGGCCCTCGTCGAGCCAGTCCTGCCAGGGGGCGGATGCCGCGAGCTCGGCCTTGATCTCGTCGTCCTCGATGAGGCGGCCCGCCTCCGTGTCGACGAGGAACATCCGGCCGGGCTGCAGGCGGCCCTTGCGGACGACCCGACGCTGCGGGAGGTCGATGACGCCGATCTCGCTCGCGAGGACGACGAGCCCGTCGTCGGTCACGAGGTAGCGCCCGGGACGCAGTCCGTTCCGGTCGAGCGTCGCACCGACGAGCGTGCCGTCGGTGAACACGATGGCAGCGGGGCCGTCCCACGGCTCCATGAGCATCGAGTGGTAGTCGTAGAACGCCCGCCGCGCCGGGTCGATCTCAGCCTGCTTCTCCCACGCCTCGGGCACCATCATCATGACCGCGTGCGGGAGGCTCCGACCGGCGAGCGTGAGCAGTTCCACGACCTCGTCGAACGAGGCGGAGTCGCTCGCTCCGGGCGTGACGATCGGCATGACCGGTGCGAGGTCGCCGAGGGCCTCGGAATCGAGCTGCGACTGGCGCGCGCGCATCCAGTTCCGGTTGCCCTGGATGGTGTTGATCTCGCCGTTGTGCGCGATCATCCGGAACGGCTGCGCGAGCGGCCAGGACGGGAACGTGTTCGTCGAGTAGCGCGAGTGGACGAGCGCGAGCTTCGAGGCGAACCGCTCGTCCGAGAGGTCGGGGTAGAACGGCTCGAGCTGGAGGGTCGTGACCATGCCCTTGTAGACGAGCGTCCGGCACGACAGCGACGCGAAGTACAGCTCGAGCTCGCGCTCGGCGCGCTTGCGCAGCCGGAACGTCAGCCGGTCGAGGGCGATGCCCGTGACGTGCGCGCCCTCCGACGTCGTCGCGGAACTCCGCACGTAGAGCTGCTGGACGACCGGCATCGCCGCGCGCGCGAGCGTGCCGAGCTCGTCCGGTCGGACGGGCACTTCGCGCCATCCGATGACCTCGAGGCCCTCGGACGCCGCGATCCGGCGCAACTGCTGCTTGACCTGGCTGCGCGCCGTGGGGTCGACGGGCAGGAACGCGTTGCCGACCGCGTACGAGCCGGGCTCGGGGAGCGGGAAGTCCACGACCGCCCGGAGGAACGCGTCGGGGACCTGCGTGATGATGCCCGCCCCGTCGCCCGTGCCCGCGTCGGAGCCGACCGCGCCCCGGTGCTCGAGGTTCCGCAGCGCGTCGAGTGCCGCGGTGATGATGTCATGCCCGGCGGTGCCGCGCAGGGTCGCGACCATCGCGAGCCCGCAGGCGTCCTTCTCGGCGGCAGGGTCGTACATGCCCTGTGCGGGCGGGGTCAGACCGAACCTGGAGTGGGGAGGGGGAAGCGACACGTTGGACCGTCCTCGGTATCTCGGTGGCAACGGGGACGTCGTCGGCCCACGATGGAGGATTCGCGGCGCGAGGTGCGGCGCAGCGATGGGGAACGCGGTTTCGGCGTGGCCCCTATTCGGAGGCCGAGCGGCTCGAGCTTGTGGCAGCCGGCTCGCCGTGTGCGTTCTCGCCCTCGACGCCATCGTCGAGAGAGTCGGTGTCGGACTCGGTGTCGTCAGAGTCTACCTCAGCATCGGCCGGCACCCATTCACGCCCGGGCCGGTACACGCTCGGCTCGATTCCGGTGTGCCGGCGGCTCTGGACGGCGATGATGACGAGGCCGATGACGATCGCCGCGAACGACGCCCAGACGTTCGAGCGGATCCCGAGGAACATCTCGCTCGGGTCGACGCGGATCGTCTCGAAGACGGCCCGGCCCGCGCCGTACCAGATGAGGTAGGCGCCGAACATCTTGCCCCAGCGGAGGCGGAACGTGCGCTCGAGCCCCAGGAGGACGACGACGCCGAGGAGGTTCCACACGATCTCGTACAGGAACGTCGGGTGGAAGAGCGTGCCCTCGGGCAGTCCGGCGGGGAAGGCCGGGTTGTCGCTGCCGATCTCGAGACCCCAGGGCAGGTCGGTCGGCCACCCGAACAGCTCGTGGTTGAACCAGTTGCCGAGTCGGCCGACGGCCTGCGCGACGAGCAGGCCCGGGGCGAGCGCGTCGGCGAAGGACCAGAACCGGAGCCCGGTGAGGCGGCACGCGATGATGACGCCGATCGCTCCGCCGATGAGCGAACCGTAGATGGCGTTGCCGCCCTCCCAGATCGCGAAGACCTTCCACCACTCCTGACCGGCGAAGTAGTCGTCGGGGTGCGTGAAGACGTGGTACAACCGCGCGCCGACGATGCCGAGCGGGACGGCCCAGAGGACCACGTCGAGCACGATCCCGGGCTCGGCACCGCGCTTGGTGAGGCGACGCGAGGTGATGATCGTGGCGAGGATGATGCCCGCGAGGATGCACAGCGCGTACATCTGGATGTTGAGCGTCAGCCCGAAGACGGGGATCTCCAGCGTGCGCCACGCCGGGTCGGGGCTCGGGATGCTGAGCGGTGCGATCACGCCGGGCTCTGCCTTTCGTCGATGCTGCGGGGCGCGCCGTGAGGGGCGGCCTCGTCGAGACTACTTCACTGACGAGCGGTGCCGCGCGCGAGCTCCGCCGCGAGCGCACCGGCCGCGTCGACCCCGCCGTCGGCGAGGGCCTTCACGAGCGCCGAGCCCACGATCGCGCCCTCGGCGTACTCGAGCACCTCGGCGACCTGCGCCGCGGTGGAGATGCCCACGCCGACGCAGCTGGCCGTCGCGCCGGCCCCGCGGAGCCGCCCGACGAGCGTGCGCGCGGCCCGGTCGACGTCGGTGCGCGCTCCCGTGATCCCCATCGTGGACACCGCGTACACGAACCCGCGGCTGGCGTCGATCGTCTGCCGGAGTCGCGCGTCCGTCGAGGTGGGCGCCGCGAGGAACACGCGGTCGAGTCCGGTGCGCTCGGACGCCGCGATCCAGTCCGCTGCCTCGTCGGGGATGAGGTCGGGCGTGATGAGCCCGGCTCCCCCGGCTGCGGCGAGATCGTCGGCGAACCGGTCGACGCCGTACTGCACGACGGGGTTCCAGTAGGTCATGAGGAGCACCGGGGCGTCCACCCGCTCGGTGACGCGGCGGACGGCCTCGAAGCCGTGAGCGAGGCGGAATCCGTTCGCGAGCGCCTCCTGCGTGGCCGCCTGGATGACCGTGCCGTCCATGACGGGGTCGGAGTACGGAAGTCCGAGCTCGAGGACGTCGACGCCGTTCTCGACGAGCGCGACCGCCGCGTCGACGCTCGCGTCGAGCGTGGGGAAGCCGACCGGCAGGTAGCCGATCAGGGCGCCGGCCGACTCCTCGTTGCGCCGGGCGATGACCTCGCCGACGTTCCTCACTGCTCGCCTCCGTCGTACAGCCCGAAGTACCGGGCGGCGGTGTCCATGTCCTTGTCGCCGCGACCCGAGAGGTTCACGAGGATCGTGGCGTCCGGACCGAGCTCGGTGCCGAGCTCGAGCGCGCCCGCGAGCGCGTGCGCCGACTCGATGGCGGGAATGATGCCCTCGGACCGCGTGAGCAGGCGCAGCGCCTGCATGGCGGCGTCGTCGGTCACGGCCCGGTAGGTCGCGCGGCCGAGCGCCGCGAGCCACGAGTGCTCGGGACCGACGCCCGGGTAGTCGAGGCCGGCCGAGATCGAGTGCGACTCGATGGTCTGGCCGTCCTCGTCCTGGAGCAGGTAGCTGCGCGCGCCGTGGAGCACGCCGGGGCGGCCCTTCGAGATGGTCGCCGCGTGCCGCGGCGTCTCGACGCCCTCGCCGCCCGCCTCGAAGCCGTAGAGCGCGACGTCGGCGTCGTCGAGGAACGCGTGGAAGATCCCGATCGCGTTCGACCCGCCGCCGACGCACGCGGCGACCGCGGTCGGCAGCGCACCGGTCAGGTCGAGCACCTGCTGGCGCGCCTCCTCGCCGATGATCTTCTGGAAGTCGCGCACCATCTCGGGGAACGGGTGCGGGCCGGCGACCGTGCCGAAGATGTAGTTCGTCGTCTCGACGTTCGTGACCCAGTCGCGCATCGCATCGTTGATCGCGTCCTTGAGCGTGCGCGAGCCCGTCTTCACGGCGACGACCTCGGCACCGAGCAACCGCATGCGCGCGACGTTCAGCGCCTGGCGTTCGGTGTCGACCTGGCCCATGTAGATGGTGCAGTCGAGCCCGAAGAGCGCTGCGGCCGTCGCGGTCGCGACGCCGTGCTGTCCGGCCCCGGTCTCGGCGATGACGCGCTGCTTGCCGATCCGCTTGGTGAGGAGCGCCTGGCCGAGGACGTTGTTGATCTTGTGCGAGCCGGTGTGGTTCAGGTCCTCGCGCTTGAGGATGACCCGCGCGCCACCTGCGTGCTCGGCGAAGCGCGGCACCTCGGTGATGATCGACGGTCGCCCCGTGTAGTTGCGGCCGAGGTCGGCGAGCTCGTCGCCGAACGCCGGGTCGAGCTTCGCGAGCGAGTACGCCTCGGAGAGCTCGTCGAGTGCCGCGACGAGGGATTCGGGCACGAAGCGCCCGCCGAACTCGCCGAAGTAGGGACCGGTCTGGGCACGCAGGGCCATGTCACACCGCCAGGAATGCAGAGAGGTTCGAGATGGGGTCGCCCGTCACCAGCGCCTCGCCCACGAGGACCGCATCGGCGCCCGCCGCGCGGTAGTGCGCGACATCCGCCGCCGAGAGCACGGCCGACTCGGCGACCTTGATCGCCCCGTCGGGGAAGCGATCGACGATGCGGCCGAACAGGTCGCGATCGAGTTCGAACGTGGTGAGGTCGCGGGCGTTCACGCCGATCAGCTTCGCGCCGACCTGCACGGCGCGGTCGAGCTCCTCGGCCGAGTGCGTCTCGACGAGCGGCGTCATGCCGAGCTCGGTGATCAGCCCGTACAGCTCGGCGAGGGTCGCGTCATCGAGCGCGGCGACGATCAGGAGGACCATGTCGGCGCCCGCGGCACGCGCCTCGAACACCTGGTAGGCCGTCGCGATGAAGTCCTTGCGGAGGATCGGGAGGGAGACCGCGGTGCGCACCGACTCGAGATCGGCGAGCGAACCGCCGAACTTCCGTCCCTCGGTGAGCACGCTGATGGCGCTCGCGCCGCCGAGCTCGTAGGTCCGGGCGAGGGCGGCGGGGTCGTCGATCGCGGCGAGCGAGCCCCGTGACGGGCTCGACCGCTTGATCTCGGCGATGACCTTGACCCGATCGGCCGGGGCGAGGGCGGCGAGCGCGTCCAGCGCGTCGGGGCGCGCGAGGGCTGCGGCCTCGACCTCGGCCATGGGGCGGTCGGCACGACGCGCTTCGGCGTCGGCGACGGCGTTCGCGGTGAGCTCGGCGAGCACGCGTCAGTGCGCCTTGGGCGCGACCTTGTCGCCGTCGACGCCGTAGCCCGCGCGCGCGAGCGCCCACCCGACCACGAGGCCGATGACGAGGAGCACCGCGGACGCCCACACGAGCCACTGCACGTCGAGGAAGAAGGCGACGGTGCCGATCGTGAAGGCGACGAGCATGATCACCACGGCCGTCCAGGCCGCGGGCGAGTGTCCGTGGCCGGGGTCAACGTGCTCAGTGCTCATGGTGCTCCTTCTGTGCGGGGTCGGGGAAGAGTCTAGCGGGTGGTCCCGGCGCGCTCGTCCCCATCGGCCGGCCCGTCCGGCGCGTGGTCGGGCTCGTCGTCGGCCGTCGCAGGCTCGGTCGCCTCGGCAGGCTCGGTCGCCTCGGTCGGGTCGTCGCCGCGGCTCAGGTCGTCCCAGGCGTCGACGGCGCGATCGGATGACGGAGCAGCGGCGGCGGCGGCCGCGACCCGCACGCCGCCTCCGTAGCGGCGCGACGTGGGCCAGGCACGTGCGGTCACGAGGACCGCCAGTCCGGCGAGCACCACGACGACCCCACCGGCCACCGCGACCGCGGGCCAGGCGGACGCGACCACGCCGGCGACGAGCTCGGCGGTCGACCCGGTGCCGGCGACGCCGGTCGCGTCGGCGACCGCCGAGGACACTGCCGCCACGGGGTCGGCGATCGCGAGCGATGCGGCGAGCACGATGCATCCGCCGAGCACGGCCGCGAGGAGGCCGAGTACGACCCGGATCACGGGACCCGCGATCGTGAGCGCGCCTGCGAGTGCGAGCCCGGCCAGCGCGAGCGCGGAGAGCGCGGGCGAGGCGGACTGGCCCGCCACGTCGAGGGTCGTCGTCGAGCCCGAGGTCGCACCGTCGACGAGCGTCGCCGAGTACCAGGTCCGGCTCCAGGCCAGCAGCGCGAGCCCGGACCCGACGAGGATTCCGAGGATCGCGAGGAGCTTCACCCGTCGGGCGCGCACGCTCACGCCCTCTCGACGGGCCGCATGGCGTTCGCGACCGCGACCGCGCGAAGCGGCGCGGCGGCCTTGTTCACCGACTCCTGGTACTCCGACTCCGGGTTCGAATCGGCCACGAGGCCGCCGCCGGCCTGCACGCGCGCGACGCCGCCGATGATCGTCGCCGTGCGGATCGCGATCGCGAGGTCGGCGTCGCCGCCGAAGCCGAAGTAGCCCACCACTCCCCCGTACACCCCGCGCTGCGCGGGCTCGAGCTCGTCGATGATCTCGAGCGCTCGCGGCTTCGGGGCGCCGGAGAGCGTGCCGGCGGGGAACGTCGCGCGGAACACGTCGACCGCGTTGGCCTCGGGCGACAGGTCGCCCTCGACGGACGAGACGAGGTGCATGATGTGGCTGAACCGCTCCACGCGCATGAACTCGGTGACCTCGACCGTTCCGGCCGTGCACACCTTCGCCAGGTCGTTGCGCGCCAGGTCGACGAGCATGAGGTGCTCGGCCTGCTCCTTCGGGTCGGCGATCAGCTCGGCCTCGAGGTCGGCGTCGTCCTCGGGCGTCGCACCGCGCGGCTTCGAGCCGGCGATGGGGTGCGTGTAGACGCGCCCGTCCTCGACCTTGACGAGCGCCTCGGGCGACGAACCGACGATCCAGTACGGGTCACCTCCGACGTCCTCGAGGTGGAGCAGGTACATATAGGGGCTCGGATTGAGGCTGCGGAGCACGCGGTAGACGTCGATCGGGTGGGCCGTCGCCTCCTGCTCGAACCGCTGCGAGACGACGACCTGGAAGATGTCGCCCTCGCGGATGTACTCCTTCGAGCGCTCGACCGCGGCGAGGAAGTCGGCCTTCTCGGTCCGGTACCGCGGCTCGGGCGCCTGCGAGAGGTCGATCTCGGCGAGGTGGGCCTCCGCCGGCTCGGCGAGGGCCGCCTGCATGCGGTCGAGGCGTGCCTGCGCGTCGCTCCAGAGCCGGTCGGCGGGCTCGTCGCGGTCGTTGAGCACGGATGCCACGAGCTGCACGGTCCCCGTCCGGTGGTCCATGACGACCAGCTCGGACACGAACGCGAAGGCCTGCCCCGGCACCTCGTAGTCGGCCGGCGGGCGGTTCGGGAGGTGCTCGATCTGGCGGATCGCCTCCCAGCCGATGAAGCCGACGAGCCCGCCCGTCAGCGGCGGCGCACCCGGGACGTCCTCCGTCTGCCAGCGCGCGTAGAGGGACTCGAGCGCGGCGAGCGGGGCGAGCTCGTCGGACGCCTCGCCGAGGGCGCGTTCGCGCGACATCCCGTAGTCCAGCCATTCGACGCGGCCGTCGCGGTCGGTGAGGACGCCGTGGGACGCCGCCCCCACGAACGAGTACCGCGACCAGATGCCGCCCTGTTCGGCGGACTCGAGCAGGAAGGTGCCGGGGCGGCCCCCGGCGAGCTTCCGGTAGATCCCGACCGGCGTCTCGCCGTCGGCGAAGAGCTCCCGCACGACCGGCACCACGCGCCGGCCCGGCAGCAGGGTCGTGAAGTCGTCGAACCGGGTCGTGGCGGTGCGGGCTGCCGTCATCGTGCTCCTCCGGGCGGCTGGTCGGGGTCGGGGGTGCCCGCGACGACCTGCAGCCGGTCGCCGTCGAAGCACGTGCGGGTACCGGTGTGGCAGGCGACTCCGACCTGCTCGACCTGCACGAGCAGGGTGTCGGCGTCGCAGTCGAGGGCGGCGGATCGGACGTACTGCGCGTGCCCGGACGTGTCGCCCTTCCGCCAGTACTCCTGACGCGACCGCGACCAGAAGGTGACGCGGCCCTCGGTGAGGGTGCGGCGCATCGCCTCGCGGTCCATCCACCCGAGCATCAGCACCTCACCCGTGTCCCACTGCTGGATGACCGCGGGCAGGAGTCCGTCGGCGTTGAACGCCGCACGGTCGACCGCGGTCGCGTCAGGCGCCCAGCCCTCCGCGTCGCGCTCGAGCTCCTCGTCGTCGCGGTACGTCATCGCACGACCCTTCCCGCTGCGGCGAGGGCCTGCTTGACCTCGCCGATGGTGAGCTCTCCGTTGTGGAACACGGATGCCGCGAGCACAGCGTCGGCGCCGGCCGCGATCGCCGGCGCGAAGTGGTCGAGTGCGCCGGCCCCGCCGGAGGCGATCACGGGCACGCTCGAGAGCTCGTGCATGAGCCGCACGAGTTCCAGGTCGAAGCCCTGCTTCGTGCCGTCGGCGTCGATGGAGTTCACGAGCAGCTCGCCGGCACCGAGCTCGATCGCCCGGCGAGCCCAGTCGAGCGCGTCGAGGTCGGTCTCGGTGCGGCCGCCGTGGGTCGTCACGACGAACCCCGACCCGGTGCGGTCGGACCGCTTGACGTCGAGCGAGAGCACGCAGACCTGGGCGCCGAACCGGTCGGCGATCTCGGCGATGAGCTCGGGACGGGCGATCGCCGCGCTGTTCACGCCGATCTTGTCCGCGCCGTGGCCGAGGAGACGCGCGACGTCGACGACGGAGCGCACGCCACCGCCGACCGTGAGCGGGATGAACACCTGCTCCGCCACGCGACGCACCATGTCGAAGGTCGTCGACCGGTCGTCGACCGTCGCCGTGACGTCGAGGAAGGTGAGCTCGTCGGCCCCCTGTTCGGCGTAGCGGGCGGCGAGTTCGACGGGGTCGCCGGCGTCGCGGAGGTTCAGGAAGTTGACGCCCTTGACGACGCGGCCGCCGGCCACGTCGAGGCACGGGATCACACGGACGGCGAGGGACATGCGCTGCTCCCTACAACCGGGCGGCGTGGATCGCGCTCACGAGGATCGCGCGCGCACCCAGCTCGTACAGGGCGTCCATGACGTGGTTCGTCTCGACCCGCGGGATCATCACGCGGACGGCGACCCACTCGGGATCGTGCAACGGGGAGACCGTCGGCGACTCGAACCCGGGCGCCGCGGCGGTCGCCGCCTCGAGCTTCGCGACGGGCACGTCGTAGTCGACGAGGACGTACTGCCGGGCGACGAGGACGCCCTGCAGTCGCCGCACGAGGGTCTGCGTGCCCGGCCGCTCCACGCCGGATCCGATGAGCACGGCCTCGGAGTCGAGGATCACCGGGCCGAAGATGTCGAGGCCCGCCTTCCGCAGCGTCGAGCCCGTCGAGACGACGTCGGCGACGGCGTCGGCCACTCCGAGCCGAACGGCCGACTCGACCGCGCCGTCGAGCTTGACGAGCTTGGCCGTCACGCCGTGGCGGGCGAGGAAGTCGCCGACGAGACCGGGATAGCTGGTCGCGACGCGAACGTCCTCGAGGTCGGCCAGCTCGGCGTACGCGCCGGGCGGGCCCGCGAACCGGAAGGTCGAGTCGCCGAAGCCGAGCGGAGCGATCTCGACGGCCTCGGAGCCGGAGTCGAGCAGCAGGTCGCGGCCGGTGATGCCGACGTCGAGTGCACCGGACCCCACGTAGGTCGCGATGTCGCGGGGGCGGAGGTAGAAGAACTCGACCCCGTTGCGGGGGTCGGCGACCACGAGTTCGCGCGAGTCCCTGCGGCCGGTGTACCCGGCCTCGTGGAGCATCTGCGCGGCGGTCTCGGAGAGCGAGCCCTTGTTGGGCACGGCGATTCGGAGCATTCCCTGGCTTTCGTGTCGACGGAACTGATCTGCGGGCATGGCGTGATCAGAGATGTCGGTACACGTCGGCCGGCGCGAGCCCCTTCGCGAGCATCAGCACCTGCAGGTGGTACAGGAGCTGCGAGATCTCCTCAGCGGTCTCGTCGTCGCCCTGGTACTCGGCGGCCATCCAGACCTCGGCCGCCTCCTCGACGATCTTCTTGCCGATGGCGTGCACGCCGGCGTCGAGCTGTCGAACCGTGCCGCTGCCCTCGGGGCGGGTGCGGGCCTTGTCCTGGAGCTCGACGAAGAGGTCGTCGAAGGTCTTCACCCGTCAAGACTAGCGGGGTCGCGCCGTGGCTCGTGGCGGTGTGACGCGACGGCGGCCCGGAGCTCGGCGATCCGCTCCCCCGGGACGCCTCGGAAGACGGCGGACCCCGCGACGAACGTGTCGGCGCCGGCCTCCGCGGCGAGCCCGATCGTGTCGACGGTGATGCCGCCGTCGACCTGGAGCCAGACGTCGAGCCCGGCCGCGGCCACCGCATCCGAGACGCGGCGGAGCTTCGGCATCGTCTCGGCGATGAACGACTGCCCGCCGAACCCCGGCTCGACGGTCATGATGAGGACCTGGTCGAACTCGGGCAGGAGGTCGAGGTAGGGCGCGGCATCCGTGCCGGGCTTGAGCGCGATGCCCGCGCGCGCGCCGATCCGGCGCAAGTGTCGCGCGAGCGCGACGGGCTCGTTCACGGCCTCGGCGTGGAAGGTCACCGACGCCGCGCCCGCCTCGGCGTAGCCGGGCGCCCAGCGGTCGGGGTCGTCGATCATGAGGTGCACGTCGAGCGGGATCGGACTCACCTGCTGCAGCCGCTCGACCATGGGCAGGCCGAAGGTGAGGTTCGGCACGAAGTGGTTGTCCATGATGTCCACGTGCACGAGGTCGGCGGTCGTGATCCGCCCGAGTTCCCGCTCGAGGTTCGCGAAATCGGCCGCGAGGATGCTCGGGTTGATGCGCGTCGCCATGCCGCAACCCTACCGGCGAGCAGGCCGACTCAGCGCTTGCGCACGAGCGCGATGAACATCGCGTCGGTGCCGTGCCGGTGCGGCCACAGCTGCACCGCCCGGTCGTCGCCTGCGAGGTCGAGCGGATGGCGCGCCAGACCCTGCACGACGGCTGCGGTGTCGAGCGCCTCCGCGGCGTCGCCCCATCGATCGAGCGCGCGGCCGAGCGTGCCGTGGGTCTCGGCCGTGTGCGGCGAGCAGGTCACGTACGCGAGCACACCTCCGGGCGCGAGGGCTGCGAAGGCGGCATCCGCCAGTTCGCCCTGCAGCCGGGTGAGCTCGGCGACGTCCGTCGGGGACTTGCGCCACCGCGCCTCGGGGCGGCGGCGCAGTGCCCCGAGCCCCGTGCAGGGCGCGTCGAGGAGGATGCGGTCGTATCCGCGGTCCGCACCGGATGCGGGCGGGTCGATCTCGCGGCCGTCGCCGACGACGACGGGAACCTCGAGCGGGACCGGCGCGACGGCCCTGCGGACGAGTTCGGCCCGCGCCGGCACGACCTCGTTCGCGACCAGCGACGCGCCACCCGCGAGCGCCTCGGCGGCCAGCAGCGCGGTCTTGCCGCCCGGTCCCGAGCAGAGGTCGAGCCAGCGTTCGCCGGGGCGCACCGGGTCGACCCGGCTCAGTGCGAGCGCCGCGATCTGCGATCCCTCGTCCTGCACTCGCACACGGCCCTCGTGCGCGGCGACGAGCGCGAACGGCGCATCGGCGGTCAGCCCCACCGGTGAGTACCGGTCGCGCTCGCCGAGGCTCGCGGCATCGTCGACGAGGCCCGGCAGGGCGACGAGGTTCACCCGCGGCGACGCATTGTCGGCCTCGAGGAGCTCGAGCAGTTCGTCGCCCCGGCCCTCGCGCTCGAGCGCGGCGCGGAGCGCCCGCACGATCCAGACCGGGTGCGAGTGCATCGCCGCCAGCGCCTCGTCGCGCGAGCCGGCCTCGTCAGCGACCAGGTCGAGCCACTCCGCCGGTTCGCGCCGCGACACGGTGCGGAGCACGGCGTTCACGAAGCCCGCGGCCGACGGCGCGACCCGACGCACGAGCGCCACCGACTCGTTCACCGCCGCGTGCGTCGGCACCCTGGTGGCGAGCAGCTGGTGCGCACCGAGGCGCAGCACGTCGAGCACCGGGGGGTCGATCGCGGCGACGTCGCGGCCCGCGGCGAGGGCGATGACGGCGTCGTACCGACCGAGCAGGCGCAGCGTGCCGTAGGTCAGCTCGGTCGCGAGCGCGGCGTCCGCCGCGCTCAGCCGCGCGCGCTCGATCCTGGTCGGCAGCAGGAGGTTCGCGTAGGCGTCGGAATCCCGGACCGCGGCGACGACGTCGTAGGCCACCAGGCGTGCCGGCGAGACCCGCTCGGGCCGAGGACGGCCGCCGCCGCGACGATCCGAGCCTCGTCCCCCGCCTCGCCCGGCGCGCTCCGACCGCCCGGAGCGGCCGCTCCCCGACGTCGTCCCGCTCATCGCGCGTCCGCCCGCTCGACGCCCAGGCCGCGCCACCAGTCGGCCGCCGGCATGGCGCTGCGCCCGGCGGGCTGCACGCGCCGCAGCTCCATCGCGCCGTCGGCCGTGCCCGCGAGCAGTCGCTTGCGGTCGAGCCGGAGCTCGCCCGGCCCGAGTCGCGGCGCCTCGGCCGCGTCCGGCGCCGGCGCGGCGTCGAGGACCTTCAGTCGCGTGCCGTCGACCTCGGTGTGCGCGCCGGGCTCGGGCGTCACGCCACGGATGCGGGCGTCGATCTCGGCGGTCGAGCGGGTCCAGTCGATCCGTCCGTCCTCGATCCCGAGCTTCGGCGCGAAGGATGGCTCGCCCGCCTGCGGGGTCGCGATGGCGGTGCCGGCAGCGATCGCGTCCACGACCTCGAGCACGAGCCCCGCCTCGGTCGCGGCGAGCGATTCGAGCGCCGCACCGGCCGTCTCGCCCGGGTCGAGCGGACGCGTGCGGGACGCGTAGACGTCACCCGCATCGAGCTCGGGCACGAGCCGGAACACGCTGGCGCCGAGCTCGGCGTCGCCGGCGATGATCGCGCGCTGCACGGGTGCGGCCCCCCGCCAGGCGGGCAGTGCCGAGAAGTGCAGGTTGATCCAGCCGTGCGCCGGCGTGGAGAGCAGCGGCTCGCGCACCAGGCCCCCGTAGGCGACGACGACGCCGAGGTCGGGTCGGAGCGCCGCGATGCGCTCGGTCGCCTCGGTGTCGAGCCGAGCGGCGTCGATCACCGGGATCCCGAGGCGCGCGGCGGCCTCCGCGACCGGCGAGGGCGTCAGCACGCGCTTGCGGCCGAGCGGGGCGGGCGGCCGCGTCACGACGCCGACCACCTCGTGGTCGGATGCGTGGAGTCGTTCGAGGGTGGGCACGGCGACGGCGGGGGTTCCAGCGAACACGATCCGGAGGTGGGGCACACCCCATTGTCCCAGTGTCACGGGAGGTCGGGGTCGTCCATCCGGACGCGGACCACCGGCGGCCGACCGGGCCGGCGCCCCGCGACCGGTCGCCGACGCTCGGTCGCGGCGCGGATCGCCTCGCCCTTCAGCCGCTGCGCCACCTCGGCGCCCGCGCCGTAGCCGAATCGCACGATCGCCCGCTCGAGTCCCTCTTCGATCGGGGTCGGACCGAGCACGTCGACGCCGTCGATCGCTCCCGTGCGTTCGAGCGCCGCGGCGAGGCGGTCGTGCGCGGACACCACGGACGCCATCCGCACCGCGGGAGGGAACCGCAGCGTGCGACGCGTCTCGAGCTCCTCGGCCGCCCACGCGGCCTGGCGCCACGTCGCGAGCGCGGTGCCGAGTGCCCCTCCGACGCCGACGAGGAAGACGGGCGACCCGGGTGCCGCGAGCGCGGCGGCATTCGACCACCATCGAAGGCAGTCCTCGGCGACGCGGAGCGACTCGCGGAGGAGCATCCGCTCGCCGTCCAGCAGCAGGACGGCGCGGTACCCGCCGTCGGCGATCGGCTCGGCGCCGCGCGTGGCCACGACGAGCTGCGGCTCGGCGCGGACGCGGAGGAGCGGTCGGTCGCCGTCGGAGACGACGACGCGGGATCGCGGGAACGCGCGGCCGAGCTCCTCGGCGGTGCGGGTCGCTCCGACGACGGCAGCGCGGAGCTTCGTGCCGTCGCACACACCGCACCGCCACGCCGTCGCCGCCGTGCCGCACAGCACGCAGGCCGCCGCACCGCCCGCGCGGGGCACCACGAGCGCGCCCGAGCAGGTCGAGCACCGCGCGGGCTCCCTGCAGCGGTCGCACACGAGCATCGGGGTGTGCCCGGGTCTCGCGACCTGCACGAGCACCGGACCCTCCGCGACCGCGGCCTGCGCCTCGCGCCACGCCGCGGACGGGATCCGCGCGCCGCCGCTCTCGGGGGCCGCCTGCTGCTCGGTGAGCACGACCCGCGGACGCCCGCCCCGCCGCAGCGGGACGTCGTGGACCCAGCCGAGCTCGACGAGGCGCTGCACCTCGACGCTCCGGCTGTGGGCGACGAAGAGCAGCGCGGCCTC
Organism: Agromyces kandeliae; assembly: GCF_009674665.1. GTDB lineage: Bacteria > Actinomycetota > Actinomycetes > Actinomycetales > Microbacteriaceae > Agromyces > Agromyces kandeliae. The sequence continues at coordinate 160,744 of NZ_WKJD01000019.1, forward strand.
GGACTGCTCCTGCCGGATGAGCGCCGCATCGCGACTGTGGACGCCGGGTGCGAGCGGCTCGGAGTGCAGGCCGTCCCCGTCGTCGACGACCACGATGAGCCCCAGTCGCGCGGCCGGCGCGTAGACGGTCGACCGGTTGCCGATGACGACCCGTGCGGCGTCGGCGGTGGCGTCGAGGAACGCGCGGTACCGCGCTGGCCCGGTCTGCCGCGCGTCGGTCCGCACGACCCGGCGTGGATCGACGGACTCGGCCAGCGCGGACTCGAGCTGCTCCTGATCGCGGTAGTCCGGCACCGCGACCACCGTCGAGCGGTCGTGGGCGAGCGCGTGCGCGGCCGCCTGCGCGACCGTGCGCGCCCAGCCTCCGACCCAGGCCCCCGAGTCGAGCCGCACCGGCCGGGCGTCGGCGGCCAGCGACATCCGCTCGCCCGCCGCGATGCCCTGTTGGACGCGGCCCGGCGCGTATCCGTCGATCGGGGCCGGCGTCTCCGGCAGCGGGCCGGGATCGGACTCGGCGGAACGCCACGCCTTCTCCGCGCGGACGTAGCGCGGGGGGATCGCGATCCGCAGGATGTCGCTCGCGTTGCCCGCCGCCCGGTCGGCCGCCGCACGCGCGAGCCGCCACACCTCGGGCATGAGCGCCGGGACCTCGGAGACGACGTCGTCGACCTCGCTCAACTCGCCGCGGTACTCCGACCGCTCGGCGAGCTCGACGATCCAGCCCTGGGCGATGCGCCCGCCCGACCGCAGCGGCACGCGCACCCTGACGCCGCGCAGCGCGGCATGCGCGAGTCGCTCCGGGATGCGGTAGTCGAACAGCTGGTCGAGCTGCGGCAGCGGCGAGTCCACCAGGACGCGTGCCACCGGCAGGTCGGTCACCTCGGCGCCCGCCTGTCGCGTCAGAGCCCGGCGGCCGCGCGGAGGTCGTCGACGCGGTCGAGCCGCTCCCACGTGAACTCGGGCAGCTCGCGGCCGAAGTGGCCGTACGTCGCCGTCTTCGCGTAGATGGGACGGAGCAGGTCGAGGTCGCGGATGATCGCGGCCGGCCGCAGGTCGAACACCTCCCGGATCGCCTCGGTGATGCGCTCCTCCGGCAGGTGGCCCGTGCCGAACGTCTCGACGTAGAGTCCGACGGGCGCCGCCGCGCCGATGGCGTAGGCGACCTGCAGCTCGAGCCGATCGGCGAGGCCGGCGGCGACGGCGTTCTTGGCGACCCAGCGCATCGCGTAGGCCGCCGAGCGGTCCACCTTCGACGGGTCCTTGCCGCTGAACGCACCGCCGCCGTGCCGGCTCGCGCCGCCGTACGTGTCGATGATGATCTTGCGACCGGTGAGCCCGGCATCGCCCTGCGGACCGCCGATCTCGAATCGGCCGGTCGGGTTGATGAGGACCCGGAGGTCGGGCCGCGCGAGCTCGACGCGGTCGAGCGTTGGCCGGATCACGAGCTCCTCGACCTCGGCGCGGAGCTGCTCGGTGGACACCTTCGGCGAGTGCTGCGTGGACAGCACGACGGTCTCGATCGTCCGCGCCACCTGACCCTCGTAGCCGACCGTGACCTGCGTCTTGCCGTCGGGTCGGAGGTAGTCGAGCTCGCCCTGCTTCCGGACCTCGGCGAGCCGCTCGGCGAGGCGGTGCGCGACCCAGATCGGCACGGGCATGAGCTCCGGGGTCTCGCGCACGGCGTAGCCGAACATGATGCCCTGGTCGCCCGCACCCTGGCGGTCGAGCTCGTCGAGGCTCGCACGCTCGCGCGTCTCGAAGGCGTCGTCGACGCCCTGCGCGATGTCGGGCGACTGGCCGCCGATCGAGACCGACACGCCGCACGAGCGACCGTCGAACCACACGTCGGACGAGTCGTAGCCGATGGAGGTGATCCGGTCGCGCACGATCGCGGGAATCTCGACGTACCCCTCGGTCGAGACCTCGCCGGCGACGTGCACGAGGCCCGTCGTCACGAGCGTCTCGACGGCGACGCGCGCCGTCGGGTCGACCGTCATCAGGGCGTCGAGGATCGCGTCCGAGACCTGGTCGCAGATCTTGTCCGGGTGGCCCTCGGTGACGGACTCGGAGGTGAACTGGCGCAGTGCGCTCATCTGGGGTGGGTGTCCTTCGTGGTGGGCTCGGCGCCGTACGCGATCCGTGCGGCGATGGCATCGAGGATGGCGTGCGCCACCGACATCTTGGTGCCGGATGCCTCGGCCGTGACGGTGTCGTCTGCGCCGATCACGCTCACGGCGTTCTCGTCGGCGGCGAAGCCGTGGTTCCAGCCGACGCGGTTGACGACGAGCAGGTCGGCCCCCTTGGCGCGACGCTTCGCCCGCCCGAGTTCGAGCAGGCGGCTCGGGTCGGACTCGGTCTCCGCGGCGAAGCCGACGAGCACCGTGCCGTCGTGCGGCGCGGCGCCGAGGCCCGCGAGGATGTCGGGGTTGCGGACCAGCTCGATCGACATGTGCTCCTGGCCGTCGACCTTCTTGATCTTCACGTCGCTCACGTCCGCCGGGCGGAAGTCGGCGACCGCGGCGGCCATCACGACGACGTCGGCGTCGCCGGCCGCGGAGGTCACGGCCTGCTGCAGCTCGAGTGCGGTCGAGACGGGCACCACGCGGCATCCGCCGGGCGACGCGACCTCGAGGTTCGCGCCGATGAGCGTCACCTCGGCGCCGCGAGCGGCCGCCGCCTCGGCGATCGCCACGCCCTGCTTGCCGCTCGATCGGTTGCCCAGGAAGCGCACCGGGTCCAGGGGTTCGCGCGTTCCGCCGGCGGTCACGACGACCCGACGACCGGCGAAGTCGCGCGCGTCGGCGTCGAGGCCGTGCCGAGCGGCGACCTCGAGGGCCGCCGCGACGATGACGTCGGGTTCCTCGAGCCGGCCGGGGCCGCTGTCGGCACCGGTGAGCTGTCCGACCGCGGGGCCGACGATCGTGACGCCGCGGTCGCGGAGCGTCGCGATGTTCGCCTGCGTGGCGGGATGCCGCCACATCTCGGTGTGCATCGCCGGCGCGACCACCACCGGCGCCTCGCTCGCGAGCACCGTGTTGCCGAGCAGGTCGTCGGCCAGGCCCGTGGCGAGCTTCGCGATGGAGTTCGCCGTCGCGGGCGCGATCACGATGAGGTCGGCCGCCTGGCCGATCGCGACGTGACGCACCTCGGCCACGCCCTCGAAGAGGTCGACGTGGACCGGGTTCCGCGAGATGGCCTCGAGCGTCGGGCGCCCGACGAACCGCAGCGCCGACTCGGTCGGCACGACGTGCACGTCGTGGCCCGCGAGGACCAGCGAGCGCACCACCGACACGGCCTTGTACGCCGCGATGCCGCCGGTGATGCCGACGACGATGTTCAGCGGCATCCGGGGCCTGCCGGCTACTCGCCGATCGGGCGGAGGCGCAGCTTGTCCTCGTTGACCTCGTGGAGTGCGACCGACAGGGGCTTGTCGTCGATCGACGAGTCGACCAGCGGGCCGACGTTGTCGAACAGGCTGCCCTCGTGCAGGTCGGCGTAGTAGTCGTTGATCTGGCGCGCCCGCTTGGAGGCGAAGATGACCAGCTGGTACTTCGAGTCGACCTTCGACAGCAGGTCGTCGATCGGCGGGTCGATGATGCCGGACAGCTTCTCAGCCATGGAGAGACTCCTTCAGGTGGGGCGCGCCCTCGGGTGCGCGGAAGATCGTGGCGCGAGGCAGGCTAACGCCGGCCCCGGCGAGGCCGCATCAAGTCTACGACCTTTTGCGCCGCCTCGCGGACCTCGTGGTTCACGACCTGGTGGTCGAACTCCTCGACGGCCGCGAGTTCGACCTTGGCGGTCTCGAGTCGGCGCTGCTGCTCGGCGGGGCTCTCGGTGCCGCGCCCGACGAGTCGCCGGACCAGCTCGTCCCACGTCGGCGGGAGCAGGAACACGAGCGTCGCCTCGGGCATGGCCCGGCGGACCGAGCGCGCGCCCTGGATGTCGATCTCGAGCAGGACGCTGCTGCCCGCGGCGATCGCCTCCTCGACGGGGCCGCGCGGGGTGCCGTACCGGTACGCATTGTGCACCGTCGCCCATTCGAGCAGCTCGCCGGCCTCGACCATCCGGTCGAACTCCTCGTCGGAGACGAAGAAGTAGTGCTCGCCCTCGACCTCACCCGGCCGCGGCGCGCGCGTCGTGGCCGACACGGACAGCTTCACCTCGGGGTGGTGCTCGCGGATGTAGCCCGCGACCGTGCCCTTGCCGACCGCGGTCGGACCCGCGAGCACGACGAGCCGGTCACCGGTGCCGCCGTGGTCGGCGATCCAACCGGCGGTGAACTCGCGCAGGCGCCGTCGCTGCAGGCGGCCGAGGCCGCCGAGGCGCTTGGAGTTCGCGATCTGCAGCTCCTGCATGATCCGGGCGCACTTGGTCTGCCCGATGGCGGGGATCGACGTGAGGAACTCCGAGACGCGCAGTCGACCCTCGACGCCCTCCGGGTCGTCGTAGGCGACCCGCAGCACGTCGAGCGGGCTGCGCGCGCCGCCCGAGATGTCGTGCTTGACCGCGGCGCGGGCCCGCCGGGCCGCGACCGCAGCGCGCGATGCGGCGACCCGGTCGACCTCGGGCGGGGCGGATGCCACGGCGTGATCAGACATCGAGCGCCCCCACCTCGTCGGCGCGCCGCGAGATCGCGTCGGCGATGCCGTCGGGCCCCGCCGCGAGCAGGCCGCGGCTGTCGGTCAGGATCGCCCCGGGGGCGAGCGAGCCCAGCCGCGCGGGGACGTCGCGGAGCTCGCCGCCCTGGAAGCCGATCCCTGGCACCAGCACGGGCACACGCGGGCGGCCGTCGATCGCGACGTCGATGCCGAATTCCTCGGGCACGATCGTGGCGCCGAGCACGACGCCGATCGAGCCGAACGGGCGCTCGTCGGCGCCGTCGCGGCTCCGGTTCCAGGCGTCGACGCCGGAGACGATCGCACCGGCCACCGACGAGCCCGCTCGGCTCGAGCCCTGCAGCACGGCCTGCTGGATCGCCGCCGCCTCGGGGTTCGAGGTGGCAGCGACGACGAACAGGCCGGCCCCGGCGGCCTCCGCCTGGCGCATCACGCCCTCGATCGAGCCGAGGCCCTGGTAGGCGTAGATCGTCATCGCGTCGGCGCGCAACGGCGACCCGTGCGAGAGCCACGCCTGTCCGTACGCCTCGACGGTCGAGCCGATGTCGCCCCGCTTGACGTCGGCGATCACGAGCAGGCCCGCGTCGCGCGCCAGGTCGAGCACCCGCTCGAGGGCGGCGTAGCCCGCCGAGCCGTGGCGCTCGAAGAACGAGACCTGCGGCTTCACGATCCCGACCCGGCCCGCAGCGGCATCCACGACCCGGAGCCCGAACTCGCGGACGCCGGCGCCCGAATCCGGGAGCCCCCAGTCATCGAGGAGCCAGGCGTGCGGATCGATGCCCACGCAGAGGCGCCCGCGGGTGGCGAAGGCCGCGTCGAGGCGTTCGCCGAACGGGGCGACGCCGCTCACGCGACCACCTCTCCGGCGCGGCGGCGCGCGTACTCCTGGAGGCTCGTCACCTCGAAGCCCCCGTCGTTCGCGTCGAGGGAGGCGACCGCGGCGGAGAGCTCGGCGATGGTCGTGAACAGCGGGATGTCGGCGGCGACCGCAGCGGCACGGATCTCGTAGCCGTCGGCGCGCGCCGAGCGACCGCTCGGCGTGTTCACGACCACGTCGATCTCGCCGCGGTGGATGAGCTCGACGACCGAGGTCGCGTCCTCGCCCTGCTTCTCGCTGTACTTCAGCACGACGTCGGCGGCGATGCCGTTGCGGCGAAGCACCTCGGCGGTGCCCTCGGTCGCCACGAGATCGTATCCGAGCTGCTGCATGCGGAGCACCGGGAGGATGATCGCGCGCTTGTCGCGGTCGGAGACCGACACGAACACGCGGCCCGACAGCGGCATCCCGCCGTACGCGGCGAGCTGGCTCTTCGCGAACGCGCGCGGGAAGTCGCGGTCGATGCCCATGACCTCACCGGTCGAGCGCATCTCCGGACCGAGCACCGAGTCGACCATGATGCCCTCGCGGGTGCGGAACCGGTGGAACGGCAGCACGGCCTCCTTGACGGCGACCGGCGCGTCGAGCGGAACCTTGGAGCCGTCGACCTCGGGAAGCAGGCCCTCGGCGACGAGGTCGCGGATCGAGTCGCCGACCATGATGCGCGACGCCGCCTTCGCGAGCGGGATGCCGAGCGCCTTCGAGACGAACGGCACCGTGCGGCTCGCACGCGGGTTCGCCTCGAGGACGTAGAGCACCCCTGCTCCGATCGCGAACTGCACGTTGAGCAGGCCCCGCACGCCGACGCCCTCGGCGATCGCGCGCGTCGCCTCGCGCACCCGGTCGACCTCCGCGCGACCGAGGGTCACCGGCGGAAGGGTGCAGCTCGAGTCGCCCGAGTGGATGCCGGCCTCCTCGATGTGCTCCATGACACCGCCGACGTAGAGCTCGGTGCCGTCGTAGAGCGCGTCGACGTCGATCTCGATCGCGTCGTCGAGGAAGCGGTCGACGAGCAGCGGATGGGTCGGTCCGACGATGCCCTGGTCCTCGATGCGTGCGAAGTAGTCGACGAGCGAGGGCGTGTCGTACACGATCTCCATGCCGCGGCCGCCGAGCACGAAGCTCGGGCGCACGAGCACCGGGTACCCGATCTGCTCGGCCACCTGCACGGCGCCGGCGAGCTCGGTCGCGGTGCCGTTGCGCGGCGCGAGCAGGCCCGCGCCGTCGAGGATGGCCGCGAACTGGCCGCGCTCCTCTGCGAGGTCGATCGCGTCGGGCGTGGTGCCGAGGATCGGCACGCCAGCGGCCTCGAGGCCCTTCGCGAGCCCGAGCGCGGTCTGGCCGCCGAGCTGCACCACGACGCCGACGAGTTCGCCGGACTGCGACTCGGCGTGGATGACCTCGAGCACGTCCTCGAGCGTGAGCGGCTCGAAGTAGAGTCGGTCGCTCGTGTCGTAGTCGGTCGAGACCGTCTCGGGGTTGCAGTTGATCATGATCGTCTCGTACCCCGCCTCGGAGAGCGCGAAGGACGCGTGCACGCACGAGTAGTCGAACTCGACGCCCTGGCCGATGCGGTTCGGGCCCGAGCCGAGGATGACGACCTTCCGGCGGTCGCTCGGCGCGACCTCGGTCTCGAGGTCGTAGCTCGAGTAGTGGTACGGGGTCAGCGCCGGGAACTCGCCCGCGCACGTGTCGACGGTCTTGAAGACGGGGCGGATGCCGAGGATGTGGCGGACCTCGCGCGCGTCGGCCTCGCCGAAGCCGCGCAACTGGCCGATCTGCGCGTCCGAGAACCCGTGGTCCTTCGCGAGGAGCAGCGTGTCGGTGTCCAGTGCCTCGGCGCCGGCGATCCGCTCGGCGACCTCGTTGATCAGCACGATCTGGTCGAGGAACCACGGGTCGATCTTCGTGGCGTCGAACGCCTGCTCGATCGACGCGCCCTTGCGCAGCGCCTGCTGCACGAGCACGATCCGGCCGTCGGTCGGAACGCTCGCGGCCTCGAGGAGCTCCCCGACCGACCGCGCCTCGTCGCCCCAGTGGAAGCTCGATCCGCGCTTCTCGAGTGAGCGCAGCGCCTTCTGCAGCGCCGTCGTGTAGTTCCGGCCGATCGCCATGGCCTCGCCGACCGATTTCATGGTCGTGGTGAGCGTCGGGTCGGCGGCGGGGAACTTCTCGAACGCGAACCGCGGCACCTTCACGACGACGTAGTCCAGCGTCGGCTCGAAGCTCGCGGGGGTGACCTTGGTGATGTCGTTCGGGATCTCGTCGAGGCGGTAGCCGATCGCGAGCTTCGCCGCGATCTTGGCGATCGGGAAGCCCGTCGCCTTCGACGCGAGCGCCGACGACCGCGAGACGCGCGGGTTCATCTCGATGACGATGACGCGCCCGTCCGCGGGGTCGACGGCGAACTGGATGTTGCATCCGCCCGTGTCCACGCCGACGGCCCGGATGATGTCGATGCCGATGTCGCGCAGCTTCTGGTACTCGCGGTCGGTGAGGGTCAGCGCCGGCGCGACCGTGATCGAGTCGCCCGTGTGCACGCCGACCGGGTCGACGTTCTCGATCGAGCAGACCACGACGGTGTTGTCGTGCGTGTCGCGCATGAGCTCGAGCTCGTACTCCTTCCAGCCGAGGATCGACTCCTCCAGGAGCACCTCGGTGGTCGGCGAGTCGTGCAGGCCCTGCGTCACGATGCGGACGAGGTCCTCCTCGGTGTACGCGAAGCCCGAGCCGAGGCCGCCCATCGTGAACGACGGTCGGACCACGAGCGGGTAGCCGAGGTCGAGCGCGAACTCCTTCGCCTGCTCGAGCGTCGTGGCGACGTGCGAGCGGGCGACGTCGGCGCCGGCCTCGATGACGAGGTCCTTGAAGAGCTGGCGGTCCTCGCCCTTGCGGATCGCGTCGACCTTGGCGCCGATGAGCTCGACGCCGTGCTTGTCGAGGATCCCGGCGTCGTGCAGGGCGATCGCGGCGTTCAGCGCGGTCTGGCCGCCGAGCGTCGGCAGCACGGCATCCGGCTTCTCCTTGACGATGATCGACTCGATCACCTCGGGGGTGATCGGCTCGACGTACGTCGCATCGGCGAAGCCGGGGTCGGTCATGATCGTGGCCGGGTTCGGGTTCACGAGGATGACCCGGACGCCCTCCGCACGGAGGACGCGGCACGCCTGGGTGCCCGAGTAGTCGAACTCGGCGGCCTGCCCGATGACGATCGGGCCCGACCCGATGACGAGGACGGAATTGATGTCGTCGCGCTTGGGCATTACTTCCCGGCCTCCTGGCTGTCGTCGGTGGTCCTGCTCGCGATGACCATGTCGCGGAAGCGGTCGAAGAGGTAGTTGGCGTCGTGCGGGCCGGCCGCCGACTCGGGGTGGTACTGCACCGAGAACGCGGGGATGTCGAGGCAGTTCAGGCCCTCGACGACGTCGTCGTTGAGGTCGACGTGGCTGACCTCGACGCGGCCGAAGCCCTCGCTCGACTCGCTGATCGCGTCGGTCGGCGCGGCGACGGCGAAGCCGTGGTTGTGCGCGGTGATCTCGACCCGGCCGGTCGCCCGGTCGAGCACCGGCTGGTTGATGCCGCGGTGGCCGAAGGGCAGCTTGTACGTGTCGAAGCCGAGCGCGCGACCGAGCAGCTGGTTGCCGAAGCAGATGCCGAAGTAGGGCAGGCCGGCGCGGAGCGCCGAGCGGAGGAGCTCGACGTGGCGCTCGGAGGCGCTCGGGTCGCCGGGGCCGTTCGAGAAGAACAGCGCGTCGGGCTCGAGCGCGAGCACGTCGTCGGCCGTCACGGTCTGCGGGAGCACGTGCACGTCGAAGCCGCGTTCGGCGAGGTAGTTCAGCGTCGACGTCTTCACGCCGAGGTCGAGCACGGCCACCGAGCCGACGCGCTCACCCGTCGCGGGCAGCGTGTAGCGCTCGCCCGTGGAGACCGCCCCGGACAGGTTGCGCCCCGTCATCTGCTCGCCGGACTGCACGAGGTCGAGCTGCTCGCCGGGCGAGAGGTGGGCCTCCTCGCCGGAGAAGACGCCCGCGCGCATCGCGCCGAGCGAGCGGATGTGCCGCGTCACCGCGCGCGTGTCGATGCCGCTGATGCCCACGATCCCGGCCGCCGCGAGGTCGTCGTCGAGGCTCCGCTGCGAGCGGAAGTTCGACACGACACGGGAGGGGTCGCGCACGACGAAGCCCGCGACCCAGATGCGGGCGGACTCCATGTCCTCGTCATTCATGCCCGTGTTGCCGATGTGCGGCGCGGTCATGAGCACGATCTGCCCGGCGTACGACGGGTCCGTCAGCGTCTCCTGGTAGCCGGTCATCCCGGTCGCGAACACGGCCTCGCCGAGCGTGCGTCCGCGCGCGCCGTAGGCGCGCCCCTCGTACCGGGTGCCGTCCTCGAGGACGAGCACCGCCCTGGTGGGGTCGATCGCATCGGCGGGCGCCTGCACGTCGACGGTGGTCGGGGTCTCAGTCATCCGAGGCCTCGCTCTCTTCTGCTTCCGGCTGCGGCGCCTCGGGCGCCGCAGCGATCTCGTTGACGGCGGCCACGAACCGGGCGGAGTCGCCCGGGTACCGGCACCGAAGGTAGCTGTCGACCCGCGACGGAACCTCGGGCTCCGACCGGTCGTCGACGATCCAGGTGAGGGCAACGAGGCCCTCGGGCTCGACCCCGCGATCGATCGCGTAGGTCGCCGTCCCGGCGGCCGCGATGCGGTCGGCCGGGATGAAGCTCGGGAGCTCGCCCGCGATGCGGAGGAGGACGCCCTTCCGGTGCACCTCGACGCGCGCCGAGCCGCGGAAGGCGAGACCCTCGACGGCGAGCCGCTCGAGGGGGTCGCCCTCGGGGGTCGTCGCGACGTAGAGCGCCTCGACCTCGAGGGTGGTGGTTCCGGGGTCGGCGGGCGGCGCGTAGGCGGCGAGCGTCTCGTCGCGCACCGTGCGGCGGCGCCAGGAGCGCCACATCAGCCAGGCGGCCACCGCGACGATGGCGACGGCGACGAGCGCGCCGATCCATCGGCTATCCACGCGCACTCCCCTCGGCGAGGCGGGCGAAGGCCGCGGCGATCTCGTCGGAGGCTCGGACCTCGCCGTCGAGGACCGTGGGCACGCCGCGGTGGAACGTCGCGACGACGCGGCCCGGGAGCGTGCGCCCGAGGTAGGGCGAGTTCACGCTGCGCCCGGCGAGCCGGTCGACGCCGAAGTCAGCGGTCGCGGTCGGGTCGAGGAGGGTCAGCTCGGCGGCCGAACCGGCCGCGACGGGCTCGCCGTGCCCCGAGAGGCGGCCGATCCGGGCCGGCGTCGCGGACAGCACGCGTGCGACGTCCGCCCAGCCCATGAGGCCCGAGTCGACCATGGTCTGCTGCACGACCGAGAGCGCCGACTCGAGGCCGACCATGCCGTTCGCCGCCGCGTCCCACTCGCACTCCTTCGCCTCGACGGGGTGCGGTGCGTGGTCGGTCGCGACGATGTCGATCGTGCCGTCGGCGAGGGCCGCACGGAGCGCGTCGACGTCCTCCTGGCGGCGCAGCGGCGGGTTGACCTTGTAGCGGGGGTCGTACCCGGCGACGAGTTCCTCGGTGAGCAGCAGGTGGTGCGGCGTGACCTCGGCGGTGACGTCGATGCCGCGGGCCTTGGCCCAGCGGACGACCTCGACCGACCCGGCGGTGGACACGTGGCACACGTGCAGGCGCGACCCGACATGCTCGGCGAGCAGCACGTCGCGGGCGATGATCGACTCCTCGGCCACCGCGGGCCACCCGGCGAGGCCGAGCTCGCCCGAGAGCGCGCCCTCGTTCATCTGCGCGCCCTGCGTGAGACGCGGCTCCTGCGCGTGCTGGGCGATGACGCCGTCGAACGCCTTCACGTACTCGAGGGCCCGGCGCATGAGCAGCGGATCGAAGACGCAGAAGCCGTCGTCGCTGAAGACGCGGACGCGTGCGCGCGAGGCGGCCATGGCGCCGAGCTCGGCGAGCTGCTCGCCCTTCAGCCCGACCGTCACGGCGCCGATCGGCTGCACCGTCGCGTAGCCCGCGGCCTCGCCGAGCGAGAGCTCCTGCTCGACGACGCCCGCGGTGTCGGCGACGGGGAACGTGTTCGCCATCGCGAACACCGCCGTGAAGCCGCCGGCGGCGGCGGCCCGCGTGCCCGTGAGGACGGTCTCGCTCTGCTCGTAGCCCGGCTCGCGGAGGTGGGTGTGGAGGTCGACGAGGCCTGGCAGCGCGACCAGCCCGTCGGCGTCGACGACCGTGGCGCCCGCGGCATCCGCCAGCGTGCCGACGTCGGCGATGCGCCCGCCCTCGAGCAGGATGTCGGCGCGTTCGCCCGACGGGAGGGTCGCGCCGCGGATCAGGAAGGACTCGCTCATGGGGTCTCCCCCCGTTCGCCGGACAGCAGCAGGTAGAGGGCGGCCATTCTCACTGATACTCCGTTCGCGACCTGCTCGCGCACCGTCGACTGCATCGAGTCGGCGGCGCGGGCGGCGATCTCGAGCCCGCGGTTCATGGGGCCCGGATGCATGACCATCGTAGTCTCGGGAAGCTGGGCGAACCGGTGGTCGTCCAGCCCCCAGGTCCGCGCGTACTCGCGGCTGTTCGGGAAGAACGCTCCCTGCATGCGCTCCGCCTGGATGCGGAGCATCATCACGACGTCGGGTCCGGCGGCGAGCGCCCGATCGAGGTCGTACTCGATGACGGCGGGCCAGCCGGACACGTCGACGGGCACGAGCGTCGGCGGCGCCACGAGCGTGACCTCGGCGCCGAGGGTCTCGAGGAGCCACACGTTCGAGCGCGCGACCCGCGAGTGCAGGATGTCGCCGACGACGACCACTCGGACTCCGTCGAGGTCGCGGCCGCGCGATGCGGCGCCGTGGAGCCGCCGCCGCATCGTGAACGCGTCGAGCAGGGCCTGCGTGGGGTGCTCGTGGGTCCCGTCACCGGCGTTGACGACGCCCGCGTCGATCCATCCGCTCGTCGCCAGCGTGAAGGGCGCGCCCGAGGACGGATGCCGGATCACGACGCCGTCGGCGCCCATGGCCTGGAGCGTCTGCGCGGTGTCCTTCAGCGACTCGCCCTTGGAGACGCTGGAGCCCTTGGCGCTGAAGTTGATGACGTCGGCCGAGAGGCGCTTCGCCGCGGCCTCGAACGAGATGCGCGTGCGCGTGGAGTCCTCGAAGAAGAGGTTCACGACGGTGCGGCCGCGAAGCGTCGGGAGCTTCTTGACCTCGCGCTCCTGGACCGCGGCCATGTCCTCGGCGACGTCGAGCAGCGCGATGGCGTCGTCGCGCGACAGGTCGCGCGTGCTGAGCAGGTGCCTCACTCGTCACCGCCCTCGATCGTGACGGCGTCGTCGCCGTCGACCTCGGCGAGGTGCACGTTGATGCGCTCGCGCGTCGAGCTCGGCAGGTTCTTGCCGACGTAGTCCGCGCGGATCGGGAACTCCCGGTGGCCGCGGTCGACGAGCACCGCGAGGCGCACCGCGCGGGCGCGGCCGAGGTCGGCGAGCGCGTCGAGGGCGGCACGGATGGTCCGGCCGGAGTAGAGCACGTCGTCCACGAGCACCACGACCCGGCCGTCGATGCCGTCGCCCGGCACCTCGGTCGGGTGGGTGGCGCGCACGGGGTTGCGTCCCAGGTCGTCGCGGTACATCGTCACGTCGAGCGCCCCCGCGGGCACGTCGACGCCGGCGATCCGGGACACGATCCGGGCGAGTCGCTCGGCCAGCGCCACGCCGCGCGTGGGGATGCCGAGGAGGACGAGATCGTCGGCGCCGCGATTGGCTTCGAGGATCTCGTGGGCGATGCGGGTCAGCGCCCGCTCGAGGTCTGCCTGCTGGAGCACGGTGCGCACAGCGGTGCGGACTCCCTTCTCCGCCTCACGGGACGGGCTTCAAGGTTGTCGGTCGATCGATCCTACCAGCGAGCTCCCGCCCCTCCGTCACCTCCGCCCGGGGATGCGGCGGATGTCGCGGAGGGCGTCCGCCCGCAGGCATCCCCCGTCCGGGGGATCCTGCGTTCGAGGGCTGGCCCGGTCGTCGCCCCGCGTGCTGCAATGGCGCATGGCCGACGTCATGATCGCCGTGATGCCCTTCGCCGGGCACGTCGCTCCCCTCGCGGCCGTCGCCGCCGCATTCGTCGACGCCGGCCATCGGGTCCGCGTCTACACCGGCCGCGCCTACGCCGACCGGTTCGCCGCGCTCGGCGCCGAGCCCGTGTCCTGGTCGACGGCACCCGACTTCGACGAGCTCGACCTCGCCGCGACCTTCCCCGCGCTGCGCGGCCGCAAGGGTCCGCGACAGCTGCTGGCGAACGTCGAGCACCTGTTCGTCGGAACCGGGGCCGCGCAGGGCGACGACCTCGTCGCGGCGTACGGGGAGCGACCCTGGGACGTCATCGTCGCCGACAACCTCAGCCTGGGGACGCACTTCGCCGCCGAACGCACCGGCACGCCATCGGTCACGGTGAGCATCGTGCCCCTCTCGATCCCGACGCCCGAGCTCCCGCCGCCGATCCTCCCGCTGCGGCCGGCCGCCGGCCCGCTCGGACGGCTCCGCGATCGCATCCTGAACACGGCGCTCGCCCTGGCGACTCGTGGCATCCAGCACGCCTACGACGCGCAGCGTGCGGCATCCGGCCTGCCGCCCACCGACGCCCCGCTCGCGGCGGCGTGGCACTCCCCCGACCTCGTGTGCGCGTCAGGCGTTCCGCAACTCGAGTACCCGCGGAGCAGTTGGCCGGTGCGCGTCGAGTTCGTCGGCGCGCTCGCGCCGACGGGCTCCGTCCGGCCCGAACCCCCCGACTGGTGGGCGGAGCTGCCCGAGGACCGTCCGATCGTGCACGTGACGCAGGGGACGCTCAACGTCGACCCTGACGACCTCATCCGGCCGGCGTTCGCGGCGCTCGGCCGACAGCCCGTCTCGGTCGTGGCGACGACCGGCCGCGCGGAGGCTCCCGACCTGCCGTTCCCAGCGCCGCCGAACGCGTTCGTCGCCGGGCTGGTCGACTACGCGGCGCTGCTCCCCCGGGCCGACGTGATGATCACGAACGGCGGATGGGGCGGCGTGCTCGCCGCGCTGGCGCACGGCATCCCGCTCATCGTCGCGGGCGGCGACATCGACAAGCCGGTGATCGCGGCACGCGTCGGGTGGGCGGGCGCTGGCATCGACCTGCGGACCGGTCGCCCGTCGGCGACGGCGATCCTGCGCGCGTGGCGACGGCTGTCGGCCGACCCCGAGTACCGGGAGCGCGCCGAGGCGATCGGTCGAGAACTGCGCTCGCACGACGGTCCGCGCGAGGTCGTCGAGCACACGATGGCGCTCGTCGAACGGCGCGCGCGAACCGCGCCGCCCGCGACCTGAGGACCGCGGTTCGCGACCGCCTCGAGCCTTCAGCCCTTGGCGTGCGAGACGGCGGCGAGCAGGCCGTTGACGAAACCTGCGGAGTCGTCGGTCGAGAGCACCGTCGCGGCCTCGACGGCCTCGGAGATCGCGACCGGGTCGGGGACCTCGTCGTTGTACACGATCTCCCAGACGCCGATCCGCAGCAGCGCGCGGTCGACCGCCGGCATGCGCTCGAGCGTCCAGCCACGCGAGTGCGTGGTGATGAGTTCGTCGATCTCGTCGCGGTGGTCGACGATGCCGTCGACGATCTCGCGCGCGTACAGCCAGGACGCCTGCCGCTCGGGCTCGTTCACCGCCCGCTCGGCCTCGGCGACCAGCACCTGCTCGACCGGGACCTGCCGCATGTCGGCCGAGTAGAGCATGTCGAGGGCGCGCTTGCGCGCCTTCGTACGGGCGCTCACTAGTCGTTCACGCGGCCGAGGTAGTCGCCCGAGCGGGTGTCGACCTTGACCTTGGTGCCGGTCTCGAGGAACAGCGGGACCTGGATCTCGTAGCCGGTCTCGACCGTCGCCGACTTGGTGCCGCCCGTCGAGCGGTCGCCCTGCAGGCCCGGCTCGGTGTAGGTGATCTCGAGCACGACCGACGCGGGGAGCTCGATGTAGAGCGGGTTGCCGTTGTTCAACGCGATGGTGACCGACTGGTTCTCGAGCATGAAGTTCGCGGCGTCGCCGACGACGACCGCCGGAACCGTGAGCTGGTCGTAGTCGGTGGTGTCCATGAACACGAAGCCGTCGCCGTCGTTGTACAGGTACGTGAAGTCGCGGCGGTCGACGTTCTCGATGTCGACCTTGGCACCCGCGTTGTACGTCTTGTCGACGACCTTGCCGGTCACGACGTTCTTCAGCTTCGTGCGCACGAACGCACCGCCCTTGCCGGGCTTGACGTGCTGGAACTCGACGACGCTCCAGAGCTGGCCGTCGATGTTCAGGACGACGCCGTTCTTGATGTCAGCGGTGGATGCCATGGAAGTGCTTTCCGTTCGATGGAGGGAAGTCTGCGGGCACGCCGAAGGGCGTGCGACTGATCGAGTGTAGTCGACTCAGCTGGGCGATCGCAGGAGCCAGTCGACCGCGAGACGGTACGAGTCCGACCCGAACCCCGCGATCACGCCGGTGGCGACGCCGGAGATCACGCTCGTGTGCCGGAACGTCTCGCGCGCGTGCGGATTCGACAGGTGCACCTCGACGAGCGGCACGCCAGCGGTCTTCAACTGGGCGGCCGCGTCGCGGAGCGCGTAGCTGTAGTGCGTGAAGGCGGCGGGGTTGATCACGACCGGCACCCGGCGATCCACGGCCTCGTGGATCCACCCGATGAGCTCGCCCTCGTCGTCGGTCTGGCGCAACTCGATCACGACGTCGTCGGGAACGGATGCCTGGAGTCGCTCGCCGATGTCCGCCAGCGTCTCCGAGCCGTACACCTCGGGTTCGCGCGTGCCCAGTCGGCCGAGGTTCGGTCCGTTCAGGACGAGGATCGTGGTCATGCCGGAAGCCTATCGGCGCGGCATCCGCCCCCTCGCCCGTCGCGGATCAGGACGCGATCTCCTGGTAGGCCGCGAACAGCAGCGACTGGTCGGGCGCGAGCATCACGGTGGGCTTGCCGAGGTCGTCGAGGACGATGAATCGCAGCTGCCCGGCGCGCGCCTTCTTGTCGCGCTGCATCGTCGCGAGCAGGGTGTTCCACCGGCCCGCGGGGTACGACGTCGGCAGGCTCAGCAGGTCGAGCACCCGCTTGTGCCGGTCGGCCACCTCGTCGGAGAGGCGTCCGGAGAGCCGGCCGAGCTCCGCGGCGAACGCCATCCCGACCGCGACCGCCGCGCCGTGCCGCCACTGGTAGCGCTCGGCGTGCTCGACGGCGTGGCCGAGCGTGTGACCGTAGTTGAGGATCTCGCGGAGCCCCTGCTCGGTGAAGTCCTCGCTGACGACGTCGGCCTTCATCCGGACCGCCAGCTCCACCACGCGACGGAACTCGGGAGTCGAGGGGTCGGTCGCGACATCCGGGTCGGCCTCGATCACGTCGAGGATCTCGGGGTACCGGATGAAGCCCGCCTTCACGATCTCGGCGAAACCCGCGAGGACCTCGTTCCGCGGCAGCGTGTCGAGCACCTCGAGGTCGCAGAGCACCTCGGCCGGGGCGTGGAACGCGCCGACCAGGTTCTTGCCCTCGTTCGTGTTGATCCCCGTCTTGCCGCCGACTGCCGCGTCGACCATGCCGAGCACCGTGGTCGGCACCTGCACGATGCGGACGCCGCGGAGCCACGTCGCCGCGACGAAGCCCGCCAGGTCGGTGATCGCTCCCCCGCCGAAGCCGACGACCACGTCGGAGCGCGTGAAGTCGGCCTGTCCGAGGATCTGCCAGCAGAACGCCGCGACCTCGACGCGCTTGGCCTGCTCGGCATCGGGGACCTCGGCGAGGATGACCTCGAACCGGTCGACGAGCGATTCGCGCAGCGCCGCCGCGCGCGCGCCGAGGGTGGGCGGGTGCACGACGAGCACCTTGCGGGCCGACGTGCCGATCGCGTCGCCCAGCCCGTCGAGCACGCCGCGGCCGATCCGCACGTCGTACCCCGCGTCGCCGCCGACCCGGATCACCGTCGCCTCGTGCTCGCTCATGCGCGTCCTCCAGCCCACTCGGTGATCTCGGCGACGATCCGCGCGACCGAGCGACGCGTGGTGTCGATGCTGAGGCCGGCGACCTCGTCGTACAGGGGGCGGCGCTCCTCGCGGATCCGGGTCCACCGCTCGAGCCCGCCATCGGCGAGCAGCGGCCGCGTGCCGCCCGTGAGCCGCGGCGCGACGGCCGCCGGGCTGACGTCCAGCCGGACGACGGCGAGGCCCGCGAGGTCGGCGCGGGTGTCCGCGTCGAGCACTGCTCCGCCGCCGAGCGAGACGACCGCCTCCTCGCGGAGCGCCTCGGCCACGACCTCGCGCTCGATCGCCCGGAAGTGCGCCTCGCCGTCGCGGGCGAAGATGTCCTCGATGGGGCCGTAGCGATCGACGATCCGGTGGTCGGTGTCGACGAAGGGCGCGCCGAGCGACGACGCGAGCCGCGCTCCGACGCGCGACTTCCCGGAGCCCATCGGGCCGACGAGCACGATCGGGAGCGGGATCGCCCGTGAGTCCCGCGGCGTAGTGCCCGGTGCGGACGGCTCAGGCACGGATCGCGCCGTCGGCGACCTCGCTCGCGAGCGCGTCGGGGATCGCCGCCAGGTAGGCGTCGAGGTTGCGCCGGGTCTCGACGACCGAGTCGCCGCCGAACTTCTCGAGCACGGCGTTCGCGAGGGTCAGTGCGACCATGGCCTCGGCGACGACGCCCGCCGCGGGGACGGCGCACACGTCGGAGCGCTGGTGGTGGGCCGGGGCGGGCTCGCCCGTCGCGACGTCGATCGTGGGAAGGGCGTGCGGGACGGTCGCGATCGGCTTCATGCCGGCGCGCACTCGGAGCACGGTCCCGGTGGACATGCCGCCCTCGGTCCCGCCGGCGCGGTCGCTCGCGCGCACGATCCGGCCGTCCGCGAGGTGGAGCTCGTCGTGCGCGGCCGAGCCGCGCCGGGTGGTGGTGAGGAAGCCGTCGCCGACCTCCACGCCCTTGATCGCCTGGATGCCCATGAGCGCCGCGGCGAGCTGCGCGTCGAGACGGCGGTCCCAGTGCACGTGCGAGCCGAGCCCGGGCGGGAGGCCGTAGGCGAGGACCTCGACGACGCCGCCGAGCGTGTCGCCGTCCTTGTGCGCCGCGTCGACCTCGGCCACCATCCGCTCGCTCGTCGCGGCGTCGAAGCAGCGCAGCGGGTCGGCGTCGAGCCGATCGACGTCGGCCGGCATGGGCAGTTCGCTGCCCTCGGGAACCTGGACGGGGCCGATGGCGACCGTGTGCGAGACGAGGCGGATGCCGAGCTCGGCGAGGAACGATCGGGCGACCGCGCCGAGCGCGACGCGCGCAGCGGTCTCGCGCGCGCTCGCGCGCTCGAGCACCGGCCGAGCCTCGTCGAAGCCGTACTTCTGCATGCCGACGAGGTCGGCGTGCCCCGGACGTGGGCGGGTGAGCGGCGCACCGCGTCCTCGGCCGAGCGCCTCGGCCTCGACCGGCTCGGGGCTCATCACCTGCTGCCACTTGGGCCACTCGGTGTTGCCGATCCGCAGCGCCACGGGGCTGCCCAGGCTCAGGCCGTGGCGCACGCCGCCCGAGACGGCGAGCTCGTCCTGCTCGAACTTCATGCGCGCGCCTCGGCCGTACCCGAGCTTGCGGCGCGCCAGGTCGGCGCGGATGTCATCGAGGGAGACGGGGATGCCTGCGGGGAGGCCTTCGAGGATCGCGACGAGTTCGGGGCCGTGCGATTCCCCGGCGGTGAGCCAACGGAGCATGCCCACCATCCTCCCACAGCGTCGTCAGAGGCTCCGGCGCATGACGTCGAGCACGCCCGCCTCATCGGGAAGCGGCTCGAACGGGTCGCCCGAGACGAAGACGCGCACCTGCAGGAGGGCCTGGTGCAGGAGCATGCCGAGCCCGTGCGTGACGCGCCCCGCGCGCTCGAGCCAGCCCGCCGCGAGCGCCGACGGCCACGGGTCGTACGCGACGTCGAGCAGCAGCGCCGAGCCGACCAGCGCATCCGACGGCGCGACGCCGAGGTCGGTGCCGCCGGGAACGGTGCTCACGACCAGGTCGGCGGATGCCGCGGCGGCGAGCTCCGCGAGCGGGCCCACCCGGACCACGAGCCCGAGTCGCCGCCCGAGTTCCTGCACGCCGAGCGCCCGATCCGGGTTGCGCACGAGCACGTCGACCTCGGCGGCGCCGAGCTCGGCCATCGCCACGAGCGCCGACGACGCCGTGGCTCCGCCGCCGATCAGCACGCCGCGGTGCGCGCGGCGGAGGTCCGCGTCGCCCAGCGTGCGGACGATGCCCCCGATGTCGGTGTTGAAGCCCTGCAGCGAACCGTCCTCGGCGAACCGGACGGTGTTGGCCGCCCCGGCGAGATCCACGAGGCGATCGGCCCCGTCGAGGTGCTCCAGCACCTCGTGCTTCAACGGCATCGTCAGCGACAGTCCGCGCCACGCGGCATCCGCCTCGCCGCGTGCGCGCTCGAGGAACCCGGCGAACTCCCCCGATCGCACCTCGATCGGGTCGTAGCGCCAGTCGAGGCCGAGGCACTCGTACGCCGCGCGGTGGAGGGACGGGCTCTTCGAGTGCGCGATCGGCGAGCCCAGCACGGCCAGCCGCACCGCACGCTCCCCCGATGTCGCGTTCGTCGCGCCAGGCGTCGCCATCACTCGCTATCCGTTCTCGTCGAGGTACCGCAGGAACTGCTCGACCGCCGCCTCGTGCTCCTCGAAGGTCGCCGAGAAGACCGTCTCGCCGGTCTCGAGGTTCACGGTGACGAAGTACAGCCACGGCCCGTCGGCCGGGTGCTGCGCGGCGTCGATCGCGATGTCGCCCGGGTTGCCGATGGGCCCCGGCGGCAGCCCCGGATGCACGTAGGTGTTGTACGGGTTCGATGCGTCGGCGCGCTCCGCGTCGGTGGTCGTGACGAGCGTGTCGTCGCCGGTGCCGTAGTGCACGGTGGAGTCGAACTGGAGCAGCTGCGTCGGGAACTGGTTCGCGTCGAGGCGGTTCCGGATGACGCGCGAGACCTTGTACGCATCGGCCTCCGAGCCCGCCTCCCGCTCGATGAGCGAGGCGATGATCACCGTCTCCCACCGGTCCTCGGGCGCCACGCCGGCCTCGTCGAGGGACTGGAAGGACCGGTCGACGAGCGTCTTCACCACCTCGTCGGCGGTGACGTCGGGTCCGAACGTGTACGTCGCGGGGAAGAGGAAGCCCTCGATGCTCGTGGCCTCGGCGGGCAGGCCGAGCGCCTGCGGGTCGGATGCCGCCGCCTCGAGCTCCTCGATCGGGATCCCGGTCGCGGCTGCGGCGTTCGCGAGCGCGTCACGCGCCCACAGGCCCTCCTGGATCACGAACGTGTTCTCGAGCTTGTTCTCCGGATCGAGCAGCGCGTCAAGTGCGTCCTCGGCGCTCATCTGGTTCGCCATCCGATAGGCGCCGGGGTAGAAGATCGGCTGCTCGGAACGGCTCGTGACCTCGTCGATGAACGCCTCGGAGGAGGCGACGACGTCCTGCTCCTCGAGGTTCGCGGCGATCGTCTCGCCGCCGTCGCCCTCGTTGATCATGAAGACGACCTCGCCGGTGCCCGCGCCCGAGTAGTCCTCCGGGGGCTGGAAGCGCTCCATCAGCGACGTGATCGGCCCCTGGAGGAAGAACGCAGCGCCCGCGACGAGCGCGCCCAGCACGATGAGCGCGATGAGGCAGCCCCACGCGCCGCGTCGACGGCGATTCGGCTCGCGCTCGTGCTCCTCGAACTCCCAGGCCGCCGCGGCGCGGCGGTCGGCGCGCGACGGGCGCCCGGCCTCGTCGCTCCAGTCGGCGAACGGATCCTGGTCGTGCGGGTCGGCGTCCGTGACGATGCCTCGCCCGCCGGACGGCGGCCACTCCTCGGGCGCCCCGCCGGCGCGTCCGCGCACCGGCCCCGTGGATGCCGCGGCGAGCGTGTCGTCGGTGGCGTAGCGAGTGTCCTCGTACGCGTCGTACTCCGGGATGCGGTCGTCGTATTCCGGGATGCCCTCGTCGTACCAGGGCTCCTCGGGCGGGCCCGGCACCGGCTGCCGGCCGGGGTGCTGACCGGGGAGTCCCGTCGGTCCGCTCGCCGCGATGCGCGCGGACTGGGGCGGTGGCGCGTGCGGCCGCCTGACCTCCTGCGCCTCCTGAGCGGCACGCCACTGCGCCTCCGCCGCGCGCTGCGCCTCCGCCGCACGCTGCGCCTCCGCTGCTGCGGCACGCTGGGCCTCCACGGCGGCCGCGCGCTCCGCCGCCTCCGCGGCCGCCGCGCGCTCGGCATCCGCTGCGCCGGCGCGCCGTGCCGCCTCCGCCGCCTGCCGCTGCTCCATCTCCCGCAGTTCCCGGCGGGTCCTCGGGGCCGGAGGCTGCGCTCCCGCGCTCCCGAGCGCGTCGCCGCGCCCGTCGGCCGCGGGCGTCGAGCCGGTTCCGGCGACGCGATCGCCCCCGTACGGGTCGGATGGCGGCGGCACCGGCGCGGAGCCGCTTCGGCGCTCTGGGGGGAGCTGGGTCACGAGGTCAGGGGCCTTCCTCGACGGAGATCGTGCGTCCGGGGGCGGTACCCGATGCCCGTTCGGCATCGATGGCATGTTGCAGAATGATAACGGCTGCAGCTTGGTCGATGATCGGACGCTGCTTCCTCGACGACTTTCCGGCCGAGCGGAGCGCCTGCTGCGCGCTCACCGTCGACATCCGCTCGTCGACCAGGCGCACCGCCGCCCCGGCCGCCGCAAGCCGCTCGGCGAACCCGACGGCGTCGTCCGTCGACGCGGTGGGCCGACCCGACATGGACAGCGGATGACCGACCACCAGCTCCAGGACGTCGAACTCGGACGCGAGCTCCAGGATGCGACGGAGGTCCGTTCCGTCGTCCTCCGCGCTCCGCGCGACCGTCTCGACGGGCACGGCCAGGATCGCCGACGGATCGCACCGCGCGACGCCGATCCGCGCTCGGCCGACGTCGATGCCGAGTCGCGCGCCCGATCTCACGATCAGGCTCCGGATGCGGTCCGCGCCGCGCCGAGCGCGGCCGGGATCGAGCCGAGGTCGGTGCCGCCGCCCTGCGCGAGGTCGGGCTTGCCGCCACCGCCGCCGCCGAGCGCAGCGGCCATCGCCTTCGCGATCGTCCCGGCGTTCGCACCGGCGTCGCGGGCGGCCGGCGACGTCGCCGCGATCGCGAGCGGCTTGCCGCCGACCTCGCCGACGAGTGCGACGACGGATGCCGCGTCGCCGAGCCTGCCGCGCACGGCAGTGGCGAGCGAGCGGAGCTCGTCGCCCGAGCCGAGCTTCCCGACCGACTCGGTGACGAGCAGCAGGTCGCCCACGCGCTCCGCCTTCGCGGCGAGGTCGGGGACGCGATCGTTCAGCGCCTTCGACTCGTAGGCCTGGATCTTCTTCTCGGCCGCCTTGAGGCTGGCGACGAGCTCGCCGACGCGGTCGACGAGCAGCTCCGGGCGCGTCTTCAGCGTTCCGGTGAGCTCCTGCACCAGGGCGCGCTCGGCGGCGAAGCGCTGGAACGCGTCCTTCCCGACGAGCGACTCGACGCGGCGGTTCGATGCACCGACCGAGGACTCGCCGACGATGTTGATCATCCCCACCTCGGCGCTGCGCGCGACGTGCGTGCCCGCGCAGAGCTCGCGGGACCACGGACCGCCGATGTCGACGACGCGCACGACGTCGCCGTACTTCTCGCCGAACAGCGCCATGGCGCCGAGCGCCTTGGCCTCGTCGATCGGCATCTCGCGGGTGACGACCTCGAGGTTCTCGCGCACGGCACCGTTCGCGACCTCCTCGATCTCGCTGCGCGTCTCCGACGACAGCGCCTGGTTCCAGCCGTAGTCGAGACGCAGGTAGCCCGCCCTGTTGAACGAGCCGGACTGGTGCGCGGTCGGCCCGAGCACCTGACGGAGCGCCGCGTGCACGAGGTGCGTGCCGGAGTGGGCCTGCGTCGCACCGCGTCGGTAGTCCTCGTCGACGATGCTCGTCGCCGGGACCCCGACGCCGACCTCTCCGGTCGTCACGGTCACGGTGTGGCTGATGAGTCCCTTGACCGGCTTCTGCACGTCGAGCACCCGGAGCTCGAAGCCGTCGCCGACGATGCGGCCCTGGTCGGGGGCCTGGCCGCCGGATTCGGCGTAGAGCGAGGTCTCCGCGAGGATCACCTCGGCGGTCTGGCCGGCGGTCGCCGCGGCGACCGGTCGGCCGTCGACGAGGATGCCGAGGACGCTGGAGTCGGTCACGAGGTCGGTGTAGCCCGTGAAGACGGTCTCGCCCTTGGCCCGGAAGTCGCTGTAGACCGAGAGGTCGGCGAGGACCTTCTTCTTGGACTTCGCATCGGCCTTCGCACGCGAGCGCTGGTCGGCCATGAGCGTGTCGAACGTCGGTCGATCGACGGCGAGGCCTGCCTCCTCCGCCATCTCGAGCGTGAGCTCGATCGGGAAGCCGTACGTGTCGTGCAGCAGGAACGCGGTGTCGCCGGCGAGGCGGTCCGCGCCGTCCGCCTTCGTCTTCGCGACCGCGCCGTCGAGGATCGCCGTACCCGCCGTGAGCGTGCGGAGGAAGGTCGCCTCCTCGCCGAGCGCGAGCTGCTCGATCTGCGTATAGCTCGTCGCGACCTCGGGGTACGCCGCCTTCATCGCGTCGCGCGACGCGGCGAACAGCTCGCGGAACGTCGGTCCCTCGACGCCGAGCAGGCGCATCGCACGGATGCTGCGGCGGAGCAGGCGTCGGAGGATGTATCCCCGACCCTCGTTGGAGGGCGTCACGCCGTCGCTCATGAGCATGAGCGACGAACGGATGTGGTCGGCGATGACGCGCATGCGCACGTCGTCCTCGTGGTCGGCCCCGTATCGGCGACCGGAGAGGCGCGCCGCAGCGTCGAGCACCGGCCGGACCTGGTCGATCTCGTACATGTTGTCGACGCCCTGCTTGATGAACGCGACGCGCTCGAGGCCCATGCCGGTGTCGATGTTCTTCTTGGGCAGTTCCTTCACGATCGTGAAGTCGACCTTCGACTTCACGTCGGCGATCAGGTACTGCATGAACACGAGGTTCCAGATCTCGACGTACCGGTCGTCGTCGGTGGCCGGACCGCCGTCGATGCCGTACTCGGGCCCGCGATCGAAGAAGATCTCCGAGCAGGGGCCGGCCGGACCGGGCTGGCCCGTGTGCCAGTAGTTCGTGTCCTTGCCGAGGCCCTGGATCCGCTCGTCGGGCAGGCCGGCGACGCGCTTCCAGATCTCGCGCGCCTCGTCGTCCTCCTCGTAGACCGTGACCCAGAGGTCCTTCGGGTCGAAGCCGTAGCCGCCCTCGGCCTCGGAGCTGGTCAGGAGCTCCCACGCCGCGGTGATCGCCCCCTCCTTGAAGTAGTCGCCGAACGAGAAGTTGCCGTTCATCTGGAAGAACGTGCCGTGTCGAGGCGTCTTGCCGACCTCCTCGATGTCGTTCGTGCGGATGCACTTCTGCACGCTCGTCGCGCGGGGGTAGGGCGCGGGCACGACGCCGGTGAGGTACGGCACGAAGGGCACCATGCCGGCGACCGTGAAGAGCAGCGACGGGTCGTCGGACACGAGCGAGGCCGACGGCACGACCGTGTGGCCGCGCGCGGCGAAGAAGTCAAGCCAGCGCTGGCGGATCTCGGCAGTCTGCATGGTTCCGTTCTGGTTTCGTGGGGATGGTGGAACGTCCCGCGCGTGGCGCGGGATGCGTCGCGCGCCGCGACTAGTGGTCCTCGGCCGCCCGGAGCTCGGCCTCGCGAGCGTGGTAGCCCTCGGCCACCGCGCGTCCGAACGCACGCGCCTTGGCGTCGATCCCCGAGAAGAACTCACGGCCCTGGGCCGTGCGGTTGACCTGGTGCGCGACGGCGAAGCCGACCGCGACGCCGACGGTGAACCACAGGATGCTCTTCACGTCTCACTCCTCGATGGGTCGTGCTCGCGCCGCGCGGTGCGCACGCGTCTCCTCAGTCTAGGGCGTGCGACGGACGCCGCGGGGAGACGACGAACGGGGCCGCGGCGAACCGCGACCCCGTTCGGGCGAACCGCCGACTAGCGGGCGGCGTAGTACTCGACGACGAGCTGGACGTCACACGTGACGGGCACCTCGGCGCGCTTCGGGCGACGCACGAGCGTGGCCTGCAGCTTGTCGAGCTCGACCTCGAGGTAGCCCGGGGTCTTGGGGAGCACGTCGACGTGGCCGCCGGCCGCGGCGACCTGGAAGGGCTCGGTGCCCTCGGAGCGCTGCTTGACGCCCACGACCTGGCCCGGCTTCACGCGGAACGACGGGCGGTCGACGATCTTGCCGTCGACGGTGATGTGACGGTGCACGACGAACTGGCGGGCCTGCGAGATGGTGCGGGCGAAGCCGGCGCGGAGCACGAGCGCGTCGAGGCGCATCTCGAGCAGCTCGACCAGGTTCTCACCGGTCATGCCGTCGGTGCGGCGGGCCTCGTTGAACGCGATGCGGAGCTGCTTCTCGCGGATGCCGTACTGGGCGCGCAGGCGCTGCTTCTCGCGGAGGCGAACGGCGTAGTCGGAGTCCTGCTTGCGCTTGGTGCGGCCGTGCTCACCGGGAGCGTACGGGCGCTTCTCCATGTACTTGGCGGCCTTCGGGGTGAGGGCGACGCCGAGCGCACGGGAGAGGCGGGTCTTGCTTCGGGACTGGTTGGTCACGATGTCCTTTCGGAGGATTCTCAAACGGTGTGTTCCGGGCGCACCGAGCGCCGGAAAGACGATGTTCAGAGGGGTTCGCCACGGGGCGACCGGCTACAGGTCGCATCCCTTCGCCGTGGAGACCGCGCAGCCGCACGCGAGAATCTGGCTTCAGGCCAGCGACGATCCTACCACGAGCGGCGGGTCAACGCTCACCGCGGACGATCCGGCGCAGCTTGGCGAGCCGCGAGGACACCTCGCGCTCGTTCCCGTGCTCGGTCGGGCTGTAGTAGACGGCACCGCGGAGCGGGTCGGGCAGGTACTGCTGCGGCACGACGCCGATCGGGTCGTCGTGGGGGTACGCGTAGCCCTTGCCGTGCCCGAGCCGCTTCGCGCCGGGGTAGTGCGCATCGCGCAGGTGCTTGGGCACGCGGCCGGCGCGGCCTGCGCGGACGTCGGCCAGCGCCGCGTCGATCCCGAGGTACGCCGCGTTCGACTTCGGTGCGGTCGCCAGGTGCACGACGGCCTGGGCGAGCGGGATGCGGCCCTCGGGCATGCCGATGTACTGCACCGCGTCGGCCGCGGCGACCGCGACGCCGAGCGCGGTCGGGTCGGCCATGCCGATGTCCTCGGACGCGAGGACGATGATGCGACGGGCGATGAACCGAGGGTCCTCCCCGGCCTCGATCATCCGCGCGAGGTAGTGCAGCGCGGCATCGACGTCGCTGCCGCGCACCGACTTGATGAACGCGCTGATCACGTCGTAGTGCTCGTCGCCGTCGCGGTCGTACCTGAGGAGCGCACGGTCGACCGCCCGCGCGACCACCTCGGGCGTGATCACCGGCAGCGGCGACCCGTCGGCCTCGACCCCGCTGCCGTCGGCCCCTTCATCGTCGACCTCGCCGGTATCGCCGGAGGCATCCGTCGAGGCCTCGCTGATCGCGGACGTGGAGGCCGCCTCGAGGGCGGTCAGGGCGCGTCGCGCGTCGCCCGAGGCGAGGCGCACGATCGCCGCGCGCGCCTCCGGTGCGAGCTCGACCCTCCCGCCGAGACCGCGCGGATCGACGACCGCACGGTCGACGAGCAATGCCAGGTCGTCGTCGTCGAGCGTCTCGAGGGTGAGCAGGAGCGAACGCGACAGCAGCGGCGAGATCACCGAGAACGACGGGTTCTCGGTCGTCGCCGCCACGAGGATGACCCATCCGTTCTCGACGCCGGGCAGCAGTGCGTCCTGCTGCGCCTTCGTGAAGCGATGGATCTCGTCGAGGAACAGCACCGTCGAGACGCCGTACAGGTCGCGGTCCGCGCGGGCCGCCTCCATCACCTGGCGCACGTCGCGCACGCCGGCGGTGACCGCCGAGAGCTCGACGAACTTGCGACCCGACGATCGGGCGATCGCCTGCGCGAGCGTGGTCTTGCCGGTGCCTGGCGGACCCCAGAGGATCACCGACACCGCACCCGACTCGCCCGTGCGGTCGGCCGCGAGCGCCACGAGCGGCGAACCCGGCGTCAGGAGGTGCCGCTGACCTGCCACCTCATCGAGGCTCCGCGGCCGCATCCGCACCGCGAGCGGGGTCGCCCCCGCACGCAACCCCTGGGCCGAATCCACCATGCGGACCAGCGTAATCGCGGCGACCGACAGGGCCCGACCCGTGGGCGGCCGTGCTGGATTCGCCCGGGCGCGCCGCGGTTGCGTAGGCTCTCCTCCGCAGGATTTCCCCCGAAGGAGCAGCGTGGCAACGAACGACCGTCAGGCGCGCGAGGAACGCTCGCGCCTCCGCACGTACCAGGCCCGCCAGGAGGTGCACCGCCGGTCCGTTCGGCGCCGCACGCGAGACAACGTGCTCGCGGGCGTGGGGCTCGTCGTGGTGCTCGCGCTCGCGACGGGTGCGCAGCTCTTCTACTTCTCGGGCGGCCCCGGCGCGCCCGCAGCCGAACCGACGCCCTCGCCGACGCCCAGCGCCGAGGCCACCGAGGTCCCCTCCCCCGACCTCGCCGAGGACCGGACCTGGGTCGGGGCGCTGACGCTCAACGACACCTCGCTCTCGATCGAGCTCGACGGCGCCGCGGCGCCGCAGGCCGTCGCGAGCACGGTCACCCTCGTCGACTCGGGGTTCTACGACGGGCTCACCTGCCACCGCCTCACGACCGACGGCATCTTCGTGCTCCAGTGCGGCGATCCGAACGGCGACGGCTCGGGCGGACCCGGGTACAGCTACGGCCCGGTCGAGAACGCGCCCGCCGATGACGTCTATCCGGCGGGCACCATCGCGATGGCCCGTCAGGGCGGCGTCGCCGAGAGCCAGGGCAGCCAGTTCTTCATCGTCTACGAGGACTCGACGATCCCCTCCGACGCCGCGGGCGGCTACACCGTGATCGGCCGCGTGACCGACGGGCTCGACGCGTTGCGCGCCGACATCACCGACCAGGGCGTCGCCGACGATGCCGCCGACGGCGCACCCGTGCGCCCGGTGAGCATCACGTCGTTCATCGTCGAATGAGCGCCCACGTCCGCGCTCGGATGCGGCCGACGCCGTTCCCGAGGGTGCAATAGGCTTGATGCCGTCATCCGCCGCGCACGCGGCATCCGCACGACGACAGGGTGAGTTCGTGACCGATTCAGCACAGCAACCGTGGGGCCGCGTCGACGAGACGGGCACCGTCTTCGTGCGGACCAGCGAGGGCGAGCGCGAGGTCGGGCAGTACCCCGATGCGACTCCGGAAGAGGCGCTGGCGTACTTCGAGCGCAAGTACGCCGACCTGGCGGGCGCGGTCGGGCTGCTCGAGCAGCGCGTGCGCCGCGGTGCACCGGCAGCGGATGTCGCCAAGGCCGTCGACACGCTCCGGGCGAGCGTCGCCGACGCCCACGCCGTCGGCGACCTCGACGCGCTCACGCGCCGGCTCGAGGCCCTCTCCGGCACGACGCAGGAGCTCACGGCGCAGCAGCAGGCCGAGGCCAAGGCCGCGCTCGCCGACGCGATCGCAGAGCGCACCCGCATC
The DNA here is from genome assembly GCF_009674665.1 of Agromyces kandeliae. GTDB lineage: Bacteria > Actinomycetota > Actinomycetes > Actinomycetales > Microbacteriaceae > Agromyces > Agromyces kandeliae. The sequence goes on from NZ_WKJD01000019.1 coordinate 189,875, forward strand.
GTCGAGGAGGCCGAGGCGCTCGCCGCGCAGGACCCCGCGAAGACCCAGTGGAAGCAGACCTCCGCCGAACTCGACGCCCTCTTCGCCCGCTGGCAGCAGCACCAGCAGGACGGCCCGCGGCTGCCCAAGGGCGAGGCGAACGAGCTCTGGAAGCGATTCCGCGCCGCACGCTCGACGATCGAACAGCATCGCAAGGCGTTCTTCGCCGAGCTCGACGCCTCGCACCGCGAGGTGCGCCAGCGCAAGCAGCGGCTCATCGAGCGCGCCGAGGCCCTCGCGCCGCGCGGCGCCGACGGCGTCGTCGAGTACCGCTCGCTCCTCGACGAGTGGAAGCAGGCGGGCCGCGCGGGCAAGAAGGTCGACGACGCGCTCTGGGCGAAGTTCAAGGCCGCGGGAGACGTGCTCTTCCAGGCCAAGGCCGAGATCGACGCCAAGGACGACGAGGAGTACCGCGCCAACCTCACCGAGAAGCTCGCGCTGCTCGACGAGGCCGACGCACTGCTCGCCTCGAAGGACGCGCGTGCGGCCCGTTCGACGCTGAACGGCATCCAGCGCCGATGGGACGACATCGGCCGCGTTCCGCGCGACCAGGTGCGCACCGTCGAGGACCGCCTCCGCAAGGTGGAGAACCACGTCCGCGCACTCGAGGACGAGCGCTGGGAACGCGAGGACCCCGAGAAGAAGGCGCGCTCCGAGGGCATGCTCGGCCAGCTGCACGACGCGATCGCGAAGCTCGAGGCCGAGCTCGCCGAGGCCGAGGCCGCCGGCGACGCGAAGGCCATCGCCGCCGCACGCGAGGCGCTCGACGCCCGCCGGGCCTGGCTCAAGGCCGTCGGCGGCTGACGGTCCGCTCACCGCACTCGACCCGTCGCCGCGCTCGCGGCGGCGGGTCGAGTGCGTTCGGCGACGTCCCCTGCACGTCCGACCGATCACCGGCGATGATCCACAGCCCGGGCCGGAGACGACCCGATGCGCCGGCGAATGGCGGAACATAGGTCGCATGGCGCGGCTTCCCTCGGTCCTCGACCTCGACGACCTGCCCCTGGCCGAACTCTGCGCCGCGCGGCTCGACGGCGAGGTGATGCGCATCGGCGACGGGTGGTGCCCGGTCGACGAGCCCGACCTGCCCGGCCTCCGTGCCGCGGCGGTCGCGCCCGGTCTGCCGTCGCAGTTCGTCGTCGAGCGCCGGTCCGCCGCCTGGGTGCACGGCGCGCTTGTGTCTCCCCCGCGGGTCGCCGAGTGCTGCGTCCCGCTCTCGTCACGCGTGTCGACGCGGTCGTTGCCACCCGGGATGCTCCTGCGCGAGGTCGCGATCGCGCCCGCCGACATCGTCGCGATCGGCGGCGTCCGGTGCACCACGCCGGATCGGACGGTCTACGACCTCGTGCGCGATGCGGAGCCCGCCCACGACGTGCTCAGGATCGTGGCCGCGCTGCTCAGCGCCGACCGGTCGATGGGCGGACGCGTCCGATCACGCCTGGAACTCGCCCATCGACTGCCCCACAAGGCAGCAGCGCTCGAACGCCTCACGGCGGCCGAGATCGCCGCGACCGTTCAGCCGTCGCTCACCCGATAGACGTCGTAGACGGCGTCGATGCGGCGAACGGCGTTCAGGACGCGGTCGAGGTGCGTGGTGTCGCCCATCTCGAAGACGAACCGACTGATGGCCAACCGGTCCGACGACGTCGAGACGTTCGCGGACAGTATGTTCACATGGTGCTCGCTGAGGACCCGCGTGACGTCCGACAGGAGCCCGGCACGATCGAGCGCCTCGATCTGGATCTGCACAAGGAACACGCTCTTGGAGCTCGGCGCCCACTCGACATCGATCATCCGCTCGGGCTCGCGGAGCAGCGACTGCACGTTGTGGCACGACGCCTGGTGCACCGAGACCCCGGAACCTCGCGTGATGAAGCCGACGATGTCGTCACCGGGCACCGGTGTGCAGCACCGCGCGATCTTGACGAGGATGTCGGGGGCGCCGCGCACGAGCACGCCGGAATCGCTGGTCCTCGGCAGCGGTCGCGAGCGGACCGGGATGGCGGGCAGCTCGGGCTCGTCGGCATCGTCGACATCGCGGACCAGGGCGATGACCTTCTCGATGACGGACTGCGTCGACACGTGCCCCTCGCCGACGGCGGCGTACAGCGCCGACACGTCGTCGTAGCGCAGCTGGGCCGCCACCTCGGCGAACGAATCCTGGCTCATGAGCTTCTGGAGCGGGAGGTTCTGCTTGCGCATCGCCCGGGCGATCGCGTCGCGGCCGTGCTCGATCGCCTCGTCGCGTCGCTCCTTGGTGAACCACTGGCGGATCTTGCTCCGCGCGCGTGGGCTCTTGACGAAGATCAGCCAGTCCTTGCTCGGACCCGAGTCTGGGTTCTTCGACGTGAACACCTCGACGACGTCGCCGCTCACCAGCTCGCTCTCGAGCGGCACGAGACGGCCGTTGACCTTCGCGCCCATCGTGCGGTGGCCGACCTCGGTGTGCACGGCGTACGCGAAGTCGACCGGGGTCGCGCCGGCCGGCAGCCCGATGACGCGGCCCTTCGGCGTGAAGACGTAGACCTCCTTCGCGCCGATCTCGAACCGCAGCGAGTCGAGGAACTCGCCGGGATCGGCCGTCTCCGCCTGCCAATCCGAGATGTGCGCGAGCCAAGCCATGTCGGCATCTCCGCGGGTCCCTCCGCCGTCGACGTGGCCGGCGGCCATCCGCTCCTTGTACTTCCAGTGCGCCGCCACGCCGTACTCGGCGCGCTGGTGCATGTCGTGCGTGCGGATCTGGATCTCGACCGGACGGCCCTTCGGTCCGATCACGGTCGTGTGCAGCGACTGGTACAGGTTGAACTTCGGCGTCGCGATGTAATCCTTGAAACGGCCGGGGACCGGCGTCCATCGCGCGTGGATGGATCCCAGGACGGCATAGCAGTCGCGCACCGAGTTCACCAGGATGCGGATGCCGACGAGGTCGTAGATGTCGTCGAAGTCCCGGCCGCGGACGATCATCTTCTGGTAGATGGAGTAGTACTGCTTCGGCCGTCCGACGACCTTGCCGCGGATGCGAGCCGCCTTGAGGTCGTCCGAGACGAGGTCGATCACCGACTGGACGTACTCCTCGCGCTGGGGCGTCCGCTGCTTGACCAGGCTCTCGATCTCGGCGTAGAGCTTCGGGTAGAGCACCGCGAACGAGAGGTCCTCGAGTTCCCACTTGATGGTCTGGATTCCGAGGCGGTGCGCGAGCGGCGCGTAGATCTCGAGGGTCTCGGTGGCCTTGCGCGACGCCGAGGCCGCCGGGACGAAGCCCCACGTGCGCGCGTTGTGCAGGCGGTCGGCGAGCTTGATGATCAGCACGCGGATGTCCTTGGACATCGCGACGATCATCTTGCGGACGGTCTCCGCCTGGGTCGAATCGCCGTACTTGACCTTGTCGAGCTTCGTGACGCCGTCGACGAGCATCGCGATCTCGTCACCGAAGTCGGCGCGCAGCTGGTCGAGCGTGTACGCGGTGTCCTCGACGGTGTCGTGGAGGAGGGCGGCTGCCACGGCCTTGGATCCGATGCCGAGATCGGCGAGGATCTGGGCGACCGCGATCGGGTGCGTGATGTACGGTTCACCGCTGCGTCGCTTCTGGCCTTCGTGCGCGCGCTCGGCTACCGTGTACGCCCGTTCGATGACCGAGAGATCGGCCTTCGGATGGTGCATGCGCACCGTCCGCATCACGCTGTCGACCGCCCCAGCGGGAAGCGCCTTGGAGAAGATCCGTGGCACGAGTCGACGCAGTGACGCCGTCGAGTTGACACCGGTATCGGTCATGAGCCCCGCACCTCCAGACCTCAATTATCACCGCTTCCGTAACGGTCGCGCGCCATCGAGGTCCGGAGGACGCCTCAGGCGACCGGCAGGGCCTCGGCCGAAGACCCTCCGGCGCGCTCGCGCTCCTTGAGGACCTTCTGGTCGTGGCGCTTGATCGCCGACTCCCCCTCGCGCAGCTGCGAGTAGAGCGGCGCGGCGATGAAGACGGTGGACCAGGTGCCGACGAGGATGCCGATGAGCAGCGCGAGCGAGATGTCGCGCAGCGTGTCGGCGCCGAGCACGCCCGCACCGATGAACAGGATGGCCGCGACAGGCAGCGCCGCGACCACGCTCGTGTTGATCGAGCGGACCAGCGTCTGGTTCACGGCGAGGTTGACGGACTCGGCGAACGTGCGACGGGATTCCTGGCCGTCCTCCGAGGTGTTCTCGCGGATCTTGTCGAAGACCACGACGGTGTCGTAGAGCGAGTAGCTGAGGATGGTCAGGATTCCGATCACCGCTGCGGGTGTCACCTCGAAGCCGACCGCCGCATAGAGGCCCGCGGTGACGATCAGGTCGCCGAGCAGCGACAGGATCGCCGCCAGCGACATCTTCCAGGTGCGGAAGTACAACGCCATGATGACGGCAGCGAGCAGCAGGAAGGCCAGGAGGCCGAGCAGCGCCTGGCGCGTGATGTCCGCACCCCAGCTCGCGCCGATGAACGAGGAGGTCACCTCGGATTCGGGCACGCCGTAGGCATCCGCGAGGACCGTGGTGAGCTCACGGGACTCCGCCTGCTCGAGCTGGTCGGTCTGCACGCGCACGCCGTCCTCGCCCACGATGGTCACGCGGGCGACCGCACCCGGCACGACCTCGGCGACCGCATCGATCGCGGGCTGCTCGGTCGCGTTCGCGACGCCGGCGATCTGGAACTGCGAACCGCCGCGGAACTCGATGCCGAAGTTGAAGCCGCGCACGACGGGCACCAGCACGGAGAGGATGATCAGCACGGCGGCGATCGTGTACCACTTCTTGCGCCCGCCGACGAAGTTGAACGAACGCTTGCCCGTGTAGAGGTCGTTGCCGAACGTGGTGAGTCGGTTGGCCATCAGGACTCCTTGCTCTCGCCGGCGCCGACGGTGGCGTCGGCCTGCGCCGCCTTGCGTTCGGCGATGGTCTGGCGCTTCTGCGCCTCACGCGAACTGGATGCCGCCTTCTTCGCCGGAACGGCGACCGGCTTGCGGAACTCCGCGCGGCCGCGGTAGACCGCACCGAGCGCCTGGGGGTCGAGGCCCGACCAGGAGTGCCCGCTGGAGAAGAAGCGGGTCTGCGCCAGGAGCTGCAGCATCGGGTGCGTGAACAGGATCACGACGATGACGTCGATGATCGTGGTGAGACCGAGCGTGAACGCGAAGCCGCGCACGCTGCCGACGGCGAGGATGTACAGCACGACTGCCGCGAGCAGGTTCATCGACTTCGACGACAGGACGGTGCGCAGCGCGCGCTTCCAGCCCGCCTCGACGGCGCCGACGAGCGGTCGCCCGTCGCGCAACTCGTCTCGGACGCGCTCGAAGTACACGATGAACGAGTCGGCGGTGAAGCCGATCGCCACGATCAGACCGGCGATGCCGGCCAGCGACAGGCGATAGCCCTGGTACCAACCGAGGATCGTGATCATCAGGTACGTGATCACCCCCGCGATGATCAGCGAGGCGATGGTCACGGTTCCGAGCGCACGGTACTGGAACAGCGTGTAGATCACGACGAGGATGAGGCCGATGATGCCCGCGATGAGCCCCGACTGGAGCTGCGAGGTCCCGAGGGTCGCGGAGATCGTGTCGGAGGACTGCACCTCGAAGCTGATCGGAAGGGCGCCGAACTTCAGCTGGTCGGCGAGGGCCTTGGACGACTCCTGCGTGAAGTTGCCCGTGACCTGGGGACGGCCGTCGGTGATGACGCCGTTCATCTGGGGGGCGGAGAGCACCGCGCCGTCGAGCACGAACGCGAACTGGTCGCGCGGGGTCTGGCCGTTGAGCGCGAAGAGCCGCTGGCTGACCTCGGAGAACGCCGCGGTGCCGCGGTCGTTGAAGACGATGTTGACGGCCCACTGACCCGTGGTCGCGCCGGTCTGCGTCTGCACCATGCCGTTCGTCGCGTCGACGATGTCCTCGCCGCTGACCTCGACCGGACCGAGCAGGTACTTGATGGTACGCGTCGAGTCGCACGTGACGAGCGGCTCGTCGGAGGGCGCGACATTCGCACCGCTCTCGTCGATCGTCGCGCAGTCGAACGTGTCGAACTCGTCCTGCAGGGCGGGCGTCACCCAGTTCGGGTCGCTCGCATCGGTGGGCTCGACGCTCGGCGTCGTCGAGAGCTCCTCCTCCGCACCGTCGGTCGGCTCGGGGCTCTCGCTCGGGTCGATCGACTGGTTGGCCGCGGCGTCCGCGAGCAGCACCGGCCGGAGCTCGAGCTTCGCCGACGACTCGATCCGGTTGCGCGTCTGCTCGTCGAGCTCGCCGGGGATCGCGACGACGACGTTCTGGCCGCCCTGCGTCGTGATGTCGGCCTCCGAGACGCCGGAGGCGTCGACGCGCTGCCGGATGATCGAGACCGCCTGGTCGAGCTGCTCCTGCGAGACGGACTCACCGTCGGCGAGCTGCGGCGCGAGGATGATCTGCGTGCCGCCCTCGAGGTCGAGCGCGAGCTTCGGCGTCCAGGAACCACCGCCCCAGATGACACCGGCCGCGTTGATGCCGAACAGCGCGACGATGATGACGCCGAGCCAGGTCAGTGATCGCACGGCCTTGCGGACGGGCGTCGGTCGCGAGGACCGCTTGGATGGTGCAGCCACAGTTGTGCCTTCTCTGCAGGGAGCCCGCGCAGCATCGCGCGGGCAGAGCTATGGGGTGGGCCTCAGTCGTCCGACTTCTTGGTGTCGGGCGTCTCGTCGTTCGGCGACTCGTCGACGCGCTCGCCGAACTCGGGCTCACCGTCGATCGCGGCCGCAGCCTCGGCGGGCGCGTCGACCGGCTCGACCACACGCGCGATCGTCTGGCGGTGGACCGTCAGGACGGTGCCCGGCGAGGACTCGAGCTCGACCCGGTTCTCCTCTTCGTCGATCGAGAGGATCGTGCCGAACACCCCGAAGTTCGTCATCACCTTCGCGCCCGGCGCGACCTTCGACTGCAGTTCACGTGCCTCGGCCTGACGCTTGCGCGAGTTGCGGAACATGAAGAAGATCAGGACCGCCAGGACGGCGAGCATGATGAGAGTCAGCGGATCAAGGACCATGGGGTGGGAACCTTCCGGTGTGCGCACGATGCGCACGATCAGGGGCGGGGTGGCCGGAGCCTCAAAGGATTATAGGTCATCGATCGGCAGCGCGACCCCGGCGCCCTCGGCCTCGCGCACGAGTCCGAAGTGGCGCCAGGCGCCGGGCGTCGCCATCCGCCCGCGCGGGGTCCGCGTGATGAGGCCGATGCGCACGAGGAACGGCTCGACCACCGCCTCGATGGTCTCGGCCTCTTCGCCCACCGATACGGCGAGCGTGTTGAGGCCCACGGGGCCGCCGCCGAACCTCGTGAGGATCGTCATCATCACGGCGCGATCGAGTCGATCGAGCCCGAGCGGGTCGACGTCGTACAGTTCGAGTGCGGCGCGCACCGCGTCGACGTCGGCCCTCCCGCCGTGGACGAGCGCGTAGTCGCGCACGCGGCGGAGCAGGCGGTTCGCGATGCGCGGCGTGCCGCGGCAGCGCCCGGCGATCTCGGCGACCGCCTCCCGATCGACGTCGAGCCCGAGCATCACGGCCGCACGGCCGAGGACCTGCTCGAGCTCGGCCTCGTCGTAGAACTCGAGGTGGGCTGTGAAGCCGAACCGGTCGCGCAACGGATTCGGCAGGAGGCCTGCGCGCGTGGTCGCACCGACCAGCGTGAACGGGGCGAGGTCGAGCGGCACCGAGGTCGCCCCGGCGCCCTTGCCGACCATGATGTCGATGCGGAAGTCCTCCATCGCGAGGTAGAGCATCTCCTCGGCGGACCGCGCCATCCGGTGGATCTCGTCGATGAAGAGCACCTCGCCGGGCACCAGCGACGACAGGATGGCGGCGAGGTCGCCGGCGTGCTGGATCGCGGGACCGCTGGACATGCGCAGCGGTCGGCCACCCTCGTACGCGACGATCATGGCGAGCGTGGTCTTCCCGAGTCCGGGCGGTCCTGCGAGCAGGATGTGGTCGGGGGTCCGCTGCTGGATCGCGGCGGCCGAGAGCAGCAGCTGCAGCTGCCCGCGCACGCGTGCCTGACCGACGAACTCCTCGAGGCTCTTCGGCCGCAGCGCACCCTCGAACGCGAGCTCGGCCTCGGAGGCGAGTTCGGGATCGGTCAGGTCGAGGTCGTCATCGGTCATCGCGCGCGCGCCCCCTGCTGCGCCGGACCGAGCCGGGCGAGCGTCAGCCGCAGCAGCACGGGCACGGACGTCGCGGCGGCGTCGTCGGCGGCCTCGAGCGTCTCTGCGAGCGCCTCGCCGGCGAGCTTCTCGGACCACCCCAGACCGGTGAGCGCCGCGAGCACGTCGTCTGCCACGCCCCCGGTCGCGACCGGTGCACCGACGGCGGAGGGGGCCGGCGCGACGAGCTTGCCGGCCAGGGAGACCGTGATCAGCTTCGCGGTCTTCGGGCCGATGCCGCTGACCCTGCGGAACGCGGCGTCGTCGTCCTCCTGGACGGCCCGCGCCACGTCGGTTGGCGCCATCGCGGACAGGACGCCGAGGGCGGACTTCGGACCGACGCCGGTGACCCCGATCAGGAGCTCGAAGACCTCGAGCTCGTCTCGCGTGGCGAAGCCGAACAACGTCAGCGAGTCCTCGCGGACGACGAGCGAGGTGTGCACGAGCACCTCGTCGCCGACCCGGCCGGCGAGCACGAACGCGGGGGTCGCGTTCACGAGATAGCCGACCCCGGACACCTCGACGACGAGTGAACTGCCGGAGGCCTGGAGCACGCGGCCGCGGAGGGAGGAGATCACTCCTTCACCCTACGGGCTGCCCCCGACACGGCCGCGGCGCGCTCCGCGGCGAGCCACGCCTGCTGCGCCGGCGTGAGCGCGGCACCGGAGCCGTCGCGTCCGCTGCGCGCCGCGCCGGCACCCGACCTGGCGTCGGAGATCGCGGCACCCGCCGCTCCCCCGGTCCGCCAGGCGTGGCAGATCGCGAGCGCGAGCGCGTCCGCGGCATCCGCCGGCTTCGGCACCGACTCGAGCCCGAGGATCCGGGCGACCATCGCGCCGACCTGCGCCTTGTCGGCACGGCCGTAGCCGGTGATCGCGGCCTTCACCTCGCTCGGCGTGTGCAGCGCCACCGGCAGCACGCGCCGGGCGGCGATGAGCATCGCGACGCCCGAGATCTGGGCCGTGCCCATGATCGTCGAGACGTCGGACCGCGCGAACACGCGCTCGAGCGCGACGGCCTGCGGGCGATGCTCCTCGAGGATCGCCTCGAGGCCGTCGGCGATGCGCGCCAGGCGTCGCGGCGTGTCGAGGTCGGCGGGCGACCGGAGCACGACGACGTCGACGAGCTTCGCCGTGCGGTTCGGCTCGACGTCGACCACGCCCACGCCGCAGCGCGTGAGTCCGGGGTCGATGCCGAGCACGCGCACGGCGATCGGCCTAGTCCTCGGCCTCGAGCTCGGCCTGCACCTCGGCGCTCAGGTCGAAGTTGCTGTAGACGTTCTGCACGTCGTCGCTGTCCTCGAGCGCGTCGATGAGGCGGAACACCTTGCGTGCGGTGTCGGCATCGATCTCGACCTTGAGGTTCGGCACGAACTCGATGTCGGCCGACTCGTAGTCGAGGCCGGCGTCCTGCAGCGCCTTGCGGGTGTCGACCATTGCGGACGGGTCGGTGATGACCTCGAAGCCCTGCGCGTGCGGCTCGATCTCCTCGGCGCCGGCCTCGAGCGCCGCCATCATGACGTCGTCCTCGGTCGTGCCCTCGCCGGTGACGACGATGACGCCCTTGCGCGTGAAGTTGTAGGCGACCGAGCCCGGGTCGGCCAGCGTGCCGCCGTTGCGGCTGAGCCCCGTGCGCACCTCGGCGGCGGCTCGGTTCTTGTTGTCGGTGAGCACCTCGATCATGAGGGCGACGCCGTTCGGGCCGTACGCCTCGTAGGTGATGTTCTGGTACTCGACCGCCTCGCCGCCGATGCCGGCGCCGCGCTTGATGGCCCGGTCGATGTTGTCGTTCGGGACCGACGTCTTCTTGGCCTTCTGCACGGCGTCGTACAGGGTCGGATTGCCGGCGAGGTCGGCTCCGCCGAGCTTGGCGGCCACCTCGATGTTCTTGATGAGCTTGGCGAACGACTTGGCGCGGCGTGCGTCGATGACCGCCTTCTTGTGCTTGGTCGTCGCCCACTTGGAATGCCCGGACATGCCTCTCCCGTCACGGTGGTTCAGTACCCCGACATTCTAGGCCAGTGCGTCCCCCCGGCCCGGCGCGCGCGCGGGGCGGGCGCACGAGCCGACGGATGCCTCGGGGCCGCTATGCTGCAGCGCCGACCGCCGCGCGCACCTTGCCGAGGAAGTACTCGTGGAACCGGTGGTCGCCCTCGATCTCGGGGTGGAAGCTCGTCCCGACGAGGTTCCCCTGCTCGACGGCCACGACCCGCCCGTCGGCGAGCGTCGCGAGCGGCGTCGCCCGCTCCCCCACCGACTCGACCACCGGGCCGCGGATGAACACCGCGTGCACCGGTCGGTCGCCCAGAGCCGGCACGTCCAGCTCGGTCTCGAACGACTGGTTCTGCGAACCGAACGCGTTCCGGCGCACGACCACGTCGAGTCCGCCGAGGTTCTGCTGCCCGTCGATCGTGTCGAGCAGGGTGTCGGCGATCATGATGAGACCTGCGCACGTGCCGTAGACAGGCAGCCCCTCGGCGATCCGCCGCTTGAGCGGCTCGGCGACGCCGAACGATCGCGAGAGCTTGTCCATCACGGTCGACTCGCCGCCGGGGATCACCAGGCCGTCGATGCCCTCGACGTCCTCGGGACGCCGCACGAGCACGACGCGCGCGCCGAGTTCGCCGAGCACCCGCGCGTGCTCCCGGAAGTCGCCCTGGAGGGCGAGGACGCCGACGGTCGGCCCCGCGGCATCCGTCGCCCCCAGGGACTCGTCGCGGAGACTCACCATCCGCGCTCGGCGAGCCGGTGCGGTGCGGGCAGGTCGCCGACATTGATGCCGACCATGGCCTCGCCGAGTCCGCGCGACACCTCGGCGACGACCTTCGGGTCGTCGTAGAAGGTGGTGGCCTTGACGATGGCCGCGGCGCGCTGCTCGGGGTTGCCCGACTTGAAGATGCCCGAGCCGACGAACACGCCGTCGGCGCCGAGCTGCATCATCATGGCGGCGTCCGCCGGCGTGGCGACGCCGCCGGCGGTGAACAGCACGACGGGGAGCTTGCCGGTCTGCGCGACCTCGAGCACGAGCTCGTACGGCGCCTGGAGCTCCTTCGCGGCGACGTACAGCTCGTCGCGCGTCATCGACTTCAGCTGGTTGATCTCCGAGGTGATCTTGCGGATGTGCTTGGTGGCCTCCGAGACGTCGCCCGTGCCGGCCTCGCCCTTGGAGCGGATCATCGCCGCGCCCTCGTTGATGCGGCGGAGCGCCTCGCCCAGGTTCGTCGCACCGCAGACGAACGGAGTGGTGAAGCCCCACTTGTCGATGTGGTTGACGTAGTCGGCGGGCGAGAGCACCTCGGACTCGTCGATGTAGTCGACGTCGAGCGCCTGGAGGACCTGCGCCTCGACGAAGTGGCCGATGCGCGCCTTCGCCATGACCGGGATGGAGACCTCGGCGATGATCGCCTCGATGAGGTCGGGGTCGCTCATGCGGGCGACGCCGCCCTGCGCGCGGATGTCGGCGGGAACGCGCTCGAGGGCCATGACGGCGACGGCGCCGGCGTCCTCGGCGATGCGCGCCTGCTCGGGCGTGACGACGTCCATGATGACGCCGCCCTTCAGCATCTCGGCGAGGCCGCGCTTCACGCGGCTCGAGCCGGTCTCGGACGTGCTCATCGGTGGTTCCCTTCGACGGATGGCGCGCGCTCGCGCAACGTGGCGGACAAGGCGTTGGCTTGACCTAGGCCAAAAGATAGCATGGACCGAGTCCTCCTCCCCGAACAGTGATGGATCATGACATGACCCTCGAGATCACCGGCAGCTCGGCCGCGGACATCGCCGCGAGCGTGCGCGCCCTGATCGAGCGCGGGGCGCTGCGTCCCGGCGATGCGCTGCCGCCCGTGCGCAACCTCGCGGACGATCTCGGCGTCAACCGCAACACGGCGGTCGCGGCCTACCGGCAGCTCACCACGGCGGGCGTCGTCGTCACCCGCGGCCGCGGCGGAACGCGCGTCGCCGATCGATCGGCCGTCGCCCAGGAGGGGTTCGCCGCCGACAGCGTGCTCCGCGACGTCGCGACGGGCAATCCCGACCCCGATCTCATCCCCGACCCGTCCCGCGCACTCGCGGGCATGGCCGGCCGCCCCGTGCTCTACGGCGAGCCGGTCGTCGACCCCGGCCTCGAGCACTGGGCTCGCGCCTGGGTCGGCGACGACCTCGCGCCGTCGGAGGTGCGACTCACCATCACCAGCGGCGCGGCCGACGCGGTCGAGCGGCTCCTCGCCCAGGCGCTCGTCCGCGACGACGCCGTCGCGCTCGAGGATCCGTGCTTCCTCACGAGCATCCACACCGTCCGGGTCGGCGGCTACCGCCCCGTGCCCGTCCCGGTCGACGACGAGGGCATGACCGTGTCGGGGCTTCGCGCGGCGCTCGAGCAGGGCGTGCGTGCGGTCGTATGCACGCCCCGCGCGCAGAACCCGACGGGCGCGAGCCTCTCCGAGCGCCGTGCCGAGGAATTGCGCGCCGTCCTGCGCGAGCATCCGTACGTGCTCGTCATCGAGGACGACCACTTCTCGATGCTCTCGCGAAGGCCGTACCGCTCGCTCATCGGGCCCGAGCACCGTCGCTGGGCGCTCGTGCGGTCGGTGTCGAAGTTCCTCGGCCCCGACATGTGCCTCGCGGTGACCGCGTCCGATCCCGAGACCGCCGATCGGCTCGCGATGCGGCTCACGCCGGGCACCACGTGGGTGAGCCACCTCCTCCAGCGCCTGACGCTCGCACTCGTGACCGACCCCGACGTCGATGCGGCCATCGCGGCGGCCGGTGCGCACTACGCCGAACGCAACGACGCCTTCGCCGGACGCCTCACCGAGCTCGGCCTGCCCACGACGGCGGGCGACGGCCTCAACCTCTGGGTCGCCCTGCCGGTTGCGGCTCGTGACGTGTCGGAGCAGCTGATGCGCCGCGGCTGGCTCGTGCGGACGGGCGACGAGTTCGTGCTCGCGGATGCTCCGGCGACGCACCGCCTTCGACTCACCGTCCACGATCTCTCCGACGCCGACGCCGAGCGGCTCGCCACCGACCTCGCCGCGGCCGTCCGCGCCGCCGGAGGACGTCCGGCTCCGGCGGGGATGGAATGATCGACGGGTGAAGGTCCTCTCGATCCAGTCCGCCGTGGCGTACGGCCACGTCGGCAACTCCGCGGCCGTCTTCCCGCTCCAGCGCATCGGCGTCGAGGTGATGCCCGTCTACACGGTCAACTTCTCCAACCACACGGGCTACGGCGCGTGGCGCGGCCCCCTGATCAGCCCCGACGACGTCCGCGAGGTGATCGCGGGCATCGAGGACCGGGGGGCGTTCCCGCAGATCGACGTCATCCTCTCCGGCTACCAGGGCTCCGAGGGCATCGCCGACGTCATCCTCGACGCGGTCGCGCGCATCAAGTCCGCGAACCCCGACGCGATCTACTCGTGCGATCCGGTCATGGGCAATGCGAAGAGCGGATGCTTCGTGGCGCCGGCCATCCCCGTCCTGCTGCGCGATCGCGTCGTGCCCGCCGCCGACCTCATCACGCCGAACCAGTTCGAACTCGGCTACCTCACGGGCACCGAGCCCGGCTCGCTGGAGACGACGCTCGAGTCGGTCGAGCTCGCACGCGCCTCCGGACCGCGGACCGTGCTCGTCACGAGCATCGAGCGACCCGACCGCGAGGACGGCACGATCGAGATGCTCGCGGTCGACGACGACGGCGCATGGATCGTGCAGACGCCGCTGCTGCCCATGAAGGCAAATGGCTCGGGCGATGTCACGGCGGCGCTGTTCTCCGCCCACTACCGCCGCACCGGCGACGCGGCCGATGCGCTCGCCCGCACGGCGTCGAGCGTCTTCGACCTGCTGGCGAACACGCACGAGTCCGGAGAGCGCGAACTGCGACTCATCGAGTCCCAGGATTCGTACGCGAACCCGCGGATGCAGTTCGAGGCCCGACAGGTCCGCTGACCGACCGCGTCAGCGCGGCCAGGCCTCCGCGATCTCCTCGCGCACCTCGCCCAGGAGCCGCGGCAGCGCCTTCGTGCCGGCGATGATGGGGAAGAAGTTCGCGTCGAGCGCCCACCTCGGCACGATGTGCTGGTGCAGGTGCTCGGCGATGCCGGCGCCGGCGATCCGGCCCTGGTTCATGCCGATGTTGAACCCGTCGCATCGCGACACCTGCTTCACGGTGCGCATCGCGACCTGCGTGAGCTCACCGATCTCGGCGACCTCCTCCGGCGTCGCCTCGTCGTAGGTCGCGATGTGGCGGTAGGGGCAGACCAGCAGGTGCCCGCTGTTGTACGGGTAGAGGTTGAGCAGCACGTAGGCGTGCTCGCCGCGCGCGACGATGAGCGACTGCTCGTCGCTCAGCTGCGGCGCTCGGCAGAAGGGGCACGCGTGCTCGTCGGGCTGCTGCCCGTGCTGGATGTAGACCAGCCGGTGCGGGGTCCAGAGCCGCTGGAACGCGTCGGGGACGCCCGCCAGGTCGGCCGCGCCATCCGTCGGCACGCCCTCGAACTCGCCGGGCCCGTAGGAATCGGTCATGCGAACAGGTCGTCCCTGGTGGTCACCTGACGGCGATCGGCGATCGCGTCGAGGATCCGGCGCTCGGCGTCGGCGATCGGCACGCCGTTCTCCTGCGTGCCGTCGCGGAAGCGGAAGCTCACCGTCTCGCCGGTGCGGTCGTTCTCGCCCGCGATGAGCTGGATCGGCACCTTCTGCGTGGTGTGGGTGCGGATCTTCTTCTGCATGCGGTCGTCGCTGGTGTCGAGCTCGGTGCGCACGCCCGCACCCGCGAGCTGCGTGAGGATGCCGCCGAGGTAGGGCGCGTACTCGTCGGCGACCGGGATTCCGACGACCTGCACCGGCGAGAGCCAGAGCGGGAACGCCCCCGCGTAGTGCTCGGTGAGCACCCCGAAGAAGCGCTCGATCGACCCGAACTTCGCCGAGTGGATCATGACCGGCTGCTGGTGCGTGCCGTCGGCGGCCGTGTACTCGAGGCCGAAGCCCTCGGGCTGGTTGAAGTCGTACTGGATGGTCGACATCTGCCAGGTGCGGCCGATGGCGTCGCGGGCCTGCACGGAGATCTTCGGGCCGTAGAACGCCGCGCCGCCCGGGTCCATCACGAGCTCGAGCCCGGACGCCTCGGCGACGTCGCGCAGCACGTTCGTCGCGACCTCCCACTGCTCGTCGGTGCCCTTGAACTTGTCGGAGTCGGCATCGCGAGTGGAGAGCTCGAGGTAGTAGTCGTCGAGGCCGAAGTCGCGGAGCAGGCCCAGCACGAAGTTCAGCAGGTGCTCGATCTCGGCGGGCGCCTGCTCGGGCGTGACGTAGCTGTGCGAGTCGTCCTGGGTGAGGCCGCGCACGCGGGTGAGGCCCTGCACCACACCGGACTTCTCGTAGCGGTACACGGTGCCGAACTCGAAGAACCGCAGCGGGAGTTCGCGGTAGGAGCGCCCGCGCGAGCGGTAGATGAGGTTCTGCATCGGGCAGTTCATCGCCTTGAGGTAGTACTCGCTGTTCTCGAGCTCCATCGGCGGGAACATCGTGTCCTTGTAGTACGGCAGGTGCCCGGACAGCTCGAAGACATGCGCCTTCGTGATGTGCGGCGTCGAGACGTACTGGAAGCCCTCCTCGATGTGGCGCCGGCGGACGTAGTCCTCCATCTCGCGCTTGATCACACCGCCCTTGGGGTGGAAGACGGGCAGGCCCGAACCGATCTCGTCGGGGAAGCTGAAGAGGTCGAGCTCGACGCCGAGCTTGCGGTGGTCGCGGCGGGCCGCCTCTTCGAGCCGGTGCTGGTACGCGCGCAGCTCGTCCTTGGTCGGCCAGGCCGTGCCGTAGATGCGCTGCAGCTGCGGGTTCTTCTCCGACCCGCGCCAGTAGGCCGCGGCGACGCGCATGAGCGCCCATCCGTTGCCGATCATCCGGGTGCTCGGCAGGTGCGGGCCCCGGCAGAGGTCCTTCCAGGCGACCTCGCCGGTCTTCGGGTCGACGTTGTCGTAGATCGTGAGCTCGGCGCCGCCGACCTCGACCGACTCGTTGTCGTCCTGGCCGGCCTCGCCGCCGGTGGGGTGGCCCTTGAGCCCGATGAGCTCCAGCTTGTACGGCTCGGCGGCGAGTTCCGCGCGGGCCTCGTCGTCGGTCACGACGCGCCGGACGAAGCGCTGGCCCGAGCGGATGATCCGCGCCATCTCCTTGTCGAGGACCTTGAGGTCCTCGGGCGTGAACGGCTCGGCGACGTCGAAGTCGTAGTAGAAGCCGTCGGTCACGGGCGGCCCGATGCCGAGCTTCGCGTCGGGGTTGACCTTCTGCACGGCCTGCGCGAGCACGTGGGCGGTCGAGTGGCGGAGGATCGCGAGTCCGTCGGGCGAGTCGATCGTGACGGGCTCGACGACGTCGGTGTCGCCCACCGTCGTCGCGAGGTCCTTCAGCTCGCCGTTGACGCGCATCGCGACAACGGATCGATCGGTGAAGAGCTCGAAGCCGTCGGCCAAGTGGATCCACTCCCCTGCTGTGTGAGACGCAACCACTCAACTGTAGTCGCGCCCGGGAGGCCCTCGGCACGGGACGCCCGGTGGTCCCATCGGATCCGGCGATCGCCCACCGGACTGACCTGCGGGCTCGCGCTCAGCGATCGACGGGCTCGCTCGGCATGTCCGCCGCCGCGATGCCGAACTCGTCGGTGAACGCGCCGACGGCCGGCACGAAGTCGACGACGAGCGCCGATCGTGAGAGCCCCACGCGGAGGTTGCCCCACGACGGCTCTGCATTCGCCCCCGACCAGGCGACGAAGTAGCCCGCCTCCCGGTCGCCGGAGTGGACGTCGCGCAGTGCCGTGCCCCCCGTGCCGACCGTGACGAACACCGTTCCTGCGCCCTGTTCGAGATGATCACCGTCGTCGACGATGCAGTCCACGGCGATCTCGTCCGGAGCGATCGAATCGCAGCGCGGGCCGTGCCCGAGCTGGGCGGTGCGCTGGTACAGGTGCTCATGGCCGCTGATCACGAGATCCGCCCCCGCCGAGACCAGCAGGTCTGCGATCTCGGGGCCCGGGTCGCACTCGTAGTTGCCGACCGAGAGGCACGGCTTGTGCATCCCGACGATCACCCAGGGAATGCCGGACGTCCGCGCACCCTCGATCGCCCGCCGGGTCCACGCCGAACGCTCGCTGCCGTCGGCGTACGACCACGAGCCGTCGTCGAACGTGATGCCCGGGGAGATCATCACGAGTCGCGCGAGTGGGGCGCCAGCGGGCACGTCCACGTAGTACCGGCGTGCGTACTCGCCCACCATCCCGGGCAGCCGCTCGGGGAGGCACTCGGCGAACGCGTCGATATGGCCGTCGAGCCCATCGGACTCGTGATTTCCGGCGATGAGCTGGACGGGGAATCCCGCCCCGACGTGCCCGGCCACGAACTCGCACCATGCCGGCTCGTCCCCCGGGTCGCCGTACGAGAGGTCGCCGAGGGCGATGTGGAACTCGGCGTCGAGGGCGGGGATCTGAGCGAGCGTCGCCGCGGCTTCCGGCGTCGTCCCGATGTCCCCGGAGGCCGTGAATGCGATCTCAGCGGCAGGGTGCTCCTCGAACGCCCGCTGGTCCGGCGCCGGCGGTCCGGCGCACGCGCCGAGCAGGATGAGTCCGGCGACACCCATCATGGATGCCGCGGTCCCGCGATATCGGACCTCGGCCACGCTCCACTGTATGACTTCGGCGACCGACGTCCCCGGAACTCGGGTCGGCGGCTGCGATGCGTCCGAACGGACGCCCGCTTGCGTCGGCGGATGCAAGGAGGGGCGTGCAGCCGTCATGGATTGCAGTCACTTGCGCAGTGTTCTGCAAGAACACGATTTTCCCACGACATTTCTTCGCATCGTCTTGTGACCCGGTTCCACGGCGGCATAGCCTCGCCACACCCGAGGGCACCGCGACGCCCCCGCTGTGCCCGCAGCCGTGCACCACGAGAGGAATCGAGTCGACGATGACACGTCCCACGCTCCCCGTCCCGCCGCCGCCGCGCAGGCTGCTCCCGAGACACGGCCGTGCGCCACTCGCCGTCGCAGCGCTCGCGGCGCTCGCGGTCGGCACCGCGATCCTCGGCCCGACACCGGCATCGGCCGCCCCGGCGCCCGTCGTCACGCGCGCCGCGCTCGACCCCGCGCTGGTCTCCGGGCGCGGCGCCGACGTGCCATTCCTCGAACAGGAGGCCGAGCATGCCGCCACGTCCGGCGAGGTGATCGGCCCCGACCGGACGGCGTACACGCTCGAAGCCGAGGCATCGGGTCGCTCCGCGGTGCGACTGGAGCCCGGCGACCACGTCGAGTTCACGCTCCCCGAGGCCGCGAACGCGATCACCGTGCGCTACAGCATCCCGGACGCCCCGGGCGGGGGCGGGATCACCGCACCGCTCGAGGTCTCCATCGACGGCGGAGAGCCCACGACCATGACGCTGACGTCCGAGTACTCGTGGCTCTACAACCAGTACCCGTTCACCAACGACCCCGACGCCGGTCTCCTGCACCCCGACTGGTGGATCACCGAGTGCGGCTGCGTGCCCGGGGAGGCCTACGAGGTCGAGACGCCGTTCCGGCCGATGCACTTCTACGACGAGCAGCGGATGCTCCTGGGCGAGACGGCACCGGCCGGCTCCGCCATCCGGCTCACCGCGCCGGAGGACACGGAGGCCGCGTGGACCGTCATCGACCTTCTCGACTCCGAGCTCGTCGCACCGCCCGCGACGGAACCGGCCGGTTCGGTCAGCGTCGTGAAGTTCGGCGCCGACCCCGACGGCGTACGCGACTCCGCACCGGCGTTCCGCACCGCGATCCGGTGGGCCCAGCGACACGGCCTCGAGGTGTTCATCCCCGCCGGCGAGTTCCGGGTCAGCGAGCACCTCATCGTCGACGACGTGACGATCCGCGGGGCGGGCAACTGGCACTCGGTCGTGTTCGGCGAGGAGGTGGCGTTGAAGAAGCCGTCCCCCGATGGGTCCGTGCACACCGGCATCGGCTTCTACGGCAGGGATGCCGCCGACGGCGGCAGCTCGAACGTGCACCTGTCGGACTTCGCGATCCGTGGCGACGTGCGCGAACGGATCGACACCGACCAGGTCAACGGCGTCGGCGGCGCGATGAGCGACTCCACGATCGAGCGCCTGCACATCGAGCACACGAAGGTCGGCCTGTGGTTCGACGGGCCCATGGACGGGGTCGCCGTCCGCGACAACGTCATCGTGGACCAGATCGCGGACGGCCTCAACTTCCACACGGGCGTCACGAACTCGATCGCGGAAGGCAACTTCGTCCGGAACACCGGCGACGACGGGCTGGCGATGTGGTCGGAGGGCATCCCGAACACGGGCAACGCGTTCGCGCGGAACACCGTGCAGACGCCGACGCTCGCCAACGGCATCGCGATCTACGGCGGCGCCGACACGACGGTCGAGGGCAACCTCGTCGCCGATCCCATCCGCGAGGGCAGCGCGCTGCACGCGGGCTCCCGCTTCGGCGCGGAGCCGTTCACGGGTTCGCTCGAGTTCACCGACAACACGACCGTGCGCGCGGGCACCTACGAATTGAACTGGAACATCGGCCTCGGCGCGATCTGGCTCTACGCGCTCGACCGATCGATCGACCAGGCCGACATCCGTGTGACCGGGGACCACTACCTCGACAGCACGTACAACGCGATCATGCTGGTCTCGGACTGGCCGGTGAAGGATCAGGTCTCGATCTCGGGCGTGCACTTCGCCGACGTGCGCGTCGACGGGACGGGGACGTCGGTGGTGAGCGCGAGGGTCGTCGGCTCCGCCTCCTTCGAGAACGTGGATGCCCGCAACGTCGGCGCGGTCGGCGTGAACAACTGCGGCTCGTTCAACTTCACGCCCGCGGGCAGCGAGTTCTCGCTCGTCGACCTCGGCGGCAACGACTCGAGCGGCGTGAACACGACGGGTCCCTGGCTCGCGCCGTGGGAACTGCCGAACACGATCACGTGCGACGACCGCCCGCCGGTCGTCGCACCGCCGGCCCCGTCCGCTTGGTGAGCGGTGCGGGCGCGCGCATGCCGCGCGCCCGCACCGTCGTGATCCGCCTGCCCGGGTCTCTCACGACCCCCGAACCGGGACGTTGCAGCGGCGACGTGATCGCTGCCACGCTGCTCGCGGGAGGAGATACCGAGGTCTCCTCAGGATCTGGAGCGTGGTCATGAATCGCACCGCCCTGCTTCACGCCGTCGCCGCCGTCGCCGCGGTGATCCTGGTCGCCGCGGGAGGCGCGGCGGCACAGGCCCACGACGACGACCCGATCGAATTGCCGACTGGCGCGCTGCTGCCAGACGTCATCGAGGAAGTCCCCCACCACCTGCAGATCCAGAACACGCAGCAGCGCGAATCGCTGCGGTTCTCCACGACCCACATCAACATCGGCGAGGGCAACCTCCAGATCCGGGGAGGCGGCCAGGTCGAGCCGTGCGAGATCGACGGCCAGGTGTACGACGAGTGCACGATCGCGACCCAGGAGATCCTCGACGCGAACGGCGACGTGGTCGCCACGCACGACGCCGGCGCGGCCGTCTTCCATCCCCAGCACAACCACTGGCACCAGTCGGCGGTGGCGCTCTTCGACATCCGGAGCCCCGGCCCCGGCCAGGTCACCGGCGACCCCGCAGAGATGACGAGGATCTGGTCCGAGGGAGTGAAGATCACCTTCTGCTTCGTCGACATCGAGTTCATCGGCGAGACGGGAGCCCTCAAGAAGGAGAAGCCGCGGACGTACTTCGAATGCAACGGGGACCTGCAGGGACTCGCCTCCTGGTGGGCGGACTCCTACCACCAATCGACGCCGCTGCAGGAGCTCGACGTGACGGACATTCCGGACGGCGAGTACTACCTCACGCACCTCGCCGATCCCGACGACCACTGGATCGAGTCCGACGAGACCAACAACTTCACCTGGGTGAAGTTCCGTCTCACGAGGACGAGTGCGAACGCGAAGGTCGAGGTGCTCGACCACTCGCCGTGCATCCCCGAGGTGATCTGCGGCTTCGGCGGCAACCCCTGAGTCGCAGCAACGACGAAGGCCCCGGCAGTTGCCGGGGCCTTCGTGCTGGTGGGCGATACTGGGATCGAACCAGTGACCTCTTCCGTGTCAGGGAAGCGCGCTACCGCTGCGCCAATCGCCCGGGGTGTGAGTGAGTTCCAGGAACTCGTCTCGAGGTGGATACGGGATTCGAACCCGTGTATACGGCTTTGCAGGCCGCTGCCTCGCCTCTCGGCCAATCCACCGTTGCTTGGGTTCACCACCAAAGAACAAACCGGCTTGCGCCGGCTTGGTCAGAGCGGATGACGAGACTCGAACTCGCGACCCTCACCTTGGCAAGGTGATGCGCTACCAACTGCGCCACATCCGCGTTGCTCGCATTTCTGCGTGCAGAAAGACAATAACCGATCCCGTGAACGAATGACAAACTGAGCCCCTCGCGCCCACGGTTCCGGCCGGTCACGGGGCCAATCGAGCCGAGCATCCCGGGCGTGTCGCGGTCGCGAGCGGCCCTCCCGCGACCCATGAGCGCGCGACTCGCACCGTGGGTTCCGGGCCCTCGCACCGGCCCGCCCCGACCCCCGCGCGCCGATGTGCAATCGACCCGCTGCGTGGGCTAGTATCGAGTCCGCGGTCGCGATCCCATCGGGTCCGCCAAGATGGGCGATTGGCGCAGCTGGTAGCGCGCTTCCTTCACACGGAAGAGGTCGTCGGTTCGAGCCCGGCATCGCCCACCACCACGAAACGCCCCCGGTCCACCGGGGGCGTTTCGAACGTCCGGGGTCGCTCTCCTCATCCCCACCCGTAGCGAGTGGCGAGCGCATCCACCACGCGCCCGTACCGCTCGGCGTCGAGCGACGCCGCCTCACGCCGCATCCCCTCGGTGTGCACGAGGAAGACCCGGTCGATCCGCACCCAACTCGGGCGGCCCTCGCCGTCCCACGCGCCTGCGCCGAGCGCGACCGCGTCGCCGTTCCCGTCCTGCGGCCGGCTCGTGAGCTGCACCGCCAGGAACCGACCCTCGCTTCCCGCCGCGACGACGACGACCGGTCGGTCCTTGCCCCGCCCGTCCCGTTCCTCGTAGGGCACCCACGTCCACACGACCTCGCCGGGGTCCGGTTCGCCGTCGCGCTCCGGCGCATAGGCGAACCGGACGCGTCGCACGGCTGCGGGATCCAGCTCGGTCGTCGCCGACGGGCCGCGGCGCCCCGGCCAGTCCTCGCCGTCATCGGTGCGGGGCCGCGACGCGGCATCCGCCATCGGAGCGGGTCGGGCGGGGTCACCGCCCGACGGGGTCGGGAACGAGCGGATGACACGCCTGAGGGCGGTGAGGAAGCGGCGGGTGTCAGGCACACCCGCACACTACCCTCACCGCCCTCGCGGTGATCGCAGGGATCAGACGGACTCGAGCTTGTAGCCCTCTTCGCCGTGGACGATGGTGTCGATGCCCGCGAGCTCGTCCTCGTTCTTCACGCGGAAGCCCATGGTCTTCTCGATCGCGAAGCCGACCACGAAGGCCACGATGAACGAGTAGAGCAGCACGCCGACCGCGGCGATCGCCTGCACGGCCAGCTGGCCGGCGTCGCCACCGACGAAGAGGCCGGTGCCGGTCGCGAAGAAGCCGAGGTAGAGCGTACCGATGAGGCCGCCGACGAGGTGGATGCCCACGACGTCGAGCGAGTCGTCGAAGCCCCACTTGAACTTCAGCTCGATGGCGATGGCGCAGACCGCACCCGCGACGACACCGAGGACGGTGGCCCAACCCGGGGTCAGGTTGGCACAGGCCGGGGTGATCGCGACGAGACCCGCGACGGCGCCCGAGGCGGCACCGACGGACGTGGGCTTGCCGTCCTTGATCTTCTCGACGATGAGCCAGGCGAGGATGGACGCCGCGGTCGCGACGAGCGTGTTGACGGCGATGAGGCCGACGCCGGGCATGCCCTCGGCGAGGAACTCGGCACCGGCGTTGAAGCCGAACCAGCCGAACCACAGGATCGAGGCGCCGAGCAGGGTCAGCGGCACGTTGTGCGGCTTGTCCATGCCCTTCTGGAAGCCGACGCGCTTTCCGAGCACGAGTGCGAGGGCGAGCGCCGCAGCACCGGCGTTGATGTGCACCGCGGTTCCACCGGCGTAGTCGATGACGCCCGGGAGGCCGAGGTTGTCGCCGAGCGACAGGATCCAGCCGCCGCCCCAGACCCAGGCCGCGACCGGGAAGTAGACGAGGGTGGCCCATATGCCGGCGAAGATCATCCACGCACCGAACTTGGCGCGGTCGGCGATCGCGCCCGAGATCAGGGCGACGGTGATGATGGCGAACGTCGCGCCGAAGATGACGCCGAGCAGGTCGGCATTCGCCGACTCACCGCCGGCGAGGCCGGCGAGCCCGAAGTCGGCGAAGGGGTTGCCCGAGAACTCCCAGGCGCTGCCGACCGCGCTCATGTTGAAGCCGTACAGCACCCACAGGACGCTGATCAGTCCCATTGCGCCGAAGCTCATCATCATCATGCTGACGACGCTCTTCGCCTTGACCAGGCCGCCGTAGAAGAACGCGACGCCCGGCGTCATGAAGAGCACGAGCGCGGATGCCGTGACGGCCCACGCGATGTTGCCGCTATCCATAGGTAATCCTCACACCTCTTGGTTTGCAGGGGACGTACCGCGAGGGGGATGAGACTGGGGCTCGTCTCGAGGTACGTCGATCAGAATGGTGCGAGAAGGTTTCGACGACGGGGCACGCTGCGTTTCGCAACGGTTACGGATTCGCCCTGAATGTAACGAGCGTGTTTCCGGATGCCGCGACGAGCCTCCGAAATCGCCGCCGAGGACTTGTGCGGGTCGGTCGCTCGCGGCTCAGTCGTGCGGCGGGAGCTCGCCCGTCGTGAGGGCGATCATGCGCGACATCGAACGCAGGTACTTCTTGCGGTAGCCGCCGGAGAGCATGTCCCCGCCGAACACCTCGTCGAGCTCGACGCCGCTGGCCAGGATGGGGACCTCGGCGTCGTAGACACGGTCGATGAACGCGACGAGGCGGAGGGCGGCGTTCTGGTCGGTGAGCTCGCGGACGCCGGTGAGCGCGATGAACTCGAGGCCCTCGATGAGCTTGATGTACTTCGACGGGTGCACCGTCGACAGGTGCGCCAGGAGCGCGTCGAACCCGTCGAGCGAGACGCGGTGGCCGCGGGAGGCGAGCGTCGCCGCCGCGTGCTCCACGGCCGCGTCGTCGGCGAGCGCCTCGGCGTGGCCCTCGGTGTCGCGGCGGCGGTAGTCGAGGCCGTCGATGCGCAGCGTCTCGAAGTTCGACGACAGGGCGTGGATCTCGCGGAGGAAGTCCGCGGCGGCGAACCGGCCTTCGCCGAGCGCGTTCGGCGGAGTGTTGCTCGTCGCCGCGACGCGGGTGCCGCCCGCCATGAGTTCGCCGAGGAAACGGGTCATGAGCATGGTGTCGCCCGGGTCGTCGAGCTCGAACTCGTCGATGCAGATGAGGCGCGCGCCGCGCAGCAGTTCGACGGCCTGCGCGTAGCCGAGCGCTCCGACCAGCGCGGTGTACTCGATGAACGTGCCGAAGTACTTCGGGCCGTGTGCGACGTGCCAGAGCGCCGCGAGGAGGTGCGTCTTGCCGACGCCGAAGCCGCCGTCGAGGTACACGCCGGGGAGCTCGATGCGCGCCGGCCGCTTCCGTGAGAAGAACCCGCCCGGCTTCTGCGCGGCGCGCCATGCGCCGGCGAACGTGTTCAGACGGTCGAGCGCGGCCTGCTGCGACGGGAAGTCGTGATCGGGCCGGTACGACTCGAACGAGGCGTGCGCGAACTGCGGCGGGGGCACCAGCTCGGACGCGATCTCGGCGCCCGTGATCGACGGGTTGCGGTCGACGAGTCGCTCGAGGGCGGATGCCGCTGCAGTGGTCATCGGCGTGGGATCTCCTGTTGCACCTCGTGACATGTGCGGTGACGACGACCGGCATGCCGCGTAGATTCGGTGGTGGACGGGTCACCAGCCTAGTCCGCTCCCCGATCCCGCCTCGCCCGACCGGGCGACCACTGGAGGTACCCCATGTCCGTCGAGTTCGATCCCGCCGCCAAGCTGGCCGAGTACGCCCACCCCGAGCGGCTCGTCACGACGGACTGGCTCGCGGAACGCCTCGGACAGCCGGGCCTCGTGGTGGTCGAGTCCGACGAGGACGTCCTGCTGTACGAGGTGGGCCACATCCCGACCGCGGTGAAGGTCGACTGGCACACCGAGCTGAACGATCCCGTGGTCCGCGACTACCTGTCCGGCGCGCAGTTCGCCGAACTCCTCTCCGCGAAGGGCATCGCGCGCGAGGACACCGTCGTGATCTACGGCGACAAGAACAACTGGTGGGCCGCCTATGCGCTCTGGGTCTTCACGCTCTTCGGGCACGAGGACGTCCGACTCCTCGACGGCGGCCGCGACAAGTGGATCGCGGAGGGGCGCCCGCTGACGACCGACGCGCCGGCACGCGAACCCGTCGAGTACCCGGTCGTCGAGCGCGACGACACCGTCATCCGCGCCTTCAAGGAGGACGTCCTCGCCCACTTCGGCAACCCGCTCATCGACGTCCGCTCACCCGAGGAGTACACCGGCGAGCGCACGCACATGCCCGCCTACCCCGAAGAGGGCGCGCTCCGCGGCGGCCACATCCCGACCGCGGCGTCCGTGCCCTGGGCCCGCGCCGCCGCGGAGGACGGCACCTTCCGCACGCGCGCCGAACTCGACGCCATCTACCGCGACGAGGTCGGGCTCCGGGACGGCGACGACGTCATCGCCTACTGCCGGATCGGCGAGCGATCGAGCCACACCTGGTTCGTGCTGACCCACCTGCTCGGATTCGAGGGGGTCCGCAACTACGACGGGTCCTGGACCGAGTGGGGCAGCGCCGTGCGCGTGCCGATCGCGACCGGCCCGGAGCGAGGCGAGGCGCCGACCGGCTAGGCCGTCGTCCACGCGCCGGGTGGGAGAATGGACGGAATGGATGCCACGACCCTTCCCCCGGCGCTCGCGGAGACGCGCGAGGACTTCCTCGCGCTCGGCGTGAAGGACCGGCTGACGCTGCTGCTCGATTTCTCCAACGAACTGCCGGAGCTACCCGAGCGATACCGGGACCACCCCGACCTGCTCGAGCGCGTCGAGGAGTGCCAGTCGCCCGTCTACATCTTCGTCGAGGTCGATCCGGAGGGCCTCGTGCACATGCACGCGACCGCGCCGGCCGAGGCGCCCACCACGCGCGGGTTCGCGTCGATCCTGGCGCAGGGTCTGGACGGGCTCACGCCCGACGAGGTGTTCGCGATCCCCGCTGACTACCCGCAGTCGCTCGGCCTGGGCGAGGCCGTCTCGCCGCTGCGCGTGCTCGGCATGTCGGGCATGCTCGCCCGCGCGAAGCGCCAGCTCACGGAGCGCATCGCCGCCTGACCGGCGGATCCGACGAGCGCGCGATCGACCGCACGGTGCCCGCGCTCAGCGCGCCGCGAGCCAGTCGTGCACGAGCATGGTCCAGCGCCGGGCGTCGTGGTTCCACAGCTTCGTGTGGCGCGCGCCCTCGAACACCTCGAACTGCACGAGGTCTGAGCGCACCTCCGCGAGCCGGCGCGAGCCGTCGATCGGGACGAAGCCGTCGTCCTCGCTGTGCATCAGCAGGATCGGCACGTGCAGCTCGTCCGCACGGGCGACCGCGTCGAGCGCCTCGAGGTCGATCGGCGCGGCCAGGCCGGTCAGCGTGCCGGCGAGGGGGGCGCTGAGCACGCGCGCGACCGCGCCGCCGAGCTCCGCGGGCAGACCGAGCGCGCGCCCCTGGAATCGGAGGATGTCGGGCCAGTCGACCGCGGGCGACTCCAGGACGACCCCGACCAGGTGCTCGCGGACCTCGTCGGAGCGCAGCACGGTCTGCAACGCGATGGAGCCTCCCATGGACCAGCCCATCAGGACGACGCGTCGGGCGCCGCGCTCGACGGCGAACCGGACCGCGGCGACCACGTCCTCCCACTCCGTGCCGCCGAGGCCGTACCTGCGGTCCTCACTGGCAGGCGCCTCGCCGTCGTTCCGGTACGAGACGAGCAGCGAGGACCAGCCCGCCCGACTCGCCGGCTCGACCGCGCGCAGCCCCTCGTGGCGCTTGGCGCCACGGCCGTGGACGACGATGAGCCAGTCCGCGGAGGGCGCCCCCGCGGCATCCGTCGCCGGGACGAACCAGGCCGGGGCCGGACCGAGCGGCGTCGGGACCACGACGTTCTCGTACCGCTCGGCGACCTCCCACGGGCCGAGGTGGACCCAGCCGCTGATCCGGCCGCGTGCGGCGCGATCCAGGCGGCCGAACTCCACCGACTCGACGACCCGCCGGACCCGATGACCGTCGTCGTGCAGCACGTCGCCCACCAGCGCGTAGCCCGAGTCGTGCTCGAACCAGAGACCGTACCGGCCGCGCATCCGCGCGTCCTCGGAGCCCGAGAGCACGACCTCGCCTGCCGCGAGGTCGACCCGCTCGATGCGGAGGTCGTCCTCGCGATCCGGTTCGGGCGTCACCACGCGGCGCGCGAAGACGATCGCCGTCGCGGCGGTCGCGGCCGCGAACGCAGCACCCACGATGGCGATTCCGCCGAGCACCGCGCCG
Source organism: Agromyces kandeliae (assembly GCF_009674665.1). GTDB lineage: Bacteria > Actinomycetota > Actinomycetes > Actinomycetales > Microbacteriaceae > Agromyces > Agromyces kandeliae. Next base: position 217,733 of record NZ_WKJD01000019.1, read on the forward strand.
ATCGGTCCCACCGTGCGCTCGAGCTTCGACATCCCGCCTCCTGTTCGTCGCCGACGTGCATCACCCGGGGTACAGGCGCTCGTGCGGCGCGCCGCCGCCGACCCCCGCGATCGAGACTCTAGTCTGCACACGTGTCCGACTCGGCGACCACGCCTCCCCCTGAGTTCGCCGCAGCGCTGGAGTCGCTGCGGGCAGCGACACCGCGAGCGGAACTGCGCGTGTCGGAGATCGCCGCGCCCTCCTCGCTGGCACCGTGGGCCGTGGCGCTCGCTGCGGACCTGATCCCCGGGCGCCACGCGGAGGATTCCGACCTGGGCACGGGTCGGTTCGTCCTCCTGCACGACCCGTCGGAACCCGAGTCGTGGGGCGGGCGCTTCCGCGTCGTCTGCTTCGCGCAGGCACCGCTCGAGACCGATATCGGCGTCGACCCGTTCCTCGCGGACGTCGCGTGGTCCTGGCTCGTCGACGCGCTCGACGCGCGCGGTGCGCGCTACGTCGCCGCCTCCGGGACCGTCACGAAGATCCTCTCGACGGGGTACGGCGAACTCGCCCGGCAGGGCGACGGCGCGGAGCTCGAGCTCCGGGCGTCGTGGACGCCGCTCGACGCCGCGATCGCGCCGCATGTGGAAGGGTGGAGTGAGTTGCTGTGCATGCTGGCCGGCCTGCCTCCGAGTTCGGAGGGGGTGACGGCCCTTCCACGGAGGAGGAGACGTGGCTGACGAGTTCCACGTGATCGACTCCCACGAGGCCTACGACGACGCGGTCGAGGCCATCGCGGGGGGCGTGGGTCCGGTCGCCGTCGACGCCGAGCGGGCGAGCGGGTTCCGCTACTCGCAGCGCGCGTACCTGATCCAGCTGTTCCGCCGCGACGCCGGGACGTTCCTGTTCGACCCCACGATGGTCGGCGACTTCTCGAGCCTGCAGGACGCGATCCGCGACGAGGAGTGGGTGCTGCACGCCGCCAGCCAGGACCTGGCGTGCCTGCGCGAGGTGGGCCTCGATCCGACCGGGATCTTCGACACCGAGCTCGCCGCGCGTTTGCTCGGGATGCCGCGCGTGGGCCTGGCGTCCGTGGTCGAGGAGCTCCTCGGCGTCCGACTCGCCAAGGAGCACTCGGCGGCCGACTGGTCGACCAGGCCGCTCCCCCAGTCCTGGCTGCGCTACGCCGCGCTCGACGTCGAGCTCCTCGTCGACGTCCGCGACCGACTCGCCGAGCGACTCGTCGATGCGGGCAAGGAGGAGATCGCGCGCCAGGAGTTCGACGCGACGGTCCATCGCGCCGCGAAGCCCCCGGCCGCCGAGCCGTGGCGCCGACTGAGCGGCATCCACGCCCTGCGGTCGCCCCGGAACCTCGCGGTCGCGCGCGCGCTCTGGCACGCACGCGACGACCTGGCGGCCGAGACGGATGTCGCGCCCGGGCGACTCGTGCCGGATGCCTCGATCCTCGCCGTCGCGAAGGCCCTCCCCGAGTCCAAGCGCGCGCTCTCCGACCTCAAGGCCTTCAACGGTCGTGCGAGCCGCACCGAGATCGATCGGTGGTGGGCGGCGATCGAGGACGCGCGCACCGCCGAACCGCCCGCTTCGCGCGTTCCGAGCGATGCTCCTCCGCCACCGCGGGCCTGGGCATCGCGGAACCCGGAGGCCGACGCACGCCTCCGACTCGCGAAGGCGGCCGTCGGCGACGCAGCCGAGGAGCTGGGCATGCCGGTCGAGAACCTGCTGACGCCCGACCACCTGCGGCGACTGGCGTGGCGTCCGCCCGCCGACCCGACGTCGGAGGCGATCGGCGGCGCCCTCGGGGAGCTCGGTGCACGACCCTGGCAGATTGCCGCTACCGCACAGATAATCGCAATCGCGTTTGTGCAGGCCGCACAATCGCTCGAAGACGCCGCACACGACGCTTCGTAGGAACCGGCAACCGATTCCGGCAGCCGCAGGCGGCGTTCCTAGGATCGGGTGATCCTCCATTCGAAAGGGAGCTGCAGCGTGGCTGAACGAGCTGACGTCGTATTCGTCGACGGGGTCCGTACCCCCTTCGGCAAGGCCGGCGAAAAGGGCATGTACTGGAACACCCGGGCCGATGACCTCGTGGTGAAGGCGATCGTCGGGCTCCTCGAGCGCAATCCGAACGCGCCGAAGGACCAGATCGACGACGTGGCCATCGCGGCCACCACCCAGACGGGCGACCAGGGACTCACGATCGGCCGGAGTGCCGCGATCCTCGCGGGCCTGCCGAAGTCGGTTCCCGGCTTCGCGATCGACCGCATGTGCGCCGGCGCCATGACGTCGGTGGCGATGCTCGCCGGGTCGATCGGCTACGGCCAGTACCGCCTCGCCATCGGCGGGGGCGTCGAGCACATGGGGCACCACCCGATGGGCTCGGGCGTCGACCCGAACCCGCGCTTCGTCGCCGAGAAGATGGTGTCGGAGGACGCGCTCGTCATGGGCGCCACGGCCGAGCGCATCCACGACCGCTTCCCGCACCTGACCAAGGAGCGTGCGGACCGGTACGCCCTCGGCAGCCAGCAGCGGACCGCGTCCGCGTACGAGGCCGGCAAGATCCAGCAGGACCTCGTCCCCGTCGCGATCCGCACGACCGAGGGCTGGGGCCTCGCGACGCGCGACGAGGTCATGCGCCCCGAGACGACCCTCGAGGGCCTCGCGGGCCTGAAGACGCCGTTCCGACCGCACGGTCGCGTCACCGCGGGCAATGCCTCGGGCCTGAACGACGGCGCCACCGCGGCACTCCTGGCCAGCGGCGACGCGGCCAAGGAGTACGGCCTGAACGTGAAGATGAAGCTCGTCAGCTACGCCTTCGCCGGCGTCGACCCGGCCATCATGGGCATCGGTCCCGTGCCGGCCACCGAGAAGGCGCTGCGGATCGCCGGCCTGAAGATGGACGACATCGGGATCCTCGAGGTCAACGAGGCGTTCGCCGTGCAGGTGCTCTCGCTCCTCGACCACTACGGGATCGACGACGACGACCCGCGCGTGAACCCGTGGGGCGGCGCGATCGCCGTCGGCCACCCGCTCGCCTCCTCGGGCGTGCGCCTCATGAACCAGCTCGCCAGCCAGTTCGCGGAGCGCCCCGACGTCCGCTACGGCATCACGACGATGTGCGTGGGCCTCGGTCAGGGCGGAACGATGATCTGGGAGAACCCGAACTACTCGCGCAAGGCCGCGAAGAAGGCCTGAGGAGCACCGCGATGACCGACTACACGAAGATCGACTTCACCGAGCTCGCAGGCATGTTCGACGACGAGGTCGTCACGCACTCGTACGTGCGCGACATCCCCCTGTCGGCCGGCCGCACCCTCGCGCTCGTGACCCTCGACAACGGACGTGACCACACGCGGCCGAACACGCTCGGCCCGAACACGCTCCTCGAGTACGCGGCGACGCTGGACCGGCTCGCCGAGCGCGCCGCGGCGGGCGAGATCCACGCCGTGGCGGTGACCGGCAAGCCGTTCATCCTCGCGGCCGGCGCCGACCTCTCGAAGGTGTCGCAGCTGCCGAATCGCGAGTCGGGACTGCGCATCGCGCAGCTCGGCCACTTCGCGCTCGGCAAGCTCGCGACCGTGGGCGTGCCCTCGTTCGCGTTCATCAACGGCCTCGCGCTCGGCGGTGGCGTCGAGATCGGACTGCACGCCGACTACCGCACGGTCGACGCGTCGCTGCCGGCCCTGGCGCTTCCCGAGGTCTTCCTCGGCATGATCCCCGGCTGGGGCGGTGCGACCCTGCTGCCGAACCTCATCGGCATCGAGAACGCGCTGAAGATCGTCGTCGAGAACCCGCTCAAGCAGAACCGCACCATCAAGGCGCCCGACGTGCTCGAGCTCGGCATCGCCGACGTGATGTTCCCCTCCGTGAACTACCTCGAGGACTCGATCCGCTGGGCCGACGACGTCCTCTCGGGCCGTGTGAAGGTCAAGCGCCCGAACGAGCCCGGCAAGGTCGAGCGCCTCGTGAAGTGGGACGCCGCGATCGGCATCGCGAAGAAGATGCTCCAGAGCCGCATCGGCACGGTCCCGAAGTCGCCGTACGCGGCGCTCGAGCTGCTCAAGGCGGCGAAGTCGGGCACCCGCGAGGAGGGCTTCGCCCGCGAGGACGAGATGCTCGCCGACCTCGTGTCGGGCGACCAGTTCCACGCCTCGATCTACGCCTTCAACCTCGTGCAGAAGCGGGCCAAGCGCCCTGCCGGCGCTCCCGACAAGGCGCTCGCGAAGCCCGTCACCAAGGTCGGCGTCCTCGGCGCCGGCTACATGGCGAGCCAGTTCGCACTGCTGTTCCTGCGCCGCCTGCAGGTGCCGGTGATCATCACCGACCTCGACCAGGAGCGCGTCGACAAGGGCGTCGCCTACATCACCGGCGAGATCGACACGCTCCTCGGCAAGGGGCGAATCTCCCCCGACGAGGCCAATCGGCTCAAGGCCCTCGTGCACGGCACGACCGACAAGTCGGAGTTCGCGGACTGCGACTGGGTCATCGAGGCCGTGTTCGAGGAGCTCTCGATCAAGCAGGACGTCTTCGCGGAGATCGAGAAGGTCGTCTCCCCCGAAGCCGTGCTCGCGACGAACACCTCGTCGCTCTCGGTCGAGGAGATCGGCGCGAAGCTCGAGCACCCGGAGCGGGTCGTCGGCTTCCACTTCTTCACCCCGGTCGCGGTGATGCCGCTCATCGAGGTCGTGAAGACGTCGAAGACGGATGACGCGACGCTCTCGACCGCGATGGTCACCGCAGCGAAGCTGAAGAAGAACGCCGTCATCACGGCCGACACCCCCGGGTTCGTCGTGAACCGCCTCCTCGCGGTGCTCCTCGGCGAGGCGATGCGCGCGGTCGACGAGGGCACCTCCTTCGAGACCGTCGACCAGGCCATGGCTCCGCTCGGCCTGCCGATGGCGCCGTCGGCCCTGCTCGACCTCGTCGGCCTCAAGGTCGGCGCCCACGTGCTCGACACGCACCACGCCGCCTTCCCCGACCGCTTCTACCGGTCGGAGAACCTCCACGCGCTCGCCGACTACGGCACGCTCCTGGAGAAGGACGACAAGGGCAAGGTGAAGGGCTTCGACAAGGGTGCGCTCAAGATCGTCGCAGGCGGCACCAACCCCTCGACCGCGGAGGAGATCCTCACCCGGCTCGAGGACGGCCTCGCGCGCGAGACGCGGCTGATGCTCGACGACGAGGTCGTCGCAGCAGCCGAGGACATCGACCTGTGCATGATCCTCGGTGCCGGATTCCCGTTCCAGATGGGCGGACTCACGCCGTACCTCGACCGTGTGGGCGCCTCGGAGCGCGTGTTCGGCGACACGTTCCACCACCCGCCCGTCAAGGGCGTCGAGTCCTGACCGACCGCTGAACGCCGAACGGCCCCCGACGCGATGTCGGGGGCCGTTCGTATGCTCCTCAGCGTGACGCGCATCCAGTACTACGTGGCCTCGACACTCGACGGCTTCATCGCCGACGAGCACGACGGGCTCGAGTGGCTCCTCCAGTTCGGCATGGAGGACTTCAGCGACCACTACGAACGCTTCTTCGCCTCGGTCGGCGCGCTCGTCCTCGGTGCCACGACCTACGAGTGGGTCCTCCGCGAGGGCGGTGGATGGCCCTACGGCGAGCTGCCGACCTGGGTGCTCACGCACCGCACGCTCGAGACGCCCGAGGGCGCCGACATCCGCTTCGCCGATGGCGATGTGGCTGCGGTGGCGGATGCAGCGACTGCAGCCGCAGGCGGGCGGAACGTGTGGGTCGTGGGCGGTGGGCCGGTCGCCGCCCAATTCCTCGCGGCGGGGCGGCTCGACGACCTGCTCGTGACGTACATGCCGGTCGCGCTGGGGCGCGGACGACCGCTGCTGCCGGTCTCGGAGGTCACGCCGGTGCTCACGCTCACCGGGCTCACCCGTCTCGGTGACGCGGTCGAGCACGTCTACCGCGTCGACTGACGCAGCGCCGGGAAGCGCACGTGCGCGGCGAGGTCGATCCTCGGCTCAGACGCGCGGCTGCGCTCCCGAGCTCGTCGGGACGTCGATGCCCGCGTTGCGGGCGTGCGGGAGCTTGCTGCCGAGCACCATCGCGGTCACGTCCCGTGCGATGTGCTGGGGGGTGAGGCCCACGCGCTCGAGGATGTCGCCGCGCGAGCCGTGATCCAGGAACTCGTCGGGCAGGCCGACCTCGGTGACTGCCGTGTCGACACCGGCCTCTCGCAGGTCCTGGCGGATCCGGGTGCCGATGCCGCCGACGCGGATCCCGTCCTCGATGCTCACCACGATGCGGTACTCCCCCGCGAGCGAGACGACGCTCTCGGGTACGGGCACGACCCACCGCGGGTCGACCACTGTCGCCCCGATGCCCTGCGCCTCGAGCTTGCGCGCGACCTCGAGGCCGATGCCGGCCATCGGGCCGACCGTCACGATCAGCACGTCGCGACGCTCGGACTCGGCGAGGACGTCGACTCCATCGTGGGTGCGGCGGATCGCGTCGTACTCGGTGCCGACCGTGCCCTTCGGGAACCGGAGGACCGTGGGCGCATCGCCGACCCGCACCGCCTCGGCGAGCTCCTCCGCGAGGCGGACGGAGTCGCGCGGCGCCGCGAGACGGATGCCCGGCACGACCTGGAGGATCGACAGGTCCCAGACGCCGTGGTGGCTCGGGCCGTCCGGTCCGGTGACGCCCGCCCGATCGAGCACGAACGTCACGCCGGCCCGGTGCAGCGCGACATCCATCAGCACCTGGTCGAACGCCCGGTTGATGAAGGTCGCGTACACGGCGACCACCGGGTGCAGGCCGCCGAAGGCGAGGCCCGCGGCGGAGGTCACCGCGTGCTGCTCGGCGATGCCCACGTCGAAGACGCGGTTCGGGAAGCGCTCGGCCATCCGGTGCAGCCCCGTGGGCCGGAGCATGGCCGCGGTGATGCCCACGAGCCGTTCGTCGCGCTCCGCGAGCGTCACGAGTTCGTCCGCGAACACGCTCGTCCACGACGGCGCGGAGGCCGTCACGAGCGACTCGCCCGTCTCGGGGTCGATCTGGCCGACCGCGTGGAACTGGTCGGCGGCATCGCGTCGGGCCGGCTCGTAGCCGCGCCCCTTCTCGGTGATCGCGTGCACGATCACGGGGGCACCGTAGTCCTTCGCCTGGCGCAGCGCCGCTTCGAGCGCGCGCTCGTCGTGACCGTCGATCGGGCCGATGTACTTGATGTCGAGATTCGAGTACAGCGCCTCGTTGCCGCTGACCCGGCTGAGGAAGCCGTGCAGGCCGCCGCGGACGCCTCGGTAGATCGCTCGACCGGGCGATCCGAGGCGATCGAACGCGCTGCGACTCTTCAGGTGCAGCGATCGGTACGACTGCTTCGTGCGCACCGAGTTCAGGAAGCGCGCCATCCCACCGATGGTCGGCGCATAGGAGCGCCCGTTGTCGTTGACGACGACCACGAGGTTGCGGGTGTTGTCGTCGGAGATGTTGTTCAGCGCCTCCCAGGTCATCCCGCCCGTGAGCGCGCCGTCGCCGACGACGGCGACGACGTGGCGGTCGCCCTGTCCGGTCATCTCGAAGGCCTTCGAGATGCCGTCGGCCCACGAGAGCGAACTCGAGGCGTGCGAGCTCTCGACGACGTCGTGCTCGGACTCGGAGCGCTGCGGGTAGCCCGCGAGTCCGCCCGTCTGCCGCAGGGTCGAGAAGTCCTTCCGTCCGGTGAGGAGCTTGTGCACGTACGACTGGTGTCCGGTGTCGAAGATGATGGGGTCGCGCGGCGAATCGAACACGCGGTGGATCGCGAGGGTGAGCTCGACGACGCCGAGGTTGGGGCCGAGGTGCCCGCCGGTCTTCGACACGTCGGCGACGAGCACCTCGCGGATCTCGCGGGCGAGCTCCTCCACCTGGTCGTCGGACAGCGCATCGAGGTCGCGTGGTCCGCGGATCGTGTCGAGCAGCCTCATCCGTCGTGCCTCCGGGTGCGAGGGGCGCCGTGCGCCCGGGTTTCGTTCGAGTGTACGCCGGACGACCTGTGAGCCCCGGCAGAGATCGGGGGCGGCGAGCCGAAGCCCGCCGCCCCCTCGTGCGCCGTCGTCAGACGAGGCTGCGGAGCACGTACTGCAGGATGCCGCCGTTGCGGTAGTAGTCGGCCTCACCGGGGGTGTCGATTCGGACGACCGCGTCGAACTCGACCGTCTGCTTGCCCTCGGGCGAGAACTCGCTCGGCTCGGCCGTGACGCGCACCGTCTTCGGCGTGACGCCCTCGTTCAGCTGCTCGAGGCCCGAGATCGAGACGACCTCGGTGCCGTCGAGGCCGAGCGAGTCGGCGGACTCGCCGGCGGGGAACTGCAGCGGGACGACGCCCATGCCGATGAGGTTCGAGCGGTGGATGCGCTCGAAGCTCTCGGTGATGACGGCCTTCACGCCGAGGAGGCTCGTGCCCTTCGCGGCCCAGTCGCGGCTGGAGCCGGAGCCGTACTCCTTGCCGCCGAAGATGACGAGCGGGATGCCCTGCGCCTGGTAGTTCATCGACGAGTCGTAGATGAACGACTGCGGGCCGCCCTCCTGCGTGAAGTCGCGCGTGTACCCGCCCTCGACGCCGTCGAGGAGCTGGTTGCGCAGGCGGATGTTCGCGAACGTGCCGCGGATCATGACCTCGTGGTTGCCGCGACGCGACCCGTAGGAGTTGAAGTCCTTGCGGTCGACCCCGTGCTCCGTGAGGTAGCGGCCCGCGGGGCTGTCGGCCTTGATCGAACCGGCCGGCGAGATGTGGTCGGTCGTGACCGAGTCCCCGAGCCTGGCCAGGACGCGGGCGCCGACGATGTCGGAGACCGGCGTCGTCTCGATGGTCATGCCGTCGAAGTACGGGGGCTTGCGGACGTAGGTGGACTCGGCGTCCCACTCGAAGGTCGCGCCGGTCGGGGTCGGCAGCGTGCGCCAGCGCTCGTCGCCCTCGAACACGCTCGAGTACTGCTGGTCGAACATGTCCTTGTCGATCGATGAGTCGATCGTGGCCTGCACCTCGGACGCGTCCGGCCAGATGTCCTTCAGGTAGACCTCGTTGCCCTCGGAGTCGGTGCCGAGCGGGTCGTTCTCGAAGTCGAAGTTCATCGTGCCGGCGAGCGAGTACGCGATCACGAGCGGCGGGCTCGCGAGGTAGTTCATCTTCACGTCGGGGTTGATGCGACCCTCGAAGTTGCGGTTGCCCGAGAGCACCGCGGTCACGGCGAGGTCGTTCTGCTGCACCGCCGCCGAGACCTCCTCGATCAGTGGCCCGGAGTTGCCGATGCAGGTCGTGCAGCCGTAGCCGACCGTGTAGAAGCCGAGGTCCTCGAGGTCCTGCGTCAGGCCGGCCTTCTCGTAGTAGTCGGTGACGACCTTCGAGCCCGGGGCGAGCGTCGTCTTCACCCACGGCTTCGCCTTCAGGCCCCTCTTCACCGCGTTGCGGGCGAGGAGGCCCGCGGCGAGCATGACCGACGGGTTCGACGTGTTCGTGCACGACGTGATGGCGGCGATCGTCACGGCACCGTGGTCGAGCGTGTAGGCCGTGCCGTCTGCGAGTTCGACAGAGGTCGGCTTAGACGCCGTCTTCGGTGCGTGCGACCGGTGGTGGTGCATGTGCTGGTTGTGCTCGTCCTCCGGCGAGTTGCCGGGCGGGTCGGATGCCGGGAAGGACTCCGCGATCTCGAGGTCGACCAGGTCGTGGTCGACGTCGGCGTAGTTCGTCAGGTCGGACTCGAACTGCGACTTCGCCTCGGAGAGCACGATGCGGTCCTGAGGACGCTTGGGACCGGCGATCGAGGGGACGACCGTCGCGAGGTCGAGCTCGAGGTATTCGGAGTACACGGCCTCGTTGTCGGCGTCGTGCCAGAGCTTCTGCTCCTTGGCGTAGGCCTCGACGAGCGCGAGCTGCTCCTCGCTGCGGCCGGTGAGTCGCAGGTAGTCGATCGTGACGCCGTCGATCGGGAACATCGCCGCGGTCGAGCCGAACTCGGGGCTCATGTTGCCGATGGTCGCGCGGTTGGCGAGCGGCACGGAGGCCACGCCGGTGCCGTAGAACTCGACGAACTTGCCGACGACGCCGTGCTTGCGCAGCATGTCGGTGATCGTGAGGACGACATCGGTCGCGGTGACGCCCGCCGGGATGGCGCCGGAGAGCTTGAAGCCGACGACCTTGGGGATGAGCATCGACACGGGCTGGCCGAGCATGGCCGCCTCCGCCTCGATGCCGCCGACGCCCCAGCCGAGAACGCCGAGGCCGTTCACCATCGTGGTGTGCGAGTCGGTGCCGACGCAGGTGTCGGGGTAGGCGCGCGTCACGCCGTCGACATCGCGGTGGTAGATGACCTTCGCGAGGTGCTCGATGTTGACCTGGTGCACGATGCCGGTGCCGGGCGGGACGACCTTGAAGTCGTCGAACGCGGTCTGGCCCCAGCGCAGGAACTGGTAGCGCTCGCCGTTGCGCTCGTACTCGATCTCGACGTTGCGCTCGAGCGCGTTCTCGGTGCCGAACAGGTCGGCGATGACCGAGTGGTCGATGACCATCTCGGCGGGCGAGAGCGGGTTGATCCGGTTCGGGTCGCCACCTAGCGCGACGACGGCCTCGCGCATGGTCGCGAGGTCGACGATGCAGGGCACGCCCGTGAAGTCCTGCATCACCACGCGCGCGGGCGTGAACTGGATCTCCGTGTCGGGGTCGGCGGTCGGCACCCATGAGCCGAGGGCCTCGATCTGCTCCTTGGTGACGTTGGCGCCGTCCTCGGTGCGGAGCAGGTTCTCGAGCAACACCTTCAGGCTGAACGGGAGCTTCTCGTGCCCGGGGACGGTGTCGATCCGGAAGATCTCATAGGAGGTGTCCCCGACCTGGAGCGTGTCCTTCGCCCCGAAACTGTTCACTGCAGACACGATGTCCTCTCCTTCGCGGATGCCGCGGACGCGGCCCTTCCCGGCGTCACCCGCGGTGGTTCGCCGGTGGCCGCCCCAGCAAGGCTAGCCCAACCGCGTCACCGGCCGACAGGCCGCCGGCCGCACCCGTGATTTATCTTGATGTCGAGATAACTGTATCACTCGGCGGCGCGCTTCGCGGGGTAGACCGCGCGCACGACCAGCCACGAGAACACGAGCAGCAGGGCGTAGAGCGGCACGCCCATGAGCAGCCGGGTGGCGCCGAGGGCCTCGACGTTTCCCGCATAGTAGAACGGCACCTGCACCAGAAGCCGGGCGACGAACATGCCGAGCCAGACGACCGTCAGGAACTGCATCGCACGGTACTTCCGCCGCTCGCGGCGCCACCCGGTGCCGTCGCCCATCAGGAATCCGACGATGAGGCCGACGAGGGGCCATCGAACGAGGAGCGAGACGAGGATCGCGACCGCGTAGGCGGCGTTGGTGTAGAAGCCGATGACGTAGTTGTCCTCGGCACGCCCGGTCCAGAGCGAGAGTGCAGCGGATGCCGCCACGCCGATGAGCCCGGCGATCGCCTGCGTCGGCTGGCTCCGCGTGAACAGGCGCACCGCCGTGAACACGACGGCGAGGCCGAGCGAGGCCCCGAGCGCCCAGCCGAGCTCGCGCGTGAACGTGTAGACGACGAGGAACACGAGGCCGGGCAGGATGGCCTCGGCGAGCCCGCGAATGCCGCCGAGCGCGCCGACGAGGTCGGCCGGGGTCAGCGTCTCGTCGCGGGCGATCCGGCCGAGGCCGGACTTCTCGGCGGCCGCGGCGACCTGGCGGCCGAACTCGGCTGCCGCGTCATCCGCCTCGCCGCCGTTCGATGAGCCGGCGTTCCCGGGCCGATCACGGTCCGTGCCGTCGGCGGCGTGATCCTCGCTCACGCGGGCTGACCACCCGAGGACGGCGCCGGCATGCGCAGCGGGATCAGGTCGCGCGGCGGCATGGGCGTGTTGCCGCGCACCACGACGATCGAGCGGAACAGGTCCTCGATCTTCGCCGCCGCCGCCGGATCGGCCGCGGCCTCGCCGGCGATGACGCCGCGCAGGAACCAGCGCGGCCCGTCGACGCCGATGAAGCGAGCGAGTCGCATCTTGCCGGCCTGTCCCTCGGCAGTCGTCACGGGGATCTGCGCGAGCAGTTCGGGGCCGAACGTTCCCTCGCGCACCTGCGTCGACCCGCCCTGCCGCGCGATCTGCTCGGCGATCTGGCCGCGGATCTCGTGCCAGAGCCCGCTCGACCGGGGCGCCGAGAACGGCTGCACCTGGAGCGTCGAGTTGGCGTAGTCGAGGCCGACCGCGACCACGCGCTTCGTGCCCTCCTCGACCTCGAGGCGCAGGTGCAGCCCCTCGCGCGGCAGGACCTTGACGCCGCCGAGGTCGACGTACGGGCGGACCGGGTTGGCCTCGGACTCGTCCAACGGTCCGTTCGTCGCGCGGTCCTCCGGCGCGGACTTGGGGTGGTCGACGGGGATGTCGTCGATGTTCTCGATGTCGCTCACGCGTGTGCTCCTGACTGGTTCGCCCCGAATCCGGTGGATCCGAATCCTCCCTCGCCGCGAAGGCTTCCGGGCAGCTTCTCGACCTCGACGAACCGCGCTCGGCTCACCGGCATGACCACCAGCTGCGCGATCCGGTCGCCCGCCTCGATCCGGTACGGCTCGCGGGCATCGGTGTTCAGCAGTGCGACCTTGATCTCGCCGCGGTAGCCCGCATCGACCGTGCCGGGCGCGTTCACGATGGTGAGGCCGTGCTTGAACGCCAGCCCCGACCGCGGGACCACGAACGCGACGTAGCCGTCGGGCAGTGCGATCGCGACGCCGGTGCCGACGGTGGCGCGCTCCCCCGGCTCGAGCACGACGGACTCGGCGGCGTGGAGGTCGGCCCCGGCGTCGCCCGGGTGGGCGTAGGCGGGGACGTGGTCGGCCGTGATCAGCACATCGACGGAATCGGTCACCGTTCGAGGGTAGTGCAGAAGTCTGGTCTGATAGTTCCATGCCCGACTACCGCGAACGGCTCTGGCCGACGCCCTGGATCTACCTCACCAGCCTGCTGCTCGTCCCCGCGAGCATCCTCGTGCTCGCCCCGGTGTCGCTGCCAGCGGGCATCGCGACCGGTGTCCTCCTCTACGTGGCCGTCGCGGGGTCGCTCACGCTGACGTCACCCGTGATCGAGGTCGGGGACGGCCGGCTCCGTGCGGGCAGGGCGGTGGTCCCGCTCGAGTTCACCGGCCAGGCGATCCCGGCCGAGGGCGAAGCCGCACGGACCGAGCGCGGCACCGGCCTCGACGCGCGGGCGTACCTCGTGATCCGCGGCTGGATCCGCGACGTCGTGCGCGTGCCCATCGAGGACCCCGCCGACCCGGCGCCGTACTGGCTCGTGTCGACGCGGCATCCGCACGAAATGGCCGCCGCGATCAACGGATCGCGACGGCCTCGTGTCGGTGGGGAGCCCGCCTAGGCGGCGCACTCCAGGCAGATCGGCCCGAGCTTGGTCTCGTGGTCGATCTGCGAGCGGTGCTTCACGAGGAAGCAGCTGACGCAGGTGAACTCATCGGCCTGCGGCGGCAGCACGACGACGTCGAGTTCGACGTCGGACAGGTCGGCTCCCGCCAGGTCGAAGCTGCCGGGGTTGTCGGCGTCCTCGACGTCGACACTTCCCGACATCTTGTCGGGCACGCGCTCCTTGAGGGCCTCGATCGACTCGGAGTCGTCTTCGGTCTTCCGCGGCGCGTCGTAATCCGTTGCCATTCCCATCCTTTTTCCATTGCCGAGGATTCGGCGGCCATAGTCTGCACGAAATCAAGTGCGTAAGCAAACCATCCGTCGGTCGTCCGAACCGGTGGAATGCACAACTCACGGCACGCCCGGCGTATTCCCAGCGCACGCGGAACCCGCGTGGCATCCTTGGGCGGAGATCAAGGGCACGGAAGGGCTTCTCGCCATGCAGGAACTCAAGGTGATCGGGGTCGAGAGCGGCGCCCTCATCGCGGCCTCGGACGACGGCGCGCGATTCCGTATCGAGGTCGACGAGGTGCTGCAGTCCCGCATCCGCCAGGCGGTGCCCGAGACGCGCACCGGACCGAAGCTCTCGCCGCGCGAAGTGCAGGCGCACATCCGCTCCGGCCTCTCGGCCGAGGAGGTCGCCGAGCTCACGGGCGCGTCGGTCGACGACATCCGCCGATTCGAGGGACCGGTGATCGCGGAGCGCGAACACATGGTCACCTCCGCCCTCGCCGTCCCGACCCACGCCGAGGTCGCCGAGGGCGACGAGCCGACGTCGTTCGGCTCGATGGTGCGGGAGCGCCTCGCCGGGCTGGGCGCGCACGGCGAGCGCTGGGCCAGTTGGAAGGACGAGGAGCGAGGCTGGATGGTCAAGCTCGAGTTCACGGCCGACGGCATCGACCACGACGCGCGGTGGTCGTTCGAGCCTCGCAAGCAGGCGCTGCACCCGCAGAACGCCGACGCGACGACGCTCTCGAAGCAGGGCGAGGTGCGGGGCGGCATGATCCCGCGGCTGCGAGCGGTCTCGACCGCCGATGACGCCTCGCGCTTCGACAGTGGCGCGTTCACGTTCGACGTCGCCGACACCGCGGACGACGACACCGCGCCCCAGCCCGAACTCGCCGCCGCCCGGCCGACATCGGCACCGAGCGGGTCGGGAGCGTCGACGACGGCCCCTTCGACGACGACCGCGTCGAGTGCAGCGGTCGCGCGGGCCGCGATCAAGCGAGCCGATGAGCCGGCGCCGCCCACCGGCGAGACGGCCGACCTGCTCGAAGCGCTGCGCCGGCGGCGCGGCGAACGCGAGGTGGGCCCCGTCCCGGAGCGGATCACGACCTCACCGGCACCGGCGGCCCCGACGTCGGCCGACTCGGCTGCGGCACCGGCCTCGTCGCCGGCGGAGGCCGACGACCACGTCGATGCCGCCGCCGACGAGGACGCGGACGAGGCCCAGCAGCGGGCCGGCACGGCCGCCCGGGCGCTGTGGGGCGGCAAGTCGGGCCAGACGACCCGTCAGAAGAAGGGTCGCGCCGCGATGCCGAGTTGGGACGAGATCGTCTTCGGCGCGCGCAGCGACGACGACCTGGCGTAGGCGACGCGGGATCGTCGCGGGCCGAGGCCCGCGACGCGTCGGCGCGCCCGTCGGACCCGCCTCGGGTCGAGCCGTTCCGCCGTGCACCTCCGGGTGCTACCATTCGAACACAGTTTCGAATCTCGGAGGTCGGGATGCAGCGGACGACGGAACCGGCGGAAGTGTGGACCGGCGCCACGGGAGTCCCGGAGCGCCTCGTCTGGCGAGCGCGCCGCTTCCGCGTCGACGACACGCCGACCCCGCTCGTCGGCCCGGCGGAGTGGTGGCTCGCCTTCGCGGGCGACGACCCGGGTGCGGGGCGCGCCCCGCTGGCGATCACCGGATGGCGCTTCCAGGCGACCAGTGCAGAGGGCGAGACCCACGTGTTCGACGTCGGGCACGACGGAACGCACTGGCATGTGCTTCGGGTGTTCGACTGACCAGGAGCGCATCGGCACCGTTCGAGCAGGGCACGGGCGTTCGATCGCCGCCGTGCGTCCGAGGGTGGATCAGGCCGACTTCTCGGCCCGGCGCGGCTTGGACGGCACGATGGTCGGAGCGGCGTTGTCGATGACCGTCTCCTTCGTGACGACCACCCGGGCGACTCCCGTCGAGGACGGCACCTCGAACATGATCGGCCCGAGCACCTCCTCCATGATCGCGCGGAGTCCGCGCGCGCCGGTCTGACGCAGCACGGCGAGATCGGCGATCGCCTCGAGCGCAGCGTGGTCGAAGTCGAGCTGCACGCCGTCGAGTTCGAACATCCGCTGGTACTGCTTGACGAGCGCGTTCCGCGGCTCGGTCAGGATCTCCATGAGGGCGGTGCGGTCGAGCGGGGTGACCGTCGCGACCACGGGAAGTCGGCCGATGAACTCCGGGATCAGGCCGAACTTGTGCAGGTCCTCGGGGAGGACCTCGCTGAACAGCTCCGCCTCGTCCTGCTTGGAGTGCAGCGGAGCCCCGAAGCCGATGCCGCGCTTGCCCGCGCGCGAGGAGATGATCTCCTCCAGCCCGGCGAACGCTCCCGCCACGATGAAGAGGACGTTCGTCGTGTCGATCTGGATGAACTCCTGGTGCGGGTGCTTGCGACCGCCCTGCGGAGGCACGGATGCCACGGTGCCCTCGAGGATCTTCAGGAGCGCCTGCTGCACGCCCTCGCCGGACACGTCGCGCGTGATCGACGGGTTCTCGGCCTTGCGAGCGATCTTGTCGACCTCGTCGATGTAGATGATGCCGGTCTCGGCGCGCTTGACGTCGTAGTCGGCCGCCTGGATGAGCTTCAGCAGGATGTTCTCGACGTCCTCGCCGACGTAGCCGGCCTCGGTGAGGGCCGTGGCATCCGCCACCGCGAACGGCACGTTCAGCTGCTTCGCGAGCGTCTGGGCGAGGTAGGTCTTGCCGCAGCCCGTCGGACCGATGAGGAGGATGTTCGACTTCGCGATCTCGACGTCGTCGTGCGCGCGGTCGGCGGGCGTGATCGCCGCCTTCGCTCGGACGCGCTTGTAGTGGTTGTAGACGGCGACGGCGAGGGCGCGCTTGGCGGCATCCTGGCCGATGACGTACTCCTCGAGGAACCCGAAGATCTCCTTCGGCTTCGGCAGCTCGAACTCGCCCGACTCGGGCTCCCCCGCCTCGGCGAGCCGCTCCTCGATGATCTCGTTGCAGAGCTCGACGCACTCGTCGCAGATGTACACGCCGGGACCGGCGATGAGCTGCTGCACCTGCTTCTGGCTCTTGCCGCAGAAGGAGCACTTCAAGAGGTCAGCACTCTCCCCGATGCGTGCCATCGCTTCCTCCCTCGAACCGAGTCTGTTCCGAGCCTAGCCCGACGGGCGTCGCTCGGGGCCGATCCGCCGCGGTTTGGCGGAAACGACACGACGAGGGGCGGATGCGTCATCCGCACCCGCCCCTCGTGAGTCCGCGCGGACTAGCGGCTGAGCGCCGGCAGCGTCTTCCGCGACGTGAGCACCTGGTCGATGAGGCCGTACTCGCGCGCCTCCTCGGCCGACAGGATCTTGTCGCGATCGATGTCGGCGTTCACCTGCTCCATGGTCCGGTTCGAGTGACGCGAGAGCGTCTCCTCCAGCCACGTGCGCATGCGCAGGATCTCCGCGGCCTGGATCTCGATGTCGGAGGCCTGGCCGTGGCCGGCCTCGCCCATCGCGGGCTGGTGGATCAGCACGCGCGCGTTGGGCAGCGCGAGCCGGCGGCCGGGCGTGCCCGCAGCGGCGATCACCGCAGCGGCCGACGCGGCCTGGCCGAGCACGACCGTCTGGATCTGCGGACGGATGTACTGCATGGTGTCGTAGATCGCGGTCATCGCCGTGAACGAGCCGCCCGGCGAGTTGATGTACATCATGATGTCGCGGTCGGGGTCCATCGACTCGAGCACCAGCAGCTGGGCCATGATGTCGTCGGCCGACGCGTCGTCGACCTGCACGCCGAGGAAGATGATGCGGTCCTCGAAGAGCTTCGCGTAGGGGTCCTGCCGCTTGTAGCCGTAGGCCGTGCGCTCCTCGAAGCTCGGCAGGATGTAGCGCGAGCCCGGGGCCTGCCGGCCACCCGAGAAGGCGGTGCCGCCGAAGGCGGGGATGTTCATACTCACTGTCTCTCTCTTCCTACGCAGCCTGGTCGGTCCCGCCGCCGCCCGAGACGTCGAGTGCGGACTCGCGGATGTGGTCGACGAAGCCGTACTCCAGCGCCTCCTGTGCGTTGAACCAGCGGTCGCGGTCGCCGTCGGCGTTGATCTGCTCGACGGTCTTGCCGGTCTGCGCCGCCGTGATCTCGGCGAGCCGCTTCTTCATGTCGAGGATCAGCTGGGCCTGCGTCTGGATGTCGCTCGCGGTGCCGCCGAAGCCGCCGTGCGGCTGGTGCAGCAGGACGCGCGCGTTGGGGGTGATGTACCGCTTGCCCTTGGTGCCCGCCGTGAGCAGCAACTGCCCCATCGAGGCCGCCATGCCGATGCCGACCGTGACGATGTCGTTCGGGACGAACTGCATGGTGTCGTAGATCGCCATGCCCGCCGTGATCGAGCCGCCGGGTGAGTTGATGTAGAGGTAGATGTCCTTCTTCGGGTCCTCGGCGGCGAGGAGCAGCAGCTTCGCGGCGATCTCGTTCGCGTTGTCGTCGCGCACCTCGGAGCCGAGCCAGATGATGCGGTCCTTCAGCAGTCGATCGAACACACTGGGCTGCAGTGTCGGTTCGGCCATGGATTTCGCTCCGTTCCGTTGCTTCGTTGGTCTCGAATCTATCCGGTGCAACACGCGGGAACCGGACTGTTCGCCGTCGGCGGATGCCGCGCCGCGGCGAGGCACGTCAGGCGCCGGACCGCGGCCCGCCATCCGGCGGCGCGACGAGTTCGCGCGCGTAGGCGTCGACCGCGCGGCGGTACTGCGTGAGGTGCGGCGCGAGCGCGATGAGAGCGACGGATGCCGCGGCATCCGCTGCGCCGGTCGAGACGAGTGCGAGCGCACGGAACGCCGCCACGGCGTCGGCCAGGTCGCCCGCATCGGCATGGACCTCGTCGAGCAGGGCGAGCGACTCCGCCGGTCGGCCGAGGTTGCGGATCGTGGAGGCGAGCTGGATGTGCGCCTCCACGCGGGCCCGCCCCGACAGCCCGAGCTCGAGTGCACGACGGTACCGCGGTTCGGCCTCTTCCTCGAGGCCTGCCGAGTCGCGGGCTCCTGCCGCCTCGAACGGTCCGCGGGGATCGTCGGCGGGCAGTTCGGCGGCGAGCGCGTCGATCCGCACGATCACCTCCCGCTCCCCCAACTCGGATGCCGCGTCCCAGACCTCGTCGACGCGTCGCTGCCAGTCGTCGCCCATCGCCCCTCGCCTCTCGATCTCGCCGCATCAACCGCCGGAGACGACGACGGGGTCGGGCAGTGCTGCCCGACCCCGTCCGTCTCGACCGTCGACTACTCGGCGTCGGCCTTCTTCGTCGCGCGCTTGCGCGCCGGCTTCTTCTCGGCCGGAGCCGCCTCGGCCGGAGCCTCGGCCTCGGCCTCGGCGGGAGCCTCCTCGGTCGCAGCCTCGGCGGCGGCCTCGTCCTCGCCGGCGACGGCGGTGAACTCCGACAGGTCGACCGCATTGCCCGCGGCATCCGCGACCTTCGCCTTGCCGAGGGCGATCGCGAGCGCCTTGTTGCGCGCGACCTCGCCGACCATGGCCGGGATCTGGCCGTTCTGGCTCAGGACCTGCACGAACTCGTTCGGGTCCATGCCGTACTGCGCGGCACCCTGGACGAGGTACTGCGTGAGCTCCTCCTGGCTGACCTGGACCTTCTCGGCCTCGGCGATCGCGTCGAGCACGATCTGGGTCTTGAAGGCCTTGGTGCTCGCCTCGGTGACCTCGGCGCGGTGCTCGTCGTCCTCGAGGCGCCCCTCGGATTCGAGGTGGCGGTGCACCTCGTCCTCGATGACGCTGTCGGCGACCGGGACCTCGACGAGCTCGAGGAGCTTGTCGACGAGGAGGTCGCGCGCCTGGGTGCCCTGGCCGAACGACTTGTTCTTCGCGACCTGGTCCTTGAGGCTCTCGGTCAGCTCGTCGAGCGTGTCGAACTCGCTCGCGATCTGCGCGAAGTCGTCGTCGGCCTCGGGGAGCTCGCGCTCCTTGACGGCGGTGACGGTCACGGTGATCTCGGCGGTCTCACCCTCGTGGTCGCCGCCCAGCAGCTTCGACGAGAACGTGGTGGTCTCGCCCGCGGTCAGCGAGTCGAGCGCCTCGTCGATGCCCTCGAGCAGCTCGCCCGAGCCGAGCTCGTAGGAGACGCCGCTGGCCGTGTCGACCTCGGTCTCCTCGATCTTCGCGACGAGGTCGAGCGTCACGAAGTCGCCCGTCTTCGCCGGACGGTCGACCGTGATCAGCGTGCCGAAGCGGCTGCGGAGGCGCTCGAGCTCTGCGCTGACCTCGTCGTCGGCGACCTCGACCGAGTCGACGGTCACCTCGAGGCCGTCGTACTCGGGCAGCTCGATCTCGGGACGCACGTCGACCTCGATCGAGAGGAGCAGGTCGCCCGAGAAGTCCTTCTCGTTCGGCCACTCGACGATGTCGGCGTTGGGGCGCCCGAGGGGCCGGAGCTCGTGCTCGGTGACGGCGGCGCGGTAGAAGCCGTCGAGGCCCTCGTTGACCGCGTGCTCCAGGACGGCGGCCTTGCCGACGCGCTGGTCGATCACGGGCGCGGGCACCTTGCCCTTGCGGAAGCCGGGCACGTTGATCTGCTCGGCGATGTGCTCGTAGGCGTGGGCGATGCTGGGCTTCAGCTCCTCGGGCGTCACCGAGATGGTGAGCTTGGCGCGCGTCGGGCTCAGCTTCTCAACCGAAGTGGTCGGCATGGGGAAGTTTCTCCTGTTTGGTGGAAGTACGTGGTCGAGCCGATGCGACTCGTCGGGGCGACAGGATTCGAACCTGCGACCTCCCGCTCCCAAAGCGGGCGCTCTAGCCAAGCTGAGCTACGCCCCGAGTCGCCGGCTTGACTCGCCGGTCCTGCGCGTCGGCACGCCGAAGCACGTCGAAGCACGGATTGGACCCGGGAAAGTCTACTGCACGAGCCGTGGTGCGCCCGATGCGTCGGTCCGACCCGTCCGCGCGGCCTGTGGAGGACGAAGTCAGTGCCGGCACCTATGGTGCCCGGAACCGGCCCGATGCCAGAGTGTGCGCATGACCGACTCGACGCGTCCCGCCGCGCCCGATCTGCGTCGCTGGCCGGGCGATCCCGACCAGTTCGCCGACACCACGTTGTGCCCCGCGTGCTTCTCGCGCCTGCTCGGCGTCACGTGCGGCGTCTGCGGGCTCCGGCTCGACGTGGTTGCGGCGACCGACCTGCTCGCCGCGGGCATGCGCGTGCGCGATGCAGAGGCCGACCGGCAGTCGATCATCACCCGGATGCGGGCCGAGCAGGCCGCGCACGCCGCGGCATCCGAACGCAGCGGCGTCGGAACCGCCACCCGGCCCCCGCTCGAAGTGCCCGTCGCGGCTCCGCCGCCGGCGGCTCCGGCTGCTCCGGCTGCACCGCCGTTGCCGCCGGACGAGGACCGGGCCCCCGACGTGCCCGACAGCGCCGCCGGGCCCGGCGCCACGGTTCCGACGGCTCCTCGCCGTTCCGGGGTCCAGGTGCTGCTGCTCACGCTCGGCGTCGTGCTGCTCTCGGTCGCCGCGATGGTCTTCCTCTTCTTCGCGTTCGTCGTCGCCGACCTCGAGATGCGGTCCCTCATCACCGCGGCGGTGAGCGTGATCGTCCTCGTCCTCGCATGGTTCCTCCGCGCTCGACGACTCCCGGGCACCGCCGAGGGCGTGTCGGCCGTCGGCGCGGTCCTGCTCGTCCTCGACGCCTGGATCATCCAGGCGAACGGCCTGTTCGGAGCGGACCGCATCGATGCCGCGGCCTACTGGGGGGTGGCGCTGCTGGTCGTCGCGGCCGTCCTCGCCGGCGCGGGTGTCGTCAGCCGACTGCGGCTCCCGAGGCTCGCGGCGGCGGCGCTCGCGCCCGCCGGCGTGTTCGTCGGCGGCATCGCCATCGCACCCGAGGGCGAGGACGCCATGGGACTGTGGATCGGCGGGATGGCCGTCGCCCTCCTCGGCGCCGCATCCCGCTTCATCCGGCCGGAACCCGAGCGGGTCATCGTGCGCACCCTCGGCTTCGCCGGCGGCGGCATCGCCCTCGCGACCGCCGCATGGGCGCTCCCGTCCGTCGGGCTCGGGACGTTCTGGTCGTTCCTCGCGGTCGCGGGCGTCTGGACCGTCCTCCTCGCCGCGTCGCCGTCGTGGGCGGCGGGTGCGAGCGGATGGCGCGTCCTCGCGTCGGTCGCCGTGGGGCTCAGCGTCCCGCTCGCGTTCGTCCTGGGGATCGCGCTCGAGGGTGAGACGACGGCTTCCGTGTGGCTGGCTCCCGGACTCGCCGCGCTCGTGGCCTGCGCCGTCGCGGCGATCACGAGGATCGGCGCCGTGCGCCGCGACGCGGTCCCGGCACTCCTCGCCGCCTCCGCGATCGCAGTCGTCGCCACGCTCCCGGCACTCGTCATCGCGCTGACCGGGCTCGGGAATCTCGCCGCCGACGTGACCGGGCTGCGGGCGGTGAGTGCGATCGCGCCACGCGGACTGCCCGTCGAGGCCCGGGGTTCCGTGCTCGCACTCGGGGTGGCGGCCGTCGCGCTGAGCGCCGTCCTCGGGCTGACCGGGCGCCTGCGCCGCTTCGCGGCCGCGGTGATCGCGGCCGCCGTCACGACCGCACTCGCCGCCGCCGTCCTCATGCCGACCCTGGTCGCGGCGGCCATCGGGCTCATCCTCGTCGCCGCAGTCGCGCTGGCCGTCGCCGCGATCCCTCCGGCGCGGCGCCTCAGGGGCGCGATCGTCGTCCTCGCCGCGGGCGGCATCCCGGCGGCCGCGCTCGGGTGGGTGGTCGGCCATTCGGCCACGGGCCTCTGGTGGTGGGTCGTGCCGTCCGTGGTCGCATTGTCGATCGCGGGGCGGGTCCTCGCCGATCGCATCGCCGGAACAGCCGCGCCGACGGTCCGGGTCCTGCACGTGGTCGCCGCCTCGCTCGTGACGCTGGTCGCCGCCGTCTCGTACCCGGCTTGGGCGGAGGCATCCGGGGTGCCGATCTCGACTCCGTGGGACGCGCCCGCGTTCCTCGTCGCCGCGGTCGCGACGCTCGCGCTCGGCGCCCTCGCGGCCGCCCGCGGGCTCCCGACCGACGACCGCGTGTCGGCCGGCGCCGCCCTGTTCGCCGGCGCGATGATCGGGTCGACCTGGCTCGCCGTCACGTCCTTCACGCCATGGGCCTGGGCGCCCGCGGTCGGGCTCGCCGCCATCGGCCTCGTCTGGGTCCGCTCGGATCTCGGGCCCATGAGTGCGCTGTTCGCAGGGGGCGTCCCGCTCGCCATGCTGTTCGCGGGCGCCGGGATCAGCGTGGACCTCGACGCCGGGAACGTCTCGATCGGGCTCGCCGCCGCGATCCTCGCCGCCGCGGCCGTCGCCCTCGTCGCACTCCCCGCGGATCCGCTCCTGAGGCGCATCTGGGGCATCGTCGCCGGCGCGCTGACGATGATCGCGGCCGTCGTCGGGCTCTCGACATCCGAGCCATCCGGCGAGGCCTGGCTCGTCCTCCTCCTGCTGACACCGGTGCCGCTGCTGATCGCCACGCTGTTCGGCGATCCGATCGGAGGCCGCTCGCCCGCGGTCCACGCGTCATGGGGGTCGCTCGCACTCGGCGTCGCGACCGTCTGGGCATGGCCGGGCGGCCGCGGCATCGACGGGGTCGAGACGTACACCCTCCCGCTCGCGGCCGGTCTGCTGACGTCGGCGGGACTCCTCATCTGGAGGCGGGCGGTTCCCGAGACGACCGCCGCGGGGCGGACGGCGCTCCTCGCGACGGCGGCCGCCGTCGCCGTCCTGCCGACCGTGGCCCTCGCGGGCGACTCCGAGCTGCGAACGCTCGTGCTCGTCGCGACGGGCGCCGTGCTCGTGATCGCCGGGAGCTTCACGCCCGATCTCCTCCGCGGCGTCCCCATCCGGAGGCTCGTCGTCGCGACCGGGTGGGCGGCCGCGACCGGCGCCGCCGTCGTGCGCGGGTCCGCGGTCGCGACCGGCGAAGTCAGCGGGCTTCACGTCGAGTTCTGGCCCGTCCTCGCGTTCGGGGTGGGGCTCGTCGCGGTCGTGCTCTGGGTTCGCGACCGCGTCGAGCCGCTGCGCGCGGCCGAGGCGGGGCTCGCGGCATCCCTCGCACTGGCGGCGATCCCGACCGTGCTCGCGATCGCGGAGGGCGTCGATGCCGACCTCCGCACCGCGGTGCTCCTCGTCGTCCTTGGCGGCGCGTACGTGCTCGGTGCCGCCACGCGGTCGCGACCGTTCGCCGGCCCCGTGCCGGGCTGGACCGCTCTGGCCGCGGCGGTCGTCGCCGGCGGGCTCGCGCTCGCGCTGCGCACGGTCGATCCCTTCGATCTGGTCACGATACCCATCGGCGCGGCGCTCGTCGCCGGCGGGGCCATCCGGATGCGGCGATCGCCCGAGGCGGGGAGCTGGCCCGCCCTCGGCCCCGGCCTCGCCGTGCTCATGGTGCCCGCGCTCATCGCGGACTGGACCGACCCCTCGCTGTGGCGCCTCGTCGCACTCGGCATCGTCGCGGTCGCGGCGGTCGTGATCGGGGCCGTGGTTCGGCTCCAAGCACCGCTCCTGCTGGGGGCCGCCGTGCTGCTCGTCCACACGGTCGCGCAGCTCTGGCCGTGGATCACGCTGCTCTACGAGGCGGTGTGGTGGTGGCTGTGGCTCGGGATCGCCGGCGCGCTCCTGATCGCGATCGCCGCGACGTACGAGCGGCAGATGCGCCTGGCCCGCGGAGTCATCCGCACCATCGGATCGCTGCGCTGAGGCGGGAGCGGCGGAGTCGCCGCGGGACGGCAGGCGCGCCGCCATGCGCTCGTGCACGAACCGGCGTCCGCCTCCGTGTACGATGATCGGGTGCCCGCGTGCGGGCGCTCGGGGATGTAGCTCAATGGTAGAGCCTCAGTCTTCCAAACTGATGGTGCGGGTTCGATTCCCGTCATCCCCTCCGACCGCCTCCCCCGAATACGGATCGACCGATTCCAGGAGGAGCGGGTGACACCCACCGAGCGCAGCTCGACGCGAATCGCCCCGCTCGACTGGGTGCGCGCACTCGCCATCATCCTGGCGCTGGTCTCCCACGTGATGATCATCACTGGCGGTTGGTCGATGCTCGAGGACGCGGCGCCTGACGGGTACCTCGCGGCTCGAGCGTTCACGCGGACCGCGACCCCCACGTTCGTCCTGCTCGCCGGAGCGGCCGTCGAGCTGGCGTACGCCAGGACGTGGCGCACGGACCGTCGGCGCGGTGTCCGGCGCCTGCTGGCCCAGAGCCTGAAATGCCTCCTCGGCCTGGCGATCATCGGCATCGCCGCGGTGATCAGCGGCATGCTCTCACCCTCCGACCTCATGTGGTCGCTGATCGGCGTGCGAGCCGTCCCGAACGCCGAGATCTTCACGTTCTACGTCGTGTTCTTCGTGATCGCAGTCCCGCTCGTGGCCTTCCGGATCCGCTTCGGGCTGCCGGCGACCCTCCTGCTCGTGGCGGCGTGGTGGCCCGCGGCCGCGCTCATCCCGGCGCCTCGGGAGGGCTCGCCGCGACTGGCGATCGCCCGGATCTTCGGCATCGGCGACATGTACGGCCCGAGCGCCTTCCATGCCCTGCTCCTGGCCGTCGTCGGGATGGTGCTCGCCGCGGCCCTGCGCGATCGGTCCGGGCGATCGTTCCTGCGGCGCTGGTGGCTCTTCGCGTGCTGCGTCGCCGTCGCCGCGGGCGTCGTCGTCACCCTGGTCGTGCAGGACGGGCCCGGGGAGGTGGTGCGCTCGTACGTCACCGCGACCGCCTATCGATTCACGAACCACCCGGGCTACTTCGCGATCGGCCTCCTCGCGGCCGGCGGAGTCCTGCTCGCCGCCTACGCCGTCTGGTCCCTCGTGTTCCATCGCGCGGCCATCGAGCCCGGACCGTTCGGCGGGGACTCGCTGATCGCCTTCACCTTGGGCAACGCTGCCATCAACCTCCTGGGTGGAGCGCTGCGCGCACCGAGCCTTTCGGTCGCGATCGCATCGTCCGTCCTCCTCGTGCTCGCGACCTGGTGCCTCGTCCGCGCCTTCCGCGCGCTCCGCCCGAAGTCCGGGACCCGGTCGGGCGACCGGTCGGCGCTCGGAGCTCCGACCGCGCCGCAGCGCTCCGGCCTCGCGGACCTCGGGGCCTGACGCCGCACCCACGAGCACCCCGCACTTGCACGCTCGCGCCGTTCGCGCAATCCCCTCGCGCGCGCCTGCGAGTCCGGCGGGAATCCGGTGGACCGATGCGCGGTTGGGCATAGCGTGGCATCCGAACGCCACGAGTGGAAGGGGACCACATGACCGACTCGAAGACGTCAGAGACCACCAACGCCCCGATGAGCGGTGCCGACCCGGAGGTCGCCTCCGGCGTGTCGCAGTTCTTCACGCCGCTCGTCCACGAGCTCACCGTGCTCGCGGTCAACGGGAAGCAGGCCCATTGGAACGTCCGCGGTCGCGACTTCCTCGAGGTGCACGAGTTCCTCGACACGGTCGTCGACCACGCCCAGGAGTGGGCCGACCTCGCCGCGGAGCGGGTCGTCGCGCTCGGACTGCCGATCGACGCGCGCCTCGCGACGATCGCCGACGCCACCGACGCCGCGAATCCGGCAGCCGGGTTCCGGCGGTCCGACGACACGATCGCCGACGTCGTCGCGCAGATCGACGTGGCGACCGCACGCGTGAACGCGGCGATCGAGGGGCTCGAGGAACTCGACCCAGCGAGCCAGGACGTCGCGATCGCGATCCGGCAGGGCCTGGACAAGGACCGCTGGTTCCTCGCGGCGCACGTCAGCGTGAAGTAGCCGGCGTGGGCTGATTCGGGAAACTCCGCGGCGTTGGCCGCCGCAGGCCGGGCCCGGGTGCACAATGCCGCCATGGCGGACGCACCCGGGCCCGACGCCTCCGGCTCGCCGGACGGAACACGACCGACCACGGGCGAACTCACCGATGCGCAGCGCTCGCTTCGCGCGCAGATGCTCGCGACCGAGCACTGGAGCCTCCTCGCCTCGCGGAGCACCACGCAGAGCGAGGTGCTCACGCGCATCGCCATCTACCTGACGCTCGTGTCGGCGGGACTGGTCACCCTCAGCGTCCTCGGGAACGTCACCGGGTTCCGCGGCTGGTTCGGCGTCGCCGCGCTCGGGGTGCTCCTGCTGCTCGTGCTGCTCGGACTGATCACCCAGAAGCGGACCTTCAACGCCTCGCTCGACGACCTGATGTTCGTGATCGCGATGAACCGGCTGCGCGGCGCATACCTCGACCTCGATCCGGGCATCGGCCCGTACCTCCTGACCTCCGCGAACGACGACGAGGCCGGAAGCGCGCAGACGTACTACCCGTTCAGCCCGCGGCCCGGCCAGATCTGGGCGAGCTCGGCGATGATCATCTCCGTGGTCGTGGCCGCCGTGATCGCCCTCTTCGTCGGCGGCGTGGTGCTCGGCCTCACCGGCCCGATCTGGCTGGCGATCACCCTCGGGCTGCTCGCCGGCCTCGGCTCGATCGCCCTCTGGATGCGGAGCGGCTATCGCGGCTACACCGCGGTGTTCCGCCTCCATTCCCCGTTGCGGACGACCTCCGACGACTGAGCGCGCCCCGGGGGTCGGTCCGGTCCCGAGGGGTGCGGCGATCGTGGACCGAGGGCAGAATGCCGCCATGTCGGATGCACCCGGGATCGACCCTCCTCCACCCGCCGATGACCGTCGGCCCACGGCCGACGGGCTCACCGACGCGCAACGCTCGCTCCGCGCGCAGATGCTCGCGACCGAGCACTGGAGCCTCCTCGCCTCACGAAGCACCACCCAGAGCGAGTTGCTCACCCGGATCGCGATCTTCCTCACGCTCGTCTCGGCGGGGCTCGTCACCCTCAGCGTGCTCGGCAACGTGACCGGATTCCGCGGATGGTTCGGCGTCGCGGCGATCAGCGTGCTGGCGCTGCTCGCCCTGCTCGGCTTCATCACGCAGACGCGCGTGCTCAACGGCATGACCGAGGACCTCGCCTACGTCATCGCGATGAACCGGCTGCGCGGCGCGTACCTCGACCTCGATCCCGGGCTCGCCCCGTACCTGCTCAGCTCCGCGAACGACGACCGGCTCGGTGCGCACCGTACCTACTTCCCGTTCGGTCCGCGCCCGAGCCAGCCCTTCGCCAGCTCGATGACCGTGATCGCCTCGGTGGAGAGCGCCATGGTCGGCCTGCTCATCGGCGCAGTCGTCACCGCGTTCGGCGGCGGGACCGCCGTCGCGGTGGGCGTCGGCGTCGTCATCGCGGCCGGCTGGTTCGTGCTCTGGGCCCGGATCGGCTACGTGCGCTACCGCGAGGTCTTCGGCACGTACACTCCGCTTCGCCCGACGCCCCACGACTGAACAGCGCCGGCGCGCGCGGTCAGCGTCGCATCCAGGCCAGGACGGCGAGCACGCGGCGATGATCGGTGCCCGAGTCCTCGAGGCCGAGCTTCTGGAAGATCGAGGTCACGTTCTTCTCCACCGCGCCGACGCCGATGAACAGCTGCGAGGCGATGCCCGCGTTCGTGCGGCCCTCGGCCATGAGCTCCAGCACCTCCCGTTCGCGCGGCGTGAGGGAGGCCAGCGGGTCGCCACGTCGCGAGAGCAGTTCGCGCACGACCTGCGGGTCGAGCACGGTGCCGCCGTCCCGGATGCGGAGCACCGCGTCCTCGAGGTCCTCGAGCGAGGCCACGCGGTCCTTCAGGAGGTAGCCCATCCCACCGTCGGCGGAGGCGAGCAACTCGTGCGCATAGGTGCCCTCGACGTACTGGCTGAGCAGGAGCACGCCGATCCCCGGCCGCCGACGGCGGAGCTCGATGGCGGCCCGGACTCCCTCATCTCGGAACGTCGGCGGCATGCGGACGTCGAGCACCGCGACCTCCGGCGCCGCGCGGTCCAGGTCGGCGAGCAGCGCCTCGGCATCGCCGTACGCACCGACCGTCTCGAACCCGGCCTCGTCGAAGAGCCGCACGAGCCCCTCGCGGAGGAGCATGGAGTCCTCCGCGAGGACGACGCGGATCGGTCGGGCGGGCGGTGCGGTCTCGCTCACGCGCCCACCCTATCCACGGGGACGAACGGGAAGTGGGCTCCGATCACGGTGGGGCCATCCGCCGGGCTGTCGACCAGCAGGACGCCGCCGAGACCGCGGACGCGCTCGTCGAGGCCCGCGAGCCCGTGGCCCGGCAGCGCCGCCGCGCCGCCGTGCCCGTTGTCGGTCACCCAGAGGTCGAGCCAGAACCCGGTCGCGCCCGTGTCGCGCTGGGCGAGGCGGAGGCGGATGGCGCTCGCGCCCGAGTGCTTGGCCGCGTTGGTCAGGAGCTCGGCGGCGATGAAGTAGGCGTTCCGTTCGATGGCGGCCGGCAGGGTGGCACCCGTCGGGAGCATCCACTCGAGCTCGACGGGCACGGGGCTGCGCGCCGCGAGGGACTCGAGGGCGCTGGCGAGCCCGCGGTCCTGCAGCAGCGGCGGCGCGAACCCGCGGGAGAGCGCCCGGAGCTCGTCGAGCGTGTCGCGCGCCTGGTCGCGTGCCTCGGCGAGCAGCCCCTTCGCGACGTCCGGATCGGCGTCGAGCCTGCGCTCGATCGCCGCGAGGTCCATCTGCAGGCGCACGAGCCGCTGCTGCGGGCCGTCGTGGATGTCGCGCTCGAGACGTCGCAGCGCGGCGTCCTCCGCCTGCACGGCGGCGCCGCGCGACGCCGCCAGGTGCTGCACCTGGCGTTCGAGCGCCTCGGAGCGCCACGCACCGAGCATGCCGCGTCCGATCCCGTCGTGCATGAGCGTGAAGCCGGCGGTGATGAGCGGCAGCGTGAGCAGGAACACCGCGCCGAGGGCGAACTGGCCCGCGGCCTCGAGCGCGAGCGGGTCGAGGGCGAGCGCCGAGGACGCGCCCGGCCAGACGCGGTCGAGGAACCACTCGACCGGCCAGACGTCGCGCGAGTCCTGCGGGAGGAAGACCGCCCAGATCCAGTACGTCAGGCCGCCCAGCGCGATCGAGAGCCACACGACGGTCACGGTCCACGTGAACAGCGCCACGATCGGCGCGACCACCATGCCGTGCAACAGGTACAGCCAGTAGTGGCCGTCGACGAACGGCGCGAAGAACGCCCGCCATGGGCCCTCGCCGACGGGCGCCGCGGCATCCCACTGCGGCCGGCGGATGGCGGGCCGGCCCGCCCAGCGCAGCCGCACGAGCTCGAAGGTGCCGAACCCGCGCGCGGTGTAGAGCGACGCGACGACGATGACGAGCCCCACGACGACGACGAGCAGGCTCACGCCCGTCGAGAACAGCGTCACGAGCGTGACGAACCCGACGAGCGCGACGGGGAACCCGAGCAGCACGTACCCGAGTTCGCGCGGCAGGCTCGCCCAGAGACGACCGTAGCCCCGGCGTGGCGCTGCGGCATCCGCCGTCGCCGCGGACGTTGCGGGGCCGGTCGATGCGGGGTCGGTGAGCGTGGTCATGGTCGTTCGTCTCCTCGATGATCGTCGCACGCGAGCCCGGTTCGACGACGGTGATCTGCCCCATCATCCCTTGGTCCTCGTGCTGCGGCGGATGCCGGTCGTGCGCGTCCGGCGCGTCCGGGTCCGAGTCGGCCCCGGTTCGGCGGATGCGCT
The DNA here is from genome assembly GCF_009674665.1 of Agromyces kandeliae. Taxonomy (GTDB): domain Bacteria; phylum Actinomycetota; class Actinomycetes; order Actinomycetales; family Microbacteriaceae; genus Agromyces; species Agromyces kandeliae. The sequence goes on from NZ_WKJD01000019.1 coordinate 247,936, forward strand.
CGGACCATGCATCAAGCCTCGCGAGCGCGACGCGCCCGCCACAGCCGACGGTCACCCCGATCCGCACGGGGGTTCGCCCCCGTCGGAACGGGGGCGGACCGGAGTCGCGACCGGGTTCCGCCCGCGAATCAGAGCGCGTCGTGCGTCGGGCGTCCGGCGAGCAGCGTGAGCGCCACCGGCATCGCCCGGAGCTCGTCGACGGATGCCTCGAGCGGATCGTGCTCGACGACGGCGAGGTCGGCGACCATGCCCTGGCGCACCTCGGCGCCCGCCCCGTCGGTCGAGGCGGCGAGCGCGACGCGCGCGTCGATCGCCTGCTCGGGATGCCACGGCTCCCGACCCGCGCGGGACCGGCCGACGGCCGCGGCGATGGCGATCCAGGGGTCGAGCGGTGCGACGGGGGCGTCGGAGCCGAGGGCGAGCTCGACGCCGGCGGCGGCGAGGTCGCGGAGCATGAAGGCGCGATCCGTGCGGCCCGCCCAGTAGAGGTCGGCCACGTCGCGGTCGTCCATCGCGTGCTCGGGCTGCACGCTCGCGACGACGCCGAGCGCGGCGAACCTCGCCGGGTCGTCGCGGCGCAGCAGTTGGGCGTGCTCGATCGACGCGCGACCGCGCCATCCGCCCGGACGCAGCGCCTCGAGCGCGTCGAGCGCTCGCTCGTTCGCCCGGTCGCCGATCGCGTGGACGGCCGGTGCGAGGCCGATCCGGTCGGCGTGCCGGAGGTGCGGGACGAGTTCGTCGAAGGGCACGTTCACGAGCCCGTGGGGGTGCTCGTCGGCTCCGAGGCCGGGGTACGGGTCGACGCACCAGGCGGTCCTCGTGTTGAGCGAGCCGTCGGTGATCACCTTGTACGGCCCGACGCGGACGAGCCCGCCGGTGCCCTCCACGTCGTCGCCCGTGCGGAGGCCCTCGGCCTCGGCGCGGTCGAGGTCGCGCGTGTACACGCCGAAGCGGACGCGCAGGGCGTCGGCGCCGCCCACCGCGCGCCGTGCCCAGTCGTCGCGGTTCCACCGCATCTCGAGGTCGACGACGCCGACCACGCCACGAGCCGCGGCCGCGCGCGACGCCTCGTCGACCCAGGCGTCGAGCACGTCGTCGGCGAGATCGTCGAGCTCGCGGACGAGCCGGAAGCAGTCGTCCTCGCGGAGCACGCCGCTCTCCCCCGCCGTCTCCGCGAGGCCGTGGCGCCTCGCCGCGGCGCGGTTCACCCAGCAGGAATGCAGGTCGGCGGACACGAGCACGACCGGCACGTCGCCCGAGACCGCGTCGAGCAGGTCGATGGCGGGCGCGTCGGGCCAGAGGCCGTCGCGGTAGCCGAAGCCGACCACCTCGTCGGCTCCGCCGGTGACGGATGCCGCGACGAGCGCCGCCGCCTCGGCCGCCGAGCCGACGCCGCCGAGGTCGAGCCGCCGCGACACCATCGCCCACTGCGAGAGGTGGACGTGGCGGTCCCAGAGTCCCGGCACGATCCACCGGCCGGCGACCTCGAGCCGCCGGGCCGCCGGCGCGTGCACGACGCTGCCCGACGGCGCGACCGCGCGGACCACGCCGCCGTCGACGTGTACGTCGACCGGGAGCGCCTCGCCGGGCAAGCGCGCTCCGGCGAGGACGAGCGCGTCGGGAGCCGGGCGGCGCGACGCGGCATCCGCACCGCTCATGCCCGCTCTCCTGCGGCCGTCGCGGCCGACGCCGCGGCGCCGCGGGCCGCGCGGGCCGCCCTGAGCGCGTCGTGCGTCCGTCGCATCTCCGCGGCGAGCGCGGGGCTCGCGTACGGACCATCGCCGTCGAGCTCGGCGATGATCCGGTCGACCGTCTCGTCGGGGCGGTTCTGGCTCATCTTGTTCTTCGCGACGAACCGGGTGATCGGGATGCGGAGGCCGACGGTGCCGGCTGCGATGCGCTCCGCATAGGCTGCGTCCTCCGGCGTCGAGCGCATGCCGCGCGGCTCCGGCATCCGCCCCTCGAAGTGGTCGACGAGGGCGCCGAGGACCCGCAGGTTCTCCTCGGGCTCGAGCAGCTCCGGGGTCCCGTGCAGGTGGGCGGTCACGAAGTTCCACGTCGGGACGGCGGGGTTCGCGTCGTACCAGCCGGACGAGACGTAGCCGTGCGGCCCCTGGATGATGACGAGCACCTCGTGCCGGCCGAGCTCGTGGACGACCTCGTCGGGCCGCCCGACGTGGGTGAGCAGGTCGATGCCGTCGGCCGTCTCGTCGAGGAGCACCGGGTAGTGCGAGGCGACGAGCCCCGAGGCATCCGTCATCGACACGATCGTCGCCCACGGGTGCTCGCGCACGAGCCGCTTCACGCCCTCCTCGCTCGCGAGGGTGAAGCTGGGATTCCGTCTCATGCGCTCCGTGCTCCTAGGCCTGGCAGTCGGGGCACCAGTAGAGCTTCCTGGCGCCCATCTCCTCGAGGGCGATGTTCGTGCCGCACACGCGGCAGGGCAGGCCCTCCCTCTTGTACACCCAGTGCCGATCGTCGCGGTTCGCCATGGCGGCGCGCCAGGCCTCGCCCTCGAGGCCGTCCATCGTCATCATCTGGCCGGTCTCGACGCCGACGCGGAGCAGCCGCGCCCAGTCGTGCCAGAGCCCGCGCACCGTCTCCTCCGGCACCAGCCGGCCCGGCGTGTGCGGGTTCAGCCGGGCGCGGAACAGCAGTTCGGCGCGGTAGACGTTGCCGATCCCCGAGACGACGTTCTGGTCCATGAGCAGCAGCCCGATGGGCGTGGGCTTCCGCCGGACCACGCTCGTGAAGCGCTCCTCGGCGGCGGGGCCGTCGTCGAGCAGCGGGTCGGGGCCGAGCCGCCCGACCACGTGCTCGACCTGCGCCGGATCGAGCACCTCGCATGCGGTCGGCCCGCGGAGGTCGGCGACGACGGTGTCGGTGAGCAGGCGCACGCGGACCTGCCCGACCGGCTCCGGAGGGAAGGTCTCGAGCGCGGCCCCCTCCTTCTCGGATTCCGACATCCGGAGTCGAGTGCGGCGCGGCGCGCCGATCGAGGTGATCGAGTCCTCGCCCGCTCGGTCGAACACGACCGCGTCGGGGTTCGGTCCGTCGAGGAAGGTGCCCCTCTGGTTCGTCTGCCCCATGCGTCCGTTCGACGACGCGATGGTGGCGTCCATCAGGATGTCGCCCGCGAAGTCCCACGCCCCGTACATGCCGAGGTGCACGCGCAGCCAGCGGTCGCCCTCGAAGCCGAGGAACATCTGCTTGCCGACGGCGCGCGCGTCCTCCATGCGACGCCCGTCGAGGTCGGCCGCGCCGTCGGCGAACCGGCCCTGCGGGCTCGAGGCGCGCACGAGGCGGCCGACGAAGTTGCGCTCGAACTGACGCGTGATGCGGTGGACGGAGTGGCCCTCGGGCACCGGCTACTCCGCGGGAGCGTCGACGACGCGACCGGTCGAGCCGTCGACGTCGACGCCCTTGCCGGCGATGTCGCCCGTCGTCTCGTACTCGGCGAGCTGGCCGATGCGGCGCACGTGGCGCTCGTCGCCGGAGAACGGCTCGGCGATGAAGGCGTCGATGTAGCGGATCGCCTCCTCGACCGTGTGCTGGCGGGCGCCGATCGAGATGACGTTCGCGTCGTTGTGCTGGCGCGCGAGGATCGCGGTGTCCATGCTCCAGACGAGCGCGGCGCGGATGCCGGCGACCTTGTTCGCAGCGATCTGCTCGCCGTTGCCGGAGCCGCCGAAGACCACGCCCAGCGTCTTCACGCCCGCGGCCTGGTCGCGGGCCACGGCGAGCGCGGCGTTGATGCAGAAGGCGGGGTAGTCGTCGAGCGCGTCGTAGTCGACGGGCCCGTGGTCGACGACCTCGTGACCGCCGTTGACGAGGTGCGCCTGGAGCGTCCGGCTGAACTCGAGGCCGGCGTGGTCGGTCGCGATGTGGATGCGCATGCGCCAAGTCTAGGGAGCCTCGCGCACCTCCCGTCGTCAGGTACGCGGGACTAGGCTGATCGGGTTGTCCCGCGCCACGAACGCCGGGGCGACGCATCCGTTCGACGCAGATGGAGACCTGAGTGCCTGGAGAGAACCTCACCCGCATCGAGGCCGAGGAGCGCGCCGCGCTCGTCACGGTGCACGACTACGACGTCCGGCTGGACGTCACGACCGGGCCGGAGGTGTTCCGCTCGGAGACTACGGTGCGCTTCGCCGCCCGGAAGGGTGCGTCGACGTTCATCGACGCCATCACCGCGGCCGTGCACTCGGTCACGCTCAACGGTCGCGAGCTCGACCCGGCGGAGGTGAGCGACGGCGTCCGCATCCAGCTGCCCGGCCTCGATGACGAGAACGAGCTGACCGTGGTCGCCGACGGCCGCTACATGCACACCGGCGAGGGCCTCCACCGCTTCGTCGACCCGGTCGACGACGAGGTCTACCTCTACACCCAGTTCGAGGTGCCCGATTCGCGCCGCATGTACGCGGTGTTCGAGCAGCCCGACCTGAAGGCGGCGTTCCGCTTCACGGTGACCGCGCCGGCGCACTGGCAGGTCGTGTCGAACTCGCCGACGCCCGAGCCCGCCGACGCCCACGACGGCGCGAAGACGTGGGCGTTCGAGCCGACGCCCCGCATCTCCAGCTACATCACGGCGCTCGTCGCCGGCCCCTACGACGTCGTGCGCGACGAGCTCACGAGCGCCGACGGCCGCGTGATCCCGCTCGGCGTGTTCGCGCGCAAGAGCCTGTCGGAGTACCTCGACGCCGACTACGTCTTCGAGAAGACCAAGCAGGGCTTCGAGTACTTCGAGGCCAAGTTCGGCGTGCCCTACCCGTTCGCCAAGTACGACCAGCTCTTCGTGCCCGAGTACAACGCCGGCGCGATGGAGAACGCGGGCGCGGTCACCTTCACCGAGGTGTACGTGTTCCGCTCGAAGGTGACGGATGCCATCCGCGAGCGCCGGGTCGTGACCATCCTGCACGAGCTCGCGCACATGTGGTTCGGCGACCTCGTCACCATGAAGTGGTGGAACGACCTCTGGCTGAACGAGTCGTTCGCCGAATGGGCGTCGACGATCGCGACGGCCGAGGCCACCGAGTGGGAGGGTGCCTGGACGACCTTCAACGCCATGGAGAAGAGCTGGGCGTACCGCCAGGACCAGCTGCCCTCCACGCACCCGATCGTCGCCGAGATCCGCGACCTCGAGGACGTGCTCGTCAACTTCGACGGCATCACCTACGCCAAGGGCGGCTCGGTGCTGAAGCAGCTCGTCGCCTGGGTCGGCGTCGACGAGTTCTTCGCCGGCGTCTCCGCCTACTTCCGGAAGCACGCGTGGGGCAACACGACGCTCGCCGACCTCCTCGCCGAGCTCGAGGTCGCGAGCGGTCGCGACCTGTCCGACTGGGGGAAGCTCTGGCTCGAGACCGCGGGCGTGAACACGCTGCGACCCGAGATCGAGACCGACCACGACGGTCGGATCACCTCGTTCGCGGTGCTCCAGTCCGCGATCGAGGCGTACCCGACCCTCCGTCCGCACCGGCTCGCGATCGGCTTCTACAACCTCACCGGCGGCAAGCTCGTGCGCGAGCACCGCGTCGAGCTCGACGTCGACGGCGAGCGCACCGAGGTCGGAGAGCTCGTCGGCCTCGAGCGTCCCGACCTCGTGCTGCTGAACGACGACGACCTGGCGTACGCGAAGATCCGCCTCGACCCGGCCTCGCACGGCGTGGCCCTGGCGAACCTGTCGGAGATCGAGGACCCGCTGGCGCGTGCGCTCGTCTGGAGCTCGGTGTGGGATGCCACGCGCGACGCCGAGACCCGCCCGAGCGACTACCTCGCGCTCGTGCTCGGCAACATCGCGAGCGAGACCGAGTCGACGACGCTGCGCATCGTGCTGGCGAACTCGATCCTCGCCGCCGGCGCGTACACCGAGCCCGCCCGCCGCCTCGACGCGCTCCGCCTCCTCGCCGACGGCTTCTGGGAGCTCGCGAACGAGGCCGAGGCCGGCAGCGACGCCCAGTTCCAGTTCGTGAAGTCGTTCGCCGCGATCGCCGAGCACGGCTCGAACCTCGGCGCGCTCGAGGACCTCTACGCCGGGACGATCTCGCTCGACGGCCTCGCCGTCGACACCGACCTCGGTTGGGAGCTGCTCATCGCGCTGGCCGCAGCCGGGCGCGCGGGCGACGCCGAGATCGACGCGCGCCTCGCCGAGGACGACACCGTCACCGGCCGCGAGGCCGCGTCGAAGGCTCGCGCGGCGATCCCGACGGCCGAGGCGAAGGAGCGCGCGTGGTCGTCGCTCGTCGACAGCGACGCGGCGACGAACTCCATCGTGCGCGACACCGCGATCGGCTTCGTCCGATCGGCAGACCTCGCCCTCCTCGAGGGGTTCGTCGACCGGTACTTCGCGATGATCGGGCGGGTCTGGACCGAGCGCAGCTACGCGATCGCCGAGAAGCTCGTCGACGGGCTGTACCCGTCGACCCTGGCGAACCGGGCGTTGGCCGACGCGTCGCGCGCCTGGCTCGAGGCGAACCCCGAGGCGCCCGCCGCGCTGCGTCGCCTCGTCGTCGAGAACCTCGCCGGGGTCGACCGCGCGCTGGCCGCGCAGTCGCGCGACGCCCAGGAGGCCTGATGTCGGGGCGCCCGGACCTCACTCGGGCGGAGGCCGAGGAGCGCGCGTCGCTCCTCGCCTCGCCCGCCTACGAGGTCACGCTCGACCTCACGGCCGACCGCGGCCGGTTCCGGTCCGACACGCTGGTGCGCTTCTCCGCGACGCCGGGTGCGTCGACGTTCATCGAGGCGACCACGGCCGAGCTGCACGAGGTGGTCCTGAACGGCCGGCCGCTCGATGCGGCATCCGTCTCGGACGGCTACCGGATCCGGCTCGACGACCTCGAGGCCGAGAACGAGCTGCTCGTCGTCTCGACGCGCGAGTACACGAACACGGGTGAGGGACTGCACCGCTTCGTCGACCCCGTCGACGGCGAGGCGTACCTCTACACCGAGTTCGCCGTCGCCGAGGCGAACCGCGTGTACGCCGTGTTCGACCAGCCCGACCTCAAGGCGTCCGTCCGCTTCACGATCACCGCCCCCGACCACTGGAGCGTCCTGAGCAACGCGCCATCGCCCGAGCCGCACGTCGCGGCATCCGGCACCGCGGTGTGGGCGTTCGAGACCGGCCCGGTCATCTCGAGCTACATCGTCGCGATCATCGCAGGCCCGTACGCGTCGTGGCGATCGTCGGCGACGAGCCGCGACGGGCGCCAGGTGCCGCTCGGCCTGTTCACGCGTGCGTCGCTCGCGCAGTACGCCGAGCCCGACGTCATGTTCGAGCTGGTGCAGGGCGGACTCGCGTTCTACGAGGACGCGTTCGGCGTGCCCTACCCGTACGGCAAGTACGACCAGGTCTTCGTCCCGGAGTACAACTGGGGCGCGATGGAGAACGTCGGCGCGGTGACCTTCAACGAGGGCTACCTGTTCCGCTCGCGCGTGTCCGACGCGCGCCGCGAGCAGCGCGCGATCGTCGTGCTGCACGAGCTCAGCCACATGTGGTTCGGCAACTCGGTGACGATGCGCTGGTGGAACGACCTCTGGCTCAACGAGTCGTTCGCGACCTGGGCGTCGACGCTCGCCACCTCGCGGATCACCGAGTTCACCGACGTGTGGGCGACGTTCGCCAGCGACGAGAAGTCGCACGCCGCAGAGCAGGATCAGCTGCCCTCGACGCACCCGATCGTCGCCGAGATCGGCGACCTCGGCGACGTCGAGGTGAACTTCGACGCGATCACGTACGACAAGGGCGCGTCCGTGCTCAAGCAGCTCGTCGCCTGGGTCGGACTGGAGGCGTTCCAGCGCGGCGTTGGCGCCTACCTGGCGCGTCACTCGGGCGGCAACGCGACCCTCGCCGACCTCCTCGTCGAACTCGAGGCCGCCAGCGGCCGCGACCTCGCGGACTGGTCGGCGAAGTGGCTCGAGACCGCCGGCGTGAACACGCTGCGGCTCGAGATCGAGTCGGATGCCGCGGGCCGGATCACCGCGGCACGCGTCGAGCAGTCCGCCGCCGACTCGCACCCGACGCTCCGCCCGCACCGCATCGCGGTCGGGTCGTACGACGACGTCGACGGCCGACTCGAGCGCGTGCACCGCGTCGAGCTCGACGTCGACGGCGGATCGACCGACGTGCCCGAGCTCGTCGGTCGACCTCGCCCCGCGCTGCTGCTCGTGAACGACGACGACCTCACCTACGCGAAGGTGCGCCTCGACGAGTCGTCGTTCGCGGTGGCGCGTGACCGCCTGTCGGACCTCGTCGACCCGGTCGCTCGCGCGGTCGTCCTCGGATCGGCGTGGGACGGCGTCCGAGATGCGGAGATCCCGGCCGCCGACTTCGTGCGCCTCGTCGTGGCGAACGTCGGGCACGAGACGCAGTCGGCCGCACGCGGCCTCGCGCTCTCCCGACTGGAGCTCGCCGTGTCGCGCTACCTCGCCGACCACCATCGCGACGTGCTCGCGGAGGAGGCTGCGGACGCGGTCTGGGCGCTCGCCGAGCTCGCCCCGGCCGGCTCCGACGCGCAGCTGCAGTTCGTGAAGGCGTTCACCCGACTCGCCTGCGTGCCCGCGCACGCCGACGTCCTCGAGTCGCTCGCCACCGGCGAGACGAACCTCGCGGGCCTCGAGGTCGACCTCGACCTGCGCTGGGAGATCACGATCGCCCGGGCGACGCTCGGTGCGGCCGCCGACGACGAGGTCGACGCGGCGCTCGCTGCGGACGACACCGCCAAGGGGCGCCAGCTCGCCGAGACCGCGCGCGCCGCGCGACCCGACCAGTCGGCGAAGGATGCCGCGTGGCGGCGCGTCGCGACCGACACGACCCTGTCGAACGACCTCGCCCGCGCGATCGCCGACGGCTGGCAGCGGACGACGGACGCCGCGCTCCTCGCCGGCACCGCGGACGACTATCTCGACATGCTCGACCGGGTCTGGGCCGAGCGGAGCTTCACGATGGCCTCGCTCATCGTGCGCAGGCTGTTCCCGTCGCCCGTCGTCGATGCCGAGCTCGCCTCGCGGGTCGGCGAGTGGCTGGACGCGCACGCCGAGCCCGCGCCGCTGCACCGACTCGTCGCGGAGCAGCTGAGCGAACTCGAACGCGCACTCGCGGCGCGCGAGTGCGACGCCGCCGCCGGCTGAGCACGGTCGCACCGTTCCGACGCGCGGCCCGCCGCCGCCCTCCGGGGTCGGTCGGCGGGGCGTGCGTCGTCGCGGCCACGTGCAGCGATCACCCGGACCCGGCTCAGTAGAATTCGAGCATCATGCGCCCGTTCGAAGAGACCGATCCCGAGCAGATCGACATCTCCGTGCAGATCGACGCGTTCCAGGAGACGTGGTACGGCCAGGTCCTGTTCAACGTCATCGACATCGCCATCATCGTCGCGATCGCGCTCCTGATCCGGTGGATCCTGCACTTCGTGATCCGACGGACGGTCAACCAGGTCGTCACGGGCGTCAAGCGCAAGCAGGACGTCGCCGACACGCAGGCCCTGAACGCGGCGTCACCGCTCGCAGCCGTTCGCGTCGTGCAGCGCACGCGCACGCTCGGGTCGGTGCTGAAGAACATCGTGAACGTGACCATCGGCATCCTGGTGGTCATCCTCGTGGTCGGAACGCTCTGGCCCGACGTGCTGGGCTCGTTCACACTGCTGTCCGCCGCGATCGGCGCCGGCCTCGGCTTCGGCGCGCAGAACATCGTGAAGGATGCCCTGAACGGCATGTTCATGGTCGTGGAGGACCAGCTCGGCGTCGGCGACATCGTCGACCTCGGCCACGCGTCGGGCATCGTCGAGGAGGTCCGCATTCGCGTGACCTCGGTTCGCGACGTCAACGGCACGCTCTGGTTCGTGCGGAACGGCGAGATCACGCGCGTCGGCAACATGTCGCAGGGGTGGGCTCGCGTGATCATCGACCTCGCAGTGCCGTACACGGCCGACGTCGACGAGGTCGAGGCGGCAATGCTCGGAACCGCGAGCGAGATGGCCCGATCGAGCAAGTGGCGCTCGCGCGTCCTCGAGAAGCCCGAGGTCTGGGGCCTCGAATCGGTCTCGTCCGAGGCGATGGTGATCCGCATCGTCATGAAGGTCCGGACGTCTGCCAAGGACGACGTCGCCCGCGAGCTCCGGGTGCGGCTCAAGCGCACGCTCGACGAGATGGGCCTGACCCTGCCGAGCCTCGCGAGCGTCGTGCTGTCGGGCTTCGACGGCGTCACCCGCGTGAAGGGCGCGAAGCCGCCGAAGACCGAGCCCAACCCCGTCATGGACCGACCGGCGCCGAGCAAGCGCCTGCTCCGCGCCATGCGCGCCGCGAAGACCGTCACCGGCACGGGCAGCGTTCCGACCGCCGCCGACGCCGACACCAGCCCGAAGGACGCCCCGTGAGCCTGCCCGACAACCTCCCCTCGCCGAGCTTCTACGACCAGGTCGGCGGGCACGAGACCTTCGCGCGGCTCGTCCACGAGTTCTACCGCGGCGTGGCGGGCGACCCCGTGCTGAAGCCCATGTACCCGGAGGAGGACCTCGGCCCGGCCGAGGAGCGCCTGCTCATGTTCCTCGAGCAGTACTGGGGCGGGCCGACCACGTACGGCGAGCGGCGCGGACATCCGCGCCTGCGGCTCAGGCACCAGCCGTTCAAGGTGAATCCCGAGGCGCGCGATCGCTGGCTCGGGCACATGCGCGCAGCCGTCGACACGCTCGACCTCCCGCCCGTGGCGGAGGCCACCCTGTGGGACTATCTCCAGCGGGCGGCGTTCGCCATGGTGAACACCTTCGAGGAGTGACACGGGCGTCACCCGCGCCGACCGCGCCCACGGCGCAGCCCGAGGCATCCGCTCCCCGGAGCATCCGCCGCACCGCCCGAGACGAAGGAGTCCCAGTGGCCGACCCGACCACTCCCCTCACCAGGCCCGCCGCTCGCGCCGACGTCGACGTCGACGCCGTGATCATCGGCGGCGGCCTGTCGGGCCTCGTCGCGGCATCCGAGCTCGTCGACGCCGGCAAGCGCGTCGTGATCGTCGACCAGGAGCCGGAGGCGAGCCTCGGCGGGCAGGCGTGGTGGTCGTTCGGCGGACTGTTCCTGGTCGACTCGCCCGAGCAGCGGAGGCTCGGCGTGCACGACTCGCTCGAGCTCGCGCGCCAGGACTGGCTCGGCACCGCCGGATTCGACCGCGACGAGGACGAGTGGGGCCGGCGCTGGGCCGAGGCGTACCTGGAGTTCGCGGCCGGCGAGAAGCGATCGTGGCTCCGGGGCAAGGGCCTGAAGTTCTTCCCGGTCGTCGGGTGGGCCGAGCGCGGCGCAGGCACGGCGATCGGGCACGGGAACTCGGTGCCCCGGTTCCACATCACGTGGGGCACCGGGCCCGGCGTGCTGGAGCCGTTCATCGCGCGCGTCCGCGCGGGCGAGGCGGCGGGCCTCGTGTCGCTGCAGTTCCGTCACCGCGTGGACGAGCTGGTCGTCGAGGACGGCGCCGTGGTCGGCGTCCGGGGGGTTCGGCTCGCACCCGACGAGGTCGAGCGCGGCGTGGGATCCAACCGGGACGTCGTCGGCGAGTTCGAGCTGCGGGCGCCGGCCGTGGTGGTCGCCTCGGGCGGCATCGGCGGCAACCACGACCTCGTACGGGCGGCCTGGCCGGAGCGGCTCGGAACTCCGCCGTCGGAGATGCTGTCGGGCGTGCCCGCGCACGTCGACGGGCGCATGCTCGGCATCGCCGAGGCATCCGGTGCCCGACTCGTCAACGGCGACCGCATGTGGCACTACACCGAGGGCATCACGAACTGGGACCCGGTGTGGGCCCGGCACGGCATCCGCATCCTTCCCGGCCCCTCGTCGATGTGGTTCGACGCGACCGGCGCACGCCTGCCCGCGCCGCTCTTCCCCGGCTTCGACACGCTCGGCACGCTCGAGCACCTGGCGCGCTCGGGCCACGACCACTCGTGGTTCGTGCTCACGCAGCGCATCATCGAGAAGGAGTTCGCGCTCTCCGGCAGCGAGCAGAACCCCGACCTGACGAACAAGGACCTCCGGCTGCTCGCCGACCGCCTCGGTTCCGGCGCACCGGGTCCGGTCGAGGCCTTCAAGCAGCACGGCGTCGACTTCGTCGTCGCCGACACGCTGCCCGAGCTGCTCGACGGGATGCGTCGCCTCGACCCCGCCGACCTCCTCGACACCGACAACGTCGAGCGCGAGGTCGTCGCGCGCGACCGCGAGGTGGAGCACGAGTTCTCCAAGGACCTGCAGGTGACCGCGGTCCGCGGCGCGCGCAACTACCGCGGCGACAGGCTCATCCGCGTGGCGCCGCCGCACCGCATCCTCGATCCCAAGGCCGGCCCGCTCATCGCCGTGAAGCTGCACATCCTGACGCGCAAGAGCCTCGGCGGGATCCAGACCGATCTCGATTCGCGTGCGCTCGGCGCCGACGGCGCGCCCGTCCCCGGCCTGTTCGCAGTCGGCGAGGCCGCGGGCTTCGGCGGCGGCGGCGTGCACGGCTATCGCGCGCTCGAGGGGACGTTCCTCGGCGGGTGCCTGTTCACCGGGCGCGCGGCGGGGCGCGCGATCGCGGCGGGCTGAGCCCGGGTCGCCGTCGGCACGGCGCCTGCCGCAGCGCGCCGACGCGAGCCGGGACGAGACGACGGATGCCCCGGCTACGCCTTGAGCGTCCAGGCCTTCCGTCGCACGAGGACGTGCCCTCGTCGCGAGCTCAGGCGCGTCCACGGACCGGTCTCGAACAGCGAGGTCGGGTCGTCGCCGAGGAACCCGAGGCTGAACGCCGCGAACGCCGCACCCGCCGGGACGTACTCGAGCCCGTCGATGCCCCGGCCCCAGACCTCGGAGCGCACGCGCTGCACGAGTTGCTCGCCGGTGCCCTCGGGGATCGTCGCCGCGACCTCGTCGATGCCCTCGCGTGCCGCGCGCTCGAGCGTGGCGGCATCCGTCTCGCCGAGCGGTCGCCAGCCGCCGCGCGGCGGCGAGATGCCCGCCCAGGTGACGGTGTTGACCTCGGGCGGGCGGGTCATCGTGACCGGTCGCGACTCGTCGTCCTCGCCGATCTCGCCACGCGCGCGGACGATCCGATCGACCACCGAGCGCATCGGCACGACCACGTCGAAGTCGTCCGTCTCGAAGAGCTGGAAGGTCCGGAGGCCGAGCACGGTGGGACTCTCGTCGAGGATGCCGCGCGGGTAGAGGATCGCGGTGTACACGGCCAGGATGCCGTTCGCCGCGACGAGGCGCACCGATCCGTCCTCGACGCGCGACGCGCGCTGGAGGTACGTGTGCAGATCGCCGAGCGACAGGCTGTCGGCAAGCGTGAATTGCTGGACCATGGCCTGTCTAGACTACCGAGAGAGCGCCGCGGCCCCGCCCGTCGCGCGCCCGCCGCTCCGCGGTGCGACGGTCGAACGATCCAGACGGAGGAACGATGAGCAGTTCGATCGAGGGGCTGTTGAGCACCCTGCGACTCACCGACACCGGAGCACGGACCGACGAGGACATCTTCACGGGACCGTCGCAGTGGATGCCGCGCGGCCGCGTCTTCGGCGGCCAGGTGCTGGCCCAGTCGATCATCGCCGCGAGCAACACGGTGCCCGACGACCGTCCGATCCACTCGATGCACGGCTACTTCCTCCGGCCCGGCGACGTGCAGCATCCGATCACGTTCTCCGTGGACCGCATCCACGATGGCCGGTCGTTCTCGACGAGGCGCACGCAGGCGTTCCAGCACGGCCTGCCGATCCTGTCGCTCATCGCATCGTTCCAGACCCGCGACGCGGGCTTCGAGCACCAGATCGGAATGCCCCACGACCTCCCGGACCCCGACACGCTGCCGTCGACGGCCGACGTGCTCGGGCACCTCGACCACGACGTCGCGCGCTACTGGTCGAGCGAGCGGGCGTTCGACGTCCGGCACATCCCGTCGCCGGTGTACCTCTCCGTCGAGGGCGAGCGGATGCCGCATCAGGTGGTCTGGATGAAGGCGTTCGGCCGCCTTCCGGACGACGTCCGCCAGCACCGGGCCGCGCTCGCCTACGCCAGCGACTACTCGATCCTCGAGCCCGTGCTCCGAGCGCACGGCGTCGCATGGGCCACGCCCGGCCTGAAGGTCGCGAGCCTCGACCACGCGATGTGGTGGCACCGCGACGCCCGCGTCGACGAGTGGCTGCTGTTCACGATGGACTCGCCGTCGGCGAGCGGCGGCAGGGGCCTCTCGCTCGGCCGCATCTACACGCGCGACGGCCTGCTCGTGGCGAGCGTGGCCCAGGAGGGCATGGTCCGCGTGCCCGATCCGACCGCGCTCGACTGATCGGAGCCGCGACGGATTGCCTGGACGATCGCGGCGAATGCGGCATCCGCCGGGCGATGTGCCGCAGAATGGCACCACGCCGCACCCCGCGGCCCGATGAGGGAGGCAGCAATGGACGACGCCCGTGAACTCTCGCGCCGGACGGCGCTCGCATTGGGTGGGAGCGGGGCGCTCGGAGGCGCACTGATCCTCGCCGGATGCGCTCCCGCTGAGGATGCGTCCGGTGCGGGCACCCCGTCGGAGACGGGCTCCGATTCGGGTGACACGGGTTCGACGCCGACGGATGCCGCGGGCGAAGACGTCGCGGCCCTCGCCGACATCCCCGTCGGCGGCAGCATCAGCGCCACGATCGGCGGCGAGCCGGTGCTGCTCTCGCAGCCGTCCGCGGGCGAGGTCGTGGCGTTCAGCGCGATCTGCACGCATCAGGGATGCACGGTCGCGCCTGAAGGGGCGGCATTGATCTGCCCGTGTCACGGCTCGACCTTCGACCCCGCGACCGGCGACGTCGAACAGGGCCCGGCGCTCGAGCCGCTGCCCTCGGTGCCGGTCAGCGTCGACGGGGACCGCGTGATCGCCGGATGAGCGAGCTGTTCGACTTCCAGGTCGCCGGCCTGCCGATGCACGTGCTGCTCGTGCACGTGATCGTGGTCGGCGTGCCGCTGCTCGCGCTCCTCCTCATCGTGCTGGCGGCCTGGCCGACCGCGCGGCGGGTGCTCTGGATCCCGGCGCTCATCGGTGCCGTGCTGCTGCTCGGCCTGACCTGGCTCACCGTCGAGGCCGGAGAGTGGCTCGTCGAGCGAGTGCCCGAGACGCCGCTCATCGAGGAGCACGCCGACCAGGGGGACGACCTCCTGCCGTGGGTCATCGCGCTCGTCGCAGTCGCGGCCCTCATCGGCGCGCTCGCGATCGTCGAGCGACGCGCAGCGCTGAAGGTCACCGACGCGGAGGTCGCCGTCGCGCGCGGCGTCTCGACACCGGCACGACGGAGCCCCGTCCGCGTCGTGATCGCGATCCTGCTGCTCGTCGCGGCGATCGGCGTCGGGGTCGGCGCGGTCTGGACCACCGTCCGGATCGGCGAGGCCGGAAGCCGCGCCGTCTGGGAGGGCTCGTTCAGCGACGTGCCGCTCGAGGACCGATAGGGACGAACGCTCCGGCGGGCGGGCCCGACCGGGCGGACCGCCGGGGCGCGCGTCAGCGGCGCCGGAACGCGACCGGTTCGCCGAGGTACGGCTCCCACGCGAGCCGCTCGGAGTCGGTGATCCGACGCGGTGTCTCCGTGGCTGCGTCCACGAGCACGATCGTGGTCGCGGCGCGCGTGTAGAGGGTGCGCGGCTCGGAGCCCACGGGCGAGTAGACCTCGTAGCAGACCTCGAGGCTCGCTCCGCCCATCCGGCCGATCCAGAGCTCGATGTCGAGCGGGAGCCGCTGGTACGGGATCGGCGCCAGATACTCGACCTCCTGCCGTGCGATGAGCGAGAGGGTCGCCGAGCCCGGCGACGCGTCGATCACCGCGGTCGACGCACCGACCGCATGCTCGGCGGTGCCGTCGTCGTTCACCCAGAACGCCTGGATGCGAGCCTCCTCGAGCAGGCTCAGCATCCGGGCGTTGTTCACGTGACCGTATGCGTCGAGATCGCTCCAGCGGAGCGGCGTGGGCACGTGCAGGCGCATGTCAGTCCCTCGTGAGCTTGCGGTAGGTCGAGCGGTGGGGCTTCGCCGCCTCGGGGCCGAGGCGCTCGACCTTGTTGGCCTCGTACGCCTCGAAGTTGCCCTCGAACCAGTACCAGTCGGCGGGGTTCTCGTCGGTGCCCTCGTAGGCGAGGATGTGCGTCGCGATGCGGTCGAGGAACCACCGGTCGTGCGTGATGACCACCGCGCACCCGGGGAACTCGAGCAGCGCGTTCTCGAGGCTCGAGAGCGTCTCGACGTCGAGGTCGTTCGTCGGCTCGTCGAGGAGCAGGAGGTTGCCGCCCTGCTTGAGCGTCAGGGCCAGGTTCAGGCGGTTGCGCTCGCCGCCCGAGAGCACGCCGGCTCGCTTCTGCTGGTCGGGACCCTTGAATCCGAACGTCGAGACGTACGCGCGGCTCGGAACCTCGGTCTTGCCGACCTGGATGTAGTCGAGACCGTCGGAGACGACCTCCCACAGGGTCTTGTTCGGGTCGATGCCGGTGCGCGACTGGTCGACGTACGAGATCTTCACGGTCTCGCCGATCTTGAGGTTCCCGCCGTCGAGCGGCTCGAATCCGACGATGCTCTTGAAGAGCGTCGTCTTGCCGACGCCGTTCGGGCCGATGATGCCGACGATGCCGTTGCGCGGGAGCGTGAAGCTCAGCCCGTCGATGAGCGTGCGGTCGCCGAACCCCTTCTCGAGCTTCTTCGCCTCGAGCACGACGTCGCCGAGGCGCGGGCCCGCGGGAATCTGGATCTCCTCGAAGTCGAGCTTCCGCGTCCGCTCGGCCTCGGCCGCCATCTCCTCGTAGCGCGCGAGTCGGGCCTTCGACTTCGCCTGACGCCCCTTGGCGTTCGAGCGGACCCACTCGAGCTCGTCCTTCAGTCGCTTCTGGAGCTTCTGGTCCTTCTTGCCCTGCACCTGCAGGCGCTCGGCCTTCTTCTCGAGGTAGGTCGAGTAGTTGCCCTCGTAGGGGTAGAGACGACCGCGATCGACCTCGCAGATCCACTCGGCGACGTGGTCGAGGAAGTACCGGTCGTGCGTGACCGCGAGCACGGCGCCGGGGTACTTGGCGAGGTGCTGCTCGAGCCAGAGCACGCTCTCGGCGTCGAGGTGGTTGGTGGGCTCGTCGAGGAGCAGCAGGTCGGGCTTCTGGAGCAGCAGCTTGCAGAGCGCGACGCGCCGCTTCTCACCGCCGGACAGCACCGAGACGGGCGTGTCGCTCGGCGGGCAGCGCAGCGCGTCCATCGCCTGCTCGAGCTGCGAGTCGAGGTCCCACGCGTCGGCGGCGTCGATCTCCTCCTGCAGCGTTCCCATCTCGGCGAGCAGGGTGTCGAAGTCGGCGTCGGGATTCGCCATCTCGGCCGAGATCTCGTTGAACCGGTCGACCTTCGCCTTGATCGGACCGACGCCCTCCTGCACGTTCTCGAGGACGGTCTTGGTCTCGTCGAGCTCGGGCTCCTGCATCAGGATGCCGACCGAGTAGCCCGGGGTGAGCCGGGCCTCGCCGTTCGAGGGCTGGTCGAGCCCGGCCATGATCTTGAGGATCGTCGACTTCCCGGCGCCGTTCGGGCCGACGACGCCGATCTTCGCTCCGGGGAGGAACGCCATCGTGACGTCGTCGAGGATCACCTTGTCACCGACCGCCTTGCGGGCGCGGACCATCGAGTAAATGTAGTCAGCCACTGAGTTCCTCACGTCTGGAGTGCGCGGTTCAGCCCTCCAGCCTAGCGGCCCGGGTGGGTGCGTCGAGCCGGGACGGCTCGCCGCGCACCACCCGCCCGTCGGGGCCGTCGCCCCGATGAGGCATCCGCCGGTGCCGAGGCCAGGGCGCTCGGCGCTCCGGTACCCGTCGGAAGCCGGGCCGTACTGGCCGATCACGCAGCGATCCCCGATCCGGACCGAGAACCGGATCGAGTCGGCGGGCTCGCCGAGCGTCGTGGTGTCGGAGGTCACCTGCATCGCGGCACGGTCGACTCCCGCGGCGGCGAGCGCGTCGATGAACGCACGCCCGCCCGCCGCGTCATCCCCCGCGATCACGGCGAGGTTCACCTCGTCGAAGCGGTCGATCCCGGGATCGGACGAGCGTGCCGGGGCCGTGGTCGCCCGGTCGCCTCCCGCCTCGGTCGCGACCGGAGGCGCGGACGTGGCCCTCGGCGGCGCAGCGCCGGCCTCCGGACCCGTGCACCCGGCGAGCGCGAACGCGAGGGCGCCTGCCGCGAGCGCGGCTGGGAGCGGCCCCGTCCGCAGCCGGGGAGGGGTCGCGACCATGCCGGTGCCCGCTCGGTCTCCACGGAGGCCGAGTCCACGACCCGGCGACCGCAGGACCAGGGGCGCCGGCCGATCAGGGTGCGGGCAGTGGCGTGAGCGCGGACCCCTCGTCGGCGAGGATCGGCTCGTCATCGTCGTCGTCCTGGACCGTCCAGTCGGCCCCCTCCGCCCAGTCGGGGACGTCGGTGCGACGGTCGTCGCCGTCGGACTCGCCCTCGTCGGTTGCCGTGATCGTGGACCCCTCCGTCTCGCCGGTGGGATCGACGAGTCGGGCGCCCGACGTCTTCGAATAGACCGCGACTCCCCACGACAGGTCGTGGCCGATCGCGTCGGCGTCGATCTCGATCGCGGTGCCCGAGCGCTCGCCGGTCTCCCAGGCCCGGACGCGAAGCCGGCCGTGCACGACGATACGCTCGCCCTTGCGGAGCGAGCGCGCGGTGTTCAGCGCGAGCTGCCGGAACGACGAGACGGTGTACCAGTTCGTCTCCCCGTCGGTCCACGCGCCGGTGGCGCGATCGAAGAAGCGGCGCGTGGACGCCAGCCGGAAGTTGGTGATCGGCAGGCCCGTCGCGGTGACGGTATGACGTGGGTCGCTGCCGATGACGCCGGTGATGGTCACGAGGTCGGACATGGGGTGCTCCTCAAGGCTCGACGCCGCCGCGGATCGGCGGCTGGCGGCATCCGGGGCCCTCGTGCCGGAACGACCCCGGATGCCGCTCTCCACAGCGTGGCGGTCGGCAACGCGGCATTCGGGGAGCGCCGTGGCCCCGTGGACGGCGCGGACGCGGACGAAGCTGGTGAGGAGGGGTCAGGCGACGACGTAGTCGGCGTACGACCGCCGGATCTTGTTCACCTTCGGCAGGGCCACCGCCAGGCAGTACCCCTGGCCGGGATTCTTCGCGAAGAAGTCCTGGTGGTACTCCTCGGCCGGGAAGAAGTCGCCGAGCGGTTCGATCGTCGTGACGACCTCGCCCGGCCACCAGCCTGCGGCCCGCGTGCGCGCCGCCTCGAAGAGCTCGCGCTGCTCGTCGCCGGTGGAGAACATCGCGGACCGGTACTGCGTGCCGACGTCCGCGCCCTGGCGGTTCAGCTGCGTCGGGTCGTGCAACGTGAAGAAGACGTCGAGCACGACCTCGCGCGGGAGCACCTCGGGGTCGAACTCGACGCGCACCGCCTCGGCGTGCCCGGTCGCGCCCGTGCAGACCAGCTCGTACGACGGGTTCGGCGTCGCGCCGCCCGTGTAGCCCGACACGACGTCGTGCACGCCGCGGAGCGTGCGGTAGACGGCATCCAGGCACCAGAAGCACCCGCCGGCGAGAACGAAGCTTTCCATCACGGCCATAGGCTACCGGCATGACCTTCGTCGCCTCCCCCGACCGTTACGACCAGATGACCTACAACCGGATCGGGCGGAGCGGCCTGAAGCTGCCCGCGCTCTCCCTCGGGCTCTGGCACAACTTCGGGCACGATCGTCCGCTCGACACCCAGCGCGCCATCGTCCGCCGCGCGTTCGACCTCGGCATCACCCACTTCGACCTCGCGAACAACTACGGGCCGCCGGCCGGAAGCGCCGAGGAGAACTTCGGCCGCCTGCTCGCGACCGACCTGAAGCCGTACCGCGACGAGCTGATCGTGTCGTCCAAGGCGGGGTACCACATGTGGGAGGGCCCGTACGGAGAGTGGGGCTCGCGGAAGAACCTGCTCGCCTCGCTCGACCAGAGCCTCACGCGCCTGGGGCTCGAGTACGTCGACGTGTTCTACTCGCACCGCCCCGACCCCGAGACGCCGGTCGAGGAGACGATGGGCGCGCTGGCGCACGCGGTCCGCCAGGGCAAGGCGCTCTACGCCGGCATCTCGAACTACTCGCCCGAGCAGACGATCGCCGCCGCGGCGGCGCTCGCCGCCGAGGGCGTGCCGCTGACGATCCACCAGCCTCGCTACTCGATGTTCGACCGGCACATCGAGGAGGGGCTCTTCCCCGCCCTCGACGAGGTCGGGGCGTCGGCCATCGTGTTCTCCCCGCTCGCCCAGGGGCTCCTCACCGACCGCTACCTCTCCGGCGAGGTGCCCGCGGGTTCCCGCGCGGCGACGAGCCACTTCCTGCCCGCCGAGCGCATCAGCGAGGAGTACCTCGAGCGTGCGCGCGCCCTGAACGCGATCGCGGCCGACCGCGGGCAGTCGCTCGCGCAGCTCGCGCTCTCGTGGGTGCTCCGAGTGCCGCAGGTCGCGAGCGCGCTGATCGGCGCCTCGAGCGTCGCCCAGCTCGAGCAGAACGTCGCCGCGCTCGACGCGGCCCCGCTCGCCGACGACGAGATCGCCGCGATCGAACCGCACGCGGCCGACGGCACCGCCCTCGGCTGAGGGGATGCCGCATTCCGCGTGCGTCGCACGACGCCTCGGCGGTCGGAAGGCACGCCGGGCCGGCTGCGTCGCGCCGCCGCCGCGCGGCGCTAGCCTGCGCTCATGCAGTGGTGGAATGACTTCGTCGCCTGGATCCTCTCGGACGAGAACCGTCCCGTGCTGTTCACGGCGGGCGTCGTGTTCATCTCGGTGCTCGTCTCCGGACTGCTCTCGGCGTGGATCGCCAGGTCCGCCGTGCGCGGCCTCATCCGGCAGCGCGACCGCGAGCTGCGCCACGCCGCGATCGCGACGCTCATCGACGCCGCGACCGAGGCGTCGGTCTGGAACTCCCTGACGCCGCAGGAGCAGGTCCTCGCCGATCGGGCCGTCGGCCAGGCCGACATCCAGGTGCGCCTGCTGCCGCTGCGCGGAGCGGACGTCGCCGCCGACTGGGCGGCCCACCAGCTGCACGAGCTGAAGCGCGCGTCGGCGACCTTCGGCTACCAGCTCGACCCCGCGGTCGCCGAGTTCCGCGAGCGCATGCTCGAGTGGCAGCGGCATCCGTCGCGCACCCGACGCGACTTCCGCAACGACCTCGAGCGGTGGCGCGCACAGCGCGACGAGCCCGTGCAGGAGCTCGCCGCCGAGCAGGACACGTGGGTCGCGGAGCAGCACCACGAGCGCTACGCGCAGTCGCCCCTCGTCGAGGATGCGGCGACGCAGCCGGTCACGACCTCGCCCGAGGCTCCGACCGACGAGGTCGCCGACGCGGATACGGACCGCCGCGCCGTCGCCAAGCGGGACTGACGGCTCCCCGCCGGGGCGCGGGCCCGCCCGCCACTGAGCGGACCGTCAGCCTCGCCACCACGCGTCGAACATGGTGACGGGCTCCGCCCGCTTGTGCCGGGTCTGCAGGAAGCGGGCCTCGATCTTCTCGGCGATCAGGTCGTCGATCTCGCGCCCCTCGAGGAAGTCGTCGATGTCGCGATACGTCAAGCCGAGGTTGGCCTCGTCGGCCTGGCCCGGGTCGTGGTCGAGGAGGTCTGCCGTCGGGGCCTTCAGGTACAGGCGCTCGGGGGCGCCGAGGTGCTCCAGGATCGACCGCCCCTGACGCTTGGTCAGGCCGGACAGCGGCAGCAGGTCGGCACCGCCGTCGCCGAACTTGGTGAAGAAGCCGGTGACCGCCTCGGCCGCGTGGTCGGTGCCCACGACGAGCAGCCCGCCCTCACCCGCGAGCGCGTACTGCGCGACCATCCGCATGCGCGCCTTGACGTTGCCCTTGCCGAAGTCGCTGACCGGCCCGCCGACGGCGGCCTCGAACTCGGCGGCGAGTCCGTCGACACCGCGCTTGACGTTGAACTCGACGGTCTCGGTCGGGCGGATGAAGCCGAGGGCGATCTCGGCGTCGGCCGCGTCGCGCTGCACGCCGTACGGCAGCCGGACGGCGATGAACCGGGCGAGTCGGCCCTCGGCCTCGAGCTCCTCGACCGCGAGCTGGCAGAGCCGGCCCGCGAGCGTGGAGTCCTGGCCTCCGCTGATGCCGAGGACGAGGCCGTTCGCGCCGGAGGCGACGAGGTAGGCCTTCAGGAAATCCACGCGCCGGCGGACCTGGTCGTCCGGCTCGATGGTGGCCTCGACGTGCAGTTCTTCGATGATCCGTGCCTGGAGGTCGCGCATGCCACGACGATACGACACGCGTGTGACGAGCGGATGACGCATCCGCCCCTCCTCGGCCGCGACCATGCCGTCGGATAGCATTCCCCCGACGAAGGGGGGGCCGCGTGCACGTCGACGTACCCACGCTGGTGCTCATCCCGGCGATCGCGGCGATCGCGCCGCTCGCCACGAGGGCGTTCGGGAAGTGGATCGCGATCCCCGTCGTCATCTTCGAACTGGTGCTCGGCATCGCGCTCGGGCCGTCGGTGCTCGGCTGGGTCCGGCCCGACCCGTTCATCGAGCTCCTCTCCGACTTCGGCCTCGCGATGCTGTTCTTCCTCGCCGGCCAGGAGATCGACTTCGAGGCGATCCGGGGGCGGCCGCTCGTCCGTGCGAGCCTCGGCTGGCTGATCTCGGTGCCGCTCGGCCTCGCCGCTGGGTGGTTGATCGATCCCGACGCCGGTGCCGTGTTCATCGGCATCGCCCTGACCTCGACCGCGCTCGGCGCCCTGCTGCCGATCCTCCGGGACGCGGGCATGCTCCGGACGCCGTTCGGCGTCTCGGTGTTCGCGATCGGCGCCGCGGGCGAGTTCCTGCCGCTGATCGCGATCTCGATCTTCCTGTCCGGCCGGTCGCCGCTGCACGCCGCCGTCGTGCTGCTCGCCTTCGCGGGGATCACGGGCGTCGTGATCTGGCGCGCCTCGCGGGGTGACGGGCGCCCGCTTCACGCCGCGATCGGCGCGACCCTGCACACCAGCGGACAGTTCGCGATCCGCCTTGTGATCGTGGTGCTGCTCGCGCTCGTCGGGCTCTCCATCGTGCTGGACATCGACATGCTGCTCGGCGCCTTCGCCGCGGGCGTGATCGCCCGGCTCCTGCTGCAGGGGGCGCCCGAGCAGGACCGCCGCACCATCGAGGTGAAGCTCGACGGCATCGGCTTCGGCGTCTTCGTGCCGATCTTCTTCATCTACACGGGCGTCACGTTCGACCTCGAGGCGCTCGTGGAGGACGCGCGCACGTTCATCCTGCTGCCGGTGTTCACCGTGCTGCTGCTCGTCGTGCGCGGCCTGCCGTCGGCCCTGCTCGCGCCCCCCGGCGCGCACCTGGGCGAGCGGATCGCGACCGGACTGTTCGGGGCCACCGCCCTGCCGATCATCGTCGCCGTGACCACGATCGGCGTGGAGGCCGGCGACATGGACTCGGGCACGGCCTCGGCGCTCGTCGGCGCGGGCCTGCTCTCGCTCCTGCTCTACCCGCTCATCGCCATCGCGATCACCCGGAGCGGGACTCGGCGCCCTCGGCAGGAATCGAACCTGCGACCAAGAGATTAGAAGGCTCCTGCTCTATCCGCTGAGCTACGAGGGCCGATCGCCACCACGATACCCCAGGGTGCCGGACGCACCTCGGGCGCACCCCTTGCTCACCCCGGGCGCACCTCGGGCCCGCCCCGAGGTCGCGGGCGCGGTCGTGTCGGCCCGCGCGGCTAGACTCACCGCATGGCATCCTCGAGCGACCGACTGGTCTGGATCGACTGCGAGATGACCGGGCTCGACCTCGAGGTCGACGAGCTGGTCGAGATCGCGGTCGTGATCACCGACTACGACCTCCGACCGGTCGACGAGGGCCTCGACATCGTCATCAAGCCCGACGCGAGCGCGCTCGAATCGATGGGCGACTTCGTGCGGGCCATGCACACGCAGTCCGGGCTCATCGAGGAGATCCCGAACGGCGTGTCCGTCGCCGATGCCGAGTACCAGGTGCTGGAGTACGTGCTGAAGCACGTCCCCGAGGAGCAGCGCGCACCCCTTGCAGGCAACTCGATCGGCACCGACCGCGCGTTCATCAGCCGGTTCATGCCGCGCCTGGACGCGCACCTGCACTATCGCAACGTCGACGTCTCGTCGATCAAGGAGCTCGCCAAGCGCTGGTATCCCCGCGCCTACTTCAACGCGCCCGCCAAGGACGGCGGGCACCGTGCGCTCGCCGACATCCTCGAGTCCATCCGCGAGCTGCAGTACTACCGGCGTGCGGTCTTCGTCGCCGACCCCGGGCCGACCAGCCAGGAGCTGCAGGCCATCTCCGCCGAGGTGGCCGCCGACGGGGCCACCGTGTCCACGAGCGCCCCGAACGTGGTGTAATCTCGTAGGGTTGCCGCTGGTGCGAACGAGCGGAACATGGTGGGTATAGCTCAGTCGGTAGAGCGCCTGGTTGTGGTCCAGGAGGTCGCGGGTTCAAGCCCCGTTACTCACCCCAATCGCCTCCAGATCGGAGCCATTCGTGGAACTCGACGCCGAGGCCTTCGAGCGCCTCGTCGTCGATGAACTCGATGAACTGCCCGACGACATGGTCGAGGGCCTCGAGAACGTCGTGTTCGTCGTCGAGGATCGCCCGGAGGACGGCTCGCTCGACCTCCTGGGCCTCTACGAGGGCGTCTCGCTGACCGAGCGCGACCGCTACGGCTTCGGCGAGATGCCGGACCGCATCGTGCTCTATCGCGAGCCGCTGCTCGCGATCGCCGACACCGAGGACGACCTGCGCGAAGAGATCCACGTCACGCTCGTCCACGAGATCGCGCATTTCTACGGCATCGACGACGACCGGCTGCACGAGCTCGGCTGGGCGTGACCGAAGCCGCGCTAGCCTGATTCGCATGAGCCCCTCCCCCGGACGCGTCGTCGGCATCGCCGTCGGCGCGCTCGCGATCCTCGGCATCGGCGTGTACGGCCCGGCGATGCTCCTGGGTCCGCTCCCCGACGTCCAGGTCCGCGTCGACACGGCGCAGGCGGCCGCGCCGGCGACCAGCTCGGTCGCGCTCCCCGCAGAGGACGCCACGGCCGTCGCGTTCATCGAGGACGACGGGACTGCGGCGCTCGTCGCGGCCTCCGCAGACGACGAGGCGTCGCCCATCGGCGGTGCCGCGAAGCTCGTCACCGCGCTCGTCGTGCTCGACACCCTCCCCCTGGCTGCCGACGACGACGGCCCCTCGATCCGCATCGGGCCCGAGGACTACACCGACTACCTCCGCTACTCCGGGGAGGGGTCGCGAGCCGTGCAGGTCTCACCGGGCGACTCGTGGACCGAGCGCGACGTCGTCCGCGCCGTCCTGCTCGCCTCGAGTAACAACCATTCCGACACGCTCGCCAGGTGGGCCTTCGGCAGCATCGACGCCTACGTCACGACGGCCAACGAATGGCTGGCCGAGCAGGGGTTCACCTCGACGAAGGTCGTCGACACCACCGGGCTCTCGGGCGACAACGTCGGCACCGCGACGGAGCTCACCCGGCTCGCAGGGCTCGCGCTCGCGGATCCGACGCTCGGCGCGATGCTCCGGGACGACGGTGGCGCGCCGACGGCGAGCGACGATCGACGCATCCCCGATGCGATCGCCCACCTCGACGACGACGGCATCCGCGCCATCAGCCGGAGCTTCACGGACCAGGCGGCGATCACGTTCGTGTGGACGGCCGACCTGCGCTCAGGAGACGAGCGCCGGACGATGGTCGGCGCGATGACGGGGGTCGACGACTACGAGACGCTCGACCCGGCGGTGCTCGCCGCCGTCGAGGGCATGCAGGCGGCATCCGAGCCGATCGAGGTCATCACCGCCGGTGCGAGCTACGGCGAGGTCACGTCGGCGTGGGGCGACCGGGCGCGGCTGATCGCGACGGCAGGGCGAACGGATGCCGCGTTCGGCGCCGTGGCGGAGGACGCGACCGTCGACGTCGTGCCCTTCACGACCTCACCCGTCGGGAGCCAGGTCGGCACGGTCACCGTCGCGATCGGCGAACGCGAGGTGAGCTCGGCGCTCGAGCTCGACCGTGCGATCACCGACCCCGGTCCGATCTGGCGCCTCACCCACCCCGGTGAGCTGATCGAGGCGTTCCTCGACGGGAACGCCTGAGTCAGTCGTTCTCCTCGTCGGACTCGACCGGGTCGGAGTCCGTCGCGTCGAAGCGGAAGCGGACGCGCAACTGCCCGCCGACGTCCTTCTGCTCGACGGCGTCGTACCAGAACAGGGACTCGAGACCGTCGACGGCGGCGACCATGCCGACCCGCTTCTCCGGCTCGCCGCGGACGAGGGCCCGCTGCTCGAAGTCGCCCTCGAGCGGACCGTCGATGAACTCCGCCACATACGTCGCATCACCCATGTGCCGAGCGTAGTCCCGGCCGGGTCCGCGGGACAGCATCCGCGCTGATCAGGCGGCGAGTCGGACGCGGATCGCCGGCCGCCGAGCGGCGCCCGACTGGCGCCGGTAGCGCCGCCAGTCCGACTCCCATGCGGTCCAGAAGTCGTCGAACGCGCCCTGATCTCGCTCGAGCGCTCGATCGCGGCGCGTCTCGTACGGCGCGTCGAGCCAGACGCGGACGGCGTCCGTCGCGTCGACGCCCGCGAGGAACGCGCCGCACCCCTCGAGCACGAGCGGCCGCCCGGGCGGCACGCGCTCGACGGCTCCGCGCCGATCCGCGTGCCAGTCCCAGCGGTCCAGTGCGCCGACGAGGCCCGCGCCGTGCGGGCGCACGAGCCGGGGACCGAGGGCGTCCGCACCGCGGCGGAGGCCGCGCCATCCCGGGATCGCCTCGTCGACGCGGACGAGGGACGGCGGCCGTCCCGGCCAGGCAGCGACCAACGAGGCCGCGAACGTGCTCTTCCCGGCTCCGCTGGGCCCGTCGACGAGCACGAGCGGATGCCGCCGGGCCCGCGCGGCACGGAGCACCGCATCGAGCGCCGGACGCAGCGTGAGCGCGCGCTCCGCGTTCACGCCCACACCGGGTGGTACGTTCCCGCCCAGACGGCCCCGACGATCGCGGCCGCGGCGACCGCGGCCGCGATCAGGACGAGCAGCGCATCCGGCACGCCGACCGTGGACGGACGTGCCCACGTCCTCGGCGTGTCGGCGCCGAAGCCGCGGGCCTCCATCGCGGTCGCGAGCTTCGAACCGCGTCGGATCGCGAGCACGAGCAGGGCGAATGCCATGGTCGCCGCGCGGCGCACCGCACCGTGATCGCCGATCCCGCGCGCCCTGCGGGCGAGCGCCATGGCGCGCCAGTCCTCCACGAAGAGCCCGACGAGCCGAGTCGCCGCGAGGGCTCCGAGCACGAAGCGAGCGGGCAGGCGCCACACCTGGGCGAGGCCGTCGGCGAGGTCGGTGGGGTCGACCCGGAGGAACAGCAGCGCCGCGGGCAGGCCGATGGCGAGGACGCGCAGGGTCACCGCGATCGCGAGCTGGATCGAGCCGTCCGTGACCCGTGCGAGCCAGAACTCGCCGTACACCGTGCCCGACGGGCGGCCGTAGAGCAGCATGCTGATGCCGGCGAGCGGCGCCGCGATGAGGATCGGCCAGGTGCGCCGCACGAGCAGGCCGGGCGTCACGCCCGCGAGGGCGAAGAGCACGAGCTGGATCGCGAGCGCGATCGCAGCGCTCACCCAGTCCACCGTGACGAGCAGCGGTGTCGTCAGCACCATCGCCGCGGCGAGCCGCGAGGCCGGGTTGACCCGATCGACGAAGCGCAGGGTCGGGGCGGGCGTCGCGTCGGCGACGTCGATCGCGCTCATGCGCGCCCCCGTCCGGTGGCGGTCCGGGAGTCGGCGGAGGTGTGCGCATCGAGCCGGATGCGGTGCGCGCCGAGCGATGCGATGAACGCCGCATCGTGCGTCACCGAGAGCAGCGTGGTGCCCTCGCCGACGAGCTCGTGCAGCAGTCGGACGAGTTCGATCCATCCGAGCCGGTCCTGGCCGAACGTCGGCTCGTCGAGGATCACCGCACTCGGTCGGGTCGCGAGCACCGCCCCGACGGTGAGGCGTCGCGCCTCGCCGCCCGAGAGCGTGAAGGGGTTGGCGCCCGCGAGGTGGTCGAGGCGGAGCCGGTGGAGCACCTCGTCCACGCGGGCGTCGACCTCACCGGGGGCGAGCCCGAGGGCGCGGGGCGCGACGGCGACCTCGTCGCGCACCGTCGTCGCGACGAACTGGTGCTCGGGCTCCTGGAAGACCGTGCCGATACGGGTGAGGAGGTCGCGGGAGCGCCAGCGGACCGGCGCGCCGCCGATCCCACGGGCGAGCGGCGCCGCGGCCACGACGCGTCCCGCGCGCGGTGCGAGCAACCCGCCGAGCGTGAGCGCGAGGGTGGACTTCCCTGCACCGTTGGGTCCCGTCAGCACGCTGGAGGACGCCTCGGGAACCGCGAGGTCGAGTCCCGCGTGCAGCACGGCGCCGCGGGGGCGACCGATCGCGAGCGCCTCGGTGGAGATCGCGGGTCCCGCGCCGGGAGCCGCGGCATCCGTCGCGTCGGGCACGTCGAGCGGCACGCCCGGCACCCACACGCCGGCCGCCGCGAGCGACTCGCGACGCTCGTCGAGCACGACCGAGGGCGGACCGTCGGCGAGCAGTCGACCGTCGGCGCCGAGCACCACGACCCGGTCGACGAGGTCGAGCCAGACGTCGACCCGGTGCTCGACGACCACGAGCGTCGCCCCGGTCCGATCGAGCACCCGTGCGACCGCCGCGCGCACCTCGGCGACGCCGCGAGGATCGAGGTTCGCGGTGGGCTCGTCGAGGAGCAGCAGGCCCGGACGCATCGCGATCGCCCCGGCGAGGGCCATCCGCTGCTTCTGGCCGCCCGACAGTCGCGACGTCGGATGCGACAGCGGCAGGTCGAGGCCGACCGCGTCGACCGCGTCGCGCACGCGCTGCCAGATCTCCTCGCGCGGGATGCCGAGGTTCTCGCAGCCGAAGGCCACGTCGTCGCCGACCCGCGCGAGGATCACCTGGGAGTCGGGGTCCTGCAGCACGAGGCCCGCCCGACCGCGCGCGTCCGCGGGCTGACGGCCGTCGAGGAGCAGCCGACCGTGGTGCTCGCCCTCGTCGTCCCCGCCGAGGACGCCCGCAAGCGCGTGCAGCAGGGTCGACTTGCCCGATCCGGACGGTCCGAGCAGCAGCACCCGCTCCCCCGCGTGGATGCGGAGGTCGAGGCCCTGCACCGCCGCGCGACGGCGGCCGGCATGCCGCCAGCCCCACCCGGTGGCGTCCACGCGGGCGGGACCGGCGGCTCGCGGTGTGCGGTCCACGGGGTCAGACCCGTCCGGCGACGTCCCGTCCGGCACCGAACCGGCTGAGCGCGCCGGTCGCTGCGAGCGCGCGCACCACGATCCAGCCGAGCAGGCCCGCGAGGACCGCCCCGGAGACCACGACGGTGCCGAAGTAGAGCGCGAGGAACTCGGCCGACTTCTGCAGGTTGCCGGAGAGGAACAGCTCGAGGACCCATGCCGCGGCACCCGCAGCGGCACCGGCGAGCATCGCGGTGACGACGCCGAACCGGCGGTAGCCGGTCGCGAGGAAGACCAGCTCGGCGCCGAGTCCCTGTGCGAGGCCGGAGTAGATCGTCTCGATGCCCCACTGGTTGCCGACGAGCGCCGACACGATCGCGGCGAGCAACTCGACGTAGAGCGCCGCGCCGGGCTTGCGGATGATGAGCCCGCCCAGCACGCCGCCGATGAGCCAGATGCCGACGGCGATGCCTCCGAGGCCCGGCGTGAGCGCGTCGGCGGCGCTGAACCACGCGTAGCCGACGTTGTTCCAGAAGAGGAAGACCAGCCCCGTCGCGACGCCGATCACGCTCGCGACGACGATGTCGACGACCCTCCAGCGGGTGCTGCGGGATCCCGCGGTCTCGCGCGCGCCGTTCGTGCCGGCCGTGGGGGTGTGGTCGGTGGATGTCTCGTGCACTGTCGTGCCCTTTCGTCTCGAGGAAAGCGGCACGGGATATGAGATTGATGCCCTCCCTGCGCTGGCATGACCCAGATCAGGTTCGACGGTCGAAGGTTGGAGAACCTTCCTCTCAGCCCGGCTCACCGGACTCCCGTGTTCGAGCACGAGTATACGCGCGCCGGAGACCGCCGGCGTCGTCGGTGACGCCGGGCGACCTCCGAGCGGATGCCGCGCTGCGCGGCCTACTTCTTCAGGGCGCGGATCACCATCCGAAGCGCCTTGCCGGTCACCACGACGAGCGGGATCGTCACGATGAGCAGGCCCAGCACGTTCGGCTCGAAGCGGACGTCGCCGCCCCGGCCGACGTACGCGCCGAGCGGGACCGACCAGCCGCCGCCACCGCCGCCCGAGCCCTCGTTCTGCTCGTCGTCGGTGCCGGATCCGCCGCCGAAGCCGTAGGCACCGAGCGCGACCGGCACCACCTCGGCACCGCCGATCTCGACCTTGTCGGCGTAGGAGGTGCGGACGCCGACACCGGCGACCTTGTCTGCGAGCTCGAGCACGAAATCAGCCATGCGGCCACGCTACCGGCGCGGCGCGGCGGTCGGAAGGGCGTTGACGGATGCCGCGGCCCGTGGGCCGCGCGATCGTGGCACCCGCACCGCACCCGAACTCGCGCCCCGCCGGGGTGCCGCCGCGGGCTCACCAGAACGATCGCGGCCCCGGCGGCGGTTCCTCGTCTGCGGCGTCGCGTACGGTCGGTGCCGCCGACTCGGCCGCCGGCCGGACGAGCGCGGCCGGCCGCACGGCGCCCCGGCCGAACCGGCGCACGACCTCGTCGATCGTCCGCTCGGCGTCACGCCATTCCTCGTCCGGGTCCCACAGGGGTGCGCCGTCGCCGGCGGGCCGGAGGTGCTCGGCCCGCACGCCGATGAGTCGGACGCGACGGCCGTCGCCCACGAGGTCGCCGAGCGGCACGAGCGCCTCCTCGTAGATCCGACGCGCGACGTCGGTCGGCTCCGCGAGCGTGCGCGACCGCGTGACCGTCGTGAAGTCGCCGTAGCGGAGCTTCAGCGTGACGGTGCGCGCCAGCATGCCGGCGCGGCGCAGCCGGACGCCGACGTCCGTCGCCAGCCGCAGCAGCTCGCGCGCGATCTCGTCGTACGCCACGAGGTCGTGGTGGAAGGTCGTCTCGTGCCCGATGCTCTTCTCGACCCGCCTGGTCTCGACGTCGCGTGGGTCGATGCCCTGGGCGAGCCGCGACAGCCGCGCGGCGAGGGCGGGGCCGACCGCGCGGGTGAGCGCCTCCTCCGGCATTTCGGCCACGTCGCCGACCGTGCGGAGTCCGAGCTTCAGGAGCGACTCCTCGGTGACCCGCCCGACGCCCCACAGCGCGGAGACGGGCAGCGGGTGCAGGAACGCGGTCGTCTCGGACGCGGGGACGACCAGCATGCCGTCGGGCTTGGCACGCGACGACGCGACCTTCGCGACGTACTTGCTGGCTGCGACGCCGACCGAGCAGGTGAGGCCGGTCTCGTCACGGACGCGTCGCCGGATCGTCCAGGCGATCTCGGCGGGGCTGCCGTGCAGCCGCCGCGCGCCGGACACGTCGAGGAAGGCCTCGTCGATCGACAGCGGCTCGACCAGCGGCGTGAGTTCGCGGAAGATCGTCATCACGCGCTCGGAGTACTCGGTGTACCGCCGGTAGTCGCCGCGCAGCACGATCGCGTTCGGACATCGCTGCAACGCGACCGACATCGGCATCGCCGAGTTGACGCCGAACCGCCTGGCCTCGTAGCTCGCGGCCGCGACGACCCCGCGGCCCGCGGTGCCGCCCACGAGCACGGGCCTGCCGCGCAAGTCGGGCCGGCGCAGGAGCTCGACGGACACGAAGAACGCGTCCATGTCGACGTGCAGGATCGGCGTCGCGGAGTCATCGACCGGCCCGGTCGTGACCTGCCTCGACGAGCCGTCCTGCTTGCTCACGCAGCGACCCTAGCGCCCGCCGCCGACACCCTCGTCAGAACCCGAAGTCGCCGAAGTCGCCGCCGAAGTCCCCGCCGCCGCCGAAGTCGCCGAGGCCGCCCCAGTCGCCGCCGGTGTCGCCCCCTCCGGCGGCGTCGACCGACCCCGCATCGGCGCCGGCGTCCGTGCCCGCTTCAGCTCCGCCGTCCGTCGCCCCGGCGTCGAACGCCGTCGGGTCGGGCAGGAACGACTGCGCGATCGCCGAGCCGATCACGACACCTGCGATCGTGCCGAGCATCGAGCCGCCCACCATCGAACCGAACGACGGCGCCGCCCCGCGTGCTCCCGGTGCGGCACCGGTGGCGCCCGGCGCGCCCGCGAAGGCGCGCTCCATCGAGCCCGGCTGCCGCAGCTCCTGTCGCGTGGCCGCCCGTGCGAGCGCGCCGGGTTCGTCGGAGACGAGCCGCTCCCCCGCCGGCGCCTGCTCGGCGAGCGACCGGTACACCTGCTGTCGCTGCTCGGGCGTGAGCTTCGCGAAGGCCTCGGCGTGCACCGCCTCGATCGACTCGGGCGGCGCCGTCCGCAGCAGGTAGCGGTACCGCTCGATCGCGAGCTCGTCCTCGCTGAGCCGGCGCGCCTGCGGCACGGGCGGGGCGGGACGGGCGGCGCGGTCGTCGCCGCTGCCGCCGAAGAGTCGGTCCAGGAATCCCATGGTGTCCTCGCAAGTGGTTCGGGGGCTTCAGGCTACTGACGCCCGCCATGAGCGGGCTGGGAGACGACGGATGCCGCGGCGCGATCACGCGCGCCGCGGCATCCCTCGATCGGTCGACCTAGCTGTCGGCGGCCGCCCGCTCGAGCACGAGCTCGCGCACGCGCGCCGCGTCGGCCTTGCCCTGCATGGCCTTCATGACCGCGCCGATGACGGCGCCCGCGGCCTGGACCTTGCCGTCGCGGATCTTCGCGAGCACGTCGGGCTGCGCGGCGAGCGCCTCGTCGATCGCGGAGATGAGCGCGCCGTCGTCGGAGACGACCGCGAGCCCGCGGGCGTCGACGATCTCGCGCGGGGAACCCTCACCGGCGACGACGCCCTCGAGCACCTGGCGGGCGAGGCGGTCGGTGAGGATGCCCTCGTCGACGAGCGCCGCGAGCTCGGCGACGTGCGCCGGCTCGGCGAGGCCCGCGGGGTCCGCACCCTGCGCGTTCGCGATGCGGGTGAGCTCGCCGGTCCACCACTTGCGCGCGGCGGCCGGGCTCGCGCCGGCATCGACGGTCGCGGCGACCTCGTTCAGGAGCCCGCCGTTCGCGACGTCCTGGAACTCGAGGTCGGTGAAGCCCCACTCGGCCTTCAGCCGACGACGGCGAGCCGCCGGAGGCTCGGGCAGCGCGGCGCGCAGCTCCTCGATGACGGCCGGGTCGGGCTCGACCGGCAGCAGGTCGGGCTCGGGGAAGTACCGGTAGTCGTCGGCGTCGGACTTCGGGCGACCCGGGCTCGTGGTCCCGGTGTCCTCGTGCCAGTGGCGCGTCTCCTGCGTGATCGTGCCGCCGTCGGCGAGGATCGCCGCCTGGCGCTGGATCTCGTAGCGGACCGCGCGCTCGACCGAGCGCATCGAGTTGACGTTCTTCGTCTCGGTGCGCGTGCCGAACTTCTCCTGGCCCTTCGGGCGGAGGGAGACGTTCGCGTCGCACCGGAGGTTGCCGCGCTCCATGCGCGCCTCCGAGATGCCGAGCGAGAGCACGATGTCGCGGATCGTCGCGACGTACGCGCGGGCGAGCGCCGGAGCATCCGCCCCCGCCCCCACGATCGGCTTCGTCACGATCTCGACGAGCGGGACGCCCGCGCGGTTGTAGTCGACGAGCGAGTACTCGGCGCCATGGATGCGACCCGTCGAGCCGACGTGGGTGAGCTTGCCGGCGTCCTCCTCCATGTGCGCGCGCTCGATCGCGACCTCGAACGTGCGACCGTTCTCGAGCTCGACCTCGACCGAGCCCTCGAAGGCGATCGGCTCGTCGTACTGGGAGATCTGGTAGTTCTTGCCGAGGTCGGGGTAGAAGTAGTTCTTCCGTGCGAACCGGCTCGACGGCGCGATCCCGCAGCCCAGCGCGAGCCCGAGCGAGATCGAGTACCGCACCGCCGTGGCGTTCACGGCCGGGAGCGAGCCCGGCAGGCCCATGTCGACCGGCGCGACGAGCGTGTTCGGCTCGGCGCCGTGGAACTCGTCGTTGGCCGGGTTCGGCGCCGACGAGAACATCTTCGTCCTGGTGTTGAGTTCGACGTGCACCTCGAGGCCGATCACCGGCTCGAAGCGTTCGAGTGCCTCGTCGAAGTCCATCAGTGCCGCGCGCGCCATCAGACCACGCCCTCCTCGGTCGCCATGAGTTCGTGGGTGGACAGGTCGGGCGCCTGCGAGAGCAGCGGGCCGCCCCAGCGGTCGACGAGGATGGCCTCGAGGGCGCCGCCGACGTTGTAGAGGCGGGCGTCCTCGCGGGCCGGCGCCAGGAACTGGATGCCGACCGGCAGGCCGTCCTCCGGCGCGAG
Organism: Agromyces kandeliae; assembly: GCF_009674665.1. Taxonomy (GTDB): domain Bacteria; phylum Actinomycetota; class Actinomycetes; order Actinomycetales; family Microbacteriaceae; genus Agromyces; species Agromyces kandeliae. The sequence continues at coordinate 282,356 of NZ_WKJD01000019.1, forward strand.
GCCGGTGGGCACCGAGATGCCGGGCACGCCGGCGAGGTTCGCGGGGATCGTGGCGACGTCGTTGAGGTACATCGACAGCGGGTCGTCGAGCTTCTCGCCGAGCTTGAAGGCCGTGGTCGGCGCCGTGGGCGTGGCGAGCACGTCGACCTGCGCGAAGGCGGCGTCGAAGTCCTGCTGCACGAGCGTGCGGACCTTCTGGGCGCTGCCGTAGTAGGCGTCGTAGTAGCCGGCCGACAGGGCGTAGGTGCCGAGGATGATGCGGCGCTTGACCTCGGGGCCGAAGCCCGCCTCGCGAGTGGCCGCCATGACCTCCTCGACCGTGCCGCCGCCCTCGGGGACGACGCGGAGGCCGAAGCGCACCGAGTCGAACTTCGCGAGGTTGGAGGACGCCTCGGCGGGCAGGATCAGGTAGTACGCGGCGATCGCGTACTCGAAGTTCGGCGCGCTCACCTCGACGATCTCCGCGCCGTTGGCGGCGAGCAGCTCGAGCGACTCGTGGAAGCGCTGGCGGACACCGGCCTGGAAGCCGTCGGAGTCGAGCTCCTTCACGACGCCGATGCGCAGGCCCGAGACATCCGCCCGGCGAACCGCATCGGCCATCGACGGCCACGCGTCGGGGATCGAGGTCTGGTCGTGCGGGTCGTGCCCGGCGATGACGTCGTGCAGGAGCGCCGCGTCGAGCACGGTGCGGCTCACCGGGCCGACCTGGTCGAGCGAGGACGCGAGGGCGATCGAGCCGTAGCGGCTGACGCCGCCGTACGTGGGCTTCGTGCCGACGGTGCCCGTCACGTGCGCGGGCTGGCGGATCGAGCCGCCCGTGTCGCTGCCGAGCGCGAGCGGCGCCTCGAAGGCCGCGACCGCCGCGGCCGAGCCGCCGCCGGAACCGCCGGGGATGCGATCGAGGTCCCAGGGGTTGTGGGTGGGGCCGTACGCGGAGTGCTCGGTCGACGAGCCCATGGCGAACTCGTCCATGTTGGTCTTTCCGAGCGGCACCATGCCGGCCTCGCGGACCTTGCGCACCGGCGTCGCGTCGTAGGGCGGGATCCAACCCTCGAGGATGCGCGAGCCCGACGTCGACGGCATGCCCTTGGTGACCAGCACGTCCTTGACGGCGATCGGCACACCGGCGAGCGGGCCGAGCTCCTCGCCGGCCGCGCGACGGCGGTCGACGTCGGCGGCGGTCTCGAGGGCCTCGGCGTTGACGTGCAGGAACGCGTGCACCGCGCCGTCGACAGCCGCGATGCGGTCGAGATGGGCCTTGGTCGCCTCGACGGACGAGACCTCGCCGGAGGCGAGCTTCGCGGCGAGGTCGGCGGCGTTCAGCCGGATCAGGTCGCTCACTGCTCCTCCCCCAGGATCGCCGAGACCACGAAGCGCGTGCCGTCGTGCTCGGGCGCCCCCGAGAGCGCCTGCTCGACGCTCAGCACGTCGGTCGGCACGTCCTCCCGAAGCGGATTGTGCAGGGGGATCGGGTGGCTCGTGGGCACGACGTCGGGCGTGGCCACCTCGCTCACCTTCTCGACCGCCTGCATGATCTGGCCGAGCTCCGTCGTGAGGTGCTCGATCTCTTCCTCGGTGAGCGCGATGCGTGCGAGGTTCGCGAGATGCGCGACCTGCTCGGCGCTGATTTCAGACATGCTGCTCCGTCGTCCGGGAATGGGGATGCAGCGATTCTATCGAGGCGCGCCGAACAGTCCGACGCCGTACTTCTGGAGCAGCCCGTACGCCTCGCCGTACGTCGCCGGTTCGGATTCGCCGTCGCCGTACTTGGCGATGAGGAGGCCGAGCAGGCCCTTCGCGGGCGGGCTGAGCGGTGCGGTGCGGTGCGCATCTCCGGGGTGCAACGGCTGCGCCTCCGGGTTGGGCGGCGTGTACTGCGGCGTGGTCGCCGGCCAGGTGAGCGGATGCCTCGGCGCGTCGAGCGTGACGGCGTTGCGGATCGTCGGTGCGCCGTCGTCCCGGTCGGTGAGCGGGTCGAGGCCGTGGGCCGCGCACAGCGTGGCGACGACCGAGCCGTGGTGCATCGGGTCGTTGATGACGGTGCCCGCGGCGGTGTACGCGGAGATCGCGATCGCCGGCACACGGCATCCGAGCCGGTCGAACGTGAAGCCCATCTCCCCCGCGTCATCGCTCGCGTTCGGGGGCGTCGCCGCCGGAGGCGGAACGTGGTCGTACGTACCGCCGTGCTCGTCGAACGTCACGAGGAGCATCGTGTTCATCGCATTGGAGCCGGAGTCGGACGCGCTCGCCCGGATCGCGGAGTAGATCGCGTGGATGAGCGCCTCGCCCGCACGGACGTCCGAGACGGCGCCGTCCGTGACCTCGTCGCCGTCGACGTCGGATTCGCGGAGGCGACCCACCGGCGGATGGAAGTCGTTGTGATCGAAGATCATCCGCGGTTCGACGAAGCTGTACGGCGCGAGCGTGCCGTCGGCCACGTCGCCCCAGAACTGCGACATCGGCGCGAAGTGGGCGCTGCGCCAGTACTTCTCGAGCGCCGGGGCGTGGATGATGCCCGTCATCGACACCAACTGCAGGTCGTCGAAGTAGATCCGCCAGTCGAGGCCCGCGTCCTCGAGCCGGTTGAAGATCGTCGGGCTCGCGTCGGCGTCGAGCCACTTGCGGTAGCCGCCGTCGCCGCGGTTGGTGACGAACCCGTGCGAGGTCGAGGCGTGGAAGAACGATCGATTGCAGAACGTCTGCGACGGCACCGCGCAGTGCCAAGCGTCGTAGACGGCGAAGCCCTTCGCGAGCGTCGAGAGCACCGGCAGCATCTCGGGGGAGAACGAGCCCATGATCTGGCCGATGTCGCGCGCGCCGTCGCCGCGCCGATGCTCCACGTGGTTCGCGTAGTCCAGCAGGAAGCCGTCCATGCTCGGCGCGGCGCCGGCATCCGGCGCGTTGAAGGGGGCGCTCATGTCGTCGATCTCGGCGGTCGCGTTCGAGGCGGGCCGGATCGTGCCGAAGAGCTGCGTGTTGACGTGCGGGTACTCCTCGCCCGGGTCGGGGTCGGGGCGGCGCATGATCGCGTCGGTCTGGCCGTCGTACACGTGCGCGGCGATCCGCTCGCCGTCGGCCGTCGCGTTCGCGTAGTCGCCGAACGCGAGGCCGTCGAAGCGCATGCCGTCGGGGAGGTCGCCGCGATCGTAGAGCCAGCCGAGGAGGTTGTCGAACGAGCGGTTCTCGCCCATCACGACGACGAGGTGGTCGAATCCGGGCTTCGACCGGGTCGGCGGAGGAGGCGGCAGCGGGGCGATCCCGGCCGCACCCTCCTCGACCCCCGCGGAGTGCCCCGCTGCGGCGGCGATCGCGGCCGCTCCCCCGCCGGCGACGATCGCGCTCGCCCCGGCCACCCCGCCGTACCGGAGGAACTCGCGACGCGTGGTGCCCGGGGAGGGCTCGGGGCGCGCGGCCTCGGGCGACTCGTCGTGCTCCTCAGCCTGCATCTCCAGCCCCCTCTCACCCGACGAGCGCGTCGGGCCCCTCGGTCACCAGGATCGCGAACTGCGCCGCGTCGATCACCCGCACGCCCAGTTCCTCGGCCTTCGCGAGCTTCGAGCCGGCACCCGGGCCGGCCGCGACGAAGTCGGTCTTCTTCGACACGCTCGATGCCGCCTTGCCGCCGGCCGCGATGATCGCCTCCTGCGCGCCGTCGCGCGTGAAGCCCTCGAGGCTGCCCGTCGCGACGACGGTGAGGCCGGCGAGCACGCCGCCCGCCTCGGCGGCCCGCCCCGGGCCCGGGTGGCCGGGCGTCGTGAACTGCACCCCGGCCGCGGCCCACCGCTCGACGATGTCGCGGTGCCAGTCCACGCCGAACCACTCGACCAGCGAATCGGCGATGATCCCGCCGACGCCCTCGACCTCGGCGAGCTCCTCGCGGTTCGCGGCGCGGATCGCATCGAGCGAGCCGAAGTGGTCGGCCAGCGCCCGCGCCGCGACCGGCCCGACGTGCCGGATGTTGAGCGAGACGAGGATCCGCCAGAGCGGCTTCGTCTTCGCCTTCTCGAGCTCGGAGAGGAGCTTCGTGGCCGCCTCCGACGGCCGCAGCTCGCGATGGTCCTTCCGGATCCCGGCGGCCCGCCGCTCGGCGGCCGACATCTGCTCGGTGCCCGGAGGATACGTGATGCGAACCTTCTGGAAGGGTGCGCGCCGGACCTCCTCGCCGGTGACCGGGTCGGTCCTCGGCTCGCCGGTCTCGGCATCGCGGACGACGACCTCGATCGGGACGAGCTCGTCGACCGTGAGGTCGAAGAGCCCCGCCTCGGTGACGAGCGGCGGCGTGGACGGGACGAACGGCTGGGTGAGGGCGGCGGCGGTGACCTCGCCGAGCGCCTCGATGTCGAGCGCGCCGCGGGAGCCGATGTGCTCGACCCGGCCGCGGACCTGCGCCGGGCAGCTGCGCGCGTTCGGGCAGCGGAGGTCGATGTCGCCCTCCTTCGCCGGGCGCAGCGGCGTGCCGCACTCGGGACAGAGCTCCGGCATCCGCCATTCGCGCTCGGTGCCGTCGCGCAGCTCCTCGACCGCTCCGAGGATCTCGGGGATCACGTCGCCCGCCTTGCGCAGCACGACGGTGTCGCCGATCAGGACGCCCTTGGCCTTCACGACCTCCTGGTTGTGGAGCGTGGCCTGCTCGACCGTGCTGCCCTGCACCTTCACGGGCGCCATGACCGCGTACGGTGTGGCCCGACCCGTGCGACCGACGCCGACGCGGATGTCGAGCAGCTTCGTGTGCACCTCCTCGGGCGGGTACTTGTAGGCGATGGCCCATCGCGGGGCCCGGCTCGTCGCGCCGAGCTCGTCGTGCAGTGCGAGCTCGTCGATCTTCACGACGATGCCGTCGATCTCGTGCTCGACGTCGTGGCGGTGCTCGCCGCGGTCGGAGATGAAGGCGGAGACCTCGTCGATCGTGTCGAACACGCGCGAGTGCGGCGAGACGGGGAGCCCCCACCCGGACAGCAGGCCGTAGATCTCGGACTGGCTCGACACGGGCGGTCGCTCCCACGCGCCGATGCCGTGCAGGTAGAGGGCGAGGCGTCCGAGCCGGTCGCGCATGAGCTCGAGCTGCAGCGGGCCCTTGTTCTCGCGCCGCTGCCGAAGGCTGCCCGCGGCGGTGTTGCGGGCGTTCGCGAACTCGGGGAAGCGGGTCGGGATCGCCTCCTCCGCCCGCCCCTTGGCGCGCTGCTCGGCGGCGAACTCGGCCTGGAGTGCGTGCTGGCGCTCGTTGAGCGCGTCGAAGTCCTCGGAGCGGAGGAAGACCTCGCCCCGCACCTCGAAGAACGACGGGAATCCCTCGCCCTCGAGCCGACGCGGGATCGCGGGGATGAACTCGACGTTCTCGGTGATGTCCTCGCCGACGCGACCGTCGCCGCGCGTGGTCGCGGTCTCGAGCACGCCGTCGCGATAGGCGAGGCTGATTGCGAGCCCGTCGATCTTGAGCTCGGAGAGCCAGCGGACCGGGCGCCCGGCGGCGGCCTGCGCCTTCGTCGCCCAGTCGGCGAACTCGTCGAGGCTGAACACGTTGTCGAGGCTCAGCATGCGCTCGGCGTGCTCGTGCGACGGGAAGCCGACGGAGACGAGCGCCGCGCCGACCTGCTGCGTCGGGCTGTCCTGCCCGGCCAGTTCGGGGAACGCGCGCTCGAGGGCCTCGAGGCGATGGAAGTCGGCGTCGTACTCCGCGTCGCTGACGAGGCTCACGCCCTCGGAGTAGTACGTCGTCCGGTACCGCTCGATGCGCTCGCGGAGCGCCTCGGACTCGATGCGGGCGTCGTCGAACTCGGTGGGGATGTCGCTCACGCAGTCATCCTAGAAGCCACCGCCGACCTCGCCGGGAGGTCGGCGCGGCGCGCGACGGCCGGTGCCGTGCCCATCGCCCCGGAACGCGGATCGGGGCGCGCGGATCCCCCGCGCGCCCCGAGCGTCGTCGACGCCTCGTCGACTACATGCCGAACCCGGCCGCGTCGACCTTGCGGTGGTAGCGGGTGCCCGCCTTGCCGCCGAGGATCGCGCCGCCGAGGGTGACGACGACGAGGAGCAGCAGGGTGACGATGCCCGCCACCGTCAGCTCGCCCTCGTTGACGGGGATGCGGGGGAAGGTGTTGAGCGTGGCGAACACGTCGTAGCGCGTGCCGGCGAGCGCCGCGATCGCCGCGCCGACGACCGCCATGACGATCGCCCACAACCAGACCGCGATGCCCTGCTTCAGCCCGTTGAAGCGCGCCATCCGCCCGGCCACGTAGCCGCCGGCGAAGTAGGCGACGAACAGGACCACGAGCAGGGCGATGGCCCCGATCACGCCGATCGTCTGCGGGTCCTCCGCGACCGCCTCGTCGACGGCGGCCTCGACGTTGCCGAGTCCGAGCGCGGCTCCGGTGCCCGCGAGGAGTGCGGTGAGCAGTGCGCCCAGCCCGAGCGCGGTGAGCCAGCCGAAGAACGCGGCGCCGAACTTGATGCCGCCGAACCGCTCGCGCTCGCGGTCGATGACCGCGGCCCGCACCGCTGGGTCGGCGACGAGACGGTCGTCGCGCACCGCGTGCCGGTCGGCCGCGTCGGCGCGGTCGGACTCCGCGGCCCGCTCGTCGAGCTTGCGATCGTAGGCCGCGGTGCGGCCGTCGGCCCGATCGTCGCGGACGCCGTCGCCGTCGGCGTCGACGGGCCGGTCGGCGGGCGCCGTTCCCGTGCGCGGATCGCGGTTCGGATCGTGTCCCGGGCGGTCGGTCGAGGTGCTCATGATGTGGTCCCCTCTCGTGGTCGTCGCCGAAGGAGGATGCCCCTTCGGCGCGCCTGCGACCCTACGCGGGACCCGCGGGACGTGCGCAGGCCTTGACAAACGCCCCGATTCCGCACTCGCCGCGTGCAGCGAACGCCCAGCGAGCGTTCAGGCGTCGACCGGGATGCCCCGCGTGACGGCGGATGCCGCCGCGCGTGTCGCCCGGTCGAGGGAGGAGGCGCGCCCCCTCAGCCGTCGAGCCCGACGCGGTCGACGCGCCGATGGAACCTCACTCCGACGATCCCGCCCAGCACGGCGCCGCCGAGCGTGATCGCGGCGAGGGAGGTCGCGGCGACGACGCCCGCGACCAGCAGGGCGTCCGGCGGCACGGCGAGGCTCGGGAGCGCCGCCGTGGCACGCGCGAGGAGGTCGTACCGGTCGTCGAGCAGCACGGCGCCGATGGCCGCGGCGATGGCGATCACGATCCCCCACACCCACACGGCGAGGCCCTGCGCGACGCCGCTGAAGCGCGCCATCCGCCCCGCCACGTAGCCGCCGCAGTACGCGGCGGCGAGCACGATGACGAGCAGGACGCCGACGACGACCCAGCCCACCGTGGTCGACTCGAGCGGGCCGATCCCGCCCGTCGCCCACGGATCGGGGAACGCTCCGACGCCGAGCAGCGCGTCCGCCAGCACCAGCATCGCGACCAGCCCGGAACCCGTCGCGGCGGCCACCAGCATGCCGAAGAAGCCCGCGCCGACCTTCGGCCCGCCGAACACCTCGGCCTGGCGCTCGGCGACCTCCTCGCGGCCGACGGGCGGCGGGTCGACGAGGCCGTCGAACCCGTCGGGGCCGGAGTCGATGACCTCCGTCGCCCGCGTGGCGGGCGGCGGGTCGAGGTTGCGGAACGGGTCTGCGACGTCGTTCGCCGGGACGGCGGGATACGGCGAATAGGTCATGTCGACTCCTCACGGCACGTCGCCGGGGGATGCGACGCCACCGAGCCGACCCTACGCGATCCGCCCCCCGAATGGGGTACAGATTCGATCAGGCGTCGACGGGGACCGCGCTCACCGTGCGATCGATCGTGCACTGCCCGAGCACCCGCGTACCCACGTACACGACCGCCGTCTGCCCCGGAGCGACGCCATCGAGCGGCGTCTCGGGCGTGATCACGAACTCGGCGGAGCCGGCGGCATCCGTCGCCACCCTCGCGACCGCGGGCACCGGGTCGGCGTGCGCCCGGATCTGCACCTCGCAGTCGAAGGCGTCGCCCTCGGCGGCGACCAGGCCGGATGCCACGGGGTCGGCGCCCGCCCACGAGAACCGCGCACCGGCGATCCCGGCGACCGCGAGCGCCTCCTTCGGGCCCACGACCACCGTGCGCTCCTTGGGGCGCACCTCGAGCACGAACCGCGGCTTCCCGTCGGCCGCGGGCGTGCCGAGCCGGAGCCCGCGTCGCTGGCCGACCGTGTACGCGTGCGCGCCCTCGTGCGCGCCGACGACGGCGCCGGTCCGGTCGACGATGTCGCCGGGCGCGGTGCCGACCTTCTCGGCGAGCCAACCCCTGGTGTCGCCATCGGAGATGAAGCAGATGTCGTACGAGTCGGGCTTCTGCGCGACCGACAGGCCGCGGCGCGCGGCCTCCTCGCGCACGAGCTGCTTCGACGGCGTGTCGCCGAGCGGGAAGTACGCGTGCGCCAGCTGCTCGGCCGTGAGCACGCCGAGCACGTAGCTCTGGTCCTTCGCCTCCGCGCTCGCGCGATGGAGCTCGCGCCGGCCCGCGGCATCCGTCGTGATCTTCGCGTAGTGCCCGGTGGCGACGGCGTCGAAGCCGAGTGCGAGCGCCTTCTCGAGCAGTGCGGCGAACTTGATGCGCTCGTTGCAGCGCATGCACGGGTTGGGGGTGCGGCCCGCGGCGTACTCGGCGATGAAGTCGTCGACGACGTCGGCCTTGAACCGCTCCGAGAAGTCCCACACGTAGTACGGGATGCCGAGCACGTTCGCCGCGCGCTGGGCGTCCATCGAGTCCTCGATGGTGCAGCAGCCGCGGCTGCCCGTGCGGAGCGTGCCCGGCATGCGGCTGAGGGCGAGGTGCACGCCGACCACGTCGTGGCCGGCCTCGACGGCGCGCGCGGCCGCGACGGCGCTGTCGACGCCGCCACTCATCGCTGCCAGGACCCGCATGGGCTCAAGTCTACGGAACGGCCCCTGAGCGGATGCCGCGCGGGCCGCGGTCAGCGGTCGAAGCTCGTGACCCGGTCGGCCATGCCGGCTCGGGTCGCGCGCTCGACCGCGGTCGGGAGAACCTCGAGGAATGCGTCGACGTCGGCGTCGGTCGTGGTGCGCCCGAGCGTGATCCGGAGCGCGCCGCGCGCCTCCGCCTCGGTGCGGCCCATCGCGAGCAGGACGTGCGAGGGTTCGGGCACGCCGGCCTGGCACGCCGACCCGGTCGAGACCGCGACGCCCGCGGCATCCAGCAGGAACAGCAGCGAATCGCCCTCGCACCCGGGGAACGAGAAGTGCGCGTTGCCGGGCAGCCTCCCGGCAGGATCGGGGTCGCCCGAGAGTCGCGCGCCGGGCACGGATGCCGCGACCCCGGCCACGAGTCGGTCGCGCAGGCGAGACATCCGCTCGTCCTCGGCCGCCGCGTGCGCTGCCGTGGCGCCGGCCGCGGCGGCGAACCCGGCCGCCGCGGCGACGTCCTGCGTGCCGGAGCGGATGCGTCGCTGCTGGCCGCCGCCGTGCAGGAGCGGCTCGATGCGCGTCGACCGGTCGAGCACGAGCGCGCCGATGCCGACGGGCCCGCCGACCTTGTGCGCCGAGACGCTGACCGCGACGAGGCCCGCGCCCGCGGGGGCGGCGGTCTCCCGCCGGATCGCGTGCAGGTCGACGGGCACGTGCCCGTACGCGGCGATCGCGTCGACGTGCAGCGGCACGCCGGCCCGCGCGCACAGCTCCGCGACCTCGCGCACCGGCTCGATCGTGCCGACCTCGTTGTTCGCCCAGAGCATCGTGACGAGGGCGACGGATGCCGCGTCGCGCCCCAGTTCGGCGGCGAGCGCGTCGAGACGGAGTCGCCCGAGCCCGTCGAGGGGCGACTCGACGACCTCGGCGCCGTCCATGCCGGCGAGCCACTCCACCGTGTCGATCGTGGCGTGGTGCTCGCCGCCGGGGAGCAGGATGCGGCGGGCGGACGCCTCGGCGCGGCGACGCCAGAAGAGGCCCTTGATCGCCAGGTTCACCGCCTCGGTGCCGCTGCCGGTGAACACGACCTCGATGGGATCGGCGCCGAGCGTCGCGGCGACCTGCTCGCGCGACTCCTCGAGCAGGCGCTTGGCGTGCTGCCCGGCGCCGTGGATCGAGGCCGGATTGCCGACGAGCCGGAGCGCGTGCGTGACGGCGTCGATCGCCTCGGGCCGGAGCGGCGTGGTGGCGGCGTGGTCGAGGTAGACGGGGTCGCGGCGGGGCATCGAGCACCTCCTGACCGGGAACCGGTTCCCCACGAACTACTGTAGTTCGCATGTCTCCGGCCGATCCGCTCCACGACCTGGGCGTGCGCACCGGACCCGGCGGCGGCACGATCCGCGTCTGGTCCGAGCACGCGACCTCCGTGGACCTCGAGGTGTTCTCCGCCGAGGACCTGGACTGGGCCGTCGAACGACTGCCGCTCATGCGCGGCGCGGACGGCGTGTGGGAGGGGACGTCGGCCGCGCTCGTGCCGGGTGCCCGGTACGGCCTGCGGGTCGACGGACCCGCCGGGCTCGAGCACGCGTTCAACCCCGCGCACACGCTGCTCGACCCGTGGGCCAAGGGCCTGCACGCGGCGGCGGACGGATCCTGGCGGGGGGTCGTGCTGGACTCGCTCGCGTCGGAGGGCTTCGACTGGGGCGGCGTCGGCAAGCCCTTGGTGCCCCTCGACCACACCGTCGTCTACGAGGCGCACCCGAAGGGGTTCAGCCGGCTCAACGAGCGCATCCCGGAGCCGTGGCGCGGCACGTACGCCGGCCTCGCGCACGATGCGTCGCTCGAGTACCTCACGGGCCTCGGGGTCACGACCGTCGAACTGCTGCCGGTGCAGGCGTTCGTCGCCGAGGAGCGGCTCGTCCGCCAGGGGCAGGTCAACTACTGGGGCTACAACACGCTCGGCTTCTTCGCGCCGCACGCGCCGTACGCGAGCGCCGAGGCGCAGGCCGCCGGGCCCGAGGCCGTGCGGCGCGAGTTCGCGGGAATGGTCAAGCGCCTGCACGAGGCCGGCCTCGAGGTCGTGCTCGACGTCGTCTACAACCACACCGCGGAGGAGGGGCGGCAGGGGCCGACGTACAGCTTCCGCGGCATCGACAACTCCTCGTACTACCGGCACGACGCGCACGGCCGCTACGTGGACACGACCGGCTGCGGCAACACCCTCGACTTCGGCCACGACGCGCCGATGCGCCTCGTGCTCGACTCGCTGCGGTACTGGGCCGACGAGCTGCAGGTCGACGGCTTCCGGCTCGACCTCGCCGCCACGCTCGGCCGTGACGCGCTCGGCGCCTACTCCCCCCACCATCCGCTCCTCGCGGCGATGCTCGCCGACCCCGTGATCGGGGCCGGCAAGCTCATCGCCGAGCCGTGGGACGTCGGGCCGTTCGGCTGGCAGACCGGCAACTTCGCGCCCGGCTTCAGCGAGTGGAACGACCGCTACCGCGACCGGATGCGCGACTTCTGGCTCGGCGACCTGCGACGCGAGCGCCATGGCGAGCACGGCAGCGGCATCGGCCGCTTCGCCACGCGCCTCGCGGGTTCGTCCAACACGTTCGCCGCAGAGCGCGGCCCGCTCGCGAGCCTGAACTTCATCACCGCGCACGACGGCTTCACGCTCGCCGACCTCACGGCCTACGACGTCAAGCACAACCTCGGCAACGGCGAGCACAACCGCGACGGCGCCGATCACAACAACTCGTACAACCACGGCGTGGAGGGGCCCACGGACGACCCGGGCGTCGTGTCGGCGCGGCGCCGGAGCATCCGGAACCTGCTCGGCACGCTGCTGCTCTCGGCCGGCGTGCCGATGCTCACGGCCGGAGACGAGTACGGCCGCAGCCAGCGCGGCAACAACAACGCGTACTGCCACGACTCCGAGCTGACCTGGCTCGCGTGGTCGGCCGACGAGCGCGACGCCGCGATCGAGGCGACGACCCGGCACCTGCTGCGACTGCGCCGCGAGCACCCCGCGCTGCGTCCCGTGCGCTACGGCCGGTTCGGCGAGCGCGTGCCGAGCGCCTCGCAGATGGACTGGTACAACGCCGACGGCGAGACCATGACGATCGAGCACTGGCACGACCCGTCGCAGCGGACCCTGCAGTTCCTCGCAGCCTCCACGCCCGAGTTCGAGGGCTTCAACCGCATCCTCCTCGTCGTGCACGCCTCCGAGCGCGAGGTCGAGGTGCTGCTGCCTTCGCACCCCGGGGTCGACGACTACGAGCTGCTGTGGGATTCGGCCGTCGACGAGCCCGGCGACGAACTCGGCGCGCGCCACGAGCCCGGTACGCGCCTCGTGATGGCCCCGCAGTCGATGCGGCTCTTCCGCGCGTCGGGCGAACCGGCTCCGGTGCTGGTCGACGCCGCGGCGGGTTCGCTCGGCGCGGGCGCCGACGAGGCCGACGACGCCGGAGACGGACGACGCGCCGGCGAGGCACCGGAGCCCGCGGCCTGATGGCGAGGCGAGCGGATGGCACGCCCGGCACGCCCGCGACCGTCGCGCTGACGCGCGCGGGGATCCGCTTCACGGCGCACCCGTACGACCACGATCCGCGCGCCGCCGCCTACGGCCTCGAAGCGGCCGAGAAGCTCGGCATCGAGCCGGAGCGCGTGTTCAAGACCCTGCTCGCGAACGTCGACGGGGCGCTCGCGGTGGGAATCGTCCCGGTCTCCGACCAGCTCGACCTCAAGGCGCTGGCGGCCGCGCTCGGGGGCAAGCGCGCCGAGATGGCCGATCCGTCGCTCGCCGAACGGAGGACCGGCTACGTCGTCGGCGGGATCAGCCCGATCGGCCAGAAGGTCGCGCTGCCGACCGTGCTCGACGAGACCGCGATCCTGTTCGAGACGATCCTCGTCTCGGGCGGTCGCCGCGGCCTCGACCTGGAGCTCGCGCCCGACGACCTCATCGCGGTGACCTCCGGTCGCTACGCCGCGATCGCCCGCGCCCGCTGATGGCGTTCATCATGGCGTTCCTCGAGTGGAGTGCGGCCGTCGGGATCGTGCTCTGCATCCCGTTGCTGATCCGCGCCTGGCGGGCCGAGCTGCTTCGCGGCGACGACCCGCAGTTCCGGGCGACGGGCGTGTTCCCGCGGCTCGTCCGCGCGCTGCGTCGCGACCGCTGAGGTGCGCCGGCACGTCGTCGGACGATGCGCGCGGACGCGCCGTCGGCACACCGGCGCGCCGCCCGATCGGTCCGACGAACGCTCAGTCGGCGGCGGCGACGAGCCCCAGCTCGGCCGGCGAGACGAGCAGCGGATGCCGCGGCACGACGCGCACGGTGTACCCGAACGCCCCGGCCCGGTCGAGCGTGACCGTGCCGACGTAGACGCAGGTCGCGGCATCCGTCGTCGACGTCCCGTCGGGCACGAGTTCCGCGACACGAGCGTCGTCGATGCGGTCGTCGCCGTGCGAGTGGCCGTAGACGACCTCGACGGACACCTCGGACTCGGTCAGGGCGCCCAGCGCGACGTGCGCGCGGAGGTGGAGTTCGTCGCCGACGTGCGGCGTCGACTCGAGGCCGCCCGACTCGACGTGGGCCACGTCCACGCCCGGCCACGCCGCTCGCACGTGCGCGACCCATGCCGCGAGCTCGCGCGCCGGCTTCGCCCCCTCCGCACCGACCACTGCGGCGTGCTCGGCGGCCGGGCGGTACAGCCGCTCGACGTACTCGCGCACCATCCGGTCGGCTCCGAGTTCGGGCGAGAGGTGCGCAAGCGTGCGGCGCACGCGCGCCATCCACTCGGTGGGCACGCCGTCGCGGTCGCGATCGTAGAAGAGCCGCGTGATCCGGTGCTCGATGAGGTCGTAGAGCGCGGATGCCTCGAGCCGGTCGCGCTCGGCCTGGTCGCCGGCAGCGTCGGCGGTCGGGATCACCCATCCGTGGTCGTCGGCGGCGTACTCGGCCCACCAGCCGTCGAGGATCGACAGGTTGAGCGCGCCGTTCATGGCGGCCTTCATCCCCGACGTGCCGCACGCCTCGAGCGGTCGGAGCGGGTTGTTCATCCAGACGTCGCAGCCCGGGTAGAGGAGCTGGGCCATGCCGATGTCGTAGTCGGGCAGGAAGACGATGCGCTCGCGGAGTTCGGGCCGCTGCGCGAACTGCACGAGGCGCTGGATGAGCCGCTTGCCCTCGTCGTCGGCCGGGTGCGCCTTGCCGGCGATCACGAACTGGACGGGACGGTCGGGGTTGGTGAGGATCGCCGCGAACCGGTCGGGGTCCTGCAGCATGAGCGTCAGTCGCTTGTACGTCGGCACTCGGCGCGCGAAGCCGATCGTGAGGACGTCCGGATCGAGCACGCGGCGCACCCAGTCGGGCGCCACCGCGCCGCCGTGCTGGTCGGCCCAGGCGCTCGTGAGTCGGCGTCGGGCGTCCTCGACGAGCTGGAGGCGCATGCCCCGCTTCACGCCCCAGATCTCGGCGTCGCTGACCGCGGCGCTCATCCAGTCGGCGTGCTCGGTGTCTCCGGTGCCGAGCCGCTCCTCGGCGAGCGAGAGCAGCGCGGGGTCGGTCCACGTCGGTGCGTGCACGCCGTTCGTGACCGACGTGATCGGCACCTCGTCGGCGTCGAAGCCGGGCCACAGCTCGCCGAACATGCGCCGGCTCACTTCGCCGTGCAGCTTCGAGACGCCGTTCGCACGCTGCGCGAGCCGGAGGCCCATCATCGCCATGTTGAACGCGCTGTCCTCGGCGGGCACGCCCGGTTCGAGGCCGAGCGGGAGGGCGTCGGCGGGGTCGATCCCGGGCAGCAGGCCCGACTCGAGGTAGCTCGCGACCAGGCCGCGATCGAAGCGGTCGATGCCCGCGGGCACGGGCGTGTGCGTCGTGAAGACGGTGCCGGCGCGCACGAGTTCCAGCGCCTCGGCGAAGGAGAGCCCGTCGCCGATGCACGCCGAGATGCGCTCCAGTCCGAGGAACCCGGCGTGCCCCTCGTTCATGTGGAACACGTCGGGGAAGTGGCGGCCGGTGAGCCCGCTCCAGGCGCGGATCGCGCGGACGCCGCCGATGCCGAGGAGGAGCTCCTGCTGCAGTCGGTGCTCGCCTCCGCCGCCGTAGAGCCGGTCGGTCACCTGGCGGAGGTCGTCGTCGTTCGCCGGGATGTCGGTGTCGAGGAGGAGCAGCGGCACCCGGCCGACCGCGGCCTGCCAGACTCGGGCGTGGAGGCTTCGGCCGCCGGGGACCGCGAGCGTGACCTGCACCGGCGTGCCGTCGGCGCGGCGCAGCACCGACAGCGGGAGGCCGTCGGGATCGAGTGCCGGGTAGCGCTCCTGCTGCCAGCCGTCGGGCGCGATCGCCTGCGAGAAGTACCCGGCCTTGTAGAACAGGCCGACCGCGATGAGCGGCACGCCGAGGTCGGAGGCGGCCTTGAGGTGGTCGCCGGCGAGGATGCCGAGGCCGCCGGAGTACTGCGGCAGCGCCTCGGTGATGCCGAACTCGGGTGAGAAGTACGCGACGGTCCTCGGCGACTCGGCGCCGAGCGACTGGTACCAGCGCGGCTCGGACACGTAGGCGCGCAGGGCGTCGCGCTCCCGTTCGGCCCAGGCGATGAAGCCCTCGTCGGCCGCCAGTTCGTCGAGCCGCCGCGCGTCGACATCGCCGAGGAACGCGATGGGATCGCGCCCCGAACGGCGCCAGCCCACCGGGTCGACGTGCTCGAAGAGGCGCCGTGTCGGCTCGTGCCACGACCAGCGGAGGTTCGCGGCGAGCTCCTCGAGCGCGGCGAGCTGCGGCGGAACGACGGCGCGGACGGTGAACTTGCGGATCGGCTTCACGGGGTCCACCCTACGCAGCAACGTGTGTCCGGAATATGAACGGATGCCGGGGCACCGCCGAGTCGCGCAGCGCCCTGCAACCCGGTATCGGTCGGATCGCATCCGCGCTACGGTCGGAGCGTGACGAACCGCGCAGTTCGAGCCGGCCGGATCCCCGTGACCCGGCTCACCCCCGCCCTGCCCGACCCGCGATGGAACCCGAAGGCGTTCTCCGGGGAGGTGGTCCCGTTCCGCGCCACGGTGTTCCGCGAGGGGCACGACCTGGTCGGTGCGATGCTCGTGCTCACGAGCCCGTCGGGCGTCGCGACGCGGCACCGGATGTCGGCGCTCGCGCCGGGCACCGACGGATGGGAGGCGCGGGTCCGCCTGGACGAACTCGGCACCTGGCACTGGCACGTGACGGGCTTCGGCGACGAGATCGGCACGTGGGTGCACGACGCGGAGCTGAAGATCGACGCAGGCGTCGACGTCGAGCTCATGTACGAGATCGGCGCCCGTCTCGCCGAGCGCGCCGCGAAGGACGCGGGCCGCCCTGCCGCGGTGCGCAAGCGACTTCGCGCGTACGCGGCGACGCTGCGCGACGCGGACGCAGACGCGACCGCCCGTCGCGCCCTGCTCGAGGATCCCCTGCTGGAGGAGTTCCGCTCCCGCCCGCTCGCCCGCTTCACGACCGACTCCGAGGAGCACGAGATCCTCGTCGAGCGGCGGCGCGCCGGAGTCGGGTCCTGGTACGAGTTCTTCCCACGGTCGGAGGGCGCGCGGCAGCTGAAGAAGGACGGCTCGTGGAAGTCGGGCACCTTCCGCACCGCGCAGCGACGACTCGACGGCGTCGCGGCGATGGGCTTCGACGTGGTCTACCTGCCGCCGATCCATCCGATCGGCTTCTCGTTCCGCAAGGGACCGAACAACACGCTCACGCCCGGGCCGTTCGATCCGGGCTCGCCGTGGGCGATCGGCGCCGCCACCGGCGGCCACGACACGGTCCACCCCGAGCTCGGATCGCTCGCCGACTTCCGGGCGTTCGTGCGCCGCGCCGCCGCGCTCGGAATCGAGATCGCGCTCGACCTGGCACTGCAGGCCTCGCCCGACCACCCGTGGGTGACCGAGCACCCCGAGTGGTTCACGACGCTGCCGGACGGCACGATCGCCTATGCGGAGAATCCGCCGAAGAAGTACCAGGACATCTATCCGGTCAACTTCGACGACGACTTCGAGGGCCTCGTCGACGAGGTGACGCGCATCGTGCGGCTCTGGATGAAGCAGGGCGTGCGGATCTTCCGCGTCGACAACCCGCACACGAAGCCGCTGATGTTCTGGGAGCGGCTCATCGGGGACATCAACGCGACGGACCCCGACGTGGTGTTCCTCGCCGAGGCGTTCACCCGTCCCGCGATGATGCAGGCGCTCGCCATGGTCGGCTTCCAGCAGTCGTACTCCTACTTCACGTGGCGGAACACCAAGGCCGAGCTCGAGGAGTTCCTGACGAGCGTGTCGCAGGAGACCGCCGACTTCATGCGGCCGAACCTGTTCGTGAACACCCCCGACATCCTGACCGAGTACCTCCAGTTCGGCGGTCCGGCGGCGTTCACCGTGCGGGCCACCATCGCGGCGACGGCGGGGGCGACGTGGGGCGTGTACTCGGGCTTCGAGCTGTTCGAGTCCGTCGCGCGGCCGGGCGCCGAGGAGGCGATCGACAACGAGAAGTACGAGTACAAGCCGCGCGACTTCGCCAAGGCCGAGGCGGATGGCACGTCGCTGGCGCTCTACCTCGGGATCCTGAACCGCATCCGCGCCGACCATCCCGCGCTCGGGCAGCTCCGCAACATCCGCTTCCACTACAGCGACGACGACTCGGTCCTCGTGTACTCCAAGCACCTCGAGGGCCGCTTCATCGAGGGCCGCGGTCCCGACGACCACGACACGATCCTCGTCGTCGCCAACGTCGACCCGCACTCGGTGCGCGAGACGACCGTGCACCTCGACCTCCCGGCGATCGACCTTCCCGGCGGCGGCACGTTCGAGGTCGAGGACCTCGTGACCGGCGAGCGCTGGGAGTGGGGCGAGCACAACTACGTGCGGCTGGACGCGTTCACGCAGCCGGTCCACATCCTCCGAGTGATTCGAGGCGCGGAATGACCGACACCACCCCCCTCCAGGCACCGCCCGTCCCCGACGAGCTCCTCCGCGCCGTCGCCGAGGGCCGCCACCACGACCCCCACCAGGTGCTCGGGCAGCACGGCTTCGAGACGCCCGGGGAGCCGGGCGCGCACACCGTGGTCCGCGTGCGGCGACCGCTCGCGGCATCCGTCACCGCCCTGCTCGACGACGGCGCCGAACTCCCGCTCGCGCATGCCGGCCATGGCATCTGGGCGGGTGCCGGAGCGTTCGGGCCGACCGGGTACCGGGTTCGCGCGCGCTACGACGACGGCACCGAGTGGACCGCCGACGACCCGTACCGGTACGCGCCGACGATCGGCGAGCTCGACCTGCACCTCATCGAGGAGGGCCGGCACGAGGAGCTCTGGACGGTGCTCGGCGCGCACCACCGCGAGTTCCCGTCGGTCACGGGGCCGCTCCGCGGCGTCTCGTTCACGGTCTGGGCACCGCGCGCCCGCGCCGTGCGCGTCGTCGGCGACTTCAACCGGTGGGACGGCCTCGGCCACGCCATGCGGAACATGGGCTCGAGCGGGGTCTGGGAGCTCTTCGTGCCCGACGTCGAGCCGGGCTCGTCCTACAAGTTCGAGATCCTGGCCCAGTCCGGCGAGTGGATGATGAAGGCCGACCCGATGGCGCGCCGCGCCGAGGTCGCCCCCGCGACCGCGTCGGTCGTCGCGACGAGCGGGCACGACTGGGCCGACGGCGAATGGATGTCGCAGCGCGCGCATCGGAACCCGCACGAGCTGCCGATGAGCGTGTACGAGCTCCACCTCGGGTCATGGCGGCCCGGCAAGGGGTACCGCGACATCGCCGACGAGCTCATCGAGTACCTCCAGTGGCTCGGCTACACGCACGTCGAGTTCCTGCCCCTGGCGGAGCATCCGTTCGGCGGATCCTGGGGCTACCAGGTGACGGGCTACTACGCGATCACCAGCCGGTTCGGCTCGCCCGACGACCTCAAGTACCTGATCGACCGGCTGCACCAGGCGGGCATCGGCGTGATCATGGACTGGGTGCCCGGGCACTTCCCCAAGGACGAGTGGGCCCTCGCCCGCTTCGACGGCGAACCGCTCTACGAGCACCCCGACCCCCGCCGCGGCGAGCAGAAGGACTGGGGCACGCTCGTCTTCGACTACGGCAACCCGCGCGTGCGGAACTTCCTCGTCGCGAACGCGTTGTTCTGGCTGGAGGAGATGCACATCGACGGCCTGCGGGTCGACGCCGTGGCATCGATGCTCTACCTCGACTACTCGCGCGAGGAGGGCGAGTGGATGCCGAACTGGTACGGCGGTCGCGAGCACCTGGAGGCGATCGGCTTCCTGCAGGAGGCGACCGCGACGGCCTACAAGCGCAACCCCGGCATCGTGATGATCGCCGAGGAGTCGACGAGCTGGCCGGGCGTGACCGCGACGACCTCGTCGGGCGGACTCGGCTTCGGCTACAAGTGGAACATGGGGTGGATGCACGACACCCTGCAGTACATCCAGCGCGACCCGATGTACCGCTCGCACCACCACGGCGAGCTCACGTTCTCGTTCCTCTACGCGTTCAGCGAGCACTTCATCCTGCCGATCAGCCACGACGAGGTCGTGCACGGCAAGGGCTCGCTCGTGCGCAAGATGCCCGGCGACCACTGGCAGCAGCTCGCGAACACGCGCGCCTACCTCGCGTACATGTGGGCGCACCCCGGCAAGCAGCTGCTGTTCATGGGGCAGGAGTTCGGGCAGCTCTCCGAGTGGAGCGAGGAACGCGGCCTCGACTGGTGGATCCTCGACCAGCCGAGCCACCGCCAGCTCGCCGAGCTCGTCGGCCGGCTGAACCGCACCTACGCCGAGACGCCCGCGCTCTGGCAGCTCGACGACGACTCGGCGGGCTTCGACTGGGTCGAGGGCGGCGCGGCCGAGATGAACGTGATCGCGTTCCTCAGGTACGACCGCGACCGTCGGCCGCTCCTGTGCATCGTGAACTTCGCCGGGAACCCGCATGACGGCGTGCGCCTCGGCCTGCCGTTCGCGGGGCGTTGGCGCGAGGTGCTGAACACGGATGCCGCGGAGTTCGGCGGCTCGGGCGTCGGGAACCTCGGCGGCGTCGACGCGACCGACGAGCCGTGGGCGGGCAAGCCGGCCTCGGCCGTCTTCACGCTGCCGCCGCTCGGCGCGCTCTGGTTCACGCCGGAGGGGTAGCCGCTGCCTGCGGGCTAGTAGAGCAGCATCGCGAGACGGCGCCGCGCCGCGCCGACGCGCGGGTCCTCGACCCCGACCACCTGGAACAGCTCGAGCAGGCGCTCGCGCACCCGGTTCCTGGCGTCGGCGTCGAGCGTCGGGAACAGGCCGAGCAGCCGCGCGAACGCGTCGTCGACGTGGCCCCCGGACAGGTCGAGGTCGGCGACGTCGAGCTGGGCGTCGAGGTCGTCCGGGGTGGTCGCCGCGCGGTTCCGGATCTCGTCGAGCGTCTTGCCCTGGAGGCGCCCGAGCAGGTTCGCCTGTGCGAGGCCGGCCACCGCGAGGTCGTCGCGGGGGTCCTGTGCGATCGCCGTGCGGTAGGCGGATGCCGCGGCCGTGTAGTCTCCACGGCTGATCGCGTCGAACGCCTCCTGGTGCAGCGGCGGCAGCGGTTCCTCGACGGGCTCCTCGGCTTCGGCCTCGCCCTCGCCGTCGCCATCGGCACCCGGGACCCGACCGGTCACGCCGTTGCGCTCGGCGACCTCGAGGAGCTGGTCGAACACCTGGTCGATGACCTCGTCGGGCTGCACGCCCTGGAACAGCGGCACCGGCTGCCCGGCGACGAGCGCGACGACCGTGGGGATCGCCTGCGCCTGCAGCGCCTGGACGAGCTGGGGGCTCCGGTCCGCGTCTGCGGGCGCGAGCACGAGACGGCCCTCGCGGGCGTTCACGAGCCGCTCGAGGGCGGCGACGAGCTGGGTGGACTGCTCGCTCCATGACGCCCACAGCGCCAGGACGACCGGGACCGTGCGCGAGAGCTCGAGCACCTGGCCGAAGCTCTGGTCGTCGACGGCCGCGACGTAGCCGCCGGCGCCTCCCGCGGCGGGCGTCGCGCCCGGGGCATCCGTCGCCGGTCGCTCGTCGCGGTGGACGAGCGAGGACAGGTCGACCGCGCCGCGCAGGCTCGCGGGCTCGTTGGGTGGGAACGCGTTCGTCACTTGACCTCCGATGCGCCGATCAGGGATTCGGACCAGCCCAGCAGGCGGATCTGCTCGTCGGATCCGACTGCGGGCACGTAGAACATGAGTTGGATGCCGATCTCGCGCTCGACGCCCTTGGCGCTCTTCTCGTCGAAGCCGGAGAGCGCTGCGCCGGGCTGGCCCTCCTTGAAGCCGATCGTCCCGCCGTCGTTCGGCGTGACCTTCTCGGTCTGCGTGATCGAGACGGTCACCAGGGCACCGGAGTCGTTCGTGGCCAGCGCGACCGTCGGGCTGTCGCCGGGCGCGTTCGAGAACGCCACGTCGGCCGTGTCGGGGAGGTCGTCGGCGATGGCCTTCTGGCCCTCGACGCCGAGCTGCTGCCGGATCACGTCGCCCTCCGGGTCGAAGAACTGCGCGAACTCCGACTCGTCTCCCTTGAGCAGGACGTCGGCGTAGGCCGGGGCGACCTGTCCCGTCGGCATGATGAGGCCCTTGAACTCGGGGTTGATCGGCGGGGCGCCGATGGATGCCGGCGCGACCTCGGGCACGTCGGCGTCGGGCACGAGCGCCGTCGCGTAGAGCACCTTGTAGTTCTCCCGCGGCGACTCCTGCCGGAGG
The DNA here is from genome assembly GCF_009674665.1 of Agromyces kandeliae. GTDB lineage: Bacteria > Actinomycetota > Actinomycetes > Actinomycetales > Microbacteriaceae > Agromyces > Agromyces kandeliae. The sequence continues at coordinate 303,994 of NZ_WKJD01000019.1, forward strand.
ACGAGGGCCGTCGGCGCGATCGTCTCGTCGTCGTTGTTCTTCGCGATGGTGAGCACGGTCCTCGGCCAGCCCGTCACCTGCTGCGGCAGCGTGAGCGTCAGCGGCGAGGCGGGGATCGCGGGCAGCGATGCCTGGTCTGGCAGCGACTTGCGGATCGCGTAGTTCGCCTTCCTCGCCTCGAGGGCGGGGCCGGTGAATCGCTCTGCGAGGCGCTGCGAATCGGCGTCGGCGTCGACCTCGGTGGTGAAGACCGCGATGCGACGCATGATGCGCTCCATCTGGGGCACCGTCACCGCCGGAACCACTGCGGGAGCCGCGGGCTCGGCCGGCTCGCCCTCCTCGCCCTCGGCCGCCGTCTCGACCGGGGTGGCCGGGGCCGTCGTCTCGGGTGCGGACGTCAGGTCGGGCCAGTAGTCCGCCGAGCACGCGGACAGCGCGATGGCCGGAACGAGGAGCACCGGCAGGAGCGCGATGCGCCTCGCGCGGCCGGTCGACCGACCGGAGCCGCCGGATCCCAGCGAGGCACGCTGCGAGCGCGGCGGTCGGGGTGCTCGCATCAGCTTCCCCTTCGGGCCCTTGGGGAGGTTGCGGCGCGGCCCGCGGGAGCGGCGGTGCGCGAAGACGCCGGAGATGACGAGGACGATGCCGACGAGGAACAGGAGGGCGCCGCCGGCGATGAGCGGCCCTGCCCACGGGGTGGCGTTGTCGAGGGGCCACGCCACGACGATCCGGCCCGGCGCCGGCGCCGTCCCGTCGGACGAGATCAGGACCGTGATCCCCTCGGGCACGTCGACCGTCGTGGTCAGCGTGCGGTCGCCGGTGAACTCGTCGAGCCACAGGTCGCTGCCGGCCGGCGACGCCGCCGGATCGGGCTCCGCCTCGGCGTCCTCGGACTCCTCGGCGACCTCGGGCTCCTCGGTCGCAGGCGACGTGGGCGTGGAGTCGTCGACGGGCTGCGCGACGATCACCTCGCTCGTGAACTCGCCGACCTCGCCGTCGTACCCGACCGACACGTACGGGTCGTCGCCGATCCAGCTGAGGACGTCGTCGGTGCGCCCGTAGGAGATGTACACGGGTCCGCCGCCCGAGACGGTGATGGTCTGCTTCCCCGGGTTGGCGGCGAGTGCCTCGGGCGTGAGGACCGTGTAGCTGGCCTGGTTCTCGACCACCGTCCCGAGCGAGACCTTGTCCGGCTCGAGGAAGACGGTCCGTTGGGCGATGCCGAAGCCGACCAGCACGGCGGCAGCAGCGAACGCCAGAATGGCGAGGACGAAGCGCACTCGGTTAACCTCCAGGCCGCGGGGGCGCGGCATCCGACAAAGACACCCCACACTACCGACGGTGTCTGGGAGTCTCCTAACCGATGTCTGGATGACATCGACCCCCTGCCGTCGCCCTCCGGGCCGTATGATCGGATGCGACCCGCGCGCCCCCCACAACCCCCCACAACGCGGGACACGGACCCCGGAGGAAGAATTGGCCGTCGAAGAGACCGAGTTCACGCAGGTGTTCCGCGGATACGACAAGGACGAGGTCGACCGCAGCATCAACCAGCTCCGCCGCGAGATCATCTCGGCGAACAACGCGTCCGGTGACGCGCAGAAGGAGAACAAGCGACTCCTCGCGCGCATCGAGGAACTGACCGCTGAGCTCGAGGAGGTCGGCAGCCCGACCTTCTCCGGCCTCGGCACGAAGCTCGAGAACACGCTCCGCGTCGCCGAGGAGCAGTCGACCCGCCTCATCGCCCAGGCCGACATCGACGCCGAGAAGCTTCGCCGCGCTGCGGAGGACGAGTCGCACCTCATGCGCTCCGACGCGCACGAGCTCGCCGAGCGCACGCTGAGCGAGGCGCGCGCGCAGGCCAACCGCCTGCTCGAGAACGCCCGCGCCGAGGCCGACGACATGGTCGCCCGCGCACACGAGTCGAGCGAGCAGGTGCGCGACGACGCCAACCGCGACGCCGCGTCGATCCGGGGCACCGCGTCGACCGAGGCCGCCGAGGTCCGCGCGACCGCGAAGCGCGAGTCCGCGGCCGTCGTCGCCGAGGCCGAGCGCAAGGCCGCCGAGATGCTCGTCGCCGCCAACACCGAGGCGAACGAGGCGCGCGCCGCCGCGGCCGGCCTCCAGGAGGAGACGGAGCAGACGCGCGCCGAGGTCGCGGTCGAGCTCGACCAGAAGCGTGCGGAGCTCGCCAAGGAGACCGAGCAGGCCCGCATCGACCTCGCCAAGGAGACCGAGCAGGCCCGACTCGACCTCGAGCGCGAGTCCACCGAAGCCCGCGCCGCGCTCGACGCGGAGATCGAGGAGCGTCGCGCCGTGCTCGAGCACGAGCTCGAGCAGGCGCGGACCGACCTCGACCGCGAACTCGAGGCGGAGCGGGTCAAGCTCGCGCAGGAGCGCGAGCAGGTCGGCGTCGACCTCGAGCGTGAGACCGAGACCGCGCGCCTCAAGCTGCAGCACGAACTCGATCGCATTCGCGCGAAGCACGCGGCGGAGCTCGAGCAGATGCGCGCCGACCTCGCGCTCGAGCAGGAGCAGGCCCGCGCCGACTTCGAGGCCGAGGCCGAGCAGGCCAGGATCGACCTCGACAACCAGCTGACCTCGATGAAGAAGAAGACCACGCACGAGGTCGACCGGATGCGTCGCGAGATCGAGCGCGCCCGCATGGACCTCGAGGCCGAGCTCGCCACCAAGCGCGACGAGGCCGAGCAGGAACTGCTCGCGGCGCAGCAGGAGGCCGCCGAGCAGACGAAGAAGTTCCTCGAGGACTCCAACGCCGAGCTCGCCGAGGCGGTCGCCCGCACCGCCGAGGCGCGCGCCGAGGCCGAGCGGCTCGAGACCGAGGCGCGGACCGACATCGCGAACGCTCGCGACAAGGCCGACGAGGAGGCGCGCGAGCGCGTCGCGGCGGCGCACTCGCAGGCCCGCAAGCTCATCGCCGACGCCGAGGAGCGCACGCGCGCCCTCGTGGCGGACGCCGAGGACCGCCTCGCCCAGATTAGGATCGAGCGAGACGCCGTCGCCGGCTACTTCGAGAGCCTCCGCGGCGTGCTGACCCAGGCGGAGCAGGTGGCGAACAAGTAACTCGAGTCGAGGGAGCGCGGGGATTGAAGATCCAGAACGCGTTCCGCATCGCGCTCGTCGGCACGCTCGGCGTCGGCACGGGACTCGTCATCCTGTCCGCCGTGTCGAGCCTGTCCACGATCCTCACCTACATCGGAGCAGCACTGTTCCTGGCCCTCGGCCTCGAGCCCGCCGTGAGCGGGCTCGAGCGCCGAGGGCTTCCGCGTTGGGCCGCCATCCTGCTCGTCATCGCGGGCGTCGCGGCGGTCGTCGCCGCGCTGCTCATCGCGGTGATCCCGATCATCGTCGACCAGGTGGCCGAGCTGGTCGCCCAGATCCCGGGCATCATCTCGCAGATCAACCGCGTCGACTGGATCGCCTGGCTGCAGGAGCAGTTCCCGCTGCTGCTGATCGAGGAGATCAGCGAGCAGGCGGGAGCGGCGCTCACCGACTTCTTCACGAACCCGAACCGCCTGAGCGAGCTGCTCGGCGGCGTGTGGGCGGTCGCGATCGCGATCGGGGGCGGGGTGTTCGCCGTCATCGTGGTCGCCGTCCTCACGATCTACTTCACCGCGTCGCTCGACGCGATGAAGCGGGCGACCTACCAGCTCATCCCCGCGTCGCGGCGCGCACGGTTCGCCGACCTGACCGAGCAGATCACCCAGTCGGTCGGGCGCTACGTGATCGGGCAGGTCTCGCTCGCGGCCGTCAACGGGTTCCTGAGCTTCACGTTCCTGTCGATCATCCGCGCGCCCTTCCCCGCGGTGCTCGCCTTCATCGCGTTCCTGTTCTCGCTGGTCCCGCTCGTCGGCACGCTCACGGGATCGGTGATCATCGTGCTGCTCTGCCTGATCCCCGGCCTCGGGTCGCCGCTCACGGCGCTCGTCGCCGCCATCTACTACCTGATCTACATGCAGGTCGAGGCGTACGTGCTCTCTCCGCGCATCATGAGCCGCGCCGTGAAGGTGCCGGGGGCGCTGGTGGTGGTCGCCGCGCTGGCGGGCGGCGCGCTGCTCGGCATCCTGGGGGCGCTCGTGGCGATCCCGATCGCCGCCGCGATCCTGCTCATCATCAAGCAGGTCGTGATCCCGCGCCAGAACGAGCGCTGAGGCGGCTCAGGCCGCCCGGGGCGTCGATGCTCACGCGTCACGCATCGGGGGTCGACACGGATGCCGCGGGCCACTGCGTCGGCAACGGGGACGCCGCGGGGTTCACGGCACGCACGATCTCGTCCAGCACGCGCCGCGTCTGGGACTCCCCCACCCACAGGTGCTTGCCGCCCTCCACATCGATGCGCGTCAGGTTCGGCAGGCCGGAGAACCGCTCTGCCGCCTCGGCCGGCTTGAGGAAGTCGTCGTGCTCGGGGATCAGCGCGACCACGGGGACCGGTGCGGACCGCCAGCGCGCGAGCTCCTCGTCGCTCGTGCGATGCAACGGCGGCGAGAGGAGGATCGCGCCGGCGATGCCGTGCTCGAGGCCGTACTTCAGCGCGAGCTCGGTCCCGAACGACCACCCGACGAGCCACGGATTCGGCAGTCCGCGCTCGGCGACGAAGCGCATCGCGGCCGCGACATCCGCCCGCTCGCTGACGCCGTGGCCGAACTCGCCCTCGCTCGTCCCGCGGACCGAGCTCGTGCCTCGCGTGTTGAAGCGGAGCACCGCGAGGTCGGCGAGGGCGGGCAGTCGCGCCGCGGCCTTGCGCAGGATGTGCGAGTCCATGAAGCCGCCGGCGGTAGGCAGCGGGTGCAGCGTCACGAGGGTCGCCACGGGCGCCCGGTCGAGCGGTGTCGCGAGCTCCCCGACGAGGCGGAGCCCGTCGTCGGTGCGCAGTTCGATCTCCTCGCGGTGCGCCGGCAGCACGGCTCCGGCGCGGATCTCGGTCATGGTCTCGTCGGTCACGTGGGTCCGATCCTCCAGCAGTGGGTGTGCCAGTGCCGGCGCGAGGCGAGGTCCGCCGCGTCGCCCAGCACGCCATCGGCGCGCCAGGCGACGAGGTGCGCGACACCGGGGTCGATCTCGAGCCCGCAACCCGGGCACAGGTAGGCCTTGACCGCCTGCGCCTCGGAGACGGGCTGCACGTTCCATTCGCGCCCGGCGCGCACCTCGGTGCGGCGCCAGCCGGCCGTCATCCGCGCGACATCGAGCTCCGGGTGCGGCTCACGCGCCTTCGCGGCGCGACCACGGGAGCGGTGCGAGCGGGCCATCGGTCCAGTCTACGGTCGGGGGCGGATTCCGGCGGCGGAGCGGGTCAGTACCACCCGACGCTCTGCGAGTGCGCCCACGCGCCGCAGGGGGTGCCGTAGCGGGCCTGGATGTACCCGAGGCCCCATTCGATCTGCGTGGCCGGATTCGTCTCCCAGTCGGCGCCGGCGGTCGCCATCTTCGACCCCGGAAGGGCCTGGGGGATGCCGTACGCCCCGCTCGACGCGTTGTAGGCGTTCACGCGCCATCCGGACTCCTTGTTCCACAGCACGACGAGGCAGTCGAACTCGGTCGTCGGCCAGCCGCGCGCGGCGACCGCCTGCGCACCGTAGGCCTGCGCGCTGCCCGGATCGGGCACCACTGCGGGCGGCGCCCAGCCTGCGGAGGCCGCCGGCGGCTCGGGCTCGTCGGGCTTCGCCTCGACGACGTACCCCTCGGATGCCACCGCGAGCGACGAGTACCCGTCGGCGAGTTCGACCTCCTGCGTGGCCTCGCCGCCGAAGCGGTCGACCGGGACGTAGGTCGAGGTCGCCGTCGCGCCCGAGTAGGGGTCGACGACGTTGACGAGCAGGAAGCAGACGGATGCCGCGAACGCGAACACCACGGTCGCCGCCTGCTTGACGGGGCCCGTCACGCTCCCGCGCTGCGCCGGTCGGGTCGGCGCGGGCGTCTCGACCCGCGGGGCGGGCCGGACGCTGCGCCCCGCCTCGTGCGGCCGACGGGATCGCACTCCGGCCGCGGCGTCGTCACGCGCCCATCGCTCGCGGACGGCATCCATCGGCATGTCGTCGTACTCATCCGTATGCCTGCCCACGATTGGATGAGTGTAACGGAGGGAGTCCCCCCGGTCGAACCCCGAGCCGCTCACCGGACCGCGAGCATCACGTCGACGACGGCGTCCAGGACGAGGTCGACCTGCGCCTCGCGGTATCCGCCGCGCTGGGCGGAGAACACGACGGCGCGCACGTCGTCGATCGCCACCGGCCACCCGTCTCGGAAGTACCGGGTGAGTCGATCGGCGAACGCGTCGACCTCGTGCACGTCGTAGCCGACGGCGAGCCAGCTGACGCGGTCGAAGCGGGCCCCCTCCGGGCGGGCGAGTCGGTTCGCCACCACCTGCGCCGTCGTCCGCGCCTCGGCGAGCCATGCCTCGTCGCCGTGCAGCCGTGAGGCGATCTGCCGCTCGCGGAACGCGAACGCGTCCTCCAGTCGTTCCATGGCCGCGTCGACGTGGGAGGTCGAGTAGCCGCCCTTCTGCATCGAGAACGCGGTCAGGCGGATGCGCTCGGCATCCAGCCCCTGATCCTCGGCCTCGGGGCGGCCGTCGTATGCGCGGCGGGCGCGTTGGAGGAAGTCCTCGACCTCGGTGGTCTTGTAGCCCAGCTGATTCCTGCGGGCCCGGGGGAACGTGGCATCCACCGCACCAGTATCGCGCACGAGCACCCGTTCCTCGCGCACGGTCAGGCGAAGATCTGGAATGCGACGAACGCGACCGCCGCGGACGGCAGGATCGAGTCGAGTCGATCGAGGAACCCGCCGTGCCCGGGCAGCCACGAGCTCATGTCCTTGATGCCGAGGTCGCGCTTGATGAGCGACTCGGCCAGGTCGCCGAGGGTCGCCGTCAGGAAGATCGCCGCGCCGAAGGCCAGGCCGAACCACCAGGGCTGCCCGAGCATGAAGAGCGCGAGCAGGACGCCGGCGACCAGGCTCGCGAGCGCGCCCCCGGCGAAGCCCTCCCACGTCTTCTTCGGACTGATGACGGGAGCCATCGGATGCCGGCCGAAGGCGAGGCCGGAGGCGTACGCGCCGGTGTCGGCGGCGACCGCGGTGATGATGAAGGCCAACGTCCACCACTGTCCGCCGTCGGCGGCGGTGAGCACGACCGCGAACGTGGCGAGGAAGGTGACGTACCCCTGCACGAAGATCCCCGCGCCGAGGTCGCGCGCGAGTCCCGACGTCTCGGCACGGACGCTCGCCGAGGCCTGCTGCGCGAGTCGCCACAGCACGACGAGCGTCATCCCGATGAGGACCGCTGCGAGCTGCCCCGCCGGCCCGCCGTAGTACGCCACGGGCACGGCCACGACCGCCGCCGCGACGGTCGGGATGCGCGGCACCCGGTACCCGCCGTGCTTCAACGCGGCCGCGAGCTCGGAGCTGGAGAACCCGGCCAGGACGACCGCGAACACCATGAACAGCTCCTTGAACACGAGGAGGCTGAGCAGCAGCGTGCCGCCGAACGCGAGTCCGATCAGGATGGCGAGCAGCAGGTTCCGACCGGTCCGGGCGTTGATGCGCTCCTGGGCCTCGTCGAACTGCGCCCGCGACGCCTCGAACTGGCGCTCGAGATCGACCCGCCGCGCATGCATCTGAGCGCGGAGGTCGTCGCGCGTCGAATGCCGCTGGTCGTCGGCGTCCGACCGTTCCCCATCAGGGACGCCCGTCATGGTGTGCCTCAGACCTCGAGGAGTTCGGCTTCCTTGCGCTTCAGCGCCTCGTCGATCTGGTCGACGTGGGACTTGGTCACGTGCTCGAGCTCCTTCTCGCCGCGTGCCACCTCGTCGTCGCCGACCTCGCCCTTGAGCGACTCGAGGTCGTCCTTCGCCTTGCGACGGATGTTGCGGACGGACACCCGGGCGTCCTCCGCCTTCGAGCGCACGATCTTGACGAACTCCTTGCGGCGCTCCTCGGTCAGCTCGGGGAGGGTGACGCGGATGATGTTGCCGTCGTTCGACGGGTTCGCACCGAGGTTGGGCGTGTCGCGGATGGCCTGCTCGATGTCCTTCATCGCGGACTTGTCGTAGGGCGTCACGACGAGCGTGCGGGCCTCGGGGTTCGCGAGCGAGGCGAGCTGGGCGAGCGGCGTCGGCGTGCCGTAGTAGCTCACCATGATCTTCTGGAAGAGCTGCGGGTTGGCGCGGCCGGTGCGGACGGAGGCGAAGTCATCCTTGGCGACCTCCACGGCCTTCTGCATGCGTGCACTTGCTTCGGACAGTACATCCGCGATCACGGGGACTCCTTCTCTCGGGCTCGGGACAGTCTATCGATCGGCGGCCGGCTCGCCGTTGCTCACGATGGTGCCGAGGTCGGCGCCCAGGATCGCCTTCGTCACGTTGCCCGCGGGCTCCATGCCGAAGACCTGCATCGGCATGCCGTTGTCCATGCAGAGGCTGAACGCGGTCGAGTCGACGACCTTGAGGCCCCGCTGCAGCGCCTCCTGGTAGCTGATCCGGTCGATCTTGTGGGCGTCGGGATTCGTGCGGGGGTCGTCGGAGTAGACCCCGTCGACGCCGTTCTTCGCGACGAGCACGACCTCCGCGCCGATCTCCAGTGCGCGCTGCGCCGCGACCGTGTCGGTGGAGAAGTACGGCAGCCCGGCACCGGCGCCGAAGATGACCACCCGGCCCTTCTCGAGGTGCCGCTCGGCTCGGCGCGGGATGTAGGGCTCGGCGACCTGCGTCATCGAGATCGCGGACTGGACCCGGGTCTCGGCACCCGCCTGCTCGAGGAAGTCCTGGAGGGCGAGCGAGTTCATCACGGTGCCGAGCATGCCCATGTAGTCGGCGCGTCCGCGATCCATCCCGCGCTGGCTCAGCTCGGCGCCGCGGAAGAAGTTGCCGCCGCCGACGACGATCGCGACCTCGACCGTGCGCGCGGCATCGGCGATCTCGCGCGCCAGCGAACTGACGACGTCGGGGTTGACTCCCAGTGCGCCGCCGCCGAACGCCTCGCCCGACAGCTTGAGCAGCACCCTGCGCGTGTGTTCCGTCATCCCCGACCGATCCTTCCCCTCTGGGAGTCAAAACTAGTGGTTCCGGGCCCGCGCCGCAGTGCAGGCGGGACCGCGCCGCGGCCGATGCGCGTCGCCGCGGCCTCCGGACACGGCAAAGGAGCCCGGACCGCGCGATGCGGTCCGGACTCCCCTGTCACGTGTTACGCGCCGACCTTGAAGCGCGCGAAGTCGCTCACGGTCAGACCGGCGTCCTGCACGACCTTGCCGACGGACAGCTTGTTGTCCTTGGCGTAGTCCTGCTCGAGCAGCGCGACCTGCTTGAAGAACGCGCCGAGGCGACCCTCGACGATCTTCGGGAGGGCGGCCTCGGGCTTGCCCTCTTCGCGGGTGATCTGCTCGACGAGCGCACGCTCCTTCTCGACCGCCTCGGCCGGCACGTCCTCACGGGTGAGGTACTCCGGTGCGGCGAACGAGATGTGCTGCGCGATCGAGCGCGCGGTCTCCGCGTCGTCGCCCGCGTAGCCGAGGACCACGCCGACCTGCGGGGGCAGGTCCTTCGAGGTCTTGTGGAGGTAGATCGAGAAGTGCTCGCCCTTGACGAGGCGGACGCGACGGAGCTCGACCTTCTCGCCGAGGATCGCGGCCTCGCCGTCGATGAGCTCGCCGACGGTGCCGGCCTCGGCCGGCGCGGCCAGGGCGGCCTCGACGGTCTCGGCCCGGCCCGCGGCGACGGCCGCGAGCACGCGGTCGGCGAGGCCGACGAACTTGTCGCCCTTGGCGACGAAGTCGGTCTCGCACGCGAGCTCGATGAGGGTGGCGGTGCCGTCGCCGTTCTCGACGGCGGCGACGAGGCCCTCCGAGGTCGAGCGGTCGGCACGCTTGGCGTTGCCCTTGGCGCCCTTCAGGCGAAGGATCTCGGTCGCCTTCTCGATGTCGCCGTCTGCCTCGACGAGCGCGTTCTTGGTGTCGCTCATGCCGGTCCCGAGCTGCTCGCGGAGCGCCTTGATGTCGGCGATGCTGACGTTGGCCATGTGGAATGGACTCCCTGTCGTTTCGGAGTGGGTGGGGGTGCCGCGTCTACTCGGCGGCAGCAGCGGCCGTGGCGTCGGCCTCGGACTCGGTCGCGGCGACCTCGGTCGCCGCCTCGTCGACGACCTCAGCGGCCTCGGCCTTCGCCTCGGACTCCGACTCCGCGACCTTCTCGGTCTCGGCGGAGGCCTGCTCCGGGGTGGTCTCCGAGCCGGCCTTGAGGAGCTCCTGCTCCCACTCGGCGAGCGGCTCGGCCTCTTCGCCCTCCTCGGGCTTCTGGTGACGCTGGATGAGGCCCTCGGCGGCCGCGTCGGCGATGATGCGCGTGAGCAGGCTCACCGAGCGGATCGCGTCGTCGTTGCCCGGGATCGGGTACTGGACCTCGTCGGGGTCGCAGTTCGTGTCGAGGATGCCGATGACGGGGATGCCGAGCTTCTTGGCCTCGTCGATCGCGAGGTGCTCCTTCTTGGTGTCCACGACCCAGAGCGCCGACGGCGTCTTCGAGAGGTTGCGGATGCCGCCGAGCGACTTGTGCAGCTTGTCGAGCTCGCGCTTCTTGAGGAGGAGCTCCTTCTTGGTGAAGCCCGAGGTCGTGCCCTCGAAGTCCAGCTCCTCGAGCTCCTTCATGCGCGCGAGGCGCTTGGAGACCGTGGCGAAGTTGGTGAGGAGGCCGCCGAGCCAACGCTGGTTGACGTACGGCTGGCCGACGCGCGTGGCCTGCTCGGCGATCGACTCCTGCGCCTGCTTCTTCGTGCCGACGAAGAGGATGGTGCCGCCGTGGGCGACCGTCTCCTTGACGAAGTCGTACGCCTTGTCGATGTAGGCGAGCGACTGCTGGAGGTCGATGATGTAGATGCCGGAACGCTCGGTGAAGATGAAGCGCTTCATCTTCGGGTTCCAACGGCGGGTCTGGTGCCCGAAGTGCACGCCGCTGTCGAGCAGCTGGCGAATGGTGACGACGGCCATGGCCGTACTCCTTCTGTTCTCAGTTGATGCTCCGACCGGCGGTCGGAAGCCCTGGTGCCCGGCACGGCTCCGCCGGCTCGTGCTTCGAGGCAGCGAGCGGGACTGAGTGGAGTCGGTGGCCGAATGGGCACGCGTAGTCGCCCCGACAGGCGGGGCGCTCCGGTCATGCTATCACGGCGCTGCTTGGCGACCCCTCCTCACCACCGGTGCTCCGACGGCCGTCACGCCCCACCGCGGGCGCGCGGCCGACGAGCGCCTGCGGCTGCGCCACGCTCGACGCATGCGCCTCTCCCCCGTTCCCGGCCCCGCCGTCGCGGCGGGCGTCGCAGGCCTGCTCGCCGCCCTCGTCGTCGTCCTGGCCGCGCCCGGTTCCGCGTCGGCATCGACGAGCGCATCGCCGGTCCCGACCGAGCGCGCCGCAGCATCCGTCGTCGGGCCGGCCGACCGCTGGGACTGGCCAGTCGGACCGCCGGTCGTCGTCGTCGGGCCGTTCCGAGCCCCGCCGACGCCCTACTCGGCCGGACACCGCGGGATCGATCTCGCCGCCCTGCCGGGGAGGACGGTCGTGGCGCCGGCGACCGGCGTCGTGTCGTTCGCGGGCCCCGTCGCCGGCCGCGGGGTGCTCTCGATCGATCACGGCGGCGGTGTCGTCAGCTCGATCGAGCCGGTCGCGGCCGGCGTGGCGACCGGTGCCGCGGTGCGGGCCGGCGATCCGGTTGCGGTCGTGACGACGGGCGGTCACTGCGACGACCGATGCGTCCACCTCGGCGTGCGGGTGCACGGCGAGTACGTCTCGCCGCTGCTGTGGTTCGGCGGAGTGCCCCGCGCGGTGCTCCTCCCCATGGCGGGATGACGCGGGGCGTCGAGCGCGTTCAGGCGCGCGGGTGCGCCGTGCGATAGGTCTGCTTGAGCCGTTCGGCCGAGACGTGGGTGTAGATCTGCGTCGTTCCGAGGCTCGCATGCCCGAGGAACTCCTGGACGGCGCGGAGGTCGGCACCGCCGTCGAGCAGGTGCGTGGCGGCGCTGTGCCGGAAGGCGTGGGGTCCGGCGGGACCGGAGCCCGGCAGCTCCTCGAGGAGGCCGGCGACGAGGCGATGCACGCTCCGGACGCCGAGGCGGCCGCCGCGGACGCCGACGAACACGGCCCGCCCCGCGTGGCCGCTCGCTGCGCCCTCGGATGAGGAGGAGGCGGCGAGCAGTGCAGGTCGACCCGAGGCGAGGTAGCGGTCCAGCGCCGCGGCGGCGGGTGCACCGTACGGGACGACGCGTTCCTTCGACCCCTTGCCCGTGACGCGCACCGTGCGGTTCCCGCGATCGATGTCGTCGATGTCGAGTCCGACCAACTCGGAGACGCGGAGCCCGCACGCGTAGAGCATCTCGATCACCGCGAGGTCGCGGACGGGCACCGGCTCGCCCCCGGCGGCGCGCGCCTGGAGGCCGTCGAGCAGTGCCGAGACCGCGGGAGCCGCGACGACGCGGGGCAGGCTGCGCCTGGCGCGAGGGGCGCGCAGTCGTGCGGCCGGATCGGTCGGCAGCGCTCCGGTGCGTTCGAGCCAGGCGCAGAGCCCTCGGGCGGATGCCGCGCGGCGGCTCACGGTGGCCCGGGCGAGTCCGCGCTCGGTGGCCTCCCACAGCCAGTCGCGCAGCAGGTCGAGGTCGACGCCGTCGACGGTGGTCACGGCACGCGCCTCCGCGAACCGCGTCAGGTCGGCGAGATCGGATGCGTAGGCGGCCACCGTGTGCTCCGAATAGCCGCGCTCCAGGCGGACATGCCCGAGGTACGCGTCGACGGCGTCGTCGATGCCGGTCGGGCGGACATCGGTGCGCGTCCGGTTCCGCGGCGGGTCGTCCTCCGCCGGATCAGCCATCCGTCACCCATTCGCGCTTCCGCGAGAAGCGGTCGAGCCGGCCTTCCTCGTCGAGTGCTTCGACCTCGGCCAGGAACTGCTCGCCGAAGCTGGTGATCTCGCCGAACGTCCCGACGGGCACCACCGAGGTGACGACGGCGTCGTCGAAGCAGTGCACGAGCGAGAAGGACCTGCCGCCGTCGATGCCGACGAGGTGCCGCGCGGGCGCGGAGAGGTCCATCGTGTAGGCGAGCGAACCGGCCACGGAGACGGGGATCCCGGCGAAGGTGCCCTGCGTCGGATAGTGGAGGTGCCCGCCGAGGATCGCGCGGACGTCGCGGTCCCGGAGGACCTCGGCGAACTCGTCCTGACGTCGGAGCTCGAGGACGTCCATCAGCGCCAGGGGGGTCGCGATGGGGGCGTGGTGCAGCGCGACGATCGTCCCGTTCGGTGCGGGCGCCGCGAGCACGGCGTCGAGCCAGTCCAGCGTCTCGGCTTCGAGGATGCCGTGGTGGTAGCCAGGCACGCTCGAATCGACGGTGACGATGCGCAGGCCGTCGAGGTCGATCACCTGGTTCACCGGGCTCTCGTCCCCGCTGTCGTCGTCGAGCAGCACCCGTCGGAAGGGAGCGCGTTCGTCGTGGTTGCCCATCACCCAGATCAGGCGGGCGCCGGTCGCCGCGGCGACTGGGTCGAGCGCGGCACGGACGCGACGATAGGCGTCGTCCTCGCCGAGGTCGGCGATGTCCCCGCTGACGAGGATCGCGTCGATGCCGCCCGCCATGCGCGCGATCTGCTCCGACGCGCGTTCGAGCTGGGTGACGGTGTCGGCGCGCCCGCCGAGTCGCGCACCGCCCTCGAGGAGGTGCGTGTCGCTGAGGTGCGCGATCACGTGTCGTGCCGCGGGGTACCTGCCGAGCCGAGGATGATCCATGTCTGCCTCCGCGGCCAGCCTAGAACCACCGTCCGCGTGAAGCCGAGCCTCAATCGGGGGGTCGGCGAACCCAACCCTCGCCGGACCGGGCCGCGAGGCCCGTGGCGTCCAGTGCGCCGAGCGCCCCCATGACGGCCCCGGGGGCCAGCCCCGTCGAGCGGACGAGCTCGCCGATGGTGCGCTCGCGGCGGGCCGCGAGGGCGTCGAGCACCCGCCGTTCGGGCGAGGTCAGCCCATCGAGGGCCGGCAGCGGCGCCCGCCCGTCGACCCGGACGACGTCGTCGCGGGACTCGTCGGCGAGCCCGACCGCCGCGTCCCCGACGAGCTCCGCCATCTGCGCGGCATCCGTCACGCAGACTGCATCGAACTCGCGGAGCAGGCGATGGCAGCCCGCCGATGCCGGACTCGTGACCGGTCCGGGCACGGCACCGAGCGGGCGGCCGAGCGCCGCCGCGTGACCGGCCGTGTTCAGCGACCCGGATCGCATGCCCGCTTCGAGCACGACCGTCGCCCGGGAGGCGGCCGCGATCAGCCGGTTCCGCTGGAGGAAGCGCCAGCGCGTCGGAGCCGCGCCGCACGAGAGCTCGGAGACGACCGCGCCGGTCTCGGCGATGCGGCCGAGGAGCGTCTCGTGACCGGCGGGATAGAAGCGGTCGACGCCGCCCGCGAGGAAGGCCACCGTGGTGCCCCCGGCGGCGAGCGCCGACCGGTGCGCCGTTCCGTCGATGCCGTAGGCGCCGCCCGAGACGACGGTGAACCCGCGGTCGACGAGGCCGGCCGACGCCTCGATGGCGACGTGCTCGCCGTACCCCGTCGCAGCTCGCGCGCCGACGAGGGCGATGCCCGGTGCCTCGGTGAGCGCCGCCGACCGACCGCGCACCCACAGCGCGAGCGGCGCGTGAGCGCCGAGGTCGGCGACCGCGTCCGGCCACGCCGCATCGGCGGTGAGCAGGAGTCGCGCGCGCACGCGCGCGGCCTGCGCGACCGACCGGGTGAACGCCGCCTCGTCGAGGCGCGGCCGCCAGCGTGCGAGTCCGGCGGCGAGTTCGCGTGCGCTCGGGGCATCGAGCCCGCCCGGATCGTGGGCGGCCGCCCGCTCGGCGAGCTCGGCCCCGGAGCGACCGCCGAGCAGCCCGGCCGCGACCGGTCGGGCGCCGAGCATGCCGACGATCTTGCCGAGCACGCCGTCGCCGGGCTCGGAGACGTAGCCGAGCAGGGCGGTCGCGACCGCCTCCTCGACGTCGATCGACGCCGAGGCCGCCCCACCCGAGCGCGGCCTGACCACGGCGATCGCGTCGGCGAGGTCGGCGGCGAGCGCGGCCAGGATGTCGCCGCTCATGCCGCCGTCCCCAGCCGCATCGCGAGCGCGCGCCCGACATGCTCGGCGTTCGGGCGCTCGACGCCCTCGAGGTCGGCGATCGTCCAGGCGACCTTGAGCACGCGGTCGTACCCGCGCATCGTCACGCCGCCGCGCTCGAGCGAGCGGTCGAGCGCTCGGGTCGCGACCGATCCGGGATGCAGTCCGCCGTCGCCGCGGAGCCATGGTCCGGGCATCTCGGCGTTGGTGCGCCACGGCGTTCCCGCGAGACGACGGGCAGCGGCGGAGCGAGCCCGCGCCACGAGTCGGCGCGCCTCCTCCGAGGTCATCACGGGAGCGGCCCCGGGATCGCCTGCGCGGTCGCGCTCCATGTTCAGCCGGGACGGGGTGACGCGGTGAACGAACAGCCTGAGGTCGACACGATCCAGCAGTGGCCCCGAGATGCGCGCGAAGTACCGACGCTTGGCCGCCGGCGGGCACGCGCAGCCGTCGTCGGGCGAGTCCCCGCCGCCGCACGGGCACGGGTTGGCCGCGAGCACGAGCTGGAATCGAGCGGGGAAGGTCGCGACCGCGTTCGCCCGGTGGATGCTGATCAGGCCCGACTCGAGCGGCTGGCGGAGTGCGTCGAGCACGCTGGCCGGGAATTCGGGCGCTTCGTCCAGGAAGAGCACGCCGTGCGACGCCCGCGCGGCGGCACCGGGGCGGATGCCCCGACTCCCGCCGCCGACCATCGCAGCGGCACTCGCGGTGTGGTGCGGTGCCTCGAACGGCGGTCGCACCGACAGCGTCTCGCCGATCGGGTGACCGGCGAGCGAGCGGAGCGACGCGACCTCGAGCGCCGCCTCGGGCGAGAGGTCGGGCAGGATTCCGGGCAGCCGGGAGGCGAGCATGGTCTTGCCGGCGCCCGGTGGGCCGGCGAGCAGCAGGTGATGGCCGCCCGCGGCCGCGATGAGGAGCGCCTGGATCGGCTCGTCGCCGCCGATGACGTCCGCGAGATCGCCCTCGGGCCCCCTGCCCGCTGGGATCGCAGGCTCGACGGGCTCGTCGACGGGCTCGCCGACGCGGGCGGCTTCGTGCCCTGGATCACCGCCGTGGCGCTCGACCGCCTCGCGGAGCGTCGCGACGGGGACCACCTCGATGCCCGGGACGAGGCGAGCCTCGGTCGCGTTCGCCGAGGGCACCATCACCCGCTCATGCCCGGCCCGAGCGGCGGCGAGCACGGCCGGCAGGATCCCGTGCGTCGCGCGGAGCCGCCCGTCGAGCCCGAGCTCGCCGAGGTGGACGAAGCGCGCGACGGATTCCGCGTCGACGGTGCCGGCCGCGGCCAGGCAGGCCAGTGCGATCGCCAGGTCGAAGGCCGACCCGTGCTTGGGCAGGGACGCCGGCGAGAGGTTGACCGTCAGGCGTCGCGCCGGGAGCGGGCAGCCCGCGTTCCCGGCGGCCGAGCGCACCCGTTCACGGGCCTCGCCGAGCGCGGTGTCGGGCAGGCCGATGATGACGAACGCCGGGAGCTGGCTGGAGAGGTCGGCCTCGACCTCGACGACCGAACCGGAGAGCCCGACGAGCGCGATCGCGCGCGTCCGTGCGACCGCCATCAGCCGATCCCCTCGAGGTGCTCGACGATCGCGGGCCCCGACGACGGCGCGTGCACGGCGACGGCGTCGATGCGGATGCGCGCGGTCGGCCGGTCGTGCGCCTCGCACCAGGCGATCGCGAGCCGTCGCAGCCGCGCGAGCTTGAGCGCCGTGATCGCCTCGAACGGGTGACCGAACGACGGCCCGGTGCGGGTCTTGACCTCGGCGAAGACGGTGCAGTCGCCGTCGCGCAGGACGAGGTCGAGCTCACCGTGCGCGCAGCGCCAGTTGCGATCGACGACGCGCATGCCGCGCGCCTCGAGGTGATCGGCGGCGACCTGCTCGCCGCGCCGTCCGAGTTCGATGTTGTGGGCCATGGGCCCAGCGTCGCGGTCGGGCGCAGGCGTCCCGGGGCGTCGCCGTCGTTCCGTGGCCGTGCTCGTCGAACCGCCGCCCGTGGAGGACGGCTCGCGGAGCGGCTACTCCTCGAGCGCGAGGTCCTTCGGGAGCTCGAACTCGCGCGTCGCGAGCTCCTCCACGTTGACGTCCTTGAAGGTCAGCACGCGGACCGACTTGACGAAGCGGTCGGCGCGATAGACGTCCCAGACCCAGACGTCCTTCATCGTGAGCTCGAAGTAGAAATCGTGCTCGGTGTCGCGGCGCACCAGTTCGACCTCGTTCGCGAGGTAGAAGCGCCGCTCGGTCTCGACCACGTACTTGAACTGGGTCACGATGTCGCGGTACTCGCGGTACAGCGCGAGCTCCACTTCACGGTCGTAGTCGTCGAACTCGTCCTCATCCATCGTGGATCATCCTACTTCGAGGTCGAACAGCGACGGCGCCGGTTCCGGCGTCCGGTCGTGCAGCCACGTGCGCCGGTGCAGGTCGCTCGGGCCGTGCTCGGCGATCGCGGCGAAGTGCGCGGCGCTCGAGTACCCCTTGTTCTCGTGCCAGTGGTAGAGCGGCGTCTCGTCGTGCGCCCTGCGCATGCCGCGATCGCGGTGCACCTTGGCGATGACGGATGCCGCGGAGACCGACGCGCAGTCGCGGTCGGCCTTGATGCGCGTGATGACCTGCGCGCGGTGCTCGATGGACTGGCTGAGCCAGTCGTAGTTCCCGTCGAGGAGCAGCGGCGCCCCGGCGACGACCGTTCGGTCGACCTCGAGCGCGGCGAACGCCCGGGCGCCGGCGAGCCCCAGGCACGCCATGATGCCGAGCCGGTCGATCTCGTCGGCACTGGCCTCACCGACGGCCGAACCGAGGACCCAGGATGCGGCGCGCGGTGCGAGCAGTTCGCGCTTCGGCTCGGGGAGGAGCTTGGAGTCGCGCAGGCCCGCCGGCATCCGCTTGACGGTCGCGTCGATGACGACGATCCCGACGGTCACCGGCCCGGCGAGCGCGCCGCGACCGACTTCGTCGCACGCGAGAACCACGGGTGCTCCCCCGGCCAGCAGGTCGCGCTCCAGCCGCAGCGTCGGCACCCCGGCGGGAGGCACGTCAGCCGGTCCCCTCGTCGACGCCCGAGAAGACCGCGGGGTAGTTGTCGAGCCAGGCCCAGTTCGAGATCGGCCAGCTCACCACGACGGCCCGACCGACGACGTTCTCGATCGGCACGAAGCCCTCGAGGGGGGTGCCGGTGTTGTAGCGGGAGTCCTTCGAGTTGTAGCGGTTGTCGCCCATGACCCACAGGGAGTCGTCGGGGACGGTCACGTCGAAGTCGTCGCGCGAGACCTTCGTCTCGCCGGGCGGCAGCGCGACGTAGGGCTCGTCGAGCGGCACGCCGTTGACGGTCATCTGGCCGAGCGCGTTGCAGCAGGCGACGTGGTCGCCCGGGAGGCCGACGACGCGCTTGACGAGGTGGTCGTTCGAGTCGGGCGCGGAGAGGCCCACGAAGGCGAGGAAGCCGTCGACGACCGCGACGAGCGGTGGGCGCGCCTCCTCGGAACGAGCGGGCAACCATCCGCCCGGGTCCTTGAACACGACGACGTCGCCGTGCTCGATGGGCGTGACCTCGGGCACGAGCTGGTTGACGATGATGCGGTCGTCCTGCATCAGCGTCTCCTCCATCGACTGCGACGGGATGAAGAACGACCGGATCAGGAACGTCTTGATGAGGAACGAGACGAGCACGGCGACCAGGAAGATCACCACCAGGTCGCGGAGGAACAGCAGTGCGCTCCGGCGGCGCGAGGGCGCACCGGAGGTGGCGCGTTCATCGCGCTCAGTACGTGTGTCTTCAGTCATGAAACGGCTCGAGCTCCCCGCCCCAGTCTAGGGGTGAGGAGCTCGAGCGGATGACGCGTTCGGAACGGCGCGCGGCCGATCAGTTCTCGCGCTTCTCCTTGATCTTCGCCTTCTTGCCGCGGAGCTCGCGCAGGTAGTAGAGCTTGGCGCGACGGACGTCACCGCGGGTGACGATCTCGATGTGGTCGATCACCGGCGAGTGGACCGGGAACTTGCGCTCGACGCCCACCTGGAAGCTGATCTTGCGGACGGTGAAGGTCTCGCGCACGCCCTCGCCCGAGCGGCCGATGACGACGCCCTGGAAGACCTGGATGCGCGAGCGGGTTCCTTCGATGATGTTGACGTGCACCTTGACGGTGTCGCCCGGGCGGAAGTCCGGGACGTCGGAGCGGAGGCTCGCGGCGTCGACGTGGTCGAGGATGTGCATGATGGTTCGCTCTCTGCGCCCGCCACCGGTCGAACGCGGATCTGATTGGAAGAAGAGTTCGGCGCCGTTCGCGCGATCACTCGCGGCGTGCGGGCTCCCCGGAGGCAGAGCCATGCGACGGCACAAACAACCATTCTGCCAGATCGGGTCGTCCTCGGCCAAAACCGCTGAACGGATGCCTCGCCGCGGCGAGCCACGGCGCGACGGCGTCAGCCCCGCCGCTCCTCCCAGCGCCGCTCCTCGCGGATCACGATGACCTCGCCGGCGTCGTCGGCCGGCGCACGACGCGCGTCGCCGCCGACGCCCTGCGCAGGCGACCCCTCGGCGACCAGGCGCTCGTACTCGTCCATCGTCGCGCGCACGCGCCGCGCCCCGTCCCGGAGGAGCCGCCAGACCGCGTACCAGAAGGCGGCGATGCCGCCGACCATCGCGAGCACCGCGAAGGCGATGCCCGTCGGCCCGTAGAACCCCGCGGCGATGATGAGCAGGTGCCAGGCGCCCAGCACCGCGACGTCGGACCAGGCGACGGCCCGCGTGCCGCGGACGTCGGGGCGCGCGGCGACGAGGAGCGCGACGACGCCGAGCATCACGAACGCGACGGGGGTCGCGAACATGAGCCCGAGCACGCCCCAGCCGCTCGAGCCGAAGATCGCGTAGCCGATGAGCAGCCACACCGGGAGCACGATCGCGGCGGCGAACTGCCACCGGTAGAACCCGCGTCGGATGAGCATGCCCCCAGCGTACTTCGGGCGACCGGCGGTCGGCCGGGTGTTCACTCAGGGCTGAGCCGCCAGAATGGATGGCGGAGAGGATGAGCGTGATCGAACTGAGGACCCCCGCCGAGATCGAGGAGATGCGGCCCGCGGGCCGCTTCGTGGCGAGCGTATTGGAGGCGACGTCGAAGGCCGCGGCCGTCGGCGTGAACCTGCTGGAGCTCGACGCGCTCGCGCATGAGATGATCCGGAAGGCCGGCGCCGAGAGCTGCTACATCGACTACCACCCGTCGTTCGGCGCGAGCCCGTTCGGGAAGGTCATCTGCACGTCGGTGAACGATGCCGTGCTGCACGGCCTCCCCCACGACTACCGGCTGAAGGACGGCGACCTGCTGAGCCTCGACTTCGCGGCGTCGGTCGACGGCTGGGTCGCGGACTCCGCCGTCTCGGTCGTCGTGGGCACCCCGCGCGACGAGGACCTGCGCCTCATCGACACGACGCAGCGCGCGCTCGACGCCGGCATCGCTGCCGCACGCGCCGGCAACCGCATCGGCGACATCTCGCGCGCGATCGCGGACGTGGCGAAGGCCGAGGGGCTCTCGATCAACACCGACTTCGGCGGTCACGGGGTCGGCCGCACGATGCACGGCGACCCGCACATCCCGAACAACGGCCGCCCGGGCCGCGGCCTTCCGCTGAAGCCCGGCCTCGTGGTCGCCATCGAGCCGTGGTTCCTCCACCGCACCGACCGCATCTTCACCGACCCCGACGGCTGGACGCTGCGGAGCGTCGACGGCTCGCGCGGCGCGCACTCCGAGCACACCGTCGCGATCACCGACGGCGACCCGATCGTGCTCACGCAGCGCGGCTGATCGCCCCGGGCGTCGGCCACGACGCGATCGCACCGCGGCCTCAGGCGTCGAACTCCACCTGGATCATCCCTCCGACGACCCGCGTCCGATAGGTGCGGAGCCCCAGCGCGGGGTCGGTGAAGCACTCGCCGGTCCCGAGGTCGTAGACCTCCTTGTGCAGGGGCGAGGCGATGGTCGGTCGATCGCCGCGGGAGCCGACGATGCCGCGCGCCATGACGGGCGCGCCGGTATGCGGGTCGTGGTGGTCCACCGCGTACACCTCCTCGCTCCCGACGCGCACGATCGCGACCATCCGGTCGCCCATGAGCGCCACCTCTGCCCACCCGGGCTCGAGGTCGGCGACCGCGCACGCGGCGATCCAGTCGGTCGTGCGTTCGATGGTCGACGTCATCTGCGGCTCCCTCTCCTCGATGCCGACGACGCTACGGTGGCGATGTTTCACCGGCCGCTCCGGCGGTGTTTCGCCCGGGTGAAACACCCCTCACACGACGCACGGCGTCATGCAAGGTCTCCGAGCGCTTGTGTTACGGCTCCGAAACAGGAGCGAAACGGCGCCGCCGTACGCTCGCCAGTCAACCCAGGACCGGAGGAGCCATGAACGACACCGAGATCGACGCCGTCGCCCCGCGCGACGTGCTCGTGGTCGGCGGCGGCCCCGCCGCGCACCGACTGGCCGACAGCCTGCACGCCCGCGACGGCGGACGCACGCTCCGGGTGACCGTCGTCGCGGACGAGGTGCACGCCCCGTACGACCGGGTCGCGCTCAGCACCCGCTTGGCCGACTCCACCGCCGACCTCGCCCTGCCCGCCACCCCGTGGGCCGAGGGCTCCGTGCGCCTGATCACGGGCGAACGCGTCGCCGAGGTGGATGCCGCGGCCGGCGTCGCGACGACGGCGAACGGCCTCGAGCTGCGCTTCGACGACCTCGTGCTCGCGACCGGCTCGAGCGCACCGGTGCCGTCGATCCCCGGCAGCGAGCACATCCGCGTCTACCGGACCATCGACGACGTCGACGCCCTGGTGGCGGAGACCCGCGAGCTCGCGGCGCGACTCGGCCGGGCGCCGCGCGTCGTCGTCGCGGGCGGCGGTCTCCTCGGGCTCGAGGCCGCGGGCGGCCTCGCGAAGCTCGGCGCGGACGCCGCGATCGTCCACTCCGGCTCCTGGCTCATGTCGGCGCAGCTCGACGAGGGCGCCGGGCGCGCGCTCGGGCGCATCATCGCCGCACAGGGCATCGACCTGCACCTCGGGGTCCGCCCCGCGAAGGTGCTCACGGGCAGCGGCGGCGTCGTGGGGGTGGAGCTCACCGACGACCGCCGCGTCGACGCCGATCTCGTCGTGTTCGCGATCGGGATCACGCCGCGCGACGAGCTGGCTCGGGCGATGGGGCTCGAGCTCGGCCCGCGCGGTGGCGTCGCGATCGACACCGGCTGCGCGGCATCCGCCCCGAACGTCTGGGCGATCGGCGAGGTCGCGAGCTTCGAGGGGCGCTGCACCGGGTTGGTCGCCCCGGCGAACGCGATGGCCGAGGTCGTCGCGGACCGCCTGCTCGGCGGGGCGGCGGAGTTCACGACCGTCGACGACGCGACCAAGCTCAAGCTCGCCGGCGTCGACGTCGCGAGCTTCGGCGACGCGCTCGCGCGAACCGACCAGGCGCTCGAGATCGTCTACGCCGACCCGGCGCGCGGCATGTACCAGAAGCTCGTGATGACCGACGACGCCAAGACCCTGCTCGGCGGGATCTTCGTCGGCGATGCGTCCCCGTACGCGTCGCTCCGGCCCCTCCTCGGCACCGAGCTCTCGGGCGAGCCCGCCGCGTACCTGTCGGCGTCGGGCATGGAGGCGCCCGCCGGCGACGAGCTGCCGGCATCCGCCCTCGTCTGCGCCTGCAACAACGTCGCGGCCGGCACCATCCGCGACGCCGTGAACGGGCCGCACGGCGAGCACGAGGCGGGCTGCGCCGAACTCGGACCGCTGAAGGCGTGCACGCGCGCCGGCACCCAGTGCGGCTCGTGCGTGCCGCTCGTGAAGAAGCTGCTCGAGGCCGAGCTGAAGAAGTCGGGGCAGACCGTCTCTCGCGCGCTCTGCGAGCACTTCCCGATCTCGCGGCAGGAGATCTTCGAGTCGGTCCGGGTGCTCGGACTCGCCTCGTTCGATGAGATCATCGGCCGGCTCGGCACCGGGCGCGGCTGCGACGTCTGCAAGCCCGTGGTCGCGTCCGTGCTCGCCGCGCAGCACGGCTCGTACATCCTCGACGGCGGCCGCGGCGGCCTGCAGGACACCAACGACCGCGCCATGGCGAACATGCAGAAGGACGGCACGTACTCGGTCGTGCCGCGGATCCCGGCCGGCGAGATCACGCCGCAGAAGCTCGCGGTGATCGCGCAGGTCGCCACCGACTTCGGCCTCTACACGAAGATCACCGGCGGCCAGCGCATCGACCTCTTCGGTGCCCGACTCGACCAGCTCCCCGAGATCTGGAAGCGGCTCGTCGAAGCCGGCTTCGAGTCCGGCCAGGCGTACGGCAAGGCGCTGCGGAACGTGAAGAGCTGCGTCGGTTCGACCTGGTGCCGCTACGGCGTCCAGGACTCGGTCGCGATGGCGATCCGCCTCGAGCTCCGCTACCGCGGCCTGCGGTCGCCGCACAAGCTGAAGTTCGGCGTCTCGGGCTGCGCGCGCGAATGCGCCGAGGCGCGCGGCAAGGACGTCGGCGTGATCGCCACCGACCAGGGCTGGAACCTCTACGTCGGCGGCAACGGCGGCTTCCAGCCGACGCACGCGCAGCTGCTCGCGAGCGACCTCGACGACGAGACGCTCATCCGCTACATCGACCGCTACATGATGTACTACATCCGCACCGCCGACCGGCTGCAGCGCACCGCGCGCTGGATGGAGGACCTCGACGGCGGCCTCGACCACGTCCGCGACGTCGTGGTCCACGACTCGCTCGGCCTCGCCGACGAGCTCGAGACGGCGATGGCCGCTCACGTCGACACCTACGAGGACGAATGGGCGGCGACGCTCGCCGACCCCGAGCGGCTCCGCAGGTTCCGCCCGTTCGTGAACGCCCCGGACCCCGACGACCCCCGGAGCGCAGCCGTCTCCGGCCTCGCGCGCGTCGAGGAGCGCGGCCAGCTGCGGCCCGCGCGGCCCGACGAGATCGCGCGCGGCGAGGCGGTGCTCGTCGCCGGACCGACGATCCCGGTCCGGGGGGACGACGCATGACCGGCCGGGTGACGCTCGTCGGCGGCGGCCCCGGGCGGGAGGACCTCCTCACCGTCGGGGCCGTCCGCGCGCTGGGCTCCGCGGACGTCGTGCTCTACGACCGCCTCGCGCCGCACGCTCGCCTGGCCGAGCTCGCGCCCGACGCCGACCTCGTCGACGTCGGCAAGCAGCCCGGGCACCACGCGCTGCCGCAGGAGGAGATCGAGGCGCTCCTCGTCGCCCACGCCCTCGCCGGGCGGCACGTCGTCCGGCTGAAGGGCGGCGACCCGTACGTCTTCGGGCGCGGCGGCGAGGAGGTGCTCGCCTGCCACCGGGCGGGCGTTCCCGTCGAGGTGCTGCCGGGCGTGACGAGCGCCGTCTCAGTGCCGGGCGCCGCGGGCATCCCCCTCACCCACCGCGGGATCAGCCGACTGTTCACCGTCGTCTCGGGGCATGCGCCGCTGAGCGACGAGGAACTCCGCCACCTCGCCGGCCTCGGCGGCACCATCGTCGTGCTCATGGGCGTGAACACGCTGCCGCAGCTCGCCGCCGGGCTCGCCCGGCACGGCATGCGGGGCTCGATGCCGGTCGCGATCGTGGAGCGCGGCTTCCGATGCGACCAGCGCACGACCATCGCCGACCTGTCGGGGATCGTGTCGGCCGCCGGGCTCGCCGGCGTCGCCTCGCCGGCGGTGATCGTCGTCGGCGAGGTCGTCCGGCTCGCGCACGACGGCGACCGCACGGCGGCCGAGCTCATGGAGCGCGCGGCGGGATTCGCGGCGGTGGCGACGTGACGGACCAGGTCGATTCGACGATCGGGTTCCGGCCCGACCAACTCGAGGGGTTCCGCATCGGCGTGACGAGCGACCGCCGATCGGCGGACCTCATCGACGCGTTCGTGCGCCGCGGCGCCCAGGTGGTCCACGCGCCGACGATCCGCATGGCGAACGCGAGCTCCGACGAGCCGGTCATCGCCGACACGCGCGCGATCATCGACGCGCGACCGGACGTGCTGCTCGCGACCACGGCGTACGGCGTGCGGCGCTGGTTCGAGGTGGCGGATGCCGCGGGGCTCGGCGACGAGCTCCTGTGCGCGCTCGGGCGCACCGCGATCCTCGTCCGCGGCCCGAAGGCACGCGGAGGCATCCGCGCCGCCGGCCTGGACGACGTCGGCATGAGCGCCGAGGAGACCACCGAGTCGCTGATCGACGAGGTGCTGGCGACGCATCCGCCGGGCCTCACCGTGGCGGTGCAGCTGCACGGCTACCTGCCGCCCGAGGCGCTCGACCGCCTGCGCGACGCGCACGATCGCGTGCTCACGGTGGAGCCGTACCGCTGGATCGATCCCGACCTCACGGACGAGCGCGTCGACCGCCTGATCGAGGCCGCCTGCACGGGCGGCCTCGACTGCATCACGTTCACGAGTGCGCCCGCCGTGCACGCGCTGCTCATGGCGGCCGAGGCGCGCGGCCGGTACGACGACCTCGTGGACGCGATGCGGGGCCCCGTGGTCGCGGCGACCGTCGGGCCGGTGACGTCGGCCCCCCTGGTCGCGGCGGGCATCACGCCCCTCCAGCCCGACCGGTTCCGGATGGGCGCGATGATCCGCCAAGTGTGCGAGCACCTCGAGGACACGCGCGTCATCCGCCTCGAGACGCAGCACGGCCCGGTCGCGCTGCGAGGCTCGGTCGTCGAGGTGCGCGGACGCCGCGTGGCGCTGCCGCCCGTCGCGCTCTCGATCCTCCGGCCGCTGGTCCACGCGCGGGGGTCCGTCGTCGCGCGCGACCGCCTCGCCGCAGGCATGCCGGGCACGGCCGACGAGCACGCGCTCGAGGTCGCGCTGAGCCGCCTGCGGCAGACCCTCGCGGTGCCCGGACTCATCTCGACCGTGGTCAAGCGCGGCTACCGGATCGACGTCTGACCATGACCTCACATCGGCCT
Source organism: Agromyces kandeliae (assembly GCF_009674665.1). Lineage (GTDB taxonomy): Bacteria > Actinomycetota > Actinomycetes > Actinomycetales > Microbacteriaceae > Agromyces > Agromyces kandeliae. The sequence goes on from NZ_WKJD01000019.1 coordinate 330,055, forward strand.
CGGGTGCAGGTGAGCAGGTGGGAACACGAAGTTCACCACCCGCGCCGGTCGGGGAAACACGCCGCGGATAGCGTCGCCTCACCAGCTCGACACGAGACCGACATCCCCCGGAGGCACCGATGACCGAGACCCTCTCCGCTCCGCCCCCCGCGGCTCCCGCCGCCGTCACCGCACCGCCCGCCGCCGCGGGCGCCCTCACCGTCCGACCCGGCCGTTGGATCGACGGCTGGGACCCCGAGAACACCGTCCAGTGGGAGCGCGAGGGCCGGCGGATCGCCGCCCGCAACCTCCGCTGGTCGATCTTCGCCGAGTTCCTCGGCTTCGTCGTCTGGCAGCTGTGGTCGATCGTGGTCGTCTCGCTCCCGGCCGCGGGCTTCGCCTTCGAGACCGGCCAGATCTTCTGGCTCATCTCGATCCCCGCACTCGTCGGCGCGACGCTGCGGATCCCGTACACGTTCATGGTGCCCCGCTTCGGCGGGCGCAACTGGACGATCGTGTCCGCCGCGCTCCTCCTCATCCCGGCGATCGGCCTCGCGGTCGCGGTCGCGAACCCCGAGACCCCGTTCGGCGTGATGCTCGCGATCGCGGCGCTCGCCGGCTTCGGCGGCGGCAACTTCGCCAGCTCCATGGCGAACATCACCTACTTCTTCCCGCAGCGCGAGAAGGGGTGGGCGCTCGGCCTGAACGCCGCGGGCGGCAACCTGGGCGCGTCCGTCGCGCAGTTCGTGGTGCCCATCGCGATCACGATCGGCGCGGCCGTCACGCTGAACCTGCCCCTCGCGGGCTGGATCTGGGTGCCGTTCATCGTCATCGCGATGGTCGGCGCGGCGCTCCGCATGGACAACCTCTCGAACGCGAAGGCGGATGTCGCGGCCTCGCTCGCGGCACTGCGGGAGCCGCACCTGTGGATCCTGGCCGTGCTCTACATCGGCACGTTCGGCTCGTTCATCGGGTTCGCGGGCGTCTTCCCCAAGCTCATCGCGGACCAGTTCCCCGACTTCTCCGCGTTCCACGTCGGTTCGGCGACCCTGTCGCTCGCCTTCATGGGAGCGCTCGTCGGCTCGCTCGCGCGGCCCTACGGCGGCCGGCTCGCCGACCGCTTCGGCGGCACCCAGATCACGATCGCGGCGTTCGCCGTGATGGCGCTCGGCGCCCTCGCCGTGGTCTGGACGCTCCCGCTCGGCAACTTCTGGCTCTTCCTCGGCCTCTTCCTGGTGCTCTTCACCGCGTCGGGCGTCGGCAACGGCTCGACCTACCGGATGATCCCGACGGTGTTCGCGCTCCGCGCCGGCGCGCACAATGCGCACGAGTCGGCCGGCGACGTGAGCTCGCAGCGGAAGGCGGCAGCGGCCCTCGGCATCATCTCCGCGGTCGGCGCATACGGCGGGTTCGTGATCCCGCAGCTGCTCGGCTACTCGAAGACCACGTTCGGCGACTACACGACGGGGCTCAGCTGGTTCGTGTGGGCGTACGCGGTGATGCTCCTCATCACCGCGGGCGTCTACCTGACCCTCGCGAAGCGCTCCGGACACCGGATCTGACCGGGGCGGGCCGGGCGACCTCACCGCCCGGCCCGATCCCCCACCGCCACGACGACACGCACTCCAGGAGGACGACATGGGAGCCGAGACCCATTGCCCCTACTGCGCCCTGCAGTGCGCGATGACGCTGACGGCGACGGATGCCGCGTCCGCGCCGAGCACGACGGAGGTCGCGAGCCCGCCCGTCACCGTCGCGGGTCGGGACTTCCCCACCAACCGCGGCGGGCTCTGCAAGAAGGGGTGGACCTCCGCGGAGCTCCTCGCCTCGCCGTCCCGGCTGACCGCGCCGCTCGTGCGGGGCTCGGACGGTTCGCTGCGCGAGACCACGTGGGAGGCGGCCCTCGACCTCGTGGCCGATCGGCTCCGCGGCATCCGCTCGGAACACGGTGCCGACGCCGTCGGCGTCTTCGGCGGCGGCGGCCTCACGAACGAGAAGGCCTACCTCCTCGGCAAGTTCGCCCGGCTCGCGCTCGGCACGAGCCGCATCGACTACAACGGCCGCTACTGCATGTCGTCGGCCGCCGCGGCCGGCAACCGCGCCTTCGGCGTCGACCGCGGCCTGCCCTTCCCGCTCGCCGACCTGGACGACGGCACGACGATCCTCCTGCTGGGCACCAACGTCGCCGAGACGATGCCGCCGTTCATCGGGCACCTCGCGGGAGCGCAGGCCGCGGGCGGGCTCATCGTGGTCGACCCTCGGCGCACGGCGACCGCGCGGCTCACGGACGACGGGCAGGGCCTGCACGTGCAGCCCGCCCCCGGCACCGACCTGATGCTGCTCCTCGGCCTCGCCCACGTCGTGATCGCCGAGCGGCTCGCCGACGAGGACTACGTCGCCGCCCGCACGACCGGGTTCGCCGCCCTGCGGCGGAGCGTCGCCCAGTGGTGGCCCGAGCGCGTCCAATCGGTGACGGGCGTGCCCGCGGCGACGATCCGCGCGATCGCCCGCAGGCTCGCGGCGGGCGGCCGGACGTTCATCCTCACCGGCCGCGGCGTGGAGCAGCACGTCGACGGGACCGACACCGCGACCGCGGCGATCAACCTCGCCCTGCTCCTCGGACTGCCCGGCCGGCCCGGCAGCGGCTACGGCACACTCACCGGCCAGGGCAACGGCCAGGGCGGCCGCGAGCACGGCCAGAAGTGCGACCAGCTGCCGGGCTACCGGAAGATCACCGACCCCGCCGCCCGCGCCCATGTCGCCCGCGTGTGGGGAGTGGACGCCGCGGACATCCCGGGCCCCGGCCTCCCGGCGATCGAGCTGCTCGGCTCCCTCGGCCGGCCCGATGGCGTCCGGGCGCTGCTCGTGCACGGCTCCAACCTGGTCGTGTCCTCCCCGAACGTCGCGGACGTCCGACGCGGCATCGAGCGCCTCGAGCTGCTCGTCGTGTGCGACTTCGTGCTGTCGGAGACCGCCGCCCTCGCCGACGTCGTCCTGCCGGTCCTGCAGTGGGCCGAGGAGGAGGGCACCATGACGAACCTCGAGGGACGCGTCATCCGTCGCCGCCGTGCCCTCGCACCGCCGGCCGACGCACGCGACGAGCTCTGGATCCTGCACGAGCTCGCCCGGCGACTCGGGTCGACCGCGCGGTTCGACACCGACCCGGAAGCGGTGTTCGAGGAACTCCGCCTCGCCTCCGAGGGCGGGATCGCGGACTACTCCGGCATCGACTACGCGCTGCTCGACTCCGGCGCCGAGGCGTACTGGCCGTTCCCGCGAGGCGGCGACGGCACCCCGAGGCTCTTCGCGGAGCGGTTCCACCACGACGACGGCCTCGCCCGCCTCGTGGCCGTCACGCCCCGCGGGGGCGCGCGACCGGTGCCGTCGCCCGACGAGCTGACGCTCATCACCGGGCGGCTGCTGGAGCACTACCAGAGCGGCGCGCAGACGCGCCGCGTGCCCGAGCTGCTGGACGCCCAGCCCGAGGCGCGGGCCGCGATCCACCCGGCCACGGCGGCACGACTCGGCATCGCCGACGACGAGCCCGTCGAGGTCGCCAACGATCGCGGCACCGTGCGATGCCGGGCGCGGCTGACCACCGACATCCGCACCGACGCGGTGTTCCTGCCGTTCCACTACGGCGACGAGCAGGCCGCGAACCTCCTCACCTCCGACGCCGCCGACCCGATCTCGTCGATGCCCGAATTCAAGTCCAACCTCGTGCGCGTCACGCGCCTCGTCGAAGCGGGAGCCGGATCATGACCCCTCTGCGGATCGTCCTCATCGGCTACGGCCCGGTCGGCGCGCGCTTCGTCGAGGAGCTGCTGCCCGCCGTGCGGGCGGGCGCCGTCGCACTCACCGTCGTCGCCGGCGAGCCCGTCGAGGCGTACAACCGCGTCCTCGTCGCCGAGTACGCGGTCGGCAACGCCGACCTCGACGCGATGCTCGTCGGCGACCAGGAGGCCGCCGAGGCGGCCGGCGCCGCGGTGCGCCTCGGCGTCCGCGCGACCCGGGTCGACCGCGCCGCCCACGTCGTGCACCTCTCGACGGGCGAGGCGCTCCCCTACGACCGGCTCGTGCTCGCGACCGGATCGCGCGCCAACGTGCCGACGCTCGACGGCGTCGACCGGCCCAGGCGCGACCTGTCCGACCTCGAGCGCCACCCGTCGACCCTCGTCGCGCGCGACGACGACCTGCCCGCGGGCGTCACCGCGCTCCGCGACCTCGAGGACGCCGAGCGGGTGCTCGAGGCGGTGCGCGCCCGCCGCCGCATCGTCGTGCTCGGCGCCGGCGTGCTCGGCCTCGAACTCGCGCTCGCGGCCGCCCACGCGGGCGCACAGGTGTGCGTCGTGCACCACGGGCCCCACCCGATGCCGCGGAACCTCGACCGCGGCGCCGGGCACGTGCTGCGCTCGGCGCTCCGGCGCACCGGCATCACGGTCATCGCGCACAGCCGCGCCGAGGCGATCGGGTTCCGCACCGACGCGGACGGAACGCGGCGCTTCGACATGCTCGTCACGGCCGACGGGAAGCAGGTCCGCGGCGACCTCCTCGTGCTCTCGTGCGGGGTGAGCCCGCGGAACGAGCTCGCCACCCTCGCCGGACTCCGCACCGCCGTCGGCATCGTCGTCGGGCCCGACCTCCGCAGTTGGACCGACCCCGACGTCTACGCGATCGGCGACTGCGCCCAGGTCGTCGAGCGGACCGACGAGACCGCAGGCCGGCGCATCCTGCCGGGCGCCCCCTCAGGACTCATCGGGCCGGGCTGGCGACAGGCGGAGCACCTCGCCGCCGCGCTCGCCGCCGAGGCCGAGGACCGCGAGGCCGGCGCGGCCCTGGCGCCCGAACGCGACGCGATCGTCATGCTCAAGGCGGAGCACGTCGACGTGGTCGCCGTCGGCGACGTCTCCGCCGAGCCGTGGGACGACGACGCACTCGCACCGCGTCGGCGCGTCGCCCAGTGGGCGGATCCCGAGCACCTGCGCTACGTGAAGATGGTCACCGAGGGCGGGATCCTCACCGGCTTCGCGAGCGTCGGCATGCCGCGCACGGCCGCCGAGCTGACGCTGCTCTTCGAGCGTCGTGCCGAGCTGCCCGCCGACCGGTCGCTGCTGCTGCGATTCGACGGACCCGACGACGACCCGTCGGCGAGCGCCGACGCGTTCGCACCCGAGACGACGGTGTGCTGGTGTAACGGCGTCACGGTCGGGCGCATCGAGGAGTCGGCCGCGTGCGGGAACGCGACGGTCGAGTGCGTCGGGCGCGACACCCGGGCGGGCACGGGGTGCGGCGGATGCCGCGGGCGCATCGCCGAGGTCCTGGCCCGCGCCGCCGAGGCCGACGGGGCGCCGAGCCTCACGGCCTGACGTCGCGCGCGGCGCGCGGGACGCGGCATCCGTCGCCGACGCGCCGGGGTCCGCTCAGGCGTGCTCGCGCTGCTCCTGCTCCACGGCGGTGTACCGGTCGAGCACGAGGTCGACGAGCGCGGGCGGCGGCGGCGCCGCGGGCACCAGCAGGGGGTCGGCGATCGCGTCGGCGCCCGCGGCGACGGCCTGGTCGTAGAACGTGCCGGGAGCGAGCAGGTACGGTCCGACGATGATCCGAGAGCCGGGGTGCACCTCGCGGATCATCTCGATCGCATCGGGGAGGCGCGGGATGGCGGCCGCGATGAACCCCACGGTGACCGACCGGCCGAGGGTCTGGCCCAGCCGCCGTGCGGTCTCGAAGCACTCGCGCACGGCGCGCGGGTCGTTCGAGCCGGCCGCGGCCAGGAGCACCGTGTCGCCGTCGCTCAGGCCCGCGTCGAGCAACCGCTCGGCGAGCACGTCGACGAGGCGCTCGTCGGGGCCGAGCTCGGCGGCCAGGCGCGCCGAGCCGCCGATGCGGTCGAGGCCGAGCGACAGCCCGGTGCGCACGTGGAATCCCGCCGACAGCACCAGCGGCACGATGACTGCATCGGGCTCTGCGGCGGCCTCGAGGGCGGCGCCGATGTCGGCGTTGCTCGCGTCGACGAAGGTGATCGACACGTCGAGGTCGGGACGGGCGGATGCGACGCCGTCGATCAGCCGGATGACCGCCTCGCGATTGGCCGTCGACGGGGTGCCGTGCGTGACGGCGACGAGACGGAGCGGCGGGCGACGGACCGGCTGGGACACGTCTCCGGCATCGCTCGTCCGACCCATCTCACGCCCGCACCTTCCGGCGGAATCCGGTCTCACCCGCCGATCCGACGGTATTCAGGGCGTGTTTCGCCGAGCACACCCACGTGTTTCCGGCGCGTGAAGAGTCCCTCACGCCGGGGCCGACGAGGCCGGGGTCCAGCGGGCCTCGGATCAGTCCGCCACGCCGTCGCCGAGCAGCTCGGGACGCACGCGGCGCGTGCGCTCGACCTGCTGCTCGTGGCGCCACTCCGCGACCCTGCCGTGGTGGCCGGACAGCAGGACCGGGGGCACCTCGAGCCCCCGCCAGACGGCGGGCTTCGTGTAGCTCGGGTACTCGAGCAGGCCGTCCTCGTGCGACTCCTCGACGAGGCTCTCGGGGTTGCCGACGACCCCGGGCACGAGGCGCCCGGCGGCCTCGATCATCGCCATGACGGCGACCTCGCCGCCGTTCAGCACGTAGTCGCCGAGGCTGATCAGCCGGACGCGCATGCGCGCCGAGTAGTGGTCGACGACGCGCTGGTCGATCCCCTCGTAGCGCCCGCACGCGAACACCACGTGCGACTCGGCCGCGAGCTCGCGTGCGGTCTCCTGCGTGAACGGCTCGCCGGCAGGCGAGGGGACCACGAGCAGCGCCTCTGAGTCGCCGTCGCCGACGATCGAGTCGAGCGCCTCGCCCCACGGCTCGGGCTTCATGACCATGCCCGCGCCGCCGCCGTAGGGCGTGTCGTCGACCGTGCGATGACGGTCGTGGGTGAATTCGCGCAGGTCGTGCGTGACGACCTCGATGAGGCCCGTCTGCCGGGCCTTGCCGAGCAGCGACAGGTCGAGCACGTCGAAGAACGAGGGGAAGATCGTGACGATGTCGATGCGCATCGTCGCCGCCTACGCCGAGGGGGTCTCGTCGGACGCGTCGGCGTCGCCCTCGGCGTCGTCGGCGACGGATGCCTCGGGGTCGCCGGTGCCCTCAGAGCCGGGAGCGTCCTCGGGGGGCTCCTCGAACAGTCCCGGCGGCGGGGTGACGGTGAGCGTGCCGGCCTCGACGTCGACCTCGGGCACGAACGCCGCGACGAACGGCACCATGACGTCGCCGCGCTTCGTCTTCACGATCAGGAGGTCCTGGGCCGGCAGGTGGTCGACGTGCGCGACCTGGCCGATGCGCTCTCCGTCGCGGATGACCGCCAGCCCGATGAGCTGGTGGTCGTACCACGCGTCGGGCTCGGGCTCCTCGTCGACGGGCTGGTCGACCCACAGGATCGCCTTCACGAGGCCCTCGGCCGCGGTGCGGTCCTCGACGCCCTCGAAGAACCCGACCGGCTGGCCGTTGTACCAGCGCAGCTCGCGGAACGCGAGGGTCCGGCCGTGCCACGGAGACTCCTCGGGCACCTGCAGCGAGAACACCGCGCCGGGCACGAAGCGCCGCTCGGGGTCGTCGGTGTAGAGCTCGAGCTTGAGGGCGCCCTTCAGGCCGTGCGCCTTCGTCAGCCGGCCGACGCGGAGCTGCTGGGGACGGGTTGCCGCGGCCACGTCAGTCGTCGGTGTCGACGACGTCGACCCGGACCCGGCGGCCGTCTGCGAGGGCGGCGACGATCGTGCGCAGCGCCTTCGCGGTGCGACCGGACCGCCCGATGACGCGGCCGAGGTCCTCGGGGTGCACGTGCACCTCGAGGACCTCGCCGCGTGCGCTCGACGCGGAGACGACCTTCACCTCGCCGGGGTGATCGACGATCCCCTTGACGAGGTGCTCGAGCGCGGAAGTGAGCAAGGCTTACGCCTCGTCCGACGCGGTCTCGTCGGCGGCCGGAGCCTCAGCGGGCTCCTCGGCCTTGGCCGGCTTCTCGGCCTTCGGCTTCACGACCGACTTCTTGGCCGTGTCGACCTCGTACTCGGCCTTCGGCGCCGCGGTCTGGACGGTGTTCTTGGCGTTCTTGTCGCCCTTGAACGTGCCCCAGTCGCCGGTCAGCTTGAGGATGGCGAGCACCTGCTCGGTCGGCTGGGCGCCGACGCCGAGCCAGTACTGCGCGCGCTCCGAGTCGACCTCGATGAACGAGGGGTTCTGGGTCGGGTGGTACTTGCCGATCTCCTCGATCACGCGACCGTCGCGCTTGGTGCGCGAGTCGGCGACGACGATGCGGTAGTACGGGGCACGGATCTTGCCGAGCCGCTTGAGGCGGATCTTGACAGCCACGATTCTCCTGGATGTGTTGTGAGGTAGGCGAACTGACAGCCGTGAGCGTGGGGTGCACACTCGGCGGAAGCTCAAAGGGTGTCCTGCGCGCCGGATAGAGGGTCGGGCGGTACAGAACTCGACTGACCATTCTTGCAGATTCCGCGCGGAAACGGGAATCCTCCCGGCCGCACGCGCAGCGCCGTGCCGATCCGGACCGGCCGCCGCAGCGCGCGACGTCGGCGACGGGCGTCGCCATCCGGTCCACCCTACGATGGGCGCATGGGCGGCACCCTCGATTCCCTCGACCTCATCGACGGGCCCGCGATCGCCGAGCGCGTCCCGATGCGCGCGGCCGTGGACGCCGTCCGGCGCGTGCTGCGCGACGGCTACGACCCCGACGCCGACCCCCCGAGGAGCATCGTCGACGTGCGACGGGGGCAGCTCCTTCTGATGCCCTCCGAGCTCGGCGGATGGGTCGGGCAGAAGCTCGCGACCGTCGCCCCCGCGAACCCGGCGCGCGGACTCGACCGGATCCAGGCCGTCTACGTCCTGATCGACGCCGAGACGCTCGCGCCGGTCGCCCTGCTCGACGGCACCGAGCTCACGACCCTCCGCACGCCCGCGGTCTCGGCGGCCGCGATCGACGTCGTCGCCGTCCCCGGGGCCGCCTCGCTCGTCGTGTTCGGCACCGGGCCGCAGGGCGTGCGCCACGTCGAGGCGATGCGCGCCATCAGGCCCGTCGAGCGGGTCAGGTTCGTCGGCCGCGACGCCGCCAGGGCACGGCGGGCGGCCGCGAGCGTCGCCGCTTCCGGGCTGGATGCCGCGGTGGGCACGGCCGCGGACGTCGCCGACGCCGATCTCGTCGTCTGCGCCACGACCGCGCGGGAGCCCCTGTTCGACGGCGCCCTCGTCCCGCGGCACGCGGCCGTCGTCGCGGTCGGATCGCATGAACCCGCGGCCCGCGAGCTGCCCGGCGACCTCCTCGCCCGATCGCACGTCATCGTCGAGTCCCAGCGCGTCGCACTCGCCGAGGCCGGCGACGTGATCCTCGCCGTCGCCGAAGGCCGCCTCGCACCCGATGCGCTCATCCCGTTCTCGCAGCTGTTCGCCGGCCCGCCCGTGGCATCCGATCGCCCCAGGGTCGTGAAGACCTGCGGGATGGGCTGGCAGGACCTCGCCGTCGCACCCCTCGCCCTCGCCGACGGACGGCGCGGATGATGCGCTGGGCGACCGAGGACTGGCACACGGCGGGCGAGCCGTTCCGCATCGTGCTGGACGTCCCCACGTTGGGCGCGACCGTCGCTGAGCGTCGCGTCGAGGCGATGGGCGGCAGCGCGGATGCGCTGCGCCGGTTCCTCTGCCTCGAGCCGCGCGGCCACGACGACATGTACGGCGGCTTCATCACGCCGCCCGATGACGACGGGGCGGACTTCGGCGTGCTCTTCTGGCACAAGGACGGGTTCTCGACCGCGTGCGGCCACGGCACGATGGCGCTCGGCGCCTGGGCCGTGCGCACCGGTCGCGTGGACGCACCGGACGACGGCGAGGCGATCGTCACGATCGACGTGCCGAGCGGTCGCGTGCAGGCGCGCGTGCAGCGCCGCGACGGTCGCACCGTCGGGGTCGTGTTCCGCAACGTCCCGTCGCGCGTCCTGGCGACGGGGATCCGCCTCGAGACGAGCCGGGGCGAGGTCGAGGTCGACCTCGTGTTCGGCGGCGCCGTGTACGCGACCCTGCCGGCGGCGGCGCTCGGACTCGAGGTGGCGCCGGCGCACACCCCCGAGCTCATCCGCCTCGGCCGCGAGGTCAAGTGGGCGCTCAACGAGCACCCGGACGCGAAGCTCGCCGACGATCGGCTGTCCGGCGTGTACGGGACCATCCTCGTCGACGACCTCGGCCGCACGGCCGAGGGCCCGTGGCAGCGCAACGTGACCGTCTTCGCCGACGGCGAGGTCGACCGGAGCCCCTGCGGCTCGGGCACCGCGGCGCGAGTGGCGCTGCTCGCGCACACGGGCGCGCTCGCCGACGGCGAGGTGCTCACGCACGACTCGATCATCGGCACGCGCTTCCACGGTCGCGTGGCCGGACGCACCCCCGACGGCGTCGTCCCGGAGATCACCGGGCAGGCGCATCGGGTCGGCGCATGCGAGTTCGAGCTCGATCCGGACGATCCCCTCTCGGCCGGGTTCAGCCTGCGCTGACCGCCGACCGGCGCCCACTGACCGCCGACCGCCGACCGACGTCCCGCCGCGCCGTGCCGGGGTCGCTTCGGGTCAGAACACGAAGCCCTCGGGGAACGGGTCGTCGTCGTCGAGGACGTACTGCCCGAACCCGGTCACCCAGGCGCGGCCCGTGATCGTCGGGACGACGGCGGGCACCCCGCCGACGGCGGTCACGCGCAGGAGGCGTCCCGTGAACTCGCTCCCGATGAACGACTCGTTGACGAAGTCCGCGTCGAGGCCGAGTTCGCCGCGGGCGTGCAGCTCCGCCATCCGGGCGCAGGTCCCGGTGCCGCAGGGCGACCGGTCGAACCATCCCGGATGGATCGCCATCGCGTGTCGCGAGCGCACGGCGTCGGACCCGGGGGCGATGAACTCGACGTGGTGCACGTGATCAGCGCCCTCGAGCTCGGGGTGGCGGGGCGGCGCCTGGGCGTTGATCGCCTCCATGATCGCGAGCCCGGCCGCGAGGATGTCGTCCTTGCGCGCCCGGTCGAAGGGGAGGCCGATCGCGCCGATGTCGACGAGGGCGTAGAAGTTGCCGCCGAAGGCGATCGAGTAGGGCACGGTCCCGAGCCCGGGAACCTCGATCGACGCGTCGAGCCGCTCGACGAAGCTCGGCACGTTCTCGATCGTGACGCGCTTCGCGCGGCCCTCCTCGACGTCGACCCGTGCGACGACGAGGCCCGCCGGCACGTCGAGGCGGATCTCGGTGACCGGCTCGACGACCTCGACCATGCCCGTCTCGACGAGGACGGTCGCGACCCCGATGGTGCCGTGCCCGCACATGGGCAGGAACCCGCTGGCCTCGATGAAGACCACGCCCCAGTCGGCGTCGTCGCGGGCCGGCGGCTGCAGCAGGGCGCCGGACATGGACGCGTGCCCGCGCGGCTCGTTCATCAGCAGGCCGCGGAGTCCGTCGAGGTGCTCCATGGCGTGCAGGCGCCGATCGTTCATGGTGGCGCCGGGGATCCGGCCGACCCCGCCCGTGACGACGCGCGTGGGCATGCCCTCGGTGTGCGAGTCGACGGCCGAGATCACCCGGCGCGCGCGCATCAGCGCGCCGCCAGGGCGGCGAGCGCCCGTTCGGTGTCGGCGGTGACCTGCGCGCGCTGCTCCGCCGAGAGCGGGCCGCGCGGCGGACGGGTCGGTCCGCCGTACGAATCGCCGCAGATGTCCATCGAGAGCTTGATGGCCTGCACGAACTCGGTGCGCGAGTCCCAGCGGAACACGGCGACGAGCTGCTCGTAGAGCGCCTTCGCCTCGTGCCACTCGCCGGCGGCGCACAGGTCGTACAGCTCGACCGCCTCCTTGGGGAACGCGTTCGGGTACCCCGCGAACCACCCCACGGCGCCGTTGACCATGAGCTCGAACAGCACGTCGTCGGCGCCCGCGATGACGTCGATGTCGCACTGCTCCTTGATCTCGTAGACGCGGCGGACGTCGCCGGAGAACTCCTTGATCGCGACGACCTCGGGGATCTCGGCGAGCTTCGCGACGAGCGAGGGGACGAGGTCGACCTTGGTGTCGAAGGGGTTGTTGTACGCCATGATCGGCAGGCCGGCCTTCGCGACCTCCTCGTAGTGCGCGATCACCTCCGCCTCGTTGGCGCGGTACAGCGTCGGCGGCAGGAGCAGCACCCCGTCGGCGCCGTCCTCACGGGCGTGCTCGGCCCACGTGCGCGCCTGGTGGCTGCCCACGCCGTGCGCGCCGGCGACCACGATGCCGCGCCCGTCGACGGCGTCGACGGCGACCTGGATCACGCGACGGCGCTCCTCGTCGGTGAGCGACGAGTACTCGCCGAGCGAGCCGTTGGGCCCGACGCCGCGGCATCCGTTCCGCATCAGGAAGTCGACGTGCTCGGCGAACCGGTCGTAGTCGACCGCCAGGCCGGCCGGCGCGGCGTCGTCCTCCCTGAAGGCGAGGGTGGTCGCGACGACGACGCCGCCGAGGTCCATGGTGCTGGTCATCCGCTTCGATCCTCCGAGTCGGTCGCGAGTAATATGTCACATACTACGTGGCGGGATCGGTCGCGGCAAGCGCCGCGACCTCGCCGATCCGGACCGGCGCGAGCACCGGCCTGCGATCGAACCCGACGGATGCCGGGGCGCCGCCCGCCTCGGCCACGATCGCCTCGACCGCGCGACCGCACGTGCGCCCCTGGCACGGACCGAGCCCGGCACGCGTCGCGAGGCGCATCGCCCGGAGCGGCACGTCGGCCCGCTCGGCGATCGCACGCCGCGTGACCGCCTCGCACCGGCACACGATCGTGGCGTCGTCGACCCACGCCGTCCATCCGGGCCGGATCCCGTGCGCCCGCTCGAGGCGCCTCGCGAAGGCGCGCGCCCGTCGCCGGGCGGTCACCGGACCTCGGAGCCGGGGGTCGCCGAGCGCACCGCCGGCGGCGAGGAACCCGGCCACCGCGCCCTCGGCGAGCGCGGCGTCGGCGCCGGCGATGCCCGTGACCTCGCCCGCCGCGAACACCTGCGCTGTGGTGGTGCGCTGCGCGTCGTCCACGACCACGAATCGCCCTCGGTGATCGCCGCGGAGGTCGCATCCCAGCGCGAGGGCGGCCTCGAGCCGCGGCGCGAAGCCGTGGCCGAGCGCGACGGCATCGCAGGCGACCTCGCGCTCGGTCCCCACGATCGGGTGCCAGTCGGCGTCCAATGCCGCGACGACGACGCCCTCCACCCGCTCGTCCCCCAGCACCCGGACGACCCCACTCCCGGTCCGGTACGGGATCCGGTGCCGCGCGAGACCCCCCGCGTACTGCAGGAACTCCCCGGCCTTGCCCGCCAGCTCCCACGGCCGCGGCAGCCACCCCGCCGCGAGCGCGGTGATCCGGGACGCCTCGAGCACGCCGACCACGTCGGATCCGACGAGCGCGAGCGACTGGGCCACCGGCAGCAGGAAGGGGCCTGCACCGCTCACCACCGTGCGACGACCGACGGCGACCCCGTCGCGCTTGGCGAGCGCCTGCGCCGCACCGGCCGTGGTCACGCCGGGCAGGGTCCAGCCCGGGACGGGGAGCGCGAGGTCGTGGGCACCCGTCGCGACGACGACCGCATCGGCCTCGACGTCGACGGCGGTCCGCGCATCGGCGTCCGCGGCCCCGACCACGGCGCGGAGCCGCACGCCGAGGTCGGTCGCCTCCGCGGACCACACGCTCGCTCCGACGTGCACCCGGGCGTCGCCGCGGGCGAGTGCATCTCGCAAGCGCTCGAACCGGTGCCATCCGTGCTGCAGGCGAGGATCGGTGAGCCGCTCGTGGTGCCGCCAGAACTGGCCGCCCAGGCGGTCGCCCTCGTCGAGCAGGCTCACCCGCGCGCCGGCGGCGAGGGCGCCCTGTGCGGCCGCGAGCCCGGCAGGGCCTCCGCCGAGGATCGCGACGTGCGTCACGGCCGTGCCTCGCGTTCGATCCGGTCGCCGTCGACGGCCTCGCGCCGACACGCGCGCACGCCCTCGACGCCGTTGACCGTGACGAGGCAGTCGTGGCAGACGCCGATCCCGCAGAAGACGCCACGATCGCCCGTCTGCGAGGTACGCCATGCGGTGCGCCCGGCGCCGATGAGCACACCGGCGATGGTCTGGCCGTCCCGGCCCCGGACGGGCTCGCCGTCGACGGTGATGCGGATCATGCGGTCTCCCGGAGGCCGTCCCTGGTCGGCAGGAACGGGGTCGGATCGAGGTCGGTCGGCGCGTCGAGCACGGCGTGCGCGACGAGTTCGGCGGTGGCCGGCGCGAGTCCGATCCCCGCACCCTCGTGGCCCGTCGCGTGCACGAGCCCCGCGATCTCCGGATCGGGGCCGATCACGGGCAGGTGGTCGGGCGCGTAGGGGCGGAACCCGAAGTAGCTGCGCAGGAGGATCGTCCGCTCGAGGAACGGGAACAGCCGGACGGCCTTCGCCGCGATCGCCCCGGCCGGGGCGACGCCCGGCCGGTCGTCGAAGCCGACGCGCTCGCGACTGGACCCGATCAGCACCGTCCCGCCGGGCGTCGACTCGACGACGATGGACGTCTGCAGTGCTGCGTCGCCCGACCCGACGGCCCCGACGTAGTCGCTGTCGTAGACCTTGTGGAACACGCGTTGCGGCATCGGGGTCGTCACGAGGATCACGCCCCGGCGCGGGCGGATGTCGAGGCGCGCGCCGAGTCGCGAGGCGACCTCCGCGGACCATGGCCCGGCGCAGTTCACGACGACATCGGCCGGGATCGCGCCCGTGGCCGTCCGCACACCGGCGATCCGCCCGGGACCGCCGATCGGCCCGGTGACCTCGGCGACGACGAGGCGTGCGCCGTGCCGCATGGCGGCCGCGAGCAGCGCCTGCGTCGCATTCGAGGGCTGCACTTGCGCATCGTCCGGATAGCGGACGGCGTGCGCGACCTCCGGCGAGAGGTGCGGCTCGGCCGACGCGAGCGCTGCCGCGTCCAGTGTCTCGGCGCGGATGCCCGTCGCCCGCTGCGCGGCGGCGAACCGCTCGAGCGCGGCCTCGCCTCCGGGGAAGGCGACGACGATCCCGCCCTTCGCCTCGAACTCGGTCGCCGGCTGCCCGTCGCGTCGATCGGCGTCGAGCCGCCCGGCGAGCGTCCGCCACATCGCGTTCGAGGCGATCGCGAGAGCGGCCTCGGGGCCGGGTGCCTTGTCGCTGACCAGCAGGTTGCCCTCGCACCGGCTGGAGGTCTCGCCGGCGACGCCGAGGCGATCGACGACCACGACCTCCGCACCGCGCTCGACGAGGGCGAGCGCGCAGGCGGCGCCGATGATGCCCGCCCCGATGACCACGACCCGCACGCTGCGCCGCCTCAGTCCTCGTGCTCGCCGCTCCAGATGCCGCCGACGTGCCCGATGTGGCGTGACATCAGGTCGGCGGCAGCATCACCGCGGCCGTCGACGAGCAGGCGGACGAGTTCGGCGTGCTCGAGCGCCGACTCGGTCAGCGCGCCCGTCTCGGCCAGCTCGGCGAGGCCCGTCAGCCGCGTCTGCTGGCGCAGCTCGCGGACGACGTCGACGAGGTACCGGTTGCCGGTGAGACCGAGGAGCGTGAGGTGGAAGGTCGTGTCGGCCTCGAGGTAGTCCTGGAAGCGCCCCTCGTCGCCCGCGCGGACGATCTCCGCGGCGAGGTCGGTGAGCCGCGCCGCCGCCTCCTCTGGAACGCGGCCGGCGAGCTCGCGCATCGGCGGCACCTCGAGCAGGCGACGCACCTCGCGGAGTTGACGCAGCTCGTCGAGCGAGACCTCCGTCACCCGGAATCCCCGATTGCGCATCGGCGCGAGGAACCCGCGCCGCGCGAGGTCGAGCATCGCCTCGCGCACCGGGGTCGCGCTGACCCCGAACTCGGACGCCATCGTCGGCACCGTGAGGACGTCGCCCGGCTCGACCTCGCCGGCGACGATCCGGGAGGCGATCGCGCGCTCGACCTGTTCGCGAAGGCTCGCGACCTCGATCAACGGGGACGTGTCAGCCATCCCGTCGCCTCGGGTGATATGTCATGCATTACATGCTAGCCGCGGCGTCGGCGCGACGGTAGGCCAGTGCTCCCGTCCCGCACTCCGGCGCGGCGGCGATCCGCCGTGTCATGATGGCCGTGCGCCCACTGGCGCGGGACGGGGGTGCCGCATGGGGATCGAGTTCGCACGATCCGAACGGTCGACGGTCGGCATCGAATGGGAGCTCGCCATCGTGGACCGCTCGACCGGTGAGCTCGCCTCGGTGGGCGACCGCGTGCTCGCGGAGCTCGGCGACGCCGACGGGACGCCGCATCCGTTCATCACGTCGGAGCTCCTGACGAACACCGTCGAGCTCGTGAGCGGCGTCCACCGCGACGTCGCGGGTGCCGTCGACGACCTCACCGGGCAGGTGGCCGAGGTGCGGGCCGTGCTCGACCGGATCGGCGAGTACGAGCTGATGTGCAGCGGCTCCCACCCCTTCAGCCGCTGGTACGACCAGCGACTCACCGACAAGCCCCGGTACCGCAAGCTCATCGAACGCACGCGGTGGTGGGGCCGCAACATGATGATCTGGGGCATCCACGTGCACGTCGGCATCGAGGAACGCGACAAGGCGCTGCCCATCCTCGACGGCCTGCTCGCCTACGTGCCGCACCTGCAGGCACTGTCGGCCTCGAGCCCTTTCTGGGCCGGCGTCGAGACCGGCTACGCGTCGAACCGGGCGCTGATGTTCCAGCAACTGCCGACCGCCGGCCTGCCCTACCAGCTGCCCGACTGGTCGACGTACGAACGGTACGTCGACGACCTCATCCGCACCGGCGTCATCGAGGATCACACGGAGGTGCGCTGGGACATCCGCCCCTCGCCGCGCTGGGGCACCGTCGAGGTGCGCGTGTGCGACGGCGTGTCGTCGGCCGACGAGATCGGCGCGATCGCGGCGCTCATCCAGTGCCTGGTCGAGTGGATGTCGACCCGCATCGACCAGGGCGAGACGCTGCCGGTCATGCAGCCCTGGTACGTGCGCGAGAACAAGTGGCGCGCCGCCCGGTACGGCATGCACGCGGAGATCATCACGGATGCCGCCGGCACCGAGCGCCCCGTGGCCGACGCCCTCGGCGACCTGCTCGTCACGCTCGCACCGTTCGCGGAGCGCCTCGGCTGCGCGGTCGAGCTGCAGCGGATCCGCCGCACGATCGACGAGGGTGCCGGCTACCAGCGCCAGCTCAAGGTCGCCGAGGAGCACGGCGGCGACCTGACCGCGGTGGTCGCGCACCTCGCTCGCGAGCTCCGCGAGGGCACGGGGCCGCGCTCGAGCGGCTAGCGACCCGCTACGCGGGGATGCGCCGCGTCCGGATGAGCTCCGCGAACCAGCGGGCGCTCGCCTTCGGCAGGCGCTCCAGCGTGTCGTAGTCGACGCGGACGATGCCGAACCGCTTGGAGTAGCCGTAGCCCCACTCGAAGTTGTCCATGAGCGACCACACCTGGTAGCCGCGGAGGTCGACGCCACGGGCCATCGCGCGGTGCGCGGCCGTGAAGTGCCGCCGGAGGTAGTCGACGCGATCGAGGTCGCGCACCTCGGGCCCGTCCGGCCCGTCGGTCACGACGTCGTCGAACGCCGCCCCGTTCTCGGTGATCATGAGCGGCACCTCCGGGTACGCCCCGTGCAGAGCGATGAGCAGGTCCTCGAGCCCCGACGGGTCGATGTTCCAGCCCATCGCCGTGTACGGTCCCGGCTGCTCGAGGAACTCGACGTGCTGGGAGCCCGGCCACGGCGTTCCGCCCATGTCCTTGTGGCCGTCGGCGTTCACGCGCGGCGAGACGCCATCCCACAGTCGCACCGTCACGGTCGAGTAGTAGTTCACGCCGAGCAGGTCGATCGGCTGCGCGATGAGCTCGGTGTCGCCGGGCTTCACGAACGACCAGTCGGTGACCTCCGCGGTGTCCTCGATGACGTCGGAGGGGTAGCCGTCGCCGAAAAGCGGCCCGAGGAAGACCCGGTTGGCGAGGCCGTCGATGCGGCGGGCGGCCTCGTGCCCGGTCTCGCCCGACGGGCGGATGACGTGCAGGTTCAACGTGATCGAGAACCCGGGGTCGTTCGTGACGACCTCGCGGAGGGCCGACACGGCGAGGCCGTGGGCGAGGTTCAGGTGGTGCACCGCGGTGAGCGCCTTGGCCCCGTCGAGGAGGCCCGGCGCGTGCGCGCCCGAACCGTAGCCCAGGTAGGCCGAGCACCACGGCTCGTTGAGCGTCGTCCACACGGCGACGCGGTCTCCCAGCCGCTCCCCCATGATCCGCGCGTAGTCCGCGAACGCCTCGGCCGTCGCGCGGTTCGTCCAGCCGCCCTCGTCTTCGAGCGCCTGCGGCAGGTCCCAGTGGTAGAGCGTCGCGATGGGGCGGATGCCCCGGGCGATCAGTCCGTCGACGAGATGCTCGTAGAACGCCAGCCCGTCCTCGTTCGCCGGCCCGCGGCCGGTCGGCTGGATGCGCGGCCACGCGATCGAGAAGCGGTACGCCTCGAGCCCGAGCTCTGCCATGAGGTCGAGGTCGGACTCCCACCGGTGGTAGTGGTCGCACGCGACATCCCCGGTGTCGCCGTTCCACACCTTGCCGGGGGTGTGACTGAACGTGTCCCAGATGGACGGCCCACGGCCGCCCTCGGTCGCGGCGCCCTCGATCTGGTACGACGCGGTCGCCGATCCGAGCAGGAAGTCGGGTGCGAACTCGAGGCCCGAGTCGCGGTAGTCGGGGTCGCCGGTCGTCATCGTCGCTCCGTCCTCGTCCGCGGCGCAGGCCGCGGGTCCAACACTACGCCGGGGCGCGCCGGCCCAGCACGTCGATGACGCCGATCAGCGGCCGAGCAGTTTCTGGAGGGCGGCCATCTCCTCCTCGGAAGGCGCCCCCTTCGCACCCGCGCCGCCGCCGAGGCCGAAGCCCGAGCCGGCGGGCGCGTCTGATGCCGCACCGGGCACCTGTCCGGACGCGATCGCCGCGTTCTCGGCGGCGCGCTTGGCGGGGTTGCCCGAGCGCGAGCCGCCGCCCGACTTCTTCTTGTTCTTCGCCGACTGGCGCTTGCCGCCGCCGTACCCGCCGCCGCCCGGGATCGGGCCCATGCCGGGGATCTGCGGCGTGCCACCGCGCGCGACCGTCTTCATCATCTTCGCGGCCTGCTCGAAGCGCTGCACGAGCTGGTTGACGTCGGTGACGGTCATGCCCGAGCCCTTGGCGATGCGGAGGCGACGCGAGCCGTTCAGGAGCTTGGTGTTCTTGCGCTCGGCCGGCGTCATCGACTGGATGATCGCCTCGGTGCGCACGATCTCTCGCTCGTCGAAGTTCTCGAGCTGCTGCTTCATGCCGCCCGCACCGGGGAGCATGCCGAGCATCTTCTTGATCGAGCCCGCGCCGCGGAGCTGCTGCATCTGCGCCAGGAAGTCGTCGAGCGTGAACTGCTCCGTCGCGATCTTCTCGGCGACCTTCAGCGCCTCCTCCTCGTCGAACGCCTGCTGGGCCTGCTCGATGAGGGTGAGGATGTCGCCGAGGTCGAGGATGCGGCTCGCCATGCGGTCGGGGTGGAACGGCTCGAAGTCGTCGAGCGTCTCACCGGTGGACGCGAAGATGATGGGGCGCCCGGTGACGGATGCCACGGAGAGCGCGGCGCCGCCGCGCGCGTCGCCGTCGAGCTTGGAGAGCACGACGCCCGTGAAGTCGACGCCGTCCTGGAACGCCTTCGCGGTCGTGACGGCGTCCTGGCCGATCATGGCGTCGATGACGAAGAGGACCTCGTCGGGGTTCGTGGCCTTCCGGATGTCGGCGGCCTGCTTCATCATCTCGGCGTCGACGCCGAGGCGGCCGGCCGTGTCGATGATGACGACGTCGTGCTGGGCGCGCGCGGCCTGCGCGACGGCGTCCTCGGCGACGCGCACGGGGTCGCCGACGCCGTTGCCGGGCTCGGGCGCGAAGACGGTGACGCCGGCCTGCTCGCCGACGACCTGGAGCTGGTTCACGGCGTTCGGCCGCTGGAGGTCGGCGGCCACGAGCATGGGCGTGTGGCCGTCCTTCTTGAGCCACTTCGCGAGCTTGCCCGCGAGGGTCGTCTTGCCGGCGCCCTGGAGGCCCGCGAGCATGATGACGGTGGGCGGGTTCTTGGCGAACTGGAGCCGACGCTGCTGGCCGCCGAGGATGCCGACGAGCTCCTCGTTGACGATCTGCACGACCTGCTGGGCGGGGTTCAGCGCCCGGTTGACCTCGTCGCCCAGTGCGCGTTCGCGCACCGTCGCGGTGAACGACTTGACGACGTCGAGCGAGACGTCGGCGTCGAGGAGGGCGCGCCGGATCTCGCGGACGGTGCCGTCGACGTCGGATGCGGTGAGCTTGCCCTTGGTGCGGAGGTTCTTGAACGTCTCGGTGAGACGGTCGGAGAGGGTGCCGAACGTAGCCATGATGCCCTCAAGTGTAGAGGGCGACTCCGTGGCATCCGCTCACGGCTCAGCCCTCGAAGCGGACGTCGACGATCTCGCGCTCGAGGTCGATCGACGCGACGAGCCGTTCGTCGGTGTCCTCCGGTGCGAGGCCGTACTCGAACTCGGCGAACGCATCGCCCGGTTCGTCCGCGTCGGGGCGGAGGTCGACGCGGAGGAGCGACATCGAGCGGAGGGCGTCGATCTGGCGGTCGCCCGAGTCGCGCCCGATCGCGGCCTCGACCTCCTCGGCCTCCTCGAGGTCGGGGTCGAGCACCGTGGCGAGGAACCGCATCACGGGCGAGGCGCTCGAGTCGAGCTGCGTGACGAACGCCGAGCGGAGCTCGTCGTCGACGAGTTCGAGCTCGCCGACGAGCGTCGCCGCGACATCCAGCGCCGTGGGCGCGACGGCGTCGGCGTCGGCGTCGAGGACGACCTCGACCCGCTGGTCGCCGTACTCCACGTCCTCGGACCAGTAGTCGCCGACGAGCCCGAAGTAGTCGTGCTCCATGGACATCCGCTCTCTCCCCTTCCTCAGCCGACGAGCTGCTGCGCGAACACGTGCGGCGTGAAGCCCGTGAGGTCGCCGATGCCCTCGCCCTGCCCGATGAGCTTGATCGGCAGCCCGGTCTTCTCCTGCACCGCGATCACGAACCCGCCCTTGGCGGATCCGTCGAGCTTGGTCAGCACGAGGCCCGTGACGCCGCCGTGCTGGATGAACGCCTCGGCCTGCGCGAGCCCGTTCTGGCCGGTGGTCGCGTCGAGCACCAGCAGGACCTCGCTGATCGGCGCCTGCTTCTCGACGACGCGCCGGATCTTGCCGAGCTCGTCCATGAGCCCGCCCTTGGTGTGCAGGCGGCCCGCGGTGTCGATGATGACCATCTCGGTGCCGGTGCGCTTGGCGTAGTCGACCGTCTGGAAGGCGACGGAGGCCGGGTCCTGGCCCTCGCGCTCCGGACGCACCACCTGGGCGCCCGCGCGCTCGGCCCACGTCGCGAGCTGGTCGACCGCCGCGGCGCGGAACGTGTCGGCCGCCCCCACCACGACGCTCCGGCCGTAGTTGCCGAGGAACTTCGCGAACTTGCCGATCGTGGTCGTCTTGCCGACGCCGTTGACGCCGACGACGAGCACGACCGCGGGGCGCTCGGTGAGCTTGAGCGTCGGGTCGTACTTCGCGAGCCGCTCCTCGACGAGTTCGCGGAGCATCCGCTGGACGTCTCGCGGGTCGGTGGTCTTGTACCGCTCGACCTGCGCCTTGATCGACTCGACGATCTCCTCCGTCACCGCCGGCCCGAAGTCGGCGCGGATCAGCGCGGACTCGAGGTCGTCCCACGTGTCCTCGTCGATCGTCCTCGCGCCGAACACGTTGCGGAGGGCCGACCCGAGCGACCACGATGCGCGTTCCACCATGCCTCCCAGCCTACGGGGGCGGATGCCTCCGGCTCGCCGCTCCCGGCGACCGACGGTGCCCGCCCGCGCCCGCGCGCTACCGGCCGCGCGCCCCGGCGGCAAGGCCTTGTCCGCGTCCGACTCCCGCGGAAGCATCGTGCTCGGCGGAAGGAGACCACCATGCCCCTCGTCGGATTCCACGCGTCGCACGAGCAGCTGCCGCCGAGCGCGCTCCTCGACGCCGTCGTGCAGGCCGAGCGCGCCGGCTTCGACGCGGCCATGTGCAGCGACCACTGGGCGCCCTGGAGCGTCCGGCAGGGGCACTCCGGCTACGCGTGGTCGTGGCTCGGGGCGGCCCTGCAGGCGACCGACTTCTCGTTCGGCGTCGTCACGGCGCCGGGACAGCGCTACCACCCCGCGGTCGCGGCCCAGAAGATCGCGACGCTCGGCGAGATGTTCCCCGGTCGGTTCTGGGCCGCGATCGGCAGCGGCGAGGCGGTGAACGAGCACGTCACGGGCGAGCCGTGGCCCGAGAAGGAGCACCGCGACCGCCGCCTCGCGGAGACGATCGACGTCATGCGGCGGCTCCTCGCCGGCGAGACCGTCACGCACGAGGGCACGATCAGCGTGCACGAGGCGCGGCTCTGGACGCGGCCGGAGGAGGCGCCGCCGCTGATCGCCGCCGCCGTGAGCACCGAGACCGCGGCCGAGACCGCCGAGTGGGCGGACGGCGTGATCACGGTCGACCAGGATCGTGAGGCGCTCCGCGAGTTCATCGACGCGTACCGCGGTGCGGGCGGCCGTGGGCCGATCTGCGTCCAGGTCCACCTCAGCTGGGCGCCGACCGACGACGAGGCCGTGGCCATCGCGCACGACCAGTGGCGGCAGAGCCTGGTGCCCCCGCACCTCGCGTGGGAGCTCGCGAGCCCGGAGGCGTTCGACGAGCGGACGGCCGATGCGGAGCCGTCGGAGGTGGCCGACACGCTCCTCGCCTCCTCGGACACGCAGCGCCACCTCGACGCGCTCCTCGAGCTCGCCGACCTCGGCGTCGACCGCATCTACCTGCACCACGTCGGGCAGGAGCAGCAGGGGTTCATCGACGCGTTCGGCGCGCACGTGCTGCCCGCGCTCCGCGCCGCGGGCCCGGACGCCGGCATCGAGGGCTGAGCCGATGCGCGCGACCGACCGCGGCGACCTGTGGTGGAAGACCGCGGTCGTGTACTGCCTCGACGTCGAGACCTACATGGACTGGAACGACGACGGCTCGGGCGACTTCGAGGGCCTCGCGAACCGGCTCGACCACCTCGCAGAGCTCGGCGTGACCTGCATCTGGCTCATGCCGTTCCAGCCCTCGCCCGACCAGGACGACGGCTACGACATCACCGACTTCCTCGGCGTCGACCCGCGACTCGGATCGCTCGGCGACGTCGTCGCGTTCACGCGTGCGGCGCGGGACCGCGGCATCCGGGTGATCATGGACCTGGTGATGAACCACACGTCCGACCGGCATCCGTGGTTCACCTCGGCCAAGCGCGGCCGCAACGCCCCCTACCGCGACTTCTACGTCTGGCGCGACGAGATCCCGCCGAACCCGGCCGAGAACGTCTTCCCGGGCGAGGAGGACGGCGTGTGGGAGTGGCACGAGGGCACCGGTCAGTACTACCTGCACTCGTTCTACCGGCACCAGCCCGACCTGAACATCGCCAACCCCGAGGTGCGCGACGAGATCGCGAAGACCGTCGGGTTCTGGCTGGAGCTCGGGTTCTCCGGGTTCCGCGTCGACGCGGTGCCCTTCCTCATCGAGCCCCCGGAGGGCGTGGACATCGGCGATCCGCACGAGCTCATGCGCGACCTCCGCCGGTACCTGCAGCGCCGCGCCAGCGACGCGATCCTGCTCGGCGAGGTCAACCTCCCGTACGACGAGCAGATCGCGTACTTCGGCGCCGACGGCGATCCGGCCGAGCTCACGCTGCAGTTCGACTTCGAGGCGATGCAGCGGCTGTACCTGTCGCTCGCGAGGCAGGATGCCACGCCGCTCCGCGACACGCTCGCCCGCCGCCCGCAACTCGAGCCGGAGAAGCAGTGGGCGAACTTCGTGCGCAACCACGACGAGCTGACCCTCGACAAGCTCTCCGACGCCGAGCGCGAGGAGGTCTTCGACGCGTTCGCTCCCGACGAGTGGATGCGGGTGTACGGCCGCGGGATCGTCCGGCGGCTTCCGACGATGCTGGAGGGCGATCCGCGGCGCATCCGCATGGCCTACAGCCTGCTCTTCTCGCTCCCCGGCACGCCCGTGCTCTTCTACGGCGAGGAGATCGGCATGGGCGAGAACGGCGAGCAGGAGAAGCGCCAGGCCGTGCGCACGCCCATGCAGTGGACGGGCGGCCGCAACGGCGGCTTCTCCCGGGCGGCACCCGGGCGGCTCGCGGCCTCGCCGCCGTCCGACGGGTACGCCCCGGAGCACGTCAGCGTCCAGGCGCAGATGCACGATCCCGACTCCCTGCTCGCGGTCATCCGCGGCTTCGTGACCCGGTACCGCAGCTCGCCCGAGATCGGCTGGGGCCGGTTCGAGCTGCTCGACGTCGGCGAGCCCGCGGTGCTCGCGCACCGCATCACCGAGGACCACCTGCGGTTCGTCGCGCTGCACAACTTCGCGCCCCACCCCGTGCGGGTCACCCTCGAACTGGGCGACCTGCCGGAGGACGCGGTGCTCTCCGACCTGTTCGCCGTCGACGCCGACCCGATCGACGATCGCGGCCGGGTCGACGTCGAGCTCGACGCGTACGGGTACCGATGGTTCCGCGTGCTCGCACCGGGCGACCGCAGGCTCACCTGACCGGATGCCGTGGGCGACCGGATGCCGCGGTGGCGGCCGCCGCGCCCGCGATCAGCTTGCCTTCGCGTCGAACTCCTCGCGCACCCGCTGACCGACGACCGCCGAGACGCCGTCCTGGCGCATCGAGACGCCGTAGAGGGCGTCCGCGATCTCCATGGTGCGCTTCTGGTGCGTGATGACGATCAGCTGGCTCTCCTCGCGCAGGGCCTCGAAGGTCGTCAGCAGTCGCCCGAGGTTCGCGTCGTCGAGCGCGGCCTCGACCTCGTCCATGATGTAGAACGGGCTCGGGCGGGCCTTGAAGATCGCCATGAGCAGCGCGACCGCCGCGAGCGAGCGCTCGCCGCCCGAGAGCAGCGAGAGGCGCTCGATCTTCTTGCCCGCGGGCTTCACGCTCACCTCGATGCCCGTCGTGAGCAGGTCGTCGGGGTTCGTGAGGGAGATGCGCCCCTCGCCGCCGGGGAACAGGATCGGGAAGACGTCGGCGAACGCCTCGCGCGTGTCCTCGAACGCGGAGCGGAAGATCGACTCCATGCGGCCGTCGATCTCCTCGATGATCGTGAGGAGGTCCTTGCGGGTGTTCGCGAGGTCCGTGAGCTGCTCGGTGAGGAACTGGTGGCGCTGCTCGAGCGCCGCGAACTCCTCGAGCGCGAGCGGGTTGACCCGGCCGAGCTGGGCGAGCTTGCGTTCGGCGGCCTGCAGTCGCTTCTGCTGCTCGGCGCGCACGAACGGACGCGGCTCGGCCTCGGCGTCGGCCTCGTCCGGGATCGGCTGGTCGGGCCCGTACTCGGCGACGAGGACCTCCTCGCCGAGTCCGAGCTCGCTCTCGGCGCGCTCGACGAGCGATCCGACGTGGAGCTTCTTCTCGTAGATGCGCAGCTCGAGGCCGTGCACGTCCTCGGTCACCGCCTGCAGGCGCTCACGGGCGGATGCCTCGGCGCGACGCGCGACCTGGACCTCCTCGTTGCGGCTCGCCCGCTCGGCCTCGGCGGCGGCCAGCGCGACGCGGGCCTCCGCCACCGACCGGCCGACCGCGGCGAGGACCGGGGGCAGCGCATCGGCGACGCGCGACGCCGCCCCGAGCTGGGCGCGGCGGACGACGGCGCGGCGCGCCGCCTCGTCGGCGGCACGGCGCTCGGCCTCGTGCTGGCGCTCCATCGCGACGATGCGCGCCTCCTCGGCGCGGACCCGCTCGCGCGCCGTCTCGAGCCGCAGCCGCGCCTCGACCTCGCCCTCGCGAGCCCGTTCGAGCGCGGCGAGCGCGCCGTCGCGGCGTTCGGCCTCGAGCACGGGGCGCGCTTCGCCGCGAGCGGCCTCGAGCTCCGCCTTCGCCGTCGTCGCGGCCTGCTCGGCCTCGGCGATGCGCTCCTCGGCGGTGCGGACCGCGTCGGCGAGTCGGTCGGTCTCGGCACCGGCGGCCTCGGCCTGCACGCGGGCGCGGTTCAGCGACTCGGTGCGCTGGGCGAGCTGGGCGTCGAACTCGCGGAGCGCGGCGAGCGCGAGCTTCGACTGCTCCTTGGCGTGCTCGGCGTCTCCGCGCTGCGCGTCGAGGTCGAAGCGGGCGCGCTCGATGTCGGCTCGGACCTCGTCGAGCCGCGACTGGGCGCGGTCGCGCTCGGCGATCAGCTCGATGCGGCTCTGCGTGCGGCCCGAGCCTCCGTGCACGACGAAGCGGCCGACGACGGTGCCGTCGCGCGTGATCACGGTCGCCGGGCGGTCGAGCGCGGCGAGCGCGGGCTCGGCCGCGCGGACGGCGTCGAGGTCGTCGGCGACGAGCACCTCGCCGAGGAGGGCGAGGACGCCGGCGGGCGCGGTGACCACGTCGGCGGCGGCCGTGAGCCCGTCGACCTCGAGGCGTCCGGCACCGGAGAGGTCGGAGCCCGGCTCGGCGATCGCGAGCGCGACGCGGCCGAGGTCCCCCTCGGTCGCGATCCCGACGGCCCGGAGTGCCGCCTCGCGGTCGTCGACGAGCACGGACTCGGCGAGCGGTCCGAGAGCCGCCGCGATCGCGGCCTCGAAGCCGGGCTCGACGCGCAGGTGCTCGGCGAGCAGGCCCCGCACGCCCGCGGTGCCGGAGGCGGCGAGCGCTGCCGACCCGTCCTTCTGGTCGAGCGCGAGCGAGAGCGCGCCGACTCGCGCGCCGAGCGCGTCGCGTTCGCGCTCGCGTTCGTGGAGCGCCTCGCGCAGCTTCTCGATCTCGGCTTCGGCCTCGAAGACCGCGGCCTGCGCGAGCTCGTACGCCTCGTCGAGGTCGGTCGCGGCGGCGGGATCGGCATCGGACTCGGCCTCGACCCGTGCGAGGTCGGCGGCCGCGGCCTCACGGCGCGACTGCGCCGCGTCGAGGGCGTTCCGGTGCCGGAGCACCTCGCCGCGTACTGCGGCGAGCTTCGAGGCGGCGGTGTCGGCGCGGCCCGAGAGCTGGGACGCCCGCAGGTCGTACTCGCTGACCCGTGCCGCCTGCGCCGCGATCTCCTCGTCGACGGCGTCGAGCGCGGACCGGGCGTCTCGGGTCGTGATCGCCGCCTGCTCGAGCGCGGACGCCGCGTCGCCGACGCCGCCGCGGATGCCGTCGAGCTCGCCGCGCGCCGCGGCGATGTCGGCGAGCGTCACGGTCGGCGCGGCATCCGTGCCCTCGTCGGCGGCGGAGAGCAGCGCGATGCGCTGGCGTGCGAGCGAGTCGAGCGAGCGCAGCCGTGCCTCGGACTGCTCGAGCGCGAAGCTCACCGCGCGGGCCGTGTCGACGTCGTCGCCGCCCTGCGCCTGCTCGAGCCGAGCGATGTGCGCCTGGTGGCGTTCGAGCTCCTGCTGCAGCACGAGGCGCTCGGCGTGCCGTTCGTGCTCGGTGCGCCCGGCGGCCTCGAGCGCGCGGCGCAGCTCGACGACCTCGTCGGCCACGAGCCGGGCCTTCGCGTCGCGCACGACCGCGGCGATGCCGGCGGCCTCGCGCGCGACCTCGGCCTGGCGCCCGAGCGGCTTCAGCTGGCGGCGCAGCTCTGCGGCGAGGTCGGTCAGCCGCGTGAGGTTCGCCTGCATCGCGTCGAGCTTCCGGAGCGTCTTCTCCTTGCGGCGACGGTGCTTCAGGATGCCGGCGGCCTCCTCGATGAACCCCCGACGGTCCTCGGGGCTCGCGTGCAGCACCTGGTCGAGCTGGCCCTGCCCGACGATGACGTGCATCTCACGGCCGAGACCCGAATCGCTGAGCAGCTCCTGCACGTCGAGCAGGCGGCACTGCTCGCCGTTGATCGCGTACTCGCTGCCGCCGTTGCGGAACAGCGTGCGCGAGATCGTGACCTCGGTGTACTCGATCGGGAGCGCGCCGTCGGAGTTGTCGATGGTCAGGCTCACCTCGGCGCGGCCGAGCGGGCCGCGCGTGGACGTGCCCGCGAAGATGACGTCCTCCATCTTCCCGCCGCGGAGCGTCTTGGCGCCCTGCTCGCCCATGACCCACGCGAGCGCGTCGACGACGTTCGACTTGCCGGAGCCGTTCGGGCCGACGATGCACGTCACCCCGGGCTCGAACGCGAAGGTGGTCGGCTGCGCGAAGGACTTGAAGCCCTTCAGGGTGAGGCTCTTGAGGTACATGTCCCCCCGGTGTCGCGGCGTGATGGTGCTGGATGCCTCGGACGAGCGTACCCGAGCGGATGCCACGGGTCCGGTTCGCTCGCCGCGTTCGGGCGGATCGGGCCCGCCAACGGCGCCGGCGCCATGGTCGTCGTCTCGGATGGCGGTACCGGGGCGTGCGTCGTGTGGCTAGGCTGGCAGGCTGCTCCGAGTCGAGGGAGGTCGCATGGGCGCAGAGGTGCGGGAGATCCGCCTGTCGACGGCGACGGATGCCACGGCGCCCTCCGAACTCGACGCGTACGCCGCGCTGATCCGCCGGCTCGACCTCGAGCGCCTCGGCACCGACGAGCTCGCGCGACCCGTGCCGGAACTACTCCGGGAATTCGCGGACGACCCGTACCGCGCGCACGTGCCGCTCGGCGCGTTCGACGGCGGGACCCTCGTCGGCATGGCCGAGCTCGAGTGGGAGCGCGACGACGACGCTCGCACCGCCTACCTCGTGATGCTCGGCGTCGCGCCCGATCGCCGCCGTCAGGACATCGGCTCCGCGCTGCTCGCGCACGCCGAGCGCGTCGCGTCCGATGCGGGACGCCCGACCCTCGTCCTGTCGGCCGACCACGGTGCCGGCCACGGGACGGACCCCGCCGACGGGACCGCGCCGAGCCCCGGAGGCGTCCTGCGCGCACCCCAGGGCGATGCGACGATCCCGGCCGACGACCCGGCCGTACGATTCGCCCGGGCCCACGGCTACGCGCTCGGCCAGCTCGACCGGGTGAGCGTGCTCGACGTCGCTGGCCGCGCGGCCGAGTTCGCGGCGCGGCTCGCGGACCTCGCGGCGCCCGACCCCTACCGGGTGCGAACGTGGGTCGACCGCGCACCCGACGACCTCGTCGATTCGCTCGCCGTGGCCCACGAGCGGATGTCGGTCGATGCGCCGTCGGGCGCCATCGCGTACGAACTCGAGCACTGGGACGCCGACCGGGTCCGGGACGAGGAGCGTCGGTCCCTCGCCAAGGGCCGGACCACGCTCACCGCCGCTGCCGTCGCGCCCGACGGCGCCGTCGCCGGGTTCACCGTGCTGTCGCTGCTCGCCGACTCCCCCGCCGTCGAGCAGTGGGACACCATCGTGCTCGCCGCCCACCGGGGCCACCGCCTCGGCATGCGGCTGAAGCTCGAGAACCTCCTCCTGCTCCAGGCGGCGGATGCCTCGCGCGAACGCGTCTACACCTGGAATGCCGACGAGAACGAGCACATGCTCGCCATCAACCTCGACCTCGGCTTCCGGCCGTTCGCCCTCGAGTCCGTCTGGCAGCGGCCGTGAACGGCGACGCGCCCGTGAGCGGCGCCGCAGCGACGAGCGGCCCGGGCACGCTGCGTCCGATCGAGGCCCCCGACCGCATCGGGATAGCCGAGTCGGCCGACCTGGAGGCCTACGCCGACTTCGCCCGTCGCATCCAGCTCGAGACCATCGGCACGGACGAGTTCAGCCACTCGCCGGCCGAACTCGCCGTGCTCGGAGGGAACCCGTACCTCGAGCGACGGCGTTTCGGGATCTTCGACGACGGTCGCCTGGTCGCGGCGGTCGCAGCGTGGTGGGAACGCGAGCAGGAGGACGGCGCGCCCATGATCACGATGGTCGGAGTGGACCCGGCGTATCGCCGACGCGGACTCGGCGGTCGCGTGCTCGACGCGATCGAGGCATCCGCTCGCGACGCCGGACGCCACGCCACGATCATGATCTCGGAGCACCGCACCGACGACGGCTCGGGGGAACGCCTCCACGCGCCGCAGGGCGGCGCGTCGCTGCCCGCCGACGCGCCGTCGGTCCGGTTCGCGCGTTCGCGCGGCTACCACCTCGGCCAGTTGCTCGTCGCGAGCGCCCTCCCCGTCTCCGGGCTCGGCGCACGCGTCCGCGGCCTCGCCGAGCAGGCCGCACGATCCGACGGCTACCGCCTCGAGCACTGGCGCGATCACACGCCCGCCGAACACCTCGACGCGTTCGCGCTCGCCCGCTCGCAGATGGTGGCGGAGGCGCCGAGCGGCGCCGTCGACTTCCCCGACGAGCACTGGGACGCGGCGCGCATCCTGGACGAGGAGGCGCGCGCCGTCGCGGCCGGACGGACGCACCTGACGGTCGCCGCGATCGCGCCCGGCGGTGAGATCGCCGGCTTCACCATCCTCACGCTCGCCCCCGGCAAGCGCGGGGCCTACCAGGACGACACGCTGGTCCTCGCCCCGCACCGCGGCCACGGCCTCGGCATGCGGATGAAGCTCGCGAACCTCGTCGCGCTCGCGGACGCGGCGCCCGAGCGGACGGAGGTCTACACCTGGAACGCGGACGAGAACGGACCCATGCTCGCGATCAACCGCGAACTGGGCTTCCGCCCGCATTCGATCCAGGCGACGTGGCAGCGGGGCTGACCCGGACGACCGGCGTCGACGCGCCCGAGGTGGCACCGCTGCCGGCGCCGGCGCGCAGCCGCTGGCAGCGCGGGCACCGATGCGACGAGCGGTTCATGAACGCCTCGCGCACGATGGGCGTCCCGCACCGAGGGCACGGCCGGCCGGCGCGGCCGTAGGCGTTCAGCGAGTGGGCGAAGTACCCGGACGCGCCGTTGACGTTGACGTACTGCGCGTCGAAGCTCGTGCCGCCCTCGGCGAGCGCCTTCTGCAGCACCTCGCGCACGGCCGCGAGCAGTTCGCGCACGCGCCGCCGGCTGAGGCTCGATGCCGGCTGCTCGCCGTGCATGCGGACCGCCCAGAGCGCCTCGTCGGCGTAGATGTTGCCGATGCCCGAAACCACGCCCTGGTCGAGCAGCACGCGCTTGACGCCGGTCGCCCGCCGGGCGAGCGCCGCCGTGAACGCGCCGTCGTCGAACGCCGGGTCGAGCGGATCGCGGGCGATGTGGGCCACCTGCGACGGGATCGAACGCGCCCACGGGCCGGAGACGTCGGCGGAGAACCCCGCCACGCGCCCGTCCGACGCGGGCACCATGCGATCGATCGCCATCGAACCGAAGATGCGCTGGTCGACGAAGTCGACGCGGAGCTCGCCGTGGACCGGGTGGTCGAGGTGGAGCCGGATCCGCGCGTGGCGGTCGTCGCCCGGATGGTCCGGCGTGCGGAGCAGGAGCTGGCCGCTCATGCCGAGGTGCCCCACGAGCGCGGCGCCTCCGGCGAGCGGCATCCAGAGGAACTTGCCGCGACGCACGGCGGCCTCGATGCGCTCGCCGGTGAGCAGCGTCTCGAAGTCGCCGGACGCCGCTTCGTGACGCTTGAGCGAGCGGACGTCGAGCACCTCGACCCCGGCGACGCGCGCGCCGGTGACCGCGGGCGCGAGCCCGGCCCGGACGACCTCGACCTCGGGCAGTTCCGGCACGTCAGCGGTCGTTCAGGGTGGTCCAGGCCTCGAGCGCGGCCGCCATCTCGGCCTGCTTCTTGCTCGAGCCCTCGCCCGACGCGGTCACGAGGCCCGCGACGGTGACCGTCGCGACGAAGTGCTTGCTGTGGTCGGGGCCGCTCTCGCTCACGGAGTACGACGGCGCGGCCGCGCCGCGGCGGGCGGCGATCTCCTGCAGGCTCGTCTTGGGGTCCATGGCCGCTCCGAACCGGTCGGGGTCGAGCATGAGGGGCGTGATGAGCCGCAGCACGAGGTCGGTCGCGATCTCGCCGCCCCGCGAGAGGTAGACGGCGCCGATGATCGCCTCGACGGTGTCCGCGAGGATCGACGGCTTCTCGGCGCCACCCGTCATCGTCTCGCCGCGGCCGAGGCGGATGTACGGGCCGAGACCGATCGCCCGCGCGACCTCGGCCAGCGCGACGCTCGAGACGAGGCTCGCCCGGCGCTTGGCCAGCTCGCCCTCGTCGAGCTCGGGGTGGTCGGTGAACAGCTTGACGGTCACCGCCTGCCCGAGGATCGAGTCGCCGAGGAACTCCAGGCGCTCGTTCGTCGGGATCCCGCCGTTCTCATACGCGAACGACCGGTGCGTGAGTGCGAGGAGCAGGAGTTCGGGGTCGAGCTCGACGCGCAGCGTGCGCTGCAACTCGGCGAGCTCGTCGGCCCCGGTGTCCGTGCGCTCGACGCGCCTCACGACCGGTCGTTCGTCGTTCACGGGCCGACTAGACGTCGGCGACCTTGCGGCCCTTGTACTCGAGGAAGAGCGGGGTGCCCGCCGAGTCCTCGACCACGCGTGCGCGGTGCGGGAGGCTGTAGGTGACCTTGCCGTTCTCGACGGTCTTGACGAGCGTGGGGGCCTCGGCCTTCCACTGCGAACGGCGCGCGTGGGTGTTGGCGCGTGACTTCTTCCGCTTGGGAACAGCCATGACTCTCTCTCAATCTCTCTGCTGGTCGGCGTCGGATGCAGCATCCGCGCCCTCGTCTTCGGAAGCCGTGAACCCTGCGAGCGCAGCCCAACGCGGGTCGTTCTCTACAGGGGTGACGAGTTCCGGATGATCGGCCAGACGCTGTCCGGTCTCGGGGTCGAGACCCGGGCAGTCAGGCCGGCACACCGGCTGGAACGGCAGTGCCAGGACTGCCGCATCTCGGATGAGCGGTTCAAGATCCACGTGGTCGTCTTGAACCTCATACTCGAAAGCTTCCCCAGAATGATACGCGAAAAGCTCCTGGAACTCGACTCGGACCGGCAGCGCGATGTCGATGAGGCACCGACCGCACTCGCCCTCGGCCGTCGCGTCGACCTCCGCGGTCGCGAGGATGCCCTCGTGGACGGACTCGAGTCGCACGTCGATCGCGAGGTCGGAGCCCTGCCGGATGGAGACCAGCCCCTCGCCCAGCTGCTCGGGCACGGGCACGTCGAACTGCTGCTCGCGCATCTCGCCGGGTCGGTTGACGAGGTCGCGCACGTTGATGCTGAAAGGGGAATGCTGTACGGCCACGAACGACGATCCTACTCGCCGGGCGGTGCGGGGCGGCCGAACGCGACGCGCGCCGACGGCCGGAGCGACCCGGGCAGGAGCACCGCCGCCACCCGCCGGACGGCGGGCGCGTCGGCCCGCAGCGCGTCCGAGGACGCCTCGAGGTCGGCGGCGAGGGCGGACCGACGCGCGCGCTCGAGGTCCTCGGCTCCGGCCGGCGCGACGGACTCGGCGTCCACCGCCGCGTCCCGGCCGCGAACGCGACCGTAGCGTTCCCGCTCGACCGCGTCGCGCACGCGCTCGAGCGCGGCGCGCGCCTCCACGCGCTCACCCGGCGGCGACTCCGGGTCGGCACGGAACGCGGGCCGTTCGGCGAGCTCTGCGGCGAGCCCGCGCACGGTGCGCCGCGGATCGACCGGGAGCCCGAGGTCCACGGCGGTCGCCAGGAGTTCCCGCCACGCGGCATCCGCCGGGCGCTCTCCGGAGCGGATGCCGCCGCGGCGCGCCGCGCGCACGCCGATGCGGATCATCGCCGGAAGCAGGAGGACGAGCGTCACGGCGAGCCCGATGAGCCCGAGCTGCGCGGCCTGCGCTCCGGCCGAGGCGGTGCCGCCGGGGCCGCCGAGCGCCCGGTCGGGATCGCCCTCGGGCCGGCCGGTCGCCCCCGGAGTCGCGGCGGGCCCGGTCGGGACCACCCCGGGTGCGGTCTGCCCGGCGTTCGGCCGCGAGTAGTCGGGCACGCTCCCTCGACCGGGCGTCGGCTCGAACGGCACCCACCCGACGCCCTCGAAGTAGAGCTCGGGCCAGGCGTGCAGGTCGTGCGAGTCCACCTCGATCACGATCTGGTCGTCCACCCGCCCGTCGCCGGGGGTGCCGGCGGTGTACCCGATCGAGATGCGCGACGGGATGCCGACCTCGCGGGCGAGCACCGCCATCGTCGACGCGAAGTGCACGCAGTACCCCGCACCCTGCTCGAGGAACGCGGCGATGGCATCGAATCCCGCTCCGTCGTAGCCTTCGGCGACGGGGGCGCTCTCCGAGTACTCGAAGTCCGAACCGCGCAGGTACGCCTGGATCGCGACGGCCGCGTCGTACCGCGTCGGCGCGGAGGCGGTGACCGCAGCGGCCGTCTCGGCGATGATCGGCGGAACGTCCTCGGGCAGCCGGCGCGTCGCATCGGCCACCGCACCAGGCGATGGGACGGGCGCCGAGCGGAGTTGCGTGACGTCGGGACGCACGTCGAGGTGGGTGAGGCGGTACTGCTGTCCGAGCGTCGTCGAGTCGACGCTGCGGACGTTGAGCGTGCCCTGGTCCCAGAACCAGGACCCGCTCACACCGCTGACCTCGGTCGTCGGGTACGGCACGGGAAGCCATGCGGTGCGGACCTGGTCGACCTGCACCGCGATCGGACGGGGCTCGACCAGCACGTCGTCGTCGAGCCCGTCGGGCCCCGGCAGGGTCCCCAGGGTGTTGTCCCCGTCGACCGCGCGATCGGTCGCGGACCACACCTGGCCCTCGAGGCGCTCGATCGTGAGCAGGGTGAAGTACGGCCGCTCCCCCTCGGGCGACACGTACGAGAAGGCGGGCACCGGCTCGGGCCTGCGCAGGTCGCGTCCGAGGTCGACGTACGGGCTGACGCCTCGGGCGAAGAGCGTCGCCGGCCCGCCGGTGCCGACCAGGAAGCTGGTGCTCACGCTCGGCGTGGCAGCGGCGATGACGGATGCCGCGACGAGCCCGATCGCGGCGAGGCCGAGCGACGCTCCCATGGTCGACACGATCGGCGCGCGCTTGGGCGCGCTGACGACGGGCGCGTCGTCGCGATCGTCCTCCTGGACGAGCTCGGCGGCGCGCCGCACGCGTACGTCGACGCGGAGCAGCAGCAGGTAGGCCGCCGCGGTGAGCACGAGGGCGGGCGCGTCGGCGCCCTCCGCGAGGAACAGTCCGGGCACGAGCACCGGCACCAGCATCGGGATCGCGGCGAGCGCGGGGACGCGCACGGTCTGCACGAGCAGGTCGAGGAACACGGCGATGAGGCCCACGCCGACGGTGATCGCGAAGACGAGCGCGGGAACCGGGATCGCCGGCACCGACTGCTGCTCGATCGTGCGGCGCGCACCCTCGGTGAGCTCGCCGAAGACCGCGAACGTCTCGGCGGTGGGGATCACCAGCGCGAGGCTCGTCCCTCCGGCGAAGAGCAGCGTGAGCGCGAGCAGCATGACCACGAGCTCGAGCGGCGGGACCAGCGACGGTGGAGTCCGCACGGCGCGGAGCGCCGCCCCTCCGCCGATCACCGCGACCGCGACGACGGCGCCGGCCCACCACCATCCGCTTCCCGCGATCAGCGGCCCGAGCGCGGTCGTCGCGACGAGGAGGAGCAGCAGGCTCGCCCCCGAGAGCGCGAGCGACTGCGCGCGGGTCAACGGGTAGCGGTCAGGGCCCACGGCGACCTCCCGAGCGCACGGCCTCGCGGGCGGAGCGCCACGCGTCCTGCCACGCGGCGGGCAGGTCGGCGGCCCGGTGCACGCGGATGACCCGCCAGTCGGCCTCCTCGAGCCGGTCCACGATGCGGGCCGCGACGCTGTCGGCGGCGAACGCGATCGCGGGCTCGACCGAACTGCGGAGTGCGACGAGCGCCTCGGCGGCATCGCCGGACGGGTCCACGAGCACGGCGATCGCCGGCATCCGCATGTCGCGACGCACCGACGTCACGGGCGCGGTCGGATGCCGCCGGGGCTCACGCGGCTCGCCGCGCGCGACGTCGCGACGAGGCGGTTCCAGCCGGGCGAGATCCTCGAGCAGTGCCACGTCGCCGCCCGCGGCGCGGTAGCCGCCGGCCTCCGGCGCGATCGGCTCGAGGTGCACCGCCGGGTCCTCGACCGGGTCCAGACGCACCCGGAAGCCGCGGGCGAGCAGGTGCACGCCGAGCGATGCGGCGAGCTCGACGCCGAGTTCGAACGCCGGGTCGAGCGCGTCGGTGCGGTCGCGCGAGCCCGACGCCGGGTGCGAGACCCGTCCGCCGAGCGCCGTGTCGAGGAGGATGCGGAGCTCGGGGTCGCCGCGCTGCTCCTCGTCGCGCACCATCAGCTCGCCGCGCCGGGCGGTCGCGGCCCAGTGCACCCGCCTGAGCGGGTCGCCGTACCGGTACTCGCGCGCGATGAGCTCGTCGCTGTTGGGCCGCGTGCGACGCTGCAGGGCGTGCACCGTTCCGTCGACGCTCGCGAGCAGCCCGACCGCCGGTTCGAGGGGCGTGACCCGCGGGGTCACGACGAGGTCCCTGGCACCGCCCGCCACCCGATCGATGCGCGCGAGCCCGAACGGGTCGGTCACCGAAACGCGGAGCGGCCCCACGTCGAACACCCCGCGGCGCGGGGTCCGCATCCGGTACTCGAGCCCGACCGTGTCGTCGCCCGAGGGCAGGACGCCCTCGGTGCGCCCGATCGCGGGCAGGATCGCCTCGGGCGGCGGTCGGAGCGCCGGCGAGGCGAGGTCGCGCCAGTGCGCGCCGTCGAACGCCCGGCGGCTCCGGTTGTGCACGCGCAGCCGGACGGTCGTCGAGTGCCCGGCCCCGACGACCGGCGGCTCGAAGGTCCGGTGGACGGCGAGACGCGGCGGACGCGCGGCGAGGAAGCCGAGTGCCGCGAGCGGCATGGCGAGGCCGACCGCGGCGAGGAGGAGGATGTCGCGCAGGTCGTACCAGAGCGCGACGCCGAAGAGGATGCCGCCCACGACCATGAGCGCGATCCCTCGCGGGGTCAGGCGCGGACGCGCCTGGTGCCGTACCCGGCCGACCCGCGACATCCCGATCACTCCCTCCGCGCGCTGCCGACCGGCACTGGCGTCTCGCCGACGATGCGGCGAACGATCTGGTCGATGAGCGGGCCGCCGTCGTGGTCGTGCCCGCCGACCGCTCGACTGGTCGGCACGAGGCGGTGGGCGAGCACGGGCACCGCGAGCGCGTCGACGTCGTCGGGCAGCACGAAGTCGCGGCCGTGCATGGCGGCATGCGCCTTCGCCGCCCGGATCAGCTGGAGCGTCGCCCGGGGGCTCGCCCCGAGCCGGAGCTGGCGGTCCTCGCGCGTGGCGCGGGCCAGGTCGACGGCGTAGGCCTTGACGGGCTCCGAGGTGAACACGCGCTGCACCGTCTCGATCATCGCGCGGAGCTCGGCGAGCGAGACGACGGGCTCGAGGCTGTCGAGCGGGCTCGCGGTCTCTCGTTGGGCGAGCATCGCCAGTTCGTCGGCGGTCGCCGGGTAGCCCATGGAGATGCGGGCCATGAAGCGGTCGCGCTGCGCCTCGGGCAGCGGATACGTGCCCTCCATCTCGACCGGGTTCTGCGTGGCGACGACCGTGAACGGCTGCTCCAGGTGGTAGGTCGTGCCGTCGGCCGTGACCTGGCGCTCCTCCATGCACTCGAGCAGCGCCGACTGGGTCTTCGGGCTCGCTCGGTTGATCTCGTCGCCGATGACGATGTTCGCGAACACCGGGCCGGGCTTGAACTCGAACCGCCGGGAGACCTGGTCGAACACGGAGACGCCCGTGACGTCGCTCGGCAGCAGGTCGGGGGTGAACTGGATGCGGCTGACCGTGCAGTCCACGGATCGGGCGAGCGCCTTGGCGAGCATCGTCTTGCCGACGCCCGGTACGTCCTCGATGAGCAGGTGCCCTTCGGCCAGGAGCACCGTGAGGGCCGCCGTCACCGCCTCGCGCTTGCCGCTGATCACCGTCTCGACGTTGCGCACGATGGCGGCGGCGCGGTCGCCGACCTCGTCGATCTCCATGGCGGCCGCGACGCCGACGCCGCCCTCGGTGTCGCTCATTGCCGCATCGCCCCCTGGAGGTACTCGGCCACGGATCGGGGGACGTACGGGGCGACGTCGCCGCCCAGCGCGGAGACCTGCCGAACCAGCGAACTCGACACGTGCGCGTTCGCCGGGTCGGGCAGGAGGAAGACCGTCTCGACTCCCGCGAGGTGCCGGTTCACGATCGCCATCGGCGTCTCGTAGCCGACGTCGACCTGCGAGCGGATGCCCTTGACCAGCACCGAGGCGCCGACGTCGGTGCAGTAGTCGACGAGCAGGCCCATGCTCCATGCCGCGACGACGATGTCGCCGGGGATGCGGGCGTCGGCGATGGACTGCTCGATGAGCGCGACGCGCTGGGCGATCGGCAGCAGCGCCGACTTGTCGGGGTTGTGCACGACGACGACGTGCAGCTGGTCGTACAGGCCGGCGGCCCGCTCGATGACATCGAGGTGTCCGCGCGTGACAGGGTCGAACGATCCGGGGACGACGGCGATCCGCTGCATACGTGCCAGCGTAGTGCGCGATCGTCGCTCCGGAGGCGGTGCCGGAGAGTCTCAGCCCCTGCTCAGGTACTCGCTCGACTCGTCGTCGAGGCGGCGTCGCACGGCGGCCGAGAGGGCCGCGTGCCCGGCCAGTCCCGGGTCGTCGGCGAGCAGCTCCGCGGCGGCCTCGCGGGCGTCGGCGATGAGGTCGCCGTCGCGCGCGACGCGGAGCAGCTTCAGCGAGGAGCGGCCGCCGGACTGCGTCGCGCCGAGCACGTCGCCCTCCTGCCGGAGCTCGAGGTCGACGCGCGCGAGCTCGAATCCGTCGAGCGTCGCGGCGACGGCCTCGAGGCGCTCGCGTGCGACGCTGCCGGCCTCGGCATGCGAGACGAGCAGGCAGAGGCCGG
This sequence comes from Agromyces kandeliae, assembly GCF_009674665.1. GTDB lineage: Bacteria > Actinomycetota > Actinomycetes > Actinomycetales > Microbacteriaceae > Agromyces > Agromyces kandeliae. The sequence continues at coordinate 368,832 of NZ_WKJD01000019.1, forward strand.
GCACGCTCCCCCGGCCGACCCGCCCGCGCAGCTGATGCAGCTGCGAGACCCCGAACCGGTCGGCGTCGACCACGACCATGGTGCTCGCGTTCGGCACGTCGACGCCGACCTCGATCACGGTCGTCGCGACGAGCACGTCGAGCTCCTTCCCGGCGAACGCGCGCATCGTGTCGTCCTTCTCGTCGGCCGACATGCGGCCGTGCAGCGGCGCGATCCGCGCATCGGCGAGCGACGGCAGCGCCCGCAGTTCGGCCAGCACCGAGGCGACGGATGCCGCGGGGCCGGCGCCGGGAGCCGGCTCGCCCTCCGCGGGCTCGGCGTCCTCCTCCGCGACCTTCGGCTCGATGGCCGGGCAGACGACGAACCCCTGCCTGCCCCCGGCCAGCTCCTCGGCGAGGCGCTCCCAGACCCGCGCGCGCCACGCGGGGCGTTCGGCGAGCGGCACGAGGTGCGTCTCGATCCCGGCCCGCCCCGCGGGCAGCTGCCGGATGGTGCTGACGTCGAGGTCGCCGAACACGGTCATCGCGACGGTGCGCGGGATCGGGGTGGCCGTGAGCACCAGCACGTGCGGGTGGCGCCCCTTCAGCCGCAGCGCCTCGCGCTGCTCGACGCCGAAGCGGTGCTGCTCGTCGACGACGACCAGGCCGAGGTCGGCGAAGGTCGTCGTGTCGCCGAGGAGCGCGTGCGTGCCGACGACGATGCGCGACTGCCCGGCGGCGACGCGCAACGCGGCCTTCCGCCGCTCCGCGGCGGGGAGCTGCCCGGTCACGAGCGTGGGCATGAGCTCGGCCGACAGCTCGGGGCCGAGCATGCGCACGATCGAGCGCAGGTGCTGTGCGGCGAGCACCTCGGTCGGGGCGAGCAGCGCCGACTGCCCGCCGGATTCGGCGACCGCGAGCATGGCGCGGAGCGCGACGACCGTCTTGCCCGAGCCCACCTCGCCCTGCACGAGCCGGTTCATCGGCACGGGCGCGGCGAGGTCGGCGAGGATCTCGCCGCCGACCTCGCGCTGGTCGTCCGTGAGCGTGAACGGCAGCGACGCCTGGAACCGCTCCAGCAGGCCGCCCGGTCGGGGTTCGCGTCGGACGGCCTCGTGCGCGCGCGCCGCCGCGCGGCGCTCGAGGAGCGCGGTCTGCAGCACGAACGCCTCGGTGAAGCGGAGCGCGCGGCGCGCGGCCTTCCAGTCGTCGTCGCGTTCTGGCCGATGCACGCCCTCGAGCGCGTCGCGGTGCGAGCGCATGCCGCGGGCCCGGCGCACCGGCTCGGGGATGGGGTCCTCGACGGGGCCGAGCCCGTCGAGGAGGACGCCGATCGCGGTCTGCAACTGCCAACTGGAGAGGGTGCCGGTGGCCGGGTAGATCGGGATCGGCGCCGTCGCCCAGCGCACGGCCGCGGCATCCGCCCCGCTCGTCGGCACCGCCTCGTCGAACAGCTGGTAGTCGGGGTGGGCGAGCTGGCGGGCGCCCCGGTAGTCGGAGACCTTGCCGGCGAACATGCCGCGTGCGCCCGGCTTCAGCTCGCGCGAACGCCACGCCTGGTTGAAGAACGTGAGGGTGAGGACGCCGGTGCCGTCGGAGATCTTCGCCTCGAGGATCGAGCCCCGGCGCGAACGCATGGTGCGCTCCCGCACCTCGAGCACCTCGGCCACGATCGTGACGTTCTCGTCGAGCGGGAGCTCGGCGAGCGCGGTCAGCTCGCCGCGCGCGGCGTAGCGGCGCGGGTAGTGCGCGAGCAGGTCGCCGACGGTCGTGTACCCGAACGCGCGCTGCAGCGCCTGCGCGGTGCGGCCGCCGAGCGCGCCGGTGAGGCGGCTGTCGAGGGTCAGCGCTCCCTCCGCCACGCGATCGGCCGTCATGGCTCGATCGTAGGCTCCGCCTCCGTCGGTGCGGGCTCGAGGGCCTCGATCTCGGCGCGCACGTAGGGGTCGTCGGGCCGCGCGAGCGCGAGCGCGCGCTGGATCTCGAGCGCCTCGTCGGTGCGGCCGAGGGTGCGCAGGGCGCGCCCGACGGACCAGCGCGCCACGTGCTGCTGCCCCGCCGTCCCGTAGCGGTCGGCGGCGTCGACGGCCTTCTCGAAGTGGTACAGCGCCGCCTGCGCGTCGCCGCCGTCGTGCTTGGTCCACCCGAGGTTGTTGTGCAGCGCCACGCCCCAGCGCTTGAGGCGCGGGTCGCGGACGCCCTCGAGGATGTCGAAGCCCTCCGCGGCCCACTCCTCCTCGTGGCCGGCGTCGTTCAGCGCGAGCATGTGCAGGGCGTCGAGCACGAGGAACGTCGATCCGCCCAGCGCCCCCTCTCGGACGGCCCGCGTGAACTCTGGCACGGCCTCGTCGACGCGCTCGCCGGCCGCGGCCATCCGACCCCGCTCGAGCGCGATGCGCGCGCGCAGCTCGGCCGCCTCCTCGTCGGAGTCGCCCGCGTCGGCCGACTCGAGCTCTGCGAGCACCGCGAGCGCCTCGTCCTCGCGCTGCTGGATCCCCATCGCGCGGGCCAGCTGCGTGGCCATGACCGCCCGGCCGTGCGCGGTCAGCGTCTCGTCGGCCGCGGCGGCGCGGAAGCGCTCCTCGCTCGCGGCGGGGTCGGCGAAGTCCCAGATCCGGTCGATCGCGAGCTGCTCCTGCGCCCGGTGGTGCGACGGATCGGCGTGCAGGGCGTCGGTCGAATCATCCACCAGACCATCATGGCAGCGCCCGAGGAGGGGCCGTTATGCTCCCGAGACATGACGCGCATCATCGCCGGCTTCGCCGGTTCGCTCACCCTCGCCGTGCCCCGCTCTGGCACGCGTCCGACGAGCGATCGCGTGCGCGAGGCGATCTTCTCCGCGCTCGAGGCGCGAGATGCGGTGGCGGATGCCTCGGTGCTCGACCTCTACGCCGGATCGGGCGCGCTCGGGCTGGAGGCCGCGAGCCGCGGCGCCGCCGAGGTGGTCCTGGTCGAGCGGGCGCGGCCCGCGGCCGAGGTCTGCCGACGCAACGCCGCGGCGCTGGCCAGGGCCGCGCGCGGGGTGCGGGCACCGCGCGTCCGCGTGGAGGCCCGGAGCGTGGCGTCCTACCTGGAGTCGGCGGCCGGCGGCGTCGACCTGGCCTTCATCGACCCGCCGTACGACCTCGGCGAGGTCGAACTGGCTCGCGACCTGGCGCTGCTCTCCCCGCTCCTGGCCGACTCCGCGACGGTCGTCGTCGAGCGCAGCAGCCGCTCCCCCGAGCCCGCCTGGCCCGACGGCATCGAGCCCGGGCGTCGTCGCGACTACGGCGAGACGACGCTCTGGTGGGCCTCCGCGGCCGAGCCCGAGGGGCGGACGGACGACGACGGCGACAGCCCGATCGACGGCGGTGCGGGCGCGCGGGATCAGCCCGTGCCGCCGTCCCAGCCCGAGTAGGGGTCCCATCCGCTCGTGTCGACGGGCTCGCCGTCGAGGGTGAGCCGCCCGGCGTCGCCGTTCACGACGCCCACGACCTCGAACGGCTCGGGAGGGACGGCGCCCGGGGGGAACGTCGCGAGCAGGCCGTGGTCCTCGGCACCGGCGAGCGCCGTCAGCGGATCGGGTCCGAGCGCGTCGGCGTGGAACTCGAGCCCGACCGCGCTCGCCTCGGCGAGGCGCCGCGCGTCGCGTGCGAGCCCGTCGCTGACGTCGAGCATGGCGGTGGCGCCCGCCTCCGCCGCGGCGATGCCGGCCGACACCGGCGGCGAGGGCGCGAGCTGCGCGCCGACGAGGTGCGGATGCCGCTCCCGGGCCGCCTCGGCGAGGCCGGCGTCGGGATCGCCGTCGGCGTCGCGCGCCTCGGCGAAGAGCAGCTTGAGTCCGCGTGCCGCGTCGCCGCGCGCTCCGGCGTGCGCGAGGACGTCGCCCGGGCGCGCCCCGGAGCGCAGGACGGGGGCGCGCCCCGCCAGGTCGCCGAACGCGGTCACCGCGATGGTGAGCACCGATGACGCGGACAGGTCGCCGCCCACGACGCCGGCGCCCGGCGCGAGCGCCGCGAGCGCATCGCGCAGTCCGTCGGCGATGCCCTCGAGCAGTCCGACGGGCGTCGTGGGCGGCGCCGCGATCGAGACGACGAGTGCCGTGGGCCGGGCGCCCATCGCGGCGACGTCGGTGAGGTTCGTCGCCGCCGCCTTCCAGCCCAGGTCGTGCGGGCGCGACCACGCGAGGCGGAAGTCGGGACCGTGCACCATGAGGTCGGTCGTGACGACGAACCGCCCGTCGGCGGCGGCCACGACCGCTGCGTCGTCGCCCGCGCCGAGGAGCGCAGCATCGCCCGGTTCCAGGCGCGGGAGGATGCGGGCCAGCACCGCGGTCTCGCCGAGCTCCCCGATCGTCGGCGAGGGCTCGAGTGCAGGCTGCTCCATGGCTCCCACGGTAGCCTGATCGACGATGCCAACTCCCCCGTCAGGCCGCCCACGGCGCCGCAGTGCGCGCCTCGGTGCAGCCGCGCTCGTCGCGGCCTCGACCGTGCCGCTCCTCGCCGGCTGCAGCCAGCCGGTCCCCTTCGATCCCGCACCGGATGCCGCGGACGCCGACTGCGCCTCGGTCGTGGTCCGCCTCCCCGACCAGGTCGCCGGGCTCGACGCCCGCGAGACCACCGCGCAGGGCACGGGAGCCTGGGGCTCGCCGGCATCGGTGCTGCTCCGATGCGGGGTCGAGCCGCCCGGCCCCACGACGCTGCGCTGCGTGAGCGTCGACGACGTCGATTGGATCATCGACGAGTCCGACGCGCCGACCTACCGCTTCGTGACCTACGGACGCACGCCCGCCGTCGAGGTCGTCGTCGACAACGACACGGTCGCCGGCTCCACGGCCATCGCAGACCTCTCGGGCGCGGTCGCCGCGATCCCGGCCGTGGGCGGATGCACCGACCTCGAGGACCTCGCCCCCGCGACAGACGGGTCGGCCGACGCCGGCTGACCCGGCCGCGCCATCCGGCCGGCGTCGTCGCGGCGACCCGACTCAGCCGACGCGGACGCCCCGCGCCAGCCCGACCCGGATGAGCTCGTCGATCAGCTCGGGGTAGCTCACGCCCGACTCCTGCCAGCACCGCGGGAACATCGAGATCGGCGTGAAGCCCGGCATCGTGTTCAGCTCGTTGACGACGAACCCCTCCTCGGTGAGGAAGAAGTCCACGCGCGCGAGCCCCTCGGCACCGATCGCCTGGAAGGAACGGATCGCGAGGTCGCGCATCTCGTCGAGCCGCCCGTCGCCCAGGTCGGCGGGGCACACGAGGTCGACGCCGGGCGCGTCGAGGTACTTCGCCGCGAAGTCGTAGAAGCCGTCGCCCGCGAGCACGATCTCGCCAGCGACCGACGCGCGCGGCGGCTCGCCGGGCGCACCGCCGAGCACGCCGATCTCGACCTCGCGGCCGATCACCGCGGACTCGACGAGCACGGTGTCGTCCTCGGCGAACGCGACCTCGAGCGCCGCGTCGAGCTGTGCGCCGTCGGAGACCTTGCTCACGCCGACGCTCGAGCCGGCTCGGGCCGGCTTCACGAACTGCGGCAGGCCGAGGGCTGCCGCGTCCGCGCGCACGGCGGCCGGGTCGTCGGCCCATTCCCTCGCGGTCACGGTGCGCCACGGTGCGACCGGGATGCCGGCCGCTGCGAGCGCGGTCTTCGTGAAGTGCTTGTGCATGCCGAGTGCGCTCGCGAGCACGCCCGAGCCGACGTAGGGCAGGCCGAGCAGCTCGAACTGGCCCTGGATCGTGCCGTCCTCGCCGAAGGGACCGTGCAGGATCGGGAAGACCAGGTCGACCTCGCCGAGCGAGGCCTCCTCGCCGCTCGCGGTCACGACGTGGAGCTCGCGGGAGGCCGCCGACTCCGGCCAGCGCACGCGCGTGCCGTTGTCGTGCACCTCGGGCAGGTGCTCCGGGTCGAGCGCGAACCGCTCGGGGTCGTCGGCCTCCAGCACGAACGCGCCGTCGCGCGTGATCCCGACCGGGATCAGTTCGTAGCGGTCACGGTCGATCGCCCGGAGCACCCCCGCCGCCGTGGCGCAGCTGATCGAATGCTCGCTGGAGCGCCCGCCGAAGAGCAGAACCACCCTGAGCTTGTCCATCCATCGTCCTTTCGCCCTGCGGCTCGTCGTCGGTCGTGAGGTGCGGCGCGATGTCCTTCGGAGCGAGCGTTCCGGCCAGCACCTGCCGGACCTGCTCGACGATGGGCATCTCGACGCCCTTGGCGCGCGCCAGTTCGAGGATCGGACCGACGGACGCGAGCCCCTCGGTGGTCTGCTGCATCTGGTTGACGACCTCGGGCAGCTTGTAGCCCTGGCCGAGCAGCCGCCCGGCCGTGTTGTTGCGCGACAGCGGCGACTGGCAGGTCGCGATGAGGTCGCCGAGGCCCGCGAGGCCCGACAGCGTGTCGGGGTGCGCACCGTACGCGACCGCGAAGTCGGTCATCTCGACGAGGCCGCGGGTGATGATCGACGCCTTCGTGTTCTCGCCGTAGCCGGCCCCGTCGACGATGCCGATCGCGACCGCGATGAGGTTCTTCAGGACCCCGCCGAACTCGGTGCCGATCACGTCGGTGTTCACGAACGAGTGGAAGTAGCGGTTGCGCGAGACGGATGCCACGGACTGCGCGGTCTCCAGGCTCGAGGACGACACGACGGCCGCCGTCGGCTGCTCGCGCGCGATCTCGAGGGCGAGGTTCGGACCGGAGATCACCGCGATCTTCGACTCGGCGATCGGGAGCACCTCGGCGATGACCTCGCTCATGCGGTGGCCCGTCGACTTCTCGACGCCCTTCATGAGCGAGACGATCGTCGCCTCGGCGTGCAGGTGCGGCTCCGCAGCGATCAGGTTCTGGCGGAGGGTCTGGCTCGGCACGCTGATGTAGACCTGCTCGGCGCCAGCGAGGGCGAGATCGAGCCGACTCGTCGCGCGGAGCCCGATCGGCAGGTTGATGCCGGCGAGGTAGTCGCTGTTGCGCTTGGCCTCCTGGATCTCGCGCGCGAGCTCGGGGCGTCTGGCCCACAGCATGACGTCGGCCCCGCCGTCGGCGAGGATCTTCGCGAACGTCGTGCCCCAGCTGCCCGCGCCGAGCACGGCGACGCGCTTGCCGGGCATGCGGCGCCCCGCCCCCCTAGCCATCGAGGCGCCCCGTCTCCTTCTGCCCGTGCTTCGCCGGGTCCCAGCGCTCCGACGGCGGCGCCTCGTGGCGAAGCTCGCCGACGAGCGCGGCGATCGCGTTCATCAGGTCGTTCGTGGCGGCGAGCAGGGTCGCCTGGTCGAGCGGCTTCCCCTCGTAGGCCGACAGGTCGAGCGGCTCGCCGATGATGACGTCGACGGTCTTCCGCGGGAAGAAGCTGACCTTCTTCGCGTAGCGGGGCATGATCTGCTGGGTGCCCCAATGGGCCGCCGGGATCACGGGGATGCCGCGCTCGAGCGCGATGCGGACCGCGCCGGTCTTGCCGCGCATCGGCCACAGGTCGGGATCCCGCGTCAGCGAGCCCTCCGGGTAGACGATGACCATCCGCCCCTTCTCGACGAGCTCCTCAGCCGCGCGGATCGCCGCGTGGCTGCTGCTGCCGGCCCGCTCGACGGGGATCTGGCCCGACCTGCGGAGGAACCACCCGGCGACGGGGATCTTGAACAGCGAGGCCTTCGCCATGAACCGGGGCAGGCGCCCGAGATGCCACGAGGCGACGCCCATGACGAGCGGGTCGATCTCGCTGTAGTGGTTGGGCGACAGCACGAAGGCGCCGGCCTGCGGCATCCGCTCGGGGCGGTGGAAACGGTACTTCACGCCGAGGCTCCAGAACGGGAGGATCAGCGCGGCCAGCACCCAGAAGAAGGAGGGCCGGCGCTTCTCGGCGCCGGGCTTCACTGCGGGCACGACGGCGGGGTCACGATGGGGCACAGACCCATTATCCTTCGAGCGCGAAGTCCGCTCCGAGCAGCTCCAGCTTCATGATGAAGTTCTCGTAGCCGCGCGCGATGATCCCGACGTTCGACACGGTCGAGCGCCCCTCGGCGGTCAGCGCCGCGATGAGGTGGCTGAACCCGCCACGCAGGTCGGGAACCTCGATGTCGGCGCCGCGGAGCTGCGAGGGACCGGAGATCACCGCGGAGTGCTTGAAGTTGCGCTGACCGAACCGGCACGGCCGTCCGCCCAGGCACTCCTTGTGCACGTCGATCGACGCGCCCATCTCGACGAGCGCGTCGACGAAGCCGAAGCGCTGCTCGTAGACGGTCTCGTGCACGATCGAGACGCCCTTCGCCTTGGTGAGCGCCACGACGAGCGGCTGCTGCCAGTCGGTCATGAAGCCCGGGTGCACGTCCGTCTCGATGATGACGTGCTTCAGCTCCCCGCCGGGGTGGTAGAAGCGGATGCCGTCGTCCTCGATCTCGAACGCGCCGCCGACCTTGCGGAAGATGTTGAGGAAGGTCAGCATCTCGGGCTGGCGGGCACCGCCCACGAAGATGTCGCCCTCCGTCGCGAGCGCGGCCGCGGCCCAGCTCGCCGCCTCGTTCCGGTCGAACAGCGCGCGGTGGCTGTAGCCCTGCAGCCGCTCGACGCCCTCGATGCGGATCACGCGGTCGGTGTCGACCGTGATGATGGCGCCCATCTTCTGCAGGATGTTGATGAGGTCCATGATCTCGGGCTCGATCGCCGCGCCCGACAGCTCGGTGATGCCGTCGGCGAGCACCGCAGTGAGCAGGACCTGCTCGGTCGCGCCGACGCTCGGGTACGGCAGCGAGACCTTCGCGCCCTTCAGCCCGGTCGGTGCCGACATGCGGATGCCGCTCGGCAGCTTCTCGACGATCGCACCGAAGTTGCGCAGGACCTCGAGGTGGTAGTCGATCGGCCGGTCGCCGATGCGGCAGCCGCCGAGGTCGGGGATGAACGCCTCGCCGAGGCGGTGCAGCAGCGGCCCGCAGAACAGGATCGGGATGCGGCTCGACCCCGCGTGCGCGTCGATGTCGGCCATGTGCGCCGACTCGACCGCTGACGGGTCGAGGATGAGCTCGTCGGGCTCGGCGCCCTCGGTGACGGTCACCCCGTGCACCTCGAGGAGGCCGCGCACGATCCGCACGTCGCTGATGTTCGGGACGTCCTTCAGGACGCTCGGCGTGTCGCCGAGGATCGCCGCGACCATCGCCTTCGTGACGAGGTTCTTGGCCCCCTTCAGCTCGATCCGACCACGAAGAGGCTTGCCTCCGTTGATCGTGATGCGGTCGACCGGGAGGCCGACCGCCGTTCCGTGCTGCTTCGCGTCATCCACGAGTGTGTTCACTCAGTTCCCTGTCTCTGCCGGCTCCCTGATGGGGAGCGTCGTCGGCCGCCACCCCGCCCGAGTCGCCTCGAAGTCGGAGATGGCCTGCTCGTCCCGGAGGGTGAGCCCGATGTCGTCGAGCCCCTCGAGCAGCCTCCACCGAGTGTAGTCATCGATATCGAAGGCGACTGTGAGGCTCCCGATGCTCACCGTACGCTCAACCAGATCGACGGTCGCGGCTATTCCCGGCTGCGCCTCGATGGCCTCCCACAGTCGCTCGATGTCCTCGTACGCGACCTGGGCCGCGAGGAGCCCCTGCTTGCCCGCGTTGCCGCGGAAGATGTCGCCGAACCGGCTCGAGATGACCACCTTGAAGCCGTAGTCGCGGAGCGCCCACACGGCGTGCTCGCGGCTCGAACCGGTGCCGAAGTCCGGGCCGGCGATCAGGACGGACGCCCCCGCGTGAGCGGGGTGGTTGAGCACGAACTCGGGATCCTGTCGCCAGGCGTGGAAGAGCGCGTCGTCGAAGCCCGTCTTGGTGACGCGCTTGAGGAAGACCGCGGGGATGATCTGGTCGGTGTCGACGTTCGATCGGCGCAACGGGACGGCCACGCCGTCGTGCGTGCTGAACTTCTCCATGGTCAGTTGCCGCCCTTCGCGCCGGCGCCGACCGGTTCGTCGGCGGCATCCTGTTCGAGGTCCCACGGGCTCGAGAGCGTGCCTCGCACCGCCGTGGCGGCGGCGACGAGGGGCGAGACCAGGTGGGTCCGGCCGCCCTTGCCCTGGCGGCCCTCGAAGTTGCGGTTCGACGTCGACGCGCAGCGCTCGCCCGGCGCGAGCTGGTCGGGGTTCATGCCGAGGCACATCGAGCAGCCCGCGAAGCGCCACTCCGCACCGAACGCCTCGAAGACCTTGTCGAGCCCCTCGGCCTCGGCCTCGAGCCGCACGCGGGCCGAGCCCGGTACGACCATGACGCGGACGCCCTCGGCCTTGGTGCGGCCCTCGATGATCGATGCGAACGCGCGGAGGTCCTCGATGCGGCTGTTCGTGCACGAGCCCATGAAGACGGCGTCGACCGGGATCTGCTTGAGCGGCGTGCCCGGCTCGAGGTCCATGTACTCGAGCGCGCGCTCGGCGGCGGCCCGCTCGTGCTGGTCCTCGATCGCGGCCGGGTCGGGCACGGACTCGCTGAGCGAGACGCCCTGGCCGGGGTTCGTCCCCCAGGTGACGAAGGGCTCGAGCTCGTCGGCGTCGATGAACACCTCGGCGTCGAAGACGGCGCCATCGTCGGTCGGCAGCGTGCGCCAGTACTCGACCGCCCGCTCCCAGTCCTCGCCCTGCGGCGCGTGCGCGCGGCCCTTCAGGTACTCGAACGTGGTCTCGTCGGGGGCGACCATGCCGGCTCGGGCGCCCGCCTCGATCGACATGTTGCAGATCGTCATGCGGCCGTCCATGGACAGCGCGCGGATGGCGCTGCCGCGGTACTCGAGCACGTAGCCCTGCCCGCCGCCCGTGCCGATCTTCGCGATCACCGCGAGGATGATGTCCTTCGCCGTGACTCCGGGGCGGAGCGTGCCCTCGACCGTGATCGCCATCGTCTTGAACGGCTTCAGCGGGAGCGTCTGCGTGGCGAGCACGTGCTCGACCTCGCTCGTGCCGATGCCGAACGCCATCGCGCCGAACGCGCCATGGGTCGAGGTGTGGCTGTCGCCGCAGACGACCGTGATGCCGGGCTGCGTCAGGCCGAGCTGCGGGCCGACGACGTGGACGATGCCCTGCTCCTTGTCGCCCAGGGAGTGCAGGCGGATGCCGAACTCCGCGGCGTTGCGGCGCAGCGTCTCGATCTGCGTGCGACTCGTCGGGTCGGCGATCGGCTTGTCGATGTCGAGCGTCGGCGTGTTGTGGTCCTCGGTCGCGATCGTGAGGTCGGGGCGGCGGACGGGGCGGCCGGCCATGCGGAGCCCGTCGAACGCCTGGGGGCTCGTGACCTCGTGCACGAGGTGCAGGTCGATGTAGATGAGGTCGGGCGTGCCGGCCTCGCCCTTCGCGACGAGGTGCGCGTCCCAGACCTTCTCGGCCAGGGTGCGCGGACGCGCCGGGTTCGGGGTGCTGTCGTTCATGCGGTTCGTCTTCCTTCGGGAGGGTGGTCGGCCGTCGACGGACTCCGCGGCGGGGAAGGCCTCAGAACCGGGCCCCGCCGCGGCACGGAAGGAGAAGTCGCCGAGCACGCATGCCCACAGATTACACCGAGTCGGCGGGTGCCCGTTCCACGAGGAAGGCGACGTCGCCGAGCAGGACGACCGCGTCGAGCGGCACCTCGGCGGGCACGCCCGACTCCAGGTCGGTGGGGTCGGACCCCTCGGGCCAGACGCGCACCCCGTTCGTGGAATCGAGGTCGGTGACGAGGAGCCGGCCGTCCCGCACCTCGAGGAGCGCGTGCGTCTTCGACATCGAACGGGTGTGGTCGGGGATCGCCACGACCGTCGCCCCCTGCAGCCAGGCCGGCGGCTTCGGGTCGCGACCGACCACCACCCGATCGGGGACCGAGAACTCGATCCCGTCGGCGCTCCGCAGGTGCCACGGGCCCGTCGCGGCGGGCGGGTCGGGCGGGTCGGCCGCGCTCGGAACCGCACCCCGTTCCGCAGCCGGCGGGGCGGCCGGGAACGCCGACGCGGGCGGCCCGATGGGCAGTGCCGACGGCGGGCGGACGCCGGGAGGTGGGCGGAATCCCGGGATCGCGAGTTGCATGCGCCCGGTGTCCTCCGCCCGAGTCGACCGTTCCGCCTCCGGCTCGTCCGGCACGGACCCCGGCGGGGGCACGATGGAGTCGGGCTCGCTCACGCCCCAACCTTAACGCGAGGCCACGGCGCCGCCGAGGTCGGACTCCACCACGATCGCACTGACGTTGTCGCGTGCGCCCGCCGCCAACGCGGCATCCACCAGTTCCCCGGCCAGCCCCGCCGCGTGCATCGAGTGCCCGGCCAGGATCCGCCCGATCTCCGTGTCGTCGACCTCCTTCGACAGCCCGTCGGAGCAGATGAGGAAGACCTGCCGCCCGGATGCCGGGATCAGCCAGACGTCCGGCTCGACGTGCGCATCGGAGCCGACCGCGCGCGTGATGACATTCCGGTCCGGATGCCGCTCAGCGTCCTCCGCGCGGATGAGCCCGGCGTCCACCATCTCCTGCACGGCGGAGTGGTCGACCGTCACCTGCTCCAGGCGGCGGCCGTCCCAGACGTAGACGCGCGAGTCGCCGACGTTGAACACCATCCAGTGCACGCCGCGGCCGTCGCCCGCGTCCACCAGCGCGATCCCCGAGACGGTCGTGCCGGCCACGGCCGTGCCCTCGTCGCCCTCGTCGGAGAGCGCGCGGACGACGTCGTTCGAGCTGTGGACCGCGTCGAGGACTCGCTCAGGGGTCGACGGCGCGCCCGCATCGAGATGTCGGCGGAACGTGTCGACGACCGCGCGGCTCGCGGCGTCGCCGCGCGCGTGCCCGCCCATGCCGTCCGCGACGAGGTAGACGGGCGGCTGCGCGAGCAGCGAATCCTCGTTCACCGTGCGGACGTTGCCGACGTGGGTGCGGGCGCTGTGCGCGATCCGCGCCGATCCCGTGGGGATGGGCACGACACCGCTGCCGTCAGACGTCACGTGATCGGGTCCTCTCTGGGCAGGGCAGAGTCACGCCGTGGGGCGCAGTCGCTCCACGCTAGCAAGCGCTCGCCGCGCTCGCGTCGCCGTCGACCGGACCGGCGTGCCGCTCAGCGCTCGACGGAGGTGCTGTCGGAGTCGCGGTCGCGCTCGCTCTCCTCGGTGAAGTGCGGGATCTCCTCGCCGAGCGTGTGGCCGCGACGGCGGGCGTCGAGGTTCGCCTTCACGACGCTCGCCACGGTCGCCACCGCCATCGCCGCGATGATCACCGCGAGCGAGGTCCACGTCGAGATGTCCGGCGCCCACTCGATGTGCTCGCCGCCGTTGATGAACGGGAGCTCGTTCTCGTGCATCGCGTGCAGGACGAGCTTCACGCCGATGAAGGCGAGGATGAACGCGATGCCGTACTTCAGGTACTCGAGGCGCTCGAGCAGGCCGCCGAGGAGGAAGTACAGCTGGCGCAGCCCCATGAGCGCGAACACGTTGGCCGTGAACACGATGAACGGGCTCTGGGTGATGCCGAAGATCGCCGGGATCGAGTCGAGTGCGAAGATCAGGTCGGTGGTGCCGATGGCGACGAACACGATCAGCATCGGCGTGAAGAACCGACGTCCGTCGATCATCGTGCGGAGCTTGACGCCGTCGTAGTCGTTGGTGATCGGCAGCCGGCGGCGGAGCTGCCGGATGAGGGCGGAGTCGCGGCCCTCGTCCTCGTGGTCGCCGAACGCCTGCTGCGCCGCGGTGTAGAGCAGGAACGCGCCGAAGATGTAGAAGATCCAGCTGAAGTTCTCGATCAGCTGCGCGCCGAGCAGGATGAAGATCCCGCGGAGGACGAGGGCGAGGATGATGCCCACCATGAGCACCTCCTGCTGGTACTTCCTCGGCACCGCGAACCTCGCCATGATGATGACGAAGACGAAAAGGTTGTCGATCGAGAGGCTGTACTCCGTGAGCCAACCGGCCAGGAACTGCGCACCGTGCTCGGCATCGCCGATCACGAACATCAGCCCGGCGAACACGAGCGCGAGCACGATGTAGAACACGACCCACAGGGTCGACTCCTTGAACGACGGCACGTGCGGGCGCTTGAGCACCATTAACAGGTCGGCGACGAGGATCAGCGTCAGCACGACGAGGGAACCGACTTCGAACCAGAGGGGCAATGCGGTCACGGAGGGCCTTTCGGAGGGTGCGTTCAGGACCGAAAGTCTCTCCCCGCGCATCGGATGCGCCGCCACGCCCGGAGCGGCATCGACGGCGCTCGTACTGACGATCGTGGCCCGGACCGAAGGGCCCGGCGGGATACTCCCCTTCGCTCGGACGAGTCTAGGCGACCGTCCTCGGAAACGACGAACGCCCCCGCATGGTGATGCGGGGGCGTTCGCCTGTCATTGGTGACCCCAGCGGGATTTGAACCCGCGCTACCGCCGTGAGAGGGCGGCGTCCTAGGCCGCTAAACGATGGGGCCTCGCTGCGACGTGTTCGAGTATGGCATACGTGTCCGGCGCATTCCAAATCGAGCGGGCGGGCCCCGGCGCGACGGCTCAGGCGAACACCCTGAGCGCTCCGGGCACCACCTCGACGTCGACCGGCAGGGGGCCGAGGCGCTCGCCGTCGGCGTAGGCGATGATGTCGTCGGCCTCCACCCGGACCCGGCGCGCCCGCACGAACTCGACGGCGGGATGGTCCACATGCTCCCCGGCGAATACGCGCGGGAACACGCCGAGCAGCCCGATCCGGGACAGGGGATGCACGATGAACACGTCGAGCATGCCGTCGGCGAGGTCGGCGTGCGGGACGATCCGCATCCCCCCGCCGAGGGACGGGGTGTTGGCGACCGAGACGAGCATCGCGGCCTGGTCGCGCCGGACGCCGTCGATCGTGATGGCGTACCGACGCGGCCGGAAGGTCGCGAGCTCGCGCAGGAGTGCGATGGTGTAGCGGCTCGGACCGCGCGGCCGCGTCATCCGGTTCGCCCGTTCGTTCACCACGGCGTCGAAGCCCGCCGACAGCACGCAGGCGAACCACGTGCGGAGCGCGCCGTGGCGCGCGTGGCCGAGGTCGATCTGCTGCGGCGGCCGGCGGAGCGCCTCGACGAGCGCCTCGATGCCCGCATCGGGGTCGTCGTGCGGCAGCCCGAGCGCGCGGGCGAGGTCGTTGCCCGTCCCGGCGGCGACGAGCCCCATGGGCACCTGCGTGCCCGCGAGCACGTTGACGCCGAGCGAGACCATGCCGTCGCCGCCCACGACGACGAGACCGTCGGTCCCCCCCTCGAACGCCGCCTGCACGTCGCGCCGCAGGAGCTCGAAGTTGTCGGCCCCGAGCACGGTCACCTCGTAGCCCTCCGCCTCGAGGCGGCGGGCGGCGGCCGGCCCGATCGACCGGTTCCGGCCGAACGAGGCGCTCGGGTTCACCGCGAGCAGGAGGCGACGGGGGCCACGCGACATGCAGTGATCATGGCAGGGCGACCCGGTTGCGCGCACGACACGCACGGTGTTGGCTCGGAACATGCGCGTCACGAAGCTCGAGCACGCCGCCCTCGTCGTGGAGCACTCCGGCGATCGGCTGTTCATCGACCCGGGCAAGTTCACCACCCCGATCACCGAGGCGTCCGGCGCGCTCGCGGTCGTGATCACGCACCTGCACGACGACCACTGGACGCCCGAGCAACTCGCTCGCATCCGCGACCGCAGCCCGGACGTGCGGGTCTTCGGGCCGGCGGGGGTCGTCGCGGCGGCAGCCGACGCGGGCATCGAGGTCGTGCGCGTCGCGCCCGGCGACGAGGTCGAGGTCGGCCCGTTCCGGTTGCGCTTCTTCGGGGGGAGGCACGCCGTGATCCACCCCTCCATCCCGGTGATCGACAACGTCGGCGTGCTCGTCAATGACGCGCTCTACTACGCCGGCGACTCGTTCGCCGTCCCCGAGGGCGTCGAGGTCGACGTGCTCGCGGCTCCGGCCGGGGCACCGTGGATGAAGATCTCGGAGGCCATGGACTACGTCATGGCGGTCCGGCCCAAGCGCGCCTTCCCCACCCACGAGATGGTCCTCTCCCGCGCAGGCAAGGACCTCTCGAACGCCCGCCTCGGCTGGGCGACCGAGCAGGGCGGCGGAGAGTACCTGCCCCTCGAGCCGGGCGACTCGTTCGACGCGTGACGCGGCGGATGCCGCGGCATCCGCCGCCGGACCGAGGGATCAGCCCCCTGGACCGCCGTTGCCGTTCCCGTTGCCGTTCCCGTTGCCGTTGCCGGGGCCGCCGGAGTCGCCGCCCCCGTCGTTGCCGCCGCCGCCACCCGACGCAGGCTCGCCCGGCCCGCCCGGTCCGGACGTCGGCTCGTTCGAGGCGGGCGGATCCGGCTCGACGACGCGCCCGTCGGGGAAGGACCCGGGGCCCGCGACCGGACCGAGGCCGGCCTGCGTGAACGGGTCCCCGCCGAACTTCGCGGCCGCCGCCGACATCACCTCGGGCCACATGCGGTGACGCGCCGTGGCGGCCTGGCCGGTGGCGAACCAGATTCCGCGCTGGTTCGCGTCGCCGTTGACGCTGACCACCGCGGCGGCCGTCGCGACCTTGGAGCTCGCGCCGACCATCCAGGTGTCCTTCGCGCCATCCGTCGTACCGGTCTTGCCGATGAGCGGCACGGCGGGGACCGTCGCGGCTCGCGACGCGACCGCGGTCCCCTGCGTCATCACCATGCCCATCGCGGTGTGCATCGCGGCCGCGACGGGTTCGGGCACCGACTGCCTGCAGTCCGACTCCGGCGGCGGGATCTCCTCGCCGTCCCTCCCGGTGATCCGGTCGATCGCGATCGGCGTGCAGGTCTTGCCGTTGTTCGCGATGCCCGCGAACGCGACCGCCATCGACAGGGGCGCGACCTCGTTCGTGCCGATGACCGCGGACGGGCCCTGGACGAGCACGTTCCCGTCGGCGCGGTGCACGCCGAAGGACTCGGCCGTCTTGCGGATGCCGCAGAGGTCGAGGACCTTGGCCATCCCGATGAAGCCGGTGTTGATCGATCCGATCGTCGACTCGAGCGCACTGTAATTGGCACCCGACTCGTTCGCGTCGTTCCGCGGGTTCCAGTCGCCTGCGAAGTGCGGTCCGAGGCAGCTGTCCTGGAAGACGCCCCAATTGCTCTTGGGCCTCGAGTCGACGCGCTCGGCGAGCCCGTGGCCCTCCTTGAGCCATTCGGCGAGCGTGAAGACCTTGTAGGAGGATCCGGGCTGGAAGCCGCGGGAGCCGCCGTAGTCGAAGTCGGTGTTGTAGTTGATGCTCGTGTACTGCGGGCCCTTCTCGAGCACCTTGGGGTCCTGGCTGTAGGTCCGGTTCTGCGCCATCGCGAGCACGCGACCGGTTCCGACCTCGACGGTGGAGATGACCCCGCCGACGTCCCACCCCGGGTAGGTCGCGGGGACGTGCGCGGCGATCGCCCGCTCAGCGGCGCCCTGCAGGTCGAGGTCGAGGCTGGTGTAGACGTTGTACCCGCCGCGACGGAAGTTCAGCAGTCGCGACGCCTCGTCCTCACCGAACACCGGGTCGTTCTGCAGGATGTGCGTGACGTAGTCGCAGAAGTAGGCGCTCCCGCCCGCCGTCTGGCATCCGGTGCTCGGCTCGGTGATCTTCGGCTCGACAGGCGTCGCGACCGCCTCGTCGAACTCGGCCTGCGTGATCTTCGACTCGTCGAGCATGCTCTGCAGGATGTAGTCCCGCCGCGCGTGGTTCGCGGCGTACCCGTCCGCCGCGCCGTTGACCTCGTTGCCCGGCTGGTCCAGCCGGAACTTCGACGGGTTGTTCACGATCGCGACGAGCGACGCCGCCTGGGCGAGCGTCACCTTCGACGCGGACGTGCCGTAGTAGTAGTTCGCCGCCGCCTCGATGCCGTAGACCGTGCCGCCGAACCCTGCGATGTTCAGGTACCCGAGCAGGATCTGGCTCTTGGTGTAGCGCTTCTCGACCCCGATCGCGAGCCGCATCTCCTTGAGCTTGCGATCGATGGAGGTCTCGGTGACGGCGTCGTAGCATCCGTCGCGCTCCTCCTCGTCGGTCGCCTCGCGCTCGCATTCCTGCACGCGGACGTTCTTGACGTACTGCTGCGCGATCGACGAGCCGCCCTGCGTCTCGCGCCCGCTCGCCGTCGTGACGGCGGCGCGCATCGTGCCCTGCAGGTCGACGCCGTTGTGGTCGTAGAAGCGGGGGTCCTCGCCGGCGATCGCCGCGTCCTTGACGTACTGGCTCACCTCGTCCCACTCGACCTCGACCCGGTTCTGGTCGTAGAACGAGGCGAGCAGCTTCTGCGTGCCGTCGGACTGCTTGGCGTAGATGTTGCTCTTCACCGAGAGCTCGCCGATCTTCAGGTAGCTCGGCAGGTTCTCGAAGAGCGAGATGGTGCCGGATGCCGCGACCCCGGCCGTCGCGATCGCCGGCGTCACCGCGGCGGCGACGAGCAGCGCCGCGGCCGCGCTCACCGCGATCAGGCCGAGCAGGCCACCGAGGACGCCGCCGAACGTGCGCGGTCGGGTCACCGCGCGATCGTGCGTGTCGCCGTACATCATCGAACCGATCCCCGACCTTCCCGCCGTCCCCAGCCGGGCCGGACGCAGGGTTCCGGCCGCATTCGGCGTGGCTTCCATCGAACCTCAGGGATCGTCGCTTGTAAAGCGACGCGGGGCGCGCCGCCGCGACTGCTCGACGGGACCGCGTCAGCGAGCATCGGCCGCCAGGGAGCGGACGGCGTCCTCGAGCGCCTGCCGATCGCGGATCGGGCTCGAGCGGGGATAGCTCGTGGTGAGGAAGTGCTGGGCGTATGGGAAGCAGGCGACCGAGAACGGTCCGTCGGCCAGGATGTCGGCGCCGAAGGTGTTGCGCTCCACCTCGACGGTCTCGGGAGGGAGCTCCAGCGCCCGGGTCATCTCACCCGGGTCGAAGACGAGCCCGAACGGGACGGAGTCCGCGTGCTCGAGCCGGCCCCCGTAGTCGACGGACAGGTTGCCGTCCACCCAGAGTCGCTGATCGAGCGGCCGCATCGACCCCGTCGCCAATGGCGCCGTCACCGTGAGCGCGTTCGGGCGCTGCCGGCTCCGGACGTCGACGATCACCTCACCGGCATGGGACGTGGTGACCACGGCTCGATCGGTCGTGGAGGCTGAGAACCCCTGGCCGGGGTCGTAGTTGATCGTGTTGGATTCGTAGTCGCAGATGACCCACGTCAGCATCCCCGTGCGCGTGTCCTCCGCGATGAGGTAGAGCTCCACCCGAGCACCCCAGAACACCGACGCGTGGACGTTGAACGCCCCGAGGATGGCGCAGGCGCGTGGCTCGTCGTCGGCGAACATGGCGGTCGGGACGAGGCGGTAGCCCGGAGGCAGCAGCCGAGTCGCCGCGACCTCGTCGCGGATCTCGTACGCCAGGAACGTGCAATACGGTTCCACGACGAAGCCCATGTAGTCCTCGCTCCGGGCGTGCGACACGATCCGGCGCTGCAGGCCGAGGGGCAGCCGCGCGAGCATCTCGGCCCGCCCGTACAGCGCGGCGACGCCCTTCGGCGAGATCGTGCCCTCCGTGTGGGTGATGAACCTCTGCAACTCCGATGACCCGATCCGCGATCCCATGGCGGCCAGCGTAGGAGCGTCGACACCGTGGGCGAATCGTCCGGATGGTTGAGATGGCGGAGCCGCGACCGCAGCTCAGACGCAGCGGGAGGAGCGCGACGAAGTCGCGGCCCGAGGCTCCGACGCCCATCGTCGCCTCGAGGGCCGACGCGCGACGCTCATCGCTTCTCCTCCTCGGCCACCGGGGCAGCTCGTCCGGCGGCGGGCGCCTCGCTGGTCGCGGCGAGGCTGGAGAGGAGCCGCAGGTTCTGCTCCGACGCCGAGCCGGGCTCGGCGGTGTAGATGAGGAGCGAGAGTCCGGGCTCCTCGGTCAACTCGAGCCCTTCGTAGGCGAGGGTGAGGTCGCCGACGGCATGGTGCCGGAAGGGCTTGACCCCGCTGCCGTGGTGTCGGACGTCATGCGTGCCCCACTTGGTCCGGAACTCGTCGCTCAGCGTCGAGAGCTCGCCGACCAGGTCCTGGAGCCCGCGATCGTAGGGGTCGCGGCCCGCCTCGGCGCGAAGTCCGAGCGACGCGGAGGACGTCCTCACGGACCTCGCGGGGAACTTCTCGATGAGTTGCCCGGCACGCACCACGTCTACGCCCATGAGCTCCACCCACGACGGCTCCGCTGACTTCGGCTTCGCTCCGCCGATCAAGATTCAGGGTCGAGCCGCGGCAGCGGCGAACACACCGTCGGGATCGTAGGCGAGCCGGATCCGTTCGACGCGCTCCTCGTGTGCGCCGAGGATCAGGTCACCGCCGGCGCCTTCCTCGTCGCCCAATCCGGCGAAGTTCAGGTACATTCCGCGGGAGACCGGTTCCAGCGCGTTCCAGAGCCCGCGCGCCCAGCCGATCGCATCGTCGTCGAGCGCAGGATCGCTCCAGACCGCGTCCACGCTCACGTTGAACAGTGCACCACGATGCGCGAACGCCGTCTCGTCGGGACCGATCCGGTCGATCGTGCCACCGAGGGTCCGCACGAACACGGCCGAGTTCGGATCGGGTCGGCGAGCGGCGTGCTCGACGATGAGGTCGATGGTCGCGTCATCCAGCTCGTCCGTGAAATGCGACTTCCAGTAGTAGCGTCCGCCGTCGGGGAGCGCGAAATCGAACTCGCTCTGCGCTTCCACCCATGTGCTCGTGCCGCTGAGATCGAGGATCGGTTCGCCCAGTCCCTGGAACGGTTCGAGCACCGGTGCCGCGTCGGCAGGTTCGCCGATGTAGGTGCCGACGGCCATCGCGATCGGGACGCCGACGAACTCATCCGGCAACCCGGGGAAGGGCGGGAGCGCCCACAATGCGAACTGTGGCGCGATGGTCGGTGGCGCCTCCGCGGCCAGCCGCCGCCAGGCGCGAAAGACGGCACCGGCGTCGTCCGCCGGGTAGACGAACGCGGCCGCGGCGACCTCCGGACCGAGCCGATGCAGCGCGAAGGTGAACTCGGTGACCACCCCGAGACCGCGACCGGCTCCGCGCAGGGCCCAGTACAGCTCGGCATTCTCGTCAGCGCTCGCCGTGCGCACCGCGCCGTCCGCGGTGACGACGGTCATCGAGAGCACGTTGTCGCAGCTGAGACCGTGGGTGCGCTGCATCAGGCCGAGGCCGCCGCCGAGCGTCAGGCCGGCGACGCCGGTCTCCGAGACCTCGCCGCCCGGTGTTGCGAGCCCGAACGCCTGGGCTGCGGCATCCACGTCGGCCCAGCGCGCACCCCCCTGCACGCGGGCAGTGCGGGCGACCGGATCGACGATCACGTCGCGCATCCGTGAGAGGTCGATCACGAGCCCGTCGTCGCAGACCGCACTCCCAGCGACCTGGTGCCCGCCCCCGCGAATCGACACGATCGGTCGATGCGTCCGCGCCGCGTTCACGCACGCGACCACGTCATCGGCGTCCGCGCAACGGACGACGACCTCCGGATGCCGATCGATCAGGCCATTCCACACAGCTCGCGCCTCGTCGTATTCCGGGTGATCCCGGCCGATCACCGTTCCTCGCACTCGCGCCCCGAGCTCACTGAGCAGCGATCGGCGCGTGACCTCGGACATCGCCATAGTCACCCTCGACTCCCCGCCACAGGAGCGGCGGCTACCTTCATGCTACGACCGCCGCGCGCGACGGCTCATGGGGCCGAACACCCTACCCCTCTCGGCGGAAGCCGGCTGGCGGGAAGGCCGTGCCGCATGGCGAAGACCTGACGCGATGGTCGGTCGCAGAGCCGACGCGCCTGCTCGGACGAGTCGACATGGCGGCCGCGCCAACGACTACATCGAGAGGTCGACCTCGGCGAGTCGAGCTGTCGGATGACGTCGGCGGCGGACCGGAAGCCGACCGGGAGACGAGCGAGAACCTGACGCGCGCATCAGTCATCGCAGAAACACGAAAACCCTCGGCGAACCGGGGGTTCTTCAAGCTGGGGCACTTGGACTCGAACCAAGAACAACTGACGTCGATCTCGGCGATTCGGTACCGGCCCGTGAGGGGCGGAGTTCCGCGGATTTCCACGGATCTCATGGGCCCTAGTGTACGTGCTGCGACGGAGTCATCCGGGCCGAATCTGGTCTCCGAGGGCGTTCTCTGCAGGTTCCTGGTCACCTGCGAGGGCGGTCGGCCAGGACGACGGGCGCGCACGTGTTTGGTTGTCGGTGCTCGGCCTTCTCGGACCGCTCGGCGTGTGGATCGCGCTCCCGCTCGGAGAGATCGTGTCCGCCGCCGCGGCGTGGTGGCTGCTCCGCCGCGACCGACGACGCGCGTCGCTACCCTCGGAGGCGTGATGCCCGCCGACGCTCCGTGGACGCCCACCCGACCCACCCGTTCCTCCCCGAAGGGCGAGCGGCGGCGGGCCGAGATCATCGCCGCCGCGTTCACGAACTTCTCCGCGAACGGATACCACGGTGCCAGCATGGTGCAGATCGCCGCCGCCTGCGGGGTCTCCCGTGCCGGGCTCCTCCACCACTTCCCCACGAAGGAATCGCTCCTGGCCGCAGTACTCGAGGAACGCGACCGCGTCAACGGGGAGCTGTTCTTCCGCGACACCGACCCGAAGCGCGACGGCATCGACTACGTCCGGCACCTCCTGCAGGTGATCGTCCACAACGAGGGGCAGCGCGAGCTCGTCCGTCTCTTCGCCACGCTGTCGACCGAGGCATCCGAACCCGACCATCCCGCACACGCGTACATCGCGAACCGGTTCCACTGGCTCGCAGACGACATCGACGAGGCGATGCACGAAGCGCAGTCCCGCGGACTGGTCCGCCCCGCCACGGACCTGGACGGATTCGGCCGCGACCTGATCGCTCTCATCGACGGGCTGCAGATCCAATGGCTCGTGGACCCGACCGGAATCGACATCGCGGGCCGCGTGCACCGCCGACTGATGGAAGTGCTCACCACAGACCCGCTGGCGTAGTCCCGGAGGGTGAACGCGCTCGTGTCGGGGCGAGAGTGACGAGAGAGATGCTGTTCTGAATGCCGTGTGGGGAGCGGAGTTCGGACGGGGAATCCACCCGGCTGGAAACGCCAAAACCCCCGCCTGGGCGGGGGTTCTTCACTGCTGGGGTACCTGGACTCGAACCAAGAACAACTGAAGTCGATCTCGGCGATTCGGGGGCAGCCCGCGAGGGGCGGAATTCCGCGGATTTCCGCGGATCTCATGGGGTCCAGTGTACGTGCTGCTACGGAGACGTACGGGCCGAATCTGGTCTCCGCAGGAGTTTCCGGCGGGTATCTGGTCATCGTTCGCAGCGTCGCAGAGGACGCCCCGGGCAAGCTTGTCCCCGCTCGCGCCTTCGCTGCGCAGGCCCATGTCCGGTCGGTTGCAGCGCTGTTCCGCCGCGTGATCACGCCCCGGAGACGAGCTCCTTCAGCCGCTGGAGCTGGAATCGCGACACCTCGTCGGCCGTCTCGTCCTCGGCGAACACGTTCGAGACGATCAGCGCATCGTCTCGGTCGAGGTAGCCGATCCCGCGGAGTGCGGTGAAGAGCTCCGACCAGTCCACGTCGCCGTCGCCGATGCGCAGGTGCTGGTGCACGCGGGCGGCGTTTCCCGGCGGGTTCGAGATGTACCGGAGGCCGTGCGAGCGGGTGTGGTCGAACGTGTCGGCCGTGTACACGGCGCCCAGCCGGTCGCCGATCTCGGGGAGCAGCGTCGTCGCCCGGTCGCCGTAGTGGAAGGTGTGCGAGGCGACGTAGACGAACCCGACGGCCGGGGAGTTCAGGCCGCGCAGGACGCGCCACGCCTCGAGCCCGTCCTCCACGAAGTCGTCGGGGTGCGGGTCGATGTTGAGTCGGAGCCCCTCCGACTCGATGATCGGGAGCAGCTCCTCCATCGAGCGGTAGAACGCGGCCTCCGAGTCCTCCGCTCGTTCCGGCCGGCCGGAGAACTCGGTGTTGATGACGGGAATGCCGAGTTCGACCGCGAGCTCGATCACGCGACGGAAGTTGCGGACGGCGGCTTCGCGCTGCGGTTCGTCGGGCCACGAGATGCGGTGCACGGGGAGGATCGCCGGGATGTCCACGCCTGCGTCCGACGCGGCCTTCTTCAGCTTCGCGACCAGGCCGTCGTCGGCCTTCGGATAGCGGAAGAACGGCGTGAAGTCCACGTGCGGGGTGAGCTGCATCGATTCGTAGCCGAGGCGCGCGGCGACCTCGGGGAACTCGAGCAGGGAGAACTCGTGGTGGTACGGCGTCGGATCGAGGGCGATGCGGGGCATGACGGCTCCTTCGTGGTCGTGGCTCAGGCGTAGAACGCAGGTCGGGCGGGGGCGTCGACCGGGATGACGCCGCCGTCGAGCGCCTTCACGCCGGCCTCGCACGCGACGGCGACGAGGTACCCGTCCCATGCGTTCGGGCCGTCGACGAGGGCGCCCGAGCGGACCGCGTCCACCCAGCGCTGGATCTGGCTGTCGTACGCGGCGGCGAAGCGGGTCACGAAGCTCGTGTGGTCCTCCACGAAGAACCGGCCGTCGCGCCACTGCTGGAGCCCGGACGGCTGGCCGATGCGCGCCAGGCCCTTCTCGAAGACGGCCTCGGTCCCAACCTGGTATCCGAACTGCACGCTCACGTTCATCTCGACGTCGACCAGCACGCCGTTCTCGAGCTCCATGAGCACGAGGATCGGCTCGCGCAGGTGGTCCGGCGACATCGAGTTGCGCCGCGGGTACTTCACCTCGACGGACTTCACGGGTGAACCGGCGAGCCACGGCACGACGTCGAACTCGTGCACGACGGAGTCGTTGATCAGCATCTGCTGCGTGTACGAGTCCGGCACCGCGGGGTTGCGGTGCACGCACCGCAGGAGCATCAGGTGACCGGAGTCGCCGGAGGCGATGAGTTCGCGCAGCGCCTCGTACTCCGCGTCGAACCGGCGCATGAAGCCGACCTGGATGTGCGGCCGGTCGAGCGTCTGCTCGAGCTCGAGGACGCGCATCGCCGACTCCGAATCCGGCGTGAGCGGCTTCTCGCAGAGGACCGGGAGCCGCGCCTTCAGCACCGGAACGAGCACGGGCTCGTGGAATCGGCCGGGGGTGGCGATCAGCACGGCGTCGACGGCGCCCGCGGCGATCGCGTCCTCGATCGAGGCGAATGCGGTCGCGCCGGGGGCGTGCTGCACCGCGGCCGACGCCCGGTCGGCGTCGGGCTCGACGATCGCGGAGACGACGGCGCCGCTGATGCGCTCGGTGATGCGGGTCACGTGGTCGGCGCCCATGAGGCCGGCGCCCACGACGCCGATGCGGAGGTCGTTGGTCATGGTGGGTTCTCCCGAGGTTGGGGTCGGAGGCGGATCAGCCGAGCAGGGGGCGCTGCGCCGCCTGCTGCTCGAGGTACTCCTCGCGGGCGCGCTGCGTGGAGTCGAGGGTCGAGACCTCGGGCACGGGCACGTCCCACCAGCCCGCGCCGTCGGGCGCGTAGACGAGCGGGTCGCTGTTGATGTGGATGAAGGTCGATCGGTCGGAGGCCTTGGCGGCCGCCATCGCCCGCTTCAGGTCGTCGATCGCCGTCGGGCTCGGCTCGATCTCGACCACGTCGAGGCCGTAGCTGCGCGCATTCATCGCGAGGTCGACCGGCAGGACGGCGTCGCCCTGGAAGTTGCGCGCGTCGGCGTCGTACTCGCGGTACCAGGTTCCGAACCGCTCGGATCCGACGGTCTCGGACAAGTGGCCGATCGACGCGTAGCCGTGGTTCTGGATGAGCACCACGATGAGCTTGATGCCCTCGGCGACCGCGGTCACGAGCTCGGTGTTCAGCATGAGGTACGAACCGTCGCCCACCATCACGATCACGTCGCGGTCGTCGCCGTCGGCGAGCAGGCCGCGCTTGGCGCCGAGGCCGCCGGCGATCTCGTAGCCCATGCACGAGAACGCGTACTCGACGTGGTACCCCAGCGGGTCGCGCACGCGCCACAGCTTGTGGAGGTCCCCGGGCAGGGAGCCCGCGGCCTGCACGATCACGTCCTTCGCGTCGCTCGACCCCTGCACCGCCCCGATGATCTCGGGCTGGCCCGGGAGCGACAGGCCGGACGGCGCGAAGGCGTCGTCGACCATCCGGTCCCAGGCCTCCTTCTCGCGTGCGATCCGCTCGGCGTACTCGTTCGAGACCGTGTGGCCCGCGAGCGCCGCCGCGAGCTCCACGAGCGCCTCGCGGGCGTCTGCGACGACGGG
Source organism: Agromyces kandeliae (assembly GCF_009674665.1). Lineage (GTDB taxonomy): Bacteria > Actinomycetota > Actinomycetes > Actinomycetales > Microbacteriaceae > Agromyces > Agromyces kandeliae. The sequence goes on from NZ_WKJD01000019.1 coordinate 394,931, forward strand.
GAGCTGGGAGCCGTGCTTGTACGCGTCGAAGGAGGCGACGTTGATGTTCACGAACACGACGTCCGGGTTCTGGAAGGCCGTGCGCGAGGCGGTGGTGAAGTCGCTGTAGCGGGTGCCGATGCCGATGACCACGTCGGCCTCTGCAGCGAGCCGGTTCGCCGCGAGCGTGCCGGTCGCGCCGACGCCGCCCAGGTTCTGGGGGTGATCCCAGTCGAGCGCACCGCCGCCGGCCTGCGAGGTTCCGACGGGGATGCCGGTGGCCTCGACGAGTTCTCGCAGCTGCGGCTCGGCGCCGGAGTAGATCACGCCGCCGCCGGCGACGATGAGCGGGCGCTTCGCTCCGCGGATGGCCGCGACGGCCCGTGCGAGCGCGGCACGCTCGGGCAGGGGGCGACGCACGTGCCATTCGCGGTCCTGGAGGAACTCGACGGGCACGTCGAGGGCCTCGGCCTGGACATCCTCCGGCAGGGCGATGGTGACCGCGCCCGTCTCGACGGGATCGGTCAGCACCCGCATCGCAGCGAGGGCGATCGAGTACAGCTGCTCCGGACGCTGCACGCGGTCGAAGAACTTCGACAGCGGGCGGAACGCATCGTTCACGGTGAGGCCGATGTCCCACGGCTGCTCGAGTTGCTGCAGCACGGGATCGGCCACCCTGGTCGCGAAGGTGTCGCTCGGCAGCAGCAGCGCGGGCAGGCGGTTGGTCGTGGCCAGCGCGGCACCCGTGAGCAGGTTCGCCGCGCCGGGCCCGACGGACGCTGCGGACGCGTAGGTTCCGCGCCGACGGTGCATGCGGGCGTAGCCGACCGACTGGTGCACCATGGCCTGCTCGTTCCGGGCCTGGTAGTACGGCATGAGGTCGGGCTGCTCGACGTTGAACTGCTTGAGCGCCTGTCCGATGCCGGCAACGTTGCCGTGCCCGAAGATGCCGAACACGCCCGGGATCGTGCGTTCCCGGATGTCGCCGTCGACCGTCCACTGGTGCGCCAGGAACTCGATGAGCGCCTGGCTGACTGTCATCCGCTTCGTCGCCGGCATCAATGGTGGCCTTCCTCGTCGTGAGTGTATGGGAGGCGCGCGTCGACGCGCTGGCCCTCCCACGTGGTTCGTACCCAAGCGTGCGCCGGGTCGTCGCTGATCAGCCACTCCCGCTCGGGATCCGGGCCGGCCATGACGTTGAGGTAGTACAGGTCGTATCCGGGCGCGGCGACCGCCGGCCCGTGGTAGCCGTACGGGACGAGTGCGATGTCGCCCGTCCGGACCATGGCGTCGATCTCGATCTCGCCCGCGGGCGAGGAGTAGGTGCTGAACATTCCGAACGCCGCGTCGGGGTCGGCTGCGGTGGCGCCGCGAGCCGGCGCCGCCTCGAAGTAGTAGATCTCCTCCAAGCGCGACTCATGTCCGGGGACGTGCTCATCATGCTTGTGCGGCGGGTACGACGACCAGTTCTCGGCGGGCGTGATCACCTCGCAGACGATGAGGCGCGCGGCGTCGAGCGCCGCGGGCGTGCCGAAGTTGTGCACCTGACGGCTCGAGGCGCCGGCACCGCGCAGTTCCACCGGAGTCTCCTCTGCGGCGATGTAGCGGCTCGGCTTCACGACGTCGGTCGGCGACGTGGCGACCGCGACCCGGCCCTCGCCGGTGATCACCGCGGTCACGGCGCTGGAGAGGTAAAGCACGTCGGTCGGTCCGTCGAACACCGACGCGCGACCGAGCAGCCGCGTCGTCGTCGAGGAGCCGCCGTCGCGTTCGGACACCGTGAACGATCCCGAGAGCGGCACGACGATCCGTTCCACGCCGGTGGACGAGAGGTCGAGTGAGTCGTCGGCGCCGAGCTCGGCCACCCGGATGCCGGTGTGGGCCCACCCCGGGGTGCGCTCGTCGACGACGCTCTCCCACCCGTCACGCGCGAGCGCGCCGCGGCGATGGAACCAGCGCTGGTCATCGGTGCTCATGTGTCCCTCTCGGGTCTCGTGGATGCCACGGCCGGGCACCCCTGCCGGCCGTGGCATCCCGTCGGGTGGGTGTCAGTGGTTCTGGGGGAAGCCGAGGTTGATGCCGCCGTGGGTGGCGGGGTCGAGCCAGC